>NZ_NKEX01000003.1:0-2136917 GCF_002223325.1 Burkholderia sp. AU15512
AGCGAGTCGGTCCCACCCCTTCCCATCCCGAACAGGACCGTGAAACGACTCTACGCCGATGATAGTGCGGATTCCCGTGTGAAAGTAGGTAATCGTCAGGCTCCCTAAGCCAGAAACCCCCGCCCGACAAGGCGGGGGTTTTTGCATTGGCGCGGCGGAAATGCATAGGGGAGCGGAGTGGTAGCCTGGCTGGAGTTTCCCCATCGCCTGTCCCAAGTAGAAGCGCTCGCCGCTCCCGGCACGCCAATCAGCCAGTATCATCCGCGATCCCTTGGCCTATTGCTGCTATCTCCGATCAAAGCTGCAATTTCTCTCTCCCGCACCTCGGGCAGCACACTCGTAGGTGATTAGCTTGCCAAAGTCGACAACGAGCGTCGGGTCGCCATGCAAATACGCCGGGACGACGCACCGGACCACCGAAACTGGATCGACTCCCCCATCGCGTTCCGGCCAAATACCTCAGAAACCGCACGGAATGAACGCTTTATTCGGCGTGTCCACGTAAAATTTGCGAATCCCCATCTCTGCACACAAAACGATGAACGCCGCCATTCAGGTAGCTAGGGCCGTTTGCCCGCATGATTGTCCGGACACGTGCGCAATGCGTGTGACCGTCGAAAACGGCAAGGCGATCAAGGTCACGGGCGATCCCGACCATCCGCCGACACAAGGCGTGTTGTGTACGAAAGTCAGTCGATACGCCGATCGCGTTCATCACCCCGACCGCCTCACCGTCCCGCTCAAGCGCGTCGGCGCCAAAGGGGAAGGGCATTTCGTACCCATCAGCTGGGACGAGGCGTTCGATGAGATCGGCCGTCGTCTCGGTGAAATCGCGGCGCGCGCGCCGGAAGCGATCATGCCGTACAGCTACGCAGGGACGATGGGGCTCGTGCAGGGGGAGGGCATCGCCCAGCGATTCTTCCACAAGCTCGGCGCCTCGCGGCTCGAACGCACGATCTGCGCGGCGGCCGGTGCAGCGGGGTTACGTTACACCTATGGCGGCAGTCTCGGCATGCACCTCGAGCATTTCGAGGAAAGCGAGCTGATTCTGATTTGGGGAGCAAACCCGATCGCGTCGAGCCTGCACTTCTGGACGCGCGCGCAGGAAGCGAAGCGCCGAGGCGCACGTCTTGTCGCCATCGATCCGTATCGTTCGCTGACAGCCGAGAAGTGTCATCAGCACATCGCGTTGAAGCCTGGTACCGACGGCGCGTTCGCACTCGGCATGATGCACGTGCTGATGACCGAAGACCTGCTCGATCACGATTACATCGCAAGCCATACGCTCGGCTTCGACGCGCTCAAGGAGCGGGCGATGTCCTATCCGCCGGAACGCGTTACGCAGATCTGCGGGATCGACGCGTCGGAGCTGATCGACCTTGCACGTCGTTACGGTGCCACCCGCAAGGCATCGATCCGCCTCAACTACGGCATGCAGCGCGTTCGCGGCGGTGGCAACGCCGTACGCGCGATCGCAAGCCTGCCAGCGCTGACGGGCGCCTGGCGGGACCGCGCCGGCGGGCTGTTGCTCTCGTCGTCGGAATCCGCGCCGGTCAACCAGGCTGCGCTGCTTCGCCCGGATTTGATGCCGGGCTGGCCGCACAAACTGCCGCGCATCATCAACATGAACGCAATCGGCGACGCGCTACTGCATCCGGGCGATGCCACCTTCGGGCCGAAGGTCGAAGCGGTGATCGTATACAACTCGAATCCGGTGGCGGTCGCGCCGGATTCATCGAAGGTCGCGGCAGGGTTTGCGCGTGATGATCTGTTCACAGTTGTTCTCGAGCATTTCAAGACAGATACCGTCGATTTCGCCGATATTGTGTTGCCGGCCACCACCCAGCTCGAGCATCTGGACATCCACAAATCGTACGGCCACACCTACGTGATGGCGAACCTGCCGTCGATTCCTCCGGTGGGAGAGACACGGCCGAATACGGAGATCTTTCGTGGCATCGCGCGCAGCATGGGGCTCGACGAGCCGGCGCTTTATCACAGCGACGAAGAGGTCGCGCGCGCGGCGCTCCGCTGGGACGATCCGGTGCTCGATAGCGATTGGGACACGCTCAAGCGCGATGGCTGGTTGAAGCTCAAGCTGCCGGAGGCGCCGTTCGCGAACGGTGGTTTCCGCACGCCGTCCGGCAAGTGTGAGTTCTACAGCCCCCGACTCGAGCAGATGGGCGCGGATCCCGTGCCCGACTACCTGCCGCCATTCGAGTCGGCCGAGGCCGCGCCCGAGCTCGCCGCGCGCTATCCGCTCGCGATGATCTCGCCGCCGGCTCGCCACTTCCTGAACAGTACGTTCGTGAACGTCGACAGCCTGCGTCATACCGAAGGCGAGCCGCATCTCGACATCCACCCGTCTGACGCCGACGCGCGCGGGATCGCGGAAGGTGACGTCGTTCGCATCTTCAACGACCGCGGATCGATGCAGGCGCTCGCGAGAGTTACCGATCGCGCCCGCGCGGGGCTCGTCGTCGGGCTGTCGATCTGGTGGAAGAAGCTGTCGCCGGACGGCAGGAACGCGAACGAAGTGACGAGCCAGGCACTCACCGATCTCGGCAATTCGGCGACGTTCTACGACTGCCTTGTGGAAGTTGAGCGCATTTGATCGGATATCCCCGTATGATCAGACGAATTTCCATGGAAGTTCGAAGTGGACATCTAACCCTGTTGTCTCGGAACGAGCGAGCCGTTACGATGCGTTTTAGCACGACCATTCGAAAATCAGTGAGGAGACGCGCGGTATGGACAAAATTTGGCTGAAATCGTACCCACCCGGCGTTCCAGCCGAAATTGACGCGTCTCCTTATCCCTCTGTTCCCGACCTGCTCGACGAAAGCTTCCGGCAGTATCGCGACCGCACGGCATTCGTCTGCATGGGCAAGGGCATCACGTACGGCGAACTCGACAAGCTGTCGCGCCAGTTCGGCGCATGGCTGCAATCGCGCGGGCTTGCGCGCGGGGCGCGCGTCGCGATCATGATGCCGAACGTGCTGCAATACCCCGTGGCGATCGCCGCGGTACTGCGCGCGGGCTACACCGTCGTCAACGTCAACCCGCTCTATACGCCGCGCGAGCTCGAGCATCAACTGAAAGACAGCGGTGCGGAGGCGATCGTCATCCTCGAGAATTTTGCATCGACGCTGCAGGCCGTCATCGCGAATACGAGCGTCAAGCACGTTGTCGTCGCTTCGATGGGCGATCTGCTGGGCATCAAGGGATGGCTCGTCAACTACGTCGTGCGCAACGTGAAAAAGATGGTGCCTGCCTGGCAGCTGCCGTCGTTCACGCGCTTCAAGGCCGCGCTGTCGGAAGGTGCGCGCCAGGCATTCAAGGCGCAGAAGATCGGCCCCGATGACGTCGCGTTCCTGCAATACACGGGCGGTACGACCGGCGTGGCGAAGGGGGCGACGCTGCTGCACCGGAACATCGTGTCGAACGTGCTGCAGGCGGGCGCCTGGCATCATCCGGCTCACGAGAAGTTCCCGGACGTGAAACAGTTCGTGACCGTTGTCGCGCTGCCGCTGTATCACGTGTTCGCGCTGACCGTCTGCGGCTTCCTGACGATGCGTACCGGTGGCATGGGCATCCTGATCCCGAATCCGCGCGACATCGCCGGCATGATCAAGGAGCTGAAGGGCTACCAGATCTCGACGATCCCGGCGGTCAACACGCTGTACAACGCACTGCTGAACCACCCGGAATTCAATCAGCTCGACCTGTCGAAGCTCGTGATCGCCAACGGCGGCGGCATGGCGATCCAGGAAGGTGTCGCGAAACGCTGGTATGAAAAGACCCATACCGCGATTATCGAAGGTTACGGGCTGTCTGAAACGTCGCCGGTGGCGACCTGCAACCCCGTGACGGCGACCGAGTACAGCGGGACGATCGGCTTGCCGCTGCCGTCGACCGAGGTGGCGATTCGCGACGACGCGGGCAACGACGTCGCGCTCGGCGAACCGGGCGAGATCTGCATCCGCGGCCCGCAGGTGATGGCCGGTTACTGGAACCGGCCGGACGAGACCGCGAAGGTCATGTTCGCGGACGGCTTCTTCAAGACGGGCGACGTCGGCGTGATGGACGCGCGAGGTTACGTGAAGATCGTCGACCGGAAGAAGGACATGATCCTCGTGTCGGGCTTCAACGTGTACCCGAACGAAGTCGAGGACGTGGTGGCGTCGCATCCGGGCGTGTTCGAGGTGGCGGCCGTCGGGGTACCCGACGAACATTCCGGCGAAGCCGTGAAGCTGTTCGTCGTGAAGAAGGATCCGGCGCTCACCGACAAGGACATCCTCGCTTACTGCAAGGAGCGGCTCACCGGCTACAAGCGGCCGAAGCTGGTCGAGTTCCGTACGGAGCTGCCGAAAACGAACGTCGGCAAGATCCTGCGGCGCGAACTGCGTGACGGACGCGCGTAACGGCGGCCGATCGGAACGAAAAAGCCCGGCCTGTGCCGGGTTTTTTGTTTGCGACCGGAAGAGGCTGTTTCCGCGCGAGGCGGCTTCTGGGGGAGGTGTTCGATACGGCGGTAATGCGCTACGACGCGGCAAGGACGGCACGGTGCCTCCTCGACGAGCGCATCGTAGTCGATACGATTCGCTGCGCTCCGGCTTCGCGGCTGCACCGACCGGAAAAGAAAAAGGCGCCCGAAGGCGCCTTCAATATGCTGCGGCTTGTCAGGCAAGCTGATTAGAACTTGTGACGGATACCGACGCGTGCTGCGACCTGGTTGCTGGTGCTCGAACCTGCGAGACCGTTGATCGCTGCGGTTGCCTGGATCACGTTGCCGTTCGCGTCGAGCACGTTGCCCGATGCGTGCTGGTACACGCCGATCGCGTAGACGTCGGTGCGCTTCGACAGGAAGTAGTCGACACCCAGCGAGCCCTGGTGGTACTTGGCTGCCGAGCTGCCGTTGATCTTGCTGCCTTGCGTGTAGTCGTACGCTGCGCCGAGAATCAACGCCGGGGTCAGCTGATACTTGAAGTTGAGTTCGCCGTTGTTGAACGTCGCGGACTGGTTCACGAACGGGCCTGCCGAGAAGCCCTTGAACTTCGTGTTCGAGTACGTTGCACCGATCGTCGCTGCGCCGAACGTGTAGGCGCCGCCGGCACCGATGACCTGGTACGTGTTCGCGTTGTTCGCGTACGCGCCGTAGATCGGCGACGAGACCGACGAAGACGCCGAGCCGTTGTTGAACATGCCGCCGAACTGGTTCGGCGTGCGTGCGTTCAAGTAGCCGACGCCCAAGACCAGCGGGCCGTTGTTGTAGCCTGCGCCGAGCGACCAGACCTGGTTCTTCGAGAACTGGCCTGCCTGACCGCCGAAGCTGTACAAGCCGCCGAACGAGAAGCCGCCGTAGGTCTGGCTCGTGAACTTGACTGCGTTGTTCACGCGATACGCGTTGTTGAAGTTGTCGAGGTCACCCGGGTGAGCAGCGATGTAGCCACCCCATTGGTCGCCTGCCTCGAGCGGGCCGACGAAGTCGACGACGGAGTCGTATTGACGACCCAGCGTGACCGTACCGTACTGGCTCGACAGGCCGACGTAAGCCTGACGACCGAACATCAGGCCGCCCTGACCGAGCTTGCCGCTGTTCACGTCGAAACCGTTTTCGAGGGTGAAGATCGCCTTCAGGCCGCCACCGAGGTCTTCGGTGCCGCGCAGGCCGAAGCGGCTGCCTTGCATCACGCCGCTGGCCATGCTGTACAGGTGCTTGCCGCCCGCGTTGTTGTTGAAGAGCAGGCCTTCATCGATGATGCCGTAAAGCGTCACGCTGCTTTGCGCATGGGCAGCGCCAGCAAACGCGCCCAGCGCGACGAGCGCGAGAAGCGACTTTTTCATTAACGGATCTCCAAAATTCACTGAATTTTTTCTGGCGGGGCGGATAGTTATGTTCTGTTGACGGGCCCCATCAACTTCGCAAGAAGTCGCACGTAATGTAGCAAAACCGTTTTTTGCCACAAAGCGAAATGCCGCAGCTCAAGGTCGCCATGTTTCCTTTATGCAACAATGGTTAAAATCACGGGTTAACCGCAATTTCCGCTGAATAATCAAGTCGGTTACGCAGCGGACTCGTGCCCTTGCCGCTCGCGGCAGCACCTGCAGCCAGGAGAACAGGATGGTGTTGGATGAACTGATCAGCGAATTCGATCGCGGCCTGCGATCGCTGACCGGCATTAGCCGGATGAGCCGGCCGGTGCCCGCGCCGGCGGAGGCGCCGGCCGTCGAGCTGACGCCTGCGGAGCGTACGCATGCCGCCGGGCTGATGCGCGTGAACCACGTCGGCGAGGTCTGCGCGCAGGCGCTGTACCAGGCGCAGAAACTCACCGCGCGCACGGCGTCGGCGAAGGCGATGTTCGAGGAGGCCGCACGCGAGGAGGAGGATCACCTCGCGTGGACCGCGCATCGCCTGAAAGAACTCGACTCGCGCCCGAGCCTGCTGAACCCGCTCTGGTATGCGGGTTCGCTCGCAATCGGCGTGGCGGCCGGCGCGCTCGGCGACAAGGTCAGCCTCGGCTTCATGGCCGAGACCGAACGGCAGGTCGAGAGCCATCTCGAAGGCCACATGTCCGAGTTGCCGGCGGCCGATACCGCGTCGCGCGCGATCGTCGACCAGATGCGTATCGACGAGGTGAAGCACGGCAAGGCCGCGGCCGACGCAGGCGGGATCGAGCTGCCGCTGCCCGCGCGGATGCTGATGCGCGCCGCGTCGAAAGTCATGACGAGCACTGCGTACTATCTGTGAGATTCCCACCGGGGCGATGCGTGACGTCGCCCCGGTTCCCCGCCGCTGATACCGCCCGTTTATTCCTCGTTTTCCCGCCCCCGAAAGCCCCGTCCGCACACCCGTCTGGCCTGTCTTTCTCACGTATCACCTTCACAAGTTGCACTAGCTCATTCATTTATAACGGTTTTTGGAATGAGGGGGCGCATGAGCATGTGCGCGTAAGTCCTTGTTCTAACTAACAAAATTCGTCAAAAAAGCGGGCCGCTCCCTTGACCGTGCCACACCCTTCCTCTAAAGTGGGAGACAGTGTGAGAAAGTGTATTTTTGTGTGATTTGGCGGGCTATTCCGGCTAAATTCTCAGCATGTAGCGGGTGCTTCGGTGCCCTGAACGGGAGAGCGGAAAGTGTTCCAAGGGGCGTCGGCGCTGACGCTCGATGCGAAAGGGCGGATGTCGGTGCCGGCTCGCTATCGCGAAGCGCTGCAAGGACAGGCAGAAGGACGGGTGACTGTGACCAAGCACCCGGACGGCTGCCTGTTGCTGTTTCCGCGCCCCGAATGGGAGGTATTCCGCGCCAAGATCGCCGCGCTGCCGATGGACGCGCACTGGTGGCGGCGCATTTTTCTCGGCAATGCGATGGATGTCGATCTCGACAGCGCGGGCCGGATTCTCGTATCGCCCGAGCTGCGCATGGCAGCCGGACTGGAAAAGGAAGTCATGTTGTTGGGAATGGGTAGTCACTTCGAGCTGTGGGATTCGCAAACCTACAACGCGAAGGAGCAGGCAGCGATGGCGCAGGGCATGCCCGACGCGCTGAAGAATTTCACGTTCTGATTGCGGTGACGGAGACGCCCGCGATGGGAAACGAATTGCAGCATCGGACCGTGTTGTTGGACGAAGCGGTCGAATCGCTCGTGACGCGACCGGATGGCGTTTATGTCGACGGTACGTTCGGGCGCGGCGGCCATAGCCGCGCGGTGCTCGCGCGGCTGGCGCCGGGCGGGCGGCTGATCGCGTTCGACAAGGATCCGAGGGCGATCGAGACGGCGCAGGGTATCGAGGATGCGCGCTTCTCGATCGTGCATGACAGCTTTGCATCGATGCGTGACGCGCTTGCGGCGCGCGGCGTCGAGAAGGTGTCGGGGGTGTTGCTCGACCTGGGCGTGTCCTCGCCGCAGGTGGACGATCCGGCGCGCGGCTTCAGCTTCCGCGCCGATGGTCCGCTGGACATGCGGATGGATCCGACGCGCGGCGAGTCGGCGGCGGAATGGCTCGCACGGGCTTCGGTGCAGGAATTGACGGAGGTGATACGGGATTATGGGGAAGAACGGTTTGCTTTTCAGATTGCAAAGGCGCTTGTTGCTCGCCGGGCAGAGTCCGACCGTCTTGGGCCTCTCGACACCACGGGCGAGCTTGCCCAAATCGTGGGTCACGTCGTCAAAACCCGTGAGAAGGGCAAGGATCCGGCAACCCGCACCTTTCAGGCTATACGGATTCACGTCAATCAAGAGCTTGCGGACCTGCAAGTCGTACTAGACGCGGCATTGTCGTTGCTGGAGCAAGGGGGGCGGCTGGTGGTCATCAGCTTTCATTCACTCGAGGACCGGATCGTCAAGCGATTCATGCAGGCGCACGCGAGTGCGCCTGCGGTCGATCGTCGCCTGCCGATCCGCGCCGTCGACCTCCCGAGCCCGCCGCTCAAGATCATCAGCCGCCAGTTTCCGAGTGAAGCGGAAGTCGCTGCGAATCCGCGCGCCCGCTCCGCCGTGATGCGCATTGCGGAGCGCGTCACGCCATGAGCCGCTTCAACATCTTCCTGCTGATCATCGTGATGGGTTGCGCGCTATCGGTCGTCAATTCGACGAACCAGCAGCGCCAGATCTTCATCCAGCTGCAGCGTGCGCAGTCGCAGGAGCGTCAGCTCCAGCAGGACTACGCGCAGCTTCAATATCAGCAGAGCGCGCTGTCGAAGACGTCGCGCATCGAGCAGCTCGCGAACGATTCGCTGAAGATGCAGCCGATCACGACCGGCCGCACGCAATACCTGACGCTGCCGCCCGGCGCCGCGAAGGCGATCGATGCGCCGATCCCGGCTTCGGCGGACACGGTCGGCAAGGGCAAGGGAGGCGCGCGATGAAGCCGTCCCAGAAGCGCCAGAACGTGAAGTTCTCGTCGAGCCCCGTGCTGGGCGTGCATCTGCCGATGTGGCGCTCGAAGCTCGTCGTGTTCCTGCTGTTCATGGCGTTCGTCGCGCTGGCCGCGCGCGCGTTCTGGATCCAGGGGCCCGGCAACGCGTTCTATCGGAAGCAGGGCGAAAGCCGCTACCAGCGCACGATCGATCTGCCGGCGACGCGCGGCAAGATTCTCGACCGTAACGGGCTCGTGCTCGCGACGAGCCTGCCCGTGCGCGCGATCTGGGCGATTCCCGACGCGGTGCCGGACGATCTCGATGCCGACAAGGTCAACCAGCTCGGCAAGCTCCTCGGCATGACGTCGAAGGAACTGCGCGTGAAGCTGTCGGAAGACAAGGGTTTCGTCTACGTCAAGCGCCAGGTGCCGATCGACGTCGCGGACAAGGTCGCCGCGCTCGACATTCCCGGCATCTATCAGCGCAACGAATACAAGCGCTTCTATCCTGAAGGCGAGATCACCGCTCACCTGATCGGCTTCACGAACGTCGAGGACGAAGGGCAGGAGGGCGTCGAGCTGGGTGACCAGAAGATGCTGTCCGGTACGTCTGGCATGCGTCGCGTGATCAAGGACCGGATGGGGCACATCGTCGAGGACGTCGCCGAGCAGATCCCGCCGCACAACGGCACCGACGTCGACCTGTCGATCGACAGCAAGATCCAGTACATCGCGTACGCGAACCTGAAGGCCGCCGTCGAGAAGTTCAAGGCGAAGGCCGGCGCGGCGATGGTCGTCGACGTGCGCACCGGCGAGGTGCTCGCGCTCGTCAACTACCCGACGTACAACCCGAACGACCGCTCGCGTATGACGGGCGAGCAGTTGCGCAACCGGATCATGACCGACGTGTTCGAGCCCGGCTCGATCATGAAGCCGTTTACGGTGTCGCTCGCGCTCGACCTGCACCGCGTGACGCCGAACACGCTCGTCGAGACGGGCAACGGGCATTTCGTGCTCGATGGCGCGCCGATCACCGACGACGCGGGTTTCGGCACGTTGACGGTCGGCGGCGTGATCCAGAAGTCGAGCAACATCGGCGCGACGAAGATCGCGATGACGATGCGGCCCGAGGAAATGTGGAATATGTATACGAGCATCGGCCTCGGCCAGGCGCCGAAGGTCGGGTTCCCGGGTGCAGTGGCCGGCCGCCTGCGTCCGTGGAAGAGCTGGCGCCGCATCGAGCAGGCGACGATGTCGTACGGCTACGGCCTGTCGGTGTCGCTGTTCCAGCTCGCGCGCGCCTACACGGCGATCGCGCATGACGGCGAACTGATGCCCGTGACCATTTTCAAGACCGACCCCAACCAGCCGGTCGTCGGCACGCAGGTGTTCAACCCGACCACCGCGCGCGAAGTGCGCGCGATGCTCGAGACGGTGGTGGCGCCGGGCGGCACGTCGCCGGATGCGGCCGTGCCGGGCTATCGCGTCGGCGGCAAGAGCGGTACCGCGTACAAGCATGAAGGGCACGGCTACACGCGCAAGTACCGCGCGTCGTTCGTCGGGATGGCGCCGATGCCGAATCCGCGCATCGTCGTCGCGGTATCGGTCGACGAGCCGACCGCCGGCAGCCACTTCGGCGGCCAGGTGTCCGGCCCCGTATTCTCGGCGATCGCCGGCGACACGATGCGTGCGCTGAACGTGCCGCCGAACATGCCGATCAAGCAGCTCGTCGTGTCTGACGATTCGCCGGCAGCACCTTCTGCGACGGGGCCGCAAAAGCTGCCCGCGGGTGGCGGTGCGAAGCATATGATCGTGTCCAGCACGACGCGTAATTCACCAGGAGTTGTTCGATGAGCGCCGCTCGCAGTTCCCATCCGGCGCATCAGCAGATCGCAGCCGCGCTTGCGTGGCTGCGTCAGCATGTGGCCCCCGCAGCGCAACTGCATGCCGACACGCGCAGCCTCGAGGCGGGCGACGTGTTTTTTGCGTATGCAGTCGACGGGGCCGACAACCGCGCATTCATTGCCGAAGCCGTCGCGCGCGGTGCGGCCGCCGTGCTGTATCAGCCGGAAGGGCTGGCCGCTGCGCCGGCGGTGCCTGTCGCACTGGCCGTGCCGGCGCTCGACCAGCTCGCCGGCGAGATCGCCAGCGGCTGGTACGGCGATCCGAGCGACAACCTGCTCGCGGTGGGGGTGACCGGCACGAACGGCAAGACCTCGTGCACGCAGTGGATTGCCACCGCGCTGACGGCGCTGCACCAGCCGTGCGCGGTGATCGGCACGCTTGGCACCGGGATGCCCGGCCAGCTGGTGCCGACCGGTTTCACGACCCCCGACGCACCGCAACTGCAGCGCAGCCTGGCGCAATTGTGCGACGCGGGCGCGAAGGCCGTGGCGATGGAGGTGTCGTCGCACGCGCTGCACCAGGGGCGCGTGAACGGTACGGCTTTCGACATCGCGGTGTTTACGAACCTCACGCAGGATCACCTCGACTATCACGGCACGTTCGACGCGTACGAAGCCGCGAAGGCGAAGCTGTTCGCATGGCGGGGCTTGCGCGCGGCGGTCGTCAACCGCGACGACGCAGCAGGTCGGCGCCTGCTCGAGAAACTGGCCGGTCGCGTGCGTACGATCGCGTACGGGATCGGCGATGCACCGGTGCCGGACGCCGATCGCGAACTGGTCGCGCTCGACGTGCGCGCCACCGCGACCGGCACGGCGTTCCGCCTGCGTTCGTCGTGGGGCGACGCGGACGTCGAGGTCGGCACGCTCGGCACGTTCAACGTCAGCAACCTGCTCGCGGTGCTCGGTTCGCTGCTCGCGGCCGATGTGCCGTTCGACGCGGTGCTCGCCGAGATCGCACGGCTCGAGTCCGTCAACGGCCGGATGCAGCGGCTCGGCGGCCGGCTGCAGAACGACGAACCGCTGGTCGTGATCGACTACGCACACACGCCCGACGCGCTCGAAAAGACGCTCGACGCGCTGCGCCCGATCGCTACGGCACGCGGCGGGCGGCTCGTCTGCATGTTCGGCTGCGGCGGCGATCGCGATGCGACGAAGCGCCCGCTGATGGGCGCGATCGCGGAGCGGCTCGCCGATGAAACCGTCGTCACGAGCGACAACCCGCGCAGCGAGGATCCGCAGCGCATCATCGACCAGATCGTCGCAGGCATGACCGCGCCCGATCACGCACGCCGTATCGAGGATCGCGCGAGCGCGATCCTGCAGGCCGTGCGCGGCGCAGCACGCGAGGATGTCGTCGTGCTGGCCGGCAAGGGCCACGAGGCCACGCAGGAAATCATGGGCAAGAAGCGCACGTTCTCCGACCAGGATCACGCGCGGCTCGCGCTGGCAGCACGCGCGACGCACGGCAAGGGAGGCGCCGAATGACGATGCTCAGTCTCGGCGAAGCCGCTCGCCTGATCCCCGGCGCAACTGTTCACGGCGACGCGGGCGTCACGTTCGACCGCGTGTCGACGGACAGCCGCACGGCCGGCCCCGGCGACCTGTTCGTTGCATTGAAAGGCGAGCGCTTCGATGCGCACGACTTCCTCGGCGATGTCGCCGCGCGCGGGGCTGCCGCGGCGCTGGTCGCGCACGTGCCGGCGGGCGTCACGATGCCGGTGATCGAAGGTGGTGAAACGCGTGCTGCGCTCGGCGCGCTTGCGCATGGCTGGCGCCAACGATTCGCACTGCCGCTCGTCGCGGTGACGGGCAGCAACGGCAAGACGACCGTCAAGGAAATGATCGCGTCGATCTTCGCGGCGGCGGTCGGCGCCGATGCGCGGCTCGCGACGGCCGGCAACCTGAACAACGATGTCGGCCTGCCGCTGACGCTGCTGCGCCTGTCGGCCGCGCATCGTCTCGCGGTGATCGAGATCGGGATGAATCACCCGGGCGAGACGGAGGTCCTTGCGCGCCTTACCGCCCCGACGGTCGCGCTCGTCAACAACGCGCAGCGCGAGCACCAGGAGTTCATGGCGACGGTCGAAGCCGTCGCACTCGAGCACGCGGCCGTGATTCACGCGCTGCCGCCGGACGGCATCGCGGTGTTCCCGGCCGATGACGCATACGCGGGCATCTGGCGCGTTGCGGCAACCGGCAACCGGATCCTCGATTTCGCGCTGCACGATGCCGAACGGCAAAGCGACGCGCAGGTCACGGGCCGCCTGCACGGCGGCGAACTCGCGATCGACACGCCCGCGGGCGCCGTCACGGTGCGGCTGCGTGCGCTCGGCGAGCACAACGCGCGCAACGCGCTGGCCGCTACGGCCGCGGCGCTGGGCGCCGGCGTCGCGCTGTCGGCGATCAAGCAGGGCCTCGAATCGTTCGAACCGGTCAAGGGCCGGCTGCAGGTGAAACAGGCGATCGCAGGCAGCCTCGCGGGCGCAACGGTCGTCGACGATACGTACAACGCGAATCCCGATTCGATGCGTGCCGCGATCGACGTGCTCGCCGCGCAACCGGCGCCGCGCGTGCTGGTGATCGGCGACATGGGCGAGGTCGGCGACGAAGGCCCGGCCTTCCATCGCGAGGTCGGTGCCTACGCGCGCGAGCGCGGAATCGACGCGCTGTTCGCGCTCGGCGACGCGTCGCGCGATGCCTGCACCGCGTACGGCGACACGGCCCGCCATTTCGGCGACGTCGGCGCGCTGGTCGGCGCATTGCTCGGGGCGGGTTACGGCGCGCAGGCGACGCTGCTCGTGAAGGGCTCGCGGTACATGAAGATGGAGCGCGTGGTCGACGCGCTGACGAACCAACCCGCGGCGGGCACGACGCCCGCTGCACACTGAGTAGAAGGAAGGAAGCATGCTGCTGGCGCTGGCGCAATGGCTGCAAGGAGACGCAAGCTTTTTGCGCTTGTTCACGTACCTCACGTTCCGTGCGGTGATGGCCACCATCACCGCGCTCGGGATCGGGCTCGTGTGCGGACCGTGGGTGATCCGCAAGCTGACGCAAATGAAGGTCGGTCAGGCCGTGCGCAAGGACGGCCCGCAGACGCACCTGGTCAAGTCCGGCACGCCGACGATGGGCGGCGTGCTGATCCTGATCGGCATCGCGGTCGCGACGCTGCTGTGGGGCGACCTGACGAACCGTTTCATCTGGATCGTGATGCTCGTGACGTTCGGTTTCGGCGTGATCGGCTGGGTCGACGATTACCGCAAGGTCGTCCACAAGGACCCGCGCGGGATGTCGTCGCGCGAGAAGTATTTCTGGCAATCGGTGATCGGGCTGTTCGCGGCCGTCTACCTCGCCTTCAGCGTGTCCGAGGCGAACAACGTGCGCGTGTTCGACCTGTTCATGGCATGGGTGAGGAGCGGCCTGTCGATGGGGCTGCCGGCACGTGCCGACCTGATGCTGCCGTTCCTGAAGTCGATCAGCTACCCGCTCGGCGTGTGGGGCTTCATCGTGCTGACGTACTTCGTGATCGTCGGCGCGAGCAACGCGGTGAACCTGACCGACGGCCTCGACGGCCTCGTGATCATGCCGGTCGTGCTGGTCGGTGCGTCGCTGGGTGTGTTCGCGTACGTGATGGGCAGCGCGGTCTATTCAAAATACCTGCTGTTCCCGCACATTCCGGGCGCGGGCGAATTGCTGATCTTCTGTTCGGCGATGGGAGGGGCAGGGCTCGCGTTCCTCTGGTACAACACGCACCCCGCGCAGGTGTTCATGGGTGACGTCGGCGCGCTGGCGCTCGGCGGCGCGCTCGGCACGGTCGCGGTGATCGTACGCCAGGAAATCGTGCTGTTCATCATGGGCGGCATCTTCGTCGCGGAAACGCTGTCGGTGATGCTGCAGGTTTCGTGGTTCAAGTACACGAAGAAGCGCTACGGCGAAGGGCGGCGCCTGCTGAAGATGGCGCCGCTGCATCACCATTTCGAATTGTCCGGCTGGAAGGAGACGCAGGTGGTCGTGCGTTTCTGGATCATCACACTGATGCTGTGCCTGTTCGGTCTGACCACCCTCAAGCTGCGGTAAAGGAAAGGTAACAAGGATGTCTGGCGAGATGTTTGGAGATCGGCAACGGCCGATGGTGCTCGTACTGGGGCTCGGGGAATCGGGTCTCGCGATCGCGCGATGGTGCGCGAGGCACGGGTGCCGGCTGCGTATTGCCGATACCCGCGAGGCGCCGCCGAACCTTGCCGCGCTGCAGGCCGAAGGCATCGATGCGGAATTCGTCGGCGGGGCATTCACGCCTGCGCTGCTCGACGGCGGCGTCGAGCTCGTCGGGCTGAGCCCCGGGCTGTCGCCGCTCGAACCGGCACTCGCGTCGCTGGTCGCGGCCGCGAACGAACAGGGCGTCGCGGTGTGGGGCGAGCTGGAATTCTTCGCGCAGGCACTGCGTGCGCTCGGCACGAGCGGCTACCAGCCGAAGGTGCTCGCGATCACGGGCACCAACGGCAAGACCACGACGACGAGCCTCACCGGCCTGCTGTGCCAGCGCTCGGGCAAGAAGGTCGCCGTCGCAGGCAATATCAGTCCTGCGATGCTCGACCGGCTCGCCAGTGCGATCGACGAGACCGCGCTGCCCGACGTGTGGGTGCTCGAACTTTCGAGCTTCCAGCTCGAGACCGCGCGCACGTTCGCGCCCGATGCGGCCGCGATCCTCAACATCACGCAGGACCACCTCGACTGGCACGGCAGCTTCGACGCGTACGCGCAGGCAAAGGGCCGGATCTTCGGCGCGACGACCACGCGCGTGCTGAACCGCGACGATGCGACGGTGATGAGGTTCGCCCCGGCAGCCGGCGCGGCCGACGCGCCGCGCACGGTCACGTTCGGCCTGAGCGAACCGGTGCAGGACGGCGACTACGGGCTGTCGCGCGATAACGGTATCGCGTGGCTGGTCGAAGCGGTCGATCGCGACGCCCCGGATGAAACCGCGACGACGACCCGCCGGCGCAAGCGCGATGCTGCGCATACGCCCGACATCGCGCAGAAGCGCCTGATGCCGGCCGACGCGCTGCGCATCCGCGGGCTGCACAACGCGGCGAACGCACTGGCCGCATTCGCGCTCGCACGCGCGATCGACCTGCCGGCCGCGCCGCTGCTGCACGCGCTGCGCGAGTACCGCGGCGAACCGCATCGCGTCGAAGTGATCGCGACGATCGACGACGTGGACTACGTCGACGACAGCAAGGGCACGAACGTCGGCGCGACGGTTGCCGCACTCGACGGGCTGGCGCAGAAGATCGTGCTGATCGCGGGCGGCGACGGCAAGGGGCAGGATTTCGCACCGCTGGTTGCGCCGGTCGCGCGCTGGTGCCGTGCGGTGATGCTGATCGGCCGCGACGCACCGGCGATCCGCGACACGCTCGCCGAAACAGGCGTGCCGCTCGCCGACCACACGACGCTCGAAGGTGCGGTGCACGCGGCAGCCGACCTCGCGGAGCCCGGCGATGCGGTGCTGCTGTCGCCTGCCTGCGCGAGCCTCGACATGTTCAGGAACTACGCCCATCGCGCGGATGTGTTCCGCGCGGCGGTCGACGAAATCGCCATCGACAAAGGAGCGACGCCATGAGCTGGTCCGATCGCCTCGTCTCCCGTTTCAACGATCGTCGCGACACCGGCGGCAATGCCGCGGGCGGCCGCGTCGCGTCGGCCACGCGCGCCGCGACGGGCGGCCTCGCGAGCGTCGTCAACGGCGTGCGCCCGAGCCGTTCGCGGATGCTCGACTTCGACTACTCGCTGCTGTGGGTCGCGATCGCGCTGCTCGGGCTCGGCGTCGTGATGGTGTATTCGGCGTCGATCGCGATGCCCGATTCGCCGAAATACGCGTCGTATCACGACTACGCGTTCCTGATGCGCCACTGCATCTCGCTCGCCGTCGCGTTCGTCGCGGCGGTGGTCGCGTTCCGCGTGCCGGTGTCGACGTGGGACAAATACGCGCCGCAACTCTTCCTGATCGCGCTCGTCGGCCTCGTGATCGTGCTGATCCCGCACGTCGGCAAGGGTGTGAACGGTGCGCGCCGCTGGATTCCGCTCGGCATCACGAACATGCAGCCGTCGGAAATCATGAAGCTCGCGGTGACGATCTACGCGGCGAACTACACGGTGCGCAAGCAGGAATACATGCAGAGCTTCGCCAAGGGCTTCCTGCCGATGGCGTTCGCGGTCGGCTTGGTCGGTGCGCTGCTGCTCCTCGAGCCGGACATGGGCGCGTTCATGGTGGTCGCGGCGATCGCGATGGGTGTGCTGTTCCTCGGCGGTGTGAACGGCAAGTTGTTCGGCGGCCTCGTCGCGACCGCGATCGGCACCTTCACGATGCTGGTGTGGCTGTCGCCGTGGCGTCGCGAGCGGATCTTCGCGTACCTCGATCCGTGGGACGAGCGCTACGCGCAGGGCAAGGCGTACCAGCTCACGCATTCGCTGATCGCGTTCGGCCGCGGCGAGTGGTTCGGCGTCGGCCTCGGCGGCAGCGTCGAGAAGCTGAACTACCTGCCGGAAGCGCATACCGACTTCATCCTCGCGGTGATCGGCGAGGAGCTCGGTTTCGTCGGCGTGCTGGTCGTGATCCTGCTGTTTTACTGGATCGTGCGCCGCGCGTTCGAGATCGGCCGCCAGGCGCTCGCGCTCGATCGCACGTTCGCGGGCCTGATGGCGAAGGGTATCGGTATCTGGTTCGGCGCGCAGACCTTCATCAACATGGGCGTGAACCTCGGGCTGCTGCCGACCAAGGGCCTGACGCTGCCGCTCGTGAGCTACGGCGGCTCGGGCATTTTGCTGAACTGCGTCGCGCTCGCGGTGCTGCTGCGGGTGGACTATGAAAATCGCGTACTGATGCGGGGAGGGAAGGTATGACCTCCCCGCGTCAGTACGCGATTTCGGTGAAGGCTAACTTCGTGCGCGGAGCGCGCGAAGTTAAGCGAAGCGGCCGTAGCCAAAACATTCGTTCATTCTTGCTGATGCGGGGAGGGAAGGTATGACCGCGTCGCAACGCACGCTGATGGTGATGGCAGGCGGCACCGGCGGCCACGTGTTCCCGGGGCTCGCGGTCGCGCACCGGATGGAAGCGGCGGGCTGGCGCGTCGTGTGGCTCGGCAATCCGGCCGGGATGGAAGCGACGCTCGTGCCGAAGCACGGCATTCCGATGGAGTACGTGCGGTTCGGCGGGCTGCGCGGCAAGGGTTTGAAGACCAAGTTGACGCTGCCGTTCAACCTGCTGCGCGCATGCGGGCAAAGCCTCGCCGCGCTGCGCCGCGTGCGGCCCGACGTCGTGCTCGGGATGGGCGGCTACATCACGTTCCCGGCGGGCGTGATGACCGCGCTGTCGGGCCGTCCGCTCGTGCTGCATGAACAGAATTCGATCGCGGGCCTGACGAACAAGGTGCTCGCGAAATTCGCGAAGCGCGTGCTCGTCGCGTTCCCCGGCGCGCTGCCGCACGCGGAATGGACGGGTAACCCGATTCGCGCGGAACTTGCCGGCACGCAAGCGCCCAAAGCACGCTATGCATCGCGCAGCGGCCCGCTGAACGTGCTGGTCGTCGGCGGCAGCCTCGGGGCGGCCGCGCTGAATGAAGTCGTGCCGCGCGCGCTGGCGATGCTGGCGCCGGGCGGACGCCCGCGCATCGTGCACCAGGCCGGCGCGAAGCACATCGAAGCATTGAAGGCGAATTACGAAGCGGCCGGTTTCGCGGCCGGCGAGGACGTGCGGCTCGTGCCCTTCATCGACGACATGGCGGCCGCGTATGCGGCGGCGGATCTCGTGATCTGCCGGTCAGGGGCGATGACGGTGTCGGAGATCGCGGCGGTGGGCGTGGCGGCGCTGTTCGTGCCGTTCCCGTACGCGGTCGACGATCACCAGACGAGCAACGCCGCGTTCCTTGCCGATGCGGGCGCGGCCGTGCTGGTGCAACAACGCGACCTGTCGGCGGAATTGCTTGCCGACTGGCTGCGCGGCCAGTCGCGGGCATCGCTCGCGGACATGGCGGAACGTTCGCGCTCGCTGGCGAAGCCCGAGGCCACCGACGAAGTCGCGCGCGTGTGCGCGAAGGCGGCCGGCGCGAACCTGGAACCACTTAAATGAAACAACCCCGACGCTCACTTCGTTCGCTTGGGGGGGCGCAGCCCCCCCATAAAGCCTGTCCATCGGGATTTGGGGCGGCCCGGCGGAGGCTGACATGAAACACATCGTCAAACACATTCATTTCGTCGGGATCGGCGGCGCGGGCATGAGCGGCATCGCCGAAGTGCTCGTCAACCTCGGTTACGAGGTCAGCGGCTCGGACCTGTCACGCAACGCGGTGACCGATCGTCTCCAGGCGCTCGGCGCGCGGATCGCGATCGGCCACGACGCGGCGAACATCGAGGGCGCGAACGCGGTCGTCGTGTCGACGGCCGTGCGTTCGGACAACCCGGAAGTGCTGGCCGCGCGCGCGAAGCGCGTGCCGATCGTGCAGCGTGCGGTGATGCTGGCGGAGCTGATGCGCCTGAAGCAGGGCATCGCGATCGCCGGCACCCACGGCAAGACCACGACGACGAGCCTCGTCGCGAGCGTGCTCGCGGCGGGCGGGCTCGATCCAACCTTCGTGATCGGCGGGCGCCTGATCAGCGCCGGCGCGAACGCGCGGCTCGGCACGGGCGACTTCATCGTCGCCGAGGCCGACGAGTCGGACGCGTCGTTCCTGAACCTGTATCCGGTGATCGAAGTCATCACGAACATCGACGCCGACCACATGGACACCTACGGCCACGATTTCGCGCGGCTCAAGCAGGCGTTCATCGAATTCACGCAGCGCCTGCCGTTCTACGGCAGCGCGGTCGTGTGCGTCGACGATCCGAACGTGCGGCAGATCATCCCGTTCATTTCGAAGCCGGTCGTGCGCTACGGGCTGTCGCCGGACGCGCAGGTGCGCGCCGAAGACATCGATGCACGCGACGGCCGCATGCATTTCACGGTGATCCGCGAAGGGCGCGCGCCGCTCGCGGTCGTGCTGAACATGCCGGGCCTGCACAACGTGCAGAACGCGCTCGCGGCGATCGCGATCGCGACCGATCTTGGCGTGTCGGACGACGCGATCCAGCTGGCGCTGGCGGAATTCAACGGCGTCGGCCGGCGCTTCCAGCGTTACGGCGAGGTGCCGACCGCGGACGGCGGCCAGTACACGCTGATCGACGACTACGGCCATCACCCGGTCGAGATGGCCGCGACGATCGCGGCCGCGCGCGGCGCGTTCCCGGGGCGCCGCCTCGTGCTGGCGTTCCAGCCGCACCGTTACACGCGCACCCGCGACTGCTTCGACGATTTCGTCAACGTGCTGTCGACGGTCGACGCGCTGGTGCTGACCGAAGTCTACGCGGCGGGCGAGGCGGCGATCTCGACCGCCAATGGCGACGCGCTGTCGCGTGCGCTGCGCGCGGTGGGGAAGGTTGACCCGGTGTTCGTCGCGACGGTCGACGACGTGCCGGACGCATTGGCGAAGGTCGCGCAGAACGGCGACGTGGTGATCACGATGGGCGCGGGTTCGATCGGCGGCGTGCCGGCGAAGGTTGCGCAGCACACTCAACAGAAGGCATGACATGAGCGGGATTGATCCGAAACGTTTCGGCAAGGTGGCGGTGTTGTTCGGCGGCGAGTCCTCGGAGCGCGAGGTGTCGCTCACGTCGGGCAAGCTCGTGCTGCAGGGCCTGCGCGACGCGGGCATCGACGCGCACCCGTTTGACCCGGCCGAGCGTCCGCTGGCGGCGCTGAAGGATGAAGGCTTCGTGCGCGCGTTCAACGCACTCCACGGCGGCTACGGTGAGAACGGCCAGATCCAGGGCGCGCTCGATTTCTACGGCATTCGCTACACGGGCAGCGGCGTGCTCGGGTCGGCGCTCGGCCTCGACAAGTTCCGCACGAAGCTCGTGTGGCAGCAGACGGGCGTGCCGACGCCGCCGTTCGAGACGGTGCTGCGCGGCGACGACCTCGCGGCGCGCGCGACGGACATCGTCGCGAAGCTCGGCCTGCCGCTGTTCGTGAAGCCGGCGAGCGAGGGCTCGAGCGTGGCGGTGCTGAAGGTGAAGACGGCCGACGCGCTGCCGGCCGCGCTCGTGGAAGCCGCCAAGCATGACCCGATCGTGATCGTCGAGAAGAGCATCGAGGGCGGCGGCGAGTACACCGCCTGCATCGCCGGCGATCTCGACCTGCCGGTGATCAAGATCGTACCGGCCGGCGAGTTCTACGACTATCACGCGAAGTACGTCGCCGACGACACGCAATACCTGATTCCGTGCGGGCTGCCCGCCGACAAGGAAGCGGAGCTCAAGCGCGTCGCGCGCCGGGCGTTCGACGTGCTCGGCTGCACCGACTGGGGTCGCGCGGATTTCATGCTCGACGCCGACGGCAACGCGTACTTCCTGGAAGTGAACACCGCGCCGGGCATGACCGACCACTCGCTGCCGCCGAAGGCCGCGCGCGCGGTCGGCATCAGCTATTCGGAGCTGGTCGTGAAGGTGCTGTCGCTCACGCTCAACGACTGACGCAGGAACGGAACGACGTATGTGGAACAACGTTCGCCAACTCAACCTTGCCGCCAGCGCGCTGTATGCGCTGCTGCTGCTCGTGTTGGCGGCGGCCGGTTGCTACTGGCTGATCCAGCGCCCGACGTTCGCGCTGCGGGAAATCCGGATCGACGGCGACACCGAGCACATTAATTCACCGACGGTGCGCGCGGGCGTGGTCGGCCGGCTGAAGGGCAATTTCTTCACGGTCGATCTCGACGCCGCACGCGCCGCGTTCGAGCAGATGCCCTGGGTGCGCCATGCGAGCGTGCGCCGGGTGTGGCCGAATGCGCTGGCTGTCACGCTCGAGGAGTACAAACCGCTCGGGACCTGGGGCAGCGACCAGCTCGTGAGCGTCGATGGCGAGCTGTTCACCGCGAACCAGGGCGAGCTGGAGCAGGAACTGCCGGCGTTCGACGGCCCGGAGGGCAGTGCGAAGGAAGTCGTCACGCGGTATCGCGACTTCGGGAAATGGTTTGCGCCGCTGAAGGCGGCGCCGGAAGAAGTGACGCTGTCGGCGCGGTACGCGTGGACGGTGAAGCTGTCGAACGGCATGCAGGTCGAGCTGGGCAAGGAACGCAACAGCGAGTCGCTGCATGACCGGAGCCAGCGCCTGGTCGCCGCATGGCCGGCCGTCACGGAACGCTGGGGCAACGACATCGAGTACGCGGACCTGCGCTATCCGAACGGATTCGCGATTCGCGCGGCAGGCATGCGGTTCCTGACCGATACCGACAAGCGCAAGAAGTAACGAGAGATCACACGCAAGAGCACTTTATGAGCAAAGACTACAAGGATCTGCTGGTTTCCCTCGACATCGGCACGTCGAAGGTGGTGGCCATCGTCGCCGAGCTGAAGGGCGAAGGCCACTACGAGGTGATCGGCCTCGGCCAGAGCGAGTCGAAGGGTCTGAAGAAAGGTGTGGTGGTCAACATCGAGGCCACCGTGCAGTCGATCCAGCGCGCGCTCGAGGAAGCCGAGCTGATGGCCGACTGCAAGATCACCAACGTGTTCACGGGGATCGCGGGCAGCCACATCCGCAGCTTCAACTCGAGCGGGATGGTCGCGATCAAGGACAAGGAAGTCACGCAGACCGACGTCGCGCGCGTGATCGAGACCGCGAAGGCGATCAACATCCCGACCGACCAGCAGGTGCTGCACATCCTCACGCAGGAATTCATCATCGACGGCCAGGAAGACGTGCGCGAGCCGATCGGCATGAGCGGCATCCGGCTGGAAGTGAAGGTGCATATCGTGACGGGCGCGGTGAGTGCCGCGCAGAACATCGTCAAGTGCGTGCGCCGCTGCGGGCTCGAAGTGAACGACCTGATCCTGCAGCCGCTCGCCTCGTCGCTGGCCGTGCTGACGGAAGACGAGAAGGATCTCGGCGTGGTGCTGGTCGACATCGGCGGCGGCACGACGGACATCGCGATCTTCGCCGAAGGTGCGATCCGCCACACCGCGGTGATTCCGATCGCCGGCGACCAGATCACGAGCGACATCGCGATGGCGCTGCGCACGCCGACGCCGGATGCGGAAGACATCAAGGTCGGCTACGGGATCGCGAAGCAGGCGCTGGCCGATCCGGACGAAATGGTCGAAGTGCCGGGCCTCGGCGAACGCGGCCCGCGCACGCTGTCGCGCCAGGCGCTGGCAGCCGTGATCGAGCCGCGCGTCGAGGAGCTGTTCTCGCTCGTGCAGCAGGTCGTGCGCGAATCCGGTTACGAAGAACTCCTGAGCTCCGGCGTGGTCATTACCGGCGGTGCGTCGATGATGCCCGGCATGGTCGAGCTCGGCGAAGACATTTTCCTGAAACCGGTGCGCATCGGCGCGCCGGAGTATGCAGGCGGCCTTTCCGACGTCGTGCGCAATCCGCGCTACTCGACGGCGATGGGGCTGCTCGTCGAAGGCAGTGCCCAGCGCATGCGCGGCCGCAAGGTCGCCGTGCAGTCCGGCAACGCGGGACAGGTGTTCTCGCGGATGAAGGAATGGTTCCTGAGCAACTTCTGACATACCGAATCGAAATTCGCGCTGGTGCCGGCGGCTGGCGCGCGACAGGGGGTTGCCCGATCTCCTGCCGAATAACGGCCGAGTAGCAGTCATTCTCTTGACGGAGGCAACAATGGAATTCGAAATGCTGGAAACCGAGACCAACGGCACCATCATCAAGGTGGTCGGCGTTGGCGGCGCTGGCGGCAATGCCGTCCAGCACATGATCAACCGCGGCGTGCAGGGCGTCGACTTCATCGTGATGAACACGGATGCGCAGGCGCTGTCGCGTTCGCGCGCGTCGTCGGTGATCCAGCTCGGCAACACGGGCCTGGGCGCCGGTGCGAAGCCGGAAATGGGCCGTGCGGCAGCGGAAGAAGCGCGTGAGCGCATCGCCGACGCACTGCGCGGCGCGCACATGGTGTTCATCACGGCCGGCATGGGTGGCGGCACGGGCACGGGCGCGGCACCGGTGGTCGCGCAGATCGCGAAGGAGATGGGCATCCTGACGGTGGGTGTCGTCAGCAAGCCGTTCGAATTCGAAGGCGGCAAGCGCATGCGCGTCGCTGAAGCCGGTTCGCAGCAACTGGAGGATCACGTCGACTCGCTGATCGTCGTGCTGAACGACAAGCTGTTCGACGTGATGGGCGACGACGCCGAGATGGACAAGTGCTTCCAGTGCGCGGACGACGTGTTGAACAACGCGGTCGCAGGCATCGCTGAAATCATCAATGTCGATGGCCTCGTGAACGTCGACTTCGAAGACGTGAAGACGGTGATGGGTGAGCAGGGCAAGGCGATGATGGGCACGGCGACGGTCGCCGGCGTCGATCGCGCACGCCTCGCGGCGGAACAGGCCGTGGCGAGCCCGCTGCTCGAAGGCGTCGATCTGTCGGGCGCGCGCGGCGTACTGGTCAACATCACGTCGAGCCGTTCGCTGCGTCTGTCGGAAACGCGCGAAGTGATGAACACGATCAAGAGCTACGCGGCGGAAGATGCGACGGTGATCTTCGGTGCGGTGTACGACGACGCAATGGGCGATGCGCTGCGCGTGACGGTCGTGGCAACGGGTCTGGGCCGTGCGGCGAAGAAGCAGCAATCGGCACCGATGACGCTGCTGCGCACGGGTACGGACAACCAGCCGGTCAGCGCGGTATCGCACGGTTATGCGCCGACGCATCACGTCAGCACGGCAGACTACGGCGCGCTCGACACGCCGGCGGTGTGGCGCAATTCGCGCGAAACCGCGGCATCGCACGTGCAGGCGCTGCAGGAGAAGGGTGTCGACACGTACGACATCCCGGCTTTCCTGCGCAAGCAGGCTGACTGACGCAAACACAGGCGAAGCCGCGGCGAATCTGCCGCGGTATCGCCGGCGTGACGGATGCTACGGACCACGACAGGCCGCGTCGGCTGCGACGCCGGGCCGGGAAACGTGCCCTCTCCGCTCGAGCGGGGCGGGATGGACCGTGCTGTCCGCGACACGCTGAAAAACCGTATCGCTATGAGGGACCAGCCATGATTCAAGTGGGCGACGCGCTGCCCGACGCGCAATTGTTCGAGTACATCGACGACGCGCGCGAAGGGTGCACGCTGGGGCCGAATGCCTACAGCGTGCGCGACCAGGTTGCGGGAAAGCGGGTGGTGATCTTCGGATTGCCGGGCGCTTTCACGCCGACCTGCTCGGCGCAGCATGTGCCGGGCTATGTCGAACACGCCGAGCAATTGCGCGCGGCGGGCATCGACGAGATCTGGTGCGTGTCCGTCAACGACGCATTCGTGATGGGCGCATGGGGACGTGATCTGCACACCGCGGGCAAGGTGCGCATGATGGCGGACGGTAGCGCGGCTTTCACTCATGCGCTGGGGCTGACGCAGGATCTGTCCGCGCGTGGCATGGGAATTCGTTCCCTGCGCTACGCGATGGTGATTGACGGCGGTGTGGTCAAGACGCTGGCCGTCGAGGCGCCGGGCAAATTCGAAGTGAGCGATGCGGCGAGTGTTCTCGCGACGTTGACGTCCTGATCGTGCGGTGCGCCGTTGCCTTCCGGCAACGCTGCTCACCGGCCTCAGGGCAGTTGTAACACGGGCTGATGACCGGAAACGCCTCCGTTCCGGGCATCGGCCCGTCCCGTATCGGCGCGGGTAAACAGTCGAAACAGATTGATACGCAGTTTCAAACGACGCTGAATAGGGAATTACGCTATAATCTCCCCTATCGAATATAACTCCTGATTGATATCTTCAATCACGACGAAGAACATCATGCTGAAGCAGCGCACCATCAAATCCATCGTGAAGACCGTGGGTATCGGTGTCCACTCGGGCCGCAAGATCGAGCTGACGCTCCGTCCTGCCGCACCCGGCACGGGCATCGTCTTCTCGCGCGTCGACCTTCCCACGCCCGTCGACATTCCCGCCGCGGCGACGTCGATCGGCGATACGCGGCTCGCGTCGGTGTTGCAGAAGGATGGCGTGCGCGTGTCGACCGTCGAGCACCTGATGTCGGCATGTGCCGGCCTCGGTATCGACAACCTCTATGTCGACGTGACAGCCGAGGAAATCCCGATCATGGACGGCAGCGCGGCGACCTTCGTGTTCCTGATCCAGTCCGCCGGGATCGAGGAGCAGAACGCGCCGAAGCGCTTCGTCAAGGTGAAGAAGACGGTCGAAATCCGTGATGGCGACAAGTTCGCGCGTCTCGATCCGTACTTCGGTTTCAAGCTGAAATTCTCGATCGACTTCCGTCACCCGGCCGTCGACAAGACCGGCCAGGAGCTCGAGGTCGATTTCGCGAATACGTCGTACGTGCGCGAGATTGCGCGTGCACGCACGTTCGGCTTCGCACATGAAGCCGAGATGCTGCGCGAGATGGGTCTCGCCCGTGGCGGCAGCATGGAAAACGCGATCGTGCTCGACGAGTACCGCATCCTGAACAACGACGGGTTGCGCTACGACGACGAGTTCGTGAAGCACAAGATGCTCGACGCGATCGGCGACCTGTACGTGATCGGCCATCCGCTGCTGGCGTCGTATACGGCGTACAAGTCGGGCCACGGGCTGAACAACGCGCTGCTCCGCGAACTGCTCGCGAACGAAGATGCGTACGAGATCGTCACGTTCGACGATCCGCAAGCCGCACCGAAAGGCTTCGCGTTCGACATGCAGACGGCCTTCGCCTGATCTGCGTTCGACGCAAGCAATAAAAAAGCAGCCTTCGGGCTGCTTTTTTATTGGCCGGCTGCGGGGCGTGCCGTCAGCGTGGTTTAGCGCCATGCCGGGCCGCCATCCGCGCGAGCGCGTCCTGCAGCGGTGACGGTTCGAGATGATCTGCCAGGTCGCGCAACGCGGCCGCGCCGACCGACGTCATCCGCGCCTGCTTCACGTGGGGCGGCTCCGGCGCATCCTTCGGGCGTACGCGTACGCGTAGCGTCGAGACCGGCCAGCCGCGTTTTTGCAGATCGCCGAGCAACCGCGGTTCGACCTGTCGCAGACGAGCGGCCAACGCGTTGTGCGCAGCAAAGAGGGTCAGGGTGCCATCCTTCACGAAGCCGGGCTCGATATGGTTCGCCAGATAGTCGGGCAGGAGCGCGGCAAGATCGCGCTGCAGCGATGCGATCTGTTCGACGCCGGCGCGCAGCGCCGCGAACGCGTCGGTGCGGCCGAGCACTTCGGACACGGGTTGCGGGCGATACGGGGCGAGCGGGCCGAAACGCTTGGAAAATCGGTTCATCGAGACATTCTTCGGGCGCGCACGCGCGCGGACGTTGACGCCGATTGTACCCGTGCGGGCCCGTGCACGGGCGGCTTTCGCCCCGACGGCCCGGCGGTCTGCGCGCAGTGTCCGTCCGGCCGAGACACGGGCGCACGCTTCCCCGCGTGCTAAAATTCATCGTTTGAGTCCACTAATTCGCTAAGCCGCCGAGGCTCGGGCGCCGGGGCGCGCAACACGCGCCGGGCGCCGGTGCTGCGACGCAGGATCCGATCCGATGACAACCGGTTTTCTCCAGAAAATTTTTGGCAGCCGCAACCAGCGGCTCGTCAAGCAATACCAAAAGACCGTCACGACGATCAATGCGCTCGAAACGCAGATCGAGAAGCTGACGGACGACCAGTTGCGCGGCAAGACGGACGAATTCCGCCAGCGGGTCGCGGCCGGCGAGTCGCTCGACAAGCTGCTGCCCGAGGCCTTCGCGGTCTGCCGCGAGGCCAGCCGTCGCGTGCTGAAGATGCGGCACTTCGACGTGCAGATGATCGGCGGCATGGTGCTCCACTACGGCAAGATCGCGGAAATGCGCACCGGCGAGGGCAAGACGCTCGTCGCGACGCTGCCCGTGTACCTGAACGCGCTGGCAGGCCGCGGCGTGCACGTGGTGACCGTCAACGATTACCTCGCACAGCGCGACGCCGAATGGATGGCGCGCCTCTACAACTTCCTCGGTCTGTCGGTCGGCATCAACCTGTCCGGCATGGAGCACGACCAGAAGCAGCAGGCCTACGCGGCGGACATCACGTACGGCACGAACAACGAATTCG
This sequence comes from Burkholderia sp. AU15512, assembly GCF_002223325.1. Classification (NCBI taxonomy): domain Bacteria; kingdom Pseudomonadati; phylum Pseudomonadota; class Betaproteobacteria; order Burkholderiales; family Burkholderiaceae; genus Burkholderia; species Burkholderia sp. AU15512. The sequence goes on from NZ_NKEX01000003.1 coordinate 27,867, forward strand.
GCTTCGACTACCTGCGCGACAACATGGTCTACGAGACCGACGCGCGCGTGCAGCGGGCCCTGAATTTCGCGGTCGTCGACGAAGTGGACTCGATCCTGATCGACGAGGCGCGTACGCCGCTGATCATTTCGGGCCAGGCCGAGGATCACACCGAGCTGTACGTGCGGATGAACGCACTGCCGCCGCTGCTCGAGCGCCAGATCGGCGAAGAGAAGGCCGACGGCACGGGCGTCGAGAAGCCGGGCGACTACACGCTCGACGAGAAGGCGCGCCAGGTGTTCCTGACGGAATCGGGCCACGAGAAGGCCGAGCGCCTGCTCGCAGAATGGGGCCTGATCGGCGAGGGCGAGAGCCTGTACGCACCGCAGAACATCACGCTGATGCACCACGTGTACGCGGCGCTGCGCGCGCACACGCTGTTCCACAAGGATCAGCACTACGTCGTGCAGAACGGCGAAGTGGTCATCGTCGACGAATTCACGGGCCGCCTGATGGCCGGCCGCCGCTGGTCCGACGGCCTGCACCAGGCGGTCGAGGCGAAGGAGCACGTGAAGATCCAGAGCGAGAACCAGACGCTCGCGTCGATCACGTTCCAGAACTACTTCCGGATGTACGCGAAGCTGGCCGGCATGACCGGTACCGCCGACACCGAAGCGTACGAATTCAACGAGATCTACGGCCTCGAGACGGTCGTGATCCCGACCAACCGTCCGCCGAAGCGGATCGACAAGCAGGACCAGATCTACAAGACGGCCAAGGAGCGCTATGACGCGGTGATCCGCGACATCCGCGAATGCTACGAACGCGGTCAGCCGGTGCTGGTCGGCACGACGTCGATCGAGAACTCGGAGCTGCTGTCGCACCTGCTGAAGCAGGCGGGGTTGCCGCACGAGGTGCTGAACGCGAAGCAGCACGAGCGCGAAGCGGCGATCGTCGCGGAAGCCGGCCGCCCGAAGCGCGTCACGATCGCAACCAACATGGCCGGCCGCGGTACCGACATCGTGCTCGGCGGCAATGCCGAGAAGCAGGCCGCATTCATCGAGGCCGACGAAGCGATCCCGGCCGACGAGAAGGCGCGCCGCATCCAGCAGCTGCACGACGAATGGGAAACGCTGCACGAGCAGGTGAAGGCCGCGGGCGGCCTGCACATCATCGGCACCGAGCGCCACGAATCGCGCCGGATCGACAACCAGTTGCGCGGCCGTGCGGGCCGCCAGGGCGATCCGGGCTCGTCGCGCTTCTACCTGTCGCTCGACGATCCGCTGCTGCGCATCTTCGCGGGCGACCGCGTGCGTTCGATCATGGACCGCCTGAAGATGCCGGAAGGCGAGGCGATCGAGGCGGGCATCGTCACGCGCTCGATCGAGTCCGCGCAGCGCAAGGTCGAAGCGCGCAACTTCGACATCCGCAAGCAGCTGCTCGAATACGACGACGTGTCGAACGACCAGCGCAAGGTGATCTACCAGCAGCGTAACGAGTTGCTCGAAGCGCACGACATCACCGAGACGATCACCGCGATGCGTCACGGCGTCGTTACCGAAGTCGTCCGCCAGTTCGTGCCGGAAGGCAGCATCGAAGAGCAGTGGGACGTGCCCGAGCTCGAGGAAGCGCTGCGCAACGACTGGCAGCTCGACCTCGCGATCCAGGAAATGGTGAACGAGTCCTCGTCGATCACGGCCGAGGAGATCCTCGACGCGGTGATGACGGCCGCCGACGAGCAGTACGAGGCGAAGGTCGCGATGGTCGGCCGCGAATCGTTCAGTGCGTTCGAGCGCTCGGTGATGCTGCAGACGGTCGACCGCCTGTGGCGCGAGCATCTCGCGGCGCTCGACCACCTGCGCCAGGGCATCCATCTGCGCGGCTATGCGCAGAAGAATCCGAAGCAGGAATACAAGCGCGAAGCGTTCGAACTGTTCGCCGCGATGCTCGAAGCGATCAAGCAGGAAGTCACGCGCGTCGTGATGAACGTGCAGATCCAGTCGCCGGAACAGCTCGAGCAGGCCGCCGAGCAGATCGAAGAGCGTGGCGGTCATCTCGAGAACGTCGAGTACCAGCACGCCGATTACGCGGAAGCCGGTGCGCCGGTGGCCAACGTCGCGGCTGCCGTGGCGGCCACGGCGACAGCCGACATGGTCGGTAGCGCGATGACGCACAGCGGCCCCGGCGGCGAAATGCCGAGGGTCGGCCGCAACGACCCGTGCCCGTGCGGCAGCGGCAAGAAGTACAAGCAATGTCACGGGAAGCTGTCATGATCGACGGCGGCGCGCATCGCGCGTGCCGCGTCATTCGCAGCTTCGCGTGAGTGATGTGAGTTGCGGCGGCCCGCGCGTGCGGCCGCTGGTTCTTCCAATCGATGCCGGCGCATGCCGGCATTTTCCATCCGGCAGGTGTGCCCCATGGCTGTCAATTTTCCGTCGATCGATCCCGCCCAACTGCATCCCGTCGCCGGCGTCACGCTCGGCTGGGCGGAAGCGAACATCCGCAAGCCGAATCGCAAGGACGTGCTGGTCATCTCCGTCGACGAAGGCGCGACGGTCGCGGGCGTGTTCACCGAAAACCGTTTCTGCGCAGCGCCGGTCACCGTCTGCCGCGAGCATCTGGCGAAGGTGCGCGCGGGCGGCGCGGGCATTCGCGCGCTCGTGGTGAATACGGGCAATGCGAACGCGGGCACCGGCGAGCCGGGCCTCGTGAACGCACGCGAAACCTGCACGGAACTCGCGCGCCTCGCGGGCATCGAGCCGGCGCAGGTGCTGCCGTTCTCGACCGGCGTGATCCTCGAGCCGCTGCCGATCGATCGCCTGAAGGCCGGCCTGCCGGCCGCGCTCGCGAACCGCAAGGCCGCGAACTGGTTCGACGCCGCGCAGGCGATCATGACGACGGACACGCTGCCGAAGGCCACGTCGCGCCAGGTGACGATCGACGGCCATACGGTCACGTTGACGGGCATCAGCAAGGGCGCGGGCATGATCAAGCCGAACATGGCGACGATGCTCGGCTTCCTCGCGTTCGACGCGAACGTCGCGCAGCCGGTGCTCGACACGCTCGTAAAGGAAGTCGCGGATCGCTCGTTCAACTGCATCACGATCGACGGCGACACGTCGACGAACGACTCGTTCATCCTGATCGCGTCGGGCAAGAGCACGCTGCCGGCGATCACGTCGACCGATTCGCCGGCCTACGCGGCGCTGCGCGATGCGGTGACGGAAGTTGCGCAGGTGCTGTCGCAATTGATCGTGCGCGATGGCGAAGGCGCGACGAAATTCATGACGGTGCACGTCGAAGGCGGCAAGAACGTCGCGGAATGCCGCCAGATCGCTTATGCGATCGGCCATTCGCCGCTCGTGAAGACGGCGTTCTATGCATCCGACCCCAACCTCGGCCGGATTCTCGCGGCGATCGGCTACGCAGGTGTCGCGGATCTGGACGTCGACAAGATCGACCTCTATCTCGACGACGTGCTCGTCGCGAAGGCGGGCGGCCGCAACCCGGCTTACCAGGAAGAAGACGGCCAGCGCGTGATGAAGCAGAGCGAAATCACGATTCGCGTGCTGCTCGGCCGCGGCGACGCGCAGGCCACCATCTGGACGTGCGACCTGTCGCATGACTACGTGAGCATCAACGCGGATTACCGCTCCTGATCGGGAGCGTTCGAACGACATGGACAAGCTTGAACAGTTTCTGACGCGCGCCGAAGCGCTGCTCGGCCGTCTCGAGGGGATGCTGCCGCCCGCGCCGGCCGCGGTCGACTGGAATGCCGCGCATGCGTTCCGCTGGCGCAAGCGCCAGGGGCGCGGCTATCTGCAGCCGGTGCCGGCCGTGTCGTCGATCACGCTCGGTGACCTGCACAACATCGATCGCCAGAAAGGGCTGATCGAACAGAACACGCGGCAGTTCGTGCAGCAGAAGCCGGCCAACAACGTGCTGCTGACCGGCGCGCGCGGTACCGGCAAATCGTCGCTGATCAAGGCGTGCCTGAACGCGTATGCGAACGACGGCCTGCGCCTGATCGAAGTCGACAAGGACGACCTGCACGATCTCGGCGACATCGTCGACCTGATCTCGCAGCGTCCCGAGCGATTCATCGTGTTTTGCGACGACCTGTCGTTCGAGGAGGGCGAGTCGGGCTACAAGGCGCTGAAGGTCGCGCTCGACGGCTCGATCGCCGCGCAGTCGGACAACGTGCTGATCTACGCGACGTCGAACCGCCGCCATCTGCTGCCCGAGTACATGAGCGACAACGAGTCGTACAAGCATCTTCCGGATGGCGAGATTCACCCCGGCGAAGTCGTCGAGGAAAAGATCTCGCTGTCGGAGCGTTTCGGCCTGTGGGTCAGCTTCTATCCGTTCAAGCAGGACGACTACCTCGACATCGTCGGGCACTGGCTGCGTCATTTCGGCTGCCCGGATGCGGAAATCGAATCCGCACGCGGCGATGCGCTCGTGTGGGCGCTCGAGCGCGGTTCGCGGTCGGGACGCGTCGCGTGGCAGTTTGCGCGTGACTGGTCGGGCCGCAAGGAGCAGGCATGAGCGCGGATCTCGCACAAGGCGCGGTGCGCGCGCCCGATGGCCGCAAGGTGACGGAAGTCGCGGTCGGCGTGATGGTGCAGCCGGACGGAAGCTACCTGCTCGCGCAGCGGCTGCAAGGTAAGCCGTATGAAGGCTACTGGGAGTTTCCGGGCGGCAAGCTGGAGGCCGGTGAAAGCGTCGAGGACGCGCTTGCGCGCGAACTGCACGAGGAGCTCGGCATCGAAGTCACGGCCAGCCACCGCTGGCACACGCTCGAGCACGATTATCCGCATGCGTACGTGCGGCTGTATTTCTGCAAGGTGACGAGCTGGACGGGCGAGCCGCACAGCAAGGAAGGGCAGGCGTTCGTGTGGCAGCAACTGCCGGTCGCCGTCGCGCCGCTGTTGCCGGCCGCGCTGCCGGTGCTCGAACTGCTCGAGAAGGAAGCCGCGTCGAACTGACGCCATGATGGCCTGCCGGAAAGGCGGGCCATATCACTAGCAGGCGGTGCTGTGCGCCGCTCAGCTGTCGCGGCGGCCGTCCGTGCCGTCTTCTTCCGACGAGGGGCCCTCGTCGGAGGATCCACCGATCCGGTACTTTTCCGCGGCCCATGCGCCGAGGTCGAGCTGCTTGCAGCGGGCCGAGCAGAACGGGCGGAACTGATTTTCGGGCGTCCAGCGCACTTCGGCGCCGCACGACGGGCATTTCACAACGGTAGTCATACGAAAGCGATCCGGCCCGCGGCCGTTACAGATTGCACAATGTCAGATGGAACGGCACGTCGATATCCACCGCGCGCGGACGCACATCGCCGTCCTGCATGGTGAACCGTACCCACAGCATGTATTTGTTCGCGCTCGCTTCGGGAATGACGCGCAACTCCGGCGGCACGCGCACCTGCATCAGCTGGTAGGTGCGGCCGGACAGCATCTGCTGGTAGCTGCCCTGCATCGCCATGACCTTCGACGCCTGGCCCGATTCGCGCGCGAGCCGCAGCACGATCGTCACCGCGTCGCGCAGCGGCAGCATCGGCAGGATCCACTTCGCGATGTCCTGGCGCCGCTGCTCGGCGGGCCACTGCTGCCATGCGTAGTACGACGGCAGGTCGAACTTGCACGTGCCGCCGGGAATCACCGCACGGCTGCGGATGCTGGCGAGCCACTCGTTGTCGACGAGGTGCTGCCCGGTCTTGCCCTGCATCTGCGCGAGGTTCGCGAGCGTCTGCTCGATTTCGCCGAGCACGGCTTCGAGCGCGTTCTGCTCGATGCCCGGATTGCCGCGAAAGGGGGCGAGCGTCTGGCGCTGACGTTCGAGCTCCTTCATCAGATCCGATTTCAGGTCCGCGCGGCCCGTTACCTCGGCGATTTCGAACAGCGTCGTCAGCGCGACGTGGTGTTCACGCGGGTCCTCCTGAGCCAAAAAGAACGCGAAGCGCTCGAAGAGATCTTCGAGGCGCAACAGCGTGCGAATTCGCTCGTTGAACGGATACTCGTAAAGAATCAAGCGCGCTCGCCTCTTGGGTAGGGATTGAAACAATGCAGGACATTCTAATGCTCACTCTCTACCCTAGCAACGCGCCAATTTCGTACACCATCACGATTGGGCACGAGGTTCAGCGCGCGGCGGCCGCAAACCCGAGATAGCGTTGGTGCAGTGCATCGACCTGTGCGGCGAGCGTATCGGGTGTCGTCGCGTCGTTGACGATCACGTCGTCGGCCGCCGCGAGACGGGCTTCGCGCGTGGCCTGTTTCGCGATGATCGCTTCGACCTGCTCGCGCGTGAAGCCGTTGCGCCGCATCACGCGTGCGATCTGCGTGTCGACCGGGCAATCGACGACGAGCACGCGGTCGCTGCGCGCCTTCCAGTTGCCTGACTCGACGAGCAGCGGCACCACGAACATCACGTACGGGCCCTGCGCTTCGCGGGCTTCGCGATCGGTTTCCGCGCGGATCAGCGGATGCGTGATCGCTTCAAGGCGCCGGAGCGCGGCGTCGTCGCTGAAGATCAGTGCGCGCATCTTCGCACGGTCGAGCGAGCCGTCGGCGGCAACGAAGGCCCGGCCGAATGCCTGTTCGATCGCCGGCATCGCGAGACCGCCCGGTGCGGTGATGCGATGGGCAATCAGATCGGTATCGACCAGTGACGCGCCGCGGGCGCCGAACAGGTCGGCGACGGTCGTCTTGCCGCTGCCGATGCCGCCGGTGAGTCCAATGGCGAACATGTCAGCCTCCGAGCGCCGAATAGAACGGGGTGCCGAAAAACAGCGTCGCGGCGCCGCCTGCCGCGAGGAACGGGCCGAACGGAATCGGCTCCTCGAAGCGCATGCGGCCGCGCCAGGTCGCGATGAGCCCGACGATCGCGCCCGTCACCGCGGCGAACAGCACGACCTGCGGCAATGCGGCCCAGCCCATCCATGCGCCGAGCGCGGCGAGCAGCTTCAGGTCGCCAAAACCGATGCCCTCGATGCCGCGCAGCCATTTGAACAGCCAGTAGATTGCCCACAGGAACAGGTAGCCGGCCATGGCCCCGATCACCGCCGAGCGCAGCGACGTGAACGTGCCGCCGAGGTTCAGCACGAGCCCGGCCCAGAGGAGCGGTAGCGTCATCGAGTCGGGGAGGTAGCCCGTCCGGATATCGATCGCGCTCATCGCGAGCAGTGCGGCGCACAGCGCGAACGCGGCAAGCGCGGCGACGGTCGGGCCGAATACCGCGAGTGAGCCGGCGGCGAGCAGCGCGCACGCGAGCTCGACGAGCGGATATACGATGCCGATCCCGTGGCCGCAGCGCCGGCAGCGCCCGCGCAGCATCAGAAAGCTGACGAGCGGGATGTTTTCCCATGCGCGCAGCACGTGGCCGCAATGCGGGCAGGCGCTGCGCGGGCGCCACAAATCGTAGCGCGGCGGGTAGCCGTCGTCGGGCGGGGCGCTCGCGTTGCCGGTCGCTTCATCGATCTCGGCCTGCCACGCACGCTGCATCATCACGGGCAGCCGGTGGACGACCACGTTCAGGAAGCTCCCGACGCACAGGCCGACGACGATCGCGAACGCATACTGCAGCGCGGGCGGCAGCATCGCCAGCGCGAGCAGCGTGCTCTCGGGCGAATCGGTAACGGAGTACAGGGGCGCTGGCGTCATGAGGCTCAAGGTTCGGACTAAAAGGCGACAGAATCGGTTGCGATGCTACACCACGTTGCCGAGCTGAAGGATGGGCAGGTACATCGCGATCACGAGGCCGCCGACGAGTGCGCCCAGTACGATCACGATCAGCGGTTCGCCGAGCGCGGCGAGTGCATCGAGACGCGCGTCGAGCTGGCGTTCGCACAGCGCCGCGATGTCGGCGAGCATCACGTCGAGCGCACCCGTCTCCTCGGCGACGGCGATCGGCTGCACGACGTCGTCCGGAAAGCATCCGGCCGACTGCATGGCGTCCGCGAGGCGTGCGCCGCGCAGCACGCGGGCTGCGATGTGCGCAGTGGCGTGCTCGAACACCGGATGGCCGGCAGTGCGCTCGAGCGTGGCGAAGGCGTCGGCGAGCGGCACACCGGCGCCGAGCAGCGTCGCCAGCGAGCGGCACCAGCGTGCGGCCGCGTACCGGCTGAGCGCGCTACCCGCGAGCGGCGCGTGCAATAGTTGCCGCGCGACAGCGTGGCGCAGCGGTGCCGAGCGCCGCAGCGCGTGATGCGCGGCCAGCCCGGCTGCCGCGGCAATGGCAAGGAGCCCACCGCCCCATGCCGACAGTGCGGAGGACAGCGCGAGCAGCGCGCGGGTTGGCGCCGGCAGTGCGGCGCCGAACCCGTCGAAAATCTGGCGGAACGTCGGTACCACCCACACCATCAACGCGGCCGAGATCGCGAGCCCGAACAGGATGACGGCCGCCGGGTACGCGAGCGCGGCCCGCAGCTTGCGCCACTGCGCGTCGGCGCGCTCGCGGTGTTCCGCGACCCGCGTCAGCACGATGCCGAGCGAGCCGGACGCTTCGCCGACCTCGATCAGCTGGCGATACAGCGTGCCGAACTGGGAGGGATAGCGTGCGAGTGCATCGGCGAAGCGCCGGCCGCCGACGATCTCGCGAGCGAGCCCGGCTGCGATGCGCGGCAGGCCGTCGTGTGGCCGCGTACGCGCGAGCATCTCGAGCGACGGCGCGAGCGGCAACCCGGCCTGCAGCAGGCTCGCGAGCTGGCGCGTGAAGCGCGTGACGTCCCGCGCGCTGGCCATGGGCGGCCGGGCCGCCCCGCGGACATCGAGCGACAGTACGGCGATGCCGTCGCGTGCGAGCGCGGCACGTGCGCCCGCGGCGTCGAATGCAATGACGGTCCCGCGGCGCGATGTGCCGTCGCGACGGCGGCCGCGCCACGCGAAGCGGGTTTCGCGCGGCGGCGTGTGCATGCTCATGCGGCAGATGTCGCGGCGAGGGCTTCCGCGATGCTCGTCGTGCCGTCACGGACGCGCGCAAGCGCCGCGTCGCGCAGACTGCGCACGCCTTCGGCCGCCACGCATTGCGCGAGCTCGCCAACACTCGCCCGTGCGACGATGCGTTCCGCCAGCCCGGACGACACCGGCATCGTCTGATGCAGGCCGACGCGGCCGCGATAGCCGATGCCGTGACAGGCCGGACAGCCTCGCGCAACGAACGGCCGCCATCCGGTTGCGAGGGCGGCCGGGTCGCAGCCGGCTTCGCGCAGGACGGGCGCCGGTGCGTCCGAGTGCACGCGGCAGGCGGTGCACAGCCTCCGGACGAGGCGTTGCGCGGTGACGAGGTGCAGCGCGGCCGCGAGGTTGTACGGCGCGACACCGATGTCGAGCAGTCGCGCGACGGCGGCCGGTGCGTCGTTCGTGTGCAGCGTCGACAGCACGAGATGGCCGGTCTGCGCGGCCTTGATCGCGACGTCGGCCGTCTCCGCATCGCGAATCTCGCCGACCATGATGATGTCCGGATCCTGCCGCAGCAGTGCGCGTAGCGCCGTCGCGAACGTGAGCCCGGCCTTTTCGGCGACACCGACCTGGCTGATGCCGTCGAGCTGGATCTCGGCGGGATCCTCGACCGTGCAGACGTTGTGCGCGTCGCGATCGAGCATCTGCAGCGCGCAGTAGAGCGACAGCGTCTTGCCGCTGCCGGTCGGACCCGTGACGAGTACGAGGCCATGCGGGGCGCGTATCGCGGCCTCCATCGCGGCCGCCTGCTGCGCGTCGAAGCCGAGGCGGGCGAGTGTGAGGTCGGTCGGCATGGTTTCGAGCCGCCGCAGCACCAGCTTTTCACCGAACAACGTGGGCAGCGAGCTGACCCGGTAGTCGCCGCGTGTACCGCCGTCGATCACGATGCGCAGCCTGCCGTCCTGCGGGAGCCGCCGCTCGGCGATGTCCATGCGCGCGAGCACCTTGATCCGTGTGACGAGCGCGTCGCGCAGATGAAGGGGCGGCCGTGCATGTTCGTGCAGCACGCCGTCGATGCGCAGGCGGATGCGCCAGCTGGCTTCGAATGGTTCGACGTGGATGTCGGATGCATCGCGTACGCGCGCCGCGTGAAGCGTGTCCGTCAGCAGCCGCACGGCCGGCGCATCGTCGAGCTGGGCCGCGTCGAGCGCGCGCGGTGCGGCAGCAGGCGACGCATCGGAGTGGGCGGGCGGCTGCGTGCGCAGCGGCGCCCCGGGAGGAGGGAAATGCATGTGAGCCGGCTCGCTGGCCGCCTGTTGACCGTGACCAGCAGATGGTCGCGCGTCGCGGGCGGCGCCGGCAGTCAGCCGTTCGGCTAGCGCGACGTGGCGCGTGCGGTGCGCGAGCTGCGCGGCTTGAAGAGCTTGACGGTGCGCACGGCCTGATCGTCGCTGCGCATCACCTCGAGCATCACGTCGCCGATTTTCAGGCACACGTCGTCTTCCGGAATTTCCTCGAGGATTTCGAGCACCAGGCCGTTCAGCGTCTTCGGCCCGTCGGTCGGCAGCTTCAGATGCAACCAGCGATTCAGTTCGCGCAGCGGCATGCTCGCCGAGACGATGCATTCGCCGTTCTCGTCCCAGCCGCCCTTGCGCTCGCTGCGCGGCATCGACGTCGTGAATTCGCCGATCAGCTCCTCGATGATGTCTTCGGGCGTGACGAGCCCTTCGAGTTCGCCGTACTCGTTGACGACGAGCGCGGTCCGCTGGCGGGTTTCCTGGAAAAACTGGAGCTGCTGGACCACCGGTGTGCCGGACGGCACGTAGTACGGCTCGGCGAGCAGCGCGCGCAGCGTCTCGCGGTCGAATTCCTGGTTGTGCAGCGCGGTCAGCGTCTTGCGGACGTGCAACACGCCGAGCACCTTGTCGATGTCGCCTTCGTAGACGACGAGCCGGTTGTGATAGCAGGTTTCGAGCTGGTGCAGGACGTCGTCGAGCGGCGCGTAGAAATTGAGCGACTCGATCTGGCGGCGCGGCACCATCACGTCGTCGACCGTGATGTTCTCGAGATCGAACAGGTTGAGCAGGATGCTGCGGTGCTTGGTCGGCATGAAACTGCTCGACTCGAGCACGATGGCCCGCAGCTCGTCGGCCGACATTCGCTGGTCGCGACCCTTCTTCGTGTTGATGCGCAGCACCCACAGCACGCCGTTCGCGAGGGCGTTGACGAACCAGACGACGGGCTTGAACACGCGCATCAGCGGCGCGATCACGAGGCTCGCGGGCAGCGCGATGCGTTCGGGGAACGTCGCGCCGACGATCTTCGGCGCGATTTCGGCGAACACGATGATCAGGAACGCGACGATGCCGGTCGCGATCGACAGCGCGAGGTTGTTGCGGCCGAACGTATGCAGCGCGAGCGACGTCGTCAGGACCGGGATGATCGTGTTGAACAGGTTGTTGCCGATCAGGATCACGCTGAGCAGCAGGTCAGTGCGCGTGAGCAGGCCTTGCGTGGTTTTCGCGCCGAGTGCGCCCTGGCTGGCGAGATGCTTCAGCCGATGACGGTTGAGCGCCATCATCGCGGTTTCGGAAATCGAAAAGAAGCTGGAACAGAGGAGAAGCAGGAAGACGGCGCCGATTTGCGCCCATAAGGGAATTTGGTCCACGCGTTGGAAGGGCAGTGAAGGACTGGGATGGGAGAAATATAGCAGAGGCCGGCGACCGCGATGTGTCGTGCGCGACACGAGGAGCTAGCGGCGGCCGGGTAAAAAAAAACCGTGCACGAAGTGCACGGTTTTTTAAAATCTGGTCGGGGTGAGAGGATTCGAACCTCCGGCCTCTACGTCCCGAACGTAGCGCTCTACCAGGCTAAGCTACACCCCGATTTTTGCTCTTTGGACTTCGCCGTCTTCGTTAAGAATCGCCGCGTCGTCACAAGCAAGAACGTAACTATAACGATGTTTTTTCTAAAAGGGAATACTTTGATGAAGAAAATTTTCGAGACAAGGCATCGCGTCGCGTTCGCGGCGTGTTTACGATTGCCGCGACGTCGAGTATGAGCACAGCCCGAGCAGGCTTTCCTTATAGATCGAGTCCGGGAACGCGGCAATCGCCGCGGCTGCCGCCTGCGCCTCCTGGCGTGCGCATTCGAGCGTGTGATCCAGTGCGCCCGAGCGCGTGATTGCTTCGAAGATCGTGTCGAAGCGATCGGTGCCGCCCTGTTCGATCGCTTCGCGTGCCAGCGCCGACTGTTCGGGCGTGCCGCGTTCGATCAGATAGATGAGCGGCAGCGTCGGCTTGCCTTCGCGAAGGTCGTCGCCGGCATTCTTGCCCATTGCCTCGGCGGTGCCCGCGTAGTCGAGCCAGTCGTCCATGATCTGGAATGCAGTGCCGATCCGGCGGCCGTATTCGGCGGCGGCCGCCTCGGTCGGCGCATCGGCGCCCGCGAGTACCGCGCCCAGACGTGCCGAGGCCTCGAACAGCTTGGCCGTCTTGTAACGGATCACCTGCATGTAGCGCGTTTCGTCGACGTCCGCGTCGTGCATGTTGAGGAGCTGCAGCACCTCGCCTTCGGAAATGATCGTCGTCGCTTCCGACAGGATCTCCATCACGCGCATCTTGCCGACGCCGACCATCATCTCGAACGAGCGCGAATAGAGGTAGTCGCCTACCAGCACGCTCGCCGCGTTGCCGAACAGCGCATTGGCGGTCTGGCGGCCGCGGCGCAGCTCGGATTCGTCGACGACGTCGTCATGCAGCAGCGTGGCCGTGTGGATGAACTCGACGACGGCGGCCAGCACGTGCCGCTGGTGCGACGTCTCGCCGAGCGCGCCGGCGACGAGCAGCAGCAATGCCGGCCGCAGCCGCTTGCCGCCCGCGCCGATGATGTACTCGGCGATCTGGTTGATCAGCAGCACATCGGACGCGAGGCTTTGCCGGATAACGCGATTCACCTGCTCCATGTCACTGGTGATCGGAGCGAGCAGATGGGCGGCGCTGAGGGTGGGGGAGGCGGTGGACGACGACATGATGATGGAATTGGGTGATGCCGCGGATTATAAGTCGAATCCGCGATATGCCGGTCTGTCAGACGTACCAGCGGCGCGATTTTGGCCGTCCGGTAGAGGCCCGCGCGCGGCAATCGGCGATCGGCTTTGACTTGGGCGCTAAGCCCATGTATAATCACGTGTTTTCCGCGCGTGGTGTGCGGAAAAATTGGATCCAGAGTGAGGTTCTCAATGTACGCGGTCATAAAAACCGGCGGCAAGCAGTACAAGGTTGCCGTTGGCGAAAAACTCAAAGTAGAACAGATACCGGCTGACATTGACGCTGAAATCACGCTCGACCAGGTTCTCGCAGTGGGCGAAGGCGAATCGATTAAGTTCGGTACGCCGCTGGTCAGTGGGGCTTCCGTCAAGGCCACCGTTGTGTCGCACGGTCGTCATGCCAAGGTCACCATCTTCAAGATGCGTCGCCGGAAGCACTACCAAAAGCACGGCGGCCACCGCCAGAACTACACTGAGCTGCGCATCGACGCGATCAACGCGTAAGCGCCTCGGTAAAGGAGCAATCAGATGGCACACAAAAAGGCAGGCGGCTCTTCCCGGAACGGCCGCGACTCCGAGTCGAAACGTCTCGGCGTGAAAGTGTACGGCGGCCAGGCAATCAATGCCGGCGGCATCATCGTGCGTCAGCGCGGTACGCGCATGCACGCAGGCGAGAACGTCGGCATGGGCAAGGATCACACCCTGTTCGCGCTGGTCGACGGTCACGTCAAGTTCGCGACGAAGGGCGCGGACAAGAAGCATCTGGTCATCGTTGTCCCGGCGGCTGCCTAAGTTCAGGCACCCACGGGCTTCGTAGCCGAAAGGCCCCGCAGTCTTCGCGGGGCCTTTTTTTATTTGGCCGCCGGGCGCGTGTGCGTTCGGGCGGCCATCGCGCAACCGGCGTACGATCGGCCGAACGGCAGATTGTTCAAGCGCGCCGGCGCGCGGCACAATAGCGGAAATACTGGGCGGAGTGACGAATGAAGTTCATTGACGAAGCACGAATCGAAGTCATCGCCGGAGACGGAGGCGATGGCAGTGCGTCGATGCGCCGCGAGAAATTCGTCCCGTTCGGCGGGCCGGACGGCGGCGACGGCGGCCGGGGCGGTAGCGTATACGCGATCGCCGACCGCAACATCAACACGCTGATCGACTACCGTTACGCGAAGAAGCACCTGGCGCGCAACGGCGAAAACGGGCGCGGATCGGATTGCTACGGCAAGGGCGGCGACGATGTCACGCTGCGCATGCCGGTCGGCACGATGATCAGCGACATGGATACCGGCGAGCTGATCGCCGACCTGACCGAGCACGACCAGCAGGTCATGCTTGCACAGGGCGGCGCCGGCGGGCTCGGCAACCTGCATTTCAAGTCGAGCACGAACCGCGCGCCGCGCCAGAAGACGGACGGCAAGCCCGGCGAGCGTCGCATGCTGAAGCTCGAGCTGAAGGTGCTCGCCGATGTCGGCCTGCTTGGCATGCCGAACGCAGGCAAGTCGACGTTCATCTCGTCGGTGTCGAACGCGCGGCCGAAGATTGCCGACTATCCGTTCACGACGCTTGCGCCGAATCTCGGCGTGGTGCGCGTCGGTCCGAGCAAGAGCTTCGTGATCGCCGACATCCCGGGGTTGATCGAGGGCGCCGCTGAAGGCGCGGGCCTCGGCCATCAGTTCCTGCGCCACCTGCAGCGCACCGGCGTGCTGCTGCATCTGGTCGATCTCGCGCCGTTCGACGAAAGCGTCGATCCGGTGGCGGAAGCGACGGCGATCGTCGGCGAGCTGCGCAAGTACGACGAGGCGCTCTACGAGAAGCCGCGCTGGCTCGTGCTCAACAAGCTCGACATGGTGCCGGAAGACGAGCGCAAGGCGCGGGTCGCGGATTTCCTCGAGCGCTTCGAGTGGGACGGTCCCGTGTTCGAGATCTCGGCACTGACGGGCCAGGGGTGTGAAGCGCTGTGCTACGCGATTTACGACTACCTCTCCGAACATTCGGACGCGCATCGCGCCGCGGAGGCGGAAGATCTCGCGGCAGACGTGCGTTTCCGCGATGCGCCGCCTGCCAAGGGCGATGCAGCGCCGGGCGACGACGCCTGAGCGATTCCGGAACGCGCCGGGCGTGCCGCCCGGCGCCGACGTTCAATCGCGCCCGGTCGGAAAGGCAGCAGATACAGGAGACAGTGCAGGATGCGTTCGATCATCGCGGATTCGAAGCGATTGGTGGTGAAGGTGGGCTCCAGCCTCGTGACCAACGACGGCAAGGGGCTCGATCATGCGGCAATCGGCCGTTGGGCGGCCCAGATCGCCGCACTGCGCGCGCAGGGCAAGGAAGTCGTGCTCGTCAGTTCGGGCGCGATCGCCGAAGGGATGCAGCGGCTCGGCTGGAGCAAGCGACCGCGGGAAATCGACGAGTTGCAGGCTGCCGCCGCAGTCGGCCAGATGGGGCTCGCGCAGGTCTATGAAAGCCGCTTCACCGAGCACGACATCCGCACCGCGCAGATCCTGCTGACGCATGCCGACCTGGCGGACCGCGAGCGTTACCTGAATGCGCGTTCGACGATGCTGACGCTGTTGCGGCTTGGCGTCGTGCCGATCATCAACGAGAACGACACGGTCGTCACCGACGAAATCAAGTTCGGCGACAACGATACGCTCGGCGCGCTCGTTGCAAACCTGATCGAAGGCGATGCGCTGATCATTCTGACCGACCAGTCGGGGCTGTTCACGGCCGATCCGCGCAAGGATCCGAACGCGACGCTCGTTGCGGAAGCCAATGCAGGCGCGCCGGAACTCGAGGCGATGGCCGGCGGCGCCGGCTCCAGCCTCGGTCGTGGCGGGATGCTGACGAAGATCCTCGCGGCGAAGCGCGCGGCGCACAGCGGCGCGAACACCGTGATCGCGAGCGGCCGGGAGGCCGACGTGCTCGTGCGTCTGGCGGCCGGTGAGGCGATCGGCACGCAACTGATCGCACGTACCGCGCGGATGGCGGCGCGCAAGCAGTGGATGGCCGACCATCTTCAGGTGCGCGGCCATGTCGTGATCGACGCAGGCGCGGTCGAGAAGCTGACGGCCGGCGGCAAGAGCCTGCTGCCGATCGGCGTGATCGACGTGCAGGGCGCGTTCGCGCGCGGCGAAGTCATCGCGTGTGTCGGCCCCGACGGGCGCGAAGTGGCGCGTGGGCTCACGAACTACAGCAGCGCGGAGACGAAACTGATTCACCGCAAGCCGAGCGGCGAGATCGAATCCGTGCTCGGCTACATGCTGGAGCCCGAATTGATCCATCGCGACAACCTGGTGCTCGTGTGACCATTCGTGCCGGTTCCGGCCGTCAAACGAAAAAGCCCGCGTGATGCGGGCTTTTTTCATGCGACGAACAGGGGCGCGGTGGGCGCCGCGCGCCGTCAGCGCAACTGGCTCATCGCGGTGCGGTGAAACCGGATGTTCTCCAGGATCTGCTGGGTCGAGCCCTGCGGCATCTTGTTCGCGCAGAAGTAGTCCTGATAGAGCGCCGAGTGGTAGGCATTCAGTTCGCCGTTCTCGATGCGCCGCCAGTCGTTCTCGACGGTGCGGTCCCAGCCGTCGTGTTCCGAATTCAGGCCGGCGTACTGACGCCATTCGTAGGTGTCGCAACGGATGCCTTCGTAGTTCACGTTGCGCGCACCGGCCGGGCTCGTGATGACGACCGCGTAGCGCACGACGCCATCGGTGCCGACCGCCAGCGACTTCGCATCGACGAAGAACTTGAGCGGCGTGTTCTGCGATACGTTGAACGGCAGCAGGTCGCCTGTCTGCGGCAGCGGCGGCAGCGAGTCGACCGTGTTTTCCTTCCACGTGCCCTGGCGGTCCAGCAGATACACGAACTCGCTGTCATCCTTGTTGGTGGGCGTCTTCGAATTCGCGCAACCTGCCAGCGTGGCCACCGCGGTAATCGATGCGAGCGCGAGAGCAATCGCTTTCAATATGCATTCCTCGTAAAAAAAGGGCGCGACACCAAGGTCGCGCCCGGTCATGCAGTTCGATTCGTCATTTGCCGACGATCACATGGGGCGGCATCTCGTCGAGCGTGCCCGCTTCCACTTCGATCTCCGAACAGACTACCGATGTGTCGACAATCGTCAGCGTCTGCTGGGCCTGTACGCCAATGACGCGCGGATAGCGCGACAGACGCGGCCCACGCGGCTTCTCGGCTCGCTGCGCCGGGCGGCGCAGGAAGCGCGACAGTTCCGTCAGCGCCAACTGATAGACATCCCGCTTGAACTCGATCACCGCATCGAGCGGCACCCAGTACTCGTTCCAGCGCCACGCATCGAACTCCGGGTGGTCGGTCGCGCGCAAGCAAATGTCGCAATCGCGTCCAACCATCCGCAGCAGGAACCAGATCTGCTTCTGGCCGCGGTAATGACCGCGTACTTCGCGTTTAATGAACTTGTCAGGCACCTCATAACGCAACCAGTCGCGTGTGCGGCCGATTATCTTGACGTGTTCCGGGTGCAGGCCCGTTTCCTCGTGCAGTTCCCGGTACATCGCCTGCATGGGGGTCTCGCCGTACTTGATCCCACCTTGAGGAAACTGCCAGGAATGCTCGCGGAGCCGCTTGCCCCAAAACACCTCGTTGCGCGCGTTCAAGAGGATGATGCCGACGTTCGGGCGAAAGCCTTCACGATCCAGCATACAACCACCTTCGAATCCTTTAAAATTGCTTTGATTATAAACAGATAACGGGCGCTGCGCACCGTGACGGAGCGAATCCGCGCGGGGCACACCGGCTGAATTGTCCCTGATTAGTCTGCTACGTCATCTGCGCCATCGCTGTTCGTCGCGCGCAGCTTTTTCACCTTGAAACTTTTTCGGGCGCCCTGCCTGGGGGCGCCGTTTTTGGAACCGTCCGCATGAAAGCTTCCCGTTTCTTTATCGGCACCCTGAAAGAAGCACCCGCCGACGCAGAGATCGTCAGCCACAAGCTGATGGTGCGCGCCGGCATGATCCGTCGCGTCGCCGGCGGCATCTATAACTACCTGCCGGTCGGCCTGCGTTCGATTCGCAAGGTCGAGGCGATCGTGCGCGAGGAAATGAACCGGGCGGGCGCCATCGAGTTGCTGATGCCGGCCGTGCAACCCGCCGAACTGTGGCAGGAATCGGGCCGCTGGGAGCAGTACGGTCCCGAGCTGCTGCGCTTCAAGGACCGCAAGGACAACGACTTCGTGATCGGGCCGACGCACGAGGAAGTCATCACCGACATCGCGCGCAACCAGATCAAGAGCTACCGGCAGATGCCGGTGAACTTCTACCAGATCCAGACGAAGTTCCGCGACGAGATCCGTCCGCGCTTCGGCGTGATGCGCGGCCGCGAATTCATCATGAAGGACGCGTACTCGTTCGACAAGGACGCGGCCGGCCTGAACGAGTCGTATCGCAAGATGTACGACGCGTATGTGCGCATCTTCACGCGCCTCGGCCTCGAGTTCCGTGCGGTCGCGGCCGACAGCGGCTCGATCGGCGGCAACTTCTCGCACGAATTCCACGTGATCGCCGACACCGGTGAAGACGCGATCGCGTACTGCCCGACGTCCGAATTCGCGGCGAACATCGAGGCGGCCGAAGCGCTGCCGCTGATCGTCGAACGCGCGGCGCCGGCCGAAGCAATGGAGAAGGTCGCGACGCCCGGCAAGGCGAAGTGCGAAGCCGTCGCCGAGCTGCTGGCCATCCCGCTCGAGCGCACGATCAAGTCGATCGTGCTCGCGACCGACAACGAAGGCGCCGAGCCGACCATCTGGCTCGTGATGCTGCGCGGCGATCACGACCTGAACGAGATCAAGGTGTCGAAGCTGCCGGGCCTGAAGAACCACCGCTTCGCGACCGAGCAGGAAATCGTCGAGTGGTTCGGCACGCCGCCGGGCTATCTCGGCCCGGTCGGCACGAAGAAACCCGTGAAGGTGATCGCGGACCGCACGGTCGCGAACATGAGCGACTTCGTGGTCGGCGCGAACGAGGTCGACTACCACATCGCTGGCGTGAACTGGGGCCGCGACCTGCCCGAGCCGGACGTCGCCGACGTGCGCAACGTGAAGAAGGGCGACCCGTCGCCGGACGGCAAGGGTGTGATCGATATCTGCCGCGGCATCGAGGTCGGCCACGTGTTCCAGCTCGGCACCAAGTATTCGGAAGCGATGGGTGCGACGTTCCTCGACGAGTCGGGCAAGCCGCAGCCGATGCTGATGGGCTGCTACGGCGTCGGCGTCACGCGCATTCTCGGCGCGGCGATCGAACAGAACTTCGACGACCGCGGCATCATCTGGCCCGAGTCGATCGCGCCGTTCGAAGTCGTGCTGTGCCCGATGGGCTATGACCGCAGCGACATGGTGCGCGAGACCGCCGACAAGCTGTACGCGGAACTCGTCGCAGCCGGCATCGACGTGATCCTCGACGATCGCGGCGAGCGCCCGGGCGTGATGTTCGCCGACTGGGAACTGATCGGCGTGCCGCATCGCCTGGTGATCGGCGAGCGCGGCCTGAAGGAAGGCAAGATCGAGTATCAGGGCCGCCGCGACGCCGAAGCGACGCTGCTGCCGGCCGACGCGGCTGCGGCGACGGTCGCGGAGAAGATCCACGCCGCGCTCGCGCGCTAAGCGCACCGACCGGGGAACGCGGTGGAATACACCTTCCTGTCGGCCACCGTGCTCCTGGTGCTGATCACCGATCCGCTCGGCAATATCCCGCTGTTCATTTCGGCGATGCGGGATGTGCCGCGCGAGCGGCGCGTGAAGCTGATCCTGCGCGAAGTGGGGATCGCGTTCGTGATCCTGCTGTTCTTCATGCTGGTCGGCGACCGTTTCCTGCGGATGATGAGCCTCACCGACCTGTCGCTGCGGCTCGGCGGCGGGATCGTGCTGTTCCTGATCGCGCTGCGGATGATCTTTCCGCATCCGGACGGCGCGCTCGGCAACGATCCGCGTGCGGGCGGCGAGCCGTTCATCGTGCCGCTCGCGATTCCGGCGCTCGCCGGGCCGTCCGCGCTCGCGACGGTGATGCTGCTGACGTCGCAGGGGCCCGGCAAGATGCTCGAGTGGGTCGGCGCGCTGACGGTCACGATGATCGTCTGCGCGGTGACGCTGGTGCTGGCCGAGCGGATCCAGCAATGGATCGGCGAGCGGACCGTCGCGGCGTTCGAGCGGCTGATGGGCCTCGTGCTCGTCGCGATTTCGGTCGAGATGATGCTGGGCGGCGTCCGCGCGTTCGTGCACCAGCTGTAGGGCGGGGCGGCGCACACCCAAGACGCCGAAAAAAAGCGGCGCTCCGGGAAACCGGAGCGCCGCTTTCTATTTATATAGTGCGGAGCGGGGTGCTCAGACGTTCGTGGTCAGCGCACGGATCGTCGGCAGGTTGCGCCAGTAGCCCTTCGCATCCATCCCGCAGCCGAACACGTAGCGGTCCGGCACCGCGAAGCCGCAGAAGTCGGGGTGCAGCGGCTTGGCCTTCGCGAGCGTCTTCTCGCACAGCACGGCCGACATGAAGCGCTTGGCGCCCATGTCGAGAATGCGGTCGCGGATCGCGGCCATCGTCTCGCCTTCGTCGAGGATGTCGTCGAGCACGAGCACGATCCGGTCCTTCACCGATTCGCGCGGCGCGACGCGCCAGTGCATCTCCGGGCTGCCCTGCGTCGTGTTGCGGTAGCGGGTCAGGTGGATGTAGTCGAATTCCAGCGGGAAATCGAGGTGCGGCAGCAGCATCCCGGTAAACACCGCGGCGCCGCCCATCACCGAGAGAACGAGCGGGAACGCGTCGCCGATCTCGGCGCGGATCGCATCGGCCATCTTGGAGATCGACGCGTTGACGGCGTCCGCCGAGACGATCTCTTCGGAGTGGTTGAAAATGTGGAGGGCTTCTTCGCGGTTCATGTGTTCTGGCGGGCAGTCGGTATACAAATAAGAATGAAGCAGAACGGCCGCCGCGCGCTACAGCAAAAACCCGCGCGCCGGCCGATGGGCGGAATCAGCGCATGCCGGGCATCATGCCCTTCAGGCCGCGCATCATCTTCTGCATGTTGCCGCCCTTCAGCTTCTTCATCATCGTACGCATCTGGTCGTACTGGTTCAGCATCCGGTTGACTTCCTGCACCGGCACGCCCGCGCCGGCTGCAATGCGGCGCTTGCGCGTCGCCTTGATGATCTCGGGTTTCGCGCGCTCGGCCGGCGTCATCGAGCTGATGATGCCTTCCATCCGGCGGATCGACTTCTCGGCCTGGCCCATGTCGGCGCCGGCCGCCGCCTGCTGGAACTGCGCAGGGAGCTTATCCATCAGCGACGACAGGCCGCCCATGTTCTTCATCTGCGAGATCTGCGCGCGGAAATCGTTCAGGTCGAAGTCGCCGCCTTTCTTGACCTTGTCGGCGAGCTTCTGCGCGGCCTGCACGTCGACGCCGCGCTGCGCCTCCTCGACGAGCGCGAGGATGTCGCCCATGCCGAGGATCCGGTTCGCCATCCGGTCGGGGTGGAACACCTCGAGGCCGTCGAGCTTCTCGGCGACACCGACGAACTTGATCGGCTTGCCCGTGACGTGACGCACCGACAGCGCGGCGCCGCCGCGCGAGTCGCCGTCGAGCTTGGTCAGCACGACGCCGGTGAGCGGCAGCGTGTCGTTGAACGCCTTCGCGGTGTTGACCGCGTCCTGGCCGAGCATCGCGTCGACGACGAACAGCGTTTCGGCCGGCTTCAGCGTGCCGTGCAGCGCGGCGATTTCCTGCATCATCGCCTCGTCGATGCCGAGGCGGCCGGCCGTATCGACGATCAGCACGTCGTGGTAGTGGCGCTTCGCCCAGTCGACGGCCGCGATCGCGATGTCGACGGGCTTCTGGTCCGGCGTGGACGGGAAGAAGTCGGCGCCGACCTGTTCGCTCACCGTTTTCAGCTGCATGATTGCGGCCGGGCGATACACGTCGCACGACACGGTCAGCACCTTCTTCTTGTACTTCTCGCGCAGCAGCTTCGCGAGCTTGCCGGCGGTCGTGGTCTTGCCCGCGCCCTGCAGGCCGGCCATCAGGATCACGGCGGGCGGCGTGACCGCGAGGTTCAGCTCGGCGGCCTTGCCTTCGTAGTCGCCGCCGATCACGGCGGTCAGTTCCTTCTGGACCACGCCGACCAGCGCCTGACCCGGCGACAGGCTGCTGATCACTTCTTCGCCGAGCGCCTTTTCCTTGACCTTGGCGATGAATTCGCGGACGACCGGCAGCGAAACGTCGGCCTCCAGCAGGGCGAGACGCACCTCGCGGAGCATCTCCTGCGTGTTCGCCTCGGTAAGCCGGGCCTCGCCGCGCAGCGTCTTGACGACGCGCGCCATCCGTTGAGTGAGATTGTCGAGCATGGGGAGCGATGGACAGTGGGGCCCGAAGGCGCGGCGGAACCGAACAAAGGGAGCCGTCGCGGGAAGGGGGCCTAGTGTAAACTTCGAACATGGATATTGTACTGTATGCCCTCACCGCATTCCTGTACGGCGGCCTCGCCGTCGCAGGCTGGCGCACGCACCGCCAGGGCGCGACGCCGCTCGTCGCGAGCGTGCCGGCCGTGCCGGTTCCCGCGTCCGCCGCGTCCGGGATGAGCGGGGCCGGCCGCGCGCTGCTGTTCGCCGCGCTGGTCGCGCACGGCGTGCTGCTCCACATGACGATCTTTCCGAACGACGCGATGGTGTTCGGCTTCGCATTCGCGCTGTCCGCGATGTTCTGGCTCGGCGCCGGCATCTACTGGATCGAGAGCTTCTTCTTCCCGCTCGACAGCCTGCGCCTGCTGGTACTGCCGCTCGCGTGCGGCGCGTCGCTGCTGCCGCTCGTGTTCGGCGGCGTGCGGGTGCTTCCTTATGCCGCAGCGCCGCTGTTCAAGCTGCATTTCCTGATCGCGAACATCGCATACGGCCTGTTCGCGATCGCGGCGCTGCACGCGGTCCTGATGCTGATGGTCGAGCGGCGCCTGCAGTCGCTGAGGAGCGGCGGGCGCGACGGCTCGACGGGCTGGATCGCGAGCTGGCTCGAGACGCTGCCGCCGCTGCTCACGCTCGAGAAGCTGCTGTTCCGCCTGATCGGCGCCGGCTTCGTGCTGCTCACGCTGACGCTCGCGTCGGGCATCCTGTTCAGCGAGCAGGTCGACGCGCGCGCGCTGCGCCTCGACCACAAGACGGTATTCGCGATCCTGTCGTGGCTGATGTTCGGCGGCCTGCTGATCGCCCGCAAGACGTCGGGCTGGCGTGGCCGCGGTGCCGCGCGCTGGGTGCTCGTGTCGTTCGCCGCGCTGCTGCTCGCGTATGTCGGCAGCCGGTTCGTTTTCGAGGTGCTGCTGCACCGTTCCGTGGTTTGAACGCAGGTTTCCGATGCGACAGATTCTTCTCCTGATTCTTCTCTTCTTCGCGGGCTCGTGGATCGCGCGCAAGCTGCGCCAGGCCCAGGAGCACGCGCAGGCGCGCACCGGCCGCGGCGCCGGTTACGACGGCATGCCCGGCGCCGGCGGCGCGGGTTCGGGGCGCCCGAACGGCGACGCGCGGGCGCTGCCCGAGCCGATGGTGCGCTGCGCCGAATGCGGCGTGCATGCGCCGAAGGGCGACGCCGTCGCCGCGGGCGGTGAATACTTCTGCAGTGCCGAGCACGCGCAGCGCCACGCCGCGCGGTCGAGCGGTCGCGACGCACGATGAGCGACGCGCAGGTGCTGTCGGTCGACACGCACGGCTGGGTGCGCGAAGCGCGCCATGCGCCGTCGCCGAACTTCGAGGTGCGGCCCGCGGGCGCGGTGCCGACCCTCGTGGTCGTCCACAACATCAGCCTGCCGCCCGGCGAATTCGGCGGTGACGCGATCGAGGCGCTGTTCCTGAATCGTCTCGACTGCGATGCGCACCCCTATTACCAGAGCCACCTGCGCGACGTGCGCGTGTCCGCGCACTTCCTGATCCGCCGCAACGGCGAACTCGTGCAGTTCGTGTCGTGCGACGAGCGTGCGTGGCATGCGGGCTCGTCCGAGTTCTTCGGCCGGGCGCGCTGCAATGATTTCTCGATCGGCATCGAACTCGAGGGCGCGGACGACGTGCCGTTCGACGACGCGCAGTACGCCATGCTCGCCGCGCTCTCCCGCGCGCTCGCGGCACGCTACCCGGTCGACGCATTCGCGGGGCACTCGGACGTCGCGCCGGGCCGCAAGACCGACCCGGGCCCGCATTTCGATTGGCAACGCTTTGCGAGCGATGCCGGTTTTTCCGCCGAATACTTTCCTTTCCGTCAGCACTGATCGCAGGGTTTTTGAGGGCGCGAAATTTTTTTTCCCGACCAATGCCTTGTCGCGTCTGAGCCTGCGCGGGGTGGGGGTGATGTCAATACCTTCAGCGCAAATTATCCATTTTGATGTCCTCCGAATGTCCACTATACTTGGTGCCAGTTGAGCAGTTCTGCACTAGATATAGTGTGTGTCGCAGGGGAAACCCGAGCGGCACCGGCCGGCGGGCAACGCCGGCGGGCAGGGTTCTCAGGGCGGCGCGTCAGGCCGGGCGGTCCGGGCGTCGCGATCAGCGCAGCGAACATCGACGGGGCAGGGTACACATGACGAAGCACACGACCGGATCGGTTGTCGCGCATCGACCGAACCGGCTTCCCCGGCGCATCGCTCGCCTCTTACCGCTCGCGCACCGCGTTGCGCAGCGTTCGTTTTAATCCGCGGTTCTCTCCGCACCATCCAACACCAGGAGCTTTGCACATGCAAACCACCGACAACGCGACGTCCCAGTACGAGAGCGCCTCGAGCCGTCCGCTCGGCGGGACCGAACAGGGCGCGAAGGCGCTCGCGCCGCAGGCCACGTTCGCCGACTACAAGGTGATCCGCCGCAACGGCAGCGTCGTCTCGTTCGAACCTTCGAAGATCGCGATTGCGGTGACCAAGGCTTTCCTGGCCGTCAATGGCGGGCAGGGCGCGGCATCGGCGCGCGTACGCGAGCAGGTCGAGCAACTGACGCACAACGTCGTGCGCGCGCTCGTGCGCAGCCGCCCGAACGGCGGTACGTTCCATATCGAAGACATCCAGGACCAGGTCGAACTCGCGCTGATGCGCGGCGGCGAGCACAACGTCGCGCGTGCGTACGTGCTGTATCGCGAGAAGCGTCACCTCGAGCGCCAGCATGCGGGCGAGGACGCAGCGGCAGCCGGCGGCGAGGCGAGCACCGGCATCAACGTCGTCGACAACGGCGTCACGCGCCCGCTCGACCTGAACGCGCTGCGCGCGCTGATCGTGTCGGCATGCGACGGCCTCGGCGCTGCGGTTAACCCTGATCCGATCGTCGCCGAGACGGTGAAGAACCTGTACGACGGCGTGCCGATGAGCCAGGTCTACGACTCGGCGATCCTGGCTGCACGCACGATGATCGAGAAGGATCCGGCATACAGCCAGGTTACGTCGCGCATCCTGCTGCACACGATCCGTCGCGAAATCCTCGGCGAGGAAGTGGTGCAGGCCGAGATGTCGACCCGCTACGCGGAATACTTCCCGCAGTTCCTGAAGCGCGGCGTCGACGCCGGCCTGCTCGACGACAAGCTGCTGCAGTTCGACCTGAAGCGCCTCGGCGAAGCGCTCGACGCGAACCGCGACCTGCAGTTCGGCTATCTCGGCCTGCAGACGCTGTACGACCGCTACTTCCTGCACGTCGAAGGCACCCGCATCGAAATGCCGCAGGCCTTCTTCATGCGCGTCGCGATGGGCCTGTCGCTGAACGAGATCGACCGCGAAACGCGCGCGATCGAGTTCTACAACGTGCTGTCCAGCTTCGACTTCATGAGCTCGACGCCGACGCTGTTCAACTCGGGCACGCACCGCTCGCAGCTGTCGTCGTGCTACCTGACGACCGTCGCGGACGATCTCGACGGCATCTATGAAGCGCTGAAGGAAAACGCGCTGCTGTCGAAGTTCGCCGGCGGCCTGGGCAACGACTGGACGCGCGTGCGTGCACTCGGCTCGCATATCAAGGGCACGAACGGCAAGTCGCAAGGCGTGGTTCCGTTCCTGAAGGTCGTCAACGACACGGCCGTCGCGGTCAACCAGGGCGGCAAGCGCAAGGGCGCGGTCTGCGCGTACCTCGAATCGTGGCACCTCGACATCGAGGAGTTCCTGGAGCTGCGCAAGAACACGGGCGACGATCGCCGCCGCACGCACGACATGAACACGGCGAACTGGATTCCCGACCTGTTCATGAAGCGCGTGATGGAAGGTGCCGACTGGACGCTGTTCTCGCCGTCGACCTGCCCGGACCTGCACGACAAGTTCGGCGCGGAATTCGAGGCGGCTTACACGGCTTACGAAGACAAGGTCGCGCGCGGCGAGATCAAGCTGTTCAAGAAGATCCCGGCGGCGCAACTGTGGCGCAAGATGCTCGGCATGCTGTTCGAGACGGGCCACCCGTGGATCACGTTCAAGGATCCGTGCAACATCCGCTCGCCGCAGCAGCACGTCGGCGTCGTCCATTCGTCGAACCTGTGCACGGAAATCACGCTGAACACGAGCGACACCGAAATCGCGGTGTGCAACCTCGGCTCCGTGAACCTCGTCGCCCACCTGGTGAAGCAGGCCGACGGCAGCTACGCGCTCGATCACGACAAGCTGAAGCGCACGATCAGCGTCGCGATGCGCATGCTCGACAACGTGATCGACATCAACTACTACGCGGTGGCGAAGGCGCGTAACTCGAACCTGAAGCACCGCCCGGTCGGCATGGGCATCATGGGTTTCCAGGACTGCCTGCACCTGCTGCGCACGCCGTACGCGTCGGAAGCGGCCGTCGAGTTTGCCGACCGTTCGATGGAAGCGGTCTGCTACTACGCCTACCACGCGTCGACCGAGCTGGCCGAGGAGCGCGGCCGCTACTCGAGCTACCGCGGTTCGCTGTGGGATCGCGGCATCCTCCCGCAGGACACGCTGAAGCTGCTCGCTGAAGCGCGTGGCGGTTACGTCGAAGTCGACACGTCCGAATCGCTCGACTGGACGGCGCTGCGTTCGCGGATCGCCACGCACGGCATGCGCAACTCGAACTGCGTCGCGATCGCGCCGACGGCGACGATCTCGAACATCATCGGCGTGTCGGCCTGTATCGAGCCGACCTTCCAGAACCTGTACGTGAAGTCGAACCTGTCGGGCGAATTCACGGTGGTGAACGAGTACCTGGTGCGCGACCTGAAGGAACGCGGCCTGTGGGACGAAGTGATGGTCGCCGACCTGAAGTACTTCGACGGCATGCTGTCGCGCATCGACCGCATCCCGGCCGACCTGCGCGCGATCTACGCGACCGCGTTCGAAGTCGACCCGACGTGGCTGGTCGAAGCGGCATCGCGTCGCCAGAAGTGGATCGACCAGGCGCAGTCGCTGAACATCTACATGGGCGGCGCGTCGGGCAAGAAGCTCGACGAGGTCTACAAGCTCGCATGGCTGCGTGGCCTGAAGACGACCTACTACCTCCGCACGATGGCGGCGACGCACGTCGAGAAGTCGACGGTCGCACACGGCGCGCTGAACGCCGTGCCGACGGGCGGCGGCTCGAGCAGCGGCGGCGCGCAAGGCGCAGCCGGCGGCTTCGGTGCGGCAGGCGGCGATGCGTCGTCGGGCGCGGTCAACGCGGCACCGGCACTCGCACCGGTCGAGGCAGATGGTCCGGTGTGCACGATGCGTCCGGGCGATCCTGGCTTCGACGAATGCGAAGCGTGCCAGTAACGCAGTGCGCCTGACCTGGGAAGCAGGTCAGCGCGGCGCACACGACGACCGATCGAGGTTGAAGTGTGCGCCGCTCTCAACTAAAAAAATGATAAGGAATCTGTAACGCGGCACCTGCGTTGCAGGCAGTGACAAGCGATCGAAACATCCCCGACGACGTCGCGTTTCGATCAGCGTTCGATGCGTCGAGCGCACCTCGCGATACACGCGCGACGCACATCGCGCGCTGCATGAACGACGATGCGTTGCTCAAAGTGTTGTATCGAGGTCGCAACGCGAATCGAAAAAAGGATTTTTCGTGAGCGAACCCTTTTATCGCTCAGGAAAAGATGGTACAAACCGTTCTAAATTGATGGTGAGAATTTATGCTCAACTGGGATGAAGAGAAGACTGCCGTAACTCCCGCGAGCGGAGCGCAGCAAAACGCGATGCGCACCTCCGCAGGAACGGCTGTCGGACTGCAGGCTGCAACGCCTGCCGCCCATCAGGTCCGCGACATTTTCGAAGGCGATCTTGCGGTGCCCCCGCAAGCATCGGCTGTTCCCGCCGGCGGTTCGGAAGCGCGGGTCAATGTCGCCGACAAGCGCATCATCAACGGCCAGACTGACGTCAATCAGCTGGTGCCGTTCAAGTACAAGTGGGCGTGGGAAAAGTATCTGGCCGGGTGCGCGAACCACTGGATGCCGCAGGAAATCAACATGTCCCGCGACATCGCTCTGTGGAAGGACCCGAACGGTCTGACCGAGGACGAGCGCCGCATCGTGAAGCGCAACCTCGGCTTCTTCGTGACGGCCGATTCGCTCGCGGCGAACAACATCGTGCTCGGCACGTACCGCCACATCACGGCGCCCGAGTGCCGGCAGTTCCTGCTGCGCCAGGCGTTCGAAGAGGCGATCCACACGCACGCGTACCAATACATTGTCGAATCGCTCGGCCTCGACGAAGGCGAGATCTTCAACGCGTACCACGAGGTCACGTCGATCCGCGCGAAGGACGAATTCCTGATCCCGTTCATCCACACGCTGACGGATCCGGCCTTCAAGACCGGCACGCTCGAAGCGGATCAGAAGCTGCTGAAGTCGCTGATCGTGTTCGCCTGCATCATGGAAGGCCTGTTCTTCTATGTCGGGTTTACGCAGATCCTCGCGCTCGGCCGCCAGAACAAGATGACGGGTGCTGCAGAGCAATATCAGTACATCCTGCGCGACGAGTCGATGCACTGCAACTTCGGCATCGACCTGATCAACCAGATCAAGCTCGAGAATCCGCATCTCTGGACCGCCGAATTCCGCGCCGAGATCCGCGAGCTGTTCAAGCAGGCTGTCGAACTCGAATACCGCTACGCCGAGGACACGATGCCGCGCGGCGTGCTGGGTCTGAACGCGTCGATGTTCAAGAGCTATCTGCGCTTCATCAGCAACCGTCGTTGCCAGCAGATCGGCCTCGATCCGCTGTACCCGAACGAGGAAAACCCGTTCCCGTGGATGAGCGAGATGATCGACCTGAAGAAGGAACGCAACTTCTTCGAGACGCGTGTGATCGAGTATCAGACGGGCGGCGCGCTGTCCTGGGAATAACCCGCAGCAGCGAACCCGTCACATGATGGAACAGCCGGCGGCCCCTCGGCCCCGGCTCAAGGTTTAGGAGCAAGAACGCCTGATGCAAAGCATGCCCGGTGCCTTAACGGCACGACGACACGACAGGCACTTTGCGAACCCTTCAGTGGGATGGGCAAACTTCCCTCCGGAAAAAGCGGACGGCCGTGTGGTGGTCCGCTTGATCAAGCGATTAGGGGTAGCGGCGCGAGGTGCGCCGGCTACCGACTTGATTTGGCGCGCGAGGCCGAGTGGCCACGCGCGCCATACCGTATTCATTAGCGTAAGCGCGTGGTATCCGCGTACGCCGATGAATAGCCCGCTTCGAAGCGCACGTCCTGAACAGCGTCCGCGGGAAGCGGGTTTTGACGAAGGGTGTAGTTTGAACTGACTCTCATCTGAACCTGAAGGAGAACAACATGGCACTTGCCAAGAAGAAACCGGCTGCAAAGAAGGCCGCAGTGAAGAAGGTCGCTGCGAAGAAGGCTGCTGCTCCGGCGAAGAAGGCCGCTGCAGTGAAGAAGGTTGCTGCGAAGAAGGTCGCGGTGAAGAAGGTTGCCGCGAAGAAGGCAGCACCGGCGAAGAAGGCAGCAGTGAAGAAGGTTGCTGCGAAGAAGGTCGCAACGAAGAAGGTTGCAGCCAAGAAGGTCGCAGTGAAGAAGGTTGCCGCGAAGAAGGCAGCACCGGCGAAGAAGGCCGCAGCGAAGAAGGTTGCCGCCAAGAAAGTCGCAGTGAAGAAGGTTGCTGCGAAGAAGGCCGCACCGGCTAAGAAGGCTGCTGCGAAGAAGGCCGCGCCGGCGAAGAAGGCTGCTGCGAAGAAGGCTGCGCCTGCGAAGAAGGCTGCCGCGAAGAAGGCTGCGCCTGCTGCGAAGAAGGCTGCCCCTGCGAAGAAGGCCGCTGCTCCGGCGAAGAAGGCTGCCGCTGCTGCTCCGGCTGCCGCTCCGGCTCCGGCGAAGAAGGCCGCGGCTCCGAAGAAGGCTGCTGCTCCGAAGAAGGCCGTCGTGAAGAAGGCTGCGCCGGCAACGACCGCGTCGACCGCATCGGTTGCGCCGGCATCGGGCGTGAAGACCGCGCTCAACCCGGCAGCGGCATGGCCGTTCCCGACCGGCAGCCGTCCGTAATCGAGGCTGACCTGCACCACCCGGACACTCACGTGGTGTCCGTGGGTTGAGTAGCGCTACTCAATCAGTCCCGCCATCTGGCTCAGGTGGCGGGATTTTTTTCGTCCGTCGTTGCCGATGTGCCCGCATCCCGGACACCCACAAGCCAGCTGCGGCGAGCACGGACGAAAAAAAACGCATGTGCAGCTTCGCACATGCGTTCGACCGCGGCTTGCGCCGCGTGCTGAGGTACCTGTTAGTGCGTGACGCGCGTGACGCCGCCGCTCGACAACAGTCGCACGCGTTCGCCGGCGCGGAACGCTTCGCCGCTTGCAGCCTGCGTGATCGAGCGCAGATCGCCGTTGTCGAGGCGCACGGTGATTTCGACACCGTTCGCCGTGCTGAGGTTTTCGCCGACCGCGTTGCCCGCGACCGCGCCGACGAGGCCGCCGGCGATCGCGGTCAGGATCGACCCCTTGCCGCCGCCGATCGCGCTGCCTGCCACTGCGCCGAGCGCGCCGCCGCCGAGCGTGCCGATCGCGCTGCCGCCGCCGTCGGACTGGATGCGCACCGCGCGGACGCTTTCGACGGTGCCCATGCGGACCGTCTGTTCGCGCTGCGCCTGGCCGACGCTATAGACATCCGCCGAACCGGGTGCGGTGAAGCAACCGGTGAGCGTCAGCGAGGCCGTCAGCATGGCCGCGAGCGTGAGGGTCTTTTTCGTCAACATCTTTGCTCTCCCACAAAATTCATTTGAGACTGTAACCGAATGCAGTCTCGAAGCGTGCGTCGATTTCGGCGCGCGTCAGTACGTAAGTCTGGGGCCCCTGGTGGGCGATCTTGATCGAGCCCATCAGGCTCGCGAGGCGGCCCGTGGTTGCCCAGTCGAGGCCATGCTCGATGCCGTACAGCAAGCCACCCCGGAAGGCGTCGCCGCAGCCGGTCGGATCGGAGATCTGCTCGGCCGGCACGACAGGAATCTGCTCCGTGCCCTGTTTGTGGCGGATGGTCGCGCCGTGCTCGCCGCGCGTAATGACGAGGGCATCGACCCGGCTGGCGATTTCATCTTCGGACCATCCCGTCTTGTCGCTCACCAGCTTGGCCTCGTAGTCGTTGACCGCTACAAAGGTCGCAAGTTCAATGCTGCGGCGCAGCGTCGCACCGTCGAACAGCGGCAGGCCCTGGCCCGGATCGAACACGAACGGCACGCCGGCCTTGGCGAGTTCTTCCACGTGCTGCACCATCCCGTCGAAGCCGTCGGGGCCGACGATGGCGAGCTTGATGCCCGGCGCGTCGCCCGCGTGGTTCAGGTGCGACTGCATCATCGCGCCCGGGTGGAACGCCGTGATCTGGTTGTTGTCGAGATCGGTCGTGATCATCGCCTGCGCGGTATACGTGTCGGGCAGCACGCGAACGTGGTCGCGGCGCAGGCCGAGCTGGTCGAGCCGGTCGAGATACGGCTGCGCGTCGAGCGCGCCGATCGTCCCCATGATGCGCGCATCGCCGCCGAGCAGGTGCAGCGCGTACGCGATGTTGCCCGCGCAGCCGCCGAATTCGCGGCGCATCGTCGGCACCAGGAAGCTCAGGTTGATGAGGTGCACCTGGTCGGGCAGGATGTGCTCGCGGAACCGCCCCTCGAAGGTCATGATGGAATCGTAGGCGATCGAGCCGCAAATCAACGTAGCCAAGGTGTGCGTTCCTGTAGAAATGAGGAACCCTGCGCGACAACGCCGCGCGAAAGGCGCGGCGCGGCAGGGGAAAGCGAAAGAAAGCTTACTTCAGTGCGGCGAGCGCGGCATCGTAGTTCGGCTCGTCCTTGATTTCGCCGACGAGTTCCGCGTGGATCACCTTGTCCTGCGCGTCGAGCACGACGACCGCACGTGCGGTCAGGCCGTTCAGCGGGCCGCTCGTCACGTCGACGCCGTACGCGTTCGCGAACGCGCGGCCGGTGCGGAACGTCGAAGCCGTCACGACATTCTCGAGGCCTTCGGTCGTGCAAAAGCGCGTCGCGGCGAACGGCAGGTCGGCGGACACGACGACGACAACCGTGTTGTCGAGCGACGATGCGGCTTGGTTGAACTTGCGGGTCGACGTCGCGCAGGTCGGCGTGTCGAGGCTCGGGACGATGTTCAGCACCTTGCGCTTGCCGGCGAAGCTGGCGAGCGACAGGTCGGCGAGGTCCTTGCCGACCAGCTTGAAATCGGCGCCTTGCGCGCCGACGGCCGGGAACGTGCCGGCGAGATCGATCGGGTTGCCACCCAGCGTAACTTTGCTCATGTTCGTGCTCCGAAATAGCGCGCCGCTCGGGCGCGCGGGTTGAGACGGGCGCGCAGGCGCGCGCCGCGACGCGTCACGGATAGAAAATCTGGACGCGGAAATTCGAGGCGGGTGTGCCGCTCGTTTCGACGCGGACGACCATCGTCTGCGTCGTGCCGGGCGGCAGCCCGGCGTCGATCGGCGTGCCCGGGCGCACGTAGTCGCGCGGCGCGAGTACGCGGCGCACAGTCACGTGGTTGGTGTCGTCGAGCAGCGTCAGCTCGAGCGACGGGTAGGCGAGTGCGACGCGGTAGCGGTTCGTCAGCGGCACCTTCAGCTCGAGCTCGCGCGGGCCGTCGAGCTGGCGCAGGTCGGTCGCGTCGAGCCGCAGGCCGTCGATCGCGCGCGGCGGCGCAACCGTGCAGCCGAGCGGCGCGCAGGCCTGCCGGAACCAGCCCTGCGTGACGGGCCAGTAGATCATCAGCGTTTCGCGCTGCCACCATGCGAGTTGTCCGACGAGCAGCACGGCGAGCGCGGCAGCGACGAGGCCGCCGAAAAAGCCGCCGAGCATGCCGCGCCGCTGCGGCGCGCGCGTTTCGCGCGTGACGGCGAAATGCGGACGATCGTCGTCGGTCAGCGCAGCGGGGAAGGGGGCGGCCGGAGCGTGGGTCGTGGCGGCGGGCGTCTCGTCGTGCCGGGTAGCGCCGGAGTCGGGCTCGGACCCGGCTTCGGTGACGGCTGGCGCAGGCGCGAACGCAAAGCGCGGTTCGCGCGGCGCGCGTTCGTCGTCCTGCACGGCGAAGTGCGCGGTTCCGACGGGGTCGGCGGCGTCGCGAGCGGTCTCTGCGTCCGACGGAAGGTGCGCGACGAAGCGGGGCTCACGCGGATCGTGTTCGACGGGCGCGGCCGATGGTTCGGTATCCTGCGGCGTTTGCGTTTGCGTCCGAAGCGATTCGGCCGGCTGTTCGACGGCAGCGGACGGGGCCAGCTCGGCCGGAGAGGGCGCGAACGGTGCGGGCGTACCCGACAGGTGCACGACGCCGGCTTCGATGGACGGAAGGGCAAGCGGGATCAGCGGCTCGGTGCGCACGGTCCGCACGCTGTGCTGCAGCGACGGGTCGACGCCGGCATCGAGCCACGGCGCCCACATGTCCCAGCCTTCCGGCTTGTAATCGGTGTCGGAAGGTGACCCGGCCGGCGCCTCGGCAGCGAACAGCCGAGGCGGGGCCGGATGATGCGCATCACCGTCATCCTGCGCGGCAGCCGGTTCGGTCAGGACCGGCTCGGGCTGCTGCGCGTACTCGGGAACGAGCGACTCGGATGCGTTGAAGACTTCGTGGCAATGTCCGCAGCGCACGAGCCCTTGATGCAGCGAGAGCTGTTCCTGCTGCAGCCGGAAGACGGTTTCGCAATGAGGGCAGCGCGTCGCAAGAAGCATGTCGAGCCGGGCGGCCTGCTGGCCAGAGTGAAGGACAGCGCTATTCTAATGGCTTTCGCGGCGGGTTCCGGCGAGGCATACCCAACCTTCGTGCTCACGCCAGACCGAGATGTCGACATAGCGTGCGTAGACGGCCGCCACTTCGTCCGCCTGGCGCGCGAGCACGCCTGACAGCGCGATGCGCCCGCCCGGCTTGACCTTCGAGGCGAGCATCGACGCCATCAGCTTCAGCGGATTCGACAGGATGTTCGCGACGACGATGTCGAATTCACCGTCCGGGCACGCATCGGGCAGCCCGTACGTGACTTCCGCATGGTTGCGTTCGCTGTTCTGCCGCGCCGATTCGACTGCCTGCGGATCGATGTCGATGCCGATGACGGGGTTCGCCCCGCATTTCTTCGCGAGGATCGCGAGAATGCCCGAGCCGCAGCCGTAGTCGAGCACCGACTGGCCGGGCTTCACCGACTGCTCGAGCCATTCCATGCACAGGCGCGTGGTCGGGTGGCTACCGGTGCCGAAGGCGAGGCCCGGATCGAGTTCGAGGATGAGCGCGTCGGGATCGGGCGCATCGTGCCACGACGGCACGACCCAGATCCGCTCGCCGATCGGGATCGGCTCGAACTGCGATTGCGTGAGACGCACCCAGTCCTGCTCTTCGACTTCGCGGACGGTGAATGCCGGTGTCTCGGCGACGCCGATCTCGTTCGCGGCCGCCGCGAGCAGCACGGCCGGCTCATGGTCGGCCGCGAGCAGCGCGACCACGCGCGAGTGCTGCCACGCGGTGCGGTCGGGCACGAGGCCCGGCTCGCCGAAGAGCGGCTGTTCGTCGGGCGTGTCGGCGTCGGCATCCTCGACCGACACCGACAGCGCGCCGAGTTCGAGCAGCGCGTCGGACAGCGCCTCCGCATGCTCACGGGCCAGTTCGACGACGAGTTCGCGATAGCTCATGCTTACGCTTCTTCCGGTGCGACCTGCTGCTTCTGGGCGAGCCGGTTTTCGAGGTAGTGGATGCTGGTGCCGCCTTCGACGAACTTCGAGTCGATCATCAGCTCGCGGTGCAGCGGGATGTTGGTCTGGATGCCTTCGACGACCATTTCCGACAGCGCGATGCGCATCCGGCTGATCGCCTGCTCGCGCGTCGCGCCGTAGGTGATCAGCTTGCCGATCATCGAATCATAGTTCGGCGGCACGAAATAGCCATTGTAGGCGTGCGAATCGACGCGCACGCCGGGGCCGCCCGGCGTGTGCCACGACGTGATCCGGCCCGGCGACGGCGTGAACTTGAACGGATCTTCCGCGTTGATCCGGCATTCGATCGCATGACCGCGGAACTGGATGTCGCGCTGGCGCAGCGTGAGCTTCTCGCCGGCCGCGATGCGGATCTGTTCCTGCACGATGTCGACGCCCGTGATCAGCTCCGATACCGGGTGCTCGACCTGCACGCGCGTGTTCATCTCGATGAAGTAGAACTCGCCGTTTTCGTACAGGAATTCGAACGTGCCCGCACCGAGGTAGCCCATCTTCTTGCAGGCGTCCGCGCAGCGGTCGCCGATGCGGTCGATCAGGCGGCGCGGAATGCCGGGTGCCGGCGCTTCCTCGATCACCTTCTGGTGGCGGCGCTGCATCGAGCAATCGCGCTCGCCGAGCCAGATCGCGTTCTTGTACGCGTCGGACAGCACCTGGATTTCGATGTGGCGCGGGTTCTCGAGGAACTTCTCCATGTACACCTGCGGGTTGCCGAACGCACGGCCGGCTTCCTCGCGGGTCATGTTGACCGCGTTGACGAGCGCGGCCTCGGTGTGCACGACGCGCATCCCGCGCCCGCCACCGCCGCCTGCCGCCTTGATGATGACCGGATAGCCGATCGCGCGTGCAATCTTGACGATCTCCTTCGGATCGTCCGGCAACGCGCCTTCCGAGCCCGGCACGCACGGCACGCCGGTCTTGATCATCGTCTGCTTCGCGGTGACCTTGTCACCCATCATGCGGATCGTTTCCGGGCGCGGGCCGATGAACGTGAAGCCCGACTGCTCGACACGTTCCGCGAAATCGGCGTTCTCCGACAGGAAGCCGTAGCCGGGGTGGATCGCCTCGGCATCGGTGACTTCCGCGGCGCTGATCAGCGCCGGCATGTTCAGGTAGCTCAGGTTCGACGGGGCCGGGCCGATACAGACGGCTTCGTCCGCGAGGCGCACGTACTTGGCTTCCTTGTCGGCTTCCGAGTAGACGACCACCGTCTTGACGCCGAGCTCACGGCACGCACGCTGGATGCGCAGCGCGATTTCACCGCGGTTGGCAATGAGGATTTTTTCAAACATAGCGAGTATTCGTCTCTTCGAGGGGCGCGCGAACGGCGCCTGGCGGGCATCGGCGGCGCGCGGCCCGCAGGCCGCGCGGCGGACTTAGCCGATCACGAAAAGCGGCTGGCCGTATTCGACGGCCTGGCCGTTCTCGACGAGGATTTCCTTGATCACGCCGGCCTTGTCCGACTCGATCTCGTTGAGCAGCTTCATCGCTTCGATGATGCAGATCGTCTGGCCTTCCTTGACCGTATCGCCCACCTGGACGAACGGGTCCGCGCCCGGCGACGGTGCGCGATAGAACGTGCCGACCATCGGCGACGTCACGACGTGACCCTGCGGGACAGCCGGAGCGGCTGCGCCGCCTGCGGCCGGCGCGGCGGCGCCTTCGGTCGGCAGCGCGGCCGACGGGGCGGGCGCGCTGACTTGCGGGGCATACCCAGCCGTCGGCTGCACGTAGACCGGCGGCGCGTTCTTGACGATGCGCACCTTGCCTTCGCCTTCCGTCACTTCCAGCTCGGAGATGCCGGATTCGGAAACGAGGTCGATCAGAGTTTTCAGCTTACGAAGATCCATCGGGAATTCCCCTTTCAATACGTGAAAGCGCCGGTTAGGGGCCGGCGCTGAATCTAGATCGCGAAATCAGCCGCGCGACGTGCCTTGCAGCTTGTCCAGCGCGTACTCGAGCGCGTACAGATAACCTTTCCAGCCGAGCCCGCAGATCACGCCTTCGGCCTGGTCGGAAAAGTAGGAGTGGTGCCTGAACGCTTCGCGGCGATGCACGTTCGACAAGTGAACCTCGACGAACGGGATGCCAACGCCGGCGATCGCGTCCCGGATCGCGACACTCGTGTGCGTGTACGCGGCCGGATTGATCAGGATGAAATCGGTCTGTTCCTCCCGCGCGGCCTGGATGCGGTCGACCAGCGCGCCTTCATGGTTGCTCTGGAACGACGACAGTTCGGCGCCGGCTTCCCGGGCACGCGCGGCAAGCGCCTGATCGATCTGGGCGAGCGTGACGCGGCCGTACACCTCCGGTTCCCGGGTGCCGAGAAGGTTCAGGTTGGGGCCGTGCAGCACCAGCAATCGTGTCATGGTCGCTTCTATTTCTGCGGAATTGCGCGAACTTTAGCGCTATTTAGAGAAATTTGTCTAGTTTTGCCGAACGGCCGGGCGCACGCGATCTGCAAGAATTACCGGCGCGCATCCAAAGTGTCGGCGAATTCACGCGAAATTGCGGTGATCGACGGGCAAATTGCCGCCAACGTGCGGGCCGCCGTTCAGGCAGGTTACAGCGCGTCGAGCGTCTTTTTCAGCTCGGCCGGCTGGATTTGTCCCAATTTTGTCTCGCGAATCTTGCCGGTTTCGTCGATGACGACCGTAAACGGCAGCGCACCGGCCGTATTTCCGAAATTGCGGGCCAGATCGGCGCCCGCATATCCGCTGATGAATACCGGGTAATCGACCTTCACCTTCTGCAGAAAGTTCTTCACGTTCTGTTCGGAATCGACGCCGATCCCGATGAAACGGATGCCCTTCTGCTTGTATTGGTGCGACAGCGCGACGAGCTCCGGCATCTCCTCGACGCACGGGCCGCACCAAGACGCCCAGAAATTGACGACGACCTTCTGGCCCTTGAACGCGGACAACGTGGCCGGCTTGCCGTCGGTGCCCGTCAGCGACGCCGCCCACAACTGTTCGACCGGGCTGCCGTGTGCGGCGGGCGCCGCGACGGCGACACCGTCGTCGGCCGGGCCGCGGAACCAATGGCCGGCGGCGAGCCCGCCGGCAACGGCGGCGGCCGCGACCACCGCGAGCGCCAACATGCGTTTCATCATCATCGTTGAATCATTCCGGTTCGGAAGGGGTCTTGCCTGCTTCGACGAGCGCGCGCAGCGCGGCGGCATCGGCACGGGCGACCCGGCCGCGCGCGTCGGCCTTGACCGCGCCGCGCAGGTCGTCGCTCGCATAGAGCGCGAGGTGGATGCCGATTGCATCGACGTCGCGCCGCGGGCGCCACAGGAAACTGAGCGTCTCGACGTCGGCGCGGCCCGCGAAGTGCCGCGTCTCGGAGACGTCGTACTGGACGTTCTGGTTCAGCAGGTAGATCGCGACGTCCTTCGGGTTGTCGGTGAATGCCTGCAAATGGATATCCGAATGCGCGTTCGCGGTGCCGTTCAGCACGGCGCCCGTCACATAAGGATGGAACTCGGCGAGCCGGCGCATCCAGTCGAGCGCGATTTCGCGCAGGCGGCGCAGTTCGTCCGGCTGCGTGTCGCTCTGGAACAGGGCCAGGTACTCGCGCAGTTCTTCCTCGATCTGGTCGTTATCCGGCAGCCATTCGCCGGCAACGCGCGTATCGCCCAGCAACTGGCGCGCGGCCTTGCGCTTTGCGCCGGCATAGTCCAGGCCGTCCTCCGCGATCAGGCGCGCGGCGGACTGGGCGATTTCCTCGCGGACGCGCCGCGGGTCGAGAAGGGTTTTACGAGACATGATCCGGCAATCATACTCGATCGCCGCAGGGCCCGAGCGCGGGTGCGGCGGCCTGCCGCCCGGCGTGCCGGCACCGTCCGCGCGCAGCGTTCGGGCCGCCGGGCACGGCAGGCCGTCAGTTACAATACTGTTCTTTGTGTCGCGGCAAAAGCCGTTGGCCGGTCGCCGGCCGCACGGCCTGTCCGCCGCGCCGCACACGCATCCTTTCCGAATCGACGGCGCCCGGCGGCGCGAAAGCATTCATCTATGCACATCCACATTCTTGGCATCTGTGGCACCTTCATGGGCGGTCTCGCCGTACTCGCGCGCGAGGCGGGCCACACGGTGACGGGTTGCGACGCGGGCGTCTATCCGCCGATGAGCACGCAGCTCGAGGCGCAGGGCATCACGCTGATCGAGGGCTACGGCGCCGAGCAGATCGACCTGAAGCCGGACCTGTTCGTGATCGGCAACGTCGTCACGCGCGGCAATCCGCTGATGGAGGCGATCCTGGATCGCGGCCTGTCGTACGTGTCGGGCCCGCAGTGGCTCGGCGAGCACGTGCTGGCCGGCAAATGGGTGCTCGCGGTGGCGGGCACGCACGGCAAGACGACCACGTCGTCGATGCTCGCATGGCTGCTGGAAGACGCGGGCCTGAATCCGGGCTTCCTGATCGGCGGCGTGCCGCTGAACTTCGGCGTGTCGGCGCGGCTCACCGATTCGAGCTTCTTCGTGATCGAGGCCGACGAATACGACACGGCGTTCTTCGACAAGCGCTCGAAGTTCGTCCACTACCGGCCGCGCACCGCGGTGCTGAACAATCTCGAATTCGATCACGCCGACATCTTCCCGGATCTCGCCGCGATCGAGACGCAATTCCACCATCTCGTGCGTACCGTGCCCGGTGTCGGCCGGATCGTCACGAACGGCCGCTCGGACGCGCTCGAGCGCGTGCTGGCGCGCGGCTGCTGGAGCGAGGTCGAGCGCTTCGGCGTCGACGGCGGCTGGCAGGCGCTGCCGGCCGAGGACGGCGTGCCGGTCGACGAGCGCTTCGCGGTGTATTCGCACGCGGAACGCGTCGGCGAAGTCGCGTGGCAGGTGCAGGGCGATCACAACCGGATGAACGCGCTCGCGGCGATCGCGGCCGCGCGCCACGTCGGCGTGCCGCCCGCGCAGGCGGCCGAATCCCTCGCGTCGTTCCGCAACGTGAAGCGCCGGATGGAAGTGCGCGGCAGCGTGGACGGCGTGACCGTCTACGACGACTTCGCGCACCATCCGACCGCGATCGACACCACGATCGCCGGACTTCGTGCCCGCATCGGCCGTCAGAATGCCCGCATCCTCGCGGTGCTCGAGCCGCGCTCGAACACGATGAAGCTCGGCGTGATGAAGTCGCAATTGCCGGCGAGCCTGGCCGACGCCGATCTCGTGTTCGGCTACGGCGCGCCGACCGGGCGCGACGCACTCGGCTGGAACCTGGTCGAAGCGCTGGCGCCGCTCGGCGAGAAGGCGCACGCATTCGACGATCTGCACCTGCTGGTGAAGTCCGTCGTCGCAGCCGCCCGCCCGGGCGACCACGTGCTCGTGATGAGCAATGGCGGCTTCGGCGGCGTGCACCAGAAACTGCTCGATGCGCTCGGGAGCCGCACGTGATCCTGTACCTGCACGGCTTCCGGTCGTCGCCGGAATCGCAGAAGTCGCGCCAGCTCGCCGCGCGCATGGCCGAACTCGGCCGGATTGACGAGTGGCGGTGCCCGTCACTGTCGGTGTCACCGCTCGAAGCAATTGCAGTCGCGGAAGCCGAGGTGGCCGGTGCGCGCGACGTGACCGTCATCGGTAGCTCGCTCGGCGGCTATTACGCGACGTGGCTAGCCGAAAAGCATGGCTGGAAGGCCGTGCTGCTGAATCCGGCCATCGTGCCGCAGCGCGATCTCGAGCAGCATCTCGGCGAACAGCCGCTGTATCACGGCGGCGGCACGATCGTCGTCGAGCGCCGTCACCTGCATGAGCTCGATGCGCTGCGCGTGCCGGCGATCACGCGTGCCGAACGCTACTATCTGTTCGCGGCGACCGGCGACGAAGTGCTCGATTACCGCGAGATGCTTGCGCATTACCCGGGCGCGAAGACGCGCGTGATCGAAGGCAGCGATCACGGGATCAGCGAATTTGCCGACTATGTCGACGACGTTCTCGCCTTTTGCGACGGAAAGACGTCTTAAACCGGCCATGTGCCGATCGAATTCCCATCATCATGCGGCGCCGCCGATGCGGCGCCCGGCAGTCTGAACGAGAGTACTGAGTGAACGTTTTCTTCGAGGAATCGGGCAGTTTCAAGGCGGGCAGCGTGCTGTCGCGCCAGGGCGACGCGTTTCAGGTCGAGTTGCCCGGCGGGCGGCGGGCGAAGGTGCGCGCGAAAGACGTGCTGATCGAATTCGACAAGCCGGCCGCAAGCGAACTGATGCAGGAGGCCGACACGGCCGCGCAGCAGATCGATCTGGATTTCCTGTGGGAATGCGCGCCGGCCGACGAGTTTGCCTATACGGCGCTGGCCGCGGAATATTTCGGCGCGTCGTACGGCCCGGTCGAGCGCGCGGCGCTCGTGTTGCGCCTGCACGGTTCGCCCGTCTACTTCCGCCGCAAGGGGCGCGGCCAGTACCAACGCGCGCCGGAAGAGCAGCTCAAGATGGCGCTCGCATCGCTCGAGCGCAAGCGCCAGCAGGCGCTCGTCCAGGTGCAGTACGAAGAGGAACTGAAGGCCGGCAAGCTGCCGGAGGCGTTCGCGGGCAAGGTGCTCGGGCTGCTGACGCGGCCGGACAAGAACTCGATCGAATACAAGGCGATGGAAGCGGCGGCCGGTGCGCGCGGCGTGTCGCCGGCGCGGTTGATGCTCGACTGCGGCGGTATCGCGTCGCCGCGTGCGCTGCACGAGGCGCGCTTCCTCGCGGAATTCTTCCCGCACGGCACGGGCTTCCCGGCCGTCACGGTCGGCCCGCTGCCGGACGACCTGCCGCGTGCGGACGTCCAGGCGTTCTCGATCGACGACATCACGACGACCGAAATCGACGACGCGTTCTCGGTCGAGCACCTCGCCGACGGCCGCGTGCGGATCGGCGTGCACATCGCGGCGCCGGCGCTCGGCATCGTGCGCGGCGACCCGGTCGACGCGATCGCGCGCACGCGCCTGTCGACCGTCTACATGCCGGGCGACAAGATCACGATGCTGCCGGACGACGTCGTCGACGTGTTCACGCTGAAGGAAGGCGATTATCGTCCGGCGCTGTCGCTGTACATCATCGTCAATCGCGAAACCCAGGAGATCGTCGCGAACGAGACGCGCGCCGAGCTCGTGTTCGTGAAGAGCAACCTGCGGCACAACCACCTCGACGAGCTCGTCAACGAAGAGACGCTTGCGGCCGGCACCGGCGAGTATCCGCACAAGGACGACATCGCCGTGCTGTGGCCGCTCGCGCAGGCGCTGTTCGAGAAGCGCCAGGTCGCGCGCGCGGGCTACGGCCTGAAGCGCGAGGTGCAGCGCAACACCGATTACAACTTCTACGTCGACGGCGAGCACGTGTCGATCACGCCGCGCCGTCGCGGGTCGCCGCTCGACCTGATCGTGTCGGAGCTTGCGATCCTCGCGAACTCGACCTGGGGCGCCTTCCTGCACGACCACACGGTACCGGGCATCTACCGCTCGCAGCGCGGCTTCGGCGCGCCGGGCCCGAAGCGCACGCGGATGCAGACGACCGCCGCGCCGCACGAAGGCCTCGGCGTCGCGCAGTACGCGTGGAGCACGTCGCCGCTGCGCCGCTACGTCGACCTCGTGAACCAGTGGCAACTGCTTGCATGCGTGCAGCATGGCGTCACCGCGAAGCTCGCCGCGCCGTTCAAGCCGAAGGACGCCGACCTGTACGCGGTCGTGCAGGGCTTCGACGACACCTACACGGCCTACGCCGACTACCAGCGCCGGATGGAGTATTTCTGGTGCCTGCGCTGGCTCGCGCAGGAACAGAAGAAGCAGGTCGTCGCGAGCGTCGTGAAGGGCGACCTCGTGCGCCTCGAGGAAATTCCGCTGCTGCTGCACGTGCCGGGGCTCGGCGTGCATGCGCGCGGTACGCGCGTGCTGCTCGACGTGATGGCGCTCGATGAGCTGACGATCGAGGCGTCGGTGCGGTTGCTGAACGTGCTCGACGCGCCGACCGTGACGAGCGGCGACGCGGCCGAGGAAGAGGATGACGCCGAAGGCGGCGACGACACGCTGATCGACACCGAAGACGCAACCGCCGAAACCGAAGCCGAAGCACTGGCGGAAGCGGATGGCGCGGCGGCCGGTGAAGGCGGCGAAGCCGCGAACGGCAACGTCGGCGAAGAGGGGCGCGCATCATGACCGCGACTGCGTCGACGAGCGGCGCCGACCGCTATGTGGTGTTCGGCAACCCGGTGGCGCACAGCAAGTCGCCGTTCATCCACGCGCAATTCGCCGCGCAAACGGGCGAGCCGGTCGAATACACGCACCGGCTCGCGCCGCTCGACGGTTTCGACGCGGCCGTGCGCGCCTTCGTCGCCGAAGGCGGTCGCGGCGCGAACGTGACGGTGCCGTTCAAGCTCGAAGCGCATGCGCTCGCCGACACGCTGTCGCCGCGCGCGGCGGCGGCGGGTGC
Organism: Burkholderia sp. AU15512; assembly: GCF_002223325.1. Taxonomy (NCBI): domain Bacteria; kingdom Pseudomonadati; phylum Pseudomonadota; class Betaproteobacteria; order Burkholderiales; family Burkholderiaceae; genus Burkholderia; species Burkholderia sp. AU15512. Next base: position 71,323 of record NZ_NKEX01000003.1, read on the forward strand.
CGTGAATACGCTGCGCATCGACGCCGACGGCCGCATCCACGGCGACAACACCGACGGTGTCGGCCTCGTGCGCGACATCGAAGCGAATCTCGGCGTGTCGCTGGCGGGCGCACGCATCCTGCTGCTCGGCGCGGGTGGCGCGGCGCGCGGTGTCGTGCTGCCGCTGCTCGACCGCGCACCGCTGTCGATCGGAATCGTGAACCGCACCGCGAGCAAGGCCGAAGCGCTCGTCGGCCAGTTCATGCAGGCCGCGCACGATGCGGGCTGCACGCTCGCGGGCGGCGGCCCCGACGTCGTGCGCGCGGAGCCGTACGACGTGGTGATCAACGCGACGGCCGGCAGCCTCGATGCCGCGCTGCCGGAGTGCGATGCGGCCGCGTTCGGCGCGGGCACGCTCGCGTACGACATGATGTACGGCGCGCAGCCGACGGTGTTCATGCAGCATGCGGCGTCGCTCGGTGCGCGCACGGCCGACGGCCTCGGCATGCTCGTCGAGCAGGCGGCCGAATCGTTCTTCATCTGGCGCGGTGTGCGGCCGGACGGCGCGCCGGTGCTGGCCGCGCTGCGCCAGGCGCTCGCGGCGAGCTGAACGGAGCGCGGCACGTGGTGGCGGTGAGCGGCACGCAGCCCACGCGCACGGTGAGCCCGACGCGCTGGTTCGTCTATGCGGGATCGGTGTTCGCGGGGGCGTGGCTCGCGACGCAACTGTTCTATCTCGCGCAAATCGCGCTGTGGTCGTTCGTGAACCCCGGGTCGACCGCGTTCATGCGTACCGACGCGTGGTGGCTGTCGCGCGACAAGCCGCCTGCGCAGATCCAGCATCAATGGGTGCCGTACGACCAGATCTCGCGCAACCTGAAGCGCGCGCTGATCGCATCGGAAGACTCGACCTTCGCGACCAACAACGGCTACGACGTCGACGCGATCCTGCAGGCGTGGGAGAAGAACAAGGCGCGCGGCCGGATCGTCGCGGGCGGCTCGACGATCACGCAGCAGCTCGCACGCAACCTGTTCCTGTCGCGCGAGAAGAGCTACATCCGCAAGGGGCAGGAGCTCATCATCACGTGGATGCTCGAAACGTTGCTCGACAAGGAGCGGATCTTCGAGATCTACCTGAATTCCGTCGAGTGGGGGCGCGGCGTGTACGGCGCCGAAGCAGCCGCCCGCTATTACTACAAGATTCCCGCAAGCCGGCTCGGCGCGTGGCAATCGGCGCGTCTCGCGGTGATGCTGCCGAAGCCGCGCTGGTTCGACGCGCATCGCGGCTCGGCGTACCAGGCGCAGCGCGCGGCGATCATCGCTCGCCGGATGGGGGCGGCCGCGCTGCCGCAATCGGAGTGAACGGCGCGCTCGCGCCGTCGCATTGACCGTTTCGTCGCCCGTGCGCCCGCAACGGGCTGGTTGTGCGCTGCAGCGCATTCATGTCGCGATCATTTCGGGCCACATCCTTTAGACGAATCCGTCTATTTCGTTTTGCTGAGCAATACCGGGCGTCGTGTGATTTTGTTGCCCGATATGGCGCGAAATTCGGAGATTTTTAGTCTCCCCGGATAAACACGAAAGTCCGTGAAAGGCGGGTGAAATGTAATGTTTCGCAAACCGAAGCATTCCTGAAAGGTGTGCGCCGCACCGGCTGCTCGCCAAATATTTCAAAATTTTTCAAAGCTGACGGCCTCGCGTATATTGGCCAGCGCCTCGGCCTATCGGCCCCAATCGAGGCGGGGGGTGGCTTACCCGGCTGCTCGACACAAAAAACATCCGAGAGAAGGAAAGCAACGATGCCAGCAAGCAAAGCGAAGCTGTTGTTGGGAGTGGTGTTTTCTTCGCTGATCCTGACGGCCTGCAACGACGACGTGACATCGTCTTCCGCTGCGAGCGCCGACAATTCAGCCGATCCCGCCAGTCAGGTGGACAGGGCGTACAACGATCCGAACAGTTATTCGTCGAGCGCGAACGCGTCGCTCGACGCCTCCGCCGCGGTCGAAAAGGCCGCCGTCACGCATCACCAGATCACCCTCAACGGCAAGACGATCCGCTACACGGCCACGGCCGGCCACCTCGTCGCGCGCAATCCGCAGACCGGCGCGCCCGAAGCATCGTTCTTCTATGTCGCCTATACGGCCGACAACCAGCCCGCGGCGAAGCGGCCCGTCACGTTCCTGTACAACGGCGGCCCCGGCTCGGCATCGGTGTGGCTGCACCTCGGCTCGTTCGGCCCGCGCCGGATCCAGACGGGCGACCCGAACGCGAATACGTCGACGTTCCCGTTCGTGGACAACCAGGAAAGCCTGCTCGACACGACCGACCTCGTGTTCGTCGATGCGATCGGCACCGGCTTCTCGGAAGCGATCGCGCCGAATACGAACCAGACGTTCTGGGGCGTCGACCAGGACGGCGGCGCGTTCCGCGATTTCGTGACGCGCTACCTCACCGTGAACCAGCGCAACGATTCGCCGAAATACCTGTTCGGCGAGTCGTACGGCACGCCGCGCACCGACGTGCTCGCGAACCTGCTCGAGACGGCCGGCGTGAAGCTCGACGGCATCGTGCTGCAGTCGTCGATCCTGAACTACAACGTGAACTGCGACATGGCGAGCGACTACATCGGCAACTCGAACAACGGGTCGAGCCCGGTGAGTTGCGCGGGTTTCGTGCCGTCGTATGGCACCGTCGGCGCGTACTACCAGCTCGACAACCCGAACCCGTCGAGCCTGCCGCAGTATGCGGACCAGATGCGCCTGCTGACGGCCGGCAGCTACGCGCCGGCCGTGAACGCGTATCTGGCGAGCCATACGCCGCCGCCGCCGACCCTCGTCACGACGATGGTGAATTCGACCGGCGTGAAGCAGTCGCTGTGGAATGCGAACTTCAACGTGATCCCGACTTTCTTCGACAACAGCTTCCAGCTGTCGCTGATCCCGGGCACGCTGATCGGCCGCTACGACGCGCGCGTGAACGTGCCGGTGTCGAGCCCGCTGGCGGCCGACGGCGACCCGTCGAGCTCGTTCATCACGAAGCCGTTCACCGACACGATCGGCAAGTACCTGCCGAACGAGCTGAAGTACACCGCGCAGTCGGCCTACTCGGTGAGCAGCAATGCGATCAACACGTGGGACTGGACGCACGACGGCCTCGCGATGCCGGACACGATCCCCGATCTCGCCGCGGCGCTGTCGCTGAATCCGCAGCTGAAGGTGTTGTCGCTGAACGGGTATCACGACATCGCGACGCCGTTCTATCAGACCGAGCTCGACCTCGCGCGGCTCGGGACGCAACCGAACCTGACGATCAAGGACTATCAGGGCGGACACATGGTCTATCTCGACGATACGTCGCGTCCGCAGGAGAAAGCCGACCTCGTGACCTTCTACAACGCGGCCGCGCACTGATGCTGCGCCAGGCAGGCGACGCGCGCCCGCGGTGGCGCCGCGCCTGCCGTCGACGACCTCATTCCAGACTGGAGCCTGATATGAAGAATCGTTTCATCGTCGTTGTCGCGGCGCTCGCCTGTGTCGGCGCCGCAACATCCGTATCCGCGTTCGCGCAGGCGAGCGACGCCGCCGCGCCGGTGCGTGCGCGCCAGGCGCAGCTCGGCGATCCGTACGTACCGCCGGCCGCGCGCAAGCCGACCGCCGGCACGCAGACGACGGGCGCCGCGCTGCACGCGCAGGTGGTGCGCAAGCTCGCGCGGCAGTTCAGCGCGGCCGACGCGCAGAACACGGGTTCGATCACCGAGTCGCAGGCACGCGCGGCCGGCCTCGGCTATGTCGCGAACCACTTCCGGCAGATCGACTCGTCCGGCAACGGCCGCGTGTCGTTCGCGGACGTGCAGCGCTACATGCAGGCACGCAGCACGAGCAGCCAGCAGTAAGCGCGGCGCGCGGTGAACAAACGGGGGCGGAACCTGCTGCACGGCGGGTTCCGCCCCCGTGCACATGAAGCCGCCATGACGTCGAAGACGGGCGGATTCACGCCGAATTCTCATTATCTGGGCAACGCACTCAAATATTGGAGACGAGTGCGTGCGCTCCTACAATCCGAAGCACATCACAGCTTCGGACCCACGCATCGCGCGGCGCCCGACGCACACGGAGACACCTTCCATGAAGTTCGCCGGGCGCTTTATTCGGTGCATCGACCGCCGCCTCGTCGCGACGCCGGACGCCATGCCGGCATCGTGCGAACGGCTTCACCGGTTCCGTTGAAGAAGCCCGCCCCATGACCAAGATGCCCGACATCCTTGCCCTCGACGCCCGGCGTGCGACGCCGGACGATGCGTCGCTGACCGACAGCATCGGCGCGACCAGCACGCCGCTCGATCTCGCCGCGCAGCAGGCCGGTACGCAGACGCTACTGCGCGGCCTTGCGATCCTCGAGGCGATCGCGAACGGCGCGCGCGACATGCGCGCGATCGGCGCGGCGCTCGGCACGACGCGCAGCACCACGCACCGCCTCGTCAGCAGCCTCGTGCAGGCGCGCTACCTGCGCCAGGTGCAAGGCGGCTATCTGCTCGGTCCGAAGCTGATCGAACTCGGCACGATCGCGCTCGAGCAGATGCCGCTCACCGCGGTGGCGCGCCCGCACCTCGAAGCGCTCGCGGAAGCGACGCTCGACACGATCCATCTCGGCGTGCGCGATGGCGACGACGTGCTGTACATCGACAAGATTCCCGGCACGCGCGGCCTCGAGATGCGCTCGCGCGTCGGCCACCGGATGCCGCTCGCGTCGACCGGCATCGGCAAGGCGATGATGCTCGACACGGATCCCGACACGTGGCGCGCGCTGTTCGAGGCCGCGCGGCGGGCGCTTGCCGGCGTCAATTTCAAGCCGGACAACCGGCCCGAGACGAGCGCGTTCCTGCAGCGCATGGCGCATTACGCGGCCGGCGGCTATACGTTCGATCTCGAGGAGAACGAGGCGTCGATCCGCTGCGTGGCCGCGCCGATCCGCGATGCCTCGGGCGCGATCGTCGCGGCCGTGTCGGTCGCGAGCACGATTCCGTACATGCCGCACGACCGGATGGACGAACTGATTCCGCTCGTGCAGCGCGAAGCGCGAGCCATTTCCGCGGAACTGGGCTGGAGCCCGCCGCAGGGTACCCGCAGGATCAAACGATGACGACTTCGACCCGGCCCGTTCCGGATGCCAGTTCCGCCACCCCGTCGCTGATCGCGCTCGACTGGGGCACGACGTCGCTGCGCGCTTACCTGTACGACGCGCGCGGCGCGCTCATCGACACGCGCAGCCGTGCGGCGGGCGTGATGCATGTGCCGGGCGGCGGCGCACGCGCGTTCGACGCGGTGTTCGAGGAAGCGTGCGGCGACTGGCTCGACCGCACGCCGGGCCTGCCGGTGCTCGCCGCCGGAATGGTCGGCAGCGCGCAGGGCTGGCGCGAGGCGCCGTACGTCGCGGTGCCGGCCGGCGCCGACGCGCTCGTCGCGGGCCTCATCACGGTGACGACGGCGCGCGGCACGACGATCTCGATCGTGCCGGGCGTCATCTCCACGGGCGAACTGCCCGACGTGATGCGCGGTGAAGAGACGCAGATATTCGGTGCGCTCGCGAGCGATCCCACGCTTGGCACCGATCGTTCAGGGGTACTGATCGGCTTGCCGGGCACCCATGCGAAATGGGCGTGGGTGAGGGACGGGCTGATCGAGCGCTTCCAGACCTTCATGACGGGTGAGCTGTTCGCGGTGCTGCGCGACCACACGATCCTCGGCCGCACGATGCGCGCCGGCGCGTCGCCCGATCGCGCGGCGTTCGTGCGCGGCGTCTCGGTCGCGCGCGGCGCGCAGCGCACCGGGCTGCTCGCGACGATCTTCAGCACGCGCACGCTCGGCCTGACCGACCGGCTCGCGCCCGATGCGCAGGGCGACTACCTGTCCGGGCTGCTGATCGGCCATGAGCTCAACGCGCTCGACGCGATGCTCGCGGAGCGCGGCATCGCGCTCGCGGACCAGCCGCTGCTGCTGATCGGTGATGACGGCCTATGCGCGCGCTACGCCGACGCGCTCCAGGAATTCGGCCACCCGCCCGCCCGCGTCGTCGCACACGCGACCGACCGCGGCCTGTGGCGGATCGCGTCGCGCGCCGGGCTCGTGCGCGCGGATGGCGAGCCCGTCTGCGCCGACCAATGAACTGATTGCCGAGGAACCTTCGATGCCGTCCGACCTGACCTTGCCCGCACCCTACGCGCCCCACGCCGCGTTGATGCGCGCGTTCGACGCGTGCCCGCTGATCGCGATCATGCGCGGGATCACGCCCGCCGAAGCGGCCGACCACGGCCGTGCGCTCCATGAAGCCGGCTTCCGGATCATCGAGGTGCCGCTCAACTCGCCCGATCCGTTCGACAGCATCGCGGCGCTGCGGCGTGCGCTGCCGGACGACGCGATCGTCGGCGCGGGGACCGTGCTGCGCGCCGAGTATGTCGACCGCGTGCAGGACGCGGGCGGCGCGCTGATCGTGATGCCGCACAGCGACGCGGCCGTGATCCGCCGCGCCCGCGAGCGCGGCCTCGCGAGCGCGCCGGGCGTGGCGACGCCGACCGAAGCGTTTGCGGCACTCGCGAACGGCGCCGACGTGCTGAAGATGTTCCCGGCCGAGCAGCTCGGCGTGCCGGTCGTGAAGGCGTGGCGCGCGGTGATCGACCGCGCGGTGCCGCTGATCCCGGTCGGCGGCATCTCGCCCGACAACATGGCGCCGTTCCTCAATGCCGGCGCGAACGGTTTCGGGCTCGGCTCGGCGCTGTACCGCCCCGGCCAGTCGGCCGACGCGACCGCGGCGAACGCGCGCGCGTTCCAGGCCGGCTTGCGCGTCGCGCGCGGCGGAGCCGCATGATGGGCCGCCTCGCGGACAAGGTCGCGATGGTCACGGGCGCGGGCCGGGGCATCGGCGCCGCGATCGCCCGCGCGTTCGTTCGCGAGGGGGCGGCCGTCGCGCTCGTCGATCTCGACTTCCCGCAGGCGCAGCGCACGGCCGCCGGGATTGCGCACGAGGTCGCCGGTGCGCGCGTGCTGCCGCTGCAGGCGGACGTCGCGCGGCAGGACGCGGTGCGCGACGCACTGGCACGGACCGAGGCGGCGTTCGGCCCGCTCGACGTGCTGGTGAATAACGCGGGCATCAACGTGTTCGCCGATCCGTTGACGATGACCGACGACGACTGGCGGCGCTGCTTCGCGGTCGACCTCGACGGCGTGTGGCACGGCTGCCGCGCGGCGCTGGAGGGGATGGTCGAACGCGGCCGCGGCAGCATCGTGAACATCGCGTCGACGCACGCGTTCAGGATCATCCCGGGCTGCTTTCCGTACCCGGTCGCGAAGCATGGCGTGCTGGGCCTCACGCGCGCGCTCGGCATCGAATACGCGGCGCGCAACGTGCGCGTGAACGCGATCGCGCCGGGCTACATCGAGACGCAGCTCACGCGCGACTGGTGGGACGCACAACCCGACCCGGCTGCCGCGCGCGCCGACACGCTCGCGCTGCAGCCGATGAAGCGGATCGGCCGGCCGGAGGAGGTCGCGATGACGGCCGTGTTCCTGGCGTCCGACGAGGCGCCGTTCATCAATGCCGCGTGCATCACCGTCGATGGCGGGCGCGCGGCGCTGTATCACGACTGACACGATTGACGTAACGATTCGAAAGACCGCACGTGCGACGGCCGCGCGCACGCTGCGTCGAAACCAACAAGCGGCTGCATCCTGTTCGATGAAAACAAGGAGACACTGGAGATGAAACGCAGAACGTTCGTAACGCTGGCGGCCGCGGCCGCGGTGGTGATGGGCAGCCCGGTCGCGCACGCGGCCGATCCGGTCAAGATCGGCTTCCTCGTGAAGCAGCCGGAAGAGCCGTGGTTCCAGGACGAGTGGAAGTTCGCCGAAATCGCGGCGAAGCAGAAGGGCTTCACGCTCGTGAAGATCGGCGCGCCGTCCGGCGAAAAGGTGATGAGCGCGATCGACAACCTGTCCGCGCAGAAGGCGCAGGGCTTCATCATCTGCACGCCCGACGTGAAGCTCGGGCCGGGCATCGTCGCGAAGGCGAAGTCGCACAACCTGAAGATGATGACGGTGGACGACCGCCTCGTCGACGGCGCGGGCAAGCCGATCGAGGCGGTCCCGCACATGGGGATCTCCGCGTACAACATCGGCAAGCAGGTCGGCGACGGCATCGCGGCCGAGATCAAGAAGCGCGGCTGGGACATGAAGGACGTCGGCGCGATCGACATCACCTACGAGCAGCTGCCGACCGCGCATGACCGCACCAGCGGCGCGACCGACGCGCTGGTGGCCGCCGGCTTCCCGAAGGCGAACGTGATCGCGGCGCCGCAGGCGAAGACCGACACCGAGAACGCCTTCAATGCGGCGAACATCGCGCTCACGAAAAACCCGCAGTTCAAGCACTGGGTGGCGTACGGCCTGAACGACGAAGCCGTGCTCGGCGCGGTGCGCGCGGCCGAAGGGCGCGGCTTCAAGGCGGACAACATGATCGGCATCGGCATCGGCGGCTCCGATTCTGCGCTGAACGAGTTCAAGAAGCCGCAGCCGACGGGCTTCTACGGCACCGTGATCATCAGCCCGAAGCGTCACGGCGAGGAGACCTCGGACCTGATGTACACGTGGATCACGCAGGGCAAGGCGCCGCCGGCACTGACGCTGACGACCGGCATGCTCGCGACGCGCGACAACGTGTCGAAGGTGCGCGACGAGATGGGGCTCGCGTCGAAGTAAGCGGCTTGCCGGCTGCGGCGGCCACGCGGCAGCCGGCGATCGATGGATCTGCAAGAGTAGGGAGACGACGTGTCAGCGGCACTGCGTTTTGACAATATCGGCAAGGTCTTTCCCGGCGTGCGCGCACTCGACGGCATCTCGTTCGACGTGCATGCGGGCGAGGTGCATGGCCTGATGGGCGAGAACGGCGCGGGCAAGTCGACGCTGCTGAAGATTCTCGGCGGCGAATACCAGCCCGATGCGGGCAGCGTGCTGGTCGACGGCCGGCCCGTGCAGTTCGCGAGTGCGGCCGCGTCGATCGCGGCCGGCATCGCGGTGATTCACCAGGAGCTGCAGTACGTGCCCGACCTGACGGTCGCGGAAAACCTGCTGCTCGGCCGCCTGCCGAATGCGTTCGGCTGGGTGAGGAAGCGCGAGGCGAAGCGTTTCGTGCGCGAACGGCTCGCCGCGATGGGCGTCGACCTCGATCCCGATGCGCGGCTCGGGCGGCTGTCGATCGCGCAGCGGCAGATGGTCGAGATCTGCAAGGCGCTGATGCGCAATGCGCGCGTGATCGCGCTCGACGAACCGACCAGCTCGCTGTCGCATCGCGAGACCGAAGTGCTGTTCAAGCTCGTCGACGACCTGCGTGCGCAGGGCCGCGCGCTGATCTACATCTCGCACCGGATGGACGAGATCTACCGGCTGTGCGACGCCTGCACGATCTTCCGCGACGGGCGCAAGATCGCGTCGCACGAATCGCTCGCCGACGTGCCGCGCGAACGGCTCGTCGCCGAGATGGTCGGGCGCGAGATTTCGGATATCTATCATTACGCGCCGCGTGCGCTCGGCGACGTGCGCTTCGCGGCCGAAGGCATCGACGGCCCGGCATTGCGCGAACCCGCGAGCTTCTCGGTGCGCGCGGGCGAGATCGTCGGTTTCTTCGGGCTCGTCGGCGCGGGCCGCAGCGAGCTGATGCGGCTCGTGTACGGCGCGGATCACCGGCGTGCGGGCGTGCTGACGCTCGACGGCGCGCGCATCGACGTGAAGCGCACCGGCGACGCGATCCGCCACGGCATCGTGCTGTGTCCCGAGGACCGCAAGGAAGAGGGGATCATCGCGATCGCGTCGGTCGCGGAGAACATCAACATCAGCTGCCGCCGCCATTCGCTGCGCGCGGGGCTCTTCATCAATCGCAAGGCCGAAAGCGAAACGGCCGACCGTTTCATCCAGCGGCTCAAGATCAAGACGCCGAGCCGGCGCCAGAAGATCCGTTTCCTGTCGGGCGGCAACCAGCAGAAGGCGATCCTGTCGCGCTGGCTCGCGGAGCCCGACCTGAAGGTCGTGATCCTCGACGAGCCGACGCGCGGGATCGACGTCGGCGCGAAGCACGAGATCTACGACGTGATCTACCGGCTCGCGGAACGCGGCTGCGCGATCGTGATGGTGTCGTCGGAGCTGCCGGAAGTGCTCGGCGTGTCCGACCGCATCGTCGTGATGCGCGAAGGCCGGATCGCGGGCGAACTGCCGCGCGAGCAGGCGAACGAGCACGCGGTGCTGAACCTGGCGCTGCCGCAGACGAGCGCCGTCGAGGCGGCCTGACGCAGCACACGACAATCGAATCGGACAGGCACGGCGCGGGCCGTGCGATGCAGGAGCAGGAGACTCAATCATGCAAGTCAACGAAAACCTTGGCAGCGCCGCCGTGAAGCCGTCGGCCGACGCGCTGGTGCCGCAGCAGAGCGACCGCCAGAAGTGGTGGCAGCATCTGACCGAATACAGCCTGATCGCGATCTTCGCGGTGATGTTCATCACGATGTCGCTGACCGTCGATCACTTCTTCTCGATCGACAACATGCTCGGCCTCGCGTTGTCGATCTCGCAGATCGGCATGGTCGCGTGCACGATGATGTTCTGTCTCGCGTCGCGCGACTTCGACCTGTCGATCGGCTCGACCGTCGCGTTCTCGGGCGTGCTGTGCGCGATGGTGCTGAACGCGACCGACAACACGTTCGTCGCGATCGTCGCGGCGGTCGTGGCCGGCGCCGCGATCGGCTTCGTGAACGGCGCGGTGATCGCGTACCTGCGCATCAACGCGCTGATCACGACGCTCGCGACGATGGAGATCGTGCGCGGGCTCGGCTTCATCGTGTCGAAGGGGCAGGCGGTCGGCGTGTCGTCGGATACGTTCATCGCGCTCGGCGGGCTCACGCTCTTCGGCGTGTCGCTGCCGATCTGGGTCACGCTGCTGTGCTTCATCGCGTTCGGCGTGCTGCTGAACCAGACGGTCTACGGCCGCAACACGCTCGCGATCGGCGGCAACCCGGAAGCCTCGCGGCTCGCGGGGATCAACGTCGAACGCACGCGCGTGTACATCTTCCTGATCCAGGGCGCGGTGACGGCGCTCGCGGGCGTGATCCTCGCCTCGCGCATCACGTCGGGCCAGCCGAACGCCGCGCAGGGCTTCGAGCTGAACGTGATCTCCGCGTGCGTGCTCGGCGGCGTGTCGCTGATGGGCGGCCGCGCGACGATCTCGGGCGTCGTGATCGGCGTGCTGATCATGGGCACCGTCGAGAACGTGATGAACCTGCTGAACATCGACGCGTTCTACCAGTACCTCGTGCGCGGCGCGATCCTGCTCGCGGCCGTGCTGCTCGACCAGCTGAAGAACCGCGGCGTCCGCGACTGACCCGATCCGCTCTCACGGAGACGAACCGCATGACCATCGACACTTCCGCGCATGACCCGCACACCGCGAGCCACGCGCGCTTTGCACGCTACCCGAGCCTCGAGGATCGCGCGGTGCTGATCACGGGCGGCGCGACCGGCATCGGCGCGGCGTTCGTCGAGCACTTTGCCGAACAGGGGGCGCGCGTCGCGTTCGTCGACCTCGACGCGGCGGCCGGCGCCGCGCTCGCGGAACGCCTCGCGCACGTACGCCATGCGCCGCTGTTCCTCCCGTGCGACCTGACCGACATCGACGCGCTGCGCCATGCGATCGACGCGATCCGCGCGCGCATCGGCGCGATCGCGGTGCTCGTGAACAACGCGGCGAACGACACGCGCCATGCGATCGGCGACGTGACGCCCGCATCGTTCGACGCGGGCATCGCGGTGAACCTGCGCCACCAGTTCTTCGCCGCGCAGGCGGTGATCGACGACATGAAGCGGCAGGGCGGCGGCGCGATCGTCAATCTCGGCTCGATCAGCTGGATGCTGAAGAACGGCGGCTATCCCGTCTACGTGATGGCGAAGGCGGCCGTGCAGGGGCTGACGCGCGGCCTCGCGCGCGACCTCGGCCCGTTCGGCATCCGCGTGAATTCGCTGGTGCCCGGCTGGGTGATGACCGACAAGCAGCGCCGGCTGTGGCTCGACGACGCGGGCCGCGCGGCGATCAAGGCCGGCCAGTGCCTCGATGCCGAACTGCTGCCCGCCGATCTCGCGCGGATGGCGCTGTTCCTCGCGGCCGACGACAGCCGGATGATCACCGCGCAGGACGTGATCGTCGACGGCGGCTGGGCCTGACCGTCCGCACGACCCGCATCGATTCTTCGACGAAGGAAAGGAGTTCACCATGACCGCCACGTCCTCGAGCGCATCGTCGTCCACCAGCCAGTCGCGCCGTGCGCGCCTGGCCGCCGCCGCGCAGCCGGTCAGCGCCGGCCCGCAGACAGCAGCCTTCGCGCAGGGCGTCGGCGCCGCGCATGCGGCGGCCGTCTCGCTGTCGAACGCGTCGCTGCGGCTCGACGTGCTGCCGCATCTCGGCGGCGGCATCGCGCGCTTCGACTGGCGTGGCGACAACGGCGCGCTGATGCCGGTGTTCCGCCGCTGCGAGCACCCGGAGACGGCGACGGACCCGAACGAGCTCGCGTGCTATCCGCTGCTGCCTTACTCGAACCGGATCGGCGACGGGCGGTTCGAGTGCGACGGGCGCAAGGTCGCGGTGCCGCGCAACCGCCGCGACGAGCCGCTGCCGATCCACGGCGACGGCTGGCTCGCGCGGTGGCAGGTGGACGATGCGACCGGCACGTCGCTGCAACTGTCGCTCGATCGCACCGCCGGCGCGCCGTATGCGTTCCGCGCGATCCAGTCGTTCGAGCTCGACGACGCGACGCTGTCGATCGCGCTGACGATCGAGAACGCGGGGCGCGCGCGGCTGCCGTTCGGGCTCGGCGTGCATCCGTTCCTCGTGCGCGATACCGCGACCGAACTGGCAGCGGCTGCCGGCGGGCTGTGGCTGTCGGGCGCGGATTTCCTGCCGGTGCGGCACGTGAGCGTGCCGCCGGCCTGGCAGTTCGGCGTCGCGTATCCGCTGCCGGCCGCGCTCGTCAATCATGCGTTCACCGGCTGGGGCGGCCACGCGACGGTGAGCTGGCCGCGCCGCGGGCTGTCGCTGACGGTGGCGGCCGACGCCGACGCGTACGTGCTCTATACGCCGCCCGGCGAGGATTTCTTCTGCTTCGAGCCGGTCGATCATCCGATCAATGCGGTGAACCTGCCGGGCGGTGCGACCGCGCACGGGATGACGCTGCTCGCGCCCGGCGAGCGGCTCACGCGGCGTTTCGCGTTCACCGTCGAGCGCGCCGATGCGCGCGGCAATGCGGCTTCGCGCGAGGCGCGCCGGCGACGCGGGTAAAATACGCGGTCTACCAACGGTTTGCCGCGAGTACCCGCCATGTCTTCCCCGCTTACTTTCATCGAATCGCTGCGCGCCGCGTGGCAGCGCACCAACTCGCTGCTGTGCGTCGGCCTCGATCCCGAGCCGTCGCGCTTTCCCGTGCAGTTCGACGGCCAGCCCGATGCGATCTTCGAATTCTGCCGGCAGATCGTCGACGCGACCGCGCAATACGCGAGCGCGTTCAAGCCGCAGATCGCCTACTTCGCCGCGCATCGCGCGGAAGACCAGCTCGAACGGCTGATCGCGCACATCCACCTCCAGCATCCGGGCCTGCCGGTGATCCTCGACGCGAAGCGCGGCGACATCGGCAGCACGGCCGAGCAGTACGCGCGCGAAGCGTTCGAGCGCTACCGCGCGGACGCCGTCACGGTGAATCCGTACATGGGCTACGACTCGGTCGAGCCGTACTTCGAGCACGAAGGCAAGGGCGTGATCGTGCTGTGCCGCACGTCGAACCCGGGCGGCTCCGACCTGCAGTTCCTCGACACGAACGGCCGGCCGCTGTACCAGGTCGTCGCGGATCTCGCGGCGAACAAGTGGAACGCGAAGAACGGCCAGCTCGGCCTCGTGGTCGGCGCGACGTTCCCGAAGGAAATCGAGATCGTGCGCGGGATCGTCGGCGACATGCCGCTGCTGATCCCCGGTATCGGCGCGCAGGGCGGCGACGTGCAGGCGACCGTCAACGCGGGCCGCACGGCCGACGGCACCGGCATGATGATCAACTCGTCGCGCGCGATCCTGTACGCGAGCAAGGGCGAGGATTTCGCCGAAGCCGCGGCGCTCGCCGCGCAGAAGACGCGCGACACGATCAACGCGCATCGTTGATGGGTTGCGCCGGTTGCCCGTCCGGGCAGCCGGTTCCGGCGGGCTCCCACGCGCGAGCCCGGCGCTTTCCTCCCGTTTTTCCGCTCTTCCGCCTGCCCGGCCCGCACTGGCGCACGCGGACAACTTCCCGTCGCTTCCGCACCGCATCCCCGCGCGCCAATCGCGCGATGCTGCCGCTTGTCATCGATCCGTCACGAAAATGTCAAGAAAGGAGCGACGCCATGCCCAAGCTGTCCCGACGTCTTCTGAGCGCGCTTGCCGCATCGTTGTGCTTGAGCTTCGCCCATGCGGCGGATCTCTCGCACTGGCCGGCCGATAGCGCGAAGGCGCTGAACGAGATGATCGCCGCGCACGCGCACCGCGGCGACTACGCGGTGTTCGACGCCGACAACACGACCTACCGCTACGACCTCGAGGAGTCGCTGCTGCCGTACCTCGAGCGTCGCGGCGTGCTGACGCGCGACACGCTCGACCCGTCGCTGAAGCTGATCCCGTTCAAGGATTCCGCCGACTACCAGGAATCGCTGACGAGCTATTACTACCGGCTGTGCGAAATCGACGACCTGGTCTGCTACCCGTGGATCGCGCAGGCGTTCGCCGGGCAGTCGCTGGCCGACCTGAAGCGCCACGTCGACGCGATGCTCGCCGACGGCCAGCCGATCCCGATCCGTTACTGGCAGCGCGACAAGGTGGTCGACGGCACGGTGAACCCGCCGCGTTTCTTCCGCGGGATGCAGGAGCTGTACAACGCGCTGCGCGAGAACGGGATCGAGGTCTACGTGATGACGGCCGCCCATGAGGAGCTCGCGCGGCTCGTGCTGTCCGACCCGAAGTACGGCTACAACGTGAAGCCGCAGAACGTGATCGGCGTGACGACGCTGCTGCGCAACCCGGCAACCGGCGCGCTGACCACCTCGCGGCTGCAGATCAAGGCCGGCAAGTACGACGAGGCCGCGAACCGCAGCCTGGTGATCACGCCGTTCCTGATGAACCCGATGACGTGGTACGAGGGCAAGCTCGGCTCGATCGTCGGCTGGATCGACCAGTGGAAGAAGCCGGTGCTCGTCGCGGGCGACACGCCGACGTCCGACGGCTACATGCTGCTGAACGCGACCGACGTCGCGCGCGGCGGCGTGCGCGTGTGGGTGAACAAGAAGGACAAGCAGATGGCGCAGATCCGCGCGTGGTCGGACGAATCGGCCGCGCGGCAGAAGTCGCTCGGCCTGCCGGTGACGGCGGACAAGAACTGGATCGTCGTGAAGCCCGACGCGATCCAGTAAGCGGGCAGGCGGGGGCGCGGCGTGCGCCCCCGGCCCGATCAGCCCTCGCGCTCGTCGAGCAGCTTCAGCAGCCCGCGCAGCGCATGCGCGGCCGCCTGCGTGCGGATCTGTTCGCGGTCGCCCTTGAACACGAGCGTCTCGACGTCGGTATGCAGCCGGTTGCTCCAGCCGAACGACACCGTGCCGACCGGCTTCTTCTCGCTGCCGCCGGCCGGGCCGGCGATCCCGGTGACGGACAGCGCGACCTGCGCGCGGCTGTTGCGCAGCGCGCCTTCGGCCATCGCGCGCGCGACGGGCTCGCTGACGGCGCCGTGCTTGTCGATCAGGTCGGGCGGCACGCCGATCATCTCGATCTTGGCCTGGTTCGAGTACGTGACGAAGCCGCGCTCGAACCACTGGCTGCTGCCGGAGATGTCGGTGATCGCCGCGGCGATCATGCCGCCGGTGCAGGATTCGGCGGTGGCGAGCGTCAGGTGCTCGTCACGCAGCTTGTTGCCTGCGCGGATCGCAAGCTGATGGACGACGGAATCGGTTGGCATGCGCGTCGGGAAACGGGAGTCGGAAAATCGGTCAGCCGACGACGGAGCGCCACAGGGCGATCACGAGCAGCGTCATGAACGCGGCGACCAGGTCGTCGACCATGATGCCGAGCCCGCCTTTCAGGCGGCGCTCGACATAGCGGATCGGCGGCGGCTTGAGCATGTCGAAGAAGCGGAACGCGACGAACGCCCACAACTGGCCGACGAAGGTCGCGGGCGTGACGAACAGCATCACGAGCCAGATCGCGACAATCTCGTCCCAGACGACGGCGCCCGGATCGGCCGAGCCCATCTTCCTCGCGGTGAAACCGGTCAGCCACGTGCCGGCCACGAAGCCGGCCGCGATCAGCGCCCACCATTCGGGCACCGTCAGGTAACGGTTGAGCACGACGAACGTCAGCCAGCCGAACAGCGAGCCGAACGTGCCGGGCATGATCGGCGCGAGCCCGCTGCCGAAGCCGATCGACACGATGTGCGCCGGGTGCGACAGCATGAAGCGCGCGGTCGCGCGCCGCGGCGCGTTGCCGCCGGATGCGGCGCCGGGCTCGGCCGCGGCGTGCGCGGGCGTCGGGTCAGTCTGCATGGAAGTGGTCGAAGCCGTGCAACGTGAGAGCGAGGGGCGCGCCGGCAGCGTCGCGCCAAGTGATCGCGGGCTGCTCCGACGGCGCGGACAACGCGCGTATTGTACCGATTCGGGTAACCGCCACGCCGGCCGTCACGCCCGCCGCCTCGACCGCCGCGCGGGCCGCCGCCGGCGCGGTGAAGCACAGTTCGTAATCGTCGCCGCCGGCCAGCGTGCAGCGGCGCTGCACGTCGGGCGCCAGCGTCGCGAGCGCGGCCGAGCGCGGCACCGCGTCGGCATCGATCTCGGCGCGCACGTTCGAGCGGGCCAGGATGTGCTGCAGGTCGCCGGCGAGGCCGTCCGAGAGATCGAGCGCCGCGTGCGCGATGCCCGCGAGCGCGAGGCCGAGCGCGATGCGCGGTTCGGGGTACTCGAGCGCGCGCCGGAACGCGGCTGATTCGTTTGCGCCGGCCGTCCATTCGCCGCGCGCGACGCCGAGGCCGGCGCGCGCATCGCCGAGCGTGCCGGATACCCAGACATCGTCGCCGTCGCGCGCGGCGTCACGCCGCAGCGCCGCGTCGGGCGCGACTTCGCCGAACACGGTCACGCACAGGTTCAGCGGGCCGCTCGTCGTGTCGCCGCCGATCAGCTCGCAGCGGTAGCGCTCGGCGAGCGCGAACAGCCCGTTGCTGAACGCTTCCAGCCACGCGGCGTCGGCCCGCGGCAGCGCGCACGCGAGCGTGAACGCGCGGGGCTCGGCGCCCATCGCCGCGAGGTCGGACAGGTTGACCGCGAGTGTCTTGTGGCCGAGCGCGTCGGGTGCGACGTCGGGGAAGAAGTGGCGGCCTTCCACCAGCATGTCCGTCGAAATGGCCAGCAATTTCCCGGATCGGGGCGTGATCAACGCGCAGTCGTCGCCGATGCCGAGCGTCGACGCACGGGCGCCCTGCGCGGCGCGGCGCGTGAAGAAGCGTTCGATCAGCGAAAATTCGGAGAGGGCGGCTGGCACGGCGGATGGATCCGAAACGATGGAAGGAACGGCATTGTACGAGGCGAGCGGCGGCGTTCCTGCACCGTTCAGTACAATTTTGTCGCGGCTGTTGCACCCGAATCGCCGGTCTGGCGGCCGATGATTGGCGCTACAATGCCGTCGAAGAGTCATTCTAATCCGCCCGCCAAGAGACACATGTCTACCCAAGCCTCCTCCAAAGCCAAACTTCGCGAAGCCGCGCTCGACTATCACGAATTCCCGACCCCCGGGAAAATCGCGATCGCCCCGACCAAGCAGATGATCAACCAGCGCGACCTCGCGCTCGCGTACTCGCCGGGTGTGGCGTACGCGTGCGAGGAGATCGTCGAGAATCCGCTCAACGCGGCACGCTTCACCGCGCGCAGCAACTTGGTCGGCGTCGTCACGAACGGCACGGCGGTGCTCGGTCTCGGCAACATCGGCCCGCTCGCGTCGAAGCCGGTGATGGAAGGCAAGGCGGTGCTGTTCAAGAAGTTCGCGGGCATCGACGTGTTCGACATCGAGCTGAACGAGTCGGACCCGCACAAGCTGGTGGACGTGATCGCCGCGCTGGAGCCGACCTTCGGCGGGATCAACCTGGAAGACATCAAGGCGCCGGACTGCTTCATCGTCGAGCGCGAAGCGCGCAAGCGGATGAAGATTCCGGTGTTCCACGACGACCAGCACGGCACCGCGATCGTGGTGGCCGCGGCCGTCACGAACGGGCTGAAGGTCGTCAACAAGGACATCAAGAAGGTTAAGCTCGTCGCGTCCGGCGCAGGTGCGGCCGCGCTCGCGTGTCTCGACCTGCTGGTCGACATCGGCCTGCCGCTCGAGAACATCATCGTGACCGACCTGGCGGGCGTGGTCTACAAGGGTCGCACCGAGCTGATGGATCCGGACAAGGAGCGTTTCGCCCGCGAAACGGAAGCGCGGACGCTGGCCGAAGTGATTGACGGCGCGGACATCTTCCTCGGCCTGTCGGCCGCCGGCGTGCTGAAGCAGGAGATGGTGAAGGGCATGGCCGAGCGTCCGCTGATCCTCGCGCTCGCGAACCCGACGCCGGAAATCCTGCCGGAAGCGGCGCTCGAAGTGCGCCCCGACGCGATTCTCGCGACCGGCCGCACCGACTATCCGAACCAGGTCAACAACGTCCTGTGCTTCCCGTTCATCTTCCGCGGCGCGCTCGACGTCGGCGCGACGACGATCACGCGTGAAATGGAGATCGCGGCCGTCAACGCGATCGCCGAGCTCGCGCAGCACGAGCAGAGCGACATCGTCGCGACCGCGTACGGCATCCAGGACCTGTCGTTCGGGCCCGAATACCTGATTCCGAAGCCGTTCGATCCGCGCCTGATCGTGAAGATCGCGCCGGCCGTCGCGCAGGCCGCGATGGACGGCGGCGTCGCGACGCGCCCGATCGAGGACATGGACGCGTACAAGCAGCACCTGCAGCAGTTCGTGTACCACAGCGGCACGACGATGAAGCCGATCTTCCAGATTGCGCGCGCCGCGCCGGAAGAGAAGAAGCGCGTCGTGTTCGCGGAAGGCGAAGAAGAGCGCGTGTTGCGCGCCGTACAGATCATCGTCGACGAAAAACTCGCGAAGCCGATCCTGATCGGCCGCCCGTCGGTGATCGAGCACCGTATCCAGCGCTACGGCCTGCGCCTGACGCCGGGCACCGATTTCACGGTCGTCAACACCGAGCACGACGAGCGCTACCGCGATTTCTGGCAGACGTACTACAAGATGATGGCGCGCAAGGGCATCAGCGAGCAGCTTGCGCGCGTCGAGATGCGCCGCCGCACGACGCTGATCGGCTCGATGCTGGTGAAGAAGGGCGAAGCGGACGGGATGATCTGCGGCACGATCAGCACCACGCACCGCCACCTGCACTTCATCGACCAGGTGATCGGCAAGCGCCCGGGCTGCAGCGTGTACGCGGCGATGAACGGGCTCGTGCTCCCGGGCCGCCAGATTTTCCTCGTCGACACCCACGTGAACGTCGACCCGACCCCGGAAGAGCTGGCCGAGATCACGATCATGGCGGCGGAAGAAGTGCGCCGCTTCGGCATCGAGCCGAAGGTCGCGCTGCTGTCGCACTCGAATTTCGGCACGAGCAACGCCCCTTCGGCGAAGAAGATGCGCGATACGCTCACGATCCTGCAGGAACGTGCGCCGGAGCTGAAGGTGGACGGCGAGATGCACGGCGACGTCGCGCTCGACGCGGCGCTGCGCAAGGAAATCCTGCCGGAGTCGACACTGGAAGGCGAAGCGAACCTGCTGATCCTGCCGAACATCGACGCCGCGAACATCGCGTACAACCTGCTGAAGACGGCCGCGGGCAACAACATCGCGATCGGGCCGATCCTGCTGGGCGCGGCGCAGCCGGTGCACGTGCTGACCGAATCGGCGACCGTTCGCCGCATCGTCAACATGGCGGCGCTGCTGGTCGCCGACGTGAACGCCACGCGCTAACGCCAAAACGAACGCGCCAGGCCGGTCGAACCGGCGTGGCGCGTCGGGAAAATTGTAAACAAAAGCAAAAAGAGGCGTGCCCACAATGGGCACGCCGCCGGGCAGGGCGCATACGCGCTTCCCGCAAGCAACAAGCAGCATCTCTCCACTCCAGACAGCGAGCAAGGCAGGGAGGCAGTTCCCACCATTGGCGAGATGCCGTCCGGATTTTATCCTATGTAAGATAAATGTAGTGTAATTTCGGTAAGAAATGCGCGATTCCGGATATCACGACGCTTTCGATTCCCAAACGGACATTGATTCGCGCGGCCAATAACGCTACGCTAACGCCTTTGTTGGTCGTCAACTACTTGATTTAACAGCGGGAACCCTGGTTCATGGCACGCAAGTGGCTCCGCAACGGCGCGCTCGCGTCCGTCTTCGCGATGTTCGCGATGGGTATCGTCGGCACGCCGACGGGCAGTCTGGTTTCCGCCGCTTACGCACGGGAGGCCGTTCCGGCCGACGTGGCGGCGAGCGGGCTCGATACGATTCCGACCGCCCGTCTTCCGCGCGAGGCCGTGACCACGCTGGGCCTGATCGGCGCTGGCGGTCCCTATCCGTACGAGAAAGACGGCGTCGTGTTTGGCAACCGCGAGCGGATCCTGCCAAAAGCGAAGCGCGGCTACTACCATGAGTACACGGTGCCGACGCCGCGTGCCCGCAATCGCGGTGCGCGCCGGATCGTCTGCGGCGGGCCACTGCGCCGGATCGACAACTGTTATTACACGGGCGACCACTACAACAGTTTTAAACGTATTGTTGAATGACTTCGGGACGAATGGCATGAGCGACTCCATCTACGCGCACGAAACGGCGGCGGCGGAACTGTTCGCGGCCGGCGACGGCAATCTGTTTCAGCGCGTGATCCAACTGCACGCGGCGGCGCAGGCTGGCGGCACGCCGGAGCAACAGGAAGCCGAGCCCGGGCTTTCATCGAACGAGGAGCCTATGAGCCTTTTCACGACCGTGCGACCCAATCTCGTGCAGTCGATCCGCGCGTTCCGCGTGCAGGATCTTGCCGACGAAGCCGGCCGGCTCGGCCAGCATTTCCTGTATGCGTTTTGCGGCGCCGCGCAGTCGAAGCAGGAAGTGATGGAAACGATCGCGACGTCGTTCCTGTTCCCGAAGCATTTCGGGAAGAACTACGACGCGCTGTACGACTCCCTGACCGACCTCGTCGCGAAGGCCGGCGCGCAGCCCGGTTTCGTGATCGTCCTCGAAGGGCTGCCGATCGCGCAGAAGTTCGACAAGGAAGGGCGCGAGACGCTGCTCGACGTGTTCCGCGAGGCGGCCGAATTCTGGGCCGAGCGCAAGGTCGCGTTCCGCGTGTTCTACTCGTTCGCGTAAGCGCACGCCGGCCAGCGGCCGATTTGGCGAATCATCTTTCGGAAGCCCGCCTCGAGCGGGCTTTTTTGCGCCTGCGCGATGCGTGCGGGCCGGAACGGCGTATGGCCGGCTGACACCGGCCTTTCATCCGGCACCTTTTTTCGAGACAATCTCGGTCGGCCCGGCCGCGGCAGCCGCCGCGTCGGGCGCACAAAACAAACCATCGAGAGAGGGCTGTCTTCCCATGAATATTTCCCGTTCCGCACGCGCCGTCGTGCTGCCCCTGGTGGTCGCGGCGGGCGCCGCGCATGCCGCGCCGCTGACGCCTGAGCAGACCGTCGACCTTTACATCGGCGCATTCGTCAACGGCGATGTGTCGAAAGCCCGCGAATTCAACGATGCGGTGCGCGCGAGTTACGGCGGCAAGGACGCGCTCAACGTCGACGTTCTGTCGAAGATGGGCGATTCGATGCGCAAGGAGATGGCTGAAGACTTGCTGGTGCCGATGCCGGCGAAGGCGAGTGCCGCATTGCGTCCGTCGGTTGAGAGCATGGCAGCGGCCTATCAGCGTGCGATCAATCGCTCGGAGTGCAAGGCAACCGGGTCGTCGCAACGACCGAACTCGGCGATTGAGGGCAAAACGATCGCGACGGTGGAATTTGCGTGCCGCGTCCCGGATGTGGGGCCCGGCGCGAAGGCGCTGGAGGCGAAGCTCGGCAACGGCCGCCTGAAGAATGGTGCGGCCCGGATTGTCGCGTTCAATGCGATCTTCTCCGGCATGGCGAAGGTGCTGGACGCAGCGCCGGTCACGTACCCCGTGACGGGCAAGATCGATATCTACAGCCTCGGCGGCGGCTGGACGACCGGTAGCCCGCAAGACGTGCTGACGCCGGTGCTCGATGCGTTGTCAGAAGCGATGCCGCATGGCTCGTCGAGCGACAAGTAAGTTGCGATAGACCGCCGCATCGCCACGGGCCGCATTCCCGCGGCGATGCCGGGCCGCTTGTCGTGCGGCGGCAGGGTGGCGTGCGGTCAGGGCGTGTCGCGCCGTCTTGTGCGGGCACGACTTCCGATCACCATCCCCCCCAGCGCGCCGCAAGCGCCGCAAGCACGGCCGCGCCGGCCGTCTCGGTTCGCAGCACGCGTGGCCCGAGCGACAGCGCGGTGAATCCGCGCGCGCGTGCCGCGTGTTCCTCGTCGGGCGACAGCCCGCCTTCCGGCCCGATCAGCAGCGTGACGGTTGCAGCGGGCGGCGTGTCGGGCAGCGACGCGAACGGGATGCTCGCGCGCGGCGACAGCAGCAGCCGCAGTTCGCCGTCAGCCGGTGCCGCCGGCAGCGTATCGAGCCAGGTGTTGAAGCCGGCGACCGGCGCGACGTCGGGCACGCGGTTGCGCCCGCATTGCTCGCACGACGCGCGCACGACGCCGCGCCAGTGCGCGACGCGCTTGTCCGCGCGCTCGCCGGCGAGCTTCACGACGCCGCGCGCGGTCGACAGCGGCACGACCGCCGTCACGCCGAGCTCGACGGCCTTCTCGATCACCCAGTCCATCTTGTCGCCGCCGGCGATGCCTTGCGCGAGCGTCACGCGATAGGGCGGCTCGGCCTCGGCCGGATCGAACGTGTCGACCTGCGCAAGCGCGCTGCGCTTGTCGATCTCGACGAGCCGCGCGCGGTACTGGCCGCCGGTGCCGTCGAACAGCGCGAGCACGTCACCGGGCTGCAGGCGCAGCACCTGTGCGTGGCGCGCGACCTCGGCCGGCAACGCGAGCGTGGCGTCGGCGCGCAGTGCCGCGTCGACGAAAAAGCGCGGCACGGCCGCGGTGGTGGTGGCTTCGTTCATGCGTGTAACGGTTGGGGTCATGCGTCGAGACGGCGCCCGAGCGCCCATCGGTACCCGTCGAGATCCTCGATCTGCGCGAACCGGTCGCCCCAGAACTGATCCTGCGGCGCGCTCAGCGACTTCGCGCCCGCGTCGAGCGCGCGCTGCCAGGTGGCGTCGACGTCGTCGACATACAGGTAGAACGATTGCGGCGCAGTGGCGTTCGCACTTTTCGGCGTGCGCGCGGTCGAGCCGAACGCGCCTTCGGGCGCGAACATCACGATCAGCTGGCCGCGGTAGGCCATCTCGACGTGCATGATCGCGCCGTCTTCGTCGTGCACGTCGCGCAGTTCGAAGCCGAATGCGGCCTTGAAGAAATCGATGGCCGCGCGCGCGTTGCGTACGGCCAGGTAGGGCGTCAACCAAGGCACGTTGGCCGGACGTGGATCGGTCATGAAAATCTCCTGTGGGGGCGCTTGGGCACGTGTTCTGATTCCATGCCCGGGCGTTCGTTCAGGGGGGCGGCACGGCGTCCAGGACTTTCCGCCCCGGTGCGATGCATCGCGAATCCTGCAGGGACGCGATGGAAAACGGAAGCGGGGCGGCCGCGCGGACGCTCAGCGGCGAACTCCCAGTGTATCGCGCAGCGCGCGCGGCAGGGCAAAGAGGGACGCATGCAGCCGCGCATCGTAGTAGCGCAAGCCCTGGACGCGGCGGGCCGCGAGCCGTTCGTCGATGTCGTGCGCGAACAGCGCGGCCGCGTCGAGCGTGTCGCTCGCGATCGCCATCAGCCACTGCGAGCCATACAGCGGCACGTGCGCGGACAGCGGATCGACGACCGCGAAGCTCGCGCGCAGGTCGTCGAGCAGCGCGGCGATGCGCGCCGCGTGGAACACCGGCGAGCCGAGGTGCATCGAGATCGCGCCGCACGGCGTCAGGATCCGCTTGAGCCGCGCATAGAACGCGCGGGTATAGAGGCCGGCCGCCGGCGAATCGGGCGGCGTGAGGTCGAACACGACGAGATCGAAATGCTCGACGGTCGACTCGACGAAATGCGCGGCGTCGCCGATCACGACCTCGACGCGCGGGTCGTCGAGCGCGCCCTGGTGCACGTCGTCGAGATACCGGCGCGCCATTCCGACCACCTCGTCGTCGAGTTCCGCGATCACGATCCGCGCGATGCACGCATGCTTGAGCAGCTGGCGCGCCGCACCGCCATCGCCGCCGCCGAGCACGAGCGCCTTGCGCGGCGACGGATGCGCGAGCGCGGCCGGGTGCGTCATGCACTCGTGATAGACGTACTCGTCGCCGACCGACGTCATCGGTCGGCCGTCCAGCGTGAACAGGCGGCCGAGCTGGGGCGTTTCCCAGACCTCGATCTGCTGGTGCGGCGACGCGACGTGCGCGAGCCGCCGGGCGTTCGGGAAGCCGTAGGCGGAGTCGGGCGTAGGGTGGAAAAGTAGAGTCGTGCTCACGGGCGGGCCACTCAGGGCTGGCAGTTCCGACGTCTGAATTATAGGAGGCGGGCGGTTTGACGGAAAACCGTGCCGGAACACTACTCGCCGACAAGGGAAATGTCAGCCCATCTGTTAAAATGACGAGCTTTGCAGCCCCGTCCGTAGGCTCCGTCCGCTTCGCGTCCGTCAGGCGCCGCACCGCGCGCCGGGAACGATTGACGCTCGAGCTTCCGGATGCCGCCGTGCCCCCGTTTCCTCGACTCGTTCTCCGGACTCGACATGACGACTTCGTCTCCCGCCTCCACCACCCTGATGGCCAATGCGATCCGTGCGCTCGCAATGGACGCCGTCCAGCAAGCGAACTCCGGCCACCCCGGCATGCCGATGGGCATGGCCGAAATCGGCGTCGCGCTCTGGTCGCGCCATCTGAAGCACAACCCGACGAACCCGCACTGGGCCGACCGCGACCGCTTCGTGCTGTCGAACGGCCATGGCTCGATGCTGCTGTACTCGCTGCTGCACCTGACCGGTTACGACCTGCCGATCGAAGAGCTGAAGAACTTCCGCCAGCTGCACTCGAAGACGCCGGGCCACCCGGAATACGGCATCACGCCGGGCGTCGAGACGACCACCGGCCCGCTCGGCCAGGGCCTCGCGAACGCGGTCGGCATGGCGCTCGGCGAAGCGCTGATGGCCGACGAGTTCAACCGTGACGGCGCGAAGAT
The DNA here is from genome assembly GCF_002223325.1 of Burkholderia sp. AU15512. Taxonomy (NCBI): domain Bacteria; kingdom Pseudomonadati; phylum Pseudomonadota; class Betaproteobacteria; order Burkholderiales; family Burkholderiaceae; genus Burkholderia; species Burkholderia sp. AU15512. The sequence continues at coordinate 96,769 of NZ_NKEX01000003.1, forward strand.
CGTCGATCACCATACGTACGTGTTCCTCGGCGACGGCTGCCTGATGGAAGGCATCTCGCACGAAGCCTGCTCGCTCGCCGGCACGCTGAAGCTGAACAAGCTGATCGCGCTGTACGACGACAACGGCATCTCGATCGACGGCGACGTCGTGAACTGGTTCCACGACGATACCCCGAAGCGTTTCGAAGCCTACGGCTGGAACGTGATCCCGAACGTGAACGGCCATGACGTCGACGCGGTCGACGCAGCCATCGCGAAGGCGAAGCTGTCGGACAAGCCGACGCTGATCTGCTGCAAGACGGTGATCGGCCAGGGCGCGGCGACCAAGGCCGGCGGCCACGACGTGCACGGCGCGGCGCTCGGCGCGGAAGAAATCGCGAAGACGCGCGCGGCGCTCGGCTGGACCTGGGAGCCGTTCGTGATTCCGCAGGAAGTCTACGCGGCATGGGACGCGAAGGAAGCCGGCAAGCGCGCGGAAACCGAATGGGATGCGACGTTCGCTGCGTATCGCGCGAAGTTCCCGGCAGAAGCCGCTGAATTCGAGCGCCGGATGGCCAACCAGCTGCCGGCCGACTGGGCCGAAAAGGCTGCGGCGATCATCGCCGGCGCGAACGAGCGCGGCGAGACGGTGGCGACCCGCAAGGCGTCGCAGCAGGCGATCGAAGGCCTGGCTGCCGCGCTGCCCGAACTGCTCGGCGGCTCGGCCGACCTGACCGGCTCGAACCTGACCAACTGGAAGGCATCGAAGGCCGTCCGCGCGAATCCGGAAGGCCCGGGCGTCCAGCTGGGCAACCACATCAACTACGGCGTGCGCGAATTCGGCATGAGCGCCGCGATCAACGGCCTCGCGCTGCACGGCGGCCACAAGCCGTTCGGCGGCACGTTCCTGACGTTCTCCGACTACAGCCGCAACGCGCTGCGCGTGGCCGCGCTGATGAAGGTGCCGTCGATCTTCGTGTTCACGCACGACTCGATCGGCCTCGGCGAAGACGGCCCGACGCACCAGTCGATCGAGCACGTGTCGAGCCTGCGCCTGATCCCGAACCACGACGTATGGCGTCCGGCCGACACGGTCGAAACGGCCGTCGCATGGACCCACGCGATCGCCGCCGACCGTCCGTCGAGCCTGATCTTCAGCCGCCAGAACCTGGCGTTCAACCCGCGTACCGATGCGCAGATCGCGAACATCGAGAAGGGCGGCTACGTGCTGAAGGACTGGGACGAAGAGATCGTCGCGCGCAAGATCATCCTGATCGCGACGGGCTCGGAAGTCGAACTCGCGATGAAGGCCGTCGAGCCGCTCGCGCAGCAAGGCATCGCGGCACGCGTCGTGTCGATGCCGTCGACCAACGTGTTCGACCGCCAGGACGCCGAATACCGTGAGCGCGTGCTGCCGCACGGCGTGCGCCGCGTCGCGATCGAAGCGGGCGTGACGAGCTTCTGGCACAAGTACGTCGGCCTCGAAGGCGGCGTCGTCGGGATCGACACGTTCGGCGAATCGGCGCCGGCCGGCGTGCTGTTCAAGTACTTCGGCTTCACCGTCGAGCACGTCGTCGAGACCGCCAAGGCCGTGCTGGCCTAAAGAGACAGACGCGACGCGCGCCACCCCTCGCGCGTCGCACCGTGAAGCTGCACGAAACGAATTTTTTCAGCCATCAGGAGATAGACCATGACGATTCGCGTCGCAATCAACGGCTACGGCCGCATCGGCCGCAACACGCTGCGCGCGTTCTACGAGAACGGCAAGAAGCATGACATCGAGATCGTCGCGATCAACGATCTGGGCGATGCGAAGACCAACGCGCACCTGACCCAGTACGACACCGCGCACGGCAAGTTCCCGGGTGAAGTGTCGGTCGACGGCGACTACCTCGTCGTGAACGGCGACAAGATCCGCGTGCTGGCGAACCGCAACCCGGCCGAACTGCCGTGGGGCGAGCTGGGCGTCGACGTCGTGATGGAATGCACGGGCTTCTTCACGACGAAGGAAAAGGCGAGCGCGCACCTGAAGGGCGGCGCGAAGAAGGTGATCATCTCGGCACCGGGCGGCAAGGATGTCGACGCGACGATCGTCTACGGCGTGAACCACGACGTGCTGAAGGCCGAGCACACCGTCATCTCGAACGCATCGTGCACGACGAACTGCCTCGCGCCGCTCGTCAAGCCGCTGAACGACAAGATCGGCCTCGAAACCGGCCTGATGACGACGATCCACGCGTACACGAACGACCAGGTGCTGACGGACGTCTATCACGAAGACCTGCGCCGCGCGCGTTCGGCCACGCACAGCCAGATCCCGACGAAGACGGGCGCTGCTTCGGCCGTCGGCCTCGTGCTGCCGGAACTGAACGGCAAGCTCGACGGCTACGCGATCCGCGTCCCGACGATCAACGTGTCGATCGTCGACCTGTCGTTCATCGCGAAGCGCGACACGACGGTCGAGGAAGTCAACGCGATCATGAAGGAAGCATCGGAAGGCGCGCTGAAGGGTATCCTCGGCTACAACGACGCACCGCTGGTGTCGATCGACTTCAACCACAACCCGGCTTCGTCGACGTTCGACGCCACGCTGACCAAGGTGTCGGGCCGCCTCGTGAAGGTGTCGAGCTGGTACGACAACGAGTGGGGTTTCTCGAACCGCATGCTGGATACGGCTGTCGCATTCGCGAACGCGAAGTAATCCCGCACGTTGCGCGGCCGCCGCGAGGCGGCTGGCGCGGCGAACGAGCCCGGCCCGGTTTTTCCGGCCGGGCTTTTTTATTACCCGCCGCTATGGCTCGATGCGGCCGTCACCTGCTCGAGCGCCGCGACGAACGCGCGCTTCAGCGGGCTGTCGAGATTGGTCCACGCGAGGCCGATGCCGGTGCGGTGCCCGGCCAGGTCGAGCGGCCGCGCGAGCACGTTCGGCGGCAGTGCGCTGGCGGCCTCCGCCGGAATCAACCCGATGCCCATCCCCGCCGCGACGAGTGCGAGCATCGTCGTGAATTCCCCGAACTCCTGCGCGATCTCGAGCGTCGTGCCCACGCGGCTGAGCGCGAGCAGCATGTCGTCGTGAAAGCCCGGCGCGTAGCGGCGCGCGAGCACGAACGCGGGCTGGCCGCGCAGCGCGGCCGGTGCGATCGCATCGTGCGCGGCGAGCGGATGGTCCAGCGGCAGCGCGACGACGAAACCTTCCTCCAGCACCACGCGCGTGTCGATGCCCGCATACGCGGCCGGCAGCCGGATCATCCCGAAATCGATCCGCCGGTCGCGCAGCGCGGCGATCTGGTCGGGTGTCGGCAGGTCCTTCAGTTCGAGCGTGATCAGCGGATAGCGCTCGCGCATCGTGCGCAGCACGGCCGGCAGCAGCACGGGCAGCACCGACGACACGAACGCGATCCGCAGCGTGCCGATCTCGCCGCGGCTCGACAGCCGTGCCATCTGTTCCGCGCGCGCGGCCTGCTGCAGCGTGGCGCGCGCCTCGGGCAGGAACACGCGCCCCGTATCGCTCAGTTCGACCTTGTGCCGGTCGCGCTCGAACAGGCGCGCGCCGAGCTCTTCCTCGAGCGCCTTGATCTGCATGCTGAGCGCGGGCTGCACGATGAACAGGCGCTGCGCGGCGCGCCCGAAATGCAGCTCTTCCGCGAGCGTGACGAAGGCGCGCAATTGCTTGAGTTCCATGGGCGGCGGACAGGCGAGGGCGGTGATCAAATTTCATGATAACCGGATCAAAAAAGACCATTGGCGCGGCACCCGGCCGGCAGCCGAAGATACCGTCAACGCGAGACCGGCCGCGATGGGCCGCCGGCTCGACTGGCACGAGGAGACACGCATGACCCACGCGCTTGAACGGTTCCGCCTCGACGGCCGCCGCGCATTGATTACCGGTTCCGGACGCGGGATCGGGCTGACGCTCGCCCGCGGGCTGGCCGAGGCGGGAGCGGCGATCGTCATCAACGATCGCAATGAGGAGAAGGCCGCAGCACTCGTGCGGCATCTGCGCGAGAAAGGCTTCACGGCCGACTACGCGGTATTCGACGTCGCCGAGCACGCGCAGGTGCGCGCGGCGATCGACGATTTCGAGGCGCGCGTCGGCGCGATCGACATCCTCGTGAACAACGCGGGCATCCAGCGTCGCGCACCGCTCGATGCGTTCGAACTCGACGACTGGCATGCGCTGATGCGCGTGAACCTCGACGGCGTGTTCAACGTCGCGCAGGCCGTCGCGCGGCACATGATCGCGCGCGGCCGCGGCAAGATCATCAACATCTGCTCGGTGCAGAGCGAGCTCGCACGGCCGACGATCGCACCGTATGCGGCGACCAAGGGCGCGGTGCGGATGCTGACGAAAGGGATGTGCGCCGACTGGGCGCGCCACGGCATCCAGGCGAACGGCCTCGCGCCCGGCTATTTCGAAACCGAACTCAACCGCGCGCTGGTCGACGACGCGGCGTTCTCGGACTGGCTGTGCAAGCGCACGCCGGCCGGCCGCTGGGGGCGCGTCGACGAGCTGTGCGGCGCGGCGATCTTCCTCGCGTCGGCCGCATCCGATTTCGTGAACGGCCAGACGCTGTTCGTCGACGGCGGGCTGACCAGTGCCGTCTGACAAGGAGGCTGTCATGCGTATGCGTTGCATGTGTGTCGTGATCCACGGGCCGAACGACCTGCGGGTCGAAGAGCAGGACGCGGGCGAGATCGGCCCGGGCCAGGTGCGCGTCGATGTCGCGATGGGCGGCATCTGCGGCTCCGATCTCCATTATTTCCGGCACGGCGGCTTCGGTGCGATCCGGCTGCAGCAGCCGATGGTGCTTGGCCACGAGGTGGCCGGCACGGTCGCGGAAGTCGCGCCGGACGTGACCTCGGTGAAGGTCGGCGATCGCGTCGCGGTCAATCCGAGCCGGCCGTGCGGCGCGTGCCGCTATTGCCTCGAAGGGCTGCCGAACCAGTGTCTCGACATGCGCTTCTATGGCAGCGCGATGCGGATGCCGCACGTGCAGGGCGCGTTCCGCAATGCGCTCGTGTGCGACGCGGTGCAGTGCGTGAAGGTCGCCGATCACGTGCCGCTGTCGCTCGCGGCGCTCGCCGAACCGTTCGCGGTCGGGCTGCATGCGGTGTCGCGCGCGGGCCCGCTGATCGGCAAGCGCGTGCTGGTGTCGGGCTGCGGGCCGATCGGCGTGCTGGCGGTGGCGGCGGCGCGCGTGCACGGCGCGGCGGAGATCGTCGCGACCGACGTCGTCGAGGCGCCGCTGGCCGTGGCGAGCGCGCTCGGCGCCGACCGCACGATCAATGCGGTGGTCGATGCCGGCTGGGTCGAGCGCTACGGCGCCGACAAGGGCACGTTCGACGTGATGATCGAGTGTTCGGGCAATGCGCGCGCGCTGCGTGACGGGCTGGACGTGATGCGTCCACGTGGGGTCGTCGTGCAGCTCGGGCTCGGCGGCGATGTCAGCCTGCCGCAGAACGTCGTGGTCGCGAAGGAGCTGTCGATCTGCGGGTCGTTCCGTTTTCATGCGGAATTCGCGCTCGCGGTGCAGTTGATCAACGCGGGGCGCGTCGACCTGCGTCCGGCCGTCACGCGCGTGTTCCCGATGCGCGATGCGAACCTCGCATTCGAACTGGCCGGTGACCGGCAGCGCGCGATGAAAGTGCTGATCGATTTCGCGGACGTGGCGGCGTGACGATCACGCGCTAGCGCGCGACGGACGGACTCGACGTCATCAAAAAGGCACGCCCGCGATTCGCGCGGCGTGCCTTTTTTGTCGTGCTGCGAAAGCGCGCTACTGCATTACTGCGTGACCTGCCGCACGCCGACGCGCTGCGACGCGAGCCACAGCGCGATCAGCACGCCGGCAAGCGCAGCGCCCGCGATGCACACGCCGCGCCAGCCGTCGATCCCGTACGCGACGCTCGCCGCGAACGACCCGAATGCGCCGCCGATGAAGTAGCTCGTCAGGTAGATCGTCGTCACGCGACTGCGCGCGTTGCCGGCCAGCGCATAGATCACGCTCTGGTTCGAGATGTGCATGCCTTGCACGCCGACGTCGAGCAGCAGGATGCCCGCGATCAGCGCCGCGAGCAAATGCGCGCCGGCGGCGATCAGCGCGAACGACGCGAGCACGGCCGCCGCGAACAGCCCCGTTGCCGCATTGCCGTGGCCGCGATCGACGAGCCGGCCGGCTGACGTCGCCGCGAGCGCGCCCACCGCGCCGACGATGCCGAACAGGCCGATCTGCCCTTCGGAATAGCTGTACGGCGGCTGGCTGAGCAGGAACGTGAGGCCCGTCCACAGCAGGCTGAAGCACGCGAACACGAGCGCGCCGTAGGTCGAGCGCAGTGCGATCAGCGGTTGTGCGCGCACCAGCGCGACGAGCGACTTCATCAGCGCCGCATAGTCGAGGCGCGCATCGCGGCGATCCTTCGGCAGCTTCACGGCGAGCACGACGGTCAGCGCCGCCACCATCACCGCCGCGATGCCGTATACCGCACGCCAGCCGAACCCGTCGGCGATCGCACCGGCCGCGACGCGCGCGAGCAGGATGCCGAGCAGCAGCCCGCTCATCACGGTGCCGACCGCGCGGCCGCGCGAGCGCGCATCGGCGAGTGACGCGGCGAACGGCACGAGCAGCTGCGTCGAACAGGTGACGAAGCCGACCGCGACGTTCGCGACGACGAACATCGTGAAGTTCGTGCTGAACGTGACCGCGACCAGCGCGACGACGTTGAGCATCAGCAGCCGCACGATCAGCGTATGACGGTTGACCGCGTCGCCGAGCGGGACGATCAGCAGCAGGCTCGCCGCGTAACCAAGCTGCGTCAGCGTGACGAGATAGCCGAGCTCGGTCGGCGCGCGCCCGAAGCTGCGCGCGATCGCAGCGAGCAGCGGCTGCGCGTAATAGATGTTGCCGATGACGATGCCGCACGCGCAGGCGAACAGCAGCGTCATGGCGCGGGTCAGGGGAGGATGGGTGTCGTGATGCGGTTCCATGGTCGCGAAAAACAGCGGCGCCGGCCGGCGGCACGGAGCCGCCGGATGCGCGGGGTGACGGAAATCGGGGCCGGCGTCGACGGATCGGCGGTGAGCCGATGCGCGCCGGGCGGATCGCGGCCGGGCCCGGATCGGGCGGGCGGCGGATCGTCGTGCGGCGGGCGGAGGCGGGGCGGGCCCGGGCGAGCCGTTCCGGTGCGCTGGCAGCGGCCATGCACGGGAGCGGATGTGCGTATGATGCGGGAATCGAACCATAGCGTCCAAGACTGGATCGTTATGCGCTTCATTGGTAGAACCAATACCTCGGCCGCCATGCTCCTCCGCCACATCCGCTATTTCCTGGCCGTCGCCGAGCAGCGCAGTTTCACGCGCGCGGCCGACGCGCTGCACGTCTCGCAGCCGACGCTGTCGCAGCAGGTGCGCCAGCTCGAGGACACGCTCGGCGTGCCGTTGTTCGACCGCTCGGGCCGCACGGTGCAGCTCACCGAGTTCGGCGAAGTCTATGCGCGCCATGCGCGCGCCGCGCTGCACGAGCTCGATGCGGGGCAGCGCGCGCTGCACGACGTCGCCGATCTCGGCAGCGGGTCGCTGCGGCTCGCGATGATGCCGACCTTCGCGGCCTACCTGAGCGGCTCGCTGATCGACGCGTTCCATGCCGACTATCCGAACGTCGCGCTGACGATCGATGCGATGCCGCAGGCGCGCATCGAGGCGCTGCTCGCCGACGACCGGCTCGACGCCGCCTTCGCGTTCATGCCGCCGCGCGCGCCGGACATCGACGCGCTGCCGCTGTGGGACGAGCCGCTCGCGCTCGTGACGGGCCGCACGCACCGTCTCGCGCGGCGCCGTCGCGCGCTGACGCCGGCCGAGCTCGGCGGCGAGCCGCTGGTGCTGCTGAGCCGCGCGTTCGCGACGCGCGAGCGCATCGACCGGTATTTCATCGAGCACGGCGCGCAGCCGAAGATCGCGATCGAGACGAATACGGTCAGCGCGGTGCTGGAACTCGTGCGGTGCGGCCGGCTCGCGACGGTGCTGCCCGACGCGGTCGCGCGCGAGAGCGCCGACCTGTGCGCGCTGGAGATCGATCCGCCGCTGCCCGCGCGCACGGCCGCGCTGCTCACGCGCAAGGGTGCGTACCGCAGCGTTGCGGCGCGTGCCTTCATCGCGCGTGCGCTCGCGTATCGGGATCCGTCGGGAGGTTGACCGGCAAGACCGGGCGGCGCGCGGGACGGGCGGCCGCCCGCGCCGTCATGTGCGGGGTGTCGGGAAGAAGATGCCCGCGCGCTGCGCGGCGTTCGCGATGTGCGTTTCGATCGCGATGCCGGCGGCGCCCGCATCGCGCGCGATCAGCGCGTCGACGATCGCGCGGTGCTCCTGCCACGTCGACAGCAGTAGCTCGCGCCGGTAGAACGGCATGCGCTGGCTTTCCTTCATGATGTCCGCGCTGCTGCGCAGCACCGATTCGATCGCCGCGTTGCCGGCGAGATGGATGATCCGCATGTGGAAGTCGAAGTCGAGCTGCGACGCCGCGTCGAGTGCGCTTTCGGTGAGCGCGACGTGCAGGTCGGCGAGGTTGTCCTCGAACCATGCGATGTCGTCGTCGCTGACGACGTGCGCGGCCATCCGCGCGGCGAACCCTTCGAGCGCATAGCGCATCTGGTACGTGTCGGGCGGCGACGACTGCTCGGCGAAGCGCCATGCATGCGCGGCCGTGGCCTGCGCGCTTTCGACATACACGCCCTTGCCGGCGCGGATGCGCAGCATCCCGAGCGCCTCGAGCGTCGACAGCGCCTCGCGCAGCGACGCGCGGCTGATCTCCAGCTCCTCGGAGAGCTGGCGCTGGGCCGGCAGCAGGCTGCCGACCGGATAAACGCCTGCCTCGATCCGGTCGCGGATCGTCGCGATGGCGGCGTCGGTCACGGTATGCGGAACGTTTTTCATGATGTGAACTTGGGCCGGTCTGACCGGCATTGTAATCCGCACGCAGGCGGTGCATGGCCGACCTACGGGAAAGCCACGATCCGCCCCTCACGGTGCATCGAAACCAGGGCAAGCAGGGGCGGGAAATCCCTATTTTGTCCGTCCTTGACGCGACTATATCGGCTTCCTACTATCCACCATAACATCACTGGTCTTACCAGTATGAACAGACGAAACTGCAACCGTTGGATCGGGAGAGCGCCGTGTCGAAATTCCTCAATTCGCTGTTTGGCCGGGTAGTCGTCGCATTGATTCTAGGGATCGCGCTCGGCGCGTTCTTCCCGCATTTCGCCGAGTCGTTGCGACCGCTCGGCGACGGCTTCCTGAAGCTGATCAAGATGGTGATCGGGCCGATCGTGTTCTGCGTGGTGGTCAGCGGGATGGCCAACGCGGGCGACCTGAAGAAGGTCGGCCGGGTCGGCCTGAAGGCCGTCATCTACTTCGAGATCATGACGACGCTCGCGCTCGGCATCGGCCTCGTGCTCGCGTGGCTCACGCGCCCGGGCGTCGGGATGAACATCGACCTGCGCTCGCTCGACGCGTCGTCGCTCGCGTCGTACGCGAAGAACGCCGAAAGCCTGAAGGACACGGCCGGCTACCTGATGAAGATCATCCCCGAGACCGCGATCGACGCGTTCGCGAAGGGCGACATCCTGCAGATCCTCGTGTTCGCGGTGCTGTTCGGCTCCGCGCTGTCGCTGCTCGGCGACAAGGCGCAGCGCGTCAACTCGCTGATCGAGGAACTGTCGCACGTGTTCTTCCGGATCATCGGCTTCATCATCAAGCTCGCGCCGCTCGGCGTGCTCGGCGCGATCGCGTTCACGACCGGCAAGTACGGCGTCGCGTCGCTCAAGCAGCTCGGCTACCTGGTCGCGGTGTTCTACCTGAGCTGCTTCGTGTTCGTCACGGTCGTGCTCGGCGCGGTGATGCGGCTCGCGGGCTTCTCGGTGTTCAAGCTGATCCGCTACCTGCGCGAGGAACTGTCGATCGTGCTCGGCACGGCGTCGTCGGACGCGGTGCTGCCGCAGGTGATGCGCAAGCTCGAATACATGGGCGTGAAGGATTCGACGGTCGGCCTCGTGATCCCGACCGGCTATTCGTTCAACCTCGACGGCTTCTCGATCTACCTGACGCTCGCGGTGCTGTTCATCGCACAGGCCACCAACACGCCGCTGTCGACGCATGACCTGATCGTCGTGCTGCTCGTGTCGCTCGTCACGTCGAAGGGCGCGCACGGGATCCCGGGCTCGGCGATCGTGATCCTCGCGGCGACGCTGTCGGCGATCCCCGCGATTCCGGTACTCGGCCTCGTGCTGATCCTGCCGGTCGACTGGTTCGTCGGCATCGCCCGCGCGCTGACCAACCTGATCGGCAACTGCGTCGCGACGGTGGTCGTCGCGGTGTGGGAGAACGACATCGATCGTGCCCGCGCGACCCGCGTGCTGAATCGCGAGCTGCGCTACGTGCCGGCCGAAGAGGAAGGCCGCGCGGCGCCGGTCGCCGGCGACCAGGCTCACGCGCTCTGAGCGCACCCCCGCGCGGGGCGGCTTCCCCTGGTCGTCCCGCGCACCCGAATTCATGCGGCCGGCGCCTCGATGCGCCGGCACGCGATCCAACATCAGGAGACGACATGGCAGCCCCCATCCTCGATCCGAATGCGCCGGCCTTCACGCGGCGTTACATGAACCTCGCCGACCCGCGCCTCGGGGCGCAGGCGCTCTTTGCCAGCGACGAATTCTTCGCGCCGAAGGAGCGCATGCTGAATCCCGAGCCGGCCGTGTTCATCCCCGGCAAGTACGACGACCACGGCAAGTGGATGGACGGCTGGGAAACGCGCCGCAAGCGCACGACCGGCCACGACTTCTGCGTGGTGCGGCTCGCGCGGCCGGGCGTGATCCACGGCGTCGACCTCGATACGAGCCATTTCACCGGCAACTTCCCGCCGGCCGCGTCGATCGACGCGTGCGTCGCCGAAGGCGACACGCCGCCTGATGACGCCGAATGGCGCCCGATCGTCCCGGCGACGACGCTGCAGGGCAATTCGCATCACTACGTGAGTGTCGACGATGCGCGGCCCTATACGCACCTGCGCGTGAACCTGTACCCGGACGGCGGCCTCGCCCGGCTGCGCGTGTACGGCCAGCCGCAGCGCGACTGGCGCCAGGTGCCGGCCGGCGAGCTCGTCGATCTCGCGGCGATCGAGAACGGCGGCTACCTGGTGGCGGCGAACAACCTGCACTTCGGCCCGGCGTCGCAGATGCTGATGCCGGGGCGCGGCGTGAACATGGGCGACGGCTGGGAAACGCGGCGGCGCCGCGAGCCCGGCAACGACTGGGCGATCGTCGCGCTCGCGCGGCCGGGCATCATCCGGCGCGTCGAGGTCGATACCGCGTTCTTCAAGGGCAATTTCCCCGACCGCTGCTCGCTGCAGGCCGCGCGGGTCGCGGGCGGCACCGACGATTCGCTCGTCACGCAGGCGATGTTCTGGGCCGAACTGCTCGGCGAGCAGAAGCTGCAGATGGACCACGTCCACACGTTCGACGTGCTTGCCGCGCTCGGCCCCGTCACGCACGTGCGTTTCAACATCTTCCCGGACGGCGGCGTGTCGCGCCTGCGTCTGTGGGGCGAGCCGGCTTGAAGGAGGGCAACGGCATGAGCGAATCCCGGATCCTGCGCGTCGAGCGCCTGACGCGCGAAGCGTTCGCGCCGTTCGGCGACGTGATCGCGCTCGAAGGCGCGCGGCATTTTCCGATCAACGGCGGCACGACCGAGCGCTTCCACGATCTCGCGACGATCGACGTATGCGCGGACGGCGGCCGTCCGCTCGTCAGCGTGTTCCGCGCCCAGCCGCGCGCGCTGCCGGTCGCGGTCACGCTGATGGAGCGCCATCCGCACGGCAGCCAGGCATTCATCCCGCTCGCGGCCGTGTCGCGCTACGCGATCGTCGTCGCGCCGGCTGGCGCATTCCGGCCGGACGCGATGCGCGCGTTCCTCGCGGAAGGCTGGCAGGGCGTGAACTATGCAAAGGGCGTCTGGCACCATCCGCTGCTCGCGCTCGACGCGGTCAGCGATTTCGTGATCGTCGATCGTGGCGGGCCGCAGCCGAACTGCGACGAGATCCCGCTCGAGCGCGCGTGGGCGCTCGAGTTCGAGCCGGCCTGCGCGGCCTGACGCAACGGCAACGCCCGGCTCCGGCTGCCTGACGGCAGCCCGGGCGGGCGTGTCGAAGGGTTTCCGAAAGCCTGGGCGCACGATCCACGCGGCGGTGCATCGCCGCTATCCCGAAAAGAACACGGCCCGGGCGGCAAGGTGCCGGCCGGGCCGTGCTGCGTGCGCGAGGCGCGCGAATCAGTGCTTGCGGTGCGGGCAGTTCTCGGTCGTGCAGGAACCGTACATCGCGAGCGAATGCTCCTGGAGCTTGAAGCCGCGCTCCTTCGCGATCGCCTGCTGGCGGCCTTCGATCTCGGCGTCGAAGAACTCCTCGACACGGCCGCAATCGAGGCACACGAGGTGATCGTGGTGCGAGCCTTCGTTCAGCTCGAACACGGCCTTGCCGGATTCGAAGTTGCTGCGCGTGAGCAGGCCGGCCTGCTCGAACTGCGTCAGCACGCGGTAGACGGTGGCCAGCCCGATGTCGAGCTGCTCGTTGAGCAGGTTCCGGTAGACGTCTTCAGCCGTCAGGTGGCGCACCGGGCTTTGCTGGAAGATCTCGAGAATCTTGAGGCGCGGTAGGGTGGCCTTTAGCCCGATATTCTTGAGATCCGTCGGATTGGTCATGGCTAGGCATCCCTAGAGTACAATGCAGGGCTTCAATGTTACCGGCTTTTCGCCGTTCCAGAAACACGCGCGGCCTGCACACGGGCCTGCACGGTGAGGGAAATGATTCCAGAATCTCTTTCGCACTTTCAGAGGAGCCGCATGCGGAGTGTCATCATCGCTGCCGCCGCCGTTGCCGCGCTGGCTGGTTGTTCGTCGTACGACAGCGTGACGCAGCGCATCGCGCAGAGCATCACCCCCTACCGGATCACCGTCGTGCAAGGCAACTTCGTGTCGCAGGAGAAGGCCGCGCAGTTGCAGGTCGGCATGTCGCGCGAACAGGTGCGCGCGCTGCTCGGCACCCCGCTGCTGGCCGACATGTTCCACGCCGACCGTTGGGACTACCTCTTTTACTTCAAGCGCGGTTCGACGGCAGTCGTCCAGCAGCGCGATCTCGTCGTGACGTTCTCGGGCGATCGCCTGGCGAGCTGGACGGGGGCGGACAACCTGCCGTCGGAACTCGACCTGCTGGCCGATATCGACGGCGACCGCGGCGGCAAGAAGGCGAAGGCGGCCGCAGCGGCGAAGAAGGCCGCCGAGGCTGCCGCCGCCGCGAGCACCGCGCAAGCGGCCGCGAGCGCGCCGGCGCCGGAGGCTGTCGCCAGCCCGTCCACTGCGCCGGCGGCCGCTGCGGTGGTCGACCAGGATGCGAACGCGCAGGCCGCCCGCGCGGCGAACCGCGCGACCAACCAGGTGTCGGGGCAGGGTTCGGGTTCGCGCCGGTTCACGCCGGCCGCGAAGGCCTCGGGCGGCGCGCCGGTGCCGGGCGGCCAGCCGCCGGGCGCCGCGCCGGCGATCCAGCCGCAGTTCCAGTTCCATCGTCCGCCGCAGCCGAGCGTGTCGAACGAGGCGCCGCCGGTCGGCCCGCAAGGCTCGGACAACCTGCAGAACCAGCCGCTCACCGCACCGGCGCAGTAAGCAGCCGGCGTGCGGAAACCGGGCGGCATGCGCCGCCCGCTTTTATACCTGTCGTGTAGAAAGCCATGAAGATTGCGATTGCCGGGGCATCGGGCCGAATGGGCCGGATGCTGATCGAAGCCGTTCTCAACGATGCCGACGCGCAGCTCGTCGGCGCGCTCGACCGCGCCGATTCGCCGTTCCTCGGCCAGGACGCCGGCGCGTTCCTCGGCAAGGAAACCGGGGTCAAGCTGACCGCCGACCTCGACGCCGTGTTCGCGCAGGCCGACACCCTGATCGATTTCACGCGTCCGGAAGGCACGATGGCCCATATCGAGGCCGCGCTGCGCCACGACGTGAAGCTCGTGATCGGCACGACCGGCTTCACCGCCGAGCAGAAGGCCGAGCTGCAGGCCGCGGCGGGCAAGATCGGCATCGTGTTCGCGGCGAACATGAGCGTCGGCGTGAACGTCACGCTGAAGCTGCTCGAATTCGCGGCGAAGCATTTCTCGCACGGCTACGACATCGAGATCATCGAGGCGCATCACCGCCACAAGGTCGATGCGCCGTCGGGCACCGCGCTGATGATGGGCGAAGCCGTCGCCGGCGCGCTCGGTCGCTCGCTCGACGATTGCGCGGTGTACGGCCGCCACGGCGTGACGGGCGAGCGCGATCCGTCGTCGATCGGCTTCGCCGCGGTGCGCGGCGGCGACATCGTCGGCGATCACACCGTGCTGTTCGCCGGGATCGGCGAGCGCATCGAGATCACGCACAAGTCGTCGAGCCGCGTGTCGTACGCGCAGGGCGCGTTGCGCGCGGTCCACTTCCTGTCGGCGCGCGGCGCCGGCCTGTTCGACATGCAGGACGTGCTCGGCCTGCGCTGACACCACGGGGAAACTCCGATGGCGATACCCACCGGCGTTGTCCACTACCTCGAAAGCGGCGATGCGATCACGCATGCCGTCGCCTATGTGCTGCTGGCGATGTCCGTCGCCAGCTGGTGCTTCCTCCTCATGAAAGCCTGGCTCCTGGTTCGCGCGAAGCGGCAGGGGCCGCGCGCGCTCGCCGCGTTCTGGCGCGCGCCGTCGCTCGACGCGGGCATCGCCGCGCTCGCCGGCGCCGATCGCGAGCGCGTGTTCGTGCCGCTCGCCGAAGCCGCGCGCGATGCGGCCGACGACCACGACCCGGCTGCCCTGGCCGCGCGGGTCGAGCGCAGCGAACGCGTGCTGCGCGCGTTGCGGCACGCGATGCTGCGCTCGCAGCGGCGCCTCGAATTCGGCCAGGTGCTGCTCGCGTCGATCGGCAGCACCGCACCGTTCGTCGGGCTGCTCGGCACCGTGTGGGGCATCTACCATGCGCTCGGCAGCATCGCCGCGAGCGGGCAGGCGCAGATCGAGAACGTCGCGGGGCCGGTCGGCGAGGCGCTGATCATGACCGCGTTCGGGCTCGTCGTCGCGATTCCCGCGGTGCTGGCCTACAACATCCTCGGGCGGCTCGTGCGGCAGCTCGCCGAGGAACTCGACGGCTTCGCGCGCGACCTGCACGTGTTCGTGTGCGCGCAGGAAGCCTGACGCGTCCATTCCGGAGGAGCGACCATGGCATTCGGCGGACTCGAGCACCACAAGACGTCCGCGCCGATGGCGGAGATCAACATGACCCCGCTGATCGACGTGATGCTGGTGCTGCTCGTCATCTTCATCATCACCGCGCCGCTGATGACGCACGCGATCCGGCTCGACTTGCCGAAGGTCGCGGCCAGCGTCGCGCGCGACACGCCGCAATCCGTCACCTTGTCGATCGACGACGCGGGCAAGCTGTACTGGGACGACGCGCCGGTCACGCTCGACGCGCTGCCCGCGCGCTTCCGGGCCGCCGCCGCGGGCGGCGCGCCGCCCGAGCTGCGGCTGCGCGCATCGCGGGCGACCCGCTACGACGTGATCGCGCAGGTGATGGGCGCCGCGCAGGCCGCCGGCCTCACGCGGATCGGCTTCGTGACCGACGTGCCGCCGCAGGCGGGCGGTTCCGCGGCGGCGCCCGCCGTGCCGGCCAACCGCTGAGCGGAGCCGGCGGGCCTGTCCCGGCCGCGGGATCGGGCCGCCCCGCCGCAAGACCGGTCGAATGGGCCGGCGCGGGCGGTATAATCAACGTTTTTCCCGGTTGGCAGGCTTTTTTCAGGTAACCCGGAATTTTCCAGGCTACCCGGGCATGCTGCGGGTTACCCGGAAAATGCCCGGAAACCGCGAACAGGTCCGGCAACAGCGAACCTGCAGGTCCGCCGGGCAAGCACGATTTTCGATCCACTCCTGCGCGCGCGCCGTCGCGTCGCTTAAAGCCTAGTCCGAACCACACCATGCACGAGAGATACGTACCCGCCGACGTCGAAGCCGCCGCCCAGGGCGACTGGCGCGCAGCCGATGCCTACAAGACGAAGGAAGATTCGCAGAAGCCGAAGTTCTACTGCGTGTCGATGCTGCCGTACCCGTCCGGCAAGCTGCACATGGGTCACGTGCGCAACTACACGATCAACGACGTGATGTACCGCTATCTGCGGATGAACGGCTACAACACGCTGATGCCGATGGGCTGGGACGCGTTCGGGATGCCGGCCGAGAACGCCGCGATGGCGAACGGCGTGCCGCCCGCGAAGTGGACGTACGACAACATCGACTACATGAAGCGCCAGATGCAGTCGATGGGCCTCGCGATCGACTGGTCGCGCGAAATCGCGACGTGCAAGCCCGACTACTACAAGTGGAACCAGTGGCTGTTCCTGAAGATGCTCGAAAAGGGCATCGCGTACAAGAAGACGGGCACCGTGAACTGGGACCCGGTCGACCAGACCGTGCTCGCGAACGAGCAGGTGATCGACGGCCGCGGCTGGCGCTCGGGCGCGCTCGTCGAGAAGCGCGAGATCCCGATGTACTACCTGCGCATCACGCAGTACGCGGATGAGCTGCTGAACGACCTCGACGGCCTCGGCTGGCCCGAGCGCGTGAAGATCATGCAGCAGAACTGGATCGGCAAGAGCTTCGGCGTGAACTTCGGCTTCCCGTACGAACTCGACGGCGAGAAGAAGCTGCTGCGCGTGTTCACGACGCGCGCCGACACGATCATGGGCGTCACCTTCTGCGCGATCGCGGCCGAGCATCCGCTCGCCACGCGCCTCGCGCAGGACAAGCCCGAACTGCTCGCGTTCATCGACGAATGCAAGCGCGGCGGCGTCGCCGAGGCCGACGTCGCGACGATGGAGAAGAAGGGCGTCGCGACGGGCTTCTCGGTCACGCACCCGCTCACCGGCGAGCCGGTCGAGGTGTGGATCGGCAACTATGTGCTGATGAGCTATGGCGAAGGCGCGGTGATGGGCGTGCCGGGCCACGACGAGCGCGATTTTGCGTTCGCGAAGAAATACGACCTGCCGATCAAGCAGGTGATCTCGGCCGAAGGCCAGCAATACTCGCTCGACGCCTGGCAGGAGTGGTACGGCGACAAGGAAATCGCGGTCTGCGTGAACAGCGGCAAGTACGACGGCCTGCGCTACGCGGAAGCGGTCGACGCGGTCGCGGCCGACCTGAACGCCGGCGGCTTCGGCGACAAGCAGGTCACGTGGCGCCTGCGCGACTGGGGCGTGTCGCGCCAGCGCTACTGGGGCACGCCGATCCCGATCATCCACTGCCCGTCGTGCGGCGACGTGCCGGTGCCCGAGCAGGATCTCCCCGTCGTGCTGCCGGAAGACCTCGTGCCGGACGGCTCGGGCAACCCGCTCGCGAAGTCGGAAGCGTTCCTGAACTGCACGTGCCCGAAGTGCGGCGCGGCGGCCAAGCGCGAAACCGACACGATGGACACCTTCGTCGATTCGTCGTGGTACTTCTCGCGCTACACGGCGCCGGACGCCGAGACGATGGTCGACGCGCGCACCGACTACTGGATGCCGATGGACCAGTACATCGGCGGCATCGAGCACGCGATCCTGCACCTGCTGTACTCGCGCTTCTGGACCAAGGTGATGCGCGACCTCGGCCTCGTGAAGTTCGGCGAGCCGGCGAAGAACCTGCTCACGCAGGGCATGGTGCTGAACGAGACGTACTACCGCGAGGACGCATCGGGCAAGAAGACCTGGTACAACCCGCTCGACGTGACGGTCACGCACGACGACAAGGGCCGCCCGGTCGGCGCGACGCTGAACGCGGACGGCCAGCCGGTCGTGCTCGGCGGCATCGAGAAGATGTCGAAGTCGAAGAACAACGGTGTCGATCCGCAGCTGTTGATCGACCAGTACGGCGCGGATACCGCGCGCCTGTTCACGATGTTCGCCGCGCCGCCCGAGCAGCAGCTCGAGTGGTCGGGTGCGGGCGTCGAAGGCGCGAGCCGCTTCCTGCGCCGCGTGTGGAGCTTCGGTGCGACGAACCGCGAAGCGCTCGCCGCGCGCGCGGGCTTCGATGCGGCCGCGCTCGGCGAAGCCGACAAGGCGCTGCGCCGCGAGATCTACAGCGTGCTGAAGCAGGCCGATTTCGACTACCAGCGCCTGCAGTACAACACGGTCGTGTCGGCCGCGATGAAGATGCTGAACGCGATCGACGGTGCGAAGGGCGCGACGCCCGGCGTGCTGCGTGAAACGTACGGCGTGCTGCTGCGCGTGCTGTACCCGGTCGTGCCGCACGTCACGTTCGAGCTGTGGAAGGCGCTCGGCTACGCGGACGAATTCGGCCCGCTGCTCGACGCACCGTGGCCGAAGGTCGACGAGGCCGCGCTCGAGCAGGCCGAGATCGAACTCGTGCTGCAGGTAAACGGCAAGGTGCGCGGCGCGCTGAAGGTGGCGAAGGACGCGAGCCGCGAGGCGATCGAAGCCGCGGCAGTGGCCGACGACGCGTTCGCGAAGTTCAGCGACGGCAAGCCGGCGAAGAAGATCGTCGTCGTGCCGGGCCGCCTCGTGAACATCGTCGTTTGACGGCCGCCGGCCATCGGACGTACCCAGAAGGAGCGAAGGTGATCCGCAGATCGTTTTTGATGCTCGCTGTCGGCAGCGCGGTTGCGCTGTCGGCATGCGGCTTCCAGTTGCGCGGCCAGCAGGACTACGCGTTCAAGCACCTGCTGATCGCCGGCGCGCCGGCGCCGGTCGAGGCGCGCCTCGTGCGCCTCGTCGAGGCCGGCAGCGACACGAAGATCGTCAAGTCGGCGGACGACGCCGACGCCGTGTTGACCATGTGGGAATCGCGTGGCCAGAACACGCTGACGCTCAACAAGTACGGTTCGGCGCAGGAATACGCGCTCTTCTATACGTTGCGTTATCAGTTGACGAGCAAGGACGGCACCGTGCTGATCCCGCCGAGCGTGATCGCGCTGAACCGTGCGATGACGTACAGCGATCAGTACACGAACGCGAAGGCGCAGGAAGCGGACCTCCTGTACGCCGACATGCAGAGCGACGCGGTCGACCAACTGATGCGCCGTCTCGCGATCGTCCATTCGCTGACGCCGGCACCGGAAGACGTGGTACCGGGCGTCGCACCGCGCGCGCCGCTGCCGCCGCCGCCGCTCTGATCGACGGCGCACGTATCGATGCAACTGCGACTTGATGCGCTGGAGCCGCACCTCGCGAAGGGGGTGGCCGGGCTCTATACCGTCTACGGCGACGAGCCGCTGCTCGCGCAGGAAGCGTGCGACCGCATTCGTGCGGCCGCGCGCGCGGCCGGCTTCACCGAGCGCTCGGTGCATACGGTCGAGCGCGGCTTCGACTGGAGCGTGCTGCTCGGCGCGACCCAGGCGATGTCGCTGTTCGGCGAGCGCCAGCTGATCGAGCTGCGCATTCCGTCGGGCAAGCCCGGCAAGGAAGGCGCCGATGCGCTGAAGACGCTCGCTGCCACGCCGAACCCCGACGCGCTGATGCTCGTCACGCTGCCGCGTCTCGACGCGGCCACGCAGAAATCCGCGTGGTTCACCGCGCTGCAGAACGGCGGCGTCGCGCTGAAGATCGATCCGGTCGACCGCGCGCAGCTGCCGAACTGGATCGGCCAGCGCCTCGCGCTGCAGGGTCAACGCGCCGCGCCCGGCGAGGACGGGCGGCGCGCGCTGCAGTTCATCGCCGAGCGCGTCGAAGGCAACCTGCTCGCCGCGCACCAGGAAATCCAGAAGCTCGGGCTGTTGTATCCGCAGGGTGCGCTGTCGTTCGAGCAGGTGCACGACGCGGTGCTGAACGTTGCGCGTTACGACGTCTTCAAGCTGAACGAAGCCATGCTCGCCGGCGACGCCGCGCGGCTCGCGCGGATGATCGACGGGTTGAAGGGCGAGGGCGAGGCGATCGTGCTCGTGATGTGGGCCGTCGTCGAGGAATTGCGCACGCTGTTGCGGATCAAGCGCGGCACGACGGCCGGCAAGCCGCTGGCAACGCTGCTGCGCGAGAACCGCGTGTGGGGGCCGCGCGAGCGGCTGATCGGTCCCGCGCTGAATCGCGTGTCCGAAGCCGTGCTCGAGAAGGCGCTCGCGTTTGCCGCGAAGCTCGACCGTCAGGTCAAGGGGCTCACGGCCGTCGCGCCGGGCCGTCGTACGCAGGACGAACCGCCTCCCGATCCGTGGGACGGGCTGTTCCAGCTCGCGATGACGGTGGCCGGTGCCCGCGGCGAGCGACCGCCGACCGCGGGGCGCGTGCGACGCTAAGTCCCGTTCGGGCCTTCAGCGCGCGCTGCGCAACCCGCTTACAATGTCTCGATAGCTGGCGCGGCCCTCCGGCCGCCGCCGCTCACGCTTCCCCACGAATTCATGCCGCCCCGCGCGGCGCGCTTCTCGAGTCACACGATGGATATCGATCAGTACATGACCGACCTGGGCCGTCGCGCCCGGCACGCTTCCCGCGCGATGGCGCGCGCCAGCACGGCCGCGAAGAACGCGGCGCTCGACGCCGTGGCGCGCGCGATCGAACGCGACGCACAGGTGCTGAAGGACGCGAATGCCCGCGATGTCGCCCGTGCCCGTGAAAAGGGGCTCGATGCGGCGTTCGTCGATCGCCTGACGCTGTCGGACAAGGCGCTGAAGACGATGGTCGAAGGCTTGCGCCAGGTGGCGTCGCTGGCCGATCCGATCGGCGAGATCAGCAACCTCAAGTACCGCCCGAGCGGCATCCAGGTCGGCCAGATGCGGGTGCCGCTCGGCGTGATCGGCATCATCTACGAATCGCGCCCGAACGTGACGATCGACGCGGCCGCGCTGTGCCTGAAGTCGGGCAACGCGACGATCCTGCGCGGCGGCTCCGAAGCGCTCGAATCGAACGCGGCGCTCGCGAAGCTGATCGGCGAAGGGCTCGAGGCAGCCGGCCTGCCGCAGGACGCGGTACAGGTCGTCGCGACGGCCGATCGCGCGGCGGTCGGCAAGCTGATCACGATGACCGAATACGTCGACGTGATCGTGCCGCGCGGCGGCAAGAGCCTGATCGAGCGCCTGATCAACGAGGCGCGCGTGCCGATGATCAAGCACCTCGACGGCATCTGCCACGTGTACGTCGACGATCGCGCCGATCTCGCCAAGGCGCTGACCGTCTGCGACAACGCGAAGACGCACCGCTACGGCACCTGCAACACGATGGAGACGCTGCTCGTCGCGAGCGGTGTCGCGGCAACGCTGCTGCCGCCGCTCGGCAAGCTGTATCGCGACAAGCAGGTCGAGCTGCGCGTCGATGCGGCCGCGCGCGCGGTGCTCGCCGATGCGGGCGTCGGTCCGCTCGTCGACGCCACCGAGGAAGACTGGCACACCGAGTATCTCGCGCCGGTGCTCGCGATCAAGGTCGTCGACGGCCTCGACGCCGCGATCGAGCACATCAATCACTACGGCTCGCACCACACGGACGCGATCGTCACCGAGGATCACGACCGCGCGATGCGGTTCCTGCGCGAGGTCGATTCGGCGAGCGTGATGGTCAACGCATCGACGCGCTTCGCGGACGGCTTCGAATTCGGCCTCGGCGCGGAAATCGGCATCTCGAACGACAAGCTGCACGCACGCGGCCCCGTCGGCCTGGAAGGCTTGACGTCGCTGAAGTACGTCGTGCTCGGACACGGCGAAGGCCGCCAATAAACAGCGAGGCGCACAATCGATGGCGATGCTCTGGGTCAAGACGTTCCATATCGTTCTGATCGCCGCGTGGTTTGCAGGGTTGTTCTACCTGCCGCGCATCTACGTAAACCTGGCCATGGAAACCGATCCGGCCGCCGTGCGTCGCCTGCTGCTGATGGCGCGCAAGCTGTTCCGCTTCATGACGATGATCGCGGTGCCGGCGCTGGCCTGCGGGCTGTGGCTCTGGCTGTCGATCGGCATCGGGCAGGGGCAGGGCTGGATTCACGCGAAGGTGACGGTCGTGCTGCTGCTGATCGTCTATCACGCGTATTGCGGGCATCTACTGCGAGTGTTCGAGCGCGGCGAGAACCGCCGCACCGACAAGTGGTATCGCGTGTTCAACGAGCTGCCGGTGCTCGGCATGCTCGCGGCGGTCGCGCTGGTCGTGATCAAGCCGTTCTGAGCGGCATGGCCGGCGAGGTTGCCGGCGCTGTCTGACACGCAACGGCGCCCCGCGGGGCGCCGTTTGTCGTTTACGGTTCGTGCGCGCGGTCGGTGCGGCGTCTGCTCAATCCTTCGTGCCGTCGTCGATCCGGCGGCGCGTGATCGCCTCCTTCGCGCGGCCGACCCGTTCCATCAGTGCTGGGCCGCGCGACAGCGCGACGCCGACCGCGAGGATGTCGCCGATCGCGAGATGCGACATCCGCGACGTCATCGGCGAGAACACGTCGGTTTCCTCCGCGACGTTCGACGCGAGACTCACCGTCGCGAGCTTCGCGAGCGGCGAATGGCTCTGCGTGATCGCGACGACCTTCGCGCCGCACGCGAGCGCGGAGCGTGCGGCGTCGACGATGTCGCGCGTGCGGCCGGTGTTCGAGATCGCAACGACGACGTCGTGCGGGCCGAGCAGCGCCGACGACATCGAGAACGTGTGCGGATCCGAATACGCGACGCTCGGCACGCCGAGCCGGAAGAACTTGTGCTGGATGTCCTGCGCGGCGATACCCGAGCCGCCGGCGCCGTAGAACTCGATTCGCGACGCGTTCGACAACAGCCCGATCGCCTCGGCGACGCTGCCGGCGGACAGGCTGTTGCGCACCTCGATCAGTGCGCCGATCGTGCGGTCGAACACCTTGCCGATGATGCCGGGCGCCGGTTCGTCGGGCTCGACGTCGCGATAGACCGACGACACGCCCGGCGCGACGCTCTGCGCGAGCCGGATCTTGAATTCGCGAAAGCCGCTGCAGCCGAGCGCCTGGCAGAAACGGGCGATCGTCGGCTGGCTGACGCCCGCGCGCGTCGACAGCTCGGTCATCGCGAGGTCGAGCACCTCGCGCGGCGCGGCGAGGATGTAGTCGGCGAGCTTGCGCTCGGACGGGCGCAACTCGGCGCGGATCGCTTCAATGCGGGGCAGCATGGGACGGCAGGCAGAAATCGGGTTCGGATGAGCGAGTGTATCGCAATCGAATTGTAGAAAATCTACAAGAAAATACTAGCGCGGATACGGTGCTTTCAGTGAGGTGGATTAGGGTTTTCACTAAGTATCGCCTTGCTGGTAGCGGGAATGGGGGTTGCGGGTCGACGAATCCGCATTGCATGCTTGTAGTTTTTCTACTAGACTGGCTTCGTTCTGTCGACGCATTCGACCGTCCCCACGATTCCAACCGCCGGTGTCGGCCGGCATACAGGAGCGCCCAGCATGACGTCGCTGCACCCCACTCTGGCGAAGGTCACCGAACGCGTGATCGCCCGCAGCCAATCGACCCGTTCCGCCTATCTGCAGCGCATCGACGGCGCGCAGGGCAAGTTCCCGGCACGCGGCGCGCTATCGTGCGCGAACCTCGCGCACGGCTTCGCCGGCCTCGAGGGTAACGACAAGTTCTCGATCAAGGCGATCCGCGAGCCGAACATCGGCATCGTGTCCTCGTACAACGAGATGCTGTCCGCGCACGCGCCGTACAAGGATTTCCCCGAGATCATCAAGGCGGCCGCGCGCGAGAACGGCGGGGTCGCGCAGTTCGCGGGCGGCGTGCCGGCGATGTGCGACGGCGTCACGCAGGGCAACCCGGGGATGGAGCTGTCGCTGTTCTCGCGCGAGGCGATCGCGATGGGCACGGCGATCGCGCTCACGCACAACATGTTCGACGCCGCGCTCTGCCTCGGCATCTGCGACAAGATCGTGCCGGGCCTGCTGATCGGCGCGCTGCAGTTCGGCCACCTGCCGACGATCTTCGTGCCGGCCGGCCCGATGACGAGCGGCCTGTCGAACGACGACAAGGCGAAGATCCGCCAGCAGTTCGCGACCGGCCAGGTCGGCCGCGACGCGCTGCTCGAAGCCGAATCCGCCGCCTATCACGGCCACGGCACCTGCACGTTCTACGGCACCGCGAACAGCAACCAGATGCTGATGGAGCTGATGGGGCTGCACCTGCCGGGCTCGGCATTCGTCCACCCGCACACGCCGCTGCGCACCGCGCTCACCGCCGAGGCTGCGCGCCGCGTGCTCGACCTGACCGTCGAGCGGGGCCACTACACGCCGATCGGCCACGTGATCGACGAGAAGGCGATCGTCAACGGGATCGTCGCGCTGCTCGCGACGGGCGGCTCGACCAACCACACGCTGCACCTCGTCGCGATCGCGCGCGCGGCCGGCATCCTGATCGACTGGAACGATTTCGACGAACTGTCGGCCGTCGTGCCGCTGCTCGCGAAGATCTACCCGAACGGCAAGGCCGACGTGAACCATTTCCACGCGGCGGGCGGCGTGGCCTTCCTGGTCCGCAACCTGCTCGAAGGCGGGCTGCTGCACGAGGACGTGACGACGGTCGCCGGCAAGGGTCTCGCGCACTACACGAAGGAGCCGAAGCTGATCGACGGCAAGCTGACGTGGGTCGACGGCGCGGCCGAGAGCCACGACACGAAGGTGCTGCGCGGCATCCGCGACCCGTTCCAGCCGGACGGCGGCCTGCGCCTGATGCAGGGCCGCCTCGGCCGCGGCGTGATCAAGATTTCGGCGGTCGCGCCCGAGCACCGCAAGGTGACCGCGCCCGCGATCGTGTTCGATTCGCAGGAAGCCGTGCAGGAAGCATTCGATCGCGGCGAGCTGAAGCGCGATTTCGTCGCGGTGGTGCGCTTCCAGGGCGCGCGCGCGAACGGGATGCCCGAGCTGCACCGTTTGACGCCGCTGCTCGGCGTGCTGCAGGATCAGGGCTTCCACGTCGCGCTGGTCACCGACGGCCGCATGTCGGGCGCGTCGGGCAAGGTGCCGGCCGTGATCCACGTGTCGCCGGAAGCGCTGCTGGCTGGCCCGCTCGGCAAGGTGAAGACGGGCGATACGCTCGTGATCGACGCGGAAGCCGGTGTGCTCGACATCGAGGTCGACGCCGCCGAGTGGCAGGCGCGCCCGGTCGCGCAGCCGCTGCACCAGGCCGAGAACGAGGTCGGTTTCGGGCGTGAACTGTTCGGCGTGTTCCGTGCGGCCGCCGCGCCGGCCGAGCAGGGCGCATCGGTTTTCGGCGCGCTGGTCGGCGAAACGGCCGCCCACGTCGCCGCATGAATTTCAAGGAGCCAATTCAATGAAGACGATTGCTGAAATCGTGAAGCTGGGCCCGGTCATCCCGGTGCTCGCATTCGACTCGGTCGAGCAGGGCGAACACGTGTCGCGTGCACTGCACGCAGGCGGCGTGAAGGTGCTCGAGATCACACTGCGCACGCCGGCCGGCCTGGAGGCGATCCAGCGCGCCAGCCAGCTCGCGGACGACATCGTCGTCGGCGTCGGCACGATCACGAAGCCCGAGCATTGCGAGCAGGCCAAGCGCGCGGGGGCGAAGTTCGGCGTGTCGCCGGGCCTGACGAAGGAGCTGCACCTCGCGTCGCTCGACGCGGGCCTGCCGCTGCTGCCCGGCGTGATGACGCCGAGCGACATCATCCAGGCGCTCGAATTCGGCTACGAGATCGTGAAGTTCTTCCCCGCGCAGCAAGCGGGCGGCGTGCCGATGCTGCAGGCGTTCCACGGCCCGTTCCCGGCGCTGAAGTTCTGCCCGACCGGCGGCATCACCGTCGAAACCGCGCCGAATTTCCTGAAACTGCCGAACGTCGTGTGCGTCGGCGGCTCGTGGCTCACGCCGAAAGCCGCGCTCGCCGCGCAGGACTGGGCCGAAGTCACGCGCCTCGCGCAAGCCGCGAGCCAGCTTCCCCGATAAGACTTGTACGAGATGACGGTTCAGCCCTCGGAAAGCGAGCCTTAGTGCTTGTTTTACCGAGGGTTTTTGCTGATGGAACCGGTTCTATCCGTGGACCGTAAAGATAAGTAAAATTCAGCGTCCTGACGGGGTGGGTACCCCCCGTGTTTCGGAGACCTGCATAGCCGGGCATACTCGCAACAACTCGCCCGGTTCGAACAATTCTAGGAGGAGTGCCACATGGGGGCTGTCCAAGGCAGCATGCTGCTCGTATTCACGCTGATCGCGATTGCCGCGCTGATCCTGATGATCGCGCGCTACAAGATCTACCCGTTCCTGGTGCTGATCATCGTTTCGCTCGGCCTCGGCCTGGTCGTCGGCATGCCGATGGACAAGATCGTCAAGTCGTTCGAGACAGGCACCGGCGGTACGCTCGGCCACATCGCGATCGTCGTCGGCCTCGGCACGATGCTCGGCAAGATGATGGCCGAATCGGGCGGCGCCGAACGGATCGCGACCACGCTGATCGACTGGTTCGGTGAAAAGAACATCCACTGGGCGATGATGTTCGTCGCGATCATCGTCGGCCTGCCGGTGTTCTTCGAAGTCGGCTTCGTGCTGCTGATCCCGATCGCGTTCAACGTCGCGAAGCGCACCGGCAAGTCGCTGCTCGTCGTCGGCCTGCCGATGGTGGCCGGCCTGTCCGTCGTGCACGGCCTGATCCCGCCGCACCCGGCCGCGCTGCTGGCCGTTCAGCAATACGGCGCCGATATCGGCAAGACGATCGCGTTCGGCCTGATCGTCGGCGTGCCGACCGCGATCATCGCGGGCCCGCTGTTCGCGCTGACGATCTCGAAGTTCGTGAAGCTGCCTGAGAACAACCCGCTCGCCGCGCAGTTCGTCGACTCGCGCGCGAACGGTGAAAAGCGCGAACTGCCGAGCTTCGGCATCACGCTGTTCACGATCCTGCTGCCCGTCGTGCTGATGCTCGTCGGCAGCTGGGCCGACCTGGTGTTCACGCCGAAGTCGCTGCCGAACAACCTGCTGCGCTTTGCCGGCAACTCGGACGTCGCGCTGCTGATCGCCGTGCTCGTGAGCTTCTTCACGTTCGGCAAGCTGCAGGGCTTCAACCGCGACCAGATCCAGAAGTTCTGCGGCGAGTGCCTGGCACCGATCGCGGGCATCACGCTGATCGTCGGCGCGGGCGGCGGCTTCGGCGGCGTCCTGCGCGACAGCGGAATTTCGCAGCAGATCGTCGAGACCGCGAAGCACGCGCACCTGTCGCCGCTGCTGCTCGGCTGGTTCGTCGCCGCGCTGATGCGTCTCGCGACGGGTTCGGCGACGGTCGCGATGACGACGGCCTGCGGCATCGTCGCGCCGATCGCGGCGGCATCCGGCGCGGCGGTCAGCCCGGAACTGCTGGTGCTCGCCACCGGCTCGGGCTCGCTGATCTTCTCGCACGTGAACGACGGCGGCTTCTGGCTGATCAAGGAATACTTCGGGATGACGGTCGGTCAGACGTTCAAGACCTGGTCGTTGCTCGAAACGATCATCTCGGTGCTCGGCCTCGGCTTTACACTGCTGCTGAGCATGGTTCTGTAACAAGGGGTAGTCAATGATTCTGATCGCAATGGGCGTGTCGGGCGCCGGCAAGTCGCTGATCGGCGAAATGCTGGCGGAACGCCTGTCGTGCAGCTATACCGATGGCGACGCGTTTCACAGCGCGGCGAACAAGGAGAAGATGCACAACGGCATTCCGCTGACCGACGACGACCGCTGGCCGTGGCTGCGCACGATCCGCGCGGCCATCGAGGAAAAGCAGCGGGCCGGTGAGACGGCCGTGTTCACGTGCTCGTCGCTGAAGCGGTCGTACCGCGACGTGCTGCGCGGCACCGACACCGACGTGCGGTTCGTGTATCTGAAGGGTTCGTTCGAGGTGTTGCACGAGCGCCTGAAGAGCCGCACCGGCCATTTCTTCGATCCGTCGCTGCTGAAGAGCCAGCTCGACACGCTCGAGGAGCCGGGCCCGGACGAAGCGATCGAGGTCAGCATCGAGCTGACGCCCGAGCAGATCGTCGATCAGGTCATGCTGAAGATCGGTATCGCGCAGCAGCACTGAGCGCGGTTCGCGGCAATCGTCATGAAAAAGGCGCCTTCGGGCGCCTTTTTCGTTGGCGGCGCGTCGTCGCGGGCCGGTCAGGCCGCGGGCGCCTGCTTCGCGATGCCGTCGAGCAGCACGTCGAGCATCGTGTCGTGCACGGCTGCCGGATCGAGCTGCGCATAGAGCGGGGCGGCCGCCTTGACGAGCGGATGCGCGGCGTCGGACAGCGCTGCCATTTCCGCGAGCTCGACATCGTTCGCGGCGCGCGTGAGGCCGCCGGCTTCGGCCGCGGCCAGCCCGATCACGCTCGCATACCAGCCGACGCACACCGACGGCAGCGCCGCGCGCGGGATGCCGGCGTCGGCCAGCGCGCGATGCACGGCCTCGATGTGCGCGAGATCGGCCGGCCCGGTGCTCATGTGCCGCTGCAGCAGCGCGAACGCCGCCGGGTAGCGCAGCGCGAGCGCGCGGTACTGGCGTGCGAGGTCGCGCAGCCGTTCGCGCCACGGCAGCGCGGCGTCGACCGGCACGAGCGAGCGCGACAGCGCGTTCGCGATCGCGCGGCTCAGGCCTTCCTTCGACTTGAAGTGGTACAGCACGCTCATCGGGTCGCAGCCGACCGACTGCGCGAGCTTGCGCACGCTGAACGCGGCTTCGCCGACGTCTTCGAGCAGCGCGAGCGCGGCCGCGACGATCGCATCCTTGTCGAGGCCGCGCGGGCCCTGGGCGGGTTTGTCTTTCATCGATGCGGGCTGGCGGGCCGATATGGCACCGGCTGTAAACTTGACGAAAGCTTATTCTACACTGTAGAATTATTTCTGCGGTGTAGAAATTGGGTGTCCCGGCACCTTTCAATACGTGCTTTCGCACAGTCCGGGATCCAGGCGGCACGAGCGTGCTGCCGTCAACACGGGCCATCACGCCCCTTTATCTCGTTGACACCCATGTGGAACCGGCTGCCCCACCCGCGAAGCCTCGAAGCAACGAGGCCCTTCGACAGGCGGCCCAAGACCATGCAAGTGCAATCATGACTTCCAGCAACACCCCCCTGATCCAGGGCGAAGCGCGTTTCGAGCAAACGCAACTGAACATCGAAAAAGACAACTGGAACTGGTGCGACCCGGCCCGCTACGACGGCGAGCGCCCGGCGAACTGGTATGAAGCGTCGCTGTCGCGCCATGCGAACAGCGCGCCGCTCGCGCACGATGCCGTCTGCGACGTGCTCGTGATCGGCGCGGGCCTGCTCGGCGCATCGGCCGCGCTGCATCTCGCGGAAGCGGGCGTCGACACGATCCTCGTCGACAAGCATCACGTCGGCTCGGCCGCGTCGGGCCGCAACGGCGGGCAACTGACGCCCGGCCTCGCGCGCTGGGAAGCCGCCGACATGATCGACTACCTGTCGCACGACGACGCGAAGCGGCTGTGGCGCTTCGCATCGGCCGAATCGATGGACCTGATCGATGCGATCGGCGCACGTTACGCGCTCGAGCTCGACCGCAAGCGCGGCCACATCACCGCGGCGGTCCACCCGGGCCACATGAGCGCGCTGCTGGACGGCGCGGATGCGCGCCGTCACCTCGGCGACGCGGGCGTGACGCTCGTCGGCCGCCATCAGTTGCATGACGACTACGTGCGCTCGGGGCTGTATCACGGCGCGGCGATCGACGCGATAGGCGGGCAGATTCATCCGCTCGCGCTGGTGCGCGGCCTCGTGCACGGCTTCCGGCTGAACGGCGGCGCGCTGTTCGAGGGCACCGAGGTGCTCGAGCTCGACGAGACGCCGGAGGGCGTCGTCGCGACGACGCCGGGCGGCACGATCACCGCGCGCCGCGGCGTCGTGCTCGCGCTGCACAACACGACGTTCCGGCTGCTCGACGACGGCGCGGCGACCACGGTGCCGTTCTTTACGTACGTGAGCGTGACGGCGCCGCTCGAGGTCGACGTCGCGACGCTGATGCCGGCCGGCATGCCCGTGTACGACACGCAGTTCCAGATCGACTATTACCGGCCGGTCCGCGGCAACCGCCTGCTGTTCGGCGGGCAGGGCACCGGCAGTTGCTGGGCGCAGCCGGACGTGAACGCGTACCTGCTGACGCGGTTGAACACGGTGTTCCCGCAGCATGACGGCGGGTTCGCGCTCGACTACTGCTGGAGCGGTGTCAGCGACTTCACGCTGAACGGCGCGACCGACAGTCGCAAGACCGACGGCCGTGTGCCGATGTACATGGTGCAGGGCTGGAGCGGCCACGGCGTCGCGCAGACGGTGCGGATCGGCAAGGCGATCTGCGACGATTTCGTCGGACGCAACGACGATTTCTCGATGCTGACCGGCATCGACCATCGCGCGATTCCGCTCGGCCGCCAGTTGTCGCCGATCGCGATTCCCGCCGCGAAGGCCGCGATGAGCGTGATGAGCGCGCTCAACCCGGGGCGAATGATCTCGTTCTGATACTGCCGCGCAGGCAACGAAAAAGCCCGATGCGATTGCTCGCATCGGGCTTTTTTACGTGCGCAGACGGCGGCGCTTACGCGATCCGCTTCGCGAGTTCGACGGCCTTGCCGATATACGACGCCGGCGTCATCGCGAGCAGGAGATCCTTCGCCTCTTGCGGGATCGCGAGCGTGCCGACGAACTCCTGCAGCGCTTCGCGCGTGATGCCCTTGCCGCGCGTCAGTTCCTTCAGCTGCTCGTACGGGTTCTCGATGCCGTAGCGGCGCATCACCGTCTGCACCGGCTCGGCGAGCACTTCCCAGCAGTTGTCGAGGTCTTCGTTCAGGCGCTGCGGGTTCACTTCGAGCTTGTCGAGGCCGCGGATCAGAGAGTCGTACGCGAGCAGCGAGTAGCCGAGCGCGACGCCCATGTTGCGCAGCACCGTCGAGTCGGTCAGGTCGCGCTGCCAGCGCGACACCGGCAGCTTGTCGGCGAGGTGGCGCAGCGTCGCGTTCGCGAGGCCGAGGTTGCCTTCCGAGTTCTCGAAGTCGATCGGGTTGACCTTGTGCGGCATCGTCGACGAGCCGATTTCACCGGCCTTCGTCTTCTGCTTGAAGTAGCCGACCGAGATATAGCCCCACACGTCGCGGTCGAGGTCGAGCAGGATCGTGTTCGCGCGCGCCACGGCGTCGAACAGCTCGGCCATGTAGTCGTGCGGCTCGATCTGGATCGTGTACGGGTTGAACGTGAGCTTCAGGCGGTTCTCGATCACGTCGCGCGAGAACGCTTCCCAGTCGAATTCCGGATACGCCGACAGGTGCGCGTTGAAGTTGCCGACCGCGCCGTTCATCTTGCCGAGGATCTCGACCTTCTCGATGCGCGTGATCGCACGGGCGAGGCGGGCCGCGACGTTCGCGAGTTCCTTGCCGAGCGTCGTCGGGCTGGCCGGCTGGCCGTGCGTGCGCGACAGCATCGGCTGCTCGGCGTGCGCGTGCGCGAGTGCGACGAGGCGCTGGTAGACCGTGCGCAGCGCCGGCAGGATCACGTGTTCGCGCGCGCCGGCGAGCATCATGCCGTGCGACGTGTTGTTGATGTCTTCCGACGTGCACGCGAAGTGGATGAATTCGCTGGCCTTTTCGAGTTCTTCCTGGCCCTTCACCGATTCCTTCAGCCAGTATTCGACGGCCTTCACGTCGTGGTTCGTCACGCGCTCGATGTCCTTGATGCGGGCGGCGTCGTGCGCGGTGAAGCGCTCGGCGAGCTGCAGCAGGAACTGTTCGGACGCATCGGAGAAGCGCGGGACTTCCGCGAAGCCGGCGCGCGACAGCGCGATCAGCCAGTGCACCTCGACGGTGACGCGGTGGCGCATGAAGGCGGCTTCGGAGAGCCAGTCGCGCAGCGCTTCGGTCTTGCTGGCGTAGCGGCCGTCGATGGGCGAAAGCGCGGTGAGGGCAAAAAGCGTATCGGGACGAGTGTCGGACATGATCGGGCGGGCCTTGGGGCCGGGTCGAGCGAGGGGAGGGAGAATCCGGCATTTTACCATCGGCGCGGCACGATCCCGGCCGCGCGCGGCCGGCGGGCGCTGCCGCGTGCCGATACCGCGCCGGCGCCCGTGCGCGGCGGGGCGCCGGGCCGCTCGCCGCACCGCCGGCCGGGGCCGCCCGCCGGTAGAATGCAGGCTTCTTCCCGACCGCCGCCCGCCGCGCCCGCCTGCATGGAACTGAAATGGCTCGAAGACTTCGTCTCGCTCGCGGAAACGCGCAGCTTTAGCCGGTCCGCCGAGCTGCGGCACGTGTCGCAGCCGGCGTTTTCGCGGCGCATCCAGGCGCTCGAGGCATGGCTCGCGACCGAACTGATCGATCGTTCGGTCTATCCGACGCGGCTCACGCAGGCCGGGCAGATCTTCTACGAGCAGGCGCTGACGATGTTGTCGCAGGCGCACGAGGCGCGCACGCTGCTGCGCGGCCACGTCGGCGCGCCGGTGCCGACGATCGAGTTCGCGGTGCCGCATACGCTGTCGCTCACGTATTTCCCGCGCTGGCTGCAGCGGATCGAGGCGAAGATGGGCCAGGTCCACACGCGGCTGCGCGCGCTGAACGTGCACGACGCGGTGTTGTCGCTCGTCGAGGGCGGCTGCGATCTCGTGATGGGCTACCACCATCCGAGCCATCCGGTCGCGCTCGACCCGGCGCGCTACGACATGCTGATCCTCGGCAGCGAGCCGATCAGCCCGTTCTCGGCGCCGGGCCGCGCGGGGCGGCCGCGCTATACGCTGCCCGGCACCGCCGACGCGCGCGTGCCGTACCTGTCCTATACGCCGAACGCGTATCTCGGCCGGATGACGGAAGTCATCGTCGCGAATGCGACGACACCGCTGTTCCTCGATCGCGTTTACGAGACCGACATGGCCGAAGGGCTGAAGGCGATGGCGCTCGCGGGCCACGGGGTCGCGTTCCTGCCGCACAGTGCGGTCGAGGATGCGGTCGCGGGCGGCCGCCTGATCCGGCTCGACCGGTCGGTGCGCGGCGGCGCGCACCCGTTCACGCTGACGATGGAGATCCGGCTGTACTGCGACAAGCTCGCGCTGCAGGGCGACGATCCCCGCCAGAAGCTCGTGCGTGCGCTGTGGGACGTCGTGCGCGACGAATTGCGCGAAACCGCGGGTTAACCGTGGGCGGTTAACCGCCAGCCTGCTGTCGTCGAGCTTGCGAAGCCTGTCGGACGGCTGTCCGGCGGCCGTCCCGCCACCAGGAAACACGATTTTTCACGCACGCGATGCACGATCGATCGCGTGCGTTCTTGCGCAAATCGACCGCAGATTTGCGAATAATCGCGATCATGCAAGAAACGCATAATCGAATAAGCAAACGGCATTGGATAAAAAAAACGGGTTTTTCGACAATGTGCGCACCTGTTGACCGTTGGAGCATCCATGTCTTCGCAATTGCAGTCCATCCCGTCCTACCTGCACGCCGACGATCTCGGCCCGTGGGGCAACTATCTTCAGCAAGTCGATCGCGTCGCGCCGTACCTCGGCTCGCTGTCGCGCTGGCTCGAAACGCTGAAGCGCCCGAAGCGCATCCTGATCGTCGACTGCCCGATCGAGCTCGATAACGGTACCGTCGCGCACTTCGAAGGCTATCGCGTGCAGCACAACGTGTCGCGCGGCCCGGGCAAGGGCGGCGTGCGTTACCACCAGGACGTGACGCTGTCGGAAGTGATGGCACTGTCCGCATGGATGTCGGTCAAGAACGCGGCCGTGAACGTGCCGTACGGCGGCGCGAAGGGCGGTATCCGCGTCGACCCGCGCAAGCTGTCGCGTGGTGAGCTCGAGCGCGTGACGCGCCGCTACACCAGCGAAATCGGCATCATCATCGGCCCGAACACCGATATTCCGGCGCCGGA
Organism: Burkholderia sp. AU15512; assembly: GCF_002223325.1. Lineage (NCBI taxonomy): Bacteria > Pseudomonadati > Pseudomonadota > Betaproteobacteria > Burkholderiales > Burkholderiaceae > Burkholderia > Burkholderia sp. AU15512. The sequence continues at coordinate 130,584 of NZ_NKEX01000003.1, forward strand.
CGTCAACACCAACGAACAGGTGATGGCGTGGATGATGGACACGTACTCGATGAACCAGGGCCAGACGTCGACCGGCGTCGTGACCGGCAAGCCGATCGCACTCGGCGGTTCGCTCGGCCGCAAGGAAGCAACGGGCCGCGGCGTGTTCGTCGTCGGCAGCGAAGCGGCGAAGAAGAAGGGCCTCGAGATCGAAGGCGCACGCATCGCGGTGCAGGGCTTCGGCAACGTCGGCGGCATCGCGGCGAAGCTGTTCCAGGAAGCCGGTGCGAAGGTGATCGCGGTGCAGGATCACACGGGCACGATCTACCAGCCGGCCGGTCTGGATTCGAACAAGCTGCTCGACCACGTCGCACGCACGGGCGGCGTCGCGGGCTTCGAAGGCGCCGAGCCGATGCCGAATGACGAGTTCTGGACCGTCGAAACCGACATCCTGATCCCGGCGGCACTGGAAAACCAGATCACCGAGAAGAACGCAGGGAAGATCCGCACGAAGATCATCGTCGAAGGCGCGAACGGCCCGACGACGACGGCGGCGGACGACATCCTGACCGCGAACGGCGTGCTGGTGATCCCGGACGTGATCGCGAACGCGGGTGGCGTGACCGTGTCGTACTTCGAATGGGTGCAGGATTTCTCGAGCTTCTTCTGGACGGAAGACGAGATCAACCACCGTCTCGAACGCGTGATGCGCGAAGCGTTCTCCGGCGTGTGGGCGGTCGCGGAAGAGCACAAGGTGTCGGTGCGTACCGCGGCGTTCATCGTTGCGTGCAAGCGCATCCTGATGGCGCGCGAAATGCGCGGCCTCTACCCCTGATCGGCGGTTGCCGATTTCAGATCGGTTGACTACGATCAATCCATGACGCAATCCATCCGGTTGCGTGCATGAACCCTCGCGGGCGGTGCCGAATCCGGCATCGCCCGCGCGCGCATTCGGGCGCCGGAAGGGGCGCGCGAAGCCGGGAGGAAGGCTTCGCGCGGCGCGATGCGCAGTGCGGTAAACAACCAGTACTTTCAAAAATATTACTTTGATACACTGGCGCGGGTTTTAGCCAAGGAGATGACCAAAATGAAATACCAAAAGGCAGTCCTGATGTTCGCGGCGCTTTGCGCGTTCGCAAGCGGCGCGCATGCTCAGGAGACGGGCACGCTGAAGAAGATCAAGGACACGGGCGTGATCGCGCTGGGGCACCGCGAATCGTCGATTCCGTTCTCCTACTACGACCAGAACCAGCAGGTGGTCGGCTATTCGCGCGAATTCCAGCTGAAGGTGGTCGATGCGGTGAAGAAGAAGCTGAACCTGCCGAACCTGCAGGTGAAGAACATTCCGGTCACGTCGCAGAACCGCATCCCGCTCGTGCAGAACGGCACGGTCGACATCGAGTGCGGCTCGACCACCAACAACGTCGAGCGCCAGCAACAGGCTGCGTTCTCCGACACGATCTTCGTGATCGGCACGCGCCTGATGACGAAGAAGGATTCGGGCGTCAAGGATTTCGCCGACCTGAAGGGCAAGACGGTCGTGACCACCGCCGGCACGACGTCGGAGCGCCTGCTGCGCAAGATGAACAACGACAAGCAGCTCGGCATGAACATCATCAGCGCGAAGGATCACGGCGATTCGTTCAATACGCTGGAATCGGGCCGCGCGGTCGCGTTCATGATGGATGACGCGCTGCTCGCGGGCGAACGCGCGAAGGCGAAGCAGCCGGGCGAGTGGGTGATCGTCGGCACGCCGCAATCGGAAGAGGCGTACGGCTGCATGATGCGCAAGGGCGATGCGGACTTCAAGAAGGTCGTCGACGACGCGATCTCGCAAGTCGAGAAGTCGGGCGAAGCCGCGAAGATCTACGCGAAGTGGTTCGAGAACCCGATCCCGCCGAAGGGGCTGAACCTGAACTTCCCGCTGTCCGATTCGATGAAGAAGCTGTACGCGAACCCGAACGACAAGGCGCTCGACTGACCGCACGGCCGTTGATGCAGAAATGACGCTAATGAGACGGAAGAGGCCCCGCTTCTTCCGTCTCTTTTTGCTGGAGTCTTGCCCATGTCTTACCACTGGAACTGGGGCATCTTCCTGAGCCCCGTATCGACCGGCGAGCCGACGACTTATTTCGGATGGCTGATGTCCGGCTTCTGGGTGACCATCGAAGTGTCGCTCGTCGCCTGGGTCATCGCGCTGATCGTCGGTTCGCTGTTCGGCGTGCTGCGCACCGTGCCGAACAAATGGCTGTCCGCGATCGGCACCCTGTACGTGTCGATCTTCCGGAACATTCCGCTGATCGTGCAGTTCTTCGTCTGGTATCTCGTGATACCGGAGCTGCTGCCCGCGTCGATCGGCACCTGGATCAAGCAGTTGCCGCCCGCCACGCAGTTCTTTACCGCGTCGATCATCTGTCTCGGCCTGTTCACGGGCGCGCGCGTGTGCGAACAGGTGCGCTCGGGGATCAACGCGCTGCCGAAGGGCCAGCGCGCCGCCGGTCTTGCGATGGGTTTCACGCAATGGCAGACGTACCGCTACGTGCTGCTGCCCGTTGCGTACCGGATCATCGTGCCGCCGCTCACGTCGGAATTCCTGAACATCTTCAAGAACTCCGCCGTCGCGTCGACGATCGGCCTGCTCGACCTGTCCGCGCAGGCGCGCCAGCTCGTCGACTACACCGCGCAGACGTATGAGTCGTTCATCGCGGTGACGCTCGCCTACGTGATCATCAACCTCGTCGTGATGGCGTTCATGCGCTGGATCGAAGGCCGTACGCGGCTGCCCGGCTATATCGGAGGCAAGTGATGCATCAGTTCGACTGGAGTAGTATTCCCGGCGCGCTGCCGACGCTGTGGACGGGGGCGGTCGTCACGTTCCAGATTACGCTGATCGCGATCGTGGTCGGGATCGTCTGGGGCACGCTGCTCGCGCTGATGCGGCTGTCGGGCGTGACGCCGCTCGCGTGGTTCGCGAAAGCGTACGTGACGGTGTTCCGCTCGATCCCGCTCGTGATGGTGCTGCTGTGGTTCTTCCTGATCGTGCCGCAGCTGCTGCAGGGCGTGCTCGGGTTGTCGCCGACGATCGACATCCGTCTCGCGTCGGCGATGGTCGCGTTCTCGCTGTTCGAAGCCGCGTATTATTCCGAGATCATCCGCGCCGGCATCCAGGCGGTGCCGCGCGGGCAGGTGAACGCCGCGTTCGCGCTCGGCATGAACTACGCGCAGGCGATGCGCCTCGTGATCCTGCCGCAGGCGTTCCGCGCGATGGTGCCGCTGCTGCTCACGCAGGCGATCGTCCTGTTCCAGGATACGTCGCTCGTGTACGTGATCAGTCTCGCGGACTTCTTCCGCACGGCGGCCAACATCGGCGATCGCGACGGCACGACCGTCGAGATGGTCCTGTTCGCCGGTGCATGCTATTTCGTGATTTGCTCGTTGGCGTCTGCTCTCGTCAAGGGTCTCCAGAAAAAGGTCACAAGATGATTTCCATCAAGAACGTTTCGAAGTGGTACGGCCAGTTTCAGGTCCTCACCGACTGCACGACCGAGGTCAAGAAGGGTGAAGTGGTTGTCGTGTGCGGCCCGTCGGGCTCGGGCAAGTCGACGCTGATCAAGACCGTCAACGGCCTGGAGCCGTTCCAGCAGGGCGAGATCCTCGTGAACGGCCAGTCGGTCGGCGACAAGAAAACCAACCTGTCGAAGCTGCGCTCGAAGGTCGGGATGGTGTTCCAGCATTTCGAGCTGTTCCCGCACCTGTCGATCACCGAGAACCTGACGCTCGCGCAGGTCAAGGTGCTTGGCCGCGGCAAGGACGAAGCGAACGAGAAGGGCATGAAGCTGCTCGACCGCGTCGGTCTGAAGGCGCACGCGCACAAGTTCCCGGGCCAGCTGTCGGGCGGCCAGCAGCAGCGTGTCGCGATCGCGCGTGCGTTGTCGATGGACCCGATCGCAATGCTGTTCGACGAGCCGACGTCCGCGCTCGATCCCGAGATGATCAACGAAGTGCTCGACGTGATGGTCGAACTCGCGCAGGAAGGGATGACGATGATGGTCGTCACGCACGAGATGGGCTTCGCGAAGAAGGTCGCGCATCGCGTGATCTTCATGGACAAGGGCGCAATCGTGGAAGACGACCGCAAGGACGATTTCTTCTCGAATCCGAAATCGGAGCGCGCGAAGGACTTCCTCGCGAAGATCCTGCACTGAGCGTTCGCGCGCGTCGGCGCTGCCGATGCGCCGATACGAAAACCGCCCGGCCGAGCGCCGGGCGGTTTTTTTTCGTCCGCCGTTGCGCGGGTGAGCGCCGTTACCAGCTGTAGCGGTAGCCGACCTGCCCGACGATGCCGCGCCGGTAGTCGCCGCCGATGTTGCGCGCGATCTTCGCGTTCGCGTACAGCTCGCCCGACTTGCCGAAGCCCGCGGTCACGCCGACGCCGAGTTCGTACCACGTGCGGCCGAGATGCGTCGCGAACGGCGTGCCGCCGACGACGGTCTGGCCCGGCGACACGAAGTCGTGCAGCACGTCGGCCGTGAAGTACGGCGTGGCGGCGCCGCCGCCCGAATCCGACTGGAGGTTCGGCCGGAAGATGCGCACGCCGATGCGGCCGCGCAGCGCGTTCGTCGTCGTACCCGATACCGCCGAGACGTTGTCGTTGAACCCGTTCAGCTTCAGGTACTGGTACATCAACTGCGCCTGCGGCTCGACCGCGACCGGCAGCGCGCCGATCGCGAACGGCTTGCCGACTTCCTGCGACAGTGCGATGCCGAAGCCGTTCTGCGACGCCTCGTTGCCATAGCTGTCGCGGTAGCGGTTGCCGTAGTGCGTGACCTGCCCGACGCTGTCGAAGTACGTGCCGTCGGACAGGTACCGGGTCCAGTAGCCGCCGATGCTCTGCGCGTGCATCTCGACCGAGCCCGTCGACGTCGACAGGTTGGCCGTATCGGCGCGCGCCATGTCGCTGAAGCTCGCGTTCGACACGCCGATGCTGGCCGTCACGCCCGCATGCGTGCTGCCGCCGTTCGGCGCCTGGTCGAGCGTCCAGTCCTTGCCGAACTGCGCGAAGAACGTACGCTCGTCGGCCGCGAAGCGCCCCGCGTTCGCGTCGAGGCTCTGGCCGCCGATGCGCCCCCACACGCCGTCGCGATTTCCCGGCTGCTGCTTTTCGAGGGTGTAGATGTCGCCGACGCGCTCGTGCAGCTTGCCGAGCGTGGAGAAGCCGTAGTCGGCGTTGAGCAGCGGCGTGAGGGCATAGCCCGACACGCCAGGGCGATACGCGAGCGTGCCACCGTTGCCATTCCCGTTGTTGCTGCCGTCACCGCCGCCGGACGGGTGGATCGGGTCGCCGGGGTCCGACGGATCGAGTTGCGACCGCAGGTACCAGCCGTTCGCGTCACCTTGGCCGCCGCGATAGAGCCGGTATTCGTACGCGCCCGCCTGCACGGGGCCCGCGAGCTGGAACGCCGACGCGGTGGTCGTACCGCCGTTGGCCGTGACGACCACCGGAATCCCGTCGCCCTTCGTCTGCGCGCCGGTGCCGGCCGTGTTGGCGATCTTCAGGCCCGTCGTGCCGCTCGCGGCGCCGCCGTTCACGATCACCCGATCGGTCGGCGAGGCGTCGGCGCCGAGGAACGTATTGAGCGCGATCGTGCCGCCGTTGCCGACGTAGCTGCCGGTCGTCAGCGTCTTGTAGCTGCCCGCGAGCGTCGGCGAACCGGTCGGTGCGGCGAATGCGACGAGGCCCGCGTTGTTCAGGCTGCTCAGCACCGAGCTGCCCGTCATGCGCCACGTGCTGGTGTTGTCGACGGTCAGTGCGACCGGATCGATCTTGCCGGTCAGCGTCGTGCCGTTCGCGAGGAACACGTTGCCGGTGCTCGACGTGTCGGAGACGATGTCGCCGGCCAGATTCACGGCCGATGCGGTGAAGGTGGCGTGGCTGCCGTTCGACAGGTCGAGCAGCGTGCCGTTGCCGGCCGTCACGACCGTGCCGTTGCGCACGGCGATGTCGGCCGTGCCGCCGCGCACGGCGAAGGCCGGCCCGGTGGCGGACGTGACGCTGCCGCCATCGACGAGCACCGAGCTCGTCGCGCCGTTTGCGAGCGTATCGGACGTCAGCACGCCGGCCGTCGCGCCTTTGAGCTTCGTGCCGGTCAACGCGAGCACGCCGCCGCTGTCGGCGGTGGCGCCGGTGCCGGCGGCGCTGGCGATCGTCGAGCCCGTATCGCCGATGCGGCCGCCGTTTTGCGCGACGAGGCCGTCGGACGTCGCGCCCGACGTGGTGATCTTCGCGCCCGACAGCAGCGCGGTCGCGCCGCCGGTCGTCACGATCGCGGCCGAACCCGCGCCGGTCGTCGCGACGGTCGTACCGTTGGCCGCCAGCGTCGAATCCGCCCCCGACACGAAGAAGCCACGCGCGTTGTCGCCGGTGGTCCGGACGACGGTCGCCGCATCGGTCGCGATGTGCGCGCCGGCCCCCGTCGACGACAGGCCGTCGGCGCCACTGCCGGTCGTGCCGATCTGCGTGCCGGCCAGCGCGACCGTCGCGTTCGTCCCCTGGTTGTCGATCCCCTTGCCCGAGCCGCCGACCGCGATCGATGTCGCGCCGGCCGCGAGCCCGCCGCCCGTGACGGTCGAGTCGATCAGCACGCCGTCGGCGCTGCCGTTCGAGATCACGGTGCCGGCGCCCGACAGCGCGACCGATGCGCCGGTGCCCGTCAGGTGGACGCCCGCGATGCCGTCGTCGGCTTCGATCGAACCGGCGTTGGCGAGCGTCGCCGATGCACCCTGCACGAGCGCGCCGGTGCCGTTGGATACGCGGATCGTCGACGCGTTGTTCACCGTGCCGAGCGCGCCGATCACGACGCCGGTCGAGCCGGCGCCCGTCAGCAGCACCGTGTCGCGGTTCTCGAGCGTGCCGAGGTTCTGCGCGACGAAGCCGGTCACGCCGGCCGTCGATGACGTGACGGCGGCGTGGTTGGTGAGCGTCGTCGCGACCGGTGCGCCGGCATTGGCGCCGGCGAGATCGTGTGCCTGGCCGTCGACGACGCCGGCGACCGCACCCGCCGCGTTCAGGTTGATCGTCGCGCCCGCGTCGATCGTGCCTTGCGCGCCGCCTTCGACCGCGATCGCGATGCCGTTCGCACCGTTGACGTTGTAGATCGCGTTGCCGGTCGACAGCACGGTGCCGGCGTCGGTCGCGAGCACGCCGTGCGCACGCTGGCCGTTGACGTCGGTCGTCAGCGCGCCGGCCGTCGACGTGCCCGTGTAGGCTGCGCCGCCCGCGACGCGGAACAGCGTCGAATCGTCGGTGTCGACGCTGAGGTGCTGCGCGGCGACGTTGATCTTCGAGCCCGCGCCATACGCGTAGAAGCCGATCTGGCTGGTGCCCGACATGAAGGCCGGCACGGCGTTTGCGCCGACGTTGATCGTCGCGCCCGAGCGTGCATGCACGCCGATCGCGCCGGCGCCCGTCAGGTTGAGCGCGCCGTTGAGCGTGGCCGTGGCGCTCGGCCCTTCGGCCCACACGCCGTAGTTGCGCGTGCCGGAGGCCGGATCGAGGCCGCCCGCGACGTCGATTGTGCCGCTCGACAGCGCGGACGTTGCCTGCGCACCGGTGCCGACCACCATGATGCCGATGCCGTTGACGCCGTTCAGCGTGATGGTGCCGGTGTTGGTCACGGTCGCCGCCGTGTCGGCCGCGAGCATGCCGACGTTGGCGAGCGGCGTGCCGGACGCCGCGCCGTTGACGACGATCGCGCCCGCGTTGGTCAGCGTGCCGGACGCCGAGCCGATGCTCGCCAGCGCGGCGCCGTTCTGCGTCTGCGAGCCGATCACGATCGTGCCGAGGTTGCTCGCGGTGCCGGAATTGCCGAGCAGGATGCCGTAAGCGTGCGCGGCGAGTGCGACGTCGCTTGCCGTTCCGCCGGGCGTGTACTGCGCCGAGCGGCCGAGGGTGATCGTGCCGCCCGCTTCGTTCGTGAAGCTGCCGCCATCGACGAGGCCGCCGATCACCTGGCTGTCGAGCGTCGTCGCATTGACGCCGACGTTGATCGTGCCGGCGTTCGATGCCGTCGCACCGCCTGTTACGGCGACCGCGTAGTTCTGCAGGTCCGGCCGGTTGCCGTCGAGCGTCCACGCGCCGACGTTCATCACGCCGTGGTTGACGAACGACGTGCCCGTGCCGTTCGCAAATACGCCGTTGCCTTCGGTGTACGCGTGGTAGTTGAAGTTGTTCGGCGGCGTGCTGCCGCTCGTGTCGAAGTCGTCGCCGGACGCGTACCCGGACGAGATCACGCCGTTGTTGACGCCGCTTGCGCCGCTCAGCAGGCGCACCAGCGTGAAGTCGCCCGACAGGCGCCCGTCGTTGATGAAGTGCGCGCCGTTTTCCGCGAGGACGGCCGAGCTCGAGTCGATCGTGTTGACGCCGCGGAAGTCGATCTGGCCGTCCTTGCCGATCTGCAGTGTCGCGTTCGCGCCCGTACCGTGCATCGCCGACAGGAAACCGATCGGCAGCGTGTTCTTGTCGCCCGGGGACACGTTGTTCTGATACTGGAAGGATTGCTGCGAGAACGTGACGGCCTGGCTGAACGCGCTGTCGTAGGCGGCCTGCGAACCGAGCGCGCCGCTTTGCACCGAGCGCACGAGAAAGTCGTTGTACGCGGCGAGCGATGTGGCGTCGGTGACCTTCCAGGTGCTGCCGTCGAATGCGGTGAAGGTGCCCGCGTAGGCCGGCACGTCGAGCTGGCGGCTGCCGATGGCGCCGCCGTCCGCCAGGTAGTCGCCGGTGGTGAACCGGATCTGGTTGCGTGAGTTCCAGGTGACGGTGCTTTTCGCGGCGCCCGTGCCGTCCGCGAAAGTCAGGTCGGTCTGCTTCGCGGCCATCTCGATCGCGTTGCCGGCTGCATCGGGCGCGTTCGCCGCATTGCCGATCGACACGTTGAGCGTGCCGCCGGTGGCGGCGACGGTGCCGATGCGCGTGTTCACGTACTGATCGCCGTTCACGTCGTGGTAGACGGGTACCGCGGTCGTGCCGGCCGTCGACGCGGCGACCGCGGACGAGTCGTAGGTCGCGACCGACGTGTGGGTGCCGGTGATCGAGTCGGGTGTGCTGACGCTGCGCGTCTTGCCGCCGAGCGACAGCAGCGGCTGGTTCGGGTTGCCCGACACGATGGTCGTGCTGCCGATCGGCGTAAGCGTGTAGCCCGGGTCGCCGCCGGCGCCGGTCCATGCGCCCGACACGCCGACGGTGTCGCCGCCCGAGACGGTGGCGGAGCCTGCCAGGTTGTCGTTGACGATCGGGCTGAAACTGCCGGGCGCGCAGGTGCCGCCGCTCGCGACGGCCGCACCGCTGCCGCACGTCGATGCATACGCGGAGCCGGCCGACAGCGCGGCCAGCGCGGCGCCGACTGCCGCGATGCGAAGCGATGCCCGGTGCGTCGCCGCGGGCGCGGCGCGGCGGCTCGTGCCGGATGCGCCGCCCGAACGCTTGCCGCGCGCCCGTGCGGTTTCCGCGGCCGCAATCCAGCAGCCGGTGGCCTCGTTCCATATCGATCGAAATGAATGATTCACGACAAGCCCCTATCTCTTGTTTTGATGTGGTTTTCACCATGGCGCAGTGAAATCGCAATCCGCGGTGGAGAATGGCGTGTAATGGGGGCGGCGGCCGTGGCCGTTTCTCCGCGAATCGCAATTCGTTACACCGAGGATGGGGCGGAGTCTATTGGCCGTGCGGGCGATGGATTGTCGGGAAGCTAACAAATGCGGCAATCATGTCGATTTCATCCGGTATTTCAGGATTGTGTGATGAATCGAACTGAAAGCCTTATCGGGTAAGGGGCGGGCGGATTCTGGCGATGTGAGTCAGCGATTGCCGGCTCGGTAAGGTAGCGCACGTTTTACGTCAGACCGGTGCGTTAAAATGCCTCCGCCCGGATTATATGCTTGCCCGAAGTATATTAGTTCTCGCCTTTTAATTTCTTTCGTTTGAAAATAAATTAAATCAAACGAATATGGTATGGCAGTGTTTCGATATGCCGGACTTTAGTCCCGATGAAGGGAGATCGATGCGGGGAGGGCCATTTACGCCGATAGCGAACGTCGCCGAATCGCCTGCGTACCAAGTCACCGCCGCGATCCGACGCGGCGCGCCGCCGACTTGCCGCACAGCGGCGAAAACGTGAAGGGAAGAGGGCGCGGGCGCCGGGCTCAGAAGTCGATCGCGTCGTCGGAATCGACTTCGGCGGCGGCGGCGAGCACCTCGCGCGTGTCGCGCGGCGCCGATGCCGACGCGTCGAGCGACGGATTGCGCAACTTCTCGAGCACGCGTTCCGGCACCGGGATCCGCATCCGCGCGGCGACGTCGCCGCACTGGAACATGATCAGCTCGCCCGGCTCGAACGCGGTCCAGACTTCGTTGTCGGTGAGCGGCTGCGTCGCGATCACCGCGACGCGATCCTCGGGCGTCGTGTATTTCGCGAAGTCGATCGACAGATCTTCGTCGACGAGGTGCGCGGTCGAGAACGGCCAGCGCCGTACGAGGTAGTGCAGCCGCGTCGAGCAATGCGCGAACAGCGCCTGGCCGTTCGACATCAGGAAGTTGAACACGCCGTGATCGGTGATGCCGCGCGTCAGCTCGCCGACGCGCTCGAACAGTTCGGGCAACGGCGGCTGCGCGCCGGGGAACGCTTCACGCAGCCCCTGCATCAGCACGCAGAACGCCTGTTCGCTGTCGGTCGTGCCGACCGGATGGTAGACGCTGCCGTCCATGTCCGGTGCGTAGTCCTGCAGGTCGCCGTTGTGCGCGAAGATCCAGTGCCGGCCCCACAGCTCGCGCATGAACGGATGGCTGTTCTCGAGCAGGATGTGGCCTTGCGTCGCCTTGCGGATGTGCGCGATCGTGTTCTTGGACTTGATCGGGTAGCGCTTCACCATTTCGGCGATCGGCGACGTGGCGGATGCCTGGTGATCGATGAACAGGCGGCAGGCCTTATCTTCGAAGAACGCGATGCCCCAGCCGTCGGCATGGTGATCGGTGAGCCCGCCCCGGGCCGCGAAACCTGTGAAGGAGAATGTGACGTCCGTCGGCGCGGCGCAGTTCATTCCTAAGAGTTGGCACATTTTACTTGGGGCGGCAGGCTGAGGCGGGGGGTAACGAACCGGGCGAACCCCGGTACAATGCGGCTTCTAGCATATCACCGAGCCCTGAGCGGTAAAAAGCGGATTCCGCCGGCCGAAGGCCCCGTGTTGCGGTTTGCCGTCAGTCGGCCCGCGCACGCGCGTTCCGGCCCCGCCGATGGCCAGCCCGTTCCTCACGACGCCTCCTATGACTGCCTCGAACGCTTCCTCCCCGGCGACGCTCTCGCTCGCCCGTCCCGACGACTGGCACCTTCACCTGCGCGACGGCGACATGCTGGCCGCCGTGCTGCCGCACACCGCGCGTCAGTTCGGCCGCGCGATCGTCATGCCGAACCTGAAGCCGCCGGTGACGACCACCGCACAGGCGCAGGCCTATCGCGAGCGCATCCTGGCCGCGCTGCCGGCCGGAATGACGTTCGAACCGCTGATGACGCTGTACCTGACCGACAACACGCCGCCCGACGAGATCCGCCGCGCACGCGAAAGCGGCTTCGTGCACGGCGTGAAGCTGTATCCGGCGGGCGCGACGACGAATTCCGACCACGGCGTCACCGATCTCGCGAAATGCGCGAAGACGCTCGAGGCGATGCAGGAAACCGGCATGCCGCTGCTCGTGCACGGCGAGGTGACCGATGCGTCGATCGACCTGTTCGACCGCGAGAAGGTCTTCATCGACCGCGTGATGACGCCGCTGCGCCGCGATTTCCCGGGCCTGAAGGTCGTGTTCGAGCACATCACGACGAAGGACGCGGCCGACTACGTGCGCGACGCCGACGCGGCGCCCGGCCTGCTCGGCGCGACGATCACCGCGCATCACCTGCTGTACAACCGCAACGCGCTGTTCGTCGGCGGGATTCGCCCGCATTACTACTGCCTGCCGGTGCTGAAACGCGAGACGCATCGCGTCGCGCTGGTCGAGGCCGCGACGTCGGGCAACCCGCGCTTCTTCCTGGGCACCGACAGCGCACCGCACGCGCGCGACGCGAAGGAAACCGCGTGCGGCTGCGCGGGCTGCTACACGGCGCTGCACGCGCTCGAACTGTATGCGGAAGCGTTCGACACCGCCGGCGCGCTCGACAAGCTAGAAGGCTTCGCGAGCTTCTTCGGCGCCGATTTCTACGGGCTGCCGCGCAGCGCCGAGACGGTCACGCTGCGTCGCGAGGCATGGGAACTGCCGCGCGAGATCTTCGCGGGCGATACGCCCGTCGTGCCGCTGCGCGGCGGCGAGACGATCGGCTGGAAGCTGGCGTAAGCTACCGCGCCGTCGCGCGAACCCGGCCCCATGCGCCCCGCGGCGCGCAGTGCTAGAATGCGCGTCGCAAAGCAGGCCAGGCAGTCGCGGCCTCGCCGCCTTCGGGCGCGCGGGGGCGAGGAAAGTCCGGACTCCACAGGGCAGGGTGATGGCTAACGGCCATCCGTGGCGACACGCGGAACAGGGCAACAGAAAGCAAACCGCCGATGGCCCGGCGCAAGTCGGGATCAGGTAAGGGTGAAACGGTGCGGTAAGAGCGCACCGCGGCGACGGCGACGTTCGCCGGCACGGTAACCTCCACCCGGAGCAATTCCAAGTAGGCAGGCGCGCATTTTCGGATGCAGGACGGGGCCCCCGTCTCGTCTGCGGGTAGGAAGCTTGAGCGCGTCAGCAATGGCGCGCCTAGAGGAATGGCTGCCACGCGTTGCGTGCTTCGGCGCGCAGCGTGCACAGAATCCGGCTTATCGGCCTGCTTTGCGGTTCGAATGCGAAAGGGCCGGCGTCTCCCCGCGGAGCGCCGGCCCTTTTTTCATGCGCGCTCGCCGTGCGTTCAGCCGGCGACGATGTCGAACGAATGCGTGAGTTCGGCCGTCTTCGCGATCATGATCGACGCGGAGCAATACTTGTCGTGCGACAGGTTGATCGCGCGTTCGACCGTGGACGGGTTCAGGTTGCGCCCGGTGACGGTGAAGTGGAAGTGCACCTTCGTGAACACCTTCGGATCTTCGCTCGCGCGCTCGGCCTTCAGCGTGACCGAGCAGCCGCTCACTTCCTGGCGGCTCTTCTTCAAGATCAGCACGACGTCATAGGCCGTGCAGCCGCCGGTGCCGAGCAGCACCATTTCCATCGGGCGCGGCGCGAGGTTGTGGCCGCCGCCTTCGGGCGCGCCATCCATCGTGACGAGGTGGCCGCTGCCGGTCTCTGCGGAAAACGCCATGCCGTCCTGGCCCATCCAGCTTACTTTGCATTCCATGCTTGCACTCCAGCGTTGCCTGATTCGGATTCGATCCGGCATTGTAGCCCGCTGCGCAACGGACGGCTGATGCGCTGCACGACGCGCAATGCCGGCGCCACGCGAGCGGCCCGCCCGACGGCCACTTCCCGCTCGGATTTAGGGGTTTCGCTCTAGAAGCGGGGCGTTTTCGAGCCTGCCAGACGGGATCAGGTGATTGATTTCAAAGGGGAAAATGGAATTTTCAAACGCGACATGAAATATTCCGCATTATGGTGTTTGATTTCGCAATGCAAATTTTCTTGTGAAGTCGGCGACGCGTTCGTATAATGAGCCTCATTGGTTGTCGCGCTGCGGCAACCTCCGAATGTCTCCTCCACCCTCCTCCTATGGTGGATTAAGCCCGAACCAGCCGTTCGGGCTTTTTTTCGTCCCATGCAAACATCGGCGCGCGGCTTGCGCGCCCCGGCATCCCGGCATCGTTACGCAGGCTGCTTTGCGTCCGACTGTGACGTCGCGCCGCCGGACGGCGTGCCGGGTGAGCGTGCATCAGGTGCCGGCACGTGGACGGCCGACGCGTGGCCGTGCCCGCGTGCGCAGAAGTGGCGGACGCGTTCGCGCACCGCGCGCAGGCGGGCGACGCGATCCTCGGCATGGGCGGCGCGGGCTTCGGTAATGCGGGTATCGAGTGCGTCGAGCTTGGCTTCGCAGTCGGTGCGGGCGGCGACGGCAGGCGCCGCGGCGGCCAGCAGTGCGGCCGCAAGGAAGGGCGTAAGTCGTTGATTCATCATGCTTGTTTGTTGTTTTCCAGATTCGGCCGGTCTGGCGCGGGAGGGTCATGTGCCGCGCGTCGATGGGTGCCTCCCCGGGCGCTCGGTTCGCCTGGCTTGTCGGGGCACGAACGGATTTTGGCCCATTTCGGCCGCCGTGGACACGGGGAGTGGATTCCCTTTGACCGCGTTGCCGTATTTCCTTTATAATTCAGGGCTTTTCCGCATTCATGCCCACGGAAAAAGAACAGGGAGAGCCTGCACCGCGCCTCGAAGCGCACACAGACAAGCAGGAAGAACACATCGGGCAAAGCAATTTTTTTGGATCGATCATGAAGACGTTTTCCGCAAAAGCCCATGAGGTGACGCGCGAATGGTACGTGATTGACGCGACGGATAAGGTTCTCGGCCGTGTTGCCAGCGAAGTGGCACGCCGTCTGCGCGGCAAGCACAAGCCTGAGTTCACCCCGCACGTCGACACTGGTGATTTCATCATCATCATCAACGCGAGCAAGTTGAAGGTCACGGGCAACAAGACTCTGGACAAGAAGTACTACCGTCACTCGGGCTACCCGGGCGGTATCTATGAAACGACGTTCGGCAAGATGCAAGAACGCTTCCCGGGCCGCGCGCTCGAGAAAGCGGTCAAGGGCATGCTGCCGAAGGGCCCGCTCGGCTACGCGATGATCAAGAAGCTGAAGGTCTACGCTGAAGCTACGCATCCGCATTCGGCGCAACAGCCGAAGGCGCTCGAGATCTAAGGGGAGCCCACATGATCGGTAACTGGAACTACGGTACGGGCCGCCGCAAGAGCGCAGTCGCACGTGTCTTCATCAAGGCTGGCAAGGGCGACATCATCGTCAACGGCAAGCCCATCGCTGACTACTTCTCGCGCGAAACGTCGCTGATGATCGTGCGTCAACCGCTGGAACTCACGAACCACGGCCAGACGTTCGACATCAAGGTCAACGTCAACGGCGGCGGCGAAACGGGTCAGGCAGGTGCAGTGCGCCACGGCATCACCCGTGCACTGATCGACTACGATGCGACGCTGAAGCCGTCGCTGTCGAACGCAGGCTTCGTCACGCGCGATGCACGTGAAGTCGAGCGTAAGAAGGTTGGTCTGCGCAAGGCACGTCGCGCAAAGCAGTTCTCGAAGCGTTAATTCCGCTTCATGGCCTCGCCGCTCCCGGGCGGCGTCCGCCGGAAAAACCGCCAGCGTTCGCGCTGGCGGTTTTTTTATGTCCGCTTCCAGGCGCGTGCTGCCGCGGCCCGCGCGGGCGAGTTTGATGAAATCGACAAGAACCTATTGATTTCATGGACTTCAGCACGATCTTCTGATCGGCCCTACAATAGCGGCTAAAGCTTTTTGGAGAGTTCGCAATGAACGCTGTTACCGAATCCGCAGCAACGACGGCCGAAATGCCGGTTCCGTTCGTCTTCACCGACGCCGCAGCCGACAAGGTCAAGCAACTGATCGACGAAGAGGGCAATCCCGACCTGAAGCTGCGCGTGTTCGTGCAGGGCGGCGGCTGCTCCGGCTTCCAGTATGGCTTCACGTTCGACGAGGAAGTCAACGAGGACGACACCGTGATGAACAAGAACGGCGTCCAGCTCCTGATCGACTCGATGAGCTACCAGTACCTGGTCGGCGCCGAGATCGACTACAAGGACGACCTCAACGGCGCCCAGTTCGTGATCAAGAACCCGAACGCGAGCACCACCTGCGGGTGCGGCTCGTCGTTCTCGGTCTGAGCACACGGCAGATCCGATCCGGTTCGCCAGAATGAAAAACGGGGCTTCATGCCCCGTTTTTTAATGCCCGTGCGCCTTGACGATGCGGCGCCCGCCGTGCGGCAGGCGCAGCGTCAGCGCGGATAGAGCGCGCCCAGCACGCGATTGCCGGCTGCGCCCGTGACCGTCGCGAGATTGCCGGGCTGGCGCGCGGTGAAGCGGTACGCGAGCCACGCGAAGGCGAGCGCCTCGACCTGCTGCGGCGGCACGCCGAGCGCGGCCGTCGTATCGACCGTGGCCGGCACGCCGGCCTCGCGGAGTGCATTCCGGAGCGCGTCGAGCAGCACCGGATTGCGTGCGCCGCCGCCGCAGACGAACACGGCCTTGCAGCCCGCTGCGTGCTGCGCGATCTCGCGCGCGACCGACACGGCCGTGAGCGCGGTAAGGGTCGCCTGCACGTCCTCCGGCGTGACCTGCGCGAACGCGGCGAGCTTCGCGTCGAGCCATGCGGGATTGAACAGGTCGCGCCCGGTGCTTTTCGGCGGCGGTGCGGCGAAATACGGCTCGTCGAGCAGCGCATCGAGCAGCGGCGCGTGGACGGTGCCGCGCGCGGCGAACTTGCCGCCGTCGTCGTACGGCTTGCCGAGATGGCGGGTCGCCCATTCGTCGAGCAGCGCGTTCGCGGGGCCGCAGTCGAAGCCGCGCACGTCGCCGCCTTCGCCGGGCAGGATCGTGATGTTGCTGATCCCGCCGAGATTGCAGACGACGCGCGTTTCACCCGGCGCGCCGAACACCGTCGCATGGAAGGCCGGCGCGAGCGGCGCGCCATGGCCGCCCGCGGCGACGTCGCGGCTGCGGAAATCGGCGATCACGTCGAGCTGGGTCAGCTCGGCGAGCAGTGCCGGGTTGTTGATCTGCCGCGTATAGCCGCGCTCGGGGCGATGGCGCACGGTCTGGCCATGCACGCCGATCGCACGGATCTCGTCGCGCGACAGCCCGGCCGTGCGCTGCAACTCGTGGCAGCACACCGCATAGCGCGCGACCAGCGCGTTCGCGGCGACCGATTCGCGGTCGATCTCGTCGTCGCCGGGCTGCTGCAGCGCGAACAGCGCGTCGCGCAGCGATTGCGCGAAGCCGACGAACGCTTCCGCGAGCACGACCGGCGCACGGCCGGCCTCGAAACGCACGGCGACGCCATCGACGCCGTCCATGCTGGTTCCCGACATCAGCCCGAAGTAGATGCCGTCGGCCGGATGGGCATGTTGCGGCTGTCGTTGCGGCACGTTGGGTTCTCCTGGATCGTGCGGCGCGGGCCGGTGCCGCGCGCCTTGCGCCCGATTATCCGCGCAACGTGACGTGCCGTTAAGCGATGGGCGCGCAAGTTATGGGAAAATCCCTGTTTTTGCGACATTCTTCCTGGCACCGATGAGCACCGAACCCAGTTCCAAGCCTGTTTTCCCGATCACCGACGAAGTCCGGCATGCGCTCGCCGTCACGAAGCGCGGCGTCGACGAGCTGCTGGTCGAGGAAGAGTTCGCGCAGAAGCTCGCACGCAGCGCGGCGACGGGCACGCCGCTTCGCATCAAGCTCGGCCTCGACCCGACCGCGCCCGACATCCACATCGGCCATACGGTCGTGCTGAACAAGATGCGCCAGCTGCAGGACCTCGGCCACACGGTCATCTTCCTGATCGGCGATTTCACGTCGCTGATCGGCGATCCGTCGGGCCGCAACGCGACGCGCCCGCCGCTCACGCGCGAACAGATCGAGTCGAACGCGAAGACCTACTTCGAGCAGGCCGCGCTCGTGCTCGACCGCGACAAGACCGAAATCCGCTACAACAGCGAATGGTCGATGCCGCTCGGCGCGGACGGGATGATCAAGCTCGCGTCGCGCTACACGGTCGCGCGGATCCTCGAGCGCGAGGATTTCACGAAGCGCTTCCAGGGCGGCGTGCCGATCTCGATCCACGAATTCCTGTACCCGTTGATGCAGGGCTACGACTCGGTCGCGCTGAACGCCGACCTCGAGCTCGGCGGCACCGACCAGAAATTCAACCTGCTGGTCGGCCGCGAACTGCAGAAGCAGTATGGCCAGGAACAGCAGTGCATTCTCACGATGCCGCTGCTCGAAGGCCTCGACGGCGTCGAGAAGATGTCGAAGTCGAAGGGCAACTACGTCGGCATCAGCGAGCAGCCGAACGACATGTTCGGCAAGCTGATGAGCATCTCGGACACGCTGATGTGGCGTTACTTCGAGCTGCTGTCGTTCCGTCCGATGGACGAGATCGACGGCTTCAAGCGCGAGATCGAAGGCGGCCGCAACCCGCGCGACTTCAAGGTGCTGCTCGCGCAGGAAATCGTCGCGCGCTTCCACTCGCAGGCCGACGCCGAGCGTGCGCTCGAGGACTTCAACCACCGCGCGAAGGGCGGCGTGCCGGACGACATTCCGTCGGTCACGCTCGCGGGCGCGCCGCTCGCGATCGGCCAGCTGCTGAAGCAGGCCGGCCTCGTGCCGTCGACGAGCGAGGCGCTGCGCAACATCGAGCAGGGCGGCGTGAAGATCGATGGCGCGACCGTGTCGGACAAGGGCCTGAAGGTCGAAGCCGGCGAGTTCGTCGTGCAGGTCGGCAAGCGCCGCTTCGCACGCGTCACGCTGACCGCATGATCGCGCTGATCCAGCGCGTGAAGCGCGCCGACGTGCGCGTCGGCGATCGCACGACGGGCGAAATCGGCGCGGGCCTGCTCGCGCTGGTCTGCGCGGAGCGCGGCGACACCGACGCAGCGGCCGACAAGCTGCTCGCGAAGATGCTCGGCTACCGCGTGTTCAGCGACGCCGCCGGCAAGATGAACCTGCCGGTGTCGAATATCGACGGTGAGGGCCGTGCGGGCGGCCTGCTGCTCGTGTCGCAGTTCACGCTGGCGGCCGATACCAACAGCGGGCTGCGTCCGAGCTTCACGCCGGCCGCGCCGCCCGACGAAGGCGCGCGGCTGTTCAACTATTTCGTGGCGGCCGCGCGGGTGCGCCATCCGGTCGTCGAGACGGGCGAGTTCGGCGCCGACATGCAGGTGTCGCTCGTCAACGACGGCCCCGTGACCTTCTGGCTGCAAGTGCGGCCCTGATTCTTCCCCGGAGACACGCCGCGATGGCCACCACGCAGATTCTTTTCATCCGCCATGGCGAGACGGCCTGGAATCGCATCAAGCGCATCCAGGGTCATATCGACATCCCGCTGGCCGAAACGGGCCTCGAGCAGGCACAAAAGCTGGCCGCACGGCTCGCGCGCGACGCGCGTGACGGTGCACGGCTCGACGCGATCTATTCGAGCGACCTGATGCGTGCGCGGCAGACCGCGCAGCCGTTCGCCGACGCGCTCGGGCTTGCGCCGCGGCTGCGGGAAGGGCTGCGCGAACGCTCGTACGGCCAGTTTCAGGGGCACGACAGCGCCGAGATCGAGACGCTGTTCCCCGACGCGTACGCGGCCTGGCAGACGCGCGACCCCGGCTTCGCGCCGGAGGGCGGCGAGTCGCAGCGCGAGTTCTATCATCGCGTGCTGCATGCGCTCGAACCGATCGTCGCCGAGCATCCGGGTGGCCGGATCGCGTGCGTCGCGCATGGCGGCGTGCTCGACTGCGTCTATCGTTTCGCGAACGGCATCGAGCTGTCGGCGCCGCGCAATTATCAGTTGCTCAACACGAGCATCAACGTCGTCGATTACGTCGATGGCCGCGCGCAGGTCGTGCAGTGGGCCGACGTGTCGCACCTGGACGCCACGAGCGACGACGACGGGTACCGCAAGGTGCTCTGAGCCAGCAGGCCCACCCGGCATCGCCGGCCGGGACTTCCTTCCTGCGTGGTGCCGGCTGCTTACTGCGGCAGCGCGTGGCGCGTCTTGTAGTCGAGCGCGTACGCGATCTTGCCGGGCTTGTCCGCCGTGATCGGCTGGCGCAGCTTGTCGAATTCCCCCTTGTTGTATTTCTTCCCGCCGTTGATCGTGTCCGCGCGCCCGAGGTCGGCGCCCGTCTTGCCGTCGATCACCGGGTCCGTGGCCGCGACCATGCGCGTCGACGCATTCCAGACCGCGTTCAGATAGCCGGTGTCGGCCTTTGCCGGATCCGGGTCGGTCGTGCCGGCGCGCGTCAGGTCATAGCCGGCGAGCGCGAACGTGCCCGGTTGCGCGCGCAGCCAGTCGGCCCAGTAGAACTCGAGATAGTCGGTGGCTTGTGCGGGCTTGCTGTAGCCGATGTCGCGCGTGAAATAGACGAGCGAGCGGTAGCGGTCGTTCGTCATCCCGAGTTTCAGGCCGAGCCCGGTCGGCAGTTGCGCGGTCGTGATCGCCTTGCCTTCTCCGTTCTTGAGGCGCAGATAGCCGCGGCTCTGCATCTGCTGCCAGAACGCGTCGCCCGAGTAGTCGCTGAGGTTGTCCTTGACGACGACGTGCACGTGCAGCGCCGGGCCACCGTCGGGCGTCTCGTAGTAGGCCGACAGGCCGTGGTGGCCGTCGGTCAGGTACAGCGCATCGCCGTTCGGGCCGATCACGACCGGGTTCAGCACCGAGCGGTCGCGGGCGTTCGCGTCGGTCGTCGTGCATGTGTAGCTCGCGGGTTCGCGCAGCGTCGACGTGGCCGTGTAGCCGCTCGACGCGACGCCGCCGAGGCCTTCGTCCGCGCAGAAGTCGTCGAATTTCTTGTCGGGCTGCAGTTCGTAGCGGCCCAGCTTGTAATAGATCTGGTCGTAGCCGATCGCGCCTTGCGTCGGATGGAGGTCGCCGAGCGTCACGTCGATCAGGTCGCCCGCGCGCGCGGCCTTCCACTTGCCCGGTCGCGGCGTGACGGTGGCGGGCGGCGTGGGGGCAGGCGTGGTCGGGGTGCCTCCGGACGGCGTTTGCGCGTCCGAACGAGCGATGGCAGTGACATCGTCGCCCCCGCAGGCGGTGAGGGCGAAGACGGTGGACAGGCTGGCGGCAAGGGCGAAACGGATCGGCAGGCGTGGCATCGCGGGCATCGGGTGTCGGTCGGGTGGGCGGGACACCGCGCGGGTCACGGCAAGCGGGACGTACGGCACGTGCGACCGTGCGCGGGTGCAAGCCCGTCAGCTTGTCACAGATATTTGACAGTAAATTGAAATGATAAGAAGAAGCGAATCGTCAGGCAGGCGGGGTGCCGTCGGGCGGCGTCGCTGTGGCGCGGCGGCGCGCACGTTTTGATGCGCCGTTCACGAGCGCCCAGCGCAGCACGGGCGCGACGACCCGGATACCCGGCCGGACCAGCGCACGGCGCAGCGGCGCGAACGCCGACACGCCGAGCATGCGTTGCGCCCACGGCGGCAGCAGGTCGATGCCTGCATGCATCACCAGCGACGCGGCCGGCCGCAGCGCGGGCTTCGCGACCGGCACGTTCAGCAGGATGGACATCACGTCGAACGTGCGCGGCCCGGCCTCGAGCTCGGGCTGCATGCGCGCGAGATAGGCGGCCACCTCGGCACGCGAACGGGGCACCTCGTGTGCGCCGAGCAGCTCGGCGACCAATGCCGTTTCGGCGTAGTAGCGGTCCTGCAACGCGCCCGGCAGCGCGGGATTCACATAGCGCAGGTGCGCGGCGAGGAAACTCGACACTTCCGCGACATGCACCCAGGTCAGCAACGCCGGATCGTCGGCGCGGTATGGGCGGCCGTCCGGCGCGGTGCCCGAGATGTGCGCGTGGATCGATTTCACGCGTTCGATCAGCGCAAGTGCGTCCGCGCGACTGCCGAACGTCGTACCGGTGATGAACGTGGCGGTGCGTCGCAAGCGGCCGAGGATGTCGGTGCGGAACGACGAGTGATCCCAGACGCCTGCGAGCGCGAGCGGGTGGAGCGCCTGCAGCAGCAGCGCCGCGATGCCGCCCGTCATCATCGACGTGAAGTCGGCATGCACACGCCAGCAGACGGCCTCGGGACCGAACAGCCCCGGGTCTCCCGGCGGTGAAGAGAGGTCGAGTGACGGGCCGCCGCCGCCCACGGTCAGGTGCGTGACGCCGGCCACGAGCCGCTTGCGGATCGGCTCGGCCCAGCGCGGGCCCGGTGCGGGTGCGGCGGGGCGGGAGCTGGGTGGCGTCGTCATGGCGGGGCGGCTCGGGCGACGGGTTACTTCCCGTCGGGGATATCCCACTCGCCGCGTTCGGTGCGGCCGGTGTCGGGCACGGAAAGCCCGAAGTGGCGATACGTGAGCAGCGTCGCGACGCGCCCGCGCGGCGTGCGCTGCAGGAAGCCCTGCTGGATCAGGTACGGCTCGAGTACGTCCTCGATCGTGTCGCGCTCTTCGCCGATCGCCGCCGCGAGGTTGTCGATGCCGACCGGGCCGCCGTCGAACTTGTACAGGATCGCCTCGAGCAGCTTGCGGTCCATCAGGTCGAAGCCGACCGGATCGACGTCGAGCATCGCGAGCGCGGCATCGGCGACGGCCGCGGTGATCTGGCCGTCGGCCTTCACTTCCGCGAAGTCACGCACGCGGCGCAGGAGCCGGTTCGCGATCCGCGGCGTGCCGCGCGAACGCTTCGCGATTTCGAGCGCGCCGTTCGGATCGATCTGCGCGTTCAGCAGCGATGCCGAACGCCGCACGATGCGCGACAGTTGATCGGCATCGTAGAACTCGAGGCGTGCGACGATCCCGAAACGATCGCGCAGCGGGTTGGTCAGCATCCCGGCGCGGGTGGTGGCGCCGACCAGCGTGAACGGCTGCAGGTCGAGCTTCACGCTGCGCGCGGCCGGGCCTTCGCCGATCATGATGTCGATCTGGTAATCCTCGAGTGCCGGATACAGGATTTCCTCGACGACCGGCGACAGCCGGTGGATCTCGTCGATGAACAGCACGTCGTTCGCTTCGAGGTTCGTCAGCAGCGCGGCGAGATCGCCCGCGCGCTCGAGCACGGGGCCCGACGTCTGGCGCAGGTTCACGCCCATCTCCCGCGCGATGATGTGCGCGAGCGTCGTCTTGCCGAGGCCCGGCGGCCCGAACAGCAGCACGTGGTCGAGCGGCTCGGAGCGGCGCTTGGCGGCTTCGATGAAGATCTCGAGCTGGCCGCGCACCTTTTCCTGGCCGACGTAGTCGTCGAGCTGGCGCGGCCGCAGCGCACGTTCGAACACCTCCTCGTGCGACGAGGCGGGCGTGGCGGCGATGATCCGCTGCTCGGTGGCGAGTTTGTCGGTTTCAATCATGCGGCCATTGTACCGCGCGCCGCGGTCCCGCCCACCTGGCCGAACGGCCGACTGGCGAGCGTCGCGCGGCTGCGCGACACTGGCTTCAACGCACCGCTCGGCAGCGCGTCACGCGGGCGTTAGACCTTCGACAGCGCCTTCAACGCGAGCTTGATGCCTTCGGATACGCCGGTGCCGGCCGGCACGTTCTTGATCGCGGCGAGGCCTTCCTTTTCGGAATAGCCGAGCGCGAGCAGCGCGTTGAGGATGTCGGTCGCGTGGTCGGACGGCGACGCAGCGCCGGCGAGCGCGCCGAGATCGGCACCGAGCTTGCCCTTCAGTTCGAGCAGCAGGCGTTCGGCCGTCTTCTTGCCGATGCCGGGCAGGCGCGTGAGGCGCGCGGCGTCCTGCATCGTCACGGCCTGCGCGAGCTCCTGCACGCTCATGCCGGACAGCACGGCGAGCGCCATGCGCGCGCCGATGCCGGTGATCTTCAGCAGCTCGCGGAAGGTCGTGCGCTCCTGCGGCGTCAGGAAGCCGTACAGCAGGTGCGCGTCCTCGCGGACGATCTGCTG
Source organism: Burkholderia sp. AU15512 (assembly GCF_002223325.1). NCBI lineage: Bacteria > Pseudomonadati > Pseudomonadota > Betaproteobacteria > Burkholderiales > Burkholderiaceae > Burkholderia > Burkholderia sp. AU15512. The sequence continues at coordinate 154,149 of NZ_NKEX01000003.1, forward strand.
CGTGAGCAGCACGACGCGCTCGCCCGTTTGCGGCAGGTTGTAGAAGGTGCTCATCGGCACGTCGATCTCGTAGCCGACGCCGTTGCAGTCGACGAGCAGGTGGGGCGGGTTCTTTTCGAGCAGGATGCCGGCGATGCGACCGATCATGGATGGCTTGATGCGAGGAAGAAAGCGCGAGTGTAGCGCACGTGCGGCGCGATGCCGACGGGATCGGCCATCAGGCCGGGGCGGCGCGTGTCGCGGGCGCGTCGGGCGCGGGTAAAGCGATCAAGGTGGTCAGCGCAGCCAAGGTGGCCAACGCAGTCGAGCCGACGTGCCGGGCCGCGATGCGCGCCGCCGTCAGCCGACCAGCCGCCCGCGCCGCACGCGCAGCCCTTTCTTCGCGAGTGCCGGCGCGAGGCCGCCGAGCGTGCTGAGCGTATCGCCGCCGTGCGCGTGGCAGATCGCCATGCCGAGCGCGTCGGCCGCGTCGGAGCCCGGTTGGCCGGAGAGGTTGAGCAGCCGCGTGACCATTTCCTGCATCTGCGTCTTGGTCGCGCGGCCGTAGCCGACCACGGCCTGCTTGAGCTGCAGCGCCGTGTATTCGGCGACGGGCAGGCCGCCCGCGACGAGGCCGCAGATCGCGGCGCCGCGCGCCTGGCCGAGCAGCAGCGTCGACTGCGGGTTCACGTTGACGAACACCTTTTCGATCGCGGCCTGGTCGGGGGCGTGCTCGCGCACGATGGTCGAGACGCCCTGGAAGATCGTGCCGAGCCGGGTGGCCAGGTCGGCCGTCGGCGTGCGGATCACGCCGCTCGTGACATAGGCGAGCCGGTGGCCGCTGACGTCGATGACGCCGAAGCCGGTGACGCGCAGGCCGGGGTCGATGCCGAGAATTCGCATGAGTGAGGAGAGTGGCGTGATGCAGCGATACTACAACGATTGGTGCGGCAAGCCGGTCGCCAGGTCGTGCGCGAGGGCGCCGTGCAATAAAAAACCCGGCGGGTGCGATGCCGCCGGGTCGTCGTGCTGCGGCCGCGCGGGCCGCATGCGATCAGTGACGGAAGTGGCGCACGCCCGTCAGGACCATCGCGATGCCGTGCTCGTCGGCCGCCGCGATCACTTCGTCGTCGCGCATCGAGCCGCCCGGCTGGATCACGCAGGTCGCGCCGGCTGCCACGACGACGTCGAGGCCGTCGCGGAACGGGAAGAACGCATCCGATGCGACTGCCGAACCCGCCAGCGTCAGGCCGGCGTTCTGCGCCTTGATGCTCGCGATGCGCGCCGAGTCGACGCGGCTCATCTGGCCTGCGCCGACGCCGAGCGTCATGCCGTTGCCGCAGAACACGATCGCGTTCGACTTCACGTACTTCGCGACGCGCCATGCGAACAGCAGGTCGTCCATTTCCTTGGCGGTGGGCTGGCGCTTCGTGACGACACGCAGCTCGCTCGGTTGCACGTTGCGCGAATCGAGCGACTGCACGAGCAGGCCGCCGCCCACGCGTTTCAGGTCGAATGCGTTATGGCCGTCGCCGAGCGCGATCTCGAGCAGGCGCACGTTCTGCTTCGCGGCGAACACCTGCTTCGCGGCGTCGGAGAACGACGGGGCGATCAGCACTTCGACGAACTGCTTCGCGACGGCCTGGGCAGCCGCTTCGTCGACTTCGCGGTTGAACGCGATGATGCCGCCGAATGCCGACGTCGGGTCGGTCTGGAATGCCTTCGCGTATGCGTCGGCCGAATCGTTGCCGACTGCGACGCCGCACGGGTTCGCGTGCTTGATGATCACGCAGGCCGGTGCGTCGAACGTCTTCACGCATTCCCACGCTGCGTCGGAATCGGCGATGTTGTTGTACGACAGTTCCTTGCCCTGCAGCTGGCGGTAGTTCGCCAGCGCGCCGGCCGGCGTCGCGAGGTCGCGGTAGAACGCGGCGCTCTGGTGCGGGTTCTCGCCGTAGCGCAGGTCCTGCACCTTGTCGAACGCCAGGTTCAGCGTGGCCGGGTACGCGTTGCGCGACGCGTGCTTCAGCTCGTCGGTCAGGCTCGTCAGGTAGTTCGTGATCGCGCCGTCGTATTGCGCGGTGTGCGCGAACACCTTCGTCGCGAGGCGGAAGTTGGTCGCGTAGCCGACCGCATTGCCGTTCGCCTTCATTTCATCGAGCACGACCGCGTAGTCGGCCGGATCGACGACGACCGTCACGTCGCGGTGGTTCTTCGCGGCCGAGCGCAGCATCGTCGGGCCGCCGATGTCGATGTTCTCGATCGCGTCGGCGAGCGTGCAGTCGTCCTTCGCGATCGTCGCGACGAACGGGTACAGGTTCACGACGAGCAGGTCGATCGTCGGGATGCCGTGCTGCTCCAGCGCCTGCATGTGCTCGGGCAGGTCGCGGCGGGCGAGGATGCCGCCGTGCACCTTCGGGTGGAGCGTCTTCACGCGCCCATCGAGCATTTCCGGGAAGCCCGTGTAATCGGCCACTTCGGTCACGGGCAGGCCGGCGTCGGCGAGGAGTTTCGCGGTGCCGCCCGTCGACAGCAGCTTGACGCCGAGGTCGGACAGCGACTTCGCGAAGTCGACGATGCCGGTCTTGTCGGAAACGGAAATGAGCGCTTGCTTGATCATGATGGAACCACCAATAGCCAGGGAAACGGGGACGGGACGGCCGCCTACAGCAGGCCGTGCTGCTGCAGCTTCTTGCGCAGCGTATTGCGATTGATGCCGAGGTACTCCGCGGCGAGCGACTGGTTGCCGCCGGCCTGTACGAGCACGACCTCGAGCATCGGCTTTTCGACGCAGGACATCACCATTTCATAGACGTCGTGCGGATTGGAGCCGTCTAGATCCCGGAAATACACGTCCAGGCTCTCGCGGACACATTGTTCGATGTTGTGCTTGCTCATGCTGCTAACTGGTTATGGTCGTCCGACTCGCCCTGGCCGTTTTCCTCTTCGTCATCGACGTAGACGAGGTGGTCCGACAGCGCCTTTTGCGCCTCGAAGAAGGCATTGACGGCGGCGAGCTGCTCGCGGGTGGAATCGAGCGTGTTCATCCTGTGCCGGAACCCGTTGGCACCGGAAAGGCCGCGAGTGTACCAGCCGATGTGCTTGCGCGCAGTACGGACTCCCGTGAATTCACCATAGAAAGCGTAGTGGTCTTCCAGGTGTTCGTTCATCACGTGCTGGATCTCGTCGATCCGCGGCGGGGGCAGCAGCTCGCCGGTTTGCAGGAAATGATCGATTTCGCGGAACAGCCACGGCCGACCTTGCGCGGCACGACCGATCATCAGCGCGTCGGCGCCGGTGGCGTCGAGCACGGCCTTTGCCTTCGCGGGCGACGTGATGTCGCCGTTCGCGACCACCGGAATCCGCACCGCCGCCTTCACGGCGGCGATGGTGTCGTATTCGGCGTCGCCGCGGTACAGGTCGGCGCGCGTGCGGCCGTGCACGGTGAGCATCGAGATGCCGGCGGCTTCGGCCAGACGCGCAACCGTGATCGCGTTCTTGTGCTCGCGATCCCAGCCGGTGCGGATCTTCAGCGTGACGGGCACCGCATCGGGCCCCGTGCCGACCGCCGCGACGACGGCCTCGACGATGCGCTGCACGAGCGGCTCGTTCTGCAGCAGCGCGGAGCCGGCCGCGACGTTGCAGACCTTCTTCGCCGGGCAGCCCATGTTGATGTCGATGATCTGTGCGCCGTTGTCGACGTTGTAGCGGGCCGCTTCGGCCATCATCGCCGGATCGGCGCCGGCGATCTGGACCGCAATCGGTTCCACCTCGCCTTCGTGGTTCGCGCGCCGCATCGTCTTCGCGCTTTTCCACAGCTGCGCGTTGGACGCGACCATCTCGGACACGGCGTAACCGGCGCCCAGCCGCTTGCAGAGCTGGCGGAACGGACGATCCGTCACGCCGGCCATCGGGGCGACGAACAGGTTGTTACGCAATACGTGAGGGCCGATAACGGGCATCGCAATGGCACCGCCCGCGGCGGGCGCGGGCAGGGAAAGGGCAGACGGAAACGCGCATTTTACCGTATTCCCATGCCCCGCCGATTTGACCCGGTTTGAGCGGCGCGACTGTGCGCGCCGCGGGTCAGTTGCGCTGGCCGAACATCATCTGTCGCGCGATCACCTTCTTGAGCGGCGGTACGAACTCGAGCGCGGTGAGCGCCGCACCGCGCAGCAGCGGGAGCGGGCCCGAGTCGATCGTGAACAGGCGTGCCAGCGTGTCGGTCGCGCCGATCGTGAAGCGCCGGTCGAGTGCGCGGCGCGCGTTGAAGGTGGCGAGCGCGGTGGCTTCGAAGCCTTGCGCGGACAGCGTATCGACGAGCGTATGCGCATCGCGCAGCCCAAGGTTGAGCCCCTGGCCCGCGACGGGGTGCAGGGTCTGCGCGGCATTGCCGACGATCGCGACGCGGCCGTTGACGAGTGTCTGCGCGGCGGTCAGGCCGAGCGGGAACGAGGCGCGGCCCGCGATCGCGACGAAGGCGCCCATGCGTTCGCCGAATGCGCGGCCGAGCTCGCGCAGGAACGCATCGTCGGGCAGCGCGGCGCGGCGCGCCGCTTCGTCGGGCGTGCAGCACCAGACGAGCGCGTACTCGGCCTGGCGCGGCCCGCCGAGCGGCAGCAGCGCGAGCGGGCCTTCGTGCGTGAAGCGTTCCCACGCTACGTTCGGGCGCGGCGCCGATACCGTGACCGTGCCGACGAGCGCGGTCTGCCCGTAGTCGCGGCGATGTTTGCCGGCGTCGGCCTGCTGTTCATGGAACAGCCCGCCTTCCGCATTGATGACGACGCGTGCGCGCAGCGTGCGCTCGCCCTGCGGGCCGTCGAGCGTCAGCGTGACGCCGTCGGCATCCTGCTGCGGCGCGCGCGCGGTGGTCGACGTGAGCCAGTCGACGCGCGTGCCGCGCACGGCGCCCGCGAGCGCCTGCACGAGCGAGCCGTAACGCACGACGTAGCCGAGCGCGGCGACGTCGTGTTCGTCGCGGTCGATCAGCGTGCGGCCGAAATGGCCGCGCTGCGACACGTGGATATGTTCGATCGGCGTCGCGTCGGCGGGCCACGCGAGCGTGTCGAGCAGCACGCGACTGCCGTGCGACACGGCGATCGCGCGCGGATCGTTCGCGCTGGCGGCCGGTTCGCGTGCATCGATCAGTGCGATCGATGCGTGCTGCGTGGCGCTGCGGCGCGCGAGCCAGCCGGCGAGCGCGAGCCCGACTGGGCCCGCGCCGACGATGGCGAGATCGTAGTCCGGCGTGGCCGGGGAGGAGGCGGTCGTCATCTTGATTCGTGAAACGGAGGTAACGGTCGGCGGCAGCCGGTCATGCGCCCGCGCGCATCAGCGCTTCGATTTCGTCCGCCGCGACGGGCACGCCGCGCGTGATCAGCTCGCAGCCGTGCTCGCGCACGATCGCGTCGTCCTCGATGCGGATGCCGATGTTCCAGTACTCGGGCGGCACGTCGTCGGCGGCGCGCACGTACAGGCCGGGCTCGATCGTCAGCGTCATGCCGGCTTTCAGCGTGCGCCACGGCAGCGCGCCGTTGCCGTCACGCTCGGCGAGCCGCTCGCGGTAGTCGCCGCAATCGTGCACGTCCATGCCGATCCAGTGGCCGGTGCGATGCATGTAGAAGCGTGCGTAGGCGCGCTCGGCGATCACGTCGTCGAGGTTCGAGAAGCGCGATTTCGGGATGATGCCGGTGTCGAGCAGCCCCTGCGCGAGCACGCGCACGGCGGCGTCGTGCGGCGCCTCGAACGGCACGCCGGCGCGCGTCGCGTCGATCGCGGCCTGCTGCGCGGCGAGCACGATGTCGTACAGCGTGCGTTGCGCGGGCGAGAAGCGCCCGTTGGCCGGGAACGTGCGCGTGATGTCCGACGCGTAGCCGTCGAGTTCGCACGCGGCGTCGATCAGGATCAGGTCGCCATCTTGCGCGGCCGCGTTGCCGGCCGGGTAGTGCAGCACGCACGCGTTCGCGCCGGCCGCGACGATCGAGCCGTACGCGGGCGACTGCGCGCCGTGCTTGCGGAACACATACAACAATTCGGCCTCGAGTTCGTATTCGCGGATACCGGGGCGGCACGCCTGCATCGCGCGGCGGTGCGCAAGGGCGGAGATGTGCGCGGCGCGCATCATGATCGCGAGCTCGTGCTCGTCCTTCACGAGCCGCATGTCGTCGAGCAGCGGCGTGAGGTCGAGCAGCGCGTCCGGCGCGGCGACGCCCGTGCGCGCCAGCGCGCGCACCGCGTCGAGCCAGCCCGCGAGCCGGCGCTCGAAGTCGGCCGATGCGCCGAACCGGTAGTGCACGGTGCCCGCGTCGGCGAGCAGGCGCGGCATCTCGGTATCGATCACGTCGACCGCGAACGCCGCGTCGAAGCCGAACGCATCGCGCGCGGCTTCGGGCCCGTAATGGAAGCCTTCCCAGATCTCGCGGTCGGCGTTCTTGGCGCGGCAGAACAGGATCGACTCCGGCCCGCCGTGCGGCGCGGCCGCGTTCAGCACGAGCACGGCATCCGGCTCGCTGAAGCCCGTCAGGTAGTGGAAGTAGCTGTCGAACCGGTACGGATAGTCCGTATCGCGATTGCGCGGCACTTCGGGCGCGGTGGGGACGATGGCGACGCCGCCGCCGGCGGCACGCAGTGCGGCAAGCACGCGTTCACGGCGCTGGCGGTAGACGTCGACGGCGATGGCGGTATCGAGGGGCGCGTTCATTCGTGCGATTGTAGCGCCGCGGGACGCCGTGCGTGAGAGAGGGGGCGGGAAGCCGCCCTGGAAGGCCCGCGCGGCGGTTGTTGCAAACCATCCACAGGCCGTCCGGGCGATTTTCTGTCGCGCGACGCTGGCCGGTTATGATCGGCGACAACGTATACTCTCGGCGGTTCCCTTAAAAAGGCAGATGATGAAATTAATCGGTTCGCTCAGCAGCCCGTACGTCCGCAAGGCGCGGATCGTGCTGGCTGAAAAGAAGATCGACTACAAGCTGGAGCTCGAGAACGTGTGGGCGCCGGAGACGGATATTCATGCCTCGAATCCGCTCGGCAAGGTCCCGTGCCTCGTGATGGAGGATGGTGCCGCGGTGTTCGATTCCCGCGTGATCTGCGAATACGTCGATACGCTTTCGCCGGTCGGCAAGCTGATTCCGCCGTCGGGCCGCGAGCGCCTCGAGGTGCGGTGCTGGGAAGCGCTGGGCGACGGCGTGATCGACGCGGCGGTTACGATTCGCGTCGAACATACGATGCGCGACGAGGCGCAGCGCAGCGCGAGCTGGATCGCGCGCCAGCAACGCAAGATCGACGACGGCCTCGTCGCGATGTCGCAGGGTCTCGGCGGCAAGACGTGGTGCGTCGGTAATCATTACACGCTCGCCGACATCGCACTCGGCTGCGCGCTCGGCTATCTCGACTTCCGGATGCCCGAGCTCAACTGGCGCGATCGCCACCCGAACCTCGACAAGCACTTCGCGAAGCTGCTGCAGCGGCCGTCGTTCGCCGACACGCTGCCGCAGAACTGAGCCGCACGCGACGCATTCACGCGTTTCACGCATTCGGCAGACAAAAGAAAAGCGCCCCGCGGGGCGCTTTTCTTTTTGCCGCGCCGCCCCGCGGCGGCCCGCGTCATTCGATCGACGCGTACACGGCTTCGCCGAGCGTGAATGAATCGCTGCGCGCAATCGGCCACCACTTGTCGTACAGCGTAAAGCCGCAGGTGTTGCCGTCGAGCAGCGCGCCGGGCTTCAGGTACTTCAGCAACTGCGACATCAGCCGCACTTCATGCGGCGCGACCCGCTGCACGATGTGATGGGCGCGCAGCTCGGACGGGTGCGCGAGGCCGGCCGCCTGCACGAGTTCCTGCAACGCATGCAGCGTGTTGCGGTGGAAGTTGTACACGCGCTCGGCCTTGTCGGGCACGACGAGCGCGCGCTGGCGCACCGGGTCCTGGGTCGCGACGCCGGTCGGGCAGCGATCGGTGTGGCAGTGCTGCGCCTGGATACAGCCGACCGCGAACATGAAGCCGCGCGCCGAGTTCACCCAGTCCGCGCCGATCGCGAGCGTACGCGCGATGTCGAACGCGGTGATGATCTTGCCGCTCGCGCCGAGCTTCACGCGATCGCGCACGCCGATCCCGACGAGCGTGTTGTGCACGAGCAGCAGCCCTTCCTGCAGCGGTACGCCGACGTGGTCGGTGAATTCGAGCGGCGCCGCGCCCGTGCCGCCTTCCGCGCCGTCGACGACGATGAAGTCCGGCACGATGCCGGTTTCAAGCATCGCCTTCGCGATTCCGAAGAATTCCCACGGATGGCCGATGCACAGCTTGAAGCCGGTCGGCTTGCCGCCCGACAGCGTGCGCAGCCGTTCGACGAATTCGAGCAGCCCGCGCGGCGTCGAGAACTCCGAATGCGTCGCGGGCGAGATGCAGTCCTTGCCCATCGGCACGCCGCGCGTCTCGGCGATTTCCGGCGTGATCTTCGCGGCCGGCAGCACGCCGCCGTGGCCGGGCTTCGCGCCCTGCGACAGCTTCACCTCGATCATCTTGACCTGCGGATCGGCGGCCTGCTTCGCGAACTTGTCGGGGTTGAAGGTGCCGTCGTCGTTACGGCAGCCGAAGTAGCCGGACGCGATTTCCCAGATGATGTCGCCGCCGTTTTCGCGGTGGTACTTCGACAGCGAGCCTTCGCCGGTGTCGTGCGCGAATCCGCCTTTCTTCGCGCCGAGGTTCAGCGAGCGGATCGCGTTCGCGGACAGCGAGCCGAAGCTCATCGCCGAGATGTTGAAGATCGAAATGTCGTACGGTTGCGCGCGGTTCGCGCCGACGCGGATGCGGAAATCGTGGTTCGGCAGCTTCGTCGGCGCGAGCGAGTGGCTGATCCATTCGTGCGCGACGGCCTTCACGTTGAGCTCGGTGCCGTACGGGCGGTTGTCGGCGACGTTCTTCGCGCGCTGGTAGACGAGGCTGCGCTGCGCGCGCGAGAACGGCTTCTCGTCGGTGTCGTCCTCGACGAAATACTGGCGGATTTCAGGTCTGATGAATTCGAACAGGAAGCGGAAGTGGCCCCAGAGCGGGTAGTTGCGCAGGATCGCGTGGCGGTCCTGCTTCAGGTCGTACAGGCCGAGTGCGACGAGCGCGGCCGGGATCACGAGCCACAGCCACGCGATCGTGTGCCGGGCGGCGAGCGCCGCGACGGCCACGAACAGCAGGACCGCGCACCACATCGCGATATAGCGTCGGGAAAACATGGGGACTCCATCGTAATTGTCTGGATGGCCGTCACGTCGCCTGGATCGCGCGGCGGCCGGCAGGTCGGCGCCCGAGGCATCGCGCAGGCCCGGCGGGCATGCTGCCCGTGCCGTACCCGCCGCCGCCGGTGCCCACGATGGTCGAGAGTCTACTACGGGTGTCGTGAAGCTCGCGTTGCCGAGCCGGCGGCTACCGGCCGGCCTCGGCCGGGCGGATGAACGGGCTGTACGCCGGGGTGCCGGGCTTTAGCCTGGCGTCGTCGTCGAAGTCCTCGTCGCGGTTGAACGGCACGCGCGGCCACGCGGGCCAGTCGCGCAGCCGCGCGCGGTAGTCGGCGAGGCAGCGTGCGAGGCGCGCGTCCTGCCGCTGCGCGGCATCGGCCGCCAGGCCGCCGCGGACGTCGTGGATCAGGTGCGGTTCGAGCACGTCGAAGCCGACGTAGCGCAGCGCGTACATGATCGGCCACAGCAGCAGGCGGGTATCGCCTTCACGGCCATCGGGCGCGCAGGCGGTGGCCGACGAGCCGGTCGTGACGCTCAGCAACGCGCGCCGCCCTTGCAGCACGCCGCGATCGTGGCGCTGCCGGCTGCTGTAAAGGCCGCCGTAGACGAATACGCGATCCATCCAGCCCTTCAGGATCGCGGGCGCGCCGAACCACCACAGCGGGAACTGCAGGATCAGCGCATCGGCTTGCTTCAGCAGGCCGACGTGATGCGCGATCTCGGGCGCGAGCGTGCCGCGTTCCCAGTGATGGCGCTGCTCGCGCTGCGTGTCGAAGCGGGCGGTGTCGAGCCGGTCTGCGTAATGGTGCGGCGCTTCGCACGGGTCGAACGCGTCTGCGTACAGGTTCGCGACCGTCGCGGCGTGGCCGCCGGCGCGCCAGGCGTCGGCCGCCGCGCCGGCGAGGGTGGCGTTGAACGACTGCGGTTCGGGATGGGCAACGACGATCAGCGCATGCATGACGGGCTCCGGGAGTGTGCGACGATGATGGCCGGCGGCGGTGGGGCCGCGCAATCACGCACCCGGAGGTAACCATGGCATTTCCCGGCGACGTCTACGCGGCGGACTGCTCGGCGCGCGATGCGCTCGCGCTGGTCGCCGGCAAGTGGTCGCTGCTGATCCTGCCGGCGCTGGCCGAACGGCCGCTGCGCAATGGCGAGCTGCTCAAGCGTATCGGCGGGATTTCCCAGAAGGTGTTGACGCAGACGCTGCGCGAGCTGGAGCGCAACGGGCTGATCGAACGCATCGCGGTGGCCGCGCGGCGCGCACACGTCGAGTACCGGTTGACGGCGGTGGCGGGGTCGCTCGTGGAGACGCTCGTGGCGCTCGACCGCTGGGCCGAGCGCCATTTTCCCGAGCTGGACGCGGCGCGCGAGCGCTACGACGCGTCGGTGCGGAACATGCGGTGAACGGCGCGGCCGCGTCCGGTCGGCCCCCGCTTGCGCGGCGCCGGCGGCAGCGCGTCAGCGGGCGAGTGCGAGGGCCGGTGCTTCGTTCGCCTGCGTGTTGCCGGACAGCGCGGATTCGATGATTCCGCCGCCGAGGCAGATCTCGCCGTCGTACAGCACGGCCGACTGGCCGGGCGTGACGGCCCACTGCGCGTCGTCGAACGCAAGCGAGAAGCGCGCCTCGCCAGCCGGGCCGGGCGTGGCGGCACCGAATGCGCACGCCGCGTCGGCCTGCCGGTAGCGCGTCTTCGCACCGCACGCGAAACCTTCGGCCGGCGGTTCGCCGGCGACCCAGCTCACGTTGCCCGCGACCAGCTCGCGCGCCAGCAGCCATGGATGATCGTGGCCCTGCACGACGTACAGCGTGTTCGACGCGATGTCCTTCGCGGCGACGAACCACGGATCGCCGTTGCCGGTCTTGCTGCCGCCGAGGCCGATGCCCTTGCGCTGGCCGAACGTATAGAACGCGAGGCCGATATGCTCGCCGACGACCTTGCCGTCCGGCGTCTTCATCGGGCCCGGTTTGGTCGGCAGATAGCGGTTCAGGAAATCGCGGAACGGCCGTTCGCCGATGAAGCAGATGCCGGTCGAATCCTTCTTCTTCGCGTTCGGCAGCCCGATCTGCGCGGCGATCTCGCGCACCTTCGTCTTCGGGATCTCGCCGAGCGGGAACATCGTCTTCGACAGCTGCGCCTGGTTCAGCCGGTGCAGGAAGTACGACTGGTCTTTCGTATGATCGAAGGCCTTCAGCAGTTCGAAACGCCCGTCACGCTCGCGCACGCGCGCATAGTGGCCGGTCGCGATCATTTCCGCGTCGAGCGACATCGCGTGATCGAGGAACGCCTTGAACTTGATCTCGGCGTTGCACAGCACGTCGGGGTTCGGCGTGCGGCCGGCCGAGTATTCGCGCAGGAACTCGGCGAACACGCGGTCCTTGTATTCGGCCGCGAAGTTGACGGCTTCCACGTCGATGCCGATCAGGTCGGCCACCGACACGACGTCGATCCAGTCCTGGCGCGTCGAGCAGTATTCGCCGTCGTCGTCGTCTTCCCAGTTCTTCATGAACAGGCCGACCACGTCGTAACCCTGTTCCTTCAGCAGCCACGCGGTCACCGACGAATCGACGCCGCCCGACATGCCCACCACTACACGGCGCTTGCTCATTTGTTGACCGCCTGACGTTCGAATGCTTCGGGGCGCGGCGCGACCGAATGCGTGTGCACGAAATCGAGCGGAATGCGCCGCCCGGCGAGGTAATCGTCGACACAGCGCATCACCGCGGGCGAGCGATGGCGCTCGCCGCACGCGCGCAGTTCGTCGGCGGTCATCCACAGCGTGCGGACGATGCCGTCGTCGAGCACGTGGCCTGCGATCGGCTCGCTGGCCGTGCCGCAGAACGTGAAGCGCAGGTAGGTCGCGCCGGCGGTGCCGGGGCGGTCGTAGTGCGCGAGATAGACGCCGACGAGCGCGTCGGGCGTGAACGGGTGCGCGGTTTCCTCGAGCGTTTCTCGGATCACGGCGTCGGCCAGCGTTTCGCCGGCTTCGAGATGGCCTGCCGGCTGGTTGATGCGCAGGCCCGACGAGGTTTCTTCCTCGATCATGAGAAAGCGGCCGGCGTGCTCGACGAGCGCGGCGACCGTCACATGCGGGGTCCAGATTTCGGGTTTCATGGTTCGGCATTTTACCGGTTGCGCCCGAACGCTGCCGGTCGCTGCGCTAAACGAATCAGACCCTTTCAATTCGTCTGGGTTGCCGATACGCGGCGACACCGGACGGGCCGGCATCGGCCTCTCGCTGAACAACGCGACGCCGATCATCGCAGGCCCCGTCGTCGGTTCGTCGGGCGCGATCCTGTCGTCCATCGTGTGCCACGCGATGCACCGCTCGCTCTACAACGTGATCCTCGGCGGCTTCGGCGGCGATCATGGCGCGACGAGATGGGCGACGCACGCGGCGATCGTGTCGCGTACGCGCACGATCGCTGGGTCGCGCTGCGTGCTCGTGCGCCAGCCGATTTCGACCGGGTAGTGCGGCAAGTCGACCGGGCAGGCGAGCGCGCGCAGCGGGGTGGATTGCGCGATCGCGCGCGCCGCGTGCGCGGGAATCGTCGCGACGGCGTCGGAACCGGCGAGCAGGTACGGCAACGCGGCGAAATGCGTGGTCGACGCCGCGACGCGCCGCTTGTGGCCGAGCGTGGCCAGTGCCTCGTCGACGATCCCGATCACGCCGCCCGACGATACGAGCAGGTGGTCGCGCCGCAGGAAATCGGCGAGCGTCAGCGTGCGCGGTGGCCGCTCACGGGCGGCCGGATCGATCAGGCACGCATAGCCGCCCGTCGCGATCGCGCGCCGGCTGAGCCCGTTCGCCGAGAAGCCGCCCGACGTGATCGCAAGGTCGACGCCGTGTCGCAGCAGCGCGTCGCCGGCGATGCCGCTGTGCGTCTGCCGGAAGATCAGCCGGATGCCGGCGGCTTCCCGTGCGACGGCGTCGATCAGCGCGCGGCCGAGCGCGATCTCGAAGTCGTCCGACAGCCCGATCGAGATCGTGCGGCCGATGCGGTCGCCGCCGTCGGCCGCGATCGCGAGGCTTTCGCGGCAACGGTCGAGCGCGTCGGACAGGATCGGCTTCAGCTCGTCCGCGCGTGGCGTCGGTGCGAGCCCGCGGCCGGTGCGCACGAACAGCGGATCGGCATAGATCACGCGCAGCCGCGCGAGCGCCGCGCTCACCGCCGACTGCGTGAGGCCGAGCCGCAGCGCCGCGCGGCTCGCGCCGCCTTCCTCGTACAGCGCCTCGAACACTTTCAGCAGGTTCAGGTCGAGGCCGGCGATATCATCTGCATTCATGACACTTATCGTTCTATCGATTTGATCGATGACATCATATCGATAAAGATGGCGTTACCCCATTCACCGGAGACGCCTTCATGTCCACGTCAGTCATCGCCGCGCTGCAGATCGGCGCATCGCCCGCCGGCACGCGCGCCACGCTCGACACGATCCTCGGCTACGAAACCGCGATCCGCGACAGCGGCGCGTCGCTCGTCGTGCTGCCCGAGGCCGTGCTCGGCGGCTATCCGAAAGGCGAGATCTTCGGCACGCGGCTCGGCTACCGGCTGCCCGAAGGCCGCGACGCGTATGCGCGCTACGCCGCGCAGGCGATCGACGTGCCGGGGCCGGAAACCGACGAGCTGGCCGCGCTGTCGCAGCGCACGGGCGCGAGCCTCGTGGTCGGCGTGATCGAGCGCGGCGGCAGCACGCTGTACTGCACGGCGCTGTTCTTCGATCCGCGCGACGGGCTCGTCGCGAAGCACCGCAAGCTGATGCCGACCGGCACCGAGCGGCTGATCTGGGGGCAGGGCGACGGCTCGACGCTGCCCGTCGTCGACACGGCCGCGGGCCGCGCGGGCGCCGCGATCTGCTGGGAGAACCACATGCCGCTGCTGCGCTGCGCGATGTACGCGAAGGGCGTGCAGATCTGGTGCGCGCCGACCGTCGACGAGCGCGACGTCTGGCAGAGCTCGATGCGGCATATCGCGCACGAAGGGCGCTGCTTCGTCGTCAGCGCATGCCAGGTGCAGCCGTCGCCTCGCGCGCTCGGCATCGACGTGCCGGGCTGGGATCCGGAGCGGCCGCTGATTCGCGGCGGCAGCGTGATCGTCGGGCCGCTCGGCGACCTGCTGACGGAGCCGCTGATCGGCGAAGCCGGGCTCGTGACCGCGCGCATCGATACGGATGAACTCGTGCGGGCGCGCTACGACTTCGACGTGGTCGGGCATTACGCGCGCCCCGACGTGTTCTCGCTGCACGTCGACGAGCGGCCGAAGCGGACGGTGGTGTTCGGCGGGTAGGGCGGGGCGGCCGGGCGCTGCACGGTGGCCCGGAAGATGAACGGCGGCGGCGCGCATCGCACCCGCCGTCGTGCCGCGTCAGCGCATCGGCGCTTCCGCGATCCGCATGTAGTCGGCGATCCGCCGCCCTTCCATGTCCGGAAACTGCTCGTGCACGGTGATGTCGCCCATCCGCGCGATGTCGAAGGTGCGGAAATCGTCGCGCAGCTCGCACCACGCGCCGATCGTCCAGCGCCCGCCCCAGTAGACGAGCCCGAGCGGCCACACGCGGCGTTGCGAATGCGCGCCGAGCCGGTCGCGGTAGTCGAAGCTGACGACGTGGCGCGTGTCGATGGCCTGGTGGATCGCGTCGACTTTCGCGCAAAACGTCTCGTCGATGTGGAACGACGGCGCGAACACCGGCAGGCGGTCGAGCGCCGTGCGCTTGTCGGCCGGCATCGCCGACGCGATCTTCGCGAGCGCCGAGCGCGCGCCGCTCGCGAAGCGCGCACCGCCCCAGGTTTCGAGCATGCGTGCGCCGGTGGCGAGCGCCGCCAGCTCCTCGGCCGTGAACGTGAGCGGCGGCAGGCTGGCGTTGCGGTTCAGCCGGTAGCCAATGCCGGCTTCGCCTTCGATCGGCACCCCTGACAGTTGCAGGTCGCGCACGTCGCGATAGACGGTGCGCGGCGACACCGACAGCCAGTCGGCCAGTTGCTGCGCGGTCGTGAGACGACGGCCGCGCAGCAGCTCGGCGATCTGGAACAGGCGGTCGGCACGGCGCGTCATGACGGCACCTCGAATCCAGCGGCAGTGGGGACTTCGCGATGATAGCGCCGCGCGGGCCCGACGGCCGCTGCGCTCAGTGGCATTTCGGCGCGTGCAGGCCGACGCGGTTGCCTTCGGTGTCGATCAGGTAGCCGACGTAGCCGTAGTTGTTCGGCAGCTCGACGACCGAGCCCTGCACGACGCCGCCCGCGCGCTTCGCGCGGTCGAGCGCCGCGACGACCGATTCGCCCGCGTTCAGGTAGACGAGCACGCCGTTCGCGCTCGGCTTCATTTGCTGCGGATCGAACACGATGCTGCCGCCCGTGCTCGATGCGTCGCGGTCGAACGTGGCCATCGGCACGCCGCCGATGACTGCGCGCTGCAGCGTCGTCTGCAGCACGGTTTCGTAGAAGCGGATCGCCCGGTCGAAATCGAGGGACGGAATGTCGAACCACGCGATCGCGCGTTCCACGGTGGCGGTGGCAGTTGCGGACGTCATGACGAGCTCCTTGTTGCGTTGTTTGTTGTTCGGGTTCGGTGCGGAAACCAGCGTTGCATTGCGCCGGGATTGCAGTGTGATCGCGGCCTGCTGACACCGTATTGTCAGTAGAGTTGTCACCCTTGACATGCAACTGATTGGTTGCATAATAAGGCCATTGACCCGGGAGTGGCATGGATCTCGTTTTCAAGGCGCTGGCCGACGCCACGCGCCGCCAGTTGCTCGATTTGCTGCACGCGAAAAGCGGGCAGACCCTGTCCGAGCTGTGCGACGGGCTCGCGATGAGCCGGCAGGCGGTGAGCAAGCATCTCGCGCTGCTCGAGGCCGCGAATCTCGTCGCGACGACGTGGCGCGGCCGGGAGAAGCTGCATTACCTGAATCCGGTGCCGATCCACGACATCGCGGAACGCTGGATCGGCAAGTTCGAGCGTCAGCGGCTGCAGGCGCTGGCGGACCTCAAGCGCGGGCTGGAAGCGGCCGGCGAATCTGGAGACAACGATGAGTAATCCCGCCTTTGTGTACGTGACGTTCATTGCATCGACGCCCGAGCGTGTGTTCGATGCGCTCACCAACGCCGAGCTGACGAAGGACTACTGGGTGCGGCACCGCAACGCGTCGCCCGACTGGCGGCCGGGCTCGCGCTGGGAACATCAGGACTACGACGATCCGTCGCGGGTCGACATCGTCGGCGAAGTGGTCGAAAACGATCCGCCGCATCGGCTGGTCGTCACGTGGCGCACGCCGTCAGGCGAGGGGGAGGTGTCGCGCGTGACCTATCTCGTCGAGCCGCACGAGGGCGTCGTAAAGCTGACGGTCACGCACGACGGGCTGGTGCCGGGTTCGGAGATGGATCGCGGGATTCGCGGCGGATGGCCGGTCGTGCTGTCGAGCCTCAAGACGCTGCTCGAGACGGGGCAGGCACTGCCGTTCACGATGGGGCGCTGGGCGTGCTCGAAGCACTGAAACGAAACGCCGCCGCTGCCGCGGGTGCGGTAACGGCGGCGTTCCGGTTGCCGTAGCGGGGCCGCACCGGCGGCCCCTTGGCGGTCATGATGCAGGTTACGCGTCGCCTTCCGGCGTGGCCGGGCGCGCCTTCACGCTGCCGGCGATCAGGTCGAAGCGGAACAGCCGGCATTCGAGCGCGCCGTTGAACAGCGGCGTCTTCGCCGATTCGCGCAGCCGCAGCTGGCCCGGCAGCGAACGGTCGGACGTCAGCAGGAACGCCTGCCAGCCCGTGAAGCGCTGCTTCAGCGCATCGCCGAGCGCGTTGAAGAACTCGCTGTCGGGGGCGTCGGTGTGGGTGCGGCGGAAGGCGTCGTCGTTGCCGCGGTTGCGGCCCGTCTCGCGCACCTCGCCGCGCGCGCTGCGGCCGCGCACCTCGATCCGCTCGCCGTACGGCGGGTTCGCGAGGATGATGCCCGGGCCGTCGCACGGCGGCGTCATCCCGCGCGCGTCGACCTGCTTGAGCCATACCGACGGCACGCCCGCACGCTCGAGGTTCGCGCGCGCCTTCTCGAGCATGTCGCCGGAGATGTCGCTGCCGTACACGCCGAGCGCTTCGCCGCGTTTGCCGCGCGCCGCGCGCTTCGCGTCCAGCGCCGGGACCTTCAGCCCCTGCCATGCGGTGATGTCGTACTGCTTGAGCTTCTCGAAGCCGAACCGGCGCTCGACGCCCGGCGCCACGTCGAGTGCGATCTGCGCGGCTTCCGCGAGGAACGTGCCGCTGCCGCACATCGGGTCGTACAGCGCCGTGCCGGGCGTCCAGCCCGTCAGGCGCAGGATGCCGGCCGCGAGGTTCTCGCGCAGCGGCGCCGCGCCCTTGTCGAGACGCCAGCCGCGCTTGAACAGCGGCTCGCCCGACGTATCGAGATACAGCGTGCACTCGCCCGCCGTCAGGAAGGCGAACACGCGCACGTCCGGCGCACCGGTGTCGATGCTCGGGCGCGCGCCGGTCTTGTCGCGCATCCGGTCGCAGATCGCGTCCTTCACGCGCAACGTCGCGAATTCGAGGCTCTTCAGCGGGGACTTGATCGCGGTGATGTCGACGCGCAGCGTCTGCGTCGCCGCGAACCAGCGCTCCCACGGCTGCTCGAGCGCGAGCGCGTAGACGTCCTGCTCGTTGCGGTACGCGCGGTGCGCGATCTTCAGCAGGACCCGGCTCGCGATCCGCGAATGGAGGTTCGCGGCCATGCCGGCGGCCCAGCCGCCGCTGAAGTGGACGCCGCCCGGCACCTGCGCGCCCGCGGTGAACGGCGCGCCGTTCAGGTGGCGGCCGGCGATTTCGGCCAGCTCGGCGGCAAGCGCCGCTTCGAGGCCGCGCGGGCAGGGGGCGAAGAATTCGTACAGGGTGGGCGAGGACATAAGGCGGGTGAGGACGTGCAAAAGTCCACTATTGTACGCGGCGCGGGCGGCCGGGGCCGCCGTTGCGTCGCCTTTCGGTGCCGCGGCGCGGGCCGGGGCGCCGTGCAGGCGGGCCGGCAGGCCGCGCGGCGGCGCCCGGACGGGCACCGCCATGCCGCCGCAGGCTCAGTGCGAGCCCGGCTGGCCGGCGCGCGCGGCTGGGCCGCTGCCCGGCCAGAACAGCGCGAGCGGATTCGACAGCACGGTGCGGACGATCGCGCCGACGAGCGCGCGCACCTTGGTCCGGCGCAGGCTGCGCGAGCGCACGGCCATCGTGAACGCCAGCGCGAAGCTCACGAGCACGTTCAGGATCGCCATGCTGAGCACGCCGGCGCCGGCCCACCACAGCTCGGGCGTGCCGAGCGCATCCTTGCCCAGCACGCCGAGCGCGATGCCGATCGAGCCGGCCGACAGCGTCACGTGGCGCACCTCGAACGGGAACATGAACACGGTGACGATCGCCGGAACGAGGCCGAGCATCAGGCCGAGCCCGACGTTCGCGACCACGCCGGCCACGTTCGACCGGCAGAAGTGCGCGAGCTTCGCGGCACCGGCCTGACCGAGCGTGAGGCGCAGCCGGCGGTTGTACGTGAGCGCGTCGCCGACCCGGTGCAGCACGAACCAGTTGTCGGCCCAGCCCGCGAGCAGGCTCGACGCCCACAGCAGCACGCCGGTCAGCGCCGCGTAGAGCGGCGTCGGGCCGAGCAGCGAGAACGAGTGGAGGGTCGTGTGCGCCTTCTCCGGCGAGATCAGGTTCGCGTGCATCACGTTGCTCGCGAACAGCTGCACCAGCAGGCACACGGGCAGCACGACGAGTACGTTGCCGGAAATCGCGGCGGCCTGCGTGCGGATCAGTGCGATCACCGACGCGACGAACGCCTTCACGCCTTCCTCGTGGCCGGTGTCGTCGAGCTCGCGCGCGAGGGTCGGCGCGGTCATCGCGGGCTGCTTGGTCGCGAGCGTGAAGTGCAGGAAGTGCATCAGCATGAAGCTGGCCGCGTAGTTGACGCCCGCGAGCAGCCCTTCGAGCATCGACTGCAGGTGCGCGCCCGTGATCGCGAACTTCACGCACACGGTCACGACCGTGACGAGCCCGCCGCCCGCGGCCATCCGCAGCATCTTCAGGTACTCGGCGCGGCCGCGCGAGATGTAGTGCTCGCCGGTGTCCGCGTTGGTCTCGACGAGCTTGCGCGCGAACAGCGAGAAGTTGCTGCGCACGAGGTGCGACACGCTCTGGCTGTTGTGGTTCGCGTCGACGAGCTCGGCCGTCAGGTGCGCCATGCCGTGCAGGTCGTCGCGCGCCATCCACGCGTTCAGCAGCATCTCGGCGCGCACGATGCGCATGCGCATCCGTTCGACCTGGAACACGATGTCGACCGATACGCCGTTGCGGTAAAGGTGCGAGAACACGTCGTCGACGGCGATCCGGCATTCGTCGAGCAGCACGCGCAGGTAGTTCACCTCGTGCAGCAATTTGCTCGGGTCGCCGCCGTCCTCGACGGCCGCGTGCGCGGTCTCGACCGCGAGCATCGCGCGCGTGAGGCGGTAGAACGGCTGCGTTTCGAGCGGCTTGCGCGCATCGTCGTCGGAGAGCCGGCTGCGCACCGTCTGCGACAGGCCGGTCGAGCTGATCTGGCAGGTCAGGTTGTGCAGCGCGGCCAGCAGGTCGCGCGAGAACGAGCCCGGCTCGTGGCGCTCTTCGTCGGTGACGTCGAACGAGATCAGCTCGGCGAGGCGCGTGAGGAGATCGTCGGGCAGCGCGTCGATCCATTGCGCGTCTTCCGGCGTCGGGAACATCAGCGTGAACAGCGCGGACAGCTCGCGGCGGTTCGGCGCGGGCGGGATCAGCGACGAGTCGATCCGCTCGAACAGCGCGCCGAAGAAGCCCGAGTGCACGGGCATGCCGGCGTCGCACAGGAGCGAGATGCCGTCGCACTCGCGCAGGATGCCGCGCAGGATGCGCGCGGCGTGGGTTTTCCACGCGGGATTGCGATCGAGTACGTGGAACAGGTAGCGCAGCCGCGCATGGGCCGGATACGCGCGCGCATCGGCGTCGCGATCGGCCGGCGCGTCCTGCGCGGCCTGCATCGTGCCGGTGCGGCGCAGCCAGTGCGCGAGCTCGATCAACCATTCGCTGCGCTCGGCGTACGACGCATCGGCGTCGGCGTGCGCGAGCAGCGCATCGAGCTGGTGACCGGCATTGCGCGACGCGCGCCACTTCTTGATCAGGGTCGTCAGGGAACGAAGCATAAACGGAATAACGAAAGCCCTCGGCGGGCGGGTTCGGATTGCCGGCCGGGGAAACGGCGCGGCGCCGGGGAGAACGGGTGAGACGGGGCCGGTTGCCGGACGAGGCGCGGCGACCCGCGATGCGGCTGCCCCGCTGCGGTGCACGCCGATCGCGTGCAGGCGCCGGGAGGCACGGCGGTCGGGCCGAACGCGGCCCGGCGCCGCTGGCTGGCGCGCACGACGAACGGCGCGAGCCGGAAAGTGCGTAGGATCGTCAATCGGGCCGGAAAACGCAAGCCGACCGTGTGGCATGGCGCCGGTTCCGGCCGACTTTGACAAACAGTGCAAATTGGCCGTTTGGCCGATGAGCGTGACGGGAGGCGGGCGGCGCCGCAACGCCGACGGCGGCCAGCGCCGCGTCGAAGATCCCGATCCCGCCGCTCGAAACCGCGCAGGCGAGACGCCATTCAGCGCTCGCCTGCGCGCCGCCTGCTTACGCGCCGGACTTGCCCGTCGCGCCGGCGTCGCCGCCGGAGGTCGGGTTGGCCGGGCACGGCACGACCGGCGCGGCGGCCGTCTTGCTGCCGGCAGCGGGCGCCGCGGCAGTCGCCGTGCCGCGGCGCGCGGCCATCGCGCGCACGCCGGCCGCGGCTTGCGTGGCGATCACGTCGAGCGCGCGCCGGTGGCCGGCGACGAGCGCGTCGTAGCCGTCGGCGACCGGTTGCGCGACGCTCGTGCGGCAGGTCATCACGGCCTGCGTGGCGAGCGAGCGCACGCTCCACACGGCGTCGACCGCCGCGCGTTTGCCGGGCCACGACTCGAAGCGCTGCACGTTCACGCTGATCCGGTACACGGGAACGCCGGGCGGAGTCGCGGAATTCGCGACGTCGATCGTGCCGAGCTGCGCGGCGAGATCGTCCGACAGCGCGCGGCGGATCTCGTCGGCGGGCGGCGACGCCCAGCGTTCCTGCTCGAGCACGTCGACCTGCGCGGCGTTCTTCTGCACGACCAGCTGGTTCTTCGCGACCTGCTCGGGCACGCCCACGGCCGGCACCTCGATCAGGAACGCCGGGTTGGCCGGCGCGGTGCGCAGCGGCGCCGCGGCATCGGCCGGGCTGAGCGTGTAGAACCGCGCGGGCGGCGAGCTGCACGCGGCGAGCGCGAGGGCGGCGACAGCCGCCGCTGCGCCGCTCGCGAAACCGTTCACGCGTGTGGTCGTCATTGTTTATCTCCTGGCTTGCCCTTGAGCAGCGATTCGGGGTGGCGCTCCAGATAGTCGGCGAGCGCGTTCAGCGATTGCAGCGTGCGCGTGAGCTCCTTCAGCGCGCCGCGCACGTCGGACTGCAGCGGCGAATCCTGCTGCAGCGTCGCTTCGGCGGTCGAGAAGGTCTGCTTCGCGGCCGACAGCGTGTCGCGCGCTTCCGGCGCGACCTGCGTGTCGAGCTGCTTGAACAGCTTGTCGGCGTTCGACAGCGCGCTGTTCAGGTTCGCGCCGATCTGGTCGAACGGCACCTTGTCGAGCTTCTTCGCGATGTCGGCGACCTGCAGCTGCAGCTCGTCGAGCGTGTTCGGCACGGTCGGCAGCTCGAGCGGTTGGCGCGTCGTGTCGATCTTCACGGCCGGCGCCTTCGGGAAGAAGTCGAGCGCGACGTACAGCTGACTCGTCAGCAGGTTGCCGGTGCGCAGCTGGCCGCGCAGCCCATGCTGGACGAGCCGCTCGACGATCTCGCGGCGGGCCGGTTCGCCCTTGCTCTCGATCGTTTCGCGGAAGCGGCGGCCGAGGCGTTCCGGATACACGTTGATCGTCACCGGCATCAGGAAATTCTTCGTCTTCGGATCGAAGTCGATGCCGATGTTCGTCACTTCGCCGAGCACGATGCCGCGGAAGTCGACCGTCGCGCCGACCGCGAGCCCGCGCAGCGACTGGTTGAAGTTCATCACGACCTGCAGCGGCTGGCCGTCCGGGTCGCGCATCGCGTCGCCCTCGTCGGACGCGAGGCGGAACGTCGTGTTGTTCGGCGCCGTCGCGCCGGAGCCCTGGTTCGGCGGCGTCTGGAACGCGATGCCGCCGAGGATCACCGTCGCGAGCGACTGCGTGTTCAGCTTCAGGCCGCTCGAGTCGAGCCGCAGGTCCACGCCGCTTGCCTGCCACCAGCGCGAATTCACGCCGACGTACTGGTCGTACGGCGCATTGACGAACACGTTGAACGTGACGCCGGTGCCGTCCTTGTCGAGCGAGAAGCCGACCACCTGGCCGACCTGCACGCGGCGGTAGTAGACCGGCGAGCCGATGTCGACCGAGCCGAGCGAATCGCCGCGCAGCACGTACTGCGTGCCTTTCTGGTCGCCCGTGACGGCGGGCGGTGACTCGAGGCCGGTGAAGTCGGTCAGCGTATCCTCCGAGCGCCCGGCGTCCACGCCGATGTACGCACCCGACAGCAGCGTGCCGAGCCCCGACACGCCGGTCGCGCCGACGCGCGGCCGCACGATCCAGAAGCGCGAGCCCTTGACCGCGAAATCCTCCGCTTCCTTCTTGAGCTGTACCTGGACGAGCACGCGCGACAGGTCCTTCGACAGCTTGATCGTCTTGACCATGCCGATCTCGACGTCCTTGTACTTGACCTGGGTCTTGCCGGGCTCGAGCCCTTCGGCGCTGTGGAAGCTGATCGTGATTTCCGGGCCGCGTTCGCGCACGGACTTGATCACGAGGCCGATGCCGATCAGCGCGGCGATCAGCGGCACGAGCCAGACGAGCGACGGCAGCCAGCCGCTTTTCGTCGAGATCGTCGGATCGGGCGGCCGGGGCGCGTCGTGCTGCGGGCCTTGTGGACTATTCATGGTGATTCCCTGAGGTTTCGACTGGATCCCAGATCAGGCGGGGATCGAACTGCATCGATGCGAGCATCGTCAGGATCACGACGGAGCCGAACGCGAGCGCGCCGGGGCCGGCCGTGATGATGGCGAGCGAACGAAAATGGACGAGCGCGACGGTCAGCGTCACGACGAAGATGTCGAGCATCGACCAGCGGCCGATGCGTTCGACGATCCGGAACAGGCGCGTGCGCTGCAGCGGCCGCCAGGCGGCGCGGCGCTGCGCGCTGATCACGAGGATCAGCAGCACGCCGAGCTTGAGCATCGGCACGAGGATGCTCGCGACGAACACGACGACGGCAAGCGGCCAGTCGCCCGAGACCCAGAAATAGATCACGCCGCTCATGATCGTGTCTTCCTGCGAGCCGACGATCGACGCGGTGCGCATGATCGGCAGCAGGTTCGCGGGAATGTAGAGGATCGCGGCGGCGAGCAGCAGCGCCCACGTGCGCATCACGCTGTTCGGCGTGCGGAAATGCAGCGCGCTGCCGCAGCGCGCGCAGTGTGCGTGCGGATGGTCGAGCGTCTGCACGAGGCCGCATGCGTGGCAGCTGGCATAGCCCTCGCGGGCGGCGGTCGGGATCGTCATCGGCGGGCGGCTTCCGGCAGCGGGGCGGCATCGTCGGGCTGTCCGGGCGAGCGGCCGGCGCGCAGGTCGTCGGCGATGTCCCACAGCGTGCGCGGATCGAACATCAGCACGACGGCGATCATCAGCGTGAGCGCGGCGAACGCGAACAGCGCGGCCTCGGGAACGACTCTTGCAAGACTCACCATCTTCACGATCGTGACGAGGATGCCGAGCATGAACACCTCGATCATGCCCCACGGCCGCACGAGCTCGATCGCGCGCAGCACCAGGTTGAAGCCGGGCGGTACGACGCCGCGCCGGATCGGCAGCAGCAGGTACAGCAGCGCGGCCATCTCGACGAGCGGGAACAGCACGGTCGAGCAGAACACCATCACGCCGACGATCGCCATGTCCTGGTGCCACAGCGAATCGATCGCGCCGATCAGCGTGGTCTGCACGCGGTTGCCGTTCACGTCCATTTCGAGGATCGGGAACGCCTGCGCGATCGAGAACGTGATCAGCGCCGCGAGCGCGAGCGCGCAGATCCGCTCGATCTGCGCGGTGCTGTTGCGATAGAGCAGCGCATCGCAGCGCGGGCAGCGCGCGATTTCACGTCCGCTCAGGCGCGGTTTGTGCAACAGTGCGTCGCACTCGTGGCAGGCAATCAGGTCGTTTCGTTGCATGGAAAAGGCAGTGGTGCGACGGCTGGGGAGACGCGTCGACGGGGCCGGAACCCGCGCCAATCTTACCAAAAGGCCTTTTTCGGCGTGTCGACGATCGCGGGTTCGGTGACCGATCGGTAACATGACAGGAAGCTGTCAGCCGGCTGGCGGGCCTGTCTTCAGAGTCCGCGCGCGTCAAAAGGTTGCGGTAGCATGGCGCCCTTGACAAGCGTCGGACGAATTTCCGACGCGGCCGTTCGCTGAACTGAGGAATCCAAGATGGCATCGAAATCGCTGCCGGCCACGCCGGTACGCTATACGCAGACGGCGATCGCGCTGCACTGGCTGATCGCGCTGCTGATCGTCTGCGCGTTCGCGCTGGGCTGGGTGATGACCGACATCCCCGGCTTCACGCCGACCAAGCTGAAGTACTTCTCGTGGCACAAGTGGATGGGCGTGACGATATTCGCGCTGGTCGTCGTCCGCGTGCTGTGGCGGGCGACCCACGTGCCGCCGGCGCTGCCGGGCGGCACGCCCGCGTGGCAGCGTGCGGCGTCGCACGGCGTGCACATCCTGCTGTACCTGCTGATGATCGTGATACCGGTGACGGGCTACCTGTACAGCTCGGCGGCGAACATCCCGGTCGTCTACCTCGGCATC
This sequence comes from Burkholderia sp. AU15512, assembly GCF_002223325.1. Taxonomy (NCBI): domain Bacteria; kingdom Pseudomonadati; phylum Pseudomonadota; class Betaproteobacteria; order Burkholderiales; family Burkholderiaceae; genus Burkholderia; species Burkholderia sp. AU15512. The sequence goes on from NZ_NKEX01000003.1 coordinate 179,279, forward strand.
GTGCCGCTGCCGCGGCTGATCGACCCCGATCCGGTGCTGAAGGAAACCTTCAAGACGCTTCACGTGTCATTGAATTACATTCTGCTTGCGCTCGTTTCGCTGCACGTGGTCGCGGCGCTCAAGCACCAGTTGTTGGACCGCGACGGCCTGCTGTCGCGGATGCTCCCCTTTGCCAAATGAAGGATCCCATGAAAGTGTCTTTCTCCCGCTCCATGCTGACCGCGTTCGCCGCGGTGTCACTTGTCGCGTCGGGCGCGGCGCTCGCCGATGTCGATCTCGCGAAGAGCAAGGTGTCCGCCGTGTCGAAGCAGATGAACGTGCCGACCGAAGGCACGTTCAAGAAGTTTTCCGCGCAGGTGAAGTTCGACCCGGCGAAAGCCGCGCAGGGCAGCGCCCAGATGACGATCGACGTCGCCAGCTATGACCTCGGCGACAAGATGTACAACGACCAGGTCGCCGGCAAGGACTGGTTCGACGCGAAGGCGTATCCGCAGGCCACGTTCGTGTCGTCGGCGATCGCGCCGGCGGGCGGCAACAAGTACAACGTCACCGGCAAGCTGACGATCAAGGGCAAGTCCGAGAACGTCACGGTGCCCGTCACGGTCACGCAGAGCGGCGCGACGCAGACCTTCGACGGCGTGCTGCCGATCAAGCGCTCGGCGTTCAACGTCGGCACCGGCGAGTGGAAGGACACGTCGGTCGTCGCGGACGAAGTGCAGATCAAGTTCCATCTCGTCGCCACCAAGTAAGCGGCGGACTGTCGCCTCACCCGAATGCCGCGCGAGGGCGCGGCGCCGTTCCAAGGAGAAAAGGTTTGAAAAAGCAACTGATCATCGCCGCAGGCGCGCTGGCAGCGTCGCTGTCGTTCTCGGCATTCGCCGAAAGCGTCACGTACCAGTTCGACCCGAGCCACACGTACCCGAGCTTCGAGGCTGACCACATGGGCGGCCTGTCGGTCTGGCGCGGCAAGTTCGACAAGTCGAGCGGCACCGTGACGCTCGACCGCGCGGCGAAGACCGGTACGGTCGACGTGACGACCGACATCGCGTCGATCCACACTGGCAGCACGAAGCTCGACGAGCATCTGCAGACGGCCGAGTTCTTCGACGTCGCCAAGTTCCCGCAGGCGAACTACAAGGGCGCGATCAAGTTCGACGGCGACAAGCCGGTATCGGTGGTCGGCAACCTGACGCTGCATGGCGTCACGAAGCCGGTGACGCTGAAGATCGACTCGTTCAAGTGCATGCCGCACCCGATGCTCAAGCGTGAAGTGTGCGGCGTCGACGCGGTCGGCGAATTCGACCGCAGCGATTTCGGCCTCGACTACGGCAAGCAGTACGGCTTCAAGATGAAGACGAAGCTGCTGATCACGGCCGAAGCGCTCAAGCAGCAGTAAGCCCGCCGCTCGGGCCGGCCTTCGCGCCGGCCCGTCGCGAGCCCGCCGCCGCGTTCCCGTCAGGGGGCGCGGCGGTTTTTATTTGCGCGCCTATAATCGCCCGAGCGCCGTACCCGGCGCCGGGCAGGCCGACGGCGCGCGAGCGGCCGCCTCGAACAGAACGTACAACGACAAGGAGATCGCCGATGCATGCCGTCACGCAGTCCCGTTCCATTGCCTCGTCGCCGCGCGTGTGGCGCGCGGTGGTCGCCGCGTCGATCGGCAATGCGCTCGAGTGGTTCGATCTCGTCGTCTACGGCTTCTTCGCGGTGACGATCTCGAAGCTGTTCTTCCCGGCCGGCAACGACACCGTGTCGCTGCTGCTCACGCTCGGCACGTTCGGCGTGTCGTTCTTCATGCGCCCGCTCGGCGCGATCGTGCTCGGCGCGTATGCCGACCGCGCGGGCCGCAAGGCCGCGCTCACGCTGTCGATCCTGCTGATGATGGGCGGCACGCTGATCATCGCGGTGCTGCCGACCTACGAGACGATCGGCGTCGCGGCGCCGGTGATCCTCGTCGCCGCGCGGCTGATGCAGGGTTTCTCCGCCGGCGGCGAGTTCGGCAGCGCGACCGCGTTCCTCGCCGAGCACGTGCCGGGCCGGCGCGGCTTCTTCGCGAGCTGGCAGGTCGCGAGCCAGGGGCTCACGACGCTGCTCGCCGCCGGCTTCGGCACCGTGCTGAACGCGCAGCTCACGGCCGCGCAGATGGCGTCGTGGGGCTGGCGCGTGCCGTTCTTCTTCGGCCTGCTGCTCGGGCCGGTTGCGTACTACATCCGCACGAAGGTCGACGAGACCCCCGAATTCCTCGCGGCGGAAGGCACCGCGAACCCGCTGCGCGACACGTTCGCGTCGCACAAGGCGCGCCTCGTCGCCGCGATGGGCGTGGTCGTGCTCGGCACGGTCGCGACCTATCTCGTGCTGTTCATGCCGACCTACGGCGTGAAGCAGCTCGGCCTCGCGCCGTCGGCCGCGTTCGCGGCGATCCTGGTGGTCGGCGTGATCCAGATGGCGTTCGCGCCGCTCGTCGGCCACTGGTCGGACACCTACGGCCGCGTGCGCGTGATGATTGCGCCGGCCATCGGCATCCTCGTGCTGATCTATCCGGCGTTCGCGTACCTGGTCGCGCATCCGGGCTTCGGCACGCTGATCGCGCTGCAGGTGCTGCTCGCGTTCCTGATGACGGGCTACTTCGCGGCGCTGCCGGGTTTGCTGTCCGAAGTGTTTCCGGTGCAGACGCGCACGACCGGGATGTCGCTCGCGTATAACGTCGCGGTGACGATCTTCGGCGGCTTCGGGCCGTTCATCATCGCGTGGCTGATCAAGGCGACCGGAATGAAGACCGCGCCGAGCTTCTACCTGATGTTCGCGGCCGTGCTGAGCCTCGTGGCGCTGGTCGTGCTGCGCAAGCGGTTCGGGTTCCGGTAACGGGACGGGCGGCGCGCGTCAGTTGCCGGCGCGCTCGCACACGGGTTGGGCGGGCATCAACTGCGGCCTGGCTTCGACGGTTCGCACCGGGCGCCCGGCGAGCGCCGCCAGCGCCTGACCGAGCTGCCAGTCGGTGGCCGTGCCGAACTCGCGCTGCGGCAGCGCCGCGCTCTTCGCGGTATCGATCTTCGCGAGCGCTCGCTGCTCGCGCCGCTTCTGCCGTTCCTTGCGCACCTTCGCGAACGGATCGGGCGCCAGCCGGTCCGCATACGGCGCGCGGGCGAGATCGGCTTCCCGGTACCACAGCAGCACGCCGTCGACGTCCGAGTCGCGGCGCGGCGGCACGAGCCAGTCCGGCACGACGCCATAGCCGTCCATCGGGCAGCCGTTCGGCCGCAGGTTGCGCGCGTACGTGAAATTCAGGCGCGTGCCGTCGATCAGGTCGACGCCCGTCTGCGCAAGCCCCTTCCCGTAGGTCGGCATGCCGAGCAGCTTCGCGCGGCCGAGATCCTTCAGCGCCGCCGCGGTCGCTTCGGCGGCCGACGCGCTCTGTCCGTCGACGAGCACGACGAGCGGCACGGTGCGCCACCAGTCGTCCGCCTGCAACGGCGCGAGCGGATCCTGGCCGTGCATGACCGGTAATGCGTAATCGGGCCAGTTGGTCGTGTAGCGGCGGCGGTTGGCGTCGCCGCGCTCGACCGTCACCATCGCGGTGCGGTCGCGGCCCGCGAACAGCGCGGTGATGCCGATCGCCGCATTGAGCGCGCCGCCGCCGTTGATGCGCAGGTCGAGGATCACGCCTTTCACCGCCGGCCCCGTGCGGCGCGCGGCCTGCACCGCGTCGATGTAGTCGCCGATCGCCGGTTCGGGGAAGCTCGACAGCCGCGTGTACAGGATGTCGCCGTCGAGGCGCTTCGCGGTCGCCGGGTGGGGCTTGAGGATCGTCCGAACGGGCGCGAAGCTGAGCACCGCGTGCGACGGGCCACGCTGGACCGTGAGCTTCAGCGGCACGCCCGCATCGCCCTTGGCGAGTCTGGTCAGGTCGGCGGGGTCGATGCCGACGACGCTCGTATCGTTCATCGCGACGACGAGATCGTCGGGGCGCACGCCGGCCTTTTCCGCGGGCGCGTCGGGAATCACGTCGACGATGTGCAGCCCGTCGGGCCGCGTCTCGAACACGATACCGATGCCGGGCGTGCCGTCGCGCGCGCGCCGTTCGTCGTCGCGCCGCTCCTGCTCCTCCTTCGCGTCGAAGAAACGTGCGTACGGCAGCGTCTTGATTCCCGCGTGGGTCGTTGCGTCGAGCAGTGCGCCGATGTCGACGTCGGTCAGGTGCTGCCGCTTCAGGATTTCCACCGCTGCCTTGAGCTCGCAGATCTGCGGCTCCCAGTCGGGCGGGCAGGGCGAGGGCGGCTGGGCGGCGGCGGGCGAAGCGGCAGAAGCGGCAGAAGCGAGCGGGGTGGACGCCGGCTGTTGCGCACCGACGGATGACGCGCACGGCAGGAGCGCGGCCGTGACGGCGGCGCAAACGGCAAGGCGAAGCACGACACGCGTGGGAGGCATCATCGGGACCGCACGTTTGAACGGAGGGCGAAGGCGCTGTCCCGCTGACGCACGGCCGGCGGGTGGGCGCGACGGGACGGTCACGATTGTAGCCGACGTGCGTGACCGGGCAGGGCGAGCGGGCGGCGCGATGCGCGGCGGTGGCGCGGGCATGAAAAAGCCGGCCCAACCGGGCCGGCTTTTCGTCTGTGCCGAAGCAGCGTGGCGCTTAAACCTGCGCGCCTGCGTTCGGATCGTCCGGATCGTGCGCGGACTTCTTTTCCTTGATCAGGTCTTCACGCTTGATGCCGAGCCACATCGCGAGCGAGCCCGCGACGAACACCGACGAGTAGATGCCGAACATGATGCCGACCGTCAGCGCGAGTGCGAAGTAGTGCAGCGTCGGGCCGCCGAAGAAGAACATCGACAGCACCATCATTTCGGTCGACGTGTGCGTGATGATCGTGCGCGACATCGTGGTCGTGATCGCGTGGTTGATCACTTCCTGCACGCTCATCTTGCGTTCGCGGCGGAACGTTTCGCGGATCCGGTCGAAGATGACGACCGACTCGTTGACCGAGTAGCCGAGCACCGCGAGGATCGCCGCGAGCACCGCCAGCGAGAACTCCCACTGGAAGAACGCGAAGAAGCCGAGAATGATCACGATATCGTGCAGGTTGGCGATGATGCCGGCCACCGCGTACTTCCACTCGAAGCGGAACGACAGGTAGATCACGATGCCGATCACGACGCACGCGAGCGCGAGCAGGCCGTCGGTCGCGAGTTCCCGGCCGACCTGCGGGCCGACGAACTCGACGCGCTGCAGCGTGACGTCCGGGTTCTGCGCCTTCAGCGCGCCCATCACCTGGTCGCTCTGCTGCGCGGACGTGAGGCCTTCCTTCAGCTGCAGGCGGATCAGCACGTTGCGCGACGTGCCGAAGTTCTGCACCTGCGCGTCGGCGTAGCCGAGCTTGCCGAGCGTCGCGCGCACCGGTTCGAGTTCAGCGGCCTGCTGGTACTGCACCTCGATCACCGTCCCGCCGGTGAATTCGACGGACAGGTGCAGCCCGCGGTGGAACAGGAAGAACACGGCGGCGAGGAACGTGACCAGCGAGATCACGTTGAACACCAGCGCGTGCCGCATGAACGGAATGTCTTTACGGATGCGGAAAAATTCCATGGTCTTCTCCGGGGCCTTATTGGGTCGAGCCCGGTTTCTTCGGCGACACGCCTTGCTGCGCGCGGTTGCGCAGCTGCGGCTTGCCGGCGCGCGGCGCGTTGCCCTTCGCGGGGGCGGCGAGCTTCGCGGCGCGTGCGGTGTCGGTCGATTCGTCGGCGTCGGTGAACGACGCGGCGGCAGCGGCGCCTTCCGGCTTCCACACCTGGCCGATCGCGAGCGACTTCAGCTTCTTGCGGCCGCCGTACCAGAGGTTGACGATCCCGCGCGAGAAGAACACCGCGGAGAACATCGACGTCAGGATACCGAGGCAGTGCACGATCGCGAACGCGCGAACCGGGCCCGAGCCGAACGCGAGCAGCGCGAGGCCGGCGATCAGCGTCGTGACGTTCGAGTCGAGAATCGTCGCCCACGCATGCGCGTAGCCGGCCTGGATGGCGGTCTGCGGCGGCTGGCCGGCGCGCAGTTCTTCACGCACGCGCTCGTTGATCAGCACGTTCGCGTCGATCGCCATACCGAGCGCGAGCGCGATGGCGGCGATGCCGGGCAGCGTCAGCGTCGCCTGCATCAGCGACAGCACGGCGACGAGCAGCAGCAGGTTCACCGACAGGCCGATCACCGAGATCACGCCGAACAGCATGTAGTACGCGATCATGAACACGGCGATCGCGCAGAAGCCCCAGATCACCGAGTGGATGCCCATCTTGATGTTGTCGGCGCCGAGGCTCGGGCCGATCGTGCGTTCCTCGATGATGTCCATCGGCGCGGCGAGCGAACCGGCGCGCAGCAGCAGCGCGAGGTCGGCCGCGGCCTGCGGCGTCGGCTGGCCCGTGATCTGGAAGCGGTCGCCGAGTTCCGACTGGATCGTCGCGACCGTCAGCACTTCGCCCTTGCCCTTCTCGAACAGCACCATCGCCATCGGCTTGCCGATGTTCTCGCGCGAGACCGCGCGCACCGAGCGGCCACCCGCCGAATCGAGGCGGATGTTGACCGACGGACGCTGGTGATCGTCGAAGCCGGCCGAGGCATCGATGATGCGGTCGCCCGTGAAGATCACGTCCTTCTTCAGCAGCACCGGCGCCTGGTTGCCCTGCGTGAACAGCTCTTCACCCGGCGGCACCGGGTCGTTCGGGTTCGGGTGCGTGTTGATCGGATCGGCGAGGCGCGCTTCGAGCGTCGCGGTGCGGCCGATGATGTCCTTCGCCTTCGCGGTGTCCTGCACGCCCGGCAGCTCGACGACGATGCGGTCGCTACCTTGCTGCTGCAGGATCGGCTCGGACACGCCGAGTTCGTTCACTCGGTTGTGGAGCGTCGTCAGGTTCTGCTTGAGCGCGGCGTCCTCGACGGACTTCTGCACGGCCGGCGTGAACGTGCCGACGACCTGCGTGCCGCCGCCGCCGGGCTGGGTCGCCCATTGCAGTTCGGTGATCGACAGCGCGAGCAGCTTGCGGGCGTCTTCCGCCGTCTGTGCATCGCTGAAGTTGACGACCACGGACTGGTCGACGCGGCTCACGCCGCCGTCGCGGATGTTCTTGTCGCGCAGCAGCGTGCGCGCGTCGGACGCGTCGGAATCGAGCTTCTTCGTCAGCGCGCCCGTCATGTCGACCTGGAGCAGGAAGTGGACGCCGCCACGCAGGTCGAGGCCGAGATACATCGGCAGCGCGTGCAGGGAGGTCAGCCAGCGCGGCGACGCGCTCTGCAGGTTCAGGGCGACGACGTACTGCGGATCGTTCGGGTCGGCGTTCAGCGATTTCTGCAGCAGGTCCTTGACGCGCAGCTGCGTATCGGTGTCCTTCAGGCGCACGCGGATGTTCGCGTTGGTCGCCGTGTTCTCGAAGGTGACGTCGTCCGGCGTGATCTGCGCGGAGGCGAGCGCCGATTCGACCTGGGTCAGCGTGGTCGAGTCGAGCTTGACCGTGGCCTTGCCGCTCGACACCTGCACCGCCGGCGATTCGCCGAAGAAGTTGGGCAATGTGTACAGAAGGCCGATGGCGAGCGCCACGACCATCACGACATATTTCCAGAGTGGATAACGATTCATGAGGGAGCCGAACGGGTGGTTGGCGTGAAAGCGTCGCGTCCGGCGCCGCGGCGGCCCGCTCTCTCAGGCGGGCACGGCGCGGGGAGCCGGACGCTCGGTGAAGGGCTTACAGCGACTTGATCGTGCCCTTCGGCAGAATGGTCGTGACCGCGGCCTTCTGCACGGTGATTTCGGTGCCTTCGGCGATTTCGACGCCGATGTAGCCTTCGGTGACCTTCGTCACCTTGCCCACGAGGCCGCCGCTCGTGACGACTTCGTCGCCCTTGGCCATGGCCGCGAGCATGTTGCGGTGCTCCTTCTGACGCTTCATCTGCGGACGGATCATGATGAAGTAGAGCACGGCAAACATCAGGATGAGCGGCAGGAAGCTCATCAGGCTCGATTCGGCGCCACCGGCACCTTGGGCGAACGCGTTGGAAATGAACGGCACGTTGGTCTCTCCGTAGGGGAAGATCGAAAAATAAGCCGGTTATTCTACCACCGGCCCCATGCGCAAACGGCTCGGCAAATGCGCTTTCGGATCAAGCTGTTAAAGCGTGAACCGGTACCGTTGCGACTTGAATGGAAAGGCGATTGTAATGTTTGTCGGTTCCGAGCGGCAGTTGGGACGCGCTTGTTTAGGACGAGTCCCAAAAGATTTTCGATCCGTTTAGTGTTTGTCTTATCAAGGGCGGCTCGACCGCCCGTCAGTCGACCCCTCTGGCGCGATCCTCCGCGAAGCGCTGGCGGAACGCGTCGAACGTGTGGGTCTCGATCGCTTCGCGGATCTCGCTCATCAGCTGCAGGTAGTAGTGCAGGTTGTGGATCGTGTTGAGCTGGGCGCCGAGGATCTCGCCCACGCGGTGCAGGTGATGCAGGTAGCCGCGCGAGAAGTTCTGGCACGTGTAGCACGTGCAGCTCGCGTCGAGCGGCTTCAGCGAGTTCTTGTGCGTTGCGTTGCGGATCTTCACGTCGCCGAAGCGCGTGAACAGCCAGCCGTTGCGCGCGTTGCGGGTCGGCATCACGCAGTCGAACATGTCGACGCCGTTGGCGACGCCCTCGACCAGGTCCTCCGGCGTGCCCACGCCCATCAGGTAGTGCGGCTTGTTGGCCGGCAGCTTCGGGCCGACGTGGCGCAGCACGCGCATCATGTCTTCCTTCGGCTCGCCGACCGACAGCCCGCCGATCGCGAGGCCGTGGAAGCCGAGTTCCGCGAGGCCCGCGAGCGATTCGTCGCGCAGATCCTCGAACATCCCGCCCTGGACGATCCCGAACAGCGCGTTCGGGTTGCCGAGCCGGTTGAACTCGTCGAGCGAGCGCTTCGCCCAGCGCAGCGACATGCGCATCGAGTCGGCCGCTTCCTGGTGCGTGGTCGGCACGCCGTTGGTCGCGTACGGCGTGCACTCGTCGAACTGCATCACGACGTCGGAGTTCAGCACCTTCTGGATCTGCATCGACACTTCCGGCGACAGGAACAGCTTGTCGCCGTTGATCGGCGACGCGAACGTCACGCCGTCCTCGGTGATCTTGCGCAGGTCGCCGAGCGAGAACACCTGGAAGCCGCCCGAGTCGGTCAGGATCGGCTTGTTCCAGCCCATGAAGGCGTGCAGGCCGCCGTGCGCGTCGATCGTGTCGAGGCCCGGGCGCAGCCACAGGTGGAACGTGTTGCCGAGGATGATCTGGGCCTTGATCTCGTGCAGCTCGCGCGGCTGGATCGCCTTCACGGTGCCGTACGTGCCGACCGGCATGAAGATCGGCGTCTCGACCACGCCGTGGTTGAGCTTCACGCGGCCGCGGCGCGCATGGCCGTCGGTCGTCAGCAGTTCGAATTCGAGCCCGTTCGCCGGGCGGTCCTGCACGGGGGCGTGCGTATCAGCGTGCGTATCGTGGGATGAACCTTCGGTCATCGCGTCATTCTCCTCGCTACCGGGCTGCTCTGCATGGGACCAGAGTAACCGCTAAAGCGCTAACTCTGGATCGCAAGTCCGGCGCATGTTGGAAACGCCGCCGGGAATCCGGCGGCGGGGAAAGCGGGTGCGTGCGAGCATCGCACGCACAACGTGAAAGCGGAACCTGGCCGTTCGGTACGGCGGCCGGCCTCCGTGCCGCGCTTACGCGCCCGGTGCCTCCGGCGCGTCGCGCCGCGTGAGCAGCATCGCATCGCCGTAGCTGAAGAAGCGGTAGCGCTCGTCGATCGCGTGCCGGTACGCGGCGCGGATCGTCTCCACGCCCGCGAACGCGGACACCAGCATCAGCAGCGTCGACTTCGGCAGGTGGAAGTTCGTGACGAGCCGGTCGACCACGCGGAAACGATAGCCGGGCGTGATGAAGATGTCGGTCTCGGCCTGCGTGGCCGCGAGCGGGCGGCCCGCTTCGTCGGCCGCGCGCGCCGCGGCTTCGAGCGCGCGCATCGACGTCGTGCCGACCGCGATCACGTTGCCGCCGCGCGCACGGGTCGCGGCGATCTTGTCGACGAGCGACTGCGGCAGGTCGTACCACTCGCTGTGCATCTTGTGCTCGGCGATGTTGTCGACGCGCACCGGCTGGAACGTGCCGGCGCCGACGTGCAGCGTCAGCGTCGCGCGCTCGACGCCCATCGCGTCGAGCCGGTCGAGCATCGGCTGGTCGAAGTGCAGCCCGGCCGTCGGCGCGGCGACCGCGCCCGGGTTGCTCGCGTAGACGGTCTGGTAGCGCGTCTCGTCGGTCGCATCCGGATCGTGCTCGATATAGGGCGGCAGCGGCAGGCGGCCGTACTGCTCGATCAGGTCGAGGCACGGCGCGGGGAAGTTCAGCGTGAAAAACGGATCGACGCGCTCGCCCACCGTCACGTCGAACGCATCGGCGAGCCGCAGCGTCGTGCCGGCGCCCGGCGACTTGCTCGCGCGGATCTGCGCGAGCGCCGTGTGCGTGCCGGTCACGCGCTCGATCAGCACCTCGATCTTGCCGCCGCTGGCCTTCTGGCCGAAGAAACGCGCCTTCAGCACCTTGGTATCGTTGAAGACGAGCAGATCGCCGGCCGCGATGCACGATGGCAGCGCGGTGAAATGGCGGTCGACCAGGCGGGCGGGCGCGACGGTGCCGTCGACCTCGAGCAGGCGGCTCGCGGTGCGATCGGGCAGCGCGGTTTGTGCAATCAGCTCGGGAGGCAGATTGAAATCGAAATCGGAAAGCGTGAACATGCGGGCTGGTTCGAAGCGGCCGGCGGGCGTCGCCGGCGGGGCGGAAACGCGTAAATCGGGCGCGCGAGCCGCTATGATGGCGGGATGCGCGGCCTGGCCGGCGTCGTTCGTTCGGACGACGTGAAAGCCGCTATTGTACTTGCCTTGCGAAGCACCCAGACGATCCGATGCCTGTGTCACCACGCCGTTCCCCCGCTGCCGTTGCCGATTCCGCCGATCCGTTCGACGCGGAAGATGTCGCGCCGCCCGCGCAACGCGCGGGCGAGCGTGATTCCGCGGAACGCGCCGCGCCGCGCCGCGCCGGCCCGAAGCGCGGCGCCGACGGCAGGCTCGCGCAGCCGGCCGCCGCCGCGCCCGATGCCGATGGCGCGGCTGACAGCGACCCGGCAGGCGCGGCCGGCGCGAAGCGCAAGAGGAAGCCCGCCGCCGATAAACCCGTGAAGACCGTCGACAAGCTCGCGAAGCTCGGTCTCACGCGCTCGATCGATCTCGTGCTGCATCTGCCGATGCGCTACGAGGACGAAACCACGCTCACGCCGATCGGCGAGCTGCTGCCGGGCGGCATCGCGCAGACCGAAGGCGTCGTGTTCGACAACGAGGTCGCGTACCGGCCGCGCCGCCAACTGGTCGTGAAGATCCAGGACGACGACGGCGAGCATCTCGTGCTGCGCTTCCTGAATTTCTACGGCTCGCAGGTCAAGCAGATGGCCGTCGGCCAGCGGCTGCGCGTGCGCGGCGACGTGCGTGGCGGCTTCTTCGGGATGGAGATGGTGCATCCGGCGGTACGCGTGGTCGAACCGGATGCGCCGCTGCCGCAAGTGCTCACGCCCGTCTATCCGAGCACGGCCGGCGTGTCGCAGGCCTACCTGCGCAAGGCGATCGAGAACGCGGTCGAGCGCACGCCGCTGCCCGAACTGCTGCCGCCCGAGATCCAGCGCGACTATCTGAAGCCGCTCGACGTGCCGACGCTCGAGCAGGCGGTGCGCATCCTGCATCACCCGCGCGTCGATTCCGACGAAGCCGCGCTGATGGACGGCTCGCATCCGGCGTGGACGCGTATCAAGTTCGAGGAGTTGCTCGCGCAGCAGTTGTCGCTCAAGCGCGCGCACGAGGAGCGCCGCACGCGTGCGGCGCCCGCGATGCCGCGCCGCGCCGCGAGCGATGCCGATGCGTTGACGACCCGGCTCTACGCCGCGCTGCCGTTCACGCTGACGGGCGCGCAGGCGCGCGTCGTGGATGAAATCGCGAACGATCTTACCCTTGCGCACCCGATGCAGCGCCTGCTGCAGGGCGACGTCGGCAGCGGCAAGACGGTCGTCGCGGCGCTGGCCGCCACGCAGGCGATCGACGCCGGCTACCAGGCCGCGCTGATGGCGCCCACCGAAATCCTCGCGGAACAGCACGCGCGCAAGCTACGCGCGTGGCTCGAGCCGCTGGGCGTCACGGTCGCGTGGCTCGCGGGCAGCCTGAAGGCGAAGGAGAAGCGCGCGGCGATCGAGGCGGCGGCGCTCGGCACCGCGCAGCTCGTGATCGGCACGCACGCGATCATCCAGGACACGGTCGAATTCGCGCGGCTCGGCCTCGTGATCGTCGACGAACAGCACCGCTTCGGCGTCGAGCAACGGCTCGCGCTGCGTGCGAAGGCCGCGAACGCGGCCAACGGCGCGCGCGACTTCCAGCCGCACCAGCTGATGATGTCGGCCACGCCGATTCCGCGCACGCTTGCGATGACGTATTACGCCGATCTCGAAGTCTCGACGATCGACGAGCTGCCGCCGGGCCGCACGCCCGTGCTGACGCGCCTCGTCGGCGATGCGCGGCGCGAGGAGGTGATCGCCCGCGTGCGCGAGGCCGCGCTGACCGGGCGCCAGGTGTACTGGGTGTGCCCGCTGATCGAGGAGAGCGAGACGCTGCAGTTGCAGACAGCCGTCGAGACATACGAGACGCTGGCCGCCGCGCTCCCGGAACTGAAGGTCGGGCTCGTGCACGGCCGGCTGTCGCCGGCCGACAAGGCGGCCGTGATGGAAGCGTTCACGCGCAACGACGTGCAGCTGCTCGTCGCGACGACCGTGATCGAGGTCGGCGTCGACGTGCCGAACGCGTCGCTGATGGTGATCGAGCACGCCGAGCGCTTCGGCCTTGCGCAGCTGCACCAGCTGCGCGGCCGGGTCGGGCGGGGCACCGCGGCGTCGGTGTGCGTGCTGCTGTACACGGGGCCGCTGTCGCTCACGGGCCGCGAGCGGCTGAAGACGATGCGCGAGACGACCGACGGCTTCGAGATTGCGCGGCGCGACCTCGAGATCCGCGGCCCCGGCGAATTCCTCGGTGCACGCCAGTCGGGCGCGGCGATGCTGCGCTTCGCGAACCTCGAGACCGACGGCTGGCTGATCGAGCCGGCCCGCGAAGCCGCGTCGCGGCTGATTGCCGCGTATCCGGAGGTCGTCACGCAGCATCTCGCGCGCTGGCTCGGTGCGCGGGAGCAGTATCTGAAGGCCTGATCCGCGGGCCGGGGCCGGATTTAAAACCGCCGTTTGACGCATTCCGATGCAGAGAAACTTGGCGAACCGGTGTCACAGGGTGTATAAATTAAACCTATCGCTTGTATATCTCTGATTGACCCACAATGACGCTGACTGAATTGAAATACATCGTCGCGGTCGCGCGCGAACGGCATTTCGGCCGCGCGGCCGAAGCATGCTTCGTGAGCCAGCCGACGCTGTCGGTGGCGATCAAGAAGCTCGAAGACGAGCTCAACGTGCAGATTTTCGAACGCGGCGCGAGCGAAGTGAGCGTCACGCCGATCGGTGACCAGATCGTCACGCAGGCGCAGCGCGTGCTCGAGCAGACCTTCGCGATCAAGGAGATCGCGAAGCAGGGCAAGGATCCGTTGGTCGGCCCGTTCCGCCTCGGGGTGATCTACACGATCGGGCCCTATCTGCTGCCGACGCTCGTCAAGCAGATGATCCAGCGGGTCCCGCAGATGCCGCTGATGCTGCAGGAAAACTACACGCTGAAGCTGCTCGAACTGCTCAAGCAGGGCGAGATCGACGCCGCGATCATGGCGCTGCCGTTTCCGGAAACCGGCCTGATGGTGCGACCGCTGTACGACGAACCGTTCGTCGTTGCGCTGCCCGCCGGCCATCCGTGGGAGAAGCGCGAGGAAATCGACGCCGAGGATCTCAAGCAGGAAACCATGCTGCTGCTCGGCAACGGCCACTGCTTCCGCGATCACGTGCTCGGCGTGTGCCCGGAGCTGATGCGCTTCTCGCAGACGGCCGACGGCATCCAGAAGACCTTCGAGGGCTCGTCGCTCGAGACGATCCGCCACATGGTAGCAAGCGGTGTCGGCATCACCGTGCTGCCGCGGATGTCGGTCGCCGAGGTCGGCCCGCGCGCGAACGGCCCCGATGCCGAACTGCTGTCATACGTGCCGTTCAACGAGCCGGTGCCCGACCGCCGCGTGGTGCTCGTGTGGCGCAAGAGCTTCACGCGGATGCCCGCGATCGACGCAATCAGCGACGCGATTTCCGCGTGCGAGCTGCCGGGTGTCGCGAAGCTCGACATGCCGGCGACGATGAACTGAGCACGCCGCCGCATGCGCGTGTGGCAGCATGATGAACGGGGTCTTGCGACCCCGTTTATTTTTCTCTATCGAATAGATGAAATTTATCAAATTCAATCAATCGATAGATGAATATAGAATCTTCTCCATGGATCGGCGTGAGGTCGGCGACCGATCGGCACGTTGAATGCAAGCGTCAAAGGAGGATGTCATGATGCGGTCGGTATTGCAGCACGCGCAGCGGAACATCCCGTCGCGCGACGCGGTCGTACATCGCGCCAGGGCGGCGGTTCGCAGCCTGCGTCCGATTGCGTTCGCGTACCTGGCGGACCGTGTGTATGGCGGATGAGTGCCGCTGCACGCCGGTCCTGTGTTCCCCCGACTAACTGCCGCCGAGCCATGAGGGAGCATTGCATGTCCGATACCCGAAAAGCCGCCCGCCGCGCCGGCACGACGACTGCCGGCAGCCGCGTTCCCGAACGCGCCGCCTGCGGCGCGTCGCAGCGGGGACGCGGGTCGCAGGCCGCGCACGACGTCCCGTAGTACGACAGGAGGAACCGCCTGTTCCGTTTCATCCCCCCGCAATGCTCCACGAACCGCGCCTGGCACGTGGGGGCCTATGAGCAAGACAAGGAGAAAAAGCATGTCGAACGAAACGAAGTGCCCGTTCAACCACACCGCTGGTGGCGGCACGACGAACAAGGACTGGTGGCCGAATCAGCTGAACCTGAACGTCCTGCATCGGCATTCGGCGCTGTCCGATCCGATGGACCCGGATTTCGACTACGCCGCAGCGTTCAAGAAGCTTGACCTCGAGGCGGTGAAGAAGGACCTGCACGCGTTGATGACGGCGTCGCAGGACTGGTGGCCGGCCGACTTCGGCCACTATGGCGGCCTGTTCGTCCGCATGGCCTGGCACAGCGCAGGCACGTACCGCACGGCCGACGGCCGCGGCGGCGCGGGCGGCGGGCAGCAACGCTTCGCGCCGCTCAACAGCTGGCCGGACAACGTCAGCCTCGACAAGGCGCGCCGCCTGCTGTGGCCGATCAAGCAGAAGTACGGCCGCAACATCTCGTGGGCCGACCTGCTGATCCTGACCGGCAACGTCGCGCTCGAATCGATGGGCTTCAAGACCTTCGGCTACGCCGGCGGCCGCGTCGATACGTGGGAACCGGACGACGTGTACTGGGGTTCGGAAAAGATCTGGCTGGAACTGAGCGGCGGCCCGAACAGCCGCTACTCGGGCAAGCGCGAGCTCGAAAGCCCGCTCGCCGCGGTGCAGATGGGCCTGATCTACGTGAACCCGGAAGGCCCGGACGGCAACCCCGACCCGGTCGCCGCCGCGCATGACATCCGCGAGACGTTCGCGCGCATGGCGATGAACGACGAAGAGACGGTCGCGCTGATCGCGGGCGGCCATACGTTCGGCAAGACGCACGGCGCCGGTCCGGCCTCGAACGTCGGCCCCGAGCCGGAAGCCGCGGGCCTCGAGGAGCAGGGGCTCGGCTGGAAGAGCACGTTCGGCACGGGCAAGGGCAAGGATGCCATCACGAGCGGCCTCGAAGTCACGTGGACGTCGACGCCGACGCAGTGGAGCAACGACTTCTTCAAGCACCTGTTCAGCTACGAGTGGGAGCTCACG
Organism: Burkholderia sp. AU15512; assembly: GCF_002223325.1. NCBI lineage: Bacteria > Pseudomonadati > Pseudomonadota > Betaproteobacteria > Burkholderiales > Burkholderiaceae > Burkholderia > Burkholderia sp. AU15512. Next base: position 195,260 of record NZ_NKEX01000003.1, read on the forward strand.
AAGAGCCCGGCCGGCGCGCACCAGTGGGTCGCGAAGGACGCAGGCGAGGTGATTCCGGATGCATTCGACGCGTCGAAGAAGCATCGCCCGACGATGCTGACGACCGACCTGTCGCTGCGTTTCGATCCGGCCTACGAGAAGATTTCGCGCCGTTTCTACGAGAACCCGGCCGAGTTCGCCGACGCATTCGCACGCGCGTGGTTCAAGCTCACGCACCGTGACATGGGCCCGCGTTCCCGCTATCTCGGCCCGGACGTGCCGGCGGAACACCTGCTGTGGCAGGACCCGATCCCGGCCGTCGATCACCCGCTGATCGACGCCGCCGACGTCGCCGAGCTGAAGGCGAAGGTGCTGGCTACGGGCCTGTCGGTGTCGCAGCTCGTGTCGACCGCCTGGGCGTCGGCTGCGACGTTCCGCGGGTCGGACAAGCGCGGCGGCGCGAACGGTGCGCGTATCCGCCTGGCGCCGCAGAAGGACTGGGAAGTGAACCGTCCGGCTGAACTCGCGAAGGTGCTCGAGACGCTCGAGGGCGTGCAGAAAGCGTTCAATGATGCGCAGACGGGCGGCAAGAAGGTGTCGCTGGCCGACCTGATCGTGCTGGCCGGTGCGGCCGGCGTCGAGCAGGCCGCGAAGAATGCGGGTATCGCCGTGACGGTGCCGTTCGCACCGGGCCGTGCGGATGCGTCGCAGGAAGAGACCGATGTCGAAGCGATGGCCGTGCTCGAGCCGGTGGCGGACGGGTTCCGCAACTACCTGAAGAGCGCATACAAGACGCCTGCCGAGGCGCTGCTGGTCGACAAGGCGCAACTGCTGACGCTGACCGCGCCCGAGATGACGGTGCTCGTCGGTGGCCTGCGCGTGCTGGGTGCGAACGCCGGCGATGCGAAGCGGGGCGTGTTTACCGACCGTCCGGAGGCGCTGACGAACGACTTCTTCGTGAACCTGCTCGACATGGGCACGGAATGGAAGCCGGTGTCGGCCGCGAACGACGTGTTCGAAGGGCGCGATCGGGCGACGGGCCAGGTCAAGTGGACGGGCTCGCGCGTCGACCTGATCTTCGGCTCGCATGCGCAACTGCGTGCGCTAGCCGAGGTGTACGGCAGCGCGGATGCGAAGGAGAAGTTCGCGCACGACTTCGTCGCGGCCTGGAACAAGGTGATGAACCTGGACCGCTTCGACCTCGCGTAAGCGTCGCCGCGCGGTAGTGCGGCGAGGCAGTAACGGGAAACGGCCGGTCGTCCAACCGGCCGTTTCTTCCTGCCCCTGAGTGTTGTTGAAGGAGTGACGATCATGACGCAAATGATGTTGAAAACGCGCGCTGTACTGGCGTCGCCGGCAGAGGTCGCGCGATACGTGGTCGGATCCGCCATCGTCATCGGCGGGGCGGCCGAACTGGTGTCGCAGGCGCTGCACGCGATCGCGGCCGCCTGAGCGAGGCGTTTCGCTCGCCACGCGCGGGCGGCAGGTGTGGTATCAATAGGCAGGTAGTCCGATTCACTTTCATTGCTCTGTTTCATTGAATAAGGAGTACGGAACATGGCCAGGAAAACTCAAGCTGCCCAGATCAACATCGGCATCAGCGACAAGGACCGCAAGAAGATCGCGGAAGGCCTGTCGCGCCTGCTTGCCGATACGTTCACGCTGTACCTGAAGACCCACAATTTCCACTGGAACGTCACGGGCCCGATGTTCAACACGCTGCACCTGATGTTCGAGGAGCAGTACAACGAACTGTGGCTCGCGGTCGATTCGGTTGCCGAACGCATTCGCACGCTCGGCGTCGTCGCGCCGGGCACCTTCGGCGATTTCGCGAAACTGTCGTCGGTGCCGGAAGCGAACGGTGTGCCCGCTGCCGAAGACATGATCCGCCAGCTCGTCGAAGGGCACGAGGCCGTCGTGCGTACCGCACGTGCGATTTTTCCGCTTGCCGATGCGGCGAGCGACGAGCCGACCGCCGACCTGCTGACGCAGCGCCTGCAGATTCATGAAAAAACCGCGTGGATGCTGCGGTCGTTGCTCGCGTAGGCGTGCAACGCGCGGCAGGCTGGCCGAAGCCTGCGCATCGTGACTCCGGCCCTGATTGATCCGCCCTAGTCGGGCCGAACCCAGTCGGGCGCTTTGCGCGGATCCGTGCGTGCGCTGGCTCTGTCCCTTGATTGATGCGCGTTGCAGCTCGGCCACGTGCGGCGGGCGCGGGCAGCGCGCCGGCGTCCGGCCGCGATTGCCCGCGGGCCTTGCCGACATGACGCGAAGCACCGCTCGGCTCTAAAATGCCGGGGTTATCTTCCCGGTGCTTCGCCATGCTTGCCCGCTTTCCCCTGTATCTGCGGCTCGTCCGGATGGACAAGCCGATCGGCAGCCTGCTGCTGCTGTGGCCGACGCTCAACGCGCTGTGGATCGCGTCCGACGGCCATCCGCGCTGGCCGCTGCTCGTGATCTTCTCGCTCGGCACGCTGCTGATGCGTTCGGCCGGCTGCGCGATGAACGATTACGCCGACCGCGACTTCGACCGCCACGTGAAGCGCACGGCCGACCGGCCGCTGACGTCGGGCAAGATCCGCGCATGGGAAGCCATCGCGATCGCGGTCGGGCTCGCCTTCATCTCGTTCCTGCTGATCCTGCCGCTCAACACGCTGACGAAGCAGTTGTCCGTCGTCGCGCTGTTCGTCGCGGGCTCGTATCCGTTCATGAAGCGCTTCTTCGCGATTCCGCAGGCCTATCTGGGCATCGCGTTCGGCTTCGGCATCCCGATGGCGTTCGCGGCCGTGCAGGACACGGTGCCGACGATCGCGTGGGTGATGCTGATCGCGAACATTTTCTGGTCGGTCGCGTACGACACCGAATACGCGATGGTCGATCGCGACGACGACATCAAGATCGGCATCCGCACGTCCGCGCTGACGTTCGGCCGCTTCGACGTCGCGGCCGTGATGCTGTGCTACGCGGTGACGCTCGGCATCTACGTGTGGATCGGCGTGACGCTCGGCTTCGGCCTCGCATACTGGGCCGGCTGGGCGTCGGCGGCCGGCTGCGCGCTATATCACTACACGCTGATCAAGGACCGCGAGCGGATGCCGTGCTTTGCGGCGTTCCGGCACAACAACTGGCTCGGCGGCGTGCTGTTCGCCGGGATCGCCGTGCACTACCTGCTGGCGGGGAGCTGAATGTCGCGATCTCACCGCAGGCGGTAGGCGATGCGGGGCGCGGTACCAACAAAAAAAGGCGGCCTGGGCCGCTTTTTTGTTGGTCGTGCACGTCAGCATGACGGGGCGGGGCGTCCAACGCATACAGCGAGCGCCGGGCCGGCACCGCCGGCGCGCTTACGCGCGGCCGAGCTCGTCGCCCATTTCCTTCGCGCGCGCTTCGGCCGCGAGTGCACCGCGCACGATCGCATCCTTCACGCCTTGCGCGTCGAACGACGCGAGCGCGGCGGCCGTCGTGCCGCCCTTCGACGTCACGCGCTCGCGCAGCACGCTCGCCGGCTCGCCCGATTGCGCGGCCAGTTGCGCGGCACCCGTGAACGTCGCGACCGCGAGCGCACGGCCTTGTTCGTCGTTCATGCCGAGCTGGCGCGCGGCTTCCTGCAGCGCTTCGATGAAATAGAACACGTACGCGGGGCCGCTGCCCGAGATCGCGGTGACGGCGTCGAGCTTCGACTCGTCATCGAACCAGACGATTTCACCGACTGCACCCAGCACGTTCGACGCGAGTTCGCGGCCCGCCGCGTCGACGCCCGGCAGCGCCGCGAGGCCCGTCACGCCCATGCCGACGAGCGCCGGCGTGTTCGGCATTGTGCGCACGACGCGCGCGTAGTCGCCGAGCCAGCGTGCGAGATCGCTGCCGCGGATCCCGGCCGCGATGCTGATCACGAGTTGCGTCTTCAGGTGCGGTGCGAGTGCCTGCGCGACGTCCTTCAGCACCTGCGGCTTCACCGCGAGCACGACCGCGTCGTAGTCGGCGAGCGCCGCGTCGATGGCCGCGCCGGTGCGCACGCCGAACTGCTGGGCGGCGCGCGCGCGCACCTCTTCGTTGACGTCGATGGCATACAGGCCGTCAGCGGCGACGCCGCGCTTGATCAGGCCGCCGATCAGGGCCGCGGCCATGTTGCCGCCGCCGATGAATGCGATTTTCATGATGTCGGATTGAGCGAGTGAGTGAACGGAAAGGCGTAAAAGGGCGTGGCGTTCAGTGCGAGTAATCGCGCGCGCCGAAGATCGCGGTGCCGACGCGCACGATCGTCGCGCCTTCGAGCACGGCCGCGTCGAGATCGGCGGACATGCCCATCGACAACGTGTCGAGCGGCAGGCCGTCGGCACGCAACGTGTCGAACAGCGCACGCAGCGCTCGATGCGGCGCGCGTTGCGCGTCGGTGTCGCCGGCCGGTTCGGGAATCGCCATCAGCCCGCGCAGCCGCACCGACGGCAGCGCGGCGACCGCGCGCGCAACCTCGGCCACGTCGGCCGGCGCAACGCCGCTCTTCGACGCCTCGCCGCTGATGTTCACCTGCACGCAGATGTTGAGCGGCGGCAGGTGCGCGGGGCGCTGTTCCGACAGGCGCTGCGCGATCTTCAGCCGGTCGACCGAATGGACCCAGTCGAAGCGTTCGGCAACCGGGCGCGTCTTGTTCGATTGCAGCGGCCCGATGAAATGCCATTCGAGGTCCGCACGCAGGTCGGCGAGCGCGTCGATCTTGTCGATCGATTCCTGCACGTAGTTTTCGCCGAAGGCACGCTGCCCGGCCGCATGCGCGGCGCGCACGTCGTCGGCGGGAAAGGTTTTGGACACGGCGAGCAGCGACACGGTGGCGGGATCGCGGCCGGCCGCGCGGGCGGCGTCGGCGATGCGGCGATGAACGGAGGCGAGACGGGCGGCGAGATCGGACATGACGGGCACGAAAGCAGGCACGGAAGCAGGCACGGAAGCGGGCATGGTGCGGATGCGCCGCGGCACGCGACGCATCGATTCGCCCATTATACGGACGCCGTGCGCGAGGCCCAGCGTCCACCCGTCATTCGAATGAGCACGCGCTAGCCGTACAGCAGATGCTCGACGAGCTGGATCCAGTGGGTGACCGGAATCTGCGTGCCGCTTTGCAGGTGCGCGATGCAGCCGATGTTGCCGGAGACGATCATCTGCGGTTCGAGCGCCTGCAGCTTCAGCAGCTTCTGCTTGCGCAACCGGTACGACAGCGACGGCTGCGTCAGCGAATAGGTGCCGGCCGACCCGCAGCACAGATGGCTGTCGGCCGGCAGCCGCACGTCGATGCCGAGCGTCTCGAGCAGGCGTTCGACCTTGCCGCGCGACTGCTGGCCGTGCTGCAGCGTGCACGGCGGGTGGTACGCGACCGTATGGATCGCGCGGCGCCGCGCGAGCGTCGCGAGCTCGGCCTCGAACGCGAGCAGCACGTCGGAGATGTCGCGCGTGAGCGACACGATGCGCTGCGCTTTCTCCGCATAGGCCGGGTCGTCGCGCAGCAGGTGCGCGTATTCGAGCACCGTCGCGCCGCAGCCCGACGCATTCATCACGATCGCCTCGACACCCTGTTCGACATGGGGCCACCACGCGTCGATGTTGCGGCGCGCGTCGTCGAGCGCTTCGTCGTGATAGTTCAGGTGCAGGCGGATCGCGCCGCAGCAGCCTGCGTCGGGCGAGACGACCGTCTCGATGCCGAGCGCGTCCAGCACGCGCGCGGTCGCGATGTTGATGTTCGGCAGCATCGACGGCTGCACGCAGCCGCCGAGCATCAGCATCTTGCGCGTATGCGTGAGGTGCGGCCATTCGAGCAGCCGCGTGCGCGGCGGCACCTTGTCGCGCAGCCGCTTCGGCAGCAGCGGCCGCACGTGCTGACCGAGCCGCATCACCGGCGAGAACAGCGCCTCGTTCGGCACCAGGCTCGCGAGCAGGCGGCGCACGAGACGCTGCTGCACCGGGCGCTGCACCTGCGCCTCGACGTGCTTGCGGCCGATCTCGACGAGACGGCCGTACTGGACGCCGGACGGGCAGGTCGTCTCGCAGCTGCGGCACGTGAGGCAGCGGTCGAGGTGCTGCTGCGTGCTGCGCGTGACGGGTGCGCCTTCGACCATCTGCTTGATCAGGTAGATCCGGCCGCGCGGGCCGTCGAGTTCGTCGCCGAGCAACTGGTAGGTCGGGCAGGTTGCGGTACAGAACCCGCAATGCACGCACTTGCGCAATATCGCGTCGGCTTCGTCGCCGTCGGGCGTATTGCGGATGAAATCGGCGAGGTTCGTTTGCATCGAGCCTTCAGAGATCGGGGTAGAGCCGGCCGCGGTTGAAGATGCGCGCGGGATCGAACGCGGCCTTCAGCCCGCGGTGGATTTTCATCATCGGGGCGGGGAGCGGCGTGAACACGCCCGCGCTGCGATCGTACGCGTCGCCCGCACGGAACAGCGTCGCGTGGCCGCCGGCCTGCTTCGCGCTCATCCGCACGGTCTGCGCGTCGGCGTCGGTGATCCACCAGCGCTGCGCGCCACCCCATTCCATCAGCTGGGTGCCGGGCAGGTGCATCGGTTCGGTGATCGACGGCAGCGCGAGGCGCCACAGCGCGTAGCCGGGCGGGATGCCGTTGAAGAACGGGTCGGTATGCTCGCGCAGGCCGGCCCAGAAGCGCTCGGCTTCGACCGCGTCGACGACTTCGCCGCCGAGCAGCGTCTTCGCGGATTTCACGGCCGCTTCGGCGCCCGACAGGCGCAGCACGAGCGTGCCGTTGCGCCAGCCGCTCGCGCTGACGGGCAGCGGATGGCCGCCCCATTCGTTGAGCTTGCGCACCGCGTCGGTCGCGGTCATCTCGAACTTCAGCGTGACTTCTGCGACGGGCATCGGCAGCACCTTGATCGACAGGTCGAGCATCAGCCCGAGGGTGCCGAGCGCGCCGGCCATCAGCCGCGACACGTCGTAGCCGGCGACGTTCTTCACGACCTGACCGCCGAAACGCAGCATTTCGCCGCGGCCGTTCATCAGCGTGACGCCGAGCACGAAATCGCGCGGCGCGCCGCAGGTGGCGCGCCGTGGGCCCGCCAGGCCGGCCGCGACACAGCCGCCGACGGTGGCCGAGCGGCCGAAGTGCGGCGGCTCGAACGGCAGCATCTGGCCGCACTCGGCGAGGACGGTTTCAAGCTGCGCGAGCGGCGTGCCCGCGCGGACCGTGACGACGAGCTCGGCCGGGTCGTACGACACCACGCCCTGAAACGCGCGCGTGTCGAGTATTTCGCCCTCGAGCGCCTGGCCGTACCAGTCCTTGGTGCCGCCGCCGCGAATCCGCAGCGGCCGGCCGTCGGCACTGGCGGCGCGGATACGCTCGGCCCATCCGGCGACGATGTCGTCCTCTTCCATGTTCTGTTGCTGCCTCGACTTGTTGTTCGGTCGATTGTACCGGGGTGGCGCGAATCCACATCGCGACTATCCCTAAGCCCCGTATTGCAGGCCGCAAGCTTGCGCCGTCGCGCGAACGGGCCGCGCGGGCGCGACCCGCCGCCGCGATCCGCCCGCCGGCACCGGCCGCGTACCGAGGGTGAGGCTCAGAAGCGCGGCAGGTCGGGGTGCGGCAGCAGCCCGCCGCGCACGTGCTGGCGACCGTACTCGGCACAGCGCGCCCGGGTCGGGATGCCCTTGTCCGGGTTCAGCAGCCCCGCCGGATCGAACGCGCGCTTGACCGCGAAGAACGCATCGCGCTCCTGCGGCGAGAACTGTACGCACATCGAATTGAGCTTCTCGATGCCGACGCCGTGCTCGCCCGTCACGCTGCCGCCGAATTCCACGCAGCATTCGAGGATTTCCGCGCCGAACTGCTCGGCACGGTGCAGTTCGTCCGGATCGTTCGCGTTGTACAGGATCAGCGGATGCATGTTGCCGTCGCCCGCATGGAACACGTTGATGCAGCGCAGCCCGTAGCGCGTTTCGAGCAGCTCGATGCGCGCGAGCAGCGGACCGATCGCGCGGCGCGGCACGGTGCCGTCCATGCAGTAATAGTCGGGCGAAATACGGCCGGCGGCCGGGAACGCGTTCTTGCGGCCCGACCAGTAGCGCAGCCGCTCGCTCTCGTTGCGCGACACCTGGATGCGCGTCGCGCCATGCTCGCGCAGCACGGCCGTCATCCGCACGATCTCTTCGGCGACTTCTTCCGGCGTGCCGTCCGATTCGCACAGCAGGATCGCCTTCGCGTCGAGGTCGTAGCCGGCATGCGTAAAGGACTCGACGGCCTGCGTGGCCGGCTTGTCCATCATTTCGAGCCCGGCCGGAATGATGCCCGACGCGATGATCGCCGCGACGGCCTCGCCGCCCTTGACGACGTCGTCGAAGCTCGCCATCACGAGCTGGGCCGTTTGCGGCTTCGGGATCAGTTTCACCGTGACCTCGGTGACGATCGCGAACATCCCTTCGCTGCCGATCATCACGGCGAGCAGGTCGAGGCCCGGCATGTCGAGCGCGAGCGAGCCGAATTCGACGATCTCGCCGTCGATCGTCACCGCACGCACGCGCATCACGTTGTGCACCGTCAGCCCGTATTTCAGGCAGTGGACGCCGCCGGAATTCTCCGCGACGTTGCCGCCGATCGTGCACGCGATCTGCGACGACGGATCAGGCGCGTAATACAGGCCGTACGGCGCGGCGGCTTCCGAGATCGCGAGGTTGCGCACGCCGGGCTGCACGGTTGCCGTGCGGGCGTAAGGATCGACTTCGACGATGCGCGTGAAGCGCGCCAGCGACAGCACGACGCCGAGCGCCATCGGCAGCGCGCCGCCCGACAGGCTCGTGCCCGCGCCGCGCGGCACGATCGGCACTTCCATGCGGCGGCAGATCTGCACGATCCGCTGCACCTGCGATTCCGTTTCGGGCAGCGCGACCGCGAGCGGCAGGCGGCGGTACGCGGACAGGCCGTCGCATTCGTACGGCGCCGTGTCTTCGTCGCGGTACAGCAGGCAGTGCGTCGGCAGCACGGCCATCAGCGCCTGCACGACTTCACGCTGGCGCTGCGCGCGAGCCGCGCTCGACAGTTCGACGGGAGCGTTCATGGGGTCTCCTGCAGCAGGCGGCGCGGTGTCGCGCCACCGTGTCAGCACGTGAAAATCTTGCCCGGATTCATCAGGTTGCGCGGATCGAGCGCGAGCTTGATCGCCCGCATCGTGTCGATCGCGTTGTCGCCGTGCTCCTTCGGCAGGAAGCGCATCTTGTGCAGCCCGACGCCGTGCTCGCCCGTGCAGGTGCCGCCGAGGCGCAGCGCGCGCTCGACGATCCGGTCGTTGATGTGCTCGGCCTCGGCGATTTCTTCCGGCTTGTCGGGGTCGATCAGGATCGCGACGTGGAAATTGCCGTCGCCGACGTGGCCGACGATCGGGCAGGGCAGCGACGACGCGCGCAGGTCGACCTCGGTTTCCTCGACGCACGCGGCGAGCTGCGAGATCGGCACGCACACGTCGGTCGTCACCGCGCGGCAGCCGGGTTTCAACTGCAGCATCGCGAAATACGCGTTGTGGCGGGCGGCCCAGAGCCGGCTGCGATCCTCGGGACGGGTCGCCCATTCGAAGCCCTGGCCGTTGTTCTGGCCGGCGAGCGCCTGCACGAGCTCGGCCTGTTCCTTCACGCCGGCCTCGGTGCCGTGGAATTCGAAGAACAGCGTCGGCGCTTCGGTGAGCGTCAGGTTCGAATGGCGGTTGATCGAGCGCACGGCGAGCGCATCGACGAATTCGACGCGCGCGATCGGCACGCCGATCTGGATCGTCTCGATCACGGTGCGCACCGCGTCGCCCATCGACGGGAACGTGCAGATCGCGGCCGATACGGCTTCGGGCAGCGGATGCAGGCGCAGCGTGATCTCGGTGATCACGCCGAGCGTGCCTTCGGAGCCGACGAACAGGCGCGTGAGGTCGTAGCCGGCCGACGACTTGCGGGCGCGCGAGCCGGTTTTCACCACGCGGCCGTCGGCGAGCACGGCGGTCAGGCCGAGCACGTTCTCGCGCATCGTGCCGTAGCGCACGGCGTTGGTGCCCGACGCGCGGGTTGCGGTCATCCCGCCGATGCTCGCGTCGGCGCCCGGGTCGATCGGGAAGAACAGGCCGGTGTCGCGCAGTGCTTCGTTGAGCGCCTTGCGCGTGATGCCCGGCTCGACCGTCACGGTCAGGTCTTCGGCGTTGATCGACAGCACGCGGTTCATTTCCGACAGGTCGAGCGAGACGCCGCCGCGCACCGCGAGCAAATGGCCCTCGAGCGACGAGCCGGCGCCGTACGGGATCAGCGGGACGCTGTACAGCGAACACAGCGACACGACTTCGCGCACGTCGTCCGCGCTGTGCGCGAACACGACGGCGTCGGGCAGTTGCGGGTCGAACGGCGATTCGTCGCGGCCGTGGTGGGCGCGGACGGCGTCAGCGGTCGACACGCGCTCGCCGAAGGCGGCGCGCAGCGCATCGAGCATGGCAGGGGGAAGGGGGCGGCGCGTGGCGGCCGGCTGGGCAGGGTGATTCACGTACGTCTCCTTGTCGATCCGGGTGAGCGCGTTGGCGCCAGCCCGGCTCCCGTGCTGCAGGGTTTCGGCCCATTCTACGCTGTAACGCCCGCTGCGCCCGCTCCCGCGGGCTGCGATAATCGCGTTCGAACGCAACCGGGCCGCGTCGCGGCCACGCACGAGAGGACATTCGCATGGGCAACCGCTTGAGCAAGATCGCCACGCGCACGGGCGACGATGGCACCACCGGGCTCGGCGACGGCCGGCGCATCGGCAAGGACGACACGCGGATCGCCGCGATCGGCGACGTCGACGAACTGAACTCGAACCTCGGCGTGCTGCTCGCCGAAACGCTGCCGGACGAGATCCGCACGGCGCTCGTGACGATCCAGCACGACCTGTTCGATCTCGGCGGCGAACTGTGCATACCCGGCCATACCGTGCTCGACGACACGCATCTCGCGCGTCTCGACCGCTGGCTCGCCGACTACAACGCGACGCTGCCGCCGCTGAAGGAATTCATCCTGCCGGCCGGCTCGCGCGCGGCGTCGCTCGCGCACGTGTGCCGAACCGTATGCCGCCGCGCGGAGCGCTCGATCGTCGCGCTCGGGCGCACCGAGACGCTCAACGACGCGCCGCGGCGCTACGTGAACCGGCTGTCGGACCTGCTGTTCGTGCTGGCGCGCGTGCTGAACCGCACCGACGGCGGATCGGACGTGCTGTGGGAGCGCGGTCGCGTCCGCTGACGGTTTGCCCCTTTGACGCACTGCGACAATTTGCCCGAGGGGCGTCCATTTTTAAAGATGTATTGTGTGTGCATGTTTAACGGAGAACGAACATGACCCACATCACCGCTGACCAGATGGCTCGCGTGAAGGCCACTGCCCCTGTCCTCGCCGTGCACGGCGCGACGATCACGAAGCACTTCTACCAGCGCATGTTCGCGCGCCATCCGGAACTGAAGAACCTGTTCAACCAGACGCACCAGAAGACGGGCAGCCAGCCGGAAACGCTCGCGAAGGCCGTCTACGCGTATGCGGCGAACATCGACAACCTCGGCGCGCTGGGCGGCGCCGTGACCAGGATCGCGCACAAGCACGCGAGCCTGAACATCCGCCCCGAGCATTACCCGATCGTCGGCGAGAACCTGCTCGCGTCGATCGTCGAAGTGCTGGGCGACGCGGTCGATGCCGAGACGCTCGAGGCATGGCGCGTCGCGTACGGCCAACTCGCGCAGATCCTGATCGGCGTCGAGGCCGACCTGTACGCGGGCGCCGCGTGGAGCGGGTTCCGCCCGTTCAAGGTCGAGCGCAAGGTGCGCGAAAGCGACGAGATCACGTCGTTCTACCTGACGCCGGCCGACGGCGGCGCGGCGCCGACGTTCGCGCCCGGCCAGTACCTCACCGTGAAGCGCTTCGTCGGCGACCTCGGCGTCGACCAGCCGCGCCAGTACAGCCTGTCCGACGCGCCGCACGGCAAGTGGCTGCGCATCTCGGTGAAGCGTGAAGCCGGCAAGCCGGAAGTCATTCCGGCCGGCAAGGTATCGACGCTGATGCACGACGGCGTGGAAGAGGGCGCGATCGTCGAAGTGACCGCGCCGATGGGCGAATTCTCGCTGAAGCGTGGCGTCGAGACGCCGGTGGTGCTGATTTCCGGCGGCGTTGGCATCACGCCGATGATGTCGATGGCGTCGACGCTGATCGGCGAGGGCAGCCGGCGCGAAGTGCGGTTCGTCCATGCCTGCCGCTCGGGCGCGGTGCACGCGTTCCGCGACTGGCTGAACGATACGGTGCGCGACCATGCGAACGTCAAGCGCACGGTGGTGTACGAGCTGGTTGGCCCGAACGATCGCGCCGGCATCGATCACGACCAGGAAGGGCGCCTCACGCCGGAACGCGTGCAGCAATACGCGCTGGTGCCGGACGCCGACTACTACATCTGCGGCCCGATCGGGTTCATGAAGGCGCAGCGTGACGCGCTCGTCGCGCTGGGCGTCGCGCCGGAACGCGTGAATACCGAGATCTTCGGCTCGGGCGCGCTCGAGTGATGCACGGGCGGTGGGGTTCCGGCCAATGAAGAAGCCCGGCGCGAGCCGGGCATTTTTGTTGCGCGCATAGGGCGTCAGGCGCGCAGCATCAGCGTCGCGTGATAGCGCCACACTTTCGGATCGGCACTGACGAGCGGTATGCCTTCATGGAGCGCCTGCGCGACCATCACGCGGTCGAACGGATCGGCGTGATCTGGAAAATCGGGCAACGCGGCGACACCTTCAACGTGATCGCTGCTGATCGGTAACTCCGCAAAACCGGCGAGCCGGAATGCCGAGCGTGCATCACGTGGGTGAACGGGCAGATTGCCTTTGCGGTATTTGATCGCGATTTCCCAAATGGACGCGGCGCTGACGTACAGCGTGTTCTCGGGATGCTCGATCAACGCGGCTGCGGTCGCCGAAAGTTGAGGTGCGCCTTCAGCCGCCCATAGTGCGATGTGCGTATCGAGCAGCAGCTTCACGGCGCGAGCCCTTGTTCCGAACTGGCATCGAAGTCGGCCGCGATCGATTCGTCACCGGCATTGAATGCCTCGACGGTTGTCGGGATGTTGAGCCCGGCAAGCAATTGACGAGCGGCGCCGATTCGCTTCGGCGCCGCGTAAGGAACGATCCGCGCAACCGGATGACCATTGCGGGCGATCACGACTTCGGACTCGCGCCCCAATTCAAGCGCTTCGACGAGGCTTGAGAGCCGCGACTTGGCATCGTGCATGTTGACGGTCGGCATCGTCGCTCCCCTGGTTAGCTAGATAACGTTAGCTAGTCTAGCAGAGCGAAACGACGACCGCACGCTGGCCGCATGGCCAACCCGCCACAGGCGGGGTCATGCGGCCAGCCTGTTTGCGTCCGTCAGTTCCCGCTGCCGCGCGTGACGCGGCGCGCCTTCACCGATTCCGCGAGGCCTTCGAGCACCTTCACGCTGTCGTCCCATGCGATGCACGCGTCGGTGATGCTCTGGCCGTAGGTCAGCTCGCAGCCTTCCTTCAGGTCCTGGCGCCCCTCGACGAGATGCGACTCGATCATCACGCCGACGATGCGGGCGTCGCCGGCCGCGATCTGGCGGCCGATGTCGGCACAGACGGGGATCTGGTTCTCGTGCTTCTTCGAGCTGTTCGCGTGGCTCGCGTCGATCATCAGGCGCGCGGCGAGCCCGGCCTTGCCGATGTCCGCGCACGCGGCGTTCACGCTGTCCGCGTCGTAGTTCGGCGCCTTGCCGCCGCGCAGGATCACGTGGCAGTCCTCGTTGCCCGCCGTCGACACGATCGCCGAATGGCCGCCCTTCGTCACCGACAGGAAATGGTGCGGCTGCGACGCGGCCTTGATCGCATCGACCGCGATCTTCACGTTGCCGTCGGTGCCGTTCTTGAAGCCGACCGGGCACGACAGCCCCGACGCGAGCTCGCGGTGCACCTGCGATTCCGTCGTGCGCGCGCCGATCGCGCCCCACGAGATCAGGTCGGCGATGTACTGCGGGCTGATCATGTCGAGGTATTCGGTCGCGGCCGGCAGCCCCATTTCGTTGATCTGCAGCAGCAGCTCGCGCGCGGTGCGCAGCCCTTCGTTGATCTTGAAGCTGTTGTCGAGGTGCGGATCGTTGATGAGGCCCTTCCAGCCGACCGTCGTGCGCGGCTTCTCGAAGTACACGCGCATCACGATTTCCAGTTCCCCCTTGAAGCGCTCGCGCTCCTTCACCAGCCGGCCCGCGTATTCGATCGCCGCCTTCGTATCATGGATCGAGCACGGCCCGATCACGACGATCAGCCGGTCGTCCATCCCGTGCAGGATGCGGTGCATCGACTGGCGCGAGTTGTAGATCAGCTCCGACGCGGCTTCGGAGCACGCGAATTCGCGGATCAGGTGGGCGGGCGGCGTCAGTTCCTTGAGTTCGCGAATGCGGACGTCGTCGGTGTTGTGCGGGGGCATGCTGTTTCTCCTTGGTTCCGGGCGCGGTTCGGTCAGTGCGAATGCGCGTGCGGCAGATTCATCAATTCAAGCGATTCAGTGGTTTCGGTCGGGGCCGCGGGACCGCTGCGGCGGCGACCGGGTGGCGAAGGGCGAAAAAAAACCGCCGGGTTCGCCGGCGGTTTTTTCGGGAATTTCGGTTGCGCTTTACGCGCCATCAACCCTCTCGATCCGCCAGCGGTCTGAGATACCAAAAAAAGTAAAAGTAAAACTTGGCGGACATGACGGAGATTTGGTTCGTCAAAAAAAGTTGATTCAGAATTTATACCCCGTCGCCGGACGACTGGCAACCGGGAGACGTCGAAAATGCGGACATTCCGCGCGTTTTCTCCAAAATGCGCGGAATGTCTGCGCCGCGATGCGGTTATGCCGTACCGCCGACCGTCATCCTGTCGATCCGCAGGGTCGGCTGACCGACGCCGACCGGCACGCTCTGGCCTTCCTTGCCGCACACGCCGACACCCGAGTCGAGCGACATGTCGTTGCCGATCATGCTCACGTCCTTCAGCGATTCGGGGCCGCTGCCGATCAGCGTCGCGCCCTTCACCGGGTAGGTGATCTTGCCGTTCTCGATCATGTACGCCTCGGACGCCGAGAACACGAACTTGCCGTTCGTGATGTCGACCTGGCCGCCGCCGAAGTTCACCGCGTACAGGCCATTCTTCACCGATGCGATGATTTCCTGCGGATCCTTGTCGCCGTTCAGCATGTACGTGTTGGTCATGCGCGGCATCGGCAGCGCCGCGTACGACTCGCGGCGCGCGTTGCCGGTAACCGGCATCTTCATCAGGCGTGCGTTCAGCGTGTCCTGGATGTAGCCCTTCAGGATGCCGTCCTCGATCAGCGTCGTGCACTGCGTCGGGTTGCCTTCGTCGTCGATGTTCAGCGAGCCGCGGCGGTTCGGCAGCGTGCCGTCGTCGACGACGGTCACGCCCTTCGCGGCGACGCGCTCGCCGATCCGGCCCGCGAATGCCGACGAACCCTTGCGGTTGAAGTCGCCCTCGAGGCCGTGGCCGATCGCCTCGTGCAGCAGCACGCCCGGCCAGCCCGGCCCGAGCACGACCGTCATCGCGCCGGCCGGCGCGGGGCGGGCGTCGAGGTTCACGAGCGCCGCATGCACGGCGTCGTCGACGTAGCGCGACAGCACGTCGTCGGTGAAGTAGCCGTAGTCGAAGCGGCCGCCGCCGCCGCCGGAGCCGATCTCGCGGCGGCCGTTCTGCTCGGCGATCACCGTGACCGACACGCGCACGAGCGGGCGGATGTCGGCCGCGAGCGCGCCGTCGCTGCGGGCGACCAGCACGACGTCGTATTCGCCGGCGAGGCCTGCCATCACCTGCGTGATGCGCGGGTCGCGGCCGCGTGCCATCTGCTCGATGCGCTCGAGCAGCTTGACCTTGGCCGTCGCGTCGAGCGATGCGAGCGGATCGGACGGCAGGTACAGGTCGCGGCCCGAGATGCCCTTCAGCGACGATGCCGCCTTGATCTTCTGGCGGCCGCCGCCGGCCGCCGCGATTGCCTTGGTGGCCGCCGCGGCTTGCGCGATCGCTTCCGGCGACAGGTCGTCGGAATACGCGAACGCGGTGCGGTCGCCCGCGACCGCGCGCACGCCGACGCCCTGGTCGATGCTGAAGCTGCCCGATTTGACGATGCCTTCCTCGAGGCTCCACGCTTCGCTGCGGGTCGCCTGGAAGTACAGGTCCGCGTAGTCGACGCGATGCGTGAAGATGTCGGCGATCGTGCGCGTGAGCAGGCTTTCGTCGAGGCCGTACGGCGTGAGCAGGATGTCCTTCGCCAGCGCGAGGTTGCGGATGCCGGGTTCGATGATGTTCATGCGGATATCGGGGTTTCTCAAAAAGTTGTCGGGTGCTGCTGGGCAGATGGGTTGGCCGCGCGGCGTTTCAAGCGGCGCGGCGGATTCAGGTCAGCACGCGGTGCCGCCACGCGGGCAGGCTCTGGCGCACGTCGGCGATGCGCCGCGGATCGATCGCGCCGAGCACGACGCTGGCGCCCACGTCGCGGACCGCGACGATCTCGCCCCACGGGTCGATCAGCATGCTGTGGCCCCAGGTGCGCCGGCCGTTCTCGTGCTTGCCGCCTTGCGCGGCCGCGAGCACGTAGCACTGGTTCTCGACGGCCCGCGCGCGCAGCAGCGTTTCCCAGTGCGCGCGGCCCGTCGTATACGTAAACGCCGACGGGACGACGATCAGCGTGCAGTCGCCCATCCTGCGATACAGCTCCGGAAAGCGGAGATCGTAACAGACCGACAGGCCGACCCGCCCGAACGGCGCGTCGAACGCGACGACCGTATCGCCCGCGCGAATCGTGCGCGCCTCGTCGAACGACTCGTCGCCTTTCTCGAAGTTGAACAGGTGGATCTTGTCGTAGCGCGCGGCTTCGTTGCCCGACGGATCGAACACGAGCGTCGTGTTGAGCACGCGATCGGGTTCCGGCGCCTTCAGCGGCAGCGTGCCGCCGATCACCCAGACGCCGTGGCGACGCGCGGCGTCTGCGAGGAAGCGCTGGATCGGGCCGTCCTGGTACGGTTCGGCGAGCGCGAGCTTGTCGGTGTCGCGGTGGCCCATGAAGCAGAAATACTCGGGCAGCAGCACGAGCTGCGCGCCTTCGCCGGCGGCTTCCGCGATCAGGCGGCGGGCTTCGGCGAGATTGCGCGCGACGTCCGGCGTGCTCACCATCTGCAGCGCGGCGACCTGGAAGGGCGTGGCGGAACGGGTGTGGTCGGTCATCGCAGGATCGGTTGCGTCATAAATGGGGTGCGGCCCGGCACCGTGCGCGATTCGGCGCGCGGCTCAATGATTCGCCGCATCGGCCGGACCGTGATTCATCTTACCCTGATCGCCCCGCACCCGCTCGATGTGCGGGTGCGCCCACGAGCCGGTGATCGCGTAGTCGAGCGCGAACGCGCGCGACAGCGTTTCTGACAGCGCGTAGTTGGCGGCCAGCACGCCGACGCCGAGCAGCGGGTTGATGATGGCCGCCCCGATCGCGGCGGCGCCCGCGCTGATCTTCGGTGCGACGTGCGCATGCAGGTCCTGCGTCTCGGCGCCGAGATCGACCGCGCCGCGCACGGAGACGTTCGCGGGCCCCGTCATCATCGAGAAGTCGTCGGTGCGGGCGATCCCGTTCGAGATCTGGCCGGTGCCGGTGATCTTGTCGAACGGCAGCCCCTTGCCGATCACGTCGCGGAAATTCAGCGTCAGGAAGCGCGCGAGGCTCTGCAGGCTCAGCACGCCGAGCAGCTTCGCCGCGCCCGGGTCGACCTTCAGGATCTGGCCGTGTTCGAGATCGATCGCGATCTGGCCGCCGAGCGACGGGAAGTCGAGCCCGGTCGGGCCGCCGCGCCAGCCGACCTTGCCCGTGACCGAGCCGTGGCCGGCCGCCAGCGTGCGCGGCAGGCCGACGCGGTCGAGCAGCGCACCCGCGTTGCCGATGTCGAGCTTGAAGTCGAACACGGTGCGGCGCGGTGCGTCGCTCTCGTCGGCGCCGCGGGCGAGCGCGCGGCGCGACGTGCGCCAGTTGCCGGTCGCCGTCAGCTTCGCGTCCGGGTTCGACAGCTCCAGCTTGTCGAGCTGCCAGACCGGCGTGCCGGCTTCGTCGATGTTGCGCGCGTTGACGACGAGGCGGCCGATGTCGTGGTTGCGCGCGACGACCTGGTCGACGATCAGGTCGATGGACGGCATCGGGCGGTCGGTCGGCGTCGGCAGGTTCATCGCGCGGCCGACGAGATCGTGCTGTGCGCTGTCCGGGATCACGAGCTTCGCGAGCCGCGCGTTCAACACGCCCGCGCCGTTGTGGCCGCCGCCCGGCGCCCACGACAGGTAGCCCGACACCTGGTTCGACGCGATGTTCGCCTGCCACAGCTCGTCGACGTGAGACGCGCCGATGATCACGTTTTCCCAGTTGCGCTTAAGCAGCTTCAGCGTGCCGAAGTGGAGCGCGAAACGCTTCGGCGCGAAGCTTGCGAAATCGACGCGCGGCGCGGCCTGCGGCTCCGGCGCGCGCGGCGTGTCGGACTTCAGCGTATGGGCCAGCGCGAGCCACGCATCGGCGTCCAGTTCGTTGACGTCGACGGCCGCGCTCACGCCGTCCTGCGGCATGTCGGGCATCCGGTGGATGCCCATCGCGCCGCGCACCGCGCGCAGCGGCTGGCCGCGCGTCGCGTCGAGCAGGTAGGTCGCGGACACGGGGCCGAGCGTCAGGTCGGCGTGCTCGAGGCGCTTGCCGTCCGCCTGCGGCGCCGGCTGCAGCGTGAAGCTGAACGGCATCGGCGTGCCGGCCGCCTTGGCGAACGGCGCGGGGAAATTCAGCGCGACGCCGGTCAGGTCGGAATGCGCGCTGATGTCGGGCAGGCGGCCCGGCGCGCCGCGCACGGCGACCTTGTACGGTGCGTCGCCGACCACGTGCTCGAGCAGCGCGGCGGCCGGGCCGTGCAGGTTCAGGCCGCGCGCGGCGTCGAGTGCGAGCCGGCCGTCGACGTCCACCGTGTAGGGCCCGTGCGACTGGAAGTTGCCGTTCGCGCGCACCGGGCCGCCGAGGAAGCGCCCCGACAGGTCGTGCAGCGACGCGCCGGCCTCGGTGAACCGGACACTGCCGCGCAGTGCGGACAGCGGCGGCACGCCGCTGGTCGTCAGCGTGTTGCCGCCGAATGCGAGCGCGCCTTCGACGTGCGTGTGCGGATGCGCGACGTGCTGCGGAATCGTGATCTTGAGCCCGAGCGACGCGGGCCCCTGCGCATCGATCCGCTGGCCGATGTGCCCGCTCATCGTGCCGAGCGAGCTGTTGTCCGCGTAGTCGATCAGGTCGGCGAGCGGGCCCTGCGCGTGGCCGTCGATGATGAGCGGCGAGTGGGTCGGATTGCCGAGATCGTCGATGCGGCCGGCGACCTTCGTCAGCGCGACGCGCTTGTAGTGTGCGCGGTGGATGTCGAAGCGCAGCTTGTTCTGCGCGAGTTCGAATACGCCGTCGATCCCGTCGAGCGCCGGCCAGACGCTCGGCGTGCCGTTCGCGAGCTTGCGCGGCGGGTACGGCGTCGGCTCGAAGCGGCCGCCGGTGAACGGCGCGACGATGTGGAACACGCCGGCGTCCGGCTCATGTTCGAACGGAAATTTCTCGAGCGGGCCACGGGCGACGATCGACGCGCCCTTGGTCACCTGGCCGTCCTGCAGCGCGTGGCCGAGATAGTCGCGCAGGTGTTCGGACATCCCGGTCGGCAGGTAGCGCGGGATGCGCGCCACCGACGCGCGGGCGAAATCGGCGCGCAGGTCGAGCGAGCCGCGGCCGTGGCCGGGGTTCGTGTACGAGCCCGACACCGCGATTTCGGCATCGGGATTCGACACGAGCAGGTCGGGCAGCGATACGTCGACGCGCGCGTGCTTGTCGCCGGGCTCGGGCGTGATCGTCCATTTCACATTGCCGCGCAGCCGGTCGAACGTCAGGCGCGGCTCGTCGAATTCGCCGGGCACCGTGACGGCCGCGTTGACCGTGTCGAAATGCGCGGAGCCGCCCGTCTCGTTCGCGTCGACGCGGCCCCACAGGTTCTCGACACCCGGCCAGCCGGCGCGCGGGTGACCGCGCGGCGAGAGCCCGGGCGGCGGTTCCTGCGCGGCGAAGCTGATGCCCTGGAGATCGCCGAGGAAGCGATAGCGCACGATCGGCGCGGCGCCCATGCGCCGCTCCTCGTCGGCGAGGTCCGCGTGCGCGGGTTTCGCGCGCTCGACCTCGATGTGATAGTTCGACACCATTCCGCGCGGGTCGATCTTGATCAGCTCGTTGCGCAGGCGGGCCGGCAGCGGCAGCCCGCGGATGAACTCGCTGAGGATGCCGAGATCGACGCGGTCGCCGACGACGCTCAACAACTGCCCCTGGTTCGCGGTCGGCACGCGGTAGCGGGCCGTCAGCGTCGACAGCGCGAGCGAGCGGGCGAGCGGCGTGCCGTCCGGCAGCGGCGGCTGGCCGAGCTCCGCGTTGAAGCGCGTCAGGTGCAGCGTGTAATCGTGGCCGGCGTCGAGCTGCATGTCCCAGCCGAAGCCGACCGTCGGCACGTCGAGCCGCGGTTGCGTCGGGCGCACGCGCAGCGCGACGTCCGCGCCTTGCAGATCGCCGCCCGCCGAATGCAGGTGGCCGTCACCGAAGGTGGCCCAGATCGCGTTGTCGATCCGGCCCGCGTGGATCGTGAGCGGCATGTCGAGGTAGCGCGCCAGCGTCTGCAGGTCGACCGGGCCCGTCGATAGGTACGCGTCGCCCGTCCAGTTCGACGGCTTGCCGACCGGCGCGAGCGGCTTGTGCTTGAAGCGTGCGCGGAAGTCGAGCGGGCCGAGCAGCAGCGTGCCGTTCGCGGGCGCCTGCAGCGCGGCCTTGTGCACGCGGCCGGCATTGAGCACCGCGAGCCGGATGCCCGACAGCACGAGCTCCGGCGCGTCATGCTGCGCGTCGCGCCAGCGCAGCGTGCCGCCGCGCAGCACGATCGCCTCCTGTTTCAGCAGCCACGTGCCGAACGTGTCGTTGCCGCCGTGGGTGGTCGCCACGCCGACGCCCGCGATGCTCAGCGAGCCGTCGGCCGCACGCGCGACGACCAGGTCGGGCTGGTCGACGATCAGGCTCGACAGCGCGGGCGACAGCCGCAGCAGCGACATCCACGACAGCGCGGCCGTCGCATGCGGCACCGACAGCGCGACCTTGCCGTCATGGCCGCGGATCGTCAGGTTCGTGAGTTCGACGCCCGGCTGCATGCCGGACCAGTTCGGGGAAAGCTTGCCGATTGAAAGCTGCGCGTGGAGCTTGTCGGACACCGCGCGCTCGATACGCGGGCGGAATTCGTCGATGCGGGGCAGCAGGACGTAGCGCAGCCCGAGGAAGGCGCCGGACGCGACGAAGTAGGTGCCGATCCCGACTGCCAGCGTCACCCTGAACACGCGACGCAAGACCGGATGATCGTGCTTCGGAGGTCCCGCTTCGGGCGCAGCTACGGCGGATTCCTGACGGTCGGACATGCGGCGGACGGGCGGCGATATGGTAGTTTTGCAGACTGACGTTGAAATGTATCACACGGGTTCGTGCCGGCGGCCGTTGCGGCAGCGCGGCACGGGCTTTCCGGCGCGCGGTTTCGCGACGGGCACACCCGCCCCGCGACGCCGCGCCGAGTCCATGGAGCCGGTCGGGAGCGGGGCGCGCATGCGTTCCCGTGCCGGCCGGCCGTTCCGCCAGGCCCGCTTCTCGATGACCGACGCTTCCGCCCTGATCAGCACGTCCTATTCCCGTTACCTGGCCCGCGCGGCCGCCGCGCGACCCGCGCTCGCCGACCAGGTCGCCGCGTGGGCGGCCGCGCCGCTCGGTCGCGCACAGCTCGACGCGCGCCTCACCGACCTGCTGGCAACGCCGGCCGGCGTTGCCGCGCCGACCGAGGAACACCTGAAGCGCGCGCTGCGGCAACTGCGTGCCGAGGCATTCGGCGCGGTGGCGGAGCGCGACCTGCGCGGGCTGGCGGACGTCGCCGAGGTGACCGGCGCGATGACCGATCTCGCGGAAGTGGCCGTGCAGCGCTCGCTCGCGCTGCTGTCGGCCGAGCTCGAGGCGCTGTACGGCGAGCCGCGCGGCGCCGACGGCCAGCGCGTCGTGCTCGGCGTGGTCGGGATGGGCAAGCTTGGCGGCCGCGAGCTGAACGTATCGTCGGACATCGACCTGATCTTCGTCTACGAGGACGACGGTGAGACGACCGGCGGCGCGCGTTCGCCGCTGTCCACCCAGGAATATTTCACGCGGCTCGGCCGGCGGCTGATCGGCGTGTTGTCGGAAGTCACGGCCGACGGCTACGTGTTTCGCGTCGACATGCGGCTGCGTCCGAACGGCGATTCGGGGCCGCTCGTCTGCAGCCTCGGCATGCTCGAGGAGTATTTCTACGTGCAGGGGCGCGAGTGGGAGCGCTATGCGTGGATCAAGGGGCGGCTCGTGTCGGAAGGCGACAGCGACGCGGCGCAACGGCTGGCGTCGCAACTCGAGTCGCTCGTCAAGCCGTTCGTGTACCGCCGCTACCTCGACTTCGGCGTGATCGGCGCGATCCGCTCGCTGCACCAGCAGATCCGGCAGGAAGCCGCGCGCCGCGCGTCGATGCGGCCCGACAAGGCCGACGACATCAAGCTCGGGCGCGGCGGGATCCGCGAGATCGAATTCAGTGCCCAGGTGTTCCAGCTGATCCGCGGCGGCCAGGATGCGGAATTCCGCGTGCGGCCGACGCTTGCGGTGCTGCGCCATGCGCAGGCGCGCGGGCTGATCGGCGAGGATGTGCGTGCGCGCCTGACCGAGGCCTACAACTTCCTGCGCACGCTCGAGCACCGTCTGCAGTACCGCAACGACGCGCAGACGCACGCGATGCCGGTGGAGCCGGACGAGCGCGCGGCGCTGGCCGCGTCGCTGGGCTTCGCCGACTATGCGGCGCTGATGACGGTGCTGGACGGCCACCGCACGTTCGTCGAAGCGCAGTTCGACCAGATTTTTGCCGACAAGGCGAGCGGTGCGCCTTGCGCGGCTGGCGACGACACGGCCGCCGCGTGGATCTGGAGCGGCGCGCTGGCCGACGACGGCGAGGACGACGCGCTCGTCGCGCGTCTCGACGGCCTCGGTTTTACCGATCCGGCCACCGTGCTCGCCCGGCTGCGCGCGATCTGGCAGTCGTCGCGCTACACGGGCCTGCCGGAAAAGAGCCGGCAGCGCTTCGACAGCGTCGCGCAGCGGGCGCTCGACGCCGCGCCGAACATCGACGCGGCGCGCCGCGACGATACCATCGTGCGCCTGTTCGACCTGCTCGAGACGGTCAGCCGGCGCGGTGTCTATCTCGCGCTGCTGACCGAATATCCGGCCGCGCTCGACCGCGTGCTGTCGGTGCTCGGGGCGACGCGCTGGGGCGGCGGCTACCTGATTCGCCATCCGCAGCTGCTCGACGAACTGCTCGATGACGAGGCGATCGCGAGCCCGTTCGACTGGCCCGCGTTCAAGGACGCACTGCGCGCACGCCTCGCCGCGGCCGACGGCCCCGAGCAACAGATGGACCTGCTGCGGCACGCGCAGCACGCGGAGGTGTTCCGGATCCTGCTGATCGATCTGGCCGGGCAACTGTCGGTCGAGCACGTGAGCGACCGGCTGTCCGAGCTGGCCGACGCGGTGCTCGACGTGACGATCGAAGTCGTCTGGTCGCAGCTCGCGAAGCGCCATCGCGACGTGCCGAAGTTCGCGGTGATCGCGTACGGCAAGCTGGGCGGCAAGGAGCTCGGTTACGCGTCGGATCTCGACCTGATCTTCCTGTACGACGACGCCGACGAGCGCTCGGCGGACGTCTACACGACCTTCACGCGGCGCCTGATCACGTGGCTTACCACCGCGACCGGGGCGGGCGCGCTGTTCGACATCGACCTGCGGCTACGGCCGAACGGCGAGGCCGGGCTGCTCGTCACCGATCTCGACGCGTTCCGCCGCTACCAGCTGCGCGAGGGCGACGCCGCGAATACCGCGTGGGTCTGGGAGCATCAGGCGCTAACGCGGGCCCGCTACAGCGCGGGCGACGCGCAGATCGGCGCGGACTTCGAGGCGATCCGCCAGCAGGTGCTGACGACGCCACGCGACGGCGGCGTGCTCGCGAAGGAAATCGTCGACATGCGCGGCAAGGTGTTCGCCGGCCACCCGAACCAGACCGAGCTGTTCGACCTGAAGCACGATCGCGGCGGGATGGTCGACATCGAGTTCATCGTCCAGTACTGGGTGCTGCTGCACGCGTCGAGCGATGCCGAGCTGATCCGCAACACGGGCAACATCGCGCTGCTGCGCGAGGTCGCGCGCTTCGGGTTGATGGGCGAGGACGAGGCCGAGCGCGTCGGCGCGGCGTACCGGAAGTACCGGAAGCTGCAGCACAAGCTGCGGCTCGACGGGATGGAGAAGGCGCGGGTCGATCCGGCCGTGGTGGCCGACGAGCGGGCGGCCGTGACGGCGCTGTGGGAGCGCGTGTTCGGCGGAATCTGACCGCGGCACGCCGCGCGCGCCGCGGCGGCCGGCATTGAGATTCGATTGAGATTGTTTGAGCGCAAGGGCGGGTATCGGAAGAATCCGGCTTTCCGTTCAACCGGTGCCATGTGCGCCATAAGCGATCTCGACTCATCTTGAAACCTATCCGCTACTCTCTTGCCACGACGGCGCTGTCCGCGGCCGTCGCTGGACTGTTCTCCGTTTCCGCTGGTGCAGCGGAAACGGCTTCCACCCCGCTGAAGAACCTGTCGCGTGGCGATGGCCAGTGCCTGGCCTGGCAGCCGGCCGACAACGCGGCCGTGTTCGCGGCATGCGACGGCAGCGCCGCGCAGGACTGGACCTTCGAGCCGCGCGACGGCTTCCAGCGCATCATCAACGCCGGCGCGAGCGCGGCGCGCGGCACGAAGATGTGCCTGCATTCGGCCACCGGCGACAACGGCATGGGGCGCGTGTCGGTCGGCGTCTGCAGCGAGGGCGACCAGACGATGCGCGACTGGCGAGCAGACATCGGCATCGACGGCCGCGTGTCGTTCGGCAACCGGTACCGGGTCAACACCGGCCGATCCAACGAAGTGCTGGCGCCGCGGGAAGGGAGCGCCGGCGTCGCGATGCAGAACCTGCGCAGCCAGCCGGCGTCGGTCTGGCGGTCGTCCGCATCGATTGCGCCGTCGCAGCGCCCGCTGCTCGGCGACAAATCGGCGTTGCTGATGGTGACGCACTTCAACGACTCCCAACCGGCCGATAGCGAAGTGGTGCGCAAGGCGGTGTTCGGCGACGGCGACGACTATTCGTCGCTGCGGCGTTATGTCGAGGTCGCGTCGCACGGCAAGCTGACGTTGCACGGTCAGACGCTCGACAGCGTCAACCTTGGCGACCGTCCGGCCAGTTGCGATTCCGGCGCGATTCGCGCGGCGGCGCGCAGCGCGGCGTTCGCCCGCGGTGTGAACCCGGACAAGTTCGACTACCTGTTCGTCGAACTGCCGAAAATGAGCAGCTGCAACTGGGCTGGCCTGGCGGCGATGCCCGGCAACTGGATCCTGTCGAACGCGAGCGGCCATGGTTACTGGATGTGGTCCCACGAGTTCGGTCACGGCCTCGGCGCGCGGCATCCGGGCTCGCTCGTCAACTGCCCGACGCCGGGCGGCACGGTCGAGGTAGGCAGCGCGTGTCGCGCGGGTGGAGTCGACGATCCGTCCGACACGATGGGCGGCGGTGGCCGGCGTTTGTATCCGGCGAGCTACCAGTTGTTCAGAGGCTGGCTGACCGAAGCCGACGTGCCCGAGATCAAGGGCGAGGGCACATACCAACTCGCGCCGCTGTGGGGCAAAGCGTCGGGTGCGAAGGCGTACCGTCTGGCGCGCGCCGACGGCTCGACGCTGTGGCTCGAGTTTCGCCAGCCGCAGCCCGGCTTCGACAACTGGAAGTCCGACGACCCGTTCGTCAATGGCGTGATCGTGCGAACCGTCGCACACGCCGGCAATGTGCTGACCAATACGCTGGTCGATGCGACGCCGGGCAGTGCGCAGGGCATGAAGGACGCGCCGCTGATGCCGGGTCATGCGTTGCACGACACGCTGTCGGGCAAGATCGTCACCGTCAAGTCGGTCGGGCCGAACGGCGCGGTGGTCGAGGTGAAGAACGACGGGGTGCTGCTGCCGCAGGCGGCCGTCATCGGCCCGCAACAGGCGAACGCGGGCGCGACGGTCGTGTTGTCGGGCGCGTCGTCGGTCGGCGAGCAGTTGCGCCATGCGTGGACGGCCCCGGCCGGCATCGATGCGAAACCGAGCGGCGCGGAACTGAAGTTCGTTGCCCCCGCGCTTGGACAGGACCGCGATTACGCCTTCGATCTGACCGTGACCAACGACAAGGGCTACACGGCGCAGGCGTCGCATGTCGTCAAGGTGAAGGCGCAGGAAATCGTCCCGCCACCGCGGGCCGCGATCAGCGGGCCGGCGACGGTCGACGGTGGCGCGACCGTTGCGTTGTCCGGCGCGGCGTCGACCGGCAAGGGGCTGAAGTATGCGTGGACCGCGCCGGCAGGACTCGCGATCGTCCAGCAGGGTGCGAATGCGTCGTTCGTTGCGCCGAAGGCGACGCAGGCGCAGCGCTACGACGTGAAGCTGACCGTGACGGATGCGCAGAACCGCAGTGCGGTGGCGACGCATGGGGTGACGGTGCGCGCCGACGTGGCCACGGGCGCGCCGGCCTGGGACAAGAAGAAGACCTACGCGACGCCGTGCCACGAGGTCAGCCACGCCGGCAAGACCTGGCTCAACGGCTGGTGGGTGCTCGGCGATGTGCCGGGGACGGGCGGCGAGTGGGCCGCATGGCGCGAGAAGGGCGTCGCGAACATGCATGCGACGTGCAAGGGCAAGTAGGCACGGCGAGGTGCTGGCGCGGGCGACCGCACTGGCGCGTGCCGCGCGCCGTTCGATCTGGTGCCACCTGCTAAGTTCGTCGTGCCGCGAAGGGCGTCGGATACGTCGGAACCCATCAAAAGGCCGCTCCGGTATTACCCGGAACGGCCTTTTTACGTTTTCACGTTGGCTGAGCGTGCATTCCCGCGTATCCGTGCCTTATGCGGCGAGCATTTCCTTCGCGTGCTTACGCGTGGTCGCCGTGATCTCGAGGCCGCCGAGCATCCGCGCGACTTCCTCGATCCGGTTGGCGCGGTCGAGCGCGACGACGGTCGACACCGTGCCGCCACGGTCGTCGGCGCCTTTTGCGACCTGGTAGTGATGATCACCGCGCGCGGCGACCTGCGGCAGGTGCGTCACGCACAGCACCTGGCGATCGCGTCCGAGCTGGTGCAGCAGGCGGCCGACCACTTCGGCGACGCCGCCGCCGATCCCCGTATCGACCTCGTCGAAGATCAGCGTCGGCGTCGGGCTTGCCGCGCTGGCGATCACCGCGAGCGCGAGGCTGATCCGCGCGAGCTCGCCGCCCGACGCCACCTTCGCGAGCGGCCGCAGCGGCACGCCGGGGTGCCCGGCGACCCGGAATTCGACCTGCTCGAGCCCGTGCGGGCCGCCGTCGGCGAGCGGCACGAGCGCGACTTCGAAGCTCCCGCCCGCCATCGACAGTTCCTGCATGCCGGCCGTGACTGCCGTGCCGAGCGCCTTGGCGGCCTGTGCGCGTGCCTTGGACAGGTGTTTGGCGTCGGCGAGATAGGCTTCCCGCGCCTTGGCCTGCGCCGCCACGAGCGCGCCGAGATCGGCCGCCGCATCGAGTGCGGCGAGCTGCGCGCGGCGTGCGGCGTGTTCTTCGTGCAGCGTGTCGGGCGGCAAGCGGAACTTGCGGGCGGTCGAGTGCAGCGCATCGAGACGCGTTTCGACCTGCGCGAGCCGTTCGGGATCGAGATCGACGCGCTGCGCATAGTGCGACAGCGAATAGACGGCTTCCTGCAACTGGATCTCGGCCGGTTCGAGCGACGCGAGCGCGTCGCCGAGCGAGGTGTCGTAGTCGGCGAGGCTGCGCAGCTTCGACACGATCGCGCCGAGCTGCGCGAGCATCGCGTCGTCGGACTCGGACAGCGCGTTGAGCGCACCGCGCACGCCTTCGATCAGGTTCGCCGAATGCGACAGGCGCTTGTGCTCGTTGCTGACTTCGTCCCATTCGCCGGGCTGCGGCGCGAGCTTGTCGAGTTCGGCGAGCTGCCAGGCGAGCTTTTCGCGTTCGAGCTGCAGCTCGCGCTCGTGCGCTTTTGCAGCGTCGATCGCCTGCGTCGCGTCGCGCCAGACGCGCCATGCGCGCGCGACGTTCGCGGCATCGGCGACGAGCCCCGCGTGCGTATCGAACAGCTCGCGCTGCGCGTCCGGTCGCATCAGCAGCTGGTGCGCATGCTGGCCGTGGATGTCGACGAGCATTTCGCCGAGCTCGCGCAGCTGCGCGAGCGTCGCGCTGGTGCCGTTGATGAACGCGCGCGACCGGCCGTTCGCGTCGATCACGCGGCGCAGCATCACGGTGTCCTCGGTGTCGAACGCGTGTTCGTCGAGCCAGCGCGCGACGCGGTCGTGCGGCGTGAATTCGGCGGTGATGTCGGCGCGGCTGCAGCCGGTGCGCACGACGCTCGCGTCGGCACGTTCGCCGAGCGCGAGGGCGAGGGCGTCGATCAGGATCGATTTCCCGGCGCCGGTTTCACCGGAAAAGACGGAAAAGCCGCTGTCGAATTCGAGATCGAGCGCGGCGACGATGACGAAGTCGCGGATCGAGAGGTGGCGGAGCATGGTGTCGGGCAGAGCGGCGTCAGGACGCCTTGTCGTCTTCGTTCGAGGCGTGTTCGTTCCAGTGCAGCTTCTTGCGCAGCGTCGCGTAGTAGCTGTAGCCGATCGGGTGCAGGAACGGCACCGTGTGCTTCGAGCGGCGCACCTCGATCGTGTCGTTCAGTTCGAGCGCGGTGAACGACTGCATGTCGAAGTTCACGTTGACGTCGCGCCCGCCGACGATCTGGATCGCGATTTTCGAATCGTCGGGCAGCACGATCGGCCGGTTCGACAGCGCGTGCGGCGCGATCGGCACGAGCACGATGCCCGCCAGCTGCGGATGGAGGATCGGGCCGGCCGACGACAGTGCGTAAGCGGTCGAGCCGGTCGGCGTGGCGACGATCAGGCCGTCCGAACGCTGGTTGTACATGTACCGGCCGTCGACCGATGCGCGCAGCTCGACCATCCCGGAGAAGCCGCTGCGGTTCACGACGACGTCGTTGAAGGCGAGTGCGTGGTAGATCGGTTCGCCGTCGCGCATGATCCGGGCCTCGAGCAGCGCGCGCTCCTCGCGTTCGAACTTGCCCGACAGGATCACCGGGACGAGCGCCTGCATGTCGGCCGCCGCGATATCGGTGATGAAGCCGAGCCGGCCGTGGTTGATCCCGATCAGCGGTGTCCTGTACGGCGCGAGCTGACGGCCGATGCCGAGCATCGTCCCGTCGCCGCCCAGCACGACCGCCACATCGGCACGCGCGCCGATTTCGGCCGGCGTCAGCGCCGGGTAGCCGGTGATGCCGATCTCGCGCGCGGTCTCGGCTTCGAAGACGACCTCGAAGCCCCGCTTGGCGACGCAGGCGGCCAGCGTGGCGAGCGGCTCGGCGATGTTCGGCGTGTTGCTCCGGCCGACGAGCGCGACAGTGTTGAACTGATTACCGGTTTTCATGCCGGCATTACACCATAGCTCGTTGACGAAAAGAACCGGCTGTGCGCGGTCGGGGCCGGATCGGGCCGGCCCGCGCAACGGCAGCCGACGCCACTCGCCGCGGTCGCGCGGTTGCGCTAAAATTTTCCACCATGCTAGATCCTCGCGCACGAACCCTCCTGAAAACCCTGATCGAACGGTATATCGCCGACGGTCAGCCAGTCGGATCGCGCACGTTGTCCCGTTACTCCGGGCTCGAGCTGAGCCCGGCAACGATCCGCAACGTGATGTCCGACCTGGAGGAGCTCGGCCTCGTGTCGAGCCCGCACACGTCGGCCGGCCGCGTGCCGACGCCGCGCGGCTACCGGCTGTTCGTCGACACCATGCTGACGGTCGAGGCGCCGATCGACGCCGAAGCCGTCGCGCGGCAGGTGCAGAACACGCTGCAGGCCGGCGAGCCGCAGCAGCGGGTCGTGGCGGCCGCCGCGAGCGTGCTGTCGAACCTGTCGCAGTTCGCGGGCGTGGTGCTGACGCCGCGCCGCAGCCACGTCTTCAAGCAGATCGAGTTCATGCGCCTGTCGGACAAGCGCATCCTGCTGATCATCGTCACGCCCGAGGGCGACGTGCAGAACCGGATGCTCGCGACGCCGCGCGATTACTCGCCGTCGCAACTGACCGAGGCGTCCAACTACATCAACGCGCACTTCGCCGGCCTGTCGTTCGACGAGGTGCGCCGCCGCCTGCGCGACGAGATCGACCAGTTGCGCGGCGACATGACCGCGCTGATGCACGCCGCCGTGACGGCCAGCACCGAGGTGCCCGACACCGAGGACACCGTGCTGATTTCCGGCGAGCGCAACCTGCTCGAAGTGGCGGATCTCTCGTCCGACATGGCGCGGCTGCGCAAGCTGTTCGACGTATTCGACCAAAAGACGGGCCTCCTGCAACTGCTCGACGTGTCGAGCCACGCCCAGGGCGTGCAGATCTTCATTGGCGGCGAATCGACGCTCGTGCCGATCGAGGAAATGAGCGTCGTCACCGCGCCTTACGAGGTGAACGGGCAGATCGTCGGCACGCTCGGCGTGATCGGCCCGACCCGCATGGCGTACAACCGCGTGATACCGATCGTCGACATCACCGCGCGCCTGCTGTCGCTCACGCTGAGCCAGCAGTAGCCTGCGGTCGCCAGCCCGATCCCGCCCCGTCATCGTGCCGCGGCGCCGCGCGTGCCGGCAGTCGGCCGAACGGCCAGCCGACCGGCGCGGAGCGGCCCGCTATAATTGAGAGCCGTCCGGTCCCGTGCCCCGAGCACGTCATTGCCCATGCGTTTCGATCTTGAGCCGCCTTCGAGCACCGCGGCTGCCCATCGCATCGGTGTGCTGCTGATCAATCTCGGCACGCCCGACGCCCCGACACCGCGCGCGGTGCGGCGCTACCTGGCCGAATTCCTGTCGGATCCGCGGGTCGTCGAGATTCCGCAGGCCGTCTGGCAGGTGCTGCTGCGCGCGGTGATCCTGCCGCTGCGCGGCCGTGCGTCCGCGAAGAAGTACGCGGCGGTCTGGATGCCCGAGGGCTCGCCGCTGCGCGTGTACACCGAGCGCCAGACCGACAGCGTGCGGCACCTGCTCGTGTCGAACGGCTATCACGTGCAGGTCGACTACGCGATGCGCTACGGCAGCCCGAACATCTCGCACGCGCTCGCGCAGTTCAAGCGGGCGGGCGTCGAGCGCGTGCTGCTGATGCCGATGTATCCGCAATACTCGGCGTCGACCACGGCCACGGCGTTCGATGCCGCCTTCGACGCGCTCGCGCGCATGCGCAACCAGCCCGAGGTGCGCACGGTGCGGCACTACGCCGACCATCCGGCCTATATCCATGCGCTGGCCGAGCAGGTGCGCCAGTATTGGGCGCAGCACGGTCGGCCCGATTTCGCGGCCGGCGACAAGCTCGTGCTGAGCTTTCACGGCGTGCCGAAGCGCACGCTCGACCTCGGCGACCCCTATCACGACCAGTGCCAGCAGACAGGCGCGCTGCTGATGGCCGCGCTCGGGCTGTCGACGACCGAATGCCGCGTCACGTTCCAGTCGCGTTTCGGCAAGGCCGAATGGCTGCAGCCTTACACCGCGCCGACGCTGCGCGAGTTCGGCGAGGCCGGCGTGCGGCGGGCCGACGTGTTCTGTCCCGGTTTCACGGCCGACTGCCTGGAGACGATCGAGGAGATCGGCATGGAAGTGCGCGACGAGTTCCTCGCCGGCGGCGGCAAGGCGTTCCACCGGATTCCGTGCCTGAATGGCGCGTCCGCGTGGATCGGCGCGCTCGGCGAGATCGTCGCCGAGAATCTGCAGGGCTGGCCGGTCAGGGCCGCGCAGCCCGAAACGGTGAGTTGAACGCGATGAATTACAAGATTTCGACCGAACCGGGCGCGAAGCTGCGCATCGACAAATGGCTGTGGGCGGCCCGGTTCTTCAAGACGCGCTCGCTCGCGACCGATGCGGTCGACAAGGGGCACGTGAAGATTGGCGGTGCGGCGGTCAAGCCGGCGAAGGAAGTGCGGGTGGGCGACGAGGTCGAGATTGCGATCGACGGCATCGTCTGGCACATTGCCGTGCTCGGCGTATGCGACGTGCGCGGGCCGGCGAGCGTCGCGCAGACGCTTTACGCGGAGACGGAAGCGGGGCGGGCCGCGCGGCTCGCCGAACTGGAGCGGCGCCGCACGTATCGTGAGCCGGCAGCCGAATTGCACGGCCGGCCGACGAAGCGCGACCGGCGCATCATCGACAGATTTTCTGGTGGGAGCTGAACATCTGGTCGAATGTCGCCCGCGCGCTTCCGTATTCGGTCGTGCGGTCGGTGACGGCTCCCGACAGGCAGATGGTGGTGGTGCCGGCAATGAGTACCAGCGCGACCACCGAGATCGCAAACGTCAGTTTCATGGTACTCCCCTCGCGTTGAAGGGTGAAAACGGCGCCAGGTGGATGTCAGGCGTCAGTCAGCTAGGGGTAAACACGCTTTTCCGACGCTTGAGTGGAGTGTAGTGCAGCGGGCCTGTGCCAAGCTAGTACTTGCCAGGTAAGCGTTGTTACCGGCCGTTTCGCCCGGTCTGGCGGACTATGCGGCCGATGCCCCGGCGTGACGCGCGGTTGTTTCGCGGTATTGGAGAATGCCGGCGAATAACCCTCTTGAAATCGTCGTTTTCACCCTTATTTGCACCAGCAATGTGCGGTGCCACCGGATATACGGTCCGGCGGTTGCCGATTTGGCTTCAACCTCTAATCGACTTTCAGCGACATGGAAAACACGCAAGAGAACCCGGCATCCAAATCGGCCGAAGAGATCGGCAGCGAGAAGCAGGCGGCGCAAGGCGCTGCTCCCGCCGCCGAAGCAGCCGACGCGGCGCTCGCGGAGGCTCAAGCCAAGGTCGCCGAGCTGCAGGAGAGCTTCCTGCGGGCGAAGGCCGAAACCGAGAACGTCCGCCGCCGCGCGCAGGACGACGTCTCGAAGGCGCACAAGTTCGCGATCGAGAGTTTTGCGGAGCACCTGCTGCCCGTGCTGGACAGCCTGGAAGCGGCCGTCAACGATACGTCCGGCGACATCGCGAAGGTGCGCGAAGGCGTCGAACTGACGCTGCGCCAGCTGACGAGCGCGCTCGAGAAGGGCCGCGTCGTCGCGCTGAACCCGGTCGGCGAGAAGTTCGATCCCCACCAGCACCAGGCCATTTCGATGGTGCCGGCCGACCAGGAGCCGAATACCGTCGTCGCCGTGCTGCAAAAGGGCTACATGATCGCCGACCGCGTGCTGCGTCCGGCGCTCGTCACCGTCGCGCAGCCGAAGTAAGGCCCGCGATGCTGCCTGCCGGCGTCGATCCGGCCGCGTTCGACGCGTTCGACATGCAGGCGCTGGACGCCGGCACGTTCGACGCGGCGATCGACGGCGCGGGCGATGCGCTCGCGGTGGTGTTCTTCTGGGGCGTCGACTGCTTCAACTGCGAGATCGCGAAGAAGGCGATGCTCGCCCAGCCCGACGCGATCCGCGCGCTGGACCTGAAGTGGTTCCATTGCAACGTGTACGAACACCACCAGCTGGGGCGCCGCTTCGGGCTGCACGGCGTGCCGACGTGGTTCTTCTTCCACCGCGGCAAGCGGCTCGGCCGCGCGACGGGCTGGCATGGCCTCGCGCAGTTCCAGGCAGCGGTGTCGGCGGCACGCGCGAAAATCGCCGCGGCGGGCGGCAATCCGCCGGGGGCGATCCGCTAGCCGGCGGCGATTGAAAAAATTTAATACCCGCATCGCACGTCGGGTCTTGAAAACGAACCGGACGGACGCATTTCGGGAACAGAGTTGAATTCTGGCGCGCGAAACTGCCCCAAAACGCGGGGTTTTGCGCAGCAAACAAGCATTTCTGGAGATTAGGAAAAAATGGGAAAGATCATCGGTATTGACCTCGGCACCACGAACTCGTGCGTCGCCATCATGGAAGGCAACCAGGTCAAGGTCATCGAGAACTCGGAAGGCACGCGCACCACGCCGTCGATCATCGCCTACATGGACGACAACGAAGTGCTGGTCGGCGCGCCGGCCAAGCGCCAGTCGGTGACCAACCCGAAGAACACGCTGTTCGCCGTGAAGCGCCTGATCGGCCGCCGCTTCGAAGAGAAGGAAGTCCAGAAGGACATCGGCCTGATGCCGTACGCCATCATCAAGGCCGACAACGGCGATGCATGGGTTGAAGCGCACGGCGAGAAGCTCGCGCCGCCGCAAGTGTCGGCGGAAGTGCTGCGCAAGATGAAGAAGACGGCCGAAGACTACCTCGGCGAGCCGGTCACGGAAGCCGTGATCACGGTGCCGGCGTACTTCAACGACAGCCAGCGCCAGGCAACCAAGGACGCCGGCCGCATCGCGGGCCTCGAAGTCAAGCGGATCATCAACGAGCCGACGGCGGCTGCGCTCGCGTTCGGCCTCGACAAGGCCGAGAAGGGCGACCGCAAGATCGCCGTGTATGACCTCGGCGGCGGTACGTTCGACGTGTCGATCATCGAAATCGCGGACGTCGACGGCGAAATGCAGTTCGAAGTGCTGTCGACCAACGGCGACACGTTCCTCGGCGGCGAAGACTTCGACCAGCGCATCATCGATTACATCATCGGCGAGTTCAAGAAGGAGCAGGGCGTCGACCTGTCGAAGGACGTGCTCGCGCTGCAGCGCCTGAAGGAAGCCGCTGAAAAGGCGAAGATCGAGCTGTCGTCGAGCCAGCAGACCGAAATCAACCTGCCGTACATCACGGCTGACGCGTCGGGCCCGAAGCACTTGAACCTGAAGATCACCCGCGCGAAGCTGGAAGCGCTGGTGGAAGACCTCGTCGAGCGCACGATCGAACCGTGCCGCATCGCGATCAAGGACGCAGGCGTCAAGGTGTCGGACATCGACGACGTGATCCTGGTCGGCGGCCAGACGCGCATGCCGAAGGTGCTGGAGAAGGTGAAGGAATTCTTCGGCAAGGATCCGCGCCGTGACGTGAACCCGGACGAAGCCGTCGCAGTCGGCGCGGCGATCCAGGGCCAGGTCCTGTCGGGCGACCGCAAGGACGTGCTGCTGCTCGACGTGACCCCGCTGTCGCTCGGCATCGAGACGCTCGGCGGCGTGATGACGAAGATGATCAGCAAGAACACGACGATCCCGACGAAGCACGCCCAGGTGTACTCGACGGCGGACGACAACCAGGGCGCCGTGACGATCAAGGTGTTCCAGGGTGAACGCGAAATGGCAGCCGGCAACAAGCTGCTCGGCGAGTTCAACCTCGAAGGCATCCCGCCGGCACCGCGCGGCGTGCCGCAGATCGAAGTGACCTTCGACATCGACGCGAACGGCATCCTGCACGTCGGCGCGAAGGACAAGGCGACCGGCAAGGAAAACAAGATCACGATCAAGGCGAACTCGGGTCTGTCCGAGGCTGAAATCGACCAGATGATCAAGGACGCGGAAGCGAACGCAGCGGAAGATCACAAGCTGCGCGAGCTGGCTGATTCGCGCAACCAGGGCGACGCGCTGGTCCACAGCACGAAGAAGGCGCTGACCGAGTACGGCGACAAGCTGGACGCGGGCGAGAAGGAAGCCATCGAAGCGTCGCTGAAGTCGCTCGAGGAAGTGCTGAAGGACTCGTCGGCCGACAAGGCTGCGATCGACGCGAAGGTCGAGGAACTCGGCAAGGTGTCGCAGAAGCTCGGCGAAAAGATGTACGCCGACATGCAGGCACAGCAAGCAGGTGCGGCCGGCGCAGCGGGCGCAGCGGAAGGCGCGGCCCACGCGGGCGGTGCGCAACAGGCTGCCGACGATGTCGTCGACGCCGAGTTCAAGGAAGTGAAGAAGGACTAAGCCGGGTTGCCCCGGTGCCGCACGCCGCGCGCCACCCGCGCGCGGCGCGGCTGACGGGTTGGCTGACAAGCGGTCTGTCTTTCCTTCCGGATGGCCGGATCGACTCCACGCCTGGCGGGCTTCGCGGCCCTCCGGGCACATTTGTTTTTTGGCGGGTGCTGCACGCGCCGTCCGCGGCGGGCGCAGCGCCAGACGAGTCGAGAGACTTTACTGCAGGCGAAAGGAGCCGCCGCGTGCGCGATGCGTGGCGGCACAGTGAATCGATATGGCGAAACGGGATTACTACGAGGTTCTGGGCGTCGCGAAGAATGCGAGCGACGACGAAATCAAGAAGGCGTATCGCAAGCTTGCGATGAAGTATCACCCTGACCGCAATCCGGACAGCAAGGATGCGGAAGAGCATTTCAAGGAGGTGAAGGAAGCCTATGAAATGCTGTCGGACGGCCAGAAGCGGGCAGCGTACGACCAGTACGGCCACGCGGGCGTCGATCCGAACATGGGCGGTGCGGGCGCACAGGGCTTCGGCGGCTTCGCGGACGCGTTCGGCGACATCTTCGGCGACATCTTCGGCCAGGCGGCGGGCGGCGCCGCGCGCGGCGGCCGTGGCGGCCCGCAGGTGTATCGCGGCGCCGACCTGCGCTACAGCATGGAAATCACGCTCGAGCAGGCCGCACACGGCTACGACACGCAGATCCGCGTGCCGAGCTGGGTGTCGTGCGAGGTCTGCCACGGGTCGGGTGCGAAGCCCGGCACGAAGCCGGAAACCTGCCCGACCTGTCACGGCCAGGGCACGGTGCGCATGTCGCAGGGCTTCTTCAGCATCCAGCAGACCTGCCCGAAGTGCCACGGCACGGGCACCTACATTCCCGAGCCGTGCGTGCATTGCCACGGGTCGGGCAAGGTGAAGGAAACCAAGACGCTCGAAGTGAAGATCCCGGCCGGGATCGACGACGGGATGCGGATCCGCTCGGCCGGCAACGGCGAGCCGGGCATCAACGGCGGGCCGCCGGGCGACCTGTACGTCGAGATCCACATCAAGCCGCATTCGGTGTTCGAGCGCGACGGCGACGATCTCCACTGCCAGATGCCGATCCCGTTCACGACCGCCGCGCTCGGCGGCGAGATCGAGGTGCCGACGCTGGCCGGCCGTGCGTCGTTCCCGGTGCCGGAAGGCACGCAGTCGGGCAAGACGTTCCGCCTGCGCGGCAAGGGCATCAAGGGGCTGCGTTCGAGCATCGCGGGCGATCTGTACGTCCACGTGCAGGTCGAGACGCCGGTGAAGCTGACCGACAACCAGCGCGACCTGCTCAAGCAGTTCGAGAAATCGCTGGCCGAGGGCGGCGCGCGTCACAGCCCGCAGAGCAAGAGCTGGTTCGACCGTGTGAAGAGCTTCTTCGAGTAACTCGAGTAACAGCATGACTGAAGGCAACGAGAGCGCGTCGTTCGCGCTCTTGGACGATTGCGACTCGACCGCGCTCGCGCGGTCGAGTCGTTTGTATTCGGGGTTCGTGCGCGAACGCGTGTGCACGGATCCGGCTCGGCTCGACGAGGTCGACGCGGCGGTGGCGCAGGATCTGCGCGACGGGCTGCATGCGGTCGTCGTCGGCGATTACGAATTCGGACGCAACCTGCAACGAGCGCAGCCGGGCCATGCCCCGCTGCGCTTTTTGCTGTTTGCGCGCTGCGAGCGCCTGTCGCGCGACGAAGTCGACGCGTGGCTCGCTCAGCAGGATGGCGGCGGCGCGCCGTCGATCGCGGGCGTCGCGCATGTCGAAAAGAGCGTATCGCGCGATGCGTTCGATGCGGCGATCGCCGCGGTGCACGACGCGCTGCGCGCGGGCGATTCGTATCAGGTCAACTACACGTACCGGCTGAACTTCGACGTGTTCGGCACGCCGCTCGCGCTGTACCGGCGGCTGCGTGCGCGCCAGCCCGTGCGCTACGGCGCGCTGATCGCGTTGCCCGACGGGACGTGGGTCGTGTCGTGCTCGCCCGAGCTGTTCGTCGAGAAGCACGGAGACGTGCTGCGCGCGCGGCCGATGAAGGGCACGGCACCGCGTTCGGCCGACCCTCGCGACGATGCGGCGGCGGCCACGTTCCTCGCGAACGACCCGAAGAACCGCGCGGAAAACGTGATGATCGTCGACCTGCTGCGCAACGACGTGTCGCGGATCGCGCGCACCGGCACGGTTCGCGTGCCGGCGCTGTTCTCCGTCGAGCCGTATGCGTCGGTGTGGCAGATGACGTCGACGGTCGAGGCAGGCTGGCGCGCCGGGACGACGTTCGCGCAGACGCTGCGTGCGCTGTTTCCGTGCGGATCGATCACGGGCGCGCCGAAGCACAAGACGATGGAACTGATCGACGCGATCGAATCGACGCCACGCGGGCTCTATACGGGCGCGATCGGCTGGCTTGACGCTGCGAAGCAACGCGCCGATTCCGACGCGCCGGGCGATCGCCTGGCCGGTTGCGGTGATTTCTGCCTGTCGGTCGCGATCCGTACGCTGACGCTCGATGCTGCCAGTGATGGTGACGACAGCGAAGGTGATGGCAGCGCCGGTGTGGCCGACGCCGAAGCACGCCATCCGACAACGGTGATCGCCGCCCGGCGCCGCGGCACGATGGGCGTCGGCGCGGGCATCGTGCTCGACAGCGTTGCAGCCGACGAATATGCGGAGTGCGAATTGAAAGCGCGATTCCTGACGGACGCCGATCCCGGCTTCCAGCTGTTCGAAACGACGGCCGCCACGCGTGCGGACGGCATCCGGCATCTCGATCGTCATCTCGCGCGGCTGCAGCGTAGCGCGGATGCGTTCGGCTTCCGCTTCGACGCCGATGCGTTACGTCGCGAGATCGACGCGCGCTGCGCGGCGCTCGACGGCGACGGCGCGTACCGGATGAAGCTCGCACTCGCGAAGGACGGCACGATCGAGATCATCGCGGCACCGCTCAAGCCGCTGCCGGCGGGGCCGGTCGGCGTGCTGCTGGCGTCCGCGCACGGCTTCGAGCCGACCCGTGCGGGCGATGCGCTGCTGCTGCACAAGACCACGCGCCGCGCCGAATACGATCGCGCGTGGCAGGCGGCGGAGGCGCTCGGCGGCTTCGACATGCTGTTCGTCAACGAGCGCGGCGAGGTGACGGAAGGCGGGCGCTCGAACCTGTTCGTGAAGCTCGATGGCCAGTGGGTGACGCCGCCGCTCGAGTCCGGCGTGCTGCCGGGCGTGATGCGTGGCGTGCTGCTCGACGATCGTGCGTTCGGCGCGACGGAGCGGGTCGTGACCCGCGACGATCTCGCGCGTGCGGAGGCGCTGCTGCTGACCAATGCGCTGCGCGGCGCGCTCGACGCGGTACTGAAGTAACCGGCGGATAATCGACCGCTGCCGGCAGCGTGAGAAAGAAAAAACGCGGCGCCCCGCAAAGGGCGCCGCGTTTTTTTCATCGAGGCGCCGGCGAACGCATCGCCGGCACCGCGCCGGACGTCAGAACGAATGCTCGGGGCCGGGGAACGAACCGTCCTTCACCGCGCGCACATACGCTTCGACGGCCGCCTGGATGTTCGGCTCGCCCTGCATGAAATCCTTCACGAAGCGCGGCCGCTTGCCGGGGAACACGCCGAGCATGTCGTGCAGCACGAGCACCTGGCCCGAGCAGTCGGCGCCTGCGCCGATGCCGATCGTCGGCACGCGCAGCATCTGCGTGACTTCGGAACCGATCAGTGTCGGCACGGCTTCGAGCAGGACGACCTGCGCACCGGCCGCTTCGACCGCACGCGCGTCGCGCAGCAGTTGCGCCGCACCGGCTTCGGTCTTGCCCTGCACCTTGAAGCCACCGAACGCATGCACCGACTGCGGCGTGAGGCCCACGTGCGCACACACGGGCACCGCGCGCTCGACGAGGAAGCGGATCGTCTCGGCGAGCCATTCGCCGCCTTCGAGCTTGACCATCTGCGCCCCGGCGCGCATCAGCTTGACGCTGCTTGCGAATGCCTCCGCCGGCGTGCCGTACGTGCCGAACGGCAGGTCGGCCATGATCAGCGCGCGCGGCTGCGCACGGGCGACACAGGCGGTGTGATACGCGATGTCGTCGAGCGACACGGGCAGCGTGGTCGTGTGGCCCTGCAGCACGTTGCCGAGCGAATCGCCGATCAGCAGCACGTCGACGCCCGAACGGTCGAGCAGTGCGGCAAAGCTCGCGTCGTAGCAGGTGAGCATCGCGATCTTCTCGCCGGCGTCGCGCATTGCCTGCAGCTTGGGCACCGTGACGGCAGGCCGGCTCGATTCCTGGAGATAGGTCATGGGAAATCCGGTTCGAATGGGGGTGGAACGACAGGCGAGGACGCGTCAGCGCGTCGTCTCGCCCTTGACGAAGAATTCCTTGCGGCCGCGCATCGTCTCGATGCGCTCGACCAGCAGGGCGAGATCTTCGGGGGAATCCAGCGGATTCAGGTGTTCGGCGGCGACCGTCAGCACCGGCGTGCGGTCGTAGTGGTAGAAGAATTCGTTGTACGCGTCGACGAGCGAGCGCAGGTACGCATCGCTGATCTGCAGCTCCATCGGCAGCCCGCGCTTCTGGATGCGCGAGAACAGCACTTCGGGGCTCGCCTGCAGGTAGACGACGAGGTCGGGCGACGGTGCCTGCGGCACGTCCACGTGCGTCGCGACCGAGCGGTAGAGCTGCCACTCGTCTTCCGGCAGGTTCAGCCGCGCGAAGATGTCGTTCTTCTGCGGCATGAAATCGGCGATGACCGGGCGGCCCGTGTCGAGCGCACCGATCAGTTCGCGGGCCTGCTGCGCGCGCTGCAGCGCGAACGATAGCTGCACGGGCAGCGCGTAGCGCGCGGTGTCGCGATAGAAGCGTTCGAGGAACGGGTTGTCCTGCGGGCGCTCGAGCAGCGTCTGCATCGACCAGCGTTCGCCGAGCAGGCGCGCGAGCGTCGTCTTGCCGACGCCGATCGGGCCTTCGATCACGAGATAGCGGTGCGGGGCGCGCAGGTCGGGCGCGGTGACGGTAAGGGGAGTCGGGGTCATCGGCAGCGGTTCTTGTCGGCGTCTTCGCTGGCAGCGAGCGCCTTCTGCATCAGGCACTGGCAGGTCTGCACCTTCTCGACGCGCTGGTCCGCGACGGCGGCAAGGAAGGTGTCGGCTCGGCCGCGAGCGGGGATGTCGAGTGCCGGCTCGATCTCGACGAGCGGCACGAGCGCGAACGCACGGTCGGTGAGGCGCGGATGCGGGACGATCAGGTCGGGCTCGTCGATCGAATCGTCGCCGAACAGCAGGATGTCGAGATCGAGCGTGCGCGGCGCATTGCGATACGGGCGCTCGCGGCCGAAGTGATGTTCGATCTTCTGGCACAGCGCGAGCAGCTCGCGGGCCGACAGCGTCGTGTCGAGCTTGACGACGCAATTGTAGTAGTCGTCGCCGCCCGCTTCGAAGGGCGCCGTGCGATACAGGCTCGATTTGCCGAGGATCGAGATGGTGCGCTGCTGCGCAAGGCACACCACCGCGTCCTTCAGGGTCTGGCGCGCATCGCCGAGATTCGCCCCCAGTCCGATATATGCAACCGTCATGGCATCACTTCCTACGTCGTTCGCCGGCGAGCGCGTCAGTCGTCGGAACCGCCCGAGGCGTCCGGTGCCGGCTCGGCGGCACCTTCACCCGGCTTGCGGTTTCGCACGCCGCCGCGGCGGCGCCGCTTGCGGGGCGATTTTTCCTTCGTGCCGCCCTGCGTCAGCAATGCCTCGCGAGCGGCCGCGTCGCCTTCGATGAAATCCGTCCACCACTGTCCGACTTCCGCATCGAGCTCGCCGGATTCGCAGCGTAACAGGAGGAAATCATACCCCGCTCTAAACCTTTGGTGTTCCAGCAGCCGCATCGCGCTGCGGCCCGAGCGTTTCTCGAGGCGCAACTGCAGGCCCCAGATCTCGCGCATGTCGGCCGAGTAACGCTTGTGGATCGCGAGTTTCTCGGTCTGCATGTCGAGCACGTCGTCCATCGCGCGATGGAGTGCCGGCACCGGAATTTCACCTTCGGCCGTGTATTGCTCGAAGCGCTGGCGCATGTCGTGCCACAGCAGCGTCGCGAACAGGAAGCCCGGCGAGACCGGCTTGCCGGCGCGCACGCGTGCATCGGTGTTGTTCAGCGCGAGCGTGATGAACTTCTCGCCCTGCGGCTGTTCGAGCACCACGTCGAGCAGCGGCAGCAGCCCGTGGTGCAGGCCCTCCTTGCGCAGCCGCGTCAGGCACGCGAGTGCGTGGCCCGACAGCAGCAGCTTCAGCATTTCGTCGAACAGGCGCGCGGCCGGCACGTTGTTGATCAGGTCGGCGAGCGCGTTGATCGGTTCGCGCGTATGCGGCTCGATCTCGAAACCGAGCTTGGCCGCGAAGCGCACGACGCGCAGCATCCGCACCGGATCCTCGCGGAAGCGCGTGGCCGGATCGCCGATCATCCGCAACAGGCGGGCGCGCACGTCGGCCATCCCGTCGTGGTAGTCGAGCACCGTCTGTGTCGACGGGTCGTAGTACATCGCGTTGATCGTGAAGTCGCGGCGCGCGGCGTCTTCGTGCTGCTCGCCCCACACGTTGTCGCGCAGCACGCGGCCGCTCGCGTCCACCGCGTGCGTGCGGCGATCGAGTTCGTCGCGCTTCAGGCGCTTCGGCGGCTCGGCAGCGGCCGCCTCGGGCGGCGCATCGACCAGCGCGCGGAACGTCGACACCTCGATCAGCTCCTGGCCGAACTGCACGTGCACGATCTGGAAGCGGCGGCCGATCAGGCGTGCGCGGCGGAACAGGCGCTGCACCTCGGTCGGCGTTGCGTCGGTCGCGACGTCGAAGTCCTTCGGCGCGATGCCGAGCAGCAGGTCGCGTACCGCTCCGCCGACGATGAAGGCACGGAAGCCCGCCTGCTGCAGCGTGTCGGTCACGCGCACGGCGTTCTTCGAGATCAGCGCCGGATTGATGCCGTGCACGCTGGCCGGCACGACGGTCGGTTCATGGTTGCTGCGCGGTTTTTTCGCGCCGCCGCCGCGGGCGCCCTTCGGGGCGCGCGGGGTAGCAGGGGCCGCTTCGTCGGCCGGAGCCGTTGCGGGAGACGTTTGCTCGGTTTCGTCCTGGCCGAGCAGCTTGCGGATGAATTTTTTGATCACGACGTTCAGAAGAGATCGAGGATGCGCCAGCCGCGGTTGCTTGCATGCGCACGCAGCGTGTCGTCAGGGTTGGTCGCGATCGGGTCGGTGACTTTCTCGAGCAACGGGATGTCGTTGTGCGAGTCGCTGTAGAAATAGGTGTGCGGGAAGTCGCTCCATTGCTTGCCGAGCGACGCGAGCCACGCTTCGGTCCGCACGATCTTGCCTTCGCGATAGCTCGGCGTGCCGGTCGGCCGGCCCGTGTACGGCGAATCGGGATGCCCGTCGGTCGTTTCGACCTCGCAGGCGATCAGCGTGTCGACACCGAACGCGGACGCGATCGGGCGCGTGATGAATTCGTTGGTCGCCGTCACCACGCAGCACAGGTCGCCCGCATCGAGGTGCTTGCGCACGAGCTCGAGCGCGGCGGGTGTCATGGCGGGCCGGATCACCTCGTGCATGTACTGATCGTGCCATTCGGCCAGCTGCGCGCGCGAATACTTCGCGAGCGGCGTGATCATCGCCGTGAGGTACGCGTGGATGTCGAGCTTGCCGGCCTTGTAGTCGGCGAAGAACTGATCGTTCTGACGCGAGAAGCTTTCCGCGTCGACGATGCCGAGCTTCACCATGAAGCGGCCCCATTCGTGGTCGCTATCGGTCGGGATCAACGTGT
Source organism: Burkholderia sp. AU15512 (assembly GCF_002223325.1). Taxonomy (NCBI): domain Bacteria; kingdom Pseudomonadati; phylum Pseudomonadota; class Betaproteobacteria; order Burkholderiales; family Burkholderiaceae; genus Burkholderia; species Burkholderia sp. AU15512. The sequence continues at coordinate 239,044 of NZ_NKEX01000003.1, forward strand.
GATCGAGGTCAAAGAGTGCCAGATTAGTCATGGAAGCGCATTTTACTCGAAGCGGTTCGGGCCCGTGCCCGGTGGTGTGATGTCGTCGCCGGGACGCGCCAGCATGCGGCGCAGCAACGGCAGCGTGACGGCGCGTTTCTGCTCGAGCGAAAAGCGATCGAGCGCGTCGAGCAGCGCCATCAGGCTCGGCATGTCGCGGCGGAAATGGGTCAGCAGGTAGGCGGCGATGTCGTCGGTGAGCGCGATCCCGCGCTCCTTCGCCGCGAGCTTGAGCACGGCGATCTTGCCGGCGTCGGACGGCGGCGACAGGTGGAACACGAGCCCCCAGCCGAGGCGCGTGCGGAGATCCTCGCGCACGTCGAGCGCGAGCGGCGCCGCGGGGCCCGCCGCGACGAACGCGCTCGACGGGTGCGCGCGCACTTCGTTGAACAGGTTGAACAGCGCGACCTGCTGCGTGTCGCTCATCCGGTCGCAATCGTCGATCGCGTAGATGCCGATGCGCGGGTCGAACGTGAACGCGCCGAGCGGGCTCTGCGGCGTCAGGTAGCGCGCATAGCCGTACGACGCGTCGCTCACGAGCGCCTGCAGCAGATGGGTGCGGCCGCAGCCGGGCTCGCCCCAGATGTAGAACGACCGGTCCGGCACGGGGCCCGCCGCGAGCGCGAGGTCGAGCTTCTGCAGGCGCGAGATGAGCTCGTCGTTCTCCTCGTTCATGATGAAGTTGTCGAACGTGGCGGGCGGCGGCGTGCCGAGATCGAGCGTCAGTTGACGAGACACAACAGTCACAATGCGGGTCGGTTGAAAATACGCGCGCCGTACGCCGGGCACGCGCCGGGGCTTGCGTCTTCACGGGCTTCACGCGCGGCCGCACGCACGGCGCCACGCCGGTTTCGGCGCGGTTCGCTCGGCGATGAAAACGGGGACGTGTTGACCAAGATGCAATCCCTGACGATTCGGTGCTGGGAATTCCGGCCAACGGGCCGGCTTCGGGTAAAATCGCATTTTACCGACCTTCTCGCATTCCCCCATGAATCCTCCGAAATCCGCTCCCGACGCTCAGGGTCTGTCCTATCGCGACGCAGGTGTCGACATCGACGCAGGCGACGCACTCATCGACAAGATCAAGCCTTTTGCGAAGAAAACCCTGCGCGACGGCGTGCTCGGCGGCATCGGCGGGTTCGGCGCGCTGTTCGAAGTGCCGAAGAAGTACAAGGAGCCCGTGCTCGTATCGGGCACCGACGGCGTGGGCACCAAGCTCAAGCTGGCGTTTCATCTGAACAAACACGACACCGTCGGCCAGGATCTCGTCGCGATGAGCGTGAACGACATCCTCGTGCAGGGCGCCGAGCCGCTGTTCTTCCTCGACTACTTCGCGTGCGGCAAGCTCGACGTCGACACCGCGGCAACGGTCGTCAAGGGCATCGCGCAGGGTTGCGAACTGTCGGGCTGCGCGCTGATCGGCGGTGAAACCGCCGAAATGCCGGGCATGTACCCGGACGGCGAATACGACCTGGCCGGCTTCGCGGTCGGCGCGGTCGAGAAGAGCAAGATCATCGACGGCAGCACGATCGCCGAGGGCGACGTTGTGCTGGGCCTCGCATCGAGCGGCATCCACTCGAACGGCTTCTCGCTCGTGCGCAAGATCATCGAGCGCGCGAACCCCGACCTGTCGGCCGATTTCCACGGCCGCTCGCTGGCCGACGCGCTGATGGCACCCACGCGCATCTACGTGAAGCCGCTGCTCGCGCTGATGCAGAAGCTGTCGGTGAAGGGCATGGCGCACATCACGGGCGGCGGTCTCGTCGAGAACATCCCGCGCGTGCTGCGCGAAGGCCTCACCGCCGAGCTCGACCAGAACGCCTGGCCGCTGCCGCCGCTGTTCAAGTGGCTGCAGGAACACGGCGGTGTCGCCGATGCGGAAATGCACCGCGTGTTCAACTGCGGCATCGGCATGGCCGTGATCGTGTCGGCGGCCGATGCCGACGCAGCGATCGCCGACCTGACCGCCGCCGGCGAACAGGTGTGGAAGATCGGCACCGTGCGTGCGACCCGCGAAGGCGAGGCGCAGACGGTCGTGGTCTGACGCACTGCCTGCAGCAGATGCAGCAAGGAAAGCCGCCCGGAGTCGATCCGGGCGGCTTTTTTTCATGCCGACGGGCGCGGTGCGCCTGAGTTCGCGGCGCGTGCACCGGCCAGCAACGGCGGGACGAGCAGATAAAGCAGTGCGGCCGCGGCCCAGACGAGCCCCGGCCACGTCGCGCGTGTCGCCGCGTAGGTCGCGGTGACGACCGGCGGCCCCGCGACGCCGATCAGGCTCGCCACGCTCGCGAGCGCGCCTTGCAGTTCACCCTGGCGCGCATCGTCGACCTGCCGCGCGAGCATCGCCTGCAGGGCCGGCAGCGTCATGCCGCCTGCCGCGAACAGCGGCAGCAGCGCGAACGGCACCCACGCGGCGGTCGCGAATGCGATCGCCGCGAGCCCGAGCGCGTCACCCGCGAGGCCCAGAGCCAGCGCGCGGCGCTCGCCGAGTTGCGCGATCAGCGGCCCGATCGCGAATGCCTGCGCGAGTGCGTGACACGCGCCGTAGCCCGCCAGCGACAGCCCCGCGATCGGCGTCGACCAGCCGAAATGCGCCTGGCCATACAGGATCCACAGTGTCGCCGGCGCCTGCGACACCAGCGCCACGATCACGTAAATGCCGATCAGCGGTGCGAGCGCGGGCGCGCCGGTCAGGCGGCGCAGGCTCGCGAACGGATTGAGTGCGCCAACCGCATGGCTTTCGCGGGCCGAACGCGGTCGTGATTCCGGCAGCGCGCGCCAGACGAGCACGAGATTGAGCGCATTGAGCACGGCGGCCGCGACGAACGGTGCGCGCAGGTGTAGCGCGCCGAGCAGGCCGCCGATCAGCGGACCCGCGATGAAGCCGATGCCCATCATCGCGCCGAGCTGGCCGAAGCGTCGTGCTCGATCGGGTTCGGCGGTGACGTCGGTGACATAGGCAGTCGCGACCGCGACGTTCGCGCCGGTGATGCCCGCGATCAGCCGCCCCACGTAAAGCCACGCGAGGGTCGGCGCGAGCGCCATCAGCAGGTAGTCGAGCGCGGCGCCCGCGAGCGACGCGAGCAGGACGGGCCGGCGGCCGAAGCGGTCGCTCAGCGCGCCGAGCAGTGGGGCGCACAGGAACTGCGCGAACGCGTACAGCGCGAGCAGGATCCCGTAATGGGTGTCGGTGCTGCCTGCGTCGGCGAGCGAGCGCAGCAGCCCGGGCAGGATCGGCATCACGATCCCGACGCCGATCGCGTCGAGCAGGACCGTGGCCAGGATGGCAATCAGGGACGGATTCAAGAGCGTGACTCTATCGGTGATAGAGTGGCAATTATTCCACAGCTTTCCCTATCGGTGATAGAGATGAAGGACACAGGGGCGCGGCTGACGCGCGACACGGTATTGCGCGCGGCGCTCGAGCTGCTCGACGAAGTCGGCATCGACGGGCTGTCGACGCGGAAGCTCGCCGAGCGGCTCGGCGTGCAGTCGCCGACGCTTTACTGGCATTTCAGGAACAAGGGCGAACTGCTCGATGCGATGGCCGAGGCGATCATGCTCGAGCGTCACGATGCGTCGCTGCCGCGGCAGGGCGAAGCGTGGGATGCGTGGCTTTTGGACAACGCGCGCAGTTTCCGTCGTGCGCTGCTGGCCTATCGCGACGGTGCGCGCCTGCATGCCGGTACGCGGCCGCGCGCGCTGCATTTCGGCTCGATCGAACGCAAGGTCGCGCTGCTCGGCGACGCGGGTTTCGCGCCGGACGAGGCGGTCGACGTGATGTATGCGCTGGGCCGCTTCGTGGTTGGATGGGTGCTGGAAGAGCAGGCGGAAGCGGACGGCGACGCCGATGCGCCGCTGCCGGACGCGGCCGAGTATCCGCTGCTCGCGAAGGGCTGGGCCGCGCTGCGCGCGCGCGGCGGCGATGAAGCGTTCGAGCGCGGCGTCGCCTTGATCGTCGACGGCGCCCGCGCGCATCTAGCAGTGCGCGAGCGCGGCTGACGCGGTCAGTCCGGCGTGCGGCCGTCGAGCACGCGTTCGAGCGCGTCGAGTGCGCGGGCCGTCGAGTCCGGCGCGATGCAGTCGACGACGATCCGCTCCGGCATCGCGCGCAGCCAGGTGATCTGGCGCTTGCAGAGCTGGCGCGTCGCGAAGATGCCCTTGTCGCGCATCGTCCGGTAATCGGTATCGCCGTCGAGGAATTCCCACGCCTGCCGGTAGCCGACGCAGCGCATCGACGGCAGGTCGGGATGGAGATCCTCGCGACGGCGCAGCCGTTCGACTTCGTCGATGAAGCCCGCGTCCAGCATTGCGTCGAAGCGCTGCGCGATCCGTTTGTGCAATACCGCGCGATCCGACGGTTCGAGCGCGACCGGCACGAAGCGGTAAGCGGCGGCCGCATCGTCGGTGCGGCGCGGCGCGGCAAGCAGCACCGACATCGGCTGCCCGCTCAGCATGAACACTTCGAGCGCACGCTGGATCCGCTGCGAATCGTTCGGCGCGAGTCGCGCGGCCGTGTCGGGATCGACCTGCGCGAGCCGCGCGTGCAGCGCGGGCCAGCCATCGCGCTCGGCTTCGGCATCGAGCGTCGCGCGCACGTCCGGATCGGCGCCCGGCAGGTCGTTGAGTCCCTGCGTCAGCGCCTTGTAGTACAGCATCGTGCCGCCCGCGAGCAGCGGCGTGCGGCCGCGCGCGGCGATCTCGCCGATCAGGCGCAACGTGTCCGCGCGGAAACTCGCGGCCGAATACGCGTCGGCCGGATCGATGATGTCGATCAGGTGATGCGGCACGCTCGCGCGCTCGTCGAGCGAAGGCTTCGCGGTACCGATATCCATGTCGCGGTAGACGAGCGCCGAATCGACGCTGACGATCTCGATCGGGCGGCGCGCGGCGAGCGCCAGCGCCGCGGCTGTCTTGCCCGATGCGGTGGGGCCGAGCAGGCAGGCGATCGTCGTCGGGCTGGGGTTGGCGTGCTGTGCTGCGCTCATTGTCCGCGCATGAAGAGGCGGTCGAGGTCGTTCAGCGTGAGCTGATACCACGTCGGCCGGCCGTGATTGCACTGGTCCGCGCGTTCGGTCGCTTCCATCTGCCGCAGCAGCGCGTTCATCTCGTCGAGCGTCAGGCGCCGGTTCGCGCGCACCGCGTGGTGGCACGCGAGCGTGCCGAGCAGTTCGTGCTGACGCTCGGTGAGCACGCGCGAGCCGCCGAACGCGTGCAGATCGGCGAGCACCGCGCGCGCGAGCGACTGCAGGTCGGCATCCTTCAGTAGCGCCGGGACCGCGCGGATCGCGAGCGTCGTCGGCGACAGCACCGCCAGGTCGAAGCCGAGCGATTCGAGCGTGTCGCGCTCTTCCTCGACCGTCCCGATCTCGACCGGCGTGGCCGTCATCGAGATCGGCAGCAGCAGCACCTGCACGGCGACCGAGCGGTCGGCGAGCGCGTTCTTGAACTGTTCGTACAGGATCCGCTCGTGCGCCGCGTGCATGTCGACGATCACGAGGCCGTGCGCATTCTGCGCGAGCACGTAAATGCCGTGGATCTGGCCCAGCGCGAAGCCAAGCGGCTGCTCGTCGTGCGTGGTCGCGGCGATCGGCGATGCGGTGAAGCCCGACAGCGGTGCGATCGGCGCGTCGGCCGAATCGCGTGCGAGGGTCGTCGTGCCGTCCGGCGTGCCGGCGCCCGTATCCTTGCGGCCGAACAGCGCGTCATAGAGCGCGAGCGGCTGCGCAACGGGCAGCGTGCCCTGGGTCATCCGCGCCTGACGCATCCATGTGTTGCCCGACGACGAGGACGACGACGGCGACGAGAAGCCGCTACCGCCGTTGCCGGTTGCGTGGCCCTGGCTCTGCCCGAGCGGTGTGTCCAGGAACGAAGAAGGCCCGCGTGGCGTCGGTTCGATATGTGCGGCATGGCCGCCCGCCGTGGTTTCCGGCGACGCGCCCGCGTGGCGCGCCAACGCGCGCTGGACCGCATGGAAAACATATTGGTGGATCGAGCGCGAATCGCGGAAGCGCACCTCGATCTTCGACGGGTGCACGTTCACGTCGACGGCTTCGGGCGGCAGGTCAAGAAACAGCACATACGACGGGTAGCGGTCGCCGTGCAGCACGTCCTCGTAGGCCGCGCGCACTGCGTGCGTCAGCAGCTTGTCGCGCACGAAGCGGCCGTTGACGAAGAAGTATTGCTGGTCGGCGCGACCGCGGCTTGCGGTCGGCAGGCCGGCGCAGCCGTAGACCGCGAGCGGGCCGGCCTGCTCGTCGAGCGGCAGGTGCGCGGTCGCGAAGCTGTCGCCGAGGATCTTCGCGACGCGCTGCGCCGGCTCGGTCGCGTTCCAGTGTTCGACCGCCTTGCCGTTGTGCAGCACCGAGATCGCGACGTCCGGCCGCGCGAGCGCCGCGCGGCGAATCATTTCCAGGCAGTGGCCGAACTCGGTCTGCTCGCTCTTCAGGAACTTGCGCCGCGCGGGCGTGTTGAAGTACAGCTCGCGCACCTCGATCGTCGTGCCGGTCGCGCCGGCGGCCGGCGACAGCACGCCCGTCTGCGCGTCGATCTTCATCGCATGCGCGGCATCGGCCGTCCGGCTCGTGATCGACATCTCGGCGACCGACGCGATCGACGCGAGCGCTTCGCCGCGGAACCCGAGCGTCGCGACCGCCTCGAGCTCCTCGAGCGAGCGGATCTTGCTGGTCGCATGGCGCATCAGTGCGAGCGCCAGCTCGTCCGGCGGAATCCCGCAGCCGTCGTCGGTGATCGAGATGCGCTTGACGCCGCCTTCTTCCAGCACGATGCGCAGCGTGCTGGCGCCGGCGTCCATCGCGTTTTCGAGCAGTTCCTTGACGACCGACGCCGGGCGTTCGACGACCTCGCCGGCGGCGATCTGGCTGATCAGCTGGTCGGGCAGGGGCTGGATTGCGCGCAGCGGGCGCGGAGCAGGGGCGGGCGCGGCGCCCGCGGCCGTTTCGGTGATATCGGACATGGCCGAATTATAGCGAGGCGGCGAATGCGTGCCGGGGCGACCGGCGGTTACGTTTTTTCACGGAGCCTTAAGGGAGTTTCGGTATCATGGGTCCGTAACACGCCCGGCCTTGACCGGTGGGCGCTTCAGCCTTTTCGGCCGTTCCGGCCCTATCGCCTTCGAGGAATCGCATTTGGATACGCTGCTTCATTTCGTCAACCTTGTCCTGCATATCGACGCCTTCCTCGGCGATTTCATCCGGCAGTACGGCGCGTGGGTTTATCTCGTGCTGTTCCTGATCGTGTTCTGCGAGACGGGGCTCGTCGTGTTTCCGTTCCTGCCCGGCGATTCGCTGCTGTTCATCGGCGGCGCGTTCGCGGCGACGGGCGAAATGAATGTCGGCCTGCTGATCGTGCTGCTGCTGGTCGCGGCGATTTCCGGCAATACCGTGAACTACCTGATCGGCCGCTGGGTCGGCCCGAAGGTATTCAATACGCATATCCCGGTGCTCGAGCGCTTCCTCGATCGCGCCGCGCTGCAGAAGACCCACTCGTTCTACGACAAGCACGGCGGCAAGACGATCGTGCTCGCGCGCTTCATTCCGGTCGTGCGGACGTTCGCGCCGTTCGTGGCGGGGGCATCGTCGATGAGCGCCGCACGTTTTCAGCTTTTCAACGTGATCGGTGCGCTGGTGTGGGTGCTGCTGCTCGTGCTGCTCGGCTATTTCTTCGGCAACATCCCGTTCATTCGCCAGTACCTGAACGTGATCGTGCTGGTCGGGATCGGAGCGGCGGTCGTGCCGGTCGCGCTTGGCGCGGTGTGGAAGCTGGTGCGGGGGAAGCAGTCGGATAATGCGCCGAAGGCGGGCGGGCGCTGAGCGGGAGCGTTTCGTTCTCGTCTCGGTGCAGTAAAAAAAGCGTGGCGGGTGCCACGCTTTTTTTTCGTCCGGCGACGCCGTTACGCGTTGCGATGCGAGATCGGGGTTTCGGGCGTCGGGTATTGCGCGTCGCGGAACGTCTCGATGATCACGCGGTTGGTGTCGCAATACACCTGCCAGTAGTTCTCGGGTGCCGTGGACGGGCGCACGAACAGCAGCGGGCCTTCCGGCGTGAACTGCAGCACGCCGACGTCCGGCGCCGGAGTGGTCAGCACGTTCGGGATCTGCTGGATCGACGTCTTCAGGCGGTTGATCGCGTCGACCGCATCGACGCTGTTCGCGATCTTCGCGGTCAGGTCGACGCGGCGGTGCGGCGTGGCACTGTAGTTCGCGATGTTGTCCGAGAAGATCTTGTTGTTGCCGACGATCGTCACGATGTTGTCGGGCGTGACGATCGTCGTGCCGAACAGGCCGAGCTCCTTGACCGTGCCCGTGACGCCGCCCGCGTTGATCACGTCGCCGATCTTGAACGGACGCAGCACCTGCATAAACACGCCTGCGGCGAAGTGCGCGAGCAGGCCGCCCCAGGCGGTACCGATCGCGAGGCCGAGGCCGGCGAGCAACGCGGCGAACGAGGTCGTCTGCACACCGAAGATCTGCAGGATCGCGAGGATCAGGAGGATCGTCAGCAGCACGCCGACGACGGACGTCAGGTAGTCGGTCAGTGTCGGGTCGACCTTGCCGCTGCGGCGCACGACCTTGCCGAGCAGGCGGGTACCGATGCGGATCGCCCAGCGGCCGACGAACCACAAGACGATCGCGGCGAGGAGGTTGAGGCCGAAGTCGAGACCGCGGGTCATCAGGAATTGCTGGGCTGTGGCGAGATCGATCATGCGTTCTCCGGATAGGGGATCGGGGCGCGATGTGCGCGTGGCTGCGCAGTTATACCGGTGCGACGGCGGCACAGCAACCGGGGCGAGTCGTTGGACTGTCAGGGATTGTCAGGGTAAATGATATTGGCAACCCGATGATCGTGAGGCGTTCGACAATTGCCTTCCCGGTGTCGATCAGATGGAAGCCGTGCCGACATGTCGCATGCGCGATCGTTCGCATGCTTGCTGACGGCGGTCGCGTCTAAACTCGAGAGACAACGCTCGACGGCACATCTCCTGTTGCGGAGTTAGACGGCGGTCGGCTCGGCGACCGAGAAGGTGACGTGCTGTGGCGCTGCGAGTCGCTGCTGGCGTGACAGAACCCATGTTCCAGGCGTTACTTCGGTGAAACCACATGTCGAATAGACCACTCGACCAAGCGCGTTCGCCGGTGTTTCGACGACGCGACCGACCGCATCGGAATGTGTGTGAATCGCCGACGTGATAGCGGCCAACAGGGATTGCTCGACACCGAGTCCGAAGACGCGGCAGCTCATGACATACTGTTCGATACGCTCGTTCTGCACGATCGCGACGGCGACGAGGCCGTAGTCCGTGTACTTGTCGATCACGTGTGCGACATGCATCATCGTGCCGGTATCGAATGCGCGAGCGCACTCGTCGAATGACCATCGGCGCCCCGTCGTATTGAACTGGTTGGATTTGTTGACCAATTCGAACGCACGCGTGAATCTGGCATCGCTTGTATTCGTCACGTGATGTACCGTTACCTTTACTTGCAGAGATTGCAGGAATTCATCGCGACTCATTTTCGCACGAGCATTTTCGCGCTTGATCTGAGCCTGAATCATTTCAGTGCGGCGGCCGGATTCGTCGGAGACGTGCGCAACCTGTGTTTCGCCGGACCAGAGAAGCACGCGGCGCAGACGATAGATATCGCTGCCGAGAACCCGCATGCCTGGAAACGCCTCTGCCACGGCGGCCCGCTCGACCGGATTGTCATCGATGAAGACAACGTTTCTCGGAAGCAGATTCGTTTCAGCGAGAATTTCCTGGACGTTTTCAACCTTTGTTTTCCAGTTAATCTTGATCGACGCGAAATCGGACATCGAGATCACGCCTCCGACGAAGCCCTCCGTACCCCACAATTCTCCGATGCGTTGTTCGTCGTTCTTGCTCGCGATGGCAAGCAAGATGCCGCGGCGTTTCAGGAATTGAAGGGCTTCGATGAAGCCGAGCGGATAGCCTTCGATGGCGTTGAAGCGAATACCCTCTTCGGCGATCACGCCTCGCCACAGCGTATCGTCGAGGTCGACGATGATGAGCTTGACGGAGTCGATTTGTCTCGCGGACGTGTACATCGCCCGCAGCTCATGCCATACGGCCGCGCAAAACTGGCTCGTCTTGACTTCGTATTGTTGACTATATTGCGCGGGCGGTTCGATGCGTTGACTGTCGAGTGGGTAGTCGAAATCGAAGATCATCGTGCCGTGCGCGTGCACCCAGATGCTGTCATCTTGAATGTATTTCTTGCCGATCGTCGCCGAAATGGAGTCGATGTCGATCGTGTAGGTATTTGGGCGTGCGGCAATCTCTTCGGCGATCAGTTCGTTCAGCTTCTCGGTGTAGAACACGGGATTGCGCAGATCGTATCGCGGCAACATGCGTCCCATGGCGTTCTGCTGAGGAACTAGGAAGTTCGCGACGAATGTCAGGATCTGCTGCGAATCGTTGTAGCTCAATGCGCCGCTCAGCAGTTGCAAAAGACGTTGTCGAGACTCGGTGAACGTATCGACGTAGCTCTGCGGATTCTGATAGTTCAGGTGTGCCGTCATCGTTTCCGGCGCGACGGTGCGCATTGGAAGCACGATGAGCTGAAATGCGTATTCTTCGATCGGATGCGGCGGGCTGGGCGGCAGCTGGCCTGCAAAATTGTAGGGGATGTAGTCGACTTTCGCGCCTTCGAATGCGAACGCGGCGTAGGGCGCGAGCAATTCCGAGAAACATGACCCGATAACCAGTATTTTCGATGCACCGTGCCGGCTGATGGAAAGATCGTTGGGTACGCGATGCAGCCAGTCGTCGAGCGGTTGTGCTGCGGGAGACGTGGTTTCTGTCATGAGTGGATCCACCTCGTCAGATGATGGCATCGAAGCATGTAAGGGAACCGGGCTTCCAGCGACGGGGGAAAATCCAAGCTGGATCGACGTGTTTGGCGGTGAGCGGACCGGCAGTGCGTCGCTACGGCCGCATCCATTCTTGTAGCGCCGCCGAATGGCGAAAATGTGAACCCGGATGCGTCGTCGCTCGATTTCCTGTCAAATCGGCACGCGTCGCCCATGACACAGCATCCGGGATCTCACGGCGAATGATGTTCGCCAACCTGATATACACCATGTGCGACATATGATGCAACCACGATGCGGAGGGAGCGGATGTAGTGCCAGAAGCCATCCTGGTCGGCGCCGGCCCCGATGCTGCAAGTCGAAAGAGGGGGGAATGACTGATGAGGTACGCGTTGCGCGAAGAAAACAACGCGATGAAAGCGGACTCGACGCGTTCCATGCGTTGATTGTGGCGCGCAGGCCTTATTGCTTGCCTGCGGAAGATTCGGTGAGCGAGTGCGATGCGGACAGCGTCGAGCCGGGCAAGGAAGCGGCGCCATAGCGACGCGCCCTTGCCCTTAAGAGAAGCTCAGCCGACCTGGAAGTTTGCGATCGCTTCTTCGTCACAGACGACGCCTGTAACGTTGCGATGCAGGGGAGCTGGCTCGTCGGCTGCCGTCGTTGCGGGCCGCTCGACAGGCGCCGCGCCGGCCTGATGCGTTTCGCCGCCAGCATAGTGTTTCATGAATAGCCGCATTACATGTGCTACACCCGCATCGGTCACCGTACGAAGGTCGTCATCGAAGTACGCGCCGCGATTGTAGTTGCCGGTGATCACTTCGAACGACGGGAAGTAGCCAACGTGGGCATGCGCAGTGCTCAGCTCTTCCGCCGCAACACGCAGTACCGACTTGCTGTACGTTGTCGCCGTCAGTGCATGCTTCGGTTCGTATGTTGCGATCAGCGGCACCGGCGACACGGTCAGGATCACTCGGCATGTCGGATTGATGACGCTGAGCATGCCGATGAACTCGTTCATGTCCGCAATCACTTCGGCTGCCGAGAAATTGACGAACTCGTATTTGTCGCTATCCATTGACCCGCCAGCGACGCCCGGTGCGAGCGGGAAAATCGCCCCGTCGGATTTCGCGCGCCATGACTCGGTAAGCCCCAGCGTGAATACGAACACGTCCATCTGCTCGAGCATGGTACGAACAGCTGCGAAGTGTTCGGCGCGTGATGCAACGAGTTCCTCCTCCGAACCGAAACCCTCAGGCTCGATCTGCGGGCGGAACGGATCGACGAAGCGCCCGTCTTTTCGTTGCCACATCTGGTCGTGAGGTACGAATTCACCGCTTACACGCTTGAGAAGTTGCACGAGCTGGCGTGCCGTGTAAATGTTGCCGTAGCGCGCCGAGAATACGCCAAAATTACGGCTCGCGGCCTGTTCTTTCGTTGACCCCTCGGGCGCTTGCTCCGGGATGAAGTAGTTGAAGCCATTGGCGCTCAGCGTACGCGCGATGTGTTGCGCAAAGCAACTGCCAGCAGTCGCGACCTTCTGGTCTTGTGCGACCAAAAACTTGCCGGACACGACCGGATCGACCTCGGTCGCCGCCGGTGTTGCAACACCCTTTTTCCAGAATTGATGGTCTGGCAGGTTGCGATACGGATTCGCGAAAGCGTCGGCCGCCGGTTCCGTCAACCGTCGATCAAACTCGGCAAGATAGAAATTCACCGGCATGATCGAATCCCGGTCGAATTGCTGGTAAGTTGCAAGCGACCCATCGATGAACGCGCGCAGACCGATGACACCGTTCGGCTCAACCTGCTTGAACGCGTAATCTCCTGACTCGGGGTAGGACGTTGCTTCCGCGACCTCCGGATAAATCGGCCAGATCGGCAGCAATGCGAGCGGATCGTGAGCGTACCGTCCGGGATTCTGATTGATCACGGGCACGCCGAGGCGTTCCAGAACTGCGCGTGCAACATCGGCCACCGTCGACAGTGTCGGATGGTTGTACGTGTGCATAAAGCAGCCGCTGCGCAACCATTTGTCGACGGCACCCTGCAGATTCAGGCCGGTCGCCGCAATTTCTTCTCGCAGCGCCCTTTCGGCATGCGACCAGGCGTTCAGGTATCCGAGCTTCCGGAAAGTCTCACGCGTGAACCGCGCTTCGATCTCGTCTGCAGACAGGCCGCGCAGATAGCCATGAACCACGAGCGACGAGTTGTAATGCATCATCGGGCCCTGAATTGCCTCGGGAACGTCGCTGCCGATGCGCTTCCCTTGCAGATAGGTCATGTCAGGGTGATGGCCGACGAATGCCAGATCCGGGAAGAGCACCAGCTTGTCGCGCGGCATGTCCGCCATGTGCTGTTCGATGAATCGCTGCCCGATGACAACGTCGTATTCCTGGAACAGCCACGGCACCGTCACCGAACCATCCGACAGCGTCGTCAGCAGGAAAAACTGCGGCTCCAGCGTTCCGCTCATCTCGCGCATGCAAGCCGCGAGACTGGCTCCTTGGCAATTCGAAATGATTGCAATTTTCACAGACCAATACCTCGAACATTAAAACCGCCGTTCATCGCGGAACGGCCGCATGTTTGAAAAACGAGCAACAGCCCGGCATATCGCCGATCGATGTTGCAAAATTCACGCAAGTCGATTCTTGCAAAACAAACTATTGTTCCTGAACTCCCTCTTGTGCGGTCGGCTGGCTTCTCGAGGTTGAGCGATGTCGCGTCGTGCGTGCCTTCATTGGGGGGGGCTACGAGATATAGTCTTTAATGCGCTCGAATCACGTCCATCAAACTGCCCGGGTACAATTGAGCACGGCCTGCCGGATCCATTTCTGTCGAAACGTAAGGTCCGCCGTGACTGCCGAGCCTATCAAGAGAGCCATAATACACGGTAAGGACTGAAAGTATGTGGCATGGAATTCAGGCTGCATATTTGCTCGTCGAGACAGGACTTTTCTCGCTGTTTCGCGGATCCAAAGGCTGATCGTCACGTCGCTGACACACACTGTTCTGCTTCCGTGCCGGTGCGGGATGGGTTGACCAAGTTCTTCGCGAAGCGTACAGGCCGGAAACCGCGAGTCCATGTCCATCGGGACGCCGCGCGGTTGGTCGCTTGGTGTCGTGTGTCCTGACGATCGATGGGCTCGTCAGCGCGGTGAAGCGTGGCTCCATGGTCGACGCAGTGAAGCCGTGCGCGGCGGGGAAAGGCGCAGGTGTGTTCGTGGCCGCGGTGTGACGCAGCGCACATGTGATGCGGCCTGGTCATACGCGCTCCGGTCTCGATGCAGTGCAGTTCTTCGATTAGGAAATGGTCCGCGCTGGATATCTGCCGGCGAAGGTACAACAGTGCTCACGAGCGCCGGGGGCGCGAAATGTTTTGATTGGTGGCGCGTGCCCCGGCATCGCGTAGAGATTACCGATAGCTCAATCGGGCTGCACTCTCTTTCCCGCTTCGCGCGTGAAGAACAAGCCGACGAACAGCAGTGTCGCGTCGACGAATACCATGTACGTAATATCGTAATGCGTCTTGACGACGGATCCGAAAAAACCGGCGCGCAGCATTTCGGTGCCATTGACCATGGGCACGAGAAGTGCATATTTTTGCCACGCCTCGGGGAGCCATTCGACCATAAAGGCCGAGCCGGAAAGCGGAAAAACCAGATAGGCGATCGTGTGCCAGAGCCGCTCGACCATTTCGCTCCGCTCGGTAAGCGATCCAATCGTCAGCGCCAATCCTGCCCCGAAAATGGAAAGATATACCCATCCAGCCAAGACAAGCGAGATGTCCTTCGGAGGATCCATCCAACCGACAATGATATAGATGACGCTCAGAATAATGCACGACATCGTAGCGCCGGAGATTTCGAGCAGAATGCGTGCCCAGAAAAAATCCACGACGCGAACGTTGCGGTGATAGAGCAGGCTCTGGTTCGGCAAGATCGCCAGCGCACATCGAGTGGTGCAGTTTCGCCAGACAAGAACGGCCGAATAGCCGGTCAATGCGAACGCAGTAATCGAAATGGATGCGACGTGTTCGGCCTTGACCAGGTTCCATAGCGTCGTGACGCCGACTGTAAATGTCATCGGCTCCAGAAAAATCCACAGGAAGCCTACATTGTGGCGGCCATAGCGTGTCAATATTTCCCGCATCAGCAACGCGCTGATGACGCGTAGCTGAATGCTGATCGATCGGATCAGCGGCGTATTGTGCTGAGATTCAATCATGTGAGCTTAAAGGTTTCTAGAGTGCCGGCGAAGTGGGGCAACCGTGCGACTGAAGGGGCGCCTCTGCAAGGCTGGCAATCGGTGATGCGGTACTTCTTGCTTTCCACGCTGTCCTCGAACACGTCGACGCATTCTTTCAGAATTGGAAGCGATGCCGTGGTGACTTCGGGCACTGTGCAACCGACTGTGGCCAGTGGCCCATTGCCCTGATGGTGTCAGGAACCTGCTTTGGCGTCGTCCCGTACCAAGAATCCGGTCGAGAGTATATATGGAACGCATGGCCGCATGCACGAATACGATGTGTTTGAATCGCCCCGGGATGCGTGCGGAGGTGCGAACAACCGGCTGTCCATTCGCCGCATTCGTGTGTGGTGAACACGATGACCTGGCTGACGATGAGTGGGGGTGACAAGGTGGCAGGGGTAGGGGGGGCTGTGAGTATCGCGCGCCGCTCGTTGTGTGCCGCCAGGGTGCCGGTCGGATGCACGTTGTTTCGCTGCGTTTGAAATTTGCCTTCGCTTTCGGACAGGGCATACATCGTCATTGTCGTGTCCGATGCGCAAGCGTCGGGTGATGGATCTCCGTGCGATCTGCGTCTTAACCACAATCGTTGAATGGCGGAAAGTCCATTCGGGTATTGAGGTCACGAGGCTTTGTGGCATGTTTTAATCATGCCGTGCCCACACGAGAGCAAATCAAGCCAGCTGCATTTCGCTGGTTAAGTTGAGAGGTATGGAGTGTGGGTGCGTGAAGGGGCGCATTCGAATTTTTCTATCGCAAACAGTCGCATTAATGGAATGAACCGTATTGATTGCTCGTTGTCGGTGATTTGACAATCCGTCGGATCGTAAATTTCTTGCCGAAGGATGTCGATAAATCGGCCTTTTGCTGATTTCAATGTGGGAATTTTATTAATTTTAACGTTTGTCGACGATTCGATTTAAATGATGGATTGGTAAGGCGTGCCGCATGCCTTCTGTCGCAATGTGAATTTGGCGCAAACGCTTGCGTTGCGATTCGAGTGACGTCGGTGGGTTGTCTTGATGGGGCGCCAACGTAACGGTAGCGCTGGATATGTGCCGGATCACCGAGGGTTCGGTGCCTTGAGGTCTCGTGCCATCAGTTCCGGGTGCCGTCCCGGCTGGTTTTAACAATGTGACCGTCCGGTTCGGGTGGATTCGATCCGACCGCTCACGGCGGCGCAATAGAGGGCTCGTGCCGATGTCGACGTGCTTTTAGAGCCTGGCAAAGAATCTCGATCCCGCGTGACGCAACTTTGTATTTGTGCTGCAAATTGTGGAGGGCTGTTGCGCGGATGGTTCGGAATTCAAGTAAATTTCACTTGCGCGGTATTCGACGTCGAGTGCGTGATTTATAATTGCCGATCGCTGCTGGCAGGGGTAGATGTGCGTGCCGGCCTCGACAACGGATTTTCCCGGTTTTGCTTCCAGCATCAGGCCGTGATGCTCGACGCGGCAGCTTCGTCTGGTGTCAAGCTGCGGATGCCAGCGGATTCGCGTTGACGAGCCGGGACGGCGGATGTGGCTACTGTGCGCAAGGCGCGCAACTCCTCGAGACGGACAGTGGTGAGAGAAAAGGCGCAGGACGGGCGGCGTTTGAGGGTTGATAAGAGAGTCACCTGTTTTGAATTTATTGATTTCGTATGCGGAGCACGCCATATAAATGAGATCGAATTAGAGGGTAATGGGTCGTGCTCAATTTCGGTTTGTTGCTAATCCCAGTGGTGTCGCTTCGAATTTGGTGAACTCTTGATGAATATGAATGTCGCAGGCCTGCTGCGGGCCGATGGTGAAGATTTTGTTCGTAGCGCCTATCTTTCGTTGCTGTGTCGTGAACCTGATGAAGGCGGAAGGGCTCACTATCTGGAGCGCTTGAATTCAGGTGTGCCGAAGGAGCGTATCCTCGCTGAATTGTATTTGTCGACGGAAGGTCAACAGAAGAGCGTTCGTATCGATGGTATGGACGATGTGGTGGCCACGTATCGGCGCACTTCCTTTGCGCCATTCAAATTCCTGAGCAAGCTTTTTTCTTCTAATGCATCACCGTCGCTTTCCGCAGCGGTTGCACCGTTGGTTCGTGTTGCAGATGCCCACCTCGATGCACCGAGCATGCCGGTGCACGAGACTGCCGTCGCGCAGGTCGAGCCCAAGCCGGTCATTCCCATTCCGGTCGTGGCGCCGCGCGACGAGCCGGCAGTGTGGATGGACCTGACCGCGACGATGGAGTGGCGTGGCGGTGTGGTGGGTATCATTCGTGCGGAACTCGAGGTCGCGCATGGGTTGAAAAAGGTGCATCCGGGCATTCGCTTTTCCATGCAGCGGGGCGGCGGCTTTATTGAAATCCCGCAAGAGAAGATGCAGTGGTTGTTCGATGCCGATAACGTTGCGGAAACCTATATTCGTACGGTCGGCGCCCAGATTTCGAGCGAGCAAAATGACACGTCCGGCAGTCCCTGTCTGGCGGAGGTCCTGAACCTTGCTGCACCCGACAACGTTCCGTTCTTCCATCCGTATATCGCTGGCGATGCGATCTTCTCGTGCGGCTGGATCACGAGCCAGAAGGAAGCCTATTTCTCGAGGCTCAAGAACGAATGTCCGGGCGTGTATCTGTCGTATCTCGTCTACGACGTCATTCTGTTGCGCAAGGGAACGAGCCATCTGTACGACAAGCAGACGCGTGACCAGTTCGCGCAGTATCTTGAGTGGGTGGCGGAAAACGTCGATTTCATCCTATACGGTGGGCAGACGGCCCAGCGCGATGCGACGGAAATCTTCAAGGAGCGTGGCTGGCGCGTTCCGCACAGCGACTTCATCAAGCTGGGGTCGGACATTACGCGTGCGAAAGGCACGCAGGACGACCGGACCATCCTGCGTGATATCGGTATAACCGGACCGTATCTGATTACCGTGGGCTCGATCGAGCCACGCAAGAATCACGACACGATTTATCGGGCTTACCTCATGGCGCTCGAGAAGGATCCGCGCAAGGTTCCGCAGTTGGTGATCTGCGGCAAGCCGTGGTGGTCGGAGGATCTGCTGGATGCGCTCAATCGCGATCCGCGTCTCAAGGGGGTGATCATTCGATTGTCCCCGACCGACGAACAACTGGCCGCGCTGTATCGAAATTGTCTTTTCACCCTGTTGCCCAGCCTGTACGAAGGTTGGAGTCTGACGCTTCCCGAGAGCCTCGATCAGGGCAAGTTCTGCATTGCGAGCGATAACCCTCCGTTGCGCGAAGTGGGGCGTGACCTGGTCGAATATGTTTCGGCTTGGGATGTTGCGACCTGGGCGGAAAAGATCGTGTTCTACGCGAACAACACGCAGGCACTGCTGCAGCGTGAATCGCGGATCTCGAAGGAGTGGACCAAGACGACGTGGCTCGATACCTCCCGCATGATCCGGAGCAAAATCGCGAACCATCAGGCGAGTCATCCGGCCGCGCACGCTGAGCCGTCGATCTGGATGGATCTGACCACGACGTATCTGTATTGGCACGGCGGTGTGCAGGGCATCATCCGAGCCGAACTTACTTACGCGCGGTATTTGCACGAGTTGGCGCCCAATACGCATTTCTTTGCCTGCCACAACGGCTTGATGTTCGAAATCTCGTCGGATAATCTCGCGTGGTTGTTCAATAGCGATGACCTGGCGACGTCTTACCGGCACTTCCACGAGTTCTACAAGGAACATGAAGCCGACGGAACCGGCTGCCGTCATCCGTTCGCGCATGGTGCAGGCCCTGATCATCCCAGTGTGCTGCGAGAGTTCCCGGACAATTCGATCGTGTTTTTCGCGGCGATCGACTGGAATCCGTCGCACGAGATGGCGCGATCCCATCAGGCGGTGCAGCTGGCGCGTCAGAAGAAGAACGTGACGGTTTCCCAGCTCATCTACGACTTCACGCCGATGCTGATTCCGCACCATCACATGAAGGAAACCGCAGACGCATACGAGCCTTTCATCAAGTATTCGTCGGAAAACTTCGATCATCTCGTCTACGGTGGTCAGACGGCGCGACGCGACGGCATTTCGTTCCAGAAGACGCATGGTTGGCCGACGCCTCCCAGCGATTACGTCGAATTCGGCTCGGACATTTCCGAGGCGGACGTCGTGTCGACGCGCGCAAGCGCTTCCGCGGATGCGGCGGTGCTGCAGAGACTCGGTGTCGCATCCCGGTTCATCATCACGGTTGGGACGCTGCAACCTAGAAAGAATCAGGAAATGCTCTATAAGGCGTATGTCACGCTACTGGAGCAAGGACACGAGGCGGAATTGCCTCAGATGCTGTTCATCGGCGGAAAAGGGTGGAACTCGGATGACTTCCTGAAAGTCTTCTCGGAGGATGAGCGAATCAAGGGCAAGATTTTGCTGCTCCGGCCGACTGATGCTGAACTGAATGTGCTCTATCGACATTGCCTCTTTACGCTGCTCCCGTCTTTCTATGAGGGATGGAGTCTGACGTTGCCGGAAAGCCTGAGTTACGGGAAATTCTGCTTGACGTCCGACTGCGATCCGCTGCGTGAAACAGGGCGGGATCTGGTCGAGTACATTAACCCGCTCGATACCTATCGCTGGGCCGAGCGAATCCTCCACTACTCGACTCATCACGAAGAAGTCGCTGCATGGGAAGACCGAATTCGTCACGGTTGGAAGTCGAGGACGTGGCGTGAATCGACCGAGATGCTGCTTGAATCGCTCCGTCGTGCACACATCGAGCGCGGCGCGAAGAGATAAACGGTGGCTGCTTCGAGGCTGCCCGCTTGAGGCGGCCTCCACTACGAATTCACGACGAAATGGCAACGATACTCATCACCGGCATCACGGGCTTCATCGGAACGCATTTGGCGGCGCATCTTACCCGCCAGGGACATCGGGTTGTCGGTACGACGACTGGCACGTCGGACAACGCCATGCAGTGCAGTCTCCACGACTACGAGCAAGTGGCTTCCGTTGTTCGAACGGTCGATCCGGACGTACTAATTCATCTCGCAGCGTTGTCGTCCGTGACGAGCGGCACGACGATGCAATACTACGAAACGAACGTCCTGGGCACGGAGCACGTATTGAAGGCCATCGACAGCCTCGGTGGGCGGCGGCGCATCATGTTTTCCAGCACAGCGGGTGTTTACGGGAATCAGAACACCGAAATCCTGACGGAAAATTTGACGCCGAAGCCCGTGAGTCATTACGGTATCAGCAAGCATGCCGCCGAGTGCCTCGTCATGAATTATCGCGACAAGCATGACATCACGATCTTGCGGCCGTTCAATGTTGTGGGGACGGGCCAGAACGCGGATTTCATCGTGCCGAAGCTCGTCAATCACTTTGCGAAGAAGGCGCCTTCGATCCGATTGGGCAATCTCGATCCGGTGCGTGACTATATCGATGTCGATGTCTGCTGCCGCATGATTGCCGATGTGCTCGATAAGTCCGCTTCTTTCGGTGAAGTGCTGAATGTTTGCGCCGGCTCTGGCAAATCAGTCAGGGATCTACTCGAAATCATGACCCGGATATCCGGTCACGAGATCGACGTCGTGTCGGCGCCGGAATTCATGCGCAAGAACGAGGTGATGCGCTTGCTGGGCGATCCCGCGAAGATCAACGCCATTTTGCCTGCGCGCGATAATACCAATGATCTGGAGAAGGTGATCGGCGAGATGCTGTCGGACGCCAGGAACCGATTGAAGGGCGTGCAGTGACGTGCTTTCGCTCGCCATAGGGCGAGTGGCCATTCATTCGTGACAAGCCGGTGTAGTGCGAATGGTGGTGGTAAGTGAAAACGGCGCATCGTGAGATGCGCCGTTTTATTTTTCGCCGTGCGAATCGTGCGATTACTTTTGTGCGACGCGGCCGTAGGTATCCTCGAAGCGTACGATGTCGTCCTCGCCGAGGTACGGGCCGGACTGGACCTCGATCAATTCGAGCGGAATCTTGCCAGGGTTCTGCAGGCGATGTGTCGCGCCGAGCGGGATATAGGTCGACTGATTTTCGGTAAGCATGATTTCCCGATCCGCATTGGTTACCAGGGCGGTGCCTTTCACGACGATCCAGTGCTCTGCCCGATGGTGGTGCATCTGCAGGCTGAGTTGCGCGCCGGGATTCACGACGATGCGCTTCACCTGAAAGCGGTCGCCCTGATCGATGCCTTCATAGGATCCCCAAGGACGGACGACGCGTCGATGCGTGACTGATTCCTGGCGGCCTGAAGCGTTGAGTTGTTCGACTACCTTCTTCACGTCCTGCACGCGATCGCGATGTACGATGAGCACCGCGTCTGCCGTTTCGACGACGACGATATTCTCGAGACCGATCGCGGCGACCATCCGATGCTCCGCGCGAATATACGAATTCTTTGTCGCGTCGGAGAATACGTCGCCGATCAGGGTGTTGTCGTCACTGTCTTTGTCGGCCAGGTCGGCCAACGCTCCCCAGGTGCCGATATCATTCCAGCCCAGATCCGTCGTTGCGATCACGGCCGCGCGATCGGTTTTCTCCATGACGGCGTAGTCGATCGAATCGTTCGGGCTCAATGCGAAGGCCTGTGCATCAAGGCGAACGAAGTCGTTGTCATGTTGTGCCTGTTCGAGGGCCAGTGCCGTCTGCGTGGCGATGTCAGGCGCATAGCGCTTGATCTCGTCCAGGTAGGTCGAGGCTTTCAGCATGAACATGCCGCTGTTCCAGTAGTACTCTCCGGATTTCACGAAGCTTTCGGCCGTTTGAGCATCGGGTTTCTCAACGAATGCGTCGACCGAATAGATCGGTTTGCCGTCGGCGAGGGCGGCGCCACGGCGGATATAGCCAAATCCGGTATGCGCGCTTTCCGGCGTGATGCCGAAGGTCACCAGATGATTGTCTTTGGCGATCGATGCGGCATGCTGGGCCGCCTTGATGAACGCGGGCTCATTCAGGATTGCGTGATCCGACGGTAATACGAGCAACAGGGCGTCTGGATTTTTCCTGACTGCCATATGTGCCGCGACCGCAATCGCGGGAGCGGTATTGCGGCCGATCGGCTCGAGGACGATCGACGACGGCGTTACGTCGCATTGACGGAGTTGCTCCGCGACAAGAAAGCGTTGTTCGCTGTTTGTCAGGATGATCGGGCGTTCGGTATTGGGAAGATGCTGCAGTCGAATGGCGGTTTGCTGAAGCAGCGTCTGCTCGCCGGTGAGCTTCAGATATTGCTTCGGGTAGCCGCCGCGCGACATGGGCCAGAGCCGCGTGCCGCTGCCGCCGCAAAGAATAACGGGAAATATGGTCATCGAAAATCTCGGAGGTGGTTATGTAAAATTTATGACACTCAAACGGCTGGCAGCAGCGTGTCACTATGAATTAGTTAAGGGTCGTGATATCCGGTTCGTGACTGCGTCGTGCGAGCGAGCCGCCAGTGAATGTGGCTTAATGCGTTGTAGCACCATCTGAATATTTTCAATGCCGTGCGCTGGCGATTTTTCCCGGCCGATATAAGCGGTCTCTCTATGAGAGGTGCCAACTGTAACGCCACAGCTTCAGGCGTAGTATAAAGCTTTGTCTGCCAATGCCAATATATCGGATATCGTAATAATGCTCCTGCGACCAGCATGTCGAGCGTTAGCGTGCGTTTGCGCCATGGTTGTGGGCTGATGGCGTCGTTCGTCAGGCCCCAGCCGGCGTAAAACGGCAGGCCATAGGTAAATACGGCCTTGTGGCGCAACAAGGCGTCGAATCCCGTCAGGGAGGAGAGCGTATGTACTTCGTCCACCTGCTCGATCAGCGACACGATGTCCGAAGTGACATCGATCACATCTGCATGCCCGTCGACGTCGATCGCGCCGATCCGGTTGCCGGACAGTACGTCCGGGTGCGGCTTGTAGACGATGAACGCGTTGGGGCGCTGCGCTCGGACTTCTGCAAGCAAGCCTTCCGCGGTGTTGATGGCGCGAGTTCCCAGCCGTATCGATGCGTCGTCGGCGACCTGTCCGGGTACCAGTACCACGCGTTGGTTGCGCGGTGCCTGCCATTCGGGGCGGCGCCGGCCAAGGTTGTACTTTGTGATTCCGAGGCGAACAATCGTTTCGCGAAGCGCGGCTGCACGGGCGAGTTCCGTATCGTCGAACGGGCACTCGTTGAGAATCCGTGTAAGGTCGCTTGGGGTGCTCGGATCGAAGTACAGGCCGGAATGATCGATTACCTGACTGTAAGGGGGGGTCATGTCCGACCCGAGACCGGCTGAATGAATGAACCCGTCTTCGATTCGATGTCGCGTCACGTCGTCGGGAATGCGGTCGGCCTGACGCGCGCCCCAAAGTACAGCGCTTGCACCGATACGAAGCCGTTCCGGCGAATTGCTCCAGCGCAATGTCCCGCCGCCGGCAGTCAGATAAGGCGTTGCCAGCCTGCGTTTCCACCATTGAAAGCGCAATCCGTACACATCTTTCATGTCGGCGAAGCGCGCACGTACGTGGTGTTGCAGCTCGATTGCATCGAGCGTGCTCTCGAGTGTGCCGGTTTGACCGGGTGACGTGTCCAAATAATGCGAAAACCGCAGAAAGGCAGCGTGGAACAACAACGGGAGCGTCGGGCGGGCAGTGCGGGACGCGAACGTCAGGTTATCGTAGGTCAATCCCCAGCCGGCGTAGTATGGTCGTCCGAACACGTGGAGTGGCGTACCAGCCAGCAGCGCGCCAAAGCCTTCCGATGCGCTAACGACATAGACATGCTCGAAGTGTTCGAGTATCGCGGTGAGCGAATAAGACGGGGGCAAGCGCGGGAGGTCGCTCGATATTGCCCGGGATGCCTGCGACAACCATCGGCCTTGCCCCGCATCGGATGTTGGCGCGAGCCAGAGTTCGGCGGCCGGGTGCGCACGGCGGGCGGCATCTATCATCGCGCGAAAGGCGTCGACACGTGCTGACGCTCGTTCGCGAGGACCGGCCGCACTCCTTTCGCGTTCGTCTATCAGCAATATGCGGTGCGCCGGGCCGCCGGAGGCGAGTGCTTGCGGGAGTGTCGCTGCGCGCTGGCGAAGGTGCAATGCATCGCTTGTCAGCATGCGGCGCATCAGACGATCCGCTTCGGCAGCGTCGAAATCGGCGGCGCCGGATGCGAACCATTGGTTCATTGCGGTTGCGACTGGATCGCAACCCGTGGCTGCCATCGGCAGGCAGAACCATGAAAGGGGGGGCGCGTTGCGTGTATCGCGCGCCGGAAGCGGCCCGGGCCATGCCTGCCATCCAGCCGCGCCGGCCGCGCGCGCAATCCTGACGCACCATGCTCCGAGGGTCTCTCGGGGCCACAGATATCGAGTCCGGCCCAATAGCCATCCGAGCAGGCGTCTACCTTGTCTGAGATAGCGCGGGTCGCTGACCGTCGGGGGGGGCGGCGAAGTCCGATTGAGGGGGTGCATTAGTCCAGCGCCGCGATGAATCTGTCGACCGCAGCGAAATGCGCATCCCACGTTGGTCGTTGAAATCGCTTAACGCGTTGCAATTGATCCGAGCGCTCGATGCTGTTTGGTGCCGAATAGGCCATGATGCGTGCGATCCAGCCTGGGCCATCCAGCGGGTCGAGGTAATCGGGCACGTCGCCGGCGACTTCCGTGAAGACTCCCAGGTTGCTTGCGATGACGGGGATCCGTGACGATAGTGCTTCGACGAGCGGCATGCCGTAGCCTTCCGCAAATGACGGGAACAACAGTGCTCGCGCATGTTGAAGCCAGCCGTGGAGCTGATCGTCGGTGCAGTTTGCCTCTTCGATAACGACGTTTCGAATACTCTCGCAACGTTCGAGCATGTCGATCACGTTTTCGCATTCCCAGCCGCGCCGACCAATGATGATGAGCTTTGGCGCTGCGTCGCCGTATTTTTCTGCAAGCTTGCGCCATACGTGCAGAAGGAACCAGTGGTTCTTACGTGGTTCGATCGTGCCGAGCATGACGAAGTAGGGCGTATCGAGCGGTGCGGGGCGAGAGGGATGGATCAATACGCCTGGCGCGAGATGGGCGACGACGCATGGGGGAAGCGCAAGGCCGGCACGCTGGGCCTCGTCCTCGATCGCGTGCAGTGTGTCGTGTGAATTGGCGATCAGGCCTTTAGCCAGTTGCAGCGCAGTATGAATCCGTGTCCGATGGATATCGGCAATGCCCGGTCGACAATACTCGGCGTGCGTCAGGGGAATCAGATCGTGCACCATGAAAACCGGGTGCGCGTTGCGTTTTTGCATCGCCCGGTAGTATCGGGGGAATTCCATGCCGCTATGGCTCGTATGCAGCAGGACCGCGTGCTCGAATCGTTGCGGGTGCGTCGCCGTGACGAGTGCGCGTGCAATGAGCGATCGCGTGGCCCAAGGTTTTCGCGTTGAAGTCGACAATCGGGAGAACAACCACTGCGAATGGCTTTCCGACAAAACGGCGGAATAGCCGCGTTCGCTCAATACTGCGCGCGCCTGCCCGCCATATCTTTGTATATAGGCGAGGCCTACTCGATCGACGCCCGTGGGGAGCGTGCCCTCCTGGAGTCGCGTGACGAGGCGTGTGACGTCAAGGAGTATGGTTGTCACGCGAATGTCGTGGATTGATGTTAATGGGCGCCGGCTTGTACGAAAAGCTGCATTTTCTACCGCGCCACTGTCGTCCGCGGACGACAGGTTGGTTTGCGACGAGTAAAAAAGAAGTTTATTGTATCTCGCAACGTGAGACAATTCTCGACTTTGGAATTTTGCTTGCTCGTAACAAATGTCGCGATTGCTCCGTTGTGTTACTTGGTCCGCACTCTTGTTGGGCGGCGTATTTTCCGGCTGTTCTACGATTCCTTCCTCGGGGCCGAGTCGCTTTCAGGTTGAGCGTGCCGGCAGTGGGTCCGGGCAGTCCGAGGCGAGCACCGCCGGCATTCAGGTCGTCGACCTGACCGATGCCGTTGCGCGCAAGCTTTTCTCCGAGCGAGGTCAGGGCGATTTCGTTTCGACGCTTGGAATAGACACAAATTTCAGGCAACAGCTTGGCGTGGGCGATACGATCGAAGTCTCGATATGGGAGGCGCCGCCCGCGACCTTGTTCGGCGCCGCGCAGGTTGACAGCAAGTCCGGGCCGACCAATGCACGCGTGACGGTACTGCCGGATCAGACGATCGACGGTGACGGCACGGTCAATGTGCCATTCGTAGGGGCCGTCAAGGCGCAGGGCCGCACGCCGACCCAGCTCGGGCGGGATATTGCGGCTCGGCTCAAGAACATCGCTCATGATCCTCAGGTCCTGGTTAAGCTTTCTCGCAACGTGACGTCGTACGTAACGGTTGTCGGGGACGTGAACACGAGCAGCAGGATGCAACTGTCGGCTCGCGGAGAGCGTCTGCTTGATGCGCTCGCGAGTGCGGGCGGCGTCAAGCAATCGATTGACAAGATTACGTTGCAGGTCACGCGCGGCGACGTTGTCGCGTCGATGCCGATGCAGAGCGTGATTCGCAGTCCGCGCCAGAATGTGCCGCTGCGTGCGGGCGATGTCGTGACCGCCCTGTACCAGCCGTACAGCTTCACGGCACTCGGTGCGACAGGGAAGAATCAGGAAATCAATTTCGAGGCGCAGGGTATCTCGTTGGCGCAGGCGCTCGCGCGGGCGGGCGGGCTCGACGATGCGCGCTCGGATGCGCAGGGCGTGTTTATCTTCCGCCTGGAGGATGCAAAGGCGTTGTCCTGGCCGAATCAGCCGGTACGGACGACCGCGGATGGCAAGGTGCCGGTTATTTACCGGCTGGATTTGCATGATCCGAGTGCAATGTTCGTGGCCCAAAGCTTCGTGATGGACAACAAGGACATGCTGTACGTGTCGAATGCACCGATCGCGGAACTGCAAAAGGTATTGAACCTTGTGTTCTCAGTGGCCTTCCCGGTTGTTAGTGGTGTACAGGCATTTAGGTAAGTAATTGAGGCTGCGTACTTCTTGCTTTCTATTGCCCAACGAGTCATGGCGGCGGACGCCGCTTGATGCTTGAGCCATGCCTGTGTATCGTCAGGCCGGGTTCCGCTGAACATCCGGCCGCAGTGTTGATCGGTAGTTTGCGCTATTGGTGCATAACATTTCATCATGGAGTCTGAGTTTGTGAAAAAGGCGATTATTACCGGCATTACCGGTCAGGACGGGGCCTATCTCGCGCAATCCCTTCTGGAAAAGGGCTACGTGGTATACGGGACATACCGTCGGACGAGTTCGGTCAACTTCTGGCGAATCGCCGAACTCGGGATCGATGATCACGAGAACCTGCATCTCGTCGAATACGATCTGACGGACCTGGGTGCCAGCATTCGCCTGTTGCAGACCACCGGTGCGACAGAGGTGTACAACCTGGCCGCGCAAAGCTTTGTCGGCGTGTCGTTTGAGCAGCCGATCACGACGGCTGAAATCACAGGCATCGGCCCGCTGAATCTCCTCGAGGCGATCCGCATCGTCAATCCGGAGGTGCGCTTTTACCAGGCAAGCACGTCGGAGATGTTCGGCAAGGTCCAGGCGATCCCGCAGGTCGAAGATACGCCTTTCTATCCGCGCAGCCCCTATGGTGTCGCGAAGCTGTATGGTCACTGGATCACCGTCAACTATCGCGAGAGCTACAACATCTTCGGTTGCAGCGGCATTCTGTTCAATCATGAATCGCCGTTGCGCGGCCGTGAATTCGTGACGCGCAAGATTACCGACAGCATGGCGAAGCTGCGTCTCGGCAAGCTGGACGTTCTCGAACTCGGTAACCTCGACGCCAAGCGAGACTGGGGCTACGCGAAGGAATACGTCGACGGCATGTGGCGCATGCTGCAGGCCGAAAAGCCCGATACGTACGTCTTGGCCACCAATCGTACCGAAACCGTACGGGACTTTGTCTCGATGGCGGCTCGCGCAGCGGGCTTCGAGTTGGCGTGGGAAGGCAAGGACGCGTCGGAAGTGGGTATCGACATGGCGACGAACAAGACGATCGTGGCGATCAATCCGAAGTTCCATCGCCCGGCCGAGGTCGATCTGTTGATCGGTAATCCCGAGAAAGCGCGCAAGGATCTGGGCTGGGAGCCGAAGACGACTCTCGAAGAGCTGTGCCAGATGATGGTCGAGGCTGATCTGCGTCGCAACGAGGCTGGTTTCTCGTTCTGATAGCGACGTTTGCCGATGTCCTTCGGGGCATCGCAATGGGGTATCGCACGGGCCATGATGTAGTCGCATCGGGCCCGTTTTGCTTTTGGTGGATGGGATTCGGGAGGCATGTGAAGGTAATTCTTGCGGTGGATTCGATCAGACCTCCGCTCACGGGTATCGGCCGTTACACGTGGGAATTGGCCAAGCATTTTGCTTCACCGGAAGGCGGGCTCGACGCGATTCGTTTCTATTTTGCGGGGACATGGGTCGACGACGTGGCTGGATTGCTTGACGGTCAGCCGGTCGCGCCAAGTCGCAGTCGTTTGCCGAAATGGGCGCGCTCGTTGCCACCGATCAAGGCTTTCCAGCGATGGAGCGGTGACCGGAGGTGGCGTGACCATCTATTCCATTCGCCTAATTATTTTCTGCCCGACGAATGTGCGACAGGTATTGTCACGGTGCACGATCTGTCGGTATTCAAGTATCCAGAGACTCATCCGGTCGAGCGATTGCGCCATTTCGAGCGAGGCTTCGCATCGACGCTTGAGCGCGCCGCGCATCTTGTTACCGACTCGGAATTTACTCGCCGAGAGGTCTCCGATTTCTTCGGTTGGCCAATCGACAATATCACCGCCGTCCCGCTTGGCGTGCCTGCGGAGTTCCGGCCGCATACGAGCGACGAACTCGCTTCGCCGCTCGCTGCCTATCAATTGTCCGCGGGGGGCTACGGGCTTAGTGTATCGACGCTCGAACCACGCAAGCGAATTGATCGCCTGATCGACGCGTACGCGGAACTCCCTGTTGCCTTGCGTTCCCGATATCCGCTCGTATTGGTCGGTAGCAATGGGTGGCTGAACGACGATCTTCACGCAAAGATCAGGAAAGGGGAGGACGAGCAGTGGCTGCGCTACCTCGGATTCGTACCGGAAGCCATCTTGCCGGCACTTTATGCTGGTGCTCGCGCGTTCTTCATGCCTTCGAAGTACGAAGGTTTTGGCCTGCCGGTGCTCGAGGCGCTTGCAAGTGGCGTTCCGACGCTGACTTCCAATGTCTCGTCGCTGCCTGAAGTGGCAGGTGATGCCGGCTGGCTGGTTGAGCCCGACGATCACGATGCCTTGCGCCATGGCATCGAGCGTGTGCTGAGCGACGACGTGTGGCGAGTTGCCGCGAGGGCCCGTGGCCTGGAAATCGCGCGCGACGCGACCTGGGCACGTTGCGCACGCCGCATGCTGGCGGTCTACGAGCGGTTCGAGCAGTCAGCGCGACTCTGATAGGTTTGAAAGCAGCGTCTTGATCTGTGCCGCACTTTCCTGCCAGGTGATGGGGAGAATGGCGCGGCTGTCTGGAGCGATGTCGTCGTCGATTGCGCGCAGCCAGTTACGGAGCGACGAAGCCAGTCCGGTGCCGTCGCTCGCCGAGAAGTAGGTGGCATGCCTGCCAGCTACTTCTCGGAAAACAGGTAGGTCACGCAGGAGCAGTGGCAGGCCGTGTTGTGCGGCCTCGACGATCGGCAGTCCGAACCCTTCTCCTTCGGATGCGAACAGTAGTCCGTCCACGCGAGCATACAAGTCTGCCAGTGCCGCGTCGTCGATGTCCTGTAGCCAGCTCAGCCGCTTCCCGAGTTCGGCATGGCTATCGAGGCGTGTCGTCAGTTCTTGTACCGCCCACCCAGCGTTGCCGACGATAATGAGCGTCGCATCGACGCCGTCGTTCCAAAGCGTGTCGAACGCGTCCAGCACCTGCCGGTGTCCTTTACGTGGCTCGATCGTTCCGACCATCAACACCGTGTGTCCGCGCCCAGTCACGCGTGGTTTGCGTGGAGTCGTGCCGGTCGCGCTGGTGCGGTGCGCCTGGAAGTCGGCTCCGAGATGGAACCAGCCCGTCGGCAGCTCGTGCTCGGAAATGCCGAAGCGTGTACTGAGGAACGCCTGGGTCTCGACTGCGACCGATTTCGATATGCAGTACAGTGCGTCCGCGTGAATTGCGATGGTCGACAGCCATTGCTTGAACGATTGGGCCGAGCGCCGCGTGAACCACTCCGGGTGCTGCATCGGCATCAGATCGTAGACGACGAACGCAAGCAGGACGCCTTGCCGTTTCCATTGAAGGAAATCACGCTGTCGCTTCGGGGCAATCCGGCTCGTCAAGTCGAGGCCGAGGAACACGTCCCTGGGGTTCGCATGAACCGGAGCGTCGCTTGCTGGAGGGAGGGTACCCGCCAGTCTGGCTGCGTAGATATCTGCATAGCGATAGCGATCGCGTCGATTGGCGCGCACCAGTCGCACCACGAAGCCTGGCGGAGGAGACGAAATCAATTGCAGAGCGAGCGAACGCACCACTCGCTGAATACCGGTTCCTGCATCGTGTTGCGCGATGATTGACACGTCGATGAGCAACTGGCGTTCCCGCGAGACTGATGCGGATCGCGTGCTTGTGCGTAGCCGGTCGGCTGCACTGCGTGCATATCGGGTCAGCGGAGCATGCCAGCGAGTTGCGGCACAGTGAGCGAGCGCTGCGCGGTTGAACCTTGTCAGGGGCATCGGTTGGGTGGAATGGGCGCTTCAGTTGATGGCGCTGTTTTCCTGGTAGAACGCGTAGGCTTCTTCGATCTCGTCAAACATGCGCAACCGACCTTGCACCAGCACGGCTGCCCGAGTGCAATGTTCGCGGATGTACGCGGCGTCATGACTGACGATGATGAGTGCCCGATCCGCGCGTCGTTCAAACAATTCGTGGTGGCACTTGGCGTGAAACCGGCTGTCGCCGACAGCAATAATTTCGTCGATGAGGAAGCAGTCAAATTCGATCGCCATCGACAAGGCGAACGCGAGTCGCGCGCGCATACCTGCCGAGTAGCTCTTGACCGGCTCTCGAAGGTAATACCCCAGTTCCGAGAACTCTTGTACGAACGGCTCGGCATCTTTGATGTTGACGCCATAGATGCGACAGATGAACCGCAGGTTGTCCATCCCGGTGAGGCTGCCCTGGAACGCGCCGCCGAATGCGAGCGGCCACGATACGCTCATGTTGCGATGAACCATGCCGGCACTCGGGAGTTCCGCGCCACTGATGAGGCGGATGAGTGTCGACTTGCCGGCACCATTCCTTCCGAGAATGCCGATTTTTTCGCCCCTGTCGACGCGAAGGTCGATCTTTTCGAGGACCCGGCGTCGGCCCTGTCGCGTGTAGTAGTCTTTGGCGATGTTCTTGAGTTCGATCATCCGAAATCAACTATTGAGCGTGCGTTACTGGGGCGATTAAGGCGGAACCGGGCCGGTTGCAGTCCGAGTCCGGCATCGACTGCGCCGCCAACATGGCGCGGCGATGTCGTATGAACCTCGGCTTAGTTGTGGTGCTCGCGCAGGCCTGCCAACAGAAGCGACAGCACGCCCCATGCGATCATACCCAACGCAAATACTTCGAAAATCGACTTCAGGCGCTTGGGTTCGACTGCAACGTCAGGGGTATTCGGCTGTATCAGGCGTTCCAGATAAAGCTGCTTTCGCTGTGCCTCGGCCCGTGCGTTTTCCAGCGCGCTCATTGTCGACGCGAGTTGCTTGTCGGCGAACTGCGCGTCGAGCTGCATGCGAGCGTAAGTCGCAGCTTTGGCCGAAAGTGAGTTCTTGCCGCCGGCAACGCCTGTTGTCGCTTCCTCAATCTGTTTCTGCAGATTGGCGATATTCGTCTTCAGGACGGAAATCTGCGGGTTTTGCGGTGCAATGGACTGAATCTGGGCAAGTTGCGTCTGTGCGGAAAAGAGCTGCGCCTGCAGCGCCGTAACCTGCTGCAATTGCAGGGCGGATTGCTTGTCCGGGTCGAACACTGTATATGACTTTCGGTATTCGGCCAGCGCGGCTGCAGCGTCTTTCGCTTTTGCAGCTGCAGCATCGACTTCACGTTGCGCGAACTGGACCGTATCTGCCGCAGCACGCTGATTCATCTGGTTAATCAATCGTTCGCCCATTTCCAGCAGGCGTTCGTTAATTCGCTGGGAGTCCTCGGCGGTATATGCACGAACCTGCAGCTTCGTAATGCCTGACTCGGAATCCAGTGTGGCCGTGACGACATGCTTGTCGTAATATTTCCACAGTTCTTCGAAGCTGCTGTCCGGCCACGTGTGGAACCGGCTGACAAAGTCACCATGCTTCGTATAGGCATCGAAAATGTAATTATTAGCGTTGAGTTCGCGAAGCGCATCTCGTGACGCCATGTAGTCGATGACGGAGAACGTATCATCCGCGGAGCGCGAGAGTCCGGCACCCTGCAGGAATGCGCCTACGATGCTGCTCTGCGTCTGCTTTTGTGGGCTTTTTACCACGAAGCGCGATTCGGACACGTAGACGTCCGACGCAATGACGCCAAAATACAGCGTCGCAATTGCCGTGGGAATAATGACGGTTGCCGCGAGCAGGCGATTGATCCGCTTGAGCCGCTGAACGAGGCCGGGTTTCTCTTCGGCCGGGGTTGTCACGTCGCTGGTGGTTACGTTTTCCAACTTTTTTCCGTCAATACAGAGTGCAAAGTGGCTGGCGAGCATGACGTCAACATGCGCCAGCCCGGGAGCCGAATTCGGATAAGCGGTGCCGTCGGACAGGCAGCCTGTGCAGGAGAAGCGCCCGGGGGCTTTGCCGGGTCCTCGCCGTACATCTATCGGCTGCTCCGCCTAGATCGGGTAGAGGGTGCGTCGACTTGCGTCTGCTCAAGGCGCCTGATTATAGGCTAGCTGTGCGGCATTCGGCTATGATCGGGGCGGCGACCGGTGCCAGGAGGACACATGCGAACGACTTTATGAACTTTGTCTTCATTCTGTCGTTCTTTCGGCATAAAATTGCGCCCAGCCACCAGCGGAGTTTGGCTCTCGCCGATGTCGATGGGGCTCGTCAGAAGAATAAAGCCTGTCTGGCAGTTTCCAGAGAAATTTTCGCTCCCCTTCCCGATATCCATGCCTCGCTCATTTCTAGTGCTGCAAGGCACGGCTTCAGTGTTTTTCAGTCGTCTTTCGGAAGCGCTCGTATCACGTGGTCACGTGGTTCATCGTGTCAATTTTTGCGGTGGAGACTGGTTTTACGGTAGAACCGGGAAGGTGTCCAACTATTCCGGGAAATTCTCGCAACTGTCGAACTGGTACGCGGACCTCGTGCGTGCCAACGGCATTACAGATGTCGTGATGTTCGGCGACTGTCGCGCGGTCCATCGGCACATGCACCCGGTTTCCGAGCAATTCGGTCTGCGCGTGCACGTGTTCGAAGAGGGCTACGTCCGCCCGCACTGGATCACGCTTGAAAACCACGGTGTAAACGGCCGCTCGCGAATGCCGGTGGATCCGCGGGAATACATGCGGTTGCGCGATGTTGTCCCAGCGGCAGAGCCCGGGGTGCCAACCGGCTACAACCTGTATGAGCGGGTGTTTCACGACATCACGTACCGGGTCGCCAATGCGCTGCTGATGTGGCGTTTTCCGCTTTATCGCAGTCATCGGCCGAAGAACGGCGTGCTCGAGTACACAGGCCTCGCGGTTCGGGCGCTGCTGCAAGGCAAGCATCGGCGGGAGGCCGAAGCGGTCACGCGCGAATTGCTGGCGAACGGGCGGCCGTACTATCTGTTCCCGCTACAGTTGAACTCCGACGCGCAGATCGTCGTGCATTCGCCCTTCAATGGGGTGCGCGATGCGATTGACTATGTTGTGCGCTCGTTCGCGCGGCACGCGCCGCGCGACGCAATCCTGCTGATCAAGAACCACCCGCTCGACACGGGGATGATCGAATACCATCGTTTCGCGATGTCGATCGCGCGCGAGGCCGGCATCGGAGATCGGGTCCGTTTCATCAACTCGGGCCACCTGCCGACGCTGCTCGAGCATGCGCGGGGCGTGGTCGTGGTGAACAGCACGGTCGGCCTGTCGGCCTTGCACCACGAGCGCCCGCTAGTTGTGCTCGGGACTGCCATTTATAATATGCGCGGCTTGACCTGGCAGGGAAAACTGGACGATTTCTGGCACGGCGGCGATCTGCCTGACATGCACCTTTATCACGCCTTCCTCGACTACGTGATGCACCACACGCAAATCAACGGCGACTTCTACACCCGGACCGGTATCGAGATGGCGGTCGCGGGAGCGGTCGAGCGCCTGGATCGCGCGGATGCCTGATCAACTGACGCGCTGCGTCGTCATCACCGGCGCGAGTGCCGGTCTCGGCCGTGCGCTCGCGCTCGCCTATGCGCAGCCGGGGACGACGCTTGGCATCGTCGGCCGCAATACCGTCGAGGTCGATGTAACGGCGGCAGCTTGCCGGGCGCGTGGCGCGACAGTCGACACAGGCACGATCGACGTACGCGATGCGGCGTCGATTGCCGCCTGGTTGACCGATTTCGACACCCGTCACCCGATCGACCTCTTGATCGCGAACGCCGGCGTGGCCAGCACGATCGCCGATGCGAGCGACTGGGAGGGCCTGGAACGAACGGCTCGCGTCATCGACACGAATCTCTACGGCACATTGCACACGGTCCTGCCGGTCATCGACCGGATGCGCGCGCGCAAGCGCGGTCGGATCGCGATGGTCAGTTCTATTGCCGCGCTGCGCGGCATGGCGATCTCGCCGGCCTATTGCGCGAGCAAGGCGGCAATCAAGGCATATGGCGATTCCGTGCGCCCGCTGCTGGCGCGTGACGGCGTGGGCGTGACCGTCATCCTGCCCGGCTTCGTGAAGACGGCCATGAGCGACGTATTCCCCGGCGACAAGCCGTTCCTCTGGAGCGCCGAGCGTTCGGCCGCCTACATCCGTCGACGGCTCGATACGGGCCGAAACGAGATCGCATTTCCCGGGCTACTCGCATTCGGCATGCGCCTCCTGCCGCTGCTGCCCGTTGCAATTGCCGACGCGATCCTCGACCGCCTGTCCTATCTGCCGTCGAAGGATCGGGCCAATTGAGCGCGCGTCTCGCCGTGACGCTGACGGCCGTCGTCGTACTGTCGTTCGCGGTCGACTCGATCGCCGTCCCGCGCGCGCCCCTGCGGCGGCCGCTGTTGTCGTCAGTGCTTCACATTCTTTCCGTAGTATTCCTGCTCGACTTTATGTTCGCCGTCACGTCGCGGCCGCTTTTTGCGGCCTGCTCGGCGCTGGCCCTCGTTGGTCTTGTCGCCGCAGTCAGTAATGCGAAGTACGAGTCGCTGCGCGAGCCGTTCGTATTTACCGATCTGAGCCTTTTCAGTCAGTTGTTCTCGCATCCCCGTCTTTACCTGCCGTTCCTGAGCGCCGGCAAGGTTGTCGCGATCGGTGCCGGCATCGTGCTCGTGATCGCAGGCTTCGTCGTCGAGCGCCCCGTGCCGGCAGGCTCCGGCATGTTGGTATGGCTCACGGTCGCGCTGTCGTTCATGCTGGCCGTGCTCGTGGCCGCTCGTGTGCCGTTGACGCTCGATCCCGACGCCGACCAGCGCCGCCACGGCTTTTTTGCCGTGTTCATTGGCTATCTGCTCAACGGCTTGCGTCCCGCGACGTTCCGGCGGTTCCGCGAGGTGGTGGCGGCTGGGCCGTTCTCAACAGGCAAGCCGGCGAGACGCCCTGACGTGATCATGATCCAGAGCGAATCGTTCTTCGATGCGCGCCGGCTCGGAGAGGCGGTCGAGCCGAGTCTCTTCAGGCGCTTCGACGAGGCGCGTCGCGAGGCAGCCTGGCAGGGCGAGATGACGGTGCCTGCGTGGGGGGCAAACACCATGCGAACGGAGTTCGCGGTGCTGACCGGCACGGAATCCTTTTCGCTCAGGTATGCGCGTTTCTATCCTTACGCATTTGTAAGAAATAAAGTCGCTTCACTTGCATCCTGGTTCGACCGTTGCGGTTACGACACAGTCGCGATTCATCCGTATTACGCCGATTTCTTCGGGCGGCACCGGGTATTTCCGTTACTCGGCTTCACGCGCTTTCTCGATATCCGCCATTTTGGGTCGGCGTCCCGTGCCGGCCCGTACGTGGCGGACGCGGCCGTGTCGGAGTCGATCGTCGCGGAACTCGAGGCGGCAGATGACGCTCGCCCGCGATTTATTTTCGCGATGACCATGGAAAACCACGGCCCGCTGCATCTGGAGGAGGTTTTGCCTGGAGAATCGTCTTCACGGCATACTCTTGGCGAGGACGCATCTTGGCGCGATTTGACCGCATATTTGAGGCACATCGAAAATGCCGATGCAATGATCGGGCGCCTGATCGATTATCTGCGCACCAGCAAGCGTGAAACGGTCGTTTGTTTTTACGGCGATCACGTTCCCGCTCTGCCCCATGTTTTCCAAAAGTTGGGCGTTATGCCGCAACGCAGCGACTACTTTATTTGGCGCAATTACGGCACAGATGCTCCCGAATGCCGGAATTTGGCAGCCGAAGAGCTTGGGGCGGCGCTGCTGCATGTGGTACAAGATGACGGAAATCGTGCGGAAGAGCCGTGCGCATCCGAGAAAGCGACATAAAAGATGAACAGCAAGATTGCAATAATTGGGATCGCTTGTCGGTTTCCCGGAAGCGCAAACAATCTCGGCGACTTCTGGCAACTGCTGCGCGACGAACGCGACGCAGTCACCGAAATCCCCGCCGACCGCTTCGGCACCGATTTCTACCAGCACCCGTCCAAGCGCGAGCCGGGCAAGAGCTACACGTTCTCGGCCGGCGTGCTCGACAACGTCGCCGGCTTCGATGCCGCGTTCTTCGGCATTTCCCCGCGCGAAGCGGCCCAGATGGACCCCCAGCAGCGCCTGCTGCTCGAACTCGCATGGGAAGCGTTCGAGGACGCGGGCGTGCGTCCGGCCGACATGCGCGGCAGCAACTGCGGCGTCTTCGTCGGCGCCGCCAGCATGGATTACGGCAACCGCAACATGGACGATCTGAACGTGATCGATCCATATTCGGCGACCGGCAACACCTTGAGCATCGCGTCGAACCGCGTGTCCTACCTGTTCGACCTGCGCGGCCCGAGCATGTCCGTCGACACGGCCTGCTCGTCGTCGCTCGTCGCACTCCACCAGGCCGTCAAGGCGCTGCAGTCCGGCGAAGCCGACGTGGCGCTCGCGGGCGGCGTCAACCTGCTGCTGCACCCGTTCGGTTTCGTCAGCTTCTCCAAGGCGTCGATGCTGTCGCCTCGCGGTCGTTGCCGCACGTTCGACGCGACCGGCGACGGCTATGTCCGCTCGGAAGGCGGCGCGTTCGTGCTGCTCAAGCCGCTCGATCGCGCGCTCGCCGACGGCGACACGATCCACGCGGTGATCGCCGGCTCCGGCGTGAACTCGGTCGGCCACACGCCGGGCGGCATCAGCGTGCCGGGCGCGGCCGCGCAGGCGTCGCTGCTGCGCAGCGTGTACGCGCGCGCGGGCATCGATCCGCAGTCGCTGGCCTATCTCGAAGCGCACGGCACCGGCACGGCGGTCGGCGATCCGATCGAGGCGCGTGCGCTGATCGACGTCGTGTCGGGCGAGCGCCCGGCGGACCGTCCGCTGCTCATCGGTTCGGTCAAGACCAACATCGGCCATCTCGAGACCGCATCCGGCATGGCCGGGCTGCTGAAGGCCGTGCTGTGCCTGAAGCATCGCGCGGTACCGCGCTCGCTGCATTTCGTCACGCCCAATCCCGGGATCGATTTCGACGGCGGGCGTCTGCGCGTCGTCGATCGATACATGCCGCTCGACGCGGGCGACGCGCCGCTGACGGTCGGCGTCAACTCGTTCGGCTTCGGCGGAACGAACGCGCACGTCGTGCTGACCGAGGCGCCGGCTTCAAACGAGGCGTCGACGGCCGCGCCCGAGCCGACGCATGCGCAACTGTCTCCGCTCGTCCTGACCGCGCGCAGCGCGAATGCGCTCGGCGCGCTCGCGGGCCGCTATCTGACGATGCTCGACAACGGCGGCGACTGGCAGGCGCTGGCCGCCGCGGCCGCACGTCGTCGCCAGTGGCTCGAACATCGCGTGATCGTCGCGCCGGCCGACCAAGCCGAAGGCCGCACGGCGCTTGCGGCACTGGCCCATCCGGCAGCGGAAGGCCTGCCGGCCTGCGTGGCAACCGGCCAGGCCCCGGCCGACGCGGTCCGCACCGCGCTCGTCTTCTCTGGCAACGGCTGCCAGTGGGTCGGGATGGGCAACGAACTCTATGCGGAGAACGCCGTGTTCCGCGCGGCGCTCGACGAAGTCGACGCGCTGTGGTGCGCCGATGGCAGCCCGTCGCTCGTCGACGTGATGCGCGGCGGCCCGAGCGTGGAATGGCTGGCCGGCGCGGGCGCCGAATGGCTCGCCGCGACGGAGAACGCGCAGCCGCTGCTGTTCGCGATCCAGGTCGGCATGATTCGCGTGATCGACGCGCGCGGGATGCGTTACGACGCGGCGATCGGCCATAGCGTCGGCGAGATTGCCGCGGCGTGGGTGACGGGCGCGCTGTCGCTCGCCGACGCGGTTCGCGTGATCAAGATCCGCAGCCGCGCGCAGGCGATGACGCGCGGCAGCGGCCGGATGGCGGCCGTCGGCATCGGCGACGCGGCGGCGCGCGAACTGATCGCGCGCCACGGGCTGGCACGGCGCGTCGAGATCGCGGGCATCAACAGCCCCGACGCGGTGACGCTCGCGGGCGAGCTGCAGGGCTTGCAAGCGCTGGAGGCCGCGCTGCGCGGCAGCGGCAAGTTCTTCCAGATGCTGGATCTCGACTACGCGTTCCACAGCAGCCACATGGACCGCATCGAGCCGGTCGTGCTGGCCGAGCTGGCGAGCCTGCGGCCGCAACCGGGCAACGGCACGTTCGTGTCGACCGTGACCGGCGGCGCGCTGGCCGGCACCGAGCTCGATGCCCGCTACTGGTGGCGCAACATTCGCGAGCCGGTGCGCTTCGGCGACGGCATCGCGCATCTGATCGAGCAGGGCGTCCGGCTGTTCGTCGAGGTCTCGCCGCATTCGATCCTGCGCACGTACGTGAAGCAGGCATTCGCGGCCGCCGGCGCGACCGGTGTGGCGCTGCCGACGCTCAAGCGCGATCACGGCAGCGCGGCGACGCTGCGGCAAGCGATTCTCGCGGCGATCGCGCACGGTGCGAGCGTCGATCCCGACCGCTTCGCGCCCGGCGAAGCGCGTGCTGCATTGCCGTCCTATCCGTGGCAGCGCGACCATTTCTGGCTGACGCCGACCGTCGAAGGCTACGGCCTCGTCAATCGTCGCCGCGAGCATCCGCTGCTCGGCTATCGTCTCCACGAGCACGCATTCGCGTGGGAAAACCAGCTCGATCCGGCGAAGCTGCCGATGCTGGCCGATCACGTCGTCGACGGCGGCGTGGCGTTCCCGGGTGCGGGCTACGTGGAAATGGCGCTCGCCGCGGCACGCACCTTCTTCGATACGCCGGATGCGGCGCTCGAAAACGTCGAGATCCGCACGCCGGTGGTATTCCAGCCGCAGCAGGCAAAGCTGTTCCGGCTCGTGATCGAGCCGCGTACCGCGACCTTCACGATCGAGACGCGCGACCGGATGTCCGACGGTGCATGGACGCTGAACGTGACGGGGCGGATGCTGGAAAGCGGCAACACGCTCGGCGATGCGAGCGTCGTGCCGTCGGGCGCGCTCGATCGTCTGCTCGCGTTGCCCGCCGCCGACGGCGACACGCTGTACGCAAACACGGCGGCCATTGGCCTCGGCTACGGTCCGGCATTCCGCTGGGTTCGCACCGTGCGGGTCGCCGCGGATGACGGCGCGGCGCTGGCCGACATTGCCGCGCCGGCCGCATGCGGCGACGCGCGGGCATTGTCCGCCTATCTGCTGCATCCGGCGCTGATGGACAGCGGGTTTCATCCGCTGTTCGCACTGCTGGCGGCGCACGCGCGCGAAGGCGAGCATCCGGCTTACGTGCCGGTGCAGATCGGCCGGGTCGACTACCTGCGCGGCGACACGGTCGAGCGGGTGCTCGTGCGGATCGACCGCCACAGCCCGCATTCGATCGTCGCGCATTTCGAATTCCTCGACGCGCGCGGCGCGATCGTCGCGCGGCTCGGCGCATGCCGGTTCCGGCGCGTCGATCTCGTCGGCCGCCGGCAGAACCTGCCCGCGCGCTTCGTCTACCGCCTGGAAGAAGTGCCGCTGCCGGGTGACATCAATGCAGCCGGTTTACCGACCCCCGACGCGCTGCTCGCGCAGTCTGTCGCACGGCTCGATGCGGCCGGGCACGACGGCCGCCGGACTCAGCATCTGACCGAAATCCTGCCGCTGCTCGACGTGTTGGCGAGCCTCTATGCGCTCCGCGCGTTCGATGCGCTCGGCGCATTCGCCGGCACTTGGCAGCCGGCGG
Source organism: Burkholderia sp. AU15512 (assembly GCF_002223325.1). Taxonomy (NCBI): domain Bacteria; kingdom Pseudomonadati; phylum Pseudomonadota; class Betaproteobacteria; order Burkholderiales; family Burkholderiaceae; genus Burkholderia; species Burkholderia sp. AU15512. The sequence goes on from NZ_NKEX01000003.1 coordinate 279,564, forward strand.
CCGGGCGTGAGGCATTGGCCGCACGTCTTGCCGACATGCTGGTCGAGGACGGACTCGCTCATCGCGATGGCGCGCTGCTCGTGCGCGACGACGCGGCGTGCGCGGCGTTGCCGCCGCTCGACGAGCTGTGGCGCGGGCTGCTGGCCGAATCGCCGGGGCACGTGGCGGAGCTGACGCTGCTCGCGCATTGCGGCGCGGCGTTGCCGGACGTGCTGAACGGCGCGAAGGACGGTGCCCGTTTGCTGTCGCCGACCGGGCACAGCCTGGTCGAACAACTCCTGGCCGCATCGCCGACGTGGCAGCACGTGCACGCGTTGCTGGCCGCGAGCGTTGAGCAGGCGGTCGACGCATGGCAATCGGCACGCCGGTTGCGCGTGCTCGAGCTGGGCGCGACGGATGGCGACGTGCTGCAGACGCTCGGCATGCATCTCGCGGCCGCGCGCTGCGATCACACAATTGCGGCGACTGCCGGCCAACTCGCCGGGTTCGACGCGGATGCGGAAGCGGCGGTGCGCACGGTTGCGTTGCAGTCAGGCGAGCGGCTGTCGCTGGCGGCCGACGAAGCCGGCCCTTACGACCTGATCGTTGCGAACCGCGCGTTGAGCGGCCGGTACGATGTGGCCGACGCGCTGAATGCAATGCGGTCATGGCTGGCACCGGGCGGATTGCTGCTGCTGGCCGAGTCGCGTCGCGGCCGTTTTTCCGACATCGTATTCGGCGCGCAGGCTTCGTCGACGGAAGCCGATGCGCCCGTGCCGCTGGCGCCGGCGGATCTCGATGCCGCGCTCGAGCGCGCGGGCTTCGTCGACGTCGTGCGGCACGTCGAGCAATCGCTCGATCTGGACGGCACGCCGACGTTCGTCATCGCGCGCAACCCCGCGAGCGCCGTTGTCGCGCAACGCGGCGAGGAACCGAGCGATCTCGATACGCTTGCACGCAGCGAGCAATGGCTCGTAATGCATGCACCGGATGCCGCCGGCAGTTTCGGCGGGCGGCTGGCCGATGCGCTGGCGCGTGCGGGCTATCCGGCCGATATCGTCGACGTTACGCACGCGGCCGATGCGATCGCGTCGTTGCCGGCCGGACGGCCGACGCATGTCGTCTTCTGCGCGCCGGAAACGCCGCTCGCCGAATCGGCGGCGGGGGATGGCCTGATGGCCGCGCAGCGTAACGGCGTGATCGCTCTTGCGGAACTCGTTCGCACGCTCTGTGCGCAGCCGAACGCGGCCACGCGGCTGACCGTCGTCACGCGCGGCGGCGCGCCGTTCGCCGGGACCGCGAATGCGCATCCGGAACAGGCCACGCTGTGGGGTCTCGGTCGCGTGCTGGCGAACGAGCATCCCGAGCTCGCATGCCGCCTGATCGACGTCGATCGCGCGGCGGACCGGATCTCCGACGCGCTGATTCGCGAGCTGACCGGCGCGGCGGTCGAGGAAGAGGTCGTCCTGGGCGCACACGGGCGGCAGGTGCCGCGCATGCTGACCGCCGCGCAGGCCGCGGCCCGCAACGATGGTGCGATCGCGCGTGCGGCCGTGCTCGCGTTTGATGCACCGGGCTCGTTGCGCAATCTCGAATGGTTCGCGTTGCCGGAAAGCCCGCTGGGTGACGATGAGGTGGAGATCGAGCCCGTTGCCACCGGCCTCAATTTCCGCGACGTGATGTATGCGATGGGGCTCTTGTCCGATGAAGCGGTCGAGACCGGCTTCGCGGGTGCGACGATCGGGATGGAACTGTCCGGCCGCGTCGTCCGCGTGGGCAACGCGGTGACGGGATTCGCGCCGGGCGATGCGATGCTCGGCTTCGCGCCGGCCTCGTTCGCGACGCGCGTCAGGACGCGCGCGCAAGCGATCGCACTGAAACCTGAGCGGCTGTCGTTCGAGGAAGCGGCGACCGTGCCGACCACGTTCTTCACCGCGTACTACGCACTCGTCGAGCTCGCGCGTCTGCGTCGCGGCGAGCGCGTGCTGGTGCACGGCGGCGCGGGTGGGGTCGGGATCGCCGCGATCCAGCTCGCGCGCCACTTCGGCGCGGAAGTGTTCGCGACGGCCGGCAGCGACGAGAAGCGCGAGTTCGTGCGCCTGCTCGGCGCCGACCACGTGCTCGATTCGCGCAGCTTGGCGTTCGCGGATGAGATTCGCGCGCTGACGGGCGGCCAGGGCATCGACATCGTGCTGAATTCGCTCGCCGGCGAAGCGATGGTGCGCAGCATCGATACGCTGCGGCCGTTCGGGCGTTTTCTCGAGCTCGGCAAGCGCGACTTCTACGAAAACAGCCATATCGGGCTGCGGCCGTTCCGCAACAACATCAGCTATTTCGGCATCGATGCCGACCAGTTGATGGGGGCGTTGCCGGAGCTGACCGCGCGCCTGTTCGGCGAAGTGATGGCGCTGTTCGAGGCAGGCGTGCTGCATCCGCTGCCGTATCGCGCGTTTCCGGCCGAACGGGCGGAAGATGCGTTCCGCTACATGCAGCAGGCGCGCCAGATCGGCAAGGTGCTCGTGACCTATCCGTCCGGCACGCCGGCCCCGACGCGCGGCGTCACGCGCGCGGGCTCGCTCGCGCTCGATCCGCATGGCACGTACCTGGTGGTCGGCGGCACGGGCGGGCTCGGTTTCGCGAGCGCGTGCTGGATGGTCGAGCGCGGCGCACGCCGGCTGACGCTGGCGAGCCGTTCCGGCGAGCTCGCTGCTACCGCACGCGAGGAAGTCGAGCGCTGGCGCACGACGCTCGGCGTCACGGTCGATGTCGTGTCGTGCGACGTGACCGACGCCGCGGCGGTCGACGCGATGATCGAGGCGATCGTCCGGCGCGGCAGCCCGCTCAAGGGCGTGCTGCATTCCGCGATGTCGATCGACGACGGCCTCGTGCGCAATCTCGACGATGCGCGCATGGCCGCGGTGCTCGCACCGAAGGTGGCCGGCGCGTGGAACCTGCATCGCGCGACGCGCGCGTTGCCGCTCGACCTGTTCGTGGTCTATTCGTCGGCGACGACTTATCTCGGCAATCCGGGGCAATCGAACTACGTGGCAGCCAACACCTTCCTCGAGGCGCTCGTCGAACATCGTCGCGCGGCGGGATTGCCGGGCACGTTCATGGCCTGGGGGCCGCTCGAGGACGTCGGCTTCCTCGCGCGCCACGCGGATACGCGCGAGGCGCTGCAGTCGCGGATCGGCGGTGCGTCGATCACGTCCGACGAAGCGATGGTCGCGCTTGAACGCACGCTGCTCGCGGGCGCGGCCGGCGAGGCCGTGGTCCGGCTCGACTGGCACGCGGTAGCGCGCGGGATGCCGGCCGCGAAGGCGCGCCGGTATTCGCTGCTGCAATCGCACGCGAGCGGCGGCGATGCGCGCGACGGCGGCACGCAGTTGCGGGAAGAAGTGCTGGCGTTGCCGCGCGACGAAGCGATCGCGCTGGTGGCGCGGACGCTGCAGGCGCAGATCGCGCGGATTTTGCACATGACGCCGGATCGCATCGCGCTCGACAAGTCGGTGCTCGACATGGGCATGGATTCGCTGATGGGGATGGAGCTCGGCCTCGCGGTCGAGGAAGCGTTCGAGGTCAAGCTGTCGGTGATGGCGATTGCCGAAGGCGCGTCGGTGACGACGCTGGCCGGACGTATCGTCGATTCGATCGGCGCGTCGACCGATGCGGATGCCGGTTCCGCGACGGATGCCGCGCAGGAGGCCGTCGCGGCGCTCGCGGCGAAGCATGCGATCGACGGCGAAGCGCGCGCGATGCTCGATACGCGGCAGGCGCCCGTGGCGGGCCAGGCGTCGCCGACGCTGGAGGTCGCGCGATGAGCGCGCCGTCCGGGTGGGCGACGCGTCAGGGCACGCTGGCACGGCCGCTGACGATTGACGGTCACGGGCTGCACACGGGGCGCCGGGTAGGCGTGCGGATCCTGCCCGGGCGTCCGGAAGAGGGCGTGACGGGTATCGCGTTCCGTCGCGTCGCGCAGGGGCGCACGCTCGCGACGCTGCCGGTCGATCCCGCGCTGCGCCGCGCGCAGCCGCTGTGCACGATGCTGCGCAATGCCGACGGCGTCGGCGTTCGCACGATCGAGCATCTGCTCGCGTCGCTGCTTGCATGCGAGATCGATCACGCGATCGTCGAGATCGACGCGGAAGAAGTGCCGATTCTCGATGGCAGCGCCGCGCCTTGGGTAGATGCGATCCGCGCGTGCGGCCGTGTCGCGCTCGATGCGCCGAAACGCTTCATTCGCGTGCTGCGGCCCGTCGTCGTCACGGACGGCGAGGGCGACCAGCGGCGCGAAATGCGGATCGAACCGGCGCCGCGTTACGAACTGAGCGTGCGCAATGACCTGCGCGGTTTCGGCGACATGCACTGGGACGGGGCGCTGACGCCGGCCGCATTCGCGACCGAAATCGCACCATCGCGTTCGTACGGCCGCGTGAAGTGGGCGGTACCCGCGATCGTCGCCGGTTATCTGCGCGGGGTGCCGATCCTGCGTGGCGCGCGGCCGTCGTGCACGGCGTCCATCGTCGGCAATCGCGTGCTGGGCGGGATGCGGCTGCCGGAGGAGTTCGTCCGGCATCGCGTGCTCGACCTGGTCGGCGATCTCGCGCTGGCCGGCGCGCCGCTGCTGGCGCGCGTGAGCGCGCTGCGGCCGAGCCACGAGATGAATTTCCGGCTGGTGGATGCGCTGCTGGTGCAACCCGACGCATGGCAGTGGGCCGAGTTTCCCGACGCGTGACACCACGCTTTTTCATGATGCGCGGCGTAACATAGCGCCTTTTCGAGATACAGCGAAGGAAGCAATGGCACTGGGAGAGCATCTTCGCCAGCAACTGGCGGCGAAAGCGCTGAAACGGCAACTGGAGCGCGCGACCGATGCGGCCGCGGCACCGGGCGTGCCCGGCACGCTGGCCGCGCAGACCGCATCGGCGCGCAGCCGCTTCGAATCGATGCCGCAGTATCAGCAGGTCCGGATCATGCGCGAGATGGGCGAGAAGTTGCGCGTCGACTCGCCGTTTTTCCGCGTGCATGAAGGCGTGGCCGGCGCGACGACGCAGATCGGCGGCCGCGAGTACCTGAACTTCGCGAACTACAACTACCTCGGCCTGGCCGGCGATCCGGCCGTGTCGTCACGCGCGAAAGCCGCGATCGACCGCTACGGCACGTCGGCCTCCGCAAGCCGGATGGTCGCGGGCGAGCGTCCGGTGCAGCGCGATCTCGAGCGCGCGCTGGCCGCGTTCTACGAGACCGACGACTGTGTCGCGTTCGTGAGCGGCCATGCGACGAACGTGACCGTGATCGGTGCGCTGTTCGGCCCCGGCGATCTGGTCGTCCACGATTCGCTCGCGCACAACAGCATCGTGCAGGGCGCGCAGCTGAGCGGCGCGAAGCGGCTGAGCTTCGCGCACAACGACTGGCAGGCGCTCGACGAACTGCTGTCGCGCGTGCGCCGGGAATACCGGCACGTGCTGATCGCGATCGAAGGGCTGTACAGCATGGACGGCGATTTTCCCGACCTGCAGCGTTTCGTCGACGTGAAGACGCGCCACGGTGCATTCCTGCTGGTCGACGAGGCGCATTCGCTCGGCGTGCTCGGCGCGACCGGCAAGGGCATCCGCGAGCATTGCGGCGTCGCGCCCGACCAGGTCGACATGTGGATGGGCACGATGAGCAAGACGCTGGCCGGCTGCGGCGGTTTCATCGCCGGCTGCCAGCCGCTGGTCGACATGCTGCGGCACCTGGCGCCGGGCTTTCTGTACAGCGTCGGGCTCGCGCCGACGCTCGCCGAAGCGTCGCTGGCCGCGCTCGAGCGTCTGCAGGCCGAGCCGGAGCGCGTCGCGCAATTGCAGGCGCGCGGGCGGCAGTTCCTGACCGAGGCGCGCGCCGCCGGGCTGAATACCGGCACGAGTGCCGGGTTCGCGGTCGTGCCGGTGATCACGGGGAGCTCGCTGAAGGCCGCGCAATGGGCCAATGCGATGTTCGACGAAGGGATCAACGTGCAGCCGATCTTCTATCCGGCCGTCGAGGAAAAGGCCGCACGCCTGCGCTTCTTCATCTGCTCGACGCACGAGCCGGAGCAGATCAGCCGGACGGTCGCCGTGTTGTCGCGTCTCGCGGGGCGCAGCGCATGACGCTGGCCGGTGCGTTCGCGCAAGCGGTGCCGCGCACTGGTGAGCGCGTGCGGTTTCGTGCGGCGCATGCGGGCGACGCGGCGGCATGCGCGTCGCTCGTGTTTGCGTCCGGCGTGGCCGAATTCGGGTTCTTTCTCGGTGAAAGCGACGCACGCTGTATTGCTTTCCTGCAGCAGGCGTTTCGGTCGCGATACGGGCGCTTTTCATGGCGCCGGCATCGTGTCGCAGTCGCCGACGATGACAATGGCACCGTGCTCGCCGTAATGGCGATCCACGACGGACAGCGGACGATGTTCGACGATGTGCATATCGTGTGGGCACTGGCGCGCTTCTTCGGTGTGCGCCGCACGATCGGCCAGTTGTTGCGCGGGCTGATCCTCGAAACGGAAATTCCGGCACCGAAGCGTTCGCAGATCCTCGTCGCGCATTGCGCGACCGACCAACGGCAACGCGGCACGGGGATCTTCAGCGCACTGTTTCGCGATGCGCTGGACACCGGCGCATTGCCCACCGACGGCAGCCGCGACGTCGTGCTCGACGTGCTGACGCGCAACGTGCGGGCCCGCGCGCTGTATGAACGGCTCGGGTTCACCTCGCTGCCGCGGCCGCGTGCACGGTCGCGTCGGCTGCCCGCCGAACTGGATTCGGTCCGGATGCGGTTGTCGCGCCGCGCCTGACGGCGCGAGTGACAGCCCGCCGCGCTACTTGTGCCGCGGCCCGAACGGCCGCTGCTGCACATCGCCGCCCTGCGCGACGATCGCCATGCTCTCCGGCACTTCCTCCCACGCGCCCCGCAAGTCGACGAGTGGCTCGGACACGACCATGAACGCGTCGTCGCCGGCTTCGGCGATGCGCGGGTTGTGCGGATACAGCTCGTGCAGGTGCTTGAACGACGTACTGTGGAACAGCGAGCGCGACTGCCGTTCGCTCGAATAGCGCACCGCGATGATCCGTTCGCCGTCGGTCGCGCAGATCGTCATGTTGAGCGGGTCGGCCACGCGATGCCGCGCGGCGCTCTCCTCGACCACGCCGACCATCCGCTCGAGCGCCGGCAGCGGCGTCTGCTCGAGGCCGTAGGTCAGCGCGAGGCGGAACATCAGTTCGGAGTCGGTCGAGCCTTCGAGTGTCGGGAACAGCGCGGGATCGACCTTCATCGTCAGGTCGCGGCGCAGCTTGTGAAAATCGCGGATCAGCCCGTTGTGCGCGAACAGCCAGCGGCCGTGGCGGAACGGGGGGCAGTTGGTTTCCTGCACGGGGGTGTCGGTGGCCGCGCGGATGTGCGCGATGAACATCCGCGAGCGGATCGCGCGTGCGGCTTCGCGCAGGTTGCGGTCGTTCCACGCGGGATGCACGGAGCGGTAGCGGAACGGGAGTTCGTCGGGGCGCCCGTACCAGCCGATGCCGAAGCCGTCGCCGTTGGTGGTCGTCGCCCCCAGCTCCGAATGCAGGCTCTGGTCGATCAGCGAATGCTTCGCGCGGAACAGGACGGTCTCGAGATGAATCGGATTACCCGTATAGGCGAGCCAGCGGCACATGGAGCGCTCCTTCACGATGGATCGTTCGCAGCATGGTAGCCGACTTCGCGGCGCATCCGTGCCTGGGCGCACGCGGCCAGTCATTCGGGCAGGTAAGCTGGCCAATCTTCATACATCGGGTGCCTCCCCGGATGCGCGATGCGCCACCGCTCGGCCATGCAGCCAAAGCGGCCAATGCGGCCGGGCGCCACCCCCGACGGTAGCACCGCGGCCGTCAGGTTCACTCGCCGAGCGCGTCCATCACACGCGCCGAATAGACGAGCGCCGCACCCGCGTTCAGCGCAATCGCGACGCCGAGCGCTTCCGCCACTTCCTCCTTGGTCGCGCCATGCTTGGCCGCTTCCGCGGTGTGCACGGCGATACAACCGTCGCAGCGCGTCGTGACGGCGACCGCGAGCGCGATCAGTTCGCGCGTCTTCGCGTCGAGATGGCCCGTCTTGGCGCCGGCGCCCGACAGCGCCTTGTAGCCGGCCAGCGTATCGGGCGACAGCTTGGCGATCTCGCCGATGCGCGTCGAGAGTTCCTTCCGGTATTCGTTCCAGTTCAGCATGATGCGTCCTTTCGAGTTGGGGTGAGGAGGGCGGCGGGGGCCGCGATCTCGGGCGATGCAGGGCTATTCTGATCGCTCGCGCTGAGGGTTTCGATACGCTAGAGTGTCAATTTTTAGCGCGATCGTCTCATGGATGCGTTGAGTCAACTCCTATCGCTGGGCCGCAGCCATGTCGAGCTCGACGTGCGATGCCTGCTCGACGGGCCGTTCGCGATGCCGCACGACCCGCTGCCGTCCGGCGAGGCGGCGTTTCACCTGGTGCTGGCCGGAACCTGCCGGCTGCGTACCGCGGACGGGCGCACGTTGCAGCTCGCCGACGGCGATTTCGTGCTGCTGCCCGCGGGTGGCGCGCACGATCTGCTCGACGCAGGGGCCGGCCGGTCGCGGCCGGCTACGGCGCTGCGCGAACAGGGCGCCGGCGGCGGCGCGGTATTGCCGGTCAAGTCGAATCTCGATCCGGCCGAACCAGGCGGCGCGAGCGTGGACCTGCTGTGCGGGCGGTTCGTCTATGCGCGCGGCGCAGGCGAATTGCTGATGCGCACGCTGCCGCACGTGCTGCATGTCGGGTTGCGCGAGGCGTCGGGGTTCGCGCCGCTGCAACTGCTGACGAGCGTGCTGCGCACCGAGGCGTCGAACGGGCAGCCAGGCGCCGGCGCGATCGTGAACGCGCTCGGCCAGGCGCTGCTCGCGTACGCCCTGCGCGCATACGGGCGGGGTGCGCGCGTGCCGTCGGGCTGGCTGGCGCTGGCGGCCGACGCGCGGCTCGGCCCGTCGGTCCAGGCCGTGCTGCAGGCGCCGGAGAAACCTTGGACGGTCGAGTCGCTCGGCGACGCCTCTGCGATGTCGCGCGCGACGTACGCACGGCATTTCCGCGAGCGGGCCGGGATGAGCGTCGGCGCGTTCGTCGCGCAGATCCGGATGATGCACGCGTGCGCGCTGCTGCAGGATACGCAGCGCGGGCAGGCGGAAATCGGCCAGGCGGTCGGCTACCAGTCCGAGGCCGCCTTCGGCAAGGCGTTTCGAGCCGTGCTCGGCACGACGCCGGGACGCTGGCGGCGGGCGCAGCGCGGCATGTAAGACTGCAAGCGACGCTGTCGTGGCGCGCGCCAAAGCTGCTACCATGCGCGAAACGCAGTTCAACGAAAACGATTCCGAACAAAAAGAAAGAGAGGGCAAAGCAATGAGCCAGACCACCATCCAGCAGCCGTCGTTCGCGTTCGTGGCCGCGTCGTGGGCCGCGCTGCTCGCCGGTTTCGCGGCATTCCTGATCGGTCTGTGGAACGCCGGCATGCAGCTCAACGAGAAGGGCTATTACTTCACCGTGCTGGTGTTCGGTCTGTATGCGGCCATCTCGCTGCAGAAGAGCGTCCGCGACCGCGCGGAAGGCATTCCCGTCACCGGCATCTACTACGGCCTCAGCTGGATCGCGCTGCTGCTGTCGATCGCGCTGCTGGTCGTCGGCCTCTTCAACGCAACGCTGCAGTTGAGCGAGAAGGGCTTCTACGCGATGTCGTTCGTGCTCGCGCTGTTCGGTTCCGTGGCCGTGCAGAAGAACACGCGTGACTTGCAGAACGCGAAGCCGCGCTATCCCGACGCCGAATCGGCGCCGTCCGTCCAGGAGTGACGGCACGCGAAGCGGGCGCCGTCCAGGCCGCCCGTTTTGCGACGACGGGCGCGGGCGACCCGCATTCGCCGATGCGCCGCGGGCTCCCCGCCCATTCGTTTCATCCATGCCGGTGCGCATGACGATGGAGATATTCCGGATGCCAGACTTCACAGAAACCACGCGGCACACCCGCGCGGCTGCTCGCGCCGTGGCGGCGCGGGCAGCGCTCGTGCTCGAGACGAACAACCTGCGCGGCGGCGCGGGGCTCGTGCAGGCCGTCGACAGCCTGAAGCGTCTCGTCTCGGCGCTGTCGAAGCAGACCGTGCCGCCTGCGGCGCTCGCGCAATGGATCATCACGCACGACGGGCTGCCGGCCGATGCGTGCCAGGAGATCGCCGCGCTGGCCGGCCGCCCGATCGACTTCGTCGAGATCGGCGCGAGCACCGGCTACTACGATGCGAAGAACGACGGGTTCGACCGGGTCGACGCGGCCCGCTGCGACATCGTCGTGTTCGGCGATGCCGATTGCCGGCCGGCCGACGACTGGCTCGAGCATCTGCTCGCACCGTTCGCGCGCGAAGCCGGCGATGCGCCCGCCGCGGTGGCGGGGCGCACCAGCTATGCGCCGACCGTGCTCGGCACCGCGCTGACGTCGATCGATTTCATGTATTTCCCGAGCCCGCTGCGTGACGGTGCGACGCGCAATTTCTACGCGAACAACGTCGCGTTCCGCCGCGACGTGTTCGCGCAATTCCGCTACGAGCCGCTCGACGGCGTCTATCGCGCGCATTGCCAGGTGATGGGGCTGCGGATGCAGGCAGCCGGCGTGGCCGTCGAGTTCGCACCGGCCGCGCACACCGAACATCGGCTGCCGGACACGCAACGCGAATCGCTGAAGCTGCGCTGGATGCGCGGCGAGGACAGCGTCGGCCTGACGCCGTATCTCGTGAACGCGTACCTGCCGCGCGGCTGGCAGTGGCTCGGCCGCAGCGGCCCGCTCGGCCCGTTCTGCGTGATGGCGATGCGGCTCGGCTACAGCCTGCGCGCGCTGAATCATCAGCAGTTGCCGCAGCTAGGCGTCGTCCGCTATCTCGCGGCCGTCGGCGTCACGATCGCGGCGTCCGCCATCGATACGCTCGGCGCGCTCGCACGCGGTTTCGGTCTCACCGGGCATGCATCGGCCCGGCGCGATCTCGACGCGCTGTCCTATCACCGTCATTGAACCGGCGCCGCGCATCACGCGCGGCCACGACACGCCGACCCCCTGCACCCATCCTGACAACGACCATGTCCACGCTCGCCACCCGTGTTGCCTGCCTCGCCCTGTTTGTCGCCAGCGCTGGCGCCCATGCCGCGCCGGTCGACCATGCGGGGCGCGGGATCTACCACTTCGCATCGCAAAGCGGCTGCCCGTTCATGAACGTGGCAGCCGCGGACTGCAATCGCGTCGCGCTCGATGCGCCGGACGTTCACGCGAGCATCGATACCGATGCGCACGCGATCGTCTTCTCGAGCGATGCGACGCGCCGCACGAAGGACGTGCTCGGCGACGTGCTGCTGCAGGGCACGGGCGTCGACGGCGAAGGCCGGCGCGTGCCGCTGAGCGTGCACGTGCTGCTGCGTCGCGATGGCGCGAAATGGGACCGCGACGTGTACGTTCATGCGCCCGTGCACGGCACGTTCAACGACGTTCGGATCGATCCGTATCGCGTGCGTGTGAAGGAAGGCGAGGGCGAGCGTGACGTACTCACGCCAGACGAAACGCTGGCGCTGTTCGCGCATCCGTCGCTTGCATCGCGGCTCGCGCGGCATCTCGTGAAGGTGAGTGCGACCGATCCGAAGCAGCCGTTCGCGGACGACATCACGATTGGGCTCGGCGTCGGCGGCCTGACGAAGTCGGTCGCGCGTGCGAGCTTTGCATCGAACGCGCCGCACGATGCCGACGTCGATCGCGCGCTCGCATCCGGCACGTGGACGATTCGCTTCGATGCGCTGAGCAATCACATTCCGGTGTGGGTCGCCCGGCGCGAGCTGTTCCTGTTCGGCCTCGACGGCAGTGCGCTGGTGAAGGACGTGCTCACGCGCGGCTTCAGGAAGAACGACCGGATCGAATTCGGCGCGCGTGACGGCAGCGGCTATCTGCGCGTCAACGGCCGCGAGGAAGCGTTTGCGGGGGCGACCGCATCCGCGCACGCGTTCATGCAGGAAAGCTTCATCGGCCTGATCCTCGGATGGCGTCGCGATCCTGCCGGCGCTGCGGCGGCTGCGACGAAATCCGCGTCTGCACGAGGCGAGCCGGCATGAGCGCGGCAGGCGAACTGCCGGCGTCGCCGCAGGCAGCGCACGATGCACGCTTCGAATGTATTGAGGCGCCGGTGCCGCGCGGCGCGGCGCGGGTGCGCGCGTACCTCGTCGATCGCCTCAAGCGGGCGGCGATCCGGCGGTTGCATCGCAGCGTACATGGCGAGCGCTGGGTGCTGCACATGTACCTGATCGGCGAGGAAGCGACCGAGTGCGCATTGCACGAGGACTGGACCGGACAGCCGCCGGACTGGCTTGCACCGCGGATCGAGCAGCACCTCGCGGACGAGCGTCGTCACGCCGCTGCATTCGCCGATGCGCTGCGCGAGCGCGGCGTCGCGCCGTCGACTGCATCGCATGAGCCTGACTGGTTGAGCCGGCGCAAGATCATGCGATGGCGTCGGCTCGCGCAGCGCCATGCGCCGCATTTCTCGCAAGGCGTACTCGTGCCGGCCTATGCGACGGGCCTTTGCGCGGAACAGATGGCGATGCGCGTGCTCGCGCGTCACTGCGCGACGATCGGCGATGCCCATCCGTTGTATCCGCTGCTCTCGCGCGTGCTCGCCGACGAGACACGGCATGTCCGGCTCTGCTCGGACACGCTGCGCCGTCTGGTTGCACCGTCCGAGGCGGCGCATCTCGCCGCGTTGCTGAACGAGATCCGCGCGATCGAGGCCGGTTTCGGCGTGACGGGCGCGCTGGCGATGGTCGCGGCCGGCTGGTTCCAGTCGCTTCGTCCGCGCGCATGATGCCGCGGATCGTCTATCTCGCGACGGCCGACGCACGCGGCCACCTGATGCGCGCGCAACTGCTTGTACATGCGCTGCGTGCGGCCGGCGCGCAGGTCGACGTGCTGACGACGTCCGAGGCGGGGCAGGCGTTCCTGGCTGCATTCGACATCGACGCGGCCGTGCTGTCCCATCACTACGCGGTGCAGTTCGACGAACGCCAGAACATGCTGCGCGACGCGACCGATCGCAATGTCGCGCACTACGTGTTCAGACCGACGCGCATGCTGCGAGACATCGCGCGGTTGCGTGCGATCGTCCGCGATGCCGATCTCGTGATCAACGACTCGTTTCATCCGGCGCTGCTGTTCATGGGGGCGATGCCGGGCTGGCGGCGCCGCATCGTCCACGTGTATGGCGGCAGCCTGCGCCGCGCGTTGACCGCGAATTTCGATGCACGGCTGCCGCGCGCACTGGCGCGTGCATTTGCACGGATCGTCGACTGGCAGATCGATTCGGCGCGGTGCTGCATCGAACACGATTTTGCGTACGATGCCGCCGATGACGTCCGGCGGTCGTGCGCGCATTATCGACTGCCGACGCCAGTGCCGATCGTCGCCGGGCAACCCGCTTCGGAACCGGCTGCAGCCGCCATTTATCTGAACCCGCACTTTCGCGATATCGCGCTCGCCGATGCGTTGTCGGTCGGCCTGCGCGACGCGGGGCTCGCCATCCATCGCGTGGGCGAGGGCTACGCCGGACACGACGGCTGGACCGGGGTCGACGCCGACTGGGTGACGCGCGCCGCCCATGCGCCGCTGATCGTGTCGGCGCCCGACATGGCCGCGCTGTCGATCGCACGCGTGTATCAGCGCCCGATCCTGCTCGTGCAGTCCGACCAGCCCGAGCAGGCGAGCAACGCCGCGCGCGCCGCGCAACTGCAACTCCTGCATCGCGTCGTCACGTGGCGCGGCGACGCGGCCGTGTTCCAGCGGGACGTCGGGCAGGCTGCCGCCGAGCTGATGCGCCATCCCGGTACGCAGGCAGGAACGATCGCCGGCCGCGAGCATGCGCGTGCGCGCGTCGACGCATGGACGTCGCGCCTCCTCGCGTTGCGTCCGCATGCGAAGGTGGCCGATACGGAGACGCGATGCGAGGCGCCGGCACCACGATGAGTTCGCTGTCGTTTCGTGACGATCGCCGGCCGGATATCCGGCAGATGCTGGCCGCGACGTTCGGCATGGCAGCCGGCCTCGCGATCTTCTTTCTGCTGGAGCGCAGCGTCACGCCGCGCTTCGTGTTTGCCTCGTCGATCGATGCGCGGATTCCGTTCACCGCATGGTCGTGGTTCGTCTATGTCGGCTTCTTTCCGTTCGTGATCGCGCTTGCCGCATATGCGCGGCCGCCCGCGTTCGCCGCGTTCAAGGAGGCCGTGCTGATCGCGTTCGTGCTCGGTGTCGTGTGCTTCCTGCTGTTTCCCGAAGCGGTGCCGCGGCCCGACGTCGCGGAGATCGGCAATACGTTCGTGCGTCACCGTCTCGCACGCATGTGGCAGCTCGATCTCGCGGCCAATGGTTTTCCGAGCCTGCATGTCGCGGTGACCTGCCTCGCCTGCCGGATGCTGACGGACCGTCGACGGCTCGTGACCGCGGCGGTCGGCCTGCTGATCTGCGCGTCGACGCTGACGCTCAAGCAGCATACGGTCGTCGATGTGCTGGGCGGCGTGGCGCTCGCGATGGTCAGTGCGCTGTGGGTCGAGCGGCGATCGCTGCGCGGGAGGTTCGTGTGACGGATGCCCTTGTTCATCATGCCGGGCCGAATGCCGAGCTTGCTCGGTTCGTGCCCGATCCCGCGCTGTTTCGCGTGAGCGCATTGCGTGTGGGTGCGGCGTTGGCAGGCGACTGGCTGATGATTGCCGTCGCGTTCGCGGTTGCAATCGCGTTGGCGCATCCGCTCGTGTACGCGTTGGCCGCGATCGTGATCGCGCGCAGCCAGCTTGCGCTCGCGGTCATGATGCACGAAGGCGCGCACGGTTTGCTGGCGCGGAACCGGCGCGTCAACGACGCGCTGGGCCAACTGTTCGCGGCCGGCCCGCTGTGGCTGTCGCTGCGAACGTATCGTGCCGGCCATCTGAAGCACCATCGCGCACCGATGGAGGCGGACGATCCCGTCGCGCTGCTGTTCGGCGTGCACGACTATCCGGTGACGCGCGGGCGGCTGATCGGCCGCCTGCTCGCATACGCATGCGGGATCGGCTACGTGACGAGCGTCGTGAAGCTCGCCCGCGGCGAGTTTGCGCATGCGTTGCCGAAGGTCGGGAAGTCGCGCGCGTATGTCGCGTGGGAAGTCGCGTCGATGCTGGCCGGCAACGGTGTGCTGTTCGGCGCGCTCGCATGGGCCGGACATCCGCTGCTGTACGTCACGTTGTGGATCGTGCCGTCCGTCACGCTGCTGCCGCTCGCCGGGCAGGTGCGCGCGATCTTCGAGCATGCGGGGCTGCCGGCCGGTGCCGACCAGAGCCGCAACGCGCGCACGATCGTCCGGCGTTCGTGGCAGACGTTCCTGTTCGGACCGCACGCGATTCATTTTCATATCGAACATCACCTGTTCGCGCGGATGCCGTTCCATCACCTGCCGGTCGTGCATCGGCAGCTTGTGCAGCGGCAGTTGCTGCCCGACGGCAATCTGTACACGGGATATGGTGGCGTGCTGCGCGACGTGAGCGTGCGCTGACGCACGGGCGGGTGTCCGGTGGCGGAGTAGGGAGAGTGCGGCTGAGTGTGTCGCAGACATCACCGGGATGCCGCGCTTCGATACGGATGCGACAGACGCAAAAAAGCCTCCACTTGGGAGGCTTTGATTTGCACTATCGAAGATAGTTGGTAGGGTGGGAGGGACTCGAACCCTCGACTCTCTGATTAAAAGTCAGATACTCTAACCAACTGAGTTACCACCCCACGTTCTTGAAACCTGTTGGTTCGTTGCTTCAACAACTTGGGCAACGACCCAAAGAGCAAAAGATTATAGCGACGGATTGTCAGGCTGTCAACAACCCGCCGCGATAATTATTTGATCGACTCGATCTTGCCCTGCGCGGTCTGCGCTGCATTCGACCCGGCGTACTGCGACACGACCTGCTCGAACGTCTTCTTCGCGGCCGCCTTCTGGCCTTGTTCGAGCTGGTTCGTGCCGATTGCCACCAGCGCGTCGGCTGCGCGCGGATGCTGCGGGAACTTGCTGACGATCCCTTGCCACGTTGCAGTCGAACCGCGGTAGTCGCGCAGCGCGTATTGCGCATTGCCATACCAGTACTGCGCGGTCGGCTGGTAGGGGCTCTGCGGATACTTCGCGATGAACGCGCGGAACGAAGCCGCGGCCGCCTTGAAGTTGCCGTTGCGGAACTGCTGCTGCGCCGCATTGAGCGCATCCGTTTCACCCGGCTGCACGGTGCCTTCGACACCATCGATCGTCGCCTGCTGCGGCTCGAACTTCTTGAGCCGCGTGTCGAGATCCTGGTAGTACTCCTTCTGCTGCCGCTCGAGCGTCGTCAGCCGGTTCGTCAGGTCCTCGTTCTCGCCGCGCAGCGTCGCGACCTGCTGGTTCAGCTGGTCGAGACGGCCGGATTGATCGAGGATCGTACGCTGGGCGGCGGACAACTGGCTCGCCAGATTGTCGGTTTTGCTGCGCAGATCGAGCACGGCGCGGCGCGCTTCGTTGTCGTCGAACACGCCGGCGTGCGCCGGCGCGGCCGACCACGCCGCGCCGGCGACGCAGAATGCTGCGGCAACGCGCAGCAGGGATACACGGTGCGTCATACGGCGATTCTTCCGTTACTTACTGTTGGTAGACGAGGTCGGCGCGACGGTTCTGCGCCCACGATGCTTCGTCGTGACCCGCTGCCTGCGGCTTTTCCTTGCCGAGGCTCACGGCTTCCATTTGCGAATCGTTCACGCCGAGCAGTGCCATCGCACGACGGACCGCTTCCGCACGCTTCTGGCCCAGCGCGAGGTTGTACTCGCTCGTGCCGCGTTCGTCGGTGTTGCCCTGGATCAGCACGTGGCGCTGCGGGTGGCTCTTCAGGTACTGAGCGTGCTGCTGCATCAGCGGCTGGTACTCGTCCTTCACCGAATAGCTGTCGAAGTCGAAGTAGATGCTGCGCTTCGCGAGCGGGCTGTTGGGGTCGTTCAGCGGATCGACGTTCACTTGCGCGACGTTGTCGGCGCTCGGCTGCGTGCTGACGGCACCGCCGGCATTCGCCTTGTCGTCGAGCTTCACGCCCGACTTGCACGCTGCGAGCGCGCTGATCATCATCACGGCCAGGGCCAGACGAGCTTTATTCGACATCATGTTTACTCTCCTTGTGGTCATTGCATGAAGGGCCCCCACGACGGCTCACGTACGGAGCCGCCCTGGACGGACAGGATTTGCGGCGGCGCGCTGCCGTCCGAGGGCACTGCTGCCAGAACATTGCGACCACCCGACTGGGTAGCGTACAGAAGGTACTGGCCGTTTGCCGCGAAGCTCGGCGATTCGTCGCGATTCGTATTCGTGATGGCGTTCGCCGCGCCGGACTGCAGATCCTGAACGTACAGCTTGAAGCCCCCGCCCGTGCGGGAGATGTAAGCGAGCAGCTTGCCGTCCGGGCTGATGCGCGGACTCGTGTTGTAGCTGCCGGTGAAAGTCACGCGCTGCGCGGCGCCGGCGCTTTCGCCCTGTGCCGGCATCCGGTAGATCTGCGGCGCGCCGCCGCGATCGCTCGTGAAGTAGATCCAGCGGCCGTCCGGCGAGTAGAACGGCTCGGTGTCGATCGAGCTGCTCTGCGTGAGGCGGCGCAGGCCGCCGCCCGTCGAGTTGACCGTATAGATTTGCGTGTTACCCGTCAGCGACAGCGCGACGGCCAGCGTGTTGCTGTCCGGCGACCAGGCCGGTGCGCTGTTGTTGCCCTTCTGGTCGGAGACGATATAGCGACGGCCGGTCGGCAGGTCGTGGATGTAGACGATCGGCTTCTTGCGCTCGAACGAGACATACGCGACCTTCGTGCCGCTCGGCGACCAGGACGGCGAGATGATCGGTTCGGTGCTCGACAGCGCGATGCGCGCGTTCTGGCCGTCCGAATCCGAGATCTGCAACTGGTAGCGGTTACCGGTCTTGATCACGTACGACAGGCGCGTGGCGAACACGCCGCGCACGCCGAGCAGCTTCTGGTAGATGTAGTCGGCGATCTTGTGGCCGGCCGTGCGCAGCGTGGTGTCGGTGGCCGTCAGGGACAGGCCGCCGAGGCTTTGCTGCTTCACGGTGTCGTACAGGATGAAGTTGACCTTGTACTGGCCGTTCGCCTCGCGGTTCACGCTGCCGGCGACGAACGCATTCGCGCCCTTGGCCTTCCATGCGCCGAGATCGACCGATGCGCTCTCCGGCACGGGCGTGCTGCCGGCGTCGATGTTGGTGAATTTGCCGCTGCGGGCGAGGTCGGCGCGGACGATCGACGTGACCTGCTGCGGCAGGTTCGCCTCATTCGCGAAATTCGCCGTGGCGATGGGGAACTGGGTCGACCCGACACCGGTGATCAGCACGTTGACCTGGGCGTTAGCGGCGCTGCCCGCCGTAATCAGACACGAGGCCACGAGTGCCCTGAAACCTAGCTTTGTCATCAAACTCATGCTTCTTGCTTCCCGTATGGCTTGGATCGCTGCGCAACGGCAGAGACAGTAAAAATACCCGATTCGTTCCCGTCCGACAGCGACGCCCGGAGTGTAAGCGCAATTCTTTTCACTCCGCCGCCTTGAAGGTAATCGTAATGTCCGACGGGGTACGACCGTTAGAATCGGGCGGCAACGGGACCGACGCGTGGATTGCACTCACCACGGCTTGATCCCACCCCGAATTCCCGCTGGAGCGGGAAACCGATGCGCTCAATACGTCACCGGACGGCGTGCACCGAATCTTGACGACGGTGGTCAGGCCTGCTCGCTCACCGCCCCAAACGATATTCGGTTTGACGCGGCGGCGCACCTTGTCGGCATAGCCGGGCGTCGCGGCATTGCCGCCTGAGCCCGTGCCCGTGCCGCTTTTCGCGAGGCCTTCGCCGCCGCCTTCACCGGCGCCGGACAGGCCCTGCATCTGTGCCAGGCGTGCGCTGCGCTCGCGGTCGAGCTTCGCGTTCGCTGCCGCATTGGCCTTCGCGCGCGCCGTGGCTTCGGCCTTCGCCTTGGCCTGGGCTTCCGCCTTTGCCTTCGCGGCCGCGTCGGCCTTCGCCTTCGCCGCCTGCTGCGCTTCGAGTTGCGCCTGCTTCTGCTGCTGGAGTTTCTGCTGTTCGAGCTTCTGCTGCTCGGCGAGCTGCTGTTGCTTGAGCTTGTCGGCCTGCTTTTGCTTGTCGCGTTCCGCGGCCTTCTGCGCGGCGAGTGCGGCTGCCTGCGCCGCGAGCTGTGCGCGCCGGGCTTCCTCTTCCTGCTGGGCCTTCAGTTGCTGCGCGCGGCGCTGCTGCTCGAGCAGTGCTTCACGCGCGGCCGCTTCCTGCTGCCGCTTCTTCTGCTGCAGCGCGATGTCGGCCTGCTCGTCGCGCACCGGGGGAGGGGGCGGCGCGACCTTCACGGGCGGTGCGGGTGTGACAACGGGCCGCGGAGCCGGGACATCGGGCACCTCGGTCCACAGCTCGGCTTCGGCGCCGGCCGGCGTGCTGTTCTGCCACTGCACGCCGTGATACAGGAACAGCGCGAGCAGCACGTGCATCAGCGCGGCGAGCGCGAATGCGCGCCAGGTGCCGCGCTCGCGGGGAGGCTGAGGCGGGTAGGCGGAGCTGCGCGTGGATTGCTGCCGGTTCATTGCGATTTGACGAGGAGGCCGACGCGCTTGACGCCGCGCGCCTTCAGATCGGACATCACGGTCATGACGGCATCGTACTGCACCGTCTTGTCGGCCGCGATCACGACCGGCTGGTCGGGATGGTCAGCCTGCCGGGCCACGATGAAGCTGTCGAGCTCGGCCTTCGTCATCGTGTCTTCCTGGGTCGCGCCCGAGTCGCCCTTGTACTTGACGCTCATCGTGCGATCGGCCTTGATGTTGACGACGACGGGCGGCGTCTGCTCCTGCGGCGCGGCGTTGCCGACGGTCGGCAGGTTGATGATCGACGGGGCGACGAGCGGTGCGGTGACCATGAAGATCACGAGCAGCACCAGCATCACGTCGATGTACGGCACGACGTTGATGTCGGCCATTGCGCGGCGCGAGCGGCCGCCGCGCATGCTGGATCGGATGGGGCTTCCTGCCATGGCGCGCTCCTTACTGGGCCTGACGCTGCAGGATGTTCGAGAACTCTTCGATGAAGGTCTCGAAGCGGATCGCGAGGCGGTCGATGTCGTGCGCGTAGCGGTTGTACGCGACCACCGCCGGAATCGCGGCGAACAGGCCGATCGCGGTGGCGACGAGCGCCTCGGCGATGCCCGGTGCGACGTTGGCGAGCGTGGCCTGCTGCACGTTCGCGAGGCCGCGGAACGAGTTCATGATCCCCCAGACCGTGCCGAACAGACCGATGTACGGGCTGACCGAGCCGACCGATGCGAGGAACGCGAGGTTCGCTTCGAGCACGTCCATTTCACGCTGGAACGACGCGCGCATCGCGCGGCGCGCACCGTCGAGCACGAGGCCCGGATCGCTGATGCGTTTTTCCTTCGCCTTCAGGAATTCGCGCATGCCCGATTCGAAGATCCGCTCGAGTGCGCCGATCGTGTGGCGGTTGTTGGCTGCGCTCTGGTACAGCGCCTGCAGGTCGCCGCCCGACCAGAAATCCTTCTCGAAGCGTTCGGTCTGCGCGCGCGCGCGGCGGATCGCAAACCACTTGCGGAAGATGAAGGTCCACGACATCAGCGACAGCAGCAACAGCAGCCCCATCACGGCCTGGGCCAGCACGCTCGCGTTGAGGACGAGGGAAATGATCGACAGGTCTTGAGAAGTGTTCATAGAGGTTTGAGTAACGTCCCTTCGGGGCGCCCGGTATGCGTGTGGCGCGGCGCGCCGGCCATGCCTGGCGCCGAACCTTGCTTAGTATCGAATCAGAAAGGCAAGTTCATAGGCTTTGTCTAAACGGCGCTCATGCGAGCTTCGTTGACAGTGCAGTCTGCCCGTCGTCGATGACGGGCCCGCGCTGCAGCGCGTCGAGCACGGCCGGCGGGATGGCCGCTGGCCGGATGCCGGTACGGTCGACGCAGCCGAGACGGATGTGCCCGGCCACGAGCAGCGTGTCTCCGCACCAGGCTTCCTGCGCGAATTCCACCGACGCGCGGCCGATGCGGCCGGGCCGGCTCGTGATCGCCAGCGTGTCGTCGAGTCGCGCCGGGGCGCGGTAGTCGAGCGACGTGCTGCGGACGACGAAGATCGCGTCGGTGTCGTCGGCGAGCTGGCGCTGGTCGATGCCGCATGCGCGCAGCCACTCGGTGCGGGCGCGTTCGAAGAACTTCAGGTAGTTGGCATAGAAGACGATGCCGCCTGCGTCGGTATCCTCGTAGTACACGCGCACCGGCCAGATGAAGCCGGACGGCGCTTCCGGGGAGCGGGTAGGCTGGGTCATGGCGCGCATTCTACCGGAAGGCAAGGGCCTGATTCGTAACCGATTCGTAACGGAATGTAGTATGTCGTAGCACACCGCGGGCCGGCCCGGAGGGGGCTGGCCCGCGTGGCTTCAGCCGCGGTGGACGGTCGGGCCGCCGGGAGCTTGCGCGATCGGCATCAGCTCGATCGTGTTGACGTTGACATGCGCCGGGCGGGTCGCGATCCAGTAGATCGTGTCGGCGATGTCCTCGGGCATCAGCGGCTGGACATTGTTGTAGACGTTCGCCGCTTTGGCGTCGTCGCCGCGATAGCGGACGTTCGAGAATTCGGTGCCGCCGCACAGGCCAGGCTCGATGTCGGTGACGCGCAGCGGCGTGCCGAGCAGGTCGGCGCGCAGGTTCAGGCTGAATTGTCTGACGAAAGCCTTGGTCGCGCCGTAGACGTTGCCGCCCGCATAAGGGTACGAACCCGCGACCGAGCCGAGATTGAAGATGTGGCCGCGGCCGCGGTCGATCATGCCGGGCAGCAGCGCGTGCGTGACCGTGACGAGGCCCGTGCAGTTCGTGTCGATCATCGTGTGCCATTCGTCGAGACTGGCCTTTTGGGCCGGCTCGACGCCGAGCGCGAGGCCGGCGTTGTTGACGAGCACGTCGAGCGCCGCGAATTCGGCGGGAAGGGCGGCCGGCACGGCCTCGACGGCCGCGCGATCGCGTACGTCGAGCTCGAGCGGCAGAAGGGAATCGCCGAGTTCGGCGGCGAGCGCATCGAGACGATCCTTGCGGCGCGCGGTCGCGACGACGCGGTGGCCTCCCTTGACGAAGGCACGGGCGATGGCGGCGCCGAAGCCGGCGGACGCGCCTGTGACGAACACGATCATTGCTGCTCCTGGTGAATGACAAAATAGCGAGTGGTATCCCGCAAGCCTACTGAGATTGCCGCACCGCGGCAAGGCGGCACAGCGTTCCCGCACGGGCGCGTAGAGTCTGGCCCCAATTGCTTCCGGCGCACCGCCGTGCGGTTGCCTATTCATGACGCATCCAATACACTAACGCGCTCATCACCCCTGCGTGACTGGCGATAGAACCCTTCGGGTTCAAGGTGGAGCATCCCACCGTGAAGCGCGGGGCGCCGTTTTTGCCGTTCGCCTGGGCAGCCGTTGTGCGCCGTCGCGTGCATCGCCGGTGGCTGTCCTGCCTCGCGTCATACGGATTCTTCCGCCACGTCGAGCTGGTCCCGCCAGCAGCGCACCGTACTCGGCCGCTCCGGTCAACCTGTACACACTTAACGGAAACCGTATGTTTGACAGAGCCCAAAGCACCATTGCGAACGTCGATCCCGAAATCTTTGCCGCGATCGAGCAGGAAAACCGCCGCCAGGAAGATCACATCGAGCTGATCGCGTCGGAAAACTACACGAGCCCGGCCGTGATGGCCGCGCAAGGTTCGCAACTCACGAACAAGTACGCCGAAGGGTATCCGGGCAAGCGCTACTACGGCGGCTGCGAATACGTGGATGTGGTCGAGCAACTGGCGATCGACCGCGTGAAGCAGCTGTTCGGCGCGGAAGCCGCGAACGTGCAGCCGAACTCGGGTTCGCAGGCGAACCAGGGCGTGTTCTTCGCGATGCTCAAGCCGGGCGACACGATCATGGGCATGAGCCTCGCGCACGGCGGCCACCTGACGCACGGCTCGCCGGTGAACATGTCGGGCAAGTGGTTCAACGTGGTGAGCTACGGCCTGAACGAAAACGAAGACATCGACTACGAAGCCGCCGAGAAGCTCGCGCAGGAACACAAGCCGAAGCTGATCGTCGCGGGTGCGTCGGCGTTCTCGCTGAAGATCGATTTCGAGCGTCTGGCGAAGATCGCGAAGTCGGTCGGTGCGTACCTGATGGTCGACATGGCCCACTACGCCGGCCTGATCGCGGCAGGCGTGTACCCGAACCCGGTGCCGCACGCGGATTTCGTGACGACGACGACGCACAAGAGCCTGCGCGGCCCGCGCGGCGGCGTGATCCTGATGAAGGCGGAGTACGAGAAGCCGATCAACTCGGCGATCTTCCCGGGGATCCAGGGCGGCCCGCTGATGCACGTGATCGCGGGCAAGGCGGTGGCGTTCAAGGAAGCGCTGTCGCCGGAGTTCAAGGCGTACCAGGAGAAGGTGGTCGAGAACGCCCGCGTGCTGGCTGAAACGCTGGTGAAGCGCGGCCTGCGGATCGTGTCGGGCCGCACGGAAAGCCACGTGATGCTGGTGGACCTGCGTGCGAAGAACATCACGGGCAAGGCAGCGGAAGCGGCACTGGGCGCGGCGCACATCACGGTGAACAAGAACGCGATCCCGAACGATCCGGAAAAGCCGTTCGTGACGAGCGGCGTGCGCCTGGGTTCGCCGGCGATGACGACGCGCGGCTTCGGTCCGGCGGAAGCGGAGCAGGTGGGCAACCTGATCGCGGACGTGCTGGACAATCCGGAAGATGCAGCGACGATCGAGCGCGTGCGCGCGCAGGTCGCCGAGCTGACCAAGCGTTTCCCGGTCTATCGCTGATCGACGATGCGCTGCCCGTTCTGCCGGCATGACGACACGCAGGTCGTGGATTCCCGCGTGTCCGAAGATGGCGCCGCGATCCGGCGGCGCCGTCGCTGCTCGGCTTGCGACAAGCGCTTCACGACGTACGAGCGGGTCGAGCTGTCCCTGCCGTTCGTCGTGAAGAAGGACGGCAGCCGCACGGAATTCGACCGTCGCAAGATCGTCGCCAGTATGCAACTCGCGCTGCGCAAGCGGCCGGTCGCTGCCGACGCGATCGACGCGGCGGTCGCCCGCATCGAATATCAACTGCTCGCGACAGGCGAGCGCGAAGTGCGTAGCGAGAAACTCGGCGAACTCGTGATGAACGAGTTGCGCGGGCTCGATACGATCGCTTATGTCCGCTTCGCATCGGTGTATCGCCGGTTCGAGGACGTTTCCGAATTTGCCGACGTGATCGAAGAGTTCCGTCGCGCCTCTCCCGCCAAGACTCCCCGTAAGCGCTGACGCGCTGCGTTCGTTCATCGTCTTCTCCGTTGGGTCAGTTCGCGCCGATTGTGTCGGTCGCGATCGCATGCCGCCAGTCAGCCATTCGGCAAATGGTGCGTGTCCGCACGTGTCGCTACAGTCGTCGCATCACCTTGGTGAAGGACGACTGCGATGGGACTGCACGCTCAACCCCTGAAAAATGTATTGCGACGTGCGGGCGGATTCACGCTCGTCGAACTGATGGTTGCCATCTCGCTGGCGGCCGGGCTCGCGCTTTATGCTGCGCCTGCGTTCGACCAGTGGCGCATGCGCGAACGCGTGGATGCACGCTCGCGCGCGTTGCTCGGCGCGCTGTCGTTTGCACGTACCGAGGCGACGCGTCTCGGCGTGCGCGTCACGCTGTGCCGGGCGGGTAGCGCCGGCACCTGTCTGCGTGCGGGTGAACGGTGTGATCCGGCTGAATGGTCGTGTGACTGGATCGTCAGCGGGCAGGTCGACGGGCAGTCGCGCGTGCTGCGGCGCTATCCGCGCGATGCCGAAGTGGCCGTCGCGGGTGCCGCGCACGATCTCGCGTTCGCACCGCCGGTCGGTCAGGCAATCGGTGGTATCCGGCGCTTCGAATTGCGTTCGCGACGCGACGTGCCGGGTGCGGACGATGCGCATGCATCGCGTTGCGTGCGGATCGCGGCAGGCGGGCGGGCCCGGGTTGTCGCCGGCCGTTGCGGCGCGGCGTGAGCGTCCTGCGCAACGCCATGCGCGGCACGTCGCTGATCGAAGCGATGCTGGCCATCGCGCTGCTCGCGACCGTTATGCTGGCTGTAGCGGGCAGCCAGCTTGCGATGGCGCGTGCGCAGCGCGCGACGATCTGGCGTGAACGCGCGCTGTGGCTGGCCGATGCACGTATCGAGCGCTTGCACGTTGCTGCGGAGGCCGGTGATGACCTCGCGGCGCGGGCCACGGCGTCGCTGCCCGGCGGCGCGATGACGCGCGGTGATGGGCCGGACGGCGTTCGCTACACGGTTGTCGGCTGGCGCGGTGGCAATGCGGCCACCGGGCCGCGATGCGAAGCGGCGGGAAGCTCGGCGCAGCCGCCGTCGTGCGTCCGGATTCCGTATCGGGAGGCGGAATCCGATGAACGCTGATCGCCGCATGCGTGCACATACGTTGCTTGAAGTGTTGATTGCGATGACCGTCGGTCTGCTAGTGCTCGCGGCGGCCGGTGCGCTGTACCACGCGCAGCGCGTCGCACAGCGGCGCGCGGACGACGGATTCCGGATGCGCGATGCGGCTGGCGCCGCACTGATGCTGATCGGCCAGCAGATCCAGATGGCCGGATTTCGGCCGCTCGATTTGGAAGGTGTCACGTCGTTGCCGCCCGTGTTCGGCTGTTCGATGGCGCGCGTGAGGGGAGCGGGCGCGCAGGTACGGTGCGAGCCCGTGCGCGGTGCGTCGGACGCATTGCTGATCCGCTATGTCGGCGATGCCGTGTCGACGTGGCTCACCGTGAGCGGCCAGGTGTCGGATTGCCTCGGGCAGGGTGTCGGCGTGTCCGGCGAACGTGCGCCGGTGGAGAACCGCTTCGATGTGCACACCAGTCCGTCGACGGGCGAGCCTGAACTGTATTGCGAAGGAAGCGGCCGTCCGGGCACGCCGCAGCCGGTCGTGTCGGGAATCGATCAGTTACGGGTGCGCTATCTTCGCCGCGGCGGCACGCAGTTCGTCGAGGCCGACGCATTGCGCGGCGACGACTGGCGCGATGTCGTGGCCGTGCATGTCTGCGTGCGGGCGCGCGGCGAACCGACGGGCGAGCCGGTGCGGCACGTCGACTGCGACGGCCGCACGGTCGTTGCGCAAGACGGCCGCGTGCGTCTGACGCTCGATCGCATCGTCGCGTTGCGCAATGCCGCGCGCACATTCGACGATACGTCGCGTGATGCCACGGATGAACGCGAGGTGCCGCGATGAACGGAGCGAGGCAATATGCGCGCAAGAGGGCGCGGTGCGTTGCGACACGCAACATGCATGAGCGAATCGATACACGCTGTGACGGTCCGCGGCAGGCTGCAGGTGCGAAAGTCCAAACAGCGAGCCAGCAAGCGCCGTACAGACATTTGCGGTCAGCCAGCCGCGAGTGGCGTCGCGACGCGGGCCTCGCATTGCCTGCGGTGATCGCGGTTGGCGCGGCGGTGGCGGCGCTGACCGGCACGTGGTTCGAAGCAGCACTGACGGAATCGCGCCGCACGCGCGCATTATCCGATCGGCTGGTCGCATTCCACGCAGCCGATGCCGCGCTGGCAGCGTGCACCGCGCGATTGCGCCGTGGCGCGGCGCCGTACGTGAGCGCAGGCGAGTCGCACGAGGAGCCCGACGCGTGGCGGCGCATGCCGGCGCTGGTGGCCGCCGAAGCGTTCGCGCCGTTCGCCGGATGGCCGATGGCCGTTCAACCGCCTCGATGCCTGATCGAAGCGTGGCGCGGGGCGGGGCCGGCCGGCGGCCGCGCTTACGTCGTCACCGCGCGTGGCGTCGGTGCGCATGCATCGAGCGCAGTCTGGTTGCAGCACCAGGTCGCGATCCGTGATGGACACATCGTCGCCCTGCACTGGCGTCGCGTCGCGACGGTACTTCGATGAATGGTCGCGCGTCCGTGTACCGCTCGGCGGGATTCACGCTGATCGAACTGATGATCGTGCTCGCGATCGTTGCAGTGTTGGCCGGATGGGGCGTCCCGTCGTATCGCGAGCATGTCGTGCGCGTTCATCGCGCGTCGGCGGTCGCCGCGTTGTACCGCGCGGCCCAATATCTCGAAACACTGGACGGTGTGCCGCCATCGGCATTGCCGATGGCGCTCACGCAAGCGCCGCCGGACGGGCGCGCAGTCTATCGACTGGCGATCAGGCGGCCGGACCGCGACGATTCGCCGGTGAGCTATGACCTGGAGGCCATCCCGCTCGACACGGGCCCGATGCACGACGACGCGTGCGGTGCATTCACGCTGCGTTCGGACGGGACGAAAGGCAATGTGCGAAGTGGCGGCGCCGACGGACAGATCGCGGCGTGCTGGGGCGTGCGTTGAGTGCGGCAAGGCGCGCCACGGCGCTTGGCCGTGCGCGCGGGATGCCGACGACGGTCAGTCGTCGTGCGTGTCGAGACCACGCTCGTCGCGGGACTGCTTCCAGATCCGGTAGACCTCCCATGCAGCGAAACCGAGGGTGCCCCACTTCAGCGCGGGGCCCGCACTCGCGCGCAGCAGCGAGCGAACGGGTTTGGCGAGCACGAGCGATGCGAGCGAGCTCAGCATCGGATACTGGTTGACGAGCTGTCCGAGGTTCGCGTTCAGGTTCTTGGCAGACTGGCTGAACTTGTTGCTGGACAGGCCGGGGATGAACACCTTGAGCCAGCTGAAGCGCGTCACCGCGCGGCGCATGTCGCCGGCGGCTTCCGCGAGTTCGAGCCGCTCGACTTCGGATCGCAGGATCAGCAGTTCCTTGCGGAGCGCGCGATGCTGCGACGCGCTCCAGTTCGATCGCGACGAATGGGAGCGGGGTGGATTGCCCGTGACGTTCTGGCTCATGGCGCGTCGGCGAAGTAGGTGGGAGGGGTGAGCGCGATTGCGTTCACGGCTTGCCGCGGAACAGTTCGCGGTCTTTCTCGAGTTCGGCGAGCGTCGCCTCGAATACGGTCGGCGCGTCGCGCAGGCCCGAGCGGGCCTTCAATGCGCATGCGATCCCGCTTGCGGCATACAGCGCGGTGATCGCCGCGAGCGACTGCCATCGGTAGGTATCCCAGAACGCGATCGCGATGAGCACGGTCAGGCTGATGAGCGCCATCGTGGCGAGCATCATCGCGGCGAGCCCGAGGAACAGCACGCCCATCAGGCGCTCCTTCTCCTCGGCAAGCTCGATGCCCACCAGTTCGAGGCGCGTTTGCAGAAGGCCGATCGCGGAGCCGACGAGGCGGCGCAGCGGTCCTTGGCCGGACGGCTGCGAGGGGGTGTCTGTCGTCATGGGTAAGGTGCGTGCGCGTGCAGTGTGCAGCCAGGACAAAGCCGGCAGGCGGAAACCGCCGGCTGGCCTCGACGCCCGCAAGCCGCACAACGCGGCCCACGGGACGAAACAGCGCAGAGCGCGTTACTTGCGGTTGATCAGCAGGCCGATCAGCACGCCAACGCCGGCGGCGACGCCGATCGACGTCCACGGATGCTCGTGCACGTAGTCGTCGGTCGCGCGTGCGGCCTTCTTGCCCTTCTCGACCACCACGACCTGGACGTCGGCCGCCTTTTCCTTGGCCTGCTTGAGGCGCGACATGGCTTTCTCGCGCAGCTCGGCCGCACGGTCGCCCGTGCTGCTCGCAGCTTGCTTGAGCAGGTCTTCGGCGTCCGAGAGAACGGTTTTGATATCCGACATCAGTTTCTCCTTGTTGATTTCCGACATTGCAACTCCCTTCGTGCTGTCATGCTGCAGGTTCACATCGTAGCGAAACGCCTGCCTGCTGGCGAGCCGGGAAGACACACAACGGCAGTGCAAGACCGCATGGTAAACGACTCGTAATCATCAACAGAGCGGCAAACGGGGTGAAAAGTTTCCCTGCGGCCGCCTGTCCGGCACCGGCACCAGGCAAAAATGACAAAAAAGTATGAATATCAAACGGAATAATCGTTCGCACGCCCCATTGCTTCCCGTAAGCTGACAGACTTTCCCGCGCCGATCCGGGCGCGGTTTCAACCAGCATCGTTCGAGGAGGGAACATCATGAGTCTGCGTCTTGGCGACATCGCACCGGATTTCGAGCAGGAATCGAGCCTGGGCCCGATCAAGTTTCACGAATGGCTCGGCAACAGCTGGGGCGTCCTGTTCTCCCATCCGGCCGATTACACGCCGGTGTGCACGACCGAACTCGGGCTGACCTCGAAGCTGAAGGGCGAATTCGAGAAACGCAATGTAAAAGTGATCGCGCTGTCGGTCGACGGTGTCGAGTCGCACAAGGGCTGGATCAACGACATCAACGACACGCAGTCGACGGTCGTCGGCTTCCCGATCATCGCCGATGCGGACCGCAAGGTTTCGCAGCTGTACGACATGATCCACCCGAACGCGAACGAAACGCTGACGGTGCGTTCGCTGTTCGTGATCGACCCGAACAAGAAGGTGCGGCTCACCATCACGTACCCGGCCAGCACGGGGCGCAACTTCGACGAAGTGCTGCGCGTGATCGACTCGCTGCAGCTGACCGACAACTACAAGGTCGCGACGCCCGGCAACTGGAAGGACGGCGACGACGTCGTGATCGTCCCGTCGCTGCAGGATCCGGAAGAGCTGAAGAAGCGCTTCCCGAAGGGCTTCAACGCGGTGCGTCCGTATCTGCGCCTCACGCCCCAGCCGAACAAGTAAGCATCGGCTGCAGAGGAGCGCGCTACCGGGCCGGCGGCACGGTGCGCGGATCCGATGAAAAACGGCCCGTCCGGCATGACTGCCGGGCGGGCCGTGTTTTTTGCGCGAGCACGGCGCGGCGCGGTTGCCGCGCTCGCCGCATCCGGACGATCAGAAGAATGCCTGGATGCCCGTTTGCGCGCGGCCGAGGATCAGTGCGTGGATGTCGTGCGTGCCTTCGTACGTGTTGACCACTTCGAGGTTCACGAGGTGGCGCGCGACGCCGAATTCGTCGGAGATACCGTTGCCGCCGAGCATGTCGCGCGCGAGTCGTGCGATGTCGAGCGCCTTGCCGCACGAGTTGCGCTTCATGATCGACGTGATCTCGACGGCCGCCGTGCCTTCGTCCTTCATCCGGCCGAGGCGCAGCACGCCTTGCAGGCCGAGCGTGATTTCGGTCTGCATGTCGGCGAGCTTCTTCTGGATCAGCTGGTTCGCGGCGAGCGGCCGGCCGAACTGCTGGCGGTCGAGCACGTACTGGCGCGCGGTGTGCCAGCAGGACTCGGCGGCGCCGAGCGCGCCCCATGCGATCCCGTAGCGCGCCGAGTTCAGGCACGTGAACGGGCCGCGCAGGCCGCTCACGTTCGGCATCAGGTTCTCTTCCGGCACGAACACCTCGTCGAGGACGATCTCGCCGGTGATCGACGCGCGCAGCCCGACCTTGCCGTGGATCGCGGGCGCCGACAGGCCTTTCCAGCCTTTCTCGAGGATGAAGCCGCGGATCGCGTCCTTGCCGTTCTCTTCGAGCTTCGCCCACACGACGAACACGTCGGCGATCGGGGAGTTCGTGATCCACATCTTCGCGCCGGACAGCGAGTAGCCGCCGGGCACTTTCTTCGCGCGGGTGACCATGCTGCCCGGATCGGAGCCGTGGTTCGGCTCGGTCAGCCCGAAGCAGCCGATCCATTCGCCGGTGGCGAGTTTCGGCAGGTATTTCTGCTTCTGCGCGTCGGAGCCGAATTCGTGGATCGGGACCATCACGAGCGACGACTGCACGGACATCATCGACCGGTAGCCCGAGTCGACGCGCTCGACTTCGCGGGCGATCAGGCCGTAGCTCACGTAATTGAGGCCGGGGCCGCCGTATTCCTCGGGAATCGTCGGGCCGAGCAGGCCGACTTCGCCCATTTCGCGGAAGATTTCGGCGTCGGTGCGTTCGTGGCGGAACGCTTCGGTGACGCGCGGTGCGAGCTTGTCCTGCGCGTACGCCTGCGCGGCATCACGCACCATCCGCTCTTCTTCGGTCAGTTGCTGGTCGAGCAGCAGCGGATCGTCCCAATGAAAAGTTGCAGCACTCATCGTCTCATCTCCTGTCGACCCGAGTTAGCGCTTTAGCGCTTACTCGGGTCCCATGCTTCGCGGTCGACCCGGGTTGGCACTTCAGCGCTTCCCCGGGTCCCATGCTTTGCGGTCGACCCGAGTTGGCACTTCAGCGCTTCCCCGGGTCCCATGCTTTGCGGTCGACCCGGGTTGGCACTTCAGCGCTTCCCCGGATCCCACGCTGTACGGTCAGTCCCTGATTTAGCCGGGCTTGTTGCCTGAGAGTTTGCTTGACGGAAGTTCCGCTGTGCGGAACAATGTTTTGCAAATCGAACCCAGTGTAGCACCAGATGACACTTTCAACCATCGACGAAACCACGATCGACGAACGCAAGTTCGTCGTCGCGCTCGCGCGCGGGCTCGACCTGCTGCGCGCATTCCGGCCCGGGGAGACGATGCTCGGCAACCGCGACTTCGCGGAGCGCACCGGGTTGCCGAAGGCGACGGTGAACCGGCTCGCTTACACGCTGACCGTGCTCGGCTACCTGCGTTACGACGAGACGCTCGGAAAGTATGCGCTCGACGCCGGCGTGCTGTCGCTCGGCTACGCGCTGCTGTCGGGCTCGGGCACGATCGACCTCGCGCGGCCGCACATGCAGGCGCTCGCGCGCGACATCGGCGCGGCCGTGTCGCTCGGCTGCCGCGACGGGCTCGACATGATCTACCTGGAGACGATCCGCAGCGAGACCGCGCTGACGCTCGGGCTCGCGCCCGGTTCGCGGCTGTCGATGCTGACGAGCTCGATGGGGCGCGCGTACCTGGCCGTGCAGCCGGAAGACGTGCGCCGCGCGCTTTATGCGGAGCTGCATCGTGCGGCCGGCGGCGGGGCCGACGCCGATGCGCTCGTCGCCGCCGCGCAGCAGGCGGTGGCCGAGTTCTCGGCGGGGGGCTGCTGCTATTCGTTCCGGGCGTGGCACATGGACGTCAACGCGGCGGCCGTCCCGTTTCGCGAACCGCGCGAGGGGCGCTGGCTGATCCTGAGCTGCAGCGGCCCTGCATCGTCGATGGACGAGGACGTGTTCCGTACGCAGGTCGGGCCGAAGTTGAAGGCGCTCGCGCAGCGGCTCGGGCAGACGGCCTGAGCGACGGGCGCGCGCGGTGGGGTGCCGTCGCCGGTACGGTCGGCAGCGCCCGGGCGTGACACCGCCGCCGGTTGTGCCACGAACGAACCGCGCGCATGATCGTTCGCCAGCTCACCGACGAAGAGGTTTGCCATGTCTCACGCAGAATCGATGGAAGGCGGATGCGCATGTGGCGCGATCCGGTACCGGATCACCCGTGTTCCGGCCGACGCCGGTTTTTGCCACTGCCGGCTCTGTCAGCGCACGACCGGCGCGGCGGTGGTCGCGTCGGCATCGGTGCCGATCGACGCGTTCGAATACCTGCAAGGCGAGCCGACCGTATATGCGTCGAGCGCGTGGGGCGAGCGGCGCTTTTGCGGCCGTTGCGGCGCGCAGCTCGACTACCGGCTCAGTGATGCACCCAGGACGGTCGAGATCAATTACGCGACGCTCGACGAGCCGTCGCGGCTACGTCCGGCCTGGCATGTCTGGTATGGGGATCGCTTCCCGGGCATCGAGATCGACGACGATCTGCCCAAGTACGATGACGGTGGAAGGGCGTAAGCGGTAGGTCACCGCCGACATCGACCGTGCCGGCAACGAGGCGCGCGCGTTCCCGCTAAGCCGGTCTTTCCACGAGGCCGGCAACCACCGGCCGGACCTCGGACGACGGGGCGAGCCAGGCGGCCCGATCCCCACGTTACATCACCTGCATTCCACTGTCGGCACGCGACGCCCCACGTGTGCGAACCCCCTCATCCACCGAGGCTCAGGCCGTCACGACCTTCGCAAACACGGGCCCCTGCATGAACCGGACGTCGTACTGGCGCAGCAGCTCGCACTGCGTTTCGTCGACGACACCGTCGAAGATCAGCGGAATCCGCACGCGCTGCGCATACGCGACGAGCGCCTTGACCATCCCGTCGCGCAACGCGATGCCCGCATCCATCTTGATGTAGTCCGGGCGCGCCATCTCCGATTCGACCGCGAGGATGCGGCCCGGGTCCGGCAGCTTGTCGGCGACCTTGAAGCCGTGATGCTGATAGCTGCGCGTCAGGTAGCCGAGGAAGGTCTTGTGCGCGACCGCGACCGCCGGCAGCTCGATCACGATCCGCTCGGCCGGCAGCCCGAAGCGCTGCAACACCGACGAGAAGTGCTTGCCGTGGTCGTACTTCACGCTCTTCAGCAGCCGTTCGTGCACGCGCAGGAACAGCAGCCCATGGCGCTGCGCGCCAAAGAAATTGATCGCGTGCAGCGCGCGCGACAGGCGGTCGATCGCGACGAGCGTCTGGTCGTCGACGGCCGAGTCGACCGGATCGTGCGGCGCGCCCGTGACGACCGTCACGGCCTGGAAGCCGAGCTCGTCGCCGTAGCGCTCGATCGCGTCGGCGAACGACGTCGATTGCGGTGCGCCCGGCATCGTCACGTCGTAGATCGGTTCGTAGGCGCTGCCGAGCGTGCGCTCGGGCAGGTTCGCGCTTGCGGTGCCGCCATCGGCGAGCGCGAGGTGATCCCGCAGATACGGCAGTTGCCCGGCACGGGCGACCAGCTCGGGAATGGTGGGCGGAATCATCGGCGTAAGAAGGAAAAACGGCGGCCGAACGGGCCGCCTCGTAGCTTGATATTAGCAGCGCCGGCCAAGCTCGGCTCGGCGTTTCGTTCATATGGTTATCCCGTCGTCGACGCTTCGCCTAGGGTTTACGTTGATTTCACTATTCGTAATTGGTTTTACTATTCGTAAATCCAGGATTTGTCGCCGATCAAGAAATGCGGCATGCGGGCGCCGCTAAACGGCGCCGTTCACGAATCAACAGGAAGCAAGGAGCGAGACGTGGCGGTTGACAGGAATGGCACGCGGGAGAGCGGCGCGGCGCGCCGGCAGGCGACGGGCGGGATGACGGGCGTGCCGGCCCGCGCCCGGCAGGGTTGAGGAGCGGATGGCGACCATGAGCATCGATTACCAGACGCTGAAGTTCGAATACCGCCCGCGTGCGCAGGACACGACCGTTCACCCGGTGATCGTCGTCGGCGCGGGCCCGGTGGGCCTCGCGGCCGCGATCGACCTCGCGCAGCAGGGCGTGAGCGTCGTGCTGCTCGACGACGACGACACGCTGTCGACCGGCTCGCGCGCGATCTGCTTCGCGAAGCGCACGCTCGAGATCTTCGACCGGCTCGGCTGCGGCGAGCGCTTCGTCGACAAGGGCGTGAGCTGGCACGTCGGCAAGGTGTTCCTGCAGGACGAGCAGCTGTACGCGTTCGACCTGCTGCCCGAGGAAGGGCATGCGCGCCCCGCGTTCATCAACCTGCAGCAGTACTACGTCGAAGGCTACCTGGCCGACCGCGCGTTCGCGCTGCCGAACATCGACATCCGCTGGAAGCACAAGGTCACGGGCATCGACCAGTCGGCCGAACACGCGGTGCTGACGATCGAAACGCCGGAGGGCGTCACGACGCTGCGCGCGCAGTACGTGATCGCGGCCGACGGCTCGCGCAGCCCGATGCGCACGATGATGGGCCTCGAAAGCCACGGCCGCACGTTCAAGGACCGTTTCCTGATCGCCGACGTGAAGATGAAGGCGGAGTTTCCGACCGAGCGCTGGTTCTGGTTCGACCCGCCGTTTCACCCGAATCAGTCGGTGCTGCTGCATCGCCAGCCCGACAACGTATGGCGCATCGACTTCCAGCTGGGCTGGGATGCCGACCCGGTCGCCGAGAAGCAGCCGGAGCGCGTGATCCCGCGCGTGCGTGCACTGCTCGGGCCGGACGTCGAGTTCGAGCTCGAATGGGTGAGCGTCTATACGTTCCGCTGCCAGCGGATGGACACGTTCCGGCACGGCCGTGTGCTGTTCGCGGGCGATTCCGCGCACGGCGTGTCGCCGTTCGGCGCGCGCGGCGCGAACAGCGGCGTGCAGGATGCCGACAACCTCGCGTGGAAACTGAAGCTCGTGCTCGACGGCCGGTCGGCCGACAGCCTGCTCGACACGTATGCGAGCGAGCGTGAATTCGCAGCCGACGAGAACATCCGCAACTCGACGCGCTCGACCGACTTCATCACGCCGAAGAGCCCGGTGTCGCGCGTGTTCCGCGACGCGACGCTGAAGCTTGCACGCGACTGCGAATTCGCGCGCAAGCTCGTGAACAGCGGCCGCCTGTCGGTGCCGGCGGTGCTCGCCGATTCGCCGCTGAACACGCCGGACCGCAACGGCGACGCCTTCGCGGGCGCAATGCGGCCGGGCGCGGCGGCGGCCGATGCGCCGGTGCGTACGCAAGGCGCGTCGGGCTGGCTGCTGCAGCAACTGGGCAGCGGCTTCACCGGCATGCTGTTCGGGTTGCCGGGCGATGCGGCCGCGCTTGCGCAGGCGCTCGACGGCCTCGCGCTGCCGGTGCGGCCCGTGCTCGTCGTGCCGGCCGGGCACGCACAAGCGGTCGCGGGTGTCGTCGTCGTGGAGGACGTCGACGGCTTCGCCGCGCAACGCTACGACGCGAAGCCCGGCACGTTCTACCTGCTGCGTCCCGACCAGCACGTGTGCGCGCGCACGCGCACGCTCGACCGTCAGGCGCTGGCCGACGCACTGGCGCGCGCGACCTGCGCACGCTGAAAACGATAAAGACACCGGAGACTCCGTCATGCCCCCACTCGACACCCGCCCGCGCCTGGCTGATCCGGACGCGTTCTACGAAGCGCTGATCGACATGCATCGCGACCTGTCCGACGCCGACAGCCAGCTCGTCAACGCGAAGCTGATCCTGCTGCTCGCGAACCAGATCGGCGACGCCGACGTGCTGCGCGAAGCGATGGCGCTCGCGCGCCAGGGCGTGACGCCGCCCGTGCATCCGGCCGCCGAGGTGACGCAATGAGCGCGGCGCCGGCCGACGCGCGCGTGCTCGAAGTCGAGCGCGTGATCGACGAGACCCATCGCCCGGGTTTCCACTGGATGCTGCTCGTGTTGTGCGGGCTGTGCCTCGTGATCGACGGGTTCGATGCGCAGGCGATGGGCTACGTCGCACCGAGCGTGATCGCCGAATGGGGCGTGCCGAAGCAGGCGCTGGGGCCGGTGTTCAGCGCGAGCCTGTTCGGGATGCTGCTCGGCGCGCTCGGGCTGTCGGTGCTGGCCGACCGGATCGGGCGGCGCCCGGTGCTGATCGGCTCGACGCTGTTCTTCGCGGTGACGATGCTCGCGACGCCGTTCGCAGGTTCGATCCCGGTGCTGATGGCGCTGCGCTTCGTCACGGGCCTCGGCCTCGGCTGCATCATGCCGAACGCGATGGCGCTGGTCGGCGAGTTCAGCCCGGCCGCGCATCGCGTGAAGCGGATGATGATCGTGTCGTGCGGCTTCACGCTCGGCGCGGCGATCGGCGGCTTCATCAGCGCCGCGCTGATTCCGGCGCTCGGCTGGCGGTCGGTGTTCTTCGTCGGCGGCGCGGTGCCGCTCGTGCTGACGATCGCGATGGTCGCGCGGCTGCCGGAGTCGCTGCAGTTCCTGGTGCTGAAAGGGCGCGTCGCGCAGGCACGCGCGTGGCTCGCGCATTTCGCGCCGCAGGCCGGCATCGATGCGAACACGCGGCTCGTCGTGCGCGAGCGCGCCGCGACCGGCGCGCCGGTCGCCGAGCTGTTCAGCCACGGCCGCCTGCCGGTCACGCTGCTGCTGTGGGCGATCAGCTTCATGAACCTGATCGATCTGTACTTCCTGTCGAACTGGCTGCCGACCGTGATGCGCGACGCGGGCTATTCGCCGGGCACGGCGGTGATCGTCGGCACGGTGCTGCAGACGGGCGGCGTGATCGGCACGCTGTCGCTCGGCTGGTTCATCGAACGCTACGGCTTCGTGCGCGTGCTGTTCGCCTGCTTCGCGTGCGCGGCCGTGTCGGTGGGGCTGATCGGCTCGGTCGCGCATGCGCTGCCGTGGCTGCTGGTGGTGGTGTTCGCGGGCGGGTTCTGCGTGGTCGGCGGGCAACCGGCCGTGAACGCGCTCGCGGGCCAGTATTACCCGACGTCGCTGCGCTCGACGGGCATCGGCTGGAGCCTCGGCATCGGCCGGATCGGCTCGGTGCTCGGGCCGCTCGTCGGCGGACAACTGATTGCGCTCAACTGGTCGAACGGTGCGCTGTTCCACGCGGCCGCGGTGCCCGTGCTGTGCTCGGCGCTGTTCGTCCTCGGGCTTGCCGGCGTAACGCGGCGAAGCGGCGCGCAGGCGCCGAACGCCGCGATGAATTGAGGGAGAAAGGAAACGATGACGCTTGACCTGTCGAAACCGGCAACCGCCGGCTACCAGAGCGGCTTCGCGAACGAATTCGCGACCGAGGCATTGCCCGGCGCGCTGCCGCATGGCCGCAACTCGCCGCAGCGCGCGCCGTACGGGCTGTATGCGGAGCAGCTGTCGGGCACGGCGTTCACCGCGCCGCGCGGCCACAACCGCCGCTCGTGGCTGTACCGCATCCGCCCGGCGGCCGTGCACCGGCCGTTCGAGCCGTATGCGGGCCCGCAGCGGCTCGTGTCGGAATTCGCTGATTCGGCCGACGTGCCGCCGACACCGCCGAACCAGCTGCGCTGGGATCCGCTGCCGATGCCGGTCGAGCCGACCGATTTCGTCGACGGGCTCGTGACGATGGCCGGCAACGGTTCGGCCGCCGCGATGAACGGCTGCGCGATCCACCTGTACGCGGCGAACCGCTCGATGCAGGACCGCTTCTTCTACAGCGCGGACGGCGAACTGCTGATCGTGCCGCAGCAGGGGCGCTTGTTCATCGCGACCGAATTCGGCCGGGTCGACGTCGAGCCGTTCGAGATCGCGGTGATCCCGCGCGGCGTGCGTTTTGCCGTCACGCTGCCGGACGGCGATGCGCACGGCTATATCTGCGAGAACTTCGGCGCCCAGCTGCGCCTGCCGGATCTCGGCCCGATCGGTTCGAACGGTCTCGCGAACCCGCGCGACTTCCTGACGCCGCACGCCGCTTACGAAGACCGCGAAGGCGCGTTCGAGCTGATCGCGAAGCTGAACGGCCGGCTGTGGCGCGCGGACATCGGCCATTCGCCGCTCGACGTCGTCGCGTGGCACGGCAACTACGCGCCCTACAAGTACGACCTGCGCCTGTTCAACACGATCGGCTCGATCAGCTACGACCATCCCGATCCGTCGATCTTCCTGGTGCTGCAGTCGCAGAGCGACACGCCGGGCGTCGACACGATCGACTTCGTGATCTTCCCGCCGCGCTGGCTCGCGGCCGAGGATACGTTCCGCCCGCCCTGGTTCCACCGCAACGTCGCGAGCGAGTTCATGGGGCTCGTGCACGGCGCTTATGACGCGAAGGCCGAAGGTTTCGTGCCGGGCGGCGCGAGCCTGCACAACTGCATGTCGGGCCACGGGCCCGACGCGGATACGTTCGAGAAGGCGTCCGCGAGCGACACGACGAAGCCGCACAAGGTCGACGCGACGATGGCGTTCATGTTCGAAACCCGCACGCTGATCCGGCCGACGCGCTACGCGCTCGACACCGCGCAGCTGCAGGCCGACTACTTCGAATGCTGGCAAGGCATCAAGAAACATTTCAATCCGGAGCAAAAATGAGCGATACCCAAGACTGGCGCGCGACGCTCGACCCGGCCCGCAAGAGCTGGGTCGAGACGGCGAACGACGCCGCCTGCGATTTCCCGATCCAGAACCTGCCGTTCGGGATCTTCAGCGATGCGAAGCAAGCGTCGCGCCGTGCGGGTGTGGCGCTCGGCGATCAGATCGTCGATCTCGCTGCGCTCGCGCGTGCGGGCCTCGTGACGCTGCCGGCCGGCGCCGACGTGTTCGCCGCGCCGGCGCTCAATGCATTCATCGCGCTCGGCCGTGACGCATGGCGTAGCGTGCGCGTGCAGCTGTCCGACCTGTTTTCGCGCGACAACGCGCGGTTGCGCGACGATACGGCGCTGCGCGCACAGGTGCTCGTCGCGCAGCGCGACGCGACGCTGCATCTGCCGGTCGACATTCCCGGCTATACCGATTTCTATTCGTCGAAGGAGCACGCGACCAACGTCGGCTCGATGTTCCGTGATCCGAAGAATGCGCTGCTGCCGAACTGGTCGGAGATGCCGATCGGCTACAACGGCCGCGCGTCGTCGGTGGTCGTGAGCGGCACGCCGGTGCGGCGCCCGAACGGGCAACTGAAGTTGCCCGACCAGGATCGCCCGGTGTTCGGTGCGTGCCGCAAGCTCGACATCGAGCTGGAGACGGGTTTCATCGTCGGGAAGGGCAACGCGCTCGGCGAGCCGATCGCGTGCGAGGACGCGCAAGCGCATATCTTCGGGATGGTGCTGCTGAACGACTGGAGCGCGCGCGACATCCAGCAGTGGGAATACGTGCCGCTCGGGCCGTTCAATTCGAAGGGCTTCGCGACGACGATCTCGCCGTGGATCGTCACGCTCGACGCGCTCGAACCGTTCCGCGTCGCGCAGCCGGAGCAGTCGCCGCAGCCGCTCGCGTATCTGCAGCACGCGGGCAAGCATGGGTTCGACATCGCGCTGGAAGTGACGCTGCGCGCGGAAGGGGCGGCCGAAGCCACGTCGATCAGCCGCACGAACTTCAAGCACATGTACTGGACGATGGCGCAGCAGCTCGCGCATCACACGGTTGCCGGCTGCAACACGCGCGTGGGCGACCTGATGGGTTCGGGCACGATCAGCGGGCCGACGAAGGATTCGTTCGGCAGCCTGCTCGAACTGACGTGGAACGGCAAGGAGCCGGTCACGCTGAACGGTGGCGGCAGCCGCACGTTCATCGAGGACGGCGACGAGCTGACGCTCGCCGGGTGGTGCCAGGGCGACGGTTATCGGGTCGGCTTCGGCACGTGCGTCGGCAAGATCCTGCCGGCGTTGAAAGCGTAACGCGCAACGTAGTGCGACCATGAGCACGACGGCCCGCATTGCGCGGGCCGTCGTCGCTTTCGCAGTGTGACCGGTGTATCGGCGGACGGGCGGCGCGTGTTCGCACCGTCGCCGTTGGGGCAGCGCGCCGCGGAGTGCTCGTGCCCCAGTGTCAAACCGCGCGCTGCAGCGCGGCGCGGCGCTCCCACAGCGCGGCCGCGACGAACGCCGCGACGCAGACGACCAGCACGCCAACCAGCGCGTGGCTGCCCAGTTGTTCCATCAACGCGCCGGCGACCAGCGGGCCGCCGAAGCTCGCGGCGCTCCACGACGCCGACACGAGCGAGCTCGCGGTGACGAGCGCCGCACCGCGGAAGCGTTCGCCGCACGCGACGAGCGACAGCGTGTAGATGCTGCCGGCTGCCGCGCCGAGCACGAAGAGCAACGGCCAGCACAGCCACGGTTTGGCGATCACGAACGGCAGCAGCGGCAGGCCGGCGAGCACGATCCAGCCTGCGCCGAGGTGCACGCGTTCGCGGCCGAGCTTGTCCGCGAGCCAGCCGATCGGGAACTGCATCGCGGTATCGCCGAACAGCATGATCGACGCGAGCAGCACGGCGGTGGCGCTCGCGACGCCGTGATCCATCGCATAGAGCGGCAGCAGCGACAGCGCGAGCGTATCGAACAGCGCGAAGAAGCCGGTGCCGATGATCAGCGCGGGCATGCGCGGCAGGATGTCGAGCCAGCGGCCGTGCGCTTCGTGATGCGCGTCGTCGCCGGCGAGCGGCGCGCGCCGGATCGTCGCAAGCGTCGGCAGCGCGAGCAGGAACAGCGCGCCGCACAGCGCGAAGCGGATGCTCGTCGCGCCCGCGATCTGGCTCACGAGCACGGGGCCCGCCATCTGGAACAGCGTGAAATTGGTCGCGTAGATCGCGACGACGCGGCCGCGCGTCGAATCGTCGGCGAGCTGGTTGACCCATGCCTCGCCGATCGTGAACAGCAGCATCAGCGCGGCGCCGCACAGCACGCGCAGCGCGCCCCACAGGATCAGGTTCGACGTGAACTGCATCAGCGCGGTGGCCGCCGCGAGCAGCACGACCGACACGACGATCGCGCGGCGCGAGCCGATATGCCGCGCGAGCGCGGTGACGAACGGGACGATCGCGAGGCCGCCGAGGGCCTGCGCGGCCGTCAGCATGCCGACGACGTTGGTGCCGTGCCCGGCTTCGGTCAGTGCGAGTGCGGTGAGCGGCAGCGTGGCGCCGGTGCCGAGACCGACGACCGCGACGCTCAGGATGAGTGCGAGGAAATCGCGATTAAGAATGGCTTTCATCGGCGGGGATGCTACACCGCGGACCTTGAAAGGTCCATGAAGGCCATCAGCTTTGAGTGGAGTTGTGCTCGCAACGATTTCAGCAGGGTTGCGTCATACATACTCGGTCGGTACGGCCACCGGTCGACGTTCGAGCGACGCCGACCATAGCGTGAGCGCGAGCGCCGCGACGGCCATCGCGACGCCGACCCACGGCAGGTTCACGAGCGACACGCCGGAGCCGATCGCCATCCCGCCGAGCCATGCGCCGGTCGCGTTGCCGAGGTTGAACGCGCCCTGGTTCAGCGTCGACGCGAGGTTCGGCGCGTCGCTGGCGCGGTCGACGATCAGGATCTGCAGCGGCGGCACGATCGCGAACGCGAGGATGCCCCACACGAAGATCGTCGCGAGTGCGGCGAACGGCAGGTGCATCGTGCCCGCGAACAGCGCGAGGACCACGCCGATCAGCGCGAGCGTCGCGATCAGCGCCGGCATCCGGCGCCAGTCGGCGAGCTTGCCGCCGAGTGTGCCGCCCACCGTCAGCCCGAGGCCGAACAGCAGCAGCACGTAAGTGACCTGGCGCGGCGAGAAGCCCGTCACGTCCTCGAGGATCGGCGTGATGTACGTGAACACGCTGAACAGGCTGGCCGAGGCGAGCACGCTGATGCCGAGCACCATCAGCACCTGTGGATGCTTCAGCACGCTGAATTCGCGCGTGATGCTGGTGTCGGGCATCGCGAGATGCTTCGGCAGGCAGACGGCAAGCGCGGCGGCCGCGGCAATGCCGATGCCGGTGACGGCCCAGAACGTCGCGCGCCAGCCGTATGCCTGGCCGAGCGCGGTGCCGAGCGGCACACCGAGCACGTTCGCGAGCGTGAGGCCGGTGAACATCAGCGCGATCGCCTGCGCGCGACGGTTCGGCGCGACGAGGTTGCTCGCGACCACCGAGCCGATCCCGAAGAACGCGCCGTGGCAGAACGCGGTGACGACGCGCGCGGCCATCAGCACCGCATAGCCCGGGGCGGTCGCGCAGAACAGGTTGCCCGCGATGAACAGCCCGATCAGGCCCATCAGCGCACGCTTGCGCGGCATCTTCGCGGTGACGATCGCGAGGATCGGCGCACCGATCGTCACGCCGAGCGCATAGCCCGACACGAGCATGCCGGCGGCCGGGATCGACACGCCGAGATCGCGCGCGACATTGGGCAGCAGCCCCATGATCACGAACTCGGTGGTACCGATTCCAAATGCGGCGACGGCGAGGGCGAAAAGAGGTAAGGGCATCGCGGTGGGCTCGGGAAAAGCCGCCGCTCGGGCTGGCGCAGGATGCGCGGGACGGGCGGGCGGTAAGGCGAACGACAGCCGCGATTCTACTTCAGTGAAAACCCCTATGCTTGGGGCCAAAACGGTTGTTGCCGGCGAGCGACGGGATTGCCCGCGTCGCGCTCACAGTGTGGGATTCGGCGGGCTTTGCGGCGGGGGAATGGCGGGGGCGGAACGATGACGGCGGGGGGCTCGTC
Organism: Burkholderia sp. AU15512; assembly: GCF_002223325.1. Lineage (NCBI taxonomy): Bacteria > Pseudomonadati > Pseudomonadota > Betaproteobacteria > Burkholderiales > Burkholderiaceae > Burkholderia > Burkholderia sp. AU15512. The sequence goes on from NZ_NKEX01000003.1 coordinate 322,430, forward strand.
AGGCGATGCGTTCGCGGGAGCCGTCGACGCTTTCGGTCGATGCGCTTGCCAGGTCGGTGCCCGTTTCCGTTGCCGCATCCGCCCTGTCCGCAGGTGACGAAGGCGACCTTGCGGCATCGATCGCGGCCGGATCGTCCCAGCCGTTTTCGAACAGGCACGCCTCGATCGGCATCCGCGCGGCCCAACGTTCCTGCTCGAGCATCGGCTTCGCATAGAACGCGTCGACGTGCCCGACGCACAGCACCGCGATCGGCTTCGCGCCGTCGGGCATCCGCAGCAGCGCGCGCAGCGCATCGACGTCGAACAGCGATACCCAGCCCATCCCGAGCCCTTCGGCGCGGGCCGCGAGCCACATGTTCTGGATCGCGCAAGCCGCGGACGCGAGATCCATCTCCGGCAGCGTGCGACGGCCGAACACGTGGCGCTCGCGGCCGTCGGCGAGCGCGACGACCAGCAGCTCGCCGCATTCGCGCACGCCTTCGACCTTCAGCCGCATGAATTCGTCCTGGCGCTCGCCGAGCGCGTCGGCGGTCGCACGGCGCTCGGCCTCGACCAGCGCATGGATCGCGGTGCGCAGCGCCGGATCGGTGATGCGGATGAAGCGCCACGGCTGCATGAAGCCGACGCTCGGTGCGTGATGCGCCGCGCGCAGCAGGCGCGCGAGCACGGCGGGATCGACGGGCGCCGGCGTGAAGTGGCGCATGTCGCGCCGTTCGAAAATGGCGCGGTAGACGGCGGCGATGTCGGAATCGTCGAAACGCATGGACGGGAGGAGGCGGGATAACGTCGGCGCAACGATAGCAGACGGCGCACGCACCGCGTTACATCATTTGAAACAAAGCGCGAAATTGTTGATGCAAAAGGTCGTGTTTTCAGCGGCGATCAAAAGCAAACGATTGCGGTATCGCTTGCAGCCATGAAACGAGCCGGTTTCGTCGATTTCTCAGCGATTCGCGGTCACGACGTTCTGCGGCGTGCCGGCATGCCATGCCTCGATGTTCAACAGTGTGGTGTGCGCGATCTCGGCGAGCGCCTCGCGCGTGAAGAATGCCTGGTGCGACGTGACGATCACGTTCGGGAACGTCAGCAGCCGCGCGAGCACGTCGTCCTGCAGCGGCAGGTCGGAGTGATCCTCGAAGAAGAGCCCGCTTTCCTCTTCGTACACGTCGAGCCCGAGATGGCCGAGCTGGCCGCTCTTGAGCGCGTCGACCAGCGCCTGCGCATCGACGAGGCCGCCGCGCCCGGTGTTGATCAGCATCGCGCCGTGCTTCATCCGCGCGAGCGTCCGCTCGTTGATCAGATGGTGCGTCGACGGCAGCAGCGGGCAGTGCAGGCTGACGATGTCGGCGTGGTGCAGCAATTCGTCGAGCGCGACATAGCGCGCGCCGAACGCGATCAGCTCGTCGTTGTACGGCGGTACCGAGTGCGCGAGCACATGCATCCCGAAGCCCATCATGATCTTCGCGAACACGCTGCCGATGATGCCGGTGCCGATCACGCCGACGGTCTTGCCGTGCAGGTCGAAGCCGAGCAGGCCGTTCAGCGAGAAGTCGCCTTCGCGGGTGCGCGCGACGGCGCGCGGCAGGCGGCGGTTGAGGGCGAGGATCAGCGCGACCGCGTGCTCGGCAACCGCGTGCGGTGAATAGGCGGGCACGCGCACGACCGTGATGCCGAGCCGCTCGGCGGCGGCCAGGTCGACGTGGTTGAAGCCCGCCGAGCGCAGCGCGATCAGGCGCGTGCCGCCGTCCGCCAGCCGTTCGAGGACGGCCGCGTCGACGGTGTCGTTGACGAACGGGCAGACGACGTCATAGCCATGCGCGAGGATCGCGGTTTCCGCGTCGAGGTGCGACGGCTGGAAGTGCAGCCGATAGCCGAACCGCCGGTTGGCGGCAGCAAACGAATCGTCGTCGTACTGCCGGCTGCTGAACAGGATCACGCGCACGCTGCACCTCCGAAGGCTGACGCGCGCAGTTTACTGCAGCCCCGTGACGATGTCGGAGCGGTCGGGCCCGCGCGACGGCCGCAGGAAGCCGTAATCGCTGCGTTCGCGGGCGGGCTGCGCGCTGAAGTGATCGAGCGCGTGCTCGACGAAGCTGCGCGTGCGCGCCGGCACGTACTGGCGATTCGGGTAGACGAGCGACAGTTGCGTGTCGGGATCGTCGATCCGGTAGCCGGCCATCAGCCGCACGAGCGTGCCGCTGGCGAGCGCGCTGGCGACGCACGGCTCGGGCAGCACCGCGATGCCCGCGCCGGCCACGGCGGCCGCGTGGACGAGCGCGAGCTGGTTGACCGTGCAGGCCGGGCGCACCGTGACGGAATGCGCGACGCCGTCGTGGCCGACCAGTTGCCACGCGGGCGCATGCTGGTGCGGCGCGAGCGTGACCCAGTCGTGGCCCGGCAGGTCGTCGGGCAGGCGCGGCTCGCCGCGTCGCTCGAGATAGGCCGGCGCCGCGACCGCAACGAACGGGTTGGGCGAAAGGGCGTGGCCGATCAGCGTCGGGTTGCCGTCGAGCCGGTTACCCGTGACGATGCCGACGTCGTACCCGGAATCGAGCACGTCGAGCGGCCCCTCGGCGACGGTCAGCTGCACGCGCAACTCGGGGTAGCGGCGCCGGAAGCTGCTGACGAGCGGCGTCAGCGCAAGCGGCGACAGCAGGCCCGACGCGACGACGCGCAGCGTGCCGGCCGGTTCGCGCACGGCATGCGCGACGGACGATTCGAGGTGATCGAATTCCTCGAGCAGCGCCCGGCACCCGTCGAGGTAGCGCACGCCGGCCTCGGTGAGCGACAGGTTCCGCGTGGTGCGGTGGATCAGCCGGGTGTTCAGGTGGCCCTCGAGCATCGCGATCGAACGCGTGACGAGTGCATTGGACACGCCGAGATGGTGCGCCGCGCGCCGGAAGCTCTGTTGCTCGGCGACGCAGACGAATACACGCATGGTCTGAATCTGGTTCATGGCTTGCGTATTTCTGGCCCGGTTGATTGATTATGGTTGTGGCTTTACGCCGCGCGACATCGAAAGCGCATCGCGCGGCCCTCAGTTTTCCGTCGTATCGAAAAATCGTTTTCTTCGATTCCGCAGATGATTGTTCAATACAGCGCGATATCCGTCAACCTGAGAAAAGCGGCGGGTTGCGGAAAATCGAAATCGGGAGTAACGCGTTAAACGTAGTGCTGTCTGGCATGCCTGCCGTTCAAAGGTGGCACGATATTCGGCAAGCATGTTGGATGCAAATATTGTCTATTTCATTCAATGAGTTGTGAGCTATTTGTGTGAGTTTCTTCAGGTATTGGAAGGAAGCGCGCCCCAATTCATGCCGCAATAATGGATGTTTTGGATTGTGCGAGGGTTTTGCGTATCGGATTCCGCGTGATGATTTTCATCACGGATCTGGTCTATTTCAATCGATACGGAAGTCGCGCTGAAGCGGCGACGTTGACGGAGTGCGGTGTTATTGGCGGAGAAAATCGTGCGCTTGGCGCTCGAGTGGAACCGTTTCACACCCTGGCCGGCAATCCGTTTTCAATCCGGATGACCGGTGTGCGACCCGCGCACGGCCGGCTGGCCCGGTTCGGCGACCGGGCCACCATCGCGCTGTCCGGCCGCGCGTGCCTCTTGCGCGAGGCGGCGGAACGCGGAATGATCGATTAGTTCGCCATGCAGCGCGGCGGGCGTCCGTGCCCTTCCTTTCCTCACCTTTTACCAGCCATGTCCATCGATTACTCGCCCATTCCCTGTCCCGTCGTCGTGCCGCTCGACGCGATCCTGCCCGAAGAACCGCTGCTGATGATGGGGGCCGGCCCGGTCCCGATCCCGGCCGCCGTCGCGAAGGCGAACACGGTCGTGATCAACCACCTCGGCGCGACGATGGCGAAGATCATCGAGCAGGTGAAGGAGATGGCGCGCTACGTGTTCCAGACCCGCACGAAGTGGGTGCTCGGCGTCGCGGGCCCCGGTTCGGCCGCGATGGAAATGGCGATCTCGAACCTCGCGTGGCGCGGCACGCGCGTGCTGTCGATCCGCAACGGCTTCTTCAGCGCACGGATGGCCGAGATGGCCACGCGCGTCGGCGCCGACGTCGCGACGCTCGAAGTGGCCGACCGCGCGGTCGCCGGCCTCGACGAGATCGCGGACGCGATCGCGCGCGAGCGGCCCGAAATCGTCACGATCGTGCAGGGCGAGACGTCGAACACCGTGTGGAATCGCGACCTGCGCGACATCGCGGCGCTCGCGAAGGCGGCCGGCGCGCTGGTCGTGGTCGACGCGGTGTGCACGCTGTCGACGATGCCGCTCGAGATGGACGCGTGGGGCATCGACGCGGTGATCACCGGCGGCCAGAAGGGGCTGTCGTCGATCCCGGGCGTGTCGCTGATCGCGTTCTCCGACGCCGCATGGGAGCGCATGAAGCATCGCCCCGAACCGAACGCGCACTGGTGCCTCGACATGGCGCTCGCGGAGAACTTCTGGCACAACGCCGGCTATCACTACACGGCGCCCGTGTCCGGCGTGCTCGCGCTGCACGAAGCGCTGCGGCTCGTCTGCGCGGAGACGCTCGAAAGCCGCTTCGCGCGCCACCTGCGCTGCTCGCTCGCGCTGCAGGCGGGCGTCGAGTCGATGGGGCTCAAGCTCTATGCGCCGAAGGACTGCCGGCTCAATTCAGTGGTCGGGATCGAGACGCCGGAAGGGCTTACGCCGGGAATGGTCTGCGGCCATATCTCGAAGCAGTACCAGGTCGAGATCTCGGGCTCGTTCGGCTTGCCGATCGTACGGATCGGGCAGATGGGCGAGCAGTGCCGCGAACACAACCTGTTCCGCACGCTGCATGCGTTCGGCCGCACGATGGTCGACCTGAAGGTGCCGGTCGACCTGCCGGCCGGCGTCGCGGCGCTCGAACAGGAACTGTCGCGGCGCGGCGCGTAAGCGGGGAAACGGGAAAAAGGGGCCGCGCTCAGCGGCCCTGCATCGCGCGCCGGTACGTATTCGGCGTCGTGCCATGTGCGTCGCGAAAGCGATGGCTGAAGTGGCCGGCGTTCGCATAGCCGCAGTCGGCCGCGATCTGCGCGAGCGGCAGCGCCGTCGTGCGCAGCAGCTCGCGGGCCCGCGCGAGGCGCTGCTCGGCCACCCACGCGTGCGGCGCGCGGCCGAACGACAGCCGGAACATCCGCGAGAAGTGGTACTCGGACAGCGCGGCGACGTCGGCGAGTTCGCCGAGCGTCAGCGGTTGCGTCAGGTACGTGTCGATGTAGTCGCGCACGCGGCGGCGCACGGCCGGTGCGAGCCCGCCGCGGAACGACGTGTCGGTGCGGGTCGTGCTCTGCCCGCGCAGCAGCAGGCTCAGCACCTCGTGCGCGGTCTCGTTCACGCGCAGCCGTTCGTCGGCATCGTCCCAGCCGTCCAGCGCGAGCGAGCGCAGCAGCGCGGCGACGCGCGCATCCTCGAAGTAAGTGCGGTCGGCGAGCTTCAGCTCGCGCGGCTCGCGGTCGAGTTCGCGGATCGCGCGCTGCGTGAAGTGTTCGGGCAGGAAATACAGGTGGATGAAGTGCATCTCGCCGCGCACCCACCAGCGCGATTCGTGGTCGCCCGGCAGCGCGCACAGCAGGCTCGGCGCGCCGTAGCGCGGCACGCGCTGGCGTTCGGTCCGGTAACCGCCGTCGAGGTAGCACGACAGCGTGTGGTGGCCCGGCTGCTCGTAGACCGTCTCGCTTTCGTCGGTGATCCGCGTCCATTCGGCGATCGCCAGATGGTCGCCGAGCCACGCGAAGCGCTCGAGCGTCGCGTTCGCGTCCGCGAGCGTGCGGCAGACCGACTGCAGGCCGAACGGCAGATCGCCGCCAGCCAGGGCGGTAGGGTGGTCGACGGGGGGCGCGGAAAGGGAGAGGCTCATGATGGGCCGAGTATAAGCGGGCGCGCGGCGCCGCGTGCGGCGGCCCGAAAAAGACCGCAATTCCGGACAATCGGCGCGCGCCGGGCGGCGGCATAGTCGGGATCCGTTTCACCTGCCTTTTGGATCGTTGCCGCCATGAACCTGTCGCTTTATTTCGTCACCGTGCTGATCTGGGGCACCACCTGGATCGCGATCAAATGGCAGCTCGGCGCCGTGCCGCCGCCCGTGTCGATCGCCTGGCGCTTCTGGCTCGCGGCCGCCGTGCTGTTCGCGCTGCTGCGCGTGATGCGCCGGCCGGTGCGCCCGCCGCGCGAAGCGTGGCGTTTTCTCCTCGCGCAGGGCTTCGCGCTGTTCTGCCTGAACTTCCTGTGCTTCTACTATGCGGAGCAGGTCGTGCCGAGCGGCCTCGTCGCGGTGATCTTCTCGACCGCGCCGCTGCTGAACTCGATCAACGGACGGCTGTTCATGGGCCGTCCGCTGCGGCCGTCGGCGATTGCCGGTGCGCTGCTCGGGCTGGCCGGCATCGCGTGCCTGTTCTGGCAGCAGATGGCCGGCCATCTCGACGACCACGCGACGTGGACGGGGCTCGCGATCGCGTTCGCGGGCACGATGTGCTTCTCGATCGGCAACCTGCTGTCGAGCCGGATGCAGTCGATGGGGCTGCACCCGCTCGCGACCAACGGCTGGGCGATGCTGATCGGCGCGGCAATCCTGACCGTCGGCAGCGTGGTGGCCGGGATGCCGTTCACGCTCGACACGAGCCCGCGTTATCTCGGCGCGCTCGTCTACCTGGCCGTGCCCGGCTCGGTGATCGGCTTTACCGCGTATCTGACCCTCGTCGGCCGGATCGGGCCGGAGCGCGCCGCGTACTGCACGGTGCTGTTCCCGATCGTCGCGCTGGCCGTGTCGACTGTGTTCGAGGGCTACCAGTGGTCGCCGCTCGCGGTGGTGGGGCTGCTGCTGGTGGTGGCCGGCAACCTGGTCGCGTTCGACCTGACGCGGCGGTTGTTTCTGCGGACGGCGTGATCGGCGTGCCGGGTACCGCGACGCGCAAGAGCGCGGTTATCCGACGTTCTATCCGGAGGACGACCCTCCGATGGGGAAGGTGTTCCCTCACGTGTGAATGATTGGTTTTCGACTTGAGACCGAATCACCGGCAAGCGCACCCGGCCGGGATGAGCAAGTTGGCTGCCGGATGGAAAGCAACCCCGAAGAAATCAAGCTATCGCACCGATCCCCCCGGCGTATTCCCGCGCTAGGTCGATTCAAACGGTAAAACAGAACAATTCACATCTGTTATGGGTGCCGAATCATATTCGTCCGATTGATCGACGTTTCTGATCTGGAATAGCGTCTCTAGGCAGCCATTCCATTTACTGAGACAGGGAAGCCGGATGAAAAACGAACTCAAAGCACCGACCCATCTTTTCGCCACCGTTGGCGCGCTCACGGAACGCGGTGGACGTGTCACCACCGCAACCAGCGGCCTGACATTGGCCGGATTGGAAGTCGCCTGCGTCGGCGATGTAGTGACCTACGACGACGGTAGCGAGGCCGCGATTATCGACGGCGCGGGAGACAACCATAGCGGAGGCAAGCCATTCGCGTTAGTGGGCAGCCGGTTGAGCAACGGCGACCGCATTACCGAAACGCTGCGCACTTCGTGGGGCATTCACGTGCGGGAGGGGCAAAGCGTTGCGGGCCTGTTCGATCCCACCTATGTGCCGCCACCCGCACCGCCTGCCTATAGATTGGCGGTACGTGGCGCGACAACAGCGCGCGGCGGTGCATTACGCGAGCCGTCCGGCACATGGGAAGTAGCGCCACACTTGGGCAAAGCTGCCACGATGGGCGACCTGATCCGCTATCCCGACGGCTCAACCGCGCGCGTTACGACCGGTCTGGGTTTGGCCGACCGGGCCGACTTCGCGCCGCTCGCCTTCGTTGGCAGCGAACTCGATAACGGCGACACGATCACCGATAGTCCCGACCGACAAGGCATGGCGTCGTCCGTTGTATTTAGCGTCGTCACCCGCTCGTCCATGCCCCGCTGAGGTAGCGTCCATGATTCGCTACTTTCTTGCCAAAGGCGACCGCGCCGGGGAAGCCGTGATTGTCGAAGGCCTCGACCGCGTGACCTGTTCCAATCCGCCGCCGATGGTTCATATCGCCACGCTGGATATGAAGACCTACTGTTCGGCCTGCAAGCGTGAAGGGTATATCGCACCGCAAGGGCCGCGCTGGCCAGGCACCGGCCCGAACGGCAAACAGTGGGCATTGAGCGGGGATATCAATGTCTGCGGATGCAACCCACCGCCGATCTTCTACGCTGAGCGCGGCATGCGGATGACTTTTACTGCGGGCGAAATTGCGACGCTGAATGGGCGCAAACCTGGTGCAGCCCATCTGCCGTTTGCCTCGTCGGATGCCGTACATGACGAGCAATTTACCTTGCTCGATGATGCACACCGCCCGCTCGCCAACGTTCGCTATCGAATCGTCACCGACACCGGGCAGATCTTCGCAGGCACCACGGACGCGGCCGGGCAAACAGAGCGAATTGCCACCGATGCCGCAGCATCTTTGAAAATCCATACGAAGAGGCATTGACGCAATGAGCGGTTTTTCGGGAAATAAATACGACTTCGAAGTTCAGGAAAACGAAGAATGGGTCCTCGTCCATTCGGGGGCCGTCACCAATACCAATCCGGGGTCGATGGTCTATGTGTCCATCAACACGACACCCATATGCGCGAACATGACCAACAAGGCGTTCAGGGAATTAGTCATGAAGGCCCGCGATGCGGCGATTTCGTTGATACAACAGCGTATCGCGGGTGTGACTACGTGGAACGTAGCGGAACAGGCGCGTGCCCGCCTCTACTTCGGCCGTGCCGACGACGACATCCGAACAGCCCTGGCGATCGGGCTTCCGAAGCTGCTCAACGCGATGCAAGAGCTTGTTCCGGAGAGAATTGTTCGATGGGATGACGCGATGAACAAGCAACTCACCTGCGGTGTGATACCCGACAATGGCAGCAACACGGCTGGAGTATGCAAGCCAGACTCCGAAAAACGAATTATTGCTATCTATTCGAAGTTCTGTACGATTTCAAACGGCGACTTGTGGACGGCGGCGAAGGTCAAGACACTCATTCACGAATGCACGCACTATATCGACACTTTCGATTCGGATGACATTGCGTATTCCGATACGGAATCCGGATTGAGAATTTTTGCAATGAGCAATCCCGATGGCGCGATCCGAAACGCGGATAGCATTACGGGATACATTGCTACCTTCGACAGGACGGTCATGAAATGAAGACTCACATCCAAGATGCCATCCGGAGCGCATCAGCGATGCTGGCATTATTCGCATACCTTGGCATCACGCCTGCACACGCATGCACCATAGGCGAGTCGGTTCGAATCTCGTTGCCGCTAAACGGCATTGCCGTTTCCAATGCCGACAGGCTAAGAATCGCCGACGCAGTAATCGAGGCAAAAAATTGGCCAGGCGTCGAAATTCAAGCCGTCATAATATCCGGCGCTTATACGAAAGAACGGAGCGGTGAACGGCTTAAAGATGAGCGCGCCATGGGAATTGGCGCATATCTAAAACAACTGGGAATCAAGAGTGAAAACATCGTCGTCGAAAAAAAGACATTCACCGATGAGATGGTGCGAAAGAGCGACGGAACGCTAGACTTGTATCAGATTGATATCGAACTGGTTCCCCTGTGTCGGGGCGGATGTCAAAAGCTTTGTGACGACCCTCGTGTAACGCCCCGAAGCCGGGCGATCCAGTGAGGCCAATGACGCCCGCAAAGAGCGGGCGTCATTGACTCGCGGGCGATGGTTCGCGAACGCGTTCCGCACTGCGTTCGCCGATCATTACCCTCTTCTGTCCTTATGCCGTCGCGCCGCTACCTTCGACCCGCGCCTGCCGCTGGTACAGCACCATCGACAGCGCGACACCGGCCGCCGCCGCCGCCGCCGCGAACAGGAACACCTGCGGATAGCCGAACGCGCCCGCGACATAGCCGGCGAGCGGGCCCGTGATGCCGAGCGACAGGTCGAGGAACACCGAGTACGCGGACAGCGCCGCGCCGCGGCTCGCGGGCGGCACGAGCGCGACGGCCTCGACGCCGAGCGCCGGGAAGATCAGCGCGAAGCCGAAGCCGGTCAGCGCGGCGCCGACGAGCGCGATGTGCGGCACCGGCGCGAGCCACAGCAGCAACAGGCCCGAACATTCGAATGCGAACGACACGATCGCGACGCGGAAGCCGCCATATGTCTTGATCGTGTTCGCGAACAGCAGGCGCGCGCCGATGAACAGCGTGCCGAACACGGTCAGCGACAGGGCGGCGTTCGGCCAGTGGCGCGCCGCGTAGTACAGCGTCACAAAGGTCGCGATCGAGCCGAAGCCGGCCGAGCCGAGCGCGAGGCCCAGGCCGTGCGGCAGCACCCGCGTAAACACGCTCGCATACGACATCCGTTCGCCGTGCACGAGCGGCACCGAAGCGATCAGGCGTGCGAGGTAGAAGCCGATTGCGGCCAGCGCGATCACGATCACGCCGATCAGCGCCGGATTCAGCGTATTCGCGATTGCGACGCCGACCGGCGCGCCGAGCGCGAGCGCGCCGTAGGTCGCGATGCCGTTCCACGAGATCACCTTCGCGTTGTGCGTGACGCCGACCCGGCCGATGCCCCACAGGATCGCGCCGGTGCCGCACAGGCTCTCGCCGACGCCGAGTACGAGCCGGCTCGCGACCAGCAGCACGAGGCTCGCGACCGGCCAGTGCGCGAGCAGCAGCGCGACGAGCAGCAGCACGCCCGACACGCCGCAACCGACCAGCCCGCGCAACACCGTCTGCTTCGGGCCGAGCGTATCGGCCAGACGCCCGGCGAGCGGCCGCGACGCGAGCGTCGCGAAATACTGGACGCTGATCGCGCCGCCCGCGACGATCGCGGAAAAGCCGAGGTCGTCATGGACGAAGCCCGGCAGCACCGCGAGCGGCAGCCCGATAGTCAGGTAGCAGATGAACGTGAAGCAGACGACGGACACGATTTGCAGCGTGACCGCGAACCCGCTGCGCGGCGGTGTGGCGGAATCGGTTGACATGGGGTCGGAACGAATGAACGAAACGGGCAGAGGACGGCGAAAAAGGGAATCGGGATTTTCCCATGGAACCGGTTTTCACGCAGGTACCATTTAGTTAATCGCGACCTGTTTTCCAGGATCCCGGGCGGTTGCGGGGAAGCAGAGAAGGGGCTGGGAGCGCCGTGTGGAAAGGCCGTCGGGCCGGTCCGGCGCTCATATCGCGGCAGTTATATGGGCCCCATGCGTGATGGGCTATGGGTTGCGAAATTTGATGGTGATAGCGTGCAAACTGTCAGAAAAACGTCGGTCGAGCGCAAAGCGCGGGCCGCCTTGCCCCCCATTTGAAGAACCATCGAGACATGAGTGAGCCGATCCGCTTCTACCATCGTCACGCGATCCGCGAAGTCAGCGGCGCGGACGTGACCCGCACCGTGCTGCAATACCTGCGCGAGGACGCGCATTGCACCGGCACCAAGGAAGGCTGCGCGGAAGGCGACTGCGGCGCGTGCACGGTCGTCGTCGGCGAGCTGACCGACGCCGGCGCGGTCGAGTTCAAGGCCGTCAACGCATGCATCCAGTTCCTGCCGACGCTGGACGGCAAGGCGCTGCTGACGGTCGAGGACCTGCGTCAGCCGGACGGTGCGCTGCATCCGGTGCAGCAGGCGATGGTCGACTGCCACGGTTCGCAATGCGGGTTCTGCACGCCCGGCTTCGTGATGTCGATGTGGGCGCTGTACGAGAAGCACGGCCACGAGGGCTGCGGCCGTGCCGGCACGTGCGCGAAGGCGAAGGACGTACCGACGCGCACCGAGATCGCCGATGCGCTGACCGGCAACCTGTGCCGCTGCACCGGCTATCGTCCGATCGTCGATGCGGCCGTGCAGATGTTCGATGCGCCGGCGCCGTCGGCGCCGGTCGACACGGCCGCGCTGGCCCGCACGCTCGCGTCGCTCAAGCGCGACGAGACGTTCGACTACACGACGGTCAACGGCGCGCGCTTCGCGGCGCCGCGCACGCTCGACGCGCTGGCCGCGCTGAAGGCCGAGCGGCCCGACGCACGCATCCTGGCAGGCAGCACCGACATCGGCCTGTGGGTCACCAAGCAGATGCGCCGGCTCGACGACCTGATCTATGTCGGCCAGATCGCCGAACTGCAGAACATCGTGCACGGCGACGACTGGATCGAAATCGGTGCGGGCGTGACGGTCGAGAAAGGGTATGCGGCGCTGGCTGGCCAGTATCCGGAACTGACCGAGATGTGGAAGCGCTTCGCGTCGCTGCCGATCCGCAACGCGGGCACGATCGGCGGCAACGTCGCGAACGGCTCGCCGATCGGCGATTCGATGCCGGGCCTGATCGCGCTCGGCGCGCGCGTGGTGCTGCGCGGCGGCGACACGGTGCGCGAGCTGCCGCTCGAGGCGCTGTACACGGGCTATCAGCAGAAGGACATGGCGCCGCACGAATTCGTCGTCGGCCTGAAGGTGCCGACCCGCACCGGCGCGCGCGAGAAGCTGCGGTTCCGCACGTACAAGCTGTCGAAGCGGTTCGACTCCGACATCTCGGCCGTGTGCGCGGCGTTCGCGTTCATCGCGGACGGCGACACGATCCGCGAGCCGCGCATCGCGTTCGGCGGGATGGCCGCGACGCCGAAGCGCGCGACCCAGACGGAAGCCGTGCTCGACGGCGCGCAGTGGCACGAAGCCACCGCGCAGGCCGCGATGCAGGCGCTCGAGCGCGACTACCAGCCGCTGTCCGACATGCGCGCGACGAGCACGTACCGTCTCGATACCGCGAAGAACCTGATGTACCGATTCTGGCTGGAGACGCGCCCGCACGACCCGCTGCCGCCGCAAGCCCTGAATGTGCGTGAAGTGGCCGCCGAACCTGGCACCGACGCGGCGCGCGTCTGAAGACGGAGAACACCGAACATGAACCAGCAAGCAGAACCGTTCCTGAGCACCCTCGACCCGCAAGCCGACGCCGCGCAGGTCCACGTATCGCGCGCGCACGAATCCGCGCACCTGCACGTCAGCGGGCGTGCCACCTACACCGACGACATCCCGGTCGTCGCGGGCACGCTGCACGCGGCGCTCGGCCTGTCGGCGAAGCCGCACGCGAAGATCGTGTCGATGAACTTCGACGCGGTGCGCGCGACGCCGGGCGTGGTCGCCGTGTTCACGGCCGACGACATCCCGGGCGTCAACGATTGCGGCCCGATCATCCACGACGATCCGGTGCTCGCGAAGGGCATCGTGCAGTTCGTCGGCCAGCCGATGTTCATCGTCGTCGCGACGTCGCATGAAACCGCGCGGCTCGCCGCGCGCCGCGCCCAGGTCGACTACGAGGAGCTGCCGGCGATCCTCACCGCGCAGGAGGCGCGCGCGGCCGAAACCTACGTGATCCCGCCGCTGAAGCTCGCGCGCGGCGACGCGGCCGCGCGGCTCGCCGTCGCGCCGCACCGCGAGTCGGGCGAAATGCTGCTCGGCGGCCAGGAGCAGTTCTACCTGGAAGGGCAGATCGCTTACGCGGTGCCGAAGGACGACGACGGGATGCACGTGTACTGCTCGACGCAGCACCCGAGCGAGATGCAGCACCTCGTCGCGCATGTGCTCGGCGTCGCGTCGCACAACGTGCTGGTCGAATGCCGCCGGATGGGCGGCGGGTTCGGCGGCAAGGAATCGCAGTCGGGCCTGTTCGCGTGCTGCGCGGCGCTCGCCGCATGGAAGCTGCTGTGCCCGGTGAAGCTGCGTCCGGACCGCGACGACGACATGATGATCACCGGCAAGCGGCACGACTTCCATTACCGCTTCGACGTCGGCTACGACGACGACGGCCGCATCGACGGCGTCGCGCTCGACATGACGTCGCGCTGCGGTTTCTCGGCCGACCTGTCGGGCCCGGTGATGACGCGCGCGGTGTGCCACTTCGACAACGCGTACTGGCTGGGCGACGTGAACATCGCCGGCTACTGCGGCAAGACCAACACGCAGTCGAATACCGCATTCCGCGGGTTCGGCGGCCCGCAGGGCGCGTTCGCGATCGAGTACATCCTCGACGACATCGCGCGCGCGCTCGATCGCGATCCGCTCGACGTCCGCTATGCGAACCTGTACGGCAAGACCGAACGCAACGTCACGCCGTACGGGCAGACGGTCGAGGACAACGTGCTGCAGGAGCTGCTCGGCGAACTCGAAGCGACGAGCGACTACCGCGCGCGGCGTGCGGGCGTGCGCGAATTCAACGCACGCAACACGGTGCTGAAGAAGGGCATCGCGATCACGCCGGTGAAGTTCGGCATCGCGTTCAACGTCACGCATTTCAACCAGGCCGGCGCGCTGGTGCACATCTACACCGACGGCTCGGTGCTCGTGAACCACGGCGGCACGGAGATGGGGCAGGGGCTCAACACGAAGGTCGCGCAGGTCGTCGCGCACGAGCTCGGCATCCGCTTCGGCCGGATCCGCGTGACGGCGACCGACACCAGCAAGGTCGCGAACACGTCCGCGACCGCTGCGTCGACGGGCTCGGACCTGAATGGCAAGGCCGCGCAGGATGCGGCGCGCCAGTTGCGCGAGCGGCTCGCGGTGTTCGCGGCGAAGCAGTTCGGCGACGGCAAGGTCGATGCGGCCGACGTGAAGTTCGCCAACGACATCGTGTGGGTGGGCGGCAACGGCGTGCCGTTCGGCGAAGTGATCGCGAAGGCGTACCTCGCGCGCGTGCAGCTGTGGTCCGACGGTTTCTACGCGACACCGAAGCTGTATTGGGATCAGTCGAAGCTGCAGGGCCGGCCGTTCTACTACTACTCGTACGGCGCGGCCGTGTCGGAAGTCGTGATCGACACGCTGACGGGCGAGATGCGCACGCTGCGCGTCGATGCGCTGCACGACGTGGGCGCGTCGCTGAACCCGGCGCTCGACATCGGGCAGGTCGAAGGCGCGTTCATCCAGGGGATGGGCTGGCTCACGACCGAGGAGTTGTGGTGGAACAAGGGCGGCAAGCTGATGACGCATGCGCCGTCCACGTACAAGATCCCGACGGTGAACGACACGCCGCCGGAATTCAACGTGAAGCTCTTCAAGAACCGCAACGTCGAGGACAGCATTCACCGGTCGAAGGCCGTCGGCGAGCCGCCGCTGCTGCTGCCGTTCTCGGTGTTCTTCGCGGTGCGCGATGCGGTGGCCGCGGTCGGCGATTACCAGGTGAACCCGCCGCTCGATGCGCCGGCGACCGGCGAGTCGATCCTGCGTGCGGTCAGCGCGGTGCGTGCGGCACGCGCCGGTCAGGCAGGCTGAGATGAAACGGCCCCCCCGTTCTCTTCGTTCATTGCCCCCCGAGGGAGTGGTCAGCCCCCTTGGGGCGGCCCGGCGGAGGCCGACATGAACGGCCCCGCCCGCTCGCGCCGCACCGCGCCGGACCCGGCGTTCGCGCCGGGCACCGGCCAGCGCAACCGCGCGACCGGCACGCCGGCGCCGATGCACATCGTGCTGTTCGGCGCCGGGCACGTCGGTCACGCGCTCGTCACGCTGCTCGGTGCGCTGCCGTGCGTCGTGCAGTGGGTCGACACGCGCGACGAGCTGTTCCCGGACGAATGTCCGCCGAACGTGCAGCCGGAGCCGACCGACACGCCGGAGGCCGTCGTCGACGCGGCGCCGCCCGGCGCGTACTTCCTCGTGATGACGCACAACCACGCGCTCGACTTCTCGCTCGCCGCGCAGATCATGCGGCGGCGCGACTACGCGTACTTCGGGATGATCGGCTCGCGCACCAAGCGCGTGAAGTTCGAGCGCCGGCTTGCCGCGCGCGGCGTCGATCCGGCGCGGCTCGTGGAGATGGTGTGCCCGATCGGTGTCGCGGGCATCGTCGACAAGGCGCCGGGCGCGATCGCGGTGGCCGTGTGCGCGGAGCTGCTGCAGGCGCGCTCGGGCATGCCGGTGGCCGACGCGAAGGCCGCCGCTTCGGGGCATGCGCGCGACGACGTGTCCTGCGCGCGGTAGTCACGCGCGGCCGGCGCAGGGCCGCGCGATTTTGCATACACTGCACGACGACGCGCGGCATCGGGCCGCGCCTTACCGTGCACGTGCCATGTCCGATCATCAGGTTTATCTCGACACGCTCGATGCGAGCCTCGTCGCCATCGAGCGCTGGCTGTCCGGCGTCGATACCGCGCCCGAGGCGCTCGACGCGCTGCTCGCCGCGTTTTCCACCGAATTCACGATGATCCTGACCGACGGCCGCGAGGTCGATCACGACGGTACGCGCGTGCTGTTCGACAAGCTCGCCGGCGCGAAGCCGGGGCTGCGCATCACGCTGTCGGACACCCGCGTACTCGCGGCCGATGCGTCGCATGCGACGCTCACCTATCTCGAAGCGCAGCACGCGGCGTCGGGCGAGCTGCCCGCGCGGCGTGCAACCGCCGTGTTCGAGCGCGACGCGGCGGGCGTCGTGCGCTGGACCCATCTGCAGGAAACCTTCTGCACGGGCTGAACCCGAGCGGCCGCGCCCCGTTTTGTGCCGCGGCTCAGCGCTTGCGGCTGCGAGGAACCGTCAGCTCGTCGGACACGCTCTGCATCAGCGCGCACAGCCACGCGATGTCGGTCGGGCGGTCGGGCTGCGGATGCGTGAGCAGGTAGCTCTTGATGCGCGGGAACGGCACGGGCGGCGTGACGACCACGAGCGGCAGCAACTGCGCATAGTGCGTCGCGAAGCGGCGCGTCGTCGTGAAGATCAGGTCCGACTGCAGCAGCACCTGCGGCACGATGCCGAAGTAGGGCAGCGTCGTCACGATGCGCCGCGTGAGACGCGCGCGTGCCAGGCCGATCTCGATCGCGTTGCGCTTGTCGCCGGTGTACGGCGTCGGCGCGACGTGCGCGGCCGATGCGTACGCTTCGCGCGTGAGCGGCACGCGTGCGAGCGGGTGCGCATCGCGCATCAGGCACACGATCGTGTCGGAGAACAGGTCCTGGCGTGCGAACTGCGGGTCGGGCTTCGGCCAGTTGCCGATCACGAGATCGAGCGCGCCCGATTCGAGCGCGCCCGCGTGATCGAGCGCGGGATTCAGCGAATCGATTTCCAGATGCGCATGCGGCGCCGCGTCGCGAAAGCGCTCGATCAGCGTGGGCATGAAGAAATCGTTCAGGTAATCGGGGGCGGCGACGCGGAACGTGCGCCGCGCGGACGAAGGATCGAAATCGCCGTGCGGTGTCGCGATGAAGTCGACCTCGCGCAGCGCGCGCTGCGCCGCCTCGAGCAGCGACGCGCCGTATTCGGTCGGCACCATGCCGGATTTGCCGCGCACGAGGATCGGGTCGTTCAGCGTCTCGCGCAGCTTGCGCAGCGCGGTGCTGATCGCCGGCTGGGTCTGGTTCAGCCGCAGCGCGGCCTGCGTGACGCTGCGCTCGAGCAGCAGCGTGCGCAACACGCGCACGAGCCAGATATCGAGCGAGGCGGTACGGTCGTCTTCTTCCATCGTAGGCGGGGATTGCGGGGAAGCGTAACCTTACCGCAGCCGCGCATTGGCGTGCGTGATACCGGCCATCACACACGGCCCTTCGGCAGCACGCTGATCCGCTTGACCTCGCGAGATTCCAGCCAGTTCGGCGTGCGCGCGCAGTACAGCACCATCGGCAGCGCGTCCTCGCCCCAGAACAGCTGCTGGTTCATCCAGAAGGTCGGCACGCCGAACACGCCGAGCGCGATCGCGTCGTCGGTGTTGCGGCGCAACTGCGCGCTCGTCTCCTCGAATTCGATCAGCTCGTCGCCGTGGCCGACGCCGACACGCTCGCACAGTGCCGCGAAGCCTTCCGGCGTCGACGGGTCGTTGCCGTCATGCCAGATGAAGCGGAACATTTCCAGCACGGTCGCGATGTCGGCGCGCAGCGCGATCGCGAGGCGCAACACCTTGTCTGAATCGAACGGATGGGCGGGCGGCATCTTGAAGCGGATGCCGAGCTGCTCCGCGCGAAACAGGGCGTGACGGTACGTGAACACGCGCTTGGCGGGCACGTCCGCGCTCGAGCGTTGCCCCCAGTGGCGCTGCAGGTCGGGCAGCGACACCGCGACGGGCTCGAACGGCACGTCCGGCCATTTGTCGAGCTGTTCGAGGAGCAGGTAGGAGAACGGCGACACGAAGTCGTAGAACCAGGCGGGTTGGGCGGTGTCGAGGCCGGTTGTCATGGCGATCTCCAGAGGGTGGGGCGAGCGGCGCCTGGCGGCGGCCTCCATGTTACGCGGCGGCGCGCGCATGCGGCAATGATCGCGGATCGTCCGCTCACGCGGAACCGGGAGTCGCCCGAGGGGGCGTGCCGGCCGGCGGCGCGGTTTCGGCCCGTGCCTGCGGCGGGCCGCCGGCGCCCGGCGGGCTGGCCGGCGTGTCCTGGTCGTGCGCGGTGAGCCGTTCGCGCACGAAACCGATGTGCTCGCGCAGCACGTAGAACTGCCCGGCATAGGCCAGCGGCATCTTCATCCGGTTCACGGCTTCCTCGATGTCGTCGAGCTCGTCGAGCAACTGCACGCGCTCCTCGGCCGTGTGCTCGCCGAGCGCGCTGCGCTCGAGCGCGATCAGCGCGCCGTACCAGCGGTAGATGCGCGAGCGCACGCGCCAGCCGTACAGCGACGGCACGAGCCGCAGCCCGGGGATCAGCACGACGATCAGCGGCACGACCACGACGAGCAGCCGGTCGACGAGGCTCGCGACCCAGAACGGCAGCCGTCGGTACAGGAAGGTCTTGCCTGATTTGTAGTAGCGCGCGGCGTCGTCGGAGAGCGGGAACCCGCGCGTGACGGGCGACGGGAATTCGCCCGCGTGCTGCAGGATCGTCGCGTGGCCGTGCACCTCGCGCGCGGCCTCGATCAGCAGGTCGGACAACGCGGGGTGCAGCGAGTCGCGCGCGACGAGTTCGATGGTCGGCGCAACCGTGTGGATGTCGGCGGGCGGCAGGTTCCGGCCGAGATCGTAGACCCCCATCGGCAGCGTGATCGCGGTCAGGTACGGAAAGCGCCGCGCGTACGCCTCGGCCTGCGTGAACGAATACACGTGCACGCCCGGCGCGCGGAACAGTTTCGCCATCACCGGGATCTGCGTCGAGTCGCCGGACAGGAACGCCGCGTCGATCTTGCCGTCGAGCAGCGCGGTGGCTGCGTCCTCGCCGGCGGTCGGCAGCAGCTCGGTCGAGCCGCCCGGCACGATGCCGTTCATCTTCAGCAGCGCGAGGCTCAGCTCGCGCGCGCCGCTGCCCTCCGCGCCGAGCGCGAGCCGCTTGCCCTTGAAGTCGGACAGGCGCGCGACGACCGGGCCGCGATACATGATCGCGAGCGGCACGTAGCCGATGCTGCCGAGCGACACGAGGTGTTCGTCGCGCTCCTTCGGGCCGATGCCGCTCTGCACGAAACCGACGTCGACCGGCGCGTTCGGGTTCGACAGCCGCGCGAGGTTCTGGGCGGACCCTTCGGACGACTGGACGTCGAGCGTGACGTCGTTCTTCGCGAGAATCGTCTTGTATTTCTGCGCGGCGTTCCAGTACGTGCTGCCGGGCGGCCCGGACGAGATCACGAGCGTGGACGGCGGGGCCGGCTGGATCAGCTTGACCGCGAGCCAGACGGCCGCGCCGGCGAGCAGCACGGTCGGGCCGATCGACAGCGCGAGGTCGCGCCACGACACCGCGACGAAGCGGGCGAGGATGCGGCGAGGCGGGCGAGGGCGGGCTGGCTTCATGGGGGCGGCGGATGACGCTGGCGTGACGTATCGGTGACGATCGGACGGTGGTCATGGACGACGCCGATGCTCGCGGCGATGGTACCCGGTTTCACCGGACGTGCGCGAGTGGGGCGGCCTGGCGCGGCCCCGCGGCGACAGTGGCGGGCGCCCCCGCGTCAAAAGCTTTGCGCTTCCGCGGGCGCTGGATTACATTGTGCGACGCAGCCGCGCCCGATTTGCGCGCGACCCGGCACGCAATGAGACCGGGCGCGTTCGGCCGGCGGCTGTCCGGCCCGGCCGGCCCGCTTTCGCGTGCGCCGGCCGCCAGCCCGTCTCGCCTCTCTCGTATCGCCGTGGAAAACACCGGCTGTCCCGCCCGTTCGCGCGCGGGCCGGCTGTTTTTGGGGGTAATCGGCCGTACTGTGCACGGCCGTTCCGGAGTGATAAGGAGATAGCATGAAGTCGATCGTGTTGAGAGCGTTGGGCGTTGCCGCCGTGGCGGCCTGTCTGTCGGGCAGCGTGTATGCGCAGTCGAGCGATGCCGCGGCAACGGAAGCGCCCGCGGCCGCGACCAGCGCGCCGAAGGCCGCCGCGAAGACCGCGAAGAAGGCGAACCGCAAGCTTGGCTATGCGGTGCGCAAGGCCATTACGAAGGCGGGCGGCATCGACGTGGCGAACATCGTCGTGCGCTCGAAGGGCGGCGCGATCACGCTGGAGGGCACGGTGCCCGACCAGGCCCAGATCGACAAGGCGGAAGAGGCGGCGAAGGGTGTGAGCGGCGTGACGTCGGTGTCGAACAAGCTGACGGTTCAGCAGCAGTGACGCCGGGCGGCGGCGCGCGAGCGCCGCGTGCGCCCGTTTTCAGGCGGGCCCCGGCATGCCGGGGCCCGTTTGCGCTTGAGAGGCCGCAAGCCGCACGAAGCGGCGGCGGACCGATAACGATATCGAGAGGGCGGCGATGACGAGACTCGGGTGGGGCAGGCGGATGGTTTTCGGCGCGGCGCGGGCCGCGGTCGCGATACTCGGCGCCTGTAACGGCGACGAGTCGGCCGAGCGCAACCGGTTGCCCGGTTTCGTGTCCGGCAGCGTGCGCACGACGGCCTATGACGGCGCGAGCGACGACCTGCTGACGGCCGGCCTCGGCAAGACGGGCCTCGGCTCGGCGAGCGCCCCCGGCTTTGCGAATGCCGCCCGGCCGACGGGCGCCGAGCTGCGCCGTCTCGCGATCTGGTCGAACTACCGCGCGCTCGTCGACATGAGCGCCAACGGCGGCTACGGCCGCTTCTGGGGGCCGAACGTCGACCTCGACGGCAACGACACGCTCGGCGAAGGCAAGATTCCCGGCACCGAATATCTCGCGTACGCCGACGACGGCAGCGGCAGCAAGAACGTCACGCTGCTCGTGCAGGTGCCCGCCAGCTTCAATCCCGCGCAGCCGTGCATCGTCACCGCGACGTCGTCGGGCTCGCGCGGCGTGTACGGCGCGATTTCCGCGGCCGGCGAATGGGCGCTCAAGCGCGGCTGCGCGGTCGCCTACAACGACAAGGGCGGCGGCAACGGCGCGCACGAGCTGATGTCGGACACCATCACGCTGATCGACGGCACGCTCGCCAACGCGGTGCTGGCCGGCGCCGCGAGCCTGTTCACCGCGAACGTCACCAGCGGCGATCTCGCCACGTTCAATTCCCGCTTCCCCAACCGCTATGCGTTCAAGCACGCGCATTCGCAGCAGAATCCCGAGCAGGACTGGGGGCGCGTGACGCTGCAGTCGGTCGAGTTCGCGTACTGGGCGCTCAACGAGCAGTTCGGACCGCTGGTCGACGGCTCGCATCACGGCGTGCGCTATCGTGCGGGCGACATCACGACGATCGCCGCGTCGGTCAGCAACGGCGGCGGTGCGTCGCTCGCGGCGGCCGAACAGGACAACCGCGGCTGGATCACCGCGGTCGTGGTCGGCGAGCCGCAGATCAACGTGCGGATGGCGCCGAACGCGGTTGTGCGCTCGGGCGGCCAGCCCGTGCCGTCGTTCGGCCGGCCGCTGGCCGACTACGCGACGCTCGCGAACCTGCTGGAGCCGTGCGCGGCCGCGTCGGCGTCGCTTGCCGACGCGCCGTCCCTGAGCGCGCTGCCGGCGGCGACCACGCAGTCGATCCGCACCCAGCGCTGCGCGACGCTCGCCGCGGCCGGGCTCGTGTCGGGCGCCGATACGCAAAGTCAGGCCGCCGACGCGCTCGCGCAGCTCCACGCGGCCGGCTACCTCGCCGATTCCGACCTGCTGCAGGCGCCGATGTGGGATTCGCAGGCGATTCCGGCGATCGCGGTCACGTATGCGAACGCGTACACGCGCTCGCGCGTCACCGACAACCTGTGCAATTTCAGCTTCGCGACGACGAACCCGGCGACGGGCGCCGTCGCCGCGCCCGCCACGTCGCCGATGCCGGCGGTGTTCGGCGTCGGCAACGGCGTGCCGCCGACGGCCGGCATCAACCTCGTGTTCAACACGGGCGCGGGCGTCGACCACCGGCTCGCGACGCCCGACGGGAGCTTCGCGGGCGCGCTGTGCCTGCGCCAGCTCTGGACGAACGGGATGCTCGGGATGCCCGCGAACGTCGACGCGGTGCGCGTGAACGCGAACCTGCAGGGCAAGCCGGCGATCATCGTGCAGGGCCGCAGCGATGCGCTCGTGCCCGTGAATCACGCGTCGCGCGCGTACGTCGCGCAGAACGGCATCAGCGAAGGCGGGCGCAGCCAGCTCGTGTTCTACGAGGTGACGAACGGCCAGCACTTCGACGCGTTCCTGCCGGTGCCGGGCTTCGACACGCGCTTCGTGCCGGTTCATTACTACAACCTGCAGGCGCTGAACCTGATGTGGAAGCACCTGAAGAACGGCGCGCCGTTGCCGCCGTCGCAGGTGATCCGCACGGTGCCGCGCGGCGGCACGCCGGGCGCCGCGCCCGCGCTGACGGGCGCGAACCTGCCGCCGATCTCGGCCGCGCCGGGCGCGAATGCGATCGCGACCGGCGCCGGCGCGATCGACGTGCCGCTCTGACGGCGCGCGCCGCGCCGCCCTCACGAAGCCGGACAGTCGTCCGGCTTTTTCTTTTTGGGTGCTCTGGAATCGGTCCCGCACTGCCTTTTATCGGATTGGCGAGCGCCGTAACAAATTATTACTTTACGGCGATAAATCGGGACCCTAATATGCGCCGGTATTTTCACTTAATTTAATAAATTCCAGATACGAGATATTCCTTTCCGTTTAGTTAATCGATCCTTTCGATTTTATTAAATCGGCTCGAGTCGCGATTGATCGTCGTTTTGCGATTAATCGGCATCTCGCCGAGGGGGATTGTTCGTCTGTTCGAAGCGAGGCGCCCTTGTCAGGGCTTGTCTGGCAAGGGCGCGCTTTTGCTGTCGATTTTGTGCGTGTGCAAATGCGCCAAATGAATCTGTATTGCTGCGGATTATCGAATTGTCGTTCGCAATGGAATTGATTTCATTGTGCGATCGCAAAAAAATATGGGTGGGGTAAATCATGCCGGTCGGTATTCGCCGAGCCGGTAAAAAACTCGGGGTGCGTCGCATAACGAATGCATTCCCGGTGCGGAGCGCCGGCGCAAATGATCCTTTGCGACCGGCGGTATTTATCGTTCTGTTCGAGAGGCAATAATGACGACACGGAAGTCCTTGAAAGACGGTTTCGCGCTATTCGGAACGACACTGAGCGTGCCGCTCGCCGCGGCCGCGGCTGCGGCGCTGCTCGTCACGGGGTGCGGCGGCGACGACGGGTCGAGCCCGGCCGCATCGGCGGCGGCCGCCGCCGCGACGTCGGCCGGCGCCAGCACGTCGGCCAACACCACCGCAACGGCCGCCGCGGCCGACCAGCCGTACGTCGACAACGACGTGTACGGCACCGGGCCGAACGACGCGGTCACGGATTCCACGGAAGGGGCGGCCGTCGTGCACCGCACGGTCACGATCGGCGGCAAGACCGTCAAGTACACGGCCACCACGGGCCACCTGACGACGATCGATCCGGTCACGTCGGCGCCGAACGCGAAGATGTTCTACGTCGCGTACACGCAGGACAATCCGGACCCGTCGAAGCCGCGCCCGGTCACGTTCTTCTACAACGGCGGCCCCGGCTCGTCGTCGGTCTATCTGCTGCTCGGCTCGTACGGGCCGAAGCGCCTGCAGTCGTCGTTCCCGAACTTCACGCCGCCCGCGCCGTACAAGCTGCTCGACAACCCGGACAGCCTGCTCGACCGTACCGACCTCGTGTTCATCAACCCGGTCGGCACCGGTTACTCGGCGGCGATCGCCCCGGCGAAGAACAAGGACTTCTGGGGCACCGACCAGGACGCCCGCTCGATCGACCGCTTCATCCAGCGCTACCTGACCAAGTACTCGCGCTGGAATTCGCCGAAGTTCCTGTACGGCGAGTCGTACGGCACCGCGCGCAGCGCGGTCGTGTCGTGGGTGCTGCATGAGGACGGCATCGACCTGAACGGGATCACGCTGCAGTCGTCGATCCTCGACTACGCGAACGCGCTGTCCGCGCCGGGCACGTTCCCGACGCTCGCGGCCGATGCGTTCTACTGGAAGAAGACGACGCTCAACCCGACGCCGACCGACCTCGACGCGTACATGGTCCAGGCCCGCAACTACGCGGACAACACGCTCGCGCCGCTCGCGCAGAAGCCGAACCCGCAGGACGGCGGCTTCGTGAACGTGCGCCTGAACCTGAACCTGCAGACCGCGCAGCAGATGGGCGCGTACATCGGCACGGATCCGACGTCGCTGATCCAGACGTTCGGCAATCCGGCCGCGCTCGGCAACGTGCCGTCGTCGAACGACAACCCGCCGTACACGTTCTTCCTGACGCTCGTGCCGGGCACGCAGATCGGCCAGTACGACGGTCGCGCGAACTTCACGGGCAAGGGCATCGCGCCGTACATCCTGCCGAACTCGGGCAGCAACGATCCGTCGATCACGAACGTCGGCGGCGCGTACACGGTGCTGTGGAACAGCTACATCAACACCGACCTCAAGTACACGTCGACGTCGTCGTTCGTGGACCTGAACGACCAGGTCTTCAACAACTGGGACTTCAGCCACACGGATCCGACCGGCGCGAACAAGGGCGGCGGCAATACGCTGTACACGGCCGGCGACCTGGCGTCGACGATGAGCGTGAACCCGGACCTGAAGGTGCTGTCGGCCAACGGCTATTTCGACGCCGTCACGCCGTTCCACCAGACGGAGCTGACGCTCGCGCAGATGCCGCTCGACCCGACGCTCAAGGCACAGAACCTGACGATCAAGAACTACCCGTCGGGCCACATGATCTACCTGAATGACGCGTCGCGGACCGCGCTGAAGGGCGATCTCGCCAACTTCTACGACGGCATCCTGGCCAACCGCACCGCGCTGCAGCGCGTGCTGAAGCTGCAGATGCGCACGCAGCAGCTCAAGCAGCAGAAGTTGCAGCAGCAGGGGCAGTAAGCGCTGTGGGCGGCTTGCGCCGCCTGACGTGATGTCAAGGCGCTGCCCGGCCACGTGCTGTAATTCGTCACGTGACGTGTGTTGATGGCGGTGCTGTCGTTCCCCAAGATGCCCCGTGAGTCATGGACTTGCGGGGCATCGTCTTTTCCGGAGATTGGCGCCGTAATCCTCAAAATGGGGATGATTGGCCTTCTATTGAGGATTTTTTGGAAATCCCTATAATGAGGCCGATCATCCCCAAATCGAGGATTGTCGTGAGTCTCGCGGATTTTCTCTTCACGCCGGGCATGCAACGGGTCCTTGGGGCCACGCTGCTGCGACCTGACCGCAGTTTTACGCTCCAGGAGCTGCTGCTTCTGGCAAACAGCGGGCGCGGAAGCGCTCAAAAGCAGGTGGACCGGCTGGTCGAGGTTGGCGTCCTGAAGGAAGACGCCAGGCGCGGGCGACAGCGGAGCATCCGAGCGAATACGGAATTCGTCCTTTATCCGGAACTGGTCAGCATCGCGCGCAAGTCATTTGCCGTTGCGGAGCCGTTGACGGAAGCCTTGTTGCCCTTTGCCGCGCACATCTCCACGGCGTTCGTGTTTGGCTCAGTGGCCAAGGGTACCGACAGCGGCCGTAGTGACATCGACCTGATCGTCATCGGGAACGTCCCGCTCCTCGAGCTATCCGAAGCCTTGCACGTGGTCGAGCAAAACCTGCTACGCCCCGTCAACTTCTCTTTGTACGAGCCCGATGAATGGACTGCGCTGGTAGAAGCCGATCCGGTCATGGCCCAAATCGCGCAAAGCCCTACGCTGAGGATACTGTGATGTCGCGCCCGACTGAATACGAAACCCTGATCAAGGCAAATGCCTTCGATGAGGTTGCTCCGACGCCCGGGGCAATCGCCGGCTTCCTTCGCAATGCCGCGGACTACAAGGTAACTGCCGACGAGTTGGATTCCGCTCGACATCTGCAGGTATTTACCTTGGCCTACGAAGGCTATTTTCAGGTAGTCCAGGCCATCCTGGAATTCTACGAAGTGCGAACCAAAGATGCCGGCCGCAACCTCGCCATCCAGCGGGTGTCCGCCTCGTTGGGTGTGAGCCCCCAAGAGTTTGCCTTCATCACGAAGGCGCACGAGCGTCGCAATGGAACGTCGTACGTTTCGCCGTTTCCGCCAGTGTCGAAGGCAGAGGCCGCCACCATGCTGAGCATCCTGACGAAATACCTGCCGGTGGCGCATACGCTGACCGGTACGCCGTAAGACTAGTCCGGACGACTGCCAAGACAGGGAGCGAAGGCCGGGGCGTGAGCCCGTGCGGTGTGTTTCGTCTGGGGCGAGAGGAAGTCGATGCGCGGCAGTCGCGCCGCTTACGCCAGCACGAGCCGCACGCCGACCGCGACGAGCGTCGAGGCGAGCAGGTTGCGCAGCAGCCGTTCAGGCGCGCGCGCCGACAGCAGGCTGCCGATCACGATGCCGGGCAGCGAGCCGAGCAGCAGCGACAGCAGCATCGACCAGTCGACCGAGCCGAGCAGCCAGTGGCCCATGCCCGCGACGAGCGTGAGCGGCACCGCGTGCGCGATGTCGGAGCCGACGATGCGGGTGGTCGCGAGCATCGGATACAGCAGCAGGAGCACGGTCACGCCGATCGCGCCGGCGCCGACCGACGTCATCGACACGAGCACGCCGAGCACGGCGCCTGTCAGCACGGTCGACCACAGCGTGCGCGCGGGGCTCGGCGCGAGCGGGTTGCGTGCGGCGAACGCGGTGAGCTGCGGCCGGAAGATCAGCGCGAGCGACGTGAGCAGCAGCGCGATGCCGAGCACGAGCTGGATCATCCGCGCGGTGCCCGGCGCGTTCATCCCGTGCGTGTGCAGCCACCACAGCGTGACGGCCGCGGCCGGGACGCTGCCCGCCGCGAGCCGGCCCGTGATGCGCCAGTCGATCGAGCCTTTCAGGCCGTGGACGAGCGTGCCGGTAGCCTTGGTCGCGGCCGCGTACAGCAGGTCGGTGCCGACCGCCGTGGCCGGGTGGACGCCGAACAGCAGCACGAGGATCGGTGTCATCAACGAACCACCGCCAACGCCCGTCAGGCCGACGAGGATGCCGACGAACAGGCCGGACAACGAGTACAGCAGATCGATATGGGGAAGCGACATCGGAAGCGGACGGTTATGCGGCGACGGTTATGCGATGTTCGGCGGCGGCACGTGGCCGCGGCGCGCGCGTCAAAGTCCGCCATTGTCGCAAATGTGGCGCGTCGATGTACGACTGCGTTAAAAATCGGCGGGGGAAGCCCGTGGGGCGGGCATCTGGCCCGAAGTAAAACAGGCGTTTGAGCGGAGCGAGGGGCGTGATGGCTGTTCTCCTCGCGACTGATCCGCCCGAAACGCCCGGTGAAGCGAGAGCGGGTGCCAGGCCCGGCACGCATAAAAAAGGGCGCGACAGTACGCGCCCTGGTTCAAGGGCAGCGGTCGATGCCACCCGCCGCCGGCTAGCGGTCAGTGCATTGCGGAGCCGACGCCTTCGACCGCACCCTGCTGCCGGATGCGCAGCGCGAGGCCGATCAGCGCGGCGACGGCAGCGAATGCCGCGCCGAACGCGAAGGCCGCATGGTAGCCGCCGTTCAGCGCGTCGAGCGGCGCATTCGCCGCCGCGAGCGCGTTGGTGCGGGCGGCCGCGAGGCTCGCGAGCACGGCGAGGCCGAGCGCGCCGCCCATCATGAATGCGGTGTTGACGATCCCCGACGCGAGCCCGGAATCGGCCGGATCGACGTCGCTCATCGCGGCGAGCAGCACCGGATTGAACGCGACGCCCGCGCCGATGCCGAGCAGCGTCATGCCGGGCAGCACGTGCCAGACGAAGCCGCCGTCCACCGGCGCACGCGAGAACAGTGCGAGGCCGCAGGCCGCGATCAGCAGGCCGGCCGCGATCGGGCCGCGGATGCCGAAGCGCATCACGATCCGCGCGGACAGCCCGAGCGAGAACGCGGCCATGATCAGGTTCGCCGGCAGGAACGCGAGGCCGACCTGCAGCGGCCCGTAGCCGAGCACGCGCTGCATGTACAGCGCGGACAGGAAGAACCACGCGAACATCGCGGCCGCCCACAGCACGGCGATCACGTTCGCGAGCGCGACGTTGCGCGACGCAAACAGCGAGAGCGGCATCAGCGGATGCGCGGCGCGCGCCTCGATCGCGATGAACAGCGCGAGCAGCGCGGCGGCCGCGCCGATCAGCGCGACGGTCTGCGTCGACAGCCAGCCGGCTTCGTTGCCGCCGACGATCCCGTAGACGGCCAGCATCAACGAAGCAGTGACGGTGATCGCGCCCGCGACGTCGAGCCGCGCGTTGCCGGCCGGCGCGCGCAGGCGCGGCAGCAGCGCGGCGCACATCGCATACACCGCGATGCCGATCGGCAGGTTGACGAGGAAGATCCAGTGCCACGACAGCGAGCTCGTCAGCAGCCCGCCGAGCAGCACGCCGATGCTGCCGCCGCCCGCGCAGACGAAGCCGTACACGCCCATCGCGCGGGCGCGTTCGCCGGGCTCGGTGAAGAGATTCATGATCAGCGACAGCGCGACGGCCGATACGACCGCGCCGCCGATGCCCTGCACCGCGCGCGCGGCGATCAGCATCGCCTGCGATTGCGCGAGGCCGCACGCGAGCGATGCGAGCGTGAAGACGACGAGGCCGGCGAGGAACATGCGCCGCTGGCCGTACAGGTCGCCGAGCCGTCCGCCGAGCAGCAGGCAGCCGCCGAACGTCAGCAGGTACGCGTTGACGACCCACACGAGGGCCGTCTCGGTGAAATGGAGGTCGGTGCTGATCGACGGCAGTGCAACGTTCACGATCGTGCTGTCGAGCACGATCATCAGCACGCCGAGGCAGAGGACGATCAGCGCGTACCAGCGCTTCTCGCCGTGAATCCCGTGGGTCATGGGCTTGCCGCCTTCTGATAGTTATTTGAAAGGCTGCATTGTAGACCCCCTCGGCGCGGGCTTCCTGCCGGTTTGTGGCAGCAGCGATGCGTAGTCGCGCGTCCGCGCGGGACGCGCGCGATGGATGCGACGGGCGTTACGAGCGCGCCGGCAGTTCGCAGCCATCGGGGCCGCACGCGGCTGCGTCGCCGCCGTCGAGTTCGACGATGCCGTCGCGCCATGCCTGGTCGAGCGCCTGCGCGAACGCGTCGGCCGGTTGCGCGCCCGACACCGCATAGCGGCCGCCGAACACGAACAGCGGCACGCCGCGGCCGCCGATCTGCGCGGCGCGGGCGGCATCGGCCTCGACGTCGGCGCGGTACAGGTCGCTGCGCAGCACGGCTTCGACGGCCGAGCGCTCGAGCCCCGCTTCGACCGCGAATTCGGTCAGCTCGGCGTGATCGAACAGCGAGCCGTGCTCGCAGAAATACGCGCGGTACAGCCGCTCGGTCAGCGCGTGCGCGCGGCCCGTCGCTTCCGCGAGCTTCACGAGCCGGTGGCCGTCGAGCGTATCGCCGACGAGCGTGCCGGGCAGGTCGTAGCGCAGCCCGACGCTCGCGGCCGCATCGGTCACCTGGCGCAGCATCTGGTCGACCTGCGCGGGCGACATCCGGTACTTGCCGGCGAGCATCGCCTCGACCGGCTCGACGGGCTGGCCGGGCATCAGCCGGTACGCGCGCAGCGCGACGTCGACGCGGTCGGCGTGCGCGAACGCGGCGAGCGCCTCGTCGAAGCGGCGCTTGCCGATCCAGCACCACGGGCAGATCAGGTCGGACCAGATTTCGACGGTCAGGGTCGGGCGGGCAGTCGGGGCGGGAGCGGTCGTCATGGGCAATTCCGGGCAGCAAAAAAATGTAACCGGGACTATATCATTTTGTACTTCGACGTTTCGTCCTGGCCGGGCGGCCATGCGGTCATATGAAACGGGCGCCCGGCGTATCACGAAGCATAGACACGGAAGCGGCGTCCCGATAGCGAATGCCGATGCCCGGCCGTCGCCGCGTGCGGCGGCGAACCGGCCCGAAGGGGAGGCGCTTACGCGTCGCCCTGCGTTTCCTTCAGGTGCTTGAGGTGCTTGTAGACCGTCGCGCGGCCCATCCCGAGCACGTTCGCGACGTAGTTCGCCGCGCTCTTGCCGCGGAACGCGCCCTCCGCGTAAAGCGCTTCGACGAGCTCGCGCCGGTGCTCGCGCGTGAGCCCGTTCAGCCCGACCTGCCGCTCGCGCAGCCAGCCGTGCAGGAACGTGTTGATGCGCTCCTGCCAGTCGTCGCGGAACAGCTCGTCCGGCTGCGCGACGACGCCCGCGCCCTTGATGAACAGGTCGAGCGTCGCGCGCACCTCGTCGAACACCGCGATGTTGAAGTTGATGCACATCATCCCGGCCGGGCGGCCTTCGTCGTCGAACAGCACGTTGCTCACGCAGCGCATCCGCCGGCCGTCCCAGTTCAGCTTCTCGTACGGGCCGATCACGCGCTCGCGCGCGGAATGATCGATTTCCTCGAGCGCGGAATCGTCGCCGACCTCGCGCTTCGACAGGTTGTTCGCGAGATACAGCACGGTCTGGTCGTGCAGGTCGTGGATCACGACTTCCGCGTACGGGAAGAACAGTGCGGCGATACCGTCGGCGATCGGCGCATAGCGGGTGAGCAGCAGGTCTTTGACGGGGGATTTCTTCTTGCGCATCGGGTTCGCCATCTCGGGTGGGCGGGGGCCGGGCAGCGCATCGGGCCGGCGTGCCGGCGCACCGTTGGCCGGCATGCCCGTGCGCCCGCGCGCGGCCGCCGCGGCGGTTGCGCCATTGTATCGGCCCCGCGCGCGCGTGCCGCTCATGCGCGTGCCAGATGCGTGTACAGCGCGTGCGCGATCGCGATGTCCTCGAGCCCGAGGCCGATCGAGCGGAAGAACGCGTGACGGGCGTACGACGGTGCCGGGCAGGTGCCGGCGACGAGCGCGGGCAGGTCGCCGGCGATCCGCGTGGTGTCCCAGCCGTGTTCGGCCGCCGCGATCTGCATCTCGCCGGCGCTCGCGGGCGTCGTGTGCCGGTAGTCGCAGTACACGTCCATGTCGGGCAGCCAGGCGGGCGGGATCTCGTGGGCGCGCGCGACGTTCGTGCTGATCGACGTGACGAGCGCGGGGCGCGTGAGCATCCCGTCGCCGAGCACGGGCGTGCCGGACGACGTGCACAGCATCACGACGTCCGCGTCGCGCACGCAGGCTTCGACGCTCGCCGCGGCGCGCGCACGCGGATCGAGCTGCGCGAGTGCCGCCTGCTGCGCCGCGTCGCCGGCGAGCGACGGCGAGTACACGCGGATCGTCTCCCAGTCGCGCAAGCCCGCCGTGTGCCGCAGGTGCGCGAGGCCGACCGCGCCCGCGCCGACGATCGCGAGATGGCGTGCGGCGCGCGGTGCGAGGCAGTCGACCGCGAGCGCGGTCGTGCCGGCCGTGCGCTCGACGGTCAGCAGGCCGGCGTCGCACCACATCAGCGGCTGGCCCGTGCGCATCGACATCAGCGCGGTCCAGGCGGTGACGATCGGTTTCCCGTCGGGCTTGCCGCCCGTCACGACATACGGCGACAGCTTCGCGCCGAATACCTGCGCGTCGGCGAGCGCGCCGAGATACGTGATGAAGTCGCCGGCCTGGTCGGGAAACAGCGTCAGCGTTTGCGGCGGCTGCACCGCGCGCGCCGCGGCGAGCGACGCGAACATGCTGCGCAGCGTGCCGAGCACGTCGAGCGACGGCAGGGCCGCGCGCACCGCGGCTTCGTCGACGGTCAGCGGCAGGGTCGGGGCGGTTTGCGTCATGGGGACATCTCCGGTCGGGGCCGGACAGGACAGTCTCGATCGACGGTGTCCGGCAGTGTTCGTGATGGACGAAAAGTCTAATATAGACAAACGAAGTCGGGAGAATTTTTCTTTTCGAGATGCCGTTCCGTCGCGTGGTTCGGAAAAATTTCAGGTAAATCAAGGGGGGTAGGGATGGGTGTCGAATTTTCGACGTCGCGTATCGGGGCACGATTCTCGTATCCCCTATAGTCTATAGTAGACTTTGAGTCTATATTTCGCGTGCAGGACACGACACGTCGCCGCGTGGCGGCTGCCTGGTTCGAATGCCGATCCGGCCTCCGGCCCGGCCCGGGCCGTCGTGTACCGATCTTCATCGCCTCAATCCGGAACGGAAGGACCGTCATGAACTGGAAGCTCTCCCTTTGCGCCGCTGCGGCGCTTGCCTGCGCGGCCGTCACGGCCCATGCGGAACAGACCACGTTGCGCTTCGGCATCGAAGCCGCCTATCCGCCGTTCGAGAGCAAGACGCCGGCCGGCCAGCTGCAGGGCTTCGACGTCGACATCGGCAACGCGGTGTGCGCGAAGCTGAACATGAAATGCGTGTGGGTCGAGAATGCGTTCGACGGCCTGATCCCGGCGCTGCAGGCGCGCAAGTTCGACGTGATCAACTCGGCGATGAACATCACGTCGAAGCGCCGGCAGAGCATCGACTTCACGCCGGCGATCTACGTGGTGCCGATCGTGATGATCGCGAAGCACGGTTCGCCGTTGCGGCCCGACGTCGCGAGCCTGCGCGGCAAGCACGTCGGCGTGCTGCAGGGCTCGTCGCAGGAGGATTTCCTGAAGGCGCACTGGGCCAACGCGGGCGTGGCCGTCGTGTCGTACCAGGATCAGGACCAGATTTATGCCGACCTCGTCGCGGGGCGTCTCGACGCGGCCGTGCAGGAAGCGCAGACCGCGCAGGACGGTTTCCTCGACAAGCCGGCCGGGCGCGACTACCAGATCGTCGGCGAGCCGCTGAAGGATCCGGCGACGCTCGGTGAAGGCACGGGCTTCGGGATGCGCAAGAACGACAAGGCGCTGCAGGCGAAGGTCGTCGGCGCGCTCGACGCGCTGAAGAAGGACGGCACGCTCAGCGCGCTGTCGCAGAAGTACTTCAAGCGCGACATCGTCTCGAAGTAATCGTCATGACCGCCGCGCGCCGGCCGCTGCGCCGGCGCGTGTCGTACTAAATCTCGACGCAGTACGGGGAACCATGGATTTCGACGTCATCGTTCTGGGGGCCGGCATCGTCGGCGTGTCGTCGGCGCTGCATCTGCAGGATCGCGGGCTGCGCGTCGCGCTCGTCGACCGGCGCGCGCCCGGCGAGGAAACGAGCCACGGCAATGCGGGGCTGATCGAGCGCTCGTCGGTCGTGCCGTACGCATTTCCGCGCCGGCTCGGCACGCTGCTGCGCTATGCGCGCAACCGCTCGGTCGATCTCTACTGGGACTACCGCGCGCTGCCCGCATATGCGGGCTGGCTCGCGCGCTTCTGGCGCGAATCGTCGCCGCAGCGGCTCGCGGCCGCCGCGCGCGACCTGTTACCGCTCGTCGCGGCGAGCGTCGTGGAGCACGACGCGTTGCTCGCGCGCACCGATGCGCAGCCGCTCGTGCACGACGGCGGGTGGATCGAGGCGTTCCGTTCGCCCGCGCTGTTCGATGCGGAAACGCGCGCGCAGCAGCGCGTGGCCGACGCGCACGGGCTGCGGATGACGGTGCTCGACGCACGTGCGTTGCGGGCGCGCGAGCCCGGTATCGGCGACGCGTTCTGCGGCGCGTTCCACTGGCAGGACCCGAAGACCGTGTCGAGCCCGGGCGGGCTGACCAAGGCCTACGCGCGGCTGTTCGAGCGCGACGGCGGCACGTTCGCGCTCGGCGATGCCAGGACGCTCGTGCAGGTGGATGACGGCTGGCAGGTCGGTACCGAGCACGGGCCGATTTCGGCGCGCTCGGCCGTGGTGGCGCTCGGGCCGTGGTCCGATCACGTCTTCGAGCCGCTCGGCTACCGGATTCCGCTGCGCGCGAAGCGCGGCTATCACATGCACTACCGGCCGACGCGCGCGCCGCTGAACGTGCCCGTGTGCGATACCGAGGCAGGTTTCGTCGTCGCGCCGATGGAAGGCGGCCGCCTGCGGCTCACCACCGGTGTCGAGATCGCGCTGCGCGGCGCACCGCCGACCGGCGTGCAGCTCGCGCGCGCCGAGCCGCTGGCGCGCGACGCGTTCGGCATCGGCGAGCGGCTCGATCCCGAGCCGTGGCTCGGAATGCGTCCTTGCACGCCCGACATGCGCCCGGTGATCGGGCCCGCGCCGCGCCATCGCCACCTGTGGTTCGCATTCGGCCATTGCCATCACGGGCTCACGCTCGGCCCCGCAAGCGGACGCCTGCTCGCCGAAATGATGACGGGCGCGCCGACCTATATCGATCCCCATCCGTACCGGCCTGCGCGCTTCGGCTGATCCGGCGGCGCGCGCTGCGTCGCGCGCGCCGGTCTTCACAATGTTTCAGTCTGCTATCCGAATTATCGGAAATCACGCAATCGGAAATGATCTGCGTAATCGGCAAGAAAGATAATCGAGAAATAAAGAAAATCAGCAAATCGGCGATTTATCAATGCATTTTCATATTGATGAAATGCGTAACGGCCAACTGCTCGTGATGATGTGGCACGTCGTTGCGGCGGACGTTCCGGTGTTACGTGGAATGTACCGGAACACGTTACCACGGGGCTCGCAAACGTTACGTTACATCCGCGTTCAGCCGGCCTTTTCGTCAGATGATTGCGGCGCCAGGGCCGTGTATTTCGTCTGAAATCGATTAAAAAAGCGTTATTGCCCGTCAATAGACAGACGAATCAATCCTGTTTTTCGAATTGGCACACTTCGTGCAATCCGTCCCCATGCTTTATCAACGTTGTGCCAACCGAGATGGGGAAAATAAAGATGGGACACAATTTGAAATTGACGGGTGTAGCGCTGTCGGTCGCGACGGTGTTCGGGGTACTGGCTTCGGGTTCCGCGATGGCGGGGGCCCTTGATGCGCTGCCGATTCCGCAAGTGATCGTCAACCCGCCGACGAACAGCGTGTCGGTCGGGTTGGTCGCGACGGGGACGTCGCCGCTGGGCTCGGTCACCGTGGCGGCAGGCGGGGCAGGCGCGATCCAGACGTCGCTGGGCGATCCCGGCCAGGTACTGTCGGGCGCCGTGGGGGCGGTGACGGGCGCACTCGGCGGTGGCGGCGGCACGGTGCAGCCGCTCGCGCCGGTCCAGGGTGTGCTGAATCAGGTGACGGGTGCGCTGAGCGGCGGCAACCCGGCAGGTGCGTTGACCGGTGCGCTGAATACGGCGACGGGGACGCTGAGCAATGCGGTTGGCACGGTAACGGGGGCACTGGGTAATGTCGGCGGTGGGGCGAACCCGCTGGCGCCGGTTCAAGGTGTTGTCAATCAAGTGACGGGCGCGCTCGGTGGCGGCAATCCGGCAGGTGCATTGACTGGCGCGCTCGGCACGGTCACGGGCGCACTGGGTGGTATCGGCGGTGGTTCAAATCCGCTGGCGCCGGTTCAGGGTGTCGTGAATCAAGTGACGGGTGCGCTCGGTGGCGGCAACCCGGCAGGTGCATTGACTGGCGCACTCGGTACGGTGACGGGCGCACTGGGTGGCATCGGCGGTGGCGCGGATCCGCTGGCGCCGGTTCAAGGCGTCGTCAATCAAGTGACGGGTGCGCTCGGTGGCGGCAACCCGGCAGGCGCACTAACCGGTGCCCTTGGCACGGTGACGGGCGCGCTGGGCGGTATCGGCGGCGGCGCGGACCCGCTGGCGCCGGTTCAAGGTGTCGTCAATCAAGTGACGGGTGCGCTCGGTAGCGGCAACCCGGCAGGTGCGTTGACCGGTGCGCTGAACACGGCGACCGGGGCACTGAGCAACGCACTCGGTACGGCAACGGGGGCGCTCGGCGGTATCGGCGGCGGTTCGAACCCGCTGGCGCCGGTACAAGGCGTCGTCAATCAAGTCACGGGCGCACTCGGCAGCGGCAACCCGGCAGGTGCATTGACCGGTGCCCTCGGCACGGTGACGGGTGCACTAGGCGGTATCGGTGGCGGCTCGAACCCGCTGGCGCCGGTTCAAGGTGTCGTCAATCAAGTGACGGGTGCGCTCGGTGGCGGCAACCCGGCAGGTGCATTGACAGGCGCACTCGGTACGGTGACGGGCGCACTGGGTGGCATCGGCGGTGGCGCGGACCCGCTGGCGCCGGTGCAAGGCGTCGTCAATCAAGTAACGGGTGCGCTCGGTGGCGGCAACCCGGCTGGCGCGTTGACCGGGGCACTTGGTACGGTGACGGGTGCACTGGGCGGTATCGGCGGTGGTTCGAACCCGCTGGCGCCGGTGCAAGGTGTCGTCAATCAAGTGACGGGCGCGCTCGGGGGCGGCAATCCGGCCGGCGCACTGACCGGTGCCCTCGGCACGGTGACCGGCGCACTGGGCGGCATCGGTGGCGGCTCGAACCCGCTGGCGCCGGTGCAAGGTGTCGTCAATCAAGTCACGGGTGCACTCGGCAGCGGCAACCCGGCCGGTGCACTGACCGGTGCCCTCGGCACGGTGACCGGCGCACTAGGCGGTATCGGCGGCGGCTCGAACCCGCTGGCGCCGGTACAAGGTGTCGTCAATCAAGTCACGGGCGCACTCGGCAGCGGCAATCCGGCAGGCGCACTGACCGGCGCACTCGGCACGGTGACGGGCGCACTGGGCGGTATCGGTGGCGGCTCGAACCCGCTGGCGCCGATCCAGAGCGTCGTCGACCAGGTCACGGGTACGCTCGGCAGCGGCAACCCGGCCGGTGCACTGAGCAACGCGGTCAACACGATCACGGGCACGCTCGGCAACGTCGGTGGCGCGGGAAGCCCGCTGGCGCCGGTGCAGGGCGTCGTCACGCAGCTCGCCGGCACGCTTGGCGGCGCGGGGAGCCCGCTGGCGCCGGTGCAAGGCGTCGTGAACCAGGTCGTCGGCACGCTGTCCGGCGCCGGTGGCGGTAGCCCGATCACGCCGATCACGAACCTCGTCAACGGCCTGCAGAACGCGCTGCCGACGGGCGGCAACGCAGCCGGCGCGCTGACCGGCGCACTGGGCTCGGTGACGGGCGCACTCGGCAACCTCGGCGGCTCGAACCCGCTGGCGCCGGTGCAGGGCGTCGTGAACCAGGTGGTCGGCACGCTCGGCAACAGCAACGCGGTCGGCACGGCCACGAATGCCCTGGGTAACGCGGTCGGCTCCGTCGTGGGCGCACTCGGCAACCTCGGCGGCTCGAACCCGCTGGCGCCGGTACAGGGCGTCGTGAACCAGGTGGTCGGCACGCTCGGCAACCTCGGCGGCTCGAACCCGCTGGCGCCGGTGCAAGGCGTCGTCAACCAGGTCGTCGGCACGCTGTCGGGCGCGGCGGGCAGCAACCCGATCGCACCGATCACGAACCTCGTGAGCGGCCTGACGGGCGGCAGCAACCTGACCGGTGCGCTCGGTTCGGTGACGGGCGCACTCGCGAACGGTCCGGCGGCCCTCGGGCAGGCGGCCGGCGCGCTGTCGGGCGCGGCCGGTTCGACGGCGGCGGCGGGCGGCAGCCTGCTCGGCTCGGGCGCGAACGCGGCCGGCGGCACGGCGGGCGCAGTCGGCTCGCTGCTGACGACGGGTGCCAACGCGACGGCGACGGTCGTCAACGCAGTCGGTACGACGGTGGGCACGGCGCTCGGCTCCGCGCCGGGCCTGTCGGTCACGCCGCATTCGGGCAACAGCGCGCCGGGCAACCCGCTCGCGCCGGTGTCGTCGCTGCTCCAGTCGCTGACGGGTGCACTGCCGAAGTAACCGGCCGCGCACGCACGGCGGAGCCGGATCGGCCGCCGTGCGCAACGGGCCGCACAACGCGGCATGGCAGCGATGTCATGCCGCGTTGTCTTTTGGTGTCCCTTTTTTCCTGCGTCGCACGAATGGCTGCCGCCGCCGCCAACGACGCTCGCCGGCCGGCGTGGAATAACCGGTCGCCTCCATCCGTTTACCTACCGAATCCCGGCAGCGCCGGCCGGCGGGATAATGGTCGTGACGAAGCCGATCGTCCCGGCCGGTGCCGCCGTGTCGCGATGCCGTGTCAAGGAGAAAGGGCATGAAACGGATACTCGTCGCCGCCGCGCTGACGGCGTCAATCGTGCGGCCGGCCGCCGCGGAACCACCACGAGCCGGCGACGGAAAGCTCGTCGACGAAGATCGCATGACGCTGTACGTGTTCGATCGCGATGCGCCCGGCAAGAGCGTGTGCGACAGCGCGTGCGCGGCCAACTGGCCGCCTGCGCGCGCCGACGCGTACGACAAGCCAGTGGGTGCGCTGAGTCTCGTCGCGCGTGACGACGGCAGCAAGCAATGGGCGTACCGCGGGCGCCCGCTGTATCGCTGGAAGCTCGATCACAAGCCCGGCGACACGGGCGGCGACGGGGTCGGCGGCATGTGGCACGTCGCGCGTCCGTGACGACGGGCGGTGGGGCGGTGCGCGAGGCATCCTGATGAGCTACGAATCGGATCTGCTGGTGTGGTTGCCGCATCTCACGCGTTATGCGCGCGCGCTGACGGGTGACCGGGCCTGGGCGGACGATCTCGTGCAGGACACCCTCGAGCGGGCGCTGAACCGCCCGCCGCGCGACGGCGGCAACCTGCGCGCGTGGCTGCTGACGCTGCTGCGGCACCGCTTCATCGACCAGTTGCGCGCACGGCACGAGATCGCGGTCGACGATGCGACGGCGCCGTGGCAGACGATGGCCGCACCGGCCGGCGAAATCGGCGGGCTGGTGCTGCGCGACGTGCAGCGCGCGCTGTATCGGCTGCCGGTCGAACAGCGCGAGGTGCTGCTGCTGGTCGCGCTCGAGGAATTGAGCTATCGCGATGCCGCAGCGGTGCTCGGCGTCCCGGTGGGCACGGTGATGTCGCGGCTTGCACGGGCGCGCGGGCAGATGCGCGCGCTGTTGTCCGACGAGCCGCCGGCGCACGGCACGGCGGCATTACGGGTGATCGGGAAGACATGATGGACGATCCGCACAAGCCTTCGAACGAGCGGGACGACGATGCGTCGGCGCAACTGCTGTCCGCGTTGCTGGACGGCGAGCTGTCCGGGCACGAGCGTCGCGAGGTGCTCGAGCGCGTGCTGGCCGATCCGCAGGAGGCCAAACGATTCGCGCATTACCGGGCGCAGCGCGACGCGCTGCAGGCGCTGTTCCCGCTGCCGGCCGCCGCGCCCGCGCTGTTCGTGCAACGCCGTGCGCCGCGCCGGCGCGGGATCGCCTATGCATTCGCTGCGCTCGCGGCCGGGCTGCTGATCGGTGTCGCGCTGCATGCGGGCTGGGTGGCATTCGGCGGTGAGCCGGCGTTCGCCGCACGCGCGGATGCCGCCTATGCGACGTACGTGGCCGACCACGACCATCCGGTCGAGGTCGGTGCGGGCGATCCTGACCATCTCGTCGCGTGGCTGTCCGCGCGCCTCGGGCGTCCCGTGCGTGCGCCGTCGCTCGACGAATACGGTTACCGGTTGCTCGGCGGCCGGCTGCTCCCCGGCGAAGCGGGGCCGGCCGCGCAACTCATGTACCAGCGCGCGGACGGCGCGCGCGTGACGCTGTACATGACGGCCTACGACACACGGCGCCTCGCGCCGCAGGCGATGTTGGCCGGTGGCCGCTACACGTATTTCTGGTCGGATCGCGGGATGGGCTACGCATTGTCCGGCCAGGGCGACGAACGACGCCTGCGCGAACTCGCGATCGACGCGTGCGGCGCGCTAGGCGGCCCGACCGACGCGTGGAAGGGGTGACGCGCGCGCCGCCGCCGGCAGGGAGCAGGTGATGAAGACGACGATGACGAAGCGGCGCGTGCCGATGCTGGTACTCGCGGGGCTCGCCGTGGGCACGGCGCTTGCGCAGGCGGACGGCGACGCGCCGCTGCGCGTGCCCGTCGACGCCGACGGCGTGCAACGGGTGGCGATCGTCGGCGGCAGCTATTTCTTCCGACCGAACCACGTGATCGTGCGGGCGCACGTGCCGGTCGAGCTGACCGTGGCGGCCGAGCCCGGCCTGGTGCCGCACAGCTTCGAAATCGATGCGCCGCAGGCCGGCATCGCGGTGCGCGCCGAGCTCGGCACGACGCCGAAGACGTTTCGCTTCACGCCGGCGCAGCCGGGCCGGTTCGCCTACTATTGCACGCATCGGCTGCTGTTTTTCAGGAGCCATCGCGAGCGCGGGATGGAAGGCGTGCTCGATGTCGAGGCGGCGCCGTGATCGCCGCGTTGCTGGCCGCGAGCCTGATAGGAGCGAGCATGACCGCCGATCCCGTGACCGTCGCGCAGGCGCATTTCGACCACGTCCGCTCGTACCGCGCGACGATCCGCTCGTCCGCGCGCGGCGGCGAGCGCACCGAAATCCATTACGCGTACCTGAAACCGGGCTTCGTCCGGATGGATTTCGTGTCGCCGCATCACGGCGCGGTGCTCGCGTACGATCCCGGCGACGGCAAGGTGCGGCTGCGTCCGTTCGGCGTGCATGCGCCGCCCGCGCTGACGCTGTCGCCGTCCAATCCGCTCGTGCGCGACCGCAGCGGCCACCGGGTCGACCGGTCGGACGTCGGCGAACTGCTGCGCAACGTCCATGCGCTGCAGGAAGGCGGCGCGACGGTGACCGAAGGCGAGGAGGCCGTCGGCGGCCGGACCGCGCTGCGCGTGTCGGTCACGGGCGCGCCCGCGCATGTGGTCGACGGCGTGCAT
The DNA here is from genome assembly GCF_002223325.1 of Burkholderia sp. AU15512. Lineage (NCBI taxonomy): Bacteria > Pseudomonadati > Pseudomonadota > Betaproteobacteria > Burkholderiales > Burkholderiaceae > Burkholderia > Burkholderia sp. AU15512. The sequence goes on from NZ_NKEX01000003.1 coordinate 363,184, forward strand.
CGCTACCGGCTGTGGCTCGATACCGAGGACGGCTTTCCGCTGAAGGTCGTCAGCTTCGCGGACGATGACGACGTGCCGCTCGAAACCGTGACGCTCGACGATATCGAAATCGATGTCGCGTTTCCCGAACGCTTCTTCGCGCCCTGAGCGGTGCGCTGACTCATGCCCGTGACGGGCATGCCGGAGGCTGCATGGCGGAATACCGGTTCTCGACGACCTGGCGCGTGGACGCGCCGCTCGCGGCGGTGTGGGACGCGATCTACCAGGTCGACCGCTGGCCCGTCTGGTGGAAGGGTGCCGTGCGCACCGTCGAGATCGAACCGGGCGACGCGCGCGGCGTCGGCGCGCTGCACCGTTACACATGGAAGGGAGCGCTGCCGTACCGGCTGACCTTCGACATGCGCGTGCGGCGCGTCGAGCCGCCGCATGTGCTCGAAGGCCGCGCGAGCGGTGCGATCGAAGGCGACGGATGCTGGTCGTTCGTCGCCGACGGCGCACGTACGATCGTGCGCTACGACTGGCACATCCGCACGCACGTGCGCTGGATGAACCGGCTGGAGCCGCTCGGTCGCCCGCTGTTCCGCTGGAACCACGACGTCGTGATGCGCGAAGGCGCAAAGGGGCTCGCGCGGCTGCTGGGCGCGACGGTCGAGACGGAGGGCCGGATCTTCCGCCCGTTGTCGGAGGTGGGCTGCGCCGATGCCTGAACGCGGGCGAGCGCGACTGAACGCGACTGAACGCGAGTAAGTGCGAGTAAGTGCCCGCCGCGACGGCCCGCGCCGCTCAGCGCGCGTACGCCATCACCGCGCCATCCACCACCAATGCGACACGTTCGCCGACGGCCGGACACCGGTGTCCCGGCACGCGTGCGCGCACGCGCACGTCGCCATCGGCATCGAGGCGCACGAGCACGTCGGCGTCCTGGCCCGCGAATTGCACGGCTTCGACACGCGCCGTATGGCCGCGCGCCGCGTCGCCGTGCGTGACCGGCACGATGCCGATCTGCTCGGGACGCAGCATCGCATCGGCCGGCCCGTCGGGCAGCGGCGCGACGAGCGGCAGGTCGCCGAGCGCGCAGGCGATGCGCATGTTGCACACGCGGCCGGCGAGCAGCACCGCCTGCCCGACGAACGACGCGACGTCGCGCGTGACGGGCTGCCGGTACAGCGTCTGCGGCGCGGCCGTCTGCACGAGCCGGCCGTGCCACATCACCGCCACTTCGTCGCCGAGCGTCATCGCCTCGGGCTGGTCGTGCGTGACGAGCACCGAGGTCGCGCCTGCCGCGGCGAGCGCATCGGCGACCGCGCTGCGCGTTTCGTGGCGCAGCGACGTGTCGAGCGCGGAGAACGGTTCGTCGAGGATCACGAGCGACGGCTCGGGCGCGAGCGCACGAGCGAGCGCGACGCGCTGCTGCTGTCCGCCGGACAGTTGCTGCGGCGCACGGCTCGCATACGACGCGGGCAGCCCGACCATCTCGAGCAGTTCGTCGACGCGATGATGGCGCCGCCGCGCCGCGCGCGGCAGCCCGAACGCGATGTTGTCGGCCACCGACAGATGCGGAAACAGCGCGCCTTCCTGCGGCACGTAGCCGATCCGGCGCTGTTCGGGCGGCACGTGCACGTCGGGCGCGGCCACGCGGCGCCCGTCGATTTCGACGGTGCCGCGCTCGGCGCGCTCGAAGCCGCACAGCACGCGCAGCAGGGTGGTCTTGCCGCTGCCGGACGGGCCGAGCAGCGCGAGGCGCGAGCCGCGCCGCACCGTGAGGTCGATGTCGTGCAGGACGGTATGCGCTCCGAACGATTTCGACAGGCCGAGGATGCGTAGTTCGCTCATGGGCGGTTCCGGGGAAAAAGGGCGGCGCTCAGTCGCGCACCGACGCGCGGCCGAGCAGCAGGAACAGCAGTCCCGACGCGCCGAGCGACAGCGCGACGAGCAGCGCCGCGTAGGGCGCCGCGGCGGCGAACGCAAGCGTCGCCGTATCGCTCCACACCTGCGTCGCGAGCGTGCGGGTGCCGATCGGCGACAGCAGCAGCGTCGCGTTGAGTTCCGTCACGACCGAGATGAACACCATCGTCGCGGCCGCGCCGAGGCCGGGCGCCGCGAGCGGCAGCACCACGCGCGTGAGCGTCGCGCGCCAGCCGAGGCCGAGCGAGCGGGCGGTTTCCTCGAGCCGGACCTGCACGTGCGACAGCGCGGCGCGCACGCTGACGACCGCGAGCGGCAGGAACAGGATCGCGTATGCGCCGACGAGCGCCGGTGCGCTCTGGTAGAGCGGCTGCAGCAGCCGCACCGTGATCGACACGATCGCCAGCGCGACGACGATGCCCGGCACGCCCTGCACGGTCATCGCGGTGCGCTCGAGGAGCGTCGCGACGCGGCCGGGATAGCGAACCAGCAGGAACGCGAGCGGCAGCGCGAGCAGCGTCGTGACGGCTGCCGCCATCAGGCCGTAGCCGGACGACGCGAGCGTGGCCTGCCACAGCAGTTCGGGCGACACGTCGGCCGGCGTGACGGCGGCCGCGCCCTGTTGCGTGAGCCAGTAGCCGATCATCGCGAGCGGGACGCCGAGCGTCGCCGCTGCGAGCGCGGCGAACGCGACGGTGACGGGGCCGCGCAGACGGCCGAGCGGATAACGCATCGCGACGCGGCGCGCGGCACGGTGCGTATGGCCATAGCGCGCATGGCCGCGTGCGCGTGCCTCGATCGCGAGGCACAGCAGGCACAGCGCGATCAGCACGCAGCCGAGCAGCGAGGCGCCGCCGCCGTCGAATGCGGTGCGGTATTCCGCATAGATCTCGGTGGTGAAGGTGCGAAAGCGCAGCAACTGGAATGCGCCGAACTCGGACAGCACGCCGAGCGCGACGAGCAGCATCCCGCCGCACAGCGCGGGGCGCAGCTGCGGCAGCACGACGCGCAAGAAGGTATGCCACGGCGAGCAGCCGAGCGTGCGCGCGCTTTCCTCCAGCGCGGGGTCGAGCTCGCGCAGCGCGGCGGCCACCGGCAGGTAGACGAGCGGGAAGTATGCGGAAGTCAGCACGATCAGCGCGCCGAGGAAATCCTGCAGGTCGAGGCTCAGCGACACCCACGCATAGCTCGTGATGAACGGCGGCACCGCGAGCGGCGCGGCCGCGAGCGCGGTCCACAGCGGCCGGGCGGGCAGGTCGGTGCGCTCGATGAACCATGCGAGCGCCGTGCCGAGCAGCGTGCACGCGAGGGTCGCGGCGAGCGTGATCGACAGCGTGTTGACCAGCAGTTCGCCGACGAGCGGGCGCCACAGCAGCTCGATCGCATCGTCGACGCCGAAGGTGGCCGCGCGGTACAGCGTGAAGCCGAGCGGCAGCAGGATCGCAAGCGGCCCGCACGCGGCCGCGGCGACGAGCGCGCGTGGCGGGCGGCGCCGTGTCGCGGTGGGCGCGCCGTCGCGTGCGCTGCGTGCCGTGCGGGACACGGCGTCGCTCATGGTCAGAGCAGACCGGCCTGGCGCAGCAGCTTGCCGGCCTGGCTGTCGTCGCCGAGCTGTTCGAACGTCAGCGCCGGCGGGCTCAGTTCGTTGAACGGCTTCAGGATCGGGTCGGGCGCGACGCCCGGATGCAGCGGATACTCGAAGCTGATGTGGCCGCCGGCCATCAGTTTCTGCGCGCGCTCGCTGACGAGATACGCGACGAACTTCTGCGCTTCCGGCTGGTGCTTCGACGCCTTCAGCACCGCGGCGCCGGACACGTTGACGGCCCCGCCGACGTCACCCTTGCCGAAGTGGTAGATCGCGCTGCGGGTCGACTTGTCGCCGAGCTCGGCGTGCAGGCGGTCCCAGTAGTAGTTGTTGACGATGCCGGTCAGCACGCCGCCGCGGTTGACGGCCGCCGTCACGCCTTCGTCGTCGTCGAAGATCTGCGCGTTGGCCTTCAGGCCCTTCAGCCATTGCAGTGTCGCGGCTTCGCCGTGCAGTGCGAGCACCGCGCTCACGAGCGGCAGGAAGTCCGCGTCGCTCGGCGCGACGCCGACCTTGCCCTTCCATTCCGGCTTCGCGAGATCGAGCAGCGAAGCGGGCAGCTGCTGCGGCTGGATTTTCGCGGTGTTGTAGACGAGCACGTTCTCGCGCGCGAGCACGCCGACCCAGTTGCCGTCCGCCGGGTTGAAGCGCGCGGGCACCGACTGCAGCGTGGCGGCGTCGGTCTTCGCGAACAGGCCCTTGCGGTCGAGCAGCACGAGCTCCGGCGAGTTCTCGGTGAAGTACACGTCGGCCGGTGTGCGGTCGCCTTCCGCGACGAGCTGCGCGGCGAGCGCCGGGCCTTCGCCCGAGCGCACCTTCACGGTGATGCCGCTCTGCGCTTCGAAGTCCTTGACGAGCTGGTTGACGACCTGCTCGTGCTGCGCGTTGTACAGCGTGAGCGTCGCGGCATGCGCGCGCGCGGCGTGCAGCGCGCCGGTCAGCATCAGCGCGGCGGCCGCCGCGGAAATCAGGTGCCGCAGCGGGCGGCTAACGGGTGAAGTGTTCATGTGGTTTTCAGCAGGTTGCACCCGGCCGGGCCGGGAAGGTGTGCGTTGCCTTGCGTTGTGCGTCGTCATGCCTCGAACAGCGCGGCGCCGATGTACGAACCCGGTTGCGCGCCCGGCGGGCACGCGAAGATCGCGCTGCCGACGTGCGTGGTGAACTGGTTCATGATGTCCAGCTTCGCGAGCTTCTCGTTGATCGGAATGAAGCCCTTGCGCGGGTCGCGCTGGTGCGCGACGAACATCAGCCCCGCGTCGTACTCGGTCTGCTGGCGCCACGGCGGCCAGCGCTCGATGTAGAAGTTCGTGCTGTCGTTGTACGAGTACGCGCGTCGCAGGATCTGCGCGCCGTTGTTCAACTGCGGCGACGCGAGACGCGCGTGCGCGTTGTCGGGGATCACCGGGTTGCCGTCCTTGTCGGCCGCGTCGAGATCGAGCGCCTCGAACTCGTGCTTCTGGCCGAGCGGCGCCCCACTGTACTTGTGACGGCCGACCACCTGCTCCTGGAAGCCGAGTTCCGTGTTGTCCCAGTGCTCGAGCGTGATGCGGATCCGGCGCACGACCGTGTAGGTGCCGCCGTTCATCCATGCCGGGCCTTCGCTGCCGGCCCACACGAATTCGTTCATCGCGGCCGGATCGGACATCGGCGGATTCATCGTGCCGTCCTTGAAGCCCATCAGGTTGCGCGGCGTTTCGCCGGGCTTGCCCGACGTGAAGCCGGCCTGGCCCCAGCGCATCTGCGCCGCTTTCGCGCCGAGGCGCACGAGCTGGCGCACTGCGTGGAACGCGACCTGCGCGTCGTCCGCGCACGCCTGGATGAACAGGTCGCCGCCAGTCTTTTCCGGCAGCAACTGGTCGCCGTTGAAACGCGGCAGGTCGACCAGCGCGGCGGGGCGATGCTTGGCGAGGCCATAGCGGTCCTTGCCGGCGAGCGCGAACATGCCGGGGCCGAAGCCGAACGTTATCGTCAGGCGTGCGGGGCCGAGGCCGAGCGCGTCGCCCCCGTCCGCCGGCGCGACTTCGTCGCTGCCCGTCGTGGCGAGCGGTTGCGCGGTATCGCCGCGCGCCATCCGCGCGGCGGCGTCGGTCCAGGTTTTCAGCAGCGCGATGACATCCGCGCGCTGGGCGGTCGTCAGGTCGAGCGCCGCGAAATACGCGTGGCGCTGCTGCGGCGTCGTGATGCCGCTCTGGTGCTTGCCGTAGAACGGCTCGACGCCGTCATGCGCGGCAGCGGGCGCGGGTGCGGCGGCGGGTGCATCAGCGGCCTGCGCGGCCGGGATCGACGCCGCCGCGAGGCCGGCGGCCACCGCGGCGCCGCCCGCCTTCAGGAAGCCGCGCCGTGCGGGGCGCGGTGGCTGGTTGGAATCGTCTGCCATGATGGGCTCCCTTACTTCGCGAGCAGCAGAGTGTTGACGTCGTCCGCGACGTAGTAGAAGCCGTCGCCTTCAGGCGTCATCGCGATGCCGAACAGGTTGCCGTTGCCGGGGGGCGATTGCGCCTTGTCGGTATTGATCCAGCGCGCGTAGATCTGCTTGCCGGCGACCGGATCGATCTCGACGACCTGGCCGTTCTGCGCGTTGGTCGCGAGCAGGTGGCCGTTCGGCGCGGTGGCGAGCGCGAGCGGGCGGCGCAGGAAGCCGTCGGCGGTGACCTGGCGGCCCACGCCCGCGCTGGTGTCGCGCGTGAGCGGATCGTCGATCTCGACGATGCGATTGCCGATCGCGTCCGACACATACAGTTTCTTCTGGTCGCCCGACAGCGCGAGGCCGGTCGGGCCGACCAGGAACACGCCCTTGTCGGCCTGCGCGCCGAGGCCGCTCGCGACGACCGTTTCCCGCTTGATCACGGGCGGCTTGCCGGCCGGCACGTCGAGGTCGAGACGCAGTACCGTCGCCTGCTTGTAGACGGGCGGATTGCCGTCCGCGCCGCCGACGCCGAAGCCGGCCATGCTGACGAACAGCGTCGCGCTGTCGCCGCGGTCGACCACGGCCATGTTGCCCCACGGGTCGTTGATGTTCGGGGTCGACCACGTCGACGCGATCTTGCCTTGCGGATCGAGCACGATCAGGCAGCCGGCGCCCTTGGTGTTAGTCGTGCCGTCGTTGCTCGGCGTGCTGCCGACGATCACCCAGCCGGATTTCAGCATCGTCATCGCCGTCGACAGGCCGACGCCGCCGGGGCAGCCCTTCAGGTCGCGCGGAATCGACGCGAACAGGCTCAGCTGCTTCGTCGACGGGCGGTAGTTGACGATCGTGCTGCCGGTGCCCTGCAGGTTCGCCGCGTTGTTGAAGTTGTCGACGAGCACGTCGCCCGCCTGGATCGTGCCGGCCGACACCGGCGCGACCGCGATCGCGTACGGGTTCTGGTCGCCGTTGTCCGGCACCGTGTTGACGAGCGTGGTGTGGCGATGCACGGTCTCGAGGAAACCTTGCGGCTCGGCGAGTGCGCCGGCGGCGGCCGTCAGCGCGGCGGCGGCCAGCGCGCCCGTCGCGAGGCGGCGAAGCGGGGCGGATCGAATCATGTGAATCTCCTGGGGAGCGCGCCGTCCGGGCGGCGCGCGAAAATGGGCAGCGTGGGCGCGTCGCTCAGAACGTGATCGTCGTCCGTGCGCCGAGCACGAACGTGTTGCGCAGCGGCTGGGTCGCGTCGCTCGGGTTCTGGCCGGCGCCGGCATTGAACGTGTACTGCGCGTCGGCCTGGACGATCCACCACGGGTTGACCTGGTACTGGTAAGTCGCCTCGAGCGTCGTCTCGCGGGTGCGCACGCCGTACGGGCCGGTCGCGAACGCTCGCGCGGTCTGGTCGAGGTCGGTCACGTGGTTGCCCACCTGGATGTACGTGACGCCGAGGCCGACGCTGTCGTTGTCGCGGCCGGCGAACGGCGCCTTCAGCACGATCCCCGCGTTGGCGGAGAAGCTCACCAGGTTGCGGTCGCCCGGCGCGCCCATCACGCGCGCAAACACGCCGAGGCTGCGCGGGCCGGTCGGGTCGGGGCGCCAGATCATCTGGTCGGCCACCGCGTAGAAGCTGTAGTTCCCGTGACGCTGCTGCGCGTCGCCGTTCGACGCGGGATCTGCGAGCGACAGCCCGTCGCTGCCGACGTTCTGGTCCGCGAAGCGGCCGTTGTGATACCAGACGCCGATCTTGTAGGTGCCCGGCAGCCCGTTCGAGCGGCCGGTATCCATTTCGCCGTCGGACGGCTGGTTCAGCGCGTACTGCAGTTCGCCGATATAGAGCGCGCCGTTGTGCAGGTTGAAGTTGGTGCCGCTGAGGTTGTTCGGGTTGTTGCCGAGCGGATCGCCGTCGAACACGCCCGCGAGCGCGGTGAGTTTCGGCGTGATCTGCGCGCGTACGCGCACGCCGAGGCCCGCGAGCGGATACGCGGGGCCGCCGTTCGGCAGGTCGTAGGACGGCAGCGCGGGCCAGCCGAACATCGTGTTGACGAACGTGTTCGCATACGTGCTGACCATGAATTCCTGGTCCAGGCTCTGCTGGCCGATCTTCACGTCGACGCGCTTGTCGAGGAACGACTGCTGGTACCACAGCTCCCACAGGCGCGTCGTGCCCTGCGCCTCGATGCCGCTCGCGGTGTTGAGCGTGCCGAGGTTGCGCGCACTCAGGTTGGTGCCGTGGATCTGCAGCGCGCTGACGTTGAATGTCCCGCCCGGCAGGCCGATTGCCTTCTGCGTGTCGACCGTCAGGGTGGCAGTCGTCAGCCCGTCGTAGGCGCCGCCGCGGTTCAGGCCGCCGCGCAGGTTCGCGAGGTACTCGCTGGTTTCGGTGATCTGCAGCGTCGCGCCGTACTTGCCGAGCCACGGGCGGATGCCGCCCATGTCGCCGAGCAGGCTCTGGCGCGTCCAGATGCCGGTCCACATGTTGGTCGGTTTCGCCTGGATCGCCAGGTCGGCCTCGGGGGCTTCCGGCTGGGCGTCGACCGGCACGTCGGCGAACGCCGCGCCGCTCGCGAACGAGGCACACGCGAGGATGGCCGCGCAGGCGGCGGGGCGCATCCGGGCACGGGCGCTGTCTCCCTGGAACGATGCAAACTTCATATCAAATCCCTGGTTCTAATTAGTGTGGAGTCCTGCTTGTCGGTCGCTGTCCGGACGCTCGGCACCGATCGGCCAGGGCATGAAGATGAACGCAACGCGGCGCATCGTAGGAGTGTCGAATGGGAATGTCAATGTAAACGAGAATGATTCGCATCTAAATTACTGAATGTAATCCGCCTCCTTACGGGTGGGGCCCGACACGGGTTTACTGACGAGGTAAACCGTAAATATCGTTGTAATGAAAATGAATGCTTCTATGCGGGTCGATGGATCCGCGGCGCGAGGCGCAGGCGGCAACCGGCGGGTGCGGGAGGGCGCGTGCCGGCGGACGGAATCGACGCCGCTGCGGCATTTATCGAGTGATGCCGCCGATCGAAGGAACTCCGTGCTTTCCCGGTGTCCAAACGGGGCTGGATGGGATTCCGGGGCCGCGCGGCCCCGCCTGCAAGGCGGGGTGGCGCTTGCCGGGGTTTGTTTTCAAAGGGTTTTTTGTCGGATCCACGTGCTTTTTCCGCCCCGTCCCCGCCCCGAAAATTCGTCCGGTTCCCCTTCTTGAATTTGTCAAAACCCGTCCATATAATTAGCACTCGCTGCACGAGAGTGCTAACAATTCTCTGCCAGGCGACAAGCCGGGCAGATTCCCTAAGCGTTCTTCAATCTCAGTCAAGAGAGGAGTGAATATGAACCTTCGTCCTTTGCACGATCGCGTGATCGTCAAGCGCCTGGATCAGGAAACCAAGACCGCCTCGGGCATCGTGATCCCCGACGCCGCTGCTGAAAAGCCGGACCAGGGCGAAGTCCTGGCCGTCGGCCCGGGCAAGCGCGACGACAAGGGCGCCCCGATCGCGCTCGACGTGAAGGTCGGCGATCGCGTCCTGTTCGGCAAGTACGCAGGCCAGACCGTGAAGGTCGACGGCAGCGAACTGCTGGTCATGCGCGAAGAAGACATCATGGCCGTGGTCAACGCGAAGTAAGCGTCCACCGACGGTACATATTCCCAAGAATTCAAGGAGTTAGAAGATGGCAGCTAAAGACGTCGTATTCGGCGATTCCGCCCGTTCGAAGATGGTCGAAGGCGTGAACATTCTCGCCAACGCAGTCAAGGTCACGCTGGGTCCGAAGGGCCGCAACGTGGTGCTCGAGCGCAGCTTCGGCGGCCCGACGGTCACCAAGGACGGTGTGTCGGTCGCGAAGGAAATCGAGCTGAAGGACAAGCTCCAGAACATGGGCGCGCAAATGGTCAAGGAAGTCGCTTCCAAGACCAGCGACAACGCAGGCGACGGCACGACGACGGCAACCGTCCTCGCGCAATCGATCGTTCGCGAAGGCATGAAGTACGTCGCATCGGGCATGAACCCGATGGACCTGAAGCGCGGCATCGACAAGGCAGTCGCAGCGGCTGTCGAAGAGCTGAAGAAGATCAGCAAGCCGTGCACGACGAACAAGGAAATCGCACAGGTCGGCTCGATCTCGGCGAACAGCGACACGTCGATCGGCGATCGCATCGCTGAAGCGATGGACAAGGTCGGCAAGGAAGGCGTCATCACCGTCGAAGACGGCAAGTCGCTGGCTGACGAACTCGACGTCGTCGAAGGGATGCAATTCGACCGCGGCTACCTGTCGCCGTACTTCATCAACAACCCGGAAAAGCAAGTCGCCGTCCTCGACAACCCGTTCGTGCTGCTGCACGACAAGAAGGTGTCGAACATCCGTGATCTGCTGCCGGTACTCGAGCAAGTCGCGAAGGCTGGCCGTCCGCTGCTGATCATCGCTGAAGACATCGAAGGCGAAGCGCTCGCCACGCTGGTCGTCAACAACATCCGCGGCATCCTGAAGACCGTTGCGGTCAAGGCGCCGGGCTTCGGCGATCGTCGCAAGGCGATGCTGGAAGACATCGCGATCCTGACCGGCGGCCAGGTGATCGCTGAAGAAACCGGCCTGACGCTCGAGAAGGCAACGCTGGCAGAACTGGGCCAGGCGAAGCGCATCGAAGTGGGCAAGGAAAACACGACGATCATCGACGGCGCAGGCGAAGCCGTGAACATCGAAGCACGCGTGAAGCAAGTGCGCGCGCAAATCGAAGAAGCGACGTCGGACTACGACCGTGAAAAGCTGCAAGAGCGCGTGGCCAAGCTGGCTGGCGGTGTTGCAGTGATCAAGGTTGGTGCCGCGACCGAAGTCGAAATGAAGGAAAAGAAGGCACGTGTCGAAGACGCACTGCACGCAACGCGCGCGGCTGTGGAAGAAGGCATCGTGGCAGGTGGCGGCGTTGCGCTGATCCGCGCTCGCACCGCGATCGCAGGCCTGACCGGCGCTAACGCCGATCAAAACGCCGGCATCAAGATCGTGCTGCGCGCAATGGAAGAGCCGCTGCGCCAGATCGTCACGAACGGCGGCGAAGAAGCCAGCGTCGTGGTGGCGGCAGTTGCTGCAGGCCAGGGCAACTACGGCTACAACGCAGCGACGGGCGAGTACGTCGACATGGTCGAAGCCGGTGTGGTTGATCCGACCAAGGTCACGCGTACCGCACTGCAGAACGCAGCGTCGGTTGCAGGCCTGCTGCTGACGACGGACGCAGCTGTTGCTGAACTGCCGAAGGAAGACGCACCGATGCCGGGCGGCATGCCCGGCGGCATGGGCGGCATGGGCATGGACATGTAATCGACTTCGGTCGATGGTGTCCGGAGCGCGCAGCGATGCGTGCTCCAGCCAAAGAAAAAGACCCGCAGCGATGCGGGTCTTTTTTTATGGGCGCGCGGATTTCGATGCGTGCGCGGGGCGGCCGGAGATGTCGCGCCCACAGGGCGTGACATTGGGGGCGACGGCGGGGCATGCCCCGCCGCACGTGCGTCAATGCCGATGCGACGTCCTCGGCACCGCGTCGGCCTTCACGGCCGGCGGCGTATCCGAATCCTCGTTGCTGCGCGCCCAGAAGAACCGGTCGGGCAGGTACGCCCCCATGCCGGGCCGGAACGCGTCGCGCGTGGCCTGGTACAGGTATTCCTGCGCTTCGCGAACCGCTTCGGGTGGCTCCTGGCCGTTCGCAAGCAACGCCGCGATGGCCGCGCCCAGTGTGTCGGTGATGCCCATCAGCCGGTGCGGCGAGCGATCCCACATGTCCTCGCGCAGCTGGCCTTCCTCGCCGTACAGCGTGTTGACGAGCCGGTGCGAGCCCGTCTCGGACGACAGGATGTACTCGCAGCCCTGCGACAGCAGGTGCGAGACGGCCGCGTCGAGATTCGGCGCCTCGGCGTCGCCGTCCGGCTGCGCGAGCGCGATCAGCGTCGCGTAGTCGGCGACGAGCAGCGTGGTTTGCGGCGCCAGCAGGTCGGCGATCGATTCGCGCAGGTCGTCGGCTGCGAGCACGTGCTCGTCGTCGAGCGTGAAGTCGGGCGCGAGCACGAGCGGCACGCCGTCGTAGTCGGCGACGACCTCGGCGATCGCGCTCACGACTTCCGCGCGCGTCGCCGCGCCGATCTTGAACGCCGCAACCGGCATGTCTTCGAGCAGCATGCGCGCCTGGGCGGCGACCACGTCGGGATCGAGGCCGGTCACTTCGTCGCAGGCGGCCGAGTCGCGCACGGTATAGCCCGTCAGGACGGACACGCCGTGACAGCCCATGCTCGCCAGGGTCAACAGATCGGCTTGGATGCCAGAGCCGCCGGTGGGGTCGGACAGGCCAAAGGTGAGGACGATCGGAGGGGCGTTGCTGGACATGTAAAAATGGGGCAAGAGAAAAACGGGAAAGCGACGGGCATGCGGACGGCGAGGCGAAATGGGCGTTTTCGGCCCTGTGTTGCCCGGCAGGCCGCACTTTTCAGCCATTATGCGGCGGAATCCGGCCCGCACGACGGATTTTTTAGCGCAGCGCAACGTAGTCGCGTTACTCCAGCGCGATTGCTAGGCAGTCCGGCCCCGACACGGTACCATCATGGCTCCCGAATTTACCGACTTTCCCGACGCGGCTTAAGATGGAATACAAGAGCTGGATGTGCCTGATTTGTGGCTGGATTTACGACGAAGAAGCCGGGCTGCCGGAAGAGGGCATTGCCCCGGGCACGCGCTGGGAAGACGTCCCGATCAACTGGACGTGTCCTGAATGCGGCGCCCGCAAGGAAGACTTCGAGATGGTCCAGATCTGACCGGACCCTTGGCCCACGGACACACCGCTCAGGCCTCGCATCGACCCGGCGCTCATGCGTCGAGGCTCGCGCGAGCGACTTGACGACGACAGGCGCGCGTGTCCATGAGGCCAGAACCGGCGAACGTTCCCCACCCTGACGCACTGCCCAACCCGCGCGGCGGGGCCGTGCGCGCGGCCGACGCATGGCTTGCGGCGGCCGCCGACGCTTTCGAGCATCGCGACGACGCGGCCGCACCGCTCTCCGCTGCTGCGGCCGTGCTCGCGGAAGCCGGCTGGCTGCCGGCCGCGCGTTTCGCGGGGCAGCTGTCGGCCGCCGTGCCGCTCGTCGCCGCCGAGCCGACCTCGGCCGGCTGGCGTGCCGCGCTGCGCGATTTCCGCGCGGCCGTCGCACGCCACAACCTGCGCGAGCTCGCCTGCTCGCCGGTTCTCTTCGAACATTTCCGTGCCTTGCGTGCGCAAAGCGCCGCCGACCTGCGCGCGCAGGCGCCGCTCGACGCGCTCGCGCTCGTCGGCCGTGCGGTGCCGCCCGCCACGCTGCGCGCGCTGCCCGACGCGTTCGCGACCCGGATTCGTGCCCGCTACGAACAGGCGTTGCTTGGCGTGCTGCGCGCGGAACACGGCGCGCCCGATGCGGCACTCGACGAACTCGATGCGATGCTGGCCGCGCTCGCCAGCGATGATCCATACGATTTCTGGCGGCTCGCGGCCGCATGCGTGCGCGCGCTGCGCGCCAGCGGCGCACCCGAGCTGAAGCGCTTTCTCGCGCGCACGAACCTGCTGCTCGGCGAGCACGCGCAGGGCCGGCGCAGTGCGCCGCCCGAACTCGTGCGGGAGACGGTGGCGCTGCTGTGGCGCGATTTCGCGCTGTTCGGCGCCGCGGCCGAGGATGTCGCGCTCGTCGACGTGCTGCACGACTACGGATTGACGGTCGACTGGCACGTCGCCGGCACGCCCGCGTCCGAAGCGCTGTGGGAGGCCGATGCCGCCCGGGCCGAGCATGACGCGGTTGCCGCCGCGCCGACCCGCGCACTCGGCGTCGTGACGGTCAATGCGCATGCCTATGAGGATTTCCTGCAGACGGCCGATGCGTCGATGGTCGACCTCGCGGCCGATCCGGCGAGAGCCGACGCGGGTGCCGCATGGCATGCGTCCGGCGCCGCCTACCGGGTCGGCACGGCCGCGTGCGCGCTGGGGCTCGGCCATGCGGCGCTGCTGGCCGACACGCTTGGCCTCGCGTGGCGGCGTGCGGCGCACGGTGTGCCGCTCGCCGACGGCGGCCTCGATGCGCACGGCCACGCGTCCGACATGCTGCGCGCGGCGCTGCTGAAGATTGCAGCCGGCGTTGCGCCGCCGGATCTCACGGCGGCGTCCGGCGCGCTCGGCGCGGCGCTCGGCCGGGCCTGACGAAGAAGGGGACGAACACGCGCCGGCGGCCCTTGCCGCGCGGGCCCGCAACACGCTGCCGACAGCGCCCGCGCGCGTGTTAGAGTGCCGTGTGATCCGTGCGCGCCGTTGCCAGCGCGGTGCGGCGTTGCTTGTTGATCGCGGCCCGGTCAGGCCGCGGCGTCTTTGCTAAAATTCAAACCATGTCAAAGCCTTCCGATCGCATCAATCTCACCAACCAGTTCCTGATCGCCATGCCGAACATGGCCGATCCGACGTTCTCGGGAACGGTGGTCTATCTTTGCGATCACAGCGAGCGCGGTGCGCTCGGCCTCGTCATCAATCGTCCTACCGACATCGACCTCGAATCGCTGTTCAACCGCATCGACCTGAAGCTCGACATCGAGCCGCTGCTGCACATCCCGGTGTACTTCGGCGGCCCGGTCCAGACCGAGCGCGGTTTCGTGCTGCACGAGCCGGTAGAGGGCGCGAGCTACAACTCGTCGATGTCCGTCGAGGGCGGGCTGGAGATGACCACGTCGAAGGACGTGCTCGAGGCGGTCGCGACGGGCACCGGCCCGAAACGCTTCCTGCTGACGCTCGGCCATGCGGGCTGGGGCGCAGGGCAGCTCGAGGAAGAAATCTCCCGCAACGGCTGGCTGACGGTCGCCGCCGATCCGCGCATCGTGTTCGACACGCCGGCCGAAGAGCGCTTCGAAGCCGCACTCGGCCTGCTCGGCGTCAGCTCGTCGATGCTGTCCGGCGAAGCAGGGCACGCATGAGTGGCGCGAGCGCGCGCGATGCGACGCTGCTCGCGTTCGACTACGGCGAAAAACGTATCGGCGTCGCGGTCGGCAATGCGCTGACGCGCTCGGCCCGTGCGCTCGTCGTGATCCAGAACCTGAATCGCGAACACCGCTTCAAGGCGGTCGGCGACCTGCTGGCCGAATGGCGGCCGGACGCGCTCGTCGTCGGCCTGCCGATGCATCCGGACGGCACGCCGCACGACATGACGCAGCAGGCGAAGCGCTTCGGCAACCAGCTGAACGGCCGCTTCGGGCTGCCCGTCACGTGGGTCGACGAGCGCTATTCGTCGGTCGAGGCCGAGGCCGGGCTGCGCGAGCGCAACGTGCGCGGCCGCGCACGGGCCGAGATGCTCGATGCCGAGGCCGCGCGCGTCATCCTTCAACAGTATCTCGATCAATTGTCCGACCATGAGCACCATTGACGCCGAGGCGCTTTACCGCGTCCTGCTCGACCAGATCCGCGCCGCGTACGGCACGGCTTTCGCCGAACCGGGCGGCCCGCGGCTCGCCGGCATTCACAGCGGCGGCGCATGGCTTGCCGAGCGCCTCGCGCGCGATCTCGGCGCGCCGGCGTTCGGCGTCGTGAACGTCGCGCTGCACCGCGACGATTACGCGAAGAAGGGGCTGCACAGCCAGGCCAGCCCGACGTCGCTGCCGTTCGAGATCGACGGCGCGCGCATCGTGCTCGTCGACGACGTGCTGTTTACCGGGCGCACCGTGCGCGCGGCACTCAACGAGCTGTTCGACTACGGCCGTCCGGCCGCGGTCGAGCTCGCGGTGCTCGCCGATCGCGGCGGCCGCGAGCTGCCGGTCGCCGCGCGCTTCGCGGGCGGCGCGCTCGACGTGCCGGCCGGCGCGACGCTCGTGCTCGCACGCGACGATGCGCAGTTCACGCTGCGCGTCGAGGCACACGGCGCCTGAACGACACGCGAACCGTATCCCGGGCCGCTGGTTTGCACCGCGGCCCGTTTGCATAGTTGGAATCACGCACACCATGACCACCGACACCACTGGCCGCACCGGCAATCCCGCCGCGGCCGCGAGCCCCGACCGGTTCCGCTACGGCTTCCTGAAGGGCAACCCGCAGCTCACGAAAAACGGCGAGCTGAAGCATCTGCTGTCGATCGAGGGCCTGCCGCGCTCGATCGTCAACCACATCCTCGATACCGCCGAGCAGTTCGTCAGCGTGACGGACCGTGAAGTGAAGAAGGTACCGCTGCTGCGCGGCAAGTCCGTGTTCAACCTGTTCTTCGAGAACTCGACGCGCACCCGCACGACCTTCGAGATCGCCGCGACGCGCCTGTCGGCCGACGTGCTGAACCTGAACATCAATGCGTCGTCGACGAGCAAGGGCGAATCGCTGCTCGACACGATCAACAACCTGTCGGCGATGCATGCCGACCTGTTCGTCGTGCGCCATGCGTCGAGCGGCGCGCCGTACCTGATCGCCGAGCACTGCGCACCGCACGTGCACGTGATCAACGCCGGCGACGGCCGCCATGCGCACCCGACGCAGGGCCTGCTCGACATGTACACGATCCGTCACTACAAGCGCGACTTCACGAAGCTGCGCGTGGCGATCGTCGGCGACATCCTGCATTCGCGCGTCGCGCGCTCCGACATCCACGCGCTCACCACGCTCGGCGTGCCGGAAGTGCGCGCGATCGGCCCGCGCACGCTGCTGCCGGGCGGGCTCGAGCAGATGGGCGTGAAGGTGTTCCACAACCTCGACGAAGGGCTGAAGGGCGTCGACGTGATCATCATGCTGCGCCTGCAGAACGAGCGGATGAGCGGCGCGCTGCTGCCGTCCGCGCAGGAATACTTCAAGACCTGGGGCCTGACGCCCGAGCGTCTCGCGCTCGCCGCGCCCGACGCGATCGTGATGCACCCGGGCCCGATGAACCGGGGCGTCGAGATCGATTCGCAGGTCGCCGATGGCCCGCAGTCGGTGATCCTCAACCAGGTCACGTTCGGCATCGCCGTGCGGATGGCGGTGATGGGCATCGTCGCCGGCAACAGCGACTGAGCCCGCTTTCGCGCATCCTTATTCACGCAATCAACGCATTCACTGACAGCGCATGAAGATTCATATCAAAGGCGGCACGCTGATCGATCCGGTCGCCGGCACCGAGCAGCAGGCCGACGTATTCGTCGCGGACGGCAAGATCGCCGCGCTCGGCACGGCGGCGCCGGCCGGTTTCAACGCGGACAACACGATCGACGCCGTGGGCATGATCGTCGCGCCCGGCCTCGTCGACCTGTGCGCGCGGCTGCGCGAGCCCGGCTACGAGCACAAGGCGACGCTCGCGTCCGAGATGGCCGCGGCCGTCGCGGGCGGTGTCACGACCCTCGTGTGCCCGCCGGATACCGACCCCGTGCTGGACGAGCCGGGCCTCGTCGAGATGCTCAAGTTCCGCGCGCGCAACCTGCACCAGGCGAACGTGCATCCGCTCGGCGCGCTGACGGTCGGCCTCAAGGGCGAGGTGATCACCGAGATGGTCGCGCTGACCGAGTCCGGCTGCGTCGGGTTTACGCACGCCAACGTGCCGGTGCGCGACACGCAGGTGCTGCTGCGTGCGCTGCAGTACGCGAGTACCTACGACTACACCACGTGGCTGCGCCCGCAGGACGCCTTCATCGGCCGCGGCGGTGTCGCCGCGAGCGGCGCGCTGGCGTCGCGGCTTGGGCTGTCCGGCGTGCCGGTCGCGGCCGAGACGATCGCGCTGCACACGATTTTCGAACTGATGCGCGTGACGGGCGCACGCGTGCACCTCGCGCGGCTGTCGTCGGCGGCCGGCCTCGCGCTCGTGCGCGAAGCGAAGGCCGAGGGGCTGCCCGTGACCTGCGACGTCGGCGTGAATCACCTGCATCTGATCGACGTCGACATCGGCTACTTCGATTCGCAGTTCCGGCTCGATCCGCCGCTGCGCAGCGAGCGCGATCGCGAAGCGATTCGCGTGGCGCTCGCCGACGGTACGATCGATGCGATCTGTTCCGACCATACGCCGGTCGACGACGACGAGAAGCTGCTGCCGTTCGGCGAAGCGACGCCGGGCGCGACGGGGCTCGAGCTGCTGCTGTCGCTGACGCTGAAGTGGGCCGACGAGACGCGTACGCCGCTTGCGCAGGCGCTGCGCCGCATCACGTCCGCACCGGCTGATGTGCTGAAGCTGCCGGTCGGCCGCCTCACCGAAGGCGGCGCGGCCGACCTGTGCGTGTTCGACCCGCGCGCGCACTGGCGGGTCGAGCCGCGGGCGCTGAAGAGCCAGGGCCACAACTCGCCGTTCCTCGGCTACGAACTGCCGGCCACCGTGCGCGCGACGCTCGTGGCCGGGCAGGTCGCGTTCGAGCGCCACTGAACCACGCCGGACTATCGCCATGATTGCCATTCGCAAGCTGCGTCTCGTCTTTCACCTGTTGCGCGGCATGGCGATCGTCGCGCTGCGTTTTTCGCACGTCACGCCCGCGCGCCGCGCCGAGCTGATACGCCGCTGGTCGCTCAAGCTGCTGCGGATTTGCGGGATGCGTCTCGTCGTCCACAACGACAGCGCACGGCTCGACGCGAGCGCGCTCGTGGTCGGCAATCACGTGTCGTGGCTCGACATCTACACGGTCAACGCGTGGCGGCCGACGCCGTTCGTGTCGAAGGCCGAGGTGCGGCAGTGGCCGGTGGTCGGCTGGCTCGCCGAGAAGCTCGACACCGTGTTCCTGCAGCGCGAGAAGCGCACCGAGGCGATGCGCGTCATGCACGAGATGGCCGAGCGCCTGCGCAACGGCGGGCTGATGTGCGTGTTCCCGGAAGGGACGACGACCGACGGGCAGGAACTGCTGCCGTTCCACGCGAACCTGTTCCAGGCCGCGGTATCGGCCGGCTGCGCGGTGCAGCCGATCTGCCTGATGTACGAGGATGCGCAGGGGCGGCAGTCGGTTGCGCCAGCGTATACGGGCGAACTGGCGCTGGGCACGTCGCTCGACATGGTGTTGCGCGGCGGCCCGCTCGTCGCGCACCTGTACGTGTGTGACCCGATCGCGCCGGGTGGCGACCGGCGCGCGACGTCCGCGGCGGCGCGCGATGCGATCGCGGCTGCGCTTGCAAAGCTGCAGGAGAAGGTTGGCAAGCCGACGGCCGAGTCGCTCGCGGAACTGGCCAAACATGCGTATCCGGCGACCGAGGTTGGCGCCGGCGCGGCAGGGCATGAGGCGACCGACGCACCGGTGCCGGGGCGTGAGGGTTGACGCGCTTCCCGGCGACGCGACTCAGCCTTTAATCACTCGCCGCCCGGCGCGCGGCATGCTTCGCACTGCACCTGCGTGACCGTGCGCTGCGCCGGGTCGGCCGTCAGCCGCACGGCCGACAGCTGGTTACCCCACACACACCCCGAATCGAGCGCGACGACGTTCTCGCGCACCATCAGGCCGAGCGCGGCCCAGTGGCCGAACACGATCGTCACGTCCTCGGTGCGGCGCCCCGGTACGTCGAACCACGGCAGGTAGCCGGGCGGCGCGCTGTCGGGGCCGCCATTCGCCTTGAATTCCATCGCACCGTCGGGCGTGCAGAAGCGCACGCGCGTGAACGCATTGAACGCGACGC
Source organism: Burkholderia sp. AU15512 (assembly GCF_002223325.1). NCBI lineage: Bacteria > Pseudomonadati > Pseudomonadota > Betaproteobacteria > Burkholderiales > Burkholderiaceae > Burkholderia > Burkholderia sp. AU15512. Next base: position 382,651 of record NZ_NKEX01000003.1, read on the forward strand.
GCATCCGGTCGCGTTTCTTCAGATCCGGGCTCCATTGATTCGGCTCGTTGCCGTACAGCTTCTGCAGCGTGTCGCGCCAGTCGGGCGCGCGCAGCGCGCGCTGGAGTTCGTCGGCGAGCTCCAGCACGAGCGTCGCATCCCACTGCGGCAGCACGCCCGCATGGACGAGCAGCATCCCGTTCTCCGCATGCACGAACGGGCGGTGGCGGACCCAGTCGAGCAGCGCATCGGCATCGGGCGCGTCGAGGATCTCGCCGATGGTGTCGCCCGGGCGTTCGGTTCGCAGGCCGGCGGAGACCGCGAGCAGGTGCAGGTCGTGATTGCCGAGTACGACGGTCGCGCGCGGGCCGAGGTCGACGAGTGCGCGCAGCGAGGCGAGGGAGTCCGGGCCGCGATTGACGACGTCGCCGGCGATCCACAGCGGGGTGTCGGCGGGGGCTGAAAGTTTGTCGAGTAGGGACTGGAAAGCGGAATGACAGCCTTGGATGTCGCCGATGGCGATGGGGGTATGGGTCATGGGGCGACGTGGGTTACGTGTTTCGGCTTCGCGGTAGGATTGGTCTGGTTGGCATTATTTTGCGCAATTTTTTTGAGAAAAAGCCCGTGAAATGGTATGAAATTTCATTGCCGGGAAGCTTGCGAGCGCTGTATCAAGTTGTTAGCGGCATGGCATTTGCGTGTTGCGGCTCCCTATAATTATGGTTCTCCCCAACAAAATTAGCATTTCATGACTTTGGAGGCCATGTCGACCGGTTAAAATTCGCGGTCTGACGTAGCGGTCACAAGTTACCGGTTACGAGCACTTGTGAATCTGATGCGGCGAGCGCCCCGAGAGCGTTCGCCGCGCATTGCATTACTAGAGGGAGCCTCATGATCCTGGTTACGGGCGGCGCGGGTTTTATCGGCGCAAATTTTGTACTCGATTGGCTGCGCGCATCCGACGAAGCCGTGCTCAACGTCGACAAGCTGACGTACGCAGGGAACCTGCGCACACTGCAGTCGCTGGACGGGAACTCGAAGCACGTGTTTGCGCGCGTCGACATCTGCGATCGTGAAGCGCTCGACGCGTTGCTTGCCGAGCACAAGCCCCGCGCCGTGCTGCACTTCGCAGCGGAAAGCCACGTCGATCGCTCGATCCATGGACCTGCGGATTTCGTGCAGACCAACGTCGTCGGCACGTTCACGCTGCTCGAAGCAACCCGTCAATACTGGAACGGCCTGAGCGATGCCGACAAGGCCGCGTTCCGCTTCCTGCACGTATCGACCGACGAGGTGTTCGGTTCGCTGTCCGCAACCGATCCGCAATTCTCCGAGACGACGCCGTACGCACCGAACAGCCCGTATTCGGCGACGAAGGCGGGTTCCGACCATCTGGTGCGCGCGTACCATCACACGTACGGTCTGCCGGTGCTGACGACGAACTGTTCGAACAACTACGGCCCGTACCAGTTCCCCGAGAAGCTGATTCCGCTGATGATCGCGAATGCGCTCGCGGGCAAGCCGTTGCCGGTGTATGGCGATGGTCAGAACGTTCGCGACTGGCTGTACGTTGGCGATCATTGCAGTGCGATTCGCGAAGTGCTCGCGCGTGGCGTGCCCGGCGAGACGTACAACGTCGGCGGCTGGAACGAGAAGAAGAACCTTGAGGTCGTGCACACGCTGTGCGATCTGCTCGACAAGGCTCGCCCGAAGGCAGCCGGTTCGTATCGCGACCAAATCACCTATGTGACGGATCGCCCCGGGCACGATCGCCGTTATGCGATCGATGCGCGCAAGCTTGAGCGCGAGCTCGGCTGGAAGCCTGCGGAGACGTTCGAGACTGGTCTGGCGAAGACGGTCGACTGGTATCTCGACAATCAGGTGTGGGCCGATGAGGTCGCATCGGGTGAATACCGCAAGTGGGTCGAGACGAATTACGCGAAACGCGCTTGAGGAGAGAAGCGATGGCACGTAAAGGCATCATTCTCGCCGGCGGGTCCGGCACGCGGCTGTATCCGATCACGCACGTCGTATCGAAGCAGCTCCTGCCGGTGTACGACAAGCCGATGATCTACTACCCGCTGTCGACGCTGATGGTCGCAGGCATCCGCGATGTCCTGATCATCTCGACACCGCAGGACACGCCGCGCTTCGAATCGATGCTCGGCGACGGCAGCCAGTGGGGGATGAACATCCAGTACGCGGTGCAGCCGTCGCCGGACGGTCTCGCGCAGGCCTTCATCATCGGCAAGGAGTTCGTCGGCAACGATCCGTCGGCCTTGATCCTCGGCGACAACATCTTCTACGGGCACGATCTCGTGAAACAGCTCGACCGGGCGAACGAGAAAGCGGCCGGGGCGACGGTATTTGCGTATCACGTGCACGATCCCGAGCGCTACGGCGTGGTGGAATTCGATCAAAACTTTCGTGCGCTGTCGATCGAAGAAAAACCGACCAAACCGCGCTCGAACTATGCGGTGACGGGCCTGTATTTCTACGACAACCGTGTGTGCGATATCGCCGCCGACATCAAGCCGTCCGATCGCGGTGAGCTCGAGATTACCGACGTGAACTCGCGCTATCTGGCAGACGGGGCACTCGATGTCGAGATCATGGGGCGCGGCTATGCGTGGCTCGACACCGGCACGCACGACTCATTGATCGATGCGGCGCTGTTCATCGCGACGCTGCAAAAGCGCCAGGGGCTCGTCGTCGCTTGCCCGGAAGAAATTGCCTTCCGCAGGAAGTGGATCGACGCCGATCAACTGTGCAAGCTCGCCGCACCGCTATCGAAAAATAGCTACGGGCGGTATCTCCAGAACATTCTTTCTGACCAAGTCGCATGGCCATCCAGGTAACGGCAACGGCATTGCCGGAAGTCAAAATCATCGAGCCGAAAGTGTTCGGCGACGCACGCGGATACTTCTACGAGAGTTTCAATGCGCGTGAGTTTGCTGAACTTGTCGCGCCCGGCGTCGAATTCGTGCAGGACAATCATTCGCGATCGGCGAAGGGTGTGCTGCGCGGTCTGCATTATCAGATTCAGCATGCGCAGGGCAAGCTTGTCCGTGTGGTTGAGGGCGACGTGTTCGATGTTGTGGTTGACTTGCGCCGCAGTTCGCCGAATTTCGGCCGATGGGCCGGCGTGAATCTGTCTGCCGACAACTACCGGCAGCTATGGGTCCCGCCCGGATTCGCGCATGGCTTCGTCGTGCTGTCCGAGTCGGCGCAATTTCTCTACAAGACGACCGACTACTGGTTTCCCGAGCATGAACGCAGCATCGTCTGGAACGATCCGGATATCGGAATCGTATGGCCGATCGACGACGAGCCGGTGCTGGCCGCCAAAGACGCGGCAGGCAAGCGTCTTGCCGATGCCGACGTATATGCGTGACCCGTTACAGAGGGGCGAATGATGGTTGCCGCAAACGGTAATCGCACGATTCTCGTCACGGGAGTCAACGGTCAGGTCGGTTTCGAACTGCTGCGCACATTGCAGGGGCTCGGGCGCGTGATCGCGATCGATCGTGGTGCACTCGATCTACGACGTCCCGATGCGATCCGGACGCTCGTGCGCGAAGCGCGCCCATCGATCATCGTCAACCCGGCCGCGTATACTGCGGTCGATCAAGCGGAAACGGACACCGTAACGGCACGGCAGATCAATGCCGAAGCGCCGGCCGTCCTTGCCGAAGAGGCAAAGCGGCTGGGGGCGGTGTTCGTCCATTACTCGACCGACTACGTGTTCGACGGCAGCAAGGCAGGGCCGTATGTCGAGAGCGATGCGACCGGGCCGCAGAGCGTCTATGGCGCGACCAAGCTTGAAGGAGAGCGGGCGATTGCGGCTGCGGATTGCGCGCACTTCATTTTTCGCACGAGCTGGGTGTATGGGCGGCGAGGTAAAAATTTTCTACTGACAATGCTGCGTCTTGCCGAGCAGCGACCCGAGCTGCGCGTGGTTGCCGACCAGGTCGGCGCGCCGACCTGGTCGGCAACCGTTGCGACCTTGACCGCGCACATACTGGCGCAGGGGTGCGGCGCATCGGGCGACGTGCACGAATGGGCGGCGCCGCGAAGCGGCGTGTACCACCTGGCAGCGACCGGCAGCACATCGTGGGCTGGATTCGCTGAAGCGATTTTCCAACGCGCGGATCTAGCATCGGCGCCGCGTGTCGTGCCCATCCCGGCAGCCGAGTATCCGTTGCCGGCGAAGCGTCCTGCGAATTCACGATTGGATACGTCGAAGCTGACCGAGGTGTTCGGCATCACGCCTCCTGACTGGCGTGATGCGCTCGACCTCTGTCTCGGTGGCGCATGTTGAGCGGTATCGGCCGCGACGAAGTCGGCGCAGTCGTCGTTTTCTACAACCCGGATCGCGCCTGTATCGAGCGTGCCAATCGGATCGCGAACCTGTGTCGCTGCGTTGTCGTCGATAACACGCCGGCGGACGCGCATTCGCCGGAGGTCGAGCGTGCGCTCGATGCGCGCATCGACTATGTGGCGAATGTGCGCAATGTCGGCATTGCGACTGCGCTCAATCAGGGGCTGGAGCGCCTGATTGCGGAGGGCTGCAAGTACGCGCTGCTGTTTGATCAGGACAGCGAGCCAACCGAAGCGCTGGTGCGCGAGCTGGTGCGCGTGATGAGTGAATGTGTTGCGCGACGCGAAGCAGTTGCGGTGGTTGGCCCGGCCTATGAAGATGCGCGACTTCGGGGTGTGGCGCCGTTCGTGCGATTCGGCTATTTCCGCCTGAAGCGAATCGCGCCGCAGGGCGACGTGCCGATCGACGTGGACTTCCTTATCACGTCGGGCTCGTGCGTGAATCTCGGATGCTGGTCCGACGTAGGACGTATGGACGATTCCCTGTTCATCGATTTCGTCGACACCGAGTGGTGCATCCGCGCGCGCTCACGCGGTTACCGCGTAGTCGGCATACCGTGGCTGAGAATGCAGCACGAGCTGGGCGAAGAGCCGATTCGTGCGTTCGGCCGCAGTTATCCGATGCACAGCCCGGTGCGTCACTACTATCTGTTTCGCAACGCCGTGGCATTGCTGAAGCGTAGGTATGTCCCGTGGACGTGGAAGTCGACGGAGCTGGTCAAGCTTCCCGTGCGGCTGGCCATTTACGCGTTGTATGCACCGGATGCGCGTGCGCACCTGACGATGGCGCTGCGTGGCATCCGGCACGGGCTGGCCGGCCGGATGGGGATGCTGTAACGAATTGTGAGAATGCCGAACGACGCAGACGCGCGTCAATCGAATTGGCCAATGCGCGGCTCATCGGCGAGTGCGTAGGCATGCTTCGACGCATCGAGCGTGAGATTGGGGTTGTAGGCGGGATCGTTGAACAGTGCCGCACCCCAGCGTTGTTCCATGAAGCGTATTTCTCGCAGGAAGCGTTGTGCCTTTTCCGGCGACAGATCGGAGCCACGCGTCGCGGATTCGTGATGGTACAGCTCGGCATGGGGTGTCCAGACATTGCGATAGCCGGCATTGCGCACCCGAATGCAGAAGTCGACGTCGTTGAAGGCGACAGCGAGCTCCTCGTCGAGTCCCTGCACTTCATCGTAGATCGACCGGCGAATCAGCAGGCAGGCGGCAGTGACGGCGGACAGATTCTGCGTGGAGACGGCCCTCCCGAAGTAACCGAATGCGCCGCGTGGCAGCCGGGCGTGGATGTGGCCCGCCACGCCGCCTACACCTAGCATCACGCCGCCGTGCTGGAGCGTGTCGTTCGGATACCAGAGGCAAGCGCCGATCGCGCCGTTGCCGGGCTGCGCGGCGAGGGACACCATCTCCTCGAGCCAGTCGGGCGTGATGACTTCGATATCGTTGTTGAGCAGGCAGACGTATTCGCCGCGCGATTGGCTGACTGCGACGTTGTTGAGCGCCGAGAAGTTGAATGGACGGTTGTCGCGCAGCACGCGGACGTTCGGGCGCACGCGCAGCGAATCGAAGTATGCGAGCGTTTCCGGCTTCACGCTGCCGTTGTCGACGATGACGATCTCGAAGTCGGGGTATGTGCTGCGATCGAAGATGCTCTCGACGCATTGCCGAAGCAATTCGACCCCGTCGCGCGTGGGAATCACGATCGAGACGAGCGGCGCCGGTGCCGGCATTGCGTAGCGCACGCGAATGAGGCCGATGTCGCTCGCGGCTTGCGAGACGGTTGCCTCGACTCCGATGCGTTGCAAGTGTGCTTCGACGGCGCGAATGCCGGCGGTCAGCGCGTATGGCTTTTCCGCGCCGGAGGCCGCTGTGCTGCCGGGAACGATGCGCCAGTGGTAGAGGATGTGAGGTATGTGGTGAACCGCATCGTGGCCGGCCTTTTCGATGCAGCGCATGGCAAGGTCGAGATCCTGGCTTCCTTCGAAGCCTTTTCGGAAACCGCCGACCTCGCGAACGAGCGCCGTTTCGTAGACGCCGAGATGAGAGAACAGGTTTTGTGTGAGAAACAGCTCCGGGTTCCAGTCGCTCTTGAAGTACGGGGCAATCCGTTGGCCTTCCGGTGTCAGCTTGTCTTCGTCACTGTAGAAGAGGCGAGCGCGGGGATGTTCGTTGATCGCCTTGACGACCATGTAGAGCGCGTGTTCCGGAAGGGTGTCGTCGTGATCGAGCAGCGCGACGTATTCTCCGGACGCGCAGGCGAGCGCGCTGTTGCTGGCTTCGGCGATATGGCCGTTCTGATCGCGCAGCACGACCTTGATACGGGCGTCGCGCGCGGCGTAATCGGCAAGCGTGGTGCGTACCGCTTCGATCGTGGACGCATCATCGGCGATGCAGAGTTCCCAGTTCGGATAGATCTGGGCGCGCACCGACTCGATCATCTCGTGCAGCAGTGCGATGTCGCTGTTGTAGGTGGGCACGACGATCGAGATCAGCGGACGGTGCGCCAATTTCGCGACGGCTGTCCGCAGCGCGACGCGTTTGCCTTCGTCGATGGTGTCGTATTGCGCGATCCAGCTGGCGTACGCTTCGGGGCTGTCCTCGAACGTATCGCGCGCGAGAATCCGGTTGGCGCGACGGCGGATGCCCTGCACGCCTTCTTTGCGCCAGATCGCGTAGTAATGACGCAGTGCGGTGAGGAGTCCGCCGCGCGCGCGCAGATGGGCAGCCACGGAGCGGGCCGAGTGTCCGGCGCGACGCGTCGCATTGACGCCGGCGCGCAACGGCGCGGTGATGCGCCATGATGCCGACGTGTGAACGGCGGCAAGATCAGCCGAGAGCTGGTCGATGATGGATTGGTTGTTCGCGCTCGATTGCGCGCGCGTTTCCGCGGCGGCGAGCTTTTGCTGCAGATCGGCGACGCTCGCTTCGAGCGCGGCGATGCGCGCATCGGCATGCTGGCTTCCCATGGTGACCGGGTCTGGGGATGCCGTCTCTCGGTCGGTGTTGGGCGAATCGCTGGGAATTTGCATGATCGTGAGAATTCGACGGGTAGTACGGACCGCGACCGTGCAGACATGCGGTCACTGTGTGAAGCGATCGATTATAGCGGAGGCATGCGCCGACACCCCGCTGGGCGGCACGAGTGGTGGAGGCGAGGCGGTGGCGTGAAACGAGAAAAAATTCAATGAATTCATGGTTGTATGCGGCCCATTGAGTGGCGGAGGATGGAACTTCGAGGGTGGGGCCATTACAATACGGCCTCGAAACCAGGCGGGCATGGGCGCCGCCACGACATGGGGTGGCAACCTGCGACGCAGTCTGCTTTCGTGGCGTGCGGTGGAGGACGGAGATGCCGGTGATGCGACGGGTACACGCACGCCAGCGTAGGTGGATTGTTATTTTTTGAGATTAAAGGGTCACACGAAACATGCAACAGTTATCTGCAGTACGAGGCGGCGAAAGCAGAGCGACGCTTGCGATGCGGGACGTGATGGACGGGATCAAGGCGTACCCGATCTGGACGACACTCGCGTGGCAGGATATTCGCCAGCGCTATCGGCGTTCGGTGCTGGGGCCGTTCTGGATCACACTGACGATGGTCGTCACGATCGCTGGCATGGGGCCGCTCTACGGTGCGTTGCTCAATATCAAGACGGAAGAGTTCGTTCCCTATCTCGCGCTCGGCATCATCACGTGGGGGCTGCTCTCGACGCTGATCCTCGACGCGTGCAATGCGTTCATCGGCTCGGACAGCATCGTGCGTTCGGTACGGCTTCCCCTCTCGTTGCATATATTCCGCTCGGTCTACCGGAACGTGCTGTTCTTCGCGCACAACATTCTCGCGTTCGTGCCGGTGATGCTGTACGCGAAGATCGTGCCGACGCTGCAGTGGTTGATGGTCATTCCCGGCCTGCTGATTATCGTGATCGCCGCCGTGCCGCTATCGATCCTGCTTGGCATTTTCTGTGCGCGGTTCCGCGACATGCAGCCCATCGTCGGCAGCATCGTCCAGCTCGCGTTCTTTCTGACGCCGATTTTCTGGAAGCCCAGCGCGCTTGGCCATCGCGCATACGTTGCGCACTACAACCCGCTCTACATGTTTCTCGAACTCGTGCGCGGGCCGCTGTACGGGACGATGCCGGACGCGTCGGTTTACGCCGGCGCCGGCATCACGACGGTGATCCTGTTCGCGCTGGCGATTCCGTTGTTCACCCGTTTTCGTTCCCGTATCGCGTTCTGGATCTGAGTCATGGCATTTCTTAATCTCGACAACTGCAGCCTCAACTTGCCGGTGTATGGTGCAAGCAACCGCTCGCTGAAGCAAATGATGCTGTCGTCCGTGACCGGCGGGCGGATCGCCTCGGACAGCCACAAGTTGACCGTGGTCGAAGCGTTGCGTGGCGTGTCGCTCGACATTCGCGCTGGCGACCGTGTTGGATTGATCGGTCACAACGGTGCCGGCAAGACGACGCTGCTGCGTCTGCTCGCCGGCATCTACGAACCGACGGCCGGCGTGTTCCGAAGCCAGGGCCGCGTGACCAGCCTGCTCGATCTCACGCTTGGCCTCGATTACGAGGCGACCGGCTACGAGAACATCGTGCTGCGCGGGCTGATTCTCGGCTCTTCCAAAACCGAGATGCAGCGTCTCACGCCCCAGATCGCGGAATTCTCGGAGCTGGGCGATTACCTCAACATGCCGGTGCGCACCTACTCGAGCGGTATGGTTTTGCGGTTGGCGTTCGCGATCGTAACGAGCGTACATGCCGACGTGCTGCTGATGGACGAGTGGTTGAGTGTCGGCGACGCGGATTTCGTGAAGAAGGCTGAGAAGCACATGATGGATTTCGTCGGCAAGGCCGACATTCTCGTGCTTGCGTCGCACAACTGGAACATCATCGATGATCTTTGCAACGTGATCGTCGAGATGGAGGCGGGAGCCGTCAAGGAAGTGCGGCGGGTCTGAGTTCGCGGCATGCATTCCGTGAATCTGGCTCACGCTGCCATTGCATTTCAGCAACGTATTGTGTGCGGCGCGACGTCGCGCGCGATCGTTTGCGGTCGTTCTGCTGTCAATCGGCGCGACGGCGCGGGCTTCGCGCGCTTGTCGGCAATCGCGCGGAGAATCGCTTGCGCGGGGAATACATGTCGCAGCTAAAGGTCTTCGTTACAAGTGAGCTGTTTCCATTTACGCATGGTGGAATCGGCCGCGTCATAGCTAATCTGCTCGATCTGCCAGAGTTTTCCGGGGCTGGCGATTGCAGGGGCAAACCGGCGGTCGCTGTCGTCTTCACGGGCGAGTCGTTCGACGAGGCGCGATTCAACGCCCGTTTCCCAGGCGTGCTGTTTGTTGACGCGACGCCGCGAACGTATGTCGAACGCGACGGTGATACCGGTTTTCGCTACGTTCATCCGGATCTCTACACGACGCATCCGTTGCACGCCGTCTCCGTGAGGGCAATGCAAGCGCTTAGGCGGCTCGAACGCGAGCAGGGTCCGCTCGACTACATCGAGTTCCCGGACTGGGGCGCGGCTGCGTTCGCGACGGTGCAGGAAAAGCGACTGGGTCTTGCTTTCCAGGAGGCCACGATCGCCGTGCGCCTGCACACGTCGGACAGCGTGCTGAACTCGATGGAGGCGCGCTTTGTCGATCGGGCCGCGCTTTCGCTGCTCGACCTGGAACGCAAGGCACTGGCCGATTGCGATCTGATCATCGGGCAGGTGTCGGGAACGGCGACCGCCATGCAGCAGATCTTCGATTTCGACGATGCGGAATGGTTGCCACGATTGCATATCGACGCGCCGCCCGTCATGCTGGATCACGGCACGCCAGTGCAGGCGTCGATCACGGTTGCGTGGGATACGCCGATCGTCTTTTCGTCGAAGATCCAACGCATCAAACGTCCCGATATCTTTGTGCGCGGATGCTGCGATTTTCTCCGGCTCAATCCACGCTATTGCGGGCAGATTCGTCTGATCGCGATGGCGACGGATATGGACTACCTCGCAGAAGTACGCCGCCTTATCCCGGGCGATTTGCTCGATCGATTTCACTTTGCGACCGATGCCGACGCGGCCGAACGCCATCGCATCGTCAGCGAGTCGGTATGCGTGTTTCCGGGGACGTTCGAGTCATTCTGTCTCGCGGCATACGAAGCGTCGCTTTCCGGCGCATTGTGCGTACTGGCGGACTTGAATCCGGCATTCGGGGATGCGTCACCGTGGCAGGACGGCATCAACTGCATGAAGTTCGACGGATCGCCAAGTGGCTTGGCCCAAGCGTTGTCCAGGGTGTTTGACGCGCCGCAAGCGTTGCGCTCCGTTGTCGTTCCAACGGGACCGAGGCCATGGACATTGCCGAAGCACCCGCGCCCGGCCGAACGGGCATCGGGTGCCGCACTTGTCAGCATTCTGATTCCACACCATAACCTTGGCGACTACGTCGAGGAGACGGTCGATAGCGTGCTCGAGTCCGCGTATCCGAATATCGAGTTGATTGTCGTCGACGATGCATCGACCGATCCCGAAAGCCGGGACGCCCTGCTTCGGCTCCAGGCGAGAAACGACGAGCGGATAAGGGTTGTCTGGTCGACACAGAATCGGGGGCTGGCTGCTACGCGGAATCTGGCACTTTCACACGCGCGCGGCGAGTTCGTGCTGACGCTTGACGCAGATGACCTGATTGATGGCCGGTTTGTGTCGATCGGGGTGGATGCGCTGACGCTTAACGACGATGTGTCCTTCGTTGTGCCGCAAACGGCTTATTTCGACGATCGCCCCGACGCGGACCCGGCGGCGGACGTGTGGACCCAGTGCATCACGTTCGTGGGCGAGGCGAGATCGTCCGGGTTGTGTCAGAACCGCTTCTCGACGGCGACCATGATGGGCCGCACGGAAATGCTGCGCTCCCTTGGATATGACGAATCGCTGAGCGCTTACGAAGACTGGGATCTGTACATGCGGGCAGTGATGGCGCGTAGCCGTTTCGTTGTCACGAACGCTGTTCATTTTTATTACCGTCGGCGCGCGCACTCGATGATACATTCCGACGCCGCGACGCGCCGGATCGGACTGTATTACCACGACATCCTGCGCAAGAAGCGCGTCACATTCGGAAGTATGACGCTGCCGATGTATGTGCTCGAGGGGATGAGCGGCACGACGCATGGGGAGTCCGTCGAGGCCATGCGCGCAAAGCTCGCGGCGTACGAAGGAAGCGCGGCCGTTGCGGCAGCGCTGGCACTGCAGGTTCGTCTGAATCGGCTTCCGCCCTGGATGCGGGTAGCGTTGAAACGGATGGCGCACTGGATGATGCATTGTAGAAGGGCAAGGCGTGAGCGCATCATTGGCGCGCGCGCCGACAGGTAGGTGAGGTCATCAATGGAAAAGGCAAATCAGAACTACTGGCTGCATCAGTCAGGGGCGGATTACGAGCGTCAGCAGATCTGGCGCGCGGAGCAAGGGCGCGCCGCATACCGAGCGCAGGAGACCTGGTTGATCGACCACCTGCGCGATCGCAGCGAACAACTCGGTCGACCGGTGCGTGTGCTCGACTTCGGTTGCGGTTTCGGGCGCATGGCGCGTGTTCTGTCGGCGTACCCGTTCGTCGACTACCATGGCTACGATTTTTCTGAAACGATGATCCGGCAGTTGCTCGACGAGCCGCCAGCGACGTTGACGGATGCCGGTCGCCGCGTTCGCGTCGCGCCAAGCGTGACGGAGGCGTTTGCAGGAGCCACGTTTGACGTTGTCTTCACGGTGTCGGTGCTGATTCACAACACGCGTGAGGATGCCGCACGTTTGCTCGCGGAGATGAAGCGTCTGCTGGACGCAGAAGGTTATCTGTTGCTGATCGAGAATCAGCTCGTGCCGTTTGATCTTCGAGAGAACAATTGGCATGGCGGCTGCTGGGTGCATGATTACGTCGGTGATCTGGCCGCCGACAGCAACGTGCTGGTTTTTCACGATGCGATTCAAGATCACGGCGTCTACAAGATCGAGCCGGCTGGTGCGAATGGTCGCCTGGTTTCGATCATGCAATCCGATGGCCGGGTTCAGCCTCTCGACGAGAGTGAGCGAATGAGAATGAGTCTGCCCAGACTGAAGGTCGCTCTTCAAGGACTCGCGGGTGAGTTGGAGCAGAGCGATGTTGCGGCGCTCGAAGGTCGACTTCACGACTTCGCTGAAACGACCGAAAACCAGCAGCGACTCATCGACAGGCAGGAACGTGCGCTGGAAAGGCAGCAGATCGAGATCGAACGATTGCGCAAGGAGTGCGCCGACCTGCGCGAAGTGCAGGACTTACGCAAACGTCTGCATCGTGTCATGACCGACGCGCACCGCGAAATCGCGCCGATTCATGTGGTGCCTGTTGCGACGAGCGACGCCCCCCAAAGCAATTTCGCGAACGCATTTCCGGACGTGCGGATCTTGGAATGGCAGGCGTCGCGCGATACGATGTACGCGAACGCGGACACGCGATTCGACCGCGTATGCCATATCTTTCATAACGACTGGATGGGTATCCGCTCGGCTGTCGGTGCGCTGCCCGGTTACAAGCTGGCGATTCCGTCATCGACGGGCATTCCCGTGCACGAAATCGAGGTGATCATGCAACGACTGCACGATCACGCGATCGAAAAGATCGTTCTGCACGGCATTTCCGATTCCATGTACGCGTTGACGCGCGCGCTTGCAGACAACGGATTCCGCGACCAGTACCTCGTCTGGCACGGCACGACGGCGCAATGGGTATGGGAGGACGAGCGGCGTTACGCGCAGATGGCGATTCGCATGGCGCGCGAAGGCAGGGTCAAACGCTTCAGCGCGATTCGTCGCGGCCTTGGGCCGATCGTCGGGGAGCGCAATTTCGCGCCGCAGTTGGTCAACATGCCGCCCAGGGTCAACAGCATTCAAGTGCGGCGGCGGCCGCCGCGCTCGGGGCGCTACAGTGCGCTCGCGCCGTCATGGAATGATTTGCGGAAGAACCTGGCAACGAACGTGCTCGCTGCGCAGACCGTGAATTCGGTAGATTCGATCTATGTGGTTGCGAAGGACTTCGAATTGCCGAAGTGGCTTTCCACGAAAGTGAAGAAGGTGGGATATCGCGATCACGCAAGCATGCTCGAACTGATGGCGACGATGGACATCGTATTGAACGTGACGACAATCGATTGCCATCCGATGGTGGACCTCGAAGCCATGTCGGTGGGCACGCCATGTGTACGCGGGCCGCTGTTTCTCGATGGTCTCGAAAATCATCCGTACGTCCGTCTCACTGCTGTCGACAATCCGATGAATGTCGAAGACGTCGCGCATTGTATCGGGCAGGTGCTCGCTACGAACGAAGGCGAACTCATCGGCATGATGGATGACTACAAGCGTCAGCTTCACGAACTGTCGACGCAACGCTATGCCGAATTCCTGGCAATTTGAGGACGAGGGGCCAATGAAAGTTTTTGTAACCACCGAGCTGTTTCCGTTTACGCACGGGGGGATTGGTCGCGCCATCGCCAACATGTTGTCGTCGCTCGATCCCGCGCAGGCGGCGCAAACGGCTATTGTTTGGGTCGGTGACGATCTCGATTCGAATCGATTCGCGTCGGTATATCCGCAGATCAAGCTTGTCGTTGTATCGAAGCTCGATTACGAGCTCGTCGACGAGAGCGGGGTCTGCTACCCACCGGAATGGGCATTCACGGATACGGAATGGCACTGGCGGTCGGTGCGTGCTCTCCAGGGACTTCGCAAGCTCGCAAGCGAAGTCGGCAAGCTGGACTATATTGAATTTCCCGACTGGGGTGGACTCGGTTTCGCGACGACGCAGGAAAAACTCCTGGGGCGGGAGTTCGACGACAGTGTCGTCGCGGTCCGTTTGCATACGGTGGACAGCCTGCTTGCCGACGTCGATAGCCGGCTGGTCGACAAGCAGGCACTTGCGACCTATGATCTCGAGCGCAAGGCGCTGGCCGATTCTGATTACGTCATCGCGCAGATTCCGGAAGTCGGACACGCGATCAAGGCGTTCTTCGGCTTTTCAGATGAAGAATGGCTGCCTCGAATGCATGTCCACGCGCCGCCCGTGACACTTGATTTCGGCGATGTTGTGCGAGTGCCGATCAGGGCTTGCGCAGATACGCCGATCGTTTTTCCGTCCAAAATCCAGTATCTGAAGCGGCCGGATCTCTTTCTTCGAGGTGCATGTGGATTCTTGCGTGCGCATCAGGAATATCGCGGCAACATCGTATTTGCCGCACATTCGTCGCCGGATGCCATGGCGCGGCTGCAGCGGATGGTTCCGCCTGATCTGGCGGCGCGCTTTGTCTTTCTCGACAACGCCAGCCCGATCGAGCGCGCACATCTGCTGTCCCGGTCGATCAGCGTGACCGCTTCGCAGTTCGAGTCATTCTGTTTGTCGGCATACGAGGCTTCGCTCGCCGGTGCCATTTGCGTGCTGAATGGCAACAATCCGGCATTCGGTGACAGTTCGCCATGGCGTGATGGTCTCAATTGTTGCAAGTTCGACGGTACCGCGGAAGGGCTTGCCGCCGCACTTGCCGTTGCTTATGCGCGTGGCGTACGGGAAGTCGTGAAAACGCCCGCCGATCCGTCGCCGTGGGACATGCTGCAGGCACGGCCTGCTCCGAAGTCGGTCGCGAGTCGCCCGCTCGTATCGGTAGTCGTGCCGCATTTCAATCTGGGCGAGTATCTTCCGCGCACGCTTGATTCGATCCTGGCGTCGACTTACGAGAACGTTGAAATCGTCGTCGTTGACGACTGTTCGACTGACGCGTTGAGCTGCCTCACGATCGAACGCATTCAGACGTTGGGCGGGCGCATACGTATCATTCGGAATCCCATGAATCTCGGGCTGGCGGCAACCAGAAATGTCGCGCTTCAGCACGTGCTCGGAGAGTTCATACTCACGCTTGATGCGGACGATTTGATTGGTCCCCAGTTTATCGAACTGGCGGTCAATGCATTGCAATGGAATCCTGCATTCGATTTCGTCGTGCCGCAAACCGGATTCTTCCTGGATCGGGAGGAAGGGCAGATCGGTCGACAGGCGGCATTTGCCGACTACGCGGTGTTCTATGGTGAAGCGCGGGCGCTCGGCATGTATGAAAACCGCTTTTCGACCGCAACCTGCATGGCGCGTACGGCAGTGATGCGCGAGCTGAAGTATCGCGAAGAACTCGAAGCGTATGAGGATTGGGATATCTATTCCCGCGCACTCGCCACCGGGAAGCGCTTCATTGCGACGAACGGCATACATTTCTTCTATCGGCGTCGGGCGAATTCGATGTATCACACGCCGGAGCGTGTCGCGCGCCATCGTGAGTTGTACCACGCGTTGTTGACGGGCAAGATGGTCGAGGCGGGGGAGGTGAGGCTCCCGCTGTATGTTCTTGAAGGAGGGCAGGCAGCACATGCGGCGCCCGGTGCGTTGGAGGAGGAACTCCACGCATTGCGAAGTCAGCTCGCCTTCTATCAGAACAGCAGGGCCGTTTTTGCGACGCAGAAGATCGTGGAGTACCTCAAGGCCAAGGCGCCGTGGGCGATCAAACTGGCGCGGCAAGGGTTGCAAACCCTATGGCGTGCGCGCAGACGGCTGCGCTCGTAATGGCCTTCCATTGCCCACCATCCGGGTTAGAAATTGGTCCATCGCGGAGTACGGGGAGGGCCGCACGGGGCTAGGGGAGAAGCAACCCTCGTTGCGGGACCGATGGACCCGGCTCGTGACATGTCTCTGGGTCTGGCAGCTCTATATATGACCCTATAAAAGGCAGGGCCTGGGTTGCACAGTTACCCTTATCCGATCCACCGTATCCCGGGATGAGCATGGATGTCGGCGTCCGCGGTCTCTGTCCAAGCCGCGAGGTGTTCGAACACTGTTTGTTGCACTTCCGATGCGCTCCATTCTCATCTGCGAGGCGCGTATGACCTTCCTTGAACCCTGACGCCAAACTCATCGGCTACAATGCTGTCGCGATAATTTTTCTTGCTTCACTTGTACTTGACCGTCGTGCATGAGCATCGGGATTCGGCTCACGCTCGAAAAAGACGGTGCCAACTGCCAACCTACGTGGCTGTCGATGAAGCCGGATGTCCTCCGCGGACGAGCATTGCCAAGGGACGGGTTGTCCAAAGGTCCTGCGCGTACGGATCGGTCGAGCATCTGCGCGCAAGCGCGGGGGCTGACAGATGCTACGCTTGGATGCCCTCGAGAACTCGTGCAGCTCACGCCAAGGTTGCCATCTCGCCACGTTCGAATCGAAAGGCCAGGCGTCGCCGTAGCCACGAGCTGTACCGAACTCAAAGCATCGTCGACGTTTCTTCAAACGCATCGGACATTTCGATCGCGTCTTCACTCGATACGACAAGCTCGCGGGCGACTATCCCGCCTTCGCAGCGCTTGCCCGACCTTTGGGGCGGCGGGTGAGAATGCCGACGGACCGAGGCGAGCGTGAGTAATGATCGGGTGGGTGCGATACATTCGTGTCGCTAACGAGGAGCCCGAATTTCGTGGCAGATCGGTTCGGTTTCGGCGAAGCATCGATCGATGTGGGCAGGTATGGGGCGGCGTTTGACAGCACTTGCGGGCACACCTACAGTTGCCGGCGCTTGGTAGGCGATTTCTGCGCGTAAATGGAAAAGAAAACTTATTTGGTGACCGGTGCGTCTGGATTTATCGGTCGATCGCTCGTCGAGCGGCTACGAGCGAATGGCCACGTCGTGCGATGTGCGATGAGAAGGGTTGTAGATGGCGTAAACGACGTTGAGTGCCCGCTTGGCGCGTCGGTCGATACCTGGCTCAACGCCATCGAAGGTGTCGACGGTGTTTTTCATCTTGCGTGGTCGACCGTGCCGCGAACGGCCAATAGTGCGCCGCTCGACGACGTGGCCACCAACGTCATGGGTACCGTTGCGCTGCTCGAGGCGATGCGGCAGCACCCGGGTATTCCGTTCGTCTTTGCTTCGTCGGGCGGGACCGTCTATGGGGTGCCGGAAGCCGATCGGGTCCCTGAATCGCATCCGCTGCGGCCTCTCGGTGTATATGGCGCGTCGAAAGCGGCGGTTGAAGGCTATGCGATGCTCTATCGCCGGCAGTTCAATGTGGACGCGCGCATCTTGCGTGTCAGCAATCCATTCGGCCCCGGACAGAATGTCGAGGGCCAGTTAGGAGCTGCATCGATCTTCGCCTGGCGCGCATTGGCCGGTCTCGACATTCAGATATGGGGCGATGGCTCGGTCGTCCGCGACTACCTGTATATCGACGATGCGGTGGACGCGTTCGTCGCGGCAATGGGCGCCCCGAGCGCAGCGTTCGGGCACGTGGATCCCGTCTTCAACATTGGCTCAGGAGAAGGCACGTCGCTCAAGCAGATTGTCGAGACGATCGGGGGGATTCTCGGTACGCCAATTTGCGTCAAGTACGACGCTGCGCGCTCATTTGACGTACCGGTCAGTATTCTCGATGTATCGCTTGCCAAACAGGTGCTTGGCTGGGGGCCGAAGACCTCTTTCCGGGACGGCATGAGCGAGACGATTGCTCGCTTTTCAAAGAACACGGCCCTGCAGCCGTGATCAGACTGAAGGACTTCGATGGCTACCGTTTCGGTTATTGTCCCCTTTTTTAATCAGGCGAAGTATCTCCGGCAATGCTTGGAGAGTGTACTGAAGCAGACGTTTGAGGACATCGAAGTTCTGCTCGTGAACGATGGCTCTGCGGAAGATCCAGCGGAACTCGTGCGGGCATTGGGTGACCCTCGCATCACGTTGATCGTGCAAGCGAATGCAGGGGTTGCGATCGCACGTAATAACGCGATTGCGGCCAGCAGCGGGGAGTTTCTGGTCTTCCTGGATGCCGACGACTGGCTTGCGCCCACGATGATCGAAGAGTTGTCACAGGCGCTTATCGGCGACAAGGATGCCGGTTTGGCTTACGGCGACATCGTCCGCGTCAATGAGCAGGGTGAAGTGGCAGATACGCATAAAGTTGCACATGCGCGAGCCGAACTGAATGGCAATATCTTGCCGTCGCTCATGCTCGGCGGATACTTCCCGCCGGTCTGCGTGATGGTGCGCGCGTCCGCCCTCGACACAGTGGGTGGATTTGATAAGTCGCTCGGAGGGTGCTGCGATTGGGACTTGTGGATCCGGATTGTGGCATCTGGATTCACGGCGCGATTCGTGCCGCGAGAACTCGGCTACTACCGGCTCCATGGTCAGTCGATGAGCAAGGATTCTGCGCACATGCGCTCGACGGCGGAGGCGACGCTCGCGAAGAACATGGCCGCGTTTCCCCAACAACTGGCCGGCGCAATGCAATTGCTCATACAGACGTCGGCGGAGATCTACTCGACTAATGTCGCCCTCGAGCAGGAACGGCTGCGCCTGATTGGATCGCAGCGGGAACACGAACGGGAGATCGAGCGTCTCGAAGGGATTGTGTGCCAACTCAAAGACGATATCGGATCTCTGATGCGGGGCAAGCAGTGGCTTGAAGAGCAGTGGAGCAACTATAAGGCGGCCAACATCGCCATGGAGCAGGACAAGCAACAACTGAGCGCAGCGCTTGCCGACCACCAGTCGGAGATCGAACGGCTCGAGGCAATGACGCGCGAGCTCAAGAGCGATATCAGTGAACTCACTACCGGGAAGCAATGGCTAGAGAAAAGGTTGGACGAATGTCGCAGAATCAATGCTGCCACCGAGCGGGACAATCAGAATCTGACGGTATCGCTCGCGCAACAGAAGGCAGAGATCAGGCTCATCCCTCGTCGGTCTCCACAGTCGGGGCGCGGTACATCAACTATGCTAATTGATCGATATCGGGCTGCGCGTCGGCGCGTTGGGAGGCTTGCAAGACGCTTCACTGAATCATCGGACGTATCGGTAGACGAAGGCGGATTGCTTCGCACATCGCCATTGTTCGATGGCGCATACTATCTGGCGACCTATCCTGACGTAGCGGATGCGGCCATCGATCCTGTTGTTCATTACCTGACGTTCGGGTGGAGGGAAGCGCGGCAGCCGAGCATGTCGTTCGACGGAAACCGCTATCTCGACGACTACCCTGACGTCCGGGCCGCCGGCGTCAATCCGCTCGTCCATTACTTGGCATTCGGCAAGCAAGAGGGACGCCATTTCACGCCGGTGACGGGGCGCGCGACGGGTCTGGCGAATTCCGATGTGGAGCCGCGCGATTCCGTCGCGGGCAATGGGCAATATTCCCCGCAGGAAACCCGGCAGATCATCGAGCAGTCCGGCTTGTTCGACCTCGAACTTTATTGCAGGCTCAATCCCGATCTGGCGAGTCTGCCCGACCCACTCGAGCACTACGTTAGGCACGGGGGATTCGAGGGGCGGCGTGCCCATCGTTTCTTCGACGGGCGCTGGTACACGTGGGCCTACCCGGACGTTGCGGCGAGCGGAATGCATCCGCTCGTCCATTACATGAGGATTGGCCAACCACAAGGGCGCCACGGTGGGTTGCCCGCTCACGTCCTTGGCACCATCGAGAAAATGGTCGCCGAAGCCGGTGAACTGGAGCCCACAATTCTGCTCGACTCCGTTTTTGCGGAGCCGGCATTGCTCGGAATCAGTTACGGCGGACAGTCGTGGTCCGGTATCGGTGCATGGCAAAGGCTTTTCGATTCGTTGCCCTGCGCGTTCGAGCATATCGTGTTCGTGCCATGGCTCGTGCGCGGAGGTGCCGACCTCGCTGCGACGAATGTCGTTCGTGCGAGCATCCAGGAAAACGGCATCGACTCTACACTGATCGTGTTGACCGATTACGACCGTACCGATGCAATCGAATGGCTGCCGGCCGGCACGCACGTGCGGGTGCTGTCCGAAATTGAGCCATCACTGACACGCGCGGACCGAATCCAGTTGGTGGAGTCACTGATCTTGGCGTTGCGTCCGAAGTCGGTCATGAACGTCAATAGCGGTGCTTGCTGGGACGCCATCGCGAAGAAGGGCGCCGCATTGAGCAAGTTGACCGAGCTGTATGCGTGCCTGTTCTGCCGCGACTATACGCCGGACGGCCGCGCGGCTGGCTATGCCGATACACACTTTCGGGACAGCGTACCGTATCTGACGAAGGTCTATTTCGACAACGCCGGTTTTGTGGACGAACTGGCGGCGGATTATGGTGTTCCTGAGAGCATGCGATCGAGGCTGGTCACGCTTCACCAGCCAGTCGGCAACGTGGCGGTCGGGACATACAAGGGCGGCCCGAAAGAGGGCAACCGGGTGATGTGGGCCGGTCGTTTCTGCAAGCAGAAGAATGTCGATCTCCTGATCGAGATCGCTCGTCGTGCGCCAGACTTCCACTTCGACGTTTACGGCTACGGGGATGATGCATACGCGTCGAAGCTGGCGGACGCGCAGCGTGTGCTCGACAACCTGACCGTCAAGGGACCGTTCCCATCGACGGCGAGCCTGCCGATCAACGATTACAATGCATTTCTATATACCTCGCTCTGGGATGGCTTGCCGCTGACGCTGGCCGATATCGCGTGCACGGGTATTCCCATGGTTGCATCCGCAGTGGGCGGGATTCCGGATCTCGTGACGGAACAGACAGGGTGGCTGATCCAGTCATACAAGGAGGCCGATCCGTACGTTGCAGCGTTGCAAGACATTGCCCGCCGTCCCGATGAAGCCAGGCAGCGTGCGGAGCGCATGATTGACTGGGTGCAAAGCGAGCACTCGTGGGAGCAGTTCTGCACAACCCTCCGCGTATCTCCGTCGTTTATCAACTGACCATGACGAAGTTCGATATTACTGCAGTCATCAATGGCCATGCCGAAGGGCTGCTTGCGCACGCCTCGCTCAACAGCTTGTCGCGCAGCGCGGATGCCGCGGCTGCGGCCGGACTACGTGTCGAAATGCTCGCCGTTCTCGACAAGCCGAACGCGCTGACGCTGCAGGTGTTTGAAGAATACGCGTCGCGGCGCGAGGATTTGCGAATCGTAACGGTCGAGCATGGCGACCTCGGCTATGCGCGCAATTCCGCCGCGGACGAAGCAAACGGGAAATGGATCGGGTTTCTCGATGCGGACGACATATGGTGTACCGACTGGCTCGTCGCGGCGCACAAGGCCGCCGAGGCCGATCCGCGTAACGTCGCATGGCACCCGGAAGTAAATGTGTGCTTTGGCGCTACCCCGAACATCTACCTGCACGTCGATATGGAAGATCCCAGCTTCCATGTGGCGCAGCTGGCATTTACCAATGCGTGGACGTCCCTCGTATTCACGTCCACGGATTTTTTGAGGTCGGTGCCCTATACGGGCACCGATTTCAAGAACAACATCGGATATGAAGATTGGGGATGGAACATTTCCGTCATTAATAGTGGCGGTATCCACAAGATCGTTCCGGGTACGTCGCATGCTATCCGGACTCGGCACACGTCGCTCGTGAAGCAGACGACGGCTGCGGGCTGCATCCCGAGGCCCTCTGACCTGTTTCGCAATGCGATCCGAAACCGGGCGGGCATGGAGAGTGAGCGACTGCGTTCCGAGCAAGCGGATTAATGCACGATATGAACGCGATCCGCTTGCAACAGCCTTTGTGTATCCAGATGCACAGAATGGGCTGCCCTATACAACTGGCGCTTCGTCATGCGAGCGCGATGTCGAACCACGGATGAATGTAACAAGCGTGCCGTCTCGAAATGCCGACGGCTTGTCGGTTTCCATCGTTGTATACCGTCCAGACGCTGTCCAACTCGAGCAGACGCTCGTCAGCTTGGGCGCGGCCTGCGCGCATTTGCGCGCTGCGTCTCCCGGGTGTCCGGTCGACCTGTATCTGGTCGATAACGGTGGCCTTGGCGACGTCGGCGCGGTGACGCGCGGGCTCGAAGCGCAGGGCGTCACATGCCGGGTTCTGACGGGGCACGGCAATGTCGGCTATGGACGAGGGCACAATCTCGCGATCGATCTATCGACGCGTCCGCTCCATCTGATCTTGAATCCAGATATCGATCTCGACGCACATGCCCTGGTTGCCGCGCGCAAGTTCTTCGATTCGCATTTCGATGCAGGTGCGCTCGCGCCCCGTATCGGCGACGAATCCGGCGGCCCGCAATATCTCTGCCGCCGCTATCCAACGTTCTTCGACCTGCTCGTGCGTGGCTTCCTGCCGGCGCGGTTCCGGCAGCCATTCAGGAAGCGCCTTGCCCGCTACGAAATGCGCGACGTCATCAATGATCGCGACATCGTATGGGACCCCCCGATCATCAGCGGCTGCTTCATGCTGTTCCGTACCGATGTCCTGAAAAAGCTGGGTGGATTCGATCCCCGTTACTTCCTGTACTTCGAAGATTACGATCTGAGTCTGAGAACGCGGGACGTCGCCCGTGTCGCATATGTCCCGTCGGTTCGCGTGGTTCACCACGGCGGTGGAGCGTCCCGCAAGGGCTTCGCACATATCCGGATGTTCGCGGCATCGGCTTTCAAGTTCTACAACCGCTTTGGCTGGAGGTGGTGGTGAGCCGCATCGCCGTGACCGGCGCGAATGGCTTCGTCGGCCGCGCGGTGTGCCGGCTCGCGCTCGCGGCGGGGCATGACGTCATCGGCCTAGTGCGCCGGCCCCACGGATG
Organism: Burkholderia sp. AU15512; assembly: GCF_002223325.1. Lineage (NCBI taxonomy): Bacteria > Pseudomonadati > Pseudomonadota > Betaproteobacteria > Burkholderiales > Burkholderiaceae > Burkholderia > Burkholderia sp. AU15512. The sequence goes on from NZ_NKEX01000003.1 coordinate 405,632, forward strand.
CATTTCAGGCGTGCGCGAATGGGTGCACGATGCGCCCGATTTTGATGGTCTGGGCGACACATGGCCTGACGACCTCGAGGTCGACTGCGTGATCCATCTCGCAGCGCGCGTGCACGTGATGCGCGATGAGTCGCCGAATCCCGACGCCGCGTTCGACGCGACCAATGTCGCTGGTACCTTGCGTCTCGCCAAAGCCGCGCGCCAGCATGGCGTGTGCCGCATCGTCTATGCAAGCAGCATCAAGGCGGTCGGCGAGAGTGACGGCGGCGTGCCGTTGTCGGAAGCGGTGAGCCCCGACCCGCAGGACGCCTACGGTCGCTCGAAACTGCGCGCGGAGCGCGAACTCGCACAATTCGGTGCGTCGAACGGGCTCGACGTCGTGGTCGTTCGCCCGCCGCTGGTCTACGGTCCGGCCGTTCGGGCCAACTTCCTGCGCATGATGGACGCGGTTGCACGCGGGATGCCGCTGCCGCTCCGCTCCATCACGGCACGCCGCAGTATCGTCTACGTCGATAACCTGGCCGACGCCCTGCTGCAATGCGCGGTCGCTCCGCGTGCGGCCGGCGAGTGTTTTCACGTTGCCGACGACGATGCGCCCTCGGTTACGGGCCTGTTACGCCTGGTAGGCGAGGCGCTCGGCAAGCCGGCCCGGCTGATTGCTGTTCCGTCCCCCGTGCTGCGCGCGCTCGGCACGCTCACCGGCCGCCGCGCGGCGATCGACCGCCTGACTGGCAGCCTCGAACTCGATACGGGCCGGATCAAGCGCGTGCTCGGCTGGCATCCGCCTTATACGACAAGGCAGGGCCTCGAAGCGACCGCCGCATGGTATCGTTCGCGCGATACACAACAATAGTCGACATGCATTACCCGATATCCACGTGGCCCCAAGCGGCTGCGGTGGCGCTCGCCGCTGCCATCGCGTCGACGACCATTCTGCGTGTACTGCTCGCGACCGGCCTTGCGTGGCGTCTCGCCACCGACATGCCGAACGACCGTTCGCTCCATACGCGGCCGACGCCGCGCGTCGGCGGCTGGGGCATCGTACCGGTCTGCGTCATCGCGCTGCTCGCGCTCGCGCCGCATTTGTGGCTGATCGTCTTCGCTGCAGCCGGGCTTGCAGCGATGTCTCAGATCGACGATCGGCGCGGGCTGCCCGCCCGTGTGCGGTTTTCTGCACACCTTGCGGCGGTCGTCGGGCTGATCGTCGCGTTTCCGGCCGACGTACCGTGGTGGCTCCTGGTCGGCGTTGGCTTCGTGATGGTCTGGCTGACGAACCTGTACAACTTCATGGACGGTGCGGACGGCCTCGCGGGCGGCATGGCGCTGTTCGGCTTCGGCGCGTATGCGATCGCCGCGCTGACCAGCCCGACGCCATCGCCGGATCTAGTTGTGGCCGGCTCGACTGTCGCAGGCGCCGCGCTCGGGTTCCTGCTACTGAATTTCCATCCGGCCAGGCTGTTTCTTGGCGATGCCGGCTCGATTCCGCTCGGATTCCTGGCGGGAGCGCTTGGCTACTGGGGCTGGAGTGCGGGCGTGTGGCCGATCTGGTTCCCGGCGCTGGTGTTCTCGCCCTTTATTGCCGACGCATCTGTAACACTTTTGAGACGTCTGTTACGAGGCGAAAAGTTCTGGCAGGCCCACCGGGAGCACTATTATCAAAGGATGGTTCGGGCGGGCGTAGGTCACCGCCGGACTGCTCTTTGTTGGTACCTCGTCATGCTCGCAGGCATAATTGTCGCCGCGTGGGCAAAGGGCCGCCCGGAACTGCAGCAATGGCTGTCGTTTTTCGCGTGGTACGGCGTCCTGGCGTGTATCGGACTGGTGATCGACATGCGTTGGCGTCGGTTTCAGTCGGCCGCCAAAAATAACTCTTGAGGTTTCCTGCCGATGTTGCGATCCAAAGCATCATGGCTTTCGCTGAGCGCTTTCCTGTTTGACCTGACGGCGGTCGCCGCCGCATGGTTGTTCGCGTATCTCGTTCGATTCAATGGCAGCGTTCCGCATGATTTCCTGAGCGGCGCACTGATGGCGCTCACGTGGGTGCTGCCCGTCTACGCGTTGATGTTTCGCGGGTTCGGCCTGTATCGCGGGCTGTGGGTATTCGCGAGCCTGCCCGATCTGATGCGTATCTCGAAAGCAGTAGTGGGCGGCGGCGTGATCGTGATGATCGGCGCCGTGATGTTCCAGCCACACCCGATCATCCCGCGCTCGGTGCTGCTCGTGTCGCCGCTGATGCTGTTCCTCGCGATGGGCGGCGCACGTGCGCTTTATCGCGCGACGAAGGAATACTACCTGTACGGCGGGCTCGTCGGGAAGGGCAAACCAGTGCTGGTGCTCGGCGCCGGCACGGCAGGCGCCAGCCTCGCACGCGAACTTTCACGCTCGGGCGAGTGGCGCCTCGTCGGCCTGCTCGACGACGACGTCACGAAGCAGGGTCGCGAAATCTACGGCTACAAGGTACTGGGCTCGTTCAACGACCTCAAGCACTGGACCGACGCAATGAAGGTCGAATACGCGATCATCGCGATTCCATCGGCGTCGGTCGAGACGCAGCGTCGCGTCGCGACGCTGTGCGTGCGGGCCGGCGTGAAGGCGATGGTGCTGCCGTCGCTGACCGCGCTGATGCCGGGGCAGGGCTTCCTGTCGCAGGTGCGGAACATCGATCTCGAGGATCTGCTCGGCCGGGATGCCGTGACGATCGACACGCCGCACGTCGAGGCGCTGCTGCGCGGCCGCGTCGTGATGGTGACCGGCGCGGGCGGCTCGATCGGCTCTGAGCTTTGCCGGCAGATCCTGCGCTTCGCGCCCGCGCAACTCGTTGCGTTCGACCTGTCCGAGTATGCGATGTACCGGCTGACCGAGGAGTTGCACGAGCGCTTCCCGGACCTACCGGTCGTGCCGATCATCGGAGATGCAAAGGATTCGCTGCTGCTCGACCAGGTGATGTCGCGTCATGCGCCGCACATCGTGTTCCATGCGGCCGCCTACAAGCACGTGCCGCTGATGGAGGAGCACAACGCGTGGCAGGCGCTGCGCAACAATGTGCTCGGCACCTATCGCGTGGCCCGCGCGGCGATTCGCCACGATGTGCGTCACTTCGTTCTGATCTCGACCGACAAGGCCGTCAATCCGACCAACGTGATGGGCGCGAGCAAGCGTCTCGCCGAAATGGCCTGTCAGGCGCTGCAGCAGACGAGCGGGCGTACGCAGTTCGAGACCGTGCGATTCGGCAACGTGCTCGGCAGCGCGGGCAGCGTGATCCCGAAGTTCCAGCAGCAGATCGCGAAGGGCGGCCCGGTCACGGTCACGCACCCCGAGATCACGCGTTTCTTCATGACGATCCCGGAAGCGTCGCAGCTGGTGCTACAGGCGTCGAGCATGGGGCATGGCGGCGAGATCTTCATTCTCGACATGGGCGAGCCGGTGAAGATCGTCGATCTGGCGTGCGACCTGATCCGTCTGTACGGTTTCTCGGAAGAGCAGATCCGGATCGAGTTCACCGGGCTGCGGCCCGGCGAGAAGCTCTACGAGGAGTTGCTGGCGGACGACGAGGCGACGACGCGCACGCCGCATCCGAAGCTGCGGATCGCGCGGGCGCGAGAAGTGCCGGACAATTTCCTCGACGAACTGCTGCCGTGGCTGATGCAGCATCGTGTCCTGCCCGACGACGAAGTGCGGCGCGACTTGCGCCGCTGGGTGCCCGAGTATCAAACGGCTGCCGTTCCGGCGCTGAAGAGCGTACGGGTCGCGTCGAACCGCTGAACGCTGAGGACCGTGTGGTTGCGCCACGCAGCGACCAGCCGGCCGGCCAAAAAGAAAAGCGCCCCGCAGGGCGCTTTTTTCATGCCGGGCCGAGAACGGCTCAGCGACTGGGCCGGTGTTTGCGCACCACCATCCACCGCGGCACGCGGAACCGCACGATGCTGAGATACAGCCACACATAAGTGAGCGCGAACAGCACGACGAACACGAACAGGTGCACCGTGTGCCGCCAGAACAGCGTCGCGGGTATCACCGCGACGAGGCACAGCAGCCACAGGTACGGCGACGTCAGCGAATTGCGGCGCGTCAGGTCGTGCGCGTGCTTCGTGCCGACGGCCCAGCGCATCAGCCGCTTGTACACGAGCATGTGCAGGTGCACGCCGTCCGGGATGCCGGGCGACATCCCGCGAATGAACTTCTTCCGGTAGATCGAGAAGCAGGTCTCGAAGATCGGGTACATGAACAGCAGCACCGGGTACCACGCGGACACCTCGCGGTTGCGCATCACGAGCATGATCGCAAGCTCCGCGAGCATGAAGCCGATGAAATACGCGCCGCCGTCGCCGAGGAAGATCAGCCCGGCCGGGAAATTCCACAGGAAGAAGCCGAGCACGGCGCCCATCATGATGATCGACGCGGACATCACGACCGGGTCGTTCACATGGAACGCGACATACGCGAGCGACGCGAACATCATGAAGCTGACCATCGACGCGAGCCCGTTGAAGCCGTCGATGATGTTGATCGCGTTCGCAAGCGCCGCGACCGCGAGCACCGTGATGAACGCCGAGATGGCCACGTAGCCGAGCAGGAAATCGAGCGGCGGCACGCTGATGCGCTTGACCGCGATGCCCAGCAGCCAGAATGCCAGTGCGGCCGCGCCCATCGTGCAGAGCAGCCGCGCGCGCGGCGACACACGTTTGGTCAGGTCCTCGACGAGGCCGGACAGGAAGGCCGGCAGCCCGCAGGCAGCGATCCCGAGAATGCTGCCGGAGATCGTCGGATAGCGCCGGGACAGCACCAGCGCGGCAACGACGACGCCCGCGAGGATCCCGATGCCCCCGACCCGCGGCACGGGCCGCACGTGGAATTTCTGCACGCCGGCCAGGTCGCTGTCGATCGAGAATTTCTCGTGAAGGTGCGCGTAGCGCACGATGAACAGCGTGACGAGCAGGGAGACGATGAAGCCGGACGCGAAGCTGAGCATGGGATCGCTCGAAAAATGGACAGCGGATTATACAAAACCGCGCGGGTTCCCCTCCTGCCATCGCCAGTGATCGGCACACATTTCTTCGATGCCGAGCGTCGCGCGCCAGCCGATGATGTCGGCCGCGGCCTGCGGGTTCGCGTAGCACTCGCCGATGTCGCCCGGGCGGCGCGCGACGAGCTCGTACGGCACCGGGCGGCCCGACGCCTTCTCGAACGCACGCACGACTTCCAGCACGCTGTAGCCCTGGCCCGTGCCGAGGTTCACGACGAAGCTCGCGTCGCGCTTCGCGAGCGCGTCGAGCGCGGCGATGTGCCCCTTCGCGAGATCGACGACGTGGATGTAGTCGCGCACGCCCGTGCCGTCCGGCGTCGGGTAGTCGGAGCCGAACACGCGCAGCTTTTCCAGCTTGCCGACCGCGACCTGCGCGACATACGGCATCAGGTTGTTCGGGATGCCGGCCGGGTCCTCGCCGATCAGCCCGCTCGAATGCGCGCCGACCGGGTTGAAGTAGCGCAGCGTGGCGATGCGCCACGACGGGTCCGAGACTTCAAGATCACGCAGGATCTGCTCGGCGATCAGCTTCGACTGGCCATACGGGTTCGTCGCGGACAGCGGGAACGATTCGTCGATCGGCGAGCGCTCTGGCACGCCGTATACGGTCGCGGACGAGCTGAACACGAACTGCCTGACGTTGCGCTCGCGCATCACCTTGAGCACGGCAAGCAGGCCGCCGATGTTGTTCTGGTAGTACTCGAGCGGCTTCTCCACCGATTCGCCGACGGCCTTGAGTGCCGCGAAATGGATCGTGCCGGTGATCGGGTGCGCGTCGAACACCTTTGCAAGCGCGGCTTCGTCGCACACGTCGACCTGATGGAACGCGGGCGTCTTGCCCGTGATCTGCGTGATGCGCCGCACGGATTCGGCGTTGCTGTTGACGAGGTTGTCGACGATCACGACGTCGTAGCCGTTGTCGAGCAACTCGACGGTCGTGTGCGAGCCGATATAGCCCGCTCCGCCCGTGACGAGGATGGTGCCTTTAGCGGTCATTGCTGATGCGCTCCTTCAGAGGGTGATACCGGTTAACGAATGGATAGTACGCCGGTAGCGTTCGACGACCTGCTGTTCGTCGAATTCCGCCGTGACCTTTTGCCGGCCGCGTGCGCCCATCGCGTCGCGTCCGGCCGTTCCGAGTTCGATCATGCGGAGCAACTGCTCCGCGAGGCTCGCGCTGTCGCGCACGCGGCACAGGAACCCCGTTTCGCCGTCGGCGACGACGTCGCGGCAGCCCGGCACGTCGGTCGCGACGATCGGGCGGCCCATCGCCGACGCTTCCATCAGCGTGCGCGGCACGCCTTCGCGGTACGACGGCAGCACGACGCAGTCGGCCGCCGCGATGTGCGGGCGCACGTCGTGCGCTTCGCCGAGATATTCGATCACGCCTTCGGCGGCCCACGCATCGACATCCGCGTGGCCGATCGCGCTTGGATTGTCGACGCCGAGCGGCCCGAGCAACTGGAAGCGCGCATTCGGGAAGCGCGCGCGCACGATGCGCGCGGCTTCCACGTATTCGCGCACGCCTTTGTCCCACAACAGCCGGCCGATCAGGATGAAGACGGGTGCGTCGCCGGCCGGTAGCGGCACCGGCGCGAACTGTTCGAGATCGACGCCTTCGCCGTGCAGCAGCCGCGCGCGATCGGGATGCGCGAGCAACTGTTCGTCGGTGAAGGTCGCGAGATCGTCGCGGTTCAGGAACCACACTTCACGCGGGAAGCGGAACGCGAACCGGTACAGGCGCTTCGCGACGCTTGCCGCGCGGCTCTTCTGGATGAAGACGTAGCCGAGCCCGGTCGTCACCGCGATCGACGGCACGCGTGCGAGCCACGCGGCGACCGAGCCGTAGATGTTCGGCTTGATCGTGTAATGGAACACGAGATCGGGCTTCAGCGCACGGTAGTGACGCACGAGTGCCGCGAGCGTGCCGAGATCCTCGCGCGGGCTCGTGCCTTTCGAGGCAACCGCGAGCGCCACGTAGCGGCAGCCCATCTGCTCGAGCAAGGGCACCGTGCGGTCGTGCGGCGCAATGACGATGACCTCGGCGCCGCGCGCGACGAGCGCACGGATCAGCCCGTGGCGATACGTGTAGATCGCCCAGGCCGTGTTGCAGACGAGCGCGATGCGCAGCGGGGAGGTGGCGGACATGAAAAAAAGAATAAATAAAGCGTCGAAATTGCCGAAAGGGCCGGATGTACGTCAGGCGGACGGCCGCCCGGCGAACAGCGTCTGCTTGATCCGCTGCAACGTTCGGTACGGCGTCACGAAATGCAGCAGGTTCTTGGCGAGGCCGGCCCAGTCGTACGGGTTCAGCGCGTTGAAGTGGCTCAACAGCAGCGTGAGCGTCGACACCAGCTGGCGCCGGCGCTTGGTCGCACTGATCCCGCCCTCGTTCAGTTCGTAATAGAGACCGAGTTCCGGCAGGTTCGCGCAATCGTAGCGTTGCATTAACCGTAAAAAAAGATCGAGATCCTCGGCCGCACGGTATTTCGCCCGATAGTTCCCCACTTCACGCACGGCGTCGATGCGCAGCATCACCGACGGATGCACGAGCGGCGAGCGCAGGAAGCGCGTGCGGCGCAGCGTGCGCGGATCGGCGGGCGGGGTCAGCATGAAGCGCGGCTCGCCGGCGCGGGACACGACTTGCGTCCACATGCCGACGCAGGCCACGCGCGGGTGGGCGCCGAGATACGCGCGCTCCTTCGCGAGGCGCTGCGGCGCGGCCAGATCGCCCGCGTCGATGCGCGCCGCATAGCGGAAGCCGCGCGCGGCGAGCGCGTCGATGCCGGCCGCGAGCGCACGCTCGATGCCGCCGTTCTGCGGCATGCGCAGCACGTCGATCGTGAGGCCGGGCAGATCGGGCGCGACGATCGGCGGCGTGCTGCCGTCATCGACGATCAGCACGTGCACGGGCGTGTCCTCGCGAAACGACGCGAGGGTCCGAACGACGTCGTCGTGCCCGTTGTAGGCCGGCATCAGCACGGCCACGTCGTCGAGCGGGGTCGGGCAATCAGGGGACGTCATGGTCGGAGCTTGAAACGGATGTAATAAAAATTGACGGCGGCGGCGGCCAGGTAGCCGGCCGCCAGCCCGACGAGCGCGCCGTACAGGCCGAGCCGCGGGATCGCGAACAGGTTGACGAGCGCCGCGATCGCGAGCGCGAGCAGCCATTTCGACAGCAACACGAATTTTGCTTGATATTTGAGAACGATAAGATTGCCTATCGCCTCGATGCCGGCGGGCACCGACAGCCAGACCGCCCAGCGGAAGATGTCGACCGAGGCCTCGTAGCCGTGGCCGAACACCTTGCCGACGATCAGCGGGGCGGCGGCGTCGAGCACGAGCGCGCCGGCCGTCATCAGGCCGGCCGTCATCGCGATCAGCCGGACGATGTTGCGGCGCAGCCGCACGACGTCCTGCACGCGGTAGACGAAGGCGGGCGCGATCGTCTGCGCGAGCATCAGCGCGAGCGTGATCCAGTTCTCGTTGAGCTGCTGCGCGGCCGAGTAGCGGCCGAGATCGGCGAACGACACGTGACGCTCGAGCATCAGGCGGTCGAGCTTCAGGAACAGGTACATGCAGATGAGGCCGAGCCAGAACACGGTGCCGGCCGTCGCAAAGTGCCTGAACAGCGGTTTGTCGAACGTCCAGCCGAGCGCGCCGCCGTTACGATGCCGGTAGTACAGCAGCAGCGCGAAGCCGATGGCGGCGGCTTCGAGCGCCCACAGCCACGCGAAGCGGGCGGGGCCCGCGGCCGCACGAACCAGCAGCCAGACGAGCAGCGCCTTCACCAGCGCGGTGACCATGCTGGTGACGAGCTGCGGCTTGCTGTAGGTCATGCTCTGCAGCCACGCGTTGATGACGCCGACGAACGGCTCGCGGAACACCATCGTGACCGCGAGGCCCGCGAGCATCGCGCCGACCAGCGGATCGAAGGCGCCCGCGGCGATCGCGATCCAGGTCGCGACGAGCGCGGCGACGGAGACGGCGATGCGCAGCGCGAATGCGCTGCCGAGCACCGCGCCGAGCTGGGCGGGCGGGCGCTGGACGATGGTCGGGACGAGGATTTCCGCGCCGCACACCCAGGTGAGCGGCGCCAGTACGAGGAGGAGCGTATTCGCATACTGCCATTTGCCGAACACATCTGGCCCGAAATAACGGGCCAGCAGGCCGCTGATCGCGATCGCGACGCCGATCTGCGTAAGCCGTTCGAGCCCCAGCCAGACGAGATTCGCGACGGCCTTCGCGACATCCGGGTTGCCGAAGCGCTTCAGCATGCGCGGCAGCGGCGCGCGCGCGAGGCGGCCGGCAGGGCGCCCGGGGGCTGCAGGTTGGCGGCGACGGGGCGGCTAGGCATTAAAATGGGCGGCATGCGCGTCATCAAAACCCGCGATTATAAGTGGGATCGCGGTCGCTCCCGCCGTTCCGCACTAGCGGTTTCACGCCGTGCCGGGCCAGCCTGTATCATGCGCGGCACCGGCGAGCGGCGGCCAGGCAAGCCAGACAATTTTCCATGCACGCAACTGAGAGAAGAGAATCGATGATCTCCCAATCCATCTTCAAGGCATATGACATTCGTGGCGTGGTCGGCAAGACGCTCGACACCGACACCGCACGCGGGATCGGCCGGGCATTCGGCAGCGAAGTGCGTGCGCAGGGCGGCGATGCTGTGGTCGTCGCGCGCGACGGCCGCCTGTCCGGGCCGGACCTCGTCGGCGCGCTGGCCGACGGCCTGCGTGCGGCGGGCGTCGACGTCGTCGACGTCGGCATGGTGCCCACGCCGGTCGGCTATTTCGCGGCGAACGTCCCGCTCGCGCTGAAGGGCGGCGAGCGCCGCGTCGATTCGTGCATCGTCGTCACGGGCAGCCACAACCCGCCCGACTACAACGGCTTCAAGATGGTGCTGCGCGGCGCCGCGATCTACGGCGAGCAGATCCAGGCGCTGTACCAGCGCATCGTCGACGAGCGTTTCGAGACGGGCAGCGGCTCGTACGAACAGTTCGACGTGGCCGATCAATACATCGCGCGCATCGTCGGCGACATCAAGCCGGCCCGCCCGATGAAGCTCGTCGTCGACGCCGGCAACGGCGTGGCCGGCCCGCTCGCGACGCGCCTGTTCAAGGCGCTCGGCTGCGAGCTCGTCGAGCGCTTCACCGACATCGACGGCACGTTCCCGAACCACCACCCCGATCCCGCCCACCCGGAAAACCTGCAGGACGTGATCCAGGCGCTGAAGGACACCGACGCCGAGATCGGCTTCGCGTTCGACGGCGACGGCGACCGCCTCGGCGTCGTCACGAAGGACGGCAAGATCATCTATCCGGACCGCCAGCTGATGCTGTTCGCGGAAGAAGTGCTGTCGCGCAACCCGGGCGCGCAGATCATCTATGACGTGAAGTGCACGCGCCACCTCGCGCAATGGGTGAAGTCGAAGGGCGGCGAGCCGCTGATGTGGAAGACGGGCCACTCGCTCGTGAAGGCGAAGCTGCGCGAGACGGGTGCGCCGCTCGCCGGTGAAATGAGCGGCCACGTGTTCTTCAAGGATCGCTGGTACGGCTTCGACGACGGTCTCTACACGGGCGCGCGCCTGCTCGAGATCCTCGCGAAGACGGCCGACCCGAGCGCGCTGCTGAACGGGCTGCCTGACGCGATGAGCACGCCCGAACTGCAGCTGTGGCTCGACGAAGGCGAGAACTTCCGCCTGATCGACAAGCTGCAGAAAGAGGCCAAGTTCGACGGCGCCGAGGAAGTCGTGACGATCGACGGCCTGCGTGTCGAGTACCCGGACGGCTTCGGCCTCGCACGCTCGTCGAACACGACGCCGGTCGTCGTGATGCGTTTCGAGTCGGAGACGCAGGAAGGGCTCAAGCGCATCCAGGAGGACTTCCGCCGCGTGCTGACGGCCGCGAAGCCGGACGTCAAGCTGCCGTTCTGAGCGTCGGCGGCCTGCCGGCCGCCCACGGCGCGACGGTGAGTCCGATCGTCGCGCCATCCCCGAAAAGCGGCGCACGCTACCGGCGTGCGGCCGCTTTTTGTCTGTCTGGCCCCCCGGGCGCGATAAAATCCCCCCTTTCTGCTTGTCGCCGGCTGCCTGCCGGCGTTTTTTCAGCGTGCAAAAGATCCTGATCGTACGCGTGTCGTCGCTGGGCGACGTCGTGCACAACATGCCGGTGATCGCCGATATCCGGCGCCGCCATCCCGATGCGCAGATCGACTGGCTCGTCGAGGAAAGCTTCGTCGACCTGGTCAAGCTCGTCGACGGCGTGCGCAACGTGCTGCCGTTCTCGCTGCGCCGCTGGCGCAAGAAGCCGTTCTCGGGCGCCACGTGGCGCGAGATCCGCGCGTTCCGCCAGCGCCTCGCGGCCGAGCAGTACGACCTCGTGATCGACTGCCAGGGCCTCATCAAGACGGCCTGGGTCGCCAGCTGGGCGCGTGGCCCGCTCGTCGGGCTCGGCAACCGCACCGACGGCGCCGGCTACGAGTGGCCCGTGCGCTTCTTCTATCGCAAGCGCGTGCCGATCGCGCCGCGCACGCACGTCGTCGAGCGCTCGCGGCAACTCGTCGCGGCCGCGCTGGGCGACCCGGTGCCGACGCCGGCCGATCCGGTCGAGTTCGGCCTCGATACGCGCGCGGCGGCGCTCGCGGTGGCCGCGCTCGGGCTGAACCTGCCGGTGCCGTACGTGGTGTTCGTCCATGCGACGTCGCGTGCCGACAAACAGTGGCCGGACGCCGCGTGGATCGAACTCGGCCAGGCGCTCGTGCGGCGCGGCGCGTCGCTCGTGCTGCCGTGGGGCAACGATGCGGAGCGCGCGACCAGCGAGCGCCTCGCGAAAGAGTTCGGCGCGGCGGCGATCGTACCGCCGCGGCTGTCGCTGCCGGCCGTGGTCGGGCTGATCGACGGCGCGGCCGCCACCGTCGGGGTTGATACAGGTCTGGTTCACATCGCGGCCGCGCTGAAGCGTCCGACGGTCGAACTGTACAATTTCGCGACGGCCTGGCGGACCGGCGGCTACTGGTCGCCGAACGTCGTCAATCTCGGCACGGCGGGGCAGCCCCCGTCGATCGCGCAGGTGAAGTCGGCGCTCGCGGGCTTCGGTCTCCTGTAACGCAGTCACACGCGCGAACCCACGCGAACCGAACATGAGCGAATCCCAGATCATCGAAGTCCCGTCCGCCGACTGGAGCGGACACAACCTGTCGGCGCCGCGCGAGCAGCTGCTGGCCGCCGTCGAGGAAGGCAAGGTGCTGTATTTTCCGCACCTGCGCTTCGCGATCGAGGGCGGCGAGGAAGCGCTGCTCGATCCGGCGCTCGCCGACCCGAAACGCAAGAACATCAGCCTCGCGCCGAACGGCGGCGCGCTCGCCGGCGTGCTCGGCGACAGCGTCACGCAGTCGGCGGTGCGCGCGCTCGTCGCGCGCTTCCAGCAGCAGGCCGGCACGCTCGTCGACGGCCTCTTTCCCGAATACCGCGGCAAGCTGCGCGTCGCACCGACGAGCCTGCGGCTGATGCAGGTCGAGACGCGCCAGACGTCGTGGCGCAAGGACGACAGCCGCCTGCACGTCGACGCGTTCCCGTCGCGGCCCAACTACGGCGAGCGCATCCTGCGCGTGTTCACGAACGTGAACCCGGCCGGTGTGCCGCGCGTGTGGCGCGTCGGCGAGCCGTTCGAGGACGTCGCGAAGCGCTTCCTGCCGCACATCAAGCCGCAGTTGCCGGGCGCCGCGTGGCTGCTGAACCTGCTGCACGTGACGAAGTCGCCGCGCAGCGCGTACGACCACCTGATGCTGAACCTGCACGACAGCATGAAGGCCGATCTCGACTACCAGAAGACGAGCCCGCAGGAGACGATGCCGTTTCCGCCGGGCTGCGTGTGGATATGTTTCTCCGATCAGACTTCGCACGCTGTGATGTCCGGCCAGTTCATGCTCGAACAGACCTTCTTCCTGCCGGTCGACGCGATGGTGCGCCGCGAATGCGCGCCGCTCGGCATTCTCGAACGCCTGACGGGCAGGGCGCTGGTTTGAGCGCGCATTTTCGTCGAAGCAAGACAAGGGACGCGGCATGCTGAGGGTGATCTATCGCGCGCTGTGGTGGCTCGTCGCCCCGATCGCCGTCATCCGGCTATACGTGCGTTCGCGCAAGGAGCGCGGCTATCGCGAACATATCGGCGAACGCTTCGGCCACGTGGCCGGCCGCTCGCGCGACGACCGTGCGCCGCTGGTCTGGGTGCATGCGGTATCGGTCGGCGAGACGCGCGCGGCGCAGCCGCTGATCGACGCGCTGATGCACGCGCGTCCCGATGCGCGCATCCTGCTCACGCACATGACGCCGAGCGGCCGCGCGACCGGCGAACAGATCTTCGGCGATCGCGTGCTGCGCTGCTACCTGCCGTACGACATGCCCGGCGCGGTGCGGCGTTTCCTGCGCGCGTGGCGGCCGACGCTCGGCCTCGTGATGGAAACCGAGGTGTGGCCGACGCTGATCGACGAGTGCCGCCGTGCGGACGTGCCGCTGGTGCTGACCAATGCGCGCATGTCCGCGCGTTCGTTCCGGCGGGCATCGAAGTTCGGCGCGGCGACCCACGACGTGTTCGGCGGCTTCTCGCGCGTGCTCGCGCAGAGCCCGGCCGATGCGGAGCGGCTGACGTCGCTCGGCGCGCGCAACGTGACCGTGCTCGGCAACCTGAAGTTCGACATGACGACGCCCCCGGAGCTCGCGGCGCGCGGCCATGCGTGGCGCGAGGCGATCGGCACGCGGCCCGTGTGGGTGGCCGCGAGCACGCGCGAGAACGAGGAGGCGCTGGTGCTCGACGCATTCGCGGCGATGCGCACGCCCGGCGCGTTGCTGGTGCTCGTGCCGCGTCATCCGCAGCGTTTCGCCGAGGTCGAGGCGCTCGTCGAGCGCAGCGGCCTCAAGTGCGTGCGACGCTCGGCGTGGGCGGCAGACAAGGCCGCGCTCGCGTCCGGCCGGCCGGCGGCCGAGCCGCTGCCGGATGACGTGACGGTGCTGCTCGGCGATTCGATGGGCGAGCTCGGCGCATATTACGCGGCGGCCGACATCGCGTTCATCGGCGGCAGCCTGCTGCCGCTCGGCGGCCAGAACCTGATCGAAGCATGCGCGGTCGGCGTGCCGGTGCTGATCGGCAAGCACGTGTTCAACTTCACGCAGGCGACCGCCGACGCGGTCGCGGCTGGTGCGGCGCTGCAGGTCGAGGATCCGCTCGATCTCGCGCACGTGCTCGACGCGCTGTTCGCCGACAAGGCGCGGCGCATCGCGATGGGCGCGGCCGGCGCGGCGTTCGCATCGCGGCACCGCGGCGCGACCGCGCGCACGGTCGACGTGCTCGCGGCACTGTTGCCGCCCGCCGAACGCGGCGTGCGCGCGCTGCAGGACGTGCAGGACCCGTCCGACGACTAGACGAGGGCGGCGCGATGCCGCCGGAAGCCCGCGTGGCGGCACCGCGAGGCGCCGCCACGTCGCTCAGACCGTCAGCAAACCCTTCTTCTCGATGAACGCGATCACGTCCGCGACGCCTTCGAGCGCCTTCAGGTTCGTCATCACGTAAGGCCGTTCGCCGCGCATCTTCTTCGTGTCGGACGCCATCACGTCGAGGTTCGCGCCGACCAGCGGCGCGAGATCCGTCTTGTTGATCACGAGCAGGTCGGACTTCGTGATGCCGGGGCCGCCCTTGCGCGGAATCTTCTCGCCGCCCGCGACGTCGATCACGTAGATCGTCAGGTCCGACAGCTCGGGGCTGAAGGTCGCCGCGAGATTGTCGCCGCCCGATTCGATGAACACGATGTCGGCGTCGGGAAAGCGCGACAGCATCCGGTCGACGGCCTCGAGGTTGATCGACGCGTCCTCGCGGATCGCCGTATGCGGGCAGCCGCCCGTCTCGACGCCCATGATGCGCTCCTCGGGCAGCGCGCCCGCGACCGTCAGCAGCCGCTGATCCTCCTTCGTATAGATGTCGTTGGTGATCGCGACGAGGTCGTATTGGTCGCGCATCGCCTTGCACAGCATTTCGAGCAGCGTGGTCTTGCCGGAGCCGACGGGGCCGCCGATGCCGACGCGCAGCGGCGGCAGTTTCTTCGTGCGGCGGGCGGAGGAGGGAGCAGGTGCGTTCATGGCGGGTAGCGTCGGGTTCAGGAGCGGAACAACCGCGAATACTGGGTTTCGTGCCGCGCGGACAGGATGCCGAGCTGCGGCGCGAACGTGTTGACGGCGTCGGGCGGCGTCGCGAGCGCGCGGCGCACGGCCGCGTCGATCGCGTCGCGCAGCGCGACGATGATGCGTTGCCCGGCGAGCTGGCCGAGCGGCACGGCCTTCAGCGCGGCGGAGGTCTGGTTCTCGACCCAGCCGAATGCATAAGCAGCGAGCACCGCATCGGCGCTCGCGTCGTGCGCGGCGGCCGCGTACGCGAATGCGGTGGGCAGCGCGATCGGCGCAATCGCCGCGAGCGTCGCGCGGCGCGCGCCATCGCCCCATTCGAGCGACGCGCAGAGCTGCGCGAGCGACCAGCCCATCTGTTCGGTTTCACGGCGCAGTTCCGCCGATTCGCGGCTCGCGATGAACCACGCATTCTCGGCGACGAGCGCCGGCGCGTCGTGCGCGTGCCAGCGCGCGAGTTGATGCGCGAGGAACGGCAGCTCGCCGTGCGCGAGCACGTCGGTCAGGCCGCTCGCGATCCAGTCGCGCGCGGTATCGGCGTCGTGGATCAGGTTCGCGTCGAGCGCCGCTTCGAGCCCCTGCGAATAGCTGAACGCGCCGATCGGCAGCGCCGGCGATGCAAGGTGCAGCAGCGCGACGAGTTCAGTGGTGGTCATGGCCGTGGCCGTGCGCGCAACCGGGACCATGCTGATGGTCGTGGTCGTGGTCGTGCGAATGCGCGTGGCCGTGATGCTCGCCGAACACCTGCTGCGCGAGCGCGTAGTCCTCGGCGAAGGTCGTGTCGTGCCCGTGCTTGTGGCCGCCGCCGTACGCACCGGCTTCCGGCTGGAACGGCGCAAGGGTCTCCTCGACCTGCGTGCCGAGCCGGCGCAGCATGTCCGCGAGCACCGGGTCGGCTTCGAGCTTCAGGTAGCCGTCGCCGATCTCGACCGGCGTGTGACGGTTGCCGAGGTGGTACGCGGCGCGCATCAGCGTGAGCGGGTCGGCGGCGCGCACGCGCAGCACGGTCTCGGGCGCCGCGGCGACGCGCACGAGCGCGCCGTCGTCGGCGACGAGCACGTCGCCGTCGCGCAGGATCGTGCCGCGCGGCAGCACGACCGCGACGTCCTCGCCGGTGTCGAGCGTCGCCACGAGGCGGCTCTTGCAGCGGGCGTCATAGGCGAGCGTGAGCGTCGGCGCGCGCGCGACGAGCGACGCGGCGAGTTTCACGTTCGGGGCAATGCGTTTGTCGAGGGTGCGCATGAATCGAAAGCCGGCAATCAGGTCAGAACAGGAAATAGCGCTGCGCCATCGGCAGCACGGTGGCCGGCTCGCAGGTGAGCAACTGGCCGTCGGCGATCACGTCGTAGGTTTCGGGGTCGACGCTGATCGACGGGCGCCACGCGTTGTGGATCATGTCGGCCTTCGTCACGTTGCGGCAGTTGCGCACCGGCACGATCTGCTTCGCGAGCCCGTAGCGCTCCGCGATGCCCGCGTCGGCGGCCATCTGCGACACGAAGGTCAGCGACGTGCGCGCGAGCGCACCGCCGCGGGTGGCGAACATCTCGCGATAGTGGACCGGCTGCGGCGTGGGAATCGACGCGTTCGGGTCGCCCATCTGCGCCATCGCGATCATCCCGCCCTTCAGGATCATCGTCGGCTTGATCCCGAAGAACGCCGGTTCCCACAGCACGAGGTCGGCCCACTTGCCCGGCTCGATCGAGCCGACTTCATGCGCGATGCCGTGCGTGAGCGCCGGGTTGATCGTGTACTTCGCGACGTAGCGCTTCGCGCGGAAATTGTCGTTGCGCGTGCTGTCTTCCGGCAGCGCGCCGCGCTGCACCTTCATCTTGTGCGCGGTCTGCCAGGTGCGGATGATCACCTCGCCGACGCGGCCCATCGCCTGCGAGTCGGACGACAGCATCGACAGTGCGCCGAGATCGTGCAGGATGTCCTCGGCCGCGATCGTCTCGCGGCGGATCCGCGATTCGGCGAACGCGAGATCCTCGGCGATCGACGGATCGAGGTGATGGCACACCATCAGCATGTCGAGATGCTCGTCGAGCGTGTTGATCGTGTACGGGCGCGTCGGGTTGGTCGACGACGGCAGCACGTTCGACTCGCCGCACACCTTCAGGATGTCGGGCGCATGGCCGCCGCCCGCGCCTTCGGTGTGGTACGTGTGGATCGTGCGGCCCTTGAACGCCGCGACCGTCGATTCGACGAAGCCGCCTTCGTTCAGCGTGTCGGTGTGGATCGCGACCTGCGTGTCGGTGTCGTCGGCGACGGACAGGCAGTTGTCGATCGCCGCGGGCGTCGTGCCCCAGTCCTCGTGCAGCTTGAGCCCGATCGCGCCGGCCGCGATCTGCTCGACGAGTGGCTGCGGCAGGCTCGCATTGCCCTTGCCGAGAAAGCCGAGGTTGATCGGCCAGCCGTCGGCGGCCTGCAGCATCCGCTCCATGTGCCACGGGCCCGGCGTGCAGGTCGTCGCGTTGGTGCCGGTGGCCGGCCCGGTGCCGCCGCCGAGCATCGTCGTGACGCCCGACGCGAGCGCCTCGTCGATCTGCTGCGGGCTGATGAAGTGGATGTGCGTGTCGATGCCGCCGGCCGTCACGATCAGCCCTTCGCCGGCAATCACTTCGGTCGCGGCGCCGATCGCGATCGTCACGCCCGGCTGGATGTCCGGGTTGCCGGCCTTGCCGATCGCGGCGATGCGGCCGTGCTTGATCGCGATGTCGGCCTTCACGATGCCCCAGTGATCGAGGATCACCGCGTTCGTGATGATCGTGTCGGGCACGTCGGCGGCCACGCGCTGCGACTGGCCCATCCCGTCGCGGATCACTTTCCCGCCGCCGAATTTCACTTCCTCGCCGTAGGTCGTGAAGTCGCGTTCGATCTCGATCAGCAGCTCGGTATCGGCGAGCCGGACGCGGTCGCCCGTCGTCGGCCCGAACATTTCCGCGTACGCGCGGCGGCTCAAGCGTAGTGTCATGTGTTGTTCCTGAAGAGCGGGGCGCGGCTTACAGCGGCCCCATCACCTTGCCTTGAAAACCGTAGACGGCGCGATCGCCCGCGAGCGCGACCAGTTCGACGGTGCGCGTCTGGCCCGGCTCGAAGCGCACCGCGGTGCCGGCCGCGATGTTCAGGCGAAAGCCGCGCGCGGCCGCGCGATCGAACGACAGTGCGTCGTTGACCTCGAAGAAGTGGTAGTGCGAACCGACCTGCACCGGGCGGTCGCCGGTGTTCGCGACGACGAGCGTCAGCGTCGCGCGGCCCGCGTTCAGTTCGTGTTCGCCGTCGTCGGTGAGGATTTCGCCGGGGATCATGCGGGGCCTCACGGAATCGGGTGATGAACGGTCACGAGCTTCGTGCCGTCGGGGAAGGTCGCCTCGACCTGGATGTCGGGAATCATCTCCGGCACGCCGTCCATCACGTCGTCGCGCGTGAGCAGCGTCGTGCCGTAATGCATCACTTCGGCGACCGTCTTGCCGTCGCGCGCGGCTTCCATCAGCGCGGCGGTGATGAAGGCGACCGCCTCCGGATAGTTGAGCTTCAGGCCGCGTGCGCGACGGCGCTCGGCCAGCAGCGCCGCCGTGAAGATCAGCAGCTTGTCCTTCTCGCGGGGAGTCAGTTTCATGAAGGCAAACGTTCAGGAAAACGTAATTGTTATCGGTGCGTGCGCAACGGGGCGAACGCGCGGTTCATCGTAGCACCGCGCTGTTTTGCGTGCGTCGTGTATCGGTTATGTAAGGAGCAAGGCGCGTGCCATGTGCATGGAACGCAGCCGGATGCGCGCTTGTGGTGCGCGATGCATGGGCAGCGTGCAGCGCCGGCCGAGACGCTGCGCCGAAACGGTGCGTGGAATGACCGCGCTCAGGTTTGCCAGAGACGCAGCGGCCGCGCGTTGACGCCGTGCACGATCGGCCGCAGGTGCAGCCAGCACTCGGTGAAGTGCCGTTGCAACGCTTCCATCGACGTCGACAGCGCGCGGATCAGCACGACGCCCGGCGTCACGCAGGTTGCGCCCGCGCGCAGCGTGCCGTCGAACGGCATCCGCGCGGCGAGCGATTCGGCGAGCGCGGCGTCGCACGCGGCGCCGGCGGCCCACAGCGTGCCGTACGCGGGAAAGCCGGCGAGACCCTGCAGCGCGCCGCGCAGCGGGTCGTGCGCATCGAGCAGCGCGCGTTCGGTCCACAGCGGCCGGCCGTCGGCATCGACGAGCGCTGAAGTCGATGCGATGCGGCCCGCCGACCAGGTTTCGCCGGCCGCCTGCCGGCCGAGCTGCGTTGCGTCCCAGCCGATCGCGCTGGCGCCCGCGCCGAGCTTGACCGTGAAAGCGAGCGACGCATGCGCCGCGTCGAAGAACAGGTTGTTCTGCGGCAGCCAGTCGAGCTTCGCGTGTTCGCCGACCGTGATGCCGATGCGCTGCGTCGCGTCCAGCCCGTTCGACTTGTACCACTTGGTCGCGCCGGGCGTCGTCAGCACCGCGTGCGTGCCGTCGCCGAGCGCGATGTCGATGTCGAGCCGGTCGCCGCCCGCGACGCCGCCCGGCGGGTGGACGATCACCGCGTGGCAGATCGCATCGCCTTCCGGGTACAGCGGCCGCTGCACGCGCAGCGGGCCGTCGTGCAGCCGGTGCGCGAGCGTCGTGCGCGCGCCGTGCCGCTCGAAGCCGAGTTCGAGGCGGCCGCGCCACGACTTGGCGACGGCGGGGCGGGACAGCGGGGCGTGGGAATCGGGGGCGGACATCGGCGGGAAGCAGGGGACGGGCGCGGGGAACGAGGATGCTACCGCAACAATAATGCAGATGCCGCGCGCCGTGAAAGCGCCAGATGCGGCAGAGCCGCGAATCCGCTCCGTGCGCGCTCGGGGAAGTGGTGTGGAAATGACGCCACGTTGCTGGCGCCGCTACACCTGGTTTGTTGGCGTGGTGTCGGTCACCGCGTCAGCCGGCGCATGTTCCTGGTCGGATACGCGTTGAGTGTTTGTGGAAAATAGCGACTTCATTTGATGTTCCGCAAATAATCAACGCAAGGATCGCGAGGTCGGAATCTCTGCACGTCACACCGCGATCAGCTCGCGCACGCCGTTCGCTTCCATCTCGTGCGCGTCGCCGCCCGCGATGATCTCGCCGCGGCTCATCACCCAGTAGCGGTCGGCGATCGATCGGGCGAAGTCGTAATACTGCTCGACGAGCAGCACGGTCATCTTCGATTCGTCGACGAGCTGGCGCAGCGTGCGGCCGATGTCCTGGATGATCGACGGCTGGATGCCTTCGGTCGGCTCGTCGAGGATCAGCAACTGCGGCTCGCTCATCAGCGCGCGGCCGATCGCGAGCTGTTGCTGCTGGCCGCCCGACAGGTCGCCGCCGCGTCGCGCGCGCATGTCCTTCAACACCGGGAACAGGTCGTAGATACGATCGGGCACCTTGGACGGCGCCTTCCGGCTCGCCGCGCCGACGAGCAGGTTTTCCTCGACGGTCAGCCGCGGAAAGATGTCGCGGCCCTGCGGCACGTAGGCGAGCCCGGCCGCGACGCGCGCATACGGCGGCATCGCGCCGAGCGCCGTGCCGCGCCACGACACGCTGCCGCTCTTCGCGGCGACGACGCCCATCAGGCAGCGCAGCAGCGTGCTCTTGCCGACGCCGTTGCGGCCGAGCAGCACGGTGAGCTTGCCGTCGTCGGCGGCAAGGCTCACGTTGCGCAGGATGTGGCTGCCGCCGTAGTACTGGTTCAGTGCATCGATCTTCAGCATCGCATCATCGTCCAAGGTAAGACTCGATCACCGCGTCGTCGCGCTTGACCTGGTCGAGCGTGCCTTGCGCGAGCACCGCGCCTTCGGCCATCACCGTCACGCGGCCCGTGTCGCCCGCGAGCGCCGCGACGAATTCCATGTCGTGCTCGACGACCATCATCGAGCAGGTGCCGCGCAGCGTGTTCAGCAGCTCGGCGAGCTCCATCGTCTCGTGGTCGGTCATCCCGGCCGCCGGCTCGTCGAGCAGCAGCAGCGCGGGGCGCTGCATCAGCAGCATGCCGATCTCGAGCCGCTGCTTCTGCCCGTGCGACAGCTCGCCGGCCGCGCGAAAGGCCTGGCTTTCGAGGCCGATCAGCGCGAGCGTCTCCTCGATCTTCGCCTGCGCGGTGCGATCGAGCTTTGCACGCAGCGACGCGAGCCAGCCTTTGTCGGTCTGCATCGCGAGCTCGAGGTTCTCCCACACCGGATGCTGTTCGAACACGGTCGGCTTCTGGAACTTGCGGCCGATGCCCGCGCGCGCGATCTCGGGCTCGTTCATCCGCGCGAGGTCGATCGTCTGGCCGAGAAACACCTTGCCCGCATCGGGGCGCGTCTTGCCGGTGATCACGTCCATCATCGTCGTCTTGCCCGCGCCGTTCGGGCCGATCACGCAGCGCAGCTCGCCCGCGTCGATCGCGAGCGACAGCTTCTTCAGCGCGCGGAAGCCGTCGAAGCTCACCTCGATATCCTCGAGGTAGAGGATCGTGCCGTGCGACGTGTCGATGCCGGCCGGCACCACGCGCCCCATCGACGCGGTGCCGCTGACGGCCCGCCCTTCGTCCTCGGGCGGCGGCGTGAATTGATAGAGGGCCGTTCCGTTCATGCGCGTTTCCCCTTCGCGAGCACGGTTTCGACGAGGCCCATGATCCCGCGCGGCAGCAGCAGCGGCACCAGCACGAAGATCAGGCCGAGGAAGAACAGCCAGTATTCGGCGAAGTAGGCGGTGAACAGGCTCTTCGCGCCGTTCACCGCGAACGCGCCGACGATCGGCCCGATCAGCGTGCCGCGTCCGCCCACCGCGACCCAGATCGCCATCTCGATCGAGTTGCCGGGCGACATCTCGCCGGGGTTGATGATGCCGACCTGCGGCACGTACAGCGCGCCCGCGATCCCGCACAGCACGGCCGACACCGTCCACACGAACAGCTTGTACGCGAGCGGGCTGTAGCCGAGGAACATCAGCCGCGTCTCGCCGTCGCGCACCGCGGTGACGACACGCCCGAGCTTGCTCGTGACGATCGCGCGCGCGGCGATGAACGCGAGCACGAGCGTCGCGAACGTCAGCAGCAACAGCACCGTGCGCGTGCCGGGCGACGTGATCGCGAAGCCCGCGATGCGCTTGAAGTCGGTGAAGCCGTTGTTGCCTCCGAAGCCGGTCTCGTTGCGATAGAACAGCAGCATCGCGGCGAACGTCATGGCCTGCGTGATGATCGACAGGTACACGCCCTTCACGCGCGAGCGGAACGTGAAGAAGCCGAACACCCACGCGAGCACGGCCGGCACGAGCACGACGAGCGCGAGCGCCCACGCGAGATGCTGTGTGCCGCTCCAGTACCACGGCAACTGGTGCCAGTCGAGGAACACCATGAAGTCGGGGAGGTCGCTGCCGTACTTGCCGTCGCGGCCGATCTCGCGCATCAGGTACATGCCGATCGCATAGCCGCCGAGCGCGAAGAACAACCCGTGGCCGAGGCTCAGGATCCCGCAGTAGCCCCACACGAGATCGAGCGCGAGCGCGGCGATCGCGTAGCACATCAGCTTGCCGGTGAGCGTCATCGCGTACGCGGACAGATGGAACGCGCTCGACTCGGGCGCGACGAGCGCGGCGAGCGGCACGCCGATGCCGATCGCGACGCATAGCGCGATCAGCGCGAGCCACGCACGCCGCGACAGCAGGGCGGGGCGGGGCGGCAGGCCGAGCGCGAAACCGTCTGCCGTGCGTGCGGCGGCAGCCGGCTGCGGCGAGTCGGCAGCCGGGTTCGACAGGGAGTGGGTGAATGAAGTCACGTCAAGCCTCCGCACTGCGGCCCTTCGGGGCGAACATGCCCTGCGGACGTTTCTGGATGAACAGCACGATCATCACGAGCACCGCGATCTTCGCGAGCACGGCGCCCCAGAACGGCTCGATCGCCTTGCTCGCGAGGCCGAGCCCGAAGCCGCCGAGCACGGTGCCGGCGATCTGCCCGACGCCGCCGAGCACGACCGCCATGAACGAATCGATGATGTAGTTCTGGCCGAGGTCGGGGCCCACGTTGCCGATCTGCGACAGCGCGCAGCCGCCGAGGCCCGCGATGCCCGCGCCGAACGCGAAGGCATACGCGTCGACGCGCGCGGTCTTCACGCCGACGCACGCGGCCATCCGGCGATTCTGCGTGACGGCGCGCACGAACAGGCCGAGCCGCGTCTTCGTCAGCACGGCCCACGCGACGAATACGACGGCGAGCGCGAACGCGAGGATCGCGAGCCGGTTGTACGGCAGGATCAGGTTCTGCATCACGGTCACGCCGCCGCTCATCCACGACGGGTTCACGACCTGCACGTTCTGCGCGCCGAACAGCATCCGCGTCGCCTGGATCAGGATCAGGCTCACGCCGAAGGTGGCAAGCAGCGTCTCGAGCGGGCGCCCGTACAGGTGTCGCAGCACGAGCCGTTCGAGCACGATGCCGACGAGCGCGGCCGTCACGAATGACACCGGCACCGCGACGAGCGGATACCAGTCGAATGCACCGGGCGCATAGCGCTGGATCAGCGTCTGCACGACATAGGTTGCGTACGCACCGATCATCAGGAATTCGCCGTGCGCCATGTTGATCACGCCGATCAATCCGTACGTGATCGCGAGGCCGAGCGCGGCGAGCAGCAGCACGCTGCCGAGCGACAGTCCGGCGAACAGCGTGCCGACGATCTCGCCGCGGCGCTGCAACGCGTGCAACGTGTCGAGACCTTGCTGCGCGGCGTCGCGCACGCGCGCGTCGGGCTCCGCGTAGCTGCCGTCGGCGTTCTTCGCGACGAGCGGGCGCAACTGCTCGATCATGTCGAGGTCCTGGCGCGCGGCCACCACCTGCGCGGCTTCGAGGCGCTTCGCCGGATCGGCGTCGTGCAGCGCGGCGATCGCCCACAACGCATCGAGGCGGCGTTTCAGTGCGGGATCGGTTTCCTTTGCACGGGCGCGGTCGATCATCGGCTTGAGCGCCGGGTCGGGCGATTTCAGCAACGCATCGATCGCGTCGCGGCGTGCGGCGACGTCGGGCGACGCGAGCGCGAGCCCCGACAGCGCGCCCGTAATCTTCGTGCGCAGCAGGTTGTTCAGCATCACGGGCTGCGCGTCGCCGGCCGGCGTCGCGGCTTGCGTGAGCGCGTCGTGTGCGGTGTCGCCGGTCTGGATCAGCAGGCGGCCGTCGCCGGTCGCGAGCGCGTCGCCGGTCGACAGCGCGTTGAGCAGTGCGACGGCGCGCGGATCGGCGTCGGCGGCGAGCCGTTCGATCGCGGCCGTCTTCGCATCGAAGTCGTCGCCGGCGAGCGCGGCGGTATCGGTGGCCGTCAGCGCGAACGCGGTGTGCGGCAACCCGCCCGCGAGGGCAGCGCACGCGACGATCGCGGCGGCGGCTCGGCGAAAGCGTGTAGGCATCGGGAAATCCTGTCGGGCGTGGGAAAGCGGATGCGTGCGGCGATGCGCGGGCGCGTGCGGTTCGTCACGGCAAGCGCGGCCCGTGCAGCGGGGTCGGCATCGGCGTGCGAGCAGTACGTCGCGCGTGACACGCGACGTACTGCGCTGCATCAGGCGAGCGCCGCGCGCTGCCGGCGCAGGAAGGCCGGGATCGACGTGACGATGTCCGGCTTGCCCTGGTTGCCCGCGATGAACGGGCTCCACGGTTGCGCGCGCACCGCGGTCTTGGTCTTCCACACCACGTTGAACTGCCCGTCGCCGCGAATTTCGCCGATCATCACCGGCTTGTGCAGGTGATGGTTGCCGTCCATCGCGAGCGTGAAGCCCGACGGCGCGGCGACGGTCTGGCCGATCATCGCGACGCGCACCTTGTCGACGTCGGTGCTCTTCGCCTTCTCGACGGCCTGCTTCCACATATGGATGCCGACGTAGGTCGCTTCCATCGGGTCGTTGGTCACGCGCTTCGCGCCGCCCGGCAGGTTGTTCGCCTTCACCCACGCGGCGAACTGGTCCTTGAACTTCGTGTTGGTCGGGTTCTTCACCGACATGAAGTAGTTCCACGCGGCGAGGTGGCCGACGAGCGGCTTCGTGTCGATCCCGCGCAGCTCTTCCTCGCCGACCGAGAAGGCGACGACCGGCACGTCGGTCGCCTTGATCCCCTGGTTGCCGAGTTCCTTGTAGAACGGCACGTTGGAGTCGCCGTTGATCGTCGAGATCACGGTCGTCTTGCCGCCTTGCGAGAAGTTCTTGATGTTCGCGACGATGGTCTGATAGTCGCTATGGCCGAACGGCGTGTAGACCTCCTGAATATCCGCGTCCTTCACGCCCTTCGATTTCAGGAACGCGCGCAGGATCTTGTTGGTCGTGCGCGGATACACGTAGTCGGTGCCGAGCAGGAAGAAGCGCTTCGCGCCGCCGCCTTCCGCGCCCATCAGGTACTCGACGGCCGGGATCGCCTGCTGGTTCGGCGCGGCGCCCGTGTAGAACACGTTGCGCGACATTTCCTCGCCTTCGTACTGCACCGGGTAGTAGAGGAGGCCGTTCAGTTCCTCGAACACCGGCAGTACCGACTTGCGCGACACCGACGTCCAGCAGCCGAACACGCACGCGACCTTGTCCTGCGTGAGCAACTGGCGCGCTTTCTCCGCGAACAGCGGCCAGTTGGACGCGGGATCGACCACCACGGGTTCGAGCTGGCGGCCCATCACGCCGCCGCTCTTGTTGATGTCGGCGATCGTCATCAACGCGGTGTCCTTCAGCGACGTCTCCGAGATCGCCATCGTGCCCGACAGCGAGTGCAGGATGCCGACCTTGATCGGGCCGGTGCCCGCGTCAGCCGCGTGAGCGAACGGGCTCTTGCCCGCGAGCGCGAGTGCGCCGGCCATCGAACCGAACTTCAACAGACTGCGACGTTTCATCGGGATCCCCTTGTCGTGTTGGATATGCGCGCCGTGAAGGCGTCGGCCAACGAGTAACGCAAGGCATGTGCCAGTCGTGCGGATGCACGTCCGGCGTGCCTGCGCGGGGCGGTGCGGGGCGTCGGGACGGTGCGCATGACGCGTCGTGCAGCATGCGCGGTCCGTCGCGGTGCAGGTTCACGGGCGCAAATGGTGCACGGTCGGGGTTCCCCGTTCCGGTGCCTGCACCTGCACGCGGTGCGGGAGCCGTCGTGCACCATGACTTCGCACCACGCAGGCAGGGCGCGGGCGCAGCGCTGTTGAGGTGGCTGACCGGAGCGGAAAAGAGCAACGGGCACGCGATGCGTGCCCGTTCGGGGGATCAGTGTGGCCGGCGGCAGGGTGCCGATCGGCGCGGCGGCGCGTGATGCGCCGCGGGCAGGATCAGTAACGCGGCACGGCCGGATCGACGTCGCGCGACCACGCGTCGATCCCGCCTTGCAGGTTGTACAGCTTCGTGAAGCCGCGCGATTCGAGGAACATCGCGACCTGCGCGCTGCGCATCCCGTGATGGCACACGCAGACGATTTCCGCTTCGTCGTCGAGCTCTTCGCTGCGCGCGGGAATCTGCTGCATCGGGATCGATACGCTGCCAGCGATGTGCGCGGTCGCGATTTCCCACGGTTCGCGCACGTCGAGCACGACCGGCGCCGGGCGCGCCTTGTCGCCGAGCCATTCCGCGAGCATCGCGGCCGTCAGGATCTGCATGGTGGCTCCGCCGCTCAGAACTTGAAGCGCGACGGCTCGATCGCGTTGACGAGGTGGTCGATGTACGTTTCGAACACGTCGGCGACGCGGTACTGCTTGTCGTCGATGCGCGTGATGATCTGCGCCTTCATCACCGGACGGCCGCCGACGAATGCCGCGAGGCGGCCGCCGACCTTCAGCTGTTCGAGCATTTCCTGCGGCACGACGGGCAGGCCGCCCGCGACGCAGATCACGTCATACGGCGCCTTGCCGGCCCAGCCGCGCGAACCGTCGCCGAGGACGACTTCCGCGTTGGTCACGCCGTCGTTGCGCAGGTTGTCTTCCGCGAACTTCGCGTTGGTCGGGTCGATTTCGACGGCCGTCACGTGCTGCGCGCGGTGCGCGAACAGCGCAGCCAGGTAGCCCGAGCCGGCGCCGATGATGAGCACGTTCTCGTGCTTCTTGACCGTCAGCTCCTGCAGCACGCGTGCCTCGACGCGCGGGAACAGCATCTTGCCGCCACCCGGCAGCGGCAGTTCGAGATCGGCGAATGCGAGATCGCGGTATTCGGCCTGAACGTAGTTTTCACGCTTGACGATCGACAGCAGGCCCAGGACGTCGAGATCCAGCACGTCCCACGGCCGGATCTGTTGTTCGATCATGTTGAAACGCGCGTTTTCGATATTCATGGTGTGGTCACGCAGCCTCGTCGGCCATCAGCGGGGATAGAGAAACTTCGTGATTGTACCAAACGGGGCGGCCGCGAAGCCTTCAGGCGGCCTGCAACAGACCTTTACCCCTTGCTCTTCTTGATCTGCGCCTCGAACGCGAGGTCGAGCTTGCTCGCCTTGCGCGGTTTTTTGGGGCCGAATTCGTCGACGAACTTGACGAACTCGTCGAGCGGCAGCGGCTCGCAGCGCTTCTCGGCGGTGCCGCCGGAGCGGTCGACGAGATAAAACAGGCCGCCCGCCATCGCGACGGCCGCGAATTGCGGGTTGCCGGAGCGGGTCTTCAGGCGTTCGACCGCGTGGGTCGCTTTGGTGGTGCGCATCGTGCGGATTCTGGCGGGGCGGTAAGCCCCACACTGTATCAAACCGGCCGCCCGCGTGCGGCCGGCCGGGCCCGTCAGGCTCAGACCGTGCGCGAGTAGCGCTGCTGCGGCATCTGGCCGAGATACGCGTCGAATGCCATCGCGATGTTGCGCACGACCATCCGGCCGGCCGGATGGATCGTTAGGCGGTCGGCCGCGACCGTCAGCAGCCCGTCGCGCTCGAACGGGAGCAGCGCGTCGAGTTCGCGCGCGAAGTGTTCGGCGAAGCGGATGCCGTGCGCGGCCTCGACGTGCGAGAACGGCAGGTCGAGGTTGCACATCAGCTGCGTGATCACGTCGCGGCGCAGCCGGTCGTCGGGCGTGAGCCGCACGCCGCGCGCGATCGGCAGCCGGCCCGCGTCGAGCGCGGCGCCGTACGCGGGCAGGTCCTTCGCGTTCTGCGCGTAGACGTCGCCGACCTTGCCGATCGACGACACGCCGAAGCCGACGAGGTCGGTATCCGCGCGCGTGCTGTAGCCCTGGAAATTGCGCTGCAGCGTGCCGTTCTTCTGCGCCCGCACGAGTTCGTCGGACGGCCGCGCGAAGTGGTCCATCCCGATGTACACGTAGCCGGCCGACGTCAGCATGTCGATCGCGAGGCCGAGCAGCGCGATGCGCGTTTCCGGCGGCGGCAGCGTCGCGTCGTCGATCTGCCGCTGCATCTTGAACAGGTGCGGCATGTGCGCGTAGCCGAACACCGACAGCCGGTCGGGTGCGAGTTCGATGATCGTTTCCAGCGTGCGCGCGAACACGGACACGGTCTGGTGCGGCAGCCCGTAGATCAGGTCGACGCTCACCGAATGAAAGCCCGTCGTGCGCGCGGCGGAGAGCAGGTCGGCCGTCATCGCCAGCGGCTGGATGCGGTTGATCGCCTGCTGCACGACCGGATCGAAATCCTGTACGCCGAGGCTCAGCCGGTTGAAGCCGATGTTGCGCAGGTGGACGAGCGTCGCGGGCGTGACCGTGCGCGGGTCGATCTCGATCGAGAATTCGGCGTCGGCATCCGGCGCGAGCCCGAAGTGCTCGCGGGTGGCCGCCATCAGCTCGGCCGTTTCGTCGTCGGACAGGAAGGTGGGCGTGCCGCCGCCCCAGTGCAGCTGCGTGACCGGGCGCGCGGGATCGAACAATGCGGCCTGCAGCGCCATCTCGCGCTTGAGCTGGTCGAGATACGGGCGCGCGCGCCGGTGGTTGTTGGTCGCGATCTTGTTGCAGCCGCAGTAGAAGCACGCGGTGTTGCAGAACGGGATGTGGAAGTACAGCGACAGCTCGCTCGACAATGCACCGGGGTCGGTTGCCGCGCGCACGTAGTCGGCCGGGTCGAAATCGTCGCGGAACTGCAGCGCGGTGGGGTACGACGTATAGCGCGGCCCGTTCGCGCCGTATTTCGCGAGCAAATCGGGACGGAACAGTGTGTCGGCAGAACCAGAATGCATGACGGTCTCGCGCTTTTTAGATGCTTTCGAGTATATAAACGCGCGATTGGGCTGCATTGTGTAATAACGTCGCAGCCGGCGATGGCACAATGCGGGGTGGGGCTGCCGGCACCGCGTCCGGTTGCCGCACCGTTTTTTGTTGTTCGTTCGAGAGAGCCGAGTGTCCGTCGAATTGCCTGTCCGCCCGGCGTCAGCCGTCCCGCCGCCGCATGCGTGCCGCGAGGGCTGCGGCGCGTGCTGCATCGCGCCGTCGATTTCCAGCCCGATTCCGGGCATGCCCGGCGGCAAGCCGGCCGGCGTGCGCTGCGTGCAGCTCGGCGACGATCTGCGCTGCCGGATCTTCGGCCGACCCGAGCGGCCCGCGTGCTGCTCCGGGCTGCAGCCGGCCGCGGACATGTGCGGCGCGTCGCGCGACGACGCGCTCGCGTGGCTCACGCGTCTCGAGGCCGCGACGCGGCCGTCGCAACCAGGAGAGTGTTCAGTATGACCGCACCTTGCGCGCCCGGCCGGCGCCGTTTTTTCGCCGCAACCGTCGGCGCCATCGGCGTGACGCTGTCGCTCGCCGCGTGCGCGTCGACGTTCCCGTTCATCCCCGATCACTACACGTTCTCGCGCGGTGACGTGCAGAAAGCCGTCGCGCGCAAGTTCCCGTACCAGAAGACGGTCGCGCAGGTCGTCGACGTGTCGCTCGCGAACCCGGCCGTCAACCTGCTGCCTGACCAGAACCGCGTGGCCGTGCAGCTCGACGCGCATTTCGTGAGCCCGTTCCTGCGTGCGCCCGTCAGCGGCAAGTTCACCGTGTCGGGCCAGCTGGCTTACGACGCGCCGAGCCGCTCGGTCGTGCTGAAGTCGCCGGCCGTCGACAGCCTCGCGCTCGACGGCGACGCGCAGATGTACGCGCAGCAGGTCGGCGCGGCCGCCGGCCTGCTCGCGACGCAGTTGCTGACCAACTACCCGATCTACACGTTCAAGCCCGAACAGCTGCAATTTGCCGGGGTGAACTACGAACCCGGTACAATTACGATTCTTACAAACGGCATACGCGTGGCGATCGTCGAAAAGTGACGACGCACCGCGCTCGGCCGGAGGGGGGCCGCGCGTGGAAGAGTGGCTCATTCATTCGACCATTTCGGAGTTGGGCCACGGATGGACTGGATCCTGATCTGCAAGGCTTTGATCCTCGGCGTCGTCGAGGGGCTGACGGAATTCCTGCCGGTGTCGAGCACCGGTCACCTGATCGTTGCGGGCAGCTTCCTGAATTTCAACGATTCACACGCGAAGACGTTCGACGTCGTGATCCAGTTCGGCGCGATCCTCGCGGTCTGCTGGGAATACCGGCAACGGATCGCGTCCATCGTGTCCGGGCTGCCGAGCCGGCCCGACGCGCGGCGCTTCACGCTGAACGTCGTGATCGCGACGATTCCCGCCATTGCGCTCGGCCTCCTGTTCGAGAAGAAGATCAAGGCCGTGCTGTTCTCGCCGGTTCCCGTTGCGTTCGCGCTCGTCGTGGGCGGCGCGATCATCCTGTGGGCCGAGGCGCGGCAGCGCGAACGCAGCGAGCCGCCGCGCGTGGTGTCGGTCGATGCGCTGACGCCGCTCGACGCGCTCAAGGTCGGCATCGCGCAGTGCTTCGCGCTGATTCCCGGCATGTCGCGCTCGGGCTCGACGATCATCGGCGGGATGTTGTTCGGCCTCGACCGGCGCGTCGCCACCGAATTCTCGTTCTTCCTCGCGATCCCGATCATCTTCGGCGCGACACTTTATGAAACCGTCAAGGACTGGCAGGCGTTCACCGTCGATTCGCTCGGCCTGTTCGCGCTTGGCCTCGTCGCGGCGTTCGTCAGCGCGTTCGTGTGCGTGCGCTGGCTGCTGCGCTACGTCGCGACGCACGATTTCACGGTGTTCGCGTGGTACCGGATCGCGTTCGGGCTGTTCGTGCTGCTGGTCGGGTACAGCGGCTGGCTGAACTGGGCGTGACGCGAACACGAAGGCGGGCGCGCCTCGCATGAAAAAGCAAAAGCCCGATCGGCGTAGGCCGGTCGGGCTTTTGCTTGTCCGGAGCAGGGCGGCGTGCGCCCGACCCAGCGGGAGGGCTCAGCCAGCGCGCTTGCGGAACACCAGATCCCACACGCCGTGGCCGAGCCGCAGCCCGCGCCGTTCGAACTTCGTCACCGGGCGGTAGTCGGGGCGCGGCGCGTAGTCGGCGGCCGTGTTTTCGAGCGTCGGCTCCGCGCCGAGCACGTCGAGCATCTGTTCTGCGTAGTTCTGCCAGTCGGTCGCACAGTGAATGTACGCGCCGGGCTTCAGGCGCGACGCGAGATGCGCGACGAGCGGCGGCTGGATCAGCCGGCGCTTGTGGTGGCGCGCCTTGTGCCACGGGTCGGGGAAGAAGATGTGCACGCCGTCGAGGCTTTCCGGCGCGAGCATGTGCTCGAGCACTTCGACCGCGTCGTGCTGGATGATGCGGATGTTCGACAGATCCTGCTCGCCGATCAGCTTCAGCAACGCGCCGACGCCCGGCTCGTGCACCTCGACGCCGAGAAAGTCGTCGCCGGGGCGGTTCGCGGCGATTTCCGCGGTCGATGCGCCCATGCCGAAGCCGATCTCGAGGATGCGCGGTGCGCTGCGGCCGAACACGGCGTTCCAGTCGGGCAGTTCCGGCGCATACGGCACCACGAAGCGCGGGCCGAGTTCGTCCATCGCGCGGCGCTGGCCGGTCGACACGCGGCCGGCGCGCGTCACGAAGCTGCGGATGCGGCGGTGGTGCAGCGGATTGACTGCGTCGGCGCCTTCGGCGGCTTCATCGGGAATGGCGTCGTCGTGCGGCGGCAGGCCGGCTTCGTTCGGATCGTCGTGCATCATCGGTGACAGAGAAAGGCTCGGTTGCGGGCGAGGGCCCGTTGCGCGCAGCAGTGCGCCGGGGGAACCGGCACATGGTACAAAAAAGCCGCCTTCGACGAGGCGGCTCATGCGCAGGCTGCGATGCAGCCGGAAAGTGGAGCGGGCGATGGGAATCGAACCCACGTCATCAGCTTGGGAAGCTGAGGTAATGGCCATTATACGACGCCCGCAGAACGCGCAATTCTACAGGGTTTGGCCGAGATGTGGCAAGTGTGCGTGTTTTGGGTGGTGGCTTCGATGCCGGTAACGCTCGACGGAGGTGCGGTGGCACCGCTGAAAATGGTCGTCAGAAAGGGATCGGCTGGAAGCGGTTCGTCGGCGCAACGCGGAACCGAACGACGGCGTGCCCGCCCGCAGGCCGGTGTCGAAAATAGACGACTCCGCGTCGGAAGCATGCAAGTCCCCACGGCGCTTTCGAACTAACGTGACAGGCCTCTTACACGATCGTTAGTCTGGAGCCGACATGTCCGATTTCATCACCGTTCTGCGCGAAACCTGCCCGACCCCCGTCCTCGATGCGACCAAGTGGAAGCGCATCGGCGGCGATCCGCACACCGTGAACCTGAACGCCTACCTCTCGAAGGACGGCAGCAAGATCATGGGCACCTGGATCTGCACGCCGGGCAAGTTCGAGGTGAACTACGAAAAATGGGAGTACTGCCACTTCCTCGACGGCTACTGCATCATCACGCCGGAAGGCGAGGAGGCGGTGCACCTGAAGGCCGGCGACGTGTTCGTGATCGAACCCGGCATGAAAGGCACGTGGGAAGTGGTGGAAACGGTGCGCAAGTACTTCGTCTTTGCCTGAGCGGGCCGGTCGATTCGAGCGACGCATCCCTGCGTCGCCGGATCCCTTCCCGGTTCCCGGAGCCGGGAGGGCAAGCGGAGGATTCCGGCTCAATAGAACGCGTCCCGGTTCGGAAACAGCTCGCCGAGTGTGGCCGCGTTTCTTTCAGCGAGGCTGAGCAGGCGCACATATCAAGCGTCGCTCCCGAAAGGGCCGGAAGTGCCGAGCGTGCCGATTGCATGGCCTGACGTCGCGCCCGGTGCGGCCGCCGGAAACCCATTGCCACCCGCCCGCGCCATTGCGCGGCGCCGGTGTTAATCTTCCGCCCATCCCCCGCTGCCGCCCCCGACCCCAAAGGCCTCCCATGGAAAGCTGGACGATCGGCATCCTGCTCGGCATGACCACGATCCTCGTGCACACCGCGGCGATGGTCGGCCTGGCGGTCGTCGCGCGCCGGCTTCGCGAAGCGCTCGACGTGCGCCGCGACGACATCCACCAACAACTGCGCCAGGTGACGGGCATCATCGCGCTAATCTGTATCGCGCTCGGGCTGCTGCATACGCTGGAGGCGATCGCGTGGGGCGCGACGTTCGTGCAGGTCGGTGCGATCGGTTCATTCAGCGATGCGCTGTTCTTCTCGATCGACACGATGTCGACGCGGGGCGCGTCAGGCATCGTGCCCGCCGCGAACTGGCGAATGCTCGGCGCGATCGAATCGTCGTGCGGCGTGCTGCTGTTCGGGATGTCCACTGCATTCATCTTTGCCGTGATCCAGGCCGACTTCTCGGCGCTCACCCAGCGGCTGCAGCGCGATCGTCCGCCACGGTAACGCTCGCCTGCAGCCTGCGGCGACAGCGCCTATGATGCAGCGGTTCGCCCATCGTTCCGGCCGCATCGCGTACGTCGTTTGCCAGCGCCTCGGCTGCCACTCTCGGAACCCCGACCATGCGCATCACCGCGATCCACGAACGAGCGATTCCCGTGTCCCGCTATGCCGATCCGGCGATCCCGTCCGGCGGCCTGACGACGAGCGTTGTCGCGGTTACCACCGACGTCGTGCGCGATGGCCGCCCGGTGACGGGCTACGGCTACGCGTCGATCGGCCGTTTTGCGCAGGGCGGCCTGATTCGCGAACGGTTTGCGCCGCGCCTGCTGACGGCCGCCGACTCACTCGCCGACGAAGCCGGCACGAACCTCGACCCGTTCCGCGCATGGCGCGCGATGATGGCCGGCGAGAAGCCCGGTGGTCACGGAGAACGATGCGTTGCAGTCGGCACGCTCGACATGGCGATCTGGGATGCCGCCGCGAAGATCGCCGACCTGCCGCTCGCTCGCTTTCTCGCCGACCGACTTGAACGCACGGCCGCCCCACGCGTGCATGTGTACGCCGGCGGCGGCTACCGCTATCCGCATGACGATCTTGCGCGTCTGTCGGACGAAATGCGCCGCATCGCCGATCTCGGCTACACGCACGCGAAGATCAAGATCGGTGGCGCGGATCTCGATCAGGACCGCAGGCGCATCGAAGCGGCCGCCACGCAACTGGCGGACAGTTCGCACCTCGCGGTCGACGCGATGAACACGTACGACGCGACGACCGTAGAAGCCGCCGCCGCGATGCTCGCGCCGTTCGATCTCTGGTGGTTCGAGGACATCTGCGATCCGCTCGACCTGCCGCTCCAGGCGGACATCGCCGCGCGCTACGCATCGCCGATCGCGGCCGGCGAGGCGCTGTTCTCGCTCGCGGAAGCGAAGCTGCTCGACCGCTACGGCGGCCTGCGCCCCGAGCGCGACGTGCTCGTATTCGATCCGGTGCATGGCTACGGGCTGCCGGGCTATCTGCAGATCGTCGACCACTTCGCATCGCGCGGCTGGCGGCGCGATGCGTTCTGGCCGCATGGCGGCCACCTGTTCTCGCTGCATGTCGTCGCGGCGCTCGGGCTCGGCGGCGCGGAAGTCAGTCCGTTCGCGTTTCATCCGTTCAGCGGACTGGCCGATGGCGCAAGCGTCGACGCCGGATACGCACGCGTGCCGCAGGCGCCGGGCATCGGCTTCGAGCTGCACGCCGGCGCGCACGATGTGTTTCGCACGTTATCGGGCTGCTGACGCCTGAAGCGCATCGATCGCGAAACGCACCGCGAAGCCCAGCATCATCACCGCGACGAAGCTATCGAGCATGCGCCATGCGAGCGTGCGGGCGAACCACGCGCGGCATGCGCGGGCGCCATACGCGAGCATCAGGAACCAGACGAGCGAAGCCGTCATCGCGCCGATCGCAAACGGCGCGCGCGCCGCGGGCGTGTGGCTCACGATCACGGTGCCGAGCAGCAGCACCGTGTCGATCCACGCATACGGATTGAGCAGCGAGACGGCGGCGGTCGCGAACACCGTGCGCGAGCGCGTGGGTTCGCTGCCCGTGCGCGAACCGTCGACGTGCTCCGGCTGTCGTCGCCGGATCGCCGAGCGCAGCGCGAGCAGGCCATAGCCGGCGAGATACGCGATGCCCGTCCACAGCGCGGCCGACACCACGCCAGGATGTCGCGACAGCAACGACGACAACCCGTGCGCGCCGAGCGCGATCAGCAGCGCGTCGCTGCCTGCACAGACGAGGGCGATGGAAAGCAGATAGGGGCTCGAGATCGAGCGCTTGATGACGAAAGCGTCCTTGGGGCCGACGGACGTGAACAGTCCGGCGCCAAGCAGCAGGCCTTCGGTGAAGGCAGAGGTGTCGAGCACGAGCGGGCCGACAACCTCTTAAGCTGAACCGGTGATGGTTACGATGAACGAAACGTTAAGGGGCGCCCGGGGGCGTTGTCAATGCCCACTCGGGCCGCTGCCCGAGCGTGTCGAACAGCCGGACGATCTCCGCTTTCACCTTCTGCACCGCGTTGCTGACGAGCGCCGTATCGTGCCAGCACAGCGACAGGTCGCGCACGAACAGCCGGTGCGCGACCGTCGACAGCTTGAGCTTGCGCTCCTCGATCTCGACGTGCGCGGCCGTCCACGGCAGGATCGTCACGCCGAGCTGCGCCATCACGGCCGCGAACAGCAGCCCGGTCGAGCTCGCCTCGAAGCTGATCGCGTACGACAGCCCGGCCTCGCGCATCGCCCAGTCGACGCGGTTGCGGATCGTGTTCGGCGCGCTCGGCAGCACGAGCGGCATCCGCGCGATCGCGTCGAGCGGCACGGGATCGTCCGGCACCGGGAACCCGGGCCACGTGATCAGGTACAGCGTTTCCGTCAGCAGCCGGTGGACCGCGATGCCGCGCGTGTCGACCGCGTCGACGACGATCGCGAGATCGAGCCGCGTGCGTTCGAGCAGCGTGTCGAGATCGGCGCTCGGCGCCTCGATCAGTTCCAGCATGATGCCGGGGTAGCGGTCGCGCACCGCGCGGGCGAGCGGGATGGCCAGCACGCGCGCGGTGCTCGACGGCATGCCGACCGTCACGCGGCCCTGCGGCGTGTCGGCATCGCGGCGCAGCAGCTCGCGCGTGCCGTCGGCCTGGCGCAGCAGCTCGAGCGCGTGCTGGTACAGCGTGCGGCCGGCGGCGGTGGGCGCAACGCCGCGCACGCTGCGTTCGAGCAGCTGCATCCCGAGATCCTGTTCGAGATTGCGCATCTGCTGGCTGACCGCCGGCTGCGCGACATGCAGCGCCTCGCTCGCATGCGTGACGTTGCCGCATTCGACGACCTTCACGAAATAGCGCAACTGCCTCAAGTCCATCGCCGTCTCCCGATTCGAGCCATAAGCCAATCCGATCGAGCAAGATGAATATCATATTTTTCCCCGATCGATGGTGTTTCTATACTCGTCTCACAAAAGAGCCAGCCTCCCGGCCATCCCGGACCGGACGCGGCAAAAGCGCCGGCCCCGCCGGCAAGGAGACGAAGATGTTCAAGGCGATCGACGCGCCGGCGGCCGGCGCGAAGCCGCGGCGCACGCCGCTCACGCGCGAGCAGGTCAAGGGCTTCTGGGCCGTGTATGCAGGCTGGGTGCTCGACGGCGTGGATTCGGTGATCTATGCACTGGTGCTGATTCCCGCGTTGACCGAGTTGCTGCCGGCGTCCGGCATCGCGGCGACGCCCGCGAATCTCGGGATGTACGGCTCGATCCTGTTCGCGCTGTTCCTGATCGGCTGGGGGCTGTCGTTCGTCTGGGGGCCGCTCGCCGACCGCTTCGGCCGTGTGCGCACGCTCGCCGCGAGCATCCTGATCTACTCGGTGTTCACCGGCGCGGCCGCGTTCGTGCACGACGTGTGGGCGCTGGCCGCGTGCCGGCTGATCGCCGGAATCGGCGTCGGCGGCGAATGGGCGCTCGCGGGCACCTACGTTGCCGAGAGCTGGCCGGAAGACCGCCGCAAGATGGGCGCAGGCTATCTGCAGACGGGCTACTACTTCGGCTTCTTCATCGCGGCGTGCCTGAACTACACGATCGGTGCGACCTACGGCTGGCGCGCGATGTTCCTGTGCGGCCTCGCGCCCGCGTTGCTCGCGGTGTTCACCGTGATGCGCGTGAAGGAGCCCGGCCAGTGGCGCCGGCATGACGCCCGCGACGGCGACGTGGCCGACGCACGGCGCGCCCATCCGCTGCGCGAGATCTTCGCGCCGGCCTTCCTGCGCCGCACGGTGACGAGCGCGAGCCTCGTCGGCGTCGCGATCGTCGGGCTGTGGGCCGGCTCCGTGTACGAGGCGAGCGCGGTCAGCACGCTGGCGGCGCGTGCGGGTATCGACCACATCGGCGCGATGCGGCTTGCATCGATCGGCGCGGCGATCCTGTCGTGCGCGACGATCGCCGGCTGCCTGGTGGCGCCGTGGCTGTCCGAGCGGCTCGGCCGGCGCACCGCGCTCGGCGTGTATTTCGCGGGCATGGCCGCATCGATCGTGTTCGCGTTCGGCTGGGCGTTCTACCAGCCGAACGGCCTCGCGGCGTTCATGGTGTCGCTGGTGTTTCTCGGTTTCTTCGGCGGTAATTTCGCGATTTTCTCGCTGTGGCTGCCCGAGCAGTACCCGACGCGCGTACGGGCCACCGCGTTCGCGTTCAACGCGTCGGTCGGCCGCTTCATCGGCGCGGGCGTGAATTTCCTGCTCGGCGCCGCGATACACGGCTACGGATCGCTCGGCGTGCCGGTCGCATGGACTGCGGCCGTGTTCGGGCTCGGCATCCTGATCCTGCCGTTCGCGGTCGAAACGCGTCACCAAACGCTGCCCGAATGAGCGGCGCGCCGCGAACGCTCGCCATCCAGCCACACCCAGTCATCAATATCAGGAGTCCGGAATGCAGGCATTACAAGGAATCAGGGTCGTCGATCTGAGCCGCGCGCTGTCGGGGCCGTTCTGCTCGATGGTGCTCGCCGATCTCGGCGCCGACGTGATCAAGGTCGAGTCGGGGCCGCACGGCGACATGAGCCGCGCATGGGGGCCGTTCGATCGCGGTGTGAGCACGTACTACCTGTCCTGCAACCGCAACAAGCGCGGCATCTGCGTGGATTTTCGGCAGCCGGCCGGCCTCGACGTCGTGCGCCGGCTGATCGCGCAGGCCGACGTCGTGATCGAGAATTTCAAGGCGGGGACGATGGACGCGATGGGGCTCGGCTATGCCGCGCTGAGTGCGCGCGATCCGCGGCTCGTGATGGGCAGCGTCACCGCGTTCGGCCCGCGCGGCCCGTTGCGCGACTGGCCGGGCTTCGACCAGATCGCGCAGGGCTATGCGGGGCTGATGAGCCTCACCGGTTTTCCCGACGGCGAGCCGACCCGCACGGGCACCGCGATCGGCGATCTCAGCTCGGGGATGTGGGTCGCGACCGGCGTGATGGCGGCGCTCTATGAGCGCGAGCGCACCGGGCGAGGGCAGCATGTCGGCACGTCGCTGCTCGAGAGCCTCGTTTCGCTGCTGAGCGTGCACGGGCAACGCTACCTGAGCCTCGGCGACGTGCCGCGCCGCACCGGCAACGCGCATGCGGTGATCGCGCCGTACGGCGTGTTCGAGACGGCCGACGGGCCGCTCAACCTCGCGCCGATCACGACCGACATGTGGCTGCGGCTGTGCCAGTTGCTGGACCTGCCCGAGCTGCCGAACGATCCGCGCTTCGCGACCAACGATGCGCGCGTCGCACACCGCGACGCACTGAAAGCGTTGCTCGAAAGCCGGCTGCGCACGCGCGGCAAGCGCGAATGGACGCAGCGTTTCGTCGACGCCGGGCTGCCGGCCGGGCCGATCAACACGCTCGACGAAGTGTTCGACGATCCGCAGCTCGCGCATTGCGGGCTGGTCGAGCCGGTCGCGCATCCGACGCTCGGCGCGCTGCGCCAGGTCGTCACGCCGCTCGGCGGGATGGGCGACGACATGCCCGCGCCGCGCACGCGTCATGCGCCGCCGCTGCTCGGCGAGCATACGGTCGACGTGCTGCGCGAAGCGGGCTACGGCGACGACGCAATCGACGCGCTGCTGGCCGAGCGCGCGATCTTCCAGGCTGAAGCGGTGGCGGAGGCCGTGCAATGAGCGACACGACGAAACACGAAGGGGCGTCGAACGTGTCGGTCGACATGATCGGCGAGCGGATCGCGCGCGTGCGGTTCGCGAATCCGGCGCGACGGCATGCGCTCGACGCACCGTTGCTCGATGCACTTGTGGCGCACCTCGATGCACTGGCCGAACACCGTCCGCCACCCGTGGTGATCCTGTCGAACGACGGCAGCGGCGATGTCTGGAGCGCGGGGCATGACCTGCGCGAGCTGGCCGACGATCGCGATCCGCTCGCCTACGGCAAGCCGCTCGAACGGGCGCTGCGGCGCGTGCGGACCTATCCGGGCGCGGTGATCGCGGCGGTGTCGGGTTCGACGTGGGGCGGGGCGGTCGATCTCGTGATGAGCTGCGACCTGGTGGTCGCGGCGCGCGACGCGCGTTTCGCGATGACGCCCGCGAACATCGGCCTGCCGTATTCGACGAGCGGCCTGCTGCGCTTCTACGACAACCTGCCGATCCACGTGCTGAAGGAGATGTTCTTCTGCGCGCAGCCGCTCGATGCGGAGCGCGCCGCGCATCACGGGCTCGTGAACCGGCTGGCCGACGCGGGCGGCGTCGACGATACGGCGCTCGACGTCGCGCGCACGATCGCCGCGAAGGCGCCGCTCGCGGTGTACGCGGTGAAGGAGCAATTGCGCGTGCTGCAGGACGCGCGGCCGTTGCCGGCCGATGCGTTCGAACGGATTGCCGAGCTTCGCCGGCGAGCGTGCGAAGGCGCGGATTTCGACGAAGGGCTGCGTGCGTTTTCGGAACGCCGCGCGCCGGTGTTCCGCGGCGTCTAGGCGATGGGGGGTGCGAGCGGGCGCGCAAGCGGTAAAAAGCGTACGGACGCGCTCGTGTCGTTGTGCAGGTAGCGGTTGCGTCATGCGCGGCCGCCGTCGCGTGCCGCGTCGCCGTGCATCACATGCCGAGTGCGTGCACGCCGACGAGCAACAGCGCGCCGATCGCGATCAGCAGCAGCGCGTGAATGCGCGTGTAAATCACGCACAGCGTCGACGCGACCGCGATCGCGCGCGCGGCCCAGCCGCCGTCGAGCGCCTGCAACAGCACCCACACCGACGCGAGGATCATGCCCGCCGCGACCGGGCGCAGGCCGGCCTCGAGCGCGATCTGCCAGCGTGCGCCCTGGTGCCGCCGCCACAGATGCGCGACGCCGTAGATCAGGAACGCGGTCGGGCCGAACAGCGCGAGCGTCGCGATCACCGCGCCCCAGAAGCCGGCCACCTGCCAGCCGATCAATGTTGCAAGCAGCGAGCCGGGGCCCGGCGCCATCCGCGCGATCGCGAAGTCGTTCAAGAATTGCGTGGCGGTCATCCAGTGATGCACGTCGACGACCTGGCGCTGGATGTCGGCGATGATCGCCTGTCCGCCGCCGATCGTCGCGATCGACAGCGGCGCGAACACGCCGAACAGCGCGGCGTAGCGTTGGGATGCGGTCATCGCGTGTCGCTCCCGGCCGGCGTCGCGGCCGCGCGGCGGTATTCGAGCGCGACGCTCAGCGTGCCGCCGACCAGCACGGTCCACACGAGCGGCCAGTGCAGCACGGCGACCGATATGAACGTGAGCGCCATCACCGCGAACGGCAGCGCGCGACGCGGCAGCCGGCGCACGGCCGTGATCGCCATCGAGATCGACAGCCCGATCGCCGCGGCTGCCGCGCCGGCGAGCGCGACATGCGTGAGCGGAAAGCGCGTGAGGGTCGAGAACGCGATGCCGAACAGCACGATCAGCACGGCCGGCGGCGCGATGATGCCGGTGAAGCCGGCCACCGCGCCGCGCCATCCGGCGAGCCGGTAGCCGATCCAGATCGCGAGGTTCTTCACGTTGACGCCCGGCAGTGCCTGCGACAGCGCGAGGCCGTTGAGGAAGGCTTCCTCGTCGAGCCAGCGCCGCTCGTAGACGAAGTCGCGCATCATTCGCCCGCTGAGCCCGCCGCCGAAGCTGGTCAGGCCGATCTGCGAGAACGCGATGAACAGCGCGAGGACGCTGGGCGGCGATGCGTCGCGTGCCGGCGGTGCAGTTGAGGTGGCGGAGGAGGGCGGGGGCATCGGGCGGGCGGCGCGTGACGGTTGGGCGGTCGCTCATGTTAGCAAGCGGCCCTTGTCAGCACGCTGACAGGGGCTCGGTGGTGACACGATCCGCGCTCGAGGCCGAGTCGACGGAGGTGTTCCGGCACGATCGATGTCCCCGCGCATCCGATGCGCTCCGGCGTTCCGGCACAGCCACATATCCACCACATTCGCGCATCCGGGACATCCGGCACATCCGATGCATTCCTTCAGCACTTCCGGCACCGCCGTACATCCGCACCCCGTCGCCGCTACGCGCGTACTATCGTCACCCCTGCCGCCTTGATCTGCTTCGTCAACGTGGCGTCGGTTTCCTTTTCGATCGCCACGATATGCGTCAGCGTGATCCGCAACTCCCCTCGCGGGTGCATCCCGTCGCCGCTACGCGCGCACGACCGTCACCCCCGCCGCCTCGATCGGCTTCGTCAGTGCGGCGTCGGTTTCCTTTTCGACCACGACGGTATGCGCCAGCGTGAGCTCGCCGATCACGAACTGCGACGCCGCGCGCAGCTTCGACTGCGACGCGAGCACGACCGTCTCGGCCGCGCGTTCGGCCAGCGCGCGCTTGATCGCCGCTTCCTCGAAATCGCCGGTGCTGAGCCCCGCGACCGGATGCACGCCCGTGACGCCCATGAAGTACAGGTCCGCATGGATGCGCGCGATGCCCTCCATCGCCGCCGCGCCGACGGCCACGATCGAATGCTTGTAGAGCCGCCCGCCAATCAGGATCACGTCGATCGACGGATGCGCGGCGAGCGCCACCGCGACACTCGGACTGTGCGTGACGATCGTCGCGCGCAGGTCGGACGGTAACTGGCTGACGAGCAGCGCCGAGGTGGTGCCGCCGTCGACGATCGCCACTTGCCCGGGCGCGATCATCTCCGCGGCCCGCCGCGCGATGCGCCGCTTCTCTGCCGTCTCGAGCGCCTCGCGTTGCGCGAACGGCGCAACGGCGGGCGATGCCGGCAGCGCACCGCCATGCACGCGCTGCAGCAGCCCCTCGGACGCGAGCTCACGCAGGTCGCGGCGGACCGTGTCTTCGGACACGCCGAATTGCGTGCTCAGTTCG
The DNA here is from genome assembly GCF_002223325.1 of Burkholderia sp. AU15512. Lineage (NCBI taxonomy): Bacteria > Pseudomonadati > Pseudomonadota > Betaproteobacteria > Burkholderiales > Burkholderiaceae > Burkholderia > Burkholderia sp. AU15512. Next base: position 448,281 of record NZ_NKEX01000003.1, read on the forward strand.
ACCGCCAGCACCTGGCCGTCGCGCGCGAGTGTGTCGAGGATCGCTTTCTTGCGTTGTGTCGTCAGCATCGTGTTTGCACGAATTTTCTTGAAGTTGCACGAATATGCACGTTACCATGAGCGCCGTCTTTTGTCGAATCGGAGGCTGGGATGGCTGCAACGCGGGACCGTGTCCGCATCGTCGATACGACGGTGCTGTCCGATGACTGGTATGTGCTGAAGAAGGTGACGTTCGATTTCCTGCGCCGCGACGGAACGTGGCAGCGCCTGAGCCGCGAGACCTACGATCGCGGCCATGGCGCGACGATCCTGCTGCGCAATGCCGGGACGGGCGACGTGCTGCTGACGCGGCAGTTCCGGATGCCGGCGTTCGTCAGCGGGCATGACGGCATGCTGCTCGAGGCCGCCGCCGGCCTGCTCGACGACGCGACGCCCGAAGCCCGCATCCGCGCGGAGGCCGAGGAGGAAACCGGCTACCGCGTGCGCGGCGTGCGCAAGGTGTTCGAGGCGTTCATGAGCCCCGGCTCGGTGACGGAGAAGCTGCATTTCTTCGTCGGCGAATACGATGCGTCGCTGCGCACCGGCGACGGCGGCGGCGTCGCGGAAGAGGGCGAGGATCTCGAGGTCGTCGAGATGCCGCTGCAGGCGGCGCTGGACGCGATCGAGCGCGGCGAGATCGTCGATGCGAAGACCATCATGCTGCTCCAGTACGTCGCGCTGCGGGAAACCGCCGGCGCGCGCACGGCATGACGCCGCTGCTCGTGCTGGTCGCTGGCCCCTATCGCAGCGGCACGGACGGCGACCCCGCGCGCATCGCCGCTAACCTGCACCGCCTGGAGGAAGCGGCGCTTGCCGTGTATCGCCGCGGGCACGTGCCGATGATCGGCGAATGGGTGTCGCTGCCGCTCGCCGTCGCGGCCGGGTCGCGACAGGTCGGCGACGCGATCAGCGAGACGTTCCTGTATCCGGCCGCGCACCGGCTGCTGCGCCGCTGCGATGCGGTGCTACGCATCGGCGGTGCGTCGCGCGGGGCGGACATGGACGTCGGTCTTGCACGGCAGCTCGCCAAGCCGGTCTATTTCGCGGCCGACGACATTCCGGTCGCGCAGGACGATCCGGATAGCTGAACAGGCGGGCAGGCGGCCAGCCGGAGCGCCGCCCGCCGCCCCCGGCATCGGCCGGCTGACTGCATCCGTCGCGGCGGGGCAAGCAGCAGGTCAAGCCGTTGCATTGCGCACGCCGCGCCGCACGCGAACCGGCGTATGATCGCGACGCCACCCGCGCACCGCCCGACGCTACCGCCGCCCCATCATGCCGTTCTCCGATTCCGCTGACGCCACCGCTGCGGCTGCCGCCGCGCAATTGCCCGCCGATCTCGTCGCTGCCGCCGTCGCCGCGCTCGCGCGTGCCGATGCCTTGCTCGTGACGGCCGGCGCCGGTATCGGCGTCGATTCCGGGCTGCCCGATTTTCGCGGCACGGACGGCTTCTGGCGTGCGTATCCGGCGCTGCGCCACGAGCGTTTCGAATTCCACGAGATCGCCTCGCCGCACGCATTCCGCGCACGCGCGCCGCTCGCGTGGGGCTTCTACGGGCACCGTCTCGCGCTTTACCGCGCGACGGAGCCGCATGCGGGCTTCGCGATCCTGCGCCGCTGGATCGACGCGATGCCGAACGGCGGCTTCGTGCTGACGAGCAACGTCGACGGCCAGTTCCAGAAAGCCGGCTTCGATCCGGCACGGATCGTCGAGATCCACGGTTCGATCCACGCGATGCAGTGCCTGCGCCCCTGTTCGGACGACACGTGGGAGGCGGCGCCGTTCGTGCCGGACGTCGACGAAGCCACCTGCCGCCTCGTCGGCGACATGCCGCGCTGCCCGCACTGCGGTGGCCTCGCGCGGCCGAACATCCTGATGTTCGGCGACACCGGCTGGCTCGGGGCGCGCTACGACGCGCAGGAGCGTGCGCTGGAAGATTGGCTCGCGCAGGCCGGGCGCGTCGCCGTGGTCGAGATCGGTGCGGGCACCGCGATTCCGACCGTGCGCCTGCTGAGCGAACGACTCGGCGCCGATGTGATCCGCATCAACGCACGCGAAGCGCATGCCCGCCGGGCGGACGTGATCGGCCTGAAGGGCGGCGCGCTGGCGACGCTGAGCGTGCTCGACGCAGCCTGGCAACGCGCGTGAGCCTGCGGGCGGACTCACGACCCGAACGTCCCGAACGGGCCGGCGTCCCGCAGGTGGTCGCCGTTGCAGGTGCGCGGCGAATCCGCATACAGTTCAGCGTGTGCCGCCCGCGCCCGCGCCATCGGCGTCCGGGAGCGGACCTCGCCCCGGGCAACCGGGGCCGGCGGCTGAGTCCAGCCGCATCTTCGACCCGGAGCGCCCTTGTTCTATTCGATCGTCGCGATCTTCGTCGGCGCCGGGCTCGGCGCGTTGCTGCGCTGGTTCCTGAGTCTCGCGCTCAACGAATTCTTTCCCGCCGTGCCGCTCGGCACGCTCGCCGCGAACCTGATCGGCGGCTACGTGATCGGCATCGCCGCCGTCGTGTTCACGACCCGCGTCGGGTTGCCACCCGAGTGGCGGCTGTTCGTGATCACGGGCTTTCTCGGCGGCCTCACGACGTTCTCGACCTATTCGGTCGAAGTGATGACGCATGCGGTGCAGGGCGAATTCGGATGGGCGTTTGCGGTGGCTGCCCTACACTTGACTGGATCGTTCGCGCTGACGGCGCTCGGCATGTGGACCGCGCGCGCGTGGCTCGCGGCGGCCTGAGCGCGCCGCCATCGGAGGGTGCGATGGACAAGATCTTCCTGCGCTTCTATGTGCACGAGAAGCACCGGCTGCACTGGAAGCCGCTGTGGGAATGGCTGCTGGAGGAAGCGAACCGGATGGGCGTCGCGGGCGGTTCCGCGTTTCGCGCGATGGCGGGGTTCGGCCAGCATCGCGTGCTGCACGAGGACCGCTTCTTCGAACTGCAGGGGTCGCTCGCGATCGAGATCGAATTCATCGTCACCGAGGACGAGGCGCAGCGCTTGCTCGAGCGGCTGTCGCACGAGAAGGTGCGCGTGTGCTACGCGATGATGCCGGCGCGCTTCGGCGTGATCGACACGCTCGGCGGACCGCCGGCGCAGGGGCCGGCGGCGTAGGGGGCGACGCTAGCGTTCGCGTCAGATGCCGAACATCGTCAGCGACACGGCGGCGCGCGTGACGATCATCAGCAGCACCTGCACGATCACGAACAGCAGGATCGGCGACAGGTCGATGCCGCCGAGGTTCGGAATGACGCGGCGCAGCGGGTTCAGGAACGGCGCGGTGAGCTGGTAGAGGATCGGCATCGCCGGCGAGCGCGGGTTGAGCCACGACAGCAGCGCCATCAGGATCGTCATCCAGATCACGAGGTTGAGCGCCCACTTCACGACGGTGAGCAGCGCGACCACGACGAGCGTCGCGATCACCGCCGCCGGATCGAAGCCGGCCATCACTACCATCAGCACGACGTAGACGAGCGCGGTGAGCAGTGCGGCGACGACGCTGGCCCAGTCGATGCCGCGCACGCCCGCGATGACGCGGCGCAGCGGCAGCACGAGCCAGTTGGTCGCCTGCAGCACGGCCTGCGTGACGGGGTTGTACGGTGGCACGCGGACGGCCTGCATCCAGACGCGCAGGATCAGCGCGGCGCCGAACAGCGTGAAGACGGTATTGAGCAGAAAACGGGCGATCTCGCCGAACATCGTTGGCATCCTTTTTAGTCAGTAGCGTGCGGCCGCCAACGCCGGATGGCGGCGCATCGGCCGACACATTATCACGCCTCGTCTTGCGACGGGGAGGGGGGTGCGGCGGTGCGCGCGAGCGACGTTTCGACGGCGTCGGCGAGCGCCGGCAGCGATGCCGGCGGCGTGGCGCGCTGCGCCGCGAGCGCGATCGCGCGGCGGGTCAGCAGCGCGTACAGCGTCGCGTGATCGCCGCCGCGCGTTTCAAGCAGTGCCAACTGGCGTTCGACGATGCCCGTGTCGCCGCGCGATACCGGGCCGGAGAGCGCGTTCGCGAGCCCCTTGTCGCGCGCGGTTTCGATCGTGCCGGCCAGCATCGGCAGCAGCGCGCGCAGCGCGGCGTCTTCGTCGAAACCGAGGCCGCGCCACAGCTCGACCGCTTCCGCCAGCCCGCACAGCGCGAAGCTCGCCGCGTAGTGCGCGGCTGCGTGATAGAGCATCCGGCCGCCGGCCGGAATCGACAGCGGATGGCAGCCGAGTGCGGCAGCAAGTCGCAGCAGCGTCGCGTGCAACGCGCCGTCGGCTTCGATCGTGACCGAGCAGCCGTCGATGCGGGCGAGGTCGGCGTCGGTGCCGCCGAACAGGTAGAGCGGATGGAAGCCGCCGGTGGCCGCGCCCTGTCGCTTCGCCGGGTCGAGCAGGGCGACCGCCGACGCGCCGCTGCAGTGAACGACGGCCTGCTGCGCGGCGCGCGACGCGTCGAGGCGCAGCGTCGCGGCGGCCGACGCGAGATGGTCGTCGGGCACGGTCAGGAAGATCAGGTCGGCGGCGTCGGCAACCTGCTGCGGGGTGTCGACCGCATGGCAGCCGTCGATGCGCGCGGCGAGCGCCGCGGCCGACGCGGGCGTGCGGCTCGCGATCGCGACGACCGGAAAGCCGGCCTGCGCGAAGCGCTGCGCGACGCAGCGCGCGAGACGGCCGGCGCCGATAAAGCCGAGGCGGGGTGTGTCGGGAGCGGACATGGCGGCGGGTGTAAGCGAAAACGAAGCAGCCGCCAGTATCGCAGGAATGACAGCCGGGCCGCGAAAGGGCAGTTTCTGTGCGCGCACGTGGCTGGCTTAACGGTATGCGCGCTATATCGGCAAGTGTTTCACCGCCCGGCACACCGTCGATTCAAGATCGCGGAACCTGACCCCGAAACATATCGTCCCTGTATCCGGCTTGAAATGTCGGCATCTTGTCTCAAATTTGTAATCGTTCATTACGGTTGCGTGCCCGCTGCGCGCGCCGTATCCGGTAAGACTGACCGGCGATGATGTTGCGACCCGACTCGTCGGACGGAATCGCGCGACCGGCAAGGGTCGCCGCAGGCGCCGCGAGCCATGCCGCACGGCGGCCTCGCCCGCGTGCAATTGCAATTTGCAACAAATGCACGACACGCGCGGGGCGGGTTTTCGCTACATTGCTTCCATGCGACGTGCACGCCCGCCGTTGCCGACAGGGGCGCATAAATTACCGCTCCAGCAGGAGAATCGAAGTGAAAAAGCTCATTCCGTTCATCGCCGCCGCCGCGCTGGGCCTGGGTGCCGCAAGCGTTGCGCAGGCTCACGTGTCGATCGGGGTCGGCATCGGTATCCCGGTCGCGCCCGCGTATCCCGTCTATGCACCGCCGCCGCCCGTGTACTACGCGCCGCCGCCTCCGCCCGTCTATTACGCTCCGGCGCCGGCCTACTATGCGCCGCCGCCCGCCGTGGTCGTCGGCGGCTACTATGGCCGACCGTACTGGCACCATGGCTACTATGGTGGCGGCTGGGGCCATCACGGCTGGCGTCGCTGATTCGTGCCGCGCGGCCTGGCCGCGCGTGGCAAAACGGCGCAACGTCCCGCGAGGGACGCTGCGCCGTTTTTTCTGGGGAGCCGCTGTTTGACCTCGGTGAGTGGCCCGTGCGGGCCGACTCCGATTACACCGCGTGCACGATCAGGTCGCGGTAGCCGCCGACGATCACGCTGTACGAGAAATACGCGAACAGCAGCGCCGACGCGATGTGACACGCGCGCATCAGCCCGGCGCCCGCGCGCTTGCGGCCCTGGCTTGCGAGCGTGCACATGAAGAGTGTCCACGCGAGGCCGCCGAGGAAAAAGCCCGACAGGAATACCGATGCGGTGGCCGGCGTGGTCGCGCCGGCCTTCGCGATCAGCGCGCCGCCGACCGCCGCGAACCACAGGATCGCGCTCGGCGACGACATCGCGAGCAGCATCCCGCGCAAGAAACTGCGCCGTGCGCTGGCGCGCGGCGGCGGCGTGTCCGCGGCATCGTCGCCGGCCGCCTTGGTCGGCGTGAGCGCTTCACGCGCCATCTTCCACGTGAGGAACAGCAGCACGGCGCCGCCGCCGATCCACACGATCCAGCGCACCGGCTCGAACTGCAGCAGCACGGCCATCCCCGCCAGCGCGAGCGCTGCATAGACGAGATCGCCGACGCACGAGCCGATGCCGAGCCAGAAGCCCGGCCGGAAGCCGTGCGACAGCGTCAGCGACAGCATCGCGACATTGACGAGGCCGATGTCGAGGCACAGCGACAGCGACAGAAAGAAGCCGTCGGACAGCATGGAGGCGGGCGGAAAGGTCATCTGCGTTGTTCTTGTAGCGGCGACAGTCCACGGGCCGGCAGGCGCCGGCCGCAGGGCGTCAGAGACCGATCTCCTGCCAGAGCCGGTCGACGCGCGCCTTCACGGCCGCATCCATCTCGATCGGGCGACCCCATTCGCGGCTGGTCTCGCCGGGCCACTTGTTGGTCGCGTCGAGGCCCATCTTCGACCCGAGGCCGGCCACCGGCGACGCGAAATCGAGATAGTCGATCGGCGTGCTGTCGACCATCACGGTGTCGCGCACGGGGTCGACGCGCGTCGTGATCGCCCAGATCACTTCCTTCCAGTCGCGGATGTTCACGTCCTCGTCGACCACCACGATGAACTTCGTATACATGAACTGCCGCAGGAAGCTCCACACGCCGAACATCACGCGCTTCGCGTGGCCCGCGTAGCTCTTCTTCATCTGGACGATGGCCATCCGGTAGCTGCAGCCTTCGGGCGGCAGGTAGAAGTCGGTGATCTCGGTGAACTGCTTCTGCAGCAGCGGCACGAACACCTCGTTGAGCGCGACGCCGAGCACTGCGGGCTCGTCAGGCGGCTTGCCCGTGTAGGTCGAGTGGTAGATCGCATCGCGGCGCATCGTGATGCGCTCGACGGTGAACACCGGGAACCACTCCTGCTCGTTGTAATAGCCGGTGTGGTCGCCGTACGGGCCTTCGAGCGCGTGCTCGTACTTGGCGGACGCATTGCCGGCCGGGCGCGGCGGTGCGCCGGCCGGAGCCGGGGCAGGGGTACCTTCCTGCGGATAAATGAAGCCTTCGAGCACGATCTCCGCGCGTGCGGGCACCTGCAGCGTGTCGACGCCGGGCGTCAGGCACTTCGCGAGTTCCGTGCGGCTGCCGCGCAGCAGGCCGGCGAACTGGTATTCGGACAGCGAATCGGGCACGGGCGTCACGGCGCCGAGCGTCGTGGCCGGATCGGCGCCGAGCACGACCGCGACCGGGTACGGCTTGCCGGGGTTCTGCAGCGCGAATTCGCGGAAGTCGAGCGCGCCGCCGCGATGCGCGAGCCAGCGCATGATCAGCTTGTTGCGCCCGATCAGCTGCTGACGGTAGATCCCGAGGTTCTGCCGCGACTTGTTCGGCCCGCGCGTGACCGTCAGGCCCCACGTGACGAGCGGCCCCGCGTCGCCGGGCCAGCAGGTCTGGATCGGCAGCCGGTTCAGGTCGACGTCGGCGCCTTCCCAGACGATCTCCTGGCACGGCGGCGACGACACCGATTTCGGCGCCATGTCCCACACGGCCTTCGCGAGCGACAGCAGCTTGCCGGCGTCCTTCAGGCTCTTCGGCGGATCGGGTTCCTTCAATGCGGACAGCAGGCGCCCGAGATCGCGCAGCGAATCGAGCGCGGCGTCGTCGCCCGCATCGACGCCCATCCCGAGCGCGACGCGGCGCGGCGTGCCGAACAGGTTGCCGAGCACGGGGAAGTCGTAGCCGGTCGGCGCGTTGAACAGCAGCGCAGGGCCGCCGGCGCGCAGCACGCGGTCGCACAGCTCGGTCATTTCGAGCACGGGCGACACGGGCTGCGTGACGCGCCGCAGTTCGCCGAGCGCCTCGAGGCGCTGAATGAAATCGCGTAAGTCTTTGTATTTCATGAAGAGGGTCCGGGCCACCCGCCAAGCGGGCAGCGATGGGTGGGCGCAGCGGCCGGCTGCGACCCCGATTCGACCGACGATTTTACCCGCGCGGCCGCATGCCCGCCCGGCGGAGAAAAAAGTCGATCGCGCGCAAACCCCCTACGGCACGGGGATTGCGTTCTGAAGAGTGCTGGTAAATTACTTTTTGTTATGATTTCAATGTTTTATAGTGTTGACGATCTATAAAACCCTGCTAGAATCCGCTCACATTGGCTGCAGGGTAAAAGGCTTCGAGCCGCCAATCACCGATCTTTGACGCAGCGCGTCACCGTCCGCCGAATCCTGCACGGCGTATCCGACGGCCTTAGTCGTAGTCCCGGCCAGCGCCACCAGACGCTGGTTTTTTGCGTGGGTGCCACCGCGTATGCCCGCCTCGCCCAATGTGCGAAGGTGCCGGCCCTCTTACACCGTGGCCTCGAACGGTACTTATACCGTTTCCCCGATGTCTGCACGCCCCAACCAAAGCGTGCGGCGTCGTGATTCCGCGGCGCGTTACCTGTCTCGCCATCGAGCTGAGCGAGCCGCACGAGTCATGTTCATGGGAGATGATCTGAATGAACGCTTGGTTATCGTGGCGTCCTAGTGAGCAGCATGCGCAATTCGTGCGCAGCATGCTGCGTCGCGGGACGCGTGTCAGTCACCATCTATTCAGCGTTGTCGGCTGTCTCGCCGTCGCAGTTGCGCTTGCACTGTGGCTGCTGCCAACCGTCCGCGGCACGCTCGCCGCGAAGCTGATGCCGGTCGTATCCGCCGCCGTGCAAGCCGGCCCGGCCCGTCTGCTGACCGGCCATCCGCTGCCGAACTTCGCGCCCGCCGGCGCGCAGCCGCAGCAGGAAGAGAACAGCCCCGAAACGGACGCACTTGCGGTCGGCCTCGACGTCGCACCGGAAGCCGCCGCCGCGCAGGGCGATGCGTCCGATCCGGCCCGCAACGGCCCGTCGCCCGTCGCGCTGGCGAAGCTGATCCCGACCCAGCGCGTGGCGGCCGATGCGCGTGACGACCGTGCGCTCGCATCGAATCGCGAACAGGCGCTCGTCGCGACCTACCTGTCGCGCCGTTACCGCGTCGCGCAGGAGCCGCTCGGCCAGCTCGTCAAGGCTGCGTTCCAGACCGGCCGTGACGTTGGCCTCGATCCGCTGCTGCTGCTGTCGGTGATGGCGATCGAATCGGGCTTCAATCCGTACGCCGAGAGCGGCGTCGGTGCGAAGGGCCTGATGCAGGTCATGTCGAAGGTTCATTCCGACAAGTTCGAGTATTTCGGCGGCACCGATACCGCACTGCAGCCGCTCGCGAACCTCCAGGTCGGCGCACTCGTGCTGAAGGATTGCATCGCACGCGGCGGCTCGCTCGCGAACGGCCTGCGCCTGTACAACGGCTCGACGAACCCCGACGACAACGGCTACGGTTCGAAGGTGATGGCCGAGCGCGGTCGCCTGCGTGACGTCGCGCGGGGTCGTAGCGTGCCGGTCAATGCGCCGCAGGCGCCGGCGAAGCCGATCGTCACGGCCGCCGCCGTGACGGCAGCCGCAGGCGGCGCGAAGCGTGTGCATGCGACGCTCGAAACGTCGGCGAAGTCGACGGCATCGAAGGAATCCACGTCGCAGGACGACGCGAGCGTCGATACCGCGAAGCAGCCGCACGGCGATCGTTCGGAGCTTGGCGCGTAACTCACGCACGGCTTCAGCCGGCAAGACATGAAAAAGGCACCCGAGTCGGGTGCCTTTTTGCTTTTGCGGGGTGCGGAATGGCCGCCGCGCCGGCCGCGTGTCAGCGCTGCCCGAACAGCGTCGCGAGCCGGTCGACCGCTTCCTCGAGCCGCGAGTAGGCCGTCGCATAGGACAGGCGGATATAGTCACGCGGCGCATGGACACCGAAGTCCATGCCGGGCACCAGCACGACGCCTGCGTCGTGCAGCATCGCCGTCGTGAGCGCGGCGCTGTCGCCGGCCGCCGGGTGGGCGACGCCGCCGCAGTGCGCGTACACGTAGAACGCGCCGTCCGGCATCACGGGCACCGTGAAGCCGAGCCGTTCGAGCGCCGGTGCGATGAAATCGCGGCGGCGCTTGAATTCGAGCCGGCGGGCTTCGTAGATGTCGAGCGCGGCCGGCTCGAAGCACGCGAGCGCCGCGTGCTGCGCGAGCGCGGACGGGCAGATGAACAGGTTCTGCGCCAGCTTCTCGAACGTGCCGACCAGCGCGGGCGGCACCACCAGCCAGCCGAGCCGCCAGCCCGTCATGCTGAAATACTTGGAAAAGCTGTTCACGGTGACGACGTCGTCGCCGAACGACAGCGCCGACACGGGGGCCGCGTCGTAGCTGAGCCCCTGGTAGATCTCGTCGACGATCGTGAAGCCGCCGCGTGCGCGCACGGCTTCGACGATCCGTTTCAGTTCGTCGGGTTCGAGCGACGTGCCGGTCGGGTTCGACGGCGACGCGAGCAGCACGCCGCGCGTGCGGTCGTTCCAGCGTGCGCGGACGTCGTTCTCGGTGAGCTGGAAGCGCGCATCCGGGCCGCTCGGCACGAGCACCGCGCGGCCTTCGGCCGCGGCGACGAAGTGCCGGTTGCACGGATACGACGGGTCGGGCATCAGCACCTCGTCGTCACGCCCGACGAGCGCGAGGCACGCGAGCAGCAGCGCGGCCGACGCGCCGGCCGTCACGACGATCCGTTCCGGACTGATCGTGAGGCCGTACGCGCGTGCGTAGTGCGCGGCGATCGCCTCGCGCAGCGGTGCGATGCCGAGCGCGCTCGTATATTGGGTGACGCCACGGCGCAGCGCGGCCGCGGCCGCTTCGACGACCGGCTCCGGCGCAGTGAAATCCGGCTCGCCGATGCCCATGTGGATAACGTCGCGCCCGGAGGACTCGAGACGCTGTGCCTCCTTCATCAGTTCCATCACGTAGAAGGGCTGGATCGCGTCGACGCGTGCGGCGAGTCTGACGAGCGAATCGGTGGCGGTATTCATCGGGCGGGCAGGGCGAGGGACGCGGGGCAAAAGAAAAAACGGGCGCATGCGCGCCCGTTCCGGACCAACGGGTTCAGCCGTTGCGGCGCGCCTGCGTTTCGGCGGGGCGCAGCTTCGCGGCGAGCTTGTCGAGCACGCCGTTCACGTACTTGTAGCCGTCGGAGCCGCCGAACGTCTTCGCGAGTTCGACAGCTTCGTTGATGATCACGCGGTACGGCGTTTCGACGTGGTGCGTGAGCTCGAACGTGGCGATCAGCAGCACGGCGCGTTCGACCGGCGACAACTGGTCGATCGGGCGATCGAGCGACGGCGTCAGCGCTTCGACGAGCGTGGCGTGCTCGCGGATCACGCCGTGCAAGATCGCGTCGAGCAGCTCCTTGTCGGCCTTGTCGTAACCGAGCGCGCCGCGCAGTTGCGCGTCGATCTCACCGGAGGACGCGTTCGACAGCAGCCACTGGTACAGCCCCTGCGTCGCCAGCTCGCGCGATTGTCGGCGGGCGCTCTTCTTCATGCGCGCTCCTCTTCGTCGTCTTCCTCTTCTTCGTCCTCGTCGTCATCGCCGAGCTGGTCGAGGGCCATCGTCAGGTTGGCCATCTCGACGGCGACGCGTGCGGCGTCACGACCCTTTTCGGTCATGCGCGCGACGGCCTGCTCGTCGTTTTCGGTGGTCAGGACCGCGTTCGCGATCGGCAGGTTGAAGTCGAGGCCGATGCGGGTGATGCCCGCGCCGCTCTCGTTCGACACGAGTTCGAAGTGGTAGGTCTCGCCGCGGATCACCGCGCCGAGCGCGATCAGCGCGTCGAACTGGCCGCTTTCCGCGAGCTTCTGCAGCGCGAGCGGGATTTCCAGCGCGCCGGGCACCGACACGAGCAGCACGTCTTCACCGGTGACGCCGAGGCGTTCCAGTTCCTCGACGCACGCGTCGGCGAGGCCGTTGCACACGGGCTCGTTGAAGCGCGATTGCACGATGCCGATACGCAGGCCGTCGCCTTCGAGATTCGGTTGGTATTGTCCGATTTCCATGATCTTGTCCGTGGTGTGGATGAACGGTTATAGGGCGAAAGCGCCGTGGCGGGTTACGCGTTGGACGCCGGGCAGGACTTGGCTTCGCCGCCGGGCATCGGAATGAAGCCCGTGACTTCCAGGCCGTAGCCGGACATGCTGCCCAGCTTGCGCGGATTCGACAGCACCTGCATCTTGCTGACCCCGACATCGCGCAGGATCTGCGCGCCGATGCCGAACGTCTTGAAATCAACCGGCCGGCGCTTGAGCACAGCGGCCTTTTCTTCCTCGTCGAACGCCTTGAAGACGTCGATCAGGTGTTCCTTCGTGTCGCCGCAGTTGAGCAGCACGATCACGCCGAGGTCGCGCTCCGCGATCTCGCGCATTGCGGCGTCGAGCGTCCACGAGTGCGTCGACACGCCTGTCTCGAGCAGGTCGAGCACCGACAGCGGCTCGTGCACGCGCACCGGCGTATCGACGTCCGGCGACGGCGTGCCGCGCACCAGCGCGATGTGCGGCGAGCCGCTCGGCTGGTCGCGGTACAGCACCGCGCGGAACGTGCCGTGCGCGGTCTGCATCGTGCGCTCGGCGATCCGCTCGATGATCGATTCGGTGCGGCTGCGATACTGGATCAGGTCGGCGATCGTGCCGATCTTCAGGTTGTGTTCCTGCGCGAACTCGATCAGGTCGGGCAGGCGCGCCATCGTGCCGTCGTCCTTGATGATCTCGCAGATCACCGCGGCCGGCGTGAGGCCCGCCAGCGCGGTGAAGTCGCAACCGGCCTCGGTGTGGCCCGCGCGCACGAGCACGCCGCCCGGCTGCGCCATGATCGGGAACACGTGGCCCGGCTGCACGATGTGCTCGGGGCGCACGTCATGCGCGACCGCCGTGGCGATCGTGTGCGCACGGTCGGCGGCCGAGATGCCGGTCGTCACGCCTTCGGCCGCTTCGATGCTGACCGTGAACGCGGTGCCGTACTGCGTGCCGTTGCGGTAGGTCATCAGCGGCAGGTGCAGCTGCTTGCAGCGTTCCTGCGTCAACGTCAGACAAACCAGGCCGCGGCCGTACTTGGCCATGAAGTTGATCGCTTCCGGCGTGACGAATTCGGCGGCGATCACGAGGTCGCCCTCGTTTTCGCGGTCTTCTTCGTCGACCAGGATCACCATCCGGCCGGCTTTCAGCTCGGCGATGATGTCGAGCGTGGAGGCGAGCGTCATAAGGGGGCGTGAAAGAGGAAAGTGCGTATTTTACGCCAGCCGGACGACGTTTCGGCTGGCGGGGACCGCGCGCGCCCGGCGAGCGCTCCGGAAAGCGCTGCGGCCGGCCTGCGCGTCAGGCCTGGCGGGGCCGCCGCGCATTGGCTGCATGCGCGTGCGGACGGTGGCGCGGGCAGGGCTTTGCCCGGCCGCGCGTCACGCGTGCTGGTCGCGCCCGCCCAGGTAGTCGAGCTTGCCGAGCTCGACGCCGCTGTGGCGCAGGATGTCGTATGCGGTCGTCACGTGGAAGAAGAAATTGGGCAGCACGAAGTTCAGCAGGTACGACTGGCCGGTGAACTCGATCGGGCCGACACGCATCTTCAGCACGATCTGGCGCGCCTCGCTGCCGTCGATCTGAGCGGCGTCGAAGCTTTTCAGGTAGTCGATCGTCTTCTGGATGCGGGCGTGCAGTTCGTCGAAGGTCTGCTCGACGTCCGGGTAGCTCGGGATTTCGACATCGGCGAGGCGCGCGGCGCAGCCTTTGGCCGTGTCGGTCGCGATATAGACCTGGCGGACGAGCGGCAGCATGTCCGGATACAGGCGGGCGCCGACGAACACGGACGGATCGATCTGCTTTTCGGCCGCATGCGCCTGTGCCTTGCCGAGAATGTGCTGAAGATTGGTCAGGCCACGGATCAGGACAGGCACCGAGGCCTGATACATCGAAATGGACATGGGGACGACTCCTTGAGGAAGAGGGTGACCAATAGCGGCCGCGCCGTGCGTTGCGGCGCCGGAACCGCCGTCGTCGCATCTTAGCGCGGCGGCATGGCCCGTGCGCGTCGTTGGCCATTCGGCCAGCTGTCGGGGCAGGTGGGCGCGCGACGAGCGCACGCGTCGGGGCTTCGACCGGCGACGCGCGGCGCGAAATGGGATGGGGGATCAGGTTGATCGAGAACGCGCAGCCGCCCGCGCGATCGTCGATCGTGTTGACGGTCAGGCTTACGCCGTCGACCGTGATCGATCCCGTTCAGTGCGCGGCGTCGGGCGGCGCGAAGCGCGCGAGGATCCGCAGATCGTCGCCGACCCGCTCGAACCCGTGGAACGACAGCCGCGTACGCGCGTCGAGGTTCGCCGGCGCGGCGAGGTCGAACATGCCGGCCGCATCGGCGCCCAGCAGGCTCGGCGCGAGGTAGACGAGCAATTCGTCGACGCACTGCTCGCGCAGCAGCGAGCCGTTCAGCTTGTGGCCGGCCTCGACGTGCAGCTCGTTGACGCCGCGCGCGCCGAGCGCCGCCAGCATCGCGGGCAGGTCGACCTTGCCTTGCGCATTCGCGATCGGCACGATTTCCGCGCCACGGGACTTCAGCACGTTCGCGCGCACTTCGCCGGCGGCGTCGAGCCGGCCGCAGAAGATCAGCAGCGGCGCGCCTTCGAGCAGCCGCGCGTCGAGCGGCAGGTCGAGGCGGCTGTCCACCAGGATCCGCTGCGGCTGGCGCGGCGTGTCGATGCCGCGCACGGTCAGCAGCGGGTTGTCTTCACGCACGGTGCCGATGCCGGTGAGGATCGCGCAGGCGCGCGCACGCCATGCATGCCCGTCGAGGCGAGCGGCCTCGCCGGTGATCCACTGGCTTTCGCCGGACGGCAGCGCGGTGCGGCCGTCGAGCGACGCGGCGGTCTTCATCCGCACCCACGGGCGGCCGCGCGTCATGCGCGACACGAAGCCGATGTTCAGTTCGCCCGCTTCATGCGCGAGCAGCCCGCAGCGCACGTCGATGCCCGCGTCGCGCAGCATGCCGAGGCCGCGCCCCGACACCTGCGGGTTCGGGTCTTCCATCGCGGCGACGACCTTCGCGACGCGCGCTTCAATCAGCGCGTTCGCGCACGGCGGCGTGCGGCCGAAATGGCTGCACGGCTCGAGCGTCACGTAGACGGTCGAGCCCGCGACGTCGTAGCCGCGGGCGCGTGCATCTTTCAGTGCCTGCACTTCCGCGTGATCCTGGCCGGCCGGCTGCGTGAAGCCTTCGCCGATCACGTCGCCGTCCTTGACGATCACGCAGCCGACACGCGGGTTCGGCGCCGTCGTATACATGCCGCGCGCGGCGAGCGCGAGCGCGCGCTGCATGTGGGCGAAATCGATGTCCGAGAACATGCGCGCGGCCCCGGGTCAGGCAGCGAGTGCCGCGAATGCGCGGCGCGCGGCCGCGAGCGTCGCGTCGATCACCGCGTCGTCGTGCGTGCTCGACACGAAGCCGGCTTCATACGCCGACGGCGCGAAGTACACGCCTTCGTCGAGCATCAGGTGGAAGAAGCGGTTGAATCGCTCGGTGTCGCTCTTCGTCACTTCGGCGAAACTGGTCGGCACGCGTTCGGCGAAGTAGAGGCCGAACATCGCGCCGATCGAGTCGGCCGCGAACGGCACGCCGGCCGCACGCGCTTCGGCCGCGAGGCCGTCGGCGAGACGCTTGGTCTGCGCGGTGAGCGCGTCGTAGAAGCCGGGCGCCTGGATCAGCTGCAGCGTCTTCAGGCCCGCGGCGACCGCGATCGGGTTGCCCGACAGCGTGCCGGCCTGGTAGACGCCGCCGAGCGGCGCGAGGTGAGCCATGATGTCGCGGCGGCCGCCGAACGCGGCAGCCGGCATCCCGCCGCCGATCACCTTGCCGAGGCAGGTGAGGTCGGCCGTGATCCCGTAGTACGCCTGTGCGCCGCCGAGCGCGACGCGGAACCCGCACATCACTTCGTCGAAGATCAGCACGGCGCCGTGCTTCGTGCACAGCGCACGCAGCGCGTTCAGGAATTCGGGCGTGCCGCGCACGAGGTTCATGTTGCCCGCGACCGGTTCGACGATCACGGCGGCGATCTCGTCGCCGAACGCGCCGAACGCTTCTTCGAGCGCGGCGACGTTGTTGTATTCGAGGACGGTCGTGTGCTTCGCGATGTCGGCGGGCACGCCGGCCGACGTCGGGTTGCCGAACGTCAGCAGGCCCGAGCCGGCCTTCACGAGCAGGCTGTCCGCGTGGCCGTGGTAGCAGCCCTCGAACTTGACGATGCGGCTGCGGCCCGTGAAGCCGCGCGCGAGACGCAGCGCGCTCATCGTGGCCTCGGTCCCGCTCGACACCATCCGCACCTGCTCGATCGACGGCACGAGCTTGCAGATTTCCTCGGCGATCTCGATCTCGGCTTCGGTCGGCGCGCCGAACGAGAAGCCGTCGGCGAGCACGTTCTGCACGGCCGACAGCACTTCCGGATGGACGTGACCGACGATCATCGGGCCCCACGAGCCGATGTAGTCGATGTACTGCTTGCCGTCGGCATCCCAGAAATACGGGCCTTGCGCGCGTGCGACGAAGCGCGGCGTGCCGCCGACCGAACGGAATGCGCGCACCGGCGAGTTGACGCCGCCGGGAATGGTCTTCTGGGCGCGTTCGAAGAGGATCTGATTGTTGGACATGGACGAAACCTGCGAGAGAAGGGCGCGGGGGCCTGTGCACGGGCCGCGGCGCCTGGGCGGAACGATCGTCCGATTGTACCGGAGACGCGCGCGGCGAGCCCGCGGCGCCGTCTGCGGCGTATCGGCGCGAGGGATCGCGCCGGCCGGGGAGGACGAGCGGGTGATTCGGCCCCGTTATCGATCCGGCAACGGGGGCGGTTTGCGCTTGCCGGTCAGCTCGGCCCAGCGCTTCTCGAGCGGGCCTTCGACCATCGGCTTGATCACCGTGCCGGAACTCTGCGCATCCCAGGTCTGCACCGAGTACGGATGGACGCGCAGCGCGTCGCGCGCGATCACGACGTCCTGGTGCGCGTCGACCAGCCAGTCGTACACGAAGTCGATGCACAGCCGGTAGCCGCGCTTCGTCGACGGATCGGGCACCTCGTACGGCGCGCGCGTCACGTAGCCGGAGCCGAACACGCCCTTGGGCTCCTTCGCGACGCGATGCAGGAACACGCGGTCGCCCGGCAGGATGCCGCGCGCGAAGCCGCAGCCCCACACGTCATGCACGGCCTCGCCGGCCTTCACGCGCGCGGCGACGTCGGGCAGTTCGGGCCACGGCCATTTCTTGGGGCTCCAGATCAACCGGAAAGCGGTCATCGGTTCGGTCGGGCGTCGGATTGGTCAGACAAGAAGGGGAGGCGCTGCAAGCTTAATCGAATTCCCGCGTGCGATCCCGCGTGTCGGGCGCCACGCCGGTACCTTTCGGCCCGCTGCACACTCACGCCGCCAGCACGTAAAAAAGTTGCGCGTACAATCATGGGCCTGGGCGTGCCGTTCGCGGCGCGGCCTCCCGTCTTCACCGCCACGCGCGCCCCGATGCGCGCGGGCTCCATTCCGGATACCCATGTCTCACGTCATCCGACGCCGGCCCGATGCCCGGCTGATCCTGTTGCTCGGCGCGCTCGCCGCCTGCGGGCCGATCGCTACCGACATGTACCTGCCGAGCCTGCCGTCGATCGCCGCCGGCTTCTCCGTCAGCGCCGGCGCCGCGCAGCGCACGCTGACGA
The DNA here is from genome assembly GCF_002223325.1 of Burkholderia sp. AU15512. Classification (NCBI taxonomy): domain Bacteria; kingdom Pseudomonadati; phylum Pseudomonadota; class Betaproteobacteria; order Burkholderiales; family Burkholderiaceae; genus Burkholderia; species Burkholderia sp. AU15512. The sequence goes on from NZ_NKEX01000003.1 coordinate 465,939, forward strand.
GCTTCATGGCCGGCTTCTCGATCGGCATGCTGCTGTACGGCCCGCTGTCCGACACGTGGGGCCGCCGCCCCGTGCTGCTCGGTGGCATCGCGCTGTTCACGCTCGCGAGCATCGGCTGCTTCGTGTCGACATCGATCGACATGCTGATCCTCGTGCGCTTCCTGCAGGCGCTCGGCGCCGGCGCGGCGTCGGTGCTGTCGCGTGCGATCGCGCGCGACGCGCACGAGCCGACCGACGCGGCGAAGGTGCTGTCGATGGTGGCGATCGTCACCGCGGTCGGGCCGCTGCTCGCGCCGCTGATCGGCGGGCAGATCCTGCGCTTCTCCGGCTGGCGCGGCGTGTTCGTCGTGCTGGCCGTGTTCGGCGCGGTATGCGCGGCGACCGCGTACCTGCGCGTGCCCGAAACCTGGCCGAAGGAGCGACGCAAGAGCGCGGCCGTGCTCGCGTCGTTCGCGTCGTACGGGCGCATCCTGTCCGATCCCGTCGCCTGGGGGCACATGCTGTGCGGCGGGATGGCGTTCGCGTCGATGTTCTCGTACATCACCGCCACGCCGTTCGTGTACATCGAGTATTTCCACGTGTCGCCGCAGCACTACGGGCTGCTGTTCGGCCTGAACGTCGTCGGCATCATGATCGGCAACTTCGCGAACACGCGGCTCGTCGGCCGCCTCGGCTCGCTGCGCATCATCGCGGCCGCGTCGCTCGTGAGCTCCATCGCGTCGCTCGCGGTCGCGCTCGTCGCGCTGACGGGGTGGGGCGGGTTGTGGTCGATCGTCGTGTGCCTGTTCTTCGTCGTCGGCGTGGTCGGGATCCTGTCGGCGAACTGCACGACCGACCTCATGCATCGCTATCCGCACAACGCGGGCGCGTCGGCGGCCGTGTTCGGCGCGATGCAGCTGGCGCTCGGCGCGCTCGCGAGCGTCGCGATCGGCGCACTCGCGGACGGCACGCCGTTCGCGATGGGCGTGACGATCGGCGTTTCAGGCGTGCTGTGTTTCGCCGGCCGCTACCTCGTGCTGCGCTGGCACGGGCGGCCCGTCAAGGCGGGCGCCTGATCCGCGGCCTGACGGCAGCATGAAAAACGCCACCGCGCGCGCTGCGCCGGTGGCGTTTTCGTTTCGAACGCGGGAAGCGGCTGCCGCCGCACCGAGTCAATCCCGCGCGACGTCCTTCGCCGCCGGCGACGCACCGTGGCTCAGCCAGTCGAGCACGTCGGCCGTTTCGTCGTCGCTCGCGCGTGCCCTCGCCTGCGCGACGGCCTCGGGCAGTTCGCCGTTCGTCGACGCACGGCGAATCGCGACGCCGACCGCGAGGATGTCGATCATCAGCAGATGCAGGATCCGCGAGATCATCGACAGCTGCGACTCGCGCATCTCGATGTGGTCGGTTTCGAGCGCGACGGTCGCGCGCTTCGCGAGCGGCGTGTTGCTCGACGTGATCGCGATCACCTTCGCGCCGGCCTGCATCGCGACGTCGAGCACGCGCAGCAACTCGGGCGCGCGTCCCGACTTCGACACCGCGACGATCACGTCGCCCTTGCCGAGCAGCGCGGCCGATGCGGCCTGCATGTACAGGTCGCCGTACGCGATCGTCGGGATCCCGAAGCGGAAGAACTTGTAATGCGCGTCCTGCGCGACGATGTTCGAGTTGCCGAGCCCGTAGAACTCGATGCGCCGCGCGCCGTTCAGGATCTCGATCGCGTTCTCGACATGCTCGAAATTCAGGTGCTCGCGCAACTGCAGGATCGCGGAGACCGTGTTGTCGAGCACCTTCGCGCCGAAGTCGGTGGCCGTGTCGCCGAGATGTACCTGGCTGTGGCTCATCGGGATCGTGCCGGTGAGGCCGGTGGCGAGCTTCAGCTTGAAGTCGGACAGCCCCTGGCAGCCGAGCGAGCGGCAGAAGCGGATCACGGTCGGCTGGCTCACGTCGGCCTTGCGCGCGATGTCGACGATCGGATCGTTGATGATCGAACGCGGATGGTTCAGCGCGAGATCGGCCACGCGGCGCTCGGCCGGCGTCAGCGCGTCGCGCATCTGGCGGATCCGTTCGAACACGGCCGACGACGCGCCGCCCGAGCGGTTCGACAACTGCTCCGCGAGGATCGCCGATACGCCGAGGAACGCCGGGTATTCGGCGGTGATCAGGTAGGTCGGGATGTTCTCGAGGTAGTGCGTGAAGCGGCCCTTCGCCTCGAAGCGCGCGCGGAACGACGAGCGCGTGAACAGTTCGCCGAGCTTCAGCGCGACCCCGCCGCCGATGTACACGCCGCCGAGCGCGCCGAGCGTCAGCGCGACGCTGCCCGCGAACGCGCCGAGAATCCCGCAGAAGCATTCGACCGTCTCGAGCGCGAGTGCGTCGCCCGCATGGGCGCGCTCGACGATCTCGACCGTGTCGACGGTCGCGGCCACGCGCTTCTTGTCGCGCGCGGCGAGCGCGCGATAGATGATCTCCATGCCGGGGCCCGCGCACACGCGTTCGAACGACACGTGCGGAAACTTCTTGCGCGCGTACTGCAGCACCAGATCCTCGCGCTCGTCCTGCGGCGCGAACGATGCGTGGCCGCCTTCGCTGCCGAGCGCGATCCAGCGGTCGTCGGCCGGAATCAGCCCCGACACGCCGAGCCCGGTGCCGGGCCCGAGCAGCCCGATCACGCTGTTCTGGCGGCGCGCGCCGCCGCCGACCTGCACGCGCTGCGCGTCGGTCAGGCCTGGCAGCGCCATCGCGAGCGCGGTGAAATCGTTGACGACGAGCAGCGTGTCGAAGCCGAGCGCGCGGCGCGTCGCCTCGATCGAGAAGCTCCAGTCGTGGTTGGTCATCGTGACCTGATCGCCGTCGACCGGGTTCGCGATCGCGATCGCCGCGTGGTTCACGCGGCTGATCTTCACATCCTTCAGATACTTGCGGATCGCGTCGGTGATCGTCGGATAGTCGGCGCCGGGATAGACGCGAATCTGCGTGATCTCGCCCGGGCCGGTTTCCAGCGCGAAGCGCGCGTTGGTGCCGCCGACGTCCGCGAGCAGGCGCGGGCCGTCGGCATGCTGGCCCGCGACGACCGCCTTACTTTGCGCACCAGTAGACATCGAGCTGGGTCCCCTTGTCGTTGGCCAGTTGGGAAATCGCGTTCTTCTGCAGCGACGCGGCCGCGGCGTCGAGCACCGCGCGTTTGCGTTCGCCCGCGATCAGCAGGAACAGCCGGTCGACGCGCTTGAGCGCATCGAGCGAGAAGCTCACGCGCGCATGCGGCGCGGCGCCGGGATGGACGGCGACGAAACGCTCGGGCGTCGTGATCGCGTGATCCCATTCGGGCGCATCGGCGAAGATCGACGCGGTATGGCCGTCCTCGCCCATGCCGAGCACCGCGATGGTCGGCACGCGGTAGTCGGCGTTCGCGTTCAGCGCGGCGACGTGCGCGTCGAGCGCGGCGCGCGTGTCGACGAGCGGCAGGAAGCGGGCAGGGGCGGCGGCGTGCTGCAGCAGCGTGTCGCGCACGAGGTGCGCGTTGCTGGCTGCATCGTCCTCCGGCACCCAGCGGTCGTCGACCAGCGTCACGTCGACGCCGGCCCAGTCGAGCGCCGTGTGCGACAGCGTGTGCAGGAACGGGCGCGGGCTCGTGCCGCCGGACACCGCGAGCGTCGGGCGCGCGGGGCCGGCGAGCGCGGCGCGCAGCGCATCGCCGACGGCGCGCGCGAGCGCTTCGCTTTGCGCTTCCTGGGTGTCGAAAGCGTGAATCTCGATCACATCTCCTCCGGACTGCTTTGTCTGTTCAAATCGTACGAATCGTGGGGCACGTTGCCGCGTACGGTGGCGTGCGCGGCAACGGTTTGCATCAGTTCTCTTCTTCGAGCCAACAGGTGTCGTGCTGCGCGAGCATCGCGCTCGCCGCGGCCGGCCCCCACGTGCCCGCCGCATACGGCTTCGGCGGCTTCAGCGTGCGCGCCCATTCGTTCAGGATAGGCTCGACCCAGCGCCATGCGGCTTCCTGTTCGTCGCGTCGCACGAAGAGGGCGAGACGGCCGTTGATCACGTCGAGCAGCAGGCGCTGGTACGCCTCCATCTGCCCTTCCTTGAAGAACTGGTCGAACGCGAGGTCGAGGTGCACGCTCGCGAGGTTCATCCCTTCGCCGGGCTGCTTCGCGAGGCAGTACAGGCGAATCGTCTCGTTCGGCTGCAGCCGGATCACGAGGCGGTTCGAACCGGGGCGCAGCGCGGTCGGCCCGAGCGCCGAATGCGGCACCGGGCGGAAATTGACGACGATCTCCGCGACGCGATCGGCCAGCCGCTTGCCGGTGCGCAGGAAGAACGGCACGCCGGCCCAGCGCCAGTTCTCGATCTCGACCTTCAATGCGACGAAGGTTTCGGTCTGGCTGTCGGGCTTCACGCCCGGTTCGGTCGCGTAGGCCGGCACCTGCGCGCCCTTGATCACGCCCGCATGATACTGGCCGCGCACGGCCACCTTGCCGATGTCGCGCGGATCGACGGGCTTCAGCGCGCGCAGCACGCGCAGCTTCTCGTCGCGCACCGAATCCGAATCCATCGAATGCGGCGGCTCCATCGCGACGATCGACAGCAGCTGCAGCAGGTGGTTCTGCACCATGTCGCGCAGTGCGCCGGTATTGTCGTAGAAATCGCCGCGTGCCTCGACGCCGAGCTCCTCGGCGATCGTGATCTGGATGCTCTCGACCCATTCGCGGCGCCACAGCGGCTCGAACAGCGCATTGCCGAAGCGCAGCGCGAGCAGGTTCTGCACGGGTTCTTTACCGAGGTAGTGGTCGATCCGGTAGATCTGGTCTTCCGCGAAGATCTCGCCGACTGCGTCGTTGATCGCGTTCGACGACTTCAGGTCGTAGCCGAGCGGCTTCTCGAGCACGATGCGCGAGCCTTCGCTCAGGCCGACCGACGCGAGCGCCTTGCAGATCGGCACGAACAGCGACGGGCCCGTCGCGAGATAGAACACGCGGATGCCGGGCAGCGATGCCACCGCGTCGCGCAGCACGACGTAGTCTTCCGCGCGGCCGAGATCGAGATGCACGTACTCGATGCGATCGAGGAAGGACTTCCACGCAGCTTCGTCGAACGCGTTGCCGGCGGCCTTGGCCGCGTGCGGCTTCACGTGCGTGTCGACCCATTCGAGATAGGACGCCCGATCCGACTCATGACGCGCCACGGCGACGATCCGGCCGCTCTCCGCCAGCATGTTCGCACGGTGCGCTTCGAACAGCGCAGGCAGGATCTTGCGCATCGACAGATCGCCGGTGCCGCCGAAAAGTACGAAGGTAAAGCTGGAATCGGTATGCATGTGTCTCCGCCGGGTTTGGGGTGCTCGGAAGCGATCCGTAGTGCGATAAAAATATTTTTGACACTGAATTGTAGTTTAACTACAATCCGCCGCAAGGGGTAGCACCTGGGTGAAGAAAAAAAGAAGTGCGGTCGATGAACTGCGCGAGCTTCATCTTCGGGAACGCCTTGTGCCGAATGTTATCGGACATTGACGGCGCGCATCGTCAGCGCGGCGTCGGCCCCGGGCTCGCGCCGCATCATCGCGGCGGGCCAGAAACACCAAGAGGAGACACGCCGTTGAATCTCGATTCACGCTTTCTGTAAGAGCCCGGCCGGTCATCGGCCCCGTACGCTGCATGCGTCCCGCGGCTCGATTTCCCCGTCGTTATCAAGAAGCCGGTTCCCCGTCGGGGAACCTCACGAGTTGATTCAGTCTGGAGGAGATAAGTAATGAAAGTTCGCTCGATCATGGGCGCGCTCTGCGCCGCAGGTCTGATGGCCGGCGCCGTGGCGGCGCAGGCAGCCGAGAATGTGACGGTGCTGCACTGGTGGACCTCGGGTGGCGAGTCGAAGGCCGTCGGCGTGCTGAAGGACGACGTGCAGAAGCAGGGCTACGTGTGGAAGGACTTCGCGGTCGCGGGCGGCGCCGGCGCCGCGGCCATGACCGCGCTGAAGACCAAGGTGATCAGCGGCGATTCTCCGTCGGCCGCGCAGATCAAGGGCCCGCTGATCCAGGACTGGGCCGACCAGGGCGTGCTCGTCAACATCGATTCCGCTGCCGGCGACTGGAAGCAGAACCTGCCGCCGGAAATCGACAAGATCATCAAGTACAAGGGCCACACCGTCGCGGCGCCGTTCTCGGTGCACCGCGTGAACTGGCTGTACATCAACAAGGCTGCGCTCGACAAGGTCGGCGCGAAGGTGCCGACCACCTGGCCTGAATTCTTCGCGGTGGCCGACAAGCTGAAGGCCGCGGGCATCCAGCCGGTCGCGATGGGCGGCCAGCCGTGGCAGGACCTGACGCTGTGGGAAGATGTCGTGCTGTCGCAGGGCCCGGCGTTCTACAAGAAGGCGCTGGTCGACCTCGACCAGGCGACGCTGACCTCGCCGCAGATGCTGTCCGTGTTCGACACGGTGCGCAAGATCCAGGGCTACTTCGACACCGGCCGTAACGGCCGCGACTGGAACCTCGCGACCGCGATGGTCATCAACGGCAAGGCCGGCATGCAGTTCATGGGCGACTGGGCGAAGGGCGAGTTCGAGAACGCCGGCAAGAAGGCGGGCAAGGACTACATCTGCGCGGCGGTGCCGGGCACGGCCAATGCCTATACGTTCAACGTCGATTCGTTCGTGTTCTTCCAGCAGAAGGGCGAGAAGAACGCGACGCCGGGCCAGCTCGCGCTCGCGAAGACGATCATGACGCCGGACTTCCAGGAACAGTTCAGCCTGCTGAAGGGTTCGGTGCCGGTCCGCCTCGGCGTGAAGATGGACAAGTTCGACGACTGCGCGAAGAAGTCGTATGCCGACGAGCAGACCGCGATCAAGTCGGGCGGCTTCGTGCCGTCGCTCGCGCACGGGATGGCGCAGAGCGACGCGACCGCCGGCGCGATCACGGACGTCGTGACGAAGTTCATGAACTCGCAGCAGGATTCGAAGAGCGCGGTCGCCGCGCTCGCGAAGGCCGCGAAGGTCAAGTAACGCGCGACAGGCGCCCGGCCGGAAACGCTTCATCGGCCGGGCGTTTTTGCATGTGCAGCAAACGGGCTCGCCCGCGAAGCCCGTGCCGTAACCGGCGCCGGTCCGGCCTGCGCCGCCCTCGTTCCAGGAGTCGAATCAAGTGGCTGCCCCTCTTAGCGGAAACGGATCCGGCGCTGCCGCCGCACGGCGTACGTCGCCGATGTCGGCCTTCGCCGATCGCTGGATCCCGAAGCTCGTGCTTGCGCCGAGCGTCGCGATCGCCGTGGTGTTCATCTACGGCTTCATCCTGATTACCGGCTATCTGTCGCTGACCCGTTCGCGGCTGTTGCCGAACTACGAATTCGACGGCTTCGGCCGTTACTCGGACCTGTTCCAGAACGACGTGTGGTGGACCTCCGCCGCGAACCTCGGCTGGTTCGGGATTCCGTTCATCGTGATCTGCGTCGCGCTCGGGCTGTTCCTCGCGATCCTGCTCGACCAGCGGATCCGCAACGAAGGCGCGCTGCGCGCGGTCTTCCTGTACCCGATGGCGCTGTCGTTCATCGTCACCGGCACCGCGTGGCAGTGGATCCTGAACCCGGGCCTCGGCCTCGAGAAGGTGATGCACGACTGGGGCTGGACGAGCTTCTCGTTCGGCTGGCTCGACGATCCGGACAAGGCGATCTTCTGCGTGGTGATCGCGGCCGTGTGGCAGTCGACCGGCTTCGTGATGGCGCTGTTCCTCGCGGGGCTGCGCGGTGTCGACGCGGAGATCTTCAAGGCCGCGCAGGTCGATGGCGCGACGCTGCCGACCATCTACCGCAAGATCGTGATCCCGAGCATGCGCCCGGTGTTCTTCTCGGTGCTGCTGATCCTCTGCCACATCACGATCAAGACCTTCGACCTCGTCGTCGCGCTGACGGCGGGCGGCCCGGGCACGTCGTCGTCGCTGCCGGCGATGTTCATGTACACGTTTTCGTTCAACCGCGGCCAGCTCGGGCTCGGCGCGGCGTCCTCGGTGATGATGCTCGCGACCGTGGTCGCGGTGCTGGTGCCGCTGATGTATATGGAATCGAGGAGCACCCGCAATGCAGCCTAAGATGACGATCAGCCGGGCAGTGATCTATGCGGCACTGATCCTGTTCGCGCTGTATTTCCTGTTTCCGATCTACGTGATGCTGTCGACGTCGTTCAAGGATCTCGACCAGCTGCGCACCGGCAACCTGCTGACGCCGCCCACCACGTGGACCGTCGACCCGTGGGTGAAAGCCTGGAGCGGCGCATGCACCGGCGTGCGCTGCGACGGCATGAAGCCGTTCTTCCTGAACTCGCTGCAGATGGTGATCCCGGCCGTGCTGATCTCGTCGCTGATCGGCGCGTTCAACGGCTACGTGCTCACGCACTGGCGCTTTCGCGGCGCCGACGCGCTGTTCACGATGATGCTGGTCGGCTGCTTCATCCCGTTCCAGGTGATCCTGCTGCCGATGGCGCGCCTGCAGGGGATGCTCGGCCTCGCCAACACGATTCCGGGCCTCGTGTTCGTGCACGTCGTGTACGGCATCGCGTTCACGACGATGTTCTTCCGCAACTTCTACGTGAGCGTGCCGGCCGAGCTCGTGAAGGCCGCGCGCATCGACGGCGCGGGCTTCTTCACGATCTTCACGAAGATCCTGCTGCCCGTGTCGCTGCCGATCTTCATGGTGTGCCTGATCTGGCAATTCACGCAGATCTGGAACGACTTCCTGTTCGGGATCGTGTTCTCCGGCGTCGATTCGATGCCGATCACGGTTGCGCTGAACAACCTCGTCAACACGTCGACGGGCGTGAAGGAATACAACGTCGACATGGCCGGCGCGATCATCGCCGCGCTGCCGACGCTGCTCGTCTACATCGTCGCCGGCCGCTACTTCGTGCGCGGGCTGACGGCGGGCGCGGTGAAGGGGTAAGCGCGGCTTCATCCGATACGACGAACCGGCCGCGCCTCGCGCGCGGCGCATCGAAACGAACCCGACGCGGCGCCGGAGTGCGCCGCGCGAGACGAGACAGAGGATTCACAGCATGGCAAGCCTTTCCATCCGTGACGTGTACAAGACCTACCCGAACGGGGTGCCGGTCCTGAAGGGTGTCGACATCGAGATCGAGGACGGACAGTTCCTGATCCTGGTCGGCGGGTCGGGCTGCGGGAAGTCGACGCTGCTCAACATGATCGCCGGGCTCGAGACCGTGACGAGCGGCGAGATCTGCATCGACGGCAAGGTCGTCAACGACCTGTCGCCGAAGGATCGCGACATCGCGATGGTGTTCCAGTCGTACGCGCTGTATCCGTCGATGACGGTGCGCGAGAACATCTCGTTCGGCCTGAACATCCGCAAGGTGCCGAAGAGCGAACAGCAGCAGATCGTCGACCGCGTGTCGCAGATGCTGCAGATCCAGCACCTGCTCGACCGCAAGCCGGGCCAGCTGTCGGGCGGCCAGCGCCAGCGTGTCGCGATGGGCCGGGCGCTCGCGCGCGATCCGTCGCTGTTCCTGTTCGACGAGCCGCTGTCGAACCTCGACGCGAAGCTGCGCATCGAGATGCGCGCGGAAATCAAGCTGCTGCACCAGCGCCTCGGCACGACGATCGTCTACGTGACGCACGACCAGATCGAGGCGATGACGCTCGGCGACCGGATCGCGGTGATGAAGGACGGCGTGGTCCAGCAGTTCGGCGCGCCGCAGGAGATCTACGATTCGCCGTCGAACCTGTTCGTCGCGGGCTTCATCGGTGCGCCGCCGATGAACTTCATCAACGGCAAGCTGGTCGAGCAGGGCAGCGGGATCGCGCTTGAAGTCGACACGGGCGTCAAGCGCGGCGTGCTGAACCTGCCGTTCGATGCGGCGAAGCTGAAGTCGCACGTCGGCCGCGAGGTGATCCTCGGCCTGCGCCCGGAGCGCATCACCGACGTGCGCCACGCGCACAACGGCGACGCGTCGCACCTGCAGCCGTTCGACGTGCGCGTCGACGTGACCGAGCCGACCGGGCCGGATACGCACGTGTTCGCGCAGGTGAACGGTAAGCGCATCGTGAGCCGCGTGCATCCGGCCGCGAACCCGCAACCCGACCAGACGCTGTCGCTGCTGTTCGACGTGTCGAAGGCGGTGCTGTTCGATCCGGCGTCGGAGGAGCGGATCGCGTGATGCAAAGTCGCTTGGGGCGATCGATGAGGTGTCCGGGCCACACGTGGCTTTTGGCGGCGCGTCGATTGCTCCGGCGCAAGCGGGGTCGCTGCATTCGCTGCAGTTATCGCCTTTCCCTCGATGCCTGACGGCCGGAGGTTGCAGTCATGGACTCGGCAGTGACAAAAAATACGAGCCGATTGCATGTAGCACCGGCATGAACAGGAGACACGCGAAGACGGCCGGAAAATAATGCTTCGAGTGACGCACCCTGGGAAACAAGCCGCCCACTGCGACAAGCAAGCATACGGTCGCGAGTGCACCAAATAGATCGCTGTCCGCGATCACTGAAAAAAACGCACGCATGTCCGCTCCGCGGGTTACTGGTTGAATGCAGTGAAATTCCAGCGATACAGCTGAAACTGCTTCAGAAAGTTTTTGACCTCGGCTCCTGTCGTCTCGTTTCTGTAGTCCCACCCATCTTCGCCGGGCGTGTAATGTCCGTTTTCGACGCCCATGCCTGCATAGCTGGCGCTTTGCGGGTCCGCGCGATTGCGGCCGAATATTCGCATGATTGTTGTGAACGGACGAACGATCACGCCACTCGAATTCCCCTGCATGATCGCAATGGAAGACGGTGAGACCCTCGTGACCATTTGAACGTGGTGTCCAATACCCGCACGATCATTGGCCTGTACAAGCATGTCTCCGGGCAGGAGCGACTCCGGTGTCTGGAGTTGTGTGGTATTCGAACCTATACGCTGTACGTCTGGTGCACCGAAAGTCAGCGATACCATGTCGGCGAAACCGTACATTGTCGAATCGTATCGTCGGTGCTCGGGTTCGCCGTAGATTTCCTCATTCCGATAGCTTCGCACGCCGGTTGTCACGTTGAGCGGCAGTCCTCGCAATGCGGAAAACTGGATGAGCAACCGTAGCGCGAAGTCCTCGCACGTAAATCGATTTGCGCGCGTGCTTCCATTTCGATCCCAGTACGTTTCGGCCTGGATCTGCGCTGCGAGTTGTGGGACGGTGCGGTGATATTCAGCGATGTCGGTATCAGTCCATTCACGGATCGATTTCCAGAATGTCTTGGAGCGGACAGTGACCGGCTTAGGTGAAGCATCACTCGTTGGCGTGGTCGTGCGTGCCGCGACCAGCTTGTATCGGTTACCGTTAGGGGAGACGTGAGTATTTTCCGGCATGGCTATTCGGCGAGATAGATCGTGATATTTTCAGCATGCGGCGTAGCGGCGAGCAGGTGCGTTTGTCCGGACGCATCTGTTCTGCCGTATTCGAATGTTCCCGTGTCACGCCGCAGCGCATAACCGGTGTAGCTCAGAGGGTTGCCGTCAGCGTCCCGAAGGACGAAGCGATCGTCATAGGTGGGCAGCGCAGTTGCCGGGGTGCCGGGCATTGCAGCGGCTGCGGCCGGTATCCCGGTATCGAGCTCGGTTTCGGCTATTTTCCATTTGCGCCCGTACCGCGAGTTGATGCGTGGAGGACGTTCACAGCGGCATCGGACCCAATCACCACTGAGGGCTTGAACTCGTCCTGCAGAGGTGAAGTCGCGCAGTCGCCTTTTGTTCGGCGTACCGGGCGCTGCTTCAATCGTTCCGATGCTTTCGCAGGTACTGCACCAAGCCCGCTGTCCGACGAATGTGATTCTGCGGCGCTTGCCGTCGTCACCGACGATCGTTCCGCATTCGCCTCCGTCGAGTACGTAGCCGCCACTGTCCAGCGGATCGTCTTCGACTACCGCGTAAAAGATGACCATGCCCTTGCCGTCCGTTTGAAATCATGGTGCGGAACGTAGCATGGCTTCGCTGAGCTATGAAAGGCAATTGTAAAAAATCGTGTCCGTATGCAATAGCTCGCTTTGGTCCTGAATCACGAGCGGGCAACGGCAAAGGGCTGCTTCAGCAGTCCCTTGAGTTTCCGGGAATCGTTAGCCTCAGTGCGGCAGCCGCACGTCGAACTTGAACGTCGCGAGCCGCGCGACGAGGATGAAGCCGGTCGCGAGCAGCACGCTGTAGACGGAATCGAACTGCAGCCACACGAGCAGCAGGTAGAACCAGCAGCCGACGAACGCGCAGGTCGCGTAGGGCCGCGAATCGCGCAGGATCAGCGGGATGTCGTTGCACAGCACGTCGCGGACGATCCCGCCGACCACGCCCGTGATCACGCCCATCATCACCGCGATGAAGCGCGGCATCTCGGCATCGAGCGCGATCGCCGTGCCCGAGATGCTGAAGATCCCGAGCCCGATCGCATCGGCGACGAGCAGCAATCGCTCGGCCGACAGCCGCGACAGCATCCGCAGCACGAACGGCGCGAACAGCGCGAGCACGAAGATCGCGATCACGTAGTCGTCGTGCACGACCCAGTAGAACGGCCGGCGCTCGAGCAGGATGTCGCGCAGCGTGCCGCCGCCGAACGCGGTGGCGAGCGCGACCACGAACGTGCCAACCGAGTCGAGGCGGTTCTTGCGCGCCTCGATGAAGCCCGAGATCGCAAAGGCCAGCGTGGCGATCGCCTCCAGTACCGCGATCGCGAGCGTCAGCCTAGGATGCGGCACGCGGCCCCCGGTCCCCGGGTGCCGCGAACGGCTGCAGCAGCACCAGCACTGCGCCCGCGCCGCCGTCGTGGCCGCGCGCCTCGCAGAACGCGATCACTTCTTCCTTCTGCACGAGCCACGCGCGCACCTTGCCTTTCAGCACCGGCTCCTTGCCGATCGAGCCGAGCCCCTTGCCGTGGATCACGCGCAGGCAGCGCAGCCCCTTCTTGCCGGCTTCGCGGATGAACTCGGCGAGCGCGTCGCGCGCCTCGTCGCGCCGCATCCCGTGCAGGTCGATCTGCGCCTGCACGATCCACGCGCCGCTGCGCAGCTTGCGCACGACGTCGCGGCTGATGCCGGGGCGGTGGTAGTACAGCGAGTCGTCGCTGTCGAGCAGCGTCTCGGGGTCGAATTCGTCGGACAACGTCGCGTTCAGCACGGCTTCCTCGTCGCGCTGCGTCTGCTTCGGCACCGGGTCGGGCGGCGTGCGACCGGCCGCCGCGCGCGGCGGCGCGTTCAGCGGCCGGATCGCGCCGATCTCGTTGCGGAACAGGTTCGCGTCGGCTTCCGCCTTGCGTTCGGCCTTGGCCGTTTCGATGCGCTCGCGGTCGCGGCGATCGGCTTCGCCTTGCAGCGACTTGCGCAGCGCGCCGAGGCCCGCGAGCCCCTGGCCGCGCAACGCGGCGGGATCGGGCGCCGGCGCGACGGGCGCGGGGTTCGCGGGACGGGCGGCGATCTGCCGCTTCGCGGGATCGCTCGGATGGGGCTGGTTCTTCGCCATGATTCGGTACGCAGGGCAGGCGCGTTCGGGCGCGCGGGCAAAAAAAAGCCGCTGCACGGCGGCAGCGGCTTGTCCGGCCAGACCCGCTTCGCGGCAGCGGACGCCATTGTAGCGCCCGGCGCGACAGGTCTCGCGGCTTACTTCTTGTCGTGCAGGCTTTCGAGGTAGCGCTGCGCGTCGAGCGCGGCCATGCAGCCCGTGCCGGCGCTGGTGATCGCCTGGCGGTACACGTTGTCCTGCACGTCGCCCGCGGCGAACACGCCCGGCACGCTCGTCGACGTCGCGTTGCCGTGCAGGCCGCTCTTCGTCAGGATGTAGCCGTCCTTCATCTCGAGCTGGCCCTGGAACAGGTCGGTGTTCGGCTTGTGGCCGATCGCGACGAACACGCCCTGCACGTTGAGGTCTTCGGTCGAGCCGGTCTTCACGTTCTTGATGCGCAGGCCGGTGACGCCCGAATCCTCGCCGGTCACTTCGTCGAGCACGTGATCCCACTTGATCACGACCGCGCCTTCCTTTTCCTTCTCCAGCAGGCGGTCGATCAGGATCGGCTCCGCGCGGAACTTGTCGCGACGGTGGATCACCGTGACCTTCTTCGCGATGCCCGTCAGGTAGAGCGCTTCCTCGACGGCCGTGTTGCCGCCGCCGATCACCGCGACTTCCTGGCCGCGATAGAAGAAGCCGTCGCAGGTCGCGCAGGCCGACACGCCCTTGCCCATGAACGCTTCTTCGGACGGCAGGCCGAGATACTGCGCGGACGCGCCAGTCGCGATGATCAGCGAGTCGCACGTGTATTCGCCCGAGTCGCCGATCAGGCGGATCGGCTGCTCGTGCAGCTTCGCGGTGTGGATGTGGTCGAACACGATTTCGGTGTTGAAGCGCTCGGCGTGCTCGAGGAAGCGCGCCATCAGCTCCGGACCCTGCACGCCTTTCGCGTCTGCCGGCCAGTTTTCGACGTCGGTCGTGGTCATCAGCTGGCCGCCCTGCGCGATGCCGGTGATCAGCACCGGGGACAGGTTGGCGCGTGCCGCGTAGACGGCAGCCGTGTAGCCGGCGGGGCCGGAACCGAGAATCAGGACTTTGGCGTGTTTGGGCGTGGACATGTGCGAATCCGTAAAAGGCGGCCGCGGCGGGCGGGGTAGGGCTCGCCGTACGATCCGGGTTGACCGGGATGCCGTCATAGATGGGTATCAGACGCGCATTATAAAGGCCCCGTTGCTGCGTTGCCGAACGAGAGTTTCAATCGTCGCGATAGTGTCGGGCAGTGCAACGGCCGCGCACGCGGGGTGGGCAGGGCGCCCGGCGGCGCGTTGCCGCACGTGTGCAGCGGGGCCCGGCGCCGGCTCGAGGGGCGTCGCGGCGGTGCCCGACGGGGGCGGCCGTACCACGGCGAAAGGGCTGCCGGGAAATGCACCCGCGGGGTCGTCGGCGCCCCGGCCCTGTTATGTAACCGTCATTTACACTTGGCGGCCCGGTGCAGCGTTTACAATAAGCGGGATCGAACGACAGGCGGGCGCACGGCCCGTCCTCTTTATACGGATTCATGGCAAAAGCTCCTTATTCCGCCCAGGCACAGGCGTTGCCGCACCGGATGTCGAAGCTCCTCACGGAGATCCGCTGGATTCTCCAGGTCGCGCTCTGCGCATTTCTGGTGATGGCCCTGCTGAGCTACAGCCGGCGCGATCCGAGTTGGACGCACGCCGCCCAGGTGGATCACATCACGAACTGGGCCGGCCGCGTCGGCGCGTGGACGGCCGACATCATCCTGCTGCTGTTCGGCCTGTCGGCCTACTGGTTGATCGTGCCGCTCGCGCGGCGCATCGCCGTCAACTATCGCCGCATCACGCGCCACGAGGCGGTCTCGGACGAACCCGAGCGGCCGATCGGCTGGCTCACCGAAATCCTCGCGTTCGTGCTCGTCGTGCTGGCGTGCGACGGCATCGAGGCGCTGCGCATGTGGTCGCTGAAGGTGCAGTTGCCGCGCGCGCCGGGCGGCGTCGTCGGCGAGGCCGTCGCGGGTGCGATGTCGCACGCGTTCGGCTTCACGGGCGGCACGCTGCTGCTGCTGATCGCGCTCGCGATCGGCCTGTCGCTGTATTTCCGTTTCTCGTGGCTGTCGGTCGCCGAGCGCGTCGGCGGCGCGATCCTGTCCGCCGTCAACGTCGCGAAGCTGCGCCGCGAGGCCGAGCGCGACCGCAAGCTCGGCGAGGCCGCGGCCGTGCGCCGCGAAGGCAAGGTCGAAGAGGAGCGCGTGCGCATCGAGGATCACGAGCCGGTGACGATCGTGCCGCCGGTCGTCACGCCGGCGAAATCCGAGCGCGTCGAGCGTGAGCGCCAGGTGCCGCTCTTCACCGACCTGCCGGGCGATTCGACGTTGCCCGCGGTATCGCTGCTCGATCCCGCGCCAAAGGCGCAGGAGGCGATTTCGGCCGACACGCTCGAATTCACGTCGCGCCTGATCGAGAAGAAGCTGAAGGATTTCGGCGTCGAGGCGAGCGTCGTCGCCGCCTATCCGGGGCCGGTCGTCACACGCTACGAGATCGAACCGGCCACCGGCGTGAAGGGCAGCCAGATCGTCAACCTCGCGAAGGATCTCGCACGCTCGCTGTCGCTCGTGTCGATCCGCGTCGTCGAGACGATTCCCGGCAAGAACTACATGGCGCTCGAGCTGCCGAACCAGCGCCGCCAGACGGTGCACCTGTCCGAGATCATCGGTTCCGAGGTGTACGCGGCCGCGTCGTCGGCGCTCACGCTGAGCCTCGGCAAGGACATCGGCGGCAAGCCGGTGTGCGCGGATCTCGCGAAGATGCCTCACCTGCTGGTGGCCGGCACGACCGGTTCGGGCAAGTCGGTCGGGATCAACGCGATGATCCTGTCGCTGCTGTACAAGGCGACGGCTGACCAGGTGCGCCTGATCCTGATCGATCCGAAGATGCTCGAAATGAGCGTCTACGAGGGTATTCCGCACCTGCTGTGCCCGGTCGTCACCGACATGCGCCAGGCCGGCCACGCGCTGAACTGGACGGTCGCCGAGATGGAGCGCCGCTACAAGCTGATGAGCAAGCTCGGCGTGCGCAACCTGGCAGGCTACAACAACAAGATCGACGAGGCCGCGAAGCGCGAGGAGAAGCTGCCGAATCCGTTCAGCCTGACGCCGGAAGATCCGGAGCCGCTCGGTCGCCTGCCGAACATCGTCGTGGTGATCGACGAGCTGGCCGACCTGATGATGGTCGTCGGCAAGAAGGTCGAGGAACTGATTGCACGGATCGCGCAGAAGGCGCGCGCGGCCGGCATCCACCTGATCCTCGCGACGCAGCGTCCGTCGGTCGACGTGATCACGGGCCTGATCAAGGCGAACGTGCCGACGCGGATCGCGTTCCAGGTGTCGTCGAAGATCGACTCGCGCACGATTCTCGACCAGATGGGCGCCGAATCGCTGCTCGGGATGGGCGACATGCTGTATCTGGCGCCGGGCACCGGGCTGCCGGTGCGCGTGCATGGCGCGTTCGTCGCGGATGACGAAGTGCACCGCGTCGTCGAGAAGCTCAAGGAGCAGGGCGAGCCGAACTATGTCGAGGGCCTGCTCGAAGGCGGCACCGCCGACGGCGACGAGGGCTCGGCCGGCACGGGAACCGGCGAAGGCGGCGAGGAGTCTGATCCGCTGTACGACCAGGCGGTCGAGATCGTCATCAAGAACCGCCGCGCATCGATCTCGCTCGTGCAGCGCCACCTGCGGATCGGCTACAACCGCGCGGCGCGGCTGCTCGAGCAGATGGAGCAGTCGGGGCTCGTGTCGGCGATGTCGTCGAGCGGCAACCGCGAAATTCTTGTGCCGGCGCGCGACGCGGAATGAGTCCGCGGCGTTCGCAGCGCCGGCCACCCAGGGAGAAAACCGCAATATGCAGCAACATTCGTTCGCAATGTCCCTTCGTTCGACGCGGCGCTGGCTCGGCGCGGCGCTCGCCGGCGCGTCGCTGATGCTCGCGGCGACGCACGCGTTCGCGGGCGGCACCGAGCAACTGAAGGCGTTCGTGTCGCAGGTGCGTTCGGCGAAGGGCGACTTCACGCAGCAGTTCGTCAAGGCTCCGGCGAAGGGCGCGAGCGCTGCGCAGGCCGTGCCGAAGCCCACCGACAATTCGAGCGGCACGTTCGTGTTCGCGCGTCCGGGCAAGTTCATCTGGACGTACCAGAAGCCGTACCAGCAGGTGCTGCAGGCCGACGGCGACAAGCTCTACGTGTACGACCGCGACCTGAACCAGGTCACCGAGCGCAAGCTGAACGGCGCGCTGGGCGCGAGCCCTGCCGCGATCCTGTTCGGCAGCAACGATCTGGAGAAGAACTACACGCTGCGCGATGCCGGTGAAAAGGGCGGCATCGAGTGGCTCGAAATGCTGCCGAAGGCGCAGGACACGCAGTTCCAGCGGATCGGCATCGGCTTCAAGAACGGCACGCTCGCCGCGATGGAACTGCACGACGTGTTCGGCAACGTCACGCTGCTGACGTTCACGAACATCCAGACCAATCCGCCGCTGAAGGGCGATACGTTCAAGTTCGTCGTGCCGAAGGGCGCCGACGTGATTACCGGCTGACCGGCGCCCGCGCGCCGCTGTTTCACCGAAGGGCCTGCCGGAGACGGCAGGCCCTTGTTGTTTCTGGGTGCCGGGCGCGGGCACCCGGCACCGGGCGCGGCGGTGCTTTCGCGCGGCTGTCATAATGTCGGGTCCGGCGGCCGGTTCGGCCGCCATTGTTTGATGTGGAGCGAGGGTTCATGTCCGACCTGTTTCAAGTCGAGCCGCGCCGCCCGCTCGCCGAGGCGCTGCGGCCGAAGACGCTCGCCGAGGTGATCGGCCAGACGCATTTGCTGGGCGAAGGCAAGCCGCTGCGGCTCGCGTTCGAATCGGGCAAGCCGCATTCGATGATCCTGTGGGGGCCGCCCGGCGTCGGCAAGACGACGCTCGCACGGCTCACCGCGCTCGCGTTCGACTGCGAGTTCATCGCGCTGTCCGCGGTGCTCGGCGGCGTGAAGGACATCCGCGAGTCGATGGAGCAGGCGAAGGACACGCTGAACCGCACCGGCCGCCACACGATCCTGTTCGTCGACGAGATCCACCGCTTCAACAAGGGGCAGCAGGACGCGTTGCTGCCGTTCGTCGAGTCGGGGCTCGTGACCTTCATCGGCGCGACGACCGAGAATCCGAGCTTCGAGGTCAACTCGGCGTTGCTGTCGCGTGCGCAGGTGTACGTGCTGAAGTCGCTGGACGACGACGAGATGCGCCAATTGCTGAAGCGCGCACAGGAAATCGCACTCGACGGCCTGTCGTTCGACGACAAGGCGGTCGATACGCTGGTCGGCTATGCGGACGGCGACGCGCGGCGCTTCCTGAACCTGCTCGAGCAGGCGCAGACGGCGGCCACGTCGGCCGGCACCGCGACGATCGATGCCGAATTCGTCAGCAGCGCGATGACGCTGAACGCACGGCGCTTCGACAAGGGCGGCGACAACTTCTACGACCAGATCTCGGCGCTGCACAAGTCGGTGCGTGGTTCGAGCCCGGACGGCGCACTGTACTGGTTCTGCCGGATGATCGACGGCGGCGCGGATCCGAAGTATCTCGCGCGGCGGATCGTGCGGATGGCGTGGGAAGACATCGGCCTCGCCGATCCGCGCGCGCTGCAGATGGCGAACGACGCGGCCGAAACCTACGAGCGCCTCGGCTCGCCGGAAGGCGAGCTCGCGCTCGGGCAGGCGGTGATCTATCTCGCGTGCGCGGCGAAGAGCAACGCGGGCTACAACGCGTTCAACCAGGCGATGGCGTTCGTGAAACAGGACAAATCGCGCGAGGTGCCCGTGCATCTGCGCAACGCGCCGACCAAGCTGATGAAGGAGCTCGGCTACGGTCACGCCTACCGTTACGCGCACGACGAGCCGAATGCGTATGCGGCCGGCGAGACGTACCTGCCGGACGGGATGCGCGAGCCGCGCTGGTACAAGCCGGTGCCGCGCGGGCTCGAATCGAAGATCGCCGACAAGCTCGCGTGGCTGCGCGAACTCGACCGCGAGGCCGGCAAGAAGGACTGAGCGGGCAACGTCCGGCGCGGCCTGCGCCGGTGCCGCGAACGCGTCAGCGCTTGCGGGCCGGCTGCTTCTTCCAGTAGCCGAACGGCTCCTGATGGCACTCGATGTCGAGTTCGGTGACACGGGCGTGCAGGCTCTGCTGCGCATCCGCGATCGCGAGGTTGTAGATCGCGGGCGCGATTTCCTCGACGAAGAAGTGCAGCAGGGCACCCGCCTGGATATTGCCGATCGGCTCATCCATGTTTTCCGTGAAATAGCGTTGCAGCGACGCGATCGCGCGGTCGCGTACGTCCTTCTCCAGTTCGATGGCCATCGGGGTCCTTGAGTCGTTGTGACGGGTGGCGCGTGCCGCGTTCGATGCGTTGCGGCGGGCACGCCCGGGTGTTTCGCGATCCGCGGCGCGTCGATGCCGCGCGATTTCGCGGGCGCCGACGGGCGGACCGGCAATGCGATACTGCCATGGCCGTCGCGCCACGGTCATCGCCCGTTTGCAGCATTGTCCGTCCGGCCAGTGCCGTGGCGGCCTCGCGGTGCGTTAGAATTCCCGTCTTACACAACGATTCTCCAAGTCCTCCCATGCTCGACATCCAGTTGCTGCGCAAAGACCTCGACGGCGTCGCCCAGCGCCTCGCCGATCGCGGCTACACCCTCGACATCGCCGCCTTCTCCGCGCTCGAAGCGGAACGCCGCGCGATCCAGACCCGCACCGAAGAGCTCCAGGCGCGCCGCAACAGCCTGTCGAAGCAGATCGGCGCGATGAAGGGGAAGGGCGAGGACACGTCGGCCGTGATGGCCGAGGTCGGCGGGATCGGTGATGAAATGAAGGCGGGAGAAGCCAAGCTCGGCGAGATCCAGGCGCGCCTGTCCGACCTGATGCTGGGCATGCCGAACGTCGCGCATGAAAGCGTGCCGGTCGGCAAGGACGAAGCCGACAACGTCGAGGTGCGCCGCTGGGGCACGCCGCGCCAGTTCGATTTCGAGGTGAAGGATCACGTCGACGTCGGCACGCCGCTCGGCCTCGATTTCGAGACCGGCGCGAAGCTCGCCGGCGCGCGCTTCACGATGCTGCGCGGCTCGATCGCACGCCTGCACCGCGCGCTCGCGCAGTTCATGATCGACACGCACACGCAGCAGCACGGCTATACCGAGACGTATACGCCGTACATCGTGAACCCCGAGATCCTGTATGGCACGGGCCAGCTGCCGAAGTTCGCGGACGACATGTTCCGCGTCGAGAAGGGCGGCGAGGACAACAAGGTCACGCAATACCTGATCTCCACGTCGGAAATCTCGCTGACGAACACCGTGCGCGAGTCGATCGTCGACGCGTCCGCACTGCCGATCAAGCTGACCGCGCATTCCCCGTGCTTCCGCTCGGAAGCCGGTTCGTACGGACGCGACACGCGCGGCATGATCCGTCAGCACCAGTTCGACAAGGTCGAGATGGTGCAGGTCGTCGCGCCGGAAACGTCGTACGCCGCGCTCGACGAGATGGTCGGCCACGCGGAAGCGATCCTGCAGAAGCTCGGCCTGCCGTACCGCGTGATCACGCTGTGCACGGGCGACATGGGTTTCTCGGCCGCGAAGACGTTCGACCTCGAAGTGTGGCTGCCTGCGCAGAACACCTATCGCGAGATCTCGAGCTGCTCGAATACCGAAGCGTTCCAGGCGCGCCGGATGCAGGCGCGTTTCCGCAACGCGCAGGGCAAGCCGGAACTCGTGCATACGCTGAACGGTTCGGGTCTCGCCGTCGGCCGTACGCTCGTCGCGGTGCTGGAGAACTACCAGAACGCGGACGGCTCGGTCACGGTGCCGGAAGCGCTGCGTCCGTACATGGGCGGCATCGAGCGTATCGACGCGCCGGCACAGGCGTCGTAACGCGGCCTTCAAAGCCCTCGCAAAAAAAATTGCAGAAAGGGCTTGTCAGCTGCGAAGCGATCGTCTTATAATCTTTTTCTCGCGGAAACGACCAGCCGCGAGGTGCAGCAAGGAAGGAGAGGTGGCAGAGTGGTCGAATGTACCTGACTCGAAATCAGGCGTACGGTTTCCCCGTACCGTGGGTTCGAATCCCACCCTCTCCGCCAAAATACGAAGCCCCTTGATCCGGAAGGATCAAGGGGTTTTTCGTTTTGGGTTCGCGGTGCGTGCGTCGAGTCGCAAGCCGTTGTCGTGGCAACAGCTCGACCTTCGGCAACTCGGATCGTGCAGATGCGGGGGCGCCCACCGCATGCATGATCGTGCCACGTCCTCGATACAGCCGCGCTGAATGGCAAACGCAGCATCGATCGTGCTGAATGCCGCGATGATCGTGCCGACGCCGACCCGAGGTGGCCGCTCCGCTACCTGTCCCACGTGATCGCGAGGATCGTACTCGGCGTGCCGTCGATCGTCGTCGTGCGCCGCTGGATGGCGGGCCCGCGCAGGGGCGCGACAATCGGGCCGCGCGCCACGCATCTCAGCGCACTGGCTGGCCACGATACGTGCGTCCGGCCTTTGCCGCTTTCCTCTGCTTTAAGCCCGCGCTTGCCGCGCCGTTAACACGGGGCGGCGGCCGGCGCTCGTGCCGGATCGCATCGTTCCCCGTCGATTCAAGGTTCCATGAAGCTGAGCTACAAGATTCCCCTCGCATTCGCCGTCGCGCTGCTGCTGATGTTCTGTGGCGCGCTGTACGGTATCCACATTCTCAATCGATCGATCGATACGTTCGCCGAAGACGTGCAGACGAACGTCGGCGACGAACGGCTCGTGTCGGCCACGCTCGTGCAGTTCAAGCTGCAGGTTCAGGAATGGAAGGACACGCTGTTGCGCGGCAAGCAGCCCGACAAGCTCGACAAGTATTGGCAGGCTTTCCAGACGCGCGAGCGGACGGTCGATACGCTCGCCGCGCAGCTCGTTCACCAGTTGCCGCCTGGCGAGAGCCGCTCGCTCGTCGAGCAGTTCATGCGCGCGCACACGGCGATGGGCGACGGCTACCGGCGCGGGTTCGACGCGTTCAAGGCGGCCGGCTTCGAGCCGTCGGCGGGCGATGCCGCGGTGGCGGGCGTGGACCGCGAGCCGGCGGCGCTGCTGGAGCGGGCCGCGAAGTCGATCGCCGACGAGAGTGCCGCGGTGTCGGCGCAGGCAAGCCGCGATGCGCAGCACGCCACGACCGCGAGCCTCGTGCTGATGCTGGTCGTGCTCGGCGTCGCGATGGTCGGCGCATTCCTGTTCAGCCGCGCGATCCTGCGTCCGCTCGACCGTGCGGTGGCGTGTGCGCAGGCCGTCGCCGAAGGCGACCTGACGCGCGACGTCGACGCGGCCGGCCGCGACGAGATCGCCGATCTGCTGCGCGCGTTGCAGACGATGCAGACGAGCCTGTCGGGCGTCGTGCTCGAAGTGCGTACGCATGCCGAAGCCGTCGCGACGGCGAGCGCCCAGATCGCGTCGGGCAATCACGACCTGTCGGCGCGGACCGAGGCGCAGGCCGCGTCGCTCGAGGAGACGGCCGCCAGCATGACCGAACTCACCGGCATCGTCCGCCAGTCGGCCGAGCACGCGCAGCACGCGGCGCAACTGGCGCACGATGCGTCGAACATCGCGGCGGCGGGCGGCGGCGTGATGACGGATGCCGTCGGCACGATGAACGGCATCGCCGACAGCTCCGCCAAGGTCGGCGAGATCATCGCGGTGATCGACGGCATCGCGTTCCAGACCAACATCCTTGCGCTGAACGCAGCGGTCGAGGCGGCTCGCGCGGGCGAACAGGGGCGCGGCTTCGCGGTCGTCGCGGCGGAGGTGCGCACGCTCGCGCAGCGCAGCGCCGCCGCGGCGAAGGAGATCAAGGGGCTCATCGAGCAGTCGACGAGGCGGGTCGACGAGGGCGCCGTGCTGATCGGCCGGGCGGGCGAATCGATTCACGAGATCGTCGGCGCGGTGCAGCGCGTCACGACGATCGTCGGCGAGATCTCGTCCGCGTCGCAGGAGCAGAGCGGCGGCATCCAGCAGGTGAACATCGCGGTGACGCAGATGGACGAAGCGACGCAGCGCAACGCGGCGCTCGTCGAGCAGGCCTCGGCCGCGACGCAGGCGCTGGCCGAGCAGGCGAGCGCGCTGCGGCATGCGGTGGCCGTGTTCAGGCTGCCGGAAATGGCGTGACGGCGGCCGCCGTCGCGCCGGTCTTCGATGGAACCGGGGCCGCCGCAGCGCCGGCTTTCAGCGGCGCACCTGCGCCGATCGACCGCGGCCCGTCCCCCGCGGTCACGCCGCGGCCGGATATTGCGCGAGCACGCGGGCGCGGATCGACGGCTTGATGTTCGATTGCGCCATGTTGCCACCATAGTGCGCGACGACGCGCGGATTCATCACGCGATACCAGAGCGGCGGCACGTACGCGAACAGGATCATCGTCGCGTAGCCTGCCGGCAGTTGCGGCGCATCGTCGAAGTGGCGCAGCGCCTGGTACGAGCGCGTCGGATTCGCGTGATGGTCGGCGTGCCGCTGCAACTGGTACAGGAACAGGTTGGTGACGACGTGATTGCT
The DNA here is from genome assembly GCF_002223325.1 of Burkholderia sp. AU15512. Taxonomy (NCBI): domain Bacteria; kingdom Pseudomonadati; phylum Pseudomonadota; class Betaproteobacteria; order Burkholderiales; family Burkholderiaceae; genus Burkholderia; species Burkholderia sp. AU15512. Next base: position 489,978 of record NZ_NKEX01000003.1, read on the forward strand.
GTTCCACGAATGCTGCGGCGTGCAGCGTTCGTAGCGGCCGTTCGGCAGCTTGCGGCGGCCGAGCCCGTAATGCTCGACGTAGTTCACGACTTCGAGCAGCGACGCGCCGTAGACGGCCTGGATCACGAGAAACGGAATCACGACCTTGCCGGCCATCGCGATCGCGATGCCCCACACGACGACGGTCATCGCCCACGCGTGCAGCACCTCGTTGCGCCACGTCCACGGCGAATGCCCGAGCCGTTCGAGGCGGGCCTTCTCGAGCCGCCACGCCGAGCGGATACTGCCGGTCACGGTGCGCGGCAGGAAGGCCCAGAACGATTCGCCGTAGCGCGCGCTCGCCGGGTCCTCCGCCGTCGCGACGCGGACGTGGTGCCCGCGGTTGTGCTCGACATAGAAGTGGCCGTATGCGACCGGCGCGAGCGTGATCTTCGCGAGCCAGCGCTCGAAGCGGTTGGTCTTGTGCCCGAGTTCGTGCGCGGTATTGATCGAGATGCCCGTCGCGGCGCCGAGCGACAGCGCGAAGCCGACGTAGTCGTACCAGGCGAGCGCATGCGTGCCGACGATCCAGACGCACGCGAAGAACGCGACGTATTCGACGAGCGTCGCGAGATAGACGATCAACCGGTAGTAGCGCTCCCGTTCGAGGTGCGGCACGACGTCCTCGGGCGGGTTGTCGCGATCGTCGCCGATCAGCGTGTCGAGGATCGGGATCACGCCGAACGCGAACAGCGGGCCGAACCACCAGAACACGTGCAGGCCCGTCGACAGCGCGAGCTGGGCGGCGAGGATCGGCAGCGTGATCGTCAGCGCGCCGAGCAGCCACAGGTAACGCTTGCCATCCGACCAGCCCGAAGCCGATCCGTGGGTCATTGCCATTGTCTCCCTCCTGCCGGCCCGCCCGAGGGCGGCCGCCGGTACGGTTGTTCGAATTCTCGTGGGCCCGCGAAGCACGCGCGGTCGAGCCGGATCGTCACCCGGTTCTGCCTGTTATACGACCCATGCGCACGCTTGCCAAACTCCGGCACTAGGCGCGCGGCTCCAAACGGACGGGCGTGTGCGGCGCAGGCAGGGAAGGGCCCGCGCACGCTGATTGAAACATGCGGCGAACGCCGGATCGACCCGTACGGCCGAGCGGTTTGTCAGACGGATGGCGTGTCGTGACGCGTGCGGATGTCGGCGCCACGGGTCCGCAACAAATGTTGCAATGCAATATTGAGAGGACGGCAGGTGCTCGTGATATCTATTTCCGGGGTCGCCAATCTTACGGATCATTACGGCTTTCGCGTTGAAATCCACGGGGTCTGACGGGCAACTGCCGCATGTCGCAAGGCGAGTGCCGGCATGCGTCGAACGAGGCTGCCGCAACCGTCTTTCGGCGGCACGCATCGGCATGGCGATGCTGCACCTGCACACGAACGGGCCGACTGGCCGCCGGCGGTGCGTGCTGCCTTTCGATTCGCGCTGTCATTTGAAAATTACGATTTGACTCATGCCCCGCTTTCGGTTGAAGCTAGTAGCTTGCTGTCCGAAGGGGGCTGTGCCTGCATGAGTTCGACCTTGACCGTTCGTCGTATCGTTGCCGACCAGGGCGGCGTGTATCGCGAACTCCGCGCCGCATCGCTGCGCGAGCCCTACGCGCCCGGCGAAGCGCCGGAGGCCGAATTGCTGAACGTCGAAACGGACGCGGCGTCGGCGATTGCCGCGCAGCGCGCCGTGTCCGACGAGTCGACGACTTTCCTGCTGTATACCGAAGGCCATCCGGCCGGCATGATCGGCGCGTATTTCGACAATACGCCCGATCGGCGCGCGTTCGTCAGCGAGCTGTGGGTGGCGCACGCGGTGCGTCATCTGCGCGGCGGCGTGCTGCTGCTGGAGACGGCCACCGCCTGGCTCGCCGAGCGCGGCGCCCAGGACGTCTACGCGTGGATTGCCGATGCGAACCGCAACGCGATCCGCTTCTACGAGCGGGCGGGGTTCGGCAATACCGGCGAACACGCGCCGATCGCACGGATGCCCGGCGCGATGAAATCGCTGTACGTATCGCAGATGAAGCACTGACGTGACGTCAGAACGCGGGCCGCACGGCGCGATGAGGATCGGGTCGCCCGCTTGCCTGCCCGCCTGCCGGTTGCGCGCCCGCCCGGGCCGCCGCCACCCGGTTCCCCAAAAATAATGGCCGCGCGCGTGGACGCCTGTAAAATACGCAAAAAATTTTTGCAGAGTGTCCATGTCGCTTAAAAAATCGCCATTCTTCGAGCTGCGCAGCGGATCGGTCGATACGTTGCTGTTCACCGTGAAGACGACCGATCTCGATGCGTTGCGTACCGAACTGGTCAAGCGCTTCGAAGCGACTCCCGAGTTTTTCGCCGACGATGTCGTCGCGATCGACGTCCGCCGCCTGGCTGACGGCGAACGCGTCGCGCTCGCGGACATCCGCCAGATGCTGAACGACGTGCGGATGCGTCCGGTGGGCGTCGTCGCACTGGCAACGCAGGGCTGGGCGGGGGAAGCCGGCCTGCCGTTGCTGGAGGCGCGCGATCGCCGCGCGCCGGCCGCGAAACCTGCCGACGAAGCGGAACCGGTGGCAGTGCCAGCCGTCGAGCCCGCCACCGCTGCGGCAGCCGCAGCGGCGCCCGAACAGCCGTCGGAGCCCGCGCCGACGCCCGTGCAGGCCGGCGGCCAGACGCTCGTGATCGACCGGCCGTTGCGTTCGGGGCAGCAGATTTACGCGAAAGGAGACCTCGTGGTGCTCGCGCCGGTCAGTCACGGCGCGGAGATCATCGCGGAAGGCAATATCCACATCTACGCGCCGTTGCGCGGCCGCGCACTCGCGGGCGTGCACGGCAATCACGACGCGCGCATTTTCTGCACGTGTCTCGAGCCGGAACTGATTTCGATCGCGGGTATCTATCGAACAACCGAGAACCCGTTGCCCGCCGAAGTACTGGGCAAATCGGTGCAGATCCGGCTCGAAGAGGAAAAACTGATGATCGAACCGCTGCGCCTGACGTAAAACACGCGGAGCGCTCCGGATCGATCGGCTCTCATTGACGAACACAGGGTATTGGGTAAATGGCAAAAATCATCGTGGTGACCTCGGGCAAGGGCGGCGTGGGCAAGACGACGACGAGCGCGAGCTTTGCGTCCGGTCTCGCGCTGCGCGGCCACAAGACGGCCGTGATCGACTTCGACGTCGGCCTGCGCAACCTCGATCTCATCATGGGCTGCGAGCGCCGCGTGGTGTACGACCTCGTGAACGTGATCCAGGGCGAAGCGAACCTGAACCAGGCGCTGATCAAGGACAAGAAGTGCGAGAACCTGTTCATCCTGCCCGCGTCGCAGACGCGCGACAAGGATGCGCTCACGCGTGACGGCGTCGAGAAGGTGCTGAACGATCTGGTCGCGATGGACTTCGAATACATCGTCTGCGATTCGCCGGCCGGTATCGAGGCGGGCGCACTGCACGCGATGTACTTCGCGGACGAAGCGCTGATCGTCACGAACCCGGAAGTGTCGTCGGTGCGTGACTCGGATCGCATTCTCGGCATCCTGTCGTCGAAGACGAAGCGCGCGACCGAAGGCAAGGATCCGATCAAGGAACACCTGCTGATCACGCGCTACAGCCCGAAGCGCGTCAGCGAAGGCGAGATGCTGTCGCTCGAGGACATCAGCGAGATCCTGCGCATCAAGCTGATCGGCGTGGTGCCCGAGTCGGAAGCCGTGCTGCATGCATCGAACCAGGGTCTGCCGGCCGTCCATATCGACGGTACCGATGTCGCGGAAGCGTACAAGGACGTCGTCGCGCGTTTCCTCGGCGAAGACAAGCCGCTGCGCTTCACTGATTACCAGAAGCCGGGCCTGCTGCAGCGCCTCTTCGGCAGCAAGTAACGGAGGCCGCCCATGTCCATCCTTTCGTTTCTCCTCGGCGAGAAGAAAAAGTCCGCATCGGTCGCGAAGGAGCGCCTGCAGCTCATCATCGCGCACGAGCGCGTCGGCGGCCGGCCGCCGGCCGATTATCTGCCGGCGCTGCAGAAGGAGCTGGTCGCGGTCATCTCGAAGTACGTCCATATTTCGGACGATGACATCCGCGTGAGCCTCGAGCGCCAGGACGATCTCGAAGTCCTCGAAGTGAAGATCGAGATTCCGCAAGCCTGACCGTTGCGGGTATCCCTCCGCACGGCGGCACTCGCCGCCGTGCGCGTCTTACGCCCTGTTGCACTTTCGGGCATGCCGTAACACGGCGTCTGTCGGCCGTTACCGCGCCTCCCGCATTGAACGAATACGCTCGCGTAACTTGTTCAACCAGGAGGTTGTGATGGCTGTCTCTACCGTTCAACGTCGTATCGTTTCGCTCGCATTGCTTGCCGCGAGCCTGTCAGCCGTCGTCGCGCCGCTTGCCGCACACGCGGACGAGATTCTCGTCGGCACCCCCGTGATCGTGCCGCAGGGCCGCATGGTCGTCGCCGAGCCGGTCGCCGTGCGCACCGAGGAAGTCGTGATCGTCGCGCCGAACGCACCGCCGCCGGTGCGCTACGAGGTCGTGCCGGCCTCGCGCGTGGGCTACGTGTGGGATCGCGGGCACTGGCACTGGGAGCATGGCCGCTACGTGTGGATCGGCGGCCACTGGGAAGCCGAGCGCGTCGGCATGCAATGGGTGCCGGGCCACTGGGACCAGCGCGGTCCGAACTGGTTCTGGACCCGTGGCCACTGGGCGTGACGGAGGCGGACGATGAAAAGAACCGCAATCGCCATCGCGCTCGTCGCGATCACGCTGGCCGGATGCATCGTCGTGCCGGCGCGGCCCGTGTACTACCGGCCGGCGCCCGTCGTGATCTATTGAGCGTCGCGCGGGCCGGGCTGTGCCGGGGCGTGCGTCCCGGCTGCGGCCGGCTCGTCGTCGTGCAGCGCCGGTGCATGGGCTGCGTCCTCGGCCGGCGCGGTGGCGGGGGGCGCTTCGTCGCCCTTGCCGCCTTCGTCGCGCAGCGTGTCGAGCGGATCGGCGGGCGCCGCGGCCGCATCCTGCGGCTCGGTGATGCCGGTTGCCGCCGTCGCGCTCGCCGCGGTTGCCACAGCCGGTTCGGCGGCTGTGACGGGCGGCGCGAGATAGCGCAGCGCGAGCGTCTCGTAGAGCGGCGGCGCGAAGACGCGCGACACGCGGCTCGACACCAGCGCGGTGGCCATCAGCGAAATCACGAGCGCGTGACCGTTGATCATCTCCATCACGATCACGAACGACGTGATCGGCGACTGCGTGACGGCCGCCATGTAGCCGACCATCGCGAGCGCGATCAGCATCGGCAGGCTCATGTTGCTGAACACGATATGCAACAGGTTGCCGAACCCGGCGCCGATCGACAGCGACGGCGCGAAGATCCCGCCCGGGATGCCCGGCAGGTACGACGCCACCATCGAAATCATCTTCAGGAACGGATAGAAAACCGACAGGTGCTGGCTGCCGTCGAGCAGGCCGCGCGCCTCGGCATAGCCGCTGCCGAAGGTCGTGCCGCCCGATACGAGGCCGACGACGGCGATTGCGAAGCCGCACAGTGCGGCGAACGTTATCGGCCGCTCGCGATACAGGCCCAGCAACTGCGCGGGCAGCCAGCGTCCCGTGTTGAGCAGCAGCCAGCAGAACACGCCGCCTGCGATCCCCGTGACGATCGCGGTGACCAGCACGGCGAGCGCGAGCAGTTTCGGGAAATGGGGGCCGGCATCGATCGTGCCGAAGTACGTGTAGTTGCCGTTCAGGCCGAGCGCGACGACGCCGGCGAGGATGATCGCGGTGATCAGCACGCCGCTGGCGCGCGCGGAGAAGCTGCGCGTCAGCTCCTCGATCGCGAACACGATCCCGGCGAGCGGCGTATTGAACGCGGCCGACAGCCCGGCCGCCGCGCCGGCGAGCACCAGTTGGCGTTCGATCTGCGCGTTCGAGCGCGGGTAGAAGCGTCGCAGGTTGAACATCAGCGCCGCGCCGACTTGTACGGTCGGCCCTTCGCGGCCGATCGTGAAGCCGCCCAGAATGCCGAGGAACGACACCAGCACCTTGCCGAACAGGATGCGCAGCGTCAGCAGCCGGGAGCCGAACGCGCTCGGGCGCGCATGCAGCGTCGCGATCACCTGCGGGATGCCGCTGCCCTCGGCGCCGCGGAAGAAGCGCCGCGTGATCCATACCGACAGCGCGGCGATGGCCGGCGTCAGCAGCAGCGGCAGCCACGCGGCGTGATCGCGCATCGTGCGGAAGGTTTCGTAACCCCAGTCGATCAGACGCGCGTAAAGTACGGCCGCGAGGCCGACGACGATCGCACCGAGCCAGAAAACGCCATACTGGCGCCAGATCCTCAGCGAACGACGGGTGAGGGCGGGAAACAGGGCGGGAAGAGCGGGGCGTGGCATCGGCGCGGGCCGGCAGGCAAAGATCGAATTATAAAAAGAACCGGATGCGGGCGGGGAGCGAGAATGTTCCTGAAAGGAGATGCATTTTGTTGCAAAAGTAATTTCACGTAATGTCTGCGCATGTAACCATCGTGAGCATGCCAAATTGACTGGCTTATCTCCACACATCGTGAAACGTATTCTCATCGTGAAAGTGACGTCGCTCGGCGACGTTGTCCAGACGCTACCCGTCGTCGCGGATCTGCATCGCGCCTTTCCCGGCGTAACGGTCGACTGGGCCGTGGATGAATCGTGCGCGGAGGTCGTGCGCTGGCATCCGGGCGTCAGCCGTGTGCTGTGCGCGCCGCTGCGCCGTTTCAAGAAGATGCGCAATCGTGGCGACCTGAAGGCGATCACGGCGTCGATCGGCGCGCTGCGGGCGCATCGCTACGATGCGGTGATCGATCTGCACGGCGTCTACAAGAGCGCGATCATTTCGGCGCTCGCGCGCGCCGCGCGCCGCGTCGGCTACCAGACGCAGGATCTCGGCGAAACGGGCGCACGCTTCGCGTATTCGCATCGTTTCGGCCCGCGGCCGGACTGCGACGCGTGGCACGGGATGCGCGTGAGCGCCGGCGAGGCGCTCGGCTATGTGCCTGAAGGTATCGCCACGTACGGCATCGTTCCGCCCCGGGACGTGAACCTGCCGGCTGCCGTGACCGATGGCGCCCCATTCATGCTGCTGTTCCATGCGACGTCCAACCCCGACAAGAAATGGCCGGCCGACCACTGGGCCGCGCTCGCCACGCAGATGATGGCGCGTGGCGTACGCGTGCTGTTGCCGTGGGGATCGGCTGCCGAGCATGACGATGCGCAGGACATCGCCGCAGGCGCGCCGGGTGCGGTCGTGCTGCCCGCGATGACGGTGCGCGAGCTCGGCGCGGCGCTCGGCCGGGCTGCGCTCGTGGTGGGGGTCGATACGGGGTTCGTACATATGGCGCACGCGCTGCAGCGGCCGACCGTGATGATTTTCGTCGCGACGTCGCGCCATCATTGCGGCATCGGCGGCGCGCCGAATGCGCTGTCGATCGGCGAGCCGGGCACGATGCCGTCGGTCGACGAGGCGCTGGACGCGATCGATACGGTCAGCCCGGCCTATGGCGCGCTGCGCGCGCGGCTGACCGCCTGACGAGGTGGGGCGCGGTGGTTCAGGCGAGCAGCGCCTCGACCGTGAGGACGGCGGCGACGGCCGCCAGATTCGCCAGCAGCGCCTCGAACACGAGGCCGCGCCAGGTCTGCGGCCGGAAGCGCATCGCGAGCAGGATCGCGCCACCCAGCGCGAGTGCGAGGATCAGGACGAGATCGGCATTGCCGAGGCGGATGTGCATGGCGGCGGCTCCTTCGGGGCGGGATCCCGGGGGCGCGCAGCGGCGCACCCAGGATCGAGTATAGGCAGCGCCGGCCTGCGCACAACCCGGGTCGCCCCGGAGTCTCAGACGAGCGATGCGTCGCGCGTCTCGCGCATCAGCAGCACGCCGATCAGGCTGATTGCCGCCGCAACCGATACATAACCGCCGACCCACGACAGCCCGCCGCGCGCCGCCAGCAGTTGCGCGATATACGGCGCGATCGACGCGCCGAGGATCCCGCCGAGGTTGTACGCGACGCCCGCGCCCGTGTAGCGGACGTTGGTCGGGAACAGCTCCGGCAGCAGCGCGCCCATCGGCGCGAACGTCACGCCCATCAGGAACAGCTCGATCGTCAGGAACAACGCGACGAGCGGCATGGAGCCGCTGCCGAGCAGCGGCTCCATCGCAAAACCCGACAGCAGTGCGGCGATCGCGCCCACGACGAGCACCGGCTTGCGGCCGAAGCGGTCCGATGCCCACGCGGACAGCGGCGTCGCGAGTCCCATGAACACGACCGCGAAACACAGCAGGCCGAGGAAACTCTGGCGCGGAATATGCAGCGCCGACACGCCGTAGGACAGCGAGAACACCGTCGAGATGTAGAACAGCGTGTAGCAGACGACCATGGCGAGCGCACCGAGCAGCGTTGGCCGCCAGTGTTGCGTGAGCAGCGTCGCGACCGGCACGCGCACGCGCTCGTTGCGATCGAGCGCGGCCTGGAATGCGGGTGTTTCGGTGATCTTGAGCCGCACGTACAGGCCGAGCGCGACGAGCACCGCACTGACCAGGAACGGGATGCGCCAGCCCCAGCTGCGGAACTGCTCGTCCGACAGCGACAGCGCAAGCGCGAAGAACAGTCCGTTCGACATCAGGAAGCCAACCGATGGCCCGAGCTGCGGGAACATCCCGAACCAGCCGCGCTTGCCCTGCGGCGCGTGCTCGGTCGCGAGCAGCGCGGCGCCGCCCCATTCGCCGCCAAGGCCGATCCCCTGGCCGAAGCGCAGCACGCACAGCAGCACCGGCGCGAGCGCGCCGATCGCGTCGTAGCCGGGCACGAAGCCGATGGCGGTGGTGGATACGCCCATCACGAGCAGCGATGCGACGAGCGTCGACTTGCGGCCGATGCGGTCGCCGAAGTGCCCGAACAGGAACGAGCCGATCGGGCGAGCGATGAACGCGATGCCGAACGTGACGAAGGCGGACAGCGCCTGGGCGGTCGCGGACCCGTGCGGGAAGAACACGGGGCCGATGACGAGCGCGGCGGCCGTTGCGTATACGTAGAAATCGTAGAACTCGATCGCGGTGCCGATGAAGCTGGCGAACACGATGCGCCGGTGGCTGACGGCGCCGGCCGAACCGGTTGCGTGTGCAACGGTCGGGGGGGATGCGGACATGGATGTCTCCGTTTTGTCGTTGGGGCGGTCGGCTGAGCGTGCGGTCGGGCAGGCGGATGCCTGCCGGGGGCAGCCGAGCGGATGATGCGGTGGCGGCGTGGACGCGCGCCGTGGCGCGGACGTCACCCGCCGGTCGACGATGGAGACGGGTACGTCGCCGCCGCCCGGTGCCGGCGTGGTCGGCTCGCATGCCGGGTGCGGCGCGCGAACGCGCGCGCGGCGTGATGGCCGCGCGATTGCGGAAAATTATAGCCAGCGCCGCCGCGCACCGGCAATCGCGGGGCGGCGACCGGTCAGTCGATCGATTGCGCCTGCGCCGACGCGGTGCTTTGCAACTGGAAGTGGCCGTCGTCGTTGAAGAGCCAGCCTTCCATCAATTCGAGCCGGCCGTTGCCGTCGAGCAGTCGCGACGGTGGCGGTGGCAGCGGCGCCGAGCGGCGCAGCGACGCGAGCGCGAGTGCTTCCGCTTCGCTGTCGCCGTTGCTGCGATAGACGGACGCGTTGACGAGCCGGCCGCTGCCATCGACGGTGAAGGCCACGACGACGAGCGAGCGGAGCATGGCCTGTGGTATGCCGTGCAGCATGCCGGACGGATTGCGTTCGGCGACACGCTGCGCGACTTCGACGCGGTACTGGTCGAGGCTGCCGCTGCGGGTGATCGACGGAACCGTCAGGATCGAGTGCAGCGACGGAGGCGGCGTGATCGTGCACGCCGCGAGCATGGCGACGACGGCCAGCGCAACTGCACGCAGCCGGTCGACATGCAAACGGGGAAGAGGGCGCATGGGAGGCTAGCCGGAAGTGACTATAAAAAAATGATAGGCGCACGGACGCGGGCCGATATCGGGAGAAACGCATAAGGGGCGATGCCGGATGTTGCGATCGTTGATGACGAGACGGCGTGCGCTCGCGCAGCGCGGTGTGACGTGACATATGACAGCACGCTCGCGTGGCTGCCGCACGTGTGCATCCCGGCGTGCGTGTTGCAAGGTTGAAAGAAACGCGAGGAACGCGAGTGGCACGCAGGCGCGTGGCGAGGAGCCGGCGCGTGTGCAGCGGATCGCGGCAGGCAGCACCACGAGTGCGCCCGCGCCATCTTCGGCGATGCGTGCGGCCCGGTTCAGAAGCCGTGCGTGACGAGTGACAGGATCGACAGGTCGGGGTGCGTGCCGTCGATGATGCTCTTGCCGATGTGCACGGCTTCGTGGACGGCTTCATCGAGGCTCGCGAAGCTTTCCTCGCCGTCCGCATGGAAGGGCACCGCGTGGCCGGGCAATGCGGGATTCGCGCCCGGATGGCACACGTAACCGGTATAGGTGTAGCGCGTGTCGCTGCCGGGCACGACGGCCGGCACGACATGGATCTCGAAGCCTTCGTAATCGACGTGTTCCGCCGGTGTCGACAGTTCGGTCATGGCGATCTCCGTGTACCGCCCGCAGGGGTGGCGCGCGCGGCATCGAGTACGCGGCGGCGGTCGTGTCGCCGTGTTGATCGAATTCTAGGTGATCGAGCGGCCGGCCGGGAGGGTGGCTTACGGTGCGTTGCGATGCGATGCGATGGCGGGCGCAGCTCAAGGGCCGCGCGAGGGCCGGCGCGAACGCCCGTGCCGTTTCGGCGGACGGGCTCGCGCGCGGCGCTGCATCATTGCTTGCAGCGCGCGTCCTTGCGCTGCACGACGATGATCACCGGGTATTTCTGGCCGTGATCGAGCTCCACGCGCGCCACGACGGTCAGCGTCGCCGGATCGGAATCGTCGTACACGCTGACCTGTTCGTTCCTGAGGTAGGTCACGCCGGTGCAGTTCGACGTGCGTCCATCGTCGCCCACCTTGCACTGGAGGTCGTTGTCCTTCACGTAGTTGTAGGGCGACGGGCTCGCGAGGTATTCGCTCAGGCCGCGCGGCGAACCGCCGACGCCCGTCACGTAGGCGATCGCGCACGACGCTTGCGCGTCGCTGCCGGCGGCGGTGTCGGCCGTCGCCGGCGTGCTGACGGCAACCAGCAGTGCGGCGAGCGACGGGGCGATGAAGGGCTTCATGACGTGGGTTTCCCGTTTCGCGAATCGGAGCGCCGGATTGTAACGGCATCCGGCGTGACGCGTCGGAACGTGGGGGAAGGGCGTGCGCGGACCAACAAAAAACCCCGTCATTCGGTGAATGGACGGGGTTTGGCGAACTTCCTGGCGGAAGCGGTGAGATTCGAACTCACGGACAGTTTCCCGTCGCCGGTTTTCAAGACCGGTGCCTTAAACCGCTCGGCCACGCTTCCACACGAGGCGGCATTGTAACCGAAATGCCGCGTGGTTCATCCCTTCAATCGTCGCGTAGGAACAATTCCTGCAGGTCGTTGAGGAAACGCTGGCCCAGCGGCGTCGGCGCGATCTGCGCGAAATCGCGCGCGATCAGCCCGCGCCGTTCCGCTTCCTGCAGCGCCGGCTCGATCGTGCTCATCGGCAGGCCCGTGCGTTCGGCGAAGCTGTGCACGGGGAAGCCCTCGACGAGCCGCAGCGTGTTCAGCATGAACTCGAACGGCAGGTCGCGCGCGCCGACTTCACGCTCTTCCTGCACGGCCGTGCCCGCCATCGCCTGCTCGATGAAGGTCGCCGGATGCTTGTAGCGTGCCTGCCGCAGGATCCGGTTCGGGAACGACAGCTTCGTGTGTGCGCCCGCACCGATCCCGAGATAGTCGCCGAAGCGCCAGTAGTTCAGGTTGTGCTTGCACTGATGATTCGGCTTCGCATACGCGGACACTTCGTAGCGCCCGTAACCGGCCTCGGCCGTGCGCGCGTGAATCCATTCCTGCATGTCCGCCGACGCGTCGTCGTCGGGCACGACCGGCGGGAACTTCGCGAACAGCGTATTCGGCTCGAGCGTCAGGTGATACAGCGACAGATGCGGCGGCGCGTACGACAGCGCGGTCTCGATGTCGGTGCGGCATTCGTCGAGCGTCTGGTTCGGCAGCGCGAACATCAGGTCGAGGTTGAAGTTGTCGAAGTTCTTCGCGGCGATCTCGACCGCGGCGCGTGCCTGCGTCGTGTCGTGAATCCGGCCGAGCGCCTTCAGGTGCGTTTCGTTGAAGCTCTGGATGCCGACCGACAGGCGATTCACGCCACTCGCGCGGAACTGCGCGAACTTCGCGGCCTCGAACGTGCCCGGATTTGCCTCGAGCGTGATCTCGGCATCGGCGTCGAGCGGCAGCAGCGCACGCACGTCGGACAGCATCCGGTCGAGGCCGGCCGCCGACAGCAGGCTCGGCGTGCCGCCGCCGATGAATACCGTATGCACCTGGCGGCCCCATACGAGCGGCAGCGCCTGCTCGAGATCGGCGCGCAGCGCGTCGAGATACTCGGTTTCCGGAAACCGTTCGCCCTTCCACTCGTGCGAATTGAAATCGCAGTACGGGCACTTGCGCACGCACCACGGGAAATGCACGTACAGCGCGAGCGGCGGCAGCGACGTGAGCCGCACCTGGCCGGGCGACGTGAAGGTCGCGACGACGCGCGCGCCGGTTTGCGCGGCCTGGCTCATGCGACCTCCGCTGGCGAACGGGTATCGGGCGTGCTCATGCTTCCTCCGCGAGCCGCGCCAGCAGCGCCTTCAGCGCCAGCGCGCGATGGCTGTGCGTGTTCTTCACGGCCGGCTCGAGTTCGGCGGCCGTCGCGCCGAGCGACGGCAGGTAGAAATACGGGTCGTAGCCGAATCCGTGCTCGCCGCGCGGCGTGTCGACGATCTCGCCCGCCCAGCGTCCTTCGGCGAACAGCGGCTCGGGGTCGTCCGCATGGCGCACGAGCGCGAGCACGCAGCAGTAGTATGCGCGCCGGTCGTCGACGCCGCGCAGCCGCTCGACGAGATACGCGTTGTTCGCCGCGTCGCCCTTGTCACGGCCCGCGCGCTGCGCGTAGCGTGCCGAATAGACGCCCGGCGCGCCGCGCAGCACGCGCACGCACAGGCCCGAATCGTCAGCGATCGCCGGCAGCCCGGTGAGCCGCGACGCGTGGCGTGCCTTCGTCAGCGCATTCTCGATGAAGGTGCCGAACGGTTCCTCCGCTTCCGGCACGGCAAGGTCGCCCTGCGGGACGATCTCGATGCCGACCGTCGAGAACAGCGCGGTGAATTCGCGCAGCTTGCCCGCGTTGTTCGACGCGAGAACGATGCGCGACAGCGGCGCGGTGGTGTGGTCGTCCGGCATGTCAGGCGCCCAGCACGTCTTTCTGAAGCTGCACGAGTTCGGCGATCCCGCCTTGCGCGAGGTCGAGCAGCGCGTTCATCTCGGCGCGCGAGAACGGCACGCCTTCGGCCGTGCCCTGGACTTCGACGAAACCGCCGGCGCCCGTCATCACGACGTTCATGTCGGTGTCGCACTGCGAATCTTCCGCGTAATCGAGGTCGAGCACGGGCGCGCCCTGGTACACGCCGACCGAGATCGCGGCGACGTGGTCGGTGATCGGCGAGCGGGTGAGCTTGCCGGCCGCGATCAGCTTCGACACGGCGTCGTGCGCGGCGACGAACGCGCCGGTGATGCTCGCCGTGCGCGTGCCGCCGTCGGCCTGGATCACGTCGCAGTCGATGTGGATCGTGCGCGGGCCGAGCGCTTCGAGGTCGAACACCGCGCGCAGTGCGCGGCCGATCAGGCGCTGAATTTCCTGCGTGCGGCCGGTCTGCTTGCCGCGGGCGGCTTCGCGGTCGCTGCGCGTATGCGTCGCGCGCGGCAGCATCCCGTATTCGGCGGTCAGCCAGCCTTGCCCGCGGTCGCGCAGGAAGTCGGGCACGCGCTCGGACACGCTCGCGGTGCAGAGCACCTTGGTGTCGCCGAACTCGACCAGCACCGAGCCTTCGGCATGTTTCGTGTAGTGGCGGGTCAGGGCGACCTTGCGCAGTTCGTCGGCGCGGCGGCCGCTCGGGCGGGAAACGGAGGACGTCATGTGGGAATCGCGGAACGAGAGGAAACCCCGATTTTAGCGCCGAACGGCGGGCGTGCCCGGCGGGGTGGTCCGCAAAAATGGGATAATGCGCGCTTCCCGCCCCGCGCTTTCCGATGCGCCGGGCGCCTCGACATATCCCCGCCCGCGAGGGCACCCAGACGGCGAGACGAACCATGATCTACAGCATGACGGGCTACGCGAGCGCGACGCGCGAACTCGCGACGGCCACCGGTAACGGCGGCACCAGCGTGTCGGTCGAACTGCGCACCGTGAACTCGCGCTTTCTCGACCTGAATTTCCGGATGCCGGACGACGTGCGCGCGTGCGAACCCGCGCTGCGCGAAATGCTGATGAACAAGCTGTCGCGCGGCAAGGTCGACATCCGCATCAACCTGCAGCGCGGCGAGCAGAGTATCGGCGCGGGCGCGCTGAACCAGTCCGCGCTCGGCCAGCTTGCCGAGCTCGAGCGCTCGGTGCTCGACTCGTTCCCGGGCGTTGGCCGCCTGCGCGCGGGCGAGATCCTGCGCTGGCCCGGCGTGATCGCCGAGAGCGGCGTGTCGGCTGACGCGATCCGCGAGGCGGTGCTCGCGTGCGGCAAGGAAGCGATCGGCGAGCTCGTCGTCGTGCGTTCGCGCGAAGGCGCGCAACTGGCGACGATGCTGCTGTCGAACGTCACCGAGATGGAAGCGATCGTCGCGCGCATCACGCCGCTCGTGCCGGAGCTGATCGCGAAGCATCAGCAGAAGATCGTCGAACGGCTGCAGGAGGCGCTCGGCATCGCGGCGCCCGAAGGCAGCTCGACGATCGTCACGCGCGAGGAAGCCGCGGAGCGCATTCGTCAGGAAGTGACGATGTACGGGATCCGGATCGACATCGCGGAAGAGCTGTCGCGGCTCACCGCGCACCTGAACGAAACGCGCCATGTGATCGAGAAGGGCGGCCGCGTCGGCAAGCGTCTCGACTTCATGATGCAGGAACTGAATCGCGAAGCGAACACGCTCGGCTCGAAGGCGGCGGCGAAGGAACTCGCCGACGCGTCGATGGCGCTCAAGCTGTTGATCGAGCAGATGCGCGAGCAAGTGCAAAACCTGGAGTAAAGCAACATGACGGAATCTACCCGCGACGCGCACGCGTCGCATTCGCTGCACGGCGGCGTCTATCCCGGCAACCTGTTCATGGTCGTCGCGCCGTCGGGCGCCGGCAAGTCGACGCTCGTGAATGCGCTGCTGTCGAAGGACAGCGACATCTGCCTGTCGATCTCGTACACGACACGCAAGCCGCGCCCGGGCGAGCAGGACGGCCAGCACTATCACTTCACGACGGTCGAGGATTTCCGCGCGCGTCACGCGGCGCACGAATTCCTCGAGAGCGCGGAAGTGCACGGCAACTACTACGGCACGTCGCGCGTCTGGATCGAAGAGCAGATGAGGAACGGCCACGACGTGCTGCTCGAGATCGACTGGCAAGGCGCGCTGCAGGTGAAGAAGCAGTTCCGCAACGCGGTCGGCATCTTCATCCTGCCGCCGTCGCTCGACGCGCTCGAGGAGCGCCTGAAGAAGCGCGGCCAGGACGAGCCGAACGTGATCACGCGCCGCCTGCTGGCCGCCGGCAGCGAGATCGCGCACGCGTCCGAAGCGGAATACGTGGTGATCAACGAGAACTTCGAGCGTGCGCTCGCGGAGCTCGAATGCATCGTCGCGGCCACGCGCCTGCGCTTTGCTTCGCAGTACGCGCGACACACGGAGCTGTTCATCGAGCTCGGCATCCATCTGCCCCACGCGGAATGACGCGGGGGACGAGGGACATAAGGTAGAATAAGGACTATATTCAGAAGGAATTACCAACATGGCTCGCATTACCGTCGAAGACTGCCTGAAGCAAATCCCGAACCGCTTCGAACTGGCGCTCGCCGCCACCTATCGCGCGCGGCAGCTCGCGCAAGGCCATACGCCGAAGATCGAAAGCCGCGACAAGCCGACCGTCGTCGCGCTGCGCGAAATCGCTGCCGGCCAGGTCGGCGTCGAGATGCTGAAGAAGGTGCCGGTGTAACGCGCATCCGGCCCGTTCCAGCCATGTAATCCACGCGCGCAACGACTCGACCTGGAGGCGAATATGAGCACCACCCCATCGTCCGCCTCCGCGGATTCGACCACCGAAGCCACGGCCCAGTCGCCTGCGCGCCAGTACATCGACGCGGTCCTCGAACAGTCCTTCCGGCATCTGTTCGGGCCGACCGCCACACCGGAGCAGCCCCGCAAGCACGGCGTCGTTTCGATCGCGAAACTGACGGCCGTGCTTGCCGAGTATCTTCCTCCGGAAGAAATCAAAGAGGTCAAGGCGGCGTTCCACTTCAGTGACGAAGCCCACCTCGGTCAATATCGCCAGAGCGGCGAACCCTACATCACCCATCCCGTCGCCGTCGCGGAAATCTGCGCCGGCTGGAAGCTCGACGCGCAGGCTGTCATGGCCGCGCTGCTGCATGACGTGATGGAAGACCAGGGCGTGACCAAGAGCGAGCTGGCCGAACGGTTCGGCCCGAAGGTCGCCGAACTGGTCGATGGGCTGTCGAAGCTCGACAAGATGGAATTCCGCAGCCGCGAGGAAGCGCAGGCGGAAAACTTCCGCAAGATGCTGCTCGCGATGGCACGCGACGTGCGCGTCATTCTCGTCAAGCTCGCCGACCGCCTGCACAACATGCGCACGCTCGGCGCGGTGCCGATGGAAAAGCGCCGCCGCGTCGCGCGGGAAACGCTCGACATCTACGCGCCGATCGCGCACCGCCTCGGGTTGAACAACACGTATCGCGAGCTGCAGGACATGAGCTTCGCGAACTTCAACCCGCATCGCTACGCGACGCTCGAGAAGGCCGTGAAGGCCGCGCGCGGCAACCGCCGCGAAGTGATCAGCAAGATCCTCGAAGCCGCGCAGCGCGCGATGGCCGATGCGAAGATCGACGCCGAGATCACCGGCCGCGAAAAGACCATCTACAGCGTGTACCGCAAGATGCGCGACAAGCAGCTGTCGTTCTCGCAGGTGCTCGACGTGTACGGCTTTCGCGTCGTCGTCGACAGCCCGCTCGACTGCTACACGTGCATCGGCGCGCTGCACGCGCTGTACAAGCCCGTACCCGGCAAGTTCAAGGACTACATCGCGATCCCGAAGATCAACGGCTATCAGTCGCTGCACACCACGCTGGTCGGCCCGTTCGGCGCGCCGATCGAGTTCCAGGTGCGCACGCGCAAGATGCACGAGATCGCCGAGGCGGGGGTCGCCGCGCACTGGCTGTACAAGAACGGCAGCGCGGATCTCAGCGACGTGCAGAAGCGCGCGCACCAGTGGCTGAAGTCGCTGCTCGACATCCAGAGCGAAGCCGGCGATTCGAGCGAATTCCTCGAGCACGTGAAGATCGACCTGTTCCCGGATGCGGTCTACGTGTTCACGCCGAAGTCGAAGATCATGGCGCTGCCGCGCGGCGCGACGGCACTCGATTTCGCGTATTCGATCCACAGCGATCTCGGCAACCAGTGCGTGGCCGTGAAGATCAACAACGAGTTGCTGCCGCTGCGCACCGAGCTGAAGAGCGGCGACATCGTCGAGGTGATCACGGCGCCGTATTCGAAGCCGAACCCTGCGTGGCTCGGCTTCGTGCGTACCGGCAAGGCGCGCTCGGCGATCCGGCACTACCTGAAGACGATGCGCCTGAACGAATCGGTGCAGCTGGGCGAGCGACTGGTCGACCAGAGCCTGAAGGGCTACGGTCTCGCGCTGGCCGATGTCGAGCCGGAAGTGTGGGAGAAGCTCGTGCAGTGGACGGGCAACAAGAGCCGTCAGGAAATCTTCGCGGACATCGGCCTTGGCCGCCGCGTGGCCGCGGTGATGGCCAAGCGCATCGAGGTGCTGATGAGCGGCCGCGATGCGGACGACGATCTGCCGAAGTCCGAGCGGCATTCCGCGCACCACGCGCCGCCGGTCGTGATCACCGGCACCGAAGGGATGTCCGTGCAGTTGTCCGCATGCTGCCGGCCGATTCCGGGCGACGCGATCATGGGTTACATCGGCATCGGCCTGGGGATGGCGATTCATACGACCGATTGCCGCGTGGCGCAGCGTATCCATCGCCGCGATCCGGGCCGCTGGATCGACGTCGAATGGGCGCCGCAGCCGGGCCGCCTGTTCGATGTCGCGGTGAAGGCGCTCGTGAAGAACACGAAGGGCATCTTTGCGCGCGTGGCGGCGGACATCACGTCAGCCGACGCGAACATCGTGCATATCGCGATGGACGAGGATCTGACGCACGAGTCGACGGTGCTGCGCTTCGTGATCCAGGTCAGCGACCGCGTGCATCTCGCGAACGTGATGCGACGCGTGCGAACCAATCCGGACGTGATGCGAATCATGCGCGAGCGTTCGACCGACGACGGTGCGCATGCGCGCCACGACGGCGGCATGCGCATCGAACGCGAGCGTCAGGATTACTGACGCGGCCCGTGTGGGCGAGCGATCGACGGCGGCCAATGGCCGCCGTTTTCATTTGTGCTGTTTGGTGGCGAGCGCGTGCGGTGTCGTGGCCGGCGTTCTTCCGACAAGGGGCGTGACGCGACCGTACGTTGCCGTGCGTCGAGCAAGGGGAGGAAGGGGAGGCGGAAAAGAAAAAGGGCTTTCCCGGAGGAAAGCCCTTTTAAGGTGGCGCGGCTGGCAGGATTCGAACCCACGACCCCTTGGTTCGTAGCCAAGTACTCTATCCAACTGAGCTACAGCCGCACGCAAAACGGTACTTCTCAACTGTCGGAACCTTCTGCGATGGGAAGGCCCCCAAAAAAGTGGCGCGGCTGGCAGGATTCGAACCCACGACCCCTTGGTTCGTAGCCAAGTACTCTATCCAACTGAGCTACAGCCGCACGCAAAACAAAACTTCTACTGCTTCGAACTGAAAGGGCCTTCGGTTCAGAAGGCCCTCGAAAAAAGTGGCGCGGCTGGCAGGATTCGAACCCACGACCCCTTGGTTCGTAGCCAAGTACTCTATCCAACTGAGCTACAGCCGCACGCAGAAGCGAAATTATAGCAGGGTTGTATAAAAAGGGAAGCCTTATTCGCAAATTAGGTGCATGGCCTGACCGGGGCGCCCTTCGTGTACCCTTGGAGCATCAGTCATCCATGTTGAATCTGCATCATGAACAAGGCGTTTGTCAAAGAGTCGGACGGCGACGACGACGATCTGGACCAGGCCCAGCCAGCGATTCCAGCGGGCTCGAAGAACTACATCACGCCCGCCGGCCACAAGCGGCTGAGGGACGAATTGCTGAACCTGATCGACGTCGAGCGTCCCGAGGTCGTGCGGCTCGTGTCCTGGGCCGCGTCGAATGGTGACCGGTCGGAGAATGGCGACTACATCTACGGCAAGCGGCGGCTTCGCGAGATCGATCGCCGCATCCGCTTCCTGACGAAGCGGCTCGATCTGGCCGAAGTCGTCGATGCGAGCCGGCAGGAGAATGTCGACCAGGTGTTTTTCGGCGCAACGGTCGATTACGAGACACCGGACGGCGAGGATCACACGATCACGATCGTCGGGATCGACGAGGTCGATCTCGATCGCGGCTGTGTCAGCTGGATTTCGCCGGTCGCGCGCGCACTGATCAAGGCGAAGATCGGCGATACCGTCATGTTGATGACGCCGGCCGGCCCGCAGCCGATCGACGTGCTCGACGTCCGTTACCCGGCGCCGGGCAACGCCTGAGCGGCGCACGGCGCAACCCGGCAAAGAAAAAGCGCCCCGATGGGGCGCTTCGTCATCCGGCGCGCGGCGGAACTGCCGGGCGCTCAGAAGCGATGGCGCAGGCCGGCCGTGACCGCGATCTGCTTGTTGGTCGATGAAGCACCACCGAGGCCATTGACATAGGCGCCGATGCCCAGGCCGTCCGTGCTGACGCGCTGATACACGCCTTGCACATACACGTCGGTCCGCTTGGACAGGGCATAGTCGGTCTGCAGGTTGAACTGGTTCCAGCCCGGGTGGCGGCCGTCCAGGAAGCCGGCGGTGTACGTGTACGACCCGGCCAGCGACAAGGCCGGCGTGAGCGCGTAGCGCGCGTTCACTTCGTAGTTGTTGAAGCGGGCAAACGTGCCGTCGAGACCCAGCCCGTTCGACACGCCCGACGCACCCGCGGAGATACCGAGCGCCCGGTTCACGCGCGATTGCGTGAACACGAAGCCGGCCGTTGCCGGACCGAACGTGTAGTTCAGGCCGCCGCCGAACACGCGCTGACGCTTGCCGACGAACGTATTGTCGCCTGCCACCGCGCCGCCGCCGTTGGTGACCGCCGCCGACGTGAGGCCCGAGATGTCATTGTTCAACTGCAGGTAGCCGGCGCCGATATTGAAGCCGGCGTAGGTGTACGACACGCCTGCGCTATACGCGCGATTGTTCGAGAACTGGCTGCTGTTCGAGAAGCCGTACAACGCGCCGAACTTCAGTCCGCCGTAATTGACGCTCGTGTACTTGACAGCGTTATTGATCCGGAACGAATTGTTCAGGTTGTCGTTGTCGAACGGGTGGGCAAACTGGGTGCCGCCGAATTGCGTACCGGTCAGCGACAGCGGCCCGATGTAGTCGACGACGCTATCGTATTGGCGACCGAGGGTGACGGCGCCGAACTGGTCATGAGACAGGCCGACGAACGCCTGGCGGCCGAATTCGCGGCCATTCTGGCCGAGCGTGCCATTGGCGATGTTGAAGCCGTTTTCCAACACGAAGATTGCTTTCAGGCCGCCACCGAGATCTTCCGTGCCGCGCAGGCCCCAGCGGCTGCCGTTGATCTGGCCGCTGCGTTCCGACCATGAGCTGTGGCCACCCTGGTTGTTCGTATAGGTGATGCCTGCATCGATCAGGCCATAGAGCGTCACGCTGCTTTGGGCGTGAGCTGCCGTAACAAATACACCCGACAACGCGGTGACGATCAGGGTTTTTTTCATGGATCTGTCTCCAAACAGGATGATGTCGATCGAACCTGCTGCGGACTGGCATGTTGTGCTTGACGTTGCGGCCGGTCCGGCAGAGCGGCGGTGCGCTTATCAAAAAGCCATCTGCAGTGTACGGAGTGCGTGGAGCGGGGGAAGGATGCGCTTTAAGCAATAATATATTTTGGAATCCGCAAAGATCGGCGATATGGCGCAAACGATTGACCATCAAGGATTTGCGGCGGTGCAGCGAAGAAAAATGGCGATCAGGACTACGTAACGGGCGTTGCGCGATCGCGACAGATGGTCAGCAGGAGGCGGGGATCGTCGTCATCCGATTATTGACACATCGGCAATAGAGGTTTGTGTGGAGCATGGCTAATGAAAGGTTGTTCTCTCGCTATACTGCGATCTCTGCTTTCCGAAGCAGACTTTTTCGTTGACGGAAAAGATCTCCAAACCTTTGTCGGCGCGACTTCCCAGTCGCGCTTTTTTTTGCCCGTCGGTCCGCGCGCTATTGCGCGAACGAACGCCGCTTGCGCTTGGCCGCGGGTGCGGCCTCCTTGGCTTCGTTGGGCGGCGGCGTGTATGTCCAGTCTTCCATCACATAGTGACGGGCATCGAGAGGCGACGAGAGCAGGTTCTGCCAGTGATCGCCATGCCAGGTCGTATCGAATTCGGTGTCGCACGGCGCTTCGCGCGAGGACGCGGACTCGGCCAGGGCGCGGGACTTGCGGTGTACGCGTCCGAGCCGGCTCGCGAAGCGCTTGATTCCGTCCAGCCACATGACCTTCTCCTTCCTTCCGACGTTAAGTGAGCATCGCAATGTCCCCGGATTTCCGCAACCCGGAAAAAACCCGAGGAATTTACCGAACCGATTTGTCCCCGGTAGGAATTTCACGGCCGCGATTATTAATGTTCTGATCCCGGTAATATTGACAGGTTTTTGTTGCGAATCAATTAATCAAAGGCGTCGGTGTACCGATTCCAGTGGTATTAGCTATTTTTTGATAAAACGATCGTCAAAAATTTCCTTGACGCACCCGGATTGTCCAATTTATAAAGTCAGCACTCCGTCCTCGGGCGGCGTGCTGGTGTGGGTGCTGGCGCAATGTTTCGGGATTTCGGGAAACGGCTATAAAAATAGCTTTTTTGGATCTAATCGAGTGGGGAACGAAGACATGGATACCGGTATCGTGAAATGGTTTAACGATGCTAAAGGTTTCGGCTTTATTACGTCGGACAATGGCGGTGAAGATTTGTTTGCACACTTTTCCGAAATCAAGATGGACGGCTTCAAGACGCTGAAGGAAAACCAGCGTGTTTCGTTCGACGTGAAAGTCGGGCCGAAAGGCAAGCAGGCAGCGAATATCCAGGCGGTCTGACGCGCCACGCATTGCCGATCACGTCCGGCCCCCGCATTGCGGGGGCTTTTTGTTTTACGGGGGCGGAACATTCCGGTTCGGGCTGGCCGCGAACCCGTATGCCGGTGCATACTCACGGAAGCATCGTTTTCCAGTCTTTTCATGTCTGATTCCCCCCGTCCGTCCGATCCAGCCAGCGAACAGCCGCTCGTTTTCGTCGACCTTGAAACCACTGGCGGCTCGCCCGCCGAACACCGCATCACCGAAATCGGCGTGGTCGAAATCGGCCCGTTCGGCGTGTCGACGTGGACGACGCTCGTCAATCCGGGGCAGCCGATTCCGCCGTTCATCCAGCAACTGACAGGCATTTCGGACGAGATGGTGCGCGAGGCGCCGTCATTTGCGTCGCTGGCGCCGGGTTTGTTCGAGCGGCTCGACGGCAAGCTTTTCGTCGCGCACAACGCGAGCTTCGACCGCGGCTTCCTGCGGGCCGAATTCGAGCGGGCCGGCTTCGCGTTCAATCCCGATGTGCTGTGTACGGTGCGGCTGTCGAAAGCGCTGTTCCCGCGTGAGTCGCGGCACGGCCTCGACGCGTTGATCGAGCGCCACGGCCTCGTGCCGGCTGCCCGCCACCGGGCGCTGGCGGATGCTGACCTGCTGTGGCAGTTCTGGCGCCTGTTGCACGATATCGTGCCGCTCGAGCGGCTGCGTGACCAGATCGCGCGCACGACGCGCCACTTCCGTCTGAGCGGCGACCTGACCGAAGCCTGGCTCGATACCGCGCCGCCCGGCTGCGGTGCGTACGCACTGTTCGGGGAGGAGGATGTGCCGCTGTATGTCGGCCGCAGCGTGCGTGTGCGGCAGCGGCTGCGTGCGCTGCTGACGGGCGAGCGCCGTTCGTCGAAGGAAATGCGATTGGCGCAGCAGGTGCGGCGGATCGAATGGCGCGAGACCGGCAACGAGTTGGGGGCGATGCTGGCCGAAGCGCAATGGATTGCCCGGCTGCGGCCGTCATACAACCGGCGCCTCGCGGCCGATGCCCGTGCCGGCGCTGCGCCCTGGCCGTTCGAAGGTGCGGTCGCATTCGAGGCGAGCGGCGAGCGCAGCCTGTTTCATGTGATCGACGGCTGGCGCTATCTCGGCGCGGCGGAGTCGCTCGACGCGGCCGCGCAACTCGCGGCCGACGGGACGGACGGTGCGTTCGAGCCCTTTACCCACCGTCTGCTGCAGACGCATCTCGCCCGCGGCCTGCAGCTGATTCCGCTCGCCGCGCTTACGCCTGCGGGGCTGGCGGGTTAATCAGCGCGAGCTCGCGCGCCCTGCGCCCGCTGCCGTCAGCCGATCGCGCTTGCGCCGCCGGCCGAGCAGACGTGCGACAGCGCGGTGTCGAGTGCCTGCGTTTGCGTGGCGTCGTAGCGCGTGAGCGTCTTCCAGTTGGCGATGCTGCGCGCGAGCCGCGCCTGGCAATCAGGCGCATCCCGCAGCGGTGCAACCTGCGCGAGCCCCGCGAGCATTTTCTGCGTCAGCCGGTCGAGCGCCGGGCGCGTGCTGGTCGCGAGATCGGGCGGCGTGCCTTCCGGCGGCCGCGTCGTGCGCCAGGTCGCGAACAGCGCATTCTGCACATCCTTGCTCGCGGTGATCTGATCCTCGAAGAACGTCCGTGCGAACGCGGGATCGACACCGGCCTGTGCCGCGCGCTTCTCGACCGACACGAGCAGTTCCGCTTCGCGCGGTCGGTCCTCGATTGCCTTGTGATTCGCCCATTTCCATCGAGCGACCGGTTCGGCGAGCGCGAGGCGCTGCGACGCGAGCGCGACGATATTGGTGAGGGCGGTGTCGTCACCGTCTGCATTGGCGACGCGCGGGGACAAAAAGAGGGCGACGCCGAGCGCGGCGACAGCGAGGCTGGCACGAATGGCTTGCTTCATCGGAACGATCGGGAGAGCCGGGCGGGCCGGAAGTGGAAAACCAGAAGGATAGACGAAGACAGTCGCGCGGCGTAGCGCAGCGACCGGAGAATCAGCAGGCGAGCTGATGCGGCACCGTCAGGCTGTTGCGGCCCGGGTGCAAGGCGAATTGTGCGCGATGCGCAGTGATGAACCGCACGATAGCGAGGATCGGCACGTGGCGGTTACAGAACCGGACAGGCGTTCACTTCGGCGAGTACAGTTTGTGCTGCTCGTCGAAGAATGCCCGCACATGGTCAGGCAATTCGGCGAGGAATTCCACGCCGACGGGTTCCGGATCCGGGCTCATCACTTGCTCCGGCGGTGGCATGCGGGTTGGTCTTTCGTCCATGGTCATTTCTCCAGCAGGTTCGATGATTATCAACCTCGTGCTTGGATTTATGCCAGTGGCGAATCGTTAGATTTTGTCTCTGTTGTATTAACGGCACATGCGCTCTGGCGCGCGCTGCGATGCCGACTATTGCGTCGTGTGGAATCGGCAAGAATCGGGCCGCTTGTTATACTTGCGCGCACTTTTTTTGGACCGTGATGAAGCGAACGACGCGATGGATCGGCCTCGTATGGCTGGCGCTGTTACTGAACGTACTGTCGCCTGTCATCGGCTATGCGCGTCTTGCATCGAGCGGTTCCGGCGAGCTCACGCTCGAGTTGTGCAGTGCAGCGGGCGCCCGCCAGGTCGTGCTCGCGCAGGCGGGCGGCGATCACGGTACGTCGTCGTTCGACCATGCCGGCGTGCCACACTGCGTGTACTGCCCCGGCTTCACGGCGAACGTGGCGCTCGGGTCGAGCCTGCCCGCACTGCCGGGCTTCGTGCGGACGTTCGCCTATCGCGCGGCCGCGCCCGCCATTCCCGATTTTCCCCGCAAGGGCATCCGTCTCGCGCAGCCTCGCGCCCCGCCTGAAAACGCTCCGATCTGATTGATGTCGTCCGCGCGCCCCGGTGGCGCGCGTGCCGTCCGCGGCCGGGCCGTGTGCCGCGCCGTTCGTGCGCGGCGCGCACTCGTGTCCGGCGGCGTCCGATCACGTTTTCAGGAATTCACTCATGTCCTCTCTCTTCGCCGCGCGGCCGTCGCGCGGCAGGCTCGCGCTCGCATGCGCGGCCGCTTTCGCGTGGCCCGCCGCCCATGCGGCCTCGACCGACGCTTCACGCAGCGCCACCACGCGCGGTCGCGTCGAGCGTGCCGCCAATGCCGCCGCTCCCGCTTCGGCCGTCGCAATCGCGCCGCCGGCGCCGGCGGCCGGCGAGACGCTGACCGCCGTCAGCGTGACCGCGCAGCGGCAACCGGTCGATCCGGATACCCCGACCGTCGTCACGTCGATCACGCGCGAGCAGATCGAGTCGCACACCAACGTCACCACCGAGGACGCGCTGAAGTACGCGCCGAACCTGATGGTCCGCAAGCGCTATATCGGCGACCGCAACAGCGTGTTCGCCGGCCGCGACTTCAACGAACTGCAGAGCGCGCGCGGGCTCGTCTACGCCGACGGCGTGCTGCTGTCGAACCTGCTCGGCTCGAGCTACGCGTATCCGCCGCGCTGGTCGCTGATTCCGCCGGACGATATCGCGCGCGTCGACGTGCTCTATGGCCCCTTTTCAGCGCTGTATCCGGGCAACTCGATCGGCTCGACCGTGCTGCTCACGACGCGCCGCCCGGAAAAGCTCGAGGCGTCGCTGTCGACGCAGTTCTTCACGCAGCGCTACCACGACGGCTACGGATTCGCGGACAGCTTCGGCGGCAATCACCAGACCGCGCGGATCGCTAACCGGGTCGGCCGGTTCTGGTTCGCGCTGTCGCTCGACCGGCTCGAGAACAACGGTCAGCCGATGCAGTATGCGAGCCCCAATTCGGCATACAACCCGAAGCTCGGCGCCGCCGTGCCCGTGACGGGCGCCGCGACCGACATCGGGCCCAATGGCAAGCCGCGGACGATCGTCGGCGCGCAGACGATCGAGCGGACCGAGCAGCTCAACGAGACGGTGCGGATGGGCTATGCGTTCACCGATCACGTCGACGCAACGCTCACGCTCGGGCATTGGGAGAACCATTACCGGCAGCACGGCGAAACCTTCCTGCGCGATGCGGCCGGCAATCCAGTTTACGGTGGCAACGTGTCGATCGGCGGCCGGAACATGACCGTCGCGCCGAACGCGTTCGCGCCGCAGCGCGGCGACCAGGAGAACTGGCTATATGCGCTCGGCCTGAATGGCCGGCTCGATTCCGGCTGGCGCCTGTCGGGCGCCGTATCCGCATACGACGTGTCGCGCGACGTGCAACGCTCGGCATCGACCGTGCAGGGCGGCGCAGGCACGCTGTTCCAGGGCGACGGCACCGGCTGGCGCACGCTCGATCTGAAGGCCGAGGCGCCGGAAGTGAAGGGCCACACGTTCACGTTCGGCTATCACTACGACAATTACTTCCTGCGCAACGTCACGTACAACACGGCCGACTGGCTGGCGGGGCCGACCACGTCGCTGTCGAGCGTCTATCGCGGCGACACGCGCACGCAGGCGCTGTTCGGGCAGGACGCGTGGCGTTTCGCGCCGGGCTGGCTCGCGACGCTGGGGCTGCGCTACGAGCGCTGGGATGCGTACGGCGGTGCGCTCGGCAATGCAACGGGCACGCTCGGCTATGCGGACCGCAGCGCGAATGCGCTGTCGCCGAAGGTTGCGTTGCAATGGGATGCGACCGACGTCTGGCGCTTCCGGCTGTCGTTCGCGACCGGCACGCGTTTCCCGACGGTCGGCGAACTGTTCCAGGGCACGATCTCGAACAACGCGATCGTCAACAACAACCCGAACCTGCGGCCGGAAAAGGCGATCGACTGGGATTTCACGGCCGAACGCGACGTGGGTGTCGGCATCGTGCGTGCCAGCGTGTTCCAGAGCGACCTGCGCGATTCGATCTACAGCCAGACGACGGTGTCGGGCGCGACGACGGTGACCAACATCTCGAACGTCGATCGCGTGCGCGTGCGCGGCGTCGAACTCGCGTTCAGCGGCGAGAACGTCGGTTTGAAGGGGCTCGCGATCGACGCGAACGTGTCGGCGAGCAACGCGCAGATCCTCGCCGACGCCGCGAATCCCGCGTACGTCGGCTTGCGCTTTCCGCGGATTCCGCGCATGCGTGCGAACCTGCTCGCGTCGTATCGCTTCGACGAGCACTGGCTCGCGAGCGTCGGTGTGCGCTACTCGGGCCGTCAGTTCAACACGCTCGACAACAGCGACGTGAACCCGGACGTCTACGGCGGCACGAGCTCGTTCACGGTCGTCGACCTGAAGGCGCGCTACCGCTTCGACCGTCACTGGACCGCGTCGCTCGGCATCGACAACCTGACGGACCGCCGCTACTACGTGTTCCACCCGTATCCGGGCCGTACTTTCTATGGAGAACTGAAATGGTCGCTGTGAGATCGCTCGCGGCAGGCGGTGCGCTGTGGTGCGCGTTGCTGTCGCCAGCCGATGCCCGAGCGTTTGCGCGCGGCGCTCGATGCGGGAGGGGGAGGGGAAATGCCGCGCACCCTATGGATCGGGCGCGATGATGCACGCGAAGCGCGCAGTGGACTGCCGACGGCCGACATACCCGACGGCTGGTTGCAGCGCGCGAAGTGCTGAACGGGCCGGCGGCGCGCGGCGAGCGTGCCGCGCGCTGGCCTGATGCGAAAACGCGCCCGAAGGCGCGTGAAGAGAAGCGTCAGGCCGCTCGCTTGAATAGCCGGATCACGAACAGCAGGATCACCGCGCCGACGACCGCGACGATCACCGAACCGATGAAGCCGCTGCCGACGCTGATGCCGAGTATCCCGGCGAGCCAGCCGCCGATCACCGCGCCGACGATCCCGACGATGATGTCGACGATCAGCCCGAAGCCGCCGCCCTTGACGAGCAAGCCGGCGAGCCAGCCGGCGATCGCACCGATGATGAGCCACATAATCAAGCCATGAGCCATGGTTGTCCTCTCCTTGAGTTGTCGAATGACCGGACGTCGGCAGCGTTGCCGCAAGCTGAATGAAGGCGGCAACGCGACCTGCCGCGCCGCCCACGCAATGTAACGCGATAGACGGGTCGGAATCGTTAAGTAATGTTATGCACCCTTAGCGGGATTTTCCAGGGAATTCGTCTGCATACGGCGAGGCCCGTGCGCGAACGGTGCATGGTGAAATGAAGTTGTAATGTATGGCCGCCGGTGAAGCCGGTCAGCCATCAGCATGGGCGTTCGTGCGTCGATGCCTGCCTGCCCGCGTCCGGCAATCCGTCGCTTGCATCGGCGATCAGCCGTGCCACGGTCGCGACATCGCCGATCGCCTCGATCGACAGCAGTGCGAAGCGGGCGAGAAAGAGCGATGCATCGGCTTCCCCGATCTGCGTCATCGCGCGGCACAGGTCGGTGTAGAGGGTGTCGCGTTCGGTATTCGTCATCATGCGATCTCCTGAGGATCGGTTGATGCGCGCGGATGGAGCGCGCGTCCGAGCGCGGCGGCCACGTCGCCGGCGCGAGCGTCGTGCCAGCGCCCGAGTACATGGCCGTCCGGGCGCACGAGATAGACGGTGCCCTCACGCGCGCCATACATGTCGAACAGCCGGCCGCCTTCGTCATGCCCGCCGCAGGCCGGTTGCTGCGGCACCGCATGCCGAGCGAGCGTGACGAGCGCGAACGGTATCTGCTTGGCCTGCAGGCGTCGTTCGAGATCGGCCAGCGTCGGATCGGGTACGCCGTCGGACGTGAAGCAGAGTGCGGTGAAGCGCGGGGCGACGAGATCGGTCAGGTGGCCGCGGCGCGTGTCGCTGCCGTGGACCGTGTACCGCATCAGCGGACATTCGGCGAGCACCGTGCCGGGCGCGGGGCCGGCTGAAAACGTGTCGCGTTCGGCTGCGTTGAGCGACGACGTCGCATACGCGATGGCCGTCGTCTGGCGCGGATTGATCAGCGAGCGCAGCGCCGGATGCCGGACCGCGAGCGACAGCACGGCCTTGCGCATCAGTTCGAACGCAAACGACGGCGGCGCCATGAACTCGGTGCTCTTCGTGCCGTAGCGCAGGTTCTCGTGCGTCGCGAACACGCGTTCGTCCGAGTAGTTGTCGAGCAGCGTGTCCGATGCGAGCCCGCGAGTCACGTACGCGAGTTTCCATGCAAGGTTGTCGGCATCGTCGATGCCCGAATTCGCACCGCGCACGCCGAAGATCGGCACGAGATGCGCTGCGTCGCCGCAGAACAGCACGCAGCCGTGCCGATAGCGTTCGAGCGTCAGCGCATTCGCCTTGTAGATCGTGATCCAGATCGGCGACCAGTCGCCGTGCTCGCCCATCATGTCGAGCAGGTTCTGCACACGGGGGATCACGTTCTCCGGTTTGATGGCCGCTTCGGGATCCTCATCGTCGCGTAACTGGTAGTCGATTCGCCACACGTTGTCGGGCTGCTTGTGGACGAGTACCGTCGAGCCCGGGTTCGACGACGGATCGAAGTATGCGAGCCGTTCGGTTGGCCGGTCGCTGTCGAGCGCGATGTCGACGATCACGTAGCGGCCCTCGTAGCTCGTGCCCTGCAACGACAGGCCGAGCGCTTCGCGCATCGTGCTGCGACCGCCGTCGCACGCGACGACCCAGTCGGCGTCGAGTGCGTAGCTGCCGAGCGGTGTGTCGACATCCAGGCGAACGCCGTCCGGATGCCGGGTCACGCCGGTGACTTTCGCCTGCCAGCGGATCTCGATGAGTTCGGGGCGGCGCAGCGCGGCGTCGAGCAGGAATTGCTCGATGTGATACTGCGCGAGATTGATCATCGGCGGCAGCTTCTGGTTTTCGTCCTGCGGCATCGTGAAATGCAGCACTTCGTCGCGACGGTAGAAGCTGCGTCCGCCGGTCCACGGCAACCCCGTGCGCAGGAAGTCGTCGAGCGCGCCGAGCCGCTCGATGATCTCGAGGCTGCGCCGCGAGATGCAGATCGCACGGCTGCCATGGCAGACCGCATCGTCGGCCTCGATCAGCACGCTGCGGATGCCATGGTTCGCGAGGCCGAGCGCGACGGCGAGGCCGACGGGGCCGCCGCCGACGATCGCTACGCGATGCCGGTGCGTATCGATACCGTCGTCGCAGGCCGGCAGATGCGCGGGATGGCGCTCGGCGACGAACGGGTAGGGCTTGAAGTCGATATTCATCGTTGGCTTCCGGGGGAGGGCGGTTCCACGTGCACGCGCGCCGGGGCAAACGCGTGCAGGCAGTCGAAGCAGTATGGAAGCCGGGCGGAAGTCCGCTGTCCCCATTCCGGGTACAGCAAGCCGACCGGGATTTACCCCGGTTCGGTCATCGCAGGCCGGTTTGGTTCAGGGCTGCAGGCAGAGCGCGAACAACTGGCGCTGGCTCGAGATGCCCAGGCGCCGGTACGCGCGTTTCTGGTACGTGACGACGCTCGACGCCTTCACGCCGATCGTCTCGCCGATCTCTTGTGCGGTCTGGCCTTCTAGCACACCGCGCAGCACGTCGAGTTCACGCTTGGACAGCGCCGGGCAGGCGCTGCGCAGCCGCGCGAGCATCCGTTGCGGGATTCCGATCTGCGCGGCACCGGCGAGCGCGTAGTGATGCTTCGCGGCCTGCGCGATCAGCGGTGCGAGCGTTTCGATCTCCGCGATCTCGCGCGGCTGGAACGCGCCGCTGCGATGCGCGCGGTACAAATTGATCGACAGCCAGCTCGCATCGTTGGGCTGCATCAGCAACGACAGCCGGTCGGACACGTCGGGGCCGCGGTAGCAGGCCGCTCGATACGCTTCATGAACGATCTCGTCGCCGGCCTGCTGGTGTAGCACCAGGTCGTGGCGGCGCGTGCCGCGAGGTGCGCTCGACACGATCTTCTGGTTGCCGTCGAGCGTGTAGAAGTGTCGCGCGTAGGTGTCGGCGACGTCGCGCAGGTAGCGGCCGCCGCGGTGGTCGGCGACGGACAGCGTGCGCGGACGGTTGCCGAGCTCGTACGCGAAGATCGTGCATTGTGTGACCGACAACGCATCGTCGAACAGCTTCAGCACTTCGGCTGCGAATGCGTTGGGCTCGTTGCCGCCGATCGCGGCGACAAGGCGCGTCGCACGCGATACGTCCAGTTGCCCGGTGAGGTTCTGTCGCTCGAGACGCCAGGTGCGCATGATGCTCGGAAAGGGCGGAGGGGTCCGGCGATTGTAATCGGCGGCGTGCGGCGCGGGAGTCGGGTGATGCCCGCAAGCGGAGCGGACGCGGAGAGAAGAAGGGCAGCGCACGATTGGGCGCCCGGAATGAGAAAAGGGCTGACAAGCATTGCTTGTCAGCCCTTTATAACTTGGTGCCGGAGATAGGAGTCGAACCTACGACCTTCGCATTACGAATGCGCTGCTCTACCAACTGAGCTACACCGGCATCAGAGAAACGAAATTATAAGGTGAAATCTGAGACCTTGGCAATAGGTTTTGCGAATTTTTTTCAGCTTGCTGCTGCTGTTTCGCGAAACTCATCGACTCGGCAAACTTCCCCGCTTCGTTTCACTGCGATGCGACCCGTTGGGGTCACATCGAGAGCCGCGATTCTACGTACGTCGCGCGACACTGTCTAGTGCTGCAGTGCAAATTTATTGCTTTTCCTGATGGTAACCCGTCACGCGCTCGACTTCGTTCTTCGAACCGAGGAACACCGGGACGCGCTGATGCAGGCCCGTCGGCTGCACTTCCATGATGCGCTGCGTGCCGGTCGTCGCGGCGCCGCCCGCCTGTTCGACGATGAACGACATCGGGTTCGCTTCGTACATCAGGCGCAGCTTGCCCGGACGATCGGGCGTGCGCTTGTCGGCCGGGTACATGAAGATGCCGCCGCGGTTCAGGATCCGGTGCACGTCGGCCACCATCGACGCGATCCAGCGCATGTTGAAGTTGTCGCCGCGCGGGCCGTCCTTGCCGGCATTCAGTTCGTCGACGTAGCGCTTGACCGGGTCGTACCAGTGGCGCGCGTTCGATGCGTTGATCGCGTATTCGCGCGTGTCGGCCGGGATCTGCATGTTGCTCTGCGTGAGCACCCACGAGCCGACTTCGCGGTCGAGCGTGAAGCAGTTCACGCCGTTGCCGGTCGTCAGCACGAACACTGTCTGCGGGCCGTACACGGCATAGCCGGCCGCAACCTGCTGCGTGCCGGGTTGCAGGAACGATTCCTCGGTCGCCTGCTTGCCGTCCGGGCAGCGCAGCACCGAGAAGATCGTGCCGATCGACACGTTCACGTCGATGTTCGACGAGCCGTCGAGCGGATCGAACACGAGCAGGTATTCGCCGCGCGGGTAGTTCGCCGGGATCGGGAAGAACGTTTCCATTTCTTCCGATGCCATCGCGGCGAGGTTGCCGCCCCATTCGTTCGCGTCGAGCAGGATTTCGTTCGACAGGATGTCGAGCTTCTTCTGCACTTCGCCCTGGACGTTCTCGCTGCCGGCGGTGCCGAGCGCTTCGCCGAGCGCGCCCTTCGACACGTTGTAGCTGATCGCCTTGCATGCGCGCGCGACGACTTCGATCAGCAGGCGCAGGTCGGCGGGGAGGTTGTTGGTCTCACGTTGCTGTTCGATCAGGAACTTCGACAGCGTGGTGCGGCGGGCAATGGACATGACAGACTCCAGAAGGCCAAAAGAATCCTTGAATAGCCGCAATTTTACCCGCCGCGCCTCCCGTGCCACCGGCTTTTTTCGTCCGGTTACATGGCCGGGCGGCCAGCCCGGCCCGGTTTTCCGGTGATGGAAACCGGCGGGACGCGCTTGACGCCAACGGCAGGTGTCGCGGTCGCCCTCCGCGATTGCGCGCGGTTCCAGCAGTCTTCACACCATAAAAAAGCCGGTGCCGCGACAGGCGGCACCGGCTGTATCGCGCAGGCGCGACGCGGGCGATGGCGTTACGCGAGCGCCTTCTCGACGATTTCGCGCACGTCACGTGATTTCGCACCGACGGCGACCTGCTCGAGCGCTTCGCGCATCCGGTCGCGCAGCGCCGGCGTAAAGCGGCGCCACAGTTCCAGCGAGCGCGCGAGGCGTGCGGCGACCTGCGGGTTGATCGCATCGAGTGCGAGCACCTGTTCGGCCCAGAACGCGTAGCCCGAGCCGTCCGCCGCGTGGAATTGCGCGGGGTTGGCCGCGCAGAAGCTGAAGATCAGCGAGCGCGCGCGGTTCGGATTCTTCAGGTTGAACGCCGGGTGCGCGAGCAGCTTGCGGACCTTCGCGAGCGTCGGCTGCGCGGGCGTGCCGCGTTGTGCCGCCTGCATCGCGAACCACTTGTCGATCACGAGCGCTTCCTTCTCGAAGCGACGATAGAAGTCGTCGAGCGCGTGCTCGGCCGGTTCGGTCGCGCCGGAGGCCGCGGCGGACAGCAACGCACCGAGTGCGGCCGCGCGATCGGTCATGTTGTTCGCCGCGTCGTACTGGGCAGTGGCGAGGCGCACCGCATCGGCCGGATCCTCGAGTTCGGCGAGATACGCGAGCGCGAGGTTCTTCAGCGCGCGGCGGCCGGAGGCGTCCGGCGTCGGCTCGTAGGCGCCGGGCGTCTGGTGCTGCGCGTAGGCGGCCAGCCATTCCGCGTGCAGCGCGGTGGCGAGCCGGCGGCGCACGAACTGGCGCGCGCGATGCACGGCGGCCGGATCGGCTTCGGCCATCTGGTCGGCGAGGTAGGTTTCCGACGGCAGCGTCAGCGCGAGTTCGCGGAACGCCGGCGACAGGCTTTCATCGGTCAGCACGCGGCGGAATGCGGCGACGAAGTTCTCGCCGAGCGTGAGCGGCTCGTTCGCGGCCGCACGCGCGGCGAGCGTCAGCAGCGCGCGCGTCGCGAGGCGCTGGCCGGCTTCCCAGCGGTTGAACGGATCGCTGTCGTGCGCGAGCAGGAACGCGAGATCGTCGTCGCTGTAGTCGTACTCGACGATCACCGGCGACGAGAAATTGCGCAGCAGCGACGGCAGCGGCTGTTCCGGCACGTCGACGAACGTGAAGGTCTGCTCGGTGTCGGTGAAGTCGAGCACGCGCGTCGTGCCTGCTGCTGCGGCTTCGCCGTCGAGACGCAGCGGCAGGTCGCGGCCGTCGCGGCCGATCAGGCCGATCGCGAACGGAATCAGCAGCGGCCCTTGCTGCGTGTCGCGCGCGGCCGGCGACGCGTCGCCGTAGCCCTGCGCGAGCGTCACCGTATAGCGGCGCGCGGCCGCGTCGTACGCGGTGCGCACCGACACGCGCGGCGTGCCCGCCTGGCTGTACCAGCGTTCGAACTGCGCGAGGTCGCGCCCGTTCGCGTCGGCCATCGCGTGACGGAAGTCGTCGCAGGTCACCGCGTGCCCGTCGTGGCGCTTGAAGTACAGGTCCATCCCCTTGCGGAAGCCGTCGCGGCCGAACAGCGTCTGATACATCCGCACGACTTCCGAGCCTTTTTCGTAGACGGTCATCGTGTAGAAGTTGTTGATCTCGACGTAGCTTTCCGGGCGCACCGGATGCGCCATCGGGCCCGCGTCCTCGGCGAACTGCAGCTGGCGCAGCACGCGCACGTCCTCGATGCGCTTGACCGCGCGGGCCGCCGATTCGAGGTCGTCGCCCGCGGCCATGTCGGCCGAGAACTCCTGGTCGCGGAATACCGTCAGGCCTTCCTTCAGGCTCAGCTGGAACCAGTCGCGGCAGGTCACGCGGTTGCCGGTCCAGTTGTGGAAGTACTCGTGACCGACCACCGATTCGATGTTCGCGAAGTCGGTGTCGGTCGCGGTCTCGGGGTTCGCCAGCACGTACTTCGTGTTGAAGATGTTGAGCCCCTTGTTCTCCATCGCGCCCATGTTGAAGTCGCCCACCGCGACGATCATGAAGCGGTCGAGATCGAGCTCGAGGCCGAAGCGCTGCTCGTCCCAGCGGATCGAGTGGATCAGCGAATCCATCGCATGACGCGTCTTGTCGAGATCGGCCGGCTCGACCCACACCTGCAGCAGCTTCTCCTTGCCCGAGCCGGACGTGATCTTCTCCTCGATCGCAACGAGCTTGCCCGCGACCAGCGCGAACAGGTAGCTCGGCTTGCGGAACGGGTCTTCCCATTTCGCGAAGTGGCGGCCGTCGGGCAGGTCGCCCGAATCGACGAGGTTGCCGTTCGACAGCAGCACCGGGTACGCGGCCTTGTCGGCGCGCAGCGTCACCGTGTACGACGCCATCACGTCCGGACGGTCGAGGAAATAGGTGATGCGGCGAAAGCCTTCGGCTTCGCACTGCGTGAAGAAGTTGCCGCTCGACACGTAGAGGCCGGACAGCGTCGTATTCTGGTCGGGTGCGCATGCGCTTTCGAGCGTCAGCTCGAAGGCTTCGGGGACGTTCTCGACCGTCAGCCCGTGTTCGTGCGCGCGCACGGCGCCATGCGGCGCGCCATCCAGCCAGGCGCCGACGAATTCGAGCGCTTCGCCCATCAGCTCCAGGTGCGGCGCGGGCGCGGCGTCCGGATTGCGGCGCACGCGCATCGTGTTCCTGACGATCGTACGGGCCGGCGCGAGATCGAATTCGAGCGCGACGGCATCGATGAGGAAGGCCGGCGGCGTGTAGTCGGCGCGGCGGATCACGGTGGAGGAGGCGTTGTCGGACATGGTCGTCGAGATCGGTGGAGTGGGGGACGGGCCCGTGGCACGGGCCGGGCGAACCGGGCCATTGTACAAAGGCTGGCGGCCGCGTGCCGGGCGAACTTTTTACCGGTTCCGGGAGTCCGCGTATTATCGGCATCCCATTACGGTTCGCGCGGTGCGACGAACGGGTGACGGATCGAAGAGGATCAACATGAAACGCGAATGGATTCAACGCGGTGCGGGCTGGGCGGCGGTGCTGTGCGTGGCGCTGCTGACCGGCTGCACCAGCTACGTGACGACCCAGGTCACGGCCTTCTCCGACTGGAGCGGCAGCGACGCGACACGCACCTATGCGTTCACGCGCACCGAGGCGCAGAAGAACAGCATCGAGCAGTCGACTTACGAGCCGATCGTCGCGAACGAGCTGTCGACGTATGCATTCCGGCAGGTGCCGCAGGCGCAGGCGCGGTACCTCGTCGGGTTGACCTATGCGGTCGGCAGCGATCTCGTGACGGTCCCGCAGCCGGTCTATTACGATCCGTGGTTCGCGCCCGGGCCGTACTGGCGGCGCGGGCCGTGGGGCCCGTGGGGTCCCTGGGGGCCGATGCCGGCCGGCTACGTCGCGCAGACGTACCAGGTGTTCGACTACACGCTCGGCATCCGCATCACTGAGCGCGCGACGGGCAAGGAGGTGTACAACGTGTCCGCGCGCACGACCGGCGACAACGGCACGCTGCTGTACGCGATGCCGTTCCTCGCGCGCAGCGCGCTCGCCGACTTCCCGCTGTCCAACGGCGCGGTTCGCTCGGTCCGGCTGCCGGTCGACAAGCGCGGCGGCCCGGCGGCGCCGGCTGCCAACGAACGCGTGGTGCCGGCCGCGCCCGCGTCGGGTGCCGCCGCCGCGAAATAACGCGGGATCCCGCTCGGCGCGGCCGTCCGGCCGCGCCGGCCATGCCCTTCCGTCATACCCCGATAGTCAGACCCCGATACCCAGCAGCGCCAGCGCGCCGAGCACGACGAACAGCACGGCCGCGATCGCGTGCACGAGCTTCGTCGGCAGGCGGTGCGCGAAGCGGTCGCCGAGCAGGATCGCGGGCACGTTCGCGAGCATCATCCCGAACGTCGTGCCGGCCACGACGCCGAGGTAGTCCTGGAAGCGCGCGGCCAGCGCGACGGTCGCGATCTGCGTCTTGTCGCCCATTTCCGCGAGGAAGAATGCGACGAGGGTCGCACCGAACACGCCGAGCCGCGAGCGGTTGGCATTGGCTTCGTCGGCATCGAGCTTGTCCGGCACGAGGATCCACAACCCCATCGCGATGAACGAGAACGCGAGCGCCCAGCGCATGATCGACGGCGTGACGAGCACGCCGAGCCACTCGCCGAGCGCGCCGGCGAAACCGTGGTTCACGAGCGTCGCGACGAGCACGCCGAGGATGATCGGCACCGGCTTGCGATAGCGCGCGGCCAGTACGAGGGAAAGCAGTTGGGTCTTGTCGCCGATTTCAGCGAGGGCGACGGCGCCGGTGGAGATCAGGAAGGCTTGGGACACGGATGGGGTTCCACGGGCCGATGTTGTGCGTGCGAGCGACGATCCACCGCGCGCCGGGCCCTGATGCGGCGCGCTGTGAACCATCGGTCTCGCCAGGCCTAGGTGGCTGCGTCCGCCATGGCCGTACGGCCAAGTCTGTTGACGGACGCCTCCGTCACGATGCGCGCCGGGAGCGCGGGACATCGAGCGGAGCGGCTACTCCCCAATGAGCGGCGAATTCTAGCACGGTGCGTTGCGCACGGGAAAGCGGTTGGCGGGCGCTGCGCCCGGCGTCGGGGCGGGATCGGGCTACGGCAATCTTGGCGGCCCGGCACGCGTAGCGGTGGAGGCCCGCGCGTGCCGGGGCGAACCCCGGCAGGTCGTTACGCGGCAGGGCGGCGTGCCGCGCCGCGCTCGTGGACGAGTTGGCCGGCGGCATAGGTGCGGTACACCGCACGGTCGTCGCCGAGCAGCGCGAACGCGAACAGCAGTTCCTCGAGCGAATCCGCGCGCTTCGTGCGGCGCGCGAGCAGCGGCGTGGCCTGCGGATCGAGCACGACGAAGTCGGCCTCGGTGCGCGGGGCGAGGGTGCCGACCGTATCGGCGAGGTCGAGTGCCTGCGCGGCGCCGGCGGTTGCGAGCCAGAACATCCGCGTCGCGGTCAGGTGGTGGCCCGACAGCCGCGCGACCTTGTGCGCTTCGTTCATCGTCTGCAGCATCGAGAACGACGTGCCGCCGCCGACGTCGGTCGCGAGCGTGACCGGCACGTCGTATTCGCCGGCCTTGTCGAAATCGAACAGCCCGCTGCCGAGGAAGAAGTTCGACGTCGGGCAGTGCGCGACGACGGTGCGTGTCTCGGCCATCCGGCGGCGGTCCTCGTCGTCGAGATGGATACAGTGGCCGTACACCGCGCGCGGGCGCAGCAGCCCGTAGCGGTCGTAGATGTCGAGATAGCTGCGATGGCCGGGGAACAGCTCGGCCACCCATTTCACTTCATCGACGTTTTCCGCGACGTGGCTCTGCACGAACACGTCCGGATGGCGGCGCGCGAGTTCGCTGCACGCTTCGAGCTGCGCCTCGGTCGACGTCGGCGCGAAGCGCGGCGTGAGCGCGTACATCTGGCGGCCCTTGCCGTGCCAGCGGTCGATCAGCTCGGCACTGTCGTCATAACCCGATTGCGCGGTATCGCGCAGGAATTCGGGGCAGTTGCGGTCCATCAGCACCTTGCCCGCGATCATCCGCAGGTCACGCGCGTCGCTCGCCGCGAACAGTGCATCGGCCGACTGCTTGTGCACCGTGCAGTAGACGAGCGCGCTCGTCGTGCCGCACGCGAGCAGTTCGTCGACGAAGAAGTCGGCGACTTCGCGCGCATGCTCGGGATCGCCGAACTGGCGCTCGGTGGGGAACGTGTACTTGTCCAGCCACGGCAGCAGGCCCGGCGCCGGCGACGCGATCATGTCCGTCTGCGGATAGTGGATGTGCGTGTCGATGAAGCCGGGCACGATCAGCTTGTCGCGCAGGTCATGGACGATCGCGTCGCGCGCGAGCGTCGCGGCGAGTTGCGCGTACGGGCCGGCCGCGACGACCTTGCCGTCGTCGACGATCAGGAGGCCGTCGGTCTCGTAATTCGCGGCCTGGCTCGATTGGGCCGGGTCGCCGTTGAAGGTCAGCAGCTGGGAACGGAAAGCGGTTTGCGTCATGACGAATGGTCCTGCATCAAGATAAGGCGAACAGAGGAAAACGGGCGACGCCGCACGACGGCAAGGCGGTGCCTGGCGAGCGGGTGCGGCACGCTGCGTGCGGCACGGCGGATGCGATTGCGCGGGCGAACGTGGCGGCCGAAGCCGCCAGCGAGTGATTGCCGGCGGGCCTCGCAGCCGTTGCGCTCACGGCCGATGCGGTGGCGAGCGAAACGGCAAATCGCGACGGCAGGCACGCGCGGGCGACGACGAACAGCGCCGTCGCCGCGCACTCGCGCACGCGGTCGTCCCGGCGCAAGGCCGGGCCGGTGGTCGCGAAGCGGATGCCGTTGCCGTGTTTCATCTGTCAGCGTTCCTCGATGCCGGCCGTCACGCGGCCTGCCAGTACGCGTCGAGGCGCGCGTACAGTGCGTCGCGCTGCGCCGGTTCGATGAACGACGCCTCGAAGCCGTTGCGGATCACCGCATGGACTTCGGCATCCGTGAGTTGCAGCCCTTCGGCCGTCGCGAAGTAGTTTTCATTGACGTAGCCGCCGAAATAGGCCGGATCGTCGGAGTTGATCGTCACCGCGACGCCGCGATCCAGCAGCGCCTTCAGCGTGTGCTTCGCCATGTCGTCGAACACGCACAGCTTCAGGTTCGACAGCGGGCAGACGGTGAGCGCCGTGCGCGATTTCGCGAGGCGCTCGACGAGCGCCGGATCCTCGATGCTGCGCACGCCGTGGTCGATCCGGTCGACCTTCAGCACGTCGAGCGCTTCGTAGATGTACGCGGGCGGGCCTTCCTCGCCTGCGTGCGCGACGAGCTTCAGCCCGAGCGCGCGCGCCTTCTCGAACACGCGTGCGAACTTCGTCGGCGGATGGCCGAGCTCGGACGAGTCGAGGCCGACGCCGATCAGGCGATGGCGATAGCGCTCGAACAGCGGCAGCGCGGATTCGAACGTCGCGAGCGCGTCCTCTTCGGGCAGGTGGCGCAGGAAGCACAGGATCAGCTTGCTCGACAGCCCGCGTTGCTCGGCATCGGCGAGTGCCCGCTCGATGCCCGCGACCACCGTCTCGATCGGCACGCCGCGCTCGGTGTGCGTTTGCGGATCGAAGAACAGCTCGGTGTGGACGACGTTGTCGGCGAGCGCGCGTTCGCAGTACGCGGCCGTCATGTCGTAGAAATCCTGCTCGGTCAGCAGCACGCTCGCGCCGGCGTAATAGATGTCGAGGAACGACTGCAGGTCGGTGAACGCGTACGCGGCGCGCAGCGCGTCGATCGAGTCGTACGCGAGCTTCACGCCGTTGCGCTGCGCGAGCGCGAAAATCAGTTCGGGCTCCAGCGAGCCTTCGATGTGGATGTGCAGCTCTGCTTTCGGCGCGCGGGCAATCTTGTCCTTGAATGTCGGGGTCATGGCGTCGTTCTTGGTCGGTCAGTAGGTAGGGGAAGCCTGCGTGGACGCGTTCGCATTCGCGTTTGCCTCGACGGCCTGCAGCAATTGCGCAGCCACCGAGATCGCGATCACCTCGGGCGCCTTGTCGATGATGCCTTCGACACCGATCGGGCAGCGCATCCGCGCGACCTGGGCCGGGTCGATGCCGATGGCTGCAAGGCGATGATCGAACTGCGCGCGCTTCGCGTGCGAGCCGGTCATCCCGAAATACGCATAGTCGCCACGTCGCAGGATGCGCTCGGCCAGCACGAAATCGAGTGCGTGGTCGTGCGTCATCACGACGAAGTAGGACTGCGGCGGTGCGGCGTCGACCGCGTCGGCCGGGGCAGCGGCCGCTTCGATCGCGAGGTTGCCGATGCCGGCGAGCGCGTCGGCCGGCGGGAACACCGCATCGGGCCCGTCGATCCAGCGCACGTGGCACGGCAGCGTCGCCAGTACCTTCACGAGCGCGGTGCCGATGTGCCCGGCGCCGAACAGCACGACGGGGAACGCATACGGCGCGATCGTTTCGGTCATCAGCGACACGCCGCCGGTTTCCCACAGCAGGCAGTCGGCACGCGCGGCTTCCGATTCGGGCTCGCTCAACAGCGGCGCGCCCGGCGAGGGGCCGAATGATACGCTACGCACGGTCGCGACGCCGGCCGCGACACGCTTCGCGAGCGACATGATCCAGCCGAGATCGCCCACGTCGAGCCGCTCGAACGCGAGTACCACGGCGCCGCCGCAGCACTGGCCGAGACTCGGGCCGAGCGCGAGCCGTTCGAGCCGGCGCGCGTGCGGCACGTGCGCGCCATCCTTCAGCAGATGCCGCGCGATCTCGATCGCCTTCCATTCCAGATGACCGCCACCGATCGTATGGCGGGCCGTGTCGCGCGTGACGAGCATCTTGGTGCCGGCTTCGCGCGGCGCGGAGCCGTCGGTGTGCGCGACCGTCACGAGCACGGCCGCTTCGCCGTGCGCGAGCAGTTGCTGCAGATCGCCGAGCCAGGCTTCCATCAGCACGCTCCGTTCGGGACGACGCGGCACGACATGCGGCGCGGGCTGGCGGGCGTGGCGGCAACGATGACGGACGGGAGCGAGGCGGGCCGGCCGCACGGCCGATGCAGTGCGGCGGCAGCGCGCGAACGGCGCGCGCGGACGGCCCCGCCGGATGCGCGGACGCCATGAGGGTGACGGATGCGGATGGTTTGCGTTGTCATGATGAATCCAGTCGACATTGCGGATCGGGCGCGCGTTACGCAGGGGTGGTGAGACCGCCTGGCCTCGCGCACGTAGATCGCCATCCAGTCACGAAGATAGCACCGCGAGGCGACGGGAACATCGCGGGGCGGTGATCCGGGCTATCAGGAGGCGATCATGTCGATCATAGGCCCGCCGCGCGGGATCGGGGCGCCGATGCGTGCACATCGGGCCGAAACGCAGGCGTGGCGGGGCTGGGCGCGGAACTCGCGCGATGCGCGTTCGCCCGGAGACCCGGGCGGCGGCGGGGTAGGTGTTTACGCTTGACGGGCCGGATGCGGCTCGCCGGGCTGGGCCGGCGGGCGCTCCGGAGCCGGGCGGTCACGGGCCGGCGGTCGTGTGCGGCCCGGGCGAACGGGCCGCGCGCAGGTCGTTGCGAAACCGGCCGGTCAGGCCACGAGCTTGCGGCGATGGCGCCAGAGGCTCGCGGCGACCGCGACCAGGATCACGGCGAAGGCGATCAGCGCCCAGCCGGGCAGCAGGATGCCGAAGATCGGCGGGTAGACCGTCTCGCACAGCCCGGCGACCTTGAACATGCCGGGGAACCACTGCGCGGGCGGCAGGCTGTCGACGATCGGCTGCAGCGTGTCGAAGCCGCAGCTGAAGCCCGGATTCATCTGGATCGACAGATGCCGGGCGGCCGTGCCGACACCGCCGGCCGCGGCGATCGCGATCAGCAGCTCGAGCACCCAGACCCCGCGCCAGTTGCGGATCCCGGCGGCCAGGAACGCGAAGATCCCGATCGCGCAGAAGAAGTATCGCTGGATGATGCACAGCGGGCACGGATCTTCGTTCTTCACGTACTGCAGGTAGAGCGCACCGGCCAGCAGGGCGATGCACACCCATCCGAGCAGCATCAGCAGGCGGCGTTCGCGGCGGATGGCGAGCGTGTAGTCGTTCATGTCGGCGGGGTTCCTCGTGGTCGGTCCGGAAAACAATCGCGCGATTTTAGCGCGAACGGTCTGGCACGAAACTGACAGCGCGCGTGCGGCAACCTGCCGCACCGCGCGTCCTGCCCGTCGGCGCCCGGTTGGCGGCGCTTAGCGGATCGTGTTCAGCACGGCCTCGACCGCCTGGCCGATCGCGAGCAGCGCGTCGTCG
The DNA here is from genome assembly GCF_002223325.1 of Burkholderia sp. AU15512. Classification (NCBI taxonomy): domain Bacteria; kingdom Pseudomonadati; phylum Pseudomonadota; class Betaproteobacteria; order Burkholderiales; family Burkholderiaceae; genus Burkholderia; species Burkholderia sp. AU15512. The sequence goes on from NZ_NKEX01000003.1 coordinate 532,908, forward strand.
CGGTGCGGCGCGGCCGCGAGCATCAGGCCGACCGGCGCCGCGTCGCGCGGATGGCAGGGCAGCGACAACGCGCAGGCGTCGAGGAAGTTGAACGCGCTCGGGTTGCGCAGGATCAGCGCGTTGGTGCGCGTGAAGGCATCGTCATCCGCTTCGAGGTCGGCGATACGCGGCGGCACGACCGGCACCGTCGGCGCGACGAGCGCATCGAAGCGCGACCAGACCGTGTGCGCAGCTTCGTCGAGCATCGCCGTGCGCGCGGCGAGCAGGTCGAGATAGTCGGCCGCGCTCGCGGGTTCGCCCTTCAGGATCCGCGTGAGCACGCGCGGGTCGTACTGGTCGCGGTGCTTGGCGAGCAGCGGGCGATGCCACGCGTAGGCCTCGATCGGCGAGAAGCCGAAGCGGTTGACGTCCGGCAGCCGGTCGAGCGCGGGGAAGCGCACTTCCGTGACGATCGCGCCGGCGGCTTCGAGATGCTTGAGCGCGGCGTCGAGCGCGGCCGCGACGTCGGCATCGACGCCGTCCGTCACGTAGTTCGTCAGCACGCCGAGCCGCACGCCTTCGAGCGGCCGGGCGGCCGGCACGTGCGGTTCGAGGCCCGCGAGCATCCGGTCGACGAGCGCGCAGCAGGCGACCGTCAGGCCGATCGGGCCGAACGAGTCGAGCGTCGTCGACAGCGGCACGCCGCCGTGCGTCGGGATCCGGCTCGCGGTCGGCTTGAAGCCGGTCAGCCCGCACAGCGCGGCCGGAATGCGGATCGAGCCGCCCGTGTCGGTGCCGAGCGCGACGGCGGCCATCCCGTCGGCGACGGACGCGGCCGCGCCGGACGACGAACCGCCGGAAATCCGCGCGTCGCCCGGCACGTCGCGGTGGTACGGCGAGCGCGGATGGCCGAAGTGCGGGTTCAGCCCGAGCCCCGAGAACGCGAACTCGCTCATGTTGGTGCGGCCGACCAGCACCGCACCTGCGCGCTTGAGCCGCGCGACCGCGACCGCGTCGGTGCGCGCGGCCGGCGCGCCGTCGAGCACGCGCGAACCGGCGCGCGTCACCTGACCCGCGACGTCGAACAGGTCCTTGACCGACACCGGGATGCCCGCGAGCGGCGACAGCACGGTGCCCGCGGCGCGCAGCCGGTCGTGCGCGTCGGCGGCTGCGCGCACGTTGTCGGCATCGACTTCGGTGAAGACGACTGCGCCCTGGCCCGACGGATCGGCGATCCGGTCGAGCGCGGTGTCGACGAGCGCGCGGCTCGTGGTCCGGCCGGCGGCGAGGTCGGCGGCGAGCTGGGCGAGCGGGGGGAAGGGCGTGAAAGTGGTCATGGGCGGCTCAGGGGCGAAGATGTTGAAGAAGCGTGGAGCGGAACGAATCGATATGACTTTCAACGGCCGCGCGTGCGCCGGCGGCGTCACGCGCGGACAGCCGATCGAACAGCTCGCGATGCTCGCGCTGGACGTCGACGAGATGGTGAGGTTCGGACAGCGTGACGAACCAGAAGCGCAGCGAGCGCTCATGCAGCCCGCGCAGGATGTCGGCGAGGACGGCATTGCGCGCGGCCGCGGCGATCGCCTGGTGGAAGGCGCGGTCGAGTTCCATCATGCCTTCGACGTCGTGCGTGTCGACGCAGGCCTGCCCGTCGTCGAGCAGCGCGGCGAGGCGCGCGAGATCGTCGGGCGTTGCATGGCGCGCGGCGAGTTCCGCGCAGTGCGCTTCGTTGATGCGCCGCACGTCGATCACCGCGACGATGTCGTCGAGCGACAGCGGCCGCACCATCAATCCCTTGCGCGGCATCACGGACAGCAGCCCTTCGAGCACGAGCCGATGCACGGCCTGGTGCACCGGCGTGCGGCCGATGCCGGTGCGGGCGACGAGGTCGGCTTCGTTGAGGGCGGCGCCGGGCTTCAGGCGCATCGTGATGATGTCGTGCTGGATCAGCGCATACGCGCGGTCGGCGAGGCTGGCCGTCGGTGCGGCCGGGTGCTCGTGGGTGACGTCGGCGAGGGCATTCATGCAGGGTGCGGCGCGGCGGCCGGACGGGGCGCGATCATGGCGCAGGCGGTCGGGAAGCGTGGACGATGCGTGGATATTATTGTGATATATCACTGATGTCCAGTATGGGCGGTGCCGCATCCGCCTGGCCGGCCCGCGGGCGGGGCGCTCCCCCGACGCAGTTTGCCGTCGACTTGCAACAATATCGACAGGATGTTGCAGGTTTGCCGCTCGATCGTGCGCTGAAGCATAATGAATCTTCGTTTATCCATACGCGTGAGCGACGTACCAGACCATCGTCATGAGCGAAAACACGCCTTCCCCGGCCGGTCTGCCCGGCACCTCCTCCGTTTCTTCCGATTCACCCCGTACCGATCCGGCGAAAGCGCCCGACGCGCCGGCCACCCAGGCCGCCGCGCGCAACGTCGCTGCCGACGGCGCGTCACCGGTTACGGCTGCGTCCGAGCCGGGCGCGCCCGGGGCGACCGGCGCTGCCATCGATGGCGCTGCCGCCGCCGCGCCGCCGAAGGCTGGCACGCCGCCACCCGGTTTCGGCGCGCAGCCTGATTTCGACACGCCGCGCCCGCCGCCCGCGAGCGCGCAGAATGCGCCGCCGGCCTATCTGAAGCAGAGCGACACGCCGTGGTCGGTATTCGGCCGGATCGTGGCCGCCCGCGCCCGCCGGCTGTTCGACCGTGCCGGCCAGCGCATCACGCAGCGCACGCTGCGCATCGGCGTGTCGGCGCGGATCTTCCATCCGGAACCGGGGGCGAAGGGGCTGCGAGGCAAGACGCTCCAGTACCTCGAGGAATCGATCGCGCACTGGGTGATGTCGCGCGACGTGCTCGTGTTCATGATTCCGACCGTCGGCCATCAGGGCATGATTCATCCGAGCAACATCCGCCTGCGCGACTACGCGAAGCATCTCGACGGCCTGCTGCTGCAGGGCGGTGCAGACGTATCGCCGCAAACCTATGCCGCGTCCGACGCCCGCCCCGAATGGCCGGGCGATCGCGTGCGCGACATGTACGAGCTCGAGCTGCTGCACGAGTTCGTCGAGTCCGGCAAACCCGTGCTCGGCGTGTGCCGCGGCTGCCAGCTGATCAACGTCGCGTTCGGTGGCTCGCTGTACCAGGACATCGCCACCGACGTGCCGACCGCGAATGCGCACGTGAGCGAGCATTACGACCAGCATCGTCACGCGATCCGCTTCCCGGATTCGTCGACGCTTGCGAGCATGTTCCCGGGGCGCAGCGAAGCGATCGTCAACTCGATCCACCATCAGGCGATCCGCGATCTCGGCCGCGATCTGAATATCGAGGCCGTGTCGGCCGGCGACGGGATCATCGAAGGCATTCGCCATCGCCGTTCGCCGTTCGTCGTCGGCGTGCAGTGGCACCCCGAGTTCCATCGTGCCGGCGGGTCGGAGCTGCTCGACTGCACGCCGCTGCTCGATGCATTCCTGCGCGCGGCGCGCGAAACCCGCCTGTAGCAAGCCGTATGCTTCGCGTCGTACGACGGCCGGCCGCATCCCGACAAATTCGAGATGCGGCCGTTTCGTTTTGAACGATAATCGCGAGTTCCGATTCGTTTGCCGGAGTCTGACGTTGGCTTTCCGAAATTTTTCCCCTGCACGATGCGCCACGTGGATCGTTGCGCTGGCTGCCTGCGCGCAAGCGGGCGTGGCCTGGTCCGCCGACGCGACGGCGCCCACCGCCGGTACGCGTCCGGCGGTCACGAGCCTGCGCGGCGACACGGCGGCATCCGCCACGGCTGCGACGGATGCCGCCGCACAAGGCAACGTCGCGGAGCTGACGCAGATGCTGCACGACGGCCGGATCGTCGAGATGCGCACGACGTACAACGGCAGCTACGGTGCGAGCCTGATGTTCGACCCGCGCGAGATGACGTACTACGTCGCGCTGTTCCAGGACAAGCATCTGTGGCGCGTGATCCGGTCGCAGGAAAAGACCCGCGCGGAGATGGTCTACGCGAACTTCGTTCAACAAACCGTACAACTCGCCGATATCGAGATCCGCCGTACCGAGCTGGACGCGCAGAAGGCGTTTCTCGAGCGCGTGATTGCGTTGCAGGCGAATCGTGCGCAGCAGTTGCAGGCCGACCTGAGCGTGGCGCGCAGCCAGCAGGCTGAAGTCGCGCAGCGGCAGCGCTCGGCGCAGGAGCAGGCGCAGGCGCTGCAGGTCGAGAAGCGGGCTGCACAGATGCAGCTGCGCGATCTGCAGGAGCAGGTGCGACAGCTCGAGAAGCAGAACGAGACGGGGCTGCCCGCGCACAAGTAACGCATCGTCCGACGGACGCAGAGACGAGCAAAACCCGGCAAAGCAAGCTTCGCCGGGTTTTTTTATGGCCGGGCCGTCAGCGCGAGAATGCGCCCGGCGTATCGGTCAGGCGGCGGTGGGACAGCTGTGCCGTCCAGTCCACGCCGGTGGCGGGCGCGTGCGTTGCAGGGACAGGCTCGGTAGCGCGCAGCGCGCTCGCCATCGCGATCAGCGTGAGCGGATCGTCGAGCGTGTCGCGCATGTCGTCAGTTGCACGCGGCAATGCGGCGAGCCGGTCGCGGGTGCGGGTGTCGACCGTGCTGCCGCGGGTCGGCGGCAGCGTGGCCATTCGCACCACGGTCGGTGTTCGGACCGGCGCCGTCGCCATGCGCTTGCCGCTCGAACGAGGCGACGCGGCAGTGGCAGTGGCGGTCGGCGGCACGCCGGATGTTGCCTTTGGACGAAGCGATGCTGGAGGACGCGCGACCTGGTGCGTGGCCGGCGGTGATGCGGCCGTTGTCGCGACGGGCGCGCCCATCTTGCGCTGCGATGGCGCGCTCGTCGACGTACTCGGTTGACCCGCAGCGACCCGCACGGCACCGGACGACGACGTAGCGTGATCCCGTACGCCACCGGCCGCATGAATCGCGTAGGGAGGCCCGAACCCTGCAATCGGTTCATATGCGGCAATCAGCCAGCCGATGATGCCGAGCGCGCCGATACTCCAGCAGATCGCGTACTTCGCACGCCGGTCGCGAAAGCCGCCGGCGATATGGCGGGAGCACGGGGCCGCAGTGGCAGGCCGTGCAACCGGCGACCCGGCACGTGTCGGTGCCGACGCCATGATCGGCAGCGGCTGCCATTGGCATGCGCGGTGCGGCCGGTCCACGTCGATGCAGGATGTCGTCAGTGTCGCGAGGCAGTGCTTGCCGGGCCGCGCACCGGGGGCGCCGCGAAAGGTCCAGTCGCGGCCGAGCGACGGCACGTGATCGAGCGGAGCGACGCGGGGGCGGGCGAGTGCGCCTGCAACGGGGACGAGGGACGATGGAGTCATGAGGGCGGTGCGCCATGCGGCACGGGCATCCGTGCCGGTGCGGCGCGGATATGTCGTCGCAAATCGAGACATTGTCGTCAGCCAGCGAAGGCCGGTCGATCAGATCAATCTGATTTTTGCTGCCGTTTCGGGACGACTTGTACGAGGAGAACGCCGCGGCCGCACCGGCAGGGGCGACACAAGGCAAATGTCGGGTTGGCGTGGCATGATGCGCGAACCATGCCGGTGCGCGCGTCGTTGCGCGGTGCGCCGCCGGCGGGCAGCGATGCCCGTGCGCGCCGGCCCGGCGCCGCGTGCGTCGTCGGATCCATGCGGCGCGGATTCGCGCCATCCGAGCTGAGCGAGAAAAACATGTCCACAGCGTCACACGCCATCGCGCAGGAATCGAAAGTCCGCACCGTGTTCCGGGTCGTCAGCGGCAACTTCCTGGAAATGTACGACTTCATGGTCTACGGCTATTACGCGTCGGCCATCGCGAAAACCTACTTTCCGAGCGGCAATGCATTCGCGTCGCTGATGCTGTCGCTGTCGGTGTTCGGCGCGGGCTTCCTGATGCGGCCGGTCGGCGCAATCGTGCTCGGCGCGTACATCGACCATCACGGCCGCCGCAAGGGGCTGATCCTGACGCTCGGGCTGATGGCGATCGGCACGCTCGCGGTGGCCGCGATACCCGGCTATGCGACGATCGGCGTGCTCGCGCCGGTGCTCGTATTGCTCGGTCGGCTGCTGCAGGGTTTCTCGGCCGGCGTCGAACTCGGCGGCGTGTCTGTCTACCTGTCGGAGATCGCGACGAAGGGGCACAAGGGGTTCTATACGTCGTGGCAGTCGGGCAGCCAGCAGGTGGCCGTCGTGTTCGCCGCGCTCGTCGGCGTGCTGCTGAACCGCGCACTGCCGGCCGAGGAGATGACCGCGTGGGGCTGGCGCATTCCGTTCCTGATCGGCTGCCTGATCGTGCCGTTCCTGTTCCTGATCCGTCGCTCGCTGAAGGAGACCGACGAGTTCCTCGCGAAGCGTCATCGTCCGACGATGGGCGAGATCATGCGTTCGATGCTCGACAACTGGGGCGTCGTGGTGGCGGGCATGGGGATGGTGATCATGACGACGGTGTCGTTCTACATGATCACCGCCTATACGCCGACGTTCGGCAAGGAAGTGCTGCACCTGTCGTCGCTCGATGCACTCGTCGTGACCGTCTGCGTGGGGATCTCCAATCTCGTGTGGCTGCCGCTGTCCGGTGCGTTGTCCGACCGCGTCGGTCGCCGCCCGGTGCTGATCGCGTTCACGGTGCTGACGCTGCTGACGGCTTACCCGGCCGTGCTGTGGCTCGTCGGCGATCCGTCGTTCCTGCGGCTGCTCGCGGTCGAGCTGTGGCTGTCGTTCCTGTACGCGTCGTACAACGGGGCGATGGTCGTCGCGCTGACCGAAGTGATGCCGGCCGACGTGCGCACGGCCGGTTTCTCGCTTGCATACAGCCTGGCGACGACGATCGGCGGCTTTACGCCCGCGATCTCGACGCTGCTGATTCATCAGACCGGGAACAAGGCGGCGCCGGGGTTGTGGCTGAGCGTTGCCGCGATTTGCGGGCTGATCGCGACACTCGTGCTGTATCGCACGACCGAGGCGCGCAACCAGTACAAGGCGGCCTGACCGGCAGCGGTATGACGCGCGGCGCCGGCCGCATACCATGCAATGAAAAAGGGAGCGCGGCGCGCTCCCTTTTTTCGTCTGCGTTCAGGCTTCGCGCAGCATGCCGGCGACCGCGGCCGCCACGTCGTGCCATTCGCCCGGCGCGGGCTGGCGGGCGAGTCTGGCCTGCGGATACCACGGGCAGTCGTCGCCGGTGAACCAGCGCCAGTCGGGCGCGAACGGCAGCATCACCCACAGCGGCTTGCCGAGCGCGCCGGCCAGGTGCGCGACCGCCGTATCGATCGTGACGATGCCGTCGAGCCGATCGATCAGCGCGGCCGTGTCGGCAAAGTCGTTCAGCCGGCCGTCGAGCCGATGCACGCGCGGATGCGCGTCGACGCGCGCGCGTTCGTCGTCGTCGAGTGCGGGCTGCAGCACGATCCAGTCGATGTCCGGCAGCGCGAGCAGCGGTGCGAGCGCGTCGAACGGCATCGAACGGTTTTCCTGCGCCTGCCGGCGCCCCGACCACGCAAGGCCGAACTTGCGCTTCGACTGCCCGCCGAGCGAGCCGCGAAAACGCCGGCCGGCGCCGTCGGGCGCGTCGAGGTAGCGCGCGCCCGCGACGATGTCCTCCTTCGTCTGAAGCCCGAGCAGGAACGGCAGGCTCATCAGCGTGCACGCGACATCCGCGGCAGGCGGTTTTGCCGCGCCCAGCGCGACGAGCGTCACGCGCCAGCGCGCCGCGGCCGGCGCCAGCAGCGTAACCAGTTCCGGCTGGACTTCGAGCACGACGCGCGCGCAGCGTGCGCGGGCGAGCGGCACGAAACGGACGAACTGCAGCGTGTCGCCGAAGCCCTGTTCCGCGCGGATCAGCAGCGTGCGCGACGCAATCGGCTCGCCTTGCCAGCGGGGCAGCGTGCCGAGCGGCGTCGCGCCGGGCGTGTCGTGGCGCGCTTCGTAGGCGGGCAGGCCGCGCGTGAAGTCGCCGAGCGTCAGCAGCGTGACCGCGCGGTGCAGCCGTGCCAGCGTGAGATCGGGCGCGACGCGCAGTGCCTGGTCGAAAGCGCGCAGCGCCATCTCGTGCGCACCGAGCGCGTGATGGGCGTTGCCGAGATTCAGCCAGGCCAGGCTGAACGACGGATCGAGCCCGACGGCACGCTCGTAGTAGGGCAGCGCGTCGCGGTGGCGGGCCTGCGCGCTCAGGGCGTTCGCGAGCCCGAACAGCGCGAGCGGAAACGACGGATGCAGCGCGAGCGCGGCCTCGAACGCGGCGGCCGCCTCCGCATGTCGGCCGACCGCATCGAACGTGTTGCCGAGATTGAAATGGGCGGCGACGAAGCGCGGCTGCGCGGCGATCGCGGCCTGGAAATGCGCGATTGCGTCGTCGGCACGGCCCATCGCGTTCAGCGCCATCGCGAGGTTGTTGTGCGCGCCCGCATGCCCGGGCCGCAGCTCGAGCGCACGATGGAACGCGGCGAGCGCATCGTCGTGGCGGCCGAGCGCGTTCAGCGCGTTGCCGAGATTGTTGTGGATCGATGCATCGTCGGGCGTGAGCCGCAGCGCGCGGCCGAATGCATCGATCGCATCGTCGTGGCGCTGCAGCGCCGCATACGCGTTGCCGAGGTTGTAGTGCGCGAGCGGAAATTCGGGCGCGAGCGTCAGCGCATTGCGAAAGCGGTCGACTGCTTCGTCGAGCCGGCCGAGCGCCTTCAGCGCGTTGCCCAGATTGAGCTGCAGCGCGGCGTCGCCCGGCCGCAGCGCGACGGCGCGGCCGACGAGATCGGCTGCCTCGGCGTGCTGGCCCTGCTGGTGCCGCAGCACGCCGAACAGATGCAGCGCGTCGGCGTCGGCGGGATTGGAGGCGAGCGCGTTGCGATAGCCGTGCTCGGCCTCGGCGAGGCGGCCCGCGCGGTGTGCGGCATACGCCCGGTCGAATGCGGAATCCATAACGCGAAAACTGACGGAAAGCGGGTATTTTCCCACACCGCGCGGCGGTGCCGCGCGTCGGCCGATCGGCATATGGCCCCGTCACGCGGAGCAGCGTAGACTTGCAGGATCGCGTGTCATCGAGGTTCTCATGGCTGACACACTGCCCGATATCCCGCCCGTGCTGATCGTCGGTGCGGGGCCGACCGGCCTTGCCGCGGCGATGAGCCTCGCGCGAGCCCGCGTGCCGGTGCGCATCATCGATCGGCTCGCCGCGGCCGCGCCGTATTCGCGCGCGATCGGCATCCAGGCGCGCACGCTCGAACTGCTGGAGCAGCATCGCGCGGTCGAACCATTTCTCGCGCTCGGTCATCGTGCCCATGCGGCCGCGCTGCATGCCGACGGCCGCGTGATCGCGCGGCTCGATTTCGATCCGTTGCAAACGCGCAATCCGTACCTGCTGTTTCTCGACCAGACCGTCACCGAGCGCCTGCTTGCCGAACATCTGGCCCGGCTCGGCGTGACGGTCGAGCGCGGTGCGACGCTGACCGCGTGCGAGGCGGGCGGTGCGTCGCTCGACGTGTCGATCCGCTGCGCCGACGGCCGCGACGAATCGTTCGCGCCGTCGTACCTGATCGCCGCCGACGGCGCGCACAGCACGGTCCGGCATCTGCTCGGCCTGGGCTTCGCCGGGCATGCGTTCGAGCAGACCTTCCTGCTCGCCGATTTCGCGGCGATACCCGACTGGCCGGACGAAGAGATCCACCTGTTCACGACATCCGAAGGCATCGCCGGCCTGTTTCCGATGGGCGGCGGCCGTTACCGGCTCGTGGCCGACCGGCCGCCCGGCAGCGACGCGTCGCCCGATGCGCCGACCCCGTCGCTCGCGGAATGCGACGCGATCGTGCGTGCCCGAGCCGGCGCGTCGATCTCGCCGAGCGATCTCGCGTGGTCGGCGTATTTTCATCTGCACAGCCGGATGGTCGACCGGCTGCGTCACGGCCGCGTGTTCTTCGCGGGCGACGCCGCGCACGTCCACAGCCCGGCCGGCGCGCAGGGCATGAACACCGGCATCCAGGAAGCGTTCAATCTCGGCTGGAAGCTCGCGCGCGTGCTCGGCGCGGGCACGCCTGAGCGGTTGCTCGACACGTATCACGCGGAGCGTCATCCGATCGAGCGCGACGTGTTGCGGCAGACCGGTTTCGTCACGCAGATCGTTGAAGCCGAGCGCGGCGCGATGAAGCTGCTGCGCGATCACGTCGTGCCGGTGCTGGCGTCGTTCGGGCCGATGCGCGACGCGGTGCGGCGCACGGTCAGCGAGCTCGGCGTGCAGTACCGGAAGAGCCCGCTGACGCTCGAGCGCGTGCTCGATGGCGGGCCGCGCGCAGGCGAGCGGGCCCCCGACGCGCGCGTGCGGGTGCTCGACGGGCCGCTCGGTCAGGCGCCCGGAACGGCGCGGCTATACGATCTGCACGATCCGGCGAGCTTCACGTTGCTGCTGCTGGAAGAGCCGGTGAATGCCGACACCGGCGCGGTGCCGCCGATGCCGACCGACGCGCAGGCGCTCGTGCAGGGGCTCGACCGGATCATGCCGGATGCGGTGCGCGTCTGGCGCGTCACCGATGCCGAAGGCGGCGATGCCGGGCTCGCGCAGGAATACGGCCGCTCGCGGCCGTCGTTTTACCTGCTGCGGCCCGATGGTTACGTCGCCGTGCGCGGGCGCACGGCGACCGACGCGAACGTGCTGCTGCGCCATTGCGAAAGGTGGTTCGCGGGCATGTCGCGGTCCGCGTAGCGGTGCCGTCAGGCGCTCGCCGCGGCGGGTACGAGCGACGCGCGGTGCGCGGCGATCGCGTCGCGCACGATCGGTGCCGCACGTTGCCCGGCCTCGCTCGACGGATCGTCGAGCGCCGCGAGCAATGCGCGACGCATCCGCGGTTCCCAGAAGCGCCGGATATGGTCGGCGATGCCGGTCAGCGCTTCGTCCCGATCGGGCATCGATTCGAAGAATGCGCCGATCTGGTTGGCCATGTCGATCAGGTGTCCGTTGTCCATCGCTTCCTCACTTGCCTGTCGTCACGCCGGCGGTCGCGGCGGCGCGGCGCTCGAGCAGGTCGAGCTGCTCCGCGTTGAAGCGCGCATACGCTTGCTGCCAGTCGGACGGCTGCGCGACGGGCAGCACCTGCACGGCCGTCACCTTGTACTCGGGGCAGTTCGTCGCCCAGTCCGAGCTGTCCGTCGTGATCACGTTCGCGCCCGATTCCGGGAAGTGGAACGTCGTATAAACGACACCCGGTTGCATGCGTTCGGTCACGAGCGCGCGCAGCACCGTCTGCCCCGCACGCGATTCGATGCCCACCCAGTCGCCGCTGCGGATACCGCGATCCTGCGCGTCGTGCGGATGGATCTCGAGGCGATCCTCTTCGTGCCACCGCACGTTCTCGGTGCGGCGCGTCTGCGCGCCGACGTTGTACTGCGACAGGATGCGGCCCGTCGTCAGGATCAGCGGATAGCGTTGCGTGACCTTCTCCGGCGACGCGATGAACTGCGTGATCACGAACTTGCCCTTGCCGCGCACGAATGCGTCGATGTGCATCGTCGGCGTGCCTTCCGGCGCGTGCTCGTTGCACGGCCACTGAATGCTGCCGAGCGTGTCGAGCTTCGCGTACGACACACCCGAGAAGGTCGGCGTGAGCCGTGCGATCTCGTCCATGATTTCCGACGGATGCGCATAGTCCATCTCGTAGCCGAGCGCGCGCGACAGCATCAGCGTGACTTCCCAGTCCGCGTAGCCCGCGAGCGGCGGCATCACCTTGCGCACGCGCGAGATGCGGCGCTCCGCGTTCGTGAACGTGCCGTCCTTCTCGAGGAACGACGAGCCGGGCAGCAGCACGTGCGCGTATTTCGCGGTCTCGTTCAGGAAGATGTCCTGCACGACGATGCATTCCATTGCCGACAGCGCGGCCGCGACGTGCTGCGTATTCGGGTCCGACTGGACGATGTCCTCGCCCTGGCAGTAAAGCCCCTTGAAGCTGCCGTCGAGCGCCGCGTCGAACATGTTCGGGATGCGCAGCCCCGGTTCCGGTTGCAGCTTCGCCGACCACGCCGCTTCGAACTGCGTGCGCACGACTTCGTCGCCGATGTGTCGGTAGCCGGGCAGTTCGTGCGGAAACGAGCCCATGTCGCATGAGCCCTGCACGTTGTTCTGGCCGCGCAGCGGATTGACGCCGACGCCCTCGCGGCCGATGTTGCCGGTCGCCATCGCGAGGTTCGCGATGCCCATCACCGTCGTCGAGCCCTGCGCGTGTTCGGTCACGCCCAGGCCGTAATAGATCGCGGCATTACCGCCCGTCGCATAGAGGCGCGCGGCTTCGCGTACCAGGTCGGCCGGCACGCCCGTCACGTCGGCGCTCGCCTCGGGCGAGTTGTCGGCTCGCGAGACGAACTCGCGCCATTGCTCGAATGCGCGCGTGTCGCAGCGCTCGGCGACAAATGCGTCGGCGACGAGCCCTTCGGTGACGATCACGTGCGCGAGCGCGTTGACGATCGCGACGTTGGTGCCGGGGCGCAGTTGCAGGTGGTGCGTGGCCTTTACATGCGGGCCGTCGACGACGTCGATGCGGCGCGGGTCGATCACGATCAGCTTCGCGCCTTCACGTACGCGCCGCTTCAGCCGGGAGCCGAACACCGGATGGCCGTCGGTCGGGTTCGCGCCCATCACGACGATCACGTCGGCCTGGCCGACCGATGCGAACGTCTGCGTGCCGGCCGATTCGCCGAGCGTCGTCTTGAGGCCATAGCCCGTCGGCGAGTGGCACACGCGTGCGCAGGTGTCGACGTTGTTGTTGCCGAACGCGGCGCGCACCAGCTTCTGCACGAGGTAGGTTTCCTCGTTCGTGCAGCGCGACGACGTGATGCCGCCGATGGAATCGCGGCCGTACTTGTCCTGCAGCTTGCGGAATTGCGTTGCCGCGTAGGTGAGCGCTTCGTCCCAGCTGACTTCGCGCCACGGGTCGGTGATCTTCTCGCGGATCATCGGCTTCGTGATGCGATCCTTGTGCGTCGCATAGCCCCACGCGAAGCGTCCTTTCACGCATGCGTGACCTTCGTTCGCGAGGCCGTTCTTGTGCGGCGTCATGCGCACGACCTGCGTGCCTTTCATCTCGGCCTTGAACGAGCAGCCGACGCCGCAGTACGCGCAGGTCGTGACGACCGAGTGTTCGGCCTGCCCGAGTTGCACGACCGATTTTTCCTGCAGCGTGGCGGTCGGGCAGGCGGCGACGCACGCGCCGCACGACACGCATTCCGACGCCATGAACGATTCGCTTTCGCCGGCCGCGACGCGCGATTCGAAGCCGCGTGCGGCGATCGTCAGCGCGAACGTGCCCTGCGTTTCCTCGCAGGCGCGCACGCAGCGGTTGCAGACGATGCACTTCGACGGGTCGTACGTGAAGTACGGATTCGATTCGTCCTTCTTGTCGCGCAGGTGATTCGCACCGTCGAAGCCGTAACGCACCTCGCGCAGCCCGACGACGCCGGCCATGTCCTGCAGCTCGCAGTCGCCGTTGGCGGGGCAGGTGAGGCAGTCGAGCGGATGGTCGGAGATGTACAGCTCCATCACGTTGCGACGCAGCGACTGCAGCCGGTCCGACTGCGTGCGCACCTTCATGCCCGCTTCCGCAGGTGTCGTGCACGACGCCGGATAACCGCGCCGGCCTTCGATCTCGACGAGGCACAGCCGGCACGAGCCGAACGGTTCGAGCGAATCGGTCGCACAGAGCTTCGGGACGTTGACGCCGGCTTCGATCGCCGCACGCATCACCGACGTGCCGGCCGGCACCGTGACCGGCTGGCCGTCGATTTCGAGCGTGACGTCGGTATCGGCATGCCGTTGCGGCGTGCCGTAGTCGGTATCGTCGAACGGATCGAGGGCACGCGCCTGCGCAGCGCGCTTGCACGCGCATTGGCCTGAGCCGCAGCCGCCTTGGCGGACGTTGTTCGTGTCGAGGGACATGCAGGGCTCCTTCTGGGTCAGGCCGCAGCCTTGACCGGACCCGACGCGGCATGTTTGCCGGCAGCGAGCCCGAAATCTTCGGGGAAATGGTCGAGCGCGGACAGCACCGGGTAGGGTGTCATGCCGCCCATGGCGCACAGCGAACCGGCCAGCATCGTGTCGCACAGGTCGCGCAGCAGCGTGACCTGCCGCTCCGACGTATCGCCGTGGCGAATGCGTGCGATGGTCTCGACGCCGCGCGTCGAACCGATCCGGCACGGCGTGCACTTGCCGCACGACTCGATCGCACAGAACTTCATCGCGTATTCGGCGAGCTCGGCGAGGTTCGACGTGTCGTCGTGCAGCACGATGCCGCCGTGGCCGACCACCGCGCCGATCGCCGTATACGCTTCGTAGTCGAGCGGCACGTCCCACTGCTGGTCGGGCAGGTAGGTGCCGAGCGGGCCGCCCACCTGCGCGGCACGTGCGGGCCGGCCGCTGGCCGTGCCGCCGCCGAAATCGAACAGCAGCTCGCGCAGCGTGACCCCGAACGCGAGTTCGACGAGGCCGCCGTGGCGGATGTTGCCGGCGAGCTGGAACGGCAGCGTGCCGCGCGAGCGGCCCATCCCGTAATCGCGATAGAACGCGGCGCCGCGCGCGAAGATCACGGGCGCGGTCGCGAGCGTGATCACGTTGTTGATGACGGTCGGCTGGCCGTATAGGCCAGCGAGCGCGGGCAGCGGCGGTTTCGCGCGCACGACGCCGCGCTTGCCTTCGAGCGATTCGAGCAGCGCCGTTTCCTCGCCGCACACGTACGAGCCCGCGCCTTTCGCGACATGCAGCTCGAACGCGTGCGCGGAGCCGAGCACGTGCTCGCCGAGCCAGCCGGCTTCGCGTGCGCGGACGATCGCGGCTTCGAGCGTGGCGATTGCGTGCGGGTATTCGCTGCGCACGTAGATGTAGCCGACCGTCGCACCGGTCGCGACGCCCGCGATGATCATCCCTTCGATCAGGCAGTACGGGTCGCATTCCATGAGCAGGCGGTCGGAGAAGGTGCCCGAATCGCCTTCGTCCGCATTGCAGACGATGTATTTCTGCGTGGCGCGTGCTTGCCGGACCGTGCGCCACTTGATGCCGGCCGGGAACGCTGCGCCTCCGCGGCCGCGCAGCCCCGATTCGATCAATGTTTCGCACGCGGCATCGCCGTCGAGCGCGAGCGCGTTCTTCAGGCCGGCGAGGCCTTCGTATCGCAGGTAGTCGTCGATCGACAGCGGGTCGGTCAGGCCGATGCGGGCGAACGTGAGGCGTTGCTGGCGCGCGAGATAGGGCAGTGCGTCGACGAGGCCGACGCCGCTCGGATGCGTGCCGCCTTCGAGCCAGTTTGCGTCGAACAGGGCCGGCACGTCGGCGGGCGACAGGTTCGCATAGCCGACGCGGCCGGCGGCCGTGCCGACCTCGACGAGCGGCTCGAGCCACAGCAGCCCGCGCGAACCGTTGCGGACCAGTTCGATGGCGATGCCGCGGCGTACGGCTTCCGCCTCGATCGCGGCGGCGAGCGCGTCGGCGCCGAGCGCCAGCGCGGACGAATCGCGCGGGACATAGACGCGGGTCGTCATGCGGCCTCCGGGGTGCGGGTGACGGCGTCGGCAAGCAGCGCGTCGAATTTCTCCGGCGTGACCTTGGCATGCAGCACGCCATTGACCGTCAGCGACGGCGACTGCGCACACAGTCCGAGGCAGTAGACCGATTCGAGTGCGACGTCACCGGGGGCATGCGCATCGGCGGCATCGCCGTGCGCCGTGTCGAACCGGCAACCCGTGCGGGCTTCCGCATGCGCGGCCAGCGCTTCGCAGCCCATGCTGCGGCACGCTTCGGCGCGGCACATCTGGATCGTCACGCGGGCGGGCGGCGCGGTGCGGAAGTGGTGGTAGTAGGTCAGGACGCCGTGCACTTCCGCGCGAGACAGGTTGAGTGCGCGGGCGAGCGGCGCGACGCAGCCTGGCGGCACGTAACCTGCGTCGTCCTGGATCGCGTGCAGGATCGCCACGAGCGACCGGCCGGCGCGCGCATGGCGCTCGACGAGCGCGTCGGGCGCTTGGGAATTCGGGGACATCGGTTGTGCTCCTCCAAAGTCTCATATGCGCTCGAGGTTCATATAGTGCGCATCGCGACTTCATTCAGATTGATTTTGACCAACGATAAGCGGAAGATTTGGCGGTCGCAATAGGAAATCGGAGTACATAATTGATTCGCATCGAATGCGACGCGTATCTGACCGTGCGCGACACGGAAGGCCGTGCGGCCAGCCTGTCGGACGTCGCGCCGTTGCTCGAACTCGTGGCCGACACGGGCAGCATTGCGCAGGCCGCGCAAGCGAAAGGGCTGTCTTATCGGCACGCATGGGGCATGCTGCGCGCGCTCGAGGCGTGCATCGGCGGGGAACTGATCGAAACCGCGCGCGGCAAGGGCTCGACGCTGTCGGCGCTCGGGCAGGCCGTCGTCGATGCGCAGCGCCTCGCGCGCAGCCGGCTCGACGGGAACCTACGCACGCTGGCCGCCGAAGTGGCGAGCGACCTGAACCGGCGGCTCGCGCAGCGCGACGGCGCCGTGCGTATCCA
This sequence comes from Burkholderia sp. AU15512, assembly GCF_002223325.1. Taxonomy (NCBI): domain Bacteria; kingdom Pseudomonadati; phylum Pseudomonadota; class Betaproteobacteria; order Burkholderiales; family Burkholderiaceae; genus Burkholderia; species Burkholderia sp. AU15512. The sequence continues at coordinate 549,387 of NZ_NKEX01000003.1, forward strand.
TGCGTCGCACGGCTACGCAGTCGCGACGCTCGTCTCCGCGCTGGTCGATGCGCAGGCGGCTGTCGACATCAAGTATCGCGAGAGCGTCGAGGCCGTGCAGGCGCTTGCCCGCGGCGAGTGCGACCTGGCCGGCTTCCATCTGCCTCGCGGCGCGTTTCGCGCGCAGTGCGCGCAGATCTACCGGCCGTGGCTCGACGACACGCGCCATGTGCTGATCCACCTGACACGGCGCCAGCAGGGGTTATTCATTCCGCGCGGCAACCCGAAGCAGGTTCGCGGGCTCGCGGATCTCGCGCGCAATGACATCCGCTTCGTCAACCGCCAGCCGGGGTCGGGCACGCGCATGTTGCTGGATCTCGCGCTGCGCGCGATCGGCATCGATCCCGAGCGCATCGACGGCTACGCATCGGCCGAGCTCACGCATTCGGCGATCGCGGCGTTCGTCGCGAGCGGGATGGCCGATCTCGGCTTCGGCGTCGAACCGGCCGCCCATCATTTCGGGCTCGATTTCATCCCGGTCGTCGACGAAGACTATTACTTCGCATGTGAGCGCGCGCGGCTCGATGCGCGGCCGCTTGCCGGCGTGCTGGCGCTGCTGCGCGATGCGCGCTTCGTCGAGCGCGTCGCGCATCTCGACGGCTACGATCCGGCTGCGTGTGGAACGCTGACGAGCATCGCGTCGGGGCTGGCCGGCGGCGACGGCGCGAGCGTGCCGGCGGGCAATGCCCGGTAACGCGGACGCAATCGAACCGCGATGCAGCAGCAGGGGATTTACGCTACGCTTGCCGCTTGACCAACGTTCCAACAAGTACGCCGTTCAAGCGTCATCCCGCCATGAAATTTTCCGTTCCCCTCGCCGCGGCAGTGTTGACCGCGGGGCTGCTGGCCGCTGTTTCGCCGTTTGCGCTCGCGCAGAATTCGCCCGGTGTGCCTGGCGGTATCCTGAGCGAACAGTTTCGCCTGAACGAGCATCCGCAGATGCCGTTCGCAGCGTCCGCGCCGTCGCAGAAATACCAGAGCGGCAAGAAGTCGGCCTTGCGCCGCAAGGGTGACCTGGGGGACCCCAACGGCTGCAATCTGAAGTGTCCGATGGATAGCCGGTAACCTGGCTGACGGGCGCGTCCGAACGAGGGGCCCGCCCGCAGCACCGATTCGACGGGCGGGGGTTGCGCGCGCATGCCGACCTGGCTGACCGGCGACAACCGGACTACCGTGCGATTCCGGCTTTGTCCGAGTCCCGCGATGCGTTGCTGCTTCGCGGGGCTTTTGCTTTCCGTCGAATCGTCATGCGATTCGATGCCGGACGATGAAGGGGAGGTGCATTGCCGGCCCGGCCGGTGATTTAGGGTTAACCCGTAAATCAGGAAGGATGTCTTCCAGAAACCTGCCTTATTCTTAAGCATCCGCCTACATAAACTTCGGATTGTCAGCGATGAACAAGGTGTTCACCGCGAACACAGACAAATCTGGAGGTAGGTCATCATGAAATCGCTCGTTCAAGCTGTTGTCGTTGCTGCCGCTCTCGTTGCCCCGGTCGTGTCGTTCGCCCAGTCGGGTTCGACGATCACCCGCGCGCAGGTTCGTGCCGAACTGGTCCAGCTGCAGCAAGCTGGTTACAACTCCGCTCGCGGTGAAGATCCGCACTACCCGGAAGCGATCCAGGCTGCCACTGCGCGTGTTGCAGAGCAGCAGCGCGCTGCGCTGGCGCAAGCGCAAGGCGCCGACGCCAGCGGTTACGGCGCACAGGCACAGGGCGCATCGGCATCGGGTTCGCGTGCGATGGGCGTGCGTCCGGCCACCGCTGAAGAAATGAAGTCGCTGTATCGCGGCAGCTAAACCGTGTATTGCCCGGTGTGCGTGAATGCCGGGTGCGACGACGCGTCGCGCCTGGAGCCGCAGCACCCGGGCGGGCCGCTGCCTGGCGCAATCGATGAGTGCGCGGGCACGGCAGGCTATCCGTCACCTCCTGTCGCCGGAAGTCCGGTGGCATTCCGCCCGGCCCACCCGTGGCTGGGCGCTTTTTCGGAAGGAGAGGGCGAGTGCGTTTCGCCGGCAACAAAAAACCCCGCAGACTTGCGTCATGCGGGGTTCGTGCGGCGAGCGCGGAATATGGTGGGGCGGCGGCACTCAAATTGTTCTCTGAAAGCCATGTCTGTATTGGGCTTTCGTGTTTTTGTGAATTGAAGAACCCCCAAAAAAGCCCCCGGCGACGATACGCTGGTGGTCAGTCCAGATCCGGGAACCAAACTTTCCGAACCCGCGCGCCGATGCGCTTATCCCGCTTCTCGTAACCGAGCTGGCGCAGGAGTTTTCCGATTCGCATGTCGGTTGCACGATTCAGGCGACTCGCATCTAGGTGCAGCGCCTCGGCGGCTACGTCGCATATGAGCAGGTATTCCCGCTCGCGCGGCGCGGGTTCGTCGTCGAACCGAGTGGCAGCAGCGCCATTTAGCCACTGCTCAACCATCGGCAGCCACGGGTCGTCGTTAGCCGGCGCAGCCGCGAATGCGGCGTGTTCGTCCTTGGCAAGGTGTTCGGCTGCCTGCCAACGGATACCGCCGTCCATAAAGAGAGTGCGACCTTCGGCCCACAGTTGATCTCGATCGCGCATTACCGCTTCTATGTCGACGTTTCCGACGCGTATCGGGAGCCAACGTCGGTTGCCGGTTTCGTCGATCAAGATGCCTTCTTCGTTGCTGGTGCCAATGAAGACCAGGCGACGGGGCACTGTCGCGGCGTGCTCTTTGTACAGCTGCCGATACGTATCTTGCGTCGCGGTAATGAATGCCTTGATCGACTCGATTTCGCGCGTGCGCATGCCCTTCAGTTCTGCTATTTCGCCGACGAGTGCGCCCCGCATCTTACGGGCGGTTTCGGCGTCCCGCGTGCCGAGGTCGATTTCTACATACTGATCGGCGTGCGGCACCATCGCCGCGATTGCCGATGACTTTCGCAGACCCTGATCGCCGATGAAGATAGGCACCATATCGGCCTTTACGCCCGGTTCCAGCACGCGGCCCGCGAATGCCGTCCAGAGGTAGAGCGACACGGCGCGCGCGTACGGTGAGTCAGGGACGCTGAAGTACGCCTCCATAAATCGATCGACGCGCGGTGCACCATCCCACGACAAACCGTTCAGCCAGTCAATCGCCGAATCGAATTTCCGCTCGCGGGCAACAAGGTGCACTGCGTCGCGGATCATCTCTCGGCCGATCGGCTTAAAGCCGCCCTGCTCGAGGCGGATGCGGAGCCGTGTGTAGTCCTCGTCAACGAATGGGCGCCACATAGGCGCGTTGGGATCCGACCACGTCAGTTCGTCGCGGAACGTGTCAAAGCGGATGTCGGCGCCGGCAACGTGAGGCGCGCGTAGCGCGAGTTGCGTGTTTCCGATCGTTGCCAGGATCGCGCCGACCTTGTCGTACTTGAATGGCGGTCGGCGGGGTTCCTGCTGTGCGAGCTCAGGGGGCGTAGCCGTGAAGTCCGTCTCGATCTGTTCGCGCTCCCAATCGCCGTATGCGGTTGGGTTGTATCTCTTCGCCAGTATATGAAGCGTGCCGATCGTGATCGCGTCGGAACGCTCCATGCTCGCGCTGTTCCATACCTTCTCGACCGCGGCGCGGCCGCCGTAAGCGTAGTCGGTGGTTGCCGACCATTCGTCGCAAATTTCCATGCCTTCGGCGGAGCCGCGGGTTTCATGGTTGACGGCAAATTGCACGTCTCGCCATTCGGCATAACTGCCATCTGCGGGAATCATGCTGAGCAGCGCGCGGATTTCGTCAATGCGCGGCGCGGTCGATGACAAGGCTCGGCCGCGTGCGTGCTCGGTAGATTCGTTGTCGGGTTGGATGTTGACCAACGCGGCCAGGTCGGGAAGCGTGTACGCGCGATCTGTCGCGTAGAGAATGCGCGATGCGCTCGGCGCAGTGGGGTAACCCTTTCGGAGTTTAGACTCGGTCGGCCAGTTCCACGTGCCTGGCACTCGCATGATCCGGTCGCAGTTGTGCGTGTCGGGCCCGTCGAATTCCTCGCCGATAGCCGCGTTGATCCGCTCATAGTTCGTCGCGCGCCCCTCGGCCAACGGTGTCGGCGCGACGAGCCGGAAAAATGCTTGCAGCCCGTTGCCCGAGTCGATGATGAAGGACGCATGCTCGCGCAGACGATCGGCGTGCGGGCCGAGCAAGTGGCTGCGCGCCGCATCGTATGAGCCGAATCCTTTGAGATCTGGATCGCAGTCGCTCCACGCGAATCGTGCCGATGCCATGTCTGTCTTTGCGGGTTTGCGTTCGAAGCACGTAGCATCGTTAGGCAGCCAGTAGATATTGTTCGCGGCTGTGTTGTGCGTGCGTGCATACTCGATCAGCGCATCGATTTCAGCCGGTATCGAGAACGTACGCGCTCGCGGCTTGCTACCAGCGGCAGCGGCGATACGCAGCAGCATCAGTTGACCGCCGCCAGGGCGTGCCAAAGTGACGAACTGCCGCAGCGCATCGGCATCCACTTCAATGTGCGGGTGGCTTGATTGATCTGGCAATTTTGTAGGAGTGCTATTCATTAAGGCGCGATTGGCTTGACCATTGTCTACCTGTTTTACCGGCTCGTTGGCATCGTCGGGAAGCCGGCGCTTACGTGGCCAATCCGCACATGCGTTTCAGTTTCTTGTTCGCGTTCGGTAACGTGCCGCCGACCTTCGACAGAGTCAGCCCCACGCAATACCCGCTGAGGTGCCATTCGACAGCCTGTTGCGCTCGTCGGCCGCCCCCGGGGCGATGAGTGACGCGATTGTCCGGTTCGATGATCGCATCCGGCAGCCCGCGGTCCTCGAGGGGGCCGTAGGGCATTTCGATCGGATAGACCTCGGTGCGGGTGCCGTCCTGAGCGCTGACAATGCGCCACGCAACAACGGTTGTCACTCGAACGCAGTGTTCCTCGTCGAGCACGCGCAGCGCGAGCGTGCCAGTGGCGGCCGGGATAATCGTCGCTTCGCTCATGCTGTCACCTCGTCAGTGTGTTGCGCGCGATAGCCGTTGGGATCCGCGAACCAGCGATGAATTTCACGGTTCGGCCAAGCGACCGAATAGCTACCGAGTTTGACCCGCTTCGGAAAGCGGCCGGCACGTTCGCGATTTGTGACTGAAGACAAGCACAGCGGAACGAATTGCTTCAGTTCGCCCCATCGTGTGTAGCCGTCCAGGGGGAGCGTCAATGGTGAGGTGCTGCGGTCTGCGGCCATTTGTTTCGCCTTGTGGTGCGTTGAGATAGCCGCATTTCAACGCGGTGCGCGTAAGGTTGACAATCCTGTAAGGCTGCTCCTTACGCAGTACTGCATAAGGGCGTCGCGTACCTACCTTGACACCTCGGACGCGCTTATCTGGCAAGGCGATGTGGAAATCGGGCGCGGAAATATGAGGCGTTGGAAGCCCGGTAACGTTGTTTTCGTGTGTACAGCATTGCCTTACAGAAACTTGCGACGAAGTGCAGGATTTCGCTATTCGTGATCGCATTTTTGGGATGATCGTTTTTCCTTCGGCTGCCTTATGGGGCGAATCTTGCGCATTGTTCGATTTCATGTAGAGGGATTGCTCTAAATTTCCATTTCGAGCGGCCATTGCGGTGCGTAAGGCAATCGCCGACGCCCTGGCGCGTTGCCCCCTCTGTTGCCACCACTCGCGGATGAGGCAACAGAGGGGGCAACGCGCCGGGCCTTATTCAGCAGGCCTGTTGCCTCTGTTGCCTCTGTTGCTACCTCTTATAAATAATGGGTGAGAAAAGATAGCGTGTAGGTGCGCGCAGCAGTACCGGGGGAGTTTTGCAACTAGAGGTAGCAACAGGCAACAGAGGCAACATTTCCATCAAACCCCCGCCAGATAACGCGTTCAGCGTGTTGCTACCACACAGCACCGTTGTAGAGGTGGCAACACCCGCCGGGAACTGACGCACATGAAATCGCGAAAAACAACTTACTCGTAGAAAACTACGCGTTCGGCTATACGCCCATCGCGGTATCGACCGGCCACAGAACCGCTACCTGCACAGCAAAGTGCTGAGAAATATCGAGCACGGCCGTCACGACATGCGGATCCAAATTTGCGTGGTCGCGGCGGCGGTCGATGGTGTCTGCGGCGCGTACCCTTGCCGTCGATGATCAGCACACCGTTACCGAGCGCGGTCGTCACGGCGTCCCGAAACTCCGTACCCCTGTTTGTGCCGTCAGCCCCGGGGGCGACGGCTTGTGGCCCGTTGCGATCCGTTGCTCGCGGCGCCATCCCTGGCCCGTTGAAATCCCCATTGGCGATTTCAATTCACGGTGCAGTGCCTTGCGTGGTGGACGTTGCGCGCTGCGCATAGCGCGGAAAAGTCATGTAGCTACCCACGCGGCTACCCACATGCACCCCGTCACCGACGAAAAACGGGCAATTGCCCGCTCCAAACGACGCACGATCCTGCAAGACGATTTGCGCAAACTTGTTGCGCAAAGACGGGGGATCCCCCGTTCCACTGCTGCGATGCTGATCGAACCGTTTTTGAGGAGCCAAGCATGGCCGTAACCAACATTTCCATGAGCAACGCGTCGCGTAGTCGGCTGCAGGCATGTGCGCTGTTGCGCGGTACGTCGATGGCGCGCGTTGTCGAAGACGCGCTCGCCGAATTCATCGATCGCCACGGGCTGCTGAAAGGCGGCGAATGGCGGATCCGACCCGACGAAGATCACGCGTGGTGTCGCGCAACGGCCGCGCAGGCGGACGCGGCCCGCGTGATGGATTGGGATGTCGAGCTCGTGGACGAGGACTAATCGATGGCCGACATCCGAAAGATCGAAGCGCAGCTCGCTGAAGCCCGCCAGCAGACCAGTACCGCGCAGCGGCAGCTCGAGGATCGACTGCTCGAGAACAACGGTGCGGAGGACGAGGAAACGGCGTCGCTGCGTGCCGTCGCGGATCTGCACCGGTCGCGCGAAGCGTCGCTCGTGCGCGTACACCACGCCGCGCAGCGGGCCAATACCGCCGCTGCAATCGAGGCACGTCACCAGGAGTCGCGGGACGGCGTGCGTGCGGCCCGCGCTCTGGAACGCCGCTACGCCAATGCGGCGAAGGCGCTCGAGGCTGCGCTCGAAGCGGTCGCTATCGCGCGTAGCGAGTTTCTGCAGGTCGACGCCGAGTTGCGTTCGGCGATCCGCGCCGTGTGCATGAACCCCGAACTGAATGAAGCGCACAGGGACGGGCTGTATGTGAGCGGGGCCAACCAGTGGATACCCAATGATGCCGTTCGAGCGTACGTCAAGTCGATCATCGGCGAAGATCTGCGGCCCGACAGCATTGCAGGAGCCGCCGCGCGGCACATCCAGCAAACGATCGTGCGGCTCGAAACCGCCGCTGCGCATCGGAAGCCGACCCATCAACCGCCGTACATCATCGACAGCGAGTCCGCACTGCGCTCGGCTGCGGAGGACGTTCAGTGACCACGAACCGTCAATCGTTGCCCCCGAATGCGGGAAAAGGGCGTAAGCCTGGCGTCCCGAATAAGACGACGCAGGCGTGTCGCGATGCGCTCGTCGAGGCGTTCGACAAGCTGGGTGGTGTGGCTGCACTGGTGAAGTTCGGCAAGGCGGATCCGGCCGCCTTCTACAAGATCTGGAGCAAGTTGCTGCCGCGCGAGATCAAGGCTGAAGTCACGGACTTGACGCGTGAGGAGCGTCTCGAACGGCTGAAGGAACTGATCGGTGTCGGGAGCGCACATGGTGAGGATTGACGCAGATCGCCTCGAGCAGTTGACCGATGCCGAGCTCAGCCAACTTGAACAGCTTCTCGCACCGCGACTGGATGCGCCGATGCTGATCGTTGGCGAGCGCGAGGACCGGCGCGCACGCGTGGCCGCATACGTCGCTGAGCATGCTTGCATGCCGGAAACGACCGTCGTTATCCGGAGGTTCTCGTGACGATTCTCGATGCGGTCCGTGCATTGGCGGCCGGTGAGCAGGAAGAAGCGCTGGAACTGCTCGCACCGCCGGCACGCGCAAAGATTCTCGTGTTGAGGCCTGGCGAAGATCGAGACGCGGAAGTTTCGGCCTACGTCGAGCGGCACGGGCATCTTCCGTTAGACGTCGTCAACCTCGTGGACGTCGATCGATTCGTGAAACGCGTGTGGGGCGTGAAGGATGGAAATCCACCACTCGTTCACATTATCGACCTGACCGGCTGGCAGTTCCCGTACGAAGGATTTCCGAAGGAGGTTTGATATGGATACCGAACAGCAATCCACAGCCGTCGAGAAGACGATCGAGGAACGCGCTGCGGCGTTCTACTCGAACACGAAGTTCCCAGGCGCGGCCGAGACGCCGCGCGCGCCGGTCGAGCAGCCGAAGGCATGGAGCCACGTCGACAATCTGCGCCTCAACGACGGGCAGAGCGCGCCGCAACAGGCCGCAGACCCGGATGCAATGTCGCTGGTTCGCAACGATCCCGTGCGGAAGTTCTATGGCGACGAGGGCGCGCACGGTGTGCTCTACGACGAGCTCACCGGCTCCGGGCAGTGGGGGCGGGAAACCGTCGCGTCGATCGATGACGGCCTGGGCGGCTCGATCGATCGCAAGGAGTTTGCCGCGATCGTCGCCGATCACGGTGGCAACCAAACCGACGTGCGCGAATTCCTCGCCGATGCCCGACTGTTTGCGCAGGGCTGGCCGTCGTTGTCCGAGGCGGACAAGCAGGCTCACCTCGCCGATGCCGTGCAGGGGATGAAAGAGACGTTCGGCAGCGATTGGGAGAAAGCCTGGGACGCCGCGAACGCGCTCGCGAAGCGCGACCCGCGCATGGCAAAGGTGCTCGTCGAGACGGGCCTCGGCGCCGATCGCAAGACCGTCATCAAGTTCGCGCAGGAAGCGCTCCGGCAGCGGGTTGCCGGGAAGTTGAAGTAGCCGCCGCGATGCTGATATCGGCGATCAACTGGCGCGCGGTGCTGCTCGACCTGCAGCACTTTTACCCAAAGCCGAAAGACGTGTCGCGCGAACTGCACGGCGCGGTGAGCGAGGCCGCCGTGCGCAAGTACATCGAAGACACGACCGAGCCGTCGCACGTGCGCGGTGAGCTGATCCTCAATCTCTGGTGCCAGACAACTGGTAAGCGGCGCGAAGATGTACCGCGCAGGCCACACGAGCGCATTTGAATCTGAACAGGACCAACATGCCTATCAATTTTCTGAAAAGCGTCCGCCGACGCGCCCGAGATTCAATTTCCGGACGCCGGCCGCGCTCGCTCTTGATGTCGGAGCGCCTGACGCCCGAGCATATCCTCGCCGTCGAACTGCAGCCGACGCAGGCCGCGACTGCTGACGCGTTGACCAGGGAATATGCGGAAAAGCTCTGTTCGGCGACGCGTGTCGGGTGGGCGATCGTCGAGGACGGAAAGGTGCTCGGCTGCGGCGGACTGGTGGAGTGCTGGGAGAACCGCGCACAGACGTGGGCACTGATCTCGTCGGCGTTGCTGGTTCCGCGTCGATTCAGGCTGGTTCACCGAATGGTGCGCGCAGTGCTCGACGACGCGCCGTGGCGGCGCATTGAAATGGACGTCGACGCCTCGCACGCGGCCGGCATCGCGTGGGCCGAACACCTCGGGTTTGAACGCGAGTGCGTTCGTCGTAAGTACACCGCCGCAGGGCGAGACATGTTGCTTTTTGCGAGGACGAAATAATGGCAATGCTTCCATTGGCCGCAATGGCCGGTTCGGCGCTCGGCGCTGGCAGCACGATGAGTTTGATCGCGACCGGCGTTAGCGCAGCCGGCGCGCTGGCGTCAGGCGCCGCGAAGTCGGCGCAGGCGAACCAGCAGGCCGCCGCGCTCGACCGCAATGCAGCGTTGTCCGACCAGCAGGCCGGGCAGGTCTACGCACAGGGCGTCAACCGCGAGACGGCGCAGCGCGCGCAGGCAGGGCAGCAGCTCGGCGAGCAGCGCGCAGCCGTCGCTGAATCGGGCTTCAATCCGAACGCAGGGTCGGCACTCGACACGCAGGTTCAGAGCGTGCGCAATGCCGAGCTCGACGCGTTGCAGACCCGCTACCAAAGCATCTTGCAGGGCGGGACGCTCGAAGACCAGGCGCAGCAGGATCGGTACGCCGCACGGACGGCGCGCGCTACGGCGCGCAACAGCTTGGTCGCTGGTGGGATCTCGGCAGCCGCGTCCGTCCTCGGGGGTTTTGGGGATTATGCAAAAAACAATCCGCTTGGGCTTACGGCTTCGTTGAAGCCCTACGGGACCACGGCCGCTGGCAATCCGCTGCTGTTCACGATGCCGTGACAGGCGCCCGCTATCGCGAGATCAGCCTTCGCGATAGCGGGCGGTTTGCTGAACACGGTCAGCGAACCGGGCCGAAATTCACGGCCGCATCGTACATGCTGACCAGGCTCGCGTTCCCACCGCTGCCGCATACCTGCGCGTGCACGAAGTAGCGCTTGCCGACACGGATGAAGCTGTTCGCGTGCTGGCGATCGACATTCGACAGCCGTCCGATGTTTGTCGGCACGGACCATTGGGTTCCGTTCTTGTCGGTGAACCGAAAGGTTTCGAGCGTCCCGCCGCTCGGCGTGAACTGGATGCCTTCGACAGTGACGGGGCCCGTGAACTGCGTGCAGTTGTCGCCCGGTCGATCGTGCACATCGTCCATTTCCTCCAGCGCAACCAGGCGTTCCGCGGCCGCCGAGTTGCCGGTGAGATCCTTCGCTTGCCACGTCGTGACAAGGCGCGCATGCGCGTTGAATGACTGCGCGTCAGCCGCCACCGTCGAGAAGATGAGAGCCGCGCTCACGCACGCGGCGAATGCAAATCGTCCAGTTGAATTCACAGTGCCCCCGTTTCGTTGTTGTGGGTGGGCGCATTCTAGCGCGCGGTGCACCTACCGACGAAGCGTGTTCAGTTGCGTCAAGTATCGCTGTACGTCGCGTACAGGGTTGCCTAACATACTGATTTTGTTGCAATTTTGTTTTCGTGTGCCTTATACTGAGCTCGTCGACGCACACAACGTTGACCGGGTTTGACAGCCCGAATGCATGCGGCAGACAACCGCCGCGCTGGCGGTTTTTCTTCGTTTGAGAACGCGCATCTTCTATGGGTGGCGCGAGTGGAGAGGCTTCGGCCTGCCGGGTTCCGTATGCCCCGGTCTGTCAACTTCGCTCGTTGCCGCCCACCCCGTTTGACAGCGGGACGGTGCGATCGCATACGGAGCCCCTCATGACGTTCCACGTTTCTGACAACGCTTTCCCAATCGGTAGCATTCCTGATCAAGTGTCGGTGTCGTCGCGCGACCTCGCGACTATCCATGCCCTGCAGGGCGAGCTCCGCACGTGCATCTTTGCCCTTCGTGGGGCCCTCGAGCGGCAAATCCAGCTCGATACCATCCCCGGGGCCGAATGGTTTTGGCAGCGGGCCGAGGCGGCGACCGACGAGCTCGACGCCGCGATCAACAAGGCTATCGGCTCGGATTGAGCGCCGTGCGCCTCGCCGGACAGGGCGGGGCGCTGATTGTGGTGGTCGACATCGAAGGAGGGTGCATGCCCTACGTATCGAAGCCTTTCAAGGCGGCTGTGGCTACTGGCCGTGACCTTGTGTGCTCTCCCGCTCAAACTCCAGCCACAAAGCCCGCACCCGTGAAGCTCTATCGAATCGCGGAAGTAGCGCGGATGCTCGGTGTATGCCGGGCGACCGTCTACAATCTCGTGCGCGACGACCGACTGACCCTCGTCAAAATCGGCCGGCGCGCGAGCGGCATCACCGCCGCGAGTGTCGAGGCGCTTGTAACCAATAAGTCGGTGAAGTAGCGAGCGGAGATCAATGTCGCCGATTGACGTTCGCCCGAAGCGAGTCTCTGCGCACTGATTGCATGATGGCGCGCGTCGAGCCGGCGGCACTGTAACGAGGAGCGGACATGTTTGGACTGTCGCTTAACGAGACGTTGACCCTTGCCGTGGCGGCATATGCTGCCGTGATCTCTACCTTCGTCCTTGGTTGGGATGCGTACAAATGGTTGAACGAAGGGCCGAGCGTGCGCATTTCCGCTTCCACCGGTATGGTTCGTGTAGGAGGTGCGGTACCCGACCCCAACACCTACGTCAGCGTTACGGCGGTCAACGTCGGCGATCGAGCCACGACGATAACGAATCTCGGCTTCTTGTATTACAGGAACTGGTGGCGGGCGTACATGCGACGAAAGTGGTCCGATGCGGCTTTTATCGTTACCCAACCCGCGCCGGCCCAACCGTTGCCGTACCGCTTCGAAGCCGGTGCACAGTGGATCGGGTTGTGCGACCAAAGCGCGGAGACAGATCGGATGATTCGAGAAGGGTACTTATTCGTGGTGCTGTATTGCTCAACCGCTGGCCGTGGAATTCGCCATCGGCTCGGAAGGAAGGGGCACATCGCAGCGGAAAACCGCCCTACGTCGGCGATCGGCGGGGCGCGCTGACGTTGATCGAACGTGGCGGGGATCTTCCCGGAGTTGCAATTGATTGCAATCTGGGCGGTTGAGTCTATGGCATCACTTGAGCAGGTGCTCAGCACATCCGGTGAGGCGAAATGTCACATAGGGTTCATTTCCTATGCACCGTTTCGCCCTTGAAATATCCGATTTCAAGCCGATAATCTTCTTCGAACCGCACATTTTTCTACCTGTCAACTGCATAGGGTGAGGTTCATAGGTACAATGCAACTATCCCGCTCCCTTTACGACGTACATCACGTCCTCTGTGGGGGTCTGTCGACCAACAGGAGAAAGCAATGAAGCATCTGCTCGAAGCCTTGGCTGGCGTGGGGTTGTCGTTGAATGCGTTCGGCACCTTTCCGCAATACGACGTCCCACGCCGGGGCGATCAATCAAACGACCTGGCTGCTGTCGGCGGAGACATCCGCCGCGTAACTGCTCGCGTCGAAAAACAATCTGTTTATTGCTTGACGGGGAACAATGGGGCGACAAACTACCGTACAGGTGAAAGATAAGGACACGAGCGCCACTCTTTCGCATCATGAAACGGATGCGCCGCTGCTCCCAATGGCGCAGATTGCGCAGCTGAAAGAAATCCAGCCTGACAAAGTCGAATGGGTGTTCGATCAGGCGCGCGCAGAAGGCGATTTTCGTCGGTCCGAAACTCACCGCGTCAACACGTTCAAGTTCATCGAGAGGATGGCCGGCATTCTGTCCGGTTTCCTGATCGGCGTCTTCGGTCTCGGCATCTCGGCCTACCTCGCGATACAAGGACACGATTGGGTCGCGGCAGGACTTGGCGGCGCAACCTTGGTCAGTCTCGTTTCCGTATTCGTTGTCGGAAAAACATCTAGACCACCCCCTAAGCCCAATCAGAACGGCAAGTAAGAAGCCCCGCCCCGCGCGGGGCTTTTCATTGTGGCAGCGGCATGCGACGTGCTCTCAAACGGCCGGTTGACCAATCAGTTACCCGCGAGCCGAGTTGATCTCGATGACGTTCGCTCCCGCCTTGAGCTGGTCGAGGTAGTCGGCCCACTGCTGCATCATTTCGCGGCGGTGCGGCAGGTGAGCCGTGCGGTTGTACGCGCGCCCGAGCGGATCCTTCACGGCGTGCGCGAGCTGCGCTTCGACGACCGCGGGCGCTACGCCGAGCACCTCGTCGAGAATTGTCCGGGCCATGGCGCGAAAGCCGTGGCCGGTCATCGTATCGCCGTCGTACCCGAGCCGGCGCAGCGCGCCGTTTATCGTGTTGTCGGACATGGGCCGATCCTTCGTGCGCACGCTCGGGAACAGGAATCGGCAGTTGCCGGTCAGCGCTTGCAGCTCGCGCAGGATCAATATCGCCTGCTCGGGTAAGGGAACGATGTGCGCCGCGCCGGATGCTTTCCCCTGCTTCGTCCGCTTCATGCGTTCGCTCGGGATCTCCCACGTCGCGCCATCGAGGTTGAACTCGATCCATTCGGCCGCGCGCAGCTCGCCCGGGCGCTGGAACAGCAGCGGGGCGAGGCGGAGGGCGCACTGCACGGGAAAGGTGCCGTGATACCCGTCGATCGCGCGCAGGAGCTCGGCGACCTGCTTCGGGTCGGTGATCGCCGCCATGTGCTCGGTTTGCACCGGCGGCAGGGCGCCACGGAGGTCGGCGGTTACGTCCCGCTTCGCGCGGCCGGTCGCCACGGCGTAGCGGCACACCTGGCTGATGTTGGCCTGCAGTCGATGCGCCGTCTCGAGCGCGCCGCGCTTCTCGACGCGCCGGAGCGCGTCCAGCACGTCAGGCGGCTCGAGGTTGGCGATGGCAGTGCCGCCGATCCACGGGAAGGCGTCCATCTCCAGCCGGCGCAGGATCCGCGCCCCGTGGCTTTCAGACCAGGTCGGCGCGTATTTGGCGTGCCATTCGCGCGCGACGGCCTCGAAAGAGTTCTCGGCGCTGAGGCGTTGCGTGCGCTTCTCGGCCTTCTTTGCTGCGCCCGGATCGATCCCGGCCGCCAGCTTGTCGCGGGCCTCATCGCGGCGTCTCCGCGCCTCGGCCAGCGGGACGGCGGGGTAGGTGCCGAGCGCCAGGCTCTTTTCCTTTCCGCCGAATCGGTACTTGAGCACCCACCGCTTGCCGCCGGTCGGTTTGATGAGCAGGAACAGGCCGCCGCCGTCGAACAGCTTCTGCTGCTTATCGGACGGCTTGGCATTGCGGATTGCTACATCGGTCAGGGGCATGGGGGCTCCGGCGTGTGGGGGTTCTCGATCATGGAGTGCAGCGAAGAACCCCCGATAGAACCCCCATCGCTGTGTGGCTGTGGTTGCGATTCCTTGAGATAGTTTGCAACAAAAAACCCCGCGGAGCCAAGCCCGGCGGGGTTCAATTGCAACGCGTTGATCTGCGTTGAGAGAGTGTTTGGTGGAGGCGGCGGGAATCGAACCCGCGTCCAGAAGCGCTCCACGACTAGTTCTACATGTTTAGTTCAGTCATTTGATTTAACCGCAGCGACGCGGACGAACACGCTGCACTACGGCGATTCGCTAGGTTTTCGACCCTGGCGTCGCGACGCCGACAGGGCTTAACTGACGTAAATGACCTCTGGCGGTATTGCTACCGGTCTTGCGACACTAGCCCGTCAGTGAACTAGGCAGAGGACGGCGGCCCTTAGGCTGCCAGTGCGAACGTATCGTCGTTTGCAGTTACGATTTTCCCATTGATTAACGAGGTGACGGGTCCTCGACATGCCCTAGCCGCTTCACAACCCCTGTCGAAACCAGGTCGCCCCCGCGGATAAGATCGACCATTATAGCCCAACATCGCGCAGCAGTTCGCGCAGTTGCAGCGTCGTGTCGACGAGATGCTGCGCTTGCCAGTCGGCCGGCGCGGCGCCCTCCCCGCAATAGCCGTACGCCGCCGCGACCGTCGCCATGCCGGCGGCGCTGCCGGCTTGAATGTCGCGCAGGTCGTCGCCGACGTAGACGATGCGCGCAGGCGCGAGCGTCAACTGGTCGGCCGCATGCAGTAGCGGGGCCGGGTGCGGCTTCGGGTGCGGCGTTGTGTCGCCCCCGACGACGCAGGCGGCGCGCCGCGCGAGGCCGAGCAGGTCGACGAGCGGCGCCGTGAGCCGCATGGCCTTGTTCGTGACGATGCCCCAGCGCACGCCGCGCGCGTCGAGTTCGTCGAGCACGTCGTCGATGCCGGGGAACAGCGTCGTATGCACGCATAGATCCGTCGCGTAGTTGGCCAGGAACTCGTCGCGCATCGCTTCATAACCGGGCGTGTGCGGATCGATGCCGAACGCGCCGCCGAGCAGGCCGCGCGCGCCGGCCGAGGCTAGCGGCCGCAACACGTCGAGCGGTGTCTCGGGCAGGTCGCGCACGCGTTGCATCTTGTTGACGGCGGCCGCGAGATCGGGAGCCGTGTCGGCGAGCGTGCCGTCCAGGTCGAACAGCACGGCATCGCAGTGCAGCAGGCGCGGTTCGTCGAGTGCCGCCCGCGCGGTCGAGAGGGGAGTCGTCATGCCGGTTGGAAGGTCACGCGCCGCGACGGCACGCGACGAGGTAGTTGATGTCGGCGTCGTTCGACAGCGCGAAGCGCTTGCCGATCGGGTGATACGTGATGCCCTTGATCTCCACGATGTGCAGGTCCGTTGCCCGCACGAAGCTGGCCAGTTCCGACGGACGGATGAAGCGCGCGTAGTCGTGCGTGCCCTTCGGCAGCATTTGTGCGATGTACTCCGCGCCGATCACGGCGAACAGGTATGCCTTCAGGTTGCGGTTCAGCGTCGAGAAGAACACCCAGCCACCCGGCTTCACGAGCGTCGCGCAGGCGGCGACGATATCGCCGGGCGACGGCACGTGCTCGAGCATTTCCATGCACGTGACGACATCGTAGGTGCCCGGTTCGCGCGCGGCAATTGCTTCGGCCGCGATGGCCTCGTAATCGACCGAGATGCCGCTTTCGAGACTGTGCAGGTCGGCGACGCCGAGTGCTTCGGTCGACAGGTCGATGCCTTTCACCTGCGCGCCGAGTCCGGCCATCGATTCGGACAGGATGCCGCCGCCGCAGCCAATGTCGAGTGCGCGCTTGCCGGCGAGGTGCGCATGCGCATCGATCCAGCCGAGCCGGACCGGGTTCAGGTCGTGCAGCGGCTTGAATTCGGCATTCGGATCCCACCACCGATGGGCGAGGTCGCTGAATTTCTGGAGTTCGTGCGGATCGGCGTTGGTCATGTCGGCAAACGGGCTACGGAAGGAGGGCGGTGCTGCGATTCGTCAGCCCCGAGTATATAAGAAGCGGACGAGCGGCGAAGCGGCGAGCGCCTTGGACGGGCGTCAAAGAAAAAGCCCCGCCGGAGCGGGGCTTTGAAGCAGTCGAAAACCGCGGCTTAGTTTGCCGGAACGGTCGTCTTCTGGACTTCTTGCGTACCAACCACTTCGACTTCCACGCGGCGATCCGGTGCGAGGCAGGCGATGAGTTGCTTGCGGTTCTTCTGGTTGCAGCCAGTCGTAACCGGGTTGCGCTTGCCCTTGCCTTCCGTGTAGATCTTGTTGGCCGGCACACCCTTGCTGACCAGGTACGACTTCACGGCTTGCGCACGGCGCAGCGACAGACGGTCGTTGTACTTGTCCGAACCGATGCGGTCCGTGTAGCCCGTTGCGACGACCACTTCCGTGTTCATGCCCTGGATCTTCGACGACAGTTCGTCCAGCTTTTGCTTGCCCAGCGGCTTGAGCGTTGCCTTGTCGAAGTCGAACAGTGCGTCAGCTTGATACGTGATCTTCTGGCTCGTGATGGCCGGAGCGACCGGAGCGACCGGAGCCGGTGCCGGTGCCTGGGCGACCAGTGCGCCATCGCACTTCGCGTTGGCGGTGGCCGGCGTCCAGAACGCATCGCGCCAGCAGAGCTCGTTCGTACCGTTCATCCACACCCATTCGCCCGTGCCGTTGACCCAGTTGTCATTGACGGCTTGGCGCGACGCCGGCACCGACTGTGCCGAAGCGGATGCAGCCATAACTGCGGTAGCTGCAATGAACGCGAGCTTTGAAAGTTTATTCATATTTCTCCTCTCGAAATTGAGATTACCGCAGGTTTACTGCGAGCCTGTTGACGGTGACAAGTCATACATTGCTCGAAGTATAACATTGGTGCGGCACAAAAAACGCGGCGCCGCCTCTGTGTAGACTTCGAGCAGCGTCTAACTTTCAGTGCGTTGGCATTTTGCCATATCGTTCCCTTCCTACGAAAAAAAATCCTCCCCACCCCAAGATCGCTTCAACTTTGTGGTGCATGCGCAACACTGGCCTGCCGTAACTTTTAGAAATTGTCAAGAGTGTGGCGGCGAAATTGCGCCGATGAATGCAGTTGTTTACTCGTGCGCGAAGAACGCGTGACGTGGCAATCGTCTGTGATGCCGAGTCGGGGAGGATTGCGATGTGCAATTGCGGCCGATTCGCCGACGCCGCGATTTTTGCTATTCATATATAGAGGGGGCGAATTGGCGGCTGATGGGCGCATGTTAGAATCTCGCGTTGCGTTGCGCATGCAGCGCCCACGCGAAAGGCGTTCGCCGTCTTCGCTCCGAAACGATACGGATACATGGATCAATTCGCCAAAGAGACCCTGCCCACCTCCCTAGAAGAGGAAATGCGCCGTTCGTATCTCGATTACGCGATGAGCGTGATCGTCGGACGTGCCCTCCCGGATGTCCGCGATGGCCTGAAACCCGTGCACCGGCGCGTGTTGTTCGCGATGCACGAACTGAACAACGACTGGAACCGCGCGTACAAGAAGTCGGCGCGTATCGTCGGTGACGTGATCGGTAAGTACCACCCTCACGGCGATACCGCGGTCTACGACACGATCGTGCGGATGGCGCAGGACTTTTCGCTGCGCTACATGCTGATCGACGGGCAGGGCAACTTCGGCTCGATCGACGGCGACAATGCCGCGGCGATGCGTTACACCGAAATTCGCATGGCGAAGATCGGTCACGAGCTGCTCGCCGACATCGACAAGGAAACGGTCGATTTCGAGCCGAACTACGACGGCAACGAAATGCAGCCGTCGGTCCTGCCGTCGCGCATCCCGAACCTGCTGATCAACGGCTCGTCGGGTATTGCGGTCGGCATGGCGACCAACATCCCCCCGCACAACCTGAACGAGGTCGTCGACGCGTGCCAGCACCTGCTGGGCAACCCGGAAGCGACGATCGACGAGCTGATCGAGATCATCCCGGCGCCGGATTTCCCGACGGCCGGCATCATCTATGGCGTCGCCGGCGTGCGCGACGGCTATCGCACCGGGCGCGGCCGCGTCGTGATGCGAGCGGCCACGCACTTCGAGGAGATCGACCGCGGCCAGCGGATGGCGATCATCGTCGACGAACTGCCGTACCAGGTGAACAAGCGTTCGCTGCTCGAGCGGATCGCCGAGCTCGTCAACGAGAAGAAGCTCGAGGGCATCTCCGACATCCGCGACGAGTCCGACAAGAGCGGCATGCGCGTCGTGATCGAGCTCAAGCGCGGTGAAGTGCCGGAAGTGGTGCTGAACAACCTGTACAAGGCGACGCAGCTCCAGGATACGTTCGGCATGAACATGGTCGCGCTCGTCGACGGCCAGCCGAAGCTGCTGAACCTGAAGGAAATCCTGCAGTGCTTCCTGTCGCATCGACGCGAAGTGCTGACGCGCCGCACGATCTACGAACTGCGCAAGGCCCGCGAACGCGGCCACGTGCTCGAAGGTCTCGCGGTCGCGCTCGCGAATATCGACGAGTTCATCGCGATCATCAAGGCCGCGCCGACGCCGCCGATCGCGAAGGCGGAGTTGATGGCGAAGCCGTGGGATTCGTCGCTCGTGCGCGAGATGCTCACGCGTGCCGAGAGCGAGAACGCGGCGGCCGGCGGCCGCTCCGCGTACCGCCCGGAAGGCCTGAACCCGGCGTTCGGCATGCAGGCCGACGGGCTGTACCGCCTGTCCGACACGCAGGCCCAGGAAATCCTGCAGATGCGTCTGCAGCGCCTGACCGGCCTCGAGCAGGACAAGATCATCGGCGAGTACCGCGAAGTGATGGCCCAGATTGCCGACCTGCTGGACATCCTCGCGCGCCCCGAGCGGATCACGACGATGATCGGCGAGGAGCTGACCTCGGTGAAGGCCGAGTTCGGCGACGCGCGCCGCTCGAAGATCGAGCTGAACGCGACCGAGCTGAACACCGAAGACCTGATCACGCCGCAGGACATGGTCGTCACGATGTCGCATGCGGGCTACGTGAAGTCGCAGCCGCTGTCCGAGTACCGTGCGCAGAAGCGCGGCGGTCGCGGCAAGCAGGCGACGCAGATGAAGGAAGACGACTGGATCGAGACGCTGTTCATCGCGAACACGCACGATTACATCCTGTGCTTCTCGAACCGCGGCCGCGTGTACTGGGTCAAGGTCTACGAAGTGCCGCAGGGCTCGCGCAACTCGCGCGGCCGCCCGATCGTCAATATGTTCCCGCTGCAGGAAGGCGAGAAGATCAACGTCGTGCTGCCGGTCAAGGAATTCTCGGCCGACAAGTTCATCTTCATGGCAACGTCGCTCGGCACCGTGAAGAAGACGCCGCTCGAGGCGTTCAGCCGTCCGATGAAGAAGGGCATCATCGCGGTCGGCCTCGACGAAGGCGATTTCCTGATCGGTGCGTCGATCACCGACGGCGCGCACGACGTGATGCTGTTCTCCGACTCCGGCAAGGCCGTGCGCTTCGACGAGAACGACGTGCGTCCGATGGGGCGCGAGGCGCGCGGCGTGCGCGGCATGCAGCTCGAGGATGGCCAGCAGGTCATCGCGATGCTGGTTGCCGGCAGCGAGGAGCAGACGGTGCTCACCGCGACCGAGAACGGCTACGGCAAGCGCACGCCGATCACCGAGTACACGCGTCACGGCCGCGGCACGAAGGGTATGATCGCGATCCAGACGTCCGAGCGTAACGGCAAGGTCGTGGCTGCAACGCTCGTCGATGCCGAAGATCAGATCATGCTGATCACGACGGCCGGCGTGTTGATTCGCACCCGTGTCTCGGAGATTCGCGAGATGGGGCGCGCCACGCAAGGTGTTACACTCATCAGTCTCGATGAGGGTACCAAGCTCTCTGGCCTGCAGCAGATCGCGGAGGCCGAAGAGGGAGAGGGCGAAGCCGACGAGGCGTCGGACGGCGAAGCCTGAAGAACGGATGAGACTCTAGCCGCCGCAGGCGCGAAGCGCCGCGGCCGGCGAGCAACCATTCATATTTCCAAAAGGGAGTGATGATGCAAAAGCAATTCAAGCAACTGGTTCTGCTGGCTGCACTGGTGCCGACGTTCGCGATGGCGCAAGCGCTGTCGAATTCCGCACCGGCAGCTCCGGCAGCAGCTGCGCCGATCGACGCCGACAAGAAGGCAGCGATCAAGGATCTGCTCGACGCGATCGACGCGCCGAAGCTCGTGTCGGCAATCGGCAACAGCGCCGAAATGCAGGCCAAGCAACTCGTTCCGGCGATCCTGTCGGACGCGCTGTCGGAAAACAAGACGCTGAACGACAAGCAGAAGCAGGCTGCCGTTCCGACGCTGCAGAAGAACGCGGTGCCGAAGCTGGTCGACGGCGCAGGCAAGGTGTTCGGTACGCAGCAGTTCCAGAACGACGCGATGTCGGCTCAGTACGACGCATACGCGAAGTACTACAGCACGTCGGAGATCAAGGATCTGACGACGTTCTACAAGAGCCCGACGGGCCGCAAGTTCATCCAGGTTCAGGATCAGGTCGGTCGCGACGTGGTCAACGGCCTGATGCAGAAGTACATGCCGCAAGCTATCCAGGCAACGCGCACGCAGGCTGACAAGGAAGTCGCAGCAGTCAAGCCGGGCAAGTAAAGCCGTCCGGGCACGCCCCCGGCCGGTCGGCCGGGTTTGGCGGGAGCCTGACGACAGTGCGATAATGGCCGTTTGCGCGCGAGCGCAAGCGGCCATTTCTTTTCTGGCGCGTTCTGCCGGCGGCGAGCCGGTCGCGTCCCTCCGAGGTTTTCACGATGCGCGTCTTTAATTTCTCCGCCGGCCCTGCGGCGATGCCCGAGGAAGTGCTGCGGCAAGCTGCCGACGAAATGCTCGACTGGCATGGTAGCGGCATGAGCGTGATGGAGATGAGCCATCGCGGCAAGGAATTCATGTCGATCCACGAGGCCGCGCTGGCCGACCTGCGCGACCTGCTCGGCGTGCCGGCCAGCCACCGGATCCTGTTCCTGCAGGGCGGCGGTATCGCGGAAAACGCGATCGTGCCGATGAACCTGCTCGGGTCGCGCAAGACGGCCGACTTCGTCGTCACGGGCTCGTGGTCGCAGAAATCGTTCACCGAAGCGAAGAAATACGGCACGCCGCATCTCGCCGCGACCGGCAAGACGGAAGACGGCTTCACGCGCGCACCCGCGCGCGCCGAATGGCAGCTGTCGGATGATCCGGCCTACGTGCATCTGTGTACCAACGAGACGATCGACGGCGTCGAGACGTTCGAGATTCCCGATCTCGGCGACGTGCCGCTGGTCGCGGATGTCTCGTCGCACATCCTGTCGCGTCCGATGGACGTCGCGAAGTACGGCGTGCTGTTCGGCGGCGCGCAGAAGAACATCGGGATGGCCGGCGTGACGCTCGTGATCGTACGCGAGGATCTGCTCGACCGTGCGCTGTCGATCTGCCCGTCCGCGTTCGAATGGAAGACCATCGCCGCGAACAACTCGCTGTACAACACGCCGCCCACCTACGCGATCTACATCGCGGGCCTGGTGTTCCAGTGGCTGAAGCGGCAGGGTGGCCTCGAAGCGATCGAGGCCCGCAATATCGAAAAGGCGAAGCTACTCTACGACACGATCGATGCGAGCAGTTTCTATCTGAACAAGGTCGAGCCGGCAGCACGTTCGCGGATGAACGTGCCGTTTTTCCTGGCCGACGAAACGCGCAACGAAGACTTCCTTGCCGGCGCAAAGGCGCGCGGGCTGCTGCAGCTGAAGGGCCACAAGTCCGTCGGCGGCATGCGGGCGTCGATCTACAACGCGGTGCCGCTCGAGGGCGTGAAAGCGCTCGTCGAGTACATGAAGGACTTCGAGCAGCGCGGCGCCTGACGGCGGCGCTGTTCAAACAGCACGGCAAAACGCATGGACGACGAACTGAATTCCCGCCTGAAACCGCTGCGCGATCGCATCGATGCGATCGACGCGCAGCTGATCGCGCTCCTGAACCAGCGCGCCGCGGTGGCGCTGGAGGTGGGCGAGGTCAAGAAGCATTTCAACGCGCCGGTGTTCCGGCCGGAGCGCGAGCTGCAAGTGATCGCCCGGCTGCAGGACATGAGCGCGGGGCCGCTCGCGAGCGAGCATATCAGCGCCATCTGGCGCGAGATCATGGCCGCGAGCCGCGCGCTCGAGCAGACGATCCACGTCGCGTTCCTCGGGCCGGTCGGCACGTATAGCGAGCAGGCGATGCTCGAGTATTTCGGCCAGTCGATCGAAGGGCTGCCGTGCCCGTCGATCGACGAGGTGTTCCGCTCGGTCGAGGCCGGTGCGTCCGCGTTCGGTATCGCGCCGGTCGAAAATTCGACCGAAGGCGCCGTGTCGCGCACGCTCGACCTGCTGCTGCAGACGCAACTGCTGATCAGCGGCGAACTCGCGCTGCCGATCCATCACAACCTGCTGACGCAGAGCGGCACGCTCGACGGCGTGAAGCGCGTCTGTGCACACGCGCAGGCGCTTGCGCAATGCCAGCAGTGGCTCGCGGCGAATGCGCCGCAGCTCGAGCGGCAGGCGGTGGCGAGCAACGCGGAGGCTGCGCGTCTCGCGGCGGCCGATCCGACCGTCGCGGCGATCGCGGGCGACCGCGCGGCCGCACACTACGGCTTGCAGATCGCGTTCTCGCTGATCCAGGACGATCCGCACAACCGCACGCGCTTCGTGATCATCGGCAAGCAGCCGGCCGGGCAGAGCGGTCACGACCAGACGTCGCTGATCGTGTCGGTGAAGAACGAGCCGGGCGCCGTGTTCAAGCTGCTCGAGCCGCTCGCGCGGCACGGCGTGTCGATGACGCGCTTCGAGTCGCGTCCGGCGCGCGTCGGCACGTGGGAGTACTACTTCTACATCGACATCGAAGGGCACCGGGACGATGCGTCGGTTGCGGCCGCGCTCGCGGAACTCGGCCAGAAGGCCGCGTTCCTGAAGATACTCGGTTCGTATCCGCGCGCACGCTGATGCGTGGCGGCCCGTCGCCTGTTCGCGCAGGCGTTGGGTCCACGCGGGCAGGGCAGGCCGATCGGCGCTGCCGAAGGCGGGTTCGGGCGGCATCCGGCGCAGGTTGCGCCGGATGCGGGCCCGTGGCCCGGAATCTGGAATTCCGCGTGCGGGGTGTCGTCCTGTGCGCGTAACTTGGCTCTTGTCGTGTCAGGCTTTGCATTCAACAAACTGGTCATCTTCGGCGTCGGCCTGATCGGCGGATCGCTGGCCCGCGCGCTGCGCGAGCGCGCGCCGGGCGGCGCGGGCGAGGTTGTCGGCGTGGGCCGTTCGCGTGCTTCGGTCGAGCGTGCGCTCGCACTCGGCGTGATCGACCGTGCGGCAGCGCTCGACGACGACGCGCAATTGCGCGACGCGCTGACTGGCGCCGATCTGGTGCTGCTGGCGGCGCCTGTCGCGCAGACGGGCCCGTTGCTCGCGCGCATTGCGCCGTGGCTTGGAGCGGCGACGATCGTCACCGACGCGGGCAGCACCAAGTCCGATGTCGTCGCTGCCGCGCGCGAAGCGCTCGGCGCGCGGATCGCGCAGTTCGTGCCGGGGCATCCGATCGCCGGTCGAGAGTCGAGCGGCGTCGAGGCCGCATTGCCGGATCTGTACGTCGGCCGCAACGTCGTGCTGTGCCCGCTGCCGGAGAACGCCCCCGAATCGGTCGCGCGGATCGACGCGATGTGGCGTGCGACCGGCGCCGACGTGCGCACGATGAGCACGGAGCAGCACGATCGCGTGTTCGCGTCGATCAGCCATCTGCCGCACGTGCTGTCGTTCGCGCTCGTCGAGCAGATCCTCGGCGAGGCCGATGCGGAACTGAAATTTTCATACGCGGCGGGCGGCTTCCGCGATTTCACGCGCATCGCGGCGTCGAGCCCGGAGATGTGGCGCGACGTGTGCGTCGCGAACCGCGCGGCGCTGCTCGATGAGCTCGATGGCTACACGCGTGTGCTCACGCGGCTGCGCGCGGCGATCGACGCCGGCGACGGCGCCGCGCTCGAAGCGGTGTTCACGCGCTCGCGCGCTGCGCGCAAGGCATGGCAGGAGCGTGGCGGTACGCCCGCTGCCGAACCGGTCAAGAAATAACAGGACGATTCCCATGGACTATCTCGATCTCGGCCCGTACTCCAGCGCATCGGGCACCGTGCGCCTGCCCGGCTCGAAAAGCATTTCGAACCGCGTGCTGCTGCTCGCGGCGCTTGCCGAAGGCGAAACCACGATCACCAACCTGCTCGACTCCGACGACACGCGCGTGATGCTCGACGCACTCGGCAAGCTCGGCGTGAAGCTAGCGCGCGATGGCGACACCTGCGTCGTGATGGGCACGCGGGGCGCATTCACCGCGAAGACGGCCGACCTGTTCCTCGGCAACGCGGGCACGGCCGTGCGGCCGCTGACCGCCGCGCTCGCGGTGAACGGCGGCGACTATCGCGTGCACGGCGTGCCGCGCATGCACGAGCGGCCGATCGGCGATCTCGTCGACGGCCTGAGGCAAATTGGCGCGCAGATCGACTACGAGCTGAACGAAGGCTACCCGCCGCTGCGGATCAAGCCGGCGAACATTTCCGTCGACGCGCCGATCCGCGTGCGCGGTGACGTGTCGAGCCAGTTCCTCACGGCGTTGCTGATGACGCTGCCGCTCGTGAAGGCGAAGGACGGCAAGATCGTCGTCGAGGTCGATGGCGAGCTGATCTCGAAGCCGTACATCGACATCACGATCCGGCTGATGGAGCGCTTCGGCGTGACCGTCGAGCGCGACGGCTGGCAGCGCTTCGTCGTGCCGGCCGGCGTCCGCTACCGCTCGCCGGGGCGGATCATGGTCGAGGGCGATGCGTCGTCCGCGTCGTACTTCCTCGCGGCCGGCGCGCTCGGCGGCGGCCCGCTGCGCGTCGAAGGCGTGGGGCGGGCGAGCATCCAGGGCGATGTCGGCTTCGCGAACGCGCTGATGCAGATGGGCGCGAACGTGACGATGGGCGACGACTGGATCGACGTGCGCGGCATCGGCCACGACCACGGCAAGCTCGAGCCAATCGACATGGACTTCAACCTGATCCCCGATGCGGCGATGACCATCGCGGTCGCGGCGCTGTTCGCGAACGGCACGAGCACGCTGCGCAACATCGCGAGCTGGCGCGTGAAGGAAACCGACCGCATCGCCGCGATGGCGACCGAGCTGCGCAAGGTCGGCGCGATCGTCGAGGAAGGCCCGGACTACCTCGTCGTCACGCCGCCGGAAAAGCTCACGCCGAACGCGGCGATCGACACGTACGACGATCACCGGATGGCGATGTGCTTCTCGCTCGTCAGCCTGGGCGGCGTGCCCGTGCGGATCAACGATCCGAAGTGCGTCGGCAAGACATTCCCCGACTATTTCGACCGCTTCGCCGCGCTCGCCAAAGCCTGACCCCACTGTTCTGATGAAATCGACCCGACCCTTTCACCCGACTCCCGTCATCACGATCGACGGCCCGACTGCTTCCGGCAAGGGCACCGTCGCCGCGCTCGTCGCCGCGCATCTTGGCTTCCACTTGCTCGACAGCGGCGCGCTGTACCGGCTCGCCGCGCTCGCGAGCGTGCGCTACGGCATCGAGGCTGAGGACATCGACGCGCTGGTGAAGCTGATCGACGATCTCCACATCACGTTCCGCGAAGGCTGCGCGCAGCTCGACGGCGTCGATGTGTCGAACGACATCCGCGCCGAAGCGGTCGGCAACCGCGCATCGGCGATCGCCGTGCACGGGCCGGTGCGCACCGCGCTCGTCGCGCGCCAGCGCGCGTTCCGCAAGACGCCGGGCCTCGTTGCGGACGGGCGCGACATGGGTACCGTGATCTTCCCGGACGCCGTGCTGAAGGTGTTCCTGACGGCCAGCGCCGAGGCGCGCGCGACCAGACGGCATAAGCAATTGATGCAAAAAGGTTTTTCTGCTAATATAGATGACTTGCTCCGGGATCTTCGTGAACGTGATGCGCGCGACAGCAATCGCGCGGCCGCGCCGCTCAAGCCCGCAGCAGATGCCAAGCTGCTCGATACGTCGGCGCTGTCGGTCGATGAAGCGGTCGACCAGGTGCTGCAGTGGTACCGGGCGCTCGGCCAGCCGGCCTGAGAAGGCGGGCAGCGGTAGGTGCTCCGTGCGTAAGTGCGGAGCGTGTTTCGAACCCTTAACCCCGTGTGGACCTCGATCTGGCCCTTTCAGTCTGCCATTCCGGCCGGCGTGGCACAGCGATCCATGCACAATCAGATTTTTATGTCCGACCTGCAAACCTCTACCCCGAATACTGAATCTTTCGCGGCTCTGTTCGAAGAGTCGCTGACCCGCCAAGACATGCGCGCCGGCGAAGTGATTTCCGCCGAAGTCGTGCGCGTCGACCACAACTTCGTGGTCGTCAATGCAGGCCTGAAGTCCGAGGCTTACATTCCGATCGAGGAATTCCTGAACGATCAGGGCGAGGTTGAGGTGCAGTCGGGCGATTTCGTGTCCGTCGCGATCGACGCACTCGAAAACGGCTACGGCGACACGATCCTGTCGCGCGACAAGGCGAAGCGCCTTGCATCGTGGCTGTCGCTGGAAAAGGCGCTCGACAACAACGAACTCGTCACCGGCACGATCACCGGCAAGGTGAAGGGCGGCATGACCGTGATGGTCAACGGCATCCGCGCGTTCCTGCCGGGTTCGCTGGTCGACACGCGTCCGGTCAAGGACACGACCCCGTACGAAGGCAAGACGCTCGAATTCCGCGTGATCAAGCTCGATCGCAAGCGTAACAACGTCGTGCTGTCGCGTCGTGCAGTGATCGAAGCAACCCAAGGCGAAGAGCGCGCGAAGCTGCTCGAGACGCTGAAGGAAGGCGCGATCGTCAACGGCGTGGTCAAGAACATCACCGACTACGGCGCGTTCGTCGACCTCGGCGGCATCGACGGCCTGCTGCACATCACCGACATCGCATGGCGTCGTGTGCGTCACCCGAGCGAAGTCCTGTCGGTTGGCCAGGAAGTCACCGCGAAGATCCTCAAGTTCGACCAAGAGAAGAACCGCGTCTCGCTGGGCATCAAGCAACTGGGCGACGATCCGTGGGAAGGCATCTCGCGCCGTTACCCGTCGGGCACGCGCCTGTTCGGCAAGGTCACGAACATCACCGACTACGGCGCATTCGTCGAAGTGGAATCGGGCATCGAAGGCCTCGTCCACGTGTCGGAAATGGACTGGACCAACAAGAACGTTGCTCCGTCGAAGGTTGTCCAGCTGGGCGACGAAGTCGAAGTCATGGTCCTCGAGATCGACGAAGACCGTCGTCGTATCAGCCTCGGCATGAAGCAGTGCAAGCCGAATCCGTGGGATGACTTCAGCCGCAACTTCAAGAAGGGCGACAAGATCACGGGCGCAATCAAGTCGATCACCGACTTCGGCGTGTTCATCGGTCTGCCGGGCGGCATCGACGGCCTGGTCCACCTGTCGGACCTGTCGTGGAGCGAAGCTGGCGAAGAAGCGGTTCGCAAGTACAAGAAGGGCGACGAAGTCGAAGCAATCGTCCTCGGTATCGACGTCGAGAAGGAACGTATTTCGCTCGGCATCAAGCAGCTCGAAGGCGACCCGTTCAGCAACTACGTTGCAATGAACGACAAGGGCTCGATCGTCGACGGCGTCGTGAAGACGGTCGATGCGAAGGGTGCGGTCGTTACGCTGACGGGTGACATCGAAGGCTACCTGCGCGCGTCGGAAATCTCGCAGGATCGCGTCGAAGACGCACGCAACGTGCTGAAGGAAGGCGACAAGGTCAACGCGATGGTGATCAACATCGATCGCAAGTCGCGCGGCATCAACCTGTCGATCAAGGCGAAGGATTCGGCTGAACAACAGGAAGCGATCCGCGGCCTGCAGTCGGACTCCAGCGCTGCTGCGACCGGTACGACCAACCTCGGCGCGCTGCTGAAGGCGAAGCTCGACGGCCAGAACCAGTAAGCCTCACGAGGTCTGCTGAAGTATGACCAAATCCGAGTTGGTCGCGCAGCTGGCATCGCGATTTCCGCAACTTGTCCTCAAGGATGCGGATTTCGCGGTGAAAACGATGCTCGATGCGATGTCTGATGCCCTGGCGAAAGGGCATCGCATTGAAATTCGGGGTTTCGGCAGCTTTGGCCTCAACCGTCGCCCGGCGCGCGTCGGACGCAACCCGAAGTCAGGGGAGAAAGTGCAGGTGCCCGAGAAGTTCGTGCCGCACTTCAAGCCTGGCAAGGAATTGCGCGAACGCGTCGACGGCCGTGCCGGTGAACCGCTGAAGGCTGATGATCCGGACGACGAGCGTTAAGCGTCATCCGGTTTGCCCGGAACCCATCCGGCGAAGGCTGAAAAGAAAAGCGCCCCTTGCGGGCGCTTTTTTCATTTCCGGCGATCGCCGCGCAACGGGGGCGCGCAGGATCTGCGCAGCCGCGGAAACGCATCCTTTACAATACGGGTCGATTCGGCGCGACGAAGGGGAGTCGCGCGCCGCGGCAAACCTCAACAAAGAGAGGGCTTCATGAAGTTTATCGTCTGGCTGATCCGGGTATTGGTGTTCGTACTGCTGCTGGTGCTTGCGCTGGCCAATACGCAAACCGCGACGCTGAATTTCGTTGCCGGCTATTCATGGCAAGCGCCGCTGATCCTGATCGGCCTGGCGTTCTTCGCCGTGGGGCTGCTGGCCGGCTTGCTGTCCGCGCTGCCTTCGATCTTCCGCCTGCGTCTCGAGAACGGGCGCCTGAAGCGCGATCTGCGCGCGGCGCGCGAAACGCCGGCCGTCATCGACCAGCCGCCGATGCCGCCCGTCATTTAACACGGACGCCGCGCGATCATCGCGCGGTTTTCGTCTCTGCTTCGATATTTCGCATGGATCTGGATTTCTGGTGGTTGCTCGCGATTCCGGTCGCGTTCGCGCTGGGTTGGGCGGCGTCACGCTATGACCTGAAGAATCTCCTGTCGGAGAGTGCCAACCTGCCGCGATCGTATTTTCGCGGCCTGAATTTTCTGTTGAACGAACAACCTGACAAGGCGATCGATGCGTTCATCGAGGTCGCCAAGCTCGATCCCGAGACGGTCGAGCTGCACTTCGCACTCGGCAACCTGTTTCGCCGCCGCGGCGAGACCGATCGCGCGATCCGCGTTCACCAGAACCTGCTGAGCCGCACGGACCTGCCGGTCAACGAGCGCGACCACGCGCTGTACGAACTCGGCCAGGATTTTCTGAAGGCCGGGCTGCTCGATCGTGCCGAAGAGGCGTTTCACAAGCTCGCCGACGGCGATTACGCGCTCGGCGCGCAGCGGGCGCTGCTGACGATCTACGAGATCGAGAAGGACTGGAACAAGTCGATCGATACGGCAAAGCGCATCGAGTCGATGAGCGACAAGCCGCTTGGCGTCGAAATTGCCCAGTTCCACTGCGAACTCGCGCAGGACGCGCTGCAGCGCAAGAACGCGGCAGCGGCCGCCGAACAGCTGCGCCTGGCGCTGGCCGTGAACCCGCAAAACGTGCGCGCGACGGTGCTGTCCGGCGACGCGGCGGAAGCGGAGGGCAACCACGCGGCCGCGATCGCGCACTGGAAGCGCGTCGAGGCGCAGAATCCAGCGTATCTGCCGCTCGTCGCCGACAAGCTGATGAAGGCGTATGTCGCGCTCGGCAAGCATGCCGAAGGCGCCGAGCTGCTGATGGGGTATATCGACCGCTATCCGTCGAACGACCTGCTCGACATCGCGTACCAGCACATCGCGGGGTTGCGCGGCCAGGATGCGGCGCACACGCTCGCGCGCACGCAGATGGAGAAGTCGCCGAACCTGTCGGGGATGCTGCATCTGCTCGATGCGCAAATCGCGGCGGCCGACGAACCGCGCCGTAAGGAACTTGAAATGATGCGTGCGCTGATCAAGCAGCGCACGAAGAATCTGCCACGGTATACGTGCCAGAATTGCGGTTTCCGGGCACGGCTCTTCTATTGGCAGTGCCCCGGATGCAGCGGCTGGGAAACCTATGCGCCGCGCCGCGTCGAACCTGCGATGCCGGGCTGATCCCGGCACGCGGAGCCAACGCGCTGCGGTTGTCGCCGGGCTCGTCCCGGCGGCCAAGTTAGTCAATTACCGGGAAGTACCGGAACATCTATGAAAATCACCATCATCGGCACCGGCTATGTCGGTCTCGTCACGGGCGCCTGTCTCGCGGAGATCGGTCACGACGTATTCTGTCTCGACGTCGATCAACGCAAGATCGACATCCTGAACAACGGCGGGATGCCGATTCACGAACCGGGGCTGCTGGACATCATCGCGCGCAACCGCGCGGCGGGGCGCCTGCGCTTCTCGACCGATATCGAGGCGAGCGTCGCGCATGGCGAGATCCAGTTCATCGCCGTCGGCACGCCGCCCGACGAGGACGGCTCGGCCGACCTGCAGTACGTGCTCGAAGCCGCACGCAACATCGGCCGCCACATGACGGGCTTCAAGGTGATCGTCGACAAGTCGACGGTGCCGGTCGGCACCGCGCAGCGCGTGCGCGGCGTGGTCGACGAGGCGCTTGCCGCCCGCGGTCTGGCAGGCAGCGTCGCGCATCGGTTCTCGGTCGTGTCGAACCCCGAGTTCCTGAAGGAAGGCGCCGCGGTCGAAGACTTCATGCGTCCGGACCGGATCATCATCGGCGTCGACGACGACGAGACGGGCACGATCGCGCGCGAGAAGATGAAGAAGCTTTACGCGCCGTTCAATCGCAATCATGAGCGCACGATCTACATGGACGTGCGTTCGGCCGAATTCGCGAAATATGCGGCGAACGCGATGCTCGCCACGCGCATCTCGTTCATGAACGAGATGTCGAATCTGGCCGACAAGGTCGGCGCCGACATCGAGGCCGTGCGCCGCGGGATCGGCTCCGATCCGCGCATCGGCTATCACTTCCTGTACGCCGGCGTCGGCTACGGCGGCTCGTGCTTCCCGAAGGACGTCCAGGCGCTGATTCGCACGGCCGGTGAGAACGGCCAGCCGCTGCGCATCCTGGAGGCCGTCGAGGCGGCCAACTATGCGCAGAAGGACGTGCTGATCAGCAAGATCGAGCAGCGCTTCGGCGCCGACCTGACCGGCCGCGAGTTCGCGGTCTGGGGCCTGGCGTTCAAGCCGAACACCGACGACATGCGCGAGGCGCCGAGCCGTCGCCTGATCGCCGCGCTGCTCGAACGCGGCGCGACCGTGCGTGCGTATGATCCGGTCGCGGTCGACGAGGCGCGGCGCGTGTTTGCGCTCGATTTCGGCGCCGATCCGGACGCGCTGGCGCGGCTGCATCTCGTCGAGACGCAGGACATCGCCGTGACGGGGGCGGACGCGCTCGTGATCGTGACCGAGTGGAAGGAATTCCGGAGCCCCGACTTCACGCGCCTGAAGGCCGAACTGAAGGCGCCGGTGATCTTCGACGGTCGCAACCTCTATGAGCCGGATGCGATGGCCGAACTGGGCATCGACTACTACGCGATCGGCCGGCCGTATGTCGATCCCCAGTCGTTCACCCGTGGCTGACCACACGATGAATACTCTCCGCGAAGTCGTTCCGGTGCCGCGCGAGCAGCTCGCGCGCTCGCGCGTGCTTGTCGTCGGCGACGTGATGCTCGACCGTTACTGGTTCGGCAACGTCGATCGTATTTCGCCTGAAGCGCCGGTGCCGGTCGTGCACGTGCAGCGTCAGGAAGAGCGCCTCGGCGGTGCGGCCAACGTCGCGCGCAACGCCGTGACGCTCGGTGGCCAGGCCGGGTTGCTGTGCGTCGTCGGTTGCGACGAACCCGGCGAGCGGATCGTCGAGCTGCTCGGCAGCAGCGGCGTGACGCCGCATCTCGAGCGCGACCCGGCGCTGCCGACCACGATCAAGCTGCGCGTGCTTGCGCGCCAGCAGCAACTGCTGCGCGTCGACTTCGAGGCCATGCCGACGCACGAGGTGCTGCTCGCGGGGCTCGCGCGCTTCGATGCGTTGCTGCCGCAGCACGACGTCGTGCTGATGTCGGATTACGCGAAAGGCGGCCTGACGCACGTCACGACGATGATCGAGAAGGCGCGTGCGGCTGGCAAGTCCGTCCTCGTCGACCCGAAGGGCGACGACTGGGCACGCTATCGCGGCGCGTCGCTGATCACGCCGAATCGCGCTGAACTGCGCGAAGTGGTCGGGCAGTGGAAGTCGGAAGACGATCTGCGCGCGCGCGTCGCGAAGCTGCGCGCGGAACTCGGCATCGACGCGCTGCTGCTCACGCGTTCGGAAGAAGGGATGACGCTGTTTTCCGCCACCGGCGAACTGCACGCACCGGCGCTCGCGCGGGAGGTGTTCGACGTGTCGGGCGCGGGCGATACCGTGATTGCAACGGTCGCGACGATGCTCGGCGCGGGCGTGCCGCTCGTCGATGCCGTCGTGCTCGCGAATCGCGCGGCAGGCATCGTGGTCGGCAAGCTCGGCACGGCCACGGTGGACTACGACGAACTGTTTCACTGAGCGCATGCGGTGGCGCGACGAGCGCGCCGCACGCATGGCTCGCACTTTTCAGGCAGGACGATCATGACCCTCATCGTCACCGGCGCAGCCGGTTTTATCGGCGCGAACCTCGTCAAGGCGCTCAACGAGCGCGGCGAAACGCGCATCATCGCAGTCGACAACCTGACGCGTGCGGACAAGTTCCGGAATCTCGTCGATTGCGAGATCGACGACTATCTGGACAAGACGGAATTCGTCGAACGTTTCGCGCGCGGTGATTTCGGCAAGGTACGCGCGATTTTCCACGAAGGCGCCTGTTCGGACACGATGGAAACCGACGGCCGCTACATGATGGACAACAACTTCCGCTACAGCCGCGCGGTGCTCGACGCCTGCCTCGCGCAGGGCACGCAGTTCCTGTACGCATCGTCGGCCGCGACCTACGGCGGATCGACGCGCTTCGTCGAGGAGCGCGAGGTCGAGGCGCCGCTGAACATCTACGGCTATTCGAAGTTCCTGTTCGACCAGGTGATCCGTCGCGTGCTGCCGACCGCGAAGAGCCAGATCGCCGGCTTCCGCTATTTCAACGTGTACGGCCCGCGCGAGACGCACAAGGGGCGCATGGCGTCGGTCGCGTTCCACAACTTCAACCAGTTCCGTGCGGAGGGCAAGGTGAAGCTGTTCGGCGAGTACAACGGCTATGCGCCGGGCGAGCAGACGCGCGACTTCGTGTCGGTCGAGGACGTGACGAAGGTGAACCTGTTCTTCTTCGATCATCCGGAGAAGTCGGGCATCTTCAACCTCGGCACGGGCCGTGCGCAGCCGTTCAACGATATCGCGTCGACGGTCGTGAACACGCTGCGTGCACTCGACAACCAGCCGCCGCTGACGCTTGCGCAGCAGGTCGAGCAAGGGCTGATCGAATACGTGCCGTTCCCCGATGCACTGCGCGGCAAGTACCAGTGCTTCACGCAGGCCGATCAGACGAAGCTGCGCGCGGCCGGTTACGACGCACCGTTCCTGACCGTGCAGGAAGGCGTCGACCGCTATGTGCGTTGGCTATCTGGCCAGGTTTAAGCGGAAGCGTTGCATCGATAGACTGGGTCTCACGGTCGGCAGCCGCCGGCCGTTTTTCATCGGAGATCCAGTACATGATCAGGAAATGGTTGGCCGCAGCGGCAATGCTCGGCACGATCGCGTCGGCCTGGGCGGCCGTTGACGTCAACACCGCGAACGAGGATGCGCTCGTCGGCATCAAAGGCATCGGCCCGGCACGGGCGAAGGCGATTCTCGACGAACGCGGCGCACGCGGTCCGTTCAAGAATGCGGAAGATCTCGCGTCGCGCGTGAAAGGCATGGGCGGCCATACCGTCGAGCGGCTTCAGCAGGAAGGCCTGACGGTCGGCGCGGCCGGCACGGGTGCCACGCCGCCGGCACCGGGCAAGCCGCCCGGCAAGCCCGCGGCACCACCTGCCCGCACCGCACAGAAGTAACGCGTCGCGCGCGACCGACAACGAGCTCCTTCAGTCGCCGTCATTGCGACGGCTTCCCGCGGCATGCCGCGGGTTTTTTGCGTGGGCGCGGTGTAGGCGGCGGCGGGTTGCACGGCACGCGTATTCCATCGTCGCAATGGGGTTGCCGGCGTGAGCAGCGGTGCTGGTTTACAATCGATCGATTGATCGGCCTCGTACTCACGGTATATCCATGGCTTACAAAACTATCGAAGACACGATCGGCAATACGCCGCTCGTCCAACTGGTCCGCTTGCCGGACGATGAAATTCGCGCGCGCAACAACGTGGTGCTCGCGAAGCTCGAAGGCAACAATCCGGCGGGTTCCGTGAAGGATCGTCCGGCACTGTCGATGATCAGCAAGGCCGAGGCGCGCGGGCGCATCAAGCCGGGCGATACGCTGATCGAGGCGACGAGCGGCAATACGGGTATCGCACTGGCAATGGCAGCAGCGATCCGCGGCTACAAGATGGTGCTGATCATGCCGGAGGACCTGTCGGTCGAGCGCCGCCAGAGCATGGCTGCCTACGGCGCCGAAATCATCCTGACGCCGGTGAAGGGCGGCATGGAGCTCGCACGCGATCTCGCGGACCAGATGCAGCGCGAAGGCAAGGGCGTGATCCTCGACCAGTTCGCGAACCCCGACAATCCGATTGCGCACTACGAAGCGACGGGCCCGGA
The DNA here is from genome assembly GCF_002223325.1 of Burkholderia sp. AU15512. Lineage (NCBI taxonomy): Bacteria > Pseudomonadati > Pseudomonadota > Betaproteobacteria > Burkholderiales > Burkholderiaceae > Burkholderia > Burkholderia sp. AU15512. The sequence continues at coordinate 584,739 of NZ_NKEX01000003.1, forward strand.
AATCTGGCGCGATACCGAAGGGCGCATCACGCACTTCGTGTCGGCCATGGGCACGACGGGTACGATCATGGGCACGTCGCACTATCTGAAGGAACAGAATCCGGCGATCGAGATCGTCGGTGCGCAGCCGGAAGACGGTTCGCGCATTCCGGGCATCCGCAAGTGGCCGGAAGCGTACATGCCGACCATCTTCGATCGCAGCCGGGTCGACCGCGTCGAGAACGTGAGCCAGGCCGCGGCGGAAACGATGGCGCGCCGGCTCGCGTCGGTCGAAGGCATCTTCGCGGGCATTTCGTCGGGCGGCGCATGTGAAGTCGCGATGCGCATCGCGCGTCAGGTCGAGAATGCGACGATCGTGTTCATCATCTGCGATCGCGGCGACCGCTACCTGTCCACGGGCGTGTTCCCTGCCTGAACGCAGGCAGGTGCGCGCAACGCGCGTGCGATAAAAAAAGCGCCGCTTGTGCGGCGCTTTTTCTTTGAGCGGTTGGTGCTTATTGCGACTCGGTGTCGACGGTGGCCGGCTGAAGTGCGCCGCTCGCTTCCATCTGCGCCTTCACCGCCTCGCCAAGCTGGTACACGGTGAGCGCGTAGAAGAAGCTGCGGTTGTAGCGCGTCAGCACGTAGAAATTCTTGAGACCGAGCATGTACTCGGTCGCCCGCCCCGGCGACGGCAGGTCGACCACCGTCACAGGGGTACCGCCTTCGGTCGTGATGTTGACCGTCGGCTCGTTCAGCGTCATGCCCGCGCGCAGCAGTTGCGACAGCGCCCAGTGCGGTTCGGGCTGGCCGTCGGCGGCGGCCTGGGCGATCCCCAGGCTGCCCGTGTCGGGCGTGATCTGCCAGACCACCGGGCGGTCGGTTTCCCAGCCGTGCTGCTTCAGGTAGTTCGCGACGCTGCCGATCGCATCGACAGGACTGCTGCGCAGGTCGACATGGCCGGTGCCGTCGAAGTCGACCGCATACTCGCGGATGCTGCTCGGCAGGAACTGCGGAATCCCGATCGCGCCTGTATACGAGCCGAGCACGGTGGTCGGGTCGAGCTGGTTGTCGCGCGTCCAGACCAGGAAATCCTCGAGGTTCTTGCGGAACGTCGCCTGGCGGCTGTCGCGATTCGGCGTGTCCGGATAGTCGAACGTGAGTGTCGTCAGCGCGTCGAGCACGCGGAAATTGCCCATGTAGCGGCCGTAGATCGTCTCGACGCCGATGATGCCGACGATCACCTCGGGCGGCACGCCGAATTGCTCGGACGCGCGCTGCAGCGTTGCCTGGTTCGCCTTCCAGAATTTCACGCCCGCGTTGATGCGGATCGGCTCGATGAAGCGCGAGCGATAGACGCGCCAGTTCTTGACCGTCGGCGACGGGGCCGGCTTCACGAGCTTGACGGCCGTCGCCGAATAGCTGATGCGCGAGAACAGCGCATGCAGGCTCGCGGAGTCGAAGCCGTTGCGGCTGACCATCTCGTCGATGAACGCATCGACCTTCGCGTTGTTCGCGTAACGCTGCGGAACAATTTCCTCTTCGAAGGTCTGGCCTTGCGGCGTCGGCTGCTGCGGCTGGGCCTGCGCGACGAGCTTGCCCGTGGACTTCGCGGGTTGCGTCTGCGCGCCGGCAGGGGCGGTGCCGAGGGCCGCGACCACAGCGGCCGCGACGAGCGGCACGCGAACACGGAACAGCGCGGGGAGAAGGGCGGCAGGCTTGCTGGAATTCATGTCGAAGCGGGCGGACAAGGCGATTGGGTTCGGCGCAGTATACCCGACGGATCCGGCGCGCCGGGGCGTGGCGGGCCCCCGTTGTGGTAAGTTAGCGGCGAATTCGCGGCAGACGATGGACATCATTGATGGAGACCTGCGGCGCACCGTGCGCCGCGGATGACAGCTTATGGCAACCGCTTTCTATACGCACCCCGACTGCATGCTGCACGAGATGGGGGAATGGCATCCGGAATGCCCGGCCCGCCTGTCGGCGATCCAGGATCAACTGATCGCGAGCCGCATCGACGACCTGATCGTGCACGAAACCGCGCCGTTCGCGAGCGAGGTGGCGCTGGGCCGGGTGCATACGCAGGCGCACATCGACTACATCCGGAGCATGACGCCGGTCGACGGCTACGTCGAGATCGATCCCGATACGCTGATGAACCGCGATACGTGGCGTGCGGCGCTGCGTGCGGCCGGTGCCGCGATCGCGGCGACCGACGCGGTGATCGAAGGCCGCTATGCGAATGCGTTCTGCGGCGTGCGCCCGCCTGGCCACCATGCGGAGCCGGCGCGTGCGATGGGTTTCTGCTTCTTCAACAACGTCGCGATCGCCGCGCGGCACGCGCTCGACGTACACGGTCTGGAGCGTGTGGCGATCATCGATTTCGACGTGCATCACGGCAACGGCACCGAGGCCGCATTCGCGAATGACGAGCGCGTGCTGATGTGCAGCTTCTTCCAGCATCCGCTGTACCCGTTCTCGGGCGTCGATCACCAGGCGCCGAACATGGTCAACCTGCCGATGCCAGCGCGCAGCAACGGGATGGCGATCCGCGAAGCCGTCGACATGTTCTGGCTGCCGCGCCTTGATGCGTTCAAGCCGCAGATGCTGTTCGTGTCGGCGGGTTTCGATGCGCATCGCGAGGACGATATCGGCAACCTCGGCCTCGTCGAAGCCGACTTCGAATGGCTGACCGCGCAGATCGTCGACGTGGCGCGCCGGCATGCGCAGGGCCGCATCGTGAGCTGCCTCGAAGGCGGCTACAACCTGTCCGCGCTCGGGCGCAGCGTCGTCGCGCATCTGCGCGTGCTGGCCGGTATCTGACAATCGATTGACCGGCCGTGCCGGGCGCTCAGCGCGCCGGCACGCGCGCGTGAATCCACGCGATCAGCGCGTCGATCACGCGATCGCGTTCGAGATCGTTCATCGTTTCGTGAAAGCCACCTTCGTATAGCGTCAGCGTGCGATCGGGCGAGCCGACGCGTGCGCCGAACGCCCGGCTGCCGTCGGGCTCGGTCAGCTTGTCCTCGGTCCCGTGATAGACGAGCACCGGAACGCGCAGCCCACCGCGGCCGCTTTCGATGCGCGCCATCGCGTCGAGAATCTCCGCGCCGGTGCGCGCGGGCACCGCGCCGTGATGCACGAGCGGATCGGCACGATTGGCCGCGACGATGGCCGGATCGCGCGACAGCAGTGCTGCATCGATCTTGATGGCAGGGAAGGTCGGCCATACGCGGCTGATGACGCGGCTCACCGCGAGCATCCAGCGCGGCACGTCGCGTCCCGGCGCGAGCGCCGGGCTCGACAGCACGAGGCCCGTCAGCACGTGGCCGCGCGTCGGCGCGCGTTCGATCGCGTACAGCGCCGCGACCGCGCCGCCCATGCTGTGCCCCATCAGGAACAGCGGCGAATTGCCGCGCGCGGCTTCGGCGACAAGCGCATCCGCATCGTTCAGGTAGCCGTCGAAGCGCTCGACCCACGCGCGCTTGCCGGGTGACTGGCCGTGCCCGCGCAGGTCGATCGCGAGCACGTCGATGCCGGCCGCATTCAGCCGGCCGGCGAGCGCGGCATAGCGGCCCGCGTGTTCGGCAAGACCGTGAACGAGCGCGATCGTCGCGCGCGGCGGCGTGGAGCCGTCGCCGGCGGGCCACCGGTACGACGCCAGTTCGAGCCCGTCAGCGGTACGCAGCCGGCCCATGGTCGGCGCGGGCGGCGACGAAGGCGCCGGTCCGGCGGTGGCGAGTGCGGCGGCCGGCGTAGTGGTGGCGGTCATCTGGCGTGTCCCCTGTCGGTTGGCATGTGTGTTCCGGATCATAGTCGCGGCGCCGTCGCGGCGCGCCAGCGGAGCTCCTCTAATTTCGTGCGGTTATGAAAAGATCGAAATCGATTATTAAGGGGAATGAGGGGTTTGCGGTAAAATCGACGGCTATTCCAGATGCATCGGCGGCCGACTGGCGGGCCAACTCGCCAGCCGGGCCGCCGTTTTGTTTACATGATCGAATTACGCAATCTTTCGCAGCGATTTCCCGGGCCGGGTGGCTGGGTCGAGGCGCTGCGCAACATCAACCTGACGATTCCGCAGGGTGAGGTGTTCGGCATCATCGGCCGAAGCGGCGCCGGCAAGAGCACGCTCGTGCGCACCATCAACCTGCTCACGCGGCCGACCGAAGGCAATGTCGTCGTCGGCGGGCGCGATCTCACGCTGCTGCCGGCTGGCGCGCTGCGCGAGGCGCGCCGCGAGATCGGCATGATCTTCCAGCACTTCAACCTGCTGTCGTCGCGCACGGTGTTCGACAACGTCGCGCTGCCGCTCGAACTGGCCGGCGCAAGCCGTGCCGAGATCGAGGCCGCCGTGCTGCCGCTGCTCGACCTCGTCGGATTGTCCGCGCAGAAGGATCGCTATCCGTCGCAGATCAGCGGCGGGCAGAAGCAGCGCGTCGGCATCGCCCGCGCGCTCGCGAGCCGGCCGAAGGTACTGCTGTCGGACGAAGCGACGTCCGCACTCGATCCCGAGACCACGCGTTCGATTCTCGATCTGCTGAAGCGCATCAACCGTGAGCTCGGCCTGACGATCGTGCTGATCACGCACCAGATGGAAGTGATCAAGCAGGTGTGCGATCGCGTCGCGGTACTCGATGCGGGGCGCGTGGTCGAGGAAGGCCGCGTGATCGACGTGTTCCTGCAGCCGCATCACGAAGTGACGCGCGCGCTGATCGGCGACGTGATCGCGCAGGAATTGCCGCCCGCGCTGAAGGTGCGCGTGGCCGAGCGGCTGAAGACGGGCAGCGGGCATTTGCTGCGGCTCGCGTTCACGGGCTCGGGTGTCGACCAGCCGATCCTGTCGGAGACGATCCGCCGGTACGAACTCGATTTCAACATCCTGCACGGCCAGATCGACGAGATCCAGGGGCAGGCCTTCGGTTCGCTCGCTGTGCTCGCGGGCGGCGAGCCGGGCAAGGTCGGGCAGGCGCTCGCGTTCCTGCGCGAGCAAGGTGTGGTGGTAGAGGAGCTTTCGTATGTTGAGTGAGATGTTCGATATGTTCGTGCAGTCGTTCTGGGAGACGCTGATCATGGTCGGCATCTCCGGGGTGGTCGGCGCGCTCGTCGGCCTGCCGCTCGGCGTGCTGCTCTACCTGACCGACCGCCAGGGCGTGCTGCAGAACCTCGCGGTGAATCGCGTGCTCGGCGGCATCGTGAATGCCGTCCGCTCGACGCCGTTCATCATCCTGCTGGTCGCGGTGATTCCGTTTACGCGGCTCGTCACGGGTTCGTCGATCGGCACGGCCGCGGCGGTCGTGCCGCTGACGCTCGCGGCCGCGCCGTTCATCGCGCGTCTCGTCGAGACGGCGTTGCGCGAAGTCGACCGCGGGCTGATCGAGGCTGCGCAATCGATGGGCGCGACCACGTCGCAGATCGTCTTCAAGGTGCTGCTGCCCGAATCGCTGCCGGGCGTCGTCGCGGGCCTGACGATCACGTTCGTGTCGCTGGTCGGCTATTCGGCGATGGCGGGCGCGATCGGCGGTGGCGGCCTCGGCGATCTCGGGATCCGCTACGGCTACCAGCGCTATCTGCCCGAAGTGATGTGGACGGTGGTCGCGATCCTGATCGTGTTCGTGCAGATCGTGCAGTCGTTCGGCGACTGGCTCGTCCGCCGGCTGAGCCACAAGTAAAACAAGATTGATCCGTCAGGGGACACTCGATGCAACGACGCTTCATGCTGAAATTCGCGACGGCACTGGGCGCGGCCGCGCTGTTCGCGGGCGCACACGCGCAGGCCGAAACCATCAAGGTGGGCGTGACGGGCGGGCCGCACGCGCAGATCATGGAAGTGGTGAAGAAGGTCGCGGCGAAGAGCGGCCTCGACATCCGCATCGTCGAATTCTCCGATTACGTGCAGCCGAACGCCGCGCTTGCGTCGGGCGACCTCGATGCGAACAGCTACCAGCACGATCCGTATCTGCAGGCGCAGGTGAAGGACCGCGGCTACAAGCTGGTCAAGGTCGCGGATACCGTCACGTTCCCGATGGGCATCTATTCGAAGCGCGTGAAGTCGCTGGCCGAATTGAAGCCGGGCGCGCGCATCGCGGTCCCGAACGATCCGACCAACGGCGGCCGTGCGCTGCTGTTGCTGCAGAAGCAGGGCCTGCTGAAGCTGCGCGCGGACGCGGGGCTGAAGGCGACGCCGCTCGATATCGTCGACAATCCGCGCAAGCTGAAGATCGTCGAACTCGATGCGGCGCAGATTCCGCGCTCGCTCGGTGACGTCGACGCGGCTGCGATCAATACCAACTACGCGATGGAAGCGGGGTTGAAACCGAAACAGGACGCGATCGCGATCGAGGGCCCGAACGGCCCGTACGCGAACATCCTCGCGATCCGCGAGGCGGACCGGAACAAGCCGTGGGTCGCGAAACTGGTCGCGGCCTATCATTCGGCCGACGTGAAGCAGTTCATCGAAGGCAAGTTCGGCGGCGCGGTCATTGCCGCCTGGTAACAGGTGAAGCACGCGGCGCCCGGCGAGATTAGAGTCGATGATCGAAAACCCGGGCTTTGCGTCCGGGTTTTTTCTCTTTTAAAATAGAACGACCGTTCGCTATCATTGGCGCGTCGCCAAGAAGCGGTATCCTCGACAACCACGAAGGTTGGGTCCGCTTGGCCGCGCAGTCATGAGGCCTCGCTATAGAATGGCCTCTGGTCGTATTCGTAACTTTGGAGCGTGTGCATGAAAATCCTGGTGCCAGTGAAAAGAGTGGTCGATTACAACGTGAAGGTCCGCGTGAAGTCGGACAACACGGGTGTCGACATCGCGAACGTGAAGATGTCGATGAACCCGTTCGACGAAATCGCGGTTGAAGAAGCCGTGCGCCTGAAGGAAGCGGGCGTGGCGACCGAAGTGATCGCCGTGTCGGTCGGCGTCGCGCAAGCGCAGGAAACGCTGCGTACGGCGCTGGCGATCGGCGCGGATCGCGCGATCCTCGTCGAATCGAACGATGGCGTCGAGCCGCTGGGCGTCGCAAAGATCCTGAAGGCGCTGGTCGACAAGGAACAGCCGCAACTGGTGATCCTCGGCAAGCAGGCGATCGACGACGATTCGAACCAGACCGGCCAGATGCTGGCTGCGCTGGCTGGCCTGCCGCAAGCGACGTTCGCATCGAAGGTCACGGTGGCCGACGGTAAGGCAACGGTCGCCCGCGAAGTGGACGGCGGCGCGGAAACGCTGTCGCTGTCGCTGCCGGCCGTCATCACGACCGACCTGCGCCTGAACGAGCCGCGTTACGTGACGCTGCCGAACATCATGAAGGCGAAGAAGAAGCCGCTGGAAACCGTGAAGCCGGAAGACCTGGGCGTCGACGTTACGCCGCGTCTGAAGACGCTGAAAGTGGTCGAGCCGCCGAAGCGCGCCGCCGGCGTGAAGGTGCCGGACGTGAAGACGCTGGTCGAGAAGCTGAAGACCGAAGCCAAGGTGCTGTAAGAGGGAGCGGAAAGAAATGACGATTCTGGTGATTGCAGAACACGACAACGCGTCGATCAAGGCCGCGACGTTGAACACGGTGGCGGCGGCAGCGAAGATCGGCGGTGACATTCACGTGCTGGTCGCGGGCCACAACGCGCAAGCGGCTGCGGACGCAGCGGCGAAGATCGCAGGTGTGTCGAAGGTCCTCCTGGCCGACGCGCCGCAACTCGAAGCGGGCCTCGCGGAAAACGTCGAAGCGACCGCACTGAACATCGCGAAGGACTACTCGCACATCCTCGCGCCGGCGACGGCCTACGGCAAGAACATCGCGCCGCGCATCGCCGCGAAGCTGGACGTCGCGCAGATCTCGGACATCACGGCAGTCGATTCGGCCGACACGTTCGAGCGCCCGATCTACGCAGGCAACGCGATCGCGACGGTGCAGTCGAGCGATCCGATCAAGGTCATCACGGTGCGTGCGACGGGTTTCGATCCGGTGGCAGCGGAAGGCGGCAGCGGGTCGGTCGAGAAGATCGACGCGGCAGCCGATGCCGGCAAGTCGCAGTTCGTGAGCCGTGAAGTGACGAAGCTGGACCGTCCGGAACTGACGAGCGCAAGCATCATCGTGTCGGGCGGCCGCGGTCTGGGCAGCGGCGAGAACTACACGAAGGTGCTGGAGCCGCTGGCGGACAAGCTGTCGGCAGCACTGGGTGCTTCGCGCGCGGCAGTCGACGCAGGCTACGTGCCGAACGACTATCAGGTCGGCCAGACCGGCAAGATCGTCGCACCGCAGCTGTACATCGCGGTCGGCATCTCGGGTGCGATCCAGCATCTGGCCGGCATGAAGGATTCGAAGGTGATCGTCGCGATCAACAAGGATCCGGAAGCACCGATCTTCAGCGTGGCCGACTATGGCCTCGTCGGTGATCTGTTCGCGCTCGTGCCGGAGCTCGTAGCCGAGCTAGGCTAAAGCCGCTTCAGCGGTAAGCACACGAGAAGAGGGGCGCGACGAGCGCCCCTTTTTTCGCCATCGACAGCGGGGAAAGAGGGTGACACCTCATGAACCATCACGCCGCTGCCCGGCATGACAACGCGATTCGATGAAATGAAAAAGGCGCCCCGAAGGGCGCCGTTCTTTTTGATGCCGGCCGTTTGCACGGCCGCGGGCTGTGTCGGCTTATGCGTATGCCGGGCGCGTCTGGCCGGCCACGTCCTTCAGGTAACGATGCACCGACAGGTCGTCGGCCTGGATCGCAGGCATCTTGCCCGAGATCAGGTCCGCGAGCAGCTGGCCCGAGCCGCACGACATCGTCCAGCCGAGCGTGCCGTGGCCGGTGTTCAGGAACAGGTTCGACACCGGCGTACGGCCGACGATCGGCGTGCCGTCCGGCGTCATCGGGCGCAGGCCCGTCCAGAACGTTGCCTTCGACGTGTCGCCGCCGCCCGGGAACAGGTCGTTCACGCACATTTCGAGCGTTTCGCGGCGTGCGGCACGCAGCTTCTTGTCGAAGCCGACGATTTCCGCCATGCCGCCGACGCGGATGCGCTGGTCGAAACGCGTGATCGCGATCTTGTAGGTCTCGTCGAGCACGGTCGACACGGGCGCGGCCGCTTCGTTGACGATCGGCGCGGTGATCGAATAGCCCTTCAGCGGATAGACGGGGATCTTCATCAGGTTCGAGATGAAGCTCGTCGAGTACGAGCCGAGCGCGACGACGTACGCGTCCGCGCGCACCGTTTCGCTGCCGCACTGCACACCGGCGATCTTGCCGCCCGCGATCGCGAGCGCATCGATCGGCGTGTTGTAGCGGAACTTCACGCCAAGCGATTCGGCGAGCGCGGCAAGGCGCGTCGTGAACAGCTGGCAGTCGCCCGTTTCGTCACCCGGCAGGCGCAGGCCGCCCGTCAGCTTGTGCGAGACGGCGGCAAGCGCCGGCTCGGCTTTCTTCAGGTCGGCCGGGGAAAGCAGTTCGAACGGCACGTTCGCTTCCTGCAGGACGGCGATGTCCTTCGCCGCGCCGTCGAGTTGCTGCTGCGTGCGGAACAGTTGCAGCGTGCCGCCCGTGCGGCCTTCGTACTGGATGCCGGTATCGGCGCGCAGTGCCTGCAGGCAGTCGCGGCTGTATTCGGCGAGGCGGACCATGCGGCCCTTGTTGACCGCGTAGCGCTCGGCCGTGCAGTTGCGCAGCATCTGATACATCCATTGGAGCTGGAAGCGCGTGCCGTCGAGGCGGATCGCGAGCGGCGCGTGCTTTTCGAACATCCACTTGACGGCCTTCAGCGGTACGCCGGGTGCGGCCCACGGCGCGGCATAGCCGGGGGAGATCTGGCCTGCGTTCGCGAAGCTCGTCTCGAGCGCCGGGCCGGCTTCCCGGTCGATCACCGTGACTTCATGGCCGGCGCGCGCGAGGTAATACGCGCTTGCCACGCCCACCACACCGCTGCCCAGAATGACGACTCGCATAGCTGCTCCAGATGGAAGGGACCAGATCGAGGCCGGGCGCACCTGCGTCTCCGTGTAACCTCTAGCTGATCTAGTTTTTTTCGCTATGGTATTGTCGAATGTGTAGGTTTTGTTATCGTATTTTTCAGGTTTTCAGCATAAACAAATGAGAACGCAACGTCAGCCCGTACGCTCGCTCGACAAGCTCGACCGACGCATCCTGAAACTGCTGCAGGACGACGGCCGGATGGCGATGAAAGACCTTGCGGAACAGGTTGGACTGACCGTGACGCCGTGTATCGAGCGTGTGCGGCGTATGGAGCGCGATGGCGTGATCACCGGCTATCACGCGCGGGTCGACCCGCACCAACTGGATGCCGCGCTGCTGGTGTTTGTCGAGATCACGCTCGGCCACAAGGGCGGCAACATGTTCGAGCAGTTCCGCCGCGAAGTGATGAAGATCGACGAGGTGCTCGAGTGTCACCTCGTGTCCGGTGATTTCGACTACCTGATCAAGGCGCGGATCGGCGAGATGGCCGACTACCGGAAGCTGCTCGGCGACATCCTGCTGCAGCTGCCCGGCGCCGTGCAGTCGAAGAGCTATGTCGTGATGGAAGAAATCAAGGAGACGCTGACGATCGCGGTGGGCGACTGACGCGCCCGCGGCGGCCCGTCGGGCCCTTTATCCCGCCCTTGGCAGCCTGCACCCAATACTGTATAAATATACAGTATTGGGTGCAGGCGAATGGGTGGGCACATGGACGATCGATCCGACAACGAATTTCCGATAGCGCCGCCCGTGCCCCGCAAGGGGCGCGGTGCGGTCGACAACTTGCAGGGGCGCTACGAGATCGCGCAGCGCGAAGCGGTCGACGACGGCTGGACACACGAGTCGGACGATACCGATTTCCCCGCGCCGCTGCGCACGCAGGTCTTCGAGGAGCGTGCGAAGAGCATCCTGACGCGCAACCAGTCGCCCGACATTCCATTCAGCGTATCGCTCAATCCGTATCGCGGCTGCGAGCACGGTTGCATCTATTGTTTTGCACGGCCGACGCACAGTTATCTCGGCCTGTCGCCGGGGCTCGATTTCGAAAGCCGCATCTATGCGAAGGTCAATGCGGCCGAACTGCTCGAGCGCGAGATTTCACGCAAGCGCTACGTGCCGGAGCCGATCGCGCTCGGCGTCAACACCGACGCCTACCAGCCGGTCGAGCGCGACCTGCGCATCACGCGCAGCGTGATCCAGGTGATGCACGATCGCGGGTTGCCGTTCGCCGCGATCACGAAGTCGTCGCTGATCGAGCGTGATCTCGACCTGCTCGCGCCGATGGCCGAACGCGGGCAGGTGATGGCGGCGGTCACGATCACGACACTCGATGCCGATCTCGCGCGCACGCTCGAGCCGCGCGCGGCAACACCGGCGCGCAGGTTGCGTACGATTCGTGCGCTGAGCGAGGCGGGCGTGCCGGTCGGCGTGAGCATTGCCCCGATGATTCCGTTCGTCACCGAGCCCGACATGGAGCGCGTGCTCGAGGCGTGCGCGCAAGCCGGCGCGACGCATGCGAGCTACATCATCTTGAGGCTGCCGTGGGAAGTCGCGCCGCTGTTCAAGAACTGGCTTGCCGCGCATTTTCCGGATCGCGCGGAGCGCGTGATGAACCGCGTGCGCGACATGCGCGGCGGGAAGGACTACGACTCGGATTTCTCGAAACGGATGAAGGGCGAGGGGATCTGGGCCGACCTGCTGCGGCAGCGTTTCCGCCAGGCCGTCAAGCGGCTCGGGTTGAACGAGCGCACGAATGGGATTCTCGATCTGTCGCAGTTTCGCGGTGCGCCGGCCGCCGCGGCGCCGCGCGTTGCTGTTCGTTCAGCCGCAACGCGGTCGATGCAGTCGCGTGACGACTCGCAATTGAACCTGTTCTGACCGGCGTGCCAAACCGAAGCAGGGCGCCTGTGCGTAGCGGCCGTTACGCTTACTGCGAAATCTGCTTCGCCGCTTCGACCTGTGACTCGAAGTACGTCTGGAACGACAGCGCGAGCGCGGTCATCAGCAGGAAGGCACCGATCAGCAGCGAGAAGATCACCACGAAGATCACGGTCCAGCCCGACTTGCTGTGCTTGCCTGTCTCCGCGTTGAATTGCGCGTCCCATTTTTCATCGGGGCGCAGCCCGTAGACGAGCGCGGCAAGGAACGCCGCCAGCAGCGAGATCGCGCCGGGAACGGCAAGCCACCAGCCGAGGCCCGCGCTGCGCTGGGTTGCGGCGAGCAGGAGGAAGCCCGGAATGCCGACGATCGTCGCGAGCAGGTGCGCCCAGCCGAACACGTCGCGAAAGCCATACAGATAGAAGCGGTGCGCGCCGAGCGATCCGAACAGGAACGCGAGGGCGGCGGTGAGCGTCTTGGAGCGAAAGCGGCGGGACGGTGCGGTGCTGCTGGACATGGATGGCGGCGTATTGTCGTTGGCATGGGCGGCCGGCGGGCCGGCGCGGGCGCGCGGCCCGGCACGCATTCTACGATGCCCGGTCGGGCCCGGTCATCCCTGTCCTGCGTCAAGGTGCCGCATAGGTCACGCGGTAGATCGCACCCGCGTAGTCGTCGCTGACAAGCAGCGAGCCGTCCGGCAGCGGCAGTACGTCGGCGGGGCGCCCCCATACCGTGCCGTCGGGTCGTAGCCAGCCCGTGACGAACGGGGTCTGGCGCGACTGGCTGCCATCCGCCGAGACGACGACGCGCATCACGCGGTATCCGACCTTCGTGCTGCGATTCCACGAGCCGTGTTCGGCGATGAAGACGTTATTGCGATACGACGCCGGAAACATCGACCCTGTATAGAAGCGCATGCCGAGTGCTGCGACGTGAGCCCCGAGTTTCAATACGGGCGGCACATAACGGCGGCATACGTTGGCGCCGCCGAATTCGGGGTCGGGCGTGTCGCCGCCATGGCAGTATGGGAAGCCGAAGTCGAGGCCGGCGCGCGGTGCGCGGTTCAGCTTGTCGTCGGGCTCGTCGTCGCCCATCATGTCGCGCCCGTTGTCGGTAAACCAAAGCTCGCCCGAATCGGGGTGCCACGCGAAGCCGACCGTATTGCGTACGCCGCGGGCGACCACCTCGTTCCCGCTGCCGTCCGCCTTCATGCGTGCGATGATCGCGTAGCGGTTGCGATCGGCGAGACAGACGTTGCACGGTGCGCCGGTCGGGACATACAGCTTGCCGTCGGGGCCGAACGCGATGAATTTCCAGCCGTGATGGTGTTCGGTCGGCAGCGCGTCGGTGACGACGGCAGGTGCGGGCGGCGTGGCCAGCCGGTCGTCGATACGATCCAGACGCAGAATGCGTGAGACGGCGGATATATAGAGTGCGCCGCCACGGTAGGCGACGCCGACGGGCATGTCGAGCCCGGACGCTACAACATAGCGCGCACTGATCCGGCCCTCGTGCATGACGAATGCGTGAACGCGGCCTTCCCGGGTGCCGACATACAGGATGCCGCGCGGCGACCACGCCATTTCGCGCGCGGTCGGTACCGCGTCGACCAGCACTTCGACGTGGAAGCCGGGCGGCACGACGAGTTCGCCCACCGGCAACGGCGCGGCAAACGCCAGTGCGGACACGAGGCAGGCAAGGCCGGCAAGCAGCGCCGCGAAATGGTGCTGCGCGCGGCGCATCGAGGCGGCGCGAAGGGGCGGCATGACGGTGTGGAACCTCCCGGACACGACGATTGTATGCCCGGCGGACAGGCCGCCTCCGGATTTTTTCCGCGTAAGTGTTTGTTGTACCTCTGGTTTCCGGCTATAATCGCGTGTTTCAGTAGTTTCGAACCCGGTTTTCCCGAAGGACATCATATGGTTATCATCCGTCTGGCTCGTGGCGGCTCGAAGAAGCGCCCGTTCTACAACATCGTTGCTACCGATTCGCGCAACCGTCGTGACGGCCGCTTCATCGAGCGCGTCGGCTTCTACAACCCGGTCGCTACGAAGGGCGAATCGCTGCGTATCGCTCAGGATCGCCTGACGTACTGGCAAGGTGTTGGCGCGCAACTGTCGCCGACCGTCCAGCGTCTCGTGAAGGAAGCGCAAAAGGCGCAACCGGCTGCCTAACATGGCACGGTGTGCCGGTCGTGCCGGCTGTGAGGTGCATTGATGGCGGGTCACGATTCCGGTAATGCAAGGCGCGGGCGTGCGTCGTTTGGCGCATTCGTCCGCAAGCCGGTCGAGCGCGACGCTGTCGCGAACGCCGGTCAGGCTGCCGAGCAGCAGGGCAGTCTCGAAGTGGCGCAAGCCTGGCCCGACGATGCCGTCGAGGTCGGAGCGGTGGTCGACGCCTATGGCCTGAAGGGTTGGGTCAAGGTGGCGACGCATGCCGACGCCGGCCGCGGTGGCGATGCGCTGCTCAAGGCGCGCCACTGGTGGCTGGAACGCGGTGCGGAGCGGCTTTCCGTCCGCATCGTGCAGTCGAAGGCGCACAGCGACACCGTCGTTGCGCAACCCGCGGGCGTCAGCGACCGCGATGCCGCGTACGCGATGCGCGGCTTTCGCGTGTTCGTGCGCCGGGAAGATTTCCCGGCATTGGCCGCGGACGAATTCTATTGGGTCGACCTGATCGGTCTCGACGTCGTCAACGAGCAATCGGTGGCGCTCGGGAAGGTGAGCGGGATGATCGACAATGGCGTGCATTCGATCATGCGTGTCGAGTATCCGGCGACCGGCAAAGACGGTCAGCCGACTACCGACGAGCGGTTGATTCCGTTCGTCGGCGTATACGTCAAAACGGTGGATCAGGCGGCGCGTCGCATCGTCGTCGACTGGGAAGCCGATTACTGAAATGAACCAGGTTACCGAGAGCGCGGTGCAGTTCGACGTCGTCACGCTCTTTCCCGAGATGTTCCGTGCACTGACCGACTGGGGGATCACCAGCCGGGCCGTCAAGCAAGGGCGCTTCGGGCTGCGCACCTGGAATCCGCGTGATTTCACGACGGACAACTACCGCACGGTCGACGATCGTCCGTACGGGGGTGGTCCGGGCATGGTGATGCTGGCCAGGCCGCTCGAAGCCGCAATCGATGCCGCGAAAGCGGCGCAGGCGGAGCAGGGCATCGCGAGCACGCGTGTCGTGATGATGTCGCCGCAGGGCGCGCCGCTCACGCACGAGCGTGCGGTGCGGATGGCGCAGGAACCCGGTGTCGTCGTGCTGTGCGGCCGCTACGAAGCGATCGATCAGCGCCTGCTCGATCGTTGCGTCGACGAGGAAATCAGCCTCGGCGATTTCGTCCTGTCCGGCGGAGAATTGCCGGCGATGGCGATGATGGATGCTGTCGTACGGTTGCTGCCTGGTGTGCTGAACGATTCGCTGTCGGCCGTGCAGGACAGTTTCGCTGACGGCCTGCTCGATTGTCCGCACTACACGCGCCCCGAGGAATACGACGGCGTGCGCGTACCGGACGTGCTGCTCGGCGGGCATCATGCCGAGATCGAGAAGTGGCGGCGCCAGGAAGCATTGAGAAATACGTTGCGGAAGCGGCCGGACCTGATCGTCCGGGCGCGCCGCGAGAAGTTGTTGAGCCGTGCCGACGAGGCGTGGCTCGCGAACCTCGCACGCGAAGCGAAGGACGCCTCTTGAGGCGGCTGCGCGAGCGGGAATTGGCGGTGCCGTACATGCGTGTGCGGCGCCTGATGTGAATCCATCCTCTATCGGGGCCAGGCCTGGAAGCAGGCGGGTGTGAACGCCGACACGATGGCATAAGGAGTCAGTAATGAATCTGATCGCAAAACTTGAGCAGGAAGAAATCGAGCGCGCGCTCGCCGGCAAGACGATCCCCGAATTCGCCCCGGGCGACACGGTGATCGTGAACGTGAACGTGGTTGAAGGTAACCGCAAGCGCGTTCAGGCTTACGAAGGCGTCGTGATCGCAATTCGCAACCGTGGTCTGAACTCGAACTTCATCGTCCGCAAGATCTCGTCGGGCGAAGGCGTCGAGCGTACGTTCCAGACGTACTCGCCGCTGCTGGCAAGCATCGTCGTGAAGCGCCGCGGTGATGTGCGTCGTGCGAAGCTGTACTACCTGCGCGAGCGTTCGGGCAAGTCGGCTCGTATCAAGGAAAAGCTGGTGTCGAAGGATCGCGCCGCAGCAGCTTCCCAAGAGTAAGAGCTGTAAGGAAAAAGCACCCAACCGGGTGCTTTTTTCATTCTGGCGCGAGAATATGCTCGATACGACTCGAACCCGAGAGCCCCATTGAATCGCCGCCCCATCATCGATCCCGAAGTCCTGCCGGTCGAAGGCACCGGCGCCGGCCTGCCGGCCATCGATTCCCGCCTGATGACGCCGTCCGGCCTGCGCGACCGTTTCGCGCGCACGCTCGAATGGAGCGTCGAGCCCGGCGAGGCGAGGCTGCAGGAGGGCGTCGATCCACGCAGCGCGGCCGTCCTCGTGCCGCTCGTCGTCCGCGAGTCCGGTCTCACCATGCTGCTGACCCAGCGCGCCGACCACCTGAACGACCACGCCGGACAAATCAGCTTCCCCGGCGGTCGTCGCGAGCCGTTCGATCGCGATGCAACCGCCACCGCGTTGCGCGAGGCGAAGGAAGAGATCGGTCTGGCAGACGAGCGTGTCGAGATCCTCGGCGCGCTGCCCGACTACCTGACCGGTACGGGCTTTTGCGTGACACCGGTGGTCGGCCTCGTGCATCCGCCGTTCACCGTGCAGGCCGACACGTTCGAAGTGGCCGAGATTTTCGAGGTCCCGCTCGCGTTCCTGATGAATCCCGCGAACCATCAGGTTCGTGTGTTCCGCTGGGAAGGCGGCGAGCGTCGTTTTTTTGCGATGCCCTATCCGAATGGCGAACCCGGCGGGCATTACTTCATCTGGGGCGCAACTGCCGGCATGTTGCGCAATCTGTACCGCTTCTTGGCCGCCGGCTAGGCGTGCACGATTATCGGCGTGCGTGGCCGGCTGGCGGGCGACTGCACCGGCAGCCATCCGGTGCTTACGCTGTGCTATCGTTATGCAAAAAATGACATAACTCCGAAGACGGCGCCACGCATGACTTTCTTTTCGGTTCTCCTCGCTCTCATCATCGAACAGGTCCGCGCGTTGTCGCCGAACAATCCGGTGTTCGCGCTGTTCCAGTTTCATGCGGAAACCGTCGCGCATGGTCTCGACGCGGGCAAGCAGAAGCACGGCATCCTCGCCTGGCTCGCGGTCGTGCTGCCGTGGGTGCTGATCGTCGCGCTGATCTATTTCCTGCTGTTCAAGGTGAGCTTCGTGCTCGCATTCATCTGGAACGTCGTCGTCGTGTATTTCACGCTCGGTTTCCGTCAGTTCAGCCATTACTTCACCGACATCCACCTCGCGCTCAATAACGACGACGTGCCGCGTGCGCGCGAAATCCTGCACGAGTGGACAGGCATCGACACGGTCGACATGCCGGTCGGCGAAATCGTCCGCCATACGCTGATTCACGCCGTGGTCGCATCGCATCGCCACGTGTTCGGCGTGTTCTTCTGGTACGTGCTGCCGATCGGGCCGGCCGGTGCCGTGCTGTACCGGATTTCCGAATACCTCGCGCGCAGCTGGTCGACGCCGGGCGACGACCGCACGGCGGCGTTCTCGACGTTCGCGCAGCGTGCGTTCTTCGTGATCGACTGGATTCCCGCGCGATTGACCGCGCTCGGCTTCGCTATCGTCGGCAATTTCGAAGACGCGATCTATGCGTGGCGCAACCACACGCGCCAATGGCCCGATCCGAACGATGGCGTCCTGCTGGCAGCCGGCAGCGGTGCGCTCGGCGCACGCCTCGCGGGGCCGCTCGCGGAACCGTCGAGCCTCGATGCGCTGGCCGTCGGCGACAGCGGCCCGTTGACGGTCGGTGACGATTGCACGCCGCGGACGCTGCAATCCGCGGTGGGCCTCGTCTGGCGTGCGGTGATCCTGTGGATGATTCTGCTGCTGATGCTGACGCTCGCCGTCTGGGTGTCGTGACGGGGCAGTGCGGTATCCGATGAAAGGCAGAAGGCCGGCTTGAAGCCGGCCTTTTTGCTGTGGTTCAATCGTCCTCCAGCGGATCGCGCACGGCGCCGCATTGCCAGCACGCGGTGAACTGGGCTTCGAGCGCCTCACCGCACTGCCGGCAGCGCCACGGCGCGGCGCCGGCCGACGGGCCGTGCGACGCGGCATCGAGGAGCCGGCGTGCGAGTGCGTCGTCGCGTTCGTCGTCGAGCCACAGTTCGGGCGTGCAGGCGTCGGCGGGCAGGCCGCCGAGCGCGCCGGTCGCGTAGCAGTTATGCAGCTCGCAACCGATGCCGGCTACCTGAAGCACGTTGGCCCAGTGCTGTGCCGTCGCGAGATCGGGTGCCTTGAAACGCATCGCGGCTCCTGTTGGTGAACGCCGGCCCGCATGGCGCCGGCTGGCTGCCGCGCGCGTGCCGCGCGGTCAGCGGACGATCTGGCTCGCCTCGTGCACGAGCTGCGCATACAGCGCATGCCGCGACGGTGCGATGCGGCCGTCGGCGACAGCGTCGAGAATCGCGCAGCCGGGTTCGTGCAGATGATGGCAATTATAGAAACGGCAGTCGGCCAGCAGCGGCCGGAACTCCGGGAAGGCGCGCTCGAGACGGCCTTCCGTCAGGTGGTAGAGGCCGAATTCCTGGAAGCCCGGCGAATCGATCAGCGCGCCGCCGCCCGCCAACGGGTAGAGGCGCGTGAACGTCGTCGTGTGACGGCCGCTGTTGAGCGCGGCCGAAATCTCGCGCGTGGCGGCTTCGGCATCGGGAACGAGCAGGTTCACGAGCGTCGACTTGCCCATCCCGGACTGGCCGAGCAGGATCGTCGAATGCCCGGCGAGGTGCGGCATCAGTTGTGCGCGCGCGTCGTCGGGCGAGCCCTTCACGGATAGCTCGAGCACGTCGTAGCCAAGGGCGCGGTAGGGCGCGAGGCGCTCGCGCGCGACCGGCAGCGCGGCTTCGACGTCGATCTTGTTCAGCACGACGAGCGGCTTCAGCTCGTTCGCCTCGGCGGCGATCAGCGCGCGGCCGAGCAGGTCCTCGCTGAAGTAGGGCTCGGTCGCGAGCACGATCAGCAATTGATCGAGGTTGGCCGCGAACAGCTTCGACTTGAACTGGTCGGAACGGTACAGCAGGTTGCGCCGCTCGCCGATCTCGACGATGACGCCCTGGTCGGCCGATGCGAGTTCGTACACGACACGGTCGCCGACCGCGATGTCGCTCTTCTTGCCGCGCGGGAAGCACTGCAGCATCGGGCCGCCGTCGTCGGGCGCGACGATGTAGTGGCGCCCGTGTGCCGCGATCACGCGGCCTTCGACCCGTTGCGCATTCGACGCGCGCGGGGCCGGCTTGCGGGAGGTCGGCCGGCTCATGCGTGCTGCATCAGGCGGTCGATCCGCTGCGATGCAGGCGGATGCGAGTAGTAGAAGGCCGTGTAGACGGGGTCGGGCGTCAGCGTCGACGCGTTGTCCTCATAGAGCTTCACGAGCGCGCTGACGAGATCCTGCGCGTCGGTCTGGCTGGCGGCGAATGCGTCGGCCTCGAATTCGTGCTTGCGCGACGTGAGGCTGCCGAACGGCGTTGCGAAGAACAGGAACACGGGAATCGCGAGGAAGAACAGCACGAGCGCGGCGCCCGCGTTGCTCGTGTCGAGCGATGGCGTGACGCCGAGCCCCGTGTAGAACCACGTGCGTTGCGCCAGCCAGCCGAGCAGCGCGAGCAGCACGAGGCTCAGCACGAACGACACGAGCATCCGCTTCATCACGTGGCGACGCTTGAAGTGGCCGAGTTCGTGCGCGAGCACGGCTTCGATTTCCTGGCCGGACAGGCGCGCGAGCAGCGTGTCGAAGAACACGATCCGCTTCGACGCGCCGAAGCCCGTGAAGTATGCGTTGCCGTGCGCGGAGCGGCGGCTGCCGTCCATCACGAACAGCCCCTTCGCCGCAAAGCCGCAGCGCTTCATCAGCGACTCGATGCGCGCGCGCAGCGCGTCGTCCTTCAGCGGTTCGAACTTGTTGAAGATCGGTGCGATGAAGGTCGGGTAGATCAGCAGCACGAGCATCTGGAACGCGACCCAGACGATCCAGGTCCACAGCCACCACAGGCTGCCGGCCTGGTTCATCAGCCACAGCACGACGAACAGCAGCGGCAGGCCGAGCGCGGCGCCGAGCAGCGAGTTTTTCAGCATGTCGGTGAAGAACAGCCGCTTGGTCATCCGGTTGAAGCCGAAACGCTGTTCGATCCCGAACTGGCGGTAATACTCGAACGGGACGTCGATGACGCTCGTGATCACGAGCACGGCGGCGACGAGTGCGACCTGCTGCCCGTAGCCGCGGCCGATCCAGCCGGTGAGCAGCGTGTCGAGTGCGCCGACGCCGCCGAGCAGCGTGAGGCCGACCAGCACGGCCGCGCTGACGACGATTTCGAGCATCGTCAACCGGGTGCGCTCGACCGTATAGTCGGCCGCGCGCTGGTGGGCGGTCAGCGGGATGGTTGCGCTGAACTGCGCGGGGACGCCGTTGCGGTGCGCCGCGACGAAGCGGATCTGCCGCGACGCGAGCCACAGCTTGGTGACGACCATCGCGAGCACGGCGAGCGCGAACAGCAGGGTGAACGAAAAGGGTGACATCGAAGGCGCCAAAGGGTTCTATGCGAGAATTATATGTTCTAGCGGACCGGCCCCGCTGATGCGATGCCGGCCGCCCGGGCGGCGCCGCGCGCCGTCCGCCATTTTCCAGGATGACTCATGACCGATACCGCCGCTTCCGCCAGCCAGCCCGCGCTCGTGCGCAACGAGTTGAACCTCGTCTGGCTCGACATGGAGATGACGGGCCTCGACCCGGATAACGACCGCATCATCGAGATCGCGGTCGTCGTGACCAATTCCACGCTCGACATCGCCGTCGAAGGCCCCGTGTTCGCGATCCACCAGAGCGACGAAACGCTCGCGAAGATGGACGACTGGAACAAGTCGACGCACGGCCGCTCGGGCCTGATCGACCGCGTGCGCGCGTCGACCGTGACCGAGGCGGAAGCCGCCGCGCAATTGCAGGCCTTCCTCGCGCAGTACGTGTCGCCCGGCAAGTCGCCGATGTGCGGCAACTCGATCTGCCAGGACCGCCGCTTCATGGCGCGCTGGATGCCCGAATTCGAGCGGTTCTTTCACTACCGCAACCTCGACGTCAGCACGCTCAAGGAGCTGTGCCGTCGCTGGCAGCCCGCGATCTACAAGGGTTTCCAGAAGCGGGCAATGCACACGGCGCTCGCGGACATCCACGAGTCGATCGACGAGCTGAAGTACTACCGCGAGCATTTCCTGATTCCGGCCGCATCGGCTTCGGCAGGCGAGTCCGCGCCGGCCGCCTGAGCGATCCGGCACGCGCCTAGCGCGGTGCGCGCTGAGCGCTTTTCGGCCGGAACGCCGCGACCACCGCGGCGTCGGTCTCGATGTAAGGGCCGCCGATCAGGTCGATGCAGTAGGGCACCGCGGCGAAGATGCCGGGCACGGTCGACTTGCCGTCGGCGTCGCGGAGCCCTTCGAGCGTTTCCCGGATCGACTTCGGCTGGCCGGGCAGGTTGACGATCAGCGCCGCATGGTCGGCCGTCTCGCGGATCACCGCGACCTGCCGCGACAGGATCGCGGTCGGCACGAAATTCAGGCTGATCTGCCGCATCTGTTCGCCGAATCCCGGCATTTCCTTCGTCGCCACGGCCAGCGTGGCCTCGGGCGTCACGTCGCGGCGCGCCGGGCCCGTGCCGCCCGTCGTCAGCACGAGGTCGCACCCCGCGACGTCGACGAGTTCGGCGAGCGTGGCGGAGATCGTCGGCGCGTCGTCCTGGATCAGGCGCGTTTCGGCGCGCCACGGCGACACCAGCGCGCCGGCGAGCCACTCCTGCAGCGCGGGAATGCCTTTGTCCTCGTAGACACCGGTGCTCGCGCGGTCGCTGATCGACACGAGGCCGACGACGAGCTCGTCCGGATGGTTACGCTTCGTCGTCGTCATGGTCGTCTCCGGCATCGTCGTCCGCATGGGACGTGCCGCCGGCGGTCTTGATCCACTGGAACAGCTCGCGGAAATAGCGCGGCGGCTTGCCTTGCTGCGCTTCCTTGCGTGCGTTGCGAATCAGCGTGCGGCCTTCCTGGATGTCGGCTTCCGGATGCTGGCGCAGGAATTCGGTCAGCGCGTCGTCGCTCGCGAGCAACTGTTCGCGGGTGCGTTCGATCCAGTGCAGGCGGGCCGTCGCGGCCTTGTTCACGCCGCGCTGCGCGTCGAGCGCGGTGCGCAGCGCGGCCGTCTCGTCGTCGGTCAGCGAGCGCATCACGCGGCCGACGTACTGGAGCTGGCGGCGCTTGCCTTCGTGATCGGTGATCCGGCGCGCCTCGCGCACGGCGTCGCCGAGGCTTTCGGGCATCGGCATGCGTTTCAGCGCGTCCTTCGGCAGATCGACGAGTGCCTGGCCGAGCACCTGCAGCTCGTGCATCTCGCGCTTCAACTGGGATTTGCTGGGGCGATCGTAGCCATTGTCGTCGTCTTCGGCGGCATGCTCGATCGGCTGGATTCGGGTTTTGCGTGTCATGGACGGCATTGTATCGCGCCGCGGACACCCCAAGCTTGTCGGTGTCCGGCCCCGGACCTTGCTATGATCGCGGGATACGCAACATTTTGAACATGCGGGCGCCCGCCCGCCACCGGATACCAAGACGATGGCAGCCAATCTCGACGTACAAGCGCGCTATTTCCCGCACACGCAGGACCAGCTCAAGGAAATCGCCTCGGACATCCTTCGCCATGCGAAGGCGCTCGGCGCGACGGACGCCGCGACCGAAATCTCCGAGGGCGATGGCCTGTCGGTGTCGGTGCGCCGCGGCGAAGTCGAAACGATCGAGCACAACCGCGACAAGATGGTCGGCGTGACCGTGTTCATCGGCAAGAAGCGCGGCAACGCGAGCACGTCGGATTTCTCGCCGGGCGCGATCAAGGATACCGTCGCCGCGGCGTACAACATCGCGCGCTTCACGGCCGAGGACGAGGCGGCCGGCCTGGCCGAAGCCGAGCTGCTCGAAACCGACCCGCGTGACCTCGACCTCTACCACCCGTGGGCGCTGTCGGCCGACGAGGCCGTCGAGCTCGCCCGCCGCGCGGAAGACGCCGCATTCGCGGTCAGCCCGCAGATCCGCAACTCGGAAGGCGCGAGCGTGTCGGCCCAGCATTCGCAGTTCGTGCTGGCCACGTCGCGCGGCTTCCTGTCCGGCTACCCGTACTCGCGTCATTACATCGCATGCGCGCCGATCGCGGGCAGCGGCCGTCACATGCAGCGCGACGACTGGTATTCGTCGAAGCGCAGCGCGATCGATCTCGCGGCGCCCGAAGCGGTGGGCCGTTACGCGGCCGAGCGTGCGCTTGCCCGGATGGGCGCGCGCCGCCTCGATACCCGCAAGGTGCCCGTGCTGTTCGAGGCGCCGCTCGCGGCCGGCCTGCTCGGCGCATTCGTGCAGGCGGTGAGCGGCGGCGCGCTCTACCGCAAGACGTCGTTCCTCGTCGACAGCCTCGGCAAGCCGGTGTTCGCGCCGCACATCCAGGTCGTCGAGGATCCGCACGTGCCGCGCGCGATGGGCAGCGCGCCGTTCGACGAGGAGGGCGTGCGCACGCGTGCGCGCAGCGTCGTCAAGGACGGCGTCGTCGAAGGCTACTTCCTGTCGACCTATTCGGCGCGCAAGCTCGGCACGCAGACCACCGGCAACGCAGGCGGCTCGCACAACCTCGCACTGCGCAGCTCGAACACGCAGGCGGGCGACGATTTCGACGCGATGCTGAAGAAGCTCGGCACGGGCCTGTTGCTGACCGAGCTGATGGGGCAGGGCGTGAACTACGTGACGGGTGACTATTCGCGCGGTGCGGCGGGCTTCTGGGTCGAGAACGGCGTGATCCAGTATCCGGTCGAGGAAATCACCGTCGCGAGCACGCTGCAGGAAATGTTCCGGCATATCGTCGCGATCGGTGCCGATTCGATCGTGCGCGGCACGAAGGAAACGGGCTCGGTGCTGATCGAGCAGATGACGATCGCCGGGCAGTAAGCGGCGCGCGGCATCGGCCGCCATCAAACGAAAAAGCCCGACCGGCATGAACCGGTCGGGCTTTTTTCATGGCGCGTGACGCGTCAGCCGCGCTTGCGTTCGTAGACGACGAACGCATAGCCGAACGTATTCGGCGCGGCCGCCTGGTGCGCATCGCGCGACACTTCCTGCCACTGCGCGGCGTCGGGTGCCGGGAACGAGGCGTCACCGTCGAAGTCGGCATCGATCTCGGTGACGACCAGTTTGTCGGCGAGTGCGAGACCTTCGGTGTAGAGCTGCGCGCCGCCGATCAGGAACGCCTCGGGCACGCCGTCGCGTGCGGCGAGCGTCAGCGCATCGGCGAGCGACGTGACCGTGTCGCAGCCGTCGAAGCGACGCGTTGCGTCGCGCGTGACCACGATATTGCGGCGGCCCGGCAGCGGCCGGCCGATCGACTCGTGGGTCTTGCGGCCCATCACGATCGGTGCGCCCATCGTCGTGCGCTTGAAGAAGGCGAGATCCTCGGGAAGTTTCCAGGGCAACTGGTTGTCGCGGCCGATGATGCCGTTGCGGGCACGCGCGACGATCAGGGTCAACGTCGTCATGAAGGTCGGGGAAAGGAAAACCGGAATGGCGCCGATTCTACCGGAACGGCGGCACGCGCCGGTTCCGGGTGCGCGCGTCCGCCTCTCCGCACTGCGCGCCGCGACGCTCGAGGCAAGGCGTCGCGGCGACGGAATGAATAAAAAGAGTGCCCGCCGGGGGACGGAGCACAAGAACCGTTTCGTGTTGCGAGCACGACGATGCCGGCATCGGGTCGAGGCTGGCGGCTCGCTCAAATCAATACGTCATCCTGATCAAATGGATCGGCTCGTGCATCACTGGTGGGTACTGCCTTGCGTGGTGCCTTCCATCGCGTGCTGAAAATCGCCCTGCTGCGGTGCCGGAAGTGGCGTCGGCAATTGAGGCGGTGGCGGGATCTCGTCCCACAGGGTCACCGACGTCCTGCCGGCCGGCAACGGTTGCGGTGACGACACGGTCACGATGCCGAACCCGTTGCCGTGCTGCATGCTCGGCGTGTTTGCCGCAAGCAGCATGGCGCGATCCGGATTCGTGCTTTCGTCTGCGCGTGCGGGCGCGGGCGGGCCGGCGGCCGCGACCGCAATGGCCATCGGCACGAAAGAAAGTAAAAGATGTTTTCGCATGGTCGCTGTCTCCGACGGTTTCCATGTTCAGCGAAATGCATGCCATCGCGCCGGGACCGTTGTCGAGACTGCGATTCGTGCTCAAGCGTTGCGAATTGTCTCGAAAAACCGCTGAAAATGTTTCAGGCGTGAAACGAGGGGGCTCGGGAATACTGCTGATTCAATCGATACGCTTCAAGGATGAAAATCGTCGCAAGTGTTGATGACAGAGCGTATCGCTGCGCCGGGGGCTATGTGCAGACGATTGACATGCATCGACCTCCTGAGCGATACGGCCGCATCGCTCACCGCGCTGAAATCGGATTGTCGTATTCAGTGCCTATAACTAAGCTGTCTTGATCAAAATAACTGGACGCGAGATAAGCGCCATCATGCGAGGCTTTGTCGTCGCCACGCATCGGCATGGCGAATCGAGCCGCCTTCGGCTGACCCGATTCGATCCTTTTCGCACGTGACCTGGCGTGCACGGCAATCGTTAGACGGTTGATGAACGGGGTGAGCATATGGGCGCCGATCTGCGGCACGTGATCTACTATTCGCGCGAACCGAACGATGCGTTGCGCGGCCATTTCGACGAATGCGGTTGGCGTGTCGATCTCGCGGAGACCGTGCGAGACGTACGGCGCGTCGTGCAGCATGGTGTCGCAACGGCCGGGCTGCTCGATTTTTCGCCGGGCTTCAAGCCTTCCGACCTGCGCGAACTCGAATCATGTCTGAGCATTCAGCACATCGGCTGGATCGCGGCGACGCGACGCGGCCAGTTGCAGGACGCTACGCTGCGCCATCTCATTCGCGACTACTGTTTCGACTACGTGACGATGCCGTACGAGACGGCGCGGATCGTCGAGACCGTCGGCCATGCACACGGGATGATCGCGCTGACCGAAACCGTTGCACCGCCCGTCGGCGCCGGACGCAGCGAAGGCGAAATGGTCGGGACCTGCGATGCGATGCTCGGGCTCTTCAGGACGATACGCCGCGTCGCGGCGACCGACGCGCCGGTATTCATCTCCGGCGAATCGGGTACGGGCAAGGAACTGACCGCGGTCGCGATTCACGAACGTTCGTCGCGCGCGCAGGCGCCTTTCATCGCGATCAATTGCGGTGCGATTCCGTCGACGCTGCTGCAGGCCGAACTGTTCGGCTATGAGCGCGGCGCGTTCACCGGCGCGAACCAGCGCAAGATCGGCCGCGTCGAGGCCGCCAATGGCGGCACGCTGTTTCTCGACGAAATCGGCGACTTGCCGCTCGAAAGCCAGGCGAGCCTGCTGCGCTTCCTGCAGGAAGGCAAGATCGAGCGGTTGGGTGCCCATGTGTCGGTGCCCGTCGACGTGCGCGTGATCTGCGCGACGCACGTGGACATGGAAGCGGCGCTGCGCGAAGGGCGGTTCCGCGAGGATCTGTTCCATCGCCTGTGCGTGCTGAAGATCGAGGAGCCGCCGCTGCGCGCGCGCGGCAAGGACATCGAGGTGCTCGCGCGCCACATGCTCGAGCGTTTCAAGGGCGACGCGCATCGTCGCTTGCGCGGCTTTTCCCCTGATGCGGTCGCGTCGCTGTACGGCTATTCGTGGCCGGGCAACGTGCGCGAGCTGATCAATCGCGTGCGCCGTGCGATCGTCATGTCGGAAGGCCGGATGATCACCGCGGCCGATCTCGAGCTGAACGACTTCGCGACGCTCGCGCCCGTATCGCTGCTGGAGGCACGCGAGGCGGCCGAACGGCAGGCGATCGAGCAGGCGCTGTTGCGTCATCGCGGCCGTTTCGCGGATGCCGCACGCGAACTCGGTGTGTCGCGCGTCACGCTCTACCGGCTGATGTGCGCACACGGCATGCGCGATCGCGGCGACACGCTGGCAGGATTTTCGGCGCCGTTGCCGGAGCTTCCTCACCACGCTTGCTAAAATTGGCGGGTACGGTCGCCCTCGCGGCCGAAGGAACCCGCATGAAACAGTATCTCGATCTCGTTCGTACCATTCTCGATACCGGCACCTGGCAGGAGAACCGCACGGGGATCCGCACCATCAGCATGCCGGGCGCGATGCTGCGCTTCGACCTGCAGCAAGGCTTCCCGGCCGTGACGACCAAGAAGCTGGCATTCAAGTCCGCGATCGGCGAACTGGTCGGCTTCCTGCGCGCGACGCGCAGCGCGGCCGATTTCCGCGCGCTCGGTTGCAAGGTGTGGGATGCGAACGCGAACGAGAACGCTCAATGGCTCGCGAACCCGTATCGCCAGGGCGTCGACGATCTCGGTGACGTGTACGGCGTGCAATGGCGCCAGTGGCCGGGCTACAAGGTGCTCGACGCGGGCGCCGACGCGCAGATCGCCGATGCGACGCGCCGCGGCTTCCGGATCGTCACGCGTTTCGACGAAGACGGCGCGCCGAAGGTGCTGCTGTACAAGGCGATCGACCAGTTGCGCCAGTGCCTGGACACGATCATGGAGAATCCGTCCGACCGCCGCATCCTGTTTCACGCGTGGAATCCGGCCGTGCTCGACCAGATCGCGCTACCCGCGTGCCACCTGCTGTACCAGTTCCTGCCGAATGCGACGAAGCGCGAAATCTCGCTGTGCCTGTACATCCGCAGCAACGACGTCGGCCTCGGTACGCCGTTCAACCTGACGGAAGGGGCCGCGCTGCTGGAACTCGTTGGCCGCCTGACGGGCTACACGCCGCGCTGGTTCACGTATTTCATCGGCGACGCGCACATCTACGAGAACCAGCTCGACATGCTGCAGCGCCAGCTCACGCGCGAGCCTTACGAGAGCCCGCGGCTCGAGATTGCCGCGCGCGTGCCGGAATACGCGAAGACGGGCGTCTACGCGCCCGAGTGGCTGGAACAGATCGAGCCGTCCGATTTCTCGCTCGTCGGCTACCGCCACCATGAGCCGCTGACCGCACCGATGGCGGTCTGATCGAGCAACCCGGGCCGCGCGGATGCATCGCGCCGCGCCCCGTGGAAAAATGGCCCGACCGGCTGATCCCGGTCGGGCCTTTTTGTTTCACGTTTGCGGCGCTTTTACTGGCGATGCCGCTCTTCGTGACCGCCTTGCGGCGGCGGGTTGCTCGGGTGAGGCGCCTCGACGTGCGGCGCCGGTTGCGGCCGCGGTTCCATGCGCGGAGCGGGCATCGACGGACGCGGTTCCATGCGCGGCGCCGGCTGCGGTCGCGGCTCCATACGCGGTGCAGGTTGCGGCCGAGGCTCCATGCGCGGCGCCTGCGGTTGCGGGCGCGGCATGTCGTGCACGGCGGGGGCCGGCGGACGGTACTCGTTCACACGGGGTGGCGCGACTTCGCGATGCGGCTCCGGTTGTGCGAAATCGGCGTGCGGTTGCGATTGCCCATGCTGGGCTGGCGACTGGAAATCGGGGCGCGGACGCGGCTGCGGAATCTGCGCGGTGTTGTCGAGCCGCGGTTGCGGCAGGGCGCGCGGCGCTTCGTTCCGGCTGCCGGGCTGCGCGCCCTGCGGCGTCGGCACACCTTCCGGATGTGGTACCGCCGCGCTTCGCACGGGCGGCAGCGCATTCTGGCCCGCCGCGTGAAGCGCGGTCGGCGGCGCAGGGCGTTGACGCTCCATCGGCGTGTGCGGCTGCATCCACGCGGGTGACGGCGTTTCGGCCGCGTGTGCATTGCCGATGCCCGCCGGACCGTTGTTCGCGACCGGCGGATGCGGGACGCCGTTGCCGGGGCCGAATGCCTGATGCGGCACCGGGTTGCCGGGCGCCTGCGGCATGCCGCCGTTGGCGAAATGCGCTGCGTTGGGGGGGGCGCCGTTCGCCGGCCGCGCGACATTCGGCATGCCCGGCATCGGCATGCCCGGCATCGGTGTGCCAGGCCGCCCGGCCTGCACGGCGGCCGGCTGGCCTTCGCGAGGCGCGCGAGCCGGTTGCACGACGGGGCCGTGCGGATTCACGAGCTGCACGTTGCGCATCGCCCATGCGCCGCCGTCCGGCTTGCCCGGAATGCGGACCGGGCGAGCCGTATAGTCGGCCGGCACGTTCGTCTTCACGACAGGTGCGCCGGCACCCGGTACGCGCCCGCCTTGCTGCGCGAGGTGGGCCGCCGCATGGTCGCGATACGCGGCCGGCACGGCGGGATTGCGCGTCGCGACGTACGGGTGCTGGGCAATCGCGGCAGGCGGACGGTAGCTCGCATTGCGCAACCCGCCCGTGAAGCTCTGGCGCACTGGTGCAATGCCCGGTGTCCCCGGCGTGACGTGCGCGTTGCGCCATTGTTGCGGATCGATGTGCTGCGAGAAGTGCGCGACCGGCTGGCCGTGCACGAACGCGGAGGCCGGTACGGCCGTGATCGCGTGCGGCGCGCGGAAGTTCACGTACGTCTTGTTGATGTTGGTGATATTGGTGACATTGGTGATGTTCGTCACGTTCACGGTCTTGTTCACGTTGACGTTGTTCACCACGACGTTGCGGTTCACGCGGTCGTAGTAGTGCGGGCTCCAGCCGCCCCAGCCCGGATGCCACGGTTCGCCCGGGCCGAGCGCGAACCACGCGCAGCCGGCCGCGGCGACGCCGCCCACCGTGAGCGCGACACTCCAATCGGGGCCGCCGCCACCGCCGACGAACGCGACCAGTGCCGGCGCATAGACCGGCGGCTGGCTGACGACCATCGGGCCCGGCACCCAGGCCCAGCTATCGTCAACGTATGCCCAGCGGCCGTAGTGATACGGTGCGAAACCCCACGGCGCGTCGTCGACCCACGTCCAGCCCCACGGTGCCTGCCAGATCCAGTGGCCGTCGTGATACGGCGCCCAGTCGGCCGGCGTGTCGTTCGGCACCCAGACCTGGCCGTAGTTCGGGGTTTCGCGCCACGTGCCGTTCGCGTCGAGATCCTGGTAGCCGGGGATGTCGCGGGACACATAGCGGGCCGATACCGAGCGCTCCTCGGCCGCGTCGCGGCTGGCGGCCCACTGGTCGAGCGGATCGGGGCCCGGGGCGGCGGATTGCTGCGCGACCTGCAGGTCGGTGCCCGTGAACACGACCTGCTGCCCGGGCGACAGCGGGTACTGGCCGTTGCTGCCGTAGACGGTCGCACTGCCGCTGCGCACCGTGACCGTCGTGCTCGCACCGTTCGGCGCGACGTCGACGCGATAGTCGCCGGGGCCCGTGATGCCGAGCGCGAGATTAGGCGTGTCGATTTCGTACGATCCACCGGCCGGCAGATCGCGCACGTGCGTCGATACGGTGCCGAGCCCCACTTTCAACTGGGTCGTCGTGTCGTCCAGGTTCAGCACCGACAAACTCGTCGATTCACCGAGCCGCACCGCGGTCGAGCCGATGTGCAGTTCCGAGCGCGCACCGGCATCGTTCCAGAGCTGGTCGCCGGTCGTCAGCGGCCGGTTCACGGCAGCATACGACCACGTATCGGTGCCGGCCGGTTCGGTCGTCACGGCGCCCGACAGGTAATTGAGCCGCGCGACACGGCTGGGTGGATCGCCGCCCGGTTGCCGTGCCGCGGCCGCATAGGGCGGCGCGCCGGCCGATTGCGCGAATGCGGGGGGCAGTGCCGCAAGCGCGACGAACGCGACCAGCGTGCAGCGGGCGGTTCGCTTGAGCGTGAACAGGGTGGCCATGGTGAGCGTCTTCGTCATTGTCGCGGCGCGTCGATTCGTGCCGCTGAGTTCACAATATCCGTTCGGCCTGTTTCAATGCTCGGTGTTTTGTAAGTCGAATGGCACGCGATGTAACAAAACCTGTCCATCGCGCGCCGTTGTCGTGCAGACGCAATCCGGGCGTCAAGCGGACGTAAGCCACTCGTCGAAAACCTGCTGTCCGGGCACTGTGACGCGCAGCACGCGCGGCCGTGCGGCGCGTTCGATCCAGCCGTGCGCGCAGAAGCGCTCGAGCAGCGCCGCACCGAGTGCGCCGCCGAGATGCGAGCGCCGTTCGCTCCAGTCGAGGCAGCCGCATGCGAAGCGGCGCCGGCGCGTGCGCTGCTGAGCGACGTCGATGCCCCATTGCGCGAGCGCCTGGGTGCCGAGCTCGGTAATCTCGATCGCATCGCCGTCGGCAAGCAGCCAGCCGCGCGCGGTGAGCCCGTCGAAGATGCGCACCGCGAGTTCGCCGGCCATGTGGTCGTAGCAGGTGCGCGCATAGCGCAACTCGGCCGGAACCGTGCGGGACGGCGCCGGAACCGGGCGATGCGGCGCGGCTGCGCGGGCGACGTTCGCGAGCGCCTCGAGCGATGCCGCGATGTCGGCCGATGCGATGCGGTAGTAGCGGTGCCGGCCGCGCACGTCGAGCGCGAGCAGGCCGCCCTCGGTCAAGCGCGCGAGATGGGCGCTTGCGGCGGACGGCGACAGCCCCGCGATCATCGTCAACTCGCCTGCCGGTCGCGCGCTGCCGTCCATCAGCACCCACAGCATCGCGGCGCGCCCCGGGTCGGCGATCAGCGAGCCGATGCGGCTCAGGCCCGGAAAGTGGTGGTCGTCTTGGTCGGTCATCGTCGTGTCTCGTCAGGCGGGATGAGCTTCAGTGTAGTGGGCGCGCGCATGCGATGTTTCGCTTTTGGCTGAAATGTCGGATGCACTGGCGCGGGCGTCGGCGATGCGGCGGACCCCGGCTGCGGCCGCTTGCGGCGCGCGCGTAGAATGGCCGAAAGCGGCCGCAGCGGGCGGCCGCACGGGACACGATGCAATGATGAAGACGATTTTCTGTTTGCTGGCGGCCGCGCTCGTCTGCGCGGCCTGTGTGCAAGGCGGTGCGGGCGCGTCCGGCGAGCGCGGCGGCAGCATCGAGATGTACGGAACGATCGATCAGGGCATCACGGTGCGTCGCTGACCGAGGCGGCCGTGCGCGCGCTGGGCATATCGCCGGAAGCCGCGCCACACGGGGCGCCCCGCGACGCGTTGCCGCAGTGCAACGTATAATGGCCCGATTACAGCGCCCCTGCCGCCTGGAGCCAACAAGATGTCCCAACCGTCCCCCGTACCGGCCGCCCTCGACCGCACCGAAACCGTCTTCCGCTTCCTCGCCGAGCCGTCGTCCGTGAACTTCGGCGGCAAGGTGCACGGCGGCGCGCTGATGAAGTGGATCGACGAGGTTGCGTATGCGTGCGCGGCCGTCTGGTCGAGCCGCTATTGCGTGACGGTCAGCGTCGGCAACATCCGTTTCCAGCGTCCGATCATGGTCGGCAATCTGGTCGAGCTGAAGGCGCGCGTCGTCGCGACGGGCCGCACCAGCATGCACATCCATGTGTCCGTGCATGCCGGCGATCCGAAGGGCGGCATGCTGCGCCAGACGACCGATTGCCTCGTCGTGTTCGTCGCGGTCGACGAGAACGGCAACCCGGTGCCGGTGCCGCCGTTCGTGCCCGAGACCGACGAGCAGAAGGTGCTCGCGAAATATGCGGCCGACGTGCGGGCCGCGCTCGACAAGATCGTCGAGATGAAGCCGGAAGAGGTCGCGAAGGGCGCGGTCTGACCGCTGCGGGCGCCGCGCATCGCGCCGCGCCCGTCATCCTGCCTCTTCCTGCCGTAACTGCCGTTACTGCGTCCCGATCATCTGCTCGGGACGTACCCACGCATCGAATTCCGCCTCGGTCAGGTAGCCGAGCGCGAGCGCGGCCGCCTTCAGCGTCGTGCCTTCCTTGTGCGCCTTCTTCGCGATCTGCGCCGACTTGTCGTAGCCGATGTGCGGATTGAGCGCCGTCACCAGCATCAGCGATTCGTTCAGCAGCAGGTCGATCCGCGAGCGGTTCGGCTCGATGCCCACCGCGCAATGGTCGTTGAAGCTCTGCGCGCCGTCGGCGAGCAGCCGCACCGACTGCAGCACGTTGTGCGCGATCATCGGCCGGAACACGTTCAGCTCGAAATTGCCGCTCGCGCCGCCGACGTTGACCGCGACGTCGTTGCCGAACACCTGACAGCAGAGCATCGTTACGGCTTCGGACTGCGTCGGGTTCACCTTGCCCGGCATGATCGAGCTGCCCGGCTCGTTTTCAGGAATCGACAGTTCCCCGAGCCCGCAGCGCGGCCCGCTCGCGAGCCAGCGGACATCGTTCGCGATCTTCATCAGGCCGGCCGCGACCGTCTTCAGCGCGCCGTGTGCGAACACCAGCGCATCGGCCGCTGCCATCACCTCGAACTTGCTCGGCGCCGTCACGAACGGCAGCTTCGCGAGCCGGCCGATTTCATCGGCGACGCGCACCGCGAACTCCGGATGCGCGTTCAGCCCCGTGCCGACCGCGGTGCCGCCGAGCGCGAGTTCGTACAGGTGCGGCAATGCCGATTCGACGTGACGGATGCCCTGGTCGAGCTGCGCGACGTAACCGGAAAACTCCTGGCCGAGCGTGAGCGGCGTCGCGTCCTGCAGGTGCGTGCGGCCGATCTTCACGATGTCGGCGAACGCCTTCGACTTCGCGTCGAGCGTCGTGCGCAGCGTGCGCAGCGCCGGCAGCAGGTGGTTGACGATCGCGTACGCGGCCGCGATGTGCATCGCGGTCGGAAAGACGTCGTTCGACGACTGGCCGCGGTTCACGTCGTCGTTCGGATGAACCTTGCGCGCTTCGCCGCGCTCGCCGCCCATCAGTTCGCTCGCGCGATTCGCGATCACCTCGTTGAGGTTCATGTTGGTCTGCGTGCCGGAGCCCGTCTGCCACACGGCGAGCGGGAATTCGCGCGGATGCTTGCCGGCGATGATCTCGTCGGCCGCGTCGATGATCGCGCGCGCCTTGTCGTCGGCCAGCACGCCGAGCGACTGGTTCACGGCCGCCGCGGCGCGCTTGACGATCGCGAGCGCGTGGATCAGCTCGGGCGACTGCTTCTCGGTCGAGATCCGGAAATTCTGCAGCGAGCGCTCGGTCTGCGCGCCCCAGAGCCGGTCGGCCGGCACGGCGATCTCGCCGAACGTATCGCGTTCCATCCGAACTGCTTCGTTCATGATCCACTCCTCCAGAAAAGGGGAAAGGCCGCGCGTGGTCGCGCGGCATCAGACGTAATCAGACGTATCGTGAGGCAGTCGCGCCGCTTGCGCGGCGTCTCGAGATCTTCAGCCGACTAGCATAGCGCCGGCCCGGATTTCGCGTCTTGTCGCGTTC
Organism: Burkholderia sp. AU15512; assembly: GCF_002223325.1. Taxonomy (NCBI): domain Bacteria; kingdom Pseudomonadati; phylum Pseudomonadota; class Betaproteobacteria; order Burkholderiales; family Burkholderiaceae; genus Burkholderia; species Burkholderia sp. AU15512. Next base: position 618,929 of record NZ_NKEX01000003.1, read on the forward strand.
AGTGCGGCGACGTCACGAGCGACGCGCTCTTCAGATGAAAGCGCCACGCCATCAGCACGGCCACGCTGGCGAGGCCGGCCGCGAGGCCCCACCAGAGGCCGCGGGCGCCGAGGCCCACATGGAACGCGAACCAGTAGCCGGTCGGAAAACCGATGCCCCAGTAGCCGAGGGTGGCCGCGAGCATCGGGATGCGCGTGTCCTTCAGGCCACGCAGCGCACCCGACGCGACGGTCTGCGCGCCGTCGACGATCTGGAACACCGCGGCGATGCCGAGCAGCGACGCGGCGAGCGACACGGTGGCCGCGTTGGCCGGATCGTCGAGGTTCAGGTACAGGCCGACGATCGCATGCGGCGCGACGATCAGCACGATGCCCGACAGCGTCATGAACGCCACACCGAGGCCGAGCGCGACGAAGCCGGCATGCCGCGCGGCGACGGGCGCCCCAGCGCCGACCCAGTAACCGACCCGCACGTTGGCGGCCTGACCGATCGCGAGCGGCACCATGAACGCCACCGATGCGACGTTCAGCGCGATCTGGTGCGCGGCCAGCGACGTCGCGCCGAGCACGCCGATCGTCAGGCCGGTCGCGAGAAACAGCGTCGACTCGACCCCGTACGTGATCGCGACGGGCCAGCCGATGCCGATCAGCTCGCCCATCATCGGCAGCTTCGGGCGGGCGGCCGTGACGAAATGACGGAAGCGTTGCCGGCCGTGCAGCAGCCAGATCAGGGCGAATGCGGTGAGCCAGATCGTGATCGTCGTCGCGACCGCTGAACCGAGGAAACCCAGGCGCGGCAGCCCGAACGCGCCGTGGATCAGCCCGTAGTTCAGCACGCCGTTCACGCCGACGCCGCCGATCGACACCCACAGCAGCCGGCGCGCCGCGCCGATCGCCGGCAGGAACGCGCGCATCAGCCCGACGCCGATCAGGCTGCCGAGCGCGGCGAAGCGCAGGATGCCGGTGTATTCGCCGACGTGATGGGCGAGCAGCGGCGGCTCGTGGAACATCAGCAGGATCGGTTCGGACAGCGACAGCGCGATGACGGCCGGAATCGCGAGCAGCACGGACAGCGCGAAGCCGGTCCAGTAGATGTGCGGGACGCGCTCGTCGGCCTTGGCGCCACGCGCATGCGCGACGCTGACGCTGACCGACGACAGCACGCCTTGCAGCACGGTCACGATGACGAAGAAGAAGTTCGCGCCGAGCCCGCCCGCCGCGAGCGAATCGGGGCCGAGCGAGCCGAGCAGCACCGTGTCGGTGACGCTCATCGCCATCTGCGAGAGCTGCGCGATCGCGAGCGGCGCGGCGAGGCGCGCGGTATCGGCGGCATGACTGGACAGGGACGGCGGCGCGGCGGCCGTCCGCGTAAGACCGGAATGCGACATGGAATGGGCGCTCGCACGAGTGCGGGCCCGCGCTATATGTATTTATTTTGAGAGACGGCTAGCTTACGGCTTTATTCGAACGGTGTCGAACGCGCGCGCCGATGGCCATGTCGCAGGCAGGGGGAACCGTCGGCCCTAGGCTTCGCGCACTGCAATGCGCGTGTCGCCGAGCAGGACGACCTGGCCCGCGCGGATCTTGCAGGTCTTGCGCAGCTCGACAGCGCCGTCGACTTTCACCGCGCCGGACGCGACGATCAGCTTCGCGGTGCCGCCGCTGTCCGCGAGGCCGGTGATCTTGAGGAGGTTGTGCAGCTCGACGTATTCGCCGGTCAGCGTGAAATCCAGATTGGGCATGACGAAGGAGGTGCGCATTGCGCGGGAGGAATCGCCTCGCATCATACGGCACCGCGGGCCGGCGCGCGAGCGCGGCCGGCTGCGGCCCTCAGTTGTGAGGGAGTGTGAGCCATTCGTCAGCAAATGAAACGGTGGGTAACAGTCTGAGAGATTCGAGAACCGGCCGCGCGGGCCGCGGGTCTTTTGTCGTACCTGCTGCGTGTTGCGGCGGGGGACGCAACGGACCGCATCGCTGCGGTTCGGGCGCACAACTTCCTGAGGAGAATTGCCATGTCCAAGATTCGTACGATGCTGATCGGTGCCGCGTTGACGGCGTTCGCCACTTCGGCCGCATTTGCCCAGACGGGTACGGCGGTGCAGGGTGCAGCCGGTGCCGGCGTACAGGCGCAGACGCCGGCGGCCGGTGCCGGCGTGCAGGGCGGTGCGGGCGCGAACGCGTCGGGTAATGCGGTCGGCGGCGCAACCGATGCGGTCGGCGCGGCAGCCGATGGCGCGAAGGAGTCGACGTCGTCGGCTGTCCACTCGGCCAAGAAGCACACGAAGCATGCCGCGAAGTCGGCCAAGAGCCATGTCGGCTCGGCCAAGGCGAAGGCCGGCGAAGCGACCGAAGGCGGTGCGTCGGTCGGTGCCGAGGGCGGTGCATCGGCCCAGGGCGCCACGCAGTAAGGCGCGGCAGGCGCCGCGCGACACTCGCCCTCGACGGCGCGTCGCGACGGCGGCCATCCGACGGCCCGGTTCGCGTTGCGCGAACCGGGCTGCTTTCATTGGTCGGTGCGATCGGGCGCGCCGTTACGGCCGCCGTTGGCTTTGCCCTTGGCCCGGCTGACCCTGCGCCGGCCGCGCGGCCGTCGGGGTGAAAACGTTGCGCAGCCACGCGGCGAGCCGGGCGAAGACGTCGTACGGTTCCTCGACGAAGATCTCCGGCTTCAGCAGCCGCAGGTACTCCATGATCTGCTGCGCTTCCTGCTTCTGGAACGAGCCGTGCGCGAGCCCGAGCCGCAGCAGCCCGCGCAGTTCGCCGAGCTTGTCGCGCGCGGTGCTGCCGACGCTCATCTCGCATGCGAGCTTGGCCTCGTAGACCCGTTGTCGCAGCGATTCCGCGAGCCGCCACGCAGGCGTCTGCATCAGTTCCTCGAGCGTCTGGATATCTTGCGCGGCCCCCTTGATCTGCGAGGCGAGCGGATCGATCAGCGACGGGTCGCCCTGCGCTTCGGCGACGATCGCTTTCGCCCAGTCGCGGCAAGCCTTCGCGAGTTCGTCGGGGGTCCATTCGGAGCGTGACGCGAAGCCGAAGCCGAATTCACCGGCCTGTCGCATCAGGATCGCGACGACGTCCGGAAATTCCTTGTCGAGCGTGCGTTTTGCCCACGCGTACTGGCCGCCCTGCAGCATCCGCTGCACCGCGTGCTCGGTCAGCGGCACCATGTTGTCGAGCAGCTTGGCGCGCAGGAAATCCTCGAACGACGGCGTCGCGAACTGCGGGTCGAGTTTCAGCGACACGCGGACGAACGCGTCGTAGTCCTTGCGCAGGGACTCGAGCGTGTCGTCCTTGAGGGAAAGGGTGATCTGGCCCATGAATCGTCTCGATGGCGGCCCGTGCCAGCCGGCGGCCGGCACGGCGCACCGGGACGGGCGCAGCGTCGACTGACCGGTGCGCGCCGAGGCCGGTGGCGGGTATTCATTCCCTATATCGGCGCGCCGGGCGGAAACTTGAGTACGAATGACCGAGTGAGTACTCAGGCGGGCAGCCAGTGGGGCAGCACGACCCCTTGCCAGAAAAAGAACACCGCGAGCCCCGCCGCGATCGTCACGAGCGGGCGGCGGGTGGCGGCCGACACGAGCACGGCGGCGAGCGCGCCGACGAGCTGTGGATTGCGCCAGCTCAGCTCGGCGGTGCCGCCGTGCGGCGAGACGACCATCGGCACGATGATCGCGGTCAGCACGGTGACGGGCACGAAGCCGAGCGCGGTCCGCACGAGCGGCGGGAAGGTCAGCCGTTCGCCGAACAGGAACAGCGTCGAGCGGATCGCGTAAGTGATGACGGCCATCCCGAGGATCAGCAGCGCGTAGCTCACGATGCTGCCTCCGTGCGCGAGCCGGCGCGCGTGCGTTCGTGCAGCAACGTGAGCGCGACACCGACCGCGACGCCGGCGGCGACCGCGCCGAGCAGCCCGAGCTTGTACGGCCAGCCCTGCCAGAAGTACGCGAGTGTGCCGGCCGTCACGGCTGCCGCGAAATAGCGCAGCGTGCCGAGTTGCGGGACGACGATCGCGATGAAGGTCGCCGCCATCGCGAAATCGAGGCCAAGCGACTGCAGGCCCGGGAATGCCGCGCCGAAGCCGATGCCCGCGAGCGTCCAGACCTGCCAGTTCAGGTACATCGCGAGCCCCGAGCCGAAGAAGTAGTGGGGGCCGATCGCGTCCGGCGGGAAATGCCGGTAGTGCGCATAGGCGACCGCGAACACCTCGTCGGTCATCAGCGCGCCGAGCGTCGCACGCCAGCGCAGCGGCAGGTGGGCGACATAGGGTGCGAGCGTCGCGCTGTACAGCAGGTGACGCAGGTTCACGATCAGCGTGGTCGCGAGCACGACGATGAAGCTCGCGCTGCCCGCGATCAGGCCGAGCGCGATGAACTGCGCGGAGCCCGCGAACACGACGAGCGACATCAGCGCGCCATGCCATGCGGCGAGCGGGCCGCCGCCCACGAGCGTGCCGAAAATCACGCCGAACGGGGCGGCGCCGATCATCATCGGGATCGTGTCGCGCGCACCGTCGAGCCATTCGTTCAATGGGCGGCGGGCAGGCGATGCGGGTATCGGATTCAAAGGGTGCTCCTCCATGAACGGGAGGATAGCGGGCAGGGAGTGTGCCGGCTTGTATGTTCTTGCGCTTGCGGGAGCGCGGTATCGCGGTGGCGGGCCGGACGCTGCGCGTCAGCTCGCCTGCCAGCGCCCGGGCGGCACGCCGAACATGCGTTTGAAATGCCGGGTGAAGTGGCTTTGGTCGACGAAGCCGCTGGCCGCCGCGACGTCGGCGACGGGCACGCCCGCGCGCAGCGGCGCCAGCGCGCGCTGCAAGCGCAACTGGTTGCGCCACGCATGCGGCGGCATGCCGGTCGTGCGGGTGAACAGGCGCGCCGCATGGAACGGCGACAGGCCGGCCGCCTGCGCGACTTCGTCGAGTGTCACCGTGCACACGAGGTCGGCGGCGAGCCGCTCGCGCATGACGTCGACGCGCGGTTCGTCCGCCGTGAGCGGCGCCGGTCGCGGCTGTGCGTCAGCATGGCGCACGATCAGCGTCGACAACGCATCGAGCATCGCCGTTTCGGCGGCGAGCGGATCGTAGGCGCGCGGTGCGCCGCTCGCCGGATCATGAGCCGGCTGCCCATGTGCCTGCAAGGGCAGTGCGCGCTCGCTGCCGGCCTCCATCATCCGGTGCGCCAGCGTGAGCCGGGCCGCAAGATCGGCGTCGCGAATCACGTCGGGCGCAAACCACGGCGCGTCCTGCGGGCGGCCGGCGATCGAACAGGCGAGTTCGCGAATGAATTCGACCGGCATGTAGCTGACGCGATAGCACCAGCCTTCATCGGCCGCGCGCGACCCCGTATGCACCTCGCCGGGATTGATGACGGGCACGGAGCCGGTTTCGGCGACATAGCCGCTGCCGCGATAGGTGAAGCGTTCCGCCCCCTCGAGAATCACGGGGATCGTGTACGCGTCGTGCCAATGGGGGGCGAACGCATGATCGCGATAGGTGGCCGTGAGGAGATCCGCGTCCGGCAGCAGCGGCGTGCGCCAGTAGCGTGCGGAGTCGGGAAGGCGGGTGGCGGACATGATCGGGCGCGGGAGCGGTCGAATCGACAGTGTATCGCTCGCGCGCCCGGCAGGCGCGGGCTTTACTTGACCGGAATCGTCGTGCCGGCCGGCATCGGTACCGCGGTGACGGCGTTCTTCGGGCTGCCGCTCACGATGCGGTCGCTGTAGGTCAGGTAGACGATCGTGTTGCGCTTGGTGTCGACCACGCGCACGACATGCAGGGTCTTGAAGATGAACGACATGCGCTCGCTGAACACGTCGGTCTGCTGCTTGAGCGGCTCCTTGAAGCTGATCGGGCCGACCTGCCGGCATGCGATCGACGCTTCGCTTGGATCCTCGGCGACGCCGAGCGTGCCCTTGATCCCGCCGGTGCGGGCGCGCGACACGTAGCAGGTCACGCCGTTCACGATCGGATCGTCATACGCCTCGACGACCACGCGATCGGAGCCCGTGACGCGGAAATGGGTGTTGACGCTGCCGACTTCCTCCGCGTGCGCGAGCGGCGCCGCGGCGAACGCGGAAAGCAGGAGGGCGAAGGGGGCTGAGCGGAGGAGGCGGTGCTTCATCGACGGAACCGGATGCGAATGCGGGACAGAGACTCTAGCATGCGCGCGCGACCGGACGACGAAAGCCGAATGGTGGGCCGGAAAAACAAAAGGCCCGTCGAATGACGGGCCTTTCGCTATTTGGCTCCCCGACCTGGGCTCGAACCAGGGACCTACGGATTAACAGTCCGGCGCTCTACCGACTGAGCTATCGGGGAATAAATCGGTACATCTGCATGCGTGTTTGTCTACCAGCAAAAAGCCCGTCCACTTTCAACGGGCCTTTGCGTTTTTGGCTCCCCGACCTGGGCTCGAACCAGGGACCTACGGATTAACAGTCCGGCGCTCTACCGACTGAGCTATCGGGGAACAAACAACAACAGCAGAGAAACGAGATTATATGGAGCGTTGATCAGGTCGTCAATACTTTTGAGCCGCGGCGCATAAAAAAATTTCTGCGGCCGCTGCGCGATCAGCGCTCGAGCAGGTGCAGCTTGTCCTGCACGTCCTTCCACTCGTCCGCGTCGGCGGGTGCCGGCTTGGTCTTCGTGATCGACGGCCAGTCCTTCGCCAGCTCGGCGTTCAGCGCGGTGAACTGCTGCTGGTCGCCCGGAACGTCTTCTTCGGCATAGATCGCATTGGTCGGGCACTCGGCGACGCACACGGCGCAGTCGATGCACTCGTCCGGATCGATGGCGAGAAAGTTGGGACCTTCACGGAAGCAATCCACCGGGCACACATCCACGCAGTCCGTGTATTTGCACTTGATGCAGCCTTCGGTCACAACGTGAGTCATTAAAACGCTCCTGCTTGGCGGTATATATGGGGTGGCGTTTGCGCCAAAACCGGCATTGTAACTGAAGCGCAAAACCCGCATGGCGTGGTCGGCTATCCGGCTTATATCGTTTCGTGATTAGTTTATGGGGCCGTCCACGGGGCGCTGAAGGGACGCCCCGGCGGCAGTGCGTGTCCGATACGCCGGAACGGGCAGTGCGGCCGGAGCGTGGCGGCAGGCGGTTTCACGATGGTCGGGCCCGCATTCGGGTAACATGGCCGGCAGACCGGGCGGCGCGCGGTGCGCCGGGGCCCTGTCACGATATTGGCGCTGCCGTCATCATGATCATCACTTCGCTGCTCGACACGGATCTCTACAAGTTCACGATGATGCAGGTCGTCCTGCATCACTTCCCCGCTGCAAGCGTCGAATACCGTTTCCGGTGCCGCACGCCCGGCGTCGATCTCGTGCCGTACATCGACGAGATCCGCGACGAGGTGCGCGGCCTGTGCGCGCTGCGTTTTTCCGACGTCGAACTCGACTACCTGCGGCGGATGCGTTTCATCAAGAGCGATTTCGTCGACTTCCTCGCGCTGTTCCACCTGAACGAGAAGTACATCTCGATCACGCCGTCGCCGAAGGGCAACGGTGAAATCGACATCGAGATCACGGGGCCGTGGCTGCACACGATCCTGTTCGAGATCCCGGTGCTCGCGATCGTCAACGAAGTGTATTTCCGCAATACCCAGCGCGAGCCCGACTATCGCGAGGGCCGCGAGCGGCTGCGCGAGAAGATCAAGCTGCTCGGTGCGAAGCCCGAATTCGCCGACTGCAAGATCGCCGACTACGGCACGCGCCGGCGCTTCTCGAAAGTCTGGCACGAGGAGGTCGCGCTCACGCTGCGCGACGGCCTCGGCCCGCAGTTCGCGGGCACCAGCAACGTGCTGTATGCGATGAAGCACGGCATCACGCCGCTCGGCACGATGGCGCACGAGTACCTGCAGGCCTGCCAGGCCCTCGGCCCGCGGCTGCGCGATTCGCAGATCTACGGCTTCGAGATGTGGGCGAAGGAATACCGCGGCGACCTCGGGATCGCGCTGTCGGACGTCTACGGGATGGATGCATTCCTGAACGACTTCGACATGTACTTCTGCAAGCTGTTCGACGGCGCGCGCCACGATTCGGGCGATCCGTTCGAATGGGGCGAGCGGATGCTGCGTCATTACGAGATGAACCGTTGCGACCCGCGGACCAAGGTGCTCGTGTTCTCGGACGCACTCGACATCCCGAAGGTCATGCAGTTGTACGAACGTTTCCGCGGCCGCTGCAAGCTTGCGTTCGGCGTCGGCACGAACCTCACCAACGATCTCGGCTACGTGCCGCTGCAGATCGTGATCAAGATGGTCCGCTGCAACGGCCAGCCGGTCGCGAAGCTGTCGGATTCGCCGGGTAAGAGCATGTGCGACGACAAGGCGTATCTCGCCTACCTGCGCCAGGTGTTCGGCATCGCGCAGCCAGTCGAGGAAGACGCGTCGAAGTAAGCGTCGGCCGAACGGCCAAAACTGCGTGGCGGCGAGGTCGGCCGGTATAATCCGACGGTATCGCCCGCCAACGTCACGAGGACCGTTCATGGACACTTCCGCTGCCCGTCGCCAGATCCTCGCGCGCATTCGCGCGGCGCAGGGGCGTGCGGCCGAACCCGATGCGGCCGAGCGCGACGGCGTTACCGATTATCTCGCCCGTCATCCGGAAGGCCCGCGCCCGCCGGCGCCGGCCGATCTCGTCGCGGCCTTCGTCGACGAAGCGGTACGCCTGTCGACGACGGTCGACGAAGTCGCGACGCTTGCCGACGTACCGGCCGCCGCGGCTCGCTACCTTTGCGCCCACGGCCTGCCGACGCAGGCCGTCGCGTGGCGCACGCTGGCCGATTTCGACTGGGCGGGCGCAGGCCTGTCGGTCGAATGCCGCAAGCCGCGCGACGGCGATCTGGTCGGCCTCACCGGCTGCTTTTGCGCGACGGCCGAAACGGGCTCGCTGGTGCTGCTGTCCGGCCCTGACACCTATGCGTCGGCCGGCCTGCTGCCGGAAACGCACATCGCGATCGTTCCCGCGTCGCGGATCGTCGCCGGTCACGAAGACGCCTTTGCGCTGATCCGCTCGGAGCGCGGCGAATTGCCGCGCGCGGTCAACTTCGTATCGGGCCCGTCGCGCACGGGCGATATCGAGCAGACCATCGTACTGGGCGCGCATGGCCCGTACCGCGTTCACGTGATCGTCGTACGGGGCGCATGACGCGCCCGCTGCATCCACTACCACTCGAACAAGGAAGTTCTGCATGAAACGACATGCCGCCTGGGCGGGCATGGCGTCGGGGATCGCGCTTGGCGCCGTCCCCGCGCTTGCATCGGCCGCAACGCTCGACGGTGCCACGCTGTCCGCTCTCTGGGGCATCCCGTTCGCCGGGATCCTGCTGTCCATCGCACTGTTCCCGCTCGTCGCCCCCGTGTTCTGGCATCACCACTTCGGCAAGATCGCGGCCGGGTGGGCAGTCTTGTTCCTGGTCCCGTTCGCGTTCGCGTTCGGCGCGGGCACCGCGTTCGGTACGCTCGTGCATGCGCTGCTCGAGGAATATATCCCCTTCATCGTGCTGCTCACCGCGCTCTATACGGTCGCGGGCGGCATCTGCGTGAACGGCAACCTGCACGGCACGCCGAAGCTGAACACCGCGATCCTCGCGCTCGGCACGGTGCTCGCCAGCGTGATGGGCACGACGGGCGCCGCGATGCTGCTGATCCGGCCGTTGCTGCGCGCCAACGACAACCGCAAGCATGTCGTGCACGTCGTGATCTTCTTCATCTTCCTCGTCGCGAACGCGGGCGGCTCGCTGTCGCCGCTCGGCGATCCGCCGCTGTTCCTCGGTTTCCTGAATGGCGTGAGCTTCTTCTGGACGACCACGCACCTTGCGCTGCCGATGCTGTTCATCTGCGCGGTGCTGCTGACGCTGTTCTTCGCGCTCGATACGTACTTCTACCGGAAGGGCGGCGAGGAGCGGCCGGTCGCGCTCGACCCGACGCCCGACAGCGACCGGCTGTCGATCGACGGCAAGATCAATTTCGTGCTGCTCGCGGCCGTGATCGGCCTGGTGCTGATGAGCGGCATCTGGAAGCCGGGCGTCACGTTCGACGTGTGGGGCACGCACGTCGCGTTGCAGAATTTCGTGCGCGACGTCGCGCTCGTGGGCGTGACGCTCGCGTCGCTCGCGCTGACGCCGCGTTCCGCGCGCGAGGGCAACGCGTTCAACTGGGCGCCGATCGAGGAAGTCGCAAAGCTGTTCGCGGGGATCTTCGTGACGATCGCGCCGGTGATCGTGATCCTGCGCGCCGGTGCCGACGGCGCATTCGCGCAGATCGTCCATCTCGTCACGGGGCCGGACGGCAAGCCGATCGACGCGATGTACTTCTGGGCGACCGGCATCCTGTCGTCGTTCCTCGACAATGCGCCGACCTATCTCGTGTTCTTCAACCTCGCGGGCGGCGATGCGCAGTCGCTGATGACGACCGGCGCGTCGACGCTGGCCGCGATTTCCGCAGGCGCGGTGTTCATGGGCGCGAACAGCTATATCGGCAACGCGCCGAACTTCATGGTGAAAGCGATCGCCGAATCGCGCGGCGTGAAGATGCCGAGCTTCTTCGCGTATCTCGGCTGGGCGCTGGTCGTGCTGATACCGGTATTCCTGCTCACGTCGTGGATCTTCTTCTCGGCGTAAGCTGACGATTTTCAACCTAGAACGGGCGGTCCCGGCGGCGCATGGCGCGCGGCGATCCGTCCGTGGCATGCGGAGATGGCGATGCAGAAGATCCTGGTCGCGCGTCCGATCTTTCCGGACGTGATCGAGCGGCTCAAGCAGTATTTCGACGTCGACTGGAACAACGGCGACGCACTCGCGCCCGACGCGCTCGCCGCGCGTCTGGCCGACAAGGACGGCGCGCTGACGGCCGGCGATCCGGTCGGTGCGGCGGAGCTCGCGGCAGCGCCGCGCCTGCGCGTCGTGGCGAACATGGCGGTCGGCTACAACAATTTCGACATGGCCGCGTTCAATGCGGCGAACGTGCTCGGCACCAACACCCCTGACGTGCTGAACGAGTCGACCGCCGATTTCGGCTGGGCGCTGATGATGGCCGCGGCCCGCCGGATCGCCGAATCCGAGCACTGGCTGCGGGCCGGCCACTGGCAGAAGTGGGCGTACGACGGTTTCCTCGGCAGCGACATCTACGGCTCGACGCTCGGCGTCATCGGGATGGGGCGCATCGGCCAGGCGCTCGCGCGCCGCGCGCGCGGTTTCGGGATGCAGGTGATCTATCACAACCGGTCGCGGGTCGCGCCCGAGATCGAGGCCGAGCTCAATGCCGAATACGTGTCGAAGGACGCGCTGCTCGCCCGCGCCGATCACGTCGTGCTCGTGCTGCCGTATACGAAGGAGAACCATCACACGATCGGCGCGGCCGAGCTCGCGAAGATGAAGCCCACCGCGACGCTGACCAACATCGCGCGCGGCGGGATCGTCGACGACGCGGCGCTGGCCGTCGCGTTGCGCGATGGGACGATTGCCGCGGCCGGCCTCGACGTGTACGAAGGCGAGCCGACGGTCCATCCGGCGCTGCTCGAGGTGCCGAACGTCGTGCTGACGCCGCATATCGCGAGCGCGACCGAAAAGACGCGCCGCGCGATGGCGAACCTCGCCGCCGACAACCTGATCGCCGCGCTGGGCGAAGGGCCGCGCGCTGGGCAGCCGCCGAATCCGATCAACCCTGACGTGATCGGGAAGTCGCGCGCATGACGATGACGTTGTTGCTTGCGGCGGTCGTCGTGCTGGCCGTCGCGCTTGCGGTGGCGATCGTCGCGCTCGTGCGTGGCGGTGGCCGCCACGACGATGCGGCGATACTCGGCGACCAGATCGAGGACGCCGCGCATGCGCAGGCGCGCGCAGTCGAGCGGCTCGAACGCGAATTGCGCGGCGAGATCGTCGAGAACGCGCGCGGCTCGCGCACCGAGCTGGCCGGCAGCTTCGCGCAGCTTCAGCAGACGCTCGCCGCGCAACTGACGAGCGTCGCGACCGTGCAGAACAACCAGATCGAAGGTTTTGCACAGCAGCTCGGCAAGCTCGTCGCCGGCAACGCGCAGCAGTTCGACGCGATGCGCGAAAGCGTGCAGCGCCAGGCGCAGCAGGCGCGCGAAGAGCAGACAGGCGCGCTCAGGCTGTTCGGCGACACGTTGAACCGGCAGCTCACGCAACTGACCGAAGCGAACGACCGCCGGATCGGCGAGGTGCGCGCGACGCTCGAACAGCGGCTGAAGGAAATCGAGACGAACAACGCGGCGAAGCTCGAGGAGATGCGCCGCACCGTCGACGAGAAACTGCACGCGACGCTCGAGCAGCGGCTCGGCGAATCGTTCAAGCTCGTGTCGGACCGGCTCGAGCAGGTGCATCGCGGGCTCGGCGAGATGCAGACGCTCGCGGCGGGCGTTGGCGACCTGAAGAAGGTGCTGACCAACGTGAAGACGCGCGGCACCTGGGGTGAAGTGCAGCTCGAGGCGCTGCTCGAACAGATGCTGACGCCCGAGCAATACGCGAAGAACGTCGCGACGGTGCCGAAGAGCAGCGAGCGCGTCGAGTTCGCGATCCGGCTGCCGGGGCGCGAGGCCGGCACCCGCGACGCGCCACCCGTATGGTTGCCGATCGACGCGAAATTCCCGCGCGAGGACTACGAGCGGCTGATTGACGCGCAGGAGCGTGCCGATGCGGTGGCGGTCGAGGAAGCGGCCCGCGCGCTCGAGGCGCGCGTGCGGCTGGAGGCGCGCACGATCGCCGAGAAGTACGTCGCGCCGCCGCACACGACTGATTTCGCGCTGCTGTTCCTGCCGACCGAAGGGCTCTATGCGGAGATCCTGCGCCGCCCGGGGCTGACCGACCTGTTGCAGCGCGACTATCGCGTGACGGTCGCCGGCCCGACGACGCTCACCGCACTGTTGAACAGCCTGCAGATGGGGTTCCGTACGCTCGCGATCGAACAGCGGTCGAGCGAGGTGTGGCAGGTGCTCGGGGCGGTGAAGACGGAGTTCGGCAAGTTCGGCGACGTGCTCGCGCGAACGAAGTCGCAGCTCGAAACGGTCACGCGCTCGATCGAGGCCGCCGAGCAGCGCACGCGCGTGATGAATCGCAAGCTGAAGCAGGTCGAGGCGCTGCCGGGCGATACGGCGGCAGGGCTGCTGGGTGCGGAAGGGGCCGACGGTGCCGATGCGGACGACGCATGACGCACATGGCCGAGATCGGCTGGAAAGTAAAAACGGGCGCCGCGGCGCCCGTTTTCGTTTGACGCGATGGCCGGCTCGCAGTCAATGCCCGGCGAGCGTATCCAGTGCGTCGCCCGTGACGCGAACGATGCGCCAGTCGGGCAGCACGGTTGCGCCCATCTTTTCGTAGAAATCGATCGCCGGCTGGTTCCAGTCGAGGACCGACCATTCGAAGCGTCCGCAACGGCGCTCGACGGCCAAGGCAGCGAGTTGACGCAGCATCGCGGTGCCGAGGCCCGTGCCGCGCTGCGACGGCTGCACGTACAGGTCCTCGAGATAGAGGCCGCGACGGCCGAGGAACGTCGAATAATTGTGGAAGAACAGCGCATACGCGACGATCGCGCCGTCGTGCTCGGCCACCCTTGCCTCGGCGGCAGGCTGCTCGCCGAACAGCGCGTCGGCGAGATTGGCCTCGGTCGCGACGAACAGGTGCGCAAGTTTCTCGAACTCGGCCAGCTCGCGCATCAGCGCGAGGATCGCGCCGACGTCGCGTGCCTGAGCCGCGCGGATCAGCGGTGTGCCGCTCACGCTTCTTCCGGCGGGTCGGACAGCACGATCTCGATGCCGCCGAAGCGCGATGCGACCCAGTTGTACGCGTGGCATGCGATCCACAGCAGCACGAAGCCGAGGATGGCGTTCAGCAGCAGCGCGCTCAGGATCGTGCTCAGTTCGACCATCCCGTAGCGGACGTAGGCGACGAGAATGCCGAGCAGCACGATCGGCACGCTGAACGTCAGGTAGACGAGGATCAGCGCTTTTGCGGTCTGCCCCGCTGCGATCGACGAAATTTGTTTCTTCATGTGCGGATTGCCCCCGTAGAGATATACCGATAGTGGAATTCAGATCAGGCCGTCGAGCGGCAGGATGTCGACCGGGGTGCCCGCGTCGACTGCCGCGGTATCGTGGCCCAGGACGATGAAACAGTTGGCGGCCGCGAGGCCGCTCAGCGACGCGGAACTCTGCGAGCCGGCCGGTGCGACGTGCCAGCGGCCGTCGGCGGCGCGCGTCGCGACGCCGCGCAGGTAGTCGGTGCGGCCCGGGCGCGTCTTCAGCGCTTGCGTGCTGAGTGCGGAATGCATCGCCGGCGGCTGGGCCTGCGCGCCGGCCAGCGTCAGCAGCGCGGGGCGCACGATCGCGTAGAACGTTACGGCAGACGCGACCGGGTTGCCGGGCAGCCCGAAGAACAGTGCGTAACCGGCGCCTTCGGCCGCGCGAGCGAGCGTGCCGCACGCGAGCGGCCGGCCGGGACGCAGCGCGACGCTGGCGAACGTCACGTCGCCGAGCCGTGCCATGACGTCACGCGTGAAGTCGGCTTCGCCGACCGATACGCCGCCCGACGTGATCACTGCGTCGGCCTGCGCGGCGACCGCGCCGCGCAACGCGGCTTCGAGTGCGGCCGGGTCGTCGCGGACGATCCCGAGATCGACAACGTCGACATGCAGCCTTTCGAGCATCGCGATCAGCATCCCGCGATTGCTGTCGTACAGGGTGCCGGGGCCGAGCGGCTCGCCGGGCTCGCGCAGTTCGTCGCCGGTGGAGAAGACGGCGACGCGCACGCGTCGGCGCACCGAAACCTCGGTGACACCGAATGACGCGAGCAGGCCGAGATCGGACGGCCGCAGGATGCGGCCTGCGGCAAGCGCGCACGCGCCGCGCGCGAGATCCTCGCCGGCCTTGCGGCAGTTCGCGCCGCGCGCGATGTCGTGCGCGGCGAAGTCGATCGTGTCGCCGTCGACGCGCACGCGTTCCTGCGGAATCACCGTGTCGCAGCCGGCCGGCATCGGCGCGCCCGTCATGATGCGCACGCATGATCCGGCCGCCACGGCGCCGTCGAACGGATGGCCGGCGAGCGCCGTGCCGGCGACCGCCAGCGTGACCTCCGCTTGCGGCGATGCGTGCGTGCCCGTACTGCCGTCGAACGCGTAGCCGTCCATCGCCGAGTTGTCGTACGCGGGAATGTCGAACGGGGCGTTCACGTCGGCCGCGAGCACGCGATCGAGTGCCTCGCGCAGCGCCACCGTGTCACACGCGTCGACCGGCACCGCGAAGCGGCACGCGAGCGCCTGCGCGTCGGCGAGCGACAGCGGGGCATCGGAATCGGGTGCGGTTCGGGGGGCGGGCGAGGATTGCGTGATCATCAGTCGGACTGCGCCGCAAGGCGTATCGGGTTCGTGGCCGGTGGCGCGAGGAGGGTGCCTGGGCGCGGGTTGCGCGTGCGGCGGGCGGGAACCGCGCGGGTGCCGTCAGCGGCGGGCCAGCGCGGCGAGTTCCTGCCAGGAGTTGGCATTGTAAAACGCACGCTCGTCATGAAACTCGACTTCGACCGTCTTGTGGCGTGCGTACCACGCACGCACCTTGCGGTCGCCGGCGGCGAGCCGGGCGGCGAGATCGTCGGCCAGCGACGTGCGCAGCAGCGCGAACGTCGGCTGCGGCGAGCGCACTTGTTGTGCATCGACGGTCACCGCCATGGCGATGTCGGCCTGCTGCGCGTCGAGCGCCGCCTGTAGCCGTGCGACGAGGTCGGCCGGCAGATAGGGTGTATCGCATGGCGAGCACGCGACGAGCGGCGCGCGTGCCGCCCGCATGCCGGCGAGCAGGCCCGCGAGCGGGCCGGGGAAGTCGGGTGTTTCGTCCGCGACGATGCGCGCATCGAATGGCGCACCGAGTTCGGCATAGCGATCGGCATGGCGATTCGCGCTGATCAGCGTCTCGTCGACCTGCGGCGAGAGCCGGCGCAGCACGTGCAGCGCGAGCGGCATGCCGTCGAGCAACTGCAGGCCCTTGTCAACGCCGTCCATGCGTGTGGCGCGCCCGCCTGCGAGCAGCAGGCCGGCAATCGAGGGAGAGGCGGAGGCGGGCATGGTAAGCGGGCGGGATGGGCGGCGTGCGTCAGCCGCCGATATACGACATCTCGACCCGCTTGCCGGCGCCGTCGGGCACGGCGTCGGCCGACGCGCTGCCGCGCAGCTGCGAATAACGGTCGGTGCGGGCCTGCCAGATGCGGGCGATCGCGGTCGCGATCTCGGCGTCGCTCGCGCCGCCGCGCACGAGGGCGCGCAGGTCGTGGCCGGTCGACGCGAACAGGCACAGGTACAGCTTGCCTTCGGTCGACAGCCGCGCGCGCGTGCAGTCGCCGCAGAAGGCCTGCGTGACGCTGGAGATCACGCCGATCTCGCCGCTGCCGTCCGCATAGCCCCAGCGCTGCGCGGTCTCTGCCGCCGTGTGCGGATCGAGCGGCACGAGCGGGAAGTGTTCGGCGATCCGAGCGATGACGTCGGCCGATGGCAGCACCTCGGTCATGTTCCAGCCGTTCGACGTGCCGACGTCCATGTATTCGATGAAGCGCAGGATCACGCCGGTACCGCGGAAACGCTCGGCCATCGGCAGGATCTCGCTGTCGTTGGTGCCGCGCTTCACGACCATGTTGACCTTGACCGGCGCGAGACCCGCGGCCTGGGCCGCGAAGATGCCGTCGAGCACGTCGGCGCTCGCGAACTCGGCATCGTTCATGCGCTTGAACAACGTATCGTCGAGCGCGTCGAGGCTGACCGTCACGCGCGTGAGCCCGGCGTCCTTCAGCGCGCGCGCCTTGCGTGCGAGCAGCGAACCGTTGGTCGTGAGCGTCAGGTCGAGCGGGCGGCCGTCGTGCGTGGTCAGGCGGGCGAGGCGCTCGATCAGGAATTCGAGATTCTTGCGCAGCAGCGGCTCGCCACCCGTGATGCGGATCTTCTCGACGCCATGTGCGACAAAGAGTCGCGCCACGCGTTCGATTTCCTCGTGCGTTAGCAGCGCGCTGTGCGGCAGGAACGGGTAGTCCTTGTCGAAGACGGCGCGCGGCATGCAGTACACGCAGCGGAAGTTGCAGCGATCCGTCACCGAAATGCGCAGGTCGCGCAGCGGCCTGGCGAACGTGTCGGTCAGCGTGCCGTCCGGGGCGTGCGCGACGCCGGAGACGTCCGGCATCCCGCTGACGTCGGCGAGAGGAATGATGCGTCGGGACATGTTGAAAGAAGTGCGAACCAGACCTCTATTTTAGCCGCAAGCGGCGGGTCGGTCCGGTGGGCGGAAACCCGCAGCGCGGACATGAAAAAGCCCGCCGGAGGCGGGCTTTTTCTGGTCGGACGATGCGTCGATCAGTGATGCGTCGTTTCGACCTGCTGCATCGGGGCCGTATCGACCGGCGGCAGCGCCTTGCGTTCGCGCGGCACGCGAGCCGGACGCGGGAGGCGCGACGCGGCTTCCTGCGCAGCGGCGAACTTGCCGGCGTCCGTGTTCACCCAGACGAGACCAGCCTGCTCCAGCACGGTATCCAGGCTCGCCGAAGCGGGCGCGGCTGCCGGTTGGGCGGGGGCCGGAGTCGGTGCCGGTGCGGCGACGGCCTCGACCGGCGCGGCTTCGACATGGGCCGGCTCCGCAGCCACCGGCGCGGCTTCGGTCGTCACGGCCGGTGCGGCTTGCTCGACGGGGGCCGGCTGCGGCGCCTCGACGGCGACAGGTGCTGCCGGCACTTCGAACGCGTCGGTCGGCGAAACCGCGACCGGAGCCGGACCGGCTTCCGTATCGACGGCCGCGGCGACCGGTGCCGGTTCCGCTGCCTGGGCGACCACTGCTGCTTCGACCGGCGCTGCTTCGACGTGTACCGGTGCCGGCTGCGGCTCGACAGCGGCCGGTGCTGCCGGTTCGGCATGGTGCTCGACCACGGCTTCGGCGACGACGGCGCTTGCCGCGGCGGCTGCCACGACGACTGCCGGTGCGGCCGTTTGGGCCGGTTCGGCAGCAGCCGGTGCTTCCGGCGTCACGGCTTGCACCGTCACTTCACCCTCTGCGCCTTGCTCGGCGTGGTCGACGACTGCGCCGTCTTCCTCGCGCTCGCGACGACCGCCACGGCGGCCGCGACGGCGACGGCGACGTTCCTCGCCATCACGCGCGCCGGCTTCCGCGTCGGCTGCCAGTTCGGCGCCGGGCAGGGCTTCTGCGACGGCCTTGTCGGCTTCCGGGTCCGGATGGGTTTCGCCGCGGGTGACGGTTTCCAGCGTGGCCGCATGCTGAGTCGGCTTGCGGCGCTCGCGACGTTCCTGGCGCTCGCCACGACCCGCAGCTTCAACGCCGTCCGGCTGCTCGACACGCTCGCGCGGTTCACGCGGTTCGCGGTTCTCGCGCGGTTCGCGCGGCTCACGGCTTTCACGCGGCTCGCGGCCTTCGCGCGGGCTACGGCCCTCGCGACCTTCGCGGTTCTCGCGACCTTCACGCGGTTCACGACCCTCGCGCGGTTCGCGGCCTTCACGCGGCTCACGAGCCTCACGCGGTTCGCGCACTTCCTTGCCTTCGCGCTCGTGGCGTTGCGGCTGGCCACGGCCTGCCGCGACCTGGTCGCGGCCGCCTTGCGCCTGCTGGGCGCCGCCGCGACGGTTGCGGTTGCGATCGCCGCCGCGTTCGCCGCGTTGCTCGGACTTCTCGGCGCGTTCGCCGCGAGCCGGACGGGCTGTCTGCTCCTTCGCCGGGGCCGGAGCAACCGGTGCGGCTGCGGGCGCCGGCGATACGCCGAACAGGCCCTTCAGCCAGCCGATGAAGCCGCCGGTTGCCGGCGCGACAGGCGCGGGCGCTGCAACGGGTTCGACCGGGCGCTGCGGTGCCGGGCTCGGTGCCGGACGCTCGGGCGTGATGCCCTTGACCGCGGCTTCCTGCTTCGGCTTCACTTCCGCCGCGCGCTTGCTGTAGCCGGTTTCTGACTCGAGTTCGCGGGCGGCTTCCTCGGCCATCTTCCAGGACGCGCGCGGGTCGTCGAGACGGGCGTCGTCGTGGCGCAGGCGCTCGAGCTTATAGTGCGGCGTATCGAGGTGCTTGTTCGGGATCAGCACGATGCCGACCTTGAAGCGCGACTCGATCTTGTTGATTTCCTGACGCTTTTCGTTGAGCAGGAAGGCGGTCACCTCGACCGGCACCTGGCAGTGGATCGCCGCGGTGTTTTCCTTCATCGCTTCTTCCTGAATGATCCGCAGGACCTGCAGCGCGGACGATTCGGTATCGCGAATGTGGCCGGTGCCGTTACAACGCGGGCAGGTCACGTGGCTGCCTTCCGACAGGGCCGGACGCAGGCGCTGGCGCGACAGTTCCATCAGGCCGAAACGGGAGATCTTGCCCATCTGGACGCGTGCGCGGTCATGCTTGAGCGCGTCTTTCAGGCGCTGCTCGACTTCGCGCTGGCTCTTCGCCGATTCCATGTCGATGAAATCGATCACGATCAGGCCGCCGAGGTCGCGCAGGCGGAGCTGACGGGCGACTTCGTCGGCCGCTTCGAGGTTCGTGCGGGTCGCCGTTTCCTCGATGTCCGCGCCCTTGGTCGCACGCGCCGAGTTCACGTCGATCGCGACGAGCGCTTCGGTGTGGTCGATCACGATCGCGCCACCCGACGGCAGCGGCACCGTGCGCGAGTACGCGGTTTCGATCTGGTGTTCGATCTGGAAGCGGGAGAACAGCGGCACGTCGTCGTGGTAGCGCTTCACCTTCGCGACGTTGTCCGGCATCACGATGTCCATGAATGCGCGGGCCTGATCGTGGATTTCGTTCGTATCGATCAGGATTTCGCCGATGTCGGGCTGGAAATAGTCCCGGATCGCGCGGATCACGAGGCTCGATTCCAGATAGATCAGCATCGGCTGGCCGGGGTTGCCGCTTTGCGACGCCGCTTCGATCGCGCGCCACAGTTGCAGCAGGTAGTTCAGGTCCCACTGCAGTTCCTCGGCGCTGCGGCCGATGCCCGCGGTACGGGCGATCATGCTCATGCCGTCCGGGATCTGCAGTTGCGCCATCGTCTCGCGCAGTTCCTGACGCTCGTCGCCTTCGATCCGGCGCGACACGCCGCCGCCGCGCGGATTGTTCGGCATCAGCACCAGGTAGCGGCCGGCGAGCGAGATGAACGTGGTGAGGGCGGCGCCCTTGTTGCCGCGCTCTTCCTTCTCGACCTGGACGATCAGTTCCTGGCCTTCGCGCAGGGCATCCTGGATGCGCGCGGAGCGCATGTCGATGCCTTCCTTGAAGTACTGGCGGGCGACTTCCTTGAACGGCAGGAAGCCGTGGCGGTCCTCGCCGTAGTTGACGAAGCACGCTTCGAGCGACGGCTCGATACGGGTGATGACACCTTTGTAGATATTGCCTTTGCGCTGTTCGCGCCCGGCTGTCTCGATGTCGATGTCGATGAGCTTTTGCCCATCGACGATGGCGACGCGCAGCTCCTCCTGCTGCGTCGCATTGAACAGCATGCGTTTCATGAACGACTCCAGGCGGCTCTGCTGGCGGCGCCTCGCGGTTGTCAGTCGCGAGGGCGGGAACGACGGCAGGCCGCACCTTGTTGTGTTGTCACGAGCACGCTGGAGCGGGAACGATGGCGGGGAGAATTGCCTGAAGAGGCGCTTGGGCCCGAAAGACGGGGCCGGCGGCCATAGGGCACCTGCGAACACGGCTTCAAAGCACGGCGTCCACACACCGCACGCTGTCAAAGCGCGCTAAGCCTGAGGCCGGGCACTGCCGCGGGGCGCGTCGCCATGCGACGCGCGTGCCAACGGGCGGCAGATGCTGCGGCTCGGGCCGCAGCGGGGAGTATCGAATCCAGCCCGACTTTCCCGCCTGGGGTGTACTTCCCTGGTTTGACGTCGCCAGGCCCCGCACGCTTCGCGGAGCCAAATCGGGCGCAACGCCGTAATTTTCGCAACCGGCAGCCTGCGCGGACGCACTTCGCGCCGTCGGGCTGCCGATCAAATTCTTTTCAACCAACTTTCCGTTACCGCGGCGCCTTGCCGACCGAATCCGCCTGTGGGCGCGATCCTTGCCGACGGGCGGCGCCGTGCGTGCAACTTGCTGCATCTCTTTGATTAGGGGCGAGCAGCAGACCCCCGGCGCAAGTAAAATAACGGTTTGCGCTTGCGCCTTGCCCGGTTGGTCCGGGCCGGCCGGTGAGGCCGCCCGCAACGTCAGGCTGGGCAAAATTATATTCAGTATGAACGAGTTAGGCAAAATATCCCAGAATTCGGTCGCAAGCGGCCAGGTATCGATGATCGAGATCGACGAAAACTCGGCCGGTCAGCGTATCGACAACTTCCTGTTGCGCGTCTGTAAAGGCGTGCCGAAAAGCCATATTTACCGGATCCTGCGCAGCGGCGAAGTGCGCGTGAACAAGGGCCGGGTCGATGCGCAGTACCGGCTCGCGTTCGGCGACATCGTCCGCGTGCCGCCCGTGCGCGTGGCCGCCGCCGACCTCGCGCGTGCCGAAGCCACCATCGTGCCGCCCGCGCACTTCGACGTGCTGTTCGAGGACGACGCGATGCTCGTCATCAACAAGCCGGCCGGGGTGGCGGTCCACGGCGGCAGCGGCGTCGCGTTCGGCGTGATCGAGCAGATGCGCCAGGCGCGCCCGCGCGCGAAATTCCTCGAACTCGTGCATCGGCTCGACCGCGAGACGTCCGGGATCCTGATGCTCGCGAAGAAGCGCACGGCGCTGGTGGGCCTGCACGAACAGATTCGCGAGAACAAGATGGACAAGCGCTACTTCGCGTGCGTCCACGGTGAATGGCAGTCCGACTGGGGGCGTCGCCGCGCGGTGAAGGCGCCACTGTTCAAGTATTCGACCCCGGAAGGGGAGCGCCGCGTGCGAGTGCAGGACGACGGGCTCCCGTCGCATACGGTGTTCAACCTCGTCGACCTGTGGCCCGAGTACGCGCTTCTCGAAGCGGAACTCAAAACGGGTCGGACCCATCAGATCCGTGTGCACCTCGCGCATCTCGGCCTGCCGATCGCCGGCGACGCCAAGTATGGCGATTTCGCACTGAACAAGGCGCTGGCGCGCGCGAATGCGCAGCCGTCGTTGAAACGGATGTTCCTGCATGCGTACCGGCTGCGGCTCGCCCATCCGCTGACCGGCGAGGCGCTGCAGTTCGATGCGCCGCTGCCGGACGAATGCCGGCGCTTCCTCGATCAACTCAGCGCACTGCGCGATACCGCCTGAACCGCATGGCTCGACAGCAATTTGACCTGATCGTCTTCGACTGGGACGGCACGCTGATGGATTCGACTGCGCACATCGCGCACAGCATCCAGGCCGCATGCCGCGATCTCGGCCTGCCCACGCCGTCCGACGAGGCGTCACGCTACGTGATCGGCCTCGGCTTGCGCGATGCGCTGCAGATTACGGCTCCGACCCTCGATCCGTCCGACTATTCTCGGCTCGCCGAGCGCTACCGCTATCACTATCTGCTCGACGACCAGCGCATCGAGTTGTTCGCCGGCGTGCGCGAACTGCTCGCCGAACTGCGCGACACGGGCTATCTGCTCGCCGTTGCAACCGGCAAGGGTCGGGTCGGGTTGAACCGCGTGCTCGACCAGTCGAAGCTGACGAGCCTGTTCGATGCGACGCGCTGCGCCGACGAAACCTTCTCGAAACCGCATCCGGCGATGCTGCACGAACTGTCGCGGGAATTGGGGCAGGACCTGTCGCGCACCGTGATGATCGGCGACACGACCCACGACCTGCAGATGGCCGCGAGTGCCGGGGCCGCTGGCGTCGGCGTCGCGTACGGCGCGCACACGGCCGACGCACTGGCCGCGCTCGCGCCACGCTTCGTCGCGCCGGACGTCGGCGCGCTGGCCACGTGGCTGCGGGAATACGCATGAGCGCGGCGCCGGACGCCGTGCGCGTGTGCGCATCGGATGCGCTGGCCGACGGCGGCGCCGGCGTGCGCGTCGACGCGACGCTGCGCGGCGAGCAGGCCGTCGTGTTCTTCGTGCGCTACGAGGGCCAGGCATACGGTTACCTGAATCGCTGCGCGCATGTGCCGATGGAGCTCGACTGGGCCGAAGGGCAGTTCTTCGAATCGTCGGGCCTCTATCTGATGTGCGCGACGCATGGCGCGATCTACGAACCGAACACCGGCAAGTGCGTCGGCGGCCCGTGCCGCGGTGGCCGCCTGCGGCCGGTCGAGGTCGACGAGCGCGACACGTCCGACGGGCGTGCGGTATTCTGGGTGCCCGACGCCGACCTGCGTCCCGCCATTCCCGCCACGACCGACTAACGACAACCCTGCATGGCCGACCAACCGAATTCCCCGGATTCTTCCTCCCGTCCCGATAGCCGTGAACCGAACTGGGAGCGTGCCGCGCTCGAGCGGATTGCGCTCGCGGCCGTCAAGGAGCAGCGCGCGGCGCGGCGCTGGAAGATCTTCTTCCGCTTCGCGTTCCTCGCCGTATTCGTGCTGTTCGCGTTCGCGCTGATCGATTTCTCGAGCGATTCGAAGTTCTCGTCGAGCGGGCGGCATACGGCGCTCGTGACGATCGACGGCGAGATCGCGGCCGGCGTCAATGCAAACGCCGACGACATCAACACGGCGCTCGACGCCGCGTTCGACGACGACGGCACGGCCGGTGTCGTGCTGCGGATCAACAGCCCGGGCGGCAGCCCGGTGCAGGCCGGGATGGTCTACGACGAGATCCGCCGGCTGCGCGCGAAGCATCCGGACAAGCCGTTGTATGTCGTCGTGACCGACATGTGCGCATCGGGCGGCTATTACATCGCGTCCGCGGCCGACAAGATTTTCGTCGACAAGGCGAGCATCGTCGGGTCGATCGGCGTGCTGATGGACGGGTTCGGCTTTACCGGGCTGATGGGCAAGCTCGGCGTCGAGCGGCGCCTGCATACGTCGGGTGAAAACAAGGGCTTCTACGACCCGTTCTCGCCGGAAACGCCGAAGATGGACGCGCATGCGCAGGCATTGCTCGACCAGGTGCACGCGCAGTTCATCAAGGCCGTGAAGGATGGCCGCGGCAAGCGGCTGCACGAGACGCCCGACATGTTCTCGGGCCTGTTCTGGACCGGCGAGAAGAGCGTCGAGCTCGGGCTGGCGGATGGTTACGGCACGACCGACACGGTCGCGCGTGACGTACTGAAGGCGCCGGATCTCGTCGACTATACGGTGAAGGAAAGCCTGACGAACCGCGTCGCGCGCAAGTTCGGCGCGGCCGTCGGCGGCGCCGCGATGAAGGCACTGACCGCCGGCGGCGCGTCGGTCAGCCTGCGCTGACCGGAGGCGGGCGGGTCGCGATGGCCTGCCGTTCATCTGGCTCTGGCGGATCGCCTGCCGCGTTCAGTTCGCCAGCAGCAGGAAGATCGCAGGGCGCTTGTGCAGATTCGGCGCAGGCGCCTTTTTCCAGTCCGTGACGGTGCGGCTCGCGATCGTCTCGGTCGGGAGGGTCAGGTCGGCCGCGACGCAGATCTGCGTCGACGGTGCGCAGGTCGCGACGAGCGTGTCGAGCATCGCCTGATTCCGGTACGGCGTTTCGATGAAGATCTGCGTCTGCCGCGCCTTGCGTGACAGTTGTTCGAGTTCGCGCAGGCGTTTGGCGCGCGCGGCCGCGTCGACCGGCAGGTAGCCGTTGAACGCGAAGCTCTGGCCGTTCAGGCCCGATGCCATCAGCGCAAGCAGGATCGAACTCGGCCCGACGAGCGGCACCACCTTCACGCCGCGCTCGTGCGCGCGGCGCACCAGCAACGCACCGGGATCGGCGACGGCCGGGCAGCCGGCTTCGGACACGAGGCCGGCGTCCGCACCGGCCAGCACGGGCGCAAGCAGCCGGTCGATGGCGCCGGCCGGCGTGTTGACGTTCAGTTCGCTGATCTCGATTTCCTGGATCGGGCGCGTCGTGCCGATCTTCTTCAGAAATGCACGCGTCGTCTTCGCGTTCTCGCCGATGTAATAGCCGAGCGTGCCGGCGCGCGCCTGCACGGCCGCGGGCAGGGCGGCCGCGAGCATCGATTCGTCGCCTTCGCCGAGCGTGTTCGGGACGAGGTAAAGCGTGCCGGCGGTCATGCGCGGTCTCCACGGGTGGTTGCAAACAACGGATAGTCGGCGGCGCGCAGCATGCGCGTGAGCGCGATCAGCGGCAGGCCGACGAGCGCGGTCGGGTCATTCGAGTCGATCGCGTCGAGCAGCGCGATGCCGAGTCCCTCGGACTTCGCGCTGCCGGCGACGTCGTACGGCGTTTCGGCGCGCAGGTACGCGTCGAGTTCGGCCTCGGGCAGCGAGCGGAAGCGCACGTGCGTGACGACGTCCTCGACCTGCGCTTCGCCCGTCCGGCTGTCGTACAGGCAGAGCGCGCTGTGGAACTCGACTGCGCGGCCCTGCATCGACACGAGTTGCGCGAGCGCGCGCTCATGGGTGCCGGGCTTGCCGATCTGGAGCCCGTCGAAGGTCGCGACCTGATCCGACCCGATCACGAGCACGCCGTCGGGCGCGTCGATCGTCGCGGCGACGGCGCGCGCTTTCGCGCCGGCGAGCCGGAGGGCGGTCGCGGCCGGCGTTTCGCCGTCGTGCGGGGTTTCGTCGAGGTCGGGCGACACGACGTCGAAGGGGATGCCGAGGCGCTCGAGGAGCGCGCGGCGGTAGCGTGAACTGGAGGCAAGAATCAGCCGCGGCGGGCGGCAAACGGTATCCGGCATGGTCGGTTGGATCGGTGAGTCGTCAGGTGTTGTGCGGCGTTGCGCGGACGCAAGCTTAAGTGATTGACCGCAAAAGGTAAAACAGGTATGCTTTCCCGCTTTTCGTCGGCAGGCTTCCGTGTGGTGGCGCCTGCCGGGTCTTCGGAAGTAAAGTACGTCATCCGCGGATGAGCCGTACGCGAGCGGTACCAAGCCGGATTCGCAAGTCAGCCTGTAGGCAGGAGCGCATATGAACACTTCTTCTGGCAAACCGGCTGCGGCGCTTGATCCGCATGCAATCGACCTGTTCGAGTTCGCCCGCAGCGGGCGGCAGGCAGCGGGTGCGGTGCGCCTCTCGCAACTGCCGCGCATGTTAAACGAAGTGCCCGCGGACGCGCCAGATCGCGACACGGTCTTCACATGGCAGGCGGAAGGGTTCACCCAGAAGGAATTGCAGGACGACGGCGCCGACGGGCAGCAGCCGTATCTGCGCCTTGCGGTGCACGGCGATGCGTGGCTCACGTGCCAGCGCTGCATGACCCCGTACGACCAGACGTTCGACGTCGACATGACGTACCGGGTCGTCGCGACCGAAGAAGAAGCTGAAGAATTTCCGCTCGACGACGATGAAGCCGATGTGATCGTGGGCTCACGCCAGTTCGATCTCGTCGACTTGATCGAAGAGGAGTTGCTGCTTTCGTTGCCGCTCGTGCCCAAGCACGAGGTTTGCCCGGCAGTTCACGAAAGCCTCGTGTCGGGTGCGAGCGGTCCCGCGGAAGAGGCGGACGAAGAGTCCGACGAAGCCGGGGACGAAGGCAAACGGCCGAATCCGTTCGCAGCGCTGGAAGCGCTGAAGAAGGACGGTGACGGCACCAAGAAACACTAAGCAGTTGTGGCGCGGGAAGGCGTAAAGGCTTTGGGCCAGGGTAGTTAAGCGCCGGATCGGGCTGTGTTAGAATCCGGAAAATTATTTAGGAGTTAGTCATGGCAGTCCAGCAAAACAAGAAGTCGCCGTCGAAGCGCGGCATGCATCGTTCGCACGATTTCCTGACGGCAGCGCCGCTGGCAGTCGAGCCGAGCACGGGTGAAGTGCATCTGCGTCACCACGTCAGCCCGAACGGCTACTACCGCGGCAAGAAAGTCGTCAAGACGAAGAACGACTAAGCGTCAAGTCACGCGTTGCGCGCTACGCTTGCCGTTCGCGTGACAACTGGTTCGCTTGACACTTTCCTGGCTCAACAAAAAGGCGGCATTCAACTGCCGCTTTTTTGTGCCTGAAATTCGTCGCATTCCATGACCGTAAAGCTCACAATCGATTGCATGGGAGGCGACCACGGCCCGTCCGTGACCGTTCCCGCAGCAGTCAAGTTCGTCCGCGCGCATCCCGATGCGCACCTGATGCTCGTCGGCATCGAAAGCGCGATCCGCGCTCAGTTGAAAAAGCTGAAAGCCCTCGACGATCCCGCGCTGACCATCGTTCCCGCCACCGAAGTCGTGGCGATGGACGACCCTGTCGAAGTGGCGCTGCGCAAGAAGAAGGATTCTTCGATGCGCGTCGCACTCAACCACGTCAAGGAAGGCGCGGCACAGGCCTGCATCTCCGCCGGCAATACCGGCGCGCTGATGGCCGTTTCCCGTTACGTCCTCAAGACGCTGCCCGGCATCGAGCGGCCCGCGATCGCGTTCGCGCTGCCGAACCCGACCGGCTACACGATGATGCTGGACCTCGGCGCGAACGTCGACTGCGAGCCGCAGCACCTGCTGCAGTTCGCGGAAATGGGGCACGCACTCGTGGCGGCGCTCGAAGGCAAGGAGCGTCCGACGATCGGCCTGCTGAACATCGGCGAAGAGATGATCAAGGGCAACGAGACGATCAAGCGCGCAGGCGAACTGCTGCGTGCCAGCACGCTCAATTTCCGCGGCAACGTCGAAGGCAACGACATCTACAAGGGCACGGTCGACGTGATCGTGTGCGACGGCTTCGTCGGCAACGTCGCGCTGAAGACGTCCGAGGGGCTCGCGCAGATGCTGTCGGACATCATCCGCGAGGAGTTCGGCCGTTCGCTGATGTCGAAGCTGATGGCGCTGCTCGCGCTGCCGGTCCTGATGCGTTTCAAGAAGCGCGTCGACCACCGCCAGTACAACGGCGCGGCGCTGCTGGGGCTGAAAAGCCTCGTGATCAAGAGCCACGGTTCGGCCGATGCCTACGCGTTTGAGTGGGCGATCAAACGCGGGTATGATGCCGTCAAAAACGGCGTGCTGGAGCGCCTCGCGCGCGCGATGGCGGATAATTCAGTGTCGCTCGGCGAAGGCGAACACGACGCGGGCGGTGCGGGCCATGCAAGCCCCGCCGCAGGCCATCACGCCGACCCTTCCGCTGCGCAATCCTCTAAAGCATAAATGGCCCAATCGACTCTCTATTCCCGCGTGCTCGGCACGGGCAGCTACCTGCCGCCTGACCGCGTCACGAACCAGCAGTTGACCGATCGCCTTGCGAAGGAAGGCATCGAGACGAGCGATGAATGGATCGTTGCGCGCACGGGTATCCATGCGCGCCATTTCGCCGCACCCGACGTCACGACCAGCGATCTCGCGCTCGAGGCGTCGCGTCGCGCGATCGAAGCCGCCGGCATCGATCCGCAGTCGATCGACCTGATCATCGTCGCGACTTCGACCCCCGATTTCGTGTTCCCGAGCACCGCGTGCCTGCTGCAGAACAAGCTCGGCATCAAGAACGGCGGCGCGGCATTCGACGTGCAGGCCGTGTGTTCGGGCTTCGCGTACGCGATGGCGACGGCCGACAGCTTCATCCGCAGCGGCCAGCACCGCACGGCGCTCGTCGTCGGCGCGGAGACGTTTTCGCGCATTCTCGACTTCAAGGACCGCACGACCTGCGTGCTGTTCGGTGACGGCGCGGGCGCGGTGATCCTGTCCGCATCGGAAGAGCCGGGCGTGCTCGGCAGCGCGCTGCACGCGGACGGCAGCTATTCGCACATCCTCTGCACGCCAGGCAACGTCAATCGCGGCGTGATCGAAGGCAGCGCGTTCCTGTACATGGACGGTCAGGCCGTGTTCAAGCTCGCGGTCAACGTGCTCGAGAAGGTCGCGATCGAGGCGCTCGCGAAGGCGAATCTCGCGCCCGAGCAGATCGACTGGCTGATTCCGCACCAGGCCAACATCCGCATCATGACCAGTACCTGCCGCAAGCTCGGCCTGCCGCAGGAGCGCATGGTCGTGACGGTCGACCAGCACGGCAACACGTCGGCCGCGTCGATCCCGCTGGCGCTCGATACCGCAGTGCGCGACGGTCGTATCCAGCGCGGCCAGCACGTGCTGATCGAAGGCGTCGGCGGCGGCTTCACCTGGGGCGCGTCGGTCTTCCGCTACTGATCCGCGGCGCGCGACTGCTGCGCGCGGATCCCATCGGCGCGCCATTCGTGCGCGCCGTCCGAATCGATTCAATTGGGGACGATATGAAATTTGCATTCGTATTTCCGGGGCAGGGCTCGCAGGCGGTCGGCATGCTCAACGCATTCGCCGATCTGGCCGTCGTGCGCGAGACGCTCCAGGAAGCGTCCGATGCACTCAATCAGGATCTCGGCAAGCTGATCGCCGAAGGCCCGGCCGAAGAGCTGAGCCTCACCACCAACACGCAGCCCGTGATGCTGACCGCAGCCTATGCGTGCTATCGCGCGTGGCAGCAGGCAGGCGGCCCGGCGCCGGCGATCGTCGCCGGCCACAGCCTCGGCGAATACACGGCGCTCGTCGCTGCCGGCGCGCTCGCGTTCAAGGACGCGGTGCCGCTCGTGCGCTTCCGTGCGCAGGCGATGCAGACGGCCGTGCCGGTCGGCCAGGGCGGCATGGCCGCGATCCTGGGTCTCGATGACGACACGGTGCGCGCGGTCTGCGCCGAAGCAGCGGAAGCGGGCGTCGTCGAAGCGGTGAACTTCAATGCGCCCGCGCAGGTCGTTATCGCAGGCAACAAGGCCGCGGTCGAAAAGGCCTGCGAGATCGCGAAGGCGAAGGGCGCGAAGCGCGCACTGCCGCTGCCGGTGTCGGCGCCGTTCCATTCGTCGCTGCTCAAGCCGGCATCGGATCAACTGCGCGACTATCTTGCGAACGTCGACGTCAAGGCGCCGCAGATTCCCGTCGTCAACAACATCGACGTCGCCGTGGTCAGCGATCCGGCTGCGATCAAGGATGCGCTGGTGCGCCAGGCCGCGGGCCCGGTGCGCTGGGTCGAGTGCGTACAGCACATCGCCGGCACGGGCGTCACGCACGTGATCGAATGCGGCCCGGGCAAGGTGCTCGCCGGCCTGACGAAACGCATCGACGGCAACCTGACGGGCGCGTCGGTATTCGATCCGGCTTCGCTCGACGAAGCACTCAAGCTGGTGACCGCCTGACGCGGCGCCTTTTCTCAAGAGACGGATATTCGATTCATGGACAAGACTCTCGATAAACAGGTTGCGATCGTCACCGGCGCATCGCGCGGCATCGGCCGTTCGATCGCGCTCGAACTCGCGCGCCTGGGTGCGACGGTGATCGGCACGGCGACGAGCGAATCGGGCGCCGCTGCGATTACCGCGGCGTTCGCGGAAGCGGGCGTCACGGGCCGCGGCGCGGTGCTGAACGTCAACGACGCGGCAGCCGCCGAGGCGCTGATCGACGCGACCGTGAAGGAATTCGGCGCGCTGAACGTGCTCGTCAACAACGCGGGCATCACGCAGGACCAGCTCGCGATGCGGATGAAGGACGAGGACTGGGACGCGGTGATCGACACCAACCTGAAGTCGGTGTTCCGCCTGTCGCGCGCGGTGCTGCGCCCGATGATGAAGGCGCGTGGCGGCCGCATCATCAACATCACGTCGGTGGTCGGCTCGGCCGGCAACCCGGGTCAGGTCAACTACGCGGCTGCGAAGGCCGGCGTGGCGGGCATGACGCGTGCGCTTGCGCGTGAAATCGGCAGCCGCGGCATCACCGTGAACTGCGTGGCGCCGGGCTTCATCGACACCGACATGACGAAGACGCTGCCGGAAGAACAGCAGGCCGCGCTCAAGACCCAGATTCCGCTCGGCCGCCTCGGCAGCCCGGAAGACATCGCCCATGCCGTCGCGTTCCTCGCATCGCCGCAAGCCGGTTACATCACCGGTACGACGCTGCACGTGAACGGCGGCATGTACATGTCGTAACGATTTTCGTTTACCATCCGCGCCGTATCCCGTTTTTCAGGCGGATCGGCGCTTGATCGACCATCAAGCCACCGCGCGTTTTGGCGTCAGCAAACCTGATAAAATGCGCGCACTTGTAAATCTGAACTTTCCCTCGGAGGGGTAATGGACAACATCGAACAACGTGTCAAGAAGATCGTCGCTGAACAACTGGGCGTCGCGGAAGCCGAGATCAAGAACGAAGCTTCGTTCGTGAACGACCTGGGCGCCGACTCGCTCGACACGGTCGAGCTGGTGATGGCTCTGGAAGACGAGTTCGGCATGGAAATCCCGGACGAAGAAGCAGAGAAGATCACGACCGTTCAGCAAGCGATCGACTACGCTCGCGCAAACGTCAAGGCGTAAGCGCCTTTCGCGCTTGTCCGCCACGTCGCCGCGATCTTCGCGATTGACGCGCCATCCTGCCGGCTTTGCGCCGGACGGACTAACAGCCACAGGGCTCGCAGGGCTGGTTCCTGTGGCCTCTGTGGCTTTTGTTTTTGTCATCCAATAATGGAAAAGAGGTTACCGTGAGCCGCCGTCGTGTTGTTGTTACAGGCCTGGGGCTGATTTCGCCTGTTGGCAATAATGTTGCCGACGGCTGGGCCAATCTCGTCGCCGGCAAGTCCGGTATCGCCACCGTCACGAAGTTCGATGCGTCGAACCTCGCCTGCCATTTCGCGGGCGAAGTGAAGGGTTTCAGCGCCGAGGAGTACATCCCGGCGAAGGAAGCCCGGAGCATGGATACGTTCATCCATTACGGCATCGCCGCCGGCGTCCAGGCCATCAAGGACAGCGGGCTGGAAGTGAACGAAGCCAATGCGGAACGCATCGGCGTGATGGTCGGTTCCGGCATCGGCGGCCTGCCGATGATCGAAGATACGCACCAGACCTACGTCGATCGCGGCCCGCGCCGGATTTCGCCATTCTTCGTGCCGGGTTCGATCATCAACATGATCTCGGGTCACCTGAGCATCATGTTCGGCCTGAAGGGCCCGAACCTCGCGGCCGTGACGGCCTGCACGACCGGCCTGCACAGCATCGGCCTCGCAGCGCGCCTGATCCAGGCCGGCGACGCCGACGTGATGGTTGCGGGCGGCGCCGAATCGACCGTGTCGCCGCTCGGCATCGGCGGTTTCGCGGCAGCGCGTGCGCTGTCGACCCGCAACGACGATCCGGCCAGCGCATCCCGTCCGTGGGACAAGGACCGCGACGGCTTCGTGCTGGGCGAGGGTGCCGGCGTGATGGTGCTCGAGGAGTACGAAGCGGCGAAGGCGCGCGGCGCGAAGATCTACGCGGAAGTCTCGGGCTTCGGCATGACGGGCGACGCATACCACATGACCGCGCCGAACATGGACGGCCCGCGCCGCTGCATGGTCGCGGCACTGCGCGACGCCGGCGTGAACGCGGACGAGGTCCAGTACCTGAACGCGCACGGCACGTCGACGCCGCTGGGCGACAAGAACGAGTCCGACGCGGTGAAGGCGGCCTTCGGCGAGCATGCGTACAAGCTCATCGTGAACTCGACGAAGTCGATGACGGGCCACCTGCTGGGCGGCGCGGGCGGCCTCGAATCGGTGTTCACGGTGCTGGCGCTGCACAACAACGTGTCGCCGCCGACCATCAACATCTTCAACCAGGACCCGGAGTGCGATCTCGACTACTGCGCGAACACAGCGCGTGACATGAAGATCGACGTTGCCGTGAAGAACAACTTCGGCTTCGGCGGTACCAACGGCACGCTGGTGTTCAAGCGCGTCTGACGCCGCAATCGCTTGACGAGTCCATTCGATGCTCCGGCCGGGCGCCCGCAACGCTTTGCGTTGCGGGCCTCGGCCGTGTCGTATTTCGTGCTGGCCGTGTTCGTCGCGTCGGCTACCGCGTCGGCCTATCTGTTCTGGGCGCCGCGCGCGGGCGCGGCCGTCGGCGCAGGCGTGTCAGCCGTGACGGCCGCGCTGCTGGCCGTGTGCGCTGCGCGGGCCTGTGCCCGCCGGCTGCCGGCCGAGTTGCAGATCGATGCATTCGGGGAAGTCGCGGCGTTTGGCCGCACCGGGCGCCTGCTGGCACGCGGCCGCGTGACGGGGCATGCGCACTGGAGCAGCCTGCTGCTGGTGCTGTCGGTCGGGCAGGGCGCCCGGCGGGCCCGGCCGCTGCTGATTCCGGCCGATGCGCTCGACGCCGCATCGTTCAGCGCGCTGTCCGTGCTGGCGAGAACGGCGGGCGCGGCGGGGCGGGTTTGACGGCGGCACGGTTACCTACCGTAACCAGCGGCCGGCGCGGGAACGCTACAATAGCGCTCCGCGTTGCATCCCTAGTTAACGGATTTGTCAGGTGAGTGAAAAAGAAATCGATCAGGCTCTGGTCGAGCGCGTACAGAAGGGCGACAAGGCAGCGTTCGAACTCCTGGTCTCCAAATACCACCGCAAGATCATTCGGCTGATTTCGCGCCTCGTGCGGGATCCCGCCGAGGTCGAGGATGTGGCCCAGGACGCGTTCATCAAGGCGTATCGTGCGCTGCCGCAATTCCGCGGCGAGTCGGCGTTCTATACGTGGTTGTACCGAATTGCCGTCAACACGGCGAAGAACTACCTTGCGACGCAAGGCCGCCGGGCGCCGACTTCGACGGAGGCCGATGCGGAGGAAGCGGAAACTTTCTCCGACGCAGACCAACTAAGGGATATCAACACGCCTGAGTCGATGTTGATGAGCAAGCAGATTGCCGAGACGGTCAACGCTGCCATGGCTCTGCTGCCCGAAGAACTGCGCCAGGCAATTACGCTGCGCGAGATCGAGGGCCTGAGCTACGAAGAGATCGCGGAAATGATGGGCTGTCCGATCGGGACGGTCCGGTCGCGGATCTTCCGCGCACGCGAGGCAATCGCTGCCAAATTGCGTCCGCTGCTCGATACGCCCGAAGGCAAGCGCTGGTAAGCGCGACAGGCGGAGCGACGCGGGTCGGGGTCTAGTTACGGTTAGAGTCGTGATGTCACGACGGGGTGTGCAAGATGGGGAGCATCATGGGGTCGGTCAATACGCAGTCGCAAGCGTGCTCGCGCGGCGAGCGCCTTTCCGCGCTGGTCGACGGCGAAATGTTCGAGGGCCCGGACAACGGGCAGTTTCTAGCTGAGCTCAACCGCGCGGATCGCGCCACGTGGGCCCATTACCACCTGATCGGCGATGCGCTGCGCTCGGACGAACTCGCGCTGTCGCCCGCGCTGAGCGTGGCGTTCACCGCGCGCATGTCGGCTGCGCTCGAAAGCGAGCCGCACCTGCTCGCGCCGGCGGCCGCACCCGTTGCGCGCAAGCTTCTGTCGCTGCGCCGGCGCGTCGTGCCCGCGTTCGCGGTCGCTGCCGCAGCGGCCACGCTGACGTGGATCGTCGTCCCGCAAATGCAGACGGCCGGTGCCCCGGGCGCCGTCCAGGTCGCGTCGGCCGGTGCGCCGCAAGGCGGCAACCTGCAGCGCGTGACGGTTGCGCAGGCATCGGCCCAGCCGGGCCTGCAGGACGTCAACATCATCCGCGACGCCAGCCTCGACCAATATCTTGAAGCGCACCAGCAATTCGCGCAGCAGCCCGTCGTCACGGGTTCGATGCCGCTGATCCGCGCTGCCGTGACCACCACGCCAGGCCAATAAACCCGATGCGGACATTGCAGTTGAATCACGCCATCTCCGGATGGAAGCGGCTGCCGGCCCTCCTGCTTTGCGCAGCCGCCCTGTTGTCCGTTCAATCCCTTCCTGCCAGCGCCCAGCAACCGGACGATCCCGTCGCGACCCGCAAGGGTGCCGCCGACTGGCTCGACCGCGTCCAGCAAGCGGCGCAGCAGCAGAGCTACGAAGGCACGTTCGTCTACCAGCGCGGCGGGTATGTGCAGTCGTCGCGCATCGCGCACGTCGCGTCCCGCGACGGCGAGTTCGAGCGCATCGAGACGCTCGACGGCAAGCCGCGCAAGCTGCTGCGACATAACGACGAGCTGTACACGTTCGTGCCCGAGCGCAAGCTGTGCGTGGTCGAGCGCCGTCAGACGCGTGACTCGTTCCCCGCGCTGCTCGGCGCGAGCGGCGAGCACGTGATGTCCGTCTACGACGCGAAGTCGCTCGGCAAGGACCGCGTGGCAGGGATCGACGCGCAGGTCGTCGAACTCGTGCCGAAGGATGCGTACCGTTTCACGTACAAGCTGTGGGCGGACGCGCGCACGGGGCTGCTGCTGCGCTCGCAGACGCTCGATGCGAACGATCACGTGCTCGAGCAGATCGCGTTCTCGCAACTGCAGACGGGCGGTGCAAGCGGCGACAAGGCCGCGATCGCGGCCGGCATGCGCAACCTGAGCGGCTGGACGGTCGTGCGGCCGCCGGTCGCGACGGTCGACATGGAAGCGCAGGGCTGGCAGCTTGCCCCGAGCGTGGCCGGTTTCCAGAAGATTCGTGAAGTGCGCCGGCCGATGGCCGCGCGCGACGCGGGCGAGCCGCCGATCCCGGTCGATCAGGCCGTCTTCACCGACGGTCTCGCGACGATCTCGGTTTTCATCGAGCCGGCCGAAAAGAATACGCGCAAGGAAGGCGCGGGCAGCACCGGCGCAACGAACGTGCTCGTGAAGCGCCGTGGCGACTACTGGATCACCGTACTCGGAGAAGTGCCGCCGGCTACGTTGCAGCAGTTCGCGTCTGCCATAGAATACAAGGCTTCCAAGTAACGCTACGGCTTCCGACATGATGAAACTCGCGCTGCGCAAATGGCTCGCGGCGGCGGCGCTGTCTGCCTGCCTGCCGCTCGTGCCGCATACCGCGTTTGCGGTGACGGCTCCCGCTGCCAGTCTGCCCGACTTCGCCGATCTGGTCGAAAAGGTCGGGCCGGCCGTCGTGAACATCCGGACCACCGCCAACGTGCCGACGAGCAGCGGCCCGCGCGGCATGCTTCCGCCGGGCTTCGACAACGGCGACATGTCGGAATTCTTCCGCCGCTTCTTCGGCATTCCTTTGCCGCAGGCGCCGGGCAACGGTAGCGGCAATGGCGGCGGCAATCCGAAGAACGCGCCGACGCCGGACAATCCGCCCGACACCGAACAGAATCGCGGCGTCGGCTCGGGCTTCATCGTGTCGGCCGACGGCTACGTGATGACCAATGCGCACGTCGTCGACGATGCGGACACCATCTACGTGACGCTGACCGACAAGCGCGAATTCAAGGCGAAGCTGATCGGCGTCGACGATCGCACGGACGTCGCTGTCGTCAAGATCCAGGCGTCGAACCTGCCGGTCGTCGCGATCGGCGATTCGAACAAGGTGCGCGTTGGCGAGTGGGTCGTCGCGATCGGTTCGCCGTTCGGCCTCGACAACACGGTCACGGCCGGCATCGTCAGCTCGAAGAGCCGCAATACGGGTGACTACCTGCCGTTCATCCAGACCGACGTCGCCGTGAACCCCGGCAACTCGGGCGGCCCGCTGATCAACATGCAGGGCGAGGTGATCGGCATCAACTCGCAGATCTACAGCCGTACCGGCGGCTTCATGGGCATCTCGTTCGCGATTCCGATCGACGAGGCGATGCGCGTGGCCGACCAGCTGAAGGCGACGGGCAAGGTCACGCGCGGCCGGATCGCGGTGGCGATCGGCGAGGTGACGAAGGACGTGGCCGATTCGATCGGGTTGCCGAAGGCCGAGGGCGCGCTCGTCAGCAGCGTCGAGCCGGGTGGCCCGGCCGACAAGGCGGGTATCCAGCCGGGCGACATCATCCTGAAGTTCAATGGCCGTTCTGTCGACACGGCTTCGGATCTGCCGCGCATGGTCGGCGACACGAAGCCCGGCACGAAGGCGACGGTCAGCGTATGGCGCAAGGGTCAGGCACGCGATCTGCCGATCACGATCGCGGAAACGCCGGCCGAAACGACGGCAAAGGCCGAGCAGCGCAAGAACACGCCGCAGAAGCCGCGCCAGACCAATTCGCTCGGTCTGACGGTCAGCGACCTGACGGCGGAGCAGATGAAGACGCTGAAGCTGAAGAACGGCGTGCAGATCGACGGCGTCGACGGCCCGGCCGCCCGTGCGGGCCTGCAGCGCGGTGACATCGTGCTGCGCGTCGGCGACACCGACATCACGAACGCGAAGCAGTTCGCCGACGTGACCGCGCAGCTCGATCCGCAGAAGGCGGTCGCGGTGCTGGTGCGGCGTGGCGACAACACGCAGTTCGTGCCCGTGCGGCCGCGCCAGAAGTAACGCGCCGATGTTCACGCTCTACGGCCGCGGCTGGTGCCACCTGTGCGACGACCTGCGCGACGCACTGGCGCCGGTGGCGGCCGAATTCGGCGTCGCGGTCGATTACGTCGACATCGACACCGATCCGACACTCGTCGCCCGCTACGACGAGGACGTGCCCGTACTGTTGCTGGACGGGGCGGAGGTATGCCGCCACCGGTTCGACGACGCGCGGGTGCGCGACGCGCTGGCGGCCCGGCGCCGAGCCTGACTTGCCGATGGCGGGTGTCGTTTCGCACGGGGCTTGGCCCGGCGTTGGAAATACCGCCCGGCAAAGGCCTTTTCGGCTAAAATAAGCTGTTTTTTCACCGACTTACACAAGGCGTGCTCTGCAGTCGTCGAGCGCGCCTTTTTCGCTTGATCGGCACTGAATGGATCATATTCGCAATTTCTCGATCATCGCGCACATCGACCATGGCAAGTCGACGCTCGCGGATCGCATCATCCAGGTATGCGGCGGCCTCGCCGACCGTGAAATGGAAGCGCAGGTGCTCGACTCGATGGATATCGAGCGCGAGCGCGGCATCACGATCAAGGCGCAGACTGCCGCGCTGTCCTATCGCGCGCGCGACGGCAAGGTCTACAACCTGAACCTGATCGACACGCCGGGGCACGTCGACTTCTCGTACGAAGTCAGCCGTTCGCTGTCCGCGTGCGAAGGCGCACTGCTGGTCGTCGATGCGAGCCAGGGCGTCGAGGCGCAAACCGTCGCGAACTGCTATACGGCGATCGAGCTCGGCGTCGAGGTCGTTCCCGTGCTGAACAAGATCGACCTGCCGGCCGCGAACCCCGAGAACGCGATCGAGGAGATCGAGGACGTGATCGGCATCGACGCGACCGACGCGACGCGTTGCAGCGCGAAGACGGGCCTCGGCGTCGAGGACGTGCTCGAGTCGCTGATCGCGAAGGTGCCGCCGCCGAAGGGCGACCCGGCCGCGCCGCTGCAGGCGCTCATCATCGATTCGTGGTTCGACAACTACGTCGGCGTCGTGATGCTGGTGCGCATCGTCAACGGCACGCTGCGCCCGAAGGACAAAATCAAGATGATGGCGACCGGCGCGCAGTATCCGGTCGAGCACGTTGGCGTGTTCACGCCGAAGTCGCGCAATCTCGACTCGCTGTCGGCAGGGCAGGTGGGCTTCATCATCGCCGGTATCAAGGAGCTGACGGCCGCGAAGGTGGGCGACACCGTCACGCACGCAACCAAGGCCGCCGCCGAGCCGCTGCCGGGCTTCAAGGAAGTGAAGCCGCAGGTGTTCGCGGGGCTGTATCCGGTCGAGGCGAACCAGTACGACGCGCTGCGCGAATCGCTCGAGAAGCTGAAGCTGAACGATGCCTCGCTGCAGTACGAGCCGGAAGTGTCGCAGGCGCTCGGTTTCGGTTTCCGTTGCGGCTTCCTCGGGCTGCTGCACATGGAAATCGTGCAGGAGCGGCTCGAGCGCGAGTTCGACATGGATCTCATCACGACCGCACCGACGGTCGTCTACGAGGTCGTGCAGAGCGACGGCTCGACGATCATGGTCGAGAACCCGGCGAAGATGCCGGAGCCGGGCCGCATCGCAGAAGTCCGCGAGCCGATCGTCACCGTGAACCTGTACATGCCGCAGGATTACGTGGGCTCGGTGATCACGCTGTGCGAGCAGAAGCGCGGCTCGCAGATCAACATGCAGTATCACGGCCGCCAGGTGCAGCTCACGTACGAGATCCCGATGGCCGAGATCGTGCTCGACTTCTTCGATCGCCTGAAGTCGGTATCGCGCGGCTATGCGTCGATGGACTACGAGTTCAAGGAGTACCGTTCGTCGGACGTCGTGAAGGTCGACATGCTGATCAACGGCGACAAGGTCGATGCGCTGTCGATCATCGTGCACCGTTCGCAGTCGCAATACCGAGGCCGCGAAGTGGCCGCGAAGATGCGCGAGATCATCCCGCGCCAGATGTACGACGTGGCGATCCAGGCCGCGATCGGCGCGCACATCGTCGCACGCGAGAACATCAAGGCGCTGCGCAAGAACGTGCTCGCGAAGTGCTACGGCGGCGACATCACGCGAAAGAAGAAGCTGCTCGAGAAGCAGAAGGAAGGCAAGAAACGAATGAAGCAGGTGGGCTCGGTCGAGATCCCGCAGGAAGCGTTCCTTGCGATCTTGCGCGTCGAAGACAAATAACAGGACTGATCCTTTTATGAATTTTGCGCTGATTCTTTTTGTGCTCGTCATCTTGACGGGCGTAGCGTGGGTGCTGGACAAACTGGTGTTCCTGCCGCAGCGTCGCAAGGCGGCCGACTCGGCGATCGAGGAGTTCGATCGCCAGCAGTCGCGCATCGACAAGCGCTTCGCGGATGAAAACGCGGTGCAGACGCGTTCGAAGCTGCGTGACGAGAAGCTGCGCCAGCCGTGGTGGCTCGAGTACACGGCGAGCTTCTTCCCGGTGATCCTGGCGGTGTTCGTCGTGCGTTCGTTCGTCGTCGAGCCGTTCAAGATTCCGTCGGGCTCGATGGTGCCGACGCTGCTCGTCGGCGATTTCATCCTCGTCAACAAGTTCGAATACGGGCTGCGCCTGCCGGTCACGAACACGAAGATCACGCAGGGCAGCCCGCTGTCGCGCGGCGACGTCGTCGTGTTCCGTTATCCGAAGGACGAGTCGGTCGACTACATCAAGCGTGTGATCGGCCTGCCGGGCGATACCGTCGCATACCAGGACAAGCAGCTCACGATCAACGGCCAGCCGGTGCCCGAAACGCCGCTGCCCGATTTCTTCGACGACGAGCGCCAGAACTACGCGAAGCAGTTCGAGGAAACGATCGGCAACAAGAAGAACGCGATCCTCAACAACCCGGCCGTGCCGCCGTTCGTGATGGGCGCATACGACTATCCGTTTCGCGACAACTGCACGTACAACAGCCGCGGCGTGATCTGCAAGGTGCCGCCCGGTCACTACTTCATGATGGGCGACAACCGCGACAACAGTGCGGACAGCCGCTACTGGGGTTTCGTGCCGGACCAGAACATCGTCGGCCGCGCGTTCTTCATCTGGATGAACTTCAGCGACCTCAAGCGCATCGGTTCCTTCAACTGATCGCAATCGACTCACTCGCACTACGCGACGCACGGGCCGCGTCGCGTAGTGCCGAACTACTTTAAGCACCGGCGGTAACACCGCCTCGTCACGCCTTTTCGCGTCCGGCCGTGCCGTTTCGGCCCGACCGGGCGCCCGCGTTATACTCCTGCACATGCCCTCATCCCAGTTGGAAAGCCGGCTGCGCTACGAATTTCGCAATGCGGAATTGTTGCGCCAGGCTTTGACCCATCGTAGTCACAGTGCCACGCACAACGAACGGCTCGAGTTTCTCGGCGATTCCGTTCTGAATTGCGCGGTGGCTGCCCTTTTGTTCCAGCGTTTCAGCAAGCTGGACGAAGGCGATCTGTCGCGCGTCCGCGCCAATCTCGTCAAACAGCAGTCGCTGTACGAAATTGCTCAGGCCCTGAATATCTCGGACGGACTGCGGCTCGGCGAGGGCGAGCTGCGCAGCGGCGGGTTCCGCCGCCCGTCGATCCTCGCGGACGCGTTCGAAGCCATCATCGGGGCCGTATTCCTCGATGGCGGCTTCGAAGCCGCCCAAGGGGTCATCAAGCGCCTCTATATCCCGATTCTCGACCATATCGATCCGCGCACGCTCGGCAAGGACGCGAAGACGCTGCTGCAGGAATACCTGCAGGGGCACAAGATCGCGCTGCCGACCTACACGGTGGTCGCGACGCATGGTGCGGCGCACAATCAGCAATTCGAAGTCGAATGCACGGTGCCGAAGCTCGACGTGAAGGTGTCGGGCTCCGGTGCGAGCCGGCGCGCAGCCGAGCAGGCTGCCGCGAAGAAGGCGCTCGATGAAGTGATGGCGGCCGCGCCGATGTTGGCCGCGAAGCCGAAGCGCTCGAAAAACGCGCGCGGGTCGAAACACGTCGAACCTGAAATCGTGCCGGGCGTGAAGGGCGTGCAGGAAGCGCTCGACCTGCGCTCGCCGGAGCGGAAGGAACGCGCGGCGGCGCGCGAGGCGAGGGCGGCCGGTGCGGCGCCTGCGGCAACCGCTCCGGCCGGCACCGAGACGGCCGCGGCGCCGATGGCCGCGATTCGCGCGGCGCATGTCGACGCGGCGGCGGAAAAGGGCGAACGGGCGGCGAAGCCGGCGGCCGACAAGGCTGTCGACAAGCCGGCCGAGCGAGCCGACAAGGTCGCGGAGAAGGCCGCGGAAGCCGTGCCCGCTGCACGCGCAGCCGACAAGCCGGCTGGCCAGGCCGCCGATCCGGCATCGTCGTCCGCCGACAAGTCTTCCGCCGGTACCGACCCCGCTTCGCGTGCGGCTGCGCGCACACGCGACGCCGCGGCACCGGATGCCGAGACGCCGCCGGGCGGCGCGAGCCTCGCCGCCGCGCAGGCGCGCGTGGCCGATGCCGACCACTGAATTGCCCATCGATCGTGCCGCGCGCCGCGCGGCCGTTTCCGAACCTGTCTCCCAAACGATATGAACACTCCCGCTCCTACCGGTTTCCGTTGCGGCATGATCGCGATCGTGGGCCGCCCGAACGTCGGCAAGTCGACGTTGATGAACGCACTCGTCGGCCAGAAGATCAGCATCACGTCGCGCAAGGCGCAGACGACCCGCCACCGCATCACCGGCATCAATACGTTCGACGACGCGCAATTCGTGTTCGTCGACACGCCGGGTTTCCAGACCCGCCACAGCACCGCGCTGAACCGTTCGCTGAACCGTGCGGTCACGTCGACGCTCACGTCGGTCGACGTGATCCTGTTCGTGATCGAGGCCGGCCGCTTCGGCCCCGACGACCAGAAGGTGCTCGACCTGATCCCGCCCGGCATGCCGACGCTGCTGATCGCGAACAAGATCGACCGCGTGAACGACAAGGCCACGCTGTTCCCGTTCATGCAGAAGGTGAGCGAGCTGCGCGAATTCACCGAGCTCGTGCCGCTGTCGGCGCAGAAGCCGGAAGACATCAAGCGCCTGCTGGACACGATCAAGCCGTACCTGCCGGAAGGCGAGCCGATCTACGGCGAGGACGAGCTGACCGACCGCAGCTCGCGTTTCCTCGCAGCCGAAATCCTGCGCGAGAAGGTGTTCCGCTGGACCGGCGACGAACTGCCGTACACGAGCACCGTGCTGATCGACAAGTTCGAGGAAGAAGGGCGCCTGAAGCGCATCTTCGCGACGATCCTCGTCGAGCGTGATTCGCACAAGGCGATGGTGATCGGCAAGAAGGGCGAGAAGCTCAAGCAGATCAGCACCGAAGCGCGGATGGACATGGAGAAGCTGTTCGACGGCCCCGTGTACCTCGAGACCTTCGTGAAGGTGAAGAGCGGCTGGGCCGACAACGAGGCGGGGCTGCGCGCCTATGGGTACGAATGACGCGCTGACGTCGACTGAAGACGCGGTGACGGCCGGCGCGAACGACGCGCCGCTGCCGGCACCGCCTGAACCGCCGCGCAAGGCGCGGCGCGCGACGTCACGCACGTCCGATTTCCGCGTCGCCGAGCAGCCGGCGTACGTGCTGCACAGTTATCCGTATCGGGAAACGAGCCTGATCATCGACGTGCTGACGCGTGATCATGGCCGGCTCGCGCTGGTCGCGAAGGGCGCGAAGCGCCCGCATTCCGCGCTGCGCGGCGTACTGCAGACCTTCCAGCCGCTGCTGTTGTCCTGGTCGGGCAAATCCGAGGTACGCACACTGACGGGCGCCGAGTGGGTCGGCGGGATGCTGCCGCTCGGCGGCGACGGGCTCTTGTGCGGCTTCTACGCGAACGAGCTGCTCGTGAAATTCTGCGCACGCGAGGATCCCCAGCCGCCGCTCTTCAATCATTACGTGCTGACCCTCACGCGCCTTGCGCACGGCGAACCCGCGGTGCAGGTGCTGCGCTCGTTCGAGCGCGTGCTGCTGCGCGAGACCGGCTACGCGATGGCGCTGAACCGCACGGTCGCGCGCCGCGCGGTCGAGCCTGATCGTCGCTACGTGTTCGATCCCGAGCGTGGCGTGCGCAATGCGGACGACGAAGTCCCGTCGCACTGGCCGGTCATTTCCGGACAGACGTTGCTCGATATGGAGCAGGACGATTACCATCGAGCCCAGACGGTTGCGCAAAGTAAGACGCTGATGCGCTTCCTGCTGAACACCTATCTCGGCGGCACGCCGCTTGCCACGCGTCAGATCCTGATCGACCTGCAAAACCTATGAGCTTCTTCCTGACCACGCCCACCGCCATCGACCTCGGCGTCAACATCGACCACGTCGCGACGCTGCGCAATGTGCGCGGCACGACCTATCCCGATCCGATCCGCGCGGCGCTCGCCGCCGAAGAAGCCGGTGCGGATGCGATCACGCTGCACCTGCGCGAGGATCGCCGCCACATCGTCGATGCGGATGTGCGCAAGCTGCGTCCGCTGCTGAAGACGCGCATGAACCTCGAATGCGCGGTGACGGCCGAGATGCTCGATATCGCCTGCGAAGTGCGTCCGCACGACGCGTGCCTCGTGCCCGAGAAGCGCGAGGAACTGACGACCGAAGGCGGTCTCGATGTCGCCGGCCACTTCGAGGCCGTGCGTGCGGCATGCAAGCAGCTTGCCGACGTGGGCGTGCGCGTGTCGCTGTTCATCGATCCGGACGAGACGCAGATCCGTGCCGCGCACGAAGCGGGCGCGCCGGTGATCGAGCTGCATACGGGCCGTTACGCCGAAGCGCACGACGAAGCCGAGCAGCAGCGCGAATACGAGCGCATCGTCGCGGGCGTTCAGGCCGGCGCGCAGCTCGGCCTGAAGGTCAATGCCGGTCATGGCCTGCACTACACGAACGTGCAGCAGATCGCCGCGATCGACGGCATCGTCGAACTGAACATCGGCCACGCGATCGTCGCGCACGCGATTTTCGCGGGCTGGGACAA
Source organism: Burkholderia sp. AU15512 (assembly GCF_002223325.1). Classification (NCBI taxonomy): domain Bacteria; kingdom Pseudomonadati; phylum Pseudomonadota; class Betaproteobacteria; order Burkholderiales; family Burkholderiaceae; genus Burkholderia; species Burkholderia sp. AU15512. The sequence goes on from NZ_NKEX01000003.1 coordinate 663,018, forward strand.
CGCGGTGCGCGAAATGAAGGCGATCATGGTCGCCGCACGCGTTGCCGCGCTGCATGGCGGCGCGCGCTGAAGATGGCATGCCGCCGCGCGTCGCGCGTCATGCCTGACCCGGCCCGGCCGGGTCGTACCGGCGCGTACTGACATGGCGATCTACGGCATCGGTACCGACATCGCCCAGGTGAGCCGCATCGCGGCCGTGCTCGAACGCACGGGCGGCCGGTTTGCCGAGAAGGTGCTGGGTCCCGACGAGCTGCGCGTGTTCCATGCGCGCCGCGCCCGCTCCGAGGCGCGCGGCATCGCGTTCCTCGCGACGCGCTTTTCCGCGAAGGAAGCGTTCTCGAAGGCGATCGGGCTCGGCATGCACTGGCCGATGACGTGGCGTGCGCTGCAGACCCTCAACCATCCGAGCGGCGAGCCGTACGTGGTCGCGTCGGGCGAGCTGGCCGACTGGCTGGCGGCCCGCGGCATCACGGCGCGCGTGACGGTCAGCGACGAACGCGACTATGCGGTGTCGTTCGTGGTCGCCGAGACGGACGCGGCGCCTGCACCTGTTTCCCGAACCTCCTCCTCCTGACGGAATTCCCGATTCGATGAAAACGACTCCCGGCCCGGTCATGCTCGACGTCGTCGGCACGGCCCTGTCGCGCGACGATGCGCGGCGCCTCGCGCATCCGAATACCGGCGGCGTGATCCTGTTCGCCCGGCACTTCCAGAACCGCGCGCAACTGACCGCGCTGACCGACTCGATCCGCGCGGTGCGCGAAGACATCCTGATCGCCGTCGATCACGAAGGCGGGCGCGTGCAGCGTTTCCGCACCGACGGCTTCACGGTGCTGCCCGCGATGCGCCGCCTGGGCGAGCTGTGGGATCGCGACGTGCTGCTCGCGACGAAGGTCGCCACGGCCGTCGGCTACATCCTGGCCGCCGAGCTGCGTGCATGCGGCATCGACATGAGCTTCACGCCCGTGCTCGACCTCGACTACGGGCACTCGAAAGTGATCGGCGATCGCGCGTTCCATCGTGATCCGCGCGTCGTGACGCTGCTCGCGAAGAGCCTGAACCACGGGCTGTCGCTCGCCGGGATGGCGAACTGCGGCAAGCATTTCCCGGGGCACGGCTTCGCGGAGGCCGACTCGCACGTCGCGCTGCCGACCGACGACCGTACGCTCGACGCGATCCTCAAGCAGGACGTCGCACCGTACGACTGGCTCGGTTTGTCGCTGTCCGCGGTGATTCCCGCGCACGTGATCTACACGCAGGTCGACAAGCGGCCGGCCGGTTTCTCGCGCGTGTGGCTGCAGGACATTCTGCGCGGACGGCTCGGCTTCACGGGCGCGATCTTCAGCGACGACCTGTCGATGGAAGCCGCGCGCGAAGGCGGCACGCTCACGCAGGCGGCCGACGCCGCACTCGCGGCCGGTTGCGACATGGTGCTCGTCTGCAACCAGCCGGACGCGGCCGAGGTCGTGCTGAACGGGCTGAAAGCGCGGGCCACGGACGAGTCGGTGCGACGCATCAAGCGGATGCGTGGGCGCAGCAAGGCGCTCAAATGGGACAAGCTGATCGCGCAGCCCGAGTATCTGCAGGCGCAGGCGCTGTTGAACAGTGCACTGGCCTGAGCGGGGAGGGGATGGCGCGATCCGCGCCATTCCGGTTACCAAAACAGAAAGCCGCGCAATCGCGCGGCTTTTTCATGCCTTCCCGCCGGTGCGAACCCGGCAGCTTCTGGAGTCAGGCAGGTCGACGCAGTGTGCTTTGGTGCAACTAACGGTCAAGCCCTACCAGAGCCCCCAAGCATCGCCGCCTGCTCAGTTCACCTTCATCCGCTGCAGCTTGTTGTACAGCGTCTTCGGACTGATGCCGAGCAGCGTTGCCGCACGGTGGCGCGTGCCGCCGACGGCGTCGAGCGTCGCGCGGATCAGCAGATCCTCGACGTCGGACAGCGGCGTGCCGACCTTGATCTGCACGCTGCTGCCGTTCAGTGCGGCGCCGGCCGAGAAGCTCGGCTCGCCCGCGCGCAGCGTCTCGATGAAATCGCCCGATGCGTCGTACGCGAAGCGCACGCGCTCCTGCAACTCGCGCACGTTACCCGGCCATTCGTAGGACAGGCATTCACGGACGAAGCCCGGCGCCGTGCGCTTGTCGGTCGTGCTGCGGCCGGTTGCGCGCGCGTCGCGATTCAGTTCGTCGATCAGCGCATCCGCGATCGCGAGCGCATCGCCGTCGCGATCGCGCAGCGGCGGCATCGTGATCGATGCCGCATCGAGGCGCAGCCACAGATCCTCGCGCAGCGTGCCGTTCGCGACCGCTTCGCGCGCCGGGCGGCGCGTGGTCGCGATCAGCCGGAAATCGCTCGTGATCGAGCTCGTGCCGCCGATCCGCATGAAGTTCTGCGAATCGAGCGCATGCAGCAGCGCTTCCTGCAGCACGAGCGGTAGTGCGGTGATTTCGTCGAGGAACAGCGTGCCGCCGCCGGCCTGTTCGAACAGGCCCGATTCGCGGCGCTCGGCGCCATCGAACGCACCGCGCTCATGGCCGAACAGCACGCTGTCGAGCGACGCACCGTGCCGGCCGGCCTGTGCGATCGTCCGGCAGTCGAACGACACGAACGGCCCCTTGCGGCGCCGGCTCAGGTCGTGCAGCGTGCGCGCCGCCAGCTTCTTGCCGGTACCGGCTTCGCCCGAGAACAGCACCGCCGTTTCGGTGCGCGCGTTGTGCTCGATCATGTCGTACACGTGCTGCATCGCGTCGCTGCGGCCGACCAGCGCGCCGAAGCGGCCGAGATGGCGCAGCGACGCGCGCAGCGACTGCACTTCGTCGATCAGTTCGTACGGACGCGGGATCCGCGCGAGCAGGCTGCGCAGGCGCGGGATGTTGATCGGCTTCAGCAGGTAGTCCCAGATGCCGTGACGCAGCCCCTCGATGGCGCTCTCGACCGTGGCATTGCCGGTCAGCACGATGACGGGCAGCGAGCCGTTCGGCTGTTGCTGCGGCAGGTGCTGGAGCAGGTCGAACCCGCTGCCGTCCGGCAGGTTCAAGTCGACCAGAACGACATCGGGAATCGAGCGGCCGAGCGCCGTGCGCGCTTCTGCGAGCGACGTGGCCGTGTCGACCGAGAAGCCGTCCGCGGCGAGCAGCGCGGTGAGGCCGGACAGACTGTTGGGATCGTCTTCGACAATCAGGGCGTGTGGCATGGTGGACGCAAGTCGAGTCAAGAGAGGCGGGCTGTCGGCCATCGTGACCGCAGCCGCATGTCAGATTAAAAACTGATTTTATGCCCCGCTGAACGCGTAACGAGCAATATTTCTCCGGCGCTATAAAACAGTTACCGATGATACAAATTGAATATCTTTACCGGTGGCTTTTGTGCTTTACATGAGCCTGACTCTCGCCCGGTTGTTGGCGCCGGACAAACAAAAAGCGCCCCGAAGGGCGCTTTGTTCGATGCGGGTATCGCTGGCGATTACGCGCGGCTGCGGTATTCGTTCGTACGCGTATCGATTTCGATCTTGTCGCCGGTGTTGCAGAACAGCGGCACTTGCAGTTCGAAGCCCGTTGCGAGCTTGGCGTTCTTCAGCACCTTGCCCGACGACGTGTCACCCTTGACTGCCGGTTCCGTGTAGGTGATCTCGCGAACCAGGACCGTCGGCAGTTCGACCGAGATTGCCTTCTCGTTGTAGAACACGACTTCGCAAGCCATGCCGTCTTCGAGGTAGTTCAGCGCTTCGCCCATCATTTCCGCTTCGACTTCGAACTGGTTGTAGTCGGCGTCCATGAACACGTACATCGGATCGGCGAAGTACGAGTACGTCACTTCCTTGCGGTCGAGCACGACGACGTCGAACTTGTCGTCAGCCTTGTAGACCGCTTCCTGGCCTGCGTTCGTCAGCAGGTTCTTCATCTTCATCTTGACGACGGCGGAGTTGCGGCCCGACTTGTTGTATTCAGCCTTGGCGATGACCCATGCGTCGCTGCCGATCTGCACGACGTTGCCTACGCGGAGTTCCTGTGCGGTTTTCATAAAAAACTGTCCTGATCAAATCAAATAAATAGGTGCCTGAGCGTTGCGCAACGGCTGACGGCGCAAGCGGTGCGTTCCGGTGGACGCCAAAAGCGAGCGCTTGCCTGGTCAGCCGTCGGATAACCGCTTATTTTAACTGAGATTTTGCGTATTCCGCCAGCTTTCCGGCGAGATCGCCGACGGCCGCGAGCGCATCGGCCCAGCGGGCCGCGTTGGCGTCCAGTGCGGCGCGGTGCTGCCAGAAATCGGCCCAGTCGGGCGTGCCGACGCCGTTCCATGCATGCCAGAACCGTTCGAGCGCCGCGCGCGGCGCGTCGGCGAGGCCGGCCGACAGGTGCGCGAGCGCGGCGTCGAGCTTCGGCAGGTGGACGTCGTCGGCCTGCGGGTAGATGTGCCACACGAACGGTTTGCAGGCCCACTGCGCCCGGACGAACGAATCCTCGCCGCGCACGAAATTGAGGTCGGCCACCCACAGCAACGGATCGAATTCGGCCTGGGGGACGAACGCGAGCCCGTGGGCAGTCAGGTTGCCGCTGCGCGCATGCGTGCCCGCGCCGAACGACTCGACCCCGAAAAAACGCGCAACGGCAGGCGACACGCGGCCGGCCGGCACGAGCGCGACGACCGGTGTCGGGCCGTCGCGCCACTGCGCGAGCAGCGTGTCGACGGCCGGATTCTCGTACGCGAACAGGCTGACGACCGTCGTGCCGGGGGCCGGCGGTGCGCCGCCGGTCGCGCGCTGCCACCAGGCGTCGCGCGCCGCCGCGTCGGCGTCGAAGGCCGTGCGGCGCGCATCGAGGTCGTGTTCCTTCGGGACGCCGCCGGTGCCGGCCGACAGGCCGGGGAAGAAAAACGTCTTCAGCAGCGGGTAGCGCGGATGCGGCGACGGCCGCAGATGGAAATCGGCGACCCAGTCCTCGGCGCTCAGGTATTCGAGGTTGATCCACACCGGGCGCCGTTCGCGCCGCGCCATCGCCGCGAGATACGCGCCGGGCAGCTCGCACGCAAACGCTTCGATGACGACATCGGCGATCTCCAGCGCGTCGCCGGCTTGCGCATGCCAGTGCTCGATCACGATCGCGTCGACCGTCTGCCGCCCCGCGTCGGGATCGACCCCGGGCAGCAGGCGCGCGAACGTGCGCAGGTCGTCGACGAACAGGCGAACCTGCCAGCCGTGCTCGTGCGCGAGCTGGCGCGCGACGCGCCAGCAGACGCCGATGTCGCCGAAATTGTCGACCACCGTGCAGAAGAGGTCGCAGGCGATCGGTTCGCGCGGCGCGAGCGGCGCGGCGGGCCGGGGGGCAGCGGTGGTGCGGGGCATCGAAGCGGGCCGGTGAATGCTCTAAACTGGCGATTCTAATAGACCCGTTCCGCGTTACAAGGCGCCCGGATCACGCATGACATCCCCTGAAGCTTCCGATACCCCGTTCGAACCGAAGAAGATCCTTGCGCAGTTGCCGCACATGCCGGGCGTCTATCGCTACTACGACACGGCGGGCGCCGTGCTCTATGTCGGCAAGGCGCGCGACCTGAAGAAGCGCGTATCGAGCTATTTCACGAAGACGCAGCTGTCGCCGCGCATCGCGATGATGGTCACGCGCATCGCGCGCATCGAGACGACCGTCACGCGCTCGGAGGCCGAGGCGCTGCTGCTCGAGAACAACCTGATCAAGGCGCTCGCGCCGCGCTACAACATCCTGTTTCGCGACGACAAGTCGTATCCGTACCTGAAGCTCACCGCGCACCGTTTTCCGCGGATGGCCTACTACCGCGGCTCGGTCGACAAGCAGAACCAGTATTTCGGGCCGTTCCCGAGCGCCTGGGCCGTGCGCGAGAGCATCCAGATCCTGCAGCGCGTGTTCCAGCTGCGCACCTGCGAGGATTCGGTCTTCAACAACCGTACGCGGCCGTGCCTGCTGCACCAGATCGGGCGCTGCACGGCGCCGTGCGTCGGCGCGATCTCCGACGAGGATTACGCGATCGACGTATCGAACGCCGCGCGTTTCCTGCTCGGCCGGCAGTCCGAAGTGATGAAGGAACTCGAGCAGAAGATGCACGCGTTCGCGGCCGAACTGAAATTCGAGCAGGCGGCGGCCGTGCGCAACCAGATGAGCTCGCTCGCGACGGTGCTGCACCAGCAGGCGATCGAGGTCGGCAGCGACAGCGACGTCGACATCCTGGCCGTCGTCGCGCAAGGCGGGCGCGTGTGCGTGAACCTCGCGATGGTGCGCGGCGGCCGGCATCTCGGCGACAAGGCGTATTTCCCGACGCACGTCGAAAGCGCGCTGACGCTCGCCGAGGGCGGTATCGGCGACGAGTCCGAACTGGCGGAGGCGGCCGATGCGTCCGCCGATACATTGCCGGACCTGCCCGCGGAAGAACCCGGCCGCACGGGCGGTGACGCGGGGGCGTCGGTCGAGGCCGAAGTGCTCGACGCGTTCATCGCGCAGCACTATCTCGGCAACCGCGTGCCGCCGGTGCTGGTCGTGAGTCATGCGCCCGCGAGCCGCGACCTGCTCGAGCTGCTGTCCGAGCAGGCCGGCCACAAGGTGTCGCTGGTGCGGCAGCCGCAGGGGCAGCGGCGCGCGTGGCTGTCGATGGCCGAGCAGAATGCGCAGATCGCGCTCATGCGGTTGCTGTCCGAGCAGGGCTCGCAGCAGGCGCGCACGCGCGCGCTCGCGGAGACGCTCAGCTACGAATGCGACGATCTCGCGACGCTGCGGATCGAATGCTTCGACATCAGCCACACGATGGGCGAGGCGACGCAGGCGTCGTGCGTGGTCTACCACCATCACAAGATGCAGTCGGGCGAATACCGCCGCTACAACATCACCGGGATCACGCCCGGCGACGACTACGCGGCGATGCGGCAGGTGCTTACGCGCCGCTACGAGAAGATGGTCGAGCAGGCCGCGCAGGCGGCTGCCGCCGACGATGCGGCCGGCATCGACGGCGAGTCGACGCGCCAGGCCGAGGCGTCGAGCCTGCTGCCGAACATCGTGCTGATCGACGGCGGCAAGGGTCAGGTCGAAATCGCGCGCCAGGTGTTCACCGAGCTCGGTCTCGACACGTCGATGCTGGTTGGCGTCGCGAAAGGCGAGGGGCGCAAGGTCGGCCTCGAGACGCTCGTGTTCGCGGACGGCCGCACGCCGCTCGAACTCGGCAAGGAAAGCGCCGCGCTCATGCTCGTCGCGCAGATCCGCGACGAGGCGCACCGTTTCGCGATCACCGGCATGCGTGCCAAGCGGGCGAAGGCGCGCCAGACATCGCGGCTCGAGGAACTCGAGGGCGTCGGCGCGAAGCGCCGGCAGCGGCTGCTCGCGCGGTTCGGCGGGTTGCGCGGCGTGGTGGCCGCGAGCGTCGAGGAACTCGCGAGCGTCGAGGGCATCTCGCACGCGCTCGCCGAGCAGATCTACAAGCAGCTTCACTGACGCGGCCGTGCGGCCGGCCGCCGTTCTTGTGGCAGGCCGGTCGACACGGCACAATTGCGAATCCTTTACTGTCCCGCATGCCATGCCGTTCAATTTCCCGATTTTCCTGACGTGGGTACGGATCGTGCTGATTCCGCTCGTCGTCGGCGTGTTCTATCTGCCGGACACGGTGATGGGCGGCGCGCACCGCAATCTCGCGGCGGCGGCGATCTTCATTCTTGCGGCGCTGACCGACTGGTTCGACGGCTATCTGGCCCGCAAGTGGAACCAGACGTCGTCGTTCGGTGCATTTCTCGATCCGGTGGCGGACAAGCTGATGGTGACGGCCGCGCTGCTGATCCTCGTGCAGATTTCGCGGGTCGACGCGGCAATCGCACTCGTGATCGTCGGCCGCGAGATCGCGATTTCGGCGCTGCGCGAGTGGATGGCGCAGATCGGCGCGTCGAAGAGCGTCGCGGTGAACCAGCTCGGCAAGTTCAAGACGGCATGCCAGATGGTCGCGATTCCGATGCTGCTGTTCTACGGGCCGCTGCCGCTCGGCGTCGCGACGATCGACACGCGCGTGTGGGGTGAATGGCTGATGTATCTCGCCGCGGTGCTGACGATCTGGTCGATGCTGTACTACATGAAGCTCGCGTGGCCGCAGATTCGCGAGCGCGGCGGCGCGTGAAGCGTCCGGTCGAGCAGGTTTTTGGAAAAAGGGCTGGAAAAGCCCTTGACACACGAATGTGCCTTCGACATAATCTCGCTTCTCCGCTGCACGACGAAGTAAGTGTGTGACGGGGAAGCAGTAACGCAGCAATACGCGGGAGTAGCTCAGTTGGTAGAGCGCAACCTTGCCAAGGTTGAGGTCGCGAGTTCGAGACTCGTCTCCCGCTCCAGATTTTTTCTGGCAGCGTGTTGGTCGGCAAAGCGCTGCAGATGCAGGACACATGCGGGAGTAGCTCAGTTGGTAGAGCGCAACCTTGCCAAGGTTGAGGTCGCGAGTTCGAGACTCGTCTCCCGCTCCAGATTTTTCTGGCAGCGTGTTGGTCGGCGAAGCGCTGCAGATGCAGGACAATGCGGGAGTAGCTCAGTTGGTAGAGCGCAACCTTGCCAAGGTTGAGGTCGCGAGTTCGAGACTCGTCTCCCGCTCCAAGTAATGGGGAAGCCACGCTTCCCTTTTTATTTGATGGACTTTCCGTCCTCGAATAAAAAATCTGTCGCTTGCCTCACGGCATTCGCACAGTCCGCTTTTGGCGCGATAGCAAAGCGGTTATGCAGCGGCCTGCAAAGCCGTTTAGGCCGGTTCGACTCCGGCTCGCGCCTCCAGATAAAGCCCCGCTTCGGCGGGGCTTTTCTTTTTTCTGCGCCCGGAGCCACTTTCCCCGACTCCCCGACGTTGCAACCGCCAAGCGTCCGACGTTCGACGCGCGGATTGAACATGAGTCGTCTGGAACGAAATTCACGTATGCGTTACGAGGCTGAAACGAACGCATTCTTTGATGCGACAGAATGACCTGTCGTACGCGAAATTGTCTGCGACAGCGCGCATCGTACCGATGGTGTTGCGCGACTTCGATTGAGTGTCTCGCGCAAAGCAGGCAAGTGGCCGTATCCGTTCGACGTCAGCTTGGAAGAACGTCCGTATGACGCGTCGTGCCCGACACGTTCGTCACGATGTCGACGACAGCGTTGCAGGTCTGAAACACTTCATGCGATCAACACGGTGGCGTTTTTTTTGGCATACGCCTGACGTGTAATGACAGCGGGCGCTTGCTTCATATGGCACGCCGTTTGCATGATCGAATTCAGAAATCGAAAGGCTCAACGCGCGCCATGCGACTTCGGCGCCACCTGGCCAATCGACCAGGCGGGGGACAGTTCAATGAAGTCAAATCGACGAGCGGACAGTGCGCGCGTATCGATCCGCAGCACGATCGTCATCGAAACCGGCTGCCGGATCCCGGCGGCCGGTTTCGAACGCGCGCCGTCACGAGAACCGTCCAGGGCTGGGCCGCATCGTGCCGACGACGATTGTCCGGTTGCCGCGGCTCGCTTCGGCTAAGATCCAGCCACCGTCCCGATGCCGCTCATCATGACCGCACGTTCCCGCAATCGTCTGGCAGCGTGGCTTGGCATGTTTGCCATGCTGCTCGTCGTCATTGCGCCGCTCGTGAGCCATGGCCTGGTCTCCCATGACCAGAATGCGCCAGTCGCATCGATCTGTTCGGCCGATGGACAGCCCGACGCAGACAATCACGCCCTTGCCGCTGACCATTTCGCGGCTTGCGGGTATTGCGACCTGCTCGTGCATCATGCGGCTGCACCGTCACCGTCCTTGCCGCAATGGCTGGCGGTTCCCGGCTATGCCGTCGCACATCCACCGGCCTATTTCCCGTTCGTCCGTCGGGATATCCCCAGCGCGGGCCGGCCCCGCGATTCGCCGTTCTACCTCTGACGTAGTCACTCCAGCAGTTGATCCGGACAGGCTCCCCCGCGGCGCGTGAAACGCCCGCGGCCACGAGCCGGCAATCGGGTCATCTCGCACGCGCGTCCGCCATGTTGCGGATCACGCGCGTGCATGCACACGACATGAGAGGGGAACGAGATGCGAATCGAATCGAAGCAGACCATCGACGCGGCGTTGGCCGCGTTCGCCTGTCTGACGGGCTTGACCCTGCCGGTTGCCGCCCACGCCTGCGCGACCTGTGGCTGCTCGCTGAGCACGGATGCCGCGACGGGGTATTCGGCCATGCCGGGCTGGCGTATCAGCCTGGACTACACTTTCATCCCGCAGAACCAGTTGCGCAGCGGAACGCATGCGGTTTCGAACGTCGTACCGGCGGCGATCAATGCGGCAGGCGGCAGCCAGGAGGTCGAGAACCAGACGATCAACCGCTACTGGAACCTGGGCATCAGCTACAGCCCGAATCCCAAGTGGAACTTCAGCGCGATCGTGCCGTTCGTCGATCGTGGCCACTCGACGTACGGGAATGCCACGCCGGACCAGCTCACCCCCGACAATCTGAGCGGCGTCACCAGCAAGGGGCTGGGCGACATCAAGCTGATCGCCAGCTATCAGGGCTTCCTGCCGACCCGCAATCTCGGCGTGCAACTGGGGGTCAAGCTGCCGACGGGAAAGTACGGCGGCCAGAACGTGCTGACGGGCGCCAACGTCGGGCGTAGCCCGGTGTTTTTCTCGTCAGGCCCGAACAGCGCGAACGGCCAGGCCCTCGATACGAGCCTGCAGCCCGGGACGGGCAGTACCGATCTGATCGTCGGTGCGTACTACTATCAGCCGATCAGCCAGAATTTCGACGCGTTCATCAACGGTCAATTCCAGGCTGCGGTGGTCGAGAATCTTCGCGGCCTCGGCGAGGACTTCCGGCCCGGTAACCAGGCGACGGTCAGCGTCGGCCTGCGTTACGAGGAGAACCCGAGGATCGTGCCGCAGCTCCAGGTCAACGTGACGCGCAAGAGTTCGGACCAGGGGGCGCTCGCCGACACCGGCAACACGGCCGGCACGGTCGTTTATCTGTCGCCCGGCGTGACGGTGAACGTCGTGAAGAACCTGAACGTCTATGCGTTCGTCCAGAAGGCGCTGTATAGCAGGCTCAGCGGCTATCAGCTGTTTCCGCGCTGGTCGGGCACGGTGGGGGCGAGCTATGCGTTCTGACGGTTTTGGCCGAAGCAGCGGGCGTCGCCGGGCGAGGCGCGACTGGCTGCGCATGGCCGGAGGGCTTGCACTGGGCGCCGGCGTCGGCGGATGGCTGCCGGCGGCGCAGGCCGGCAGTCTGACGGTCGGCCGTCCGGCGCCCGGCCTCGTCCTGCATACGCTCGACGGACAAAGCATCGCCAGCGAGGATTGGCGAGGTTATGTCGTCATCCTGACCTTCTGGGCCACATGGTGCGAGCCCTGCCGGACCGAACTGCCGCTGTTGTCCGCGTATGCCGCGCGCCATGCGGCGGACGGCCTGCGCGTGCTCGGCTTCAGCCTGGACGGGGCAGACAACCTCGCGGAGGTGCGGCAGGTGGCGGCCGGCCTGAGCTTTCCGGTGGGGCTGTTGGGTAGTGCCTATGCCGGAGGCTACGGGCGCATGTGGCGGATCCCGGTGAACTTCACGATCGACCGGAACGGGCTCCTCGTCGACAATGGCTGGGACGATCCGCAACCGTCGTGGACTGCCGAGCGCCTCGAGCGCGTCGTTGCGCCGCTCTTGCGGAAATAGCGGGCCCAAGGTCCGGCAGCGTGCGAACGAAGTGAACGCCGCTGTCGGTCCGGCCGAGCGGCAGCATGTCGCGCACACGGGTTGTGCGCGACATCATTCGGCTCAACCATCCACCGGCTGCGCCGGCGTGTCGAGCGTCAGCTGATAGAACGCCGCATCGAGCCAGCGGCCGAACTTGAAGCCGGCCTGCGTGATCGTGCCCGAGTGCACGAAGCCCAGTTTCGTATGCAGTGCGATGCTTCCCGCATTGGTCGCATCGATACAGCCGATCACCACGTGCACCTGCGCTTCGCGCGCGCGCCGGACCACTTCGCGCAGCAGCACCTCGCCCAGCCCGCGGCCGCGCTGGTCGCGATGCACGTACACACTGTGTTCGACCGTGTACTTGAAGGCGGGAAACGCGCGGAACGTGCCCCAGCTCGCAAAGCCCAGCAGGGTGCCCGATGCATCGACCGCGCCGATGACCGGGAAGCCGCCCGCGCGCTTCGCCGCGAACCACGCGACCATCGCTTCCGGCGGACGCGGCTTGTAGTCGTACAGCGCGGTCGAGTTCGCGATCGCGTCGTTCAGGATCTCGAGGATGGCCGGCGCATGCTCGGCCTCGCTGCAATCGATCAGGCGCACGTCGTCGCGCTGTTTCGGGGAATTCATGGAGGCTCCTGTGGGCAGTAGGTAAGTCGCGCACACGGCGGCTGCGACGACGCATTCATCAGGGATTCCGCACGCCGGCGGCGGCAGACGCATCGCAGATCGCGACGACATAACGCGCGGCCTGCGACGACGGATTGCTGAAAATCAGCGGCTGGTCGAGCCGCATGGCCAGGCAGTCACCTTCGTGAAGTTCGTGAAGCGCGTCGCCGAACGTGACGTCGACGCGGCCGCTGATGACCCACACCTGCTGATGCAGCGCGCTTTCGCGCCCGCCGCTGTCGTACGCGACGCGTGCACCGGGCGGGAAATCCACCTCGACGAGCTGGATCGGCGACGGCCAGCCGGCCGGGGAGAGGTTGCGCCGCACGTAGCCGGACGCCGGATCTCGCCATTCGGCCTGCTGCGCGCGGCGGGCCAGCGGCTGCACGGGCGTGTCGTCCTGATCGCCGCCGAACAGGCCGGCCAGCGACACGCCGAGCCCGGCCGCGAGCTTGTCGAGCACGACCGCCGTCGGGCTGGCCGATGCGCGTTCGATGAGCGAGATCATCGAACGGCTGACGCCGGAGCGCGCGGCCAGCGCATCGAGCGTGTAGCCTCGCTCGGTGCGCAGGTCGCGTACGCGCCGGGCGATGCGTTCGTTGATGCCGGTGTCGTCGGCAACGGCGGTCGCTGATTCTTTCATGATGGATTTATTTTCCAGCAAACTGGAATTCGATGTCAACGGGGTCGACCTCAAGCGGCGCGACGCGATTCGAACGGCTTGCTCGGCGGTCGTGCACGGCGTAATATACGATTCGACTACGTTTCGTTTAATTGGGGATATATGGGCATCATCAAGATTTCCGAGCACATGCACGAGCGGCTGCGCTCGACCAGCACGGCGCTGAGCCGCTCGATCAATGCGCAGGCCGAACACTGGCTGCGCGTCGGGATGCTGGCGGAACTCAATCCGGCGCTGTCCTACGGCGACATCTGCCGAATGCTGATCGAGGCCGAGGCACGGGGCGGCGAGACGGGGCCGGCGGAACCGGTCGAGCACCGCATCGAGCAGGTGGCGTAATGGCGAAACGAGACATCCCGATCCGCGGCGCCGCGGAAATCGCCAAGTCGCGTGAAGCGGCGAAGCTCGCGTCGCAGGTGCTGACGATGATCACCGAGCACGTGAAGCCGGGTGTCACCACCGACGAGCTGGACGTGCTCTGCCGCAACTACATCGTCGACGTGCTCGGCGCGATCCCGGCGAACATCGGCTATCACGGCTATCCGAAGACCGTGTGCGCGTCGGTCAATCATGTCGTGTGCCACGGCATTCCGACGTCGCGGCCGCTGCGCGACGGCGACATCGTGAACCTCGACATCGCGGTGATCAAGGACGGCTGGTTCGGCGATACGAGCCGCATGTATTTCGTCGGCGAACCGAACGAACTCGCGCGGCGCCTCGTCGCGACGACCTATGAGGCGATGCACGCGGGCATTCGCGCGGTGCGTCCGGGAGCGACGCTCGGCGACGTCGGCTACGCGATCCAGCAGGTCGCGCATCGCGAAGGATTCAGCGTGGTTCGCGAGTACTGCGGGCACGGCATCGGCGACGTCTATCACGACGAGCCGCAGGTGCTGCACTACGGCCGCCCGGGCACCGGCGTGCCGCTCCGGCCGGGGATGATCTTCACGATCGAGCCGATGCTCAACGCGGGCAAGCGCGACACGTGCATGCTGGCGGACGGCTGGACGGTGGTCACGAAGGACCATTCGCTGTCGGCACAATGGGAGCACATGGTCGTCGTGACGGAAACGGGCTTCGAGGTGCTGACCGAGGACGCGAAGCCTCAGGCGTTCCCGGTGTTGTCGGGCACGCACGCCGCCTGATACCTGCAGTGCGCCACGAACGGTGGTGCGGTGGCATAGTGGAGCGGGCCCCTTTGCGGGGCCCGTTTCGTTTTCGTTCGAGGTCGCGAAGCGCGGCGCGATTTACGCGTGAACGCGGTGACCAGCTGCTCGGTGGCGGAGCGCGGCTTAGCCGCCCCTCAACCGCGTGCCTTCTGCCACGCGGATTCGACGAACACGCGGCACAGCGCTTCCATCCCCTTGCGGTCTTCGTCGTCGAAGCGCGCGGCGACCGGGCTGTCGACGTCCCACACGCCGATCAGCGTGCCGTCGGCGGCCACCAGCGGCACGACGATTTCCGATTCCGAGGCGGCGTCGCACGCGATATGGCCGGGGAAGTCATGCACATCGCGCACGACCTGCGTCTCGCGCGTCTGCGCGGCCGTGCCGCACACGCCCTTGCCGAGCGCGATCCGCACGCAGGCCGGCTTGCCCTGGAACGGCCCGACCACGAGTTCCGTCCCGTCGAAGAAGTAGAAGCCGGCCCAGTTGAGACGGTCGAGCGAGTGGTAGACCAGCGCGGAGAAGTTGGCCGCGTTCGAGGTCAGGTCGCGTTCGGACTCGACGAGCGCGCGTGCCTGCTCGACGAGCGTCGCGTATTGATCGGCCTTGGAGGCGTTGGGGTCGTTGGACAGCGTGAACATGGCGGGAAAGCGATCAGGGTTGTGGAATGCGCGATGCGCGTACCGCAGTCTACGGCACGCGCGCAGGGTTTGCAGCGCCCGGTCACGCGTGAAGCGGCGCGCTCAATCGGGTTCGAGTTCGGCAAACCGCTCCGCGAGAAAATCGAGCAGGGCGCGCACCGCTGGCAGCAATCCCCGGCGCGACGCGAACACCGCATGCACGATTTCGCGGCGCGGCGCCCAGTCGGGCAGCACGGTCACCAGCTCGCCGCGCGCGACCTCATCGCGCACCATCATCGTCGGCAACTGCACGATGCCGACGCCCGCGACGGCTGCCGCGCGCAGCGCGAGCATGCCGCCCGTCACGAAGCGCGGCTGGTGATGAATTTCCGCGTGAGCGCCGTCGGGCCCGCGCAGCCGCCACACGTGCGCGGACTGCGGGGCGCCGTGATCGAGGCTCGGCACGCGCGCGAGATCGGCGGGAACGGCCGGGGCGCCATGCTCGCGCAGCAGCGCCGGGCTTGCGACGAGGCACTGGCCGCGCTCGGCCAGCACGCGCAGCGCGAGATCGCTGTCTTCGAGCGGGGGTGGGCGCACGCGGATCGCGACGTCGATGCCTTCGCCGACCACGTCGACGCGCCGGTTGGTCGCTTCCAGATGAATCTCGACGCGCGGGCACGCGACCATGAACGCGGCGATCATCGTGCCGACCAGCGAATCGAGCAGCACGATCGGGCAACTGACGCGCACGATGCCGCGCGGCTCCTCGTGCAGCAGCGCGATCGCCTCGTCGGCGGCATCGGCCTCGACGAGCATCGCGCGGCAATGCGCGTAATAGGTCTGACCGACGTCGGTGACCGTGAAGCGGCGCGTCGAGCGCTGGATCAGCCGCATCCCGAGCCGCGCCTCGAGCAGCGCGATGCGGCGGCTCAGCTTCGATTTCGGCATGTCCAGCGCCCGCCCGGCTGGCGCGAAGCCGCCGTGTTCGACGACTTGTACGAAGTAATAGAGATCGTTCAGATCCCGCGCTTTATCGTTCATGAAATGGAACGCTGCGTGCGATTTTGGCAGTCTACCGGATCGATCGTTCCACCACTATATTTCTACCCAGGATGCGAAACACGTGTTTCGCCGCAATTCGGAGAAGGCAATGAAGAAGATCCAGGGTGTGTACAGTGCGCCGCGCGGCCATTGGGTCGGCGACGGTTTCCCGGTGCGTTCGATGTTCAGCTACCAGTCCCACGGCGCGCACCTGAGCCCGTTCCTGCTGCTCGATTACGCCGGCCCGACCACGTTCGAGCCGGGCTCGGCCTCGGCACCGCGCGGTGTCGGCCAGCATCCGCACCGCGGGTTCGAGACGGTGACGATCGTCTATGACGGTGAAGTTGCGCACCGCGACTCGACCGGCGCGGGCGGCGTGATCGGCCCGGGCGACGTGCAGTGGATGACGGCCGCGAGCGGGATCCTGCATGAGGAATTCCACTCGGAAGGGTTCACGCAGCGCGGTGGCCCGCTCGAGATGGTGCAGCTGTGGGTGAACCTGCCCGCCGCGGACAAGATGGGCGCGCCCGGCTACCAGACGCTGCTGAACGCCGACATCCCCGTGGTGGAGCTGCCGGACGGCGCGGGGCGCGCGCGGATCATCGCGGGTGAGCTCGACGGGCGGCGCGGCCCGGCCCGCACGCATACGCCGATCGACGTGTGGGACGTGCGGCTCGTGGCCGGTGGCCATGCGCGGTTCCCGATCGCCGAAGGGCGTACGCTCGCGGTGGTCGTGCTGAGCGGCACCGTGCAGGTGAATGGCGAGACGGTCGCCCGCGAAGCGCAGTTCGTGCAACTTGGCCGCGATGGCAGCGATGTCGAGATCGAAGCGAACGGCGACGCGAAGCTGCTGATCCTGAGCGGCGAACCGATCGACGAACCCGTCGTCGGTTACGGGCCGTTCGTGATGAACTCGCAAGCGGAGATTCGTACCGCGATCGAGGACTTCAACAGCGGCCGCTTCGGCCAGATGCCGGCATGACGGACAGGCCCCGCGCAATGCGGGGCCTGTTTATATGCGCGGGCAGTCGGTCGCGCGGCGCGTGCGCTTCGAGGCATAATCGTCGATTGCCGCGCGCCGGCCGGCGCGCCCGAATCAGGACCGACCATGAACGCATCCGCTGCATCCCCGAGCGCCGCCGATCTCGACTGGCGCTGGAAATCCTTCGACGCGCTGACGGCGCGCGAAGTCTATTCGATCCTCGAAGCGCGCAGCGCGGTGTTCGTCGTCGAGCAGAACTGCGTGTATCGCGACATCGACGACGCGGACCAGGCCGCATGGCACCTGGCCGCCTTCGATCCGGCAGGCCGCCTGGCCGGCTATCTGCGCGTGCTGCTGCCCGATGCGCAGCACACCGATGTCCGCATCGGCCGCGTGCTGACGACCGCCGCGTTTCGCGGCGCGGGCCTCGGCAACGGGCTGCTGTCGCGCGCGCTCGAGCATATCCGCGCGCAGTGGCCGGATACGCCGGTGAGCCTGCATGCGCAGGCCCACTTGCAGCGTTTTTACGGCGCATTCGGCTTCACGCCGAGTTCGGACGTGCACGACGAGGACGGCATCCCGCACGTGTGGATGAGCAGCGCACGCGCGTAATGCGCGATGCGCCGTGCCGCCGTCAGTGCGCGGCGTGCGCGACCGGCGGCCGGGCTGCGCGCTGTGCCGCGGCCCGTTCATCGATCAGGCGGCCGCGCGCGGACAGCCGCAGCCAGTGGCGCAGCGCGATCAGCGCGCCGATCACGCTCATCATCGAGCCGGGAATCCACAGCAGCAGGCCGCCGATCTGCTGGTCACGCAGCGGGCTCAGCCACGTGAACGCGCGGCCGCAGATCGAATAGATCGGATACAGCTCGTGCGGCGTGAAGAAGATCAGCGCGCCGAGCGCGATCTGCGGCGGGATCGCCGCGACGACGATCAGGATCCGGCGGCCCGGCGACAACCGCGCGGGCGGCGCGGGACGCGGATCGACGACGAGCCACCAGAACAGCAGCCCGTCGATCACCATGCTCCAGTTCATCACGCGATAGAGACGCCAGTCGAGCATCGCGATGAAGTGAATCGGCGACAGCAGCCAGAAATAGATCAGCCCGACGAACAGCACGACCGCGACGACGGGATGGAACACCACGTCGAGCGTCGCGCGCACGGGCGCCCACGCGAGCGCGGGGCGCACGAAACGCTGCCGCCAGCGGAACGGAATGCCCGCGCGCATCGCGGCGCCCGGATACGACAGCGCGATGAAGAACGGCCCGAGGTGGTGCAGCACCAGATGCTGCGCGCGGTGCAGGAAGAATTCGTGCTCGAAGAAATAGTCGAGCCGCGTATGCAGCGCGATGTAGAGCGCCGTCAGCCCGAACCAGAACGAGAACTGCCGCAGCGGCGACACCTTCGCCTTCTTCACGCCGCGTGCGAACAGCACGGCGGCGGTCAGCACCGCGATCACCACGGTGGGCGACGGTTCCCACGGATCGAGCCAGTACAGGAGGTTCATCGCGCGCGCATCACTTCGCCTGGGCCGGCGATTTCACGGCGAACGGCGCATCGACCGTTTCGCCGTCGGAGAACTTCAGGCGCAGGTGTACGGTGTCGCCTGGCTTGATCGCGTGCTTCGGCTCCTCGAGCATGAAGTGGTAGCCGCCCGGCGCGATGTCGACCTTGCCGCGCGCGGGGATCGTCAGCTTGTCGACCATTTCCATTTTCTGCGTGGAGCCGTTCGAGACGGTCTGGTGCAGCATCGCCATCCCGTAGTCGGGGCTGTCGACGTCGACGAGATCGACCGGCTTGTCGCTCGTGTTCACGAGCGTCACGTAGCCGCCGGCCGGCAGCTTGTTCGGCAGCCAGCGCACCCAGGCGTTCTGCGCGGTGACCGCGCCGGCGGCATACGCGTGGGCGCCGGCACACAGCGCGGTGAGGAGGGCGAGCGTCTTGAGGGTCGTTGTCGTTTTCATGTCGGGATGTATTCAGGTCGTGGAGGCGGTGTCGATGATCCGGCGCAGATCGGCGGCGATGGCGTCGGGCGAGTCGCGGTCGGTCGCCAGCAGGCGGGCGCGGCCGCTCGCGTCGAAGATGTAGACGGCCGAGCTGTGCGTGACTTCGTAGCCGCCGGACGGATCGCGCTTTTCCATCTGGTAGGCGACGCGATAGCGTTTCGCGAGCGATTCGATCTGGCGGTCGGTGCCGGTCAGGCCGCGCGCATGCGCGGCATCGAATGCGGCGACATACGATTGCATTGCCTGCGGCGTGTCGCGTGCAGGATCGACCGAGACGAACAGGATGCGCACGTTGTTGGCCTGCGGGCCGAGCTTCGCCAGCACTTCCATCAGCCGCGCCATCGTTTCGGGGCAGACATCGGGGCAGTGCGTGTAGCCGAAGTAGACGAGCGCGACCTGGCCATGGAACGCATCGGCGTCGACGGGGTGGCCGTCGCCGCCCGTCAGCGCGAACGACAGGTCGGGCAGGTGCCCGGTGACGTTGGTCAGGTTCCAGCGCGGCTCGTCGTGCGTGCACGCGGCGAGCGCCACGGCGGCGGCGAGAGCCGCGGCCGTGCGGATGAGGCGGGAGAAGCGCCGGTGCGGCGTGGTGCGAGACGACATCCTGGGGCTCGATCGGACGGAATGGTGGCCGGCCGGCGCGGCGCCATGCGTCGCGCGGCAGGCGGTTGCGACTGTAGCGCAATTCGCGCGCCCGCGTCCTTTCGAAACCCGTACGCCGCGGGCGAGCGGGGCAATATGTCGCAGTTGACGCGCGCGGCGGCGCGACGCCGGCGCCGCACCGGTTTCGCCCATCTCGATGCGCAGGCGCGGTAAGATGCGCACAATTCCATTCGCGCAGCGGCCGCCCGGCGTTTGCCCGCCGGCCCTCACACTATCGAATCGATGCAATCCGTTCCGGCTTCCCTGTCCCTGACCGATACCGCGTTCTTCTTCGACTTCGACGGCACGCTCGTCGAACTGGCGCCGACGCCCGACAGCATTCATGTTCCGCCGTCGCTGCTGACGCTGCTCGACGAGTTGCGGCGCCGCTCGCACGGCGCGGTCGCGATCGTGTCCGGGCGCGGCATCGACAATATCGACACGTTCCTGAAGATGCCCGGCATGCCGATCGCCGGCCTGCACGGCGCGGAGCGCCGCGATGCGAACGGCGACACGCAGCGCATCGGCTTCAACGACGAACGCCTGCTGCGCATCGAGCGCGAGCTGGCGGCCGTCGTCGACCGTCATCCGGGCATGCTGCTCGAAATCAAGGGCGCGGCCGTCGCGCTGCACTACCGCAACGCGCCCGAGCGCGAGGCGGCTGCACGCGCGGCCACCGAGCGCCTCGTCGCCGACTATGCCGATGCGTATGTGCTGCAGCCCGGCAAGATGGTGTTCGAGATCAAGCCGAAAGGCGTCGACAAGGGGCGCGCGCTCGCTGCGTTCCTCGACGAGCCGCCGTTCGCGGGGCGTGTGCCGGTGTTCGCGGGCGACGACCTGACCGACGAGAAGGGCTTCGCGGTGGTCAACGCGCGCGGCGGCCTGTCGATCAAGGTCGGCGCGGGCGAGACGTCTGCCCGCGCGCGGCTCGATTCGGTCGACGCGCTGCATGAGCAGATCGCGCGCTGGCTCGGTGCGGAGCAGCCTGACGCATGAGTCGCCTCATCATTGTTTCAAACCGCGTCGCGCCGATTTCGGAAGGCGAACCGGCAGCGGGCGGCCTCGCGATCGGCGTCTACGATGCGCTGAAGGAGACGGGCGGCATGTGGTTCGGCTGGAGCGGCGAGGTCGTCGCGTCCGGTGCGCCGCAGATCCGCGTCGAGGAGCACGGGCCGGTCACGTTCGCGACCATCGGCCTGTCGCGGCGCGACTACGACCAGTATTACCGCGGCTTCTCGAACGCGACGCTGTGGCCCGCGTTTCACTACCGCACCGACCTGATCCAGTACGACCGTCACGAGTTCGAAGGCTATGGCCGCGTGAACGTGTGGCTTGCCCAGCAGCTCGTGCCGCTGCTGCAGGACGACGACGTGATCTGGGTGCACGACTATCACCTGATCCCGTTCGCGCGCGCGTTGCGCGCGGCCGGCGTGAAGAACCGCATCGGCTTCTTCCTGCACATTCCGTTTCCGGCTGCGCAGGTGCTCGTCAGCGTGCCGCCGCATCGCGACCTCGTCGAGTCGCTGTGCGCGTTCGACCTGCTCGGCTTCCAGACCGAACCCGACCTGCGCGCGTTCTGCGATTACGTCGAGTCGGAAGCGGGCGGCACGATCGAGCGCGACGGCCACCTGGCGACGGTGCGCGCATTCGGCCGGACGCTGCGCGCGGCCGCCTATCCGATCGGCGTGCATCCGGACGAGATCGCGTCGCTCGCGCAGGCCGGCGAGCACGGCAAGGCGGTGCGCACGCTCGCGACGTCGCTGCGCGGCCGCAAGCTGATCATGAGCGTCGACCGGCTCGATTACTCGAAGGGGCTCGTCGAGCGCTTTCGCGCGTTCGAGAAGCTGCTCGAGCACGAGCCGTCGCATCGCAATCGCGTGTCGTTCCTGCAGATCGCGCCGTCGACCCGGGCGGAACTGCGCGCGTACCAGGACATCCGCCTGCAGCTCGAAGGGGAGTCGGGGCGCATCAACGGACGCTTCGCCGAGCTCGACTGGGCGCCGATCCTCTATATCCATCGCCAGTACGACCGCCAGCTGCTCGCTGCGCTGTACCGGCTCGCGCGGGTCGGCTATGTGACGCCGCTGCGCGACGGGATGAACCTCGTCGCGAAGGAGTACGTGTCCGCGCAGAATCCGGACGATCCGGGCGTACTCGTGCTGTCGCGCTTCGCCGGCGCCGCGCGCGAGCTGACGGGGGCGCTGATCGTCAATCCGATCGATATCGACGGGATGGCCGATGCGCTGTCGCAGGCGCTGACGATGCCGCTCGCCGAGCGGCGCGCGCGTTATACGGACATGATCGCGCAGCTTCGCGAGAACAACGTGTCGGTGTGGCGCGACAACTTCCTGCGCGATCTGCAGCACGCGTAAACGGCGGTTCATCGAGCGATAAAAAAGCCGCAGTGCCTGAAGCACTGCGGCTTTTTTGTCGGCTGCAGCCGAGGTGTCAGGCCACGCGTTCGCCGGTCGGCGTGCTGCCGTCCGGTGCGGAGTGATGGCGGCCGTGCTGTTTCGCGAGCAGGTCGCGGTACAGGCCCGGACGGTTGCGCAGCACGTCGGGCGGGCCGTCGTCGATCACCTTGCCGTTGTTCATCACGATGATCCGGTCGAAGTTGCGCAGCGTCGACAGGCGGTGGGCGATCGCGATCACCGTGCGGCCGACCATCAGGCGGTCGAGCGCGCTCTGGATCGCTTCCTCGGACGCGCTGTCGAGTGCGGACGTCGCTTCGTCGAGCAGCAGGATCGGCGCATCCTTCAGGATCGCGCGCGCGATCGCGATGCGCTGGCGCTGGCCGCCCGACAGCTTGACGCCGCGGTCGCCGACGATCGTGTCATAGCCTTCCGGCATCGCTTCGATGAATTCCGCGCAGCGCGCGTCGCGCGCGGCGGCGAGCACTTCGTCGCGGGTCGCGTCGGGGCGGCCGTACGCGATGTTGTCGTAGATCGTCCGGTGCAGCAGCGAGATGTCCTGCGGCACGAGCGCGATCGCGTGGCGCAGGCTGTCCTGCGTGATTGTCTTCACGTCCTGGCCGTCGACCTTCACGGCGCCGTCCTGCGTGTCGTAGAAGCGTTGCAGCAGCGCAAGCACGGTCGACTTGCCGGCGCCCGACTTGCCGATCAGGCCGACGCGCTGGCCCGGCTCGATACGGAGGTCGAAGTGGTCGAGGATCGCGCGGCGGTGCGGATACGCGAACGTCACGCGCTCGAAATCGACACGGCCGCCCGTGGCCGACAGCGGCTGCGCGTCGGAGCGGTCCGGCATCCCGTGCGGCTCGAGCAGCGTCTTGACGGCTTCGGACAGGCGCGCGATGTGTTGCGTGACGTCGACGAGTGCGACCGCGAGATCGCGCGTGCCGTGCAGGATCGTGAAGCCGAGCGAGCTGACGAGCACGATGTCGCCCGACGTCGCGCGGCCCTGGTCCCACAGCCACAGCGCCCAGCCGAGCAGGCCGGCGGACAGCATCGCGGTGATCACCGCGTGCAGCAGGCGCAGCTTCTCGAGATAGAGCAGGCTCTGCTGGCGCGCATCCATCTCGGCCTTGACCGTTGCGCCAAAGCGCTTCTGCTCGCGCAGCGTCATCCCGAACGCACGCACGAGGCCCATGTTGCCGATCACGTCGACGAGCTCGCCGTCGACTGCCGCGGCCTTCGCCGCGAACGCGTGGTGGCGGGCCGAGCCGCGCCCGGCGAGCTTGAACAGGATGACGGACAGCACGGCCGAACAGCCGAGCAGGCCGGCGGCCATCATCGGATTGACGACGATGATCATCAGGATCGCGCCCATCACCGCGATGCACGGCGGCAGTACGTTCCACGCCATCGTGTTCTCCGACGTGTAGACCGCGTTCGACGTGGCCGTGATGCGGCTCGCCAGCGTGCCGGGCTGCTTTTCGGCGTAGTAGGTGGGCGAATGGCCGATCAGGTACTGGAACAAGTCGCGCCGCAGATCGCCGGTGACCGCGACGAACGTGTGCGCGGCGAACCAGCCGCCGACGCGCCACAGCAGGTTGTCGGCCGCGATCAGCCCGACGAGCAGCGCGAACGCGCTCCACAGCGGGCCGGGGTGATGCCGCCCGGTCGCCAGCACGTCGATCAGGTGCTTGATCGCGTATTGCGAGCCGAGCGCGCAGCCGACGGCGGCCAGCACGCTGCAGAGCACGATCAGGTGGGCGACGGGATGCAGGCGGATGTAGCGGAACAGGAACGCGATCGGTCGATGCGCGTAGCTCGACAGCTTCGCGTTGTGGGCGTTGCGCTGGGCAGGGGTGAGAGATTCCAAAATATGCGTGCGGTGATTCGGTGAGTGAGCGTGGCGGCTGGATCGCAGGCCGGCGTTCGCCCGGACTGAATAATCCGGCATTGTAAACAAGCCCGCGTGTCGCGCTGCGCGAATCTTGCCTTGGCCAGGGGCTCGCGGTCGATTTTGAGATAAAATCCGGCATCCCGTCCTGCCTCATGTGCCGGAATCACGCTGCCGGCGGTCACGGGGTCAAGGAATGCCAAAAGGGCCTTCCACTCTAGAACGGACACCCAAGTCCGCGGGTTGCAAAGTGTTGCGCCTTTGTAACAAAGTAAAGTGTTTGAAATGTTGTGCGCCGTATCGGGATTAACCCTAGATAATCGGCTCCGGGTTCGATTCCAGGTTTTTTACGAACCCCTGTCAACGGGTCTTCGTTTCAAACGTTCTATGCCTGTCGCGTCGCCGACGCTCCTTGAGCAGCGCGGGTTCGACGCCCCCGGCAGGCTGATTCGTCCGATCTTCGGACGACCTGCATCCAGCCCGGACCGCCGGCAGGTTGCCGACCCATACCTGGTTTTTAGCCGATTTTTTAGGAGTTACGCATGCGAATCGCCCAAATCGCTCCGTTGCACGAAGCGGTGCCCCCGAAACTGTACGGTGGCACCGAGCGAGTGGTGTCCTACCTCACCGAAGCACTTGTCGAGATGGGGCATGACGTCACGCTCTTCGCGAGCGGCGATTCGCAAACCTCCGCGAAGCTCGAAGCCTGCTGGCCGCAGGCGCTGCGCCTCGACCCGACGATCCGCGACGTGATGGCCCCGCACATGCTGCTCCTCGAGCAGGTGCGCCGTCGCGCGGAAGAGTTCGATGTCCTGCACTGCCACATCGACTACTACCCGTTCTCGCTGTTCTCGCGCCAGCCGGTCCCGCATCTGACGACGATGCACGGCCGTCTCGACCTGCCGGAACTGCAGCCGATCTTCAACGCATTCAGCGACGTGCCGGTCGTGTCGATCTCCGACAACCAGCGCATCCCGCTGCCGCAGGCGAACTGGCTGTCGACCGTCTACCACGGCCTGCCGGAAAACCTGCTGACGCCGATCCCGGACGTGAAGCCGAGCTACCTCGCGTTCCTGGGCCGCATCTCGCCGGAGAAACGCGTCGACACGGCGATCCGCATCGCGGAGCAGGCCGGCCTGCCGATCAAGATCGCCGCGAAGCTCGACAAGGCTGACCGCGCGTACTACGAAGAGAAGATCAAGCCGCTGTTCGCGCTGCCGCACGTCGAGTACATCGGCGAAATCAGCGAGTCCGAAAAGACCGAATTCCTCGGCAACGCGCACGCGCTGCTGTTCCCGATCGACTGGCCGGAGCCCTTCGGCCTGGTGATGATCGAGGCGATGGCTTGCGGCACGCCGGTGATCGCGTTCAAGCGCGGCTCGGTGCCGGAAGTGATCGACAACGGCGTGTCGGGCTTCGTCGTCGAAGACGAGCTGTCGGCGGTTGCCGCGCTCAAGCGCCTCGATACGCTGCCGCGCGAGAAGGTCCGCGCCGCGTTCGAAGCCCGCTTCTCGTCGAAGGTGATGGCGCAGAACTACGTGAAGGGCTACGAGGAACTGCTGCGCCAGAAGCGCCGCACGGTGCTGCGCGAAGTCAACGCAAGCTGATTGCGGGCCGCCGCCGCGCTGCGGCGCGCGGCTTGCCATCGACGCCCCGTCCGGGTTCCCGGCGGGGCGTTGTCACATCCACGGCGCGGATCTGTTGTATTCTCGCCGCGCCCGACGCCGCGAACGGCCCCAGAAGCGGCCCGGGAGGGCATCCGTCCGTCTGTCCAGACGGTAATGTCCCTATAATGGCCGTGCCGTGAAATCCGGCCCCGCACGAATATCCAGAGGAGAGCAGTCTTGGCGAGAACGAAATCCACGCGCGCAGCGCCGGCCCCCGGCGCCGGTGTGATCTTCGCGTTGCGTGCGATCGGTCTCGTGCTGCTCGCGCGCTGGCTGTTCTCGATGTCCCAGATGGGCTATCGCTCGTCGCTGTCGGCGATGGTGTCGTCGCCCTGGGCGTTCGTCTACCTTCTCCTGATCTTCCTGCTGCTCGCATTGCCGGGCGCCGTCGCGCGCGCCGAACGGCCGTTTCATCCGCTGCCGCAGTGGCTGCGCCAGGCGCTGCGCGTCTTCGCGCTGATCGGTTTCCTGTTCGCGGTCTGGTCGATCGGCATGTTCGTCTGGGTGGACGGCTGGCGCCTCGCGCTGCATGCGGTGACGGCGACCAACGGCTGGCTCGTCGCCGCACCGGCACTTTATGCGGCGATCGTCTGGATCTGCCGCCCGCGGCCGCTGTGGCGGACCAACGTGGCCGCGCGCCGCTTCGCGGTCGGCCGTTATGCGATTTCGCTCGACGTGCTGACGCGCACCGCGATCGTGTGGATGGAAAGCCGCAAGGTCGGCCAGTACGATGCGCGCGAACTGTCGGTGCGCTGGCCCGGCCGCGCGGCGCCTGCCGCAGGCGACGGTGCAGCGGACGCGCAGCCGGCCGTCGTGCCGCCGCGCCGCGGCAGCTTCTTCAATCGACCGAAGGTCGAACTGCTGTGGGATTCCCCGGCGGCCGTCGGCCATAACCGGCAGATCGTCATGCGTGCGCCGCTCGCGACCGAGGGCGACCGCGTCGCGGTGCTCGCGCTCGACGCCGCGCTCAAGCAGATCGTCTGACAAGTCCCGCGCACGGCGTGCGGGCGACAAGGAGGCGTGATGATCGTCCGCTGGTTGCTGGCTGCCGTTCACCTGAGTGCGTTCGGCGTCGCGTTTGCCGCGATCGCGGGGCGTAACCGCGCGTTGCGCCGCCTCATCGCGTCGGCGCAGGCGGCCGACTTGCCCGGCGTATTCAAGGCGGATGCCGCGTGGGGGCTATCGGCGCTCGTGCTGATCGTGACGGGCCTGATGCGCGCGTTCGGCGGTTTCGAGAAGGGCGCCGCGTATTACCTGCACGAACCGCTCTTTCACTTGAAGATGACCGCGCTCGTGGTGATCCTGCTGCTCGAGGTCGTGCCGATGCTCGGGCTGATCCGGTGGCGCATCGCCGCGCGGCAGCAGCAGATGCCCGATCTCGGCCGTGCGCGCACCTATGTGCGGATCGGCCATTGGCAGGCGGTGCTGGTGATCGTCATCGTGTTCGCCGCGTCGGGGATGGCGAGGGGGATTGGGCTGGCCGGGTAGGTGCGGCCGGCCAGGGCTGGCCGAGTAGGCCCGGCCCAGGCTCGACCGGGCGACCCTGCCGCCCGGCCGCACCCGCACTCAGCGCACGAGGCAGGGGCGCTTGTTGTTGAAGGTCCAGCCCGGAATCAAATACTGCATCGCCGCCGCGTCGTCGCGGGCACCGAGCCCGTGCTGCTTGTACAGCTCGTGCGCGACCGCGACGGCATCCATGTCGATATCGATGCCGAGCCCCGGCCGTTTCGGCACCTCTACCAGCCCGTTCTCGATCTTCAGCGGTTCGCGCGTCAGCCGCTCGCCGTCCTGCCAGATCCAGTGCGTGTCGATCGCGGTGACCTGGCCCGGCGCGGCGGCCGCGACGTGCGTGAACATCGCGAGCGACACGTCGAAGTGATTGTTCGAATGCGAGCCCCATGTGAGGCCCCAGTCGCGGCACATCTGCGCGACGCGCACCGAACCCTGCATCGTCCAGAAGTGCGGATCGGCGAGCGGGATGTCGATGGCCTGCAGCTGCACCGCGTGACCCATTTGCCGCCAGTCGGTCGCAATCATGTTGGTGGCCGTCGGCAGCCCCGTCGCGCGGCGGAATTCGGCCATCACCTCGCGGCCCGAGTAGCCGTTCTCCGCGCCGCACGGATCTTCCGCGTAGGCGAGCACGTGATGCTGGTCGCGACACAGCCGCACGGCCTCGTCGAGCGACCACGCGCCGTTCGGGTCGAGCGTCACGCGCGCGTCGGGGAAGCGCTCGGCGAGCGCCGTCACGGCCTCGATCTCGCGCGCGCCTTCGAATACGCCGCCCTTCAGCTTGAAGTCGTTGAAGCCGTAGCGCGCATGCGCGGCCTCGGCCAGCCGCACGACGGCCTCGGGCGTCAGCGCGGCTTCGTCTCGCACGCGCGTCCAGTCGTCGGTCGCGCCGCTGCCGTCGCGGTAGGCGAGCGCGGTCTTCGTGCGGTCGCCGATGTAGAACAGGTAGCCGAGCATTTCGACGCGCTCGCGCTGCTGGCCCTCGCCGAGCAGCGCGGCGACCGGCACGCCGAGATGCTGGCCGAGCAGGTCGAGCAGCGCGGCTTCGAGCGCGGTGACCGCGTGGATCGTCGTGCGCAGGTCGAAGGTCTGCAGCCCGCGGCCGCTCGCGTCACGGTCGGCGAAGGTGCGCCGCACGTCGTTGAGCACCGCGTGGTAATTGCCGACCGGCTGGCCGACGACGAGCGCGCGCGCATCGTCGAGCGTGCGGCGGATGCTTTCGCCGCCCGGGACTTCGCCGACGCCGGTGCGGCCCGCGCTGTCCTTCAGGATCACGAGGTTGCGGGTGAAGAACGGGCCGTGTGCGCCGCTCAGGTTGAGCAGCATGCTGTCGTGGCCGGCGACCGGAATCGCTTGCAGGTCGACGATACGCGGCGTGTCGTGGGAGGGCGAGGCAGTGACGGCGTTCATGGGCGGCGATGGCGAAAGGGTGGGCAATGCCGTGCGGCAAAAGCTTTGCCGCGCGCGACGGGAGGTGCGATCATTCGACAACCGACATGCGCGGCGCGCAAGCCCCGCAGGTCGACGCAACCCGAAACGGGGTGGGAGCGACAACCTGACCAGCGGAGCGCAGAACGCGAACGCTGGCTGATCGTAAGACATGGGACCAGGCGGCGCAGGACTGCTCGCTTGAGTCGACAGGAGATCCGTGTTTCGATCATCAGTCGTCGGATGACTTGTGACGCAGTATAATGAATCATCGGCTTTCGCTCAAACCCCGCGTAAACCCTCGGCTCACATTACGATCATTCAAAAAGGAACCGGCCTCATGTCCGTGCCTACGCTTCCCGCAGCGCCGCGCCGTCGCGCACGCAGCCTCGCACAAGATGTCGTCGACGCGCTGACCGCGCAGATCGAAAACGGCACGCTGCGTCCCGGCGACAAGCTGCCGACCGAAACCGAAGTCATGGCGGCGCAGGGAGTGAGCCGGACGGTCGTGCGCGAGGCGATCTCGCGGATGCAGGCGAGCGGCCTCGTCGAGACGCGCCACGGCATCGGCAGCTTCGTGCTGGAGCCGTCGCGCCGCCAGACGCTCGGCATCGACCCGGCGACGATCACGACGCTGCGCGACGTGCTCGCGGTGCTGGAACTGCGCATCAGCCTCGAAAGCGAATGCGCGAGCCTGGCCGCGCAACGCGCGAACGATACCGACCTGGCCGCGCTGCGGCGCGCGCTCGACGCGATCGCATCGGGGGCGGGCGGCGGCCGCGACACGGCGCAGCTCGACTTCCAGTTCCACCTGCAGATCGCGCAGTCCACCGGCAACCGCTATTTCGTCGACATCATGACGCAGCTCGGCACGTCGATCATTCCGCGCACGCGCGTGAATTCGGCCCGCTTTGCCGGCGACGATCTGGAGCGCTACGTCGGCCGGCTGAACCACGAGCACGAGGATATCTACGAGGCGATCGCGCGCCACGACCCGGAAGCGGCACGCGCCGCGATGCGCACGCACCTCACCAACAGCCGCGAGCGGCTGCGCCGCGCGCACGAGGCGGCCGAGGCCGAGGCCGGCTGACGCACCGGGCGGCGCGGCCTACAGTGCCGCCGCCCCGGTCGAATCGCCTCAACATCAGTCGTCATACAAGATCGATATCCGTTCATCGATCGCCGGGGGCGGGCGGCGTTGCCGCCGCCGGCCGCCGGCACCGCCGATCAGCCTCCCTTCGTCGTGATCGTCTTCCACGCGCCGCTCTTCACCTGGTACAGCGTCGACATCCCGCTCTTCAGCGAGCCGTCGTTCGCGAACGAGATGCGGCCGGTGACGCCTTCGAAGTCGATCTTCTTCAGCGCCGGGCGATAGACCTTCGGGTCGGTCGAGCCGGCCGCCTGCATCGCCTTGATCGCCGCCCACGCCGCGTCGTAGCCGAACTGCGCGTACGACAGCACGTCGACGCCGAAGCGCTTCTTGAAGCGCGCCTCGAAATCCTTCCCTTGCGGCAGCTCGTCGAGCGGCCGGCCGTACTCCCACGCCATCGCGCCTTCGGCGGCCGGGCCCGCGATCTTGATGAACTCGTTGTCCTTCACGCCGCCGCCGCCGACGAACTGCGCGTTCAGCCCAAGCTGGCGCATCTGCTTGATGAAGTTCGCGGCGAGCGAATCGAGGCCGCCGAAGAAGATCAGGTCGGGATTCTTCGCCTTCAGGCTCGTGATCTGCGCGCGGAAGTCGACCGCCTGGTTGCTGGTGAATTCGCGGCCGATGAGGTTGCCGCCCGCTGCCTTCACGGCCTTCTCGAACTCGTCGGCCTCGCCCTGGCCGAACGCGGTGCGGTCGTCGATGATCGCGATGCGCTTCGCCTTCGTCACGTCGACCGCGTACTTGCCCGCGTTGCCCGCGTTCTGGCCGTCGGTCGCGATCACCATGAACATGTTCGCGAGCCCGCGCGCGGTGAGCGTCGGGTTGGTCGCGGCCGGATCGATCACCGGGATGCCGGCCTTGTCGTAGACGACCGATGCCGGAATCGTCGTCCCCGAGTTGAAGTGGCCGACCACGACCGACACGTTCTGGTCGAC
This sequence comes from Burkholderia sp. AU15512, assembly GCF_002223325.1. Classification (NCBI taxonomy): domain Bacteria; kingdom Pseudomonadati; phylum Pseudomonadota; class Betaproteobacteria; order Burkholderiales; family Burkholderiaceae; genus Burkholderia; species Burkholderia sp. AU15512. The sequence continues at coordinate 693,501 of NZ_NKEX01000003.1, forward strand.
GAGCGCCTGCGCGGCCTGCACGCCGATGCGCGGGTCGGCCTGGTCGTCCTGCACGACGAGGTTGAAGTGGGCCGGCTTGCCGGCGATCTGCACCTTTTGCGCGGCGGCGTCATCGAGCGCGAGCTGCACGCCGTTCTGCAGGTCCTTGCCGTAACCGGCGTTCACGCCGGTGAGCGGCGCGGCGAAGCCGACCTTCACGTCGGTCGTATCGGCGGCCTGGGCGGCCTGTTGCGAGAGGAGGGCAAGCGCGGATGCAATCGACACCGACAGCAGGGAATGACGGAATTTCATGTTGTTCCTCTTGTTCGACACCTGCGAGTGAGTACCGCATGCGCCCGGGCGGGCCGGGTGCGTGCGACGGGCGGGCGGTTCGACCGCTTCTCGGAATCGGGCAGGGAGGTCGGCATCGTTATCCTCGGAAGAATCTCCCGTCAGGCGCCGCGAAGAAGCGCCCCGATCGCCTCGATTTATAGGTCGCCGATATGCCCGGGTCTTGGCAATTCGCCGCGCATTCGGTGCGGATTTGCGCATAGCTTCCGCGCGTGCGGCGGCAGCCGGTATCGGGAGTTTCCCGTCGCGAACGGAGCGGGCGGAGAGGAGGGGGAGACAGGGAGGCGGCGCGGCCCGCCGGGGCCGCGCCGCGCACGGGATGCCGTCAGTCGGACAGGGCGTCCGATGCGGCTTCGGCATCGTCGTGCGATGCGTGCGTGCGGATCAGCGGATCGCTGGTGCTCGGGCGGCCGGTCTCGACGTGACCCGCGAAGCGGCGCAGGAAGCCGAGCAGGCGGCCGTCGCTGACGGTCAGGTCGTACCAGCCGTGGCTGCCGCGCAGATCCCAGTAGTCGTCGACGTGCTGGCCCGGCGCGAGGTCGAACGTGCGCGCGCGGCCGTGGCCGTACGCGTTCGTGACCTTGAGCCGCACGGCCTTGTGGCCGCGGTTCATCAGGCGCAGCGTGATGTTGCCGTTCGCGACGTCGTAGCCGTAGATCACCTCGGGATTCACGTTCGCGCTGCCGACGCCGGTCGCGAACGGGCCGCGGAAATGGCAGTAGAAGCCGTTCGGGCCGTACACGTCGAGGTCGTACAGGCCGAGCGACGCCGCGGCGCTCCACGTGTCGGCGATCCGCTTGCCGGCTTCGACCGTGTACGCCCACGGGCCGTCGAGGCGATTGCGCGACTGCACCTGGAACGCGGCGCCTGCCCGGCCCGTGTTCGCGAAGGTCAGCCGGAACAGGCCGTTCACCGATTCGACGCGGCCGTGCACGAACAGCTCGTACGGCAGCGCGCGCGCCGGCCGCAGCCCGGCCTCCTGCTTCGGCAGCTTCTGCAGCACCGGCGGCACGGGGATGTAGTCGGGATGGCGCAGGCGGTCGGGCGGCGCGTAGCCGCTCGTGTCAGGCAGCGTCGGCCAGCCGGCATCGGCCGTCGCGAAATCGAACGCGGCGGTCAGATCGCCGCACACCGCGCGGCGCCACGGCGAGATGTTGCCGGCCTTGACCGGGTATTGCGCGCCGAAACGTGCCTCGATGAATTGCAGCAGCGACGTGTGATCGTAGGTCTGCGAGCAGACCCAGCCGCCCTTCGTCCACGGCGACACGACGAGCATCGGCACCCGCGGCCCGAGCCCGTACGGGCCGGCCATGTGCGATGCGTCGCCGGGGAACACCTCGTTGGTCGTCGCGACCGTCGACAGCCCGTTGTCGCGCGACTGCGGCGCGAACGGCGGCTGCACGTGGTCGAAGAAGCCGTCGTTTTCGTCGTACGTGATGAAGAGCGCGGTCTTGCTCCATACCTCCGGATTCGACACGAGCGCCTTCAGTACTTGCTCGATGTACCACGCGCCGTAGTTCGCCGGCCAGTTCGGATGCTCGGAATACGCCTCCGGCGCGCAGATCCACGACACCTGCGGCAGCGTGCCGTTCTTCACGTCCTGCTGCAGGATGTCGAACAGCGTGCCGCCCGCGCTGATGTTGGTGCCGGTGCGCGCCTTGTCGTACAGCGGCGTGCCGGGCAGCGCGTTGCGGTACTGGTTGAAGTAGAGCAGCGAGTTGTCGCCGTAGTTGCCGATGTACGGGTTCTGCGTCCAGCCCCACGACCCGGTGGCGTTCAGGCCGGTGCCGACGTCCTGGTAGATCTTCCACGACACGCCGGCGTTTTCCAGCACTTCCGGATAGGTCGTCCAGCCGTAGCCCGCTTCCTCGTTGCCGAGCACCGGGCCGCCGCCCGTGCCGTCGTTGCCGACGTAACCCGTCCACATGTAGTAGCGGTTCGGGTCGGTCGAGCTCGGGATCGCGCAGTGGTACGCGTCGCAGATCGTGAATGCGTCGGCGAGCTGGTAGTGGAACGGGATGTCGTCGCGCTTCAGGTACGCCATCGTCGTGGTGCCCTTGTTCGGCACCCACTGGTCGTAGCGGCCCTTGTTCCACGCGGCGTGCATGTCCTGCCAGCCGTGCGGCAGGTCCTGCAGGAACTGCAGGCCGAGCTTGTCCGCGCCCGGATGGAACGGCAGCAGCTCGGCCGGGCCGACCGGCTGGTGGAACACCGACTTGCCGTTCGCGAGGCGCAGCGGACGCGGGTCGCCGAAGCCGCGGACACCGCGCATCGTGCCGAAGTAGTGGTCGAACGAGCGGTTCTCCTGCATCAGGATCACGATGTGTTCGATGTCGCGGATGGTGCCGGTGCGGCGGTTCGCGGGAATCGCAAGCGCATCGCGAATCACGGGGGGGAACAGGTTCAGCGCGGCGGCGCCGGCGGTGCCGGCAGCGACGCGCAGGAAGTCACGACGGTTCGATCGGGTCATGGTCGTTATCGTGCGGTAAAGGGGGGAGCCGATTGGCGGGACCTGCTGGAAGGGCGCACCCGGGTCGCAGGATGCGGCTGCGCCGGGTGGTGCCGCCGCGAGCATAGCGGGGAATCGGTGTCATTCATGTGAAGTCCGGAAACGTTTGCATCCGCATCGAAGCGATCTCGAAGCGGCGTCGGGCGAATGTCGCCAGTGGTCGCGGTGCGGCAGGGATGAGGCGGGAAAGCAATGCGGCGCGGGATGCGCACCGGTGAAGCGGAGGCGATGCCGGCGTGTCAGGCGTCCGTGACCCACGCGCCGAACCATTCGCTCGGGCGCGCGATTTCGTCCTGCGCGGCGACGAGTTCGAGCTCGTAGCGGCGCGCATCGTAGGTCGCCTTCACGACCGCATGCACGGCCGCGAGCGTATGCTCGAACGCCGCGCGCACGGAGTCGCCGCGCAGCCGGCACGCGACGAAGATCGCGCTGGTCAGGTCGCCGACGCCGACCGGATGGCGCGGAAACGCGTACAGCGGGCGCTGGCCGATCCACGCTTCGGTTTCGGTGACCGCGAGCATGTTGAAACGATCGGCGGGGCTGTTGCGGTCGTGCAGGTGCTTGACGAGGATGATCTGCGGGCCGCGACGGATCAGCGAGCGGCAGGCTTCGACGGCTTCGGCGACGGTTTCGATGCGCCGCCCGGCGAGCTTCTGCAGTTCGGTGTGGTTCGGCGACATGCCGTCCGCGAGCGCCGGCATCTCCTGGACGATGAACTCCTCGACGCCGGGCTCGGGCCGGATGCCGCCCGTCTGGCCCATCGCCGGATCGCAGAAGTACCACGCGTTCGGGTTCATCGCCTTCACCGAGCGGACGATTTCGACGGCCGCACGCGCCTGCGGCGGCGAACCGAGGAAGCCGGACAGCACGGCGTCGCAGCGCTTGAGTGCGCCGATCGCGGCGATGCCGTCGACGAGCTGCTCCATCTTCGCGGCATCGATCGCGCTGCCGGCCCAGTGACCGTACTGCATGTGATTCGACAACTGGACGGTATTGAGCGGCCAGACGTTGACGCCGAGGCGCTGCATCGGGAACACGGCCGCACTGTTGCCGGCATGGCCGTAGATGACGTGCGACTGAATGCTGAGGACGTTTTTCATGGGAAGCGCCTGCACGCGTTTCAGGGTCACGTCACACGATACCCGAGTTCGTCGCGCGCGCGGAAGTCGCGCGGCGCCGGAGTGTTGCGCGCCGTCGTCAGCGCGACCGCGTAGAATCGCGGGGCGCGAGACGGCCCGGCCGCCCGCGTGCGTCTCCAATCACCGTGATCGCCATGCTTTCGATTCGCAAGATGTTGTTTGCCGTGCGCGCCGCCGTGCTCGGCGCGGGTGTCGCCGTCGCGTGCGCCGTGCCTGCCATGGCCGCCGCCGCATCGCCCGCCGGCAACGACGGGCCCGTGTATGGCCCGCGCCTGGAAGGGTTCACCTATCCGGCGCCCGTGCATCTCTACACGTTCGTGTCGCAGCGCGAAACCCTCGAGATGGCCTACCTCGACGTGCAGCCGGCCCACCCGAACGGCCGCACCGTCGTGCTGCTGCACGGGAAGAACTTCTGCGCGGCGACCTGGGAGGACACGATCGGCGTGCTGAGCCGCGCCGGCTATCGCGTGATCGCACCGGACCAGATCGGCTTCTGCAAGTCGTCGAAGCCCGATCGCTACCAGTACAGCTTCCAGCAGCTCGCACGCAATACGCATGCGCTGCTCGAATCGGTGGGGGTGAAGTCGGCGACGATCGTCGGCCACTCGACGGGCGGGATGCTCGCGATGCGCTACGCGCTGATGTATCCGAAGGCGACCGACCAGCTCGTGCTCGTGAACCCGATCGGCCTCGAGGACTGGAAGGCGCTCGGCGTGCCGCCTTTGCCGGTCGACTACTGGTATGCGCGCGAGCTGAAGACCACGGCCGACGGCATTCGCCGCTACGAGCAGGGCACGTACTACGCGGGCAAGTGGTCGCCGTCGTACGAGCGCTGGGTGCAGATGCTGGCCGGGATGTACCGTGGCGCCGGTCGCGACGCGGTCGCGTGGAACTCCGCGCTGATCTACGACATGATCCTCACGCAACCGGTGGTCTACGAACTCGGCGCGATCCGCGTGCCGACGCTGCTGATGATCGGCGACAAGGACACGACCGCGATCGGCAAGGACGTTTCGCCGCCCGACGTGCATGCGAAGCTCGGCCGCTACCCGGAACTCGCGAAGCGCACGCAGGCGGCGATTCCCGGCGCGCAGCTCGTCGAGTTCCCGGCGCTCGGCCATGCGCCGCAGATCCAGGATCCGGACGCGTTCCACAAGGCGCTGCTCGACGGGCTGGAGGCCGTGCACCCGCAGTGATGCGGGGCCGGCCGCAGGCGGCCCGGGCGCGTGCCGTCAGCGCGCTTCGCTCGCGAGCTCGTCGCGAATCTGCGCGGTCAATTCGAACGAGCGCAGCCGTGCCGCGTGATCGTAGATCTGCGCGGTGACGATCAGCTCGTCGGCTCCCGTCTGCGCGATGCGGTCGCGCAGCTTGTCGCGCACCGTGTCGCGCGAGCCGACCGCCGCGAACGACAGCGAATGCGCAACGGTCGCGAGTTCGAGCTCGTTTGCCTCGAGCACGTCGACCGGCGGGGGCAGCTTGCCCGGCGTGCCGCGCCGCAGATTGATGAACTGCTGCTGCAGCGACGTGAACAGGCGCCGCGCCTCGTCGTCGGTATCGGCGACGAACACGTTGACGCCGACCATCGCATGCGGCTTCGGCCATGCGGCCGACGGCCGGTACTGCGCACGATAGATCTCGAGCGCGCGCATCAGGTAATCCGGCGCGAAGTGCGACGCGAACGCGAACGGCAGCCCGAGCATCGCGGCGAGCTGGGCGCTGAACAGGCTCGAGCCGAGCAGCCACACGGGCACGTCGAGCCCTGCGCCGGGCACCGCGCGCACGCGCTGGCCGGGCACCGGCTCGGCGAAGTAGCGCTGCAGCTCGGCGACATCATCCGGAAACGAGTCGGCGCTGCCGATCAAGTCGCGGCGCAGCGCGCGCGACGTGGTCTGGTCGGTGCCGGGCGCGCGGCCGAGGCCGAGGTCGATGCGCCCCGGATACAGCGACGCGAGCGTGCCGAACTGCTCGGCGATCACCAGCGGCGCGTGGTTCGGCAGCATGATGCCGCCCGACCCGACCCGGATCGTCCGCGTGGCGCCCGCGACATGGCCGATCACGACGGCCGTGGCCGCGCTCGCGATGCCGGGCATGTTGTGATGCTCGGCGAGCCAGTAGCGCTGGTAACCCCAGCGTTCCGCATGCTGCGCGAGATCGACGGTGTTGCGGAATGCCTGGGCGGCGTCGGCGCCGGCCGGAATGGGGGCGAGATCGAGTACGGAAAACGGAGTCATCGGATGGCCTTCGAAAGGGGCGCGCGCGGTGATGCGCTGACGCAACAAATGCCAAGGATTTTGCCAAAGGGTTCCGGAACGTGCTGGCGGTGGCCCGATACCCATGCGCGTTTCAGGGGTGCAGGGTCGAATTCGGCGATCGTTGCAAAAATCAATCTAATCGCCGATTAATTACCGATCTTTACGGCGATTGGACGTGAATCCGCATCGACGTACAAATTTGCACGAAACGTATGATTTTCAAGACTGCAATACGCCTGCAAACCGCTTACGCTAATGTGAACGCGGGTGCGCCCAAATGGTTCGCCGACAGCACAGCTTTGCCGGAATTGCACCAGTCCGTTTCTCGTAGTGCCGAGCGCGGGGTGCCGCAGGCTGCTAAAATCCGGCGCCTACCCATGTTGTGCCGAAGGTAGCCATACGAATCTTCCCGCATCCCGTCCGGGCGTCGCGCGGAGATGCACCACGCGAAGCCGGGCATGGCCGTATCCGAAGGATGGGTCGAGCCTCCCCCTATATACAGGCGCTGCTGGAACAAGGAGTCGGGTCGTGCCCGCGTTCGTCGTTGTCGGAATACCGAATCACGCTCAATCATGTGCAAGCGTTCTCCATGGCGTTCAGTTCGCCGGGAGGCGTCGCGCATGACGGCCACCGCAACGATGCTCGACTGGCTCCTGATCGTCTTCACGCTGGCCGCGGCCGGCTATGCGCTCGTCGCCGCGTTCGCGCCGCGGCCGCGTACGCCGCGCACGGCCGTGCGCGACGGCTTCGAGCCGGTCAGCGTGCTCAAGCCGCTGTGCGGCGCGGAGCCGCACCTGTACGAAAACCTCGCGACGTTCTGCGAGCAGCGCCATCCGCGGTATGAAGTGCTGTTCGGCGTCGCATCGGCGGTCGATCCGGCGATTGCCGTGGTCGAACGGCTGCGCGCCGATTATCCCGAGTGCGACATCACGCTCGTGATCGACGCGCGCGTGCATGGCAAGAACCTGAAGGTCAGCAACCTGATCAACCTCGCCGAGCGCGCGAAGTACGGCCGCATCGTGATCGCGGACAGCGACATCGCGGTGAAGCCCGACTATCTGGAGCGCGTGACGGCGCCGCTCGCCGACGTGTCGGTCGGTGTCGTCACGTGCCTGTATCATGCGCGCAGCGTCGGCGGGTTCTGGACGCGGATCGGCGCGCAATTCGTCGACGCATGGTTCGCCCCGTCGGTGCGGATCACGCACCTCGGGCGCTCGAGCCGCTTCGGCTTCGGCGCGACGCTCGCGCTGACGCGCGACACGCTCGACCGGATCGGCGGCTTTCCCGCGCTGAAGGACGAACTGGCCGACGATTTCTGGCTGGCCGAGCTGCCGCGCCGCCTCGGGCGACGCACCGTGCTGTCGGAGGTCGAGGTCGCGACCGACGTGATCGAACCGTCGTTCGGGCCGCTGTGGCACCGCGAGACCCGCTGGCTGCGCACGATCCGTTCGCTGAACCCGGCCGGCTTCGCGTTCCTGTTCATTACGTTTACCGTGCCGTGGCTCGCGATCGGCGCGGCGCTCGCGCTGCGCCTCGACGGCACCTTCGCCGGCGCGCTGGCGGGCTGGGCGGCCGTGGTGGGCGCGTTCGGGCGGCTGGTGCTGCACGCGCGCGGCGAGGACGGCTGGCGCGCGTTCTGGCGCGACCTGCCGCTCGTCGCGGTGCGCGATACGCTGCTCGCGCTCGAATGGCTTGTGGCCGCGTTCGGCACGCACGTGGTGTGGCGCGGCGCGAGGATGACGGTCGTCGGCGGCGAGCGCGCGACGGCGGCAGTGGAAGCAGTGGACGGCCGCTAGGGCCGTTCCGACCGAACCCGGCCCGAGGGCCGAGACGCGCTGCGCGGCGAGGCCGCGCGGCGCGACATGACAGAGAGGCGGGCGCCGGCAGGGCGGCCCGCGGTTTTTTGACTGAATCGTTGTGACGAATCGAACTATGCAGGCTACCGGAGCATTCATGAAAACGCTGTTCTTGCAGGCCCCTTCGTATGACGGCTTCGACGGCGGAGCCGGCTCGCGCTACCAGGCGAAGCGCGAAATCCGTTCCTTCTGGTATCCGACGTGGCTCGCGCAGCCGGCCGCGCTCGTGCCGGGCAGCCGCGTCGTCGACGCACCGGCCGACGGCCTGTCGGTCGAGGAAACGCTGAAGATCGCGAACGACTACGACCTCGTGATCATCCACACGAGCACGCCGTCGTTCCCGACCGACGCAATGTTCGCGCAGGACCTGAAGAAGATGAAGCCGTCGATGCTGGTCGGCATGGTCGGCGCGAAGGTGATGGTCGATCCGCACAACTCGCTCACGGCGAGCGAGGCCATCGACTTCGTGTGCCGCGAGGAATTCGACTACACCTGCAAGGAAATCGCCGAAGGCAAGCCGTTCCCGGAGATCAAGGGCTTGAGCTGGCGCGCGAAGGACGGCTCGATCGAGCACAACGAAGCGCGTCCGATCCTCGAGAACATGGACGAACTGCCGTTCGTCGCGCCCGTCTACAAGCGCGACCTGAAGATCGACAATTACTTCATCGGCTACCTCAACTATCCGTACGTGTCGATCTACACGGGCCGCGGCTGCAAGTCGCGCTGCACCTTCTGCCTGTGGCCGCAGACGGTCAGCGGCCATCGCTACCGCACGCGTTCGGTCGAGAACGTGCTCGCGGAAGCGAAGTGGATCCGCGACAACATGCCGGAAGTGAAGGAACTGATGTTCGACGACGACACCTTCACCGACGACCTGCCGCGCGCCGAAGCCATCGCCATCGGCCTGGGCAAGCTCGGCATGACGTGGTCGTGCAACGCGAAGGCGAACGTGCCGTACAAGACGCTGAAGGTCATGAAGGAAAACGGCCTGCGCCTGCTGCTGGTCGGCTTCGAATCCGGCGACGACCAGATCCTCGTGAACATCAAGAAGGGCGTGCGCACCGATTTCGCGCGCCGCTTCAGCGCGGACTGCAAGAAGCTCGGCATCAAGATCCACGGCACCTTCATCCTCGGCCTGCCGGGCGAGACGCAGGAGACCATCAAGAAGACGATCGAGTACGCGAAGGAAATCAATCCGCACACGATCCAGGTCTCGCTCGCCGCACCGTATCCGGGCACGACGCTCTACAAGCAGGCCGTGGAAAACGGCTGGATGGAAGAGAACAAGACCATCAACCTGGTGAGCAAGGAAGGCGTGCAGCTCGCGGCGATCGGCTATGCGCACCTGTCGCGCGACGAGATCTATCACCACCTCGAGCAGTTCTATCGCCAGTTCTACTTCCGTCCGTCGAAGATCTGGGAGATCGTCCGCGAGATGCTGACGAGCTGGGACATGATGAAGCGCCGCCTGCGCGAAGGTGTCGAGTTCTTCCGCTTCCTGCGCGCACACGAGGCCTGATGCATGGCGACGCAGCCGGCGGCGCGGGCGCTGATCTTCACCGCGGACGACTTCGGGCTGCACCCGCGTGTCAACGCGGCGGTCGAGCGCGCGCACCGCGACGGCGTGCTGAACGCCGCCAGCCTGATGGTCGGTGCGCCCGCCGCGCACGATGCGATCGAGCGCGCGCGGCGGCTGCCGTCGCTCGCAGTCGGCCTGCATCTCGTCCTCGCGGACGGGCCGGCCACGCTGCCCGCCCATGAGATTCCCGCGCTCGTCGGCCCCGACGGGCGGTTCGGCGATGCGATGGCGAAGGACGGCTGCCGCTTCTTCTTCCTGCCGCACGTGCGGGCGCAGCTGCGCCGCGAGATTCGCGCGCAGTTCGACGCGTTCGCGGCGAGCGGCTTGCCGCTCGACCACGTGAACGCGCACAAGCATTTCCACCTGCATCCGACCGTCCTGTCGCTGATCATCGAGATCGGCCGCGACTACGGGTTGCGCGCGGTGCGGCTGCCATACGAGACGAGCGCACCCGCGCTGCTCAAGCCGTGGATCGCGCTCGTGCGCGCGCGGCTCGACCGCGCGGGGCTTGCGCACAACGACTACGTGGTCGGGATCGAGCATACGGGCGCGATGGACGAGGCCGTGCTGCTCGATGCGCTCGCCACGCTGCCGCCGGGTGTCGGCGAGATCTACTGCCATCCGGCCGAGGCCGGCGACGGCCCGATCACGCCGACGATGGCCGGCTACCGTCCGGTGGACGAACTCGATGCGCTGCTGTCGCCGCGCGTCGCGGCCGCGCTGAAGGCGGCGGGCGTCGCGACCGGCGGCTTTGCCGACGTGTTCGGCCAGCCCGCCGCACGGCGCGCCGCGCCGGCGTCGCGCGCAGCGGGAGCGCAGCCGTCATGACCAAGTGGATCAAATGGCTCGGCTGGCCGCTCGGCATCGGCATCCTGCTCGCGCTGGGGCTGCACGAGGGCATCGGCGACGTATCGCAGATGCTCGCGCGCGCCGGTTACGCGTTGCTGTGGCTCGTGCCGTTCCATGCGCTGCCGCTGCTGCTCGACGCCTACGCGTGGCACCTGCTGCTCGACAAGCGCTCGTCGCTGCCCTTCCTGTGGTGGATCGCGACCGTGCGCGAGGCCGTGAACCGGCTGCTGCCGGTGGTCGGGATCGGCGGCGAGATCGTCGGCATCCGCCTCGCGCGCTGGCAGGTGCCCGACGCGAGCCGCGTGACGGCATCGGTGATCGTCGAGTTGCTCGTGACGATCGTCGTCCAGTATGCGTTCGCCGCGCTCGGCCTCGTGCTGCTGCTTGCGACAACGGACAGCATGGGCGGCGGCACGATCGGACTCGCGTTGCTGCTCACGCTGCCGCTGCCGGTGCTCGGCGTCGTGCTGATGCGCCGTGGCGGCATCTTCCATGCCATCGAGCGTTTCGCGGGCCACCTGCTCGGCGATTCGCACCGGCTGCTGCAGGGCGTCGACGGCAAGCGGCTCGACGCCGATATCGACGGGCTGATGTCGCGCACGGGCCTGCTGTTCAGCGCATTCTTCTGGCAACTGGCCGGCTACGTGCTCGGCGCGCTCGAGATCTACTGGGCGCTCGCGCTGCTCGGCCATCCGGTGTCGATCGGCGGCGCGATCGCGATCGAGGCGATGGCGCAGGCCGTGCGCCATGCGGCGTTCATGGTGCCGGGCGGCCTTGGTGTGCAGGAGGCGACCGTCGTGCTGCTCGCGCAGATGTTCGGCGTCGATCGCGAGACGGCGTTGTCGCTCGCGCTGGTCAAGCGCGGCCGCGAGGTGCTGTTCGGCTGCCTGGCGCTCGGTTCGTGGCAGCTGGCCGAACTCGTGCGCACACGCCGCCGTATCGGCGTGCCGCCGGCCGTGCCGCGCGCGCCGCAAGCGACGAGCCGCACGACCCGGGCCGAGACTGAAACCGAAACGATGCATTGAACACGAGACGGGCCGCGCGCCCGTCTCGCGCTTTTGGCATTGCGCGGGTATCCTTGCCGCGTGTTTTCTCGACGCGCATTTCTTCCAATGAATTTCCGTTTCCGGCTGCTTCCCGTGACGATGCTGGCCGCCGCGCTGGCGCTGACCGGCTGCGACGACAAGCAAGGCAATCTCGACGTGCAACGTATCAGGGACTTCTTCAACGCGATCAAGCCCGCGCCGCTGCTGCTGAAGGGGCTGAAGGTCGGCGAATCGACCGAGGCCGACGTGCGCGGCACGATGGGCAAGCCCGAGACCGAGCGCGACTTCACCGACGGCTCGAAGCGGCTCGAATACCCGCGCGGCCCGATGGGCAACCAGACGTGGTTCGTCGATCTCGATGCGAACGGCCGCTACACGGGCGCGACGCAGGTGCTGACCGCCGAGAATTTCGCGAAGGTGCGCCCCGGGATGAACGAGGACGAGGTGCGGCGCCTGCTCGGCAAGCCCGGCGACATCGCGCAATATCCGCTCAAGCCCGAGATCGTCTGGAGCTGGCGCTGGCTCGAGGACGGCGTCAACACCGACGCATTCTTCAACGTCCATTTCGGCCCGGACGGGCTTGTCTATACGACTTCGCGCTCCGACATCCTGAAAGGGCGGTAGGCGCAACCCGTCTTCGGCGCTATATCGAAAAAGCGACCGGAAAATTGCAAAAAGTCCGCTTCCCCGCCGGTTATCCGGTTGTCAGGAAGCGGCTTTTTTCCTTTTGAAACAGCGGCGTAGGCCGTGGTTGCAAATGATGGGACAGATTGTTGCGACGCAGCAATCACCGGCAAGGTGGTTTGAGGCAATCAATTTCGCTTGCGACTATCCGCGTCAGCCCGGCGCGGGACAGGCATACGCGTCGGCATCCATTCCAACTCTGGAGACGCGCGTGTTCCTTTACGGCTTTGGTCCTGTCCTCTGGGCCGGCACCGTGCAGACCATCGAGCTGTCGGTGCTGTCGCTCGCCACTGCGGTGGCGCTGGGGCTGATCGGCGCGGTGGCGAAGCTGTCGCACAACCGGGTGCTGCGAGCGATCGCGACCGGCTATACGACGCTGATCCGCTCGGTGCCCGATCTCGTCCTGATGCTGCTGTTGTTCTACAGCATCCAGATCTGGCTGAACCAGTTCACCGACTTCGTCGGCTGGAACCAGATCGACATCGACCCGTTCGTGGCCGGCGTGCTGACGCTCGGCTTCATCTATGGCGCGTACTTCACCGAGACGTTCCGCGGCGCGTTCCTGTCGGTGCCGCGCGGCCAGCTCGAAGCCGGCGCGGCGTACGGGATGAGCGGCGCGCGCGTGTTCGCCCGGATCATGTTTCCGCAGATGATGCGCTTCGCGCTGCCCGGGATCGGGAACAACTGGCAGGTGCTCGTGAAGGCCACCGCGCTGGTGTCGATCATCGGTCTCGCGGACGTCGTGAAGGCCGCGCAGGACGCCGGCAAGAGCACGTTCAACATGTTCTTCTTCATCCTCGTCGCGGCGCTGATCTATCTCGCGATCACGACCGTTTCCAACCTCGTGCTGATCCAGCTCGAGAAGCGTTATTCCATGGGCGTGCGGCACGCAGATCTATGATCGAAATTCTCCAGGAATTCGGCCAGGCGTTCCTTTACTGGGACGGCCAGCGCCTCTCCGGCCTCGCGGTGACGCTGTGGCTGCTCGTCGCGTCGATTTCGCTCGGCTTCGTGTGCGCGGTGCCGCTCGCGGTCGCACGCGTGTCGAAGAACAAGTGGGTGTCGACGCCGGTGCGGTTCTACACGTACGTGTTCCGCGGCACGCCGCTCTACGTGCAGTTGCTGCTGCTGTACACGGGCATGTACAGCCTCGAGTTCGTGCGTTCGCACTCGCTGCTCGACGCGTTCTTCCGCAGCGGCTTCAACTGCGCGATTCTCGCGTTCGCGCTGAACACCTGCGCGTACACCACGGAGATCTTCGCGGGTGCGATCCGCGCGATTCCGCACGGTGAAGTGGAGGCTGCGCGGGCGTACGGGATGTCGCCGTTCACGATGTATCGCCGCGTGATCCTGCCGTCGGCGCTGCGCCGCGCGCTGCCGCTGTACAGCAACGAGGTGATCCTGATGCTGCACGCGACGACCGTTGCGTTTACCGCGACCGTGCCGGACATCCTGAAGGTCGCGCGCGACGCGAATTCGGCGACCTACATGGCGTTCCAGTCGTTCGGGATCGCCGCGCTGATCTATCTTGCGGTATCGTTCGCACTCGTCGCGGCGTTTCGCCGCGCGGAGCGCCACTGGCTTGCGTATCTCGCGGCCGCCCGTCATTGAATCACTTCGAGGAGAGCCAGTTGGCCGAGATCACTCAACCGAGCGCTGCCGCTTCCACCAAGCTTGCCGCGGTCGACATTCACAAGCGCTACGGTGACAACGAAGTGCTCAAGGGCGTGTCGCTGAACGCGAAGGCCGGCGACGTCATCAGCATCATCGGCGCGAGCGGCTCGGGCAAGAGCACGTTCCTGCGCTGCATCAATTTTCTCGAGCGGCCGAATGCGGGGCAGATCGTCGTCGACGGCGAGGCCGTGCGCACGAAGACCGACCGCGCCGGCGCGCTCGAAGTCGCCGATCACAAGCAGCTGCAGCGCATTCGCACGAAGCTCGCGATGGTGTTCCAGCACTTCAACCTCTGGGCGCACATGAACGTGCTCGAGAACGTGATGGAAGCGCCGGTGCACGTGCTCGGCATTTCGAAGAAGGAAGCCGAGGAGCGGGCGCGCGAGTACCTGGAGAAGGTCGGCTTGCCGCCGCGCGTCGAGAAGCAGTATCCGTCGCATCTGTCGGGTGGCCAGCAGCAGCGCGTGGCGATTGCGCGGGCGCTCGCGATGCATCCGGACGTGATGCTGTTCGACGAGCCGACGTCGGCGCTCGACCCGGAACTCGTCGGTGAAGTGCTGAAGGTGATGCAGAAGCTGGCCGAGGAAGGCCGCACGATGATCGTCGTCACGCACGAAATGGGCTTTGCGCGCAACGTGTCGAACCACGTGATGTTCCTGCATCAGGGGCGGACCGAGGAAGAGGGCGACCCGAAGGAAGTGCTGGTCCGCCCGCAGAGCGAGCGGCTGAAGCAGTTCCTGTCGGGCAGTCTCAAGTAACGCGACAGGGCAGGTTTCGACCGTGGTACCGGTGTCTCGTCCCGCAGGCGCCACCCGCACGACGCAGGTGGCGATCGTTGCATTGCCGCCCGTGTCGATGTCGGGCGTGGGTCCGATCGTCGATGCGCTGAATCTCGCGAACGAGATCGACGGGCGGCTGCTGTATCGGTGGCAGGTGTGTTCGTGGGACGGGCGGCCGGTGCCGCTCGCCGGCGGCGCGCAGTGGCATGCCGATGCGGCGTTCAACGATGCGATCGCGTGTGACTGGGTGATCGTCGTGTCGGAGCGGTTTCAGCAGTTTGCCGACTATCGGTTGTTTCTCGCGAGTCTCGCGAGGGTGGGGCAGCGCACGCCTGTCGTCACCGGGATTCATCATGGCGTTTGGTGGCTGGCCATGGCCGGGCAGCTTTCCGGGTATCGCGTGAGCGTGAACTGGGAGACGTATCAGCAGTTCGCCGAACAGTTCGAGCGGTCGATCGTCACGCAGCAGATCTTCGAGATCGATCGCGATCGGGCTACCTGTGCCGGTGGGCAGGCTACTGTTGATTTCATGCTGGCCATGATTGGCCGGGAACATGGGCCGGACCTCGCGGAGAGGATCGCCGATGCGCTCGGCGCCGGGACTTTGCGCAGCGGCGAGGAGCGGCAGCGGATTCCTTTCGTGACTGCGCCGGGCGAGCGGCATCCTCGGTTGAATGATGCTTTGCTGCTCATGGAAGCCAATGTCGAGGATCCGTTGACCACCGATGAGATCGCCGAGCTCGTTGGCGTGTCACGCCGGCAACTGGAGCGGCTCTTTCGACAGTATCTCGGGGCGATGCCCTCCAAGTATTACCTCAATCTTCGGTTGCTCAAGGCTCGGACTCAGTTGCAGCGGACTAGCAAGTCGGTTGTTCAGGTTAGCCTTGCCTGTGGGTTCTCTTCTGCTGCGCACTTTTCTAACGCTTACCGCGAAAGGTTTGGAGTCACGCCTCGGGAGGATCGGAGAGCCTGGCTCGAGAAGCAAACCGGGGGCGGCGGCGAGCCTCGCGGGGGCGCGCTTGTCGAGCGCGGGGGGAAGGATTGATTTTGGTTTTTTTGGCGGTTCGCTTGCGGTTGGCGTGAAGCACCTGTTGTCTTAGCGGTCTATTAGCGTCGCCCCTGCGCGGGGCGGCGGTTACTTTTCTTTGTCTTGCCAAAGAAAAGTAACCAAAAGAAAGGCGCTGTGAGAACGCAAGACCTCCCGGTGCCATGGCACTCGGAGTGGGCCGCGCCTAAGTGTCCGCGCCAGTCACGAACACGGAGTGGTTCGAGCA
The DNA here is from genome assembly GCF_002223325.1 of Burkholderia sp. AU15512. Taxonomy (NCBI): domain Bacteria; kingdom Pseudomonadati; phylum Pseudomonadota; class Betaproteobacteria; order Burkholderiales; family Burkholderiaceae; genus Burkholderia; species Burkholderia sp. AU15512. The sequence continues at coordinate 709,472 of NZ_NKEX01000003.1, forward strand.
ATGGTTCTGACACCCCCCACTACCCAACAGAGCGGTATACCGCCCGCTAGCTCCATCCTCGCTACGCTCGGCTGCAAGGTACTTCACGTCGCGTTGCATGCGCTCACATGCTTCTGCCAGCGCTGCATCAGCAAAGCACGCAACCCTCTTTTCTCACACCATTCGTACCCGATCGGACTGCTTGCCATCGGTGAGTGTTGGATAACGGCGTGAGCACGTAAGTGCGTGCTGCGTCCCTTTTTCGTGGCGAATGAGGGCATGCCTTGATTCGCTGAATTCGGGGGCTCGCGAGCGATTGCTGGAACTGATTGACCTGGAGCGTTACTGGCGGGGGTGTCCCTGTCGGCCGAGCGCAGCGAGGGCGGAGCTAGCGGGCGGTATACCGCTCTGTTGGGTAGTGGAGGGTGTCAGAACCATTGCTCGAACCACTCCGTGTTCTGGACTGGCGCGGACACTTAGGCGCGATCCACTCCGAGTGCCACGGCACCGGGAGGTCATGCGTTCTCCGAGCGCCTTTCTTTTGGTTACTTTTCTTTGGCAAGACAAAGAAAAGTAACCGCCGCCCCGCGCAGGGGCGACGCTAATAGACCGCTAAGACAACAGGTGCTTCACGCCAACCGCAAGCGACCCACCCAAAAAGCCTCAAAATACGCCCACCGAAACCGAACCCCCGCCCGCCCGGAAGGGCAAAAACAAACCGCACTATCCGCTTCCGATAGAACCCGTCGCAATTCCGCAAGACGCTTGCGTCACCCTTACCTAAACTTGATCCTGTTGAACCCTCTTACGAAACCGAAAGGAACGACCATGACGACCTCGACCGTGACCCGCCAGACATTCGATGAAGTGATGGTGCCGGTATTTTCCCCCGCGCCGTTCGTGCCGGATCGCGCAGAGGGCTCCCGCGTGTGGGATACGGCCGGCCGCGAGTACATCGACTTCGCGTGCGGCATCGCGGTGACGTCGCTGGGCCACGGCCACCCGGAACTGCTGAAAGTCCTGGACGAACAAGGCCGCAAGCTCTGGCACATCGGCAACGGCTACACGAACGAGCCGGTGCTGCGCCTCGCGAAGCGTCTCGAATCGCTGACTTTCGCCGACCGCGCGTTCTTCGCGAACTCCGGCGCGGAAGCGAACGAAGCCGCCCTGAAACTCGCGCGCCGCGTCGCATTCGATCGCCACGGCGCCGATAAAGCCGAAATCATCTCGTTCGTCCAGTCGTTCCACGGCCGCACGTTCTTCACGGTCAGCGTCGGCGGCCAGCCGAAATACTCGGAAGGCTTCGGCCCCGTGCCGGAAGGCATCAAGCACCTGCCGTACAACGACATCGAAGCCGCGAAGGCCGCGATCGGCCCGCAAACCTGCGCGGTGATCGTCGAGCCGGTGCAAGGCGAAGGCGGCGTGATCCCGGCCGATCCGGCCTTCCTGAAGGCGCTGCGCGAAGCGTGCGATGCGCACGGCGCGCTGCTGATTTTCGATGAAGTGCAAACGGGCGTCGGCCGCACGGGCCAGTTTTACGCTTACATGGATTCCGGCGTCACGCCGGACATCCTGACGACCGCCAAGGCGCTCGGCAACGGCTTCCCGATCGGCGCGATGCTGACGACGAACGAACTCGCTGCGCACTTCAAGGTCGGCGTGCACGGCACGACGTACGGCGGCAACCCGCTCGCATCGGCGATCGGCGACAAGGTCGTCGAACTGATCAGCGACCCGGCACTGCTCGAAGGCGTGCGCGAACGCAGCGTGCGCCTGAAAGGCGCGCTCGAGCGCATCAACGCGCGCTTCGGCATCTTCAAGGACGTACGCGGCAAGGGCCTGCTCGTCGGCGCGGAACTCACCGCGGCATTCGACGGCCGCGCGAAGGACTTCGTCACCGCCGCCGCGGAAAACGGCCTGATCATGCTGATCGCCGGCCCGAACGTGCTGCGCTTCGTGCCGTCGCTGGTGATTCCGTTCGACCTGCTCGACGAAGGCATGAAGCGCTTCGAGAAGGCAGTCGAGCAAGTGCTCGCCGCCCAGGAAGCCACCGCGCGCTGATCGGCGCACCCATCGCAGACAGGAACGACGATGCTATTTGTTCGCCCCGGCAAACTCACGGATCTCGATGCGCTCGCGCACATGGCGCGCACCGCGCAGCCGGTCCTGCACTCGCTGCCACACGACCGCGCGGCGCTCGAGGCGCGCGTGGCGCTCTCCGAGGATTCGTTTCGCGCGGACGTCGACTTCGCCGGCGAGGAGTTCTACCTCTTCGTGCTCGAGGATTCGTCGACCGGCAAGCTGCTCGGCACGGCGAGCATCGTGGCCGCAGCCGGTTACTCGGAGCCGTTCTATGCGTTCCGCAACGACGCATTGATCCACGCGTCGCGCGAGCTGCACGTGAACCGCAAGATCCACGCGCTCACGATGTCGCACGAGCTGACCGGCAAGAGCCGGCTGGCGGGCTTCTACGTCGATCCGTCGCTGCGCGGCGACGCGGCCGCGCACCTGATCTCGCGTGCGCGGATGATGTACATCGCCGCGAACCGCCGCCGCTTCACGCCGGAAGTGTTCACGCTGCTGCTCGGCGTGAGCGACGGCAACGGCGCATCGCCGTTCTGGGAAGCGGTGGGCCGCAAGTTCTTCGGCCGCGACTTCACCGACGTCGACATCGCGTCGGGCGGCCGCAGCCGGACCTTCATCGCGGAAGTGATGCCGGCGTATCCGCTCTACGTGCCGCTGCTGCCGGAAGCCGCGCAGCGCGTGCTCGGCGAGCCGAACGAATCGGCGCTGCTCGCCTATGACATCCATCTCGAGGAAGGCTTCGAGCCCGACCGCTTCGTCGACATCTTCGACGCGGGCCCGGTGCTGACCGCGCAAGTCGACCGCACCGCGTGCGTGAAGCACGGCGCCGAGCGCACCGTGCGCGAGGCCGCGCACCAGCAGGGCGATGTCGCCTACATGGTGTCGACGGGCAGCGGCGAATCGTTCCGCTGCGTGCTGGCCGACCTGCCGGGCGACGCGGGTGACGCGCCGCTGGCCGGCGACGTGCGCGCGGCGCTCGATGTGAAGGATGGCGATGTCGTGCGCTGCGTGCCGCTGCACCGCCGCGACGATGAAGATTTGAAGGGAGACGCAGCATGATCGTCGTTCGGGTCGTACAAACGGGCGACGTCGACGCGCTCGTGTCGCTCGCGAAGGAAACCGGGCCGGGCCTGACCACGTTCAAGCCCGACCGCGACGCGCTCGCCGCGCGCATCGAGCGCACGCGCCGCACGCTCGCGGGCGAGGCGGCGGCCGGCGAGGCCGGCTACTTCTTCGTGATGGAAGAATCGAAGACGGGCGACATCGCGGGCGTGTGCGGGATCGAGACGCAGGTCGGCCTCGAACAGCCGTTCTACAACTACCGCGTGAGCACGGTCGTGCACGCGAGCCAGGAGCTCGGCGTGTGGACGCGGATGTCCGCGCTGAACATCTCGCACGACCTGACCGGTTACGCGGAAGTGTGCTCGCTGTTCCTGAGCCCGCGCTATCGCACGGGCGGCGTGGGCGGGCTGCTGTCGCGCTCGCGCTTCATGTTCATCGCGCAATTCCGCGAGCGCTTTCCAGAACGCATCTGCGCGGAACTGCGCGGCCACTTCGACGAGGACGGCACGTCGCCGTTCTGGCGCGCAGTCGGTTCGCACTTCTACCAGATCGATTTCAACGCGGCCGACTACTTGAGCTCGCACGGCCGCAAGTCGTTCCTCGCGGAACTGATGCCGCGCTATCCGGTGTACGTCGACCTGCTGCCGCAGGACGCGCAGGACGCGGTCGGCCTCACGCACCGCGATACGCTGCCGGCCCGCAAGATGCTCGAGGCGGAAGGGCTGCGTTACCAGAATCACGTCGACATCTTCGACGCGGGCCCCGTGCTCGAATGCCACGTCAACGACCTGCGCACGGTGCGCGAGAGCGTCGTCGTGCCGGTCGCGATCGGTGTGCCGGATGCGCGGGAAGACGCCCCGAAGTCGCTCGTGTCGAACACGTCGCTCACCGACTTCCGCGTCGGCGTCGCGCCGGGCGTGGTCGCGAACGGCTCGTTCGTGCTGTCGGCCGACGATGCCGTCGCGCTCGACGTGAAGGCCGGCGATCCGGTCCGCGTGCTGCCGCTCAAAGTCAAACAGGGATAAACGAATCATGACGGAACTCTTCATCGACGGCGCCTGGGTCGCAGGCTCGGGCCCCGTGTTCGCTTCGCGCAACCCCGGCACCGACGAGATCGCATGGCAGGGTGAAAGCGCGTCGGCAGCCGACGTCGATCGTGCGGTCGCAAGCGCGCGCCGCGCCTTCGCCGGCTGGTCGGCGCTCGACTTCGAATCGCGCTGCGCGATCGTCAAGCGTTTCGCCGCGTTGCTCACCGAACGCAAGGAAGCAATCGCGACCGCGATCGGCCGCGAGACGGGCAAGCCGCTGTGGGAAGCGCGCACGGAAGTCGCGTCGATGGCCGCGAAGGTCGGCATTTCGATCCAGGCTTACCAGGAACGCACCGGCGAGAAGCGTCAGGACATGGCCGATGGCGTCGCGGTGCTGCGCCATCGCCCGCACGGCGTGGTCGCGGTGTTCGGCCCGTACAACTTCCCCGGCCACTTGCCGAACGGCCATATCGTGCCCGCGCTGATCGCCGGCAATGCGGTCGTGTTCAAGCCGTCGGAGCTCGCACCGGGCGTCGCGCGTGCGACGGTCGAAGTGTGGAAGGAAGCGGGGCTGCCGGACGGCGTGCTGAACCTCGTGCAGGGCGAGAAGGACACGGGCATCGCGCTCGCGAATCATCGGCAGATCGACGGGCTGTTCTTCACCGGCAGCTCGGATACCGGCACGCTGCTGCACAAGCAGTTCGGCGGCCGTCCTGAAATCGTGCTCGCGCTCGAGATGGGCGGCAACAACCCGCTCGTGATCGGCGAAGTCGAGGATATCGACGCGGCCGTCCATCACACCATCCAGTCGGCGTTCCTGTCGGCCGGCCAGCGCTGCACGTGCGCGCGCCGCATCTTCGTGCCGCAGGGCGCGTTCGGCGACCGCTTCCTCGCGCGCTTCGCCGACGTCACGTCGAAGATCACGGCCGACGTGTTCGACGCCGATCCGCAGCCGTTCATGGGCGCGGTGATCTCGGCGCGTGCCGCGGCGAAGCTCGTCGACGCACAGTCGCGCCTGATCGAGCAGGGCGCGAAGCCGATCATCGCGATGACGCAGCGCGATCCGCGCCTCGGCTTCGTGAACGCGGCGATCGTCGACGTCACGGGCGTCGCGAACCTGCCGGACGAAGAACATTTCGGCCCGCTCGCGCAGATCGTCCGCTACGCGACGTTCGACGAAGCGATCGAGCGCGCGAACGACACCGCGTTCGGCCTGTCCGCCGGCCTGCTGGCCGACGACGCGAACGCATGGGAACAGTTCCGCCGCACCATTCGCGCCGGGATCGTCAACTGGAACCGGCCGACCAACGGCGCGTCGTCCGCCGCGCCGTTCGGCGGCACCGGCCGCTCGGGCAACCATCGCCCGAGCGCGTACTACGCGGCCGACTATTGCGCGTATCCGATGGCGTCGGTGGAAAGCACGCAACTGACCTTGCCCGCGAGCCTGTCGCCGGGCCTGCATTTCTGATCGAGGGAACGACGATGAACGCACAAGAAGCCAATTTCGACGGGCTCGTCGGCCCGACCCACAACTATGCCGGGCTGTCGTTCGGCAACGTGGCGTCGCTCAACAACGAAAAGTCGGCCGCGAACCCGAAGGCCGCCGCGAAGCAGGGGCTGCGCAAGATGAAGCAGCTCGCGGATCTCGGCTTCGCGCAAGGCGTGCTGCCGCCGCAGGAGCGGCCGTCGCTGCGCCTGCTGCGCGAGCTCGGCTTCTCCGGCAAGGACGCGGACGTGATCGCGAAGGCCGCGAAGCAGGCGCCCGAACTGCTCGCCGCGGCGAGCTCGGCATCGGCGATGTGGACCGCGAACGCGGCCACCGTCAGCCCGTCGGCCGACACGAGCGACGGCCGCGTGCACTTCACGCCGGCCAACCTGTGCAGCAAGCTGCATCGCGCGATCGAGCACGAAGCGACGCGCCGCACGCTGTCGACGCTGTTCGCCGATCCCGCGCATTTCGCGGTGCACGAAGCGCTGACCGGCACGCCGGCACTCGGCGACGAAGGCGCGGCGAACCACACGCGCTTTTGCGCCGAATACGGCAAGCCGGGCATCGAGTTCTTCGTGTACGGCCGCGCGGAATACCGCCGCGGCCCCGAGCCGAAGCGCTTCCCGGCGCGCCAGACCTTCGAGGCGAGCCGCGCGGTCGCGCATCGCCACGGCCTTGCCGAGGAGGCGACGGTCTATGCGCAGCAGGATCCGGACGTGATCGACGCGGGCGTGTTCCACAACGACGTGATCTCGGTCGGCAACCGCGACACGCTGTTCACGCACGAGCGCGCGTTCGTCAACAAGCAGGCGATCTACGACACGCTGACCGCCGCGCTCGACGCACGCGGTGCGCGCCTGAACGTGATCGAGGTGCCCGAGGCCGCCGTGAGCGTGAACGACGCGGTGACGTCGTACCTGTTCAACAGCCAGCTGCTGTCGCGCGCGGACGGCTCGCAGGTGCTCGTCGTGCCGCAGGAATGCCGCGAGAACGGCAACGTCGCGGCCTATCTCGACGAACTCGCGGCCGGCAACGGCCCGATCCACGACGTGCTCGTGTTCGACCTGCGCGAAAGCATGAAGAACGGCGGCGGCCCTGCGTGCCTGCGCCTGCGCGTCGTGCTGAACGAAGCGGAGCGCGCGGCCGTCACGTCGAACGTGTGGATCAACGACACGCTGTTCGCGTCGCTCGACACGTGGATCGACCGGCACTATCGCGACCGCCTCGCACCGGAAGACCTCGCCGATCCTGCGCTGCTCGACGAATCGCGCACTGCGCTCGACGAGCTCACGCAGATCCTGCGCGTCGGTTCGCTGTATGACTTCCAGCGCTGATTCCCGCATGGCCGGCGCGCTGCTCGACGACTTCCTCGCGTTCACGCTGACCGGCAGCGCACCGTCCGCGACGGACGGCACCTGCGCGGCCGGCGCCGTGCGCTGGCAATGGCGCGGCGACGGGCTGCTCGCGCTCGAACCGGTGGCGGCCGAGGCCGCCGGCGCGGCGCGCGCGAGCGTGCTCGTGTCGGCCGGCGTGCACGGCGACGAGACGGCGCCGATCGAGCTGCTGTCGATGCTCGTGCGCGATCTCGCCTCGGGCGCGCTGCCGCTCGCGTGCCGGCTGCTCGTCGTGCTCGGCAACGTGCCGGCGATGCGTGCCGGCGAACGCTATCTCGACGACGACCTGAACCGCCTGTTCAGCGGCCGTCACGCGCAGGTGCCCGACAGCCGCGAAGCACCGCGCGCCGTGCAGCTCGAAGCGGCCGCCGCTGCATTCTTCGCGGCGGCGCCGGCCGGCGCCGCGCGCTGGCATATCGACATGCATACGGCGATCCGCGCGTCGGTGTTCGAGCAGTTCGCGCTGCTGCCGCACACGGGCATGCCGCCGACGCGCACGATGTTCGAATGGCTAGGCGACGCGCGCATTGCGGCCGTGCTGCTGCATACCGCGAAGGGCAACACGTACTCGCATTTCACGGCCGAGCATTGCGGCGCGCTCGCGTGCACGCTGGAACTCGGCAAGGTGCGCCCGTTCGGCCAGAACGACCTGGCCCGCTTCGCGCCAGCCGACCGCGCGGTGCGCAAGCTCGTGTCGGGCGCGTCTCGTGAGGCCGACGCGCCGTTGCCGCGCGTCTTCACGGTGATCGACCAGATCACGAAGCAGAGCGATGCGCTCGAGCTGTTCGTCGCGGCCGACGTCGCGAACTTCACCGCGTTCGCACGCGGCACGGTGCTCGCGCAGGACGGCGATTACCGCTACACGGTGACGCACGACGAGGAGCGCATCGTGTTCCCGAATCCGTCGGTGAAGCCGGGTTTGCGCGCGGGCCTGCTCGTCGTCGATACGACTCGCGAGACGGTCGCCGCGCTCGTCTGACGGTGACCGGTTGTGCGTGGCCGCGGCAACCCGCGGCCCGCGCCTCGCCCGGCCACCATTCCTGTTTAGAGATAGCGTCCACCTGCCGCGCGGAAGGCCCGCGGGTCGCGCTTGCGTATTTGCGACATCGTCTTGCAAGTTCGACGGGCCGCCCGGCTGGCGTCGGCGCCCGCAGCGCAGCATCGCGGGCCGGCCGCTGCTTTGCCATATCGGGCCGCGCGGATTGGTACAATCGCGGCCTTGCGGCTGTTGCGCCGCATCACGGCGCGGCGGCAGCATTGCCGTGGTCATCCGACCCTGCAATGATGCATGCGCCCGTAGTTCCGGAACATTCGAGTATCGAGGAGAACACCTGATGAAGTTGGATTGGCGTAAAGTGGCCGCGCATGCGGTGGTGGCGGCATCGGCCGTGGCGGCAGGCAGCGCGATGGCAGCGGATCTGAAGGAGATCCGTTTCGGCGTCGAAGCCTCGTACGCGCCGTTCGAATACAAGACGCCCGACGGCAAGCTGACCGGCTTCGACATCGATATCGGCAACGCGGTGTGCGCGAAGCTGAAGACGAAGTGCGTGTGGGTCGAGAACGACTTCGACGGCCTGATCCCAGCGCTGCAGGCGCGCAAGTTCGACGCGATCAACTCGGACATGACGATCACCGACCAGCGCAAGCACGCGATCGCGTTCACCGATGCGATCTACACGATCCCGAACCAGCTGATCGCGAAGCAGGGCAGCGGCCTGCTGCCGACCCCGCAATCGCTGAAGGGCAAGCGCGTGGGCGTGCTGCAGGGCACGATCCAGGAAGCGTACGCGAAGAAGAAGTGGGCGCCGGCCGGCGTCGAAGTCGTGCCGTACCAGACGCAGGACCTGGCCTACGCCGACCTGAAGTCGGGCCGTCTCGACGCGACGTTCCAGGACGCGGAAGCCGGTTCGAAGGGCTTCCTGACGAAGCCGCAAGGCCAGGGCTTCGCGTTCGCGGGCGGTACCGTGAGCGACGCCGAGATCCTCGGCTCGGGCGTCGGCTTCGGCCTGCGCAAGAACGACGCGGCGCTGAAGACCGCGCTCGATCAGGCGCTGAAGGAACTGAAGGCCGACGGCACGATCGACAACCTCGCGAAGAAGTACTTCAGCGTGCCCGTGACGCTCAAGTAAGCGCGGCGTTCGATCGCACGATGCAAGCAAACCGGCCGCTGATGCGGCCGGTTTGTTTTTTGGGGGCGGAAATTGGCGGGAAACCGCGCAGCAGCGGCCGGCGGCGCGTCAGGCCGGAAAGAACCGGCCCAGTTCGCGCGCCAGCTCGTTGAGCACGGCCATCTCCTGCTGCGTGATCTTGCGCGCGGGCTGCGCGCCGGCCCAGTCGCCGTACAGCAGCGCGACGGTCGTCGCGCCGACGCGCACCGGCAGCAGCACGAACGCGCGCGTGTCGTCGAATGCGTCGAGATACCACGCGGGCAGACGCTTGAGCATCTTCGGCTCCTGCGCCTGCTCGATGAAGATGCCGACCGAGTTCGAGATCGCGAGATGAAACACGTCCGGCTCGAAACGCTCGTCGAAGCGCAGCCGGTCGAGCGTCGTATCGACGCCGGGGCCGAAGCCGAGGCGCGCGGCGAACATGCCGTCGTCGTGACGCACGAACATCACGGTGCGCGTGAACGCGAGGCCGGCCAGCAGGCTTTCCGACGCGAGCGCGAGCACCGGCGTCAGCACGTGCTCGGACGGCAACGCACGCAGGTCCGCGAGGCCGGCTTCGAGGCACGCCTCGGGCGCGGCCTGCGCACGCGCGATCGCATCGGCGTTCGCGCGCAGCTCGACGATCTCGCGCATCACGGTGTCGCTCGCTTCCTCGCGCGCGAGCCGCTCGGCGATCTCGACGAGCGCGTCGGCTTCCATGTCGAGTTCCGCGCCGTAGTGCTGCGCGAGCGCCGCGATGCGTGCGTCGCGCTGCGGGCTCGCGGGCATCACGAGCGCACCCGCGACGTCGGTCGAGCAGCGGCTGATCGCGCGCAGCCAGCGGACGCGGTCGGCCGGGCCGTCATCGCTCGCACGGCCCGCATCGTGATCGTCATCGTCGTTGCCGAACGCGCCGGCGTGGGCCACGTGGTCGTGATCGGCCATCCCCGCGCGAATCACGTCCGGCAAGCGCCAGCGCGCAGCCGCCTCGAGCCCGATCTCGTCGAAGCCGACGCCGAGCACATCGATGCAGGCGGCCGCTTCGTCGCCGTTCAGCTCGGCCGCGCGACGGCGGATCCGGTCCCATTCGCTGTCGAGATAGCAGACCACGAGCAGCTTGCCGACCTGGCGCATCAGCGTGCAGACGACGGCTTCCTCGCCCGCGCGCAGCTCGGCGCGCTCGGTGAGCTTGCGTGCGACGCAGCCGGACAGCAGCGCGCGGTTCAGCTCGAGCTTCGCGTCGATGCGCCGCGGCGTACTGTGGTGGAAATGGTCGACGAGCTTGAGCCCGACGACCAGGTGGCCGACGGCGTCCATGCCGAGCACCATCAGGGCGCGGGTCACGGTCGTGATGTTGCCGCCGAACGCCATGTACATCGCGGAGTTCGCGAGCCGCAGCACTTTCTGCGTGAGCGCGAAGTCCGACAGCACGACGCGCACGAGCGCGGTGAAGTCGAGGTCGTCGTTCTTCATCGCGGCCATCGTCGCGCGCAACGATTCCGACAGCAGCGGGAAATCGCCCCGTTCGTTCATCCGGGCCCACAGCTTGTCGAGCAATGCGGTGCGGGGCAGGTGTTCGGTGATTGACATACGGATCTGTCCGGTTCGCCGCGCGCGTCAGGCGGCGGCGTGCAGGTGCAGCTGCTGCGCCTCGAAGCGCCGCGCGAGCTCCTCGGACGGCAGCGCCTGGCAGACGAGCCAGCCCTGGATATGGTTGCAGCCCATCTCCGTCAGCAATTCGCGCTGCGCCTCGGTCTCGACGCCTTCGGCGACGAGTTCGAGATCGAGCGTCTGCGCGAGGCCGACCACCGCCGACACGATCGCGCGATCGTTGCGCGAGGTCAGCAGGTTCTCGACGAAACTGCGGTCGATCTTCAGCTTCGCGAGCGGGAAGCGCTGCAGGTACGCGAGGCTCGAATAGCCGGTGCCGAAATCGTCGATCGCGAAGCGGATGCCGAGATCGGTCAGCTCCTCGAGCAGCCCCTTGGCCTGCGCGGGATCGTGCATCAGCAGGCTTTCGGTGATTTCGAGCACGATGCGGCGCGGGTCGATGCCCGTCAGCGCGATCGCCTCGCGCACGCTCTGCGTGAAGCGCGGGTCGCGGAACTGCTGCGGCGACACGTTGACCGCCACGTACTGCAGCGCGAGCCCCTGGCGATCCCAGGCGACGAGCTGCATGCACGCGGCCTTGAGCACCCAGTTGCCGAGATAGTTGATCAGGCCGATCGATTCGGCGAGCGGAATGAAGGTCGCCGGCGGCACGAGGCCGTGCACCGGATGGCGCCAGCGGATCAGCGCCTCGACCCCGACCACCGCGCCCGACTGGCTGCGCGTGATCGGCTGGAAATGGAGCGAAAACTCGCCGTTGCGCACGCCGTCGTACAGGTCGGCTTCGAGCTTCAGCCGTTCGGCGTCGGCGGGATCGTCGACGGGGGCGTGGAACGCGAGCGCATTGCCGCCCGACGCCTTCGCCTGCGCGAGCGCGTGGTCGGCGCGGCGCAGCAGCGGGCTGTGGTGCTGCGCGCGGTGCGGCGCCGAGCGCTCGTCAGGGTAGAGCGCGATGCCGATGCTCGCGGACAGGTGCACGGTCTGCCCCTGGTACACGTAGGGCTCGCGCACCGCGGCCTGCAGCCGGCGGGCGAGTGCGTCCGCCGCATTGCTCGCCTGCGTACGGTTCGGTGCGCCGAGCACGACCGCGAACTTGTCGCTCGCGACGCGCGCGAGCTGCTCGTTCGGCGTGACGAGCGCCTTCAGCCGCTGCGCGGTCTCGCGCAGCAGCGTATCGCCCGCGTCGTAGCCGAGCGCGCGGTTGATCCGCTGGTAGTCGTCGAGGTCGAGCAGCAGCAGCGCCGCGCACGAGCCGTCCCCGTCGGCGGCCTGCTGCGCGCGCATCAGCGCTGGCACGAGCGCGGACAGGTTGTCGAGCCCCGTCATCGGGTCGTGGTGCATCTCGTAAGTCAGGCGCGCCTCGAGCGCGCGCCACGACGACACGTCGAACGCCGCGATCGCGAATCCGTCGACCCCGTGATGGCGGCTCTTGAACGCGCGGATCTCGACGTCCAGCGGGTAGGTGAGCGACTTGACGATGCACATCGTCGCCTTCTCGACCTGGCCGGAACGCGCGGCGCGTGCAAGCAGGCCTTCGAGCGCCGCGGTATCCTGTTCGGCGATCAGGTCGCGCAGCGTCAGCGTGTGCAGGTAGTCGCGGTGGTAGCCGATGAAGCGCAGGCTCGCGTCCGACACGTACAGAAAGCGCAGCTCGCGGTCGACATGGGCGAGGAAATCCACCGTGCCGACCGTCTGTTCCAGCCAGTTGCGCACGGAGTCGTCGCGTCGCGGCGCACCGGCGCGCGCGGGCATCAGCGCGCCGCCCGACCAGGCGAAGCGGCGCAGCGTATGCAAGGCGCTGCGCCAGGAGCCCTTGCGTGACGTCTGTTTCCTGTTGGCTTCCATGTTTCTCGCTGACGTGAAGGGCTGGAACCGGTTGTCCGGAAGGAATAACGGCAGACTGTGCGGAATCTTTAACGGACCGGCCGCGGATGGCGTTGCCGCTGGACCGGATCGGCCACGTGGGTGTTCGACAGGCGAACGCCGGCGGGGCCTACATTGAGGCTGACTTTATAAGAAATGAGGACGCAGATGAAGCGAAAACTGTTGCTGGGCGCCGCCGTGGCGGCGCTGGTGGCCGGCCATGCGCTGATGGCGCGGGCGGAATTGAAGCCGGGTGCCGCGGCGCCCGATTTCACGACGCAGGCGTCGCTGGGCGGCAAGACTTACACGTACTCGCTCGCGGACGCGCTGAAGCAGGGGCCGGTCGTGCTGTATTTCTATCCGGCCGCGTTCACGAAGGGCTGCACGATCGAGGCGCATGCGTTCGCGGACGCGGTCGACCGTTACAAGGCTTACGGTGCGACGGTGATCGGCGTCTCGGCTGACAAGATCGACACGCTGACGAAGTTCTCGGTGAGCGAGTGCCGGAGCAAGTTCCCGGTCGCGGCCGATCCGGACGCGAAGATCATCCGGGAATATGACGCGAAGCTGCCGGCGATCGACAAGGCGAACCGCGTGTCCTACGTGATTTCGCCGGAAGGGAAGGTGCTCTACGAATACACGAGCCTGTCGCCCGACAAGCACGTCGAGAACACGCTCGCCGCCGTGAAGGCGTGGGCGGACGCGCATCCGAAGAAGCAGTAAGCGGGCGGCCCGCACGGCAAAGCGGCCCGTCGTGCGGGCCGCCGGTACGGAGCGACGCAGCCGCCGCGCGTGAGAGGCCGTTATGCGCGCAATGCCTGTTCGATCGGCACGCTGCCGCCGACGAAGCCGACGATCTTGCGCGAGATGCCCAGCTTGATCGCCTCGATCGCGGCCCAGGCGACATCCTGGCGCGATACGGGTGGGGCGCCATCGAACCATGCGTCGGTGAGCGCGATCTTGCCGACACCCGGATCGTCCGTGAGCGGGCCGGGGCGCAGGATCGCGTAGTCGACGCCCGACGCGATCACGCGATCGTCGCCTTCGCGCTTCATCTGCGAATAGTGGCGCAGCGCGTCCGGGCCGAGCTCGGGCCGGTACGCGGACAGCGAGCTGATCACCACCAGCTTCTGCGCGTTGTAAGCCAGCGCGTATTCGGCCGCGCGGGCGACCGCGTCGCGGTCGACCTGCTCCTCTTCGGCCGCGCCCTCCGATTCGGCCGAGCCGGCCGCGTAGATCACGTGCGAGATGCCCTGGAATGCGTGCGAGAAATCGTTCGTCAGGTCGGCTTCGACCACTCGTGCGCCTGCCAGCGCATAGCCGTGGCGGCGCACGAGCGCCGTGACCTCGAACTCCGGCTGCTTGAGCAGCAGATCCGCGCAGGCCTGGCCCGTTCGGCCGGTCGCGCCAATCAGCAGTACCTTCGTCGTCATGAAACCGCTCCTTGCTCGATGCGTCATCCTTCCAGATAGGGACGGACGACCGATAACTCAAGTGTAATGTCGATTTGCCGCCGCGGAGGGGGTGTATTAAGGGGCATACCGGCAGCGGGCATACCGGCAGCGCGCGAACGACACCGACATTCCGGCCGCCATTCGTTCACACGGATGCGGGAATGCCGCGCCGACCGGCTATCATGTGCGCGATGCATTTTTCGCCGTTACGTCATACAACGCATCGGCCCACTGGTTGGAGTACACATGGCAATACCCCTGGACAACGTCAGCATGGCCGTGTTCTGCGACTTCGAGAACGTCGCGCTCGGCGTGCGCGACGCGAAGTACGAGAAGTTCGACATCAAGCCCGTGCTGGAGCGCCTGCTGCTGAAGGGCAGCATCGTCGTGAAGAAGGCCTATTGCGACTGGGATCGCTACAAGGGCTTCAAGGCGTCGATGCACGAGGCGAGCTTCGAGCTGATCGAGATTCCGCACGTGCGCCAGTCGGGCAAGAATTCGGCCGACATCCGGCTCGTCGTCGATGCGCTCGACCTTTGCTACACGAAGTCGCACGTCGATACGTTCGTGATCATCAGCGGCGACTCGGATTTTTCGCCGCTGGTGTCGAAGCTGCGCGAGAACGCGAAAAAGGTGATCGGCGTCGGCGTGAAGAAATCGACGTCGGACCTGCTGGTCGCGAACTGCGACGAATTCATCTTCTACGACGACCTGGTGCGCGAGCAGCAGCGCGCGCTCGCGAAGCGCGAACAGCAGCAGCGCGCGGGCAACGGCGGCGCGAAGCGACCCGACGAGCCGTCGTCGCGCAAGCACGACATGGACGCGCGCAAGGCCGAGGCGATCGCGCTGGCCGTCGAGACGTTCGACGCGTTGGCATCGGAGCGGGACGACGTCGGCAAGATCTGGGCGTCGGTGCTCAAGAGCGCGATCAAGCGTCGCAAGCCGGATTTCAACGAGTCGTACTACGGATTCCGCGCGTTCGGCAACCTGCTCGACGAGGCGCAGGCGCGCGGCCTGCTCGAAGTGGGGCGTGACGACAAGTCGGGCGCGTTCGTGTCGCGGGCACGCCAGCAGGCGGCCGCGGAGCACGTCACGGCGGGCGGTGAAGGCGGCGGACACGGCGGCGCGCACCACGGTACGCGCGCGGCCGAGCCGGCGCGGGCCGGACGCAATGCGCAACGTCGCGGGCAGCGGGCGGAAGCGGTCATGCACGAAAGCGTGCCGGTCGAGGCGGAAGTGGCCGAGGTCGCCGAGGTGGCCGACGCGGCACCGATGATGTCGCCGGCGGAAACGGCCGAAATGGCCGACGCGCATGGCGATGCGAAGGATGGCCGCAAGCGCGCGCGCAAGACCGCGGCGAAAAAGGCTGGCGCGAAGAAGGGCGCCGCCGCGAAGCGCGCAGGCCGTCAGGCAGCCGGGGAGCCGGACGCCGCCGGGCATGGCGCGCCGACGCACGGCGGCGACCAGCACGCGCACGGCAAGCATGCCGACGACGCGCATCGCGACGCGGAGCAGGGCGACGAGCGGCATGTCACGATGACGCACGCCGGGCCGGCGCCAGGCGATGCCGGCGGCGAGCGTGCCGCCGCCCATCCGTCGCACGACGCGGCACCGGCTGAAGCCCATGCCGAAGCGGTTGCGCAAACGCCGGCCGCTGCCAAGCCGAAGAAGCCGGCACGCAAGGCCGCACCGCGCGCCCGTCGTCCGCGCAAGCCGGCGGCGGACGCTGCCGAGTAACGTCGGTCGGCCGGATGCCGTCCCGAGCGGGGCGGCATCCGCGCCACGGTACCGGCCGGTGCAACGCCGGCCCGTCGAGCTAGCCGTTCAGCACATAAGGCTGCGTCATCACTTCGAGGAAGTGGCCGTCCGGATCGTCGAAGTACACGCCTCGGCCGCCGTTGTGGCGGTAGATGTCATCGGGCTGCCGCTTGGCCGGATCCGCCCAGTGCGGCAGCCCGCGCTCGCGAATGCGCGCGAGTACGCGATCGAAGCCTGCTTCGTCGAGCAGGAACGCGTAATGCTGCGACGCGATCGCTCCCGACCGTTCATAAAAATCGAGCGACACGCCGTTGCCGAGCGGGACGACCAGCATCGCGCCGAACGGGGTCGGCGGCGGCAATTCCAGCAGCTCGGTGAGGAAGCGGCTCGACGCGCGCTTGTCGCGGCACCAGACGATCGTGTGGTTGAGCTGAACGTTCATGGCGGGTTCCCGGGAAGGGCGCAGCGGTGGGCATGGACTCACGATAGCCGATCGTCGCCGCGGTTCAAGCGCAAAAAACGGCCGCACGAGGCGGCCGCTTCATCACTCGCCGGCGACGGCCGGCCCGCCGTTATTCCCGCGGCGGTTGCGCCGTTTCTCGCCCCACACGCGGAAGCGGTCCATGTACAGGTAGACGACCGGCGTCGTATAGAGCGTCAGCACCTGCGACACGATCAGGCCGCCGGCGATCGCGATCCCGAGCGGCGCGCGCAGCTCGGCGCCGTCGCCGTGGCCGAACGCGAGCGGCAGCGCGCCGAGCAGCGCGGCCATCGTCGTCATCATGATCGGGCGGAAGCGCAGCAGGCACGCCTCGTGGATCGCGTCGAACGACGACTTCTGGTGGTTGCGCGTCTGGTCGATCGCGAAGTCGACCATCATGATCGCGTTCTTCTTCACGATCCCGATCAGCAGGATCACGCCGATCAGCGCGATGATGCTGAACTCGGTCTTGAACAGCAGCAGCGCGAGCAGCGCGCCGACGCCGGCCGACGGCAGCGTCGACAGGATCGTGATCGGATGGATGTAGCTCTCGTACAGGATCCCGAGCACGATGTAGACGGCCAGCAGCGCCGCGAGGATCAGGATCGGCTGGTCGTTCGTCGACTGCTGGAACGCCTGCGCGGTGCCCTGGAAGCTGCCGACGATGGTCGGCGGGACGCCGACCTGCGCCATCGTCTGGTAGATCACCTGCGTCGCCTGCGACAGCGACACGCCGGGCGGCAGGTTGAACGAGATCGTCGTCGCGACGAACAGCCCCTGGTGGTTGACCGACAGCGGCGTCGTGCTCGGCCCGAACGTCGCGATCGCCGACAGCGGGATCATCGTCGACTTCGACGTCGACACCGACGCACCCGACGACGCGCTCGACTTGCCGCTCGCCGCGATCGAGTTGAGCGCCTGGTTGCGCGCGGAGTCGGACGCGATCGCCGCGGCGCTCTGCGTGGCCGTGCCGGCGCTCGACGTGCCGGCGGAGGTCGCGACGTAGGTGCCGGCCGCTGCGTTGGTGGTCTGCGAGCCGTTCGCGCTGCCGCCCGACGTGCTGATCCACACCTGGTTCAGCATCTCGGGGCTCTGCCAGTACTTCGGCGCGACTTCCATCACCACGTGGTACTGGTTCAGCGGGTTGTAGATCGTCGAGACCTGGCGCTGGCCGAATGCGTCGTACAGCGTATTGTCGATCTGCGCGGGCTTGATGCCGAACCGCGCGGCCGTCGCCCGGTCGATCGTCACCATGGCTTCCATGCCGCCTTGCTGCTGGTCGGAGTTCACGTCGGTCAGCTCGGGGCGCTTCTGCAGCGCCTCGGTCAGGATCGGCCCCCACTTGTACAGGTCGGCGCTCGAATCGCCGAGCAGCGTGAACTGGTACTGCGCGTTGCTCTGCCGGCCCCCGACGCGAATGTCCTGCGCCGCCTGCAGGAACGTGCTCGCGCCGGCGACATCCGACAGCGGGACGCGCAGTTGCTGGATCACCTGGTCGGCCGACAGCTTGCGCTCGGTGCGATCCTTCAGCGTGACGAACATGAAGCCCGAGTTGGTCTGCGTGCCGCCGGTGAAGCCCGCGACGCTCTTCACGTTCGGGTTGCTCTGCACGATGCGCATCATCTCGGAGAACTTCAGCTTCATCGCCTGGAACGACGTCGACTGGTCGGCCCGGATGCCGCCGATCATCAGCCCGGTGTCCTGCTGCGGGAAGAATCCCTTCGGCACGACGATGTACAGGTAGACGTTCAGCCCGATGGTCGCGAACAGGGTCAGCAGGATCAGGAGCGGCCGGCGCAGCGCCCACGACAGCGAGCGCTCGTAGCCGCGCTGCATGCGGCTGAAACAGCGTTCCAGGAAACGCCCGAAGCGGCCTTCGTTTTGCGGGTCGTGCGACTCGGGCAGCAGGCGCGCGCACATCATCGGCGTGACCGTGAGCGACACCGCGAGCGAGACGGCGATCGCGAGCGACAGCGTCAGCGCGAACTCGCGGAACAGCCGCCCGACGATGCCGCCCATCAGCAGGATCGGCAGGAACACCGCGACGAGCGAAATGCTCATCGACAACACCGTGAAGCCGACCTCGCGCGCGCCGTCGAACGCGGCCTGCATGCGCGACTTGCCGTTCTCGATATGCCGCGAGATGTTCTCGAGCACGACGATCGCATCGTCGACGACGAAGCCGGTCGCGACGATCAGCGCCATCAGCGACAGGTTGTCGATCGAGAAGCCGAGCAGGTACATCGCGCCGAACGTGCCGATGATCGAGATCGGCACCGCGACGCTCGGGATCAGCGTCGCGCGCCAGTTGCGCAGGAACAGGAACACGACCATCACGACGAGGCTGACCGCGATCAGCAGCGTGTGCTCGGTGTCCTTCAGCGACGCGCGAATCGTGGTCGAGCGGTCGAGCACGGGCGTGACGGTGATGTCGGCCGGCAGCGACGCGGTGAGCTGCGGCAGCGCCGCGCGCACGCGGTCGATCGTGTCGATGATGTTCGCGCCGGGCGAGCGGTAGAGGATCACGAGCACCGCGCGCTTGCCGTTCGACAGGCCGAGGTTGCGGAGATCCTCGACCGAATCGACGACGTCCGACAGGTCGGACAGCCGCACGGCCGAGCCGTTGCGGTAGGCCACGACGAGGTCGCGGTATTGCGACGCCTGGGATGCCTGGTCGTTCGTATAGAGCTGGTAGCGCTGCGGGCCGAATTCGATCGCACCCTTCGGCGCGTTGGCGTTCGCGGAGGCCAGCGCCGCGCGCACGTCCTCGAGGCCGATCCCGTAGTGGAACAGCGCCTGCGGCTCGAGCTCGACGCGCACGGCCGGGTTCGCGGAGCCGCTGACCGACACCTGGCCGATCCCGTCGATCTGCGACAGCGACTGCTGCAGCACCGTCGACGCGGCGTCGTACAGCTTCGCGGGCGACGAGGTCTCCGACGTCAGCGACACGATCATGATCGGCGAATCGGCCGGGTTGACCTTGCGGTAGGTCGGGTTGCTCTTCAGCGCGGCGGGCAGGTCGGCGCGCGCCGCGTTGATCGCGGCCTGCACGTCGCGCGCGGCGCCGTCGATGTCGCGGTTCAGCCCGAACTGCAGGATGATCCGCGCGTTGCCGACCGTGCTCGTCGACGTCATTTCGGACACGTCGGCGATCGAGCCGAGGTGCCGCTCGAGCGGGCTCGTCACGCTGGTCGCGACCGTTTCCGGGCTCGCGCCCGGCAGCGACGCCTGCACCGAGATGGTCGGGAAGTCGACCTGCGGCAGCGGCGACACCGGCAGCTTGACGAACGCGAACAGGCCCGCGAGCGCGACGCCGATCGCGAGCAGCGTCGTCGCGACGGGGCGGGTGATGAAGGGGCGTGACAGGTTCATTGCTTGCTACGCATCCGTGCGCGGGCCGGCTTGCGGGCCGTGGCGTTCGAACCAGCCGCGCACGCGGCGCGCGAGCGAATCGAAGCCGAGGTAGATCACGGGCGTCGTGAACAGCGTCAGCACCTGCGACACGATCAGGCCGCCGGCGATCGCGATCCCGAGCGGCTGGCGCAGCTCGGAGCCCGCGCCGGAGCCGACGATCAGCGGCACCGCGCCGAGCAGCGCGGCGAGCGTGGTCATCAGGATCGGCCGGAAGCGCAGCAGGCACGCCTGGTAGATCGCCTCGCGCGGCGGCTTGCCTTCGACGCGCTCGGCCTCGAGCGCGAAGTCGATCATCATGATCGCGTTCTTCTTCACGATGCCGATCAGCAGCACGATGCCGATGATCCCGATGATGTCGAGGTCGTGCCCGGTGATCATCAGCGCGAGCAGCGCGCCGACGCCGGCCGACGGCAGCGTCGACAGGATCGTGATCGGGTGGATGTAGCTCTCGTACAGCACGCCGAGCACGATGTACATCGTGATGACCGCGGCGAGGATCAGGAACAGCTGGTTCGACAGCGATGCCTGGAACGCGAGCGCCGCGCCCTGGAAGCGCGTCTGGAACGACGCGGGCAACCCGATGTCCTTCTCCGCGGCGCCGATCGCCTTGACCGCCTCGCCGAGCGACGCGCCCGGCGCGAGGTTGAACGAGATGGTGGTCGACGGGAACTGCGACAGGTGCGCGACCAAGAGCGGCGACGGCCGCTCGTGGAACGACGCGATCGACGCCAGCGGCACCTGGCCGCCGCCCGCCGACGGCAGGTAGATGTCGTTCAGCGATTGCGCATAGTGCTGCTCCTTCGGCTCGGACTCGAGAATCACGCGGTACTGGTTCGACTGCGTGAAGATCGTCGACACGATGCGCTGGCCGAACGCGTCGTACAGCGCGTTGTCGACGGTCGCCGGCGTGATGCCGAAGCGCGCGGCGCTCGGGCGGTCGATCTCGATGTAGACGGACTGGCCGTTGCTCTGCAGGTCGGTCGCGACGTCGGCGAGCGACGGCTCCTGCTGCAGCCGGGCCACGAGCTTCGGCACCCAGGTCGCGAATTCTTCCGAGTTCGGGCTCGTCAGCATGAACTGGTACTGCGTCGGGCTGACGGTCGAGTCGATCGTCAGGTCCTGCACCGACTGCATGAACAGCGAGATGCCGGTGATGTTGGCGACGCGGTGCTGCAGGTCGCGGATGATCTGCGCGGCCGACTCGGTGCGTTCGTCGCGCGCCTTCAGGTTGATCAGCATCCGGCCGCTGTTCAGCGTGATGTTGCTGCCGTCGACGCCGATGAACGATGTGAGGCTCTCGACGTTCGGATCCTTCAGGATCTCGGCCGCGAGCGCCTGCTGGCGCTCCGCCATCGCGCCGTACGAAATCGACTGCGGCGCCTGCGTGATCGCCTGGATCACGCCGGTATCCTGCGCGGGGAAGAAGCCCTTCGGCACGTAGACGTACAGCAGGCCGGTCAGCGCGAGCGTCAGCAGCGCGACGACGAGCGTCGAGCGCTGGCGGTTCAGCACCCATTCGAGCGCGACCGCGTAGCGCGCGATCACCCAGTCGATCGCGCGGTGCACGCGCGCCTCGAAGCGGTGGCTCTCGGGCGGCGGCGAATGGCGCAGCAGCTTCGCGCACATCATCGGCACGAGCGTGAGCGACACGATCGCCGAGATCACGATCGTCACCGCGAGCGTGATCGCGAATTCATGGAACAGGCGCCCGACCACGTCGCCCATGAACAGCAGCGGGATCAGCACCGCGATCAGCGACACCGTCAGCGAGATGATCGTGAAGCCGATCTGCCTCGAGCCCTTCAGCGCGGCATCGAGCCCCGTTTCGCCTTCCTCGACGTAGCGTGCGATGTTCTCGATCATCACGATCGCGTCGTCGACGACGAAGCCGGTCGCGATGGTGAGCGCCATCAGCGACAGGTTGTTCAGCGAGAAGCCGGCCATGTACATCACCGCGAGCGTGCCGATCAGCGACAGCGGCACCGACAGGCTCGGGATGATCGTCGCGTAGACGTTCGCGAGGAACAGGTACATCACGAGCACGACCAGCGCGACCGCGAGCATCAGTTCGAACTGCACGTCGCGCACGGCGGCGCGGATCATCGTCGTGCGGTCGGTGACGATCTCCACGTCGAGCGCGGCCGGCAGCGTTTCCTGCAGCTTCGGCAGCTGCGCCTTGATCGCGTCGACGGTCGCGATCACGTTCGCGCCCGGCTGGCGCTGCACGTTCAGGATGATCGCCGGGTCGGCATTCACCCACGCGCCGAGCTTGGTGTTCTCCGAGCCGGCGACGACCGTCGCGACGTCGGTGAGCATCACCGGGCGGCCGTTCTTGTAGGCGACGACCGCGCTGTTGTACTGGTCGGCGCTCGTCAGCTGGTCGTTCGCGTTGATCGTGTACGCGCGCGTCGGGCCGTCGAAGTTGCCCTTCGGCGTGTTCACGTTCAGGTTCGAGATCGTCGTGCGCAGGTCGTCGAGGTTCATCCCGTACTTCGCGAGCGCGGTGGGGTTCGCCTGGATCCGCACGGCCGGGCGGTTGCCGCCCGACAGGCTGACGAGACCGACGCCCGCAACCTGCGAGATCTTCATCGCGAGGCGCGTGTCGGCGAGATCCTGCACCTGCGTGAGCGGCAGCGTCTTCGACTTGACGGCGAGCGTCAGCACCGGCGCATCGGCAGGGTTGACCTTCGCGTAGATCGGCGGGGCAGGGAGGTCGGACGGCAGCAGGTTGCCGGCCGCGTTGATCGCGGCCTGCACTTCCTGTTCGGCGATGTCGAGCGGCAGGTCGAGCGAGAACTGCAGCGTGATCACGGACGAGCCGGCCGAACTCTGCGACGACATCTGGTTCAGCGACGGCATCTGCCCGAACTGCCGTTCGAGCGGCGCGGTGACCGACGAGGTCATCACCTCCGGGCTCGCGCCCGGGTAGAAGGTCTGGACCTGGATCGTCGGATAGTCGACTTCCGGCAGCGCGGCGAGCGGCAGGAAGCGCAGCGCGACGAGACCGGCCAGCATGATCGCCGCCATCAGGAGGGCGGTACCGACCGGCCGGAGAATGAAGAGGCGGGATGGATTCATCGAGCGGCCCGCGCGTTACTGGGCCGCGGAGGCCGCTGCCTGCGACGCGCCGTGCTTGTGCCCGCCGCGATGGCCGCCGGCGCCCGATGCGCCCGACGCCGCACCGGCGCCGCGTGCGCCCGACGCGCCTTTCGGCTTGTCGGCCGGGATCGAGATCTTCGCGCCTTCGCGCAGGCGGTCGGAGCCGTCGGTCACCACGCGCTCGCCGAGCGACACGCCGCTGACGATGCTCGTGCGTTCGCCGTCGACCGGGCCGATCGTGACCTTGCGCACGGTCACCGTGTTGTCGGGTTTCACGACGTAGACGAACTGGCCGATCGAGCCGGTCAGCACGGCCGAGGTCGGCACGATCGTCGCGTTGCGCAGCACGTCGACGAGCAGGCGCGTGTTCACGAACTGATTCGGGAACAGCATGCCTTCCTTGTTATCGAAGTTCGCGCGCAGCTTGACCGTGCCCGTGCTCGTGTCGATCTGGTTGTCGAGCGTCGCGAGCGAGCCCGTCTCGAGCGGCACCGTGTTGTTGCGGTTGTACGCGGTGACCGACAGCTTCTGGCCCGCGTTCACCTGCTTGAGGATCTGCGGCAGGTTGTCTTCCGACGTCGTGAAGATCACGCTCATCGGCTGCAGCTGCGTGATCACGACGAGGCCGTTGGCATCGCCGGGCGTCACGTAGTTGCCGGGGTCGACCTGGCGCAGGCCGACGCGGCCCGACACCGGCGCGGTGATGCGCGCGTACGTGAGGTTCAGCTTCGCGGAATCGATCGCGGCCTGGTCGGTCTTCACCGCGCCTTCGTATTGCTTGACGAGGGAGGCCTGCGTATCGACGGTCTGCGACGCGATCGAGTCCTGCGACAGCAGCGTCTGGTAACGCTTCAGGTCGAGGCGGGCCGTCGCGAGCAGCGCCGAGTCGCGCGCGTGCGTGCCTTCGGCGTTCTCGAGCGCGACCTGGTACGGGCGCGGGTCGATCTGCGCGAGCAGGTCGCCTTTCTTGACGATCTGGCCTTCCTGGAATGCGACCGACTGCAGGTAGCCGGACAACTGCGTCTTGACCGTCACGTTCGCGAGCGGCGTGACGGTGCCGAGCGCGGACAGCACGATCGGCATTTCGCCCTGGGTCGCGGTCGCGACCTGCACGGGCTGCGGAATATTCGCCATCGCGGCGGGGCCGCCACGGCCGCGCTTTGCGCTGCCGGCGCTGGCCGCGGTACCTTGCGCCGTGCTGCCGGCCGCCGGCGTGCGGTTCCACGGATGCCACCACAGCAGGCCGCCGATGACGACGACCGCGAGCGCGCCGGCCATCAGCGTGCGGCGCGGGCGCCGCGCGGCGGGGGACGCGGGGTCTTTCGAAGGGGGCGTGGGCTTTTGTTCGTTATCCATCGTGATCTGTCAGGAAGACGGCGCGGCGGGCCGGAAATCGGACTGCTGGGCTGCGCGTGGGCGAGCGGTGCCGGGGAGGGGGCGCCCGGCTCGGTCCGGGCCCCCGCCGGCTGCGCGGGAAAAGAGCGGTGCGCACCGCGAGTGCGGCGCGACGATGGGCATGATCCTACGTCCCGTCCCCGTTACAGTCCAGTGGTCTATCTTTCAACGGGTTACGGTCGTTACAGAACGCGACAGTGCGATGACGGAACGCTTACACGCTGATGCGACGGGCCGGTGCGCCGCCGATCTCGCGGGTGATTTTCGCGATACATTCGTGCAGCGCGGGCACCACGTGTTCGTGCAGCCATTCGGGCGGGCACTGGTGCGACGCGCCACCGCAATTCACCGAATAGCGCTGGCCCGACGGGCCGACGAAACCGGCCGCGACGGCATTCAGGCCTTCGCGCCATTCGCCGATCGCGATCGCGTGGCCGTCGCGCATCGCGTCGTCCAGCGCGGGGGTCAGGCGGGCCGACACATGCGGCCAGTCGTCGCCCGCCGTGGTGCGCAGCGACTCGAGCAGCAGGCGGCGTTCGTCGTCCTCGAGTGCGGCGAGATACGCGCGGCCGACCGCGGTGCGCGCGATGTCCATCCGCGAGCCGATTTCGAGGCGCGTGACGAGCACGGCCGAGCGTGGACGGATCACGTCGATCGCGACCATGTCGAGCCGGTCGCGCACCGCGAGGTGCACGGACAGCGACGTGCGTTCGGCCAGCTCGATCATGAACGGCCGCGAACGCGCGCGGATGTCGAAGTTGCGCAGGAAGCCGTGGCTCAGTTCGAGCACCGACGCGGTGAGCACGAAGCGCTCGCTGTCGGGCAACTGGAACAGGAAGCCGGCGCTGACGAGCGTCGCGGTGATGCGCGAGACGGTCGGCTTCGGGATGCCGGTCAGTTCGGTCAGCTCGCGGTTGCTGACGGGGGCGTCGGCCGCCGCGATGCGGCGTAGCACGGCGAGGCCGCGGGCCAGGGCGGTGATCTCGTCGGGCGACGATTCACGGTCCCGCGACGCGGGAGGGGTTACAGTTGTCGACACGAGGGATTCTCTCTAATTCCGAAACTCGATTTCAATTTTGTTGGTATTGTAGGACTATTGTCAAAGGATGCATGTTCTGCGGGCGAACCGGTCATTGGATGAGATTTTACGGGTTCACCCTTGGTTTATTAGGAAAACGCTCAAATGAGCGTTGCCAGAAAGTGCATGAACCGGTGCAAATACCGCTTGACTTGTCGGGCGGAAACGGAAAGAATGTCTCACGTTTTCGAAACATCGTTTCAAGAGTTTAACCGGCAACGATGTTTCGCGCAGTCTCTCAGGTTCTAGCACGGCCCTCGGAATGGCTAGAACTTTTTTAGCGCCACGGTCTCCGTGGCGCTTTTTTTTGCCCGTTTTCCGGCGACCGCCCGGTTTGCCGCGATCGAAGGTCCGCTTCGTTGGAGCGGGGCCGGCACCGCTTGCCGCGTCCTGCACGATCCACCGCCACCCCCCGCGATTTTAATTAATTTCTGCTATCGGGAAAATTTCGGCAATACGTCGCCGGTCGTCGTGCGTCTTGCATCGGACAAATCCGGTGCCACGACGCGTCTGCCCGAACGTCGCACGTCCCATCCGTGCGGAGCATGTCGCCCCTCCGTGTGCCGGAGCCCCCCTATGCAAAAGTAGGGGGGTGACCCATCCCGGCCAGCCGCGCACCTCTGCAGAATCCAGATACGGGCCGATGCGAACACTTCGCCGGCCCGCGTCCGCAGCACAGCATGACGCCCAGCCCGTATCGCTGGTTGACCCCTTGGATGGAGGTCATATGTTCAGTACCCGCGCGTGTTGCAACAGTGTGGCGGCACTGTTGCTCCTGATGTGCGCCGTTCCCTCGTTCGCCCAGTCGTTCCGGGTCCAGTGCCCGTTCACCACGCCGTCGCACCCGACCGCGCTGGCGCCCGGTGTCGGCGAACCCGCTTACACGAAGCCGACCTATACCGGCCAGAATTCCACGTCGACCGGCACCGTGAACGGCGCGATCAAGTGCCAGCAGATCTCGGGCGGCGACGGCTATGCCACGATGGCCAACGGCGTGCAGACCTATCTGTTCGCGTTCGGCCCGCTGTCCGGGCTCGCGGACATCAAGGCCGGCCTGCCTGGCACGGAGCTCGCGTCGGTGTTCAACACCGTCGGCGACCCGAGGACGGACCCGACCTACAACGGCGCGGTCGGGCTCGCGCCCGATCCGGATGCCGGCGGCGCGCTGACCGGCCACGTCGATCCGCGCCCGATCATGGACATCGGCGTGATGAACGGCAACCAGCCCGCGCCGATGATGGCGATCGACGAGGACGACGAGTTCTTCCTCACGCTCACGAACGTCGGGATGATCATGCGCCCCGACCTGTTCGAGAAGCATACGGTGCACTTCCACGGCTATCCGAACGCGTCGTCGTTCTATGACGGCGTGCCGGACGCGTCGGTCGCGATCAACATCGGCGCGAGCTTCACGTACTACTATCTCGCGCCGGATGCGGGCACCTATTTCTGGCACTGCCACATCACGCCGCCGGAGCACCTGCAGATGGGCATGGTCGGCCAGATCTACGTGCGGCCGCGCCAGGACCGGGTGCCGAAGGGCGTGTCGCTGTACGACGCGCTCATGACGCAGCAGTCGGACCTGCGCACGCGCTGCGGCAACGACATCCTGTGCTCGACGCCGCTGCCGCCGCAGAACAACGGCCTCGTGCGGGCGGCCAACGTCAACATTCCGCCGACCACGCCGGAGACGCTGTCGCTCTACGCATACAACGACGGCGACGGCTCGACCGCGTACGACGTCGAGTATCCGATCCAGATCCATGGCTTCGATCCGAACTTCCACTTCGTCGGCATGACGTTCAATCCCGAACCGTTCACCGACATGAAGGACAAGTTCTTCCTGCTGAACGGCCGCAGCTATCCGGACACGGTGACCGAAGGGGCGATGTCGACGCCCGCTTCGGACAGCTCGATGCATCCGTCGCAACCGCTGCCGACGCTGGTCAACATTCCGGCCGGCGGCCGCGCGCTGTTGCGGATCTCGGATCTCGACGTGACCGAATACCAGACGCTGGCGTCGCTCGGCATCCCGATGCACGTGATCGCGCTGAATGCCCGCATGTTGCGCGACATGGCCGGCAACAACATGGCCTACGACACGAACTCGATCACGCTCGCGGGTGGCGAGTCGCTCGACCTGATTCTCGACGCCAGCGACAAGACGAAGTACCACTCCGGCCAGATTTTCTACCTGTACACGCCGAACCTCGATCACCTGTCGAACGATCAGGAGAACTTCGGCGGCCTGATGACCGAGGTCCACATCTGCAGCGCCGTGGACCCGCTCACGAAGCACTGCACTCTTTGATGACCAGGGCGCGCCCGCTGATGCGGGCGCGCCCGGCCGGGAAGTCCTGCCCTGAGGAGAAAAGCCGTGGGACACATCACTCATCATGCGTGGACCGCGACGCTCGCCCGTCTCGGACGGCTCGCACGCGTCGGCGTCGCGACGCTCGCCGCGTTGCTGTCGGTGCACGCGCACGCCGCCGCGCCGGGCATCACCGGCAAGGTCTTCAACCTCACGGCCCAGGAAGCGCGCATCACCCAGCCGGACGGCACGAGCGTCTATTCGTGGGGCTACGGCTGCGCGGCGACCAGCGCGACGTCGCTCGTCTTCTCGCCGTCGACGATCACCGGCGCGACCTGTCCGACGATGCAGATCCCCGGTCCGACGCTGATCGTCAGGCAGGGCGACATCATCACCGTGACACTCACCAACAACCTGCCGGCGGCAGCCGGCAACACGTCGATGCTGTTTCCCGGCTTCGTCGTGTGCACCGGCACCCTGAGCCCGGACGGCAAGACCTGCACCGGCACCTCCGGCGTTGCCGGGCTGCTCGCGCAGGAGGCGCAGCACGGCGCGACGGTCACCTACACGTTCGTCGCGGCGACGCCGGGTACGCATGCGTACTACAGCGGCACGCAGGGCGATCTGCAGATCGAGATGGGGATGTACGGCGCGATCATCGTGCTGCCGAATACGGCGGTCAACACGGCGGGCTGCATGGCGCTGCCGGATTCGGGCCGGCCGTTCGGCCAGCGCGATTTCCGCAACGCGGCGGCGGCATTCGACAACAGCGCCGCCTGCTATGACCGTGAGTATCTTTTTCAGTTCTCCGAAATGGATCCGCGCATCCATCAGCAGGCGGAGCAGCAGGTCGCGGCGAATACGTCGTGCACCAGGCCGACCGGCTGCATGACGGTCGAGACCGAGCCTTATCACCCGGCCTATTTCATGGTCAACGGCCGCTCGATGCCGGACGACATGGATCCGAACTACGCGCCGCAGTACCCGCACCAGCCGTACAACGGCAATCCGCACATGCATCCGGGCGAACTGGTGCTGCTGCGGATCATCGGCACCGGCCGCTGGCAGCATCCGTTCCACGAGCATGGCAACCACGTGCGCGTGCTGGCGCGCGACGGCAACCTGTTGCTCAGCCCGGTCGACCCGAACCACCCGGCGAACCCGCGGCTGCCGGCCGGCCCGCTGCTGTTCACGACCACCACGACGCCGGGCGCGACGATGGACGGGATTTTCTACTGGACCGGCAAGGGCCTGAACTGGGACGTCTACGCGCACTACCCGGGCGACGGCTCCGTCTGCGTGCCCGACGCGAACGGCTACTACACGACGGCGTCGAACCCGCCGGCGCCGCGCAACGCGCCGAACTACTACGAGTGGTGCCAGGACCACGGCAAGGCGCTCGAGAAGGCGCCGTTCGGCAAGGTCGCCAGCGGCGGGCCGGTCACGTTGCCGGACTCGAACATCCTGACGAACGGCTTCTGGTATGGCGGCAGTCCCTATCTCGGGCCGGACGCGACCGTGCGTGCGACGGCGCCGACCGGCACGTCGCCACCCAGCAACACGATCCTGAACCCGCCGGCGACGGAAGCAGGCTTCGCGTTCATGTGGCACTCGCATAACGAGCGCGAGATCACGACGAACAACATCTTCCCGGGCGGAATGATGATGATGATGCTCGTTGATCCTCCGGTATTTCCGATCGACGAATCCAATTAGGGGTGGGGAGAAAGACGATGAGATCCACCAAGCTCACGGCGACGCTCCTTGATCTGTTCAAGGCGGGGGTCGCGGCATCCATCTTGCTGACGGCAGGCGAAGCCTGTTTCGCGCAAGCGGTCGTCAATCTGACGGCGAAGGCGTCCACGGCGGTGATGCCGGACGGGCAGGCCGTGCCGATGTGGGGCTACAGCTGCACGCCGGCTGCCGTGGCGACGGTGCCGGCCGCGAATGCGACCTGCGCGGCGGCGAATCCGGCCGCCGGCGCGAACTGGTCGCCGGTGGTCGTCACCGTGCCGGCCGGGCAGCTGCAGATCAACCTGACGAACAACCTGCCCGCGCCCGTGCCGACCTCGCTCGTCATCGTCGGCCAGCTGGGCGGCGGTCTGGGCGACAAGCCGACGACCACGCCGAGCCCGGTCCATCCGACGCAGACCGCCACGACCTGGCCGATCGTCACGGCGACCTCGACCGCGCCGATGGCGTCGTTCGTGCCGCCCGCGCAAGGGCCGCGCGTCCAGTCGTTCGGGACCGAGGTGGCGCCGTCGACCGATCCGAAATCGCACACGACGCTCACCTGGACCAATCTCAAGCCCGGCACCTACCTGCTCGAGTCGGGCACGCACCCGTCGATCCAGGGGCCGATGGGCCTCTACGGGGTGCTGGTGGTGAAGAGCCCGAGCGTCCCCAGCTCGACGTGCGCATCGACGAAACAGGCCTATCCGAATTCGGTGTCCTGCTATGACGCCGACGTGCCGCTCGTGATGAGCGAGATCGATCCGGTGCAGAACGCCGCGGTCGCCGCGGCCGTCGCGACCAAGGGCTTCAGCGAAACCGCCGCGTGGTCGGGGCAGCCCGGCGGATGCGGCGACTCGAAGTCGGTCACGTTCGGCACCTGCTATCCGCCGGTGGTGAACTACGATCCGCGCTACTACCTGATCAACGGCGTGGCCTTCGATCGCACCAACCCGAACGCGTCGGCCTTCCCGCCGAGCGCGATGGTGCCGCCGTCGACCGGGCAGGTGCTCGTGCGCCTGGTGAATGCCGGGCTGCGCATGCACGTTCCGGCGGTGGTCGGCGCGCAAACGGGCAATCCGTCCGCTCCCGGCTTCACGCTGATCGCCGAGGACGGTAACGTGATTCCCGGCGCCGCGCGCATCCAGAACGCCGTGTTCATGGCGGCCGGCAAGACCTACGACCTGATGCTGAACGCGCCGGCCGCCGGTGCGATGCCGGTATACGACCGGCAGTTGAGCCTGTCGACCAACAACATGCGCGATGGCGGGATGCAAGGCTACATCGCGGTCAACAACGCCCAACCGTCGGCGACTGCCGGCATCGGCGAAACGCCGACCGCCGCGGGCGCGAACTATTACTTCGTGCCGGGCACGACGCTGACCGTGTCGGATCCGGCCAAGGGCGTGATCGCGAGCGACTCCGGCGTGTACGGCGTGAAGGTCCAGACGCCGCCCGCGAGCGGCACGCTCACGTTGAATACCGACGGTACGTTCACGTATCTATCGAGTAGCACTGCGAACGACAGTTTCGTCTATCAGTCGACCAACGGCACGCCGCCGGTGACGGCGAAAGTGACGTTGACCGCCTGCACCACGAGCAACAAGTGCCTGTCGGTCCCGACGGCCGGCAATGCGAGTTTCGCGAGCAACATCGCGTCGCAGATCCAGGTCGGCGCACCGGGCGTGCTCGCCAGCGCGAACGATCCGGCCGGGTTGCCGCTCACCGCGCAAATCGTCGCGTCGAGCGCGACGAACGGCACCGTGACGCTGAATCCGGACGGCTCGTTTACCGCGGTGCCGTCGACGCCGCGGGTCGGCAACGGCGCGGCCGCGCAGACGATGACGTTCCAGTACAAGGTCACCAATACGCAGATGCAGACGAGCGCGAATGCAGGGACGGTGACCGTGACCTTCAATCCCGGCAGCGGGCTGGTCGTGAACGTGATGGACGCGCCGAGCATGGCGCCGGATGCGACCGCGCCGAACAAGGCGGTCAAGCTCGCCGACTATCGCTGGATCATCGAGGAAGACCGCACGATGCAGATCGATCCGGCCTGCCAGGTGAATTCCGCGACGGGACGGCCGGCGAACTGCCCGCCGCTGCCGGTCCCGAGCCTCGGCACGAACTTCCATACGAGCTATATGCCGGTGGTGGCGTCGGGTTGCGTCGGTACCGTCGCATGCGAATCCGGCCAGACAGTGTACGACCCGGTGTCCAACACGCACGTGGCGACCGTATGCGACGTCGGCAACGGCGTGTGCCGTACCGGCCCGAACGTCTCGCAACAGGCGCCGGTCGATCCGAAGTACGTGGCGCTCGATCCGACCAAGCATTACTACATCTCGATACTGCCGGGCGATGCCGGTAACACGTTCACGAACGGCGGCGGCGTGTCGCCGGACGGCAAGCGGCCATTCAGCATCGCGCTCGACTGCCCGTCGGGCCCGAGCGGCGCGGATTTCGCGCCGGGCACCGGCAAGTGCGGCCACAGCATGGGCGGCGCGCCGATTGCGCCCGCGCAGGTCGCGGCGGCGAAGGCCGGACAGACCGGTGCGGGACAGGCCGGGCAGCTCAACGTGCTGTTGACGGAAACGCCGTACCAGACCGCGAAGCTGTCGGTGTTCGTGTTCGAGGACGATGCGCCGCTGAACGGCGAAGTGGATGTCAGCGGCGGGTCCGACGGATTCGGCACCGCACGCGAGCCGGGGCTCGGCGGATTCGAGATCAAGCTCTGGGACGATGCGGGCGGCACCGGCGACCCGACCGGACAGATGACCTACGACATGTTCAACATGCCGCTGTCGAATTCGCTGCAAGGCACCGTCGATCCGCTCACCGGGCTCAATGCGTGCCCGATCTCGACGGCGACCGACGGCCTGGTCGGCATGATTCCGACCTGCCCGAAATACGAATCGGACGGCAAGACGCTGTCGCCGCTCGTCGGCCAGGCCATCATCGCCAACCTGATGCCGGGCCGCTACGGCGTGATCGCGACACCGGCGGCCGACCGGATCGGCCGCGGCGAGGAGTGGCTGCAGACCAACACGCTCGACGGACAGAAGGCGCACGACGCGTTCATCAAGGTCGGCGGACCCGCGTACTTCCAGGAGTTCGGGCCGGCCGGCTATCACGTGTCGATCGGCTTCGCGAATCCGAAGATCATCAACGCGCGCAGGACCAACGCGGCCAAGACCGGGATATGCGACACCGGTCCGTGCCCGAACACGCTCACGGGCCGCGTGACGAACCTGCACTACAGCCGCCCGCCGAACGAGAACCTGTACAGCAGCGGATCGCGCGATTCGCTGGCGTTCTCGCAATGCTATGTGAGCGTCGGCGATCCGGACAGCGAGGACTACGGCTTCACGAAATGCGATAGCCAGGGGCGGTTCACGATCAGCGGCTTGCCGAGCGGCACGACCCGCATCACCGTGTTCGATCAATGGAACGACCAGATCGTCGACGGGCTGGCCAAGGCGGTCCAGTTGCCCGCGGCCAACGGGAGCACGACGGTCGACGTCGGCGACCTGTCCGTGCTGCAGTGGCATACGAACCTCTATACGCGGACCTTCATCGACCTGCACGGCGACGGCATCTCGCATCCGGACGACCCCGGCATCGCGCTGGCATCGGTCAACATGCGGTTCCGCGACGGCAGCTTCTCGAACTTCAACAACACGGACGGCAATGGTTACGCGCCGTTCAACGAAGTGTTTCCGCTGTTCAACTGGTACGTGGTCGACGACGACCTGACGCGCTTCAAGTCGACCGGCACGCACGTGGTGTACGACGCGGGCGGTCCGGTGGACGGCACCGGCGCTGCCGGCAGCGGGCACTCGACGGTGGCCGCGAACTTCGCGAACACGGCCGAAACCGTGCCGCTGCCGTCGAACCTGCATGTGCCGGGCGCCCGGTATTGCGCGGACGCGGATTGCGCGTCGACCGGCAGCGGTTCGACCGGGCGGGTCGATCCGCCCTGGACGGGCACGGAGGCATGGCAGGGCTTCTCCGGCCAGAACTCGTTCATCGAGTACGGCAAGACGCCGTTCGCGAAGGGCGAGAACGGCGGGATACGCGGCGAGGTGATCTACGCGTCGACGCGGCCGTTCGACGATCCGACGCTGCTGATCCACACGAAGTGGACCCCCGACGTGCCGAACGTCACGGTCAACCTGTACCAGGAGGGCACGGCCACGGACGGCACGACCAACCTGACGCTGGTGGACACGACCAAGACGGCGAGCTGGGACGACTGGGCGCAGGGCTTCCGCGCGGACGGCGTGACGCCGAACATGAACTGCCCGGGCCAGGATCCGAACGACCCGTTCTACTTCACGCTGAAGAACAGCACCAACTGGCTCGATCCGCAACATCGCCAGCTGCCCGCGAACGCACAGTACAAGTGCTACGACGGCATGCACGCGTTCAACCAGATCCAGCCGGCGCCGTATGACGGGATGTACAAGTTCCCGAGCGTGACCGCGACGGATGCGAACGGCAAGCCGGTCGCGTCGAACTGCACGATCTGCGTCGGGAAGAACCCCGTCGACGGCACGCCGATGCTGCCGGCCGGCAAGTACGTGGTCGAGATCATCGTGCCGCCGGGCTACGAGCTGGTGAAGGAGGAAGACAAGAACATCCTGATCGGCGACAACTACATCGCTCCGGTGACGCAGCAGTTCGCCGGCATCGGCGCGATCTTCATCCTGCCCGACCAGGCCGCGGTGAACTCGACGTACAACAAGAACAACCCGCAGAACCCGACCACGAACCTCGGTTCGACGCCGCATGCCGAAGGCGACACCGGCAGCGTCGAGCGGTTCTGGCCGTGCGTCGGCGAGCTGCGCATCGTGCCGGACTACATCAGCCTGTTCCCGGGATCGAAGGAAGTCGCGCCGTTCGCCGGTGCATCGCGGCATCTGTGCGATCGCAAGGAGGTGATGCTGACCGACGAGGAATCGGTGCTCGCGAAGTTCTGGATTTTCAGCTCGACGCACGTCGCGGCGCACTACACGGGCTTCATGCTTGACGACTTCTCGTCGGAGTTCGACCCGTATTCGCCGCAGTTCGGCGAGAAGTTCGCGGTGCCGAACGTGCCGATCTCGTTCAAGGATTTCTCCGGCAACGAAACCTCGCGCACCTATACGGATCAATGGGGCATCTACAACGGGCTGACGTTCTCGACCTGGGAAGTGAACCCCCCGAACCCGACCGGGTATGCGCCGACGATGATGGTCGCCTGCATGAACGATCCGGGCCCGATCCCCGATCCGCAGCACCCCGGCAAGACGATTGCCGATCCGCTGTACAACCCGGCATACAGCCAGTTCTGTTACGAGATTCCGTTCATGCCCGGACAGACGCAGTACATGGATACGCCGGTGGTGCCGGTGCAGTCCTTCGCGGACGGCTATAACCAGCCCGACTGCGCGTATCCGGATGCGACGCCGGCGATCTCGAGCGTGACCGGCGATGCGATCGGCGCCGGCGCGGGCCCGTGGGTCAGCGCGCCCGGCAAGCAACTGACGATCAACGCGCTGGGCGACCAGCAGGTGGTGAACCACGCGTATACAGGACCGAGCCAGACCACGGCGCCGTTCAACCAGAAGTTCATCACGCGCCACTACGGCTTCGGCGCGACGCAGGGCACCGGCTCGGTCACGATCGCGGGCGTCAATGCGACGGTCGTGTCGTGGAGCGACTCGAAGATCGTGGTGCTCGCGCCCGACCTGAGCCTTCCGTCGCTCCCGTCGCTGAAGGTGCCGTCGACCTGCACGATCCAGCAGATGGGCGCACCCGCGACGCAGTGCGGCGAGCTCGTGATCACGGCCGGCAACGGCAAGCGGTCGATCGATGCGGTCACGGTGACGATCGGCGGCAAGGCGCCGACCTACGTGAGCGGCGAGAACGGCGCGAGCAATGTGCTCCAGACGGCGATCAACAATGCGAGCGCGGGCGACATGATCGTCGTCGGTCCGGGCACGTACAACGAGATGCTGGTGATGTGGAAGCCGGTGCGGCTGCAAGGCGTGGGCGCAGCGTCGGTGACGATCAATGCGAATACGCATCCGTCCGGCAAGCTCGATCCGTGGCGCAGGCTGATCGCGTGCCTGTTCGGCACGTCGCTGAACGGCGGGGTGATTTCGGCCACGTACGACCCGACGAAGCCGATCTCGTCGACCAACAACCCGTACGATCCGTCAGGCACCTACCAGTGCCCGGTGCAGATGCAGGGGCACGTGGACCCGATTCCGTTCGAGCCGACCGTCGGTTGGGACAGCACGCAGAACGGCAACCTGGGCGAGCTGCTGATCGAGCCGTCGCTGCTGGGCGCGTATGAAGGCGCGGGCATCACGGTACTGGCCAAGGGTGTGCAGCCGAGCACGAACTGCACCGCGAACGGCATCTGCACGATGCTCACGGCGCACGACTGCACGACGGACCCGAACAACCCGAACTACGGCAACTTCCTGTGCAACCCGTCGCGCATCGACGGGGTCACGGTCACCAACAGCTCGCAGGGCGGCGGCGGGATCTTCCTGCACGGCTGGAACCATTACACGGAGGTATCGAACAACCGCGTGACCGGCAATGCCGGCACGCTGTCGGGCGGCATCACGGTCGGCCAGGTGGAAGTGCCGGACGGCAACATCGCCGCGGACGGCGTGACGCAGTTGCCGTTCATGTACAACACGTTCGTCAACGTTCACCACAACGCCGTCACGGCAAACGCGTCGTATGGCGACGAGATCAACTCGACCACGCCATCCTCGGCCGGCGGCGTGACCCTGTGCTCGGGCGCCGACTACTACCGCTTCAACTACAACTGGGTCTGCGGCAACATGAGCAGCGGTGACGGCGGCGGCGTCTCGCACTTCGGGTTCAGCTACAACGGCGACCTGTCGCACAACGTGGTGTTGTTCAACCAGAGCAACAACCCGACGTTGCCGACGTACGGCGGCGGGATCATCGCGCAGGGGGTGCCGCCCGACGGCACGTTCTGCGAGAACTCGACCGTCGACGTCGATTGCGCGCCGCAGCTGTCCGACGGCATCGGCCCGAATCTCGTGATCGACGGCAACCTGATCATGGGCAACACGGCGGAAAGCGGGAAGGGCGGCGGCCTGCGGCTGCAGAACGTCAACGGCACGGACGTGCAACGCAATCTCGGCAATCCGAACAACTGGTACCAGGTGCGCGTGATCAACAACATCATCGCGAACAACGTGGCCGGCTGGTCGGGCGGCGGCGTGTCGCTGCAGGATGCGGTGCGCGTCAGCTTCATCAACAACACGGTGATCGCGAACGATGCGACGGCGTCGGCGGGCGTGCTCTTCAATACGCCGGCCGCGTCGCAGTCGAACGTGGCGCCGCCGGGATGCACGAGCAGCACGACCAGCGCGGAATCGACCTGCACGAGTTTCATCGAGACATCGACGCAGCAGCCGGCCGGGCTGGAGACGACGACGCATACGCAGAACCTGATGGCGGCGTTCGTTCCGCCCGCGGGTTTCACGGGGCAAGTCACCTGTCCCGCGAACGCGCCGAACTGCACGAAGTTCTCGAATCCGGTGCTGAGCAACAACCTGTTCTGGCAAAACCGCTCGTTCTACATCTCGGTGAGTGCG
Source organism: Burkholderia sp. AU15512 (assembly GCF_002223325.1). NCBI lineage: Bacteria > Pseudomonadati > Pseudomonadota > Betaproteobacteria > Burkholderiales > Burkholderiaceae > Burkholderia > Burkholderia sp. AU15512. Next base: position 746,479 of record NZ_NKEX01000003.1, read on the forward strand.
CAGCCGAACCCGAACATACCCGGCTTGCAGAACGCGGTCACGCTGAACCCGGTCCTGAACCAGAAGGGGCAATCGACAGGCTTCTGCGTAACGGGCGGCGCGACTCCGCCGTTCTACTGGGACATCGGCGCGTACGGCGACACCGGGCCGGCCAATCACCAGTCGGGGCTGACCATGAACCCGCAGTACTCGATCATGACCAGCACGGCCGGCTACGCCGCGACCAACAAGGCAGCGGATCCGCAGACAACCAGCCAGTACTGCAACGGCTCGCGGGTGCCGCCGGAAGCCGGCGGGAACGGCTTTGCCGTACCGCCCGGGATCGCCGACGCGGTGTTGCCGAACCCGTTGTTCGGGCTGATGCCGTCGGCCACGCCCGATGAAGGCAACCAGTGGATCAACATGTCGTACGGGCCGCTGTCGCTGTCCAACGAGGCGCTCCAGCCGGGCAGTGCCGGCTACAACGTGATGATGGGCAACTACTCGATCAAGGGCACGTCGCCGGCGATCGGGGCGGCCACCGCGAACGGCGCGCCGAATCACGACATCTTCGGCACGCCGCGGCCGCAAGCCAACGGCTACGACATCGGCGCGGTCGAGTACGTCGCGCCTGGCCTGCTCGGCGGCCTGCTCGGCGGCGGTACGCCGATCGACCCGCTCGCATTGGGGAGCCAGCCGACCGGCCTGGCCGCGCTGATCCCCGGAGGCGGCGGAATTCCGGGCGGCGGTGGCATCCCGGGTGTCGGCGGTATTCCGGGCGGCGGTGGCATCCCGGGCGGCGGTGGAATTCCGGGTGTCGGTGGCATCCCGGGCGGCGGCGGCATCCCGGGCGGTGGTGGCATCCCGGGCGGCGGTGGAATTCCGGGTGTCGGTGGCATCCCGGGCGGTGGTGGAATTCCGGGCGGTGGAGGTATCCCGGGCATCGGCGGCATCCCGGGGATCGGCGGAATCCCGGCCATCTTCAGCCGTAACGTGCCGCTGCCGCCGATCAAGGCGCCGGCGCTGAGGCGGCCGCAGGCAGGGGCGCGGCTGGCTCCGCCGGTGACCCGGCCGCTGCCGGCCGGCGCGTTGGCGCAGTCTCCGGCGCTGGCGCGGCCGCAATCGGCTGCGCTGCTGCAGGCCCCGGCCCGGACGACGCCGCGCGGCCGCACGCAGACGCCTGGGCAGTTGCCTGCGCAGACACGCACGCAGCCGCCCGTGCGGCTGCCGGCGCCGACCCCGGCGCAGGCGCTACCCGCGCCGCTCACGGGAGCGATGCAATGAAACGGGCGGCCGTCCGTGCGGCATCGATGCTGCTGCTCGCGGGCGCTGCCTGCCTTGCCGCGGTCCGGCCTCAGCCGGCCGCGGCCGGGCAGGATGCGCCGGCCGGGCCCGCGGCCATCCGGCACTCGCCTTACCTGCCGGTGAGCCTGCCGCGGCAGGCGAAGGCCTACTACCAGATGGCGAAGGGCATCGACAACTTGCACGTGCGCAGCACCGCGTCCGGCAACCTGATCCGTTTCAGCTACCGCGTGACCGATCCCGACAAGGCGCGGCTGCTCGGCGACACGAAAGCGACCGTCTACCTGTACGGCGAAACGAGCCACGCCATGCTCGTGATTCCGGTGATGGACCAGATCGGTGCGCTGCGGCAGACCGGTCAGCTCGAGACCGGACGCGAATACTGGATGGTGTTTTCCAACAAGGGAGGGCCGATCAAGCGCGGCGAACGGGTCAGCATCCTGATCGATTCGCTGCACATCGACGGGCTGGTGGTCGAGTAATCACATACATGCGCATGCCGCCGCGCATCGGCAACGGGCGGCCTGCATGCGGGGAGAGCAGTCATGAACCGGTTTCTTTTCAAGTCGATTTCGGCGGCATGTGCCGCCGGCTTGTTGACTTGCGGCCAGGTCGCATCCGCGGCCTCGGCGGCGGGGAATGCGCAGGAGGCGTCGGCGTCGCACATGGACGCCGCGCAGATCGCCGAGCGCAATGCGGCGGCCCGTGGCGGGCTGCAGGCGTGGCGGGCGGTGTCGTCGATCAGGATGACGGGGCAGCTCGATGCGGGCGGCACGAAGAACGTCAGGCTGCCGTTCACGCTGACGTTGAAGCGTCCGCGCAAGAGCCGGCTCGAAATCCAGTTCGAGCAGCAAACGGCGCTGCAGGTGTACGACGGCTCGCAGGGCTGGCTGGTCCGGCCGTACCTCGGCCGCAACGATGTCGAGCCGTATACGCCGGCGCAACTCAAGTCCGCCGCGTCATCGGCCGAACTCGACGGGCCGCTGATCGATTACGCGGCCAAGGGCACCACGATCCAGGCGCTCGGCACGGAGCAGGTGGAAGGGCACCGCGCGTATGTGCTGAAACTGACGTCGAAGGAGGGCGCGACGCGCCGCCTGTGGGTCGACGCGTCGAGCTTTCTCGAACTGAAGATCGACGGCGAGCCGCGCGTGCTGGACGGCAAGACGCACAGCGTCGCCGTGTTCTATCGCGACTACCGGAAGGAGAACGGCCTCGTCTTGCCGCACACGCTCGAGACCGTCGTGAGCGGCGTCAAGGGAGCGCACCGGATCACGATCGAGCATGTCGCGCTCAACGAGCCGGCCGACGATGCGATGTTCGGCAAGCCGCCGCTTACCTTCGCGAAGGCGCCGAGTCACCCCGCCGAGACCCGGACGAGGTGACCACCATGGGACGGATCGGATCGTGGGTGCTCGCCGGCTGCGCGATGGCGGCCTTGTGCGGGTGCGAGCAATTGCCGGGGCAGGGCCTCGGCGTGGACCAGATCGTCGAGAAGAACATCGCGGCGAGAGGCGGGCTCGACGCGTGGCGCAAGGTCCAGACGATGGTCTGGTCGGGCCATGTGGACAGCCCGAACGCGCCGGTGCGCAACATGCCGTTCGTCCTGGCGATGAAGCGCCCGAACAAGACGCGCTTCGAGATCACCGTGCTCAACCAGAAGGCCGTGCGCGTGTTCGATGGCCGCGAAGGCTGGAAACAGGCCGCGAGCGGCAGCGCCGGCGTGCGGCCGTATACGCCGGGCGAGCTGCTGTCCGCGCGCGACGAGCAGGTGATCGACGGCCCGCTGTTCGACCACGATGCGAAGGGCATCGGCGTGACGCTGGAGGGCGTCGACCCGATCGGCGGGCACGATGCATACCGGCTGGCGGTGAAGCTGCCGTCCGGTGCGGTCCGGCATGTGTGGATCGACGGGCGGAGCTTCCTGGACGTGAAGGCCGACCGCCAGGTGCGCGGGCCGAGCGGCCCGCTCACGGTGGAGGTGAACTACGGCAACTTCAAGCTCATCGACGGCCTGCAAATCCCGCTCAGGATCGAGAGCGGAACGGCAGCCTCGCCGACCAAGGACACGCTGATCATCGACAAGGTGTCGCTGAATCCGCCGCTCGACGATGCGCTCTTCGGCCGGCCCGTATCGCCGGGCGGACGCCGGGCGGCGTCGATCGATGCGCGCGTGTCGGCGGCCCCGCCGGGCGTGGCCCGGCCGACGGCACGGCCATGAACGGCATCCGGGGGCGAGCGCGCGCCCTCGCGGCGGCGTGGCCGCCGGTCTCGCGCGGGCGGCTGGCGCGGTGGGTGGTGCTGGCCGCGCTGTGCGCAAGCGCGGGCAACGCGATCGGCGGCGAGCCGGCGGCACCCGTCGTGCCCGCGGACGCGGGAGAAGCCCTCTTCCAGCGTGGCATCCTCGGTTCCGGTGCGCCGCTCGAAGCCGTGCATCAGGACGGCGTGCGCCTGCAAGGCGCCGCTGCCGCCTGCGTCAATTGCCATCGGCGCAGCGGGCTGGGCTCGAAGGAGGGCAACAACATCATTCCGCCGATCACGTGGCGCTACCTGGTGCATCCGCGCGCGCAGACCGCCGAGGATCTCGACATCCCGTACGTTCCCGGCATGCGCACCGATCGCGAGCCGTACACGGAAGAGCGGCTCGCGCGCGCCGTGCGCGACGGGATCGACCCGGAGGGCAGGCCGCTCGGCGGACTGATGCCGCAATACGCGCTCGGCGACGCCGACATGGCCGCGCTGACGGGCTATCTGAAGCGTCTCGATCGCCGCCCGCCGTCGGGCGTGACGGACACGGTGCTGCATTTCGCGACGATCGTCACGCCGGACGCGGACCCGGTGAAACGGGCGGGCATGCTCGACGTCCTGCAGCATTACTTCGCGGACAAGAACGCGTTTCCGTTCGGCACGACGCCGCCGCTGCGTTCCACGCGAAAAATGATGTTCATGGTCAATCGCCGCTGGGAACTGCACGTGTGGGAACTGAACGGGCCGCCGGACACGTGGCGCGCGCAGTTGACGCAGTTGCTCGCCCGACAGCCGGTGCTGGCCGTGGTGTCGGGGCTCGGCGGCAGGAACTGGGCGCCCGTTCACGACTTCTGCGAGGCGCAGGCCGTGCCCTGCCTCTTTCCGAACGTCGAGGTGCCGGTCGAAGCCGAGCACGATTTCTACTCGGTGTACTTCTCGCGCGGCGTGCTGCTCGAGTCGGACCTGATCGCGAAGCGCGTGCTGGACGAAGTCGGCGCGCGGCCGGTGAAGACGGTCAGGCAAGTCTATCGCGCGGGCGACAACGGCGAGCGCGGCGCACAGGCGCTCGCCGCGGCGCTGAAGGCGCGCGGCATCGCGGTGTCGAATCATGCGCTCGCACCGCACGACGGCGTCGCGCGCGCGTTGCGCGGGATGCCGCGCGACGATGTGCTCGTGCTGTGGCTGAGGCCGCCCGATCTCGCGGCGCTCGAGCATGTGCCGCCGACGGTGGACACCGTGTTCATGTCGGGGCTGCTCGGCGGGCTCGACGGCACGCCGCTGCCGACGAGCTGGCGCGCCGTCACGCGCGTCGCCTATCCGTTCGACTTGCCCGAAGGGCGGCGCGTGCGCGTCGACTACGCGTTCGGCTGGTTCACGATCCGCAAGATTCCGATGGTCGCGCCGCAGGTGCAGGCGGATACCTATCTCGCGTGCGGCCTGCTCGCCGAGACGCTGAGCCACATGGTCGACGCGTTCGTGCGCGAGTATCTCGTCGAGCGCATCCAGGACATGCTCGAACGCCGCATCCTGACCGGCTACTACCCGCGCCTGACGCTCGCGACCGGGCAGCGCTTCGCGTCGAAGGGCGGCTATATCGTCCGGTTCGCCGGGCCGGACCGCACGAAGATCTCCGCCGACGGAGACTGGATCGTTCCCTGAGCCGTCGCGCGCCTTCGGATGGAGTAGGAAACAGGCCGCGTATGGAGGGAGTCGCCCCATGTCGGTTTCGACGCGTGCATCGCACACTGAAGACATCGTGCGACATGGCGATGTCGCGCCGGAGCATCGCGGCATACGATGCGGGGAGGGAAACCGTCATGACAACGTTCCTGGCCGGCCATGGTGTTCGACATCGCCGGGCACGTCGCGGCTGGCTGGCCGCGCTCGCGGTGCTCGCGTTGCTGCAATTGCATGTCGCGCACGCGTTGCCGATCTTCGCGCGCCAGACCGGGCAGAGCTGCGTCGCGTGCCATGCCGGCGGACAGTTTCCGGAACTCACGCCGTACGGGCGCATGTTCAAGCTGAACGGCTACACGTTCGGCGAACGAACGATTCCGCTTGCCGCGATGGCGATTGGCGACCTGAGCAAGACCCGCTACAACAGCGACTCCAGCGGCGCGCCGATCAACCCCAAGGACGGCCTGCCGATCTTCGACTTCGCGAGCGTGTTCCTCGCCGGGAAGATCACCGACCATCTCGGCGGCTTCGCGCAGTTCACCTACATCGCCCACGATCATCAGGACGGCGACGGGCGATGGAAAGGCCACTGGACGTCGGATAATACCGACTTCCGCTTCGTCGACCGGATCATGACGTCGGCGAACGACCTGATCGTCGGCTTGACGGTGCACAACAACCCGACCGTGCAGGACGTATTCAACACCGCGCCGGCATGGGGTTACCCGTACGTCTCGTCGACCATCAGCCCGGTGGCGAAGATCCCGAACCTGCCCTTGCTCGAAAGCGGGGCGCTCGCGACGCAGGCGGTCGGCACCGGCGCCTACCTGTACTGGAACAGCCTGCTGTACGCGGAGCTGACCACCTACAGCACCGCGGACGGCATCTGGTCGTTCCTGAGCCACGGGAACAACGAAGGGAACCCGAATCACCCGCAAATCTATCTGCGCGGCTACAACCCGTATGCGCGCATCGCGCTGACCCACGACTGGGGGCCGCATAGCGTGATGGTCGGCGCATTCGGCTTCAGCGTCGACGTCTACCCGAACGACGCGAACAATTTCCCGATTTTCGGGACCGGCGTCACGCGTTTTCGCGACTATGGTCTCGACGCGCAATACGAATACTTGCTCGAGCCGCACACGATCACCGCGCAGGCGCGCTACGTGCGGGAGAACATTCACGATCCGAACAATTTCATCGTGAGCGACAACACGTCCGCGAACCTGAATTCGTTGCGGCTCAAGGCGTCGTACGTCTACCAGGCCAAGTACGGCGTCAGCCTGTCGTTCTTCAATACGACGGGTACGGCCGACAGCACGGCCTACGCGGCGAGCGCGAACTTCCATCCGAATACCCAGGGCTGGACGCCGGAAATATTCTGGATGCCGGATCAACACGTGCGCATCGGCATCCAGTACACGCACTTCACCAAGTACCTCGGCGCGACGACCAACTACGACGGCAACGGGCGCAATGCGAGGGATAACGATACGTTGTTTCTCTATCTATGGCTCGCTTCCTTCTGACCTCCCGTTCGGCCTCTCCCGCGCATCCGGCTGATTGGACCCCGCGCGATGGGAGAGGAGCGCGCATTTCGCATCGCGTGTCGATGAGAATGCGCGGCGGCGCCGAACGGGATCGCATCGGAAGGTGGCAGAAAAGGCGGCAGGGAGGTCGGTGACATGAACAAAGTGGCCCATATCGTCTCGCTCGCGATGGTGCTGGCCGGGGCGGGTTGCCACGACCTGGAGCGGTCGCGGCAAGTCGACAACCCGGCCGTATCGGGCAAGACCATCGCGCTGCAGGTGTGCTCGAACTGTCACGGCGCGACCGGTGTGTCGGTGTCGCCGATGTTTCCGAAGCTCGCCGGACAGCGCAAGGAATACCTCGTCGATCAGTTGACCGACTTCAAGAGTCACGCGCGTGCCGACCCGAACGCGAAGCGGTTCATGTGGGGCTTCACGCACCTGACCGACGCGCAGATCGACGAACTCGCCACCTATTTTTCGAGTCAGCCCGCCGTGCTCGGCGAAGCCGACGATCGCGCGCTCATCGACGCGGGCCGGGCGATTTTCGTGGGGGGCCTGCCGGACAAGGGCGTTGCGGCGTGTATCGGATGTCACGGCCAGCATGGGGAAGGCGTGAGCGGTTTTCCTCGCCTCGCCGGCCAGCATGCGGATTACGTTCGGAAGCAGCTCGCGATTTTCCGGGAAACCGACACACGGCCTCGCGGCGCGATCATGAAGAGCGTATGCGCGAACATGACGGAGCAGGACATGCGCGCGGTCGCGGCATTCGTCGAGGCATTTCCGGCTGAAACCGGCGTACCGGCGAGCCCGGCGAAAGCCGGCGCATCGGTGAACCCGCCGGAAGCCGGCGCATCGGCGAACCCGCCGGAAGCCGGCCCATCGGCGAGCCCGCCGTCCGACCAATGAGCACGCCCCGCCTGATCGGCGGCGCACGTGCCGCGGCAGGCAGGCGACCGGCGCCGACCGTGATCATTTAGGTGTCTCGTCTCCCCCGGGGCGGGGCGCCTCTTTTTCTTCCAACCCAGCGCAGTTCCATTCCGGTGAATGCCATGAAAGCGATGCAATCCTCACGCGGCGGCACGGCCTCGGTCGCCAGGCTGTCGTATCTGCGACAACGCGCGTCCGCCGCGGGGCGTGCATGCGAGCCGGACCACGACCGTCCGTTCCTCGCGCGCCTGTCGTTGCTCGACTGGCTGTTCGCCCTGGCGCTCGTGGTGGGCGCGGGCCATGCGCTCGTGCACGACCACGCGCACATGGATGACTACGACAAGGCGGTGATGATCGGCACCGTGCCGGCGCTCATCGCGCTCGGCTGGCGCTGGAAGCCCGCGCGGCTGATGATGGCGTCGATCGCCGTGCTGGCGCTGCTGTCGATCCAGATCTACCAGGGCGATCTCGCGCGCGCCGATTCGGCGTTCTTCCTCAAGTACTTCCTGTCGAGCCAGTCGGCGATCCTGTGGATGAGCGCGCTGTTCGTGCTCGCAACGATTTTCTACTGGATCGGCTTGCTCGCGCGCTCGGAGTCGGGCTCCGCGATCGGCCAGAAGCTAACGTGGGTCGCCGTGCTGATGGGCTTCACCGGCCTGATGGTGCGCTGGTACGAGTCCTACCTGATCGGGGCGGACGTCGGGCACATTCCGGTATCGAACCTGTATGAAGTGTTCGTGCTGTTCAGCCTGATCACCGCGCTGCTCTATCTGTATTACGAAGGCCACTACGGCACGCGCGCGCTCGGTGCGTTCGTGCTGCTGGTGATCAGCGCGGCCGTGGGCTTCCTGATGTGGTACTCGGTCGCGCGCGACGCGCAGCAGATCCAGCCGCTCGTGCCGGCGCTGCAGAGCTGGTGGATGAAGATCCACGTGCCGGCGAACTTCATCGGCTATGGCAGCTTCGCGCTGTCGGCGATGGTGTCGGTCGCGTACCTGATGAAGGAGCGCGGCGTGCTCGCCGATCGCCTGCCGACGCTCGACGTGCTCCACGACGTGATGGTCAAGTCGATCGCGGTCGGTTTCGCGTTCTTTACGATCGCGACGATCCTCGGCGCGCTGTGGGCCGCCGAAGCATGGGGCGGCTACTGGAGCTGGGACCCGAAGGAAACCTGGGCGCTGATCGTGTGGCTCAACTACGCGGCGTGGCTGCACATGCGCCTGATGAAGGGCCTGCGCGGCACGGTGGCCGCATGGTGGGCGCTCACGGGCCTGCTCGTGACGACCTTCGCGTTCCTCGGCGTCAACATGTTCCTGTCCGGGCTGCACAGCTACGGGCGGCTCTGAGGCGCGCGCGGCGGCGCCTACCGTGTTCTACCCATGCACTTCGGCGAGCATTACCACTACAAGCCGGACGCGTGCCGAACCAGAATGTCTGAAGGGGGATCGCCGCATTGCGCGGTGACGTAGGAGGAGCCATGAGACGGGTCTACTTTCTGTTGCCGACGACGCAATGCGCGCAGTCGATCGTCGGCGAGTTGCTGTCGCTGCGAATCGAGTGGCGACATATCCATTGCCTCGCCAATCACGATGTGATGCGCGACGGGTTGCCGGAGGCGACGCTCGCGCAGCGCAGCGACCTGCTGCCGTCGCTCGCGCGCGGCACCGCGGTCGGCTTCGGGACCGGCATGCTGCTCGGGCTGCTCTTGCTGGTGTTCCCGCCCGACGGCTTGCGGATCGGCGGCGGCGTCGTCGTGGCGATCACGCTGTTCGGCGCGGCCTTCGGCGCATGGGCGGCGACGATGATCGGCGTCGACGTGCCGAGCACGCGCCTGAAGCGCTTCGAGGACGGCATCGAGCACGGTGAATTGCTGATGATGATCGACGTTCCGACCGACCGCGTTCACGAGATCGAGGATGCGATCAAGCTTCACCACACGGATGCGCATCTGCAGGGCGAAGATCCGACCATCCCCGCATTTCCCTGATCGTCGCTCGACCCGTCGGCCGGTGTCACGCCGGCCGCCATGCGCGGCCGCACGCCATCGCTCGGTGACGCCGGGCCGCGGATCGTCCGCGCGTCGCCGGCGGCACCGCGTGCCGCCCGCGTTTCAGTTCGCGGTGAGGAGCCGTTTGTAGCGCGCCAGGACGCGCGGCACGTACTCGCGCGTCTGCGGAAACGACGGAATGCGATAACCGGCCCGAATCACGGCGTTCTCCCCGGCGTTGTAGGCAGCGAGCGTGAGTTCGACGTTTTCCTTGAACAGGTCGAGCAGGAAACGCAGATACCGCGCGCCGGCCAGCACGTTGTCGCGCGGATCGAGCATGTCGCCGCCCGAGAAGCGCCGCGCCGTTTCCGGCATCAATTGCATGAGCCCGCGCGCGCCTTTGTCCGAGACCGCCTTCGGGTTGTATCCCGATTCGACGTCGATCACCGCGCGAAGGAGTTCGGGCGGAACGTTGAACGCCGCGCTTGCCTCGGTGATCACGTCCGCGAACGACGACGCGACCGCCGATTTCGGCGCGGCATGCTTCACTGCCGATGCGCTCGGCCCTTCGGCCGCGACGATCACTTTCAGATTGGCCGTGCCGGGCTCGTTGGTCAGGACGATGGCGCCATTGCTCGCCACCGTGCCGTAAATCTGCGCGTGCGCGGCGCACGACCATGCCGAGCCGATTCCCACGCATGCGGCAACGAGCGCTGTTCCCAATACGGATGAAGGGCGGCTGTGCATCTTTCTGGCCTCCTGCATCTGCATTGTCGTTGCGGGTACATCGGATCGGCAATGGGGCGACCTCCTACACTTCGATGCCGCGAAACACCCCCGCGGCGGCGCTGCAAAACTGTTACACAAGTAATGGTCGGTAGCGCCCGATAACCGGGCGAAGTTGACGATTCTTACGCGCAGAAGTTGGTTTCTCCTCAATGCGCGCGTCGTTGCAGCATGAATCGTTTCCTGCGCGGCGGAACGGATCGGATAGTCCCGCTATCCGTAGTCCTACTGATGCGACGCACCACGTCGGAGCGATTCAACCCTGCAACATTCCTGCCATCGCGCGACGTTCGCGCGGGCGCGTGTCCGGCCGGGGTGCCCGCGCGTGGCGCGGTGGCGCGATCCTTGCTCGGAAGACGGACGTGGCCTGTCGCTCGCGAGACGGGGCCATCAGACCGGATCGCGGAACGCAGCGAAGAAATCGTCCGGCACCGTGCAAACGAGGCGTCGAGATCCGACGTGGTGCAAGCGCGGAAAACTTGGGGGAAGCCGTGAATACAAAATGTCGCGTGATGATTGCAGAAGATCACGATCTGCTGCGAAACGGGCTACGGTCGATGCTTTCCGCGCAAGGCGACTACGAAGTCGTCGGCGAGGCGCGCGACGGCAAGGAAGCGTGCCACCTGGCCATGACGCTCGCGCCGGACCTGATCCTGATGGATCTGTCGATGCGCGGGATGAACGGTATCGATGCGAGCGCGACGATCAAGCGGCGGGTACCGACGATCCGCATCGTCGTGCTCACCGTGCATCAGAACGAGGAGTACGTGCGCGAGGCGCTGCGTGCAGGCGTCGAAGGCTACGTGCTCAAGGACGTTTCGTTTGACGAATTGCTGCTCGCGATGCGCATGGTCATGCAGGGAAAGCGGCACCTGAGCGCGGATGTGTACGGCTACATGGTCGACTCGTTCGTGACCGGCCGCGAAACGCCCGCGCCCAAAAAGGCGTGGGACATCCTGACCGCGCGCGAACGCAGCGTGTTGAAGCTGATCGCGGAAGGGCGCACGAACCGGCAGGTCGGCCAGTACCTGAGCCTGAGCCCGAAGACGATCGAGAAGTACCGGGCGAGCATGATGCACAAGCTCCATCTCGCGAATCTGACGGAACTGGTGCTCGTCGCGATGAACATGGGTCTGTTGACCACGCTCGCGGCGAAATGCGCGGAAACGGATGTGGCCGACGTGCCGGCCAGGCCGGTCGACGACGACGTGCAGGTGCCCGACGCCGTCGCGCGGCTGGACGACTATCCCGCTGGCGGCGCGAAGCGCTGAGCGTTGCCGGTATCAGAGCGGCCAGGTTGCCGAGACACGCGTGCCCGTCGTGGCGGACGACTGGATCCCGAACGTGCCGCCGTGCGACTCGATGCGATGCTGCATGCCGATCAGCCCGAGCCCCGCCGAGCGTGCGTCGTCGGTCGCAAGCGGATGGCGCTCGTAGCCGACGCCGTTGTCGTCGATCGTCAGCAGCAGCCCACCGGCATCGTGTTGCAGGCCGAGCACGATTTCGGTGGCCTGCGCATGCTTGACGACGTTGTGCAGCGCCTCCTGCGCGACCCGGAACATGTCCGCTTTCAGATGCTCGGGAATCTCGTCGTCGTCGACGTTGCAATTGAACTCGACCGACAACTGGCTCGCGTCACGCTCGATGCGGCGGCACAGCGACGCGAGCGCGGCCGGCAGCCCGAGCCTGTCGAGCATCGGCGGCTTCAGTTCGCCGCAGATCTGGCGCACTTCGCCGATCGTCTCACGAATCCGCAGCACGGCGACGTCGAGCAGAATCGTCGCGTCGGCGATCTCGCCGCGACGAAGCCGCATGAGCGCGTCCTCATTCATCAGCTTGATGAGCGTCAGTGCCTGGCCGAGCCCGTCGTGCAATTCCGCGGCGAGGCGATGCCGCTCCTTCTGCTGGCCCATCAGCAGATACGTGTGGCACGCATGGACGCCCGCATCGTTGGCCGCGTCGCCGCGTCGTGCGGGCTCGGGCATCGGCGATTCCTCGAACAGCGTCAGCCACAGCCCGGTGCCGGGCAGTGCCTGCCGATAGATGACGAATTGCGCGGGATGGCCGCTTCGCCCGCCGAGCATCGCCGTGAACGAATGTTGCTCGCGCGCGGCACTCGCGGCGAGATTGTCCACGAGCCCGACGTGGGCGTCGTCGGGTGCCAGGTCGCGCAGCTGCCGGCCGACGAGTTCGGCGCCTTTGTATCCGAACAGCGCGGCGGTGCTGCGATTGACCGATACGAACGTGCCGTCGTCGGCGAGAATGGCGAGCGCCGCGCCCCGTGCGTCGGTGACGACGGCGCGGCGGCGATCGTCGTGACGAAGCGCACTGCGCAGCTTGCGCATCGCGTCGATCAGATCGAGCAGCCTGATCCTTGGCCCTTCGGGCTGGCGTTCAGTCATGGTGGCTCCCGAGGCGCGTCTTCAGGAAAACGTAAGGTTTCGACCATTCTAGGACGTGACCGATGCGGGCCGCAACATGGGGATTGCGCGTGTTCGTCATAGGGAAACGCCTGCCGCGTGCATTGCGGGATCGTGCCGGGCGGGCATGTCCTACCGGCCTTTGGGGGGCGTCATCCCATGACGCTCTCCGGCAAATTCATGACACTGCATGGGCGGGGCACGGAATTGTCCGCTGCCTCGCTCGTGTCATGGAGGCCGGTATGAACAGGATCGCCAGATCGACGATGGGCGCATTCGTGGTCGCGGGCGTCGCCCTCGCCGCGGCGCCCGCATGGTGCGCGTCCGACGGCGGCGCGATGGAGAACGCCGGCGCAGCGGCGCTCGAAAGCGCGGCGGCGACCGGGAGCGCCACGGACAACCCGGCACCGGAAGCCGTCGACAGTTCGATGGACAAGGACATGCAGAACGGTGTCGAACACGCTGCCGGAAACGCAGCGGACGGCACCGACGGGAATGCCGCCGCCGGCGCGGCGATGCCCGCGCCGGCGCACCCGATGGAGCACGCGATGGAGCCGGCGAGTGACCCTGCCGCGGCGCCCGCCGCGGGACCCGCGATGGCGCCCCCGACCGACGCTCCCGCGCAGCCCGTACCGGCCGCGCCTGCCGGTAACGCGGTCGACAAGGCCGGCGCACCCGTGAGCGACGGCGCGACGGAAGCCGCGGGCATGCACATGCATCACGCGATGATGCCGGGAACCGTGCACACGATGGTCCAGTATGCGGCGCCGACGGTTCAGCTCGTGCGAGACGACGGTCGGACCGTCTTGCTGGCCAAGGAGCTCGACGACGGCCGGCCGGTGATCCTGACGTTCATCTACACCAGCTGCACGACCATCTGCCCGATGATCAGCCAGACGCTCGAGCAATTGCAGGGCGAACTCGGCGCCGACCGCGACAAGGTCCACATCATGTCGATCTCGATCGATCCGGAGGCCGACACGCCGGAGCGGCTCAAGGCTTACGCGGCACGCTTCGGCGCCGGCCCCGAATGGCAGCACTACACCGGGACCGTCGAGGCGAGCGTGGCCGCGCAGCGCGCGTTCAACGTCTTTCGCGGCGACAAGATGAACCACACGCCGGTGACGTTCGTGCGGGCCGCGCCGGGCCAGCCGTGGCTGAGGATCGACGGTTTCGCGACGCCCACCGAGCTGCTCGCTGCCTATCGCGACGTCGTCGCGTCCAACTAGTGCCTGTTCCCGCCGACAGCGGGCCGTGGGTGCCACGTTTCTGCGAGGGAGCGTCGAAATTGGACAACAAGCATCGTGTGCTGATCGTCGAGGATCAGCATCTGTTGCGCGTCGGCCTGAGTCATCTGGTTTCCGAGCTGGCCGACTACTGCATCGTCGGCGCGGCGAGCGGCGGGGTCGAGGCATGTCATCTCGCCGAGAAGACCCGACCCGACCTGGTCCTGATGGATCTGTCGATGCCGGGCGGCAGCGGCTTCGAGGCAATCGCGACGCTCAAGCGCAACGTGCCGCATGCGCGGATCATCGTCCTCACGGTTCATCACGGCGAAGACGACGTGAGCGAGGCTTTCGCCGCGGGTGCGGACGGCTACGTGCTCAAGGACTCGCCGTTCGCCGACCTGGTGCGCGAGATGCGCTTCGTGATGCAGGGCAAGTGCGTGGTCAGCCTCGACGCCTATCGCGCCCGCGCCGGCCTGCATGGGTTGCGCGACGCGAACGCGCACAAGGCGCGCTTGTGGAGCGCGCTGACCAATCGCGAGCGCACCGTGTTGCGCCTCGTCGTCGAGGGGCACACGAGCCGGCAGGTCGGCGAGTGCCTCAAGGTCAGTCCGAAAACCGTGGACAAGCACCGCGCCAATCTGATGCGCAAGCTCGGCATCGCCAACCTGACCGGCCTGGTTCATTTCGCGATCGACATCGGCGTGCTCGCGCTGAACGACGACGACCGTGTGTGAATTCCCTCCATTGCCGCATCGCCCAACTGGGGGGGATCTACCCATGGGGATGGACGGCACTCCCTACTTCTGGCGCGTACCCGCGTGAACAAGAATGCAATCAACGGCATCCGCGGCGCCGACGCCGCGGGTTGATACAGGGAGGGAAGCCGTGAGCCATGGATCGTCCTCGATGCCGGCCGGCGGGCCGGACCGGCGGCCGCGCGACGAACGAAGCGTGTGCCGCGCACGCGCGAGCCGCGGCTTCACGTTGCTCGAACTGCTTGTCGTGATGGTCATCATCGGGCTGCTGGCGGGGCTCGTCGCGCCACGGTATTTCGAACAGGTCGGCAAGTCGAACGTGAAGGTCGCGCGCGCGCAGATCGTGTCGCTCGGCCAGGCACTGGATCAGTACCGGCTCGACGTCGGTTCGTATCCGACCACCGAGGAAGGGCTCGATGCGCTCGTGAACAAGCCGCAAAGCGCATCGCGGTGGAGCGGCCCCTATCTGCAGAAGGCCGTCCCGGCGGATCCGTGGGATCGGCCCTATCAGTATCGCTCACCGGGCGAACACGGCGACTACGACCTGTTTTCGCTCGGCAAGGACGGACGCGGGGGCGGGACCGGCGAGAACGTGACGATCTCGTCGTGGTAGCGGCGCGGTCATGGTGCGCGGCGTGAGCAACCGCAAGGAGAGTCGACGTGAAATTCGTGCTGCGGGTATTCGATACGGGCGGGTCGGTGCAGACGCTGCGGATCGACAGCGATTCGCCGGCGAACGCCGCATCGCTCGCGCGCGCGCGCGGCCTGCGCGTCGTGTCGGTCAGCGCGGACGCCGCGCGGCAGCGGCGCGGCACGAACCGGTTCGGGATGCCGCGTGCGCGCTTCGACGTCGACATGTTCGCGCGCGAGCTGGCGGCGCTGCTCGATGCGGGCGTCGGCCTCGTCGACGCATTGCGCACGCTCGGCGGCAGCACCCGGCGCGAAGCGTCCGTCCAGGTGTATCACGACCTGCTGCGGCATCTCGAGGAAGGGCAGGCGCTGTCGATGGCGCTCGAGCACGCGAGCCCGATCTTTCCGCCGGTGCTGGTGGCGTGCGTGAAGGCGAGCGAGCAGACCGGCGGACTGGCCGACAGCCTCACGCGTTATTCGGTCAACAGCGCGACGCTGCGGGAGCTGCGCGCACGCGTCGTGTCGGCGGCGATCTACCCGACGGTGCTGCTGTTCGTCGGCGCGGCCGTCGTGCTGTTCCTGCTCGGCTTCGTGGTGCCGCGGTTCGCCACGCTCCTCGAACACAGCGGGCGCGAACTGCCGCTGATGTCCCGGCTGCTGATGGCGTGGGGCGGCATGGTGCACGCGCATGGCACCGGGCTGGCCGTTGGCCTGGCCGTGCTGGCGGTCGCCGCCGGGCTCGCGCTGCGGCGGCCGGCCCTGCGGATCTGGCTCGCCGATCGCCTGCTGGCGCTGCCCGGCATCGGGCAACACTTCCGCGTGTTCCGCCAGTCGCAGTTCTATCGCACGACCGCGATGCTGGTCGACGGCGGCATTCCCGCGATTCGCGCGTTCGACCTCGCGCGCGGCCTGGTGGGCCGTGCCGATCAGGCCGCGCTCGCAGCCGCGCTCCAGCAGATCCGCAACGGCGCGAAGATGTCCGATGCGTTTCAGCAGGCCGGCCTCGCGGACGCGATCGGCTATCGCCTGCTGACGGTGGCCGAAAAGACCGGCGCGCTCGGGCCCGTCCTCGACCGGATCGCCGGATTCCAGGAAGCGCAGGTTTCGCGCACGATCGACCTGATCTCGCGACTGATCGAACCCGCGATGATGATCGTGATCGGCGTGGTGATCGGCGGCATCGTCGTGTTGATGTACATGCCGATCTTCGAGATCGCGTCGAGCATTCAGTAGGCCGTCCCGGAGATTCGCATGGACACCGTCATTTCTCCCGTCGATCCCGATCCCGACGCGGATGCCGGCCAGCGCGACCTGCGCGACTTGCTTCGCACGCTCGGTGAACGCCACGGGTCCGGTATTCGCGCGCTCGAGGCATTGACCGCGCACACGGCGCTCGGCGCGGACGAAATACGCGAGCGGCTCGCCGCGCAGTTCAGGATGAAACCGATCGGCATACGCGAGCTGAACCGTCTGGAGCCGGATTTCGAGCGGGTGCCGTTCGTCGAGGCGATGGCGCGTCTCTGCGTGTGCCTGCGCGATCCCGACAGCGGCGCGCTGCTGTTCGCGATCGCCGATCCGCTCGATGCCCGCACGCGCGGCTGGGTCGAACACCGGATGCGCGCGCACCCGACGCTGCCGTACCGATGGGCGCTCGCGAGCGCGGGCGACCTGGGCGCTTATCTTGCGGTGCGCGAGAAGGACATCCGCGCGATGGATTCGCTCGCGTTCGACGACCCGATCCAGTGCGCGCCCGATCCGGCGTCGCTCGCGTTGACGCTGCAGGGCATCAGCAGCGACGACAGCCCGGTGGTGCGCCTGCTCAATTCGACGATCTACGATGCGCTCAAGATGCTGGCGAGCGACATCCACCTCGAATGCAGGGCGGCCGGCTTGATGATCAAGTGCCGCGTCGACGGCGTGCTCACGGTGGTGGGGCGGGTGGAGGGCCGCGACGTCGCGGATCAGGTGCTGTCGCGCGTGAAGGTGATTTCCGAACTCGACATCGCGGAGCGCCGCATCCCGCAGGACGGGCGCTTCAAGGCGATGTACGCGGGACGCGAAATCGATTTTCGCGTGTCGATCATGCCGAATCAGTTCGGCGAGGATGCCGTGTTGCGGATTCTCGACCGCTATCAGCTCTCCCAGGCGTCGGGCGGCCTGACGCTCGAGGCGCTGGGGTTCCAGCCGGCCGACACGCGCTTCATGCGGTCGGTCGCGTCGATGCCGTACGGCATGCTGCTCGTCACGGGGCCGACCGGCAGCGGCAAGACCACGACGCTTTACGCGATCCTCACCGAAATCAACAACGGGCTCGAGAAGATCGTGACGATCGAGGATCCGGTCGAGTACCAGCTGGGCGAGATCCTGCAGATTCCGGTCAACGAGGCGAAGGGCCTGACGTTCGCGCGCGGCTTGCGCTCGATCCTGCGGCACGACCCGGACAAGATCATGGTCGGCGAGATCCGCGATCCCGAAACCGCGCAGATCGCCGTGCAGGCGGCGCTGACCGGCCACCAGGTGTTCACCACCGTGCACGCGAACAACGTGTTCGACGTGATCGGCCGGTTCACGAACATGGAGGTCGATCCGTACAGCTTCGTATCGGCGCTGAACGGCGTCATCGCGCAGCGGCTGCTGCGCCAGTGCTGCACGGACTGTCTCGACGAGGACACGGTGGACGCGGATGCGCTCGCCCGTTCGGGCATCGACCCGGATACGGCCGGCAGCTACCTGTTTCGACGCGGCACCGGGTGCGCGATGTGCCGCGGCAGCGGCTATCGCGGCCGGCGGGCGATCGCGGAGGCGCTGCGCATGAACGACGAACTGCGGCAACTGCTGTCCGAGCGCGCGCCGCTCGGGCACATCAAGGCCGCGGCGCTGCGCTACGGGATGACGACGTTGCGGGCGGCGGCGCTCGACCTGGTCCGGCGCGGCGAAACGACGCTCGAGGAGATCAATCGTGTCACCATGGTCGAATGATCGTCTTGCCGTCGGTGTCGGGACGCGCGAGATCGCCGTCGGCATCCGCACGCGCGCATTGTGGCGGCCGGACCGGCGCGGGTTCGTCGCCGATCCGCTCAGCGTCGCCATTCCCGATGCGCAGTTCGGCAGCGAGGCGGGGATGCTCGATGCGCTGCGCGCCGCGCTGGCCGCGACGCACGATGCCGATGCCGGCGCGAAGCGGGCGCCGGTGCGCGGCGCGCATGTCGTGCTCGACGATTTCTGGTGTTGTCATGCGATCCTGCGCGGAGACTTTCGCGCGCTGCACGCACGCGAGCTGGAGGAAATCGCGCTCGCGCATTTCTCCGACACGTACGGCGTCGCCGCGGAGTCGCTGGTTGCGCGCTTCGACGTGCGGCGCGGTGGCCGGGTGCTCTTTGCCAGCGCGCTGCCGCGTACGCTGTACGACGGCATCCTCGGTACCGGTGCGGCCGGCGACGTGCCGATCCGCTGCCTGCGCGCGGCCCTTCCGGAGACGCTCGGCCGGTTCGCGGTGAAGCCGGACGGCGATGCGATGCTGCTCGTCGTCGACGAGGCGCTGCTGCAAGCGGTCATGATCGAGCACGGCGAGTGGGCCGCGTACGACACGCAGCGCCTCTTTCCGGGCGAGTCCGACGACGCGTCGCGGCTCGCCGAGCTCGCCGAGCAGCTGTTCGAGCGCTCGGCGATGCGCACGGGCCTGAAGCTCGACGCCTGCAAGGTCTATCTGTTCGGCACCGACCTGGACGTTGCGCCGTTCGACGCGCGTTTCGCCGCGGTCGCGCTGCCGGGCCGCGCGGCGCACGACGGTTCGCCCGCGCGCCGATTGCTGGAGTACGCGCCATGATCCGCACGCTCGACATCGATTTTTGCCGGCGCCGCGCGCGCATCGGCGCCGGCGGAGTGATCCTCCTCGTTGTCGCCGCGTTGCTGTGGAGCGCGTGCGCCGTCCGGCTCTGGCACACGTACGCGGAAAACGATCGCATCAGGGAGAGCCTGACGGTCGTCCAGCATCGCCTGCTCGCGCAGCAACACGTCGCGAAGCCGCCGCCGACCGCGGCCGCCCGGCTTGCGGAAAAGCAGAGCCAGGCCGTGCTGCGCGAGCTGACCGTGCCGTGGCAGACGCTCTTCTCGATCGTCGAGGACTATCCGGGCCATGACGTCGCGCTCATCGGCATCGACCAGAACCCGGCGCAGGGCCAGATTCGCATCACGGCCGAAGCGAAGGACCCGGACGCGATGATCGCGTACCTGAAGTACTTGCAGACGAGCGTCGTGCTGCGCGAGGCGACGCTCAACGGTCATCTCGTCGAGGAGAACGTGGCGGGCAAGCCGGTGCGTTTCCAGATCACGGCCGTCTGGAGGAAATCATGAAAGCCGATCGTTTCGCGGACCGCCTGCTCACGCTTCGCTTCGAGTGGCGACGCGCCTTCGGTCTGCCGGGGCTCGCCGGCGTGCTGATGCTCGGCGCGGCCGCCATCACGTATGCGGCGATCGCGGGTGTCGAGTCCGACACGCGCGCGATGCTTGCGTCGGCCAGTGTGGTGCGCGCCGCACCCGGCCATCGTCGCGTGGATGTGCGCGGCACGGCGGCGGACGCGACCCCGCTCGACGCGCTGCCCGCGCTCTTTCCGGCTTCTTCGCAAAGCGCGGAAGACATCGCGTCGATCTTCGAGCAGGCGCGCGACAGCCACCTGACGCTCGGGTCGGCCGAGTACCAGATGACGACCGAGTCGGGCGGCCGCTTCGCGCGCTACCAGGTGCTGCTGCCGGTGAAGGACCAGTACGGCGCGATCCGCCATTTTCTTGCATCGGTGCTGAACCACGTGCCGAACGCGGCGCTGCAGGAGATCCACGTCGAGCGTCCGGCAGTGGGCAGCAGCATTCTCGACGCGCGGGTGCGTTTCGAGCTCGTCTACCGGAGCGCCCAGCCATGATCTCCGCCGCCATGAAGCCCGCTTCGCGCCATCGGCTCGCACTCGCGCTGGCTTGCCTCGTCGTCGCCGGTGCCGGATATCGCGTGCTGGTGGCGGCGATGCAGCAGCCGGCGCCGGCTGCCGCAAGCATCGTGGTGCGTCACGACGGGGTG
This sequence comes from Burkholderia sp. AU15512, assembly GCF_002223325.1. NCBI lineage: Bacteria > Pseudomonadati > Pseudomonadota > Betaproteobacteria > Burkholderiales > Burkholderiaceae > Burkholderia > Burkholderia sp. AU15512. The sequence goes on from NZ_NKEX01000003.1 coordinate 767,018, forward strand.
CGGGCGGCGCCCGCGCCGGCCCGTGTGCGCGTCGCGCCGGCCTCTCAGGCCGCGGCGCCCGCGCCCGCGTCGCATGCAGCGGCGGCGACCCCGCGCGAGCAGCTCGCCGCATTGCGTGCGCCCGTGTCCGTCGAAGCCGCGCACGATCCGTTCACGGCGTCGTCATGGCTGCCGCCGCCGCCCGTCGTGCCGCCGCCGCCCGAGACGCGTCCGGCGCCGCCGACCGCGCCGCCGGTGCCGTTCGTCTATCTCGGCCAGCAGGATGCCAGGTCGGCGAAGCCGCAGGTGTTCCTCGGCAACGGAGACCAGTTGCTGATTGTTTCGCCGGGTGACGTGATCGGTGGCCAGTATCGGGTCGAGTCGGTGTCCGCGTCGAACGTGGTGCTCACCTATCTGCCGCTGAACCAGGTCCAGACGGTGCTCATTCCAGTGGAAGGAAAGTAAATGAAAACCATACGTACACGGGATGCGCGCCGCGATGGGGACGACGGCCGGTCGACATGTCTTGGCTCCGCCCCCCGGGCCGCTGCGCGATCGGTGCCGCCGGCCGGCCGGTGCGCGACGAAACGCGCGCTGGCGATCGCCGTGGCGCTGCTCGCATGCGGCGGATGTGCGCATGTGCCGAACCTTCACGACGATCCGACCAATGCACAGGTGAAGATCGACGCAATGCACGACCGCAAGGAGGCCGTCGACGATCTGCTCGACAACGCGGACGCGTTTCGCCAGAAGAACGAGTTCGACGACGCGGCACGCTCCGTCTACATGGCGATGCAACTCGATCCGACCAGCGAGCGCGCGCGCCGGATCGGCACGATGATCGACCAGGACCGCAAGCATCTGGCGATTCTGCAGGAAGCGGACCGCATGATGAAGCGCGGTTCGTACGCGCAGGCGGCCGAGCGCGTGCATCGCGTGCTGGTCGAGGATCCGGCCAATGCGATGGCGGCAAGGATGCAGGCGGAGCTCGTCGAGAAGCGCCGCCAGCAACACGCGGAGCGCGACGACAAGCTCGCGGCGTCGTCGATCATGCGCACGCCGGTGTCGCTGCAGTTCCGCGACGCGAACGTGCGGATGGTGTTCGAGGCCTTGTCGCGGACATCCGGGCTGAACGTCATTTTCGATCGCGACGTGCGCGCCGATCTGAAGACGACGATCTTCGTGCAGAACGCGTCGCTGCAGGACACGGTCGACATGATCCTGTTGCAGAACCAGCTCGACAAGAAGCAGATGAACGCGAACACGCTGTTCATCTACCCGGCGACGCCGGCCAAGGAGCTCGAGTACCAGGAGCTCAAGGTGCGGACGTTCCAGTTGTCGAACGTCGACGCGAAGCAGGTGCAGTCGCTGCTGAAGAGCCTGTTGAAGGTGAAGGAAGCGGTGATCGACGAGCGCGCGAACACGGTGACGATCCGCGGCACCCCCGACATGATCAAGGTCGCCGAGGAGATGATCGCCGCCCAGGACTTGCCGGAGCCGGAAGTGATGCTCGAGGTCGAGGTACTGGAGGTGTCGCATGACCGGATGTCGCAGCTGGGCATCAACTGGCCCAGCTCGTTTACGGTGTCGACGCCGAGCTCGGCCGATACCTGGGGCGTGCTGCACCATCTGCCGATCAATGCGCTGAACGTCAGCAGCCTGTCGGCCACCGCGGACTTCAAGCTGACCGATACCGACGCGAATCTGCTCGCGAGCCCGCGCATCCGCGCGCGCAACAAGGAGAAGGCGCGCATCATGATCGGCGACAAGGTCCCGGTGATCTCGAGCTCGAGCACGCCGAGCACCAGCGGCCCGTCGTTTACGCAGATGATCCAGTACCTCGACGTGGGCATCAAGCTCGAGGTCGAGCCGCAGGTCTATCGCGACGGCGACGTCGGCATCAAGCTGAATCTCGAGGTCAGCAACATCACCAACACGATCTCGAGCGGCAACTCGCAGGGGCTGAGCTCGCTCGCCTACCAGATCGGTACGCGCAGTGCGGCGACCAGCCTGCGGCTGCGGGACGGCGAAACGCAGATCATGGGCGGCCTGATCTCGGACGAGGATCGCCGCAACGCGAACAAGGTGCCGGGTCTCGGGCAGTTGCCGGTGCTCGGCCGCCTGTTCTCCGATCACGGCGGCGATCACAAGAAGACCGAGATCGTGCTGCAGATCACGCCGCATATCGTCCGGCCGCAAGTGGCGGCGGACGCGGACACCCAGGAGGTATGGTCGGGCACCGACGTCAACGTGCACGCCGATCAGCTGCGACTCGATCCGGTTGCGCTGAACGCGGAGGCGCAGAACGCGGAGGCGCCCGCCGCGCCGACGGCGAAGGTCGTTCCGGGCAGCGTGGGAGGCGGGACGTCGGGCGGCAGGGCGCCGACCCCGTTGGAGGCTGCCGCGATCCGCGCGCAGCCGTCGCCCGAGAGCGGCGCGTTCGGACAGATGCCGGCCGCACCGCGTACGACGCCGCCCCCCGAACCTTACGGCGGGCGGTTCTCGAGGCCGCAAACGGCATTGCCTGCACCGGCCGGCGGGGGCGGCGGGGCAGCCGCGGCGGAGCCGCCGCCCGCAGGCAACGAAGTCGCGCCGGCGCCGGGCACCACCGTGACGCCGGTTGCGTCGCCCGCGCCGGCCGAGCAGCCTGCCGCGGCTGCCAATGCACCCGCCGCCGCACCGGCGGCCCCGCCTCCGACGCTGCAGATGCCGGCGGGCGACATTCCGAGCGAAAACCCGCTTCGCCCGGTCGGGAAGTGAGCCGTGGCCGCGCGCAATGCAGCGACTTGCGTCGGCCGCGGCAGCCGCATCGGCCTGCGCGGCTTCACGTTGATCGAGATGGTCATCACGCTCGCGCTCGTGGCGATCCTCGCGCTCGCGGTCATGCCGTTCTCCGAACTGCTCGTGCAGCGGCAGAAGGAACAGGCGTTGAGTGCCGCGTTGCGCGAGATCCGCACCGCGCTCGATGCGTATAAGGAGGCGAGCGACGCGGGGAAGATCGACAAGGAAGCCGAATCGTCCGGCTATCCGCCGTCGCTGACCGTGCTCGTGACGGGCGTGAAAAATGCCCGCGACCCGAAGGGCGGCCTGGTGATGTTCCTGCGCCGCGTGCCGCGCGATCCGTTCTTCACCGGCGCCCCCGATACGCCGGACGAGGACACCTGGGACGTGCGTGCATACGGCACGCCGCCGGAGCCGGCGGCGGACGGGCCTCCAGGGGGCTTCGAGCCCGGCAAGGACGTGTTCGACGTGACGTCGAAATCGGCGCGTATCGGCATCAACGGCATTCCGTACAAACAGTGGTGACCGGCCATCATGAAACTCGCTCGCATCCGCAGGATCCGCGGCTTTACGCTGATCGAAATCGTGGTCGTGATGGCGCTCATCGGACTGCTTCTGACGTTGGCCGTGCCGCGCTACATGCACAGCATCGAGCATGGCAAGGAGCAGGTGAGGCTGCAGAACCTCGCGGTGATGCGCAATGCGATCGACCAGTATTACGGCGACAACGGGCAGTATCCCGAGACGCTCGACGAGCTGGTCGCGAAGCACTATTTGCGGGCGGTGCCGGTCGATCCGGTCAACGGCGACGACAAATGGGCGACGCTTGCCTCGCCGGACGAGAACAAGCCCGGCGTGTACGACGTCGGGCCCGCGAGCGGCGCGCAGGGCGTGCTGCCGGGCGTCGCGGCAACGGCTGCGGCTGTGGCGGGGGCAGCGAAATGAAGCGGGCCGGGCGCCGCGTCGCGCGCGCGCTGCAGGCCCGCCGCCGGCGGCAGCGCGGGCTCGTGCTGCTTGCCTTGCTGATCGCGCTGATGCTGATGTCGATCGCCCTGGCCGGCGCGCTGGACGTCTGGTCGCTGCAGCGGCGTCGCGAGCAGGAGCGGCAACTGCTGTTCGTCGGCGACCAGTACCGGAAGGCCATCGTCGGCTATTACCGGCTCGCGCGCGCGTACCCGCAGACGGTCGACGATCTGCTGGAAGACACCCGCTTCGCGAAGCCCATGCACCACCTGCGCCGCGCGTATCCGGATCCGGTCAGCGGCAAGAACGACTGGTCCTTCTTGTGGCGGGGCGAGCGCTTCTACGGCGTGTTCAGCAGCTCGGACGGCGCGACGATCAAGCGCACGGGATTTCCGGATCGGTACATGGATTTCGAAGGAGCCGAGACCTATCGGCAATGGAAGTTCCTTTACCTCGCGCCCGGGCTGTCCGCGCCGCCCGCCGACGCGCCGGCGATTGCCCCGGCGATGCCGGCCAGTGCGCCGAGCCTGTCCGGTTTTCCGGGAGGCACGCTGCCGGGACAGGGCCTGGCCGGCCGGCATTGACGCGCTCGCCGCACAAAAAAAAGCGCGACGCCCGCAACGGGCATCGCGCATCAAACGGCGTGGAGCGCCGACGAATGAACGGTGATGAAGAACGGGGCCCACCAGGGGGGGCGGACCTTCCTCGCGTGACCCGGTCAGGCCTTCGCGAGCTGGATGCTGGTCTGCTCGGCCGTCAGGTAGCCGACGCTGGCGCCGAAGCGGTCCTTGAAGTTCGTGCGCACGAGCGGATCGAGCGTCGGCTTGACCTTGTCGTGCAGCGGCGATTCCCAGTCGCCCGCGTGCTGGAAGTTGCTCATGATGTAGGTCCAGCCGTTGATCTCGTCGACCGCGTGCAGGCCCGTCGATTCGGCGCCGGCCGGGCACGACAGCACGCGCACGAGCGACTTCGTGTCGACGTTGTAGGCCCACAGGAAGTTGTTCACGTGCATGCCCGAGTCTTCGCCGATGAACAGCGTGCGCAGCTTTTCGGAGAACTTCAGGTTGTCCGGGTTCGCGATCTTGTCCGGGTTCGCGAGGTTGCCGAGCCCGTCGGCCGCGGCGAGATCCTCGCCGACGAGCGCGGCCGGCGCGCCCATGTCGACCGGCACCCATTCGCTGTCGATCGCGCTGCCCGTCGTGTCGCGCTGGCTGCCCTTCAGGTTCAGCGCATAGACGGCGCCCGCGGCGATCTTCTTGTCGACCGCGACGTCGCGCGATACCGCGTTGCCCTTGACCATCGACGTCTCGATCCGCGACATCGCCGTGTAGACGATCTTGTCCTTCGCGTTCACGGTCGTGCCTTCGAGCTTCGTGAAGCCCATGCTGCCGCCGAGCAGCGCCGCGTAGCGGTGCGTCTCGAGGAACGCGGCCGCCTTTTCCATCCCCGGCTTCACGCGCATCCAGTTGAACTTGCCGCCGAAGTGGATCTTCGTGTAGCTCGCATCGTTCGGGTCGGTGGTCGTCAGGTCCATGATGTCCGACGCCTTCAGCGTGTTCGCGAGCGCCTCGATCTCGCCGCTGGTTGCGTGGCCGATCCTGATCCACGTGAGCGTCGCGGTGCCCGCGCCGGCGGACGACGTCTGCGTCCACTTCGCGACGTACAGCGTGCCGGCGGACAGGTCGGCCGCCTTGTCGGCGACGAACATGAACAGGCCGCCGTTGGTGGCGTCGTCACCCATCATCACGGTGCGCTGGTCCGGCATCACCTGGATCAGCTCGTGCGAGATGCGGCCGAGGCAGTAGTGCTTCTTCACGGTGCCCGTGCCGTCCGGATTCACGGTGATCTCGGGCAGGTGGCCGTAGTGGTAGGGGTTCGCCTTCGTCTCGTCGCCGAACGTGTTCTTGCTGAACGCCTTGAATTGCGCGTCGGTCGCGACCTTCGTCGCGTCCGGCTCGTACTCCTCGCTCGACAGGTGCGTGCCCCACGGCGACAGGCTCGCGCCGCACGTGATCCACAGGCCGTGCGCCTTCGACGTGTCGACGTTGTGGTACTTGACGACCTTCAGCGCGCCGTTGGCCGGATCCTGATCGAGCGTGATCACCGCGATCGGCGACGGCAGCTGGCCGTATTGCGAAGCGCTCGCCTGGTCGCGCGTCGTGTATTCGAACTGCACGACGGCGAACACCGTGTTGCCCTTCACGCCGGGCACGTTCGCGTTCTTCAGCGTCAGCAGCGAGCTGCCGTCCGGGCAGTCGGAATAGAACTGGCGCTCCTTGCCGGCCACCGAGCGATCGATGATCGGCTGGTTGTTGATGTCGTAGTAGCCGCCCGCGAGCGTCGTGCCGCCCTTGCCGTCCGGCACCAGGTCGCCCGTCACGAAGAACGGCCGGTACGCCAGCTTGAAGTTGCGTGCCGAGCCGTCCGAGAACGACACCGACAGCGTCGAGCCGACCGTCGTCGTGGCCATCGCGGCCGCGTTGTCGAGCGTCGGGGCGGCCATCGCCGAGAACGTCGCCGACGTGTACGCGGCGGCGACCGGGGCCGGCGTCGACGCGGGATTGTCGTCGCCGCCGCAACCCGTCAGCAGGGCCGGCAGCGCGAGGCCGGAAAGGGGAAGCATCGGCGCGCCGGCGAGGATCTTCAGGGCCTGACGACGGGCAGCATTGGGCAACGCGGGCATGTGGAGTCCAGTTTCGGTTGTTGGAAGAATGGCCTTCGCGAAGCAGGCGGTCGGCAAGCTCGGCGAAGGCAAATTGAAAACTGGACGGAAGTGTAGGGACGCTAGATGAAAGTTTTTTGAATTGAAAACGTAATGATGTGTCGGGCGGCCGTCAGGTGAACGGACGGCCGCCGGGCGCAAGCGTTTGCGCTCAATCGCGTTCGGGCGTTGCCGAGATGCGGTGGATCGACAGGTCCGCGCCGTCGAACTCGGCTTCGCGGTCGAGGCGCAGCCCGACGGTCGCTTTCAGCGCGCCGTAGACGAGCGTGCCGCCGGCGGTCGCGATCGCGATGCCGCCGAGCGTGCCGACGAGTTGCGACAGGAACGACACGCCGCCGAGACCGCCGAGCGCGGGCAGGCCGAACACGCCGGCCGCGAGGCCGCCGAGCGCGCCGCACATGCCGTGCAGCGGCCACACGCCGAGCACGTCGTCGATGCGCCACTTGTTCTGCACGCAGGTGAACATCGCGACGAACAGCGCACCGGCCGCGGCGCCCGTGACGAGCGCGCCGATCGGGTGCATCACGTCGGAGCCCGCGCACACCGCGACGAGGCCCGCGAGCGGCCCGTTGTACGTGAAGCCCGGGTCGTTGCGGCCGGCCATCCACGCGGCGAGCGTGCCGCCGACCATCGCCATCAGCGAGTTCACGGCGACGAGGCCGCTGATCTTGTCGAGCGTCTGCGCGCTCATCACGTTGAAGCCGAACCAGCCGACCGCGAGCACCCACGCGCCGAGCGCGAGGAACGGGATGTTCGACGGCGGGTGCGCGGCGATCCGGCCGTCCTTCGCATAACGGCCGTGGCGCGCGCCGAGCAGCAGCACGGCGGGCAGCGCGACCCAGCCGCCGAACGCGTGCACGACGACGGAGCCCGCGAAATCATGGAACGGCGCACCGAACGCGTGCGTGAGCCAGGCCTGCACGCCGAAACGCTCGTTCCAGGCGATCCCTTCGAAGAACGGATAGATGAAGCCGACGATGATCAGCGTCGCGACGAGCTGCGGATTGAACTTCGCGCGCTCGGCGATGCCGCCGGACACGATCGCGGGGATCGCCGCCGCGAAGGTCAGCAGGAAGAAGAAGCGCACGAGCGCATAGCCGCTGTGCTGCGACAGCGTGCCGATGTCGTCGAAGAACTCGACGCCGTACGCGATCGTGTAGCCGATGAAGAAATACGCGAGCGTCGACACCGAGAAGTCGACCAGGATCTTCACGAGCGCGTTGACCTGGTTCTTCTTGCGGACCGTGCCGAGTTCGAGAAATGCGAAGCCCGCGTGCATCGCGAGCACCATGACGGCGCCGATCAACAGGAACAGTGTGTCGACGCCGGATTTCAGACCATCCATGCCGTGGCTTCCTTGCGCAAAAAACGGGCAAGGAATGCAAGTATCGAGCCAACTTGGTGAACGGCTGCGTGGAGTTGGTGCTTCAATGCCGTGGGTTGCGGCAATCCGGTGAATCGTGCACGGGAAGGGGGCGTGGCCGGTGCGGGGGTGACGTGATGCCGGATGCACGCGTGTGGTGCGACGTGTGCGGAACTGGTGCGCGAGATATGTCGATTGGCGCGGCGTGGTGCGTGATGGTGCGTTGCCGCGCACCGTTGCGGCGCGTCAGTGGCGCGGGAACAGCGGCGGCGGCCGGCGCAGCCGCAGCGCGCACGCCGACCAGTAGGCGGCGACGGTCGTCAGCCCGAGCGCGGCAAACGCGAGTGCCGCGAAGCCCGCCAGCGACTGACCGTCGGCGGTGGGGCCGAGGATGCCTTCCGCGACGATCAGCGCGGCCGTCCAGAAGCCGATCACGGCCTGCGTGAGCAGGCGCGCGGACGCGACGCGGCGCGGGCGCCCGGATTCGGCCAGGCGGCGCGCCGACGGCGGGCGCAGGCACAGGAACAGGGTGGCGGCGAGCACGGCGGCCAGGGCGATGAGCCAGTCGACGAGGAAATCCATGAGAAAAAGGGGGCGCGTCCAAAGCGGATTGAAGCGTGCCCACTTTAGTGTCCTCGCGTGTGCGATTGAATCAGACGAGTCCGAAATTGAAAGCCATTTTTAATCACGGTGCGTGATTGGCCCTGTTCCACAGGCGGTATCATCGACGTCGGTCCAACCACGAGGCCGCGCGACGCGCGGCCGGAGATTGCTGATGAACATGAAGACATCGCGGGCGCGTCGCGTGCCCGGGTCCGTACTGGCGGCCGTGGCCGCGGGTGCGCTGTTGTTGCTTGCGGGCTGCGAGAAGTCCGGCGCGCCGGTCACGCAACCCGATACGGCCGCGAGTGCGGCCGCCGATGCCGCGAACAATGCGGCCAAGGCGCTCGACCAGGTCGCGAGCACCGTCAACCAGCAGCTCAACGCCGCGAAGGCCGGCATCGCGTCCGCGGCGTCGGCCGTGCCGCCGCTGTCCGCGAGCGGCCTCGCCTCCGCCGCGCAGGCACAGATCGACGCGGCCGCGTCCGCGGTCGTCGCGCATGCGGCTTCCGAAGCCGGCGCGAAAATCGCCGAAGCCGGCAAGAAGCTCCAGCAGTGGAGCCAGCAGAATGCGCCGGGCGCCAAGCCCGCGAGCGGAGAGTGACGCGGGCTTGCATGATCCGCTAAATGTAATTATGATGGTTACATATGTCGCCGGTTGCGGGATGGGCCGGCGTCGTCAAGTGAGTCAGGAATGAATACCAGCAGCCGGTTCGCGTTTGCCGTCCACGTGCTTGCCTTGCTGTCGATGCAGGAGGGCGTGCCGTTGTCGTCCGACATCATCGCGGGCAGCGTGAACACGAATCCGGCGCTGATCCGCCGGTTGCTGTCGATGCTGGCGGCCGCGGGGCTGACCACGTCGCAACTGGGCGCGGGCGGCGGTGCGCTGCTGGCGCGCGAGCCCGGCGCGATCACGCTGCTCGACGTGTATCGCGCGGTCGACGATGCGCAACTGTTCGCGCTGCACCGTGAGGCGCCGAATCCCGCGTGTCTCGTCGGGCGGCACATCCAGAGCGCGCTGGTCGACTACATCGGCGACGCGCAGCGGGCGATGGAAGCGTCGCTGGGCACGCGCACGCTGGCCGACGTGACGGCCGACGTGCTGGATCTGGAGCAGCGCACGCAGCAGGCGGCACGCGCCGGCGGGTGACTGGCGGCAAGGCAGGAGGCCGGACGGCGCGAGAGGCGTGGCGGCCGGCACAACGGGGGCTTTGCCCCGTTTTTTTCGGTCTTATATGTAATTAACTACGTTACATATTTTTCTTACTGGAGAATCGATATGACGCAACGTACCTTGAATATCGCGCTGTTCGGCGCCACCGGCACGATCGGCTCGCGCATCGCCGCGGAAGCGGCACGACGCGGCCATCGCGTGACCGCGCTGTCGCGCCATCCGGGTGCAGCCGGCGATGGCATCACCGCGAAGGCGGCCGACCTGTTCGACGCGGCCAGCATTGCGGCCGCGCTGCCGGGCCATGACGTCGTCGCGAGCGCGTACGGCCCGAAGCAGGAGGATGCGGCGAAGGTCGTCGCGGCTGCGAAGGCGCTGGTTGCCGGCACGCGCCAGGCGGGGCTGAAGCGGCTCGTCGTGGTGGGCGGCGCCGGTTCGCTCGAAGTTGCGCCGGGCAAGCAGCTCGTCGACAGCGAAGGTTTTCCGGAAGCGTACAAGGCGGTCGCACTCGCGCACCGCGATGCACTCGACTACCTGAAGACGGTCGGCGATCTCGACTGGACGTTCTTCGCGCCGGCCGCGCTGATCGCCCCGGGCGAGCGCACGGGTACGTTCCGCACGGGCGTCGGCAAGCTGATCGCGGACGCACAAGGCAACAGCAAGATCTCGGCGGAAGACTACGCGGTCGCGTTCGTCGACGCGCTCGAGCAAGGCAGCTTCGTGCACGAGATCGCGACGGTCGCGTATTGAGCGGTGCGCTGACGCTGGCCAGTGGCGCGTGAGCGCCGGGCTGGCTGCGATTTGCAGGAACGCCAGGCGATTCCCCTTCACGGGCGGAGTCACCTGTTTCTTTTGGCGCGTGCGGTGTGGCGGCGGATTCGCTCGCTCCGCGCGCGTGCGGGATCGGTATTTATACCGGTCGACGCGGCGAAGCCGTTTTCATATTGTTCCCCGTTGTGCAGGATGCATAGAATAAATTTCTATCGACGAGGGACTGGAGAAATGGACGCCATCGATCGCAAGCTGCTGGAGCTGTTGCAGGCGGATGCCACGCTGCCGATCGCGGAACTGGCGCAGCGCGTGAACCTGTCGCAGACGCCGTGCTGGAAGCGCGTGCAGCGGCTCAAGGAAACCGGCGCGATTCGCGCGCAGGTTGCGCTGTGCGATCCGCGCAAGCTCGGGGTCGGCACGACCGTGTTCGTCGCGATCCGCACGAACCAGCACACCGAGGAATGGGCGCAGCGTTTCACGCAGGCCGTGCGCGACATGCCGGAAGTGGTCGAGGTGTACCGGATGAGCGGCGAGACCGATTACCTGCTGCGTGTCGTGGTAACCGGCATCGACGATTACGACCGCGTCTACAAGCAGCTGATTCGCGCGGTGCCGCTGTTCGACGTCAGCTCGTCGTTTGCGATGGAGCAGATCAAGTATTCGACCGCGCTGCCCGTGCGCGATCTTGCCGAGCCGGCCTGACCCGGCAATGAAACGCGTCGTTGAAACGACCCGGGTGCGCAGCGTGCTCGCGAGTTCAGCGGCCGCGCGCCAGGGCGCGCGCGCGTTCGTCGGTCAGCGCGTCGCGGCGCACGAAATCCGCGACGAACGGGCTGGCCGGATGGTGATGCAGCGCGTACGGCGTATCCCATTGCGCGAGCTGGCCGTCCTTCATCACGCCGATCCGGTCGGCGATCGCGAACGCCTCGGCCTGGTTGTGCGTGACGAGGATCGCGGTATGGCCCGTGCGTTTCAGGATGTCGCGCAGCTCGAACGCGAGCCGTTCGCGGGTATCGACGTCGAGGTTCGAGAACGGCTCGTCGAGGAGCAGTAGCTCCGGCGACGGTGCGAGCGCACGCGCGAGTGCGACGCGCTGCTGCTGGCCGCCCGACAGCTCGTGCGGATACGCGCCGCCGGCATCGGCGAGGCCGACGAGTTCGAGCATTTCCGCGACACGCACGCGCCGTTCGGCCTTCGGCATGCGCCGCAGGCCGAACGCGACGTTGTCCGCCGCGCTCAGGTGCGGGAACAGCGCGTAATCCTGGAACATCATGCCGATGCGCCGCCGCTCGGGCGGCACGTCGAGCGATGGCGCCGCGATGGGCACGCCGTCCAGCATGATGCGTCCCATGCGCACCGGCTCGAAGCCGGCGATCGCGCGCAGCACTGTGGTCTTGCCGCAGCCGGACGCGCCGAGCAGGCAGCCGATGTCGCCGCGCGGCAGCGCGAGGCTCAGCCCGTCGACGACGGTGCGGCGGCCGTGCGGCGTGTCGTAGGCGAGGCAGAGGTCATCGAGTTCGAGCAGATTCACGGTGTCAGGCTCCGATCTTGTGGCGGGTGCGGGCGAGCAGGATCACGGGCACGAGCCCGGCCAGCACGATCGCGAGCGCGGCGACCGCGCCTTCCTCGTAGGTGCCGCGCGCGGCTTCCGCATACAGCCAGGTCGCGAGCGTGTCGAAGTTCAGCGGACGCAGCAGCAGCGTCGCCGGCAATTCCTTCATCGCGTCGACGAACACCAGCAGCGCGCTCGTCGTGAGCGCGGGCCGCAGTAGCGGCAGGTGCACGCGGCGCAGCGTGCCGCCGGCCGTCTCGCCGAGCGAGCGCGCCGCCTGTTCGAGCGACGGCGGAATGCGCGCGAGGCCGGCCTCGATGCTGCCGGCCGGGATCGCGAGAAAGCGCACGGTATAGGCGATCACGAGCGCGGCCGACGAGCCCATCAGCAGCAGCCCGTCGCGGCCGAGCGCCGCGCCGAACAGCCGGTCGGCCGCCGCGAACGGGATCAGCAGGCCGATCGCGAGCACGGTGCCGGGCACCGCATAGCCGAGGCTCGCGATTCGCGCGCACACGCGGGCCGGGCCCGCGCGGGCGCTGTCGCGTTGCGCGCGCGCGGCCCATGCGACGACGAGCCCGCACGCGAGCGTCGCGACGGTGGCGGCGGTGGCGATCGTCAGCGTGTTCGCGAGCCCGGTCATCAACTGTGCGGATACGCCGCCGACCAGATGCAGCCGCTTGGCCGTCTCGACCGCGAGGTACGCAGCCGGTGCGCCGAAACCGAGCAGCACGGGCAGCCAGCCGATCACGGCGGCGCCCAATGCGGCCGTGCCCGTCAGGCGGCGCGGCGCGATCGGCCGCATGCGCCGGCCATGCGCGTAGCGCTGGCGGCGGCGCCCGTAGCGTTCGAGGACGATCATGCCGACGACGATCGCGAGCATCGCGAGTGCGATCTGCGCGGCACCGGCGAGGTCGGAGCGCGTGATCCACGTCGTGTAGACGGATACGGTGAGCGTTTGCACACCGAGGAATTCCGACGCGCCGATGTCGTTCAGCGTTTCGAGCAGCGCGAGGCTCACGCCCACCGCGATCGCGGGCCGCGCGAGCGGCACGACGACGCGCCAGAACGTGGCGATGCGTCCCGCGCCGAGCGTGCGCGCGGCTTCGAGCAGGCTCGCGGACTGCGTGACGAACATCGCGCGCGTGCTCAGGTAAACATACGGATACAGCACGAAGCCGAGCACGAAGATCGCGCCGGGCAGCGAGCGCAGGTCGGGCAGGCGGAACTGGCGCGGGCTGTCGAAGCCGAGCAGCCAGCGGACCGCGCCCTGCACCGGGCCGATCGGGTGCAGCAGGTCGAGATAGGCGAACGCGACGATGTAGGTGGGAACCGCGAGCGGCAGCAGCAGCGCCCACGTCAGCATCCGGCGGCCGGGAAAGTCGTATGCGGTAACGAGCCACGCGCAGCCGGTGCCGACGATCGACACGATCGCGCCGACGCCCGCGAGCAGCAGCAGCGTATTGACGAGCGCCTGCGGCAGCACGAATTCGGCGAGATGGCGCCAGTGCGCGAGATCGGCGTCGAACGCGGCGGCCACGAGCACCGCGAGCGGCGCCGCCACAGCCGCGGCGATCGCCAGCGCCGCGAGCAGCCACAGGCTGCCCGCGCGCGGCAGCACGCGCGGCCGGCAGGGCGGGCGGCGCCCACCGCCGGCGGGGGTTGCGTCAGTTGTCAAAACCGACCTTGTCGACCAACTGGCTCGCCTGCTTGCGATGCTTCGCGATGTCCGCCAGCGGCAGCGGGTCGATCTTCAGCGTGCCGAAGCTGGCGATCACCGGGTCGAGCTTCACGTTCGCGCGCACCGGGTATTCGTAGTTCGCCTGCGCATACAGCGCCTGCGCTTCCGGCGACACGAGGTACTCGAGCAGTTTCACCGCGTTGGCCTTGTGCGGCGCATGCTTCGCGACCGTCGCGCCGCTGATGTTCACGTGCGTGCCGCCGCTCTTCGCGTTCGCGAACGTCGGCCGCACGACCTTGATCGCGTCGCCCCACTTGCGCGCATCGCTGCCGGGCTCCGCATTCTTCATGTGGCCGACGTAGTAAGCGTTCGCGAGGCCGACGTCACAGATGCCGCCGAGGATGTCGCGCGCGACGTCGCGGTCGCCGCCCGTCGCCTTGCGCGCGAGGTTCGCCTTCACGCTGCGCAGCCACTTCTCGGTCGCCGCTTCGCCGTCGTGCGCGATCATCGCCGCGACGAGCGCCGTGTTGTACGGGTGCTGGCCCGAGCGGATGCAGACCTTGCCCTTCCATTTCGGATCGGCGAGATCCTCGTAGCGGAACGCATCGACCTTCAGGTCCTTCTCGACGTACAGCACGCGGTCGCGCAGCGACAGCGCGTACCAGTCGCCGTTCGCGCCGCGCAGGTTCGCGGGAATCGCGTCGTCGAGCGCCTTCGAGCGCACCGGCTGCGTGAGCCCGCCGTCGACGAGGTCGAGCAGGTTGCCGACGTCGACGGTCATCAGCACGTCGGCCGGCGACTGCGCGCCTTCCGCCTTCACGCGCTCGAGCAGGCCGTCCTTCACGAACACCGTGTTGACCTTGACGCCGCTCTGCTTCGTGAAGGCATCGATGAGCGGCTGGATCAGCTTCGGTTCGCGGGTGGTGTACAGGCTCACTTCCTCGGCCGCGTGGGCCAGCGGCGCGAATGCGGCGGCGGCAAGGGCGAGGGCGCCGGCAAGCGGCAGCAGGCGGGTGCGCGGATTCGACATGAAGACTCCGGAAGGGGCAGGTGGACGATGGGAGCGTTCCGGGGCGCGCCTGCCGCCCGAGCGACCCGAAACATTACAAAATGAAAGACTCGAGATTCTAGATCGAAATGGGAACGATTATCAAATGAAAGCTTGCGGCGGGCGGGCGGAGGGCGGGGAAGGGGATCGGAAACGGCGCGTCGCAGCGGGCGCGCAAGCGCGTAGAATGCCCGCTTCGATGAATTTGACGGAGTCGCCCCGACCATGAACGATCAGCGCAAGAAGAACCCTGTCCGCAACGTGAGCATCCTGATCGTCGTGGCCGTGCTGCTCGTGATCGGGACGATCCTGTACAACGCGATTTCGCAGAAGCACGCGTACGACGAGGCCCATCCGGCCGAGGCCGCGAGCGCGGCGTCGCACTGACGTGCCGATGCGCGGCCCGCCGGGCCGCGCACGCAGGTGCAGGCGAAGGGGATGAATCCCCGGCTGTTGGCGCGCGGGATGCCGTGCGGAGCCGGGAGAGAAGCGGGCGCCGGAACCGGCGCGCCGCGTAGGCAGGTCAGTCGTGCGTCAACGTGACGCAGGGGCGAACTTCGGGCGGATCCGTGCGTAGAACACGGCCGCGAGCAGCGCGAGCCAGGCCGCGCCGACATACAGCGCGACGCGCGTGTCCTCGAACCAGCCGAGCATCACGATCACGAAGCCCATGAACGCGATCGTCAGTGCCGGCGCGACCGGCCACAACGGCACCTTGAACTTCAGCGCCGCGACTTCGGCGCTCGACAGCCGGCGGCGCATCGCGACCTGCGACAGCAGGATCATCAGCCACACCCACACGGTGGCGAACGTCGCGATCGCGGCGACCATCAGGAACACGTCCTTCGGCATCAGGTAGTTGAGCAGCACGCCGACGAGCAGCGCGACCGCCATCACGAGCACCGTGACCCACGGCACACCGTGCCGCGACGTCGTCATCAGCACGGCCGGCGCCTGGCCCTGGCGCGCCATCCCGAACATCATCCGGCCCGCGCCGAAGATGTCGCTGTTGATCGCGGAGATCGCCGCGCTGATCACCACCAGGTTGAGGATGGTTGCAGCCGACTTCACGCCGAGCGCCGAGAAGATCTGCACGAACGGGCTGCCGTCGTTGCCGACACCCGTCCACGGGCTGATCGACATCAGCACGACCATCGTCAGCACGTAGAACAGCAGGATGCGCGCGGGCACCGCGTTGATCGCGCGCGGAATCACGCGCTCCGGATCCTTCGCCTCGCCGGCGCTCATCCCGATCACCTCGATCCCGCCGTACGCGAAGATCACGACCGACAGCGACGCGATCAGCCCGCCGACGCCGTTCGGCAGGAAGCCGCCATGGTTCCACAGGTTCGCGAACGTCGGCACGTCGGCCGAATGGCCGAAGTGCATGCCGGTCAGCAGGATCGCGACGCCGCCGCCGATCATCGCGATGATCGCGCCGACCTTGATGATCGACAGCCAGAACTCGAGCTCGCCGAACACCTTCACGTGGCACAGGTTCAGCCCGCAGATGATCGCGACCACGCCGAGCACCCAGATCCATTGCGGGACATCCGGAAACCAGAAGCCCATGTAGATGCCGAACGCGGTGATGTCGGCGATCGCGACGATCACCATTTCGAGCGTGTAGGTCCAGCCGGTGACGAATCCGGCGAACGGGCCGAGGTTCTCGGTCGCGTAGTGGCCGAACGAGCCGGCGACGGGCTCGCGCACGGCCATCTCGCCGAGCGCGCGCATCACCATGTAGACGGCCGCGCCGCCCAGGATGTACGCCAGGATCACGGCGGGGCCCGCGAGCTGGATCGCGGACGCCGAACCGTAGAACAGGCCCGTGCCGATCGCCGAACCCAGCGCGAGAAAGCGGATGTGCCGCGCGCTCAGGTGGCGCTGCAAGTTTTTCATCGTGTCTCCGATATCGTTATGCGACGGACCGGGCGAGCGGGGCCGGTCCGATTGGCTCAAGTTGTATAGACAACTTAAATGTGAACAAATGATAACAAGCCGGGCCGGGTGACCGGAATCGGGTATTCCCTGACTGGCGCGACGGGCGCAATGCGGGGCGGGGCGGTCGTACCTCGAGGGCGCGGGCCGCGTGGGACGGGCGGGTCATCATGCTTTGGGGATCGCTGAATCGGGGAGCGCCGGGGCCGAGCCGCGGCATGCGCGGGCCGGCCACCGGCGGGGTAAAGCCGTAGTCAGGCAGGCAGGCGGATCACGCTCGCATCCTTGCGGATCAGCAGCGACGACGCGAGCATCTGCTTGCACTGGTGCGCGAGCACCTTCAGGTCGTGCGTGAGCTCGGCCCCCACCGCATCGGATTGCTCCGCGGACACGACCATCGCGTCGAGGTCGCGCGTGATCTGCTTCGACGCGTCGAGCTGGTCGGCGGGCGGCGGCTCGCCCGCCTCGGCCTTCTCGAGATTGTCGAGCACCGCGGCGAGGCCGCGATGCAGCGCGTCGTCGTGGAGGATGCTGCCGTCGGCCGCGCAGGCCGTGCGGATCAGCGGCGCGGCGGCCGTGATCTGCGCGCCGAGCACGTGCGTCTGCACGAGCAGGTCGTTCAGTTCGGGCACGAAGCGCTGGTGCGCCTTCGGCTCGATCATCATCCGCTGGAACGCCTGCCCGAGATTCGCGAACGCGATGTGCACGTCCTTGCGCGCGAGGCGGTAGCGGTAGTCGTCGTCGAGGGCCGTGGCCGGCGTCTCGATGGCCGCGGCGACGACCGGCACGACGGCCGCGCCGTCGGCGGTCGGCACCGGCGGCGGCGACATGCCGCGCCCGGCGCGCCACACGGCTTCGAAATACTTGCGGGTGGCGGTGAGCATGTCGGCGACCTGCTTGCCCATCAGCCGGTATTCCCAGTACGGGAACAGCCGGCTCGCGGCGATCGCGATCATGCAGCCGACCACGGTGTCGATCGCGCGCTCGCCGATGATCCGCATGCTGCCCGGCGCGAGCAGGTGGAACATCAGCAGCACGTACGACGACGTGAACACGACGCTCGCCGCGTAGTTGAACAGCAGCAGGCTGTAGCTCATCACCATCGACCCGAACATGATCGCGATCAGCAGGTGCGTATCCTTGACCGTGTAGATCAGCGCGACGCTCGCCGCGCAGCCGATCAGCGTACCGACGATACGCGCCGCGTTGCGCTGCTTGGTGAGCGAATAGCCGGGCTTCAGGATGATGATGGTGGTCATCACGATCCAGTACGCGTTCGTGAGCGGCAGCAGCCGGCCGAGCCAGAACCCGACCGCCACCGCGATCGTCACGCGCAGCGCGTGGCGGAAGCTCGGCGAGCGCATGTTCAGGTTCGAGAAGATCAGGAGCGGCGACATCCGGCGGCGCTGCAGGAAGCGCGTGAGCGCCTTGTCGATCTTCAGTTCGGTTTGCTGCGGATCGGCGTGGCCCGACAGGTTGCGGCGCATCCGGTCGATCAGGCGCGTCGCGCTCCAGATGCGCCGGAACGTGGCCAGCACGGCCGCATACGCTTCCGCATTGGTGGCCGGGAAGTTCTTCTTGCGCATCAGCTCGATCTCGTACTCGATCGCGCGCAGCTCGGCCTTCACGCTGATCCGCGAATGCGGTGCGCGGTTCTCGAGCACCGCGAGGCCGATTTCCTCGAGATCGGCAGCCGCCTTGCGGATCAGGTCGCGGTAGAAAATGATCAGATCGGAGCCGCCGAACGTGTTGCGCACCAGCGGGTAGTCGGTGTGCGCGCCGACGAACAGCTCGTGCAGGTCGACGCTGTTGATGAACAGGTTGTACATCGTCGTGCGGCCGGGGTCGAGCTTGCCGCGGCGCAGCTTCGGCAGGTTGCGCAGCACGATGTCGCGCGCGGTTTCCTGCGTTTCGACCGCCGTGATCTGCTTGGCGACGAGATTGCGGTAGCACTCGTCGAGATCGGCGTCGAGATCGTAGAACTGCGCGCGCGCGAGCAGGTAGTCGGCGCACGCGAACAGGCTCTCGGCCAACGCCTGCTGCTCGATCCGGCGCGCCTGCCATTGCGACACGAGCGTGGCCCAGTACGTGTACCAGAGGCCGCCCGCGAGAATCCAGCCGGCGTTGATGAACGCCTGCAGCGGCGTGAACTTCTCCTCGAGCGTCATCACCATCATGAACAGCGTCGCGAAGCTGATCTGCGGCCAGCGGTTGCCGTAGACGACGATCAGCGACAGCACGAAGGTGAGCGGCACGATGGTGAGCCACAGCACGAAGATGTTCGGTGTCGCGAGGCCGGTGGCGAGCGCGGCCAGAAAACCGATCACGCTGCAAGCGAGCATTTCGTTGTGCTTGTACTTGAGCGGGCCGGGCATGTCGACGACACAGGCGCCGAGCGCGCCCGTCGAGATCGTGAAGCCGAGCTCCCGGTTGTGAAACACGATCAGGCACAGCACGGCCGGCAGCGAAACGCCGACCGCGATCCGCAGGCCGCCGAAAAAGTACTGGCTGTAGAAAAACTTTCTGATTTCGACCGAATAGCGCATCGATGGGCTGAATAGCAGACGAAGACGCCCGGGGGCGGCATCTTGACTGGCGACGAGTCTATCGTATTTCGCGATCCGTAAAACCTGGCCTTCCGGACGAGGTTCGCGACGGCGGCCCATTTGCTATCCTTGGTGATCCTGTTCGCCCGGCCCGGCCGGCGCGAGGTTCCGACGCCCGCTTCATGCTCCATCTCTTCTATTCGAATCGTCACGAAACGCTGGCCGACGCGCTGCTCGAGGATCTGGCCGCGTTCCCGGCCCGCAATGGCCCGTGGGCGCCGCAACAGGTCATCGTGCCGAGCGCGGCGCTGCGCCGCCGTCTCGAGCTCGACATCGCCGCGCGCAACGGCGTGTGCGCGAACGTCGAGTTCACGTATCTCGCGCAATGGCTGTGGGCGCAGATCGGCCGCGTGCTGACGGTTCCTGCGCGTTCGCCGTTCGCGCCCGATCGCCTCGTGTGGCGCTGCTACCGGCTGTTCGCGCAGGCGGCCGACGGTGCGCCGTGGCTCGCGTCGCCGCGGCTGGCCGCGTATCTGTCCGCGTCCGACGATGCGATGCGCTACGAGCTGGCACACCGCGTCGCGGCCGTGCTCGATCATTACCTGACCTATCGCCCCGAATGGCTGGCCGCATGGCAGGCCGGCGAGTCCGTGCTCGCGGGCGACGGCGCGCCGCGCGGGATCAGCGACGCCGCGCGCGACGACGAGCGCTGGCAGGCCGCGCTGTGGCGCGCGCTACTCGCCGAGCTGAGCGACAGCGGCACGCCGCCGGCGCACCGTTTCCTCGTCGAGGCGCGCCATCTCGATCCCGAAGCCATCGCGCGCGCGGACTGGCCGGAATCGGTCAGCGTGTTCGCGCTGCCGACGATGCCGCCGCTGCACGTCGCGTTGCTGCGCGAGCTGTCGCGCTGGATCGACGTGCGCGTCTATGCGCTGAACCCGTGCCGCGAATTCTGGTTCGACATCGTGACCGCCGCGCATGCCGAGGCGCTCGATGCGGCCGGGCGGCTCGATTACCAGGAAGTCGGTCATCCGCTGCTCGCCGAATGGGGCCGGCAGACCCAGGCGCAGCTGCACATGCTGCACGAGCTGACCGAAAGCGCCGCGTCGGGCGACGCGTCGCGTTTCGTCGAGAATCCGGCGCCGACGTGGCTCGCGCGCGTGCAGAACGCGATCCTCGAACTGCAGCCGGAGGCCGAAATCGGCGACACGCCGGCCGAGCGCGGGATCGAGGTGCACGTGTGCCACAGCCTCGCGCGCCAGCTCGAGGTGCTGCACGACCGGCTGCTCGCGTGGTTCGACGCCGACGCGAGCCTGCAGCCGTCCGACGTGCTCGTCGCGGTGGCCGATCTCGCCGCGGCCGGGCCGCTGATCGACGCCGTGTTCGGCACGGCCGGCGCCGGCGGCTCGCGCGTGCCTTACCGGATCACCGGCCTGCCACCGTCGCAGGCGAACCCGGTCGCGCGCGTGCTGCTCGACTGGCTCGCGTTGCCGGAGCGGCAGGTCGGCGCGCCCGAGCTGGTCGAATGGCTGCGTGTCGACGCGGTGGCGGCGCGCTACGGCATCGATGCGGCAGCGCTGGAGACGGTGCAGACCTGGCTCGCGGCGGCCGGCGCGCGACGCGGGCTGTCGCCGCTCGTGAGCGACGATGCCGCCGTGCCGTCGCCGCGCCATACGTTCTCCGATGCGCTCGCGCGGCTCTTTCTCGGTTATGCGATGCCGGAAGGTGCGGCGCCGGTCGGCGCGTGGCTGCCGATCGAGGCGGCCACCGGCAGCGAGGCCGAACTGCTCGGCCGGCTCGCGCGCTTCACCGACGATCTCGACGGCTTCGCGCGGCGGCTGGCCGAATCGCATACGCCGCAAGGCTGGAGCGAGCTGTTCGCCGATACGCTCGCGCGGTTCTTCGATTCGGGCGCCGCGTATGCGGACGCGCTCGCGGGCGTGCGCGACGCGCTCGACGCGATGCTGGCCGCGATGACGGAGGGGGCGCCCGATGAGGCGTTGCCGGCGGCCGTCGTACGGGCGGGGCTGGCCGCCGCGCTCGACGATCCGGCGCGCGGCGGCGTGCCGTGGGGCGGCGTCACGTTCTCGTCGCTGACGAGCCTGCGCGGCCTGCCTTATCGCGTCGTCTGCCTGCTCGGGATGGACGATGGCGTGCTGCCGAGCCTCGCGCGTGCCGACGAATTCGACCTGATGGCCGTGTTGCCGAAGCTCGGCGACCGCCAGCGCCGCGACGACGAGCGCAACCTGTTTCTCGACCTGCTGCTCGCCGCGCGCGACCGGCTGATGATTGCCTACACGGGCCGCAGCATTCGCGACAACGCGCCGTTGCCGCCCGCGGCACTCGTCGACGAACTGCTCGACCATCTCGCGCTCGTCACGGCCGGGCCCTACGCGGCGCCGGACGCGGTCGATGCCGCGCGGCGCGCATTCGTCGTCGAGCATCCGCTGCAACCGTTCGCGGCCGCGTATTTCCAGCCCGGCAGCGAACTCGTTTCCTTCGACGCCGAGCGTGCGACGCTCGCGTCGCTGCTGGCCGCCGAGGCGTCGCGCGACGGGCCGCGCGAGCTGCCGTTCTTCGCGCAGCCGCTGCCGGCCGAACCGGTCGAGCCTGTCGCATTCAGCGAATTCGAACGCTTCTGGCGCCATCCCGCGCGTGCGCTGCTGCGCGCGCGGCTCGGCATCGTGCTCGCCGACGCGCAGGCCGAACTGCTCGACACCGAGCCGTTCGCGCTCGACTTCGCCGGCAGCGATGCGCTTGCCGAGCGCGTGCTGCCGTTGCTGATCGAGTCGGACGAGGGCGGCGTGCTCGATCACGCGCTGCGCATCGCGGACGCGAGCCCCGAACTGCCCGGCGGCGCGACAGGCGCCGTGTGGCGCGACCAGGCGCTCGGTTCGATGACGCAGCTCGCGTCGAACGTGCGCCGCGCGCTGGCCGACGGGATCGAGCGGCGGCCGTTCACGCTCACCGTCGTGCCGGCCTGGCCGGATACCGAACAGGCGCTGTTCGGCGCCGACGACGCGCGGCTGTCGGCCGACGCGGTGAGCGCGCCGCTCGACCTGCACGGCACGCTGAACCGGCTCACGCCGGCCGGGCAGATCATCTATCGCTATGCGCGGCCGAGTGCGCGCGACTACCTGTCCGCGTGGCTCGCGCATCTCGTCTACTGCGCGGTGGAGCCTGGCGGCCCGCGCCGCACGCTGTGGTTCGGCAGCGGCGGTGCATTCGAGCTGACCCCCGTCGCGGCGCCGCTCGAGCAGCTCGCGCCGCTGGCCGCGCTGTTTCGCGCGGGGCGGCGCATGCCGCTGCGGTTTTTCCCGCGCAGCGCGTGGGCGAGGGTGTCCGACGGCGAGGCGAAGGCCGCGAGCGTCTGGATCAACGAGCGGGTCGTGAGCGAAGCCGACGATCCGGCCATCGCGATCGCGTGGCGCGGCGCGCATGCATCGCTCGACGAGCCGTTCGGCACGCTTGCGCGGCTCGTGTTCGATCCGCTCGTCGCCCATCTGAAGGAGGTCGCATGAGCGCCGTGTCGCAGCCGCAGCAGGCGCTCGAACTCGATGTGTTCGCGTGCCCGCTCGACGGTGTCAACCAGATCGAGGCGTCGGCCGGTACCGGCAAGACCTGGAACATCTGCGCGCTGTATGTGCGCCTGCTGCTGGAGAAGGATCTCGGTGCGGATCAAATCCTCGTCGTGACCTTCACGAAAGCGGCGACCGCCGAGCTGCACGAACGGATTCGCGGCCGGCTCGCGCAGCTCGCGCACATGCTTGTCAACGGAGATGACGGTAGTGATCCGTTTGTAACGCGCTTATTCGAGACTACGCTCGGTGCAGGCGCTGCGATTGATCGCAAAATGGCCCAAAAGCGGATCGGCCGTGCGCTGCGCGCGTTCGACCAGGCCGCGATCCATACGATCCATGCGTTCTGCCAGCGCGCGCTGCAGGAAGCGCCGTTCGCGGCGGCGATGCCGTTCGCGTTCGACATGGAGGCCGACGATGCGTCGCTGCGCTTCGAACTGGCAGCGGATTTCTGGCGCACGCGCGTCGAGCCGGCAGCCGCGCGCTGGCCGGGCTTCGCGACCTGGCTCGTCGAATCGGGCGCCGGCCCGGCCGCGCTCGATGCGCAGCTCGCGCGCCGGCTGAAGAAGCCGCTTGCCGCGCTGCGGTGGGACGGCGTGGTCGAGCCGGACGAATCGGCCGAGGCGGCGGCCGCCGAATGCTTCGCCGAGGCCGAGCGGATGTGGGCCGCCGAGCGCGACGCGATCGATGCGTTGCTGCGCGTCGCGCAACCCGCGCTCAACCAGCGCTCGCACAAACCCGAGGCCGTGGCCGATGCGCTGGCTGCATGGACCGCGCATTTCGCGCAGGGCGACGCGACGGCTGCGCTGCCGAAGGCTGCGCTGAAGCTCACCCGCACCGCGCTCGTGAAGGCGACGAAAAAAGGCGGCGCGACGCCCGAACACGCATTCTTCGACGTGGCCGACGCGCTCGAAGCGGCCGTGGCCGCGGCCGAGGCCGCGCAGCGCGCGCGCTGGCTCGCGCTGATCGCCGAATGGCTCGACATGGCGCCGGGCGAGCTGGCCGAGCGCAAGCGCACGCGGCGCGTCGTCTCGTTCGACGATCTGCTCGCGAACCTGTACCACGCGCTGCATGCGCATCCGTGGCTCGCCGAGACGCTGCGCGCGCGCTATCCGGCCGCGCTGATCGACGAGTTCCAGGATACCGACCCGCTGCAGTTCGCGATCTTCGACCGGATCTTCGCGCCGGGCGGGCCGCTGTTCCTGGTCGGCGATCCGAAGCAGGCGATCTACAGCTTCCGCGCGGCCGATCTGCATACCTATCTCGCCGCACGCGCACGGGCGAGCGCGTGCTACACACTCGCGGTCAACCAGCGTTCGACGCCCGCGATCGTCGACGCGTGCAACCGTTTCTTCATGTCGAATCCGCGCGCCTTCGTGCTCGACGGGCTCGACTACTACGCGGTGCGTGCCGGCACACGCGTGCGCGCGCCGTTCGTCGACGCAACCGATCCGGGCCCGGCAGGCGACTTCCGGGTGTGGGCGTTGCCAGGCGGCGAAGGCACGTTGCTCAAGCGTGATGCACAGGCACAGGCCGCGCAGGCCTGCGCCGCCGAGATCGCACGGCTGATGCGCGGCGCGCGCGAAGGGCGCGTGCGGCTCGGCGAGACACCGCTGTCGCCGGGCGATATCGCGGTGCTCGTGCAGACGCACCGGCAGGGCAGTCTCGTGAAGCGCGTGCTGGCCACGTGGGGCATCGGCAGTGTCGAACTGGCGCAGGCCTCGGTGTTCTCGACCGGCGACGCCGAGCAGCTCGAACGCGTGCTGGCGGCGATCGATGCACCGGGCGACCTGCGGCGCCTGCGCGCGGCGCTCGCATCCGACTGGTTCGGCCTCGATGCCGGCGCGCTGTGGCGGATGGAGCAGGGCGAAGGCGACGCGCAACGGGAAGCATCGGCGGCGGACAGCGCCGACGCGATGAGCTGGGTCGAGCGCTTCTCGCGGTATCGGCTGTTGTGGCGCGAACGCGGCTTCGCGGTGATGTGGCGCACGTTCACGCGGGAGCTGCGGATTGCCGAGCGCCTGATGGCCGGCGCGGACGGCGAGCGCCGCGTGACCGACATCAACCATCTGGCCGAACTGACGCAGGCGCGCGCGTCCGCGCAGCCGGGCATCGCGCCGACGCTGCGCTGGCTCGCCGCGCAACGGCTCGACGGCGGCGGCGAGGAAGCGCAGCTGCGGCTCGAATCCGATCGCAACCTCGTGCAGATCGTCACCGTGCACAAGTCGAAAGGCCTTGAATACGCGATCGTGTTCTGTCCGTTCCTGAACGACGGCGGGTTGCGCGAGCCGCCCGCGTCCGCATTGCCCGATGCGCGCGAGTATCACGACGAGGCGGGCGACGCGGTGCTGCATTACGGCTGCGACGACGAGGCAGCCGAGCATGCGGCGCGGCAGGCGCTGCGCGAGCAGGCGGCGGAACGCGCGCGGCTCGTCTACGTGGCGCTCACGCGCGCGGTCTATCGCTGCTACGTCGTCGCCGGGCCGTACCTGTCGTCGCGCTCGACGCGTGAATCGCGGCGCAGCGTGCTCAATTGGCTCGTCGCGGGTGCCGGCCAGTCGTTCGATGCGTGGCTCGACGAGCCGCCCGACGAAGCCGCGCTCGATATGGCGTGGCAGGCGCTCGCGGGTGGCCCCGTGAGCGTCGCGCCGCTGCCGGCGCCCGTGCGCCCCGAGCGGCTCGCGGCGGGGCACGACGCGTCACAGACGCTCGCGGCGCGCCATGCGACGCGCGTGCTGCGCGATGCGTGGCGGATGGCCAGCTTCAGTTCGCTGACCGCGTCGATGGCGCGCGAGGAGGCGGGCGTCGCGGCCGTGCCCGACGACGAGCTGCGGCCCGATCACGATGCGCTTGCCGAGGTGGCGCCGGATGGCGAATGGCTCTTGGCCGATACGGTCGCGCCCGAGCCGCCGGACGACGATATCCTCGTGTTCCCGCGCGGCGCGGCGGCCGGCGAGTGCCTGCACCGCCTGTTCGAACTCAGCCGCTTCACCGAGCCCGAGTCGTGGCCCAGGGCCGCGCTCGGCGCGCTGCACGACCGGCCGGTCGAGGCCGTGCCCGAGCTGGCCGCGCGCCTGCCGGCGATGATGGTGCAGCTGGTCGACGATGTCGTGCGCACCGAGCTCGTGCCGGGCATGCGGCTCGCCGATCTCGATCCCGCGAAGCGGCTCGACGAAATGGGTTTCCTGTTCCCGGCGCCCGCGCTCGACCTGATGGCGCTGCGCCGCCTGCTGGTCGCGCACGGCTATCCGGACGTTGCACTGGAGGCGGGCATGCTCGCCGGTTTCATCAAGGGTTTCATCGACATGATCGTCGAACACGACGGCCGCTTCTGGATCGTCGACTGGAAGTCGAACCATCTCGGCACGACGCCGGACGCCTATGGGCCGCGCGCGCTCGACGTCGCGATGGCCGATCACGCGTATCACCTGCAGGCGCTGCTCTATACGGTCGCACTGCACCGCTACCTGCGCGGCCGGCTGCCCGATTACGACTACGACACGCATATCGCGGGTTACCTGTACCTGTTCGTGCGTGGTGTGCGGCCCGGCTGGCGCAGCGACGGCAAACCGGCCGGCGTGCATGCGCGGCGGCCCGAGCGCGCGCTCGTCGACGCACTCGACCGGATGATGGACGGGGGCCGCGCATGAACGCGCAGGACGACACGCTCGAATTTACCGGCGGCCTCGTCGCGCGCCTGCCCGAACCCGCCGATTTCGGCATCGCACTCGCGGAAGGTTTCGCGCGTCGCATCGGCGATCTGGCTCGTCGCGCCGGTGCGCCGGCCGCGGCCGCGCGCTGGGCGGCGCGTGCCGCGTTCGCGACGAGTCGTGCGACCGCGAGCGGCCACGTATGCGTCGCGCTCGGCGCGCTCGCGCAACGCTACGAAGCCCCGCTCGACGAAGTCCGCGCGGCGCTTGCCGCGAGCGGCGTGGTCGCGTTCGGCACGCTCGCACGCGGCGACGAGCGGCCGCTGATCGTCGATCGCCACGACCACCTGTACCTGTCGCGCTATTTCGACTACGAGCGGCGGCTTGCCGATGCGCTCGTCGCGCAGGCCGGCGTGGCCGCGCCGGACGAAGGTCTCGCGCCCGACCGGTTGCGCGACAGCCTCGCGCGTTACTTCGGGCCGGCAACCGGCGAAGTCGACTGGCAGCGCGTCGCGGCGATCGTCGCGCTGACGGGCCGCGTGACGATCGTCAGCGGCGGCCCGGGCACGGGCAAGACGACGACCGTCGTCGGCGTGCTGGCCTGTCTGCTCGACGCGCATCCGGGGCTGCGCGTCGCGCTGGCCGCACCGACCGGCAAGGCCGCGCAACGGATGCAGGAAGCGCTGCACGCACGGGCCGGCGACCTGCCGCCCGAACTCGCGGCGCGCCTGCCGGATACGTCATACACGCTGCACCGGTTGCTGGGCGGCGGCGGGGCGGCCGGGTTCCGGCATCATCGCGACAATCCGCTGCCGTACGACCTGATCGTCGTCGACGAGGCGTCGATGATCGACGTCGCGCTCGCCGCGCATCTGCTCGATGCGCTCGCGCCGGGTGCGCGGCTCGTGCTGCTCGGCGACAAGGACCAACTCGCCGCGGTCGAGGCGGGCGCCGTGTTTGCAGAGTTGAGCGCGCGGCCGGCGTTTACCGCCGCGGCGCGCACGCGCATCGCGCAGGCGCTCGGCATCGACGAGGCGGCATTCGTCGCGGCGCTGCCGGTGCAGGACGAAGCCGCGACCGCGGCGATTCCGGCTGCAGATCCGGTTTCCGCCGCGGCCCGGGCGCCGGCGCCTGCCGCGGCCACTACGCGCAAACCAGCGTCGCGACGGAAAGTCGACGTGCGGCAGGCATCGCTTTTCGACGACGAACCGCAGGATGACGACAGTGCGCCGTCCAGCGTCGCGCCGCCGCCGGCCGCAGGCCCGGTGCTGACCGAAACCGGCGAGGCTGGTGACGCTGGCGCGGCAGGCGACGCCCCTGCGTGGATCGAGGTCGACGAACTTGCGTGGCTCGACGCCGTCGAGCTGCCGCCGTTCGACGCGGGCGACGTGGCGCTTGCATCGGTCACATCGATCCTGCCGGGCGAACCCGCCGCCGCGCTAGCCACGCCCACGCCCGCACCGCTCGCCGACTGCGTGGTCTGGCTCGAACGCAATTACCGCTTCGGTCTCGATTCACCGATTGGGCGGCTGTCGCTCGCGATCCGCAGCGGCGACGTGCAGGCCGCGCTCGACGCGCTGCCCGCCGACGATTCGGCCGCCGCGTCATTCCACGACGATGCGGGCGAGTCGCTCGCGTCGTCGACGGTCGAGCGGCTCGCGCGGCGCTTCGGTGCTTACCTCGATGCGTTGCGCGACACGCTGGCCGCGCCGGTGCCCGATCCGCTGCCGCTGTTCGACGCGCTCAACCGGTTCCGGATCCTGTGCGCGACCCGCAGCGGCTTGCGCGGCGCGGAGCACGTCAATGCGCTCGTGGCCGCGCACGTGCGCCACGCGGCGCGGGTGCCGCTCGCGGTCGGCGCGCACTGGTTCACGGGGCGGCCGATCATGGTGACGCGCAACGACTATGCGCTCGGGCTGTTCAACGGCGATATCGGCATTGCGCTGCCCGACGCGCACGGCGTGCTGCGCGTGTGGTTCAGGCGCGCGGACGGCACCGCGCGCGCGGTGTCGCCGGCCGCGCTGCCGCCGCACGAAACCGCGTTCGCGCTGACGGTCCACAAGTCGCAGGGCTCGGAATTCGACGAAGCCGCGCTCGTGCTGCCGGCGTCGTTCGGCCGCGTGCTCACGCGCGAACTCGTCTATACGGCCGTCACGCGTGCCCGCACGCGTGTGCAAGTGATCGGGCCGCGGCGCGTGCTCGCGCAGGCGGTCGCGACGCGTACGCAGCGCGATTCGGGGCTCGCGGCACGCGTCGACGAGGCGCTGGAACGGCGCCGCAGGGAGGCTGCGCGATGATGATCCGCTACACGCTCGATCCGGCCGAAGTCGAATGGACGGCCGTGCGCGCGCAGGGCGCGGGCGGGCAGAACGTGAACAAGGTGTCGAGCGCGATTCACCTGCGCTTCGATATCCGCGCGTCGTCGTTGCCGCCCGTCATCAAGGAGCGGCTCCTTGCATTGTCCGACCAGCGCATCACGCGTGACGGCATCGTCGTGATCAAGTCGCAGGAATATCGCACCCAGGAGAAGAATCGCGAAGCCGCGCTGGCGCGACTCGATGCGTTGATCAGCGGCGTTGCATTCACGCCGCGCGCGCGGGTCGCCACGCGGCCGACGCGTGCGTCGAAGGAGCGGCGGCTCGAGCACAAGTCGCGCCGCAGCGTGGTGAAGTCGGGAAGAGGGAAGGTGACCGACTGACGAATGGATGAGCGGCCGAACGACGGGTGCGGTAGCCGGTCGCCCGCCGTCGCACCGGCTACCGCATCACGGTCCCGGCGCTGTCGAGCACGAAGTCGACGCAGAACACGACCAGCCGGTTCTGCGCGCGGATCGCGACGGCGGCCGTATAGCAGTCGCGGCCTTCCGTCAGCGAGAAGTGCGGGCCCATCAGCGCGACGCGTCCGGGCGCGGCGATCGCGCGCTGGAAATACGGGCGCCGCGACCAGTTGCTGTGGGTTTCCGGGAAGAGCGGCGAGAGGCGGGTGACGCCCGCCTGGCCGTCGTCGGCGCGCGCGCCGATCGACGGCAGGAACTGCTCGCCGGTTTCGTCGGTGACGAACACGCGGCGCGCGGCCGGCACCGCGAACACGCGCTGCGCGGCGTCCTGCAGGTTGCCGCTTGCGGAAAACGCCGCCGCGCCGGACAGCACGAGCCGCTCGATCGCGTCGAAGCCGGGCTGCTCGGCGACGACCGGCGCGTGCCGGCGCGCGATGAAGCGCTGCCACGCGGCGTCGAGCATCGCGGGTGCTGCCGCGCTGGCATGGGCGATCGATGCATCGGGCTGGCCGAACTGGAAACCCTGCACGAAATCGATGTCGGCTTCCATCAGCGCCTGCAGCGAGTCGTCGCTCTCGACGCCCTCGGCGAGCACCATCGCACCGGCCTGATGCAGCATCGACACGAGGTGATGCATGATGCGGCGATCGTCGGCCGAACCGGTCGAGCGTACGACGAGCGAGCGATCGAGCTTGACGATGTCGGGGCGCGCGCGCCACACGCGGTCGAAGTTCGAGAATCCCGTGCCGAAGTCGTCGATCGCGATCAGGAAGTCGCGATGCTGGATCATGTCGATCGTGCGGGCGAGCTCGGCTTCGTCGCGCGACGGCTGTTCGACGACTTCCAGCACGATGCGGTTCGGCGGCAGCGCGAAATGCCGGCACAGCGCCTCGACGAATTCGCGCTGCACGAGGCCCGAGTCGAGCACGCGCGGGTTGACGTTCAGGAACAACCAGCCGTCGCCGATGCCCTGCGCGATGAAGTTGGCCGTGTGCAGGCAGCGCGCGAGCCGGTCGAGCAGCAGCGCGTCGGCGTCGGCGCGCGTCTTGTCGAACAGCGCGGCGGGCGAGATCATTGCGCCGTTCGAATCGACGACGCGCAGCAGCGCTTCGTAGCCGACGACCCGCTTGTGCGTGATCGACAGCACGGGCTGGAACACGCTGCGCAATGTCGTGGTGCGATAGGTGGCGACCCAGCCGCCGGGCGTCGGCGTGAGGCGTTCGAGCAGGGAGTCGAGCGAGAGGTCGCGGGCGGGCTTCATGTCAACGGTGCCCGGGAATGAGCGGCGGAACGGCAGCGCGCCGCCACGCTGAAGCAGTCGCACGCGCCGGCGGACGCGAAAGGACGTGGGGCATCGAGACCGCCTTCTGCGGGTAAGTGTTCGGAGTGTAACGGGAACGCGGCCGCTCGCGTATCAGGGAAACTCCAGACGCACGCGGGAATGCGACTGCGGCCGGCGCTGCTCGCATGCGTGCCGCGCATGATCGCCGCGTAGCGTCGGGCGTCGCCGCCGCACATGACAATCCGGCCGCATGGCATGCGCGGCAAGGCGAGGCGGGAAATCCCGACAGCCGCCAAATGGCGAACGAACGTCGCCGTCAGCGGAATGCCGGCCGGACCGCGGCACTATTCGAGGGCGCGGCGATGAATAGCCGGCGCCCGGTCGTCACGCATCACGCCCGGAACGATGGCGGCGCGTGCACCCGAATGTATCGTCAGGTCGCTTCGCCGCTGCGCGGCCGGATCCCGGGAATCCGCTTGATCGCGCCGGTCGCGAGCGCGGTGCCGACGAGTACGATCGCGCAGCCTTCGATCATCACGGCCGACACGTGTTCGCCGAGGAACAGCGCGCCCCACAGCAGGCCGAACACGGGGATCACGAACGTCACGGTAATCGCGCGGGCGGGGCCGATGTGCGCGATCAGGTGGAAGAAGATGAAATATGCGATGCCGGTGCAGGCGACGCCCAGCGCGAGCACCGAGCCCCATGCGTGCGCGCTGACCGGCGCGGCCGGCCAGGTGGCGATCGCGAACGGCAGCAGCAGGACGGTCGAGCCGATCATGCTGCCGGTCGCGTTGACGAGCGGGTCGACGCCGGTCAACTTGCGCTTCGTGTAGTTGGCCGCGACGCCGTACAGCAGCGTCGCGCCGAGCGCCGCGGCGGCGGCGAGCGCGGTCGCGGCGGCGCCCGTTTCGCCGTGCGCATTCGCGATCTGGTTCCATACGAGCGTGAGCACGCCGGCGAACCCGATCACGAGGCCGAGCGCGCGCGGCAGCGACAGCTTGTCCTTCAGCCACAGGTAGGCCACGAGCGCGCCCCACAGCGGCGTCGTCGCATTGATCACCGACGTCACGCCGGCCGACAGCGTCAGTTCGGCGAACGCGAACAGACAGAACGGAATGCCCGAGTTCAGTGCGCCGACGACGAACAACGGCCACGCATGACGGCGCAGGCGGGCGCCGAGATCGGCGGGTTTGAAGCGCGTCAGCGCGAAGCAGGCGAGAAACAGCGCGCCGATGCCCACCCGCAACGCCATCAGCGGCGCGACGCCGAAATCGACGACGCCGACTCGGATGAACAGGAAGGACGCGCCCCACAGGGCGGCGAGCACGGTCAGCAGGAAAGCGTTCTTGGGTGACATCGATCGGCGAGGGCGGGACGGGATGCGAGGAATCTTACACCGCGTTACCGCCCGGTCGTTTCACGATCGGATGAAACGACAAGAAACGGCCATTCCGGCCGTTTGCCGCCGGGCGGCGCACGCCCCGCCACATGCGGCGCGGCCGATCAGGTCAGTGATGACGCCAGCCGCCGCGTCCGCCGAAGCCGAAATTGAGCGACAGCGCCGGGCCCCAATAACCGCCCCACGCTGGCGCATAGGCCGGCGCCGGATAGTAGTAGGCGGGGGCCGGATCGACATACACGGGCGCGGGCTGTACCGGCACCGGCGCCGCCGTGTAATAGCCGCCCGGATAATAGCCGTACGGGTAGTAGCAGCCGGCAAGCGTCGTGCAGGCAAGCGCCGCGGCGACGAGGGTCCTGTTCATGATGTGTCTCCGGCGGAGCCGGCTATCGGCAGATGCTTGAAGCTTAGGCCGAGTCCCGATGACACGGTATGAGAAACGGTAACCGATCATTTCCGGGGGGAGCGGCCGCGCCTGTTGCGGCACCACAGACGAAAACGGCGCTTCCGCACCGCGGAAACGCCGTTGAACCACCGGCCTGCGGCTGGGCGGCGACGCCCAGCCGGCCGATCTCGGACTGCTTACTTGCCGACCTGGTTACCGATGATGCCGCCGGCCGCCGCGCCGCCCAGCGTCGACAGCGCGTTGCCGCCGATCGCCGCGCCGGCGACACCACCGACGCCCGCACCGATTGCCGTATCGCGCTGGCGTCGCGACATCGAATCGCAGGCCGACAGGCTGGCCACTGTCGCGACGAGGAGAGCGTATACCCCAAAACGCCGAATCGAATTCATGATCGTTGTCCTTGTGGTAGTGAACGGGAAGGCGCACGACCGGCTGGCGGCCGCGCATGAACCCAATCTACGCGCCGTCCCCCGACGCTGCTGTAAGGACTTGTTAAGGCTCGCGCGGTTTCGTAATCAATTGTTTCGCATGGGCCGGCAGGCATGCGACGTGCGCAAAAAAGCCCGCTCGAAAGCGGGCTTCGTGCGTGGCGCGGCGATCCGGCGGAAGCGCCGGATCGCGCGTTCGCTTACTGGCGATGATAGATTTCGGCGCCGGTCTTCACGAACTCGACCGCCTTCACTTCCATCCCCTTCTTCAGCGCTTCGGTTTCCGACACGCCCTGCTGCGCCGCGAACTCGCGCACGTCCTGCGTGATCTTCATCGAGCAGAAGTGCGGGCCGCACATCGAGCAGAAGTGCGCGACCTTCGCCGAATCCTTCGGCAGCGTTTCGTCGTGGAATTCGCGCGCCTTGTCCGGATCGAGGCCGATGTTGAACTGGTCTTCCCAGCGGAACTCGAAGCGCGCCTTCGACAGCGCGTTGTCGCGCACCTGCGCGCCCGGGTGGCCCTTCGCGAGGTCGGCGGCGTGCGCGGCGAGCTTGTACGTGATGATGCCTTCCTTCACGTCGTCCTTGTTCGGCAGGCCCAGGTGCTCCTTCGGCGTCACGTAGCAGAGCATCGCGGTGCCGAACCAGCCGATCATCGCGGCGCCGATGCCGGACGTGATGTGGTCGTAGCCCGGTGCGATGTCGGTGGTCAGCGGCCCGAGCGTGTAGAACGGCGCTTCCTTGCACCAGTCAAGCTGGAGATCCATGTTCTCCTTGATCAGCTGCATCGGCACGTGGCCGGGGCCTTCGATCATCACCTGCACGTCGTGCTTCCACGCGATCTGCGTGAGTTCGCCGAGCGTCTTCAGCTCGCCGAGCTGCGCTTCGTCGTTCGCGTCGTAGATCGAGCCGGGGCGCAGGCCGTCACCGAGCGAGAAGCTCACGTCGTACGCCTTCATGATCTCGCAGATCTCTTCGAAGTGTTCGTACAGGAAGCTTTCCTTGTGATGCGCGAGGCACCACTTCGCCATGATCGAGCCGCCGCGCGACACGATGCCGGTCATCCGGTTCGCGGTGAGCGGCACGTATTGCAGGCGCACGCCCGCATGGATCGTGAAGTAGTCGACGCCTTGCTCGGCCTGTTCGATCAGCGTGTCGCGGAAGATTTCCCAGGTGAGGTCCTCGGCCTTGCCGTTGACCTTTTCCAGCGCCTGGTAGATCGGCACCGTGCCGATCGGCACCGGGCTGTTGCGGATGATCCACTCGCGCGTTTCATGGATGTGCTTGCCGGTCGACAGGTCCATCACCGTGTCGCCGCCCCAGCGGATCGCCCACGTCATCTTGTCGACTTCCTCGCCGATCGACGACGTGACGGCCGAGTTGCCGATGTTCGCGTTGATCTTCACGAGGAAGTTGCGGCCGATGATCATCGGCTCGGATTCCGGGTGGTTGATGTTCGCGGGGATGATCGCGCGGCCGCACGCCACTTCCGAGCGCACGAATTCCGGCGTGATCTCGGCCGGCGCGTTCGCGCCGAAGGCCGCTGCGCCGAACGCCTGGCCCGGGTGCTGGCGGCCCATCATCGCGGCGAGCTTCGCGCCGTTCGGGCCGCTCGCCTTCAGGCTCTCGAGGTACTCGGCGCGGCGCTGGTTCTCGCGGATCGCGATGTATTCCATTTCCGGCGTGATGATGCCCTGGCGCGCGTAGTGCATTTGCGTGACGTTCTTGCCGGCCCGGGCGCGGCGCGGGTTGCGGTGCAGGCCCGGGAACCGCAGGTCGGCGGTGGCCGGGTCGGCCGCGCGCTCGAGGCCGTACCGGCTCGACAGGCCGCCGAGCACTTCGGTGTCGCCGCGCGCCTCGATCCAGCCCTGACGCAGCGCGGCCAGGCCCGCGCGAATGTCGATCTTCGCGTCCGGATCGGTGTAGGGGCCCGACGTGTCGTACACGTAGATCGGCGGATTCTTTTCGCCGCCGAAGCCGGTCGGCGTGTCGGCCTGCGTGATTTCACGCATCGGCACGCGGATGTCGGGCTGGGAGCCGGTGACATAAACCTTGCGGGAATTCGGCAGCGGGGCGACGGCCGCGGCATCGACATGAGCGTCGGCGGACAGAAACTTCGGATTGGCGTTCATGCAATCTCCTGTGTGAGCGCCGGACAGGCGCTTCGGCGCTTGCCCGGAGCCCTTGACGTATGTGGGGCTCGAGCTAAGCAGGAGACGAGGCTTGGTGAGGCGGCGGATTTCGTCAGAAGGATGGCGGCGAAATCCGTACGCTTCCCTGCGCTGGCATTATCCAGATCAGGTTCAAAGGGTATTTCTCACCCGCAATGCCGGTTGTTTGACCGGGCGCATTGCAGGACCCCCGCGTTAGCAGCGCACACGATACACTGGCTTGGCGGCGGTTTCAACCGGGAGAGGATCGGCTGCCCCGGTGCGGCCGCAGCATGGCGGGCGGCACGGTGGCCCGTCGAAATGGCAGCGCGCGTCGCCGCCGCATGGCCTCCCGGCTTGGCCGGCCACGGCAATGCGGCGCAGCATGACGCGCTTGCGCGCAACTTCAAAAAAAATTTTCGCAGCGGCTGTCATTTCCCGCGACGTCGTCCGTCTATTCGGCTCCTTAAACCCATGTTGTTCTGGAGAGATGTCATGAAAAAAGTACTGATTGCCGCTTGCGTCGCCGCTTTCGCCACGATCGCCACGGGCGCGTATGCGCAGAACGATGCGATGTCGCAGCCGGGGTCGTCGATGTCGAAGGACGCGATGGGCCACGACGCGATGGCCAAGGATGCAATGGGCCACGACGCGATGAAGAAGGACGGCATGAAGAAGCATGCGATGAAGAAAGACGCGATGAAGAAGGACGCGATGTCGCACGACGAGATGGGCAAGCCGTCGGGCGACAAGATGGCGCCGTCGAACTGACGAAAGGCGGACGCGGCGCGGCCGGCGCGTGCGTCGCACGGCGGCCGCCCGCATCGCGTCCTGTCCCGTCGACTCATTCCGGGAGTCTTCATCATGCAAACCGTTCCCGCCACCGGCCGCGCGGCCGCCACGCCGCCCGCGCGCCCGATCCATCCGCTGTGGGTGCGCGCGAGCCACTGGCTCAACGCGCTCGCGGCGATCCTGATGGTGCTGTCCGGCTGGCGTATCTACGACGCGTCGCCGATCTATCCGCCGTTCACGTTCCCGCACGGGATCACGATCGGCGGCTGGCTCGGCGGCGCGCTGCAATGGCATTTCGCGGCGATGTGGCTGCTCGTCTTCAACGGACTGTTCTATCTGACGATGTCGATCGCGACGGGGCGCCTCGCGCGCAAGATGCTGCCCGTCACGCCGGCGTCGATCTGGCGCGACATCCGTGCCGCGGTGAGCGGGCGGCTGTCGCACGCCGACCTGAGCGTGTACAACGCGGTGCAGCGCGCCGCGTACCTGACCGCGATCGTCGATCTCGTCGTGCTGGTGCTGTCGGGGCTCACGATCTGGAAATCCGTGCAATTCCCGCTGCTGCGCGAATTGTTCGGCGGCTACGACAACGCGCGTGTCGTGCACTTCTGGGCGATGTCGCTGCTCGTCGGATTCATCGTCGTTCACGTTGCGATGGCGCTGCTGGTGCCGCGCTCGCTGCTCGCGATGCTGCGTGGGCGCTGACCCGTCAACCTCGGGTGAAGGAAATCATCATGTCGGAATCCGAATACACGCGCGACGGTTCGCGCTGGACGCTCGACCGGAAGTCGCTCGAACTCGACGTGCGCCGCGAGCTCGAGATGCCGTCGCGGCGGCTGTTCAACCGGCGCGTGCTGACGCTTGGCGGGCTGACGATGCTGACCGGCTGCACGCTGAAGGACGACGCGTCGGTCAACACGTTCCTCGAGACGGTGTCGCGCATGAACGACCGCGTGCAGGCCTGGCTGTTCAGCGGCGAGCGGCTCGCGCCGACCTACACCGAAGCCGACATCACGCGACCGTTCCCGTTCAACGCGTACTACGGGATCGACGACGTGCCGCACGTCGACGCGTCGACGTATCGGCTCGTGCTGTCCGGCCGCGTGACGGGCAAGCGCGTGTGGACGCTCGACGAACTGTATGCGCTGCCGCACGCGGAACAGATCACGCGGCATATCTGCGTGGAAGGGTGGAGCGCGATCGGCCGCTGGGGCGGTACGCCGTTCGGCGCGTTTCTCGCCCGCGCCGGCGCCGACACGCGGGCGAAGTACGTCGGCTTCAAGTGCGCGGACGATTACTACGAGAGCATCGACATGCCGACCGCGCTGCATCCGCAGACGCTGCTCGCATTCGACTACGACGGCCATCGGTTGCCGCCGGAGTTCGGCTTCCCGATGAAGCTGCGGATGCCGACCAAGCTCGGCTACAAGAATCCGAAGCACATCATGGAGATCTTCGTGACCGATACGTTTCCGGGCGGCTACTGGGTCGACCAGGGGTACAACTGGTTCGGCGGATCGTGAGCGGTGCATGGCGTGCGATGGCGGCGCGTGCCGCGATGCGTCGGGCGTCGCGGCATCGCACGTGACGCGTCACGCGGATTCGCGCACCTGGAGGTCGACGCGCAGGCCGACGGCCGCCGCCATGTTCACGAGCGCGTCGAGCCCGAACAGGTTGATCTTGCCGCGCATCAGGTCGGACACGCGCGGCTGCGTGACGCCCAGTCGTTCCGCAGCCTGGGCCTGACTGAGTTCGAGCTGCGCGATGCGCTGCTTGAGCGCGATCATCAGTTCGGATCGCAGCTTCATGTTCTCGGCTTCGGCCGGCTGGCCCTCGATTGCGTCCCAGACGCTTGAATAACGGTCGGTGGTCATCGTTTCCTCTCCATCGTCAGTGCGCGATAGCGCCGGGCGGCCAGTTCGATATCGGCTCGGGTGGTGCGCGTCGCTTGCTTGCGGAAGCAGTGCAGCACGTAGACGGCGTCGGCGAACGTCGCGACGTAAATGATCCGGAACGCGCCGCTCGCATCGCGCAGGCGAATTTCCCGCACGCCGACGCCGACGGTGCGCATCGGCTTCCAGTCGTCGGGTGCGAACCCGCGTTGTACCTGGTCGATCTGGTGGCCGGCTTCGCGTCGCGCAGGCAGCGGAAAGCCGCGCAGATCCGCGAGCGCGCTGCCGACGAAGACAACAGGTTTCGGCGGGAGAATGGTCGAATTATACAAAATTTTGTATGGGCGGTGCAGGTGTCGAAGGAAGGTCGTTCAGCGCATGCGGCGCGTGAGCCGACCGTCACGATAAGGGGGAAGTGCTGGCTGGCGCGCAGGACTGGCCGTTCGGCCGATGGCTGACTCGATCGCGACGGATCGCGTGAATGGCGTGAATGGCGGGTCGGATCGACACCGTGGCAACGCACGCGTGTCGCGTATCCGGCCCCCGATTTCACCTGCACGCCGGCCGGGAAATGTCGCGCGGAAACATCATTCGCGATCCTTTCAGACTGGTCCGACGATGCTTTCGAATCCTTGATGCCATAATGCCGAGCGTGCGCAGCCGAAGCGGTTGCGCGCGTTTTTTTGTCCCTCTGCCGCCGCTTGCCGGTTCTCTTTCGTCGCCGTTCGCACTGCCATGTCGTTCCGCACGTTCGCTCTGCCTTCCC
Source organism: Burkholderia sp. AU15512 (assembly GCF_002223325.1). NCBI lineage: Bacteria > Pseudomonadati > Pseudomonadota > Betaproteobacteria > Burkholderiales > Burkholderiaceae > Burkholderia > Burkholderia sp. AU15512. Next base: position 805,255 of record NZ_NKEX01000003.1, read on the forward strand.
GGTCCCGCCAGGGCCGTTTGCCGGCATCGCCGGTGTCTTTCAGCGGAGCACGCGGCGTGACGTGCGGGCAGGCTGCTCGATGACGCCGCTCGACCGTCTCCTCGATTTCTTCGCCCGCTTCTCGTTCCGGATCCGCCTGCCGCAAAGCCGCGGCGGCCGCGTCGCGCTGGCGCTCGTCTTCATTTATTTCGTGTGGGGTTCGACCTACAGCGGCCTGCATTTCGCGCTGCAGTCGTTCCCGCCGCTGTTGCTGTCGGGGCTGCGCAACCTGCTCGGCGGCATCGGCCTGTTCATCTTCGCGCTGCGGCGCAAGCCCGAATGGCCGACGCTGCTCGAAATCCGCAATGCGGGGATCGTCGGCACGATGCTCGTCGCGCTGTCGTCCGGCACGATCGCGCTCGGGATCAGTCTGGTCAGTAGCGGCTCGGCCGCGGTGATGGTGGCCACGGTGCCGCTGTTCGCGACCGTGATCGCCGCGGTTGCCGGGCGGCCGGTCACGAAAGGCGAGTGGTCGGCCGTGGCGCTCGGGATGGTCGGCATCGTCGTGCTGAATTCGGGCGGCGCGGCCGCGCAGAGTTCGGCGCTCGGCACGATCTGCGTGCTGGCCGGCGCCCTGTTCTGGGCCGGCGGCGCGCATCTCGCGACGCGGCTCAAGCTGCCGTCCGACCTGTTCCTGTCGACGTCGCTGCAGATCGGCCTCGGCGGCATGATCTCGACGCTCGTCGCATGGCTGGTCGGCGAACGCGTCGAGCACCTGATGGTGGGGCCGGTGTTCGCGTTCCTGTACCTGATGGTGTTCTGCACGATGGCCGCGTACGTCGCGTACGGCTACCTGATCCGCCACACGAGCCCGATCATCGCGAGCAGCTGCATGTACGTGAACCCGATCGTCGCGGTCGCGCTCGGTGCGCTGCTGCTTGGCGAGCCGGTGACGATGGCGACGGTGGTCGCGACGGTCGCGATCCTCGGCAGCGTCGGGCTGTCGTTCGTGTTCGATCCCGCGCGCCGGCCCGCGGCGCGCGCGGCGGCTGCCAGCTCGGCGGCCATGGCGGCTGCGTCGACGGCGGAGGCCGCAGCGGCGCCCGAACCGATCGCGGTGCCGGATGCGGCGCCGATCCTGGCGCCTTCCGCCGTTCCGCTGGCCGTGCCGGCGCCGGGCGCCGTGATGGATCCAGCCGCGGTCATTGAACCGGCACCGGCGTTCGCTACGCCGCCCATCGCTGAACCGGCGCCGGCGTTCGCCCCGTCACCCGCCGCCGAACCGGCCGCACCGCGCGTCGACGCGTGACGCGGCCGTGGCCGTGGCCGGTCGCGCTCAGTCGCGCCGGCCGCCGCGATGGTGGAACCAGCCCCCGAGCGCGGTGAACACCAGCCCGGTCGTGCACATCCCGATCCAGCCGAACGCGTGCCATGCGGCGACGCCGGCCGACGAGCCGAGTGCGCCGCCGATGAAATAGCACACCATGTACACCGTGTTGACGCGGCTGCGCGCCTCGGGCTTCAGCGCATAGATGCGCGACTGGTTCGAGATCTGCGCGGCCTGCACGCCGACGTCCAGCACGATCACGCCGATCACGAGCCCGACGAGGCTCGAGCCCGACAGCGCGAAGATCATGAACGACAGCGCGAGCAGCGCGATCGCGAGCGAGATGATCGCGCGCGGGCCGCGCTTGTCCGCGAAGCGGCCCGCGTACGGTGCCGCGAGCGCACCCGCCGCGCCGACGATCCCGAACAGGCCGGCTGCCTGCGGGCCGAGATGAAACGGCGCGCCGGCGAGCAGCAGCGTCAGCACGGGCCAGAACGCGCTGAATGCCGCGAACAGCGCGGCGCCCGTCAGCGATGCCTCGCGCAGCCCGCGCAATTCGACCGCCAGATGCCACATCGAGCCGAGCAGCTTGCCGTACGACAGCGTCGACGTCGGCGAGCTGCGCGGCAGCCGCAGCACGATCACGGCGGCGAGTGCGACGAGCGCCGCGACCGACGCGGAGAATACCGCGCGCCAGCCGAAATACTCGGCGACGAAACCGGCGGCCGTGCGCGCGAGCAGGATGCCGAGCAGCAGGCCGCTCATCACGGTGCCGACCGCATGCCCGCGTTCGGCCGGCGGCGCGATCTCGGCGGCGAACGGCACGGCCTGTTGCGCGATCGTCGCGAGTACGCCGATCGCGAGGCTCGCGACGGCGAGCACGGCCAGCGACGGCGCGGTGGCCGCGACGATCAGCGCGACCGACAGGCCGGCGATCTGCATCAGGATCAGCCCGCGGCGGTCGAAGCGGTCGCCGAGCGGCGCAAGCAGGAACATGCCGGCCGCATAGCCGAGCTGCGTCGCGGTCGGCACCGCGCCGATCCACGAAGCGCCGTCGGGAAATGCCGAGCGGAAGCTGTCGAGCAGCGGCTGGTTGTAGTAGATGTTCGCGACGGACACCCCCGCGATCGTCGCGAGCAGCAACAGCAGGCTGCGCGAATAGTGGGGCGAGGCGGCGTCGGTCGGACGGTCGGTGGAGGCGGTGGACATGGCTGCGCGAACGGAAGTGGGGCGGCGCAGCGCGCGGCGCACGCGGCGGGTGCGCAGGCCGGCGGGGCGCCGTCGAGGCTGCCGATCATACCGGAGCGACGGGAATCCTGCCGGACGGGGGCAGATCGGCCAAACCGGCCGAACCTGCGTAACCGGCCGGCCGCGGCCCGTCATCGTGCGTGCGTCAACCCGTCAGTCGACCAGCTCACCCGTCGGTTCATAGAACGGATAGGGCCCGGCGCCTTCATCGACATACACGTGATGCGACGTCATCCCCGCATCGGGCACATAGTGATGGACCGCGAACGCCGGCGGTTCGAGCCGGAACGCGGAGGGCCCATCGGTCCGCAGGTCGAATGCGACCTGATGGGCGGGCGACGGCACCGCGGCGGCGAGCGTGCCGCCGAAGCGCGTGAACATCGTGCGATGCACGTGGCCGCACAGCACGCGCTCGACGTTCGGATGGCCGCGCAGCAGCGCGTCGAGTTTCGCGGAAGCGGCGGGCGCGAGGCGCAGCTTGTCCATGTGGCCGATGCCCGACGCGAACGGCGGGTGATGCAGCGCGACGATCACCGGACGGTCGCGCGCGGCGTCGAGCTGCGCGGCGAGCCAGGCGAGCCGTGCATCGCAAAGGTCGCCATGGCTGGCGCCCGGCACCCGCGAATCGAGCGCGAGCACGCGCACCGCGCCGACGTCGAGCGCGTATTGCACGAATTCGCCCGCCTGCAGCTCGGCGCGATCGGCGAACGCGCGGCGCAGCCCGGCGCGGTCGTCGTGATTGCCGATCATCAGGTAGTACGGAATCTCGAGCGCGGCAAGCAACCCGCGCAGGTTGCGGTACTCCTCGTCGTGGCCGAAATCGGTCAGGTCGCCGGTGACGAGCACCGCATCCGGGCGCGGAACGAGCGCGTTCAGTTTTTCGATGCAGCGCGTGAGCGCGGCCGCGGTGTCGACGCGCCGGTACGCGAGCTGTCCCGGACGCTTGATGTGGAGATCGCTGATTTGAGCAAGCAGCATCGTCGTTCCTCGGAATTGTCTGATTGTTGTCGCGGCGTCATGCGCCGCGGTGGGGTGCTGCATGAATGATGCCGGAAGGACGGATCAGGCGCCGAGCGCGATCAGGCCTTCCGGTGCGACCGTGAGGCCGACCGCCGTGCCGCGTGCGAGCGCGATGCGGCCCGGCACGTCGATCACGAGCGCGTCGGGGGCCGCGTGCTCGATCGTGAGCCGCGTGCGCTCGCCGAGGAACGCGCATGCGCTCACGGCACCGCGCAGCGGCGCATGCGCGGGATCGGCCAGTTGCGCATCCTCGGGGCGGAAGAACCACTCGTCGGCGGCGTGCGGCGTCGCGATCGCGCCGCCCGTGGTCACCAGCGTGCCGTCGCGCCATTGCCCGGCGAGCCGGTTCAGCGTGCCGATGAACTGCGCGACCGTGCGGTTGGCCGGGTGGTAGTAGATGTCGCGCGGCGTGCCGATCTGCTCGATGCGGCCCGCGCCCATCACGACGATCCGGTCGCCGAGCTCCATCGCCTCGGCCTGGTCGTGCGTCACGTAGACCGTCGTCACGCCGAGTTCGCGCAGCAGCGCATTCATCTCGCGACGCAGCGTGTCGCGCAGCTTCGCGTCGAGCGCGGTCAGCGGCTCGTCGAGCAGCAGCACGCGCGGCCGCACCGCCAGTGCGCGGGCCAGTGCGACGCGCTGGCGCTGGCCGCCCGACAGCTGGTCGATCGGCTTGTCCGCATGCGCGTCGAGCCGCATCATCGCGAGCAGCTCGTCGACGCGCTCGCGCAGCGCGCGCGGTTCGGTCTTGCGGATCTTCAGCCCGTAGCCGACGTTGCCGCGCACCGTCAGGTTCGGAAACAGCGCGTAGTTCTGGAACACCATGCCGACCTGCCGGCGCTCGATCGGCAGCGCGGTGACGTCGTCGTTGCCGAATGCGATCGTGCCGCCGGCGTCCGGCGTGTCGAGGCCCGCGATCAGGCGCAGCGTCGTGGTCTTGCCGCAGCCCGACGGCCCGAGCAGCACGAGCGTTTCGCCCGCGCCGATCGACAGGTCGAGCGGTTCGAGCACGCGCGTGCCGCGGAACGTCTTCGCGCAGCGGGTCAGGGTGATGGGGGTGGAATCGAGTTTCATGTCTGCGAGAAATTCAGCGCGGGCGCTTCTTGAGTGCCCGCGTGCCGGACGGATCGACGCCGAGCCACTGCATCGCGACGAGCAGCGGCAGCGTCATCAGCAGGAACAGGATCGTGTACGCGCTGCCGACTTCGAGGCGCAACGACGCATACGTATCGGCGAGCCCGACCGGCAGCGTCTTGGTGTCGGGCGTATGCAGCATCCACGTGAGGTTGAATTCGCCGATCGACAGCGTGAGCACCGCGAGCGCCCCCGCGACGATGCCGGGGCGCAGGTTCGGCAGCACGATCGTGACGAAGCGCGTGACGAACGATGCGCCGAGGCTGGCCGCGCCTTCCTCGAGCGTGCGCAGGTCGGCGCCGGCCGCGACGGCCGCCACCGCACGCACCATGAACGGCAGCGTGAACACGACGTGGCCGACGACGATGAACCACAGGCTCATCCGGAACGTGGTGAAGCCGCCGTACACGACCAGCAGCGCGAGCGCCGACGCGAGGCCGGGCAGCGCGACCGGCAGCACGAGCGCCTCCTCGATCGCGCGCGCGGCGCGGCTCTTGCTGCGCGCGAGCGCATAGCCGGCCGGCACGCCGACCGCGAGCACGATCGCGAGCGTCGCGAACGCGACATAGAGCGACAGCGCGACCGAGCCGTGATACTGCTGCCACACCTGTTCGAGCCAGCGCAGCGTGAGGCCGCTCGACAGGCCGCGGAAATAGTTGACGGTGAGGCCCGCGAGCACCGACATCACGACGGGCACGATCAGGAACGCGCACAGCAGCAGCGTGACGCCCCATTGCAGCGCGGCGATCGCGCGCGCGCCGGTGACGCGCGGCGCGCGGCGGGCGACGCCGTTCGCCTGAGCGGGAGCGGGTGCCGGTGAGGGCGACGGCGCGGAAGAGCCGGAAAGCGATTGCATGCGGGAATCCTCAGGCCGCGGCGGCGGCGGTGTGGCCGGTGAAGCGGCGCGCGAGCGCGAGCACGGCCCAGGTGACGATGCCGAGCACGATCGACAGGCCGGCCGCCGTCGCGATGTTCGCGTTCAGCGTGAACTCGGTATAGATCGTCATCGGCAGCACGTTCAGGTCGGTGGCGAGCGTGAACGCGGTGCCGAACGCGCCCATCGCCGTCGCGAAGCAGATCGCGCCGGCCGCGATCAGCCCGGGCGCGAGCGCGGGCAGCACGATGTCGACGAAGATGCGCCACGGCGATGCGCCGAGCGAACGCGCGGCTTCCTCGAGCGACGCGTCGAGCTTCGACGCGGCCGCGATCACGGTGACGATCACGCGCGGAATCGAGAAGTACAGGTAGCCGATGAACAGCCCGGCGACCGAGTACGCGAACACCCACTTGTCGCCGGTGAGCTTCGCGGACAGCATGCCGATCAACCCCTGCCGGCCGGCGAGCATGATCACCATGAAGCCGACGACGACGCCCGGGAACGCGAGCGGGAACGTGAGCAGCGCGAGCAGCACGCGCTTGCCGGCGAATTCGCGGCGAGCAAGCAGGAGGCCCGAGATCGTCGACAGCGCGAGCGTCGCGAGCGTGACGCCCGCGGACAGCGCGATGGTTTCGCCGAGGCTCTTCATGTAGCGCGCATTGCCGAGCAGCGCCGCGTAGTGCGGGAAGAACGCGCCGTCGGCGGACACCTGCACGAGTGCCGCCATCGGCAGCAGCCAGAACGCGGCGAACACCGCGAGCGCCGGCGCGACGAGCGCGACGCGCCAGCGCAGCGGGAAAGTCAGGTCGAGCATCGATGAGGTCCGCCGCTTACTGCATGACCTGCAGGTATTGCTGGCCGAATGCCTGCTGGCCGGCTGCCATCTTGCCGAAGTCGACCGGTTTCGCACGCGCATATTCGCTCGCCGGCAGGAACTTCGACGCGATGTCGGCGCCGAGCGTCTGCGCGCGCACCGGACGCAGGTACGCATTGGCCCACAGCTTCTGGCCTTCGTCCGACAACACGAAGTCGAGCACCTTCTTGCCGTTCGCGTCGTGCGGGGCGCCCTTCACGAGACTCATCACGTACGGCACGGCGATCGTGCCTTCCTTCGGAATCACGAACTCGACGTTCGCGCTGTCCTTGTACTTCGCGCGATACGCGTCGAAGTCGTAGTCGAGCAGGATCGGAATTTCACCCGACAGCACGCGCGCGTACGCGGTCTGCTTCGGCACGATCGGTGCGTTCGCCTTCAGCTTCCTGAACCAGTCGAGCGCCGGCTTGAAGTTGTCGAGGCTGCCGCCGAGCGCCTGGTTCACGGCCACCGCGCCCGCATAGCCGACGAACGCGCTCGACGGGTCGAGATAGCCGACCATGCCCTTGTATTCCGGCTTCAGCAGATCGGCCCACGAGCGCGGTACCGGCTTGCCGTCGAGCGCGTCCTTGTTCACGAAGAAGCCGAGCGTGCCCGAATGGATCGCGAACCAGTAGCCTTGCGGGTCCTTCAGGTTCGCGGGGATGTCGTTCCAGTGCGAGGGCTTGTACGGCGCGATCACGCCCTTGTCCTTCGCCTGGAACGCCGACGACACGCCGAGATAGACCACGTCGGCGACCGGGCTCTTCTGCTCGGCGATCAGCTGCGCGATCGACTGGCCCGAGTTCTTGTTGTCGAACGGCACGCGGATGCCGGTCTTCTGCTTGATCGCCGCGATCTGTGCGGCCCAGTCGGCCCATTCGGGCGGGCAGTTGTAGCAGATCGCCGTTTCGTCGGCGTGGGCGGCGGGCGTGCCGGCGAGGAGCGCGGCGCAGGCGACGGGCGCTGCAAGCGCGCGCAGCAGCGAGGTCAGGCGAAAGGACACGGTAGGTCTCCGGGCGAGGGTGAGGCGCTGGGGTGGGGGGGGGTGCAGGGTGTGCGGCGCGGGTTCAGGCCTTGCGCAATTGCAGGTCGGTGGCCGGCGGCGCCACGGTTGCGCCGTCGCGTACTACGTGCGGCAGGATCAGCGACGTGCGTTCGATCGCCGCGCCGCCGATGCTTTCGACGAGACGCTGCCATGCGTGGCGGCCGATGTCGCGATTCGGCGTCGCGACGCTCGCGAGCGGCGGCGCGAGCAGTTCGCCGAGCGCGATCCCGTCGAAGCCGAGCACCGACAGGTCGTCGGGAATCGAGAAGCCCGCGCGGCGCAGGCCGCGCATCACGACCATCGCGAGCAGGTCGTTGCTGCAGAAGAGCGCGGTCGGGCGCGTCGCGTGCGCGGTGAGATGCGCGAGCACCGCGTCGGGCAGCTCGGGCGCGTTGAAGTCGACTTCGACCGGCGGCAGCGTGGTGACGCCGATTTCCTCGAGGGCCTGCGCATAGCCGAGATGACGCTGGCGTGCGCGATCCGACGCGGCGAGCGAGCCGGCCAGCATCAGCACGCGGCGGTGGCCGCGCGCGGTCAGCAGCCGCACGCCGTCGTACGCGGCACGGCGGTTGTCGACCGACACCGACGGGCGACGCTGCGTGTCGTTGTGCATCAGCACGTAGTGCGGGCCGTCGTGGTCGAGCATGTCGAGCAGCGGGTGGGTATCCGCGTCGGCGACGGTGAGGATCAGCCCTTCGACGCGCTGCTCGCGCAGCGTCTCGATCGCGTGGCGCTCGCGCGCCGCGTCGTATTCGGTCGTCATCAGGATCAGCTTGAAGCCGGCCGCGGTCGCGAGTTCGTCGATGCCTTGCAGGCAGTCGGCGAACACGGGGTTCGACAACGTCGGCACGACGACGCCGACGAGCCGCGTGCGCTCGCCGCGCAGTTGCCGGCCGAGCGGGCTCGGGCGGAACTGCAGCGTATCGATCGCGGTGCGGATCGTTTGCAGCGTGGCGGGGCTGACGGTATGCGGGGCGTTGATCGCGCGCGAGACGGTGGCGATCGAGAAGCCCGCGAGGGCAGCGACGTCCTTGATGGTCGAGGTCATGAAACCTTGCGATGTAAACGTTTTCGGCCGGGAAATTATCGAAAACGTTTGTGACTTCGCGATGACTTAGGCGACGCTTGTTTCGCAAAAAGCACGAGACAAAAGTCTGACGGATAGGGCCGTTGGACGACGCGGACTCGATTGTATCGGGGATGCTGCGGCGCGGGAGGAAATCGTTGGCGGCGGTGCGGCGGCGTCGACGACAACGGATGAATCCGTGGGGGGTGTGATGCGGCGCCGCGGAATAAGGGAACGCATGGGCAAGCAATGGTAGAATCGCGTCCGCCCTCTTGCCGGGGTGATGAAATTGGTAAACATAGCGGACTTAAACGATTGAGTGCCCGGTCGGAAACGGTCGGTGCAGAACCCTTCAAATTCGGCGAAACCCCTGATGCGCGCATCGAGGCAACGCCGAGCCAAGCCTCGCGGCATCCGCGAGGAAGGTGTAGAGACTAGACGGGGGGCGCCTAAGGCGCATGGGCAGCAGGTCAGCCCGCGCGCGACGGCGAAGGCATAGTCCAGCGCACGAACGGCATCGCGCACGCGACGCCGGCTTTGAAAGAAGCAGTGTGACGAAAATCCGCCGCCTTAACTGGCTTGCCGGTTCGAGTCCGGTCCCCGGCACCACCTAATTCAGTAGCGAAAGCTATCCTGCCTGTAGCAAACCCAATCCTACCAAGGCTTTCCGTGCTATCTTCCCGCTCCGGGAAGGTAGCCGCGTTGTAGCAAAAACAAGCCATTTTTGCACCCGCGTGCACCAGAAATGCACCACGATTTGCACCAGGGGGCAGGATGGCGACATACACGAAGCGCGGCGGCGTCTGGCGCGCGCAGGTGCGCCGCAAGGGCGTGAGCGTATCGGAGACGTTCCAGAGCAAGGCGGACGCTGTCGCCTGGGCGACACGGATCGAGCACGAAATCAACGTGGGCAAGCTGACGCCCGGCACGAAGCACACGCTCGCCGATGCGCTCCGCGAGTATGAAAAGCGCGTCAGCCCGACGAAGCGCACCGCGCGCTGGGAGGCGATCCGCTTCGCCGCGTTCATCCGGAATTTTCCTGACCTGGCTGCGATGCCGCTCGCCGATGTGACGGCTGAGCACATGGGGCGATGGCGCGATGCGCGGCTTGCCGGCGACGAGAGCGCGGGCCGCAGCAAGGTCGGCACGGCGACGGTGCTGCGCGAGATCAACCTGCTGTCGCACGTGTTCACGACGGCACGGGACGAATGGAAATGGATCACTGAAAGCCCGCTGACTGGCATGCGGCGCCCGACGGAACCTGAGCCGCGGAAGCGGCGCATCACGGATGAGGAGGTTGGGCGGTTGCTCGCCCGGCTCGGATATCGAGACGATGAGACACCAGTGACGAAGTCAGCGCGCATTGGCGCGATGCTCGTGTTCGCAATCGAGACGGCTATGCGGGCGGGAGAGATCGAGGGGATGACGTGGGATGCGGTCGACCTGAAGAAGCGCTACGTGCATCTGCCGCGCACGAAGACCGGCGTGACCCGCGACGTACCGCTGTCGCCGCGCGCGCTTGCCGTTCTGAAGCAGCTCGATCCGCTGAGGAAGGAATTCGGGGGGAATGTGTTCGGAGTCGAACCTGCGCTACGGAGCGCACTGTTCGCGAAGGCGAAGAAGGCGGTGATGCTGGATGACCTGCATTTCCACGACGCGCGCCGCGAGGCGCTGACGCGGCTTTCCAAAATTTTCAGCGTGATGGAACTGGCGAAGATCAGCGGCCACCAGGATCTGCGCATCCTGCAGGCGGTGTACTACGCGCCGCATGCCGCTGATCTTGCCGACAAGCTCCATCAGGCTTCGACGTGAGACTCGGCCCACGCGATCACGTCCTTCGCGCGCCAGAGTGGCCTAGCCCGTTCTGTCGCGCTCTTGCCTGACGGGATGCGGATCGGACGCGGGAACCCGTCCTGCGTGATGATCCACTGCCGCGTGTGCTGCTCGCTGCGGTGCAGATATTTCGCCAGTTCGGCCAGATCCCACAGCGCGTGCGGCGTCAGGCGCGCGGCAATTTCTTGAGCCAGTTCGGTGATTTCGGTCATCGTGCCCTCGTGGTCAAAGCGAGCTCGACGCGGCGGCTGATCTCGCGATCGTAGCCGGCGAGCGTGGATTGCAGGTTGGGTGCGAGACGCGGCCCGGCGGCCGGCGTGTCGAGTGGCGCGCGCGGCATGGCTGCAGGCACCACCTCGTATGCGGTGTTCGTCGTGACGCGCCGATCGATCCGGATGCGGCCTGCGTAGAACAGCGTGTCGAGGAAGCACTGCACGAACGCCGTCGACGTCTGCAGCTCGGCCGCGATCTGCCGCGCGGTGTGCGTGCCGGTGCGCAGGACGTCGAACACGGCGGTACCGTTGATGCGGCGGCTGGTCATCGGCCTTCTCCTGCGCGGGCGCCGTCAATCCCGGGCCTCATATTTGTCTTGCCGAATATGGATAGATGCCAGTTTGCGCATGCTGCGGACGTTGTGATGATGTGATGCTCGGCCTTCTTGGCGTCGCACGCCACAGCCGCATGAAGCGCTTTCCCTGCGAGATAGCCGACAAGCCAGAACCAGTCGGCCGGCGTCTTTCCAGCATCGTGCTCGCTGCTCCAACGCTGTCGCTGGTGCTCTGCCTCAATGCTCACAGCTTTCAGAAAGTCGTCGGCGTGCGGCGTATTGATGATCGCGTTAAGGCGCTCGATTTCGGCTCGAAGCTCTGTCACCTCGGCGCACGGCTCCGGCTGCTCGCACTGTTGGCACCGGAACGCCACATAGACTTCGCGGAGCGCCGACTCGACGGTCGGATATGCGACCGTGTCCCAGCACTCGGGATAATGGATCGCCTGCGCGAGTTTCGGCTCCGGCTGCTGAGCGGCGAGAAGGGCGCGACAGAACGCAAAACGGCGTTCTTCCATCGAGCTGAACGGAGTCATGCGACTTACTTCATGCTCGGCGCTCTTGATTGCATCGTGGACCTGTTGGTCCGTCAGCGTCTTATTCATGCTGGGCTCCATTCGATCAGCGGTTGGTCGGCGCGGACGTATAGTGGGTGCCGCGGTGAACCGTCCTTCGTCATACCGAGACACCACAGGCGCGCACCGGCATCGCGCAGGATCTTCGAGACGGCGGAAACTCGATCGGGTCGAGCGTTAGCACCCCATGCACACACGACGTCGTGATACTCGCGGGCGAATTTCGCCAGGTAGAGGTCGTTGTCGGGGCCGATTGGATCTTCGTGAACCCACAGCGCGGCGGGATCGGTCGAGCGAAGCGCATACAGATTCGCCACAGAAATTCCGTTGCAGTCCCACGTCTTCGCAAAACCGCGACAGCGACGGATCGTCGGGTCGTCCAAACTGGCGTCGGCCGTACTCGGATTGAGCATCAGGAATAGCGCGGTCGACTTCATGGGCGACATGCTGTCGGCCGGCCGCGAAAGCAGATAGCGGTATTGCCCGCACGGACTGATGATGGCGCTCATCGCTTGGCTCCTTCGAGAAGGTCGTCGATCTTCGAGAACAGGTCGATGACGCGCGTCGGCGGGTCGTTTTCCCACTCGACGTTGGACAGTTCCTCGCGCGCCTGGCGAAGTGCCTCCGTCAGACCTTGCCGAGTGGCGACCTGCGCGGGCGGGGCGGTGTAGACGGGAATCAATCCCCCGATTCTGTCGGCGCTTGATTTGTTGCGCGTGAAGTAGTTGCCGCCTCGTGGCTGAGCCCATCCGAACGGCTCCGCCTCTTGCCCCGCTGCCGCTGCGGCAAGGTCACGTACCGCAGAAATGATTTGATCTCGGGCTTTGATGCCGAATTCGCCTCGGTCGCGCCATTTCGGGTCGACATCGCGAAGAACGGCCTGAATGGCACGCAGGTCTTCAATGGCGGCTGCGGGCTGCGATGCTGCCGCGCGGGCTCGACGCGGACATTCAGATTCTTCGCACCACGATCCCGGATGATTGTTTCCGGGGCAAGTGCATTGCGTATCGTCGGTGTCGTCTTTGAAGCCGCGGTAATGCTCGCAGCGATCACGGAAGTCTTCGAATGATGCCGCCCGCTCATCTGCATGCCCTGCCGTCCGATAGGCGTGATGTAAGAACTCATCGACGAGAATTTTGGTCTTGTCATCACCGGGATTCGCGTCGAACTGGTCTTGATGCGTTTGGATGTAGTCCCACGCAGGAGAGAGCGTTGCGATCAAGTTGTCAAAAATCCCCTTCGGAATAGTTTTCTGGGCGTCTGCCGGCGCTGCCGCTGCATCTGCGGAGGGCGACGGAGGGGCAGCAGCGAGCATGGCATCCCATTGCACGAGTAACTGATCGCCCGGTTGCCTCCATCGATCGTCAGCTCGCAGCGCGGCCGACTTCATTCCTTCGGTCGGCTCGACTGGCACCAGCTTCCACCCCTCTGCCACCGCTCCCGCCACCTCAGTGCGAGGGGAGCGGGAAAGGGAAGCTTCCTGCTCGGCTTGCTTGCGACCGACATGCCAGTACGGCGCGAGCCAATGGTCGGCGCTCGGCGGCGGATTCGTGTTCTGGTAGCCGAAGGCCATTGCGCCGTCGATCGCCTCGCACGTCAGCTTGCGTTCGAGCTTGATTTGCTCGGGCGTCATGCTCTTGCGAATATCGGCTTCAGTCGCCCCTTCCGCCCCCGCCACATTGGGCGACGAGGCGCGGGCCGCAGCAGCGATTCGGATAGCTTCGCGAGCAAATTCGGCGCGCACCTTCGCATAGCTGCCGAACACGTTCGGTACTGTCTTCTGGATTCTCTCGAATACATCGCACCATTCTGCGTCGGACATGTCAAACGCCGCCCGCTCATCCGCCCCAGTGCCCGTGCCTTCGAGCGGGGCGGACGGCGTGTCGGGGTGCGTCACGTCGTGCAGTCGCTGTTTCAATTCGTCGACCATGTTGCGGTAACGCTGCACAAGCGCTTCAAGATGCGAGATTCGTTCACCGGCCGGCGCTTCTTCGTGCTGCTCGACAGGGAAACGAGCCTCGCGCTCGCGCTCACATGCGCCCATGCCGCAGTCGCGCGAGCATTCGGCGTCGGCGATTGCGCAAACTCGTACGGCTGCGCGGTTGTTGTCGGTGGTGGTCATGGTAGTCCTCATTCGAAATCGATCGCGCTCTGCTGAGCGAGGTTCGGTGCGGTATGGAAAAGCGATTCCTGGCGCTGCGCATCCTCGATGCGGCGGCATGCAATTTCGAAGTATTTCGGTTCGCGCTCGATGCCGATGAAGGCCCGACCTTGTTGAACGGCAGCAACTCCGGTCGTGCCGCTTCCCATGTAAGGGTCAAGAATGATTTCCGCCTCCGGGACGAACGCAATGCACCACGCCATCAGTGAAATCGGCTTCTGCGTTGGATGAACCTTTCCCGGGGTTCCGCGCGTGGCGCTCTCCTTGAAGATGGCGGCAGGGCGCGACAGGTTCGACCATGCCAGCTCAACTTGCGAGAAGTTCTCCCATGGCTGTTCCTTGTCCCAAACGAGAATTGCTCGGGCCGGAGGGAGCGGGAAATAGTTTCCGCCCCAGATGATTTGCCAATTCAACATGCTCCGCAGGGCATCGAAAGTTTCAGCACTGGGTGCAATGTCCCATTCAACATTGGACTGATTCAGCAGTCGATTCTTCAGCGTGCCGGAACCAATTTGGCGCGGCGACTTGCGCACGACCGCACCCGCGACATCACCGGCAAGATTCAGAATCCCATATGGCGGATCAGTAATCACCGCATCCACGCGCGGCAACGTTGGCAAAAGGTCTAGGCAGTCCCCGAGATAGAGCGTCGCGTCGCCGATCTGTACCTTCTCGCTCATCGTCATCCTCAATCAGTATTCATCGTGAGAGAAGGGTGAATGCTGTTGCAGCCACTCGCGGTACTTGGCCGTTTCCAAGGGCTTTAATGCGGTGTGCCCGATGGGCCATCCCATAAGCCACTCGACCCACTCGGGGTTCATTGGGCCAAGATGGCCACGTCGAGCAAGTTCTTCTGAGAGCCTCACTCCGCGGCTGCTTTCCATCATTCGTTCGCGTAGTCGTTTCTCGGCTGGGTGCCCCTTCGTATCTGTTGCCGTTGGCGTGGGCCACAACCCAGATGCGCTCGCGCAAGTGTGGAGCTTCGGTATCGGCCGCAGAAACGATTCCCCATTCCGCATCGAACCCCATCGCGGCCAAGTCTCCGAGAACTCGTCCGAGTCCCCGAGAAGTGAGCATTGGGCTGTTTTCCACTTCGACTCCGAGGGGTTGTACTTCGCGAATGATCCGAGCCATTTCGGTCCAGAGTCCGCTTCGTTCGCCGTCAAGCCCGTCGCCGGTGCCCGCTGCGCTGACGTCCTGGCATGGAAACCCGCCAGCCACGATGTCAACAATTCCTCGCCAAGGTCGGCCGTCAAAGGTTCGAACGTCATCCCAAATCGGGAACGGAGGAAAGGTGCCGTCGTTTTGCCGAGCGACAAGGACGGCTTGGGCGTAGGGATCAAATTCAACGGCGCATACGCATCTGTTTCCCTGCAGCTGACCCGCAAGGATTCCTCCACCAGCGCCCGCGAAAAGATGAAGCTCATTCACTCGTCATCCTCAATCAGTAGAACAGCATCAATGTCGTCCGCGCGGTTCGCATGTGGCAGCGTTGACATGAATAAGCCGGCGTGACGGCGCCCACCCATCACCCACGCGGACGGCATTGAAGCCGGGTTGCCGCGCGAGTGGGGCGCGCGGCAGGTGGGTCAGTGCGCTTCGTGTGCGAGGTCGCTGCCTTCGAATGGATCTCGGTCGTCGTCGTCCTGCGCATGGCCGAAAAGTCCCGGATCGACGTAGTTGTCCGGAGGCGTCAGCGTGATGCCGATCTCCTGCTGAACGCGGCGGCCGATTTTTCCGTGATCCTCATCATCTTTTGGATGGGCATTCACCTTGAACGACACCTCAACAGAACCGCCGTCCATGGTCACGAATGCGATTTCCTTGATCTCGCAGTCGGCCAGGAGAACGTCTTCGGCACCGGAGGCGCCGATGTGGAAGCGCAGCAGATAGCCCTCGTACTTGCGATCCCATGCGAGGTTGCGCATAAACGGGAAGCGCAGCTCGGTCAGGCTGTCGTGCTCCATCGGCAGCTCGCCGGCCTTCGGCTGCGGCTTGCGATACAGCGCGTTGCGCAGGCTCGCGTCGAACATTTCGAGCACTTCGCCGCCTTGGACGACGTACAGGCCGATCGAGATTGCGGCGACGCGCTCGGCGCCGTGCTTCTCGCTGACGTTCGTGCACGAGACGATCTTCGCGAGGGTGTTGTCGAGGTTGAACATGCTGTCTCCTGAGGATGAGGGTGAGTTACGTGCGAACCCAACCAGTAGCGGTCGAGCGAATCTTTCCGGCCTTACGCAGCGCTTGAAGACGACGATCGACAATGCGCCAAGATGAGACTCCAAAACGGGAGCGTGCAGTACCTTCTTCCTTCGCGATCCGCTCGCTTTCGGCACGGATTTCCCCCGCATCGACGAACGCAAACTTCTTCGGTGTTTCGTTGATCGCCGCGAGAATCAGCGCATCGAGCTTTCCGTATTTGCTTGTCGTCATATCAGGCTCCGAGCAGCACTTCGCGGCGATCCTGATACGCCTGCTCGAGCTTCACGTACTCGGCCTGCGGCAGATCGCGCGCGCTGTCGAGGACCAGGGCCAGCACTTCGGCGTCGTCCGCCTTCTGGATCTGCGCGAGCAGGTCGTCGTAGCTTGGCAGCGTCATGTCGGATTGCTGCGCTCGCTGATCGGTCAGGCCGGGCGGCGGATCGATCTCGCCGTCATCGTCCTGTTCGTCATCGGTCGGCGTGATGTAGTCGCCGTCGAGCACGGTATCGAGCGCCTGCGAGCGACCAGATGCGCCGACATCGTCGATCGCGGCCGCGCTCGCGAGCTCGATGCTCACGGGCAGGTACTTGAACAGGCGGCGCAGCACGGTCTTGCGGCCCATTTCTTCGTAGTGCTGGCCCCAGACGGTCTTTTCCTTGTCGCGTGCGAACTTGTAGTTCTGGCTGGCGTCGCGGATCTCATTGACCTGCTCGGCGCTCATCACCTCGAACGCGTGGCCCCCGCCGACCAGCTTCGCGACCGCGTAGAAGGCGATGACGCGGCCGCGCGCGGACATCGCCGGTTTGTGTTCCAGCTTCTCGTCGAGGCCGAACGCATAGTCGAAGTGATCGTGCTCGTGCACGGCGTGCGCGGCGATGCTAACGACCTGGCCGGAGCGGCGCGCGAGGTCGATCAAGCCCTTGTAGCCGATGACGATCTGCGTCTCGACCTTGTCCGTCACCCACTGGTTGCCGACTTTCTTCTTCTTCTCGAACGGGATCAGGTATGCATGGCCAAGCGGCGTGTTGGGTTCGAGGCCGAGTTGGGAGCACTGCACGACTGCACCCATCAGCGATTCGACCGTGCACTCCATCAGCTTCGGCGTCGTGCGCAACGCGCCGAGCGCGATCTTCAGCATGCGATCCGGGCTCACGTGCCGCGGCAACACTGCAGCGAGCGTCCCTTTCTGTGATTCGAAGAACTGCTTTACGCTGCCAATGCCGGCCTCGCGCGCGACCATCTTCGAGGTCGATTTCAGTTGAGCCAGGTTGGTTGTCGTTGCCATCGTTATGCCTCGTCCGTCGTGAAAGCCCATTGGGGCAGGGTGATCAAGGTGATTTCCTTCGAGTAGCCCGGCCATTCGCAGGCCGCGTCGCAGCGCGTATAGGTCGCGAGGTTGCGTGCGTAGTCGGCGCGGCCCTGCTCGCGCGACATGTCGTCAAGCATCATTGCGTGCGCGACGAACGGCCATTCCGTCTCGACCGCGACGAACACGAAGGCGCGCACTTCTTTGCTGGCCGCGTGCTCGTAGCCGTCGCTGTAGAACGCGTCCTGCACGTGGTAGCGCTTGCGCGCGGCCTGCCGGCGGAACTCGTCCGGGCTGGCGCTGCTGAAGGTCTTGACGTCAACGAGCAGCACGCTCGATTCGGTCAGGTCGTGCGCCCAGTCCGGCCGGCAGCGGCATGCCGCGCCTGTCGACGGATCGGTCCAGAACGCCGACACCTCGGCGCGGCCGCGCGACAGTGCCTCGCGGATCTCCGGCAGCGCGCGCACGGCGTCCGACTGGCGCCATGCGGTGTCGTATTGGTCCGGCTGGATCGCGATACGGCCGGCGTTCTCGTCGACGAAGTCCTTCCAGACCTTCGTGTTGCGGTTGACGCTCGGCCCGAGCACGTAGCGCTTGCCGAACTCGTCCGGCTCGAGGATCGCGCAGTGCGCAAGATTGCCTTCGAGCTGGCCGCCGCGCGTCGTCGGCGCCGGCCGGTTCGGATCGCGATGGAGCGCCCAGAAGTGCGCGGGCGACACGTTGATCGTGTCGAGCTGCGATTTCGAGATCTCGGGGCGCGAGTGGTACACGTCGATGTCGAGGTGTTCGATCAGCATCACGCCCCCCACGCGCCGCGCACAACAGGCGCTTCGAACAGCTGCGGCAACACGAGCCATGCGAACAGGAACAGGATCGCGCCGAGCACGGCCCAAAGCGACACGATCTCGACCACGTTGCGGATCAGGCGCTTCACATTGCACCTCCAGCACGCAGCGCGACAGCGAGCCACCAGAAGGCACCGATGCATGCACCTGCGCCAACGGCCGAGCCGATCTGGATCGACAGGTGCACTCGCTCGCACGCTCGGTAGAGGTCGTTGTCGTTTGCGGCGCGCATCACAGACCCTCCCCGCAGGCGCGGAAGTGCCGCACCGGCTCCGGCGCAGCCTTGCGCCCGGCCTTGATCAGGGCAGCGTCGAGGGCCATGCGGATGCCTGAGGTCAGCAGGATTGTCCCCGAGTCAGCGTCGGTCGCGATGATTTCGAGGATCTCGGCCATGTCGTTCATGCGCGTCGCGCACTCCTGCCACGCTTTCCAAGCCTTCGCGGTGTTGTCGGCCAGATACCAGCCGCAGTTGCCCGTCACCAGATGCAGCTCTTCACGCGAGGCCCATGCCTCGAACGCGTCGCGCGTCTGCTTGATCTTGTCCATGTGGTCCCTCGTTGTGATGTGCGTTACGACGCGAATGCCTTGCGTTGCGTGTCGAGCCACGTTTCAGCCCATTCGAGCGCGAGCTTCGAAGCCGCGTTGGTTTCGGGCGTATCGCCCTTACGGATCGCCATGAAGAAACGCTCGACCGGGCGCGACGCGTCTTTCGGAATGCCGAGTTCGGATGAATCGACGTCGATCCCGCGAGCGTTGGCAATCGTGCCGACGAGACAAGCGCACTCGCCCGAATAGGTCGATCCGTCGACGCGCCCAGCTTTCAGCGCATCAATGAGCGCGGGTACCTCGCGCGGTGCCTGCGAAATGACTTCGATGAAATCGGCCTTGATCGGCAGCAGGTCCGCGCCGCTCAGGTACGCGCCGCGCAGGTCCGCGCCGCTCAGGTACGCGCCGCTCAGGTACGCGCCGCGCAGGTACGCGCCGCTCAGGTCCGCGCCGCTCAGGTCCGCGCCGCGCAGGTCCGCGCCGCGCAGGTCCGCGTCGCTCAGGTCCGCGCCGCTCAGGTCCGCGCCGCTCAGGTACGCGCCGCGCAGGTCCGCGTCGCTCAGGTCCGCGCCGCTCAGGTACGCGCCGCTCAGGTACGCGCCGCGCAGGTCCGCGCCGCTCAGGTCCGCGCCGCTCAGGTCCGCGCCGCGCAGGTCCGCGCCGCTCAGGTCCGCTCCCTGCTTGCAAGCCATTTCGACGGCGATTTTCATCGAATCAGCCTCGCACTCGAAAATGACCTTTAGCGTCCAGCGGTTCAGGATTTCGATCTTCATGTGGTGCTCCGGGTGGTTGTTCAGTCGTGGTACCAATGGTCGTTTTTCTCGACGCGCTTGATCTCGCGCACGATCACGACCAGGGCGAGGATCAGCACAGCAGCGGCGCCGATCAGGAGGCGGGTGGCGGTCATGTCAGCACCAGACGACGTGTTTCCAATCGACCATGCGACGGATCGACCAGTGGCGACGCAACGCGGGCAACTCCATGTCCGGGCATGCGACTTCGAGATAGCCGCCCGCGAGCGGCACGATTTCGGTGTGGAGGCGATGGCCGTTCATGTCATGCCTCGTCGAACAGGCGAACGCGGGTCGGCACGCGCCCACCGCCGGAGTACTCGGCTATGCGCTTCGCCGCGGCAGAGAAGGCGTCTTCGAACGCAGCCATCAGCAGCCACTGAAAATGCGCGCGGTCTGAGGTGTCGCGATAGGCGTCGACGATCTTTCGTTGCTCGGATTCGTTCAGGCCGGCGAGCGCTTCGAGCACGTCGTCGAGCGTGACGACTGCGGTCGCGCGCTCGAGCGCTTCGTCGGCGTCGGCCTGCGCGTCGTTGAACTGCTGCAGCTGCCGATCCGACCAGAAGTCGGCCGCGCGTTCGGTGGTGGTGGGGTGGAGCATGGTGGCCTCGAAATGTTCGGTGCGTTGAGCACATTAAACATCACGGGTTATTTCATGTCAAGCACACTATACAAAATGATGGTTCAGAGGACGCGCTCTCTTCGTGGCGGCGAAAAAAAGCCCGCGTATGCGCGGGCTAATCTGCTTTCAGTTTGATGTCAGTTTTGGTGAAATGCCGCGCATTCGACTGTGTCGCGATTGAAAGGGCTGCTGCATTGCAAGACCAGATTCCGAACCGAGAAATCGGCCTGGGCACGTGCAATGTGCTCGATGTATTCCTTCTGGGTCAGGCACTCACCCGAGTCTGCGCGATAGGAGCACATGAACTTGTCACCCCGATCGCGAATGTCTTGCCCCCATATTCTCAAGGCTCCAATGAGAATGAGGGGGATCACTATCCATGCAATCACAGTTTTCATATGCGCTCGCTTTGCTTATGGACGATGCGCCCGATGATGAAAGTGTCCCCGTTGAGCGGGCGGTCGCGGTAGATTCGCTTGTCCTGGTTGTCGGAAGCGGCAACCCATTGGCCATCGGTGCGGAACAGGCGCTTGACGACGACCTCACCGTCGAAACTGAGCGCGAAGACAATCCCGTCCTTCGGCGTCGTGTCGGCAGAATTCACCACTACCCAGTCACCGTCATAGAGGCCCGGCTCCATGCTTGCGCCGCCCACCTTGATCGCGAGCAGCTTCGCCGGTTCGTAGCCGTTCCCCTCATACCAGCTTCGATGAAATACGATCGGGGCATGATCTTCTTCGAGAGGCTCGACGCCGAAGCCGGTGATCCCGGCGGAAATTTTGATCTTCACTCGTCTGATCGCCGGATATTCAGGGTTTTCCTGTAGGGAAATTTCCTGCAGGCTGGCTGGTTTCATCCTGCCACGCCCTGTCGCGAGCCAATTCGGCGAAACAGACAGAGCAGATGCCACTTTTAGGAGGTTCTCACCCTCCAAACTTGTGGTAGCGCCCGTCAGCCAGAACGAAACGGCACCGCGCGTCACCCCTACGCGCCGGCCGAGTTCGGACTGATTCATACGTGCTTCTTGAAGGGCCGCGCGGAGGCGGTCTGCCAGTGTTTTCATGTCTAGCAGACTAATCCCTTGTACGTTAAGTGAGCTTGACATATGATTTGTCTAGTGAGCTATACAAAGAGGCAAAAATGCTGATGACCAAGCAACAGGCGATCGACATCTTCGGTAGCGGCGCCGAACTCGGCCGTGCCGTGGGGCTGACTCGCGGCCGCATTTCTCAATGGCCCGACGAGCTTGAACAGCGAGAGACAGATCTCGTCGTCGGTGCCGCCCTTCGTTTGGGTAAGCCTCTTCCGGATGGCTTCGTCAACCAATCCGCCCAGGTGGCCGCATGAAACCCCGCGCCGAATACCGCAACGAGGTGAAAACCCGTTTGCGCGATCGCGTCTATGACGCGCTCCAGTTCTACAAGCAGTTGCATGGCATCGACTCCGATTCGGCCGCGCTCAACCGCATCGCGGAGGTGGCGCTGTTTGGCGTTGTCGGCACTTTGCCCGCGCAGCTCGTGCCCGTCAGTGCCGATGCGGGACAGGCCGGCCCGAAGGTGCGCGCATGAGTGGCGCCCGCGTGGAGCAAACGGTCGCGCTGCCTGTCATCGACGCAGCCGATCTGGCGATGCGCGCCGCGGCGCAACAGATCTCAATCCCCGATTACCTCGGCTATCACGTGCTCAGGAGCGCCTATGGCGCGATGCACCCGGTCGTGATCGCCTTCGAGCAGCGTCCCAAAATGGGACAAGCGGGGACAGAGGAGGGCGACCGTGATTGACCTCTGGATCGACGCCTTCATGGCGCTGCTGATCTCGTTCGCCTTTGGCGCGTGTTGGAGGTGGGCGTGAACGACCTCCCGAATCCTCTCACCGCCGGCGCGGAGGTTCGCCATGCGTGATTACTCGCGCGTCTCTCCGAAATTCTGGATCGGCGAGACCGGTAAGAAATTGAAGAAGTCGGGGGCCGAAGCAGTCGTCGTCGGCCTCTATCTGATGACGTCGCCGCATTCGAACATGCTCGGACTGTTCTACCAGCCCGAATTGCTCATCGCGCACGAAACTGGTTTGGGCATCGAAGGGGCATCGAAGGGGCTTCAAAGGTGTATCGAGGCCGGATTTTGCGCGTACGACCGCGAGTCGGAGATGGTCTGGGTGTTCGAAATGGCTCGTTTTCAGATCGCGGAGAAGCTGTCGGAGAGCGACAAGCGCTCAATCGGTGTGCAGAACGAATACAACCAGCTTCCCGAAAACCCTTTCCTGGCGGCCTTCTACGACCGATACGCGAAGGTCTTCAATCTCACGAAAAAACGCGAATCTAAGGCGTTCGAATTAAGCCCCTCGGAAGCCCCTTCGGAGCCCCATCGAAGCCAAGAGCAGGAACAGGAACAGGAACAGGAGGATATGTCGGGCATGCCCGACGCTGCCCGGGACATCCTGTCCTACCTCAACGAGAAAGCGAATCGAAATTTTCAGGCGGTTCCTGCGAACACGAAACTCATCGCTGCTCGCATTCGCGAAGGGGCGACAGTCGAGCAGCTGAAGGCCGTGGTGGATGCGAAGGTCAAGGACTGGTCGCATGACCCGAAGATGTGCGAGTACCTGCGTCCAGCGACGCTTTTCAACGCCGAGAAGTTCGGGCAGTACGCCGGCGCATTGGGTGCGGTCAAGCCAAACGGCGCGGATCCGGCTGGCGAGCTTGTGCGGAACGCTCGAGGCCAGTTGGTCGACAACCCCTTCGCATGATTGCCATGACCCGCTATCCCGCCAACTCCGAAGCCCTCGTCGCCATGCGCCGTCGCCGTCAGGCTCCGGCCGGCTCGGTGCTCGTTTCGTTCGTTGGATCGCTGCAGTGGTCGAACGTGACCCTGCATGCCTCGGTCAGCGAGCGCTACGACTGGCGGCCGATTGCGGCCTTGGATGTCGAGACTTTCGCTTCGGCTTCGATCGCGTTTCCTGCGCTACTGCGCTCGCTGGTCGACATGGCTGCTGCCGTGCCGCGGCGCATGGTGCTGACGTTCCGCGAAGGTCCGCGCGTTGAGCTCGGCGAATGGCGCCAGATCACCGACTTCCGTGTTTTCGACTGGTGCCCGATGGCACTCGGCGGTCCCTGCTGGGACGACGCCCGGGCACTCGCATCGCGCATCTTCGCCGAGCTCGGCAAGTCCATTCCCACCCCGTACGACGAGGCCTGCACGCTCGTCATCAAAGCCGCACAGGAGGCCCAGCAGTGGCACGCATGATTCCCGATTCGATCGACTGGAACGCCTACGTCAACGACGCAGACGACGGTCGTGCGGACGTTCGTCGAGCGTCCGAATTCTTCGACATGGTAGTGGATGCGTTCCATGGCGAGGCGCAGCTGCAGACCGGTGTGTCGACGCCGTGGTCGTCCCTTGGCAAGGATCTCGCCTTCCGTCCGGGTGAAGTCTCGCTATGGGGTGGCATCAACGGGCACGGCAAATCCGGAGTGCTCGGGCAGGTGATCCTGCATGTGATGTCGCAAGGCGAGCGTGCATGCATTGCTTCGATGGAAATGCCTCCGCACAAGACGCTCGAGCGCATGGCGCGCCAGGCCGCCTGCAACGAAGCGCCGGCACAGACGTACCTGCGTTCGCTCGAACGCTGGACCGACGATCGGCTCTGGATCTACAACCACATCGGCACCGTGCAGCGTGACCGGATGCTGGCCGTGTCGCGGTACTGCCGCAACGAGCTCGGCATCTCGCACATGGTCATCGACAGCCTGATGAAGTGCGGAATCGCGCCCGACGACTACGCCGGGCAGAAGAATTTCGTCGATCAGCTCTGCTCGCTGGCGCGCGATACGGGGCTGCACATCCACCTCGTGCACCACATCCGCAAGGGCGAGCGCGAGACCGACATTCCCGACAAATTCGACCTGAAGGGTGCTGGCGAAATCACCGATCTCGTCGACAACCTGCTCATCGTTCATCGCAACAAGCGCAAGGAAACGGAGCTGCGGAAGGATCTCGACGACGAGAAGCGCGCAATGTTCGAAGCGCAGGCCGACACGGTGCTGATCTGCGCCAAGCAGCGGCATTACACCTGGGAAGGGAATCTGAAGCTTTGGTTTGACCAAGCGTCGCTGCAGTACCGAGATAGCCGCACGGATGGGGCGCAGTTCCTTGATCTCGAAACCGGCGAATGGAGGCAGGTATGGGCACGATGAACGCATCCACTACGCCTGCGCACGTGATCCTTCCGCCCCAAAAGCCGGAGGGCGCATGACGATCATCATCGGCTGCGACCCGGGCCTCACGGGCGCGCTCACGTTCCTTGGCGCCAACGGAGAACTGCTGTCGGTCGAAGACCTGCCGACATGCCCGATCCCCACTGCCGGCCCGAAGGCGCGCGTCAAACGCAAGCTCGACGCGCGCGCGCTTCGCGAGATCCTGCGCCGCGGCGTTCCCGCTGACGAGCGCGCAATCTTCGCGATGGAGGACATGCAGCTGCTCGGCGGTTCATCCGTGCAGACCATGGGGGCGCTGGCGCATACGCGGGGTGTTCTGGAGGCTGTCGCGATCCTCTGCGACATGCGCATGGAGTACGTGACGCCGCAGCGCTGGAAGCGCTTCTATGGGCTCGGTGCGGACAAGGCGCAATGCCTAGATGCCGCGCGCCGGCTCTATCCGCATGCACCGCTCACTCGGGCGAAGGACCACAACCGTGCCGAGAGCATGCTGATTGCGCGCTGGGCGCAGAGGAACCTCGTATGAGCCCGCACTTCTGGCGCGCGAACGAGAAAGCGCTCGTCACGCGCATGTACGAGGCCGGTGCGCCCCTCCGCGAGATCGCTGCAGCCACCGACGTCAGTGAAGACGCGATCCGCGGTGCTGTGGGTCGATGGAAGCTGCACCGGCCCGAAGGGCATATCGGCATCGAGATGCGCACGAACCTCGCATGGCCGCGCATTCGCGCCGTACTCGTGGAATCCGATGGCATGACGATCGCCGAAATTCGGTCGGCAGCCGGCGTCAGCAAGCCCGCGGTGCTGAAGGCGCTGGCCGAGCACCGCGGCGAGCTGCACGTCGTGCGCTGGATTCCGACGTCGCGGAAGCCTCGCGCGGTATGGGCGCTGGGAAAGCGTATGGACGCGCCGAAGCCGGTCAGGATGCGCGCGACGAAGCAGCGTTGCGCATTGGGCCAGATGGTGGCGCAGCTTCTACGGGAGGCTGCATGATGGTCTC
This sequence comes from Burkholderia sp. AU15512, assembly GCF_002223325.1. Lineage (NCBI taxonomy): Bacteria > Pseudomonadati > Pseudomonadota > Betaproteobacteria > Burkholderiales > Burkholderiaceae > Burkholderia > Burkholderia sp. AU15512. The sequence goes on from NZ_NKEX01000003.1 coordinate 830,444, forward strand.
TGTCCTCCAGCTCGCCGGCATGCTCCCGCGCGACCCGCAGTTCCGCGAGTGGGTCGGCGGCTTCGTCGACGGCGATCCCGTCTCGGTCGACGAGGCCGCAGCATTCATCCGCGCCGTGTGCAAGGTCGAGTCGCGCCGCGAGCTGGCCACCGATACGCATGCGGCCGATCGCTTCAACCACTTCCTGCGCCGGCCGTTCGTCGACTGGCGCGACAACCAGCGGCACAACGAACGGAGAGCAGCATGAATCAACCGAATTTCTATGCAGGATTGGGTATCGGGCAGGCCAGTACCGCGTCCATTCAGTCGATCGAGCAGCACCAGAAGCAAATGGCAGCGTCCGCGCAAATTGCGCCCCCGGATACCGTGCGCAGCCTCGCAGAACGCGCGCATCAAGCTATGGAAGTGCTCGATCTCGAGCTTGCATGTCTCGCTGAGCGCTTGCAGCCGGTTAGAGAGCCGACTCCTTGCGATACGGGGGAGGCCTCGCCGCAGACGCCGGCATATCCGGAAGCGATCGCTATGCTCCGCGCGCTGGTGGATCGAATTGAAAGCCGCGCTGCGGCAGTCCGGCAGGTCAGTGCCGAACTGCGCATCTGAGCACCGCGCTACGCCGATGCGTACTCGGCCGCTGGCTCCTGCGACACGGGCGATTTCCCACATGACCGGAGCCATTCATGCCAGCCACCAGCATCGCCATCATGGCGTCGATGCAATCCAGCATCGCGGCAGCCAACGCGGCCCGCGCAGAAGCGGAGGCGCATACCGCTCGCTGTATCGCTGACGTCGGGTCGTACAACCAGGCGACTGCGGACGTGGCGCGTTCGCAGTCGTATGCCGAATGCGTGCTGTACCTCCACCCAGCCACGACTCCCAGCGAAATGCTCGCGATGAAGATCGGCATTGCCATACTGCTCGCGATGCTGGTGATCGGGATCGCGATCGGCGTGCACAAAGGGCGTCGGGATTACTGCACGGGACCATGGATAGGGGCGTTCTTCGGGGGATGTCTGGCTGGTTGCGCATGGTTAGGTGGCGTTTTGCTTTTCGCCGCATTCGCATTCCTCCTTTCGTGATCGGAGCCTGCATGAATCGCAACGACGAAATCGACGATCTGCTCGAAGACTGGTATGACTGGCAGCAGTCCTACCGTCCGAAGCTCGGTTATGGTGGGGCCGATCCTGCTTGCCGCGAATACCGCGCTGGCTGGCGCGAGTCGTCGGATCTGGCTGATGCAGCGGACATGCGCGCGCGCAAGGCGGTCTGCGAGGCCGTCGATGCATGCGTGTCGCGTCTTGATCTACGTGGCCGCGTGGCGATTCAAACCGAAATGCGCAATCGGTTCAGCGGAGCGCGTTCCTGGTCGTCGATTCGGCTGCAATCTCCGCTCCCCGACGAATACGCACGGGCGAAGGATCTGCTGCGTCCGATGTTCGAGGCGCGTGATCTGGTCGAGACGGCGCAATGAATCCCACTTGTAAACCCGATAGCAGCAGCCTATAATCCGCGCCGTGGGGGAGTCGTTCGCCCTCAGAAAACCGAATTCAGCATCCGAAAGCCCGCTTGGCATCCGCCAGCGGGCTTTTTGCTTTGGAGCATGCCATGGCGACGATGAGCACGAAGAAGCGCGACAAGCTGCCCGCGAAGGCGTTTGCGGGCCCGGACCGGTCGTATCCGGTCAACGATCGCGCTCACGCGGCGAACGCCAAGGCGCGCGCATCGCAGGCCGTCAACGCCGGCCGCATGTCCCCGAGCGAGAAGTCGAAGATCGACGCCAAGGCCGACAAGGTGCTCGGCGAGTCCCCGAAGCGCGGCGAGCGCACAGCCAAGCACAAGGCCAAGAAGTGAATCTTCCGCAAGCCGTGAGTGCGCGAACCGCGGCAGCTGTCGACGTATTGGAAGCCAGTGGTCTCCGCCGGATTCCGGAACTCGTGCTGGCGACGGGCGGCAGCAATTCCCTCAACGAACGGAGCATGACATGGACGAACTGAACGCAGCGCCGAGCAGCACCGAGCCGACGCAGGAACCGAACGCCGAGCGCGAAGCGCTTCCGGACTGGGTGAAGAACGGTCAGCCGCCCGTGCAGGAGGCTGGCACGTCCACATCGGGGGAGCAATCGAGCGTTTCTGGCGATACGAGCGCATCCGCCGAGAACGATACGGTGGACGCACCTACCATTGATGCCCCCGCAGTCGGCGGCGGCGTCGATGCCCCGTCGCACCTCCTGCTGCTCGATGCCATGCTCGCCGAGATCGAGCGCAAGATCGCCGCCGGCATTCACACGTTCGCGCACGAGGTCACCGCGGCGCGCGACCATCTGGCGAAGCTGCTTTAACGCCATGCGCACGGAAGCCACGCACGTGATTTGCTGCCCGGCGAGCCCGAACGACGGCAAGCGCGTGCGCATCGTGGCCGATCCCGGCTACAACGTGCTGGCCGATCGCGCGGATGATCCGGATTGGCTTTCGGTCGAAATGGTCGATACCGGCGTTCACGGCTCGATCGAACGCAGGTTCGTGGCGGAGATCGCCTGACGATGGCCGCGCCGTCCAAGTTCAAGCCCGAGTTCGTCGAACTCGCGCGGAACTACTGCCTGCTCGGTGCGACCGACGTCGAACTTGCGCGCTTCTTCGGCACTACAGACCGCACGATTCGCACGTGGAAGCAGCAGCATCCGGAGTTCGCGGAGGCGCTCGAGCAGGCGAAGGCAGAAGCTGACGCACAGGTGCAGAACAGCCTTTTCCGTCGCGCAAACGGGTACAGCCATCCGGAAGTCGACATCAGGGTTGTCAACGGCAAGATCGTGAAGACGGACCTGATCAAGCACTACGCGCCGGATACTGTGGCATGCATTTTCTGGCTCAAGAACCGGCGCCCGGACCAGTGGCGCGACAAGGTTGACCACGAGCACGCCGGCAAGGACGGCGGTGCCATCCAGTTCCAGCGCGTCGAGCGCCGCATCATCGATCCGAAATCGGAATGACCATCCTCGAAATCCAGACGCCGCGGGTATTTGCTCCGCTGCTCGCCCCTGCGCGCTACAAAGGCGCGCACGGCGGCCGTGGATCGGGGAAATCGCATTTCTTCGGTGAGCTGTGGCTCGAGGAAAACGTCTCAGACAAGTACGACTTCGTCTGCCTCCGCGAGACGCTGAAATCGCTCGAGTTCTCGGTGAAGAAGCTGCTCGAGGCGAAGATCGCTGCGTTCAACGCTGGCGACTACTTTGAGGTGCAAGACCGCCGCATCATGTCGCGCCACGGTGGCGTCACGATTTTCGAGGGCATGCAGAACCACACGGCCGACTCCATCAAGTCGCTGGAGGGATTCGACCGCGCGTGGTTCGAGGAAGCGCAGAACGCGTCTGAGAAAAGCCTCACGCTGCTGCGCCCGACGATCCGCAAGCCCGGTTCTCAGCTTTGGTTCGGGTGGAACCCGAGCAAGCCGACAGATCCGATTGATGTCCTGCTGCGCGGCGCCGAGCCGCCGCCGGATTCGATCGTCGTCGAGGCGAACTTCATGGACAACCCGTGGCTGCCGCGCGAACTCCACGAAGAAATGGAGTACGACAAGCGCCGCGACCCCGACAAGTACGCACATGTGTGGCTGGGCGGCTATCAGCAGCGCAGCGAAGCGCGCGTGTTCAAGAACTGGCACGTCGAGGAATTCGAGCGGCCTGCCGGCACGGTTTTCCGCCTGGGCGCCGACTGGGGCTTCGCGAGCGATCCTTCGGTGCTGATCCGCTGCGACATCGACGGGAACCGCCTGTACGTCGACTATGAGGCGTATCAGGTCGGCTGCGAGATCGTGAACCTGCCGGAATTGTTTATGGCTGTTCCGGAGGCCGAGAAGTGGCCGATTACGGCCGATTCGGCACGTCCGGAGACGATCAGCCACATGCAGAAGCACGGCTTCCCGAAGATCCGCGCCGCGATCAAGGGCGCGAAGTCGCTGGAAGAGGGCGTCGAGTTTCTGAACTCGTTCGACATCATCGTGCATCCGCGGTGCAAGCACCTGATCGATGAGCTGACGCTCTACAAGTACAAGGAAGACAAGCTGACCGGCGCCGTGCTGCCGATCCTGGAGGACAAGGACAACCACGTGATCGACGCGCTGCGCTATGCCTGCGAAGGCGCGCGCCGGGCTACCAAACCCGCGAAGTCGAAACAACCCGTCGTGCGCCGCTCTGTCATGGGCGGCGGCGCTTGGATGAGCTGATGGCCCGCAAACCGAAAGAAGATTCGAGCGCGAAGATCGTCGCCGAGGCGAAAGAGCGCTTCGAGCATTGCCAGGAGTTCGAGTCCGAGTTTCGGCAGCGCTTCGTCGAAGATCTGCGTTTCTCGAACGGGGACGCTGACAACGGATGGCAGTGGCCAGACCAGATCCGCACCACGCGGGAAGGCGATGCACGCCCGTGCCTGACGATCAACAAAGTGCGTCAGCACAACCTGCAGATCATCAACGACGCGAAGCAGAACAAGCCGAGTGTCAAGACGCTGCCGGTCGATGGCGAGGCCGACATCGAGATCGCGAAGATCCTCGACGGCATCGTGCGGCACATCGAATACAACTCGCACGCCGAAATCGTGTATGACACCGCGACAGAGTTCGCGGTGCAAGGTGGCCTCGGCTACTGGCGCATCGTCTGCGAATACGCGCACGACGGCTCCTTCGATCAGGAAATTTTCCTGCGGCGCGTCAAGGATCCGCTGACGATCTACCTCGACCCGGACATCGAGTCGGCGGACGGCTCGGATGCGAAGTTTGCCTTCGTGTTCGAGGAAATGACGAAGGCCGAGTACGAGGCGCGCTATCCGGGCGAGGAAGCGCAGAGCGTCGTGTTCGGCGACGACACGCAGAGCGACGGCTGGATCAGCAAGAACAAGATCCGCGTGTGCGAGTACTTCCGCAAGACGGCGAAGGTCGATAAGCTGGTGAATCACCCGGTCAATGGCCCGGTGCGCCTGTCGGAGATCGAGGACGCGAACGAGCGCGCGGCGATCGAGAAGGATGCGTCGATCCAGAAGCGCGAGATCACGGAGCCGCAGATCACGTGGTATCTGATCGCGGGCGACAAGATCATCGACGAGAAGCCGTGGGCAGGTCGCTACATTCCGATTGTGCGTGTGGTTGGCGAAGAAATCGTCATCAACGGCAAGGTCGAGCGCAAGGGCCATACGCGGAACCTGAAAGACGCGCAGCGCATGTATAACTACATGTCGTCGGCGAATGTCGAGTACATCGCGCTTCAGACGAAGACGCCCTTTGTCGGGCCAGCGGAAGCGTTTGAGGGCTACGAATCCGAATGGGCGAATGCGAACAAGGACAATCTGCCGTACCTGCCGTACAACTCGCGCGACGAAGCTGGAAACCCGATTGATCGTCCGCAGCGCGAACAGCCGCCAGTAGGCGCGAATGCGTACCTGACCGGCATGCAGAACGCCCAGCAGGAACTGATGATGGCCTCGGGCCAGTATCAGGAGCAGTTCGGGCAGCCGTCGAACGCGCAGGCCGGCGTGGCGATCCAGGCGCGGCAGCGTCAAGGCGATCGCGCAACGTACCACTTCATCGATAACGTGGCGCGCGCGATCCGCTACACGGGCCGCGTGCTGATCGACCTGATCCCGAAGATCTACGACACGCAACGCGTGGTGCGTATCGTCGGGGAAGACGGCACCGAGACATTCGCGACGCTCGACCCCGAGCAAAAGCAGCCGCTTCAGCAGGTGCCCCATCCGTCGATCGCCGACAAGGTGCAGTTGATCTTCAACCCGGGCATTGGCCGCTACGACGTGACGGTGGAAGTCGGCCCGAACTACGAGACGCGCCGGCAGGAAGCATTCAATGCACTCACGCAGATCATGGGCCAGGATCAGGAGCTGATGAAGGTGGCCGGCGACCTGCTGTTCAAGGCGGCTGACTTCCCGATGGCCGACGAGGTGGCCGAGCGCCTGCATCGCACAATTGACCCTTCGATCTTGGGAGAAGGCTCGACGCCTACCGAGAAGGACATGGAAGGCAAGATGCAGCAGATGGGCCAGATGATCGAGCATCTGACCGCCGAGCTTCAGAATGCGCGGCAGGGGAAGGATGCGCAGGAAACGAACATCAAGGCATACGACGCGGAAACGAAGCGCCTCGCGGCCTTGGGCCAACCGCTCGATCCGCAGATCGTTGCGCACGTCGCGACGCAGGTCGTGATGCAGATGATGGGAACCGGCGCGCCGGAGGGCGCACCACCTCCGACGCCTGACCCGATGCAGCAGCCACCCCAGAACCCGCCGAGTGCGGGTTTTTCTTTGCCCGCACCTCAAGGACAGTGACATGAGCTATCCCGGCATCCTCCAGGACCTCGGGTCCACCAGCCCGATTCAGGGCGTCTACAACATCAAGCAGACGCTCACGCCGGCGCAGGTCGCCGCGAACACCAGCGCCGAACAGACGTTCACGGTGCCGGGCTTGCAAGTCGGCGATTCGATCGACGTCAACAAGCCGTCGCATCAGGTCGGCTTGTCGATCGGCAACGTGCGCGTCTCCGCGGCGAACACGCTCGCGATCCAGTATGTGAACACGACCGCCAGCCCGATCACGCCGACGGCCGAGCAATACATCATCGGCGGCCAGCGCTAAGGCTATGAACGTCGTCCAGTTTCCTCGCGATACGACTCCCGAAACGCTTGGCGAAAACCTCACTGAGTTCGCGCGCGATGGAAATGTGAAATGGGTCGTGATGGTGATCGTCGAGGCAGACGATTCACTCCGATTCGAATGGTCGAAGTTGCCGAGCAATCTTGCAGCGCTCGGTGCCGTTGAGTTTTTGAAGCAGCACCTGATGTCGATCTAAACGACATCGCTTTTCCAGAAGGCCCGCATCCGAAAGGAGCGGGCCTTTTTGCTTTCCGTACCGGCGCGGCATCACCGGGCGCAAATCCTTGGATACGTCCATGCAAACCGAAGACAACGCAGTACCGACGGAAGTCACCGTACCGCCGACGACGGAAACCCCGGAACCGGCGCACGAGCCCGCTGAAACGAGCACGGAATCGGGCACCGAGCAACCCGCAGGAGTAGTCGACCAGCAGCCGCAGGAAAAGCCCAAGAGCGATTGGGTGCAACGGCGCATCGATCAGCTCACGCGGGAGAAGCACGAGGAAAAGCGGCAGCGCGAAGCCCTCGAGGCGCGCCTTCGTGAACTCCAGCCGGACACCGCGACACCCCATGCGCAGCCGATGACCGCGGACCAGATCCGCGCAGAGGCGAAGCGCCTCATCGAGCAAGAAAAGTTCGATGCGGCCTGCAACAAGGTGTTCGACGCCGGCAAGACTGAGTTTCCGGACTGGGACGCATCGTTGCGCACCTTCCAGATGCTCGGCGGTGCATCGCCGGAGTTCCTGGAGGCCGTCACGGCGATGGATGCCGGTCACAAGGTGCTCCATCACCTCGGCCAGCACCCCGAAGAAGCCGAACGCCTGCTGTCTCTTCCTCCGCTTCGCATGGCGCTTGAACTCGCCCGTCTGGAAACGACGGTAGGTCAGGCGAAACCCGCTCCCGTATCGAAGGCGCCCGCGCCGATCTCGCCTGTTGGCGGCAAGTCCGCTCCGGTTGAACCGGAGGAATTTGCCTCGACGGCGGATTACGTCGCATGGCGCAAACGCAACCGCTCATGAGGTTTTAAATGCCGAACACTCTTCTCACACCCGTCAAGATCCTCGACGAATCGCTGATGATTCTCGAGAACATGCTGACCTTCACGGCCCGCTCGAACCGCGACTACTCGGACGAGTTCGCAGTCAGCGGCGCGAAGATCGGCGCGACCGTCAACGCTCGCAAGCCGAACCGCTTCGTCGGTACGACCGGCCCGGCGCTGAACATCGAGAACGTGAACGAAACGTCGGTGCCGATCACGCTGACGACGCAGTTCCACGTCGACTTCACGTTCAGCTCGCAAGAACTGACCCTCATCGTCGACGAGTTCGCCGACCGCTACATCAAGCCGGCGATGGCGACGATCGCCAACAAGATCGATTTCGACGGCCTGGGTCTGGCGACGACGGTCGCGAACAACGTCGGCACGGTCGGCACCGTTCCAAACGACATCAAGGTGCTGCTCGATGCAGGCGTGAAGCTCGACAACGAAGCCGCTCCGCGCGACGGCCGCCGCACGGTCGTGTGGGATCCGGCCACGAACGGCTCGATGGTGAAGTCGGCCGCCGGCCTGTTCAATCCGTCGAACAAGATCGGCGAGCAGTACGACAGCGGCATCTTCTCGCCGTCGGGCCTCGGCTTCGACATCGGCATGGACCAGAACGTGAACACGTTCACGACCGGCACGCGCACCAACGGCACCGTCTCCGGCGCAGGCCAAACCGGCTCGACGCTGCTCGTCACGGGCCTCGGTGCCGCGGCGACGGTCAAGAAGGGCGACACGTTCACGATCGCGGGCGTCTTCGGCGTGAACCCGCAGAACCGCCAGTCGACCGGCGTGCTGCGTCAGTTCACGGTGCTCGCCGACGCGACCGCCGACGGTTCCGGCAACGCCACGCTGTCGATCTTCCCGGCGATCAATACGGCCGCGTCGAACCAGCAATACCAGACGGTCACGGCCGGCCCGGCGAATGCTGCTGCGGTCACGTGGGATATCGCTGCATCGACGCAGTACACGGCGAGCCTCGCATATCACCGTGACGCGTTCACGCTGGCAACCGCCGATCTCGAAGACGTCAGCAAGTACGGTGCCTGGGGCGCGCGTCGCGTGCACAAGGGGATCTCGATGCGGATCGCTCGTCAGTACGCGATCGGCACCGATACCGTCCCGTGCCGGATCGACGTGCTGTACGGCTGGGCGCCGGTGTACAACGAGTTGGCCTGCCGGATCGTCCGCTGATGGGCGTCCTGCTTCAGCAATCGACCCCCGCTTCGGCGGGGGTTTTTGTTTCCGGAGGCGACGTGTTCCAAGAATTCCCGATGTGGGTCAATGGCCCTGACGGTGCGCAGCAGATCGTCGAATCGCAGGCCGCGTTCGAGGCGCTCGGCGAAGGCTGGAGCAAACCGGTGCGCGTCGAACTCGTGCCGCGCGAGCAAGCGCCGGATTTCGTCGAGTATCCGAAGTGGGTCGGCGACGTCCTCGTGCACAGCGCCGAGGAAGAGGCTGCGCTCGCGCCGGCCGTCGAAGCGGATGACGAGCGGGCAGCGCTTATCCAGATCGCCGAAGAGAAGGGCATCAAGATCGACAAGCGCTGGTCGAACGACAAGATCCGCGCGGCGCTGGAGGCAGCGTGACAACCGCCGTCGACCTGATCACCCTCGCGCTGAAGGACATCGGCGCGCTGGGTATCGGGCAGTCGATCTCGCCCGATGACACCGAGGATGCGCTGAACACGCTGAACATGATGCTCGGCCAGTGGCAGGGCGAGCGTCTGAGCGTTTATCACCTCGTCGACACGGCGCTGCAATCGACCGGCGCGCAGTCGTACACGGTCGGCCCCGGCGGAAACTTCAACACGCCGTCGTGGCCGTACCAGATCAACGCAGCATACGCGCGCCTGAACCCGGGTACTGCGACGCCGATTGATTACCCGGTGACGATTATCCCGGCGCGCGAGGATTACGCCCGCATCGCGCTCAAAGCGCTGCAGTCGTTCCCGAATTACGCGTTCTACGACTCGGCATGGCCACTCGGCACGCTGTTCATGTATCCGGTACCGAACGCGAGTTTCGAGCTGCACATCGTGACGCTCGAGGAACTTCCGCAGTTCGAGACGCCGGCCGATGTGATCAATCTGCCGCCGCAGTACATGGCCGCGATCCGCTACAACCTCGCGTGCTATATCGCGCCGTCGTATCAGCTCGATCCGCAGCCGGCGCTCGTACGCCTCGCGATGAACGCGAAGCGCGCCGTCAAGCGAATGAACGTGCAGATCAAAGCGATGAGCATGCCGCGCGGGCTGGCGACGAAGCAGCGCTACAACATCTATTCGGATCGGCCTTACTGATGCGCGTCCCTCTGACCATCGGCGCGTATGCCGCGAAGAGCCTGATCGCGGAGGCGCAGCGCTGCGTGAACCTGTACGGCGAGCAGAACCCGCAGGATGCGCCAGTGCCATTTACGTATTACCCGACGCCAGGGCTCACGCTCGTGTCGACGCCCCCGGTCACGGCAGAGTCGCGCTGCATCTACACGGCTTCGAACGGAAACCGATACGAGGTCGTCGGCGCCGACGTCTACGCCGTGAACGCCTCGAACGTCTATTCGCAGATTGGGGCGCTTTCGTCGGCAAGCGGACCGGTTTCGATGGTGGACAACGGGACGTCCATGTTCATCGTCGACGGAACGACGAGTGGCTACATCGTGACGATCGCCTCAAATACGATGACACGTTGCACCGACCCAGCTTTTTACGGTGCCGACAAGGTGGACTTCGTCGACGGATATTTCATATTCAACCGGCCTGGGACCTCGCAGTTCTATATTACGAAGTATCTTGATGTCGCATTCGATTCACTCGACATCGCCTCGAAGTCGACCTACTCGGACGAGCTCGTGACGCTCGCGGTGATGCATCGCGAGATCTGGCTCTTCGGTGCGCTGACGACGGAAGTGTGGTTCAACACGGGTGCGTCTGACTTCACGTTCGGCCGGATGCCTGGCGTATTCATCGAACACGGCTGCGCCGCGAAGCACTCCATCGCAAAAATCGATTTGGCGCTGTTCTGGCTTGGCCGCGACCTTCAGGGGCAGGGCGTTGTATTCGCCGGACGGAACTATCAGGCCGAGCGCATCTCGACGCATGCGCTCGAGCAAGCGATCAGCACATACAGCCAGATCGACGATGCGATCGGCTTCTCTTATCTACAGGGCGGCCATGCGTTCTATGTACTCACGTTTCCGACTGCCAATGCGACGTGGTGTTTCGACACGGCAACTGGGCAGTGGCACCAGCGTGCGTATCTCGAGGCGGACGGCGCATTGAGTCGACACCGTATGAACTGTCATTCGTTCAATGGTGGCCGCAATCTGGTCGGAGACTGGAAAACAGGAGCCGTCTACGCGCTTGACCCCAACGCATATACCGATAATGGCGCGCCGATCCAGCGCATCCGATCCTTCCCGCATATTCTCGGGGCCGACGGCAACCGCGTGATGTTCCGCCAGTTCATCGCGGATATGGAGGTTGGCGCGGGGATGCCAGATGACGCCACCGATCCGCTCGTCAGCCTGCGATGGAGCGATGATCGCGGCGCGACGTGGGGCAATCCGGTGACGGCCACGATGGGGCGCCGCGGCGAATTCAGAACCTCGATCCAGTTCCAGCGTCTCGGCTATGCCCGTGATCGCGTGTTCGAGCTGTCGTGGTCGGAGCCCGTCCGTACGGCGCTCAACGGCGCGTGGGTGGACGTTTCGAGGGCGCGCACATGAACCTGAATGCGAATTTTCCAGCCGCCGCTCCGCTTGATTCGCAGGGGCGCCTGACGTCTGAATGGCGCATGTTCTTCATGGCGCTTTTCAATCGAGGCGGCGGAAGTACCGGTGTTGATGTTTCGGCGCTCCAGTCCCTGGTAGATGCACAAGGACTCCAGATAGCCGAGCTATTCCTGCTCGAGAACGGAAATGCGACGGGGGCCGTGATTTGTACGTTGATGGCACGCATCACGGCGCTCGAAAAATCCCTTCAGAGCTTCGCGCCTGTAACTGTCACGACGCGTTATTCCATCCCCATTCCTGAATCGGTCGCAGTGCCACTGCAGGCGTCCGATGACCTTCGAAAACTCATCGAGGCTGAAGCATGAGCGTGAACTGGAAGGAACTCTATCAAGGTGTGCTAGGAGGTGCACCGGCGGCGACATACTCGCCTGGCGCAGCCCTTCAAGGCGCAGCGCATACCGTCAATCTGTGGAACCCCACGGCGGCGGCAGTCACGGTCAATTTTTACCTCGTGCCGAATGGAGGAGCCGCCGGAGACGGTACGCGCATTCATCGCGTGTCGGTCGCGGCCGGTGCGTCGATGATGGTTCCGGAAGTGATCAATACGAAGATCGTGAACCCGGCGGCGCTCTATGCGGACGGCAACGGTGTGACGCTGACGATCACGGGTGCGGAGGCGACAGCATCGTGAAAATCACCATCGAGACGTTCACCCGCGAACTCGCAGACGAAATCGTGCCGCTCGGTCAACAGAGCTGGGATGAATGTTCGGAAATCAAGAAGGACACATGCGCGTATCACGGGCAGCGCGGTCTTGAGATCGATCCGGACATCGATCAGTACCTTTACCTGTCCGACCATCAATCGCTGATCGCATTCACTCTGCGCGACGATGAAGGCGCTCTGCATGGCTATGCCCTGGCGATCCTCTATCGGAGCCTTCACCTGAAGACTGAACTGTGCGGTAACGTCGACACATTCTTCGTGCAGCCTGATCATCGCCGCTCGATGCCGCGTCTCATGTCGAAGATAGAAGACACGCTCCGCGAGCGCGGCGTCAGCATTATCGGCTGGCCGGTCACGATGACTGGGGGGCTGTTTGAGATTCTCAAGCGCCGCGGCTATATCGCCGACGACGTCGTGATGGAACTCAAGCTCAAAGATTTGCCGGGAGGTGAAACATGTGCGTAGCTGCAGCAATTGCGGGAGCTGGTGTTGTTGGTAGCGTTGCCTCCGGCGTGATCGGTTCGAACGCTGCGGGCGACGCGGCGCAAACGCAGGCCGATGCCGCAAACAATGCGGCGGCGCTCCAAAATCAGCAGTGGCAGCAAACGCAAGCCAACCTTAAGCCCTATCTTGAGTTGGGGAGCGGCTTCATCAATCCGCTCGTTACCGCTCTCGGTTACACAATGAACGGACTCGGGAACGTTACCGGGACGATCGATTCGAATCCACTGCAACAGAAGTTTTCCTATGCAGATTTCCAAGCGCCGACAGCAGCTGAAGCTGCCGCCACTCCCGGATATCAGTTCACCCTGGACCAAGGACTGAAGTCCGTGCAGAACGGGGCAGCAGCTCGCGGCCTCGGCACTTCTGGCGCCGCAATGAAGGGTGCAGCCAATTATGCGACAGGACTCGCAGATTCGACCTACAACGACGTGTTCAACCGAGCGCTGAATACTTACAACACGAATCTCGGCAAAGCGCAGAGCACGTTCCAGACGAACTACAACAGCGCCGCGAATAATGCGAACCGCTTGCTGGGCGTCGTTGGCAACGGCCAGAACGCGGCCGCGACGAATGGCTCGCTCGGAGCGGCGGCGGTCGGCAACATCGGCAACACGCTGACTAGTGGAGCGAATGCGCAGGCTTCCGGCATTGTTGGCGGGGCGAATGCTCTCTCTGGTGCCCTGGGTAGCCTTGGCAGCGGCGCGATGACCTACGGGCTACTGAACAACAACGCACTGGCGAGCGCGACCGCCGCGAACCCAACGTATGGGACGACTGCGGCCGGCAACCCGATCTACTTCCAGGTGTGAAGATGCCGCTCGATCCTTCGATTCCGCTCCAGTTCAAGACAGCCGAATTCAACCCGCTGCAGCAGGCGCTGCAGGTCGCGCAGTTCCGCGCGATCAATGCAAGCGGGCAAGCTCAGCAGCAGCAGCTTGCTGCCAATCAGGCCGCATCCGAGGCGTTCAAGCAGTCAACCGATGCGAATGGGAATACGGACTACAACAAGTTCCGGTCGATCATGGCATCCGGTGCGGGCGCGTACAACCTGCCGCAAATCAACAATTCGATTCTTGATGCACAGCAGAAGCAGGCGACCTTAACGGGAACGAATCTGGATCAGGCGATGAAGACGCAGAGCGCGCTGCGTCAGGGCCTCGGCAGTCTACTGACGAAGCCCGATCTGTCTCCGCAGGACGTGATGAATTTCGGCGTGACGCAGCTGCAAGCCGGCGCGATCACGCCGCAAGTCTTCCAAGCCGAAATGCAGTCGATGCCGTCCGACCCGCAGGCACTCCGCGGATGGCTGCAGCAGCACTACATGTCTGCTTTGAGCGGAGAGACGCAGCTGAACGCGATGATGCCGAAGTACGCGCAGGTCAACACGGGGCCCGCGACGGTCGCAGTCAACCAGAATCCGCTCGCGGCCGGTGGCGGCGTCGGTACGGTCGGCTATACGGTGCAAAACGGCCTCTCGCCCAGCGAGGCGCTAGCGCCTGGACTCACGCTCAACAAGAACGGTCAGCCGACCACATACACGAAAGGTCAGATGGCCGGCGGACAGGTTCCGCAAGTACCCGGCGGAGGATATGCGACGGGTGCGCCGCTCGGTGCATCCGATGTCGCCAGCGGCGCGGCGACGCGCTACAACACACTGCAGACGGCAGCCTCGCAGGCCAAGCCGATGATGCAGACCTACGACCTCGCGAATCAGGCGGTGCAAGGAGCGATCGCCGCAGGCAAGGGCGCGGGTCCGATCGCATCCGCAGGTGGCGTTGTGCAGACGCTCCTCGGCGCGCTCGGCCAAAAGCCGACGGGCGATTCGGTCAAGGACTATCAGTTGGCCGTGAGCTACCTGAACAGCGCAGCAGACCAAGCAGCGCAATCGCTCGGCCTGTCGGGCAGCGATGCACGCGTGGCTGCGGCCAAGGCTGGTCAGCCCGATCCGAACAACATGAACCTGCCGGCACTTCAGGAATCGATCGCACATGCGAAGGGCCTTCAACAAGCACTGCTCGACCGTCAGCAAGCGACGACGAACTTCCTCGCGCAGAACGGCAACAACACGAGCCAGTTGCCGCAGTTCGAAGCGAAGTGGAATCAGTCATTCAATCCAGACGTTTCCTACATTCGCTCGCTCGCTGATCCGGCTGCGCAACAGGCCGCCATGCAGCAGCTGAAGGCGCAGGGCAAGTTGCAATCGTGGATGAAGGACTATCAGGCCATGAAGGCGCTTGGGGCATTCTGATGGCAGACGTTCAGGGGTTCATCCAGCAATTCGGGCCGGTGGCCGCGGCCGTCAGCCAGCGCATCGGCGTCGCGCCTGACGTGCTGCTCGGACAATGGGGTCTTGAAACGGGGTGGGGGAAGTCGATCGTGCCTGGCACGAACAACCTCGGCAACATCAAGGGCCCCGGCGTCGCCGCAAAGGACAACCAGACGGGGTCCGTCGACCAGTACCGCGCGTATCCTTCGCCGCTCGACTTTGGCAACGACTTCGTCAACATGATCGCGAATCGGTATCAGAGCGCGGTCGGGAAGGGCGCGGATGCGACGGCCTACGCAGGAGCGCTGAAGGCTGGCGGTTATGCCGAAGACCCGAAGTACGTTGGAAAGCTCTCGAGCGCGGTGGACATGGTGCGCAAGTTTGGCGATACGATCGCCTCGGCGCTATCAGGCACGGCCAACGCGAGCGAGTTGACGCCGGCACAGATGGGAGGCGCGCCCGTGATCTCAGCGACGGGACAGCGCCTGAACGGGCCGCAGACGACTGGCGCGCCGGCACCGACAGCCGCTGCGCCGACGGCGTCGACCGGCGATCCGCTGCTCGACATGGCCCATGGCATCATGGGCGGCATGCCGAAGCCCGCGAACCAAGCCCCTGCCGCAGGTGCTGTGCCCGCGAGCCAGCCTGCACAACAATCCGACGATCCGCTGATGGCGATGGCTGCCGGCGTGATGGCAGGAAAAGGCGCGTCGCAAACTGGCACCGCAGCCACGCCGGCCAGCGGGGCATCCCTCCAGCCGACCATTACCAGCCAGCCTTGGCAAACGCCTGGCTCCGTCACAATGGGGATCGGCGATGCGATCAAGGGCGGCGTTCAATCGCTCGTGCATGGTGGCGCATGGCTCGCGAACAAGATTGCTCCCGATTCGCAGTTCGCGAAGGACATCAATGCCGCGGTGCCGCAGATCGACCAGACCATTCAGGCTCAGAATGCGCAGTACGCGGCAGATCGCGCGGCGCAGCAGCCTCAGACGCTTACGGGCGTCGTGACAGGACAACGGCAAGCGCCCGGTATCGACTGGGGGCGAATGGCCGGCAACGTGATTGGAGCCGCCCCTCTGGCGGCGACGTTGCCGGCTGGGAGCGGCGTTCTTGGCAGCCTTGGCGCGGGCGCTCTGTCAGGTGCGGCAAGCAGTCTGCTTGAACCCGTCACGACGCCCGGGAATTTCCTGCAGCAGAAGCTTGGACAGGCAGCCACCGGCGCGGCCGTTGGGGGTGTCGCGAATCCATTGGTGAAGGCACTCGGTGCGGCCATTTCTCCAACCGTCGGTGCGGCCCAGCAGCGGATGCTGGATTCGGGCGTGACGATGACGCCTGGTCAAATTCTCGGGGGCGGTTTTGCGCGAACGGAAGCGAAGCTTTCGAGCGTCCCGTTTCTTGGGGACATGATCAAGAATGCCCAGCAACGCACGCTTCAGGATTTCAATCGAGCGACCTATAACGAGGTTCTCGCGCCGATTGGCGCCACTTACGAAGGGCCCGCAGGTCAAGAGGCGATCGGGGCTGTTCGCAATGCGATTCGGGATGCCTACGACGATTCGCTAGGGCGCATGTCGTTTCAGGCTGCCGATCCCGGCTTCCAAGCGGACATCCTTCGTCTGACCGATATGGCTCAGCAGCTTCCCGCTGCGCAACGACAGACATTCATGAATACGCTGCGCACTCAGATATTCGGGAAGGTCGGCCCTCAAGGAAACATGGATGGTCAAACCCTGAAGGGCGTGCAAGAAGAACTCGGCGATCTCGCGCGAGGCTACTCGGGGGACCCGTCTTTCGACAATCGCCAACTCGGGGCCGCTATCGGCGAAATTCGATCGGCCGTCGAGAATTCGCTTGCTCGGACAAATCCCGCAGATGCAGTGGAAGGGCTTGCGAATGCGAACGCCGCGTATGCGCGATTTGCGCGCATGCGTGCTGCCGCGGCATCTCAAGGTGCCATGAACAATGAAGGCATTTTCACGGCCGCCCAGCTGCAGAACGCAGTCAAGGCAGGTGATCGATCGGCCGGAAAGGGGGCAACTGCGGCCGGGAATGCGCTGATGCAGGACTTTTCGACAGCAGCTCAGTCTGTGCTTGGGTCGAAATATCCAGATTCAGGAACCGCCGGCCGCGGCTTGATGGCGCTCCTCGCGCCCGGGTCGATCGGCGCGGGCCTAGCCACAGCACCGCTATCGACCCTTGGGACGCTCGGCGGCATCGGCCTCGGGGCGCTTCCCTATACAGGCCCCGGGCAACGTCTTGCGCAGGCTCTCTTGACGGCTCGCCCCGGGTTAGCGGTCCCAGTACGGAATGGGCTTTCCCAGTTCGTCGCTCCACTCGCCGCGCCGACGGGCAATGCGCTCATCAATGCGATCGCACCAAGCAAATAGGTGTTTTTTGATGACCGGGACGGCTGCCCCAATCACGCCATATGACGCTGCAACGACGATAGCTCGAACAGTTTGGTCGTCCACTTGATTCCCCGAACCCCGCCCAGTGCGGGGTTTTTCAATTATAGGCCACCCACTGCGGTGGCCTTTTTGCTTTGAGGTAGCAATGGCTTCCATCCTTCCGAACGGGAAAACGCAGTTCATTGATCAGAACGGCAAGCCGCTCGTCGGTGGCTCTGTCACGTTCTATGTGCCGGGCACGACCACGAAGAAGGACACATGGCAGGACATCGCCATGACGGAACCGAACACGAATCCGGTCGTGCTGGATTCGCGCGGCCAAGCGACGATCATTGGAACTGGATCATATCGCCAGGTGGTTATGGACGTCTTCGGCGCGACGATCTGGGACCAGGTCGTCAGTGAGCCGACCGGGATGCTTTCCGACGGCACAGGCTCGTCGCTCGTCGGATTTATTCAGAGTGGCCCCGGCTCTGTATCTCGCACCGCCCAGGACAAAATGCGCGATAACGTCAGCATCGCCGACAAGGGCCCGTTGAACGCCGATGGCATCAACGACGATACGACTCCCGTCGAGAACGCGATTGCGACCGCGCCGAATGGTGGAACGGTAAACCTGAACGGCAAGTCGATGCGCGTAACGGGCGTCGACAACCAGTATGGGATCGAGTTCGAGGGCGGCGGTGAACTGCTGATCGCCGCGCCGCAGGGGGGCGTCTACGCGCAGAACTCCTATGGCGATCGCTTCCAGCGCTTCATCGGCAAGGAATATCTCTACCGCCTGTTCCTGCGCCTTCAGGTTGGTGGCACGCTGACGATGTTCATCTACGGCGATTCCACGGTCGCCACCGCTGCG
This sequence comes from Burkholderia sp. AU15512, assembly GCF_002223325.1. NCBI lineage: Bacteria > Pseudomonadati > Pseudomonadota > Betaproteobacteria > Burkholderiales > Burkholderiaceae > Burkholderia > Burkholderia sp. AU15512. Next base: position 848,626 of record NZ_NKEX01000003.1, read on the forward strand.
AATGGCGGCGGCTATGCGGGCCCGGCATTCGAGCCGCAGCAGCTGCTGACCGACTATATGATCCGCGTGAAGGGCGTACGCAATCCGATCGCCTGCACGAACCGCGGTATCGGTGGAACCCGTATCGCGCAGATGAACGCGATCCCGGACATCGACGAGGTGGGCGGCACGACAGACGTGTTCTGGATCAAGTATGGCATCAACGACATTCAGGATGGCCTCGACGGCTTCAAGACGAACCTGCGCGCGAAGCTCGCCGAGATCCGCGCGCAGTCACATGGGACTGTCGATCAGCTTTCGATCATCCTCGTCGGGCCGAACGCGATCTATGACCCGCAGCACGGTCGCTCGTCGCAATGGATGGAGCAGATCCGCGGCATCTACGTGGCCGCCGCGCGCGATTACAAGTGCGCGTTCTTCGACGCGTACGCGACGATGCGAGACGCGAACTGGATGCCCGGCAAGATGCTCTCCGACGACTGGGGCAACGGGCAGGGTGTCCATCCCTTGAGCATTTTCCAAAACATGATCTGGGGCAAGCTCGTCGACGAGATCATGGGCGATGCCGAAATGCTCCCGTACTCGAGCAACGTCTGGCAGGCGCTCACGCCGCTCAACGGCTGGTCGTATTACGGTGGCAGCACACCCGGCTACTACGCGAGCATGAGCCGCGATGGCTGGGTGGACGTGCGCGGCACGATGAAGGGCGGCACGGTCGGCGCGAACGTGAAGGTCGCGCAGCTGCCTGCCAGCATGACGCCCCTCTATACGCAGATCTTCGGGTGTGGTGGCGCAAACGGGCCGTGCCTGCTGCGCGTCAACCCGGACGGATCAATCGATCAGGCCGATACGAATGCCAGCGCGACGTATATCGATCTGTCCGGTATCCGCTTCCAGATTCGGGGGTGAGATGGCAGAACCGACATCGAACATTGCCACGAGTCTCGCAAGCGCCATTCAAAGCGCGGTCGCGCAAGTTTTGGGAGCCGGCGGTCTTGCCGTTGCTGGATGGAACTGGCTGGCAGGCCATGACATCGCGTGGTTCGTGGGCGCTTCCTCGCTAGTGCTGATCTGGATGCAGATCGCTGATCGACTACGTGGGAAAGGGAGGGCGCGATGAGCAGCTTCGACAATGCGTTCGACGCACTGATCGGAAACGAGGGCGGATACTCGAACAACCCGAAGGATCCGGGCGGCGAAACGATGTGGGGCGTGACAGCGCGCGTCGCACGCGCGGCCGGCTATACCGGCGCGATGCGCGATCTGCCGCGCGATACCGCGAAAGCGATCGCGAAGCGTCTGTACTGGGATCCGCTGCATCTCGACCAGTTCGACCCGCGGGTCGCGTTTCAGATCTTCGACGCGAACTACAACGGGGGGCATCCCGTGATCTGGATGCAGGGCGGCGCCGGCGCCACCGTTGACGGCGTGCTCGGGCCGAAGACGATCGCAGCCGTTCAGGCGACCGATCCGCTGCGCTTCATCCTGCGCTGGAATGCCTTACGCCTGACCTATTTCACCTCCCTGGCGACCTGGGCGACGTTCGGCAAAGGCTGGGCGCGGCGTGTCGCCGGCAACCTCACTAAAGGAGCTGCGTGATGCCCCTGATCCCCATTGCAATGGCGCTCGCACAATTCGCGCCGATGATCGCCGGCTGGCTCGGCGGCTCGAAGGCCGAAGACGTCGCGACCAAGGTCGTCGGCGTGGCGCAGGCCGTCACGGGGCAGTCGGCTCCCGAAGCCGCGCTCGCGGCACTGCAGGCTGATCCGAACCTCGCGCTGCAGTTCCAGAAGGCCGTGCTTGAGCAGCAGGCGCAGCTCGCGCAGATCGATGCGCAGTTGCAGGAGGCCAAGCTCGGCTACGACAAGGACATTTACACGGCCGAGGCGGCCGACCGCGACAGCGCGCGCCGGCTCGCCGCGCAGCAGCCGAACGACTGGGTGCGCCCGACCGTGACGGTCGTGCTCCTTATCGGCTGCTTGGCAGTCGTGTTCCTGATGCTCGATGGCCGGGCAGCGCAGGTCATGAAGGATCCGACCGCCGCGGGCACGCTCGGCATCGTGATCGGCTACCTCTTCAATGAGCTGAAGACGGCGCTCGGCTTCTACTTCGGCATGACTAAAGATGCCTCGATGCAGACGCAGACGATCACCCAGTTCGCGGTGTCGCCTGGAAGCGTGACGCCGGCTGCCGACCAAGCCGGCAGTACGAGCACGACTACGACGCGGTGATCGTCTCAGCTCACAAATAGCGCTGCGCGAGCGCGTCGCAGGTCTCATCGTCCAGCTCATCGAGGCCCGTCGCTCGCACCCAGCAGGAGCACCCGTGGTTCGGTCGCGCGCGCATGGGCGAGCATCGCGGGTGCGTGCAGTGCGCGATGCCGGCGCCGGGTTCTGCGGTTCCGGCCCAATGCTCGCAGGTCCAACACGTGCGCATGACCGTGCGGATGTGTAGCCCGATATAGGGGGTCGCTTTGGTTTCCACGATGTAAAGCAATACTGTATGGCCGTACAGTGTAGCGCGCCGGTTCGATTCCGAAACCGGGATTGGCCGATGAATTGGGAGCAGTCGCTACAAATCTGCACCATGCTTTTTCAAGCTGTTGATTTTTATGTGATATAGCTTCCGGTCCCCGGCACCACGATCGCTTCATCGCGATTCGATAAAGGGACGAAAGCCCGCGAGAAGCCATGCGCTCGCGGGTTTTTTGTTTTTGTGGCGTGGCATCGGCGGTAGTTGCCCGCGACCGAACGGCGACGCCACTGCCATCAGAGACGCGTCGAATGGACGGGCAGGTCGGTCTGCGGCGGCATCAGGCATGTGGTGGAACTCGCGCCGCCTGACGAAGCCGCGCGCCCCACCACGCAAACGTCACGCCATGAAGTGACTCGGAGTGTACGAATCACACCGCTCGCGCACGAAGGCCAGATTGCGCGTGCGCGACGTGTCGATGCGAAAGCCCGTCACCTCGTGACCCGAGCGTTCCACCGTCACGACGCCGCGCATGACGGCCATCTGACCGGCAGGGTCGAACGTGAAAATGTCGTCGGCCACCGGCTCCAGCCGGTAGCCGGCACTGCCGGCGGCGCCGGTCATGGTGAGGGTGAGTTCACCGTTCGTCACGGCGATCGTCGCACGTGCCGCGGCATCGTGACTGTGATACGTGCCCGCCAGGCCCGCCGACGCATCGGAGAGCGACGGCGCGTGATCGGGCAAGCGCTCGAGCGTCTCCGCGTGACCGCAGTCCACCAGCTCGATCGCCGTCACGCGAGCCGCCGCCGTCGACGCTCGAGGTTTGATCAGCAGCGCTCTGCCTGTGCCGTCGTCAACCCGCAATCCGGCCGCCGTCTCGATGAGCGGCTGGGGCATCTGCTCGACGTTCTGAAAGCTCGCGTTGAGCTGCCCGTTGCGATCGCCGATCACGCAATACGTCCCGGACACACGGGAGTGGAACCTGCCGAGCAAGGTTTCGTGCCCGGCAGTTTGCAGGGGCGTGGCGGGCTTCGCGCCAAGGACGGCATCGCCCAGCACGATATCGACGATTTGCGTCGCCACTTCAACCGGATTGACTGCTGCGCCGTTCGTGAGAATGATGACGTCCAGTGCGTGCTCGGCCACCGTCAACATCTGACAAGATCCACCGAACACCCCGCCGGCATGGTGCAGCACCTCCACGTCGCGATGCGGCGTGAGCATCAGCCCGAGCGCGTAGACGCCTTCCGCGCCGCTCGAATAGTGTGGTCGGGTCAGCATCTGGCGCCAGCTTGCTTCGCTGCCGACCCGTTTGGGGCCGCGCAGATGCGCGAGCCAGCGCAGCATGTCGTCGACCGTCGACACGATCCCGCCTTCGCCGAGCACTTCCCACGTCGGAAAGAGGCCGCGCATGAATCCGCCTTTTCCATCCGGCACATGCTGGGTCGCCATGCGTGGGCGGATGCGCATGTCGTCGGCGACCGATTCCGTGTCGACCATGCCCATCACGTCGAAGATGCGCGCCTTCAGGAAGGTCTCGAAGGGGATGCCGCTGACCCGCTCGATCGCGAGCGACAGCAGGTGATATCCGCCGTTGCAGTAGATCATCCGCTCGCCCGGCGGAAAATTGACGTCGCGTTGCCGCACTTGCGCCGCCAGCACGCCGCCACGCGGCAACGTCGCGACGCCTTGCGCGAGCAGCGTGAGATCGAGATAGCAGCGGTAACCGCCCGTATGCGTCATCAGTTGGCGCAAGCTGGGGTCGCCTGCGAGCAGCGGCAGCTCGGGCAGGTACGTGCGGATCCCGGCGTCGACGTCGAGCTTGCCGTCTTCGGCGAGCAGGAGGGCGGCAAGGCAGGTGAAGTGTTTGCTCGTCGAGCCGATGCGCAAGCGCGTGGCCGGCGTGTTGGCGACGCCGTGTTCCAGGCTTGCCATGCCGAAGCCTCGCCGGTAGAGGACGTCGCCTCGATGCGCGACGGCCACGACGAGGCCGGGTTCGTCGCTCCTGTTGAAGCGGTCGAAAAGGGTATCCAGTTGCTCGACGATGTCGTGCGATGCTTGAGTCATTTTAGGTATCCCTATGATTTAGAACGGAACGGTCAGCGCCGCGCCGATCGTGCGGGGCTGAATCACGCTGACGAGCGCCGGGCCGCCCATCGGTATCAGCGACGTACCGGCGGCGATCAACGCGCGACGGTCGAACAGGTTGCGAACATAGAATGCCAGGCTGAACTTCCTGAAATCCACGCCCGCTTGCAGATCCGTGATCGCGTAGCCCGGCAACGGATAATCCGGCCGGCCCGAGCTGGCGTCGAACCCGCTATGACGTCGGCCGACAAAACGTTGGGTCACACCCGCATACGACGGATACCCTTGCGCGGTGAACAGATAGGTGCCCGAGAGCGTGGCGGCGACCTTGGCCGAGTTCGGCAAGGGCGCGCCCGCGGTCGTCCCCGCGTTGGCGTTGCCGCTCGTCAGGCTGGCGTCGATGAGCGACAGGTTCGCACTGAAGTTCCAGTGCGGGTTGGGGCGGAACGTGCCGGAGAACTCCAGGCCCTTGATGCGCGCGTTGCCGGCGTTGATGACCTGATTGACGCCATCGACCGTGCCGAGCTGCTGGATGTTCTTCCACTCGATGTCGTAGACCGACGTTTCCAGCGACAGCCGCTTGTCGAGCAGGTCGGCCTTGTAGCCCGCCTCATAGCTCCACAGCGTGTCGGGTGCGAAGGTCGGGCTACCCGCCGCGCGCATGCCGGTGAGGGGATCGATCAGCAGCGCATTCGGGCCGCCGGGCCGGTATCCGCTCGCGATGCGGACATACGCATTGCTGTTGGCGGTCAGCGCATAGCGCGCGGTGAACATGTAGGTCTTGCTGGTGTCCGACGACGGTGCCGAGATGGTCTGGGTCGGGCCGGCGAGCGTGCCGTAGGTCGTCTGCTCGTAGGTCTGGGTATTGTGGGCGATCCGCACGCCGCCGGTCAGCGAAAGCCGCGGCGTCAGGTGATAAGTGATATCGCCGTATGCCGCGTACTCGTTGTACGTGCTGGGCGCCTGGAGCTCCGACAGGTCCGGGCCGGGCGAGCCGTCGGGCAAGGTCGTCAGAAAGCCTTCGCTCGAATGGCTGCGCTCGTGCGTATAGAAGAGGCCGGCCAGCCATTCGAGTCGCTGGTTGCCTGGCGAAGTCAGGCGAAACTCCTGGGTCACCTTGTTCGTGGTGGCCACATCCTTGGCGACCACCGACCCCAGGTTCAGCCCTTGGGCGGCAAATAGCGGCCCGTAGACACCGGTCAGGTCCTGCGGCGCACTCGTGTTGACCCTTTGATACGACGTGATCGAGTTCAGGCGCGCCCAGCCGAGCTCGTATTCGATTCCGGCCGAATAGAGCTGGATGTTTTGATGAAAGGGCTGCGGGGCGAACTGTCGCGTGGTCAGGTCCCCCCAGACCGGCTTGCCGTCGGCGCCATATTCAACGTAGTTCGGATCGTTGCGATTGATGTTTTGCGAGAGCGCGGTCAGCCGGACCGTCAGATCGCGGGTGGGCGTCAGCAGTAACGACGCGCGAGCACCGTAGGTGTCGCCGCGATCGATGTGGGTGTCCGCCTTGGGGCCCACTGCGTCGACATACCCGCCATCGTGCTGGCCGAACACGGAGACGCGCAGCGCGGCAACGTCGGTCTTCAGCGGGATGTTCAACGTTGCGTTGGCCGTCCCGCTCACCCCGCCATGCGCCGTTCCCGATACGCCGGTGCCGACTTGCCCGGAAAATTGACTGGAGTCCGGTTCGTTGGTCACGTATTTCAGCAAGCCGCCCATCGCACCCGCGCCATACAACGTGCCCTGCGGACCTCGCAGGATTTCGACGTGGTTGAGGTCGAGCAGGCTCATGTCGAGCGAGAACGTTGCACTTTGGGAGAACAGCGTGCTGCCGCCGAACGCGACGTCGTCGACGTACATGCCGACCGTCGGCCCCGTCTGCACACCGGTCGTCACGCCGCGAATACTGACCTGACCGGCCCCGCTGCCGCCGCTGGCGTTCAAGTCGACCCCCGGCTCCGACGACAGGAAGTCGGACATCGTTTTCGCGCCGCTCTTCTGCAGTTCGTCGGCCGACAATACATTGACCTGCATGGGGACTTCGCGAGCCGGTTCACGTCGGCGTGTCGCGGTCACCACGACGGTATTGAGCGTCGCGCCACCCTTGCCTTGCGCCTTCGTCACCTCGGCCGCAGGGGTGTTCGGCGTCGCGGCGCCGGGCGCGGCGATGGGCGTCGCGGTGGACGCCGCGTCAGGCGCGGCGACCTGCTGCGTCGTCGCGGGCGTTCGCGCCTGTTCCTGCGCGTGCACGCCCAACGATGCCAACCCGAATACGGGGCCGACGAAGAGCGGAGCGTAACGTCTGCCGTGCCGCAGCGGTAGCGTTACCGAAACCGCCGCGTGCTTCGTCCGGTTTTTCATCTTCACCATTGTCTCCTCCTGGTTTTGCAATCGACTGAACGCGATGCCGTGTAGCGCAACTCAGGGTGAACGGTAAGTGCCGGTTATTTCTGGTTCATGTGGCGTTTGTATCGGTGCTGATACAAACGATCGGTGACGGAGCGGGGCCGCCACACGGGCCGACGCGGTGCAAAACCGGGACGAAGACTTGTTTCGGGTTTGCAATAAAGGGCTCACATGGCCCCTACATTCACGGGCGATAATCGACGCCATCGCTCGCCGTTGGCCAGGACCATGCACAAACCCCGCTTCGATTCAGCTTTCTATCGCCTGTTCTTCGTGATGATCTCGATCATCCTCGTGATGCAGATCAGTGCCGGCCTGTTGCTCTTCAAGCTCTACAGCACCGCGCCGTTCAAGCCGCCGCCCGGGATGAGCGCGGCGTTGCAGTGGGGCGCCGCGGTGATGATCCAGGTGATGCCCGCGCTGATCTCGTCCTGGATCGGCGCGCGCATGCTGGCGGCCCCGTTCCGAACGCTGGCCGTCGGCGCCGCCGAGCTGTCGAGGAATATCGATGCGCCGCCCATCCGGGAAATCGGTCCTGTCGAGGCACGTCAGGCCGCCAGCGTGTTCAACACGATGCAGGCGTCGCTGCGGCGGCAAATGAGTGAGCGCAACCGCTTCCTCGCCGCCGTATCGCACGATCTGCGCACGCCGCTGACGCGCATGAAGCTGCGTCTTCGATCCGCTCAGGATACCGAATTGAGCGAACGAATCAGGGACGATATCGACGAGATGACGCAGCTTCTGGAAGCCACCCTGTCGTTCCTGCGCAATGAAGAGGTGGTCGAGGCGTTCAGTCCGGTCGATATCAATGCACTGGTGGATGCCATCGCGGAAGATGCGGCCGAACACGGTCAAAAAGTGACGATCAGTGGTGAGGTGCCGCCGATCTCGGCGCAGCCGCTGGGCCTCAAGCGCTGCCTGACGAATCTGGTCGCCAACGCGATTCGATACGGTGAAGACGCGCACATCCGCCTGATCGACGCACCGTCGTGCGTGCGGATCCAGATCGTCGATCACGGCCCGGGCATCCCGGAGTCGCAACTGGAGCGCGCGCTGGAGCCGTTCTACCGCGTGGAAAGTTCGCGCAACCGGAACACGGGCGGGACGGGGCTGGGCCTCGCCATCGCGAACGACGTCGTGAAGCGTCACGGCGGGGAACTGGTGTTGCGCAACAGTCCGGAAGGCGGGCTGGTCGCACAGGTCACGTTGCCGCGTCGATAGGGAGAAGAGCCCGGAGCGACCGTTGGCACTGCTCTGTTTCACGCTTGATACAGACTGCTCACAAAGCGGAAATGGCGGGTGCTTATAGTCGATTCACGTCCTTCACTCCCATTCGGCAGACCTCGTCATGAAGATATTCACGGCTCAGCTTTCGACGGAAACCAATACCTTTGCCCCGTGCCCGACCGGATGGGGCGGCTTCGAAGAGTTCACGATTTTTCATGGCGACGCGAGTGTGCGCGAGCCCGACGGCGTGGGGCACGTGCTCGCGGAAGTGCGGCGCCTCGCGCAGGCCGACGGTCACTACATCGTCGAAGGCCTGTGTGCCGAAGCCCAGCCGTCTGGCCGCACGATTCGTGCGGTCTACGAATCCCTGAGGGACGAAATTCTCGATGGCGTAAAGGCCGCCTTGCCGCTGGATGCCGTGATTCTGCTGCTGCACGGCGCGATGGTGGCGGAGGGCTACGACGATTGCGAAGGCGACCTGCTCGCCGGCGTTCGCGCGGTGGTCGGCCCCGACGTGCCGATCTCGGTCACGCTCGACCCGCACTGTCACTTCACGCAATTGATGAAGGCATCGGCCGATGTCCTGATCGCTTACAAGGAGTATCCGCACATCGACGCCGTCGAGCGGGCGCGCGACGCCTATCGACTGACGCTCGATATGGCTGCCGGACGCATCCGTCCGACGATCGGCGTGTTCGACTGCCGGATGGTCGGCGCCTGGCACACCACTAGCGAGCCGATGGCGGGGTTCGTCCGGCGCATGCAGTCGTTCGAAGGGCGCGACGGCGTGCTGTCGGTGTCGCTCGGCCATGGGTTTCCGTGGGGCGACGTGCCGGAAGCCGGCGCGAAACTCTGGGTGGTGACGGACGACGATCTCGCCAAGGCCGACGCGCTGGCGGCGCAACTGGCGCGCGAGTTCTGGGAGTTGCGCGACGCGACACGCCCCGCATGGCTCGATATCGATGCCGGGCTGGATCGCGCGCTGGCGTTCGAGGGCGGGCCGGTCGTGCTGGCGGATGTCGCGGACAATCCCGGCGGCGGCGCGCCGTGCGACAGCACGTTCATTCTGCGTCGCGTGGTCGAGCGACGGATTTCCAATGTAGCGATCGGGTGCTTCTGGGATCTCGGTGCCATCCAGATCTGCAAGGACGCGGGTGTCGGGGCCACGCTGGATCTGCGCATCGGCGGCAAGTGCAGTGTGTACTCCGGCGAACCGGTGGACCTGCGCGTCACCGTCCGCAACGTGGTCGAGCGGCATACGCAAAGCATCATGGGCCTCGAGCAACCGCTTGGCCGGGCAGTGTGGGTGGAAGCGGACAACGGGCTCGACATCGCGCTGATATCGGTTCGCACCCAGGTGCTCGGCGTGGACGCATTCACCGGCCTTGGCATCGACTTCGCCGGCAAGAAGCTCGTGGTCGTGAAATCGACGCAGCATTTCCAGACCGACTTCGCGCCGCGTTCGAAAGCCGTCTTTCATATCGCCGCGCCAGGGGCGCTCACGATGAACTTTGCCGAACTGGACTATCGGCTTCGTGACCTCAACTACTGGCCGCGCGTGTCGAATCCGTTTGCGTCGGCGAGGTGAATACATGCCGGCGCGGTTCGGCGCCGGCACGTATCAGGCTTCGGCGTGTACCCGTGTGAAAACCAGATGCCGGGTACGCGCGGTATCGACGCGAAAGCCGGTCATGTCGCCGCGCGTTGCGTCGCGCGTCAACGTAAGCATTCCGGTCGTGATGTTCACTGGATCGATCGGCACCAGTTCGAAAGCATCGTGGGCCAGCGGCGTGAGGCGGTAGTCGCAATGGCCCACCGCGCCGTGCAGGCGAAGCACGATGGCTTCGTCGTCGAGCCGAATGATCGCGTGGGCATCGGCGTCGTGGCTTGCAAATGTGCCGGACATCGCAGCGGCGAGATCCGGCGTCATCGCGGGCGCTTCGCCGACGCGTGCGAACGTGTCGACATGGCCGCAATGCACGATGCGCAGGCTGGAGAGATCGTTCGGTGTGCAGGACGATCCCCACCGCAGCGCCAACAGACCGTCGCCGCTCGCTTCCAGCTGGACGTCGTCCAGTTCATCGGCGCTGTCGTAGAGCGTCATCGAGCGTCTGGGGCAAAGGGGGCCCGCCAGCACCAGCGCACCGTCATGATCCTCCAGGGCATACACGGCGCCGGTGCGGGTCGACCGGTAGCTGCCGAGGCGTGCCGCGTGATCCGCGGCGCGCGCCGCGACAGGCGGGCCATCGCCATCCAGCTCGTCCGCCAGCACGATGTCGACGACACGCTTCGACAGTTCAAGCGGTGCGTCGAGCGCGCCGTTGCTGAGCAATACGATGTCAAGCCCGTGCGCCACCGATACCAGCATCTGGCAAGTTCCACCCACGACGCCACCGGAATGCTGCATCAGCTCGACACCTCGGTAGGTGCTCTGCGTGAGACCGAGCGAGTATTGGCTGCGCAGACCGCTGGAGAATACGGGCAACGCCAGCATCTGGCGCCAGGTGTCGGCGTTGCCGACGATCTTCTCGCTGCATCGCAGGTGCGCGGTCCATCGCAGCATGTCGTCGACGGTCGAGACGATCGAGCCTTCGCCGAGCAGTTCCCACGTCGGAAAGATGCCGCGCCGGAATCCGCCCATGCCGTCAGGCACATGCATCGTCGCGATGCCGTGCTCGATCTTCATGTCGTTGGGTACACATGCGGTGTCATGCATGAGAAGGGGCGCGAAAATATGGGTCGCGAGGAACGCGTCGAACGGCATCCCGCTCGCACGTTCGACGGCAAGCGAAAGCAGGTGATAGCCGCCGTTCGAGTACATCATGCGTTCTCCCGGCGGAAAATTTTCGTCGTGCTGACGTTGCTGCGAGGCGAGGAACGCGCCAGGCGGCGACATGGCGAGACCCTGTGTCAGGAGCGCCAGATCCAGTGCGCATCGCTGCCCGCCGCGATGCGACATCAACTGCCGCAGCGTCGGGCGGCCCGCGGCCGGCGGCAGCGCCGGCAGATACGTGCCGATGGGGGCATCGGCGTCGAGCGCGCCGCGCTCGCACAGGAGCAGCACGGCGAGGCAAGTGACATGCTTGCTGACCGAGCCGATGCGCATGCGGGTGGCCGGCGTGTTGGCGATGCCGTGTTCGAGGCTGGCCAGGCCGAACGCGCGCCGATACAGCAGCTGGTCGCGATGGACGATGCCGGCGATCAATCCGGGTGCATCGGCGCGGTGATCACGCGCGAACAGCGTGTCGAGCTGCGTCGTCGTGGTGGATGAGTCGGATGTCATGTCGATGGCTCAGCGAGAGGAGGCGGGGGCGCCGGCGTGGCCCCAGACGTTGGACGGGCAGTGCAGCAGGCCGTCGGTGTACGCGACACCCGGCTCGCGATCGCGTGCGAGGAAGATCGGTCCGTCGAGATCGACGTGATCGCACAGTTGCCCGAGCAGAAACGCGGGGGCGATCGCCAGCGAGGTGCCTGCCATGCAACCGACCATCACGGACAAGCCCGCTTCGCGCACCCGCGCGGCAAGGTCGAGTGCGCGCGTCAGGCCGCCGCATTTGTCGAGCTTGAGGTTGACGATGTCGTAGCGGCGCGCGACGGCGGACAGGTCGCCGAGATCCTGAAACGATTCGTCGGCCGCGAGCGGGACCGGACAATCGATTGCTTCGAGACAGGCGTCCACGCCGATCGCAAACGGCTGTTCGAGCATGCCGACATCAAGCTGTTGCAGCACGAGGAGCATCGTGTCGAAGTGCGCGCGTGACCAGCCCTGATTCGCGTCGACGGCGAGCGGTATTTCCGGGTGCACGTCACGGATGGCGAAGAGGCGCGCGGCGTCGGCGGCGCTGCCGTCCAGCTTGACCTTCAGCGCCCGCGCGTGGGGCAATCCCTGCGCGACCCCGGCCATCGCATTCGGCGTATCCACGCCGATCGTCATCGTGGTCCGCAACGGGCGCGGCTCGGAGAGGCCCGCGATGCGCCAGGCAGGCATCGCTTGCCGTTGCGATTCGAGCGCCCACAATGCCGCATCGACCGCATTGCGTGCGCCGCCGGGCGGCAATACGTCGAGCAATCGCGCGCGCGTGATGCCCGCTTCGATCGATGGTCGGACGCGCTCGATTTGCGCGGCGATGGATTCCGGCGTTTCACCGAGGTAAAAGACCCCGGAGGCTTCGCCGTTGCCGGCGTGGTGCCCGTCGTCGACGGTCACGCTCACGAGGCGAGCGGCGTCGATGACGTGGCCGGTGATATGGAACGGCGTGGCCAACGGCCAACGTTCGATACGCAGCGAAAGTGAGAGCGGGCGGGGTGACATGGGAGCGGAAGGAGGAGGGGAATTACGCATAGCGTTCGATCGCGTCGCGCACACCACGGCCCGCCGCACGCATCAACAGGCAGGCGGCAAAGAAGCCGAACGCCGCCACGCAGACGATCGACCACAGCAAGCCCTGGCTGAACGCATGCAGACGATCCGACATGAACCCGATGAACACGGGGCTGCCGGACTGCACGATGATCGACGTCAGCGCGCCGATCGCCGCCACGCGCGAGCGCAGGTGAGCGGGGCAGATGTTCTGCATGAGGGTGGGAAACAGCACCATGCCGGCGACCATGCAGGCGAGCTGTGCGCCGAAGAGCGCGTAGACCGGCGTCAGCGAGCCCACGGCCAGATACAGGAACGACAGGCCGCCGGCGACCAGCGCGCCACATTCACACACACGCAATGGCGCGAGTACGCCGAAGCGCGCTCGCATGCGGCCTGCAACGAGTCCGCTGAGCACGCAGCCCGCGATGCCGCCGGCCATCGCCGCCACACCCATGCCGCCGCCCGCTTCAGCCGGTGTCGCGCCGAAGGTTCGCACCGCCACGACCGGCATCCATGTCGCGACACCGCCGAACGACAGGTTGACCAGCCCGATGGCGCCAAAGAACTTGAGCATCATGATGGCTTCGCGCCGGAAGTAGACCGGTGCGGACGGCAGCGGCGCGGAAGTCCGGTGACGCGCGGTGGCTGCTTCCGTATCGCCGTGCTTGCCGGGGCGGATGAGCAGAACCAGCACGGCCAGCACGGGGGCGGGCAACGCAACGGCAAAGAACGCGAGCCGCCACGGTTCGAGATCGGCGAGTCCCGCCGGCAACGCGCCGTGCGCCGCCGCGATGCCGTGCATCAGTGCGCCGCCGAGCGCCATCCCCGCCCCTGAGCCCAACAGGTTGGCGAGCGCGAAGATCGCATTGGCGAGCACGCGCCGGCGCGCAGGGAACAGATCGGGAATCAGGCCGTAGATCACCGGCACCAGTCCGGCTTCGCCGATTCCCAGCCCGACGGTGGCGATGAACAACTGCCAGAAGTGGGTGGTCATGCCGCAGATCACGGTGGCGGCGCTCCAGACGAGGACGCACGCGACCAGCACGACACGGCGATCCACGCGGTCGGCGACCCAGCCGATCGGCAACGACGCCACGCCGGCGAACAGGGCGATGCCGGCGCCTTGCATCAGGCCGATTTGCGTGTCGGTCAGCCCGAAATCGTGGCGGATGGGTTCCGTCAGCAGGATCAGCATCTGACGATCGACGAACGCGAAGAACGCCACGATCACCAGAATCGCGAGACCGAACCATGCGCGCGGCCCGGCCGGTGAATCGGATGGCGGGCTCGAGGCCGCCACGGGGGCGAGCACGTCGGGGTTGGAGTCGAACATGAGGGCTCCGTGATGAGAAGGCGGTTACTGCATGAACTGCTCGTTGCCCACGAGCCCGATGCGGTTCGCGCCGAGCCGCTGCGCGGAGGCCATGACCATGGCGACGGCGCGGTAAGGCGCCGCCTTGTCGGGTCGCAAATGCAGTTCGGTCGGCGCGGGGTCGACGGCGACGTCGTGCAAGCGCGTTTCCAGTTGCTCGCGCGAATGCAGCGTCTCGCCGTTCCATGCGATGGCGCCGTCGGCCGCGATATCGATCTGCACCACCGGCGGTGTCCGCGGCTGCGACGGCGGTGCGCCGGTCGGCATGTCCAGCTTGACCGCGTTCGTCTGGATCGGAATGGTGAGGATCAGCATGATGAGCAGGACCAGCATCACGTCGATGAGCGGTGTGGTGTTGATCTCGATCATCACGTCGGGTTCGTCGGCGTTGCCGGTGGGCATCGTCATGGCCATCTCGGGTCTCCTGGTCGGTATGAAGGGATCATTGGCGCGGCGGCGGTTCGGTGATGAAGTCGACCTTGACGATGCCCGCCCGCTGGCAGGCAAACACGACCCGGCCGATGGCGGCGTAGCGCGCGTCGAGATCGCCGCGGATGTGGACTTCCGGTTGCGGCGACTGCACGGCAACCGCCTTGAGTTTCTCGACGAGCGTTGCGGCATCGGGCACGCGCCGTTCGTCCCAGAACACGTCGCCCTCTTTTGTCACGGCGAGAATCACGTTCTGCGGCGTCGTTTGCAGCGGCTGCACGGTCTCCTTGGGCAGCGTGACCGGCACGGTGTGCGAGACCACCGGAATCGTGATGAGGAAGATGATCAGCAGCACCAGCATCACGTCGACCAGCGGCGTCGTGTTGATGGACGACATGGTCTCGTCGTGCTCGGCGCCGTCGCGGGAGCCTGTGGTCATGGCCATGGCTTACCCCACGCGGGTCAGGGCGGCGGCCTTGGTCGCGGCGGCGGCCCCGGCCGTGGTCGTGCCGGTCAGGAGGACGATGTGCAGTTCCGTCGAAAACCCGCGCACGCGTTCCATCACCGCCTTGTTGCGGCGCACGAGCCAGTTGTAGCCGAGCACGGCGGGCACCGCGACGGCCAGGCCGATGGCCGTCATGATCAGCGCTTCGCCGACCGGCCCCGCGACCTTGTCGATGGAGGCCTGACCGGCGATGCCGATCGCCGTCAGCGCGTGATAGATGCCCCACACCGTGCCGAACAGGCCGATGAACGGCGCGGTCGAACCGACGGTGCCGAGAAACGCGAGGCCGTCCTGCAGGCGGCTCGAGACGGACGTGGTCGCCCGCTCGATGGCCGCCGCGACCCACTGGTTGAGGTCGACCTGTTCGACCAGCGCGCCTTCGTGATGGTCGAACGCCGCGAGACCGGTTTCGGCGATGAAGCGGAACGGGCTGCCGGCGTCCAGTTTTTTCGTGCCTTCGCTGAGACTGCCCGCTTTCCAGAAACCCGTTTCCGCCGCCTTCGCGCGGCGCAGCACACGCGCTTGCTCGAGCAGTTTCGCGACGATGATGTACCAGCTGCCTATCGACATGACGACCAGGATGAGCAGCGTGCCTCGTGCGATGAAATCCCCGCCTTTCCAGAGCGCATCGAGGCCGTAGGGATTCGTCACCGTGTCGGTGGCGGCGTGGGCGGCGCTGGCCGCGAGGAACAGTGCCGTCGCCAGGGCGGCCTTGCGGGTTCGGTTGAGCATGAATGTCTCCTGAAATGCGTTGCCAAGTGGAAAGGGAACGGCTGTCGGGGGCAGCCTCAATCGAGCTTGAAAGAGAAGGGCACCTGCACGCGGACTTCCTCGCCCTGTGCGACGCAGTGGAACTGCCGCACGGCGTTTTCCGCGGCCCGGTCGAGAACGGGCGCGGCCGACTGGGTCACGCTCAGGTCCTTGACGTTGCCGTCGGTGCCGACCACGAACGTCACGACGACGTCGCCGGTCAGGTTGTCCTTCAGCGCTTCACGCGGATAGCGAATGGCGGCGCGGACCTGCGTCGAGTTGGGACACACCACGCCGACGCTCGTCGACACCGGCGCCGCAGGGGCGGGCGGCGCCGGCGGCGCGACGGGGGCCGACGGCGCGGGCGTGGTCGACTGCGCGGCGATCGCGTTCGGCGACTGCGGTGCCGCGACGCGCACTTCCGGGGGCGGCACGAACGGCGGCGGGGGCGCGACGTGCTTCGGCGGCGGCGGTGCGATGTGCTTCGGCGGTGGGGGTGGGGGCAGCGGCGGCTTGATCTCTTCGATGATGCGCGTCTCGATCGGCTGACGAATCACGTCCACGACTTTCGTCGCGAGACCGGTGAGCAGTGCGTAGACGATCACCGCATGCAATCCGACCACGAAGGCGATGCCGCCGATGCGCCGGACAGGCGGCTTGGGTTGTGCGTAGTTCATGTCCCGCGTGTCTCCTGCGTCGATATGACTTGGGAGCCACGTTAAAACCCGGGCATTTCTGGTTCATATCGGCTTTGTATCGGCGCTGACACAAAGTCTTTCCGGATGGGCCTTGTCGCGGCGGGACTCGGGAAACCAGACGGAGCGGCGAAGGCGGACGATGGCCAGCGGCGTCTCTTCGGGAAAATACCGGGCGGGTTATCCATGACGTGAACGCTCGTCAGGCATCCCGATCGTTCCGGATGACCTTGTGGGGCAAGGTGCCGGGGCAATTATTTCAACGCTGCAACAATTCGTGCAAAAAGCCCTTATATTGGCGGGCAATAATGAGTGAGGCACATCTCACCGCCGCAACATCGGAGACAAGACGCCGTGAACAAAGCGATTCGTATTCTCGTCGTCGACGACGACTCGCAGATTCGCAGCCTGTTGTGCGACTGCCTGGCAGACTTCGGCATGACGACCGCGCAAGCCGGCAGCGGCGCGGAAATGCATCACGCGCTCGGCGAGGGCGGCTTCGATCTCGTGGTGCTCGACCTGATGCTGCCGGACGACGACGGCCTCAATCTCTGCCGCGAGATTCGTGCGACCTCGGAGATTCCGTTGATCATCCTGACCGCGCGCGGCGAGATGACCGACCGGATCGTCGGGCTGGAACTGGGCGCCGACGACTACATCGTCAAGCCGTTCGAGCCGCGTGAACTGGTCGCGCGCATCCAGACGATCCTGCGCCGCGTGCGTGCGCAAACGCAGGGCCGGACGCGGGCGCAGGAGGAAAGCCGCTTCGCCGGATGGCGGCTTCACCAGATCGGACGCCACCTGATCGCGGCCGACAACACGGTCATTCCGTTGTCGAACGCGGAATTTCGCCTGCTCAATGCGTTCCTCGCCGCGCCGGGGCGAGTCCTCAGCCGCGAATACCTGATGGATACCGCGCGCGGCAAGTCGATCGACACGTTCGACCGCAGCATCGACGTGCAGATATCACGCTTGCGTCAGAAGTTGCGCGAGGACATCAAGGAGCCGCGCCTGATTCGCACGATTCGCGGGGAAGGGTACATGCTGGATGTCGGTCATCGTTAGGGTTGCGTGCCGATCGTGGCCGTGATCGCGTGCGGTTGTTGCGGCGCGCAGCCGAACGTGAGCCGCGGGTCGTCGTGGTCGCTCGCGGGTACGTGCCTGCCGCGATCGGGCGGGTGTGGCATCCCACCCGGGATCGGCTGATTCCCGCGTCGGCGGCACGGTGGCGATATCGTCCGACGCATTCGGTATGCGGCCGCGGCGACGCCGGCAAATTCCCGTCCGGGCCCGGTTCGAAGCGGCACGGCCACGCGTGTTCGCGCGCCACGGCGGCCCCGCCCGCTGGTCGTCCGGTGTCCGACATGGCAAATCTGCTCACCGCAATCGAGCGGCTTGGGCATCGACGTCCGCCGCCGCAAGGCATAGATTTCCGAGGTTGACGTGCCTATCCGCACGCCAACCCGCGCGCAGGCCGGCAACCGGCCGCGCGTTCCTAATCAGCGTGAGACACAATCGAGCGTGGAGACGACACGATGAGCCTGTCAGAGCCATTGCGTCTGCATGTGCCGGAGCCCACCGGGCGCCCGGGCTGCAAGACGGACTTTTCCTATCTGCATCTATCGCCGGCCGGCGCCGTTCGCCGCCCGCCGATCGACGTTGCCGCGGCGGACACCGCCGATCTCGCCCGCAGCCTCGTGCGCGTGCTCGACGACAGCGGCAAGGCCGTCGGCCCGTGGGCACCGGATCTCGACGATGCGCGGCTGATCGCCGGCCTGCGCGCGATGCTCAAGACCCGCATTTTCGACGCGCGCATGATGATCGCGCAGCGTCAGAAGAAAATCTCCTTCTACATGTTGAGCCTCGGCGAAGAGGCGATCGGCACCGCGCACACGATGGCGCTGCGCGACGGCGACATGTGCTTCCCGACCTACCGGCAGCAGAGCATCCTGATCACGCGCGACGTCCCGCTCGAACGGATGATCTGCCAGCTGATGTCGAACGAAGGCGACCCGCTGAAAGGCCGCCAGCTCCCCGTGATGTACTCGGATCGCGACGCGGGCTTCTTCTCGATCTCCGGCAACCTCGCGACGCAGTTCATCCAGGCGGTCGGCTGGGCGATGGCGTCGGCGATCAAGGGCGACACGAAGATCGCGTCCGCGTGGATCGGCGACGGCGCGACGGCCGAATCCGACTTCCATACCGCGCTCACGTTCGCGCACGTGTACCGCGCGCCGGTCGTGCTGAACGTCGTCAACAACCAGTGGGCGATCTCGACGTTCCAGGCGATCGCGGGCGGCGAAGGCACGACCTTCGCCGGGCGCGGCGTCGGCTGCGGGATCGCGTCGCTGCGCGTCGACGGCAACGACTTCCTCGCGATCTACGCGGCGTCGAGCTGGGCGGCCGAACGCGCGCGCCGCAATCTCGGCCCGACGCTGATCGAGTGGGTGACCTACCGTGCGGGCGCGCACTCGACGTCCGACGACCCGACCAAGTACCGGCCGAGCGACGACTGGTCCCATTTCCCGCTCGGCGATCCGATCGAACGCTTCAAGCGCCACCTGATCGTCAAGGGCATCTGGTCCGACAGCGCACACGAAGCGTTGACGGCCGAGCTCGAGGCCGAGGTGATCGCCGCGCAGAAGGAAGCGGAGAAATTCGGCACGCTGGCCGACGACCGGATTCCGTCGCCGGCGTCGATGTTCGACGACGTGTACAAGGAGCTGCCCGCGCACCTGCGCCGTCAGCGCCAGGAACTGGGAGCGTGATCATGGCGCAACAAGAGACAGGCACGGCAACGCAGCCGATGACGATGATCCAGGCGCTGCGCTCGGCGATGGATGTGATGCTCGGGCGCGACAGCGACGTGGTCGTGTTCGGGCAGGACGTCGGTTATTTCGGCGGCGTGTTCCGCTGCACCGAAGGACTGCAGAACAAATACGGCAAGTCGCGCGTGTTCGACGCGCCGATCTCCGAAAGCGGGATCGTCGGCGCGGCGGTGGGGATGGGCGCGTATGGGCTGCGCCCGGTGTGCGAGATCCAGTTCGCCGACTATTTCTATCCGGCGTCCGACCAGATCGTGTCGGAAGGCGCGCGGCTGCGCTATCGCTCGGCCGGCCAGTTCATCGCGCCGATGACGATCCGCATGCCCTGCGGCGGCGGCATCTACGGCGGCCAGACGCACAGCCAGAGCCCGGAGGCGATGTTCACGCAGGTGTGCGGGCTGCGCACGGTGATGCCGTCGAATCCGTACGACGCGAAGGGGCTGCTGATCGCGTCGATCGAGAACGACGATCCGGTGATCTTCCTCGAGCCGAAACGGCTGTACAACGGGCCGTTCGACGGCCATCACGACCGGCCGGTCACGTCGTGGCTCAAGCATCCGGCCAGCGCGGTGCCCGAAGGCTACTACACGGTGCCGCTCGATACGGCCGCCGTGGTGCGCCCCGGCAACGACGTGACGGTGCTGACCTACGGCACGACGGTGCACGTGTCGCTCGCCGCGGCCGAGGAGACGGGCATCGACGCGGAGGTGATCGACCTGCGCACGCTGTGGCCGCTCGATCTCGACACGATCGTCGCGTCGGTGCGCAAGACCGGCCGCTGCGTCGTCGTGCACGAGGCGACGCGCACCTGCGGCTACGGTGCGGAA
Organism: Burkholderia sp. AU15512; assembly: GCF_002223325.1. Classification (NCBI taxonomy): domain Bacteria; kingdom Pseudomonadati; phylum Pseudomonadota; class Betaproteobacteria; order Burkholderiales; family Burkholderiaceae; genus Burkholderia; species Burkholderia sp. AU15512. Next base: position 868,591 of record NZ_NKEX01000003.1, read on the forward strand.
CTGGTGTCGCTGGTCCAGGAACATTGCTTCTACCACCTGGAGGCGCCGGTCGAGCGCACGACGGGCTGGGATACGCCGTATCCGCATGCGCAGGAGTGGGCGTACTTTCCGGGCCCGGCCCGGGTCGGTGAAGCGTTGCGACGCGTGATGGAGGCGTGAGATGGGGATTCATGTCATCAAGATGCCGGATATCGGCGAAGGGATTGCCGAGGTCGAGCTGGTGGCCTGGCACGTGGAAGTCGGGCAGACGATCAAGGAAGACCAGCCGCTCGCCGATGTGATGACCGACAAGGCGGCGGTCGAGATTCCGTCGCCGGTGACGGGCAAGGTGATCGAGCTCGGCGGCCGGATCGGCGAGATGATGGCGGTCGGCAGCGAGCTGATCCGCCTCGAGGTCGAAGGCGACGGCAACCTGAAGGCCGGCGCACCGGTGCGGGAATCAAAGGTAGCAACCGCACCGGTCGCTTCGGCGCCGTCGCAGGCGGTAGCCGAGGCGCCGGCGGAATCGTCCGCCAAGCCCGCCGCGAAGCACGCACCGGCGGAGCCGCGTCGTGCGAAGCAGGCCGAGCACGCGGAGAAAGCGGAGCCGCCGCGCGCGGCGCTCGCGCCGGGCGAACGGCCGCTCGCGTCGCCGGCGGTGCGCCAGCGCGCATGGGACATGGGCATCGAGCTGCGCTATGTGCGCGGCACCGGTGAAGCAGGGCGGATCCTGCACGCGGACCTCGATGCGTATGCGGGCACTGGCAGCGGTGCGGCGCGCGGTTCGCACGCGCAGGGCTACGCCGAACGCAACGACGAAACCGACGTGCCGGTGATCGGCCTGCGGCGCGCGATCGCACGCAAGATGCAGGAAGCGAAGCGCCGCATTCCGCACTTTAGCTACGTCGAGGAGATCGACGTCACCGAGCTCGAATCGTTGCGCACGGAACTGAATCGCCGCCACGGCGACACGCGCGGCAAGCTCACGCCGCTGCCGCTGCTGATCCGCGCGATGGTGATCGCGTTGCGCGACTTCCCGCAGATCAACGCGCGTTTCGACGACGAAGCGGGTGTCGTCACGCGCTACGGCGCGGTGCACATGGGCGTCGCGACACAGACGGACGGCGGCCTCACGGTGCCCGTGCTGCGTCATGCGGAAGCGCGCGACGTGTGGTCGATTTCCGCCGAGATCGCGCGGCTCGCCGATGCGGTGCGCACGAACCGCGCGCAGCGCGACGAGCTGAGCGGCTCGACGATCACGATCTCGAGCCTCGGTGCGCTCGGCGGCATCGTGTCGACGCCGGTCATCAATCATCCTGAAGTCGGCATCGTCGGCGTGAACCGCATCGTCGAGCGGCCGATGATTCGCGACGGCGCGGTCGTCGCGCGCAAGATGATGAACCTGTCGTCGTCGTTCGACCATCGCGTCGTCGACGGCGCGGATGCGGCCGAATTCATCCAGGCCGTGCGCGCGGTGCTCGAGCGCCCGGCACTGCTGTTCGTGGAGTGATCACGCAATGAAGAACGAACACACCACGCTGCTGGTGATCGGCGGCGGCCCGGGCGGCTATGTCGCCGCGATTCGCGCCGGCCAGCTCGGCATTCCGACCGTGCTCGTCGAGCGCGACCGGCTCGGCGGCACGTGCCTGAACATCGGCTGCATTCCGTCGAAGGCGCTGATCCACGTAGCCGATGCATTCGAACAGGCCCGCGGTCACGCGGGCGAGGGCGCACTCGGGATCCGCGTGCGCACGCCCGAGATCGACATCGGGAAAAGCGTCGCCTGGAAGGACGGCATCGTCGACCGGCTGACGCGCGGGGTCGGCGCGCTGCTCAAGAAGAACGGCGTGCGCGTGCTGCACGGCGATGCGCAGGTGGTCGACGGCAAGACCGTCGACGTCGTCGGCGGCGGCCATACGACGCGCATCAGCTGCGAGCACCTGTTGCTCGCGACCGGCTCCGAACCGGTCGCGCTGCCGTCGATGCCGTTCGGCGGGCATGTCGTGTCGTCCACCGAGGCGCTGTCGCCCGAGACGTTGCCGAAGCGGCTGGTCGTCGTCGGGGCCGGGTATATCGGGCTCGAGCTCGGGATCGTCTATCGCAAGCTCGGCGTCGACGTGAGCGTCGTCGAAGCGGCGGAGCGCGTGTTGCCCGCGTACGATGCCGAACTCGCGCGGCCGGTTGCCGATTCGCTCGCGCGGCTGGGCGTGCGGCTGTTGCTCGGCCACACGGTGCTCGGGCTCGCGGAGCACGGCGCGGTGCGCGTGCAGGCCGCCGATGGCGCGGAGCAGACGCTGCAGGCCGACCGCGTGCTGGTGGCGGTGGGCCGCCGGCCGCGCGTCGACGGCTTCGGGCTCGAGTCGCTGCCGCTCGATCGCAACGGCCGCGCGCTGTGGATCGACGACGAGTGCCGGACGTCGATGCGCAACGTCTGGGCGATCGGCGACGTCGCCGGCGAGCCGATGCTCGCGCATCGCGCGATGGCGCAGGGCGAGATGGTGGCCGAGCTGATCGCCGGCAAGCGCCGCAAGTTCGTGCCCGCATCGATCCCGGCCGTGTGCTTCACCGATCCGGAGATCGTCACGGCCGGCTGGTCGCCGGACGACGCGCGGGCGGCCGATGTCGACTGCGTGAGCGCGTCGTTCCCGTTCGCGGCGAACGGGCGCGCGATGACGCTGCAGGCGACCGACGGCTTCGTGCGTGTCGTCACGCGGCGCGACAACCACCTGATCGTCGGTTGGCAGGCGGTCGGGCGCGGCGTGTCGGAGCTGGCTGCCGCGTTCTCGCAGTCGCTGGAGATGGGCGCGCGGCTGGAGGATATCGGCGGCACGATCCATGCGCACCCGACGCTCGGCGAAGCGCTGCAGGAGGCCGCGCTGCGTGCGCTTGGGCACGCGGTGCATGTGTGACGGGCGAGCCTCCTGAAAAAGCGCCGCGGATGCGCAACGCGCGTATCCGCGGCGATATTTACGACAGGTAGACGGCAGACACGTTCATTCGATATCCGGCACGCTGCGATGCCGGTGCTCCGGGTTTCGCCTAGTCCTCCGGATCGTATTGACCGTCGTCCGTCCTGCTGCGGCCGGCGGATGCCGCCCGCATCCTCAATTCCCGCGGCGTTACGCCGAAGTGCCGCCGGATCGCGGTCGACAGGTAGCTTTGCGTGCCGAATCCGCAGTCCAGCGCGATCGACAGGATGCTGTCCGACGTATGTTCGAGCAGCAGGCGTGCGCGTTCCAGCCGCCGCTCGATGATGTATTGCGCCGGCGTGCGGGAAAACTGCATCCTGAATGCGTCGATGGTCGCACGCTCGCTCATGCCAACCAGTCGGCAGAGGTCGGCCGTGTCGATACGGCTTTCCAGCGACGCATCGATGAACCGGTTGATCGTCTGTGCGCACAGCGGCGCGCTGGCGGTGTCGGCTGTCAACGGCTGATCGGCGGCGTGCGGGTTTCGCCGGTAGGTGGCGCCGGGCGGTTCGCCGAAGCGACGGTAGTACTCCCGAATGAAGCGCGCCGTGATCGAGAATCCATGCGCATGCAATGTCGCATCGAAATCCGGCCCGTCGCCTCGCGCGAGCGCGCGGTTCACGTGGCGAAAGCGCGCTTCGTAGCGCAGCTCGGTCGATGACCGGCCTGTCAGGCGGCGGATGCCGTGCTCCAGCGCCTCGGTCGCGCAGCCGAGCACGTGCGCGATCGCGCCGAGCGTTTTCCACCGCAGCGGCGCGTCCTCGAGCATGTGGATTGCCATGCGCGTCTGGTGTTCGGGCGTGCAATGGTCGCGGTCGAACAGCGCGCCGTGGTTGTTCGCGTGGCCGGCCACCATGATCTTCAGCATGTGTTCGAGCAACGCGTCGACGGCGACGCCGGGAATGGGCGACATCCTGATCATCCGGCGCAGGCAGCCGGCCGCGGCGTTCCATTGCATCCGCAGCTCGGGCGAGACCGGTGTCAGCCCGAACTCGACCGGCTCGAGCCCCGGCCGGCCAATCCATTGTGCGAGAAAGCGGTTGACCCGGTCCGCATCGATGATGACCGACAGATGGCCGAATCCGTCGCCACCCGTCGTGCAGAACGAGTGGCCAGTCGACGAAATCGGCATGACGTCACCCGTCGCGCAGGCCGCATCGTCTCCGTTGCTTTCGTAACGAGCCTGACCACGACGGCAGGACAGGAACAGGTAATTCGGACGCGCATCGTTCGAGCGGAAGTGAAAAGGCATCAGGTAGTCGACGTCGTAGACGCCGATGCCGTTCCATTCATGTCCCGTCATGCTGACATTCCGACGAACCGCGTGCTGCGCCGTGAACTGGTTGTCGGCATAGATCGTGCCGATGAAATCGGACACTTCGTCGGGGTCGTCGCTGTGAAACCGGTGCGTCCTGTGAAGCGGGTCGCTCATGCTGGTTTCCACTCCGAACGGATGCCGGCGCGACTCGATGCCGGCGGCGGCGTGACGGGACGCACGCAACCGGCGTGCGTGCCCACTATTGCACCTTGCCGGCGCATCGTGCGTCAAGAATTGTCAAACGGGAGGCTGCACACGGAAGGCCCGTGTTGTCTGATGAAACACCGCGCGGCAACGTCGATGTGTCCGCTCGGCCGGCTTCCGGATTTTCATTTTTCCGGTACGCATTCTTGAAAGAACCGGCACGGTCGGAACGCTAATATGGTTGAACCGATTGTTAGTCAATCGTGGATAGTGCATCTCGACGCGCCACGTTCATTCGCGCCATCGGCTCGACTACACTCGATCCATCCCAATACTTTCAGTGATCCGGAGTTTTCGAATGAACACAGCATCGATGGCAGACAAGGTCGTATTGATCACTGGCGTCTCGTCCGGTCTCGGTCGCGAACTGGCGCAACGGCTGCTCGCAGAAGGTGCGCGGGTCGCGGGCACCGTACGCGGCGCGGAGCAGGTCGCCGAATTCGAACGGCTTGCGCCCGGGCGTGCGCTCGGTGTCCTGATGGACATCACGCAGCCCGACACGGTAGCGGCGGGCGTGCAGCGTGTGATCGAGCAGTTCGGCCGGATCGACGTGCTCGCCAACAATGCTGGCGTCGGCACGGTCGGCGCGGTCGAAGAGACGACCGAAGCCGATGCGCAGCAGATCTTCGACGTGAATTTTTTCGGCGGGTTGCGCCTGATCCATGCGGTCTTGCCCACCATGCGCCGCCAGCGCTCGGGGCACATCGTGCAGTTCTCGTCGATCGCCGGGTTCGCGGGCTACCCGGGGCTGGGCGTGTACGCCGCGGCCAAGGCCGCGACCGGCGTGCTCGGCGAGGCATTGGCCGGCGAGCTCGCACCGCTCGGCATTCATGTGACGGTGCTGACGATCGGCATTTTCGAAACCCAGTTCGCCGGACGTTCGCTGGCGTATACGTCGAACCGGATCGACGACTACGCGGACACGCCGGCCGGCCAGTTCCGCGGATTCATCGGCCAACTGCAAGGCAAGCAGCCCAATGTGCCGGAAAAGGGCGCACAGGCGATCGTCGATATCCTCAAGGCGGAGAAGCCGCCGGTCCATCTCGCGCTCGGTGCCGATGCGGTGGGAACGATGCTCGGCCGAGCCGAATCGATCGAGCGTGATATCCGCGCATGGGAAACCGTGTCGCGATCGACTCAGCGCGACTGAGCGGGTATCCGGTTCGTTCGGGTAAGGTCCGGATTAATAGTATCGGTGTGCTAAGTAACAGGAAGGAAACGTCGTGAATCGGCCCTCGTCGCGATCGATATCGCGCGGGCCAGGCATGCGTCCGGATGCGCTGGACGCGAAACCGTGGAGAAGCAGACATGAACAATCGAACAAGCGTGGCGATCGTGACCGGCGCATCACGAGGTATCGGCGCGGCAATCGCGCGGCGCCTGGTGGACGACGGGCTGGCCGTCGTCATCAATTACGCAGGCAAGGCGAGCGAGGCCGAGGAGCTGGCGAGCGATCTCGCGGGCGAGGGCGGGCAGGCGGTCGCGGTCCAGGCGGACGTCAGCGATCCGGCTGCCGTGGCGCGGCTGTTCGATGTGGCCGAAGCGAAGTTCGGCGGCGTCGACGTGCTGGTGAACAACGCCGGGATCATGAAGCTGGCGCCACTGGTCGATAGCGACGACGCGCTGTTCGACACGCAGATCGCCATCAACCTGAAGGGGACGTTCAACACGCTGCGCGCGGCGGCGCGCCGGCTGCGCAACGGCGGGCGCATCGTCAACCTGTCGAGCAGCGTGGTCGGACTGAGGCCCGAGACGTACGGCGTCTATACGGCCACCAAGGCAGCGGTCGAAGCGATGACGGGCATCCTGTCCAAGGAGCTGCGCGGTCGCTCGATCACCGTCAACGCCGTCGCGCCGGGGCCGACCGCGACCGACCTGTTCCTGAACGGCAAGTCGGCGGAGCTGATCGAGCGCCTGTCGAAGATGAATCCGCTGGAGCGTCTCGGTACACCGGCCGATATCGCGAACGCGGTCGCGTTCCTCGTCGGTCCGGACGGTGGCTGGATCAACGGGCAGGTGCTGCGCAGCAACGGCGGGATGGTTTGAGTCCGCACGGATCGTATCGAAGGATCGCAGTCGTCAATCAAGGAGCGTCGTCATGGGCAAGACCATTCTCATTACCGGTGCGTCGAGCGGCTTCGGCCGCCTGACGGCCGAAGCGCTGGCGGCGGCCGGCCACACCGTGTTCGCGTCGATGCGCGATACGGCCGGACGCAATGCGCCGGTCGTCGCGCAGATGGCCGCGCAGTCGAAAGCGCAGGGCATCGATCTGCGCACCGTCGAGATCGACGTGCAGTCGCAGGATTCCGTCGACGCCGGCGTCGCCAGCGTGATCGCCGAGGCCGGCCGCATCGACGTGCTGGTGCACAACGCGGGGCACATGGTGTTCGGTCCCGCCGAAGCGTTTACGCCGGAGCAGTATGCGCACCTGTACGACGTGAACGTGCTGAGTACGCAGCGCGTGAACCGCGCGGTGTTGCCGCATATGCGGAAAAGCGCCCGAGGCCTGCTGCTCTGGGTCTCCAGCAGCAGCTCGGCGGGCGGCACGCCGCCGTACCTGGCGCCGTATTTCGCGGCGAAGGCCGCAATGGATGCGATCGCGGTGCAGTATGCGCGCGAGCTGTCGCGCTGGGGCATCGAGACGTCGATCGTCGTGCCGGGCGCATTTACCGGCGGCACCAACCATTTCGCGCATGCGGGCGCGCCAGCCGACGCGTCGCGTGCGGCCGAATACGATGCGGGGCCGTATGCGGGCTTCGGCGAGCAGGTGCTGAAGGCGTTTGCGGACATCGTGCCGGCCGACGCCGACGCAAGCGAGGTGGCACGTGCGATCGTCGACATCGTGGGCATGCCGTTCGGCAAGCGTCCGTTCCGCGTGCACATCGATCCGACGCAGGACGGCGCGGCTGTCGGCTTCGCGGTGCTCGACCGCGTGCGTGCGGAGATGCTGCATCGCGTCGGCCTGTCCGACCTGCTGCAGCCGAAAGCGAATGCGTAACGTGCCGGGCGGCCGGCCGCAGCCGGCGCGGGGCCACTGATCCGGAACGTCATCTCGGACGTGGATCGAACAGCAAATGAATCAGGAGAGCGAAATGGCAAATCATGAAATCAAGGGCAAGACCGTACTGATCGCCGGCGGCGCGAAGAACCTGGGTGGCCTGATCGCACGCGATCTGGCCGCGCATGGCGCGAAGGCCGTCGCGATTCACTACAACAGCGCAAGCTCGAAGGCGGACGCGGAGACGACGGTCGCGGCGATCAAGGCGGCCGGCGCCGAGGCGGTCGCATTCCAGGCGGACCTGACGAGCGCGGCGGCCGTCGAGAAGCTGTTCGCCGATGCGGTTGCGGCGGTCGGCCGCCCGGACATCGCGATCAACACGGTCGGCAAGGTGCTGAAAAAGCCGTTCACCGAAATCAGCGAAGCGGAATACGACCAGATGAGCGCGGTGAACGCGAAGTCGGCGTTCTTTTTCCTGCGCGAAGCGGGGCGGCACGTGAACGACAACGGCAAGATCGTCTCGCTGGTGACGGCGCTGCTCGGCGCATTCACGCCTTATTACGCCGCGTATGCGGGTACGAAGGCGCCCGTCGAGCACTACACGCGCGCGGCGGCGAAGGAGTTCGGCGAGCGCGGCATTTCGGTGACGGCAGTGGGGCCCGGACCGATGGACACGCCGTTCTTCTACCCGGAGGAGGGGGCGGACGCGGTCGCGTATCACAAGACGGCCGCCGCGCTGTCGAAGTATTCGAAGACGGGGCTGACCGACATCGAGGACGTCGTGCCGTTCATTCGTCACCTGGTCAGCGACGGCTGGTGGATCACCGGCCAGACGATCCTGATCAACGGTGGCTATACGACCAAGTAACACACCTCGGCTGCCCGAGTTTCGTCCGGCGCGCGTTGCCTGCCCGTCACGGGTCGGGGCAGGACGACGGGCGGCCTTCTTTCATCGAGGATCGGCATCGTGAACACCGACATACTCCACCATCCGGTCGTGCGGCGGGCGATCGACGCGCTCCAGCAAGGCGATGGCGCGGCATGGGCCGCGCTGTTCGCGCCCGATGCGACGCTGTACGACGACGGCCGGCCACGAGACCTGCACGCATTCAACCGGGACGCGATCGGGACCGAGCGCTTCACGACGATCGATCGCGTCGACAACGACGGGCTCGAGATCCACGGCCGGTTTCATTCGGATCGCTGGGGCACGTTCCGTACGTACTTCAAGTTCCGGGTCGACGCCGATGGCCGGATTACCCGGCTCGACATCGGGCAGGCCTGAGCCGTCCGCATGCCGCCCGTTGCCGCTCCGGCCGGCGGCTTCCCCAAGGAGAACGCGACCATGTCGAACCCCTACCAGTCCGTGCTCGACGCGCAACGTGCGCGCTTCGACTCGGACGTCACGAAAACCCATGCATGGCGCATCGCGCAGCTCGACCGGATGGAGCGGATGCTGCACGATCACCAGGACGCACTGTGCGCGGCGCTGTACGAGGATTTCGGCAAGCCGCCGTTCGAGCAACTGTTCGAAATCTCCGTGCCGACCGGTGTCATCCGCTACTACCGCGAGCATCTGCACGAACTGATGGCGCCGCAGACAGTGGCGATTCCGCCCGCGCTGGAGGCGGCCGGCAACGCCGGCATGATCTACAAGGAGCCGTACGGCGTGACGCTCGTGATCGGCCCGTTCAACGCGCCGATTCTGTTGCTGCTGGATCCGGCGATCGCGGCATTGGCAGCCGGCAATACGGTGGTGCTGAAGCCGGCGAACACCACGCCCGCGACGGCCGCGCTGCTGAGCCGGCTCGTGCCGCAGTACTTCTCACCGGAGGACGTCGCCGTCGTCACGGGCGGTCGCCAGGAAATCGGCGCATTGCTGGAATTGCCGTTCGACTTCATCTTCTTCACCGGCAGCTCGGCGGTCGGCAAGGTCGTGATGCGCGCCGCCGCCGAGCATTTGACACCGGTCTTGCTGGAACTCGGCGGGCAGAACCCGTGCATCGTCGACGAAACCGCGAATCTCGACATCGCGGCCGACCGTGTCGCGTGGGGGCACAACGCGATCTCGGGACAATGGTGCATCGCGCCTGGCTATGTGTACGTGCATGAATCGGTGGCCGAGGCCTTCATCGCGAAGCTCAAGGCGTCGATCACCGCGATGTACGGCGACGATCCGCAACAAAGCCCCGATTTCGCGCGAATGATCAGCGAACACGATGCCGAACGCGTCGCGTCTTACATCGTCGCCGACAAGGTCGTGCACGGCGGCCGCCACGACATCGCGGCACGCTATGTCGAGCCGACCGTGCTGTACCCGTCGACCTGGGACGATCCGGCGATGCAACAGGAAGTGTTCGGCCCGGTGCTGCCCGTGCTGCCGTACCGTGACCTGCGCGAGATCGTCGGCATCATGAAGCGCAAGCCGAAGCCGCTCGCGTGCTACGTGTTCAGCAAGCGGCAGGCGAGCATCGACTGCGTGCTCAACAGCCTGTCGTTCGGCGGCGGATGCGTGAACCAGACCAACCTGCATTGCTGGATCGACAGTTTGCCGTTCGGCGGCGTCGGCAACAGCGGGATGGGGAAGTACTACGGCAAGGCCGGCTTCGACGCGTTGAGCAATACCAAAGCGATGCTGATCGGCAATCCCGACGCGGTGCTCGACGTGTTCCCGCCGTATGCGGGAAAGGACATCGGCAAGATGCTCGGCGTCTTCGCGTAACCGGGGGCACGATGCATACACTTTGGACGATCGTCGCCGGCGTGCTGTTGCTGGCCGTGTTCCTGTTGTTCGGACAATTGTGGGGCACGCACGCGGCATCGCTGGCGTTTGCCGCCCAGGCGTTCGTGCCGGTCTGGCTCGTTGTCTCGCTGGCCAACCTGTGGGTTGGCGTGTATCGGGCCGGCTACGGCGTACGCGAGGAGCTGCCGATCCTCGCGATCGTATTCGGCGTGCCGGCCGTGGTTGCGGTGGCTGCCACGCTGCTGTTCCAACGCACCTGAATCGCAGGAGGACGACGGGCCGTGTGCGGGCACGGCCGTCGTCGACGTGCCGCTTCCATTCACCCGTCGTTCATCTCTTCGCCATGAAGATCGATATGCCATTGTTTGCCGCGCCGCCGGCGCAGGCCGTCATCATGTTCTGGATCGATGCCGGGCCCGCGCAATGGTTCGCAAAACATCCCGATTTCGATCGCCGCTTTCGCGAGCGCTTTCTCGATACGCACCTGGCCGCTGCAAGGCGCGAGCTGGACGGCTGGTTGTCGACGCCATACGGGACGCTCGCGCTGCTGTTGCTCACCGACCAGTTTCCGCGCAATGCGTTTCGCGGCACCGCGCGCATGTATGCGACCGATGCGATCGCACGGCAGTTCGCGATGCACGCGTACGAGCACGATCAGATGGCGCAGGTCGAACGGCCGCTGCGCCTGTTCTTCTGTTTGCCGTTCGCCCATTCCGAAGACCTCGACGACCAGCGGATTTCCGTCGAACTGAACGGCAGGCTCGGCCAGCCGTGGCTGTCGCATGCGATCGGGCACCGGGAGATCGTCGCGCGCTTCGGCCGCTTCCCGCATCGCAACGCGCTGCTCGGCCGCGAGACGACGCGCGACGAGGCGCGCTTTCTCGCATCCGGCGGCTTCGCCGGATGAGCCCACCGGTTCGCGCGGCATGGCCGCCGCGGCGGCCATGCGTGCGTCAGCGCAGGAACTCGATGCCGAACGTGCCGGCCGTATCGACGATATGCCCCGCGTGCGGTGCCTCGAAATGACCGGGCAGCAGCAGTGCGCCGTGCTCGACGCAATGCGCGAGCAGCTCGAAGCGGCTCTTCGCGGCGAGCGTGCGATCGTCGCAGACCTTGCTGCTCCATTGCCAGAACGGGATCTGGATCGGCGAGTGCAGCATGTCGCCGCTGAACACGCCGCGCGAGCCCTGCGACGTCAGCTCGATGCGCACGTGACCCGGAGAATGGCCCGGCGCGTGGCGGATCAGGAACGTGTCGTCGAGCTCGTAGGTGTCGTCGAACATCGTGGCCTGGCCGGCCTCGATCACGGGCAGCACGCTGTCGTTGTACATCGGGCTGAACCACGCGGGGCCGGCGGGGCCTTCGCCCCGGATCGCGCGGACCAGGTGATCGTGCTCGACCTGCGAGATCACGTAGCGCGCGTTCGGGAAGGTCGGCACCCACACACCATTGACGAGCTGCGTGTTCCAGCCGACGTGATCGGCGTGAAGGTGGCTGCACATCACGTAGTCGATTTCCTCGGGCTGGATGCCGAGTGCGCGCATCCGGTCGAGATAGCGCGTCGACAGCCGGTGCATTTCCGGCAGCCCCGGCCGCTCCTTGTGGTTGCCGATACAACTGTCGATCAGCACCGTATGCCGGCCGGTCCGCACGATCCAGCTGTGCACGGGCATCGGGATGCGGCCGCTTTCGGGATCGTAGTGCGTCGGCGCGAGCCAGTGCTCGTGTTCCGCCACGCGTGCGCGGTCGAAGTCCGGCAGCCAGCTCTGCGCGGTTTCGCCGAGCAGCGTCGTGTCGTACAGCCGGATGATTTCGACGTTGCCGAGTGCGAGGGAGAAGGCATGCGGTTCGGCATTCGTGATGTGCGCATGGCAATGCGCATGCCCGCAGGAATGGGTCATCGGTGTCTCCTGAATGAATTGGAATGAATCGAAGCGGGGCGTGGTGCGCTGCCCCGCGCGCGACTGTCTATATCCGTGCCGTGGCGCGTGCCTGCGCCTGCGGCACCGGCACGGCTTTCCCGGTCATGAAATCCGCCGCGCGTTCGGCCATCATCATGATCAGCGCGTTGGTCGGCCCGCGGATGATGCGCGGGATCGCGGAGCCGTCGACCACCCGCAAGCCGGCCACGCCGCGCACGCGCATCTGCGTATCCACCACGGCCGCCGGATCGTTATCGCGGCCCATGCGGCACGTGCCGACCGGGTGATGAAGGGTGATCGCGATGCGGCGAATGAACGCGTCGACGTCTGCATCGCTCTGGACTTGCGGGCCCGGTGCGATCTCTGCGTCGATGAACGGGCGCAGTCCGGCCTGCGCGCCGATTTCCCGCATGCGCCGGAACATCTCCCGCGCAGCGATGCGGTCGTTCTCGGTGGCGAGGAAGTTCTGTTCGATCCGCGCATGCTCGGCCGGATCGGCCGACTTCAGCGACACGCGGCCGCGACTTTCGGGCGTGAGGAAAATGCCCTTGATCGCGAACGAATCGGCATACGCATGCTTGAACGGCTCGAAATACGGAGCGGCGTTCATCGCGCCGGCCGCGAGGATCAGCTGCACGTCCGGCAGCGGCAGGTGAGGCTGGCTCCTGACCAGGCCAAGCGCGGCGGCGGGGATCGTGCTCGAGAAGCCGTTGCCGCCGGCAAACGTGCGCACGACGTCGAACGCGATGCGATCGGCACGCATCATCCGGTGCAGCGGGCCGGGTTCCTTGCGGCTCCAGCGCAGGTCGAACACGATGTGATCGTGAAGGTTCGTGCCCACGCCGGGCAATTCGACTGTCGACGCGATGCCGTGCGCGCGCAGGCTGTCGGCCGCGCCGATGCCGGAGAGCATCAGCAGTTGCGGCGAATTGATCACGCCGCCGCAGAGGATGACTTCGCGGCGCGCATCGGCGCGGTAGTCGGATTCGCCCCGGCGATACTCGATCGCGATGGCGCGCGGCGCGCCCCGGTCGGTATCGAGCACGATGCGCTTCGCGAGGGCACCCGTCACCAGCGTGACGTTGCCGCGCGCGAGCGCCGGGCGCAGGTAGGCGACCGCGGCGCTGCAGCGCAGGCCGTTGCGGATCGTGGCCTGCATCGGCCCGAAGCCTTCGACGGATGCGCCGTTGTAGTCGTCGTTCTCGGGATAGCCGCAGGCACGTGTCGCGTCGAGGAAGCCACCCACCAACGGGTCGCGATAGTCGAGCCGGATCACGGTGAGCGGACCGCGGCCGCCGCGCAGCGCCGATTCGCCGCGCTCCCACGATTCGGAGCGCTTGAAGTACGGCAGCACCGCGTCGTAGGACCAGTCGGTCAGGCCGAATTCGTCGGCCCAGCCTTCGTAGTCTTCCCGCGCGCCGCGTGCGTAGGCCATGCCGTTGATCGACGACGAGCCGCCTACTACCTTGCCGCGCGCGCATTCGATCCGGCGGCCGTCCATGCCGGCTTCCGGCTCGGTGAAATAGCCCCAGTCGAACAGCCGGTTCTTCAGGATCTGGCCCCACGTCAGCGGCACCTTGATGTACGGCGAGCGATCCTGCTCGCCGGCCTCGATCACGAGGATGCGGACGTTCGCGTCCTCGCCGAGCCGGTAGGCGAGTGCGCAACCGGCCGAGCCGGCGCCGACGATCACGTAGTCGTACGTATCGGTTTTCATCGACGCACCTCGCGGTGCCGGGCGGCAGGGCAGGCCGGCGCGACCCGCGAACGCGGGGCGCGGCGACCGGCCGGAACAGACGTCGAACGAACCATGATGTCTCCAGGTGGGCCTGAACGCAGGCCTCTCGGTTGTGGGTTCATTCGATTGTGCGTAACCTGAAACATATCTTCCAATACGTATTACGGTGCTATCCGATACCCGGATGGCTATGGGCGAGGGGACTGTGCGCGGATTCGATTCGTATCTCACTTTTCAGAAGCTCGAGGTGTTCTGCACGGTGGTCGAGCTCGGCAGCGTCACGCGCGCGGCCGACCGCCTGTGCATCGCGCAGCCGGTCGTGACCGCGCACGTGCGCAGCATGGAGAAGCGGCTCGGCTACGCGCTCGTGAAGCGCGCCGGCCGCAACATCGCACTCACGGAAGCCGGCGAGCGCATCTATCGCTGGGCGACCGAGGTGATCACGCGCACTCGCGAGGTCGAGCGCGAACTCGCCGGTCTCGAGCAGGGCGAAATGGGCACCGCGGTGGTGGCGACGTCGATGTCGATCGGCTCGTACGCGTTGCCGCCGCTGTTCGCCGAGTTCCACCGGCGGCAGTCCGACGGGCTCGTGACCGTGCAGATCCTGACGCCGCAGGCGGCCGTCGATGCGACCCGTGTCGGCGGTTGCGATTTCGCGGTCATCCTGATCGCGGCCAATCAGGATCTCGAAGGGTTGGCGACCATTCCCGTGTGGGAGGACGAACTGCTGCTCGTGTGCGGCGCGTCGAGCCCGTGGGCCGCGCAGCCGGCCGGCGATCTCGACCTGCGCCGCGTACCGTTCGTGAGCACGCCGCGCAACCAGCCGCGCCGCGAGCTCGAAGAGGCGCGGCTGCGCGAGCGCGGCCTCGAACAGCGCAAGGTCGTGATGGAACTCGGGCATCCGGAGGCGATGAAACACGTGGTGCGCGCGAACCTCGGCGTGAGCTTCATGTTCGCGTCGGCGGTGCGTGCGGAGATCGAGCGCGGCGAACTGGTCGTGCTCGATCGCCCGGAGCTGTCGATGAAGGTGCCGATCTATCTCGTGCATCGCGACGACAAGCGCTTCTCGGCGTTCCAGGCCGAACTCGTGCAGTTCATCGTCGATTCCGCGTCGCCGGGCGCGGCAGCGGGCGTCCCGAATTCATAGTCATCGGGCTATCTGTTTGGCGATCAATAGCTAATAGACCTATGGTCGGCGCGGTCCTAAGCTGGCCGGGTGCTTGACGGTCCGCCTCGCGACGCGAAGCGGGCGTGCGCACTGCCAGTCAACCCGAAAACAGGCCGACCCATGTGTACTCTTCATCTTCAATCCGGCGGCGCAGCCGCGTATGCGGACGATGCCGGGCGTCCCGCCGATGCGCCGGATCCCGCGCTCGTCGAGGATCTCGTCTGCGCGAACCGCATCCTGTTCGACCAGGGCATCGTCGATGCCTTCGGTCACGTCAGCGTCCGTCACGACAAGGATCCGCAGCGCTTCCTGCTGGCGCGCAACATGGCGCCGGGCACCGTCGGCATCGACGACATCGTCGAATTCACGCTGGACGGCGTGCCGGTCAATGCCGGCGGGCGCGCCGTCTATCTGGAGCGTTTCATCCACGGCGAGATCTACAAAGCGCGTCCGGACGTGCACGCGATCGTGCACAGCCATTCGCCGACCGTGCTGCCGTTCAGCGTGACGCAACGCACGCCGCTGCGGCCGGTGTGCCACATGAGCGGATTTCTTGGCGCGGGTACGCCGGTGTTCGAGATTCGCGATACCGCCGGCGATGCGACGGACCTGCTCGTGCGCGACAACGCGCTCGGCGCGGCGCTGGCGCAGCGGCTCGGCAGTGCGGCGTTCGTACTGATGCGCGGTCACGGTTCGACCGTGGTCGCGCCGACGCTCAAGCAGGCCGTGTATCGCGCGGTCTACGCGGAAGTGAATGCGCGGATGCAGATCGAGGCCCTGCAACTGGGTGACGTGGTTTATCTGAGCGAGCAGGAAGCCGCGACCGCGTGCGCGAACATCGAAACGCAGGTCGAGCGCCCGTGGGCGCTGTGGAAGCGGCGCGTGCAGCACGAGCAACACACGGGCGCGCGTTGACCGGCGATCGAATCATCGAGGAGACGAGTATGGACGAGCAGTGGATAACCGGCCGTTTGCTGATCGACGGCGAACTGGTGGAAAGCGAGACCGGCGAGTGGGCGGCGTCGATCAACCCGGCTACCGAGGAAGTGATCGGCCGCGCGCCAGCCGGTTCGCGCAAGGACGTCGCGCGTGCAGTAGACGCTGCGCAGCGCGCGTGGCCTGCGTGGGCCGAACGCACCGGCGAGGAGCGCGGCGAACTGTTGCGCGGGTTTGGCGAGCGCTTGCTCGAACGCGCGGAGGCGTTGTCACGCATCGAGGTGCTCGATTCAGGCAACACCTACGTGCCGACGCTCGCGAGCATGCACGAGACGGTGCGCAGCCTGCGCTATTACGCGGGGCTCGTGCACGGGCTGCACGGCGAGACGATCCCGGCCACCGGCCGCCATCTGCACATGACCGTGTACGAGCCGTACGGCGTCGTCGGCCGGATCGCCGCGTTCAATCATCCGGCGATGTTCTCCGCGGCGCGTACCGCATCTGCGCTCGTGACCGGCAACACGGTGGTGGTGAAGCCGCCCGAAACGTCGCCGTTGTCCGTGCTCGTGCTCGGTGAGGTCGCGCGCGAGACATTGCCGGCCGGCGTGTTCAACATCGTCAACGGCACGGGCGCGGAAGTCGGCGATGCGTTGGTGCGCCATCCGGACGTGAAGCGTCTTGCGCTGATCGGGTCCGTGCCGACCGGGCAGGCGATCCAGCGCAGTGCGGCGGAGGTGGGCGTCAAGCACGTGACGCTCGAGCTGGGCGGCAAGAATCCGATGATCGTGTTTCCGGACGCGGATCCGGACGCGGCCGCCGAGAGCGCGGTGCGCGGGATGAATTTCTCGTGGCAGGGCCAGTCGTGCGGATCCAATTCGCGGCTGCTGGTGCACGACGACATTTACGACGACGTGCTCGCGCGTGTCGTCGAGCGCGTGGCCGCGATCCGCGTCGGCGATCCGATGTTGCCCGACACGGGCATGGGCCCGATCAATTCGCGCAAGAGCTACGAACACGTGATGAGCTTTCTCGACCCGGCGCAGACGCATGGCGCGCGGCTGATGACGGGCGGCCGCCGCCCGCCCGGGCACGCTTTCGAAAAAGGCTTCTGGGTCGAGCCGACCGTCTATGCCGATGTCACGCCCGAGATGCGGCTGTGGCGCGAGGAAGTCTTCGGCCCGATTCTGTCGGTCGCACGATGGCGTGATGTCGACGAAGTGGTCGCGATGGCCAACGACACGGAATACGGGCTCTCGGCAGCGATCTGGACCAACGACATCCGGCAGGCGCTCAACACCGCGCGTCGCATCCGTGCGGGCAGCGTGTTCGTCAACGGCAGCAACACGCACTTCCTCGGCGTGCCATGGGGCGGCTTCAAGAACAGCGGCGTCGACCGGGAAGAGGGGATCGAGGAAATGGTCAGCTATGTCGAGAAGAAGGTCATCAACGTGATGCTGTAACAGGCGCGACTCGCCGCCGGTCGTTCCCGTCATCGACGGGTTCGGCCGGCGACGGCGCGCGCGATCCATCAGTCGACGCCGGGTAACACGGCCCACGGCGGCGCATCGAGCGGGGAACACATATCTCGCACGCGCCGATTAGATAGTTTTACTAATAAAAATGACAGGCCGGCGTGCGGTTCGCTCGTATGCGAACGGTGCGTCGGACACTGACGGTTTGGAGACAGCATCCGTGAGAATGAAGACAATGGCCGTCGCGTTGGCGATGGTGTCGTGCCACGTGCACGCGCAGAGTTCGGTCACGCTGTTTGGTCTGGTCGACAACGGCATTTCGTACGTGAGCAATTCGGGCGGCAAGGCGCTGGTTCAGGCGATGTCCGGCATCCAGGCGCCCAACCTGATCGGGATCCGCACGGTCGAGGATCTCGGCGGCGGGTTCCAGGCGCTCGTCTTCATGGCGTCGCAGCCCGATATCAACAGCGGCACGGTGCGCGGCGGCGCACTGTCCGGACGCGAGTCCTATGTCGGCATCGTCACGCCGTACGGCACCGTGACGCTCGGCAGGCAGTTCGACTACATGTTCGACAACCTGTCGCTGCATCGCTGGGGGCACGAGATTTCGTATGTCAGCCTGTACCAGCTGCCGGGCGGCCCGTTCTCGAAACTGGGCGCGGCGCTCGGCACCTTCGACTACACGCGTACGGCGGGCGGGGGCGCAACACCGAACGCGATCAAGTTCACGTCCGCGTATTACGGCGGGTTCCGGTTCGGCGCGTTGTATGGCTTCAGCAACATCGCCGGGCAGACCGGCAGCAACAACCTGTCGAGCTTCGGCGTGTCCTACGACAACGGGCCGTTGCGGCTGGATGCGGCGTACACGTATTCGAAGGAAGAGGGAATCGACAACGGGCACCTCGGCATCCGCAATGCCGGCGCGGGCGGACGCTATACATTCGGCGACTTCGCGCTCGACGCGCTGTACGTGAATACGCGCAACACGCTGACGGGCGCGCACGTCGACACCTACGAGATCGGCGGGCTGTACCGGTTCGCGCCGGATTTCTTCGCGTATGCGAACTACCTGTACGCGAAGGGCAACCGGCAGCTGACCGGCAATCATTCGAACCAGGCCGGCATCACGCTCGATTACCTGTTGTCGAAGAAGACCGACGTCTACATGAGTGCCGTGTATCAACAGGCGAGCGGCGGCGAGGACGTGATCGCATCGGTGTGCGGCACGTTCACCGCATCGTCGGGCGCGCGGCAGGGCGTGTTGCGGGTCGGCGTTCGAACGGTGTTCTAGGCGATCCGCGCCCGGCATTCACTTTGCCGTCACCTCCCGATAGAACGCATCGATCGCCTCCACCATCTGCGACAGCCCCGGCTGTTCGAGCGGATAGTGGCCCGCGTTGTCCAGCATGACGACCTTCACCGGCACTTTCCGCACGCGCTGCAGGAACGGTTCGCTCAGGTGCAACGGCGTCCAGCGGTCCGCGGCCGGTTGCGTGAGCAGGATCGGGCACACGGCGAAATCCTCCGGCTCGACCGCCGGCCGGTACGACATGTAGGAATCGAGAAACGCGATCGTCATCGCGTTGCCGGCGGACGTGCGATCGGACAGCCACACCTTCAGCGCGTCCCGATCGTTGACGAGCGCGGACATCTTGCTGGCGAGCGTCATCGGCACGCGCATCGATTTCAGCGGGGTCATCGCGGTGAGATGCATCATCGGGCCGCCGACGCGGCTCATGAACACGCTGCGCGCGGTTTCATCGCGCACCTGCTGAAGGCGCTGGTCGAGGAAGGTCATCCCGATGATGCCCTTGACCTTGCCGTTCATCACGGCCACGTGATACGTGAGCATGCCGCCCGCGCTCAGCCCGTAGAGCACGATCGGCCGGCCGTCCTTCGCGCGCTCCGCGTCGATCAGGTCGCTGCCCGCCCGCACCCAGTCGTCATAGCGGACCAGTGTGCCCTTGGCGACTTCGGTCATCCCGTACTCGGGCATATCGACCGCGAGCGTTTCATAGCCGCGGCGCGCCAGTTGCTCGCCGAGGATCATCGACATCTGCCGGCCGTTGGTGCCCACGCCATGGAACAGGATCACCTTCACCCGCGCCTGGCGGTTGCGGTACGTGTCGAGATGCATGCGATGGCCGTGCCAGGACCACCATTCTTCCGCCGGTTGCTGGCCGTCCTTCCACTGGAAGTCGGTCGGAAGGAATGTCTGCATGTCGCGCCAGACGGGATGGTCGGCGTAGGTCTTGGGCATGGTGGCGGACTCCGGTGGATTGGGCGAAACGGCGTCGTCGGCCAGTGCCGGTGCGAGCGATGCGCTCGACAGGCCGGCGGCCAGCAGCAGCGTGCGGGCAGGACGAAAGAGCGAGGAGCGCTTCATGGGGATCGACGCCGTGCGGTTGCGATGTCGTTCATCATCGGCGCGCGGGCTCGCGCGATCCATGCTGGGGCGGGCCAACCGCTTTAGAATCTAGGCCAACCCACGTCGCGAGGCGTCTGATGAATGTCTGGAACTTTGCCCGCAGCCCGGCTTCCGTCCTGCTGATGATCGACTTCGGCCGCGACCGCAAGATCGCGCCGCAGGCGTTGCTCAAGGGGTCGCAGCTCACGCTGAAGCAGCTTGCTGACCCGGACTTCACGGTGCTGGCCGCGCAGGAACTGGCGGTGGCGTCGAACCTGCTCGACCTGACCGCCGGCGAGGCCGGCGTCGGCCTCAAGGTCGGCCTGTCGTACCAGCTTTCGGCATACGGGCTGCTCGGCTACGGGCTGCTGAGCAGCGCGACCGGCATGGACGCGATCGCGCTCGCGGGCCGCTACCTGGCGCTGACCTATACGTTCGTCGGGATGACGTTCCGCCGGGCCGGGCAGCGCGACGTGATTCAGTTCGACGCGTCGCCGGAGCTCGCAGCGAACGTGCAGCGCTTCTTCGTCGAACGCGCGATGGGCGCGACGTGCCGCGTGCTGCGCGACGTGATCGGCAGCGCGTTCGCACTCGCGACGTTCGATCTTGCGTATGGCGTCGGCCCCGGCACTGACGCTGACGCGCAGCAACCGGTGCTCGGCGCGAAGATCCGGCACGGCCAGCCCGCCAGCACGCTCACGTTCGAGCATGCGCATCTCGAGCGGCCGTTGCCGCAGGCGAATGCCGCGACCGCGGCGATGTGCGAGCGCATGTGTGCCGAGCTGATCACGCGCAGGCGGACGCGCGTCGACCTCGTGTCGTTCCTGAACGAGTACCTGGCCACGCGCCCGTTCGACCGGCCGCCGCAGCTGAAGGACATCGCGACGCTGCTCAACACCAGCGAGCGCACGTTGAAGCGCCGGCTGCAGGAGGAGGGCGCGTGCTTCCGGGACATTTCGAGCGCGGTGCGCAAGACCCGCGCGCAGGCGTTGATCGCGGAAGGGCGGCTGTCGATCAAGGAAATCGCGCAGGAACTGGGATTCAGCGACATGTCGTCGTTCTCGCAGGCGTACAAGCGCTGGACGGGTGTCGCGCCGAGCGTGTCGCGACAGGCGGCGGGTTTGTAGCGCACCCTGTAACTTTTGGAGATGTTGGAGGGTTGTCGGCGCCGAGTCGGCCGACGATCATGGGGGAAGCCGTAAGCCGGGCCGTTCCCGGCTCGCCAACGCAGGCTCTACTCGGAAGGATCGGACATGAAATTGCTGCTCGTCGGCGCGACCGGACTCGTCGGGCGTCACGTCCTCGAAGTCGCGCTCGCCGACGCGCGGGTCGATCAGGTGATCGTCGTCGCGCGCCGCCCGTTGTCGCCGCACCCGAAGATGCGCGCGCTCGAGGTCGATTTCGATCATCTGCCCGACACGGCCGACTGGTGGCACGCCGATGCCGTGATCTGCGCGCTCGGCACCACGATGCGGGCTGCGGGCTCCCAGGCGGCATTCCGGCGCGTCGACCACGACTATCCGCTCGCGATCGCGCGGCGCGCACACCGCTCCGGCACGCCGGCTTACGTGCTGAATTCCGCACTCGGCGCGGATCCGGCGTCGCGCATCTTCTACAACCGCGTGAAGGGCGAGGTCGAGCAGGCGCTCGCCGGCGTCGGGTTCGCGTCGCTCACTTACGTGCGGCCCGGCCTGATCGGCGGCAGCCGCGACGAATTCAGGCTCGGCGAGCGGCTGCTGGTGTCCGTGTTGAACGTGGCCCGGCCTGTTTTGCCGGCGAAGTGGCGCGTGAATCCCGCGTCGCGGATCGCCCGCGCGATGCTCGACGCGGCGATCGACGCGCGGCCGGGCGTGCAGGTCATTGCGTCGGACCAACTCGTCTGACGCAAAGCGGGCGGCGCGCGCCGGTCACTGATCCGCGAAGCCGTCGAGCCCGCCGAACCGTTCGGCAAGCGCCGCCGTGAACGCCGCCAGCGCTTCGCTGCCATCGCAGTTCCTTGGCGTCGCGAGCTGGAATTCGACCGTATGGCTCAGCTTGCTCGCGAGCAGCCGGCGCATCTTGCCTGCGGCGACCCACGGCGCCGCGACATGGTCGGGCAGGAAGCCGACATGCGCGCCGGACAGGATGAAGATCACGTCGGCGTCGACGTTTTCGGAGAACGCGGTCGGTTGCGCGTCGCGCGGCACCGCACCCGACGTATTCGTCTTGTAGAGCCGCGCGACGTTGCTCGCGTTCGCAATGTCGTTGACCGACACGGTCTTCTTCGCGAACAGCGGATGCCGCGCGCCGCAGTGCAGCGACTGGTGTTCGACGAACAGCGGTGCGTAGTGCAGGCCGGCCTGGTGGCCGGAAAAGTAGCCGATCGCGAGCTGCAGTTCGCCCTTCAGCAGCCGGCGCTCCAGTTCGTCGGGCGGCACCTCGATCATTTCGATCAGCACATCGGGCGCCCGTTCGCGGAAGCGGCCGACGCTCGCCGCGATCGATTCGACGACGTCCGGTGCGAGCCGCTCGGACAGCCCGATGCGCAGTTCGCCGAGCAACGTACCCGACACGTGCTGCGTATCGCGCGTGAACACGTCCATCGCGTGCAGGAGCCGCCGCGTCGACTGCAGCACGCGCTCGCCCTTCGGCGTCAGCCGGAAGCCGCTCTTGCCGCGATCGCACAGCCGGAACCCGAGGCGCGTCTCGAGCTTGGCCATCTGCGTGCTGATCGTCGAAGGCGCCATGCCGAGCGTGCCCTGCGCGGCGCTGAAGCCGCCGCTTTCGACGATCGTCAGAAAGAGCCGCAGCAACTGCAAATCCATGTCTCTCAATCGGGTCAGCATGGCGATACGTCGCGTTTCGTGAAGTCGGCTTATGTTAGTTCATATTTTTCGTCGGATGCCGTGACGGCAGAATCGGGCACGAGGTCGCGAGCCGCGCGGCCGTTTCCCACCAGACAGGAATCCGACGATGAGCCAGAACGATTTCGCCTTCACGCGCGACAGCCTCTACGGCACGCAGGCCGAACCGACCTTCGCGGGCGCGACGAGCTTCATGCGCCGGCGTTTCAGCCGCGATCTCGGCGGCGTCGACCTCGCGATCACCGGCGTGCCGTTCGACTCCGCCGCGTCGCATCGGCCCGGCACGCGCTTCGGCCCGCGCGGGTTGCGGATCGCGTCGACGGGCATCGCGTGGGAGCGCCCGTGGCCGTGGTCGTTCGATCCGTTCGACGTGCTGGCCGCGGTCGACTACGGCGATTGCGCATTCGATCTCGGGCAGCCCGAATCGGTGCCGGGTGCGATCGAGCGGCATGCGGATGCGATCCTCGCGCGCGGCTGCGCGATGCTGACGCTCGGCGGCGATCACTTCATCACGTATCCGCTGCTGAAGGCGCATGCGAAGGTGCACGGGCCGCTGTCGCTCGTGCACTTCGATGCGCATACCGACACGTGGCCCGACCGCGACGTGAAGCGCATCGATCACGGCACGATGTTCTATCACGCGGCGCGGGAAGGGTGGGTCGTGCCCGAACGGTCGGCGCAGATCGGGATCCGGACGACCAACGACGAGCCGATGGGCTTCGACATCCAGGATGCGCGCCGGGTGCATGCGTCGACGCCCGCCGCGGTCGCCGCGCGCATTCGCGAGCGGGTCGGCGACCATCCCGTGTACCTGACGTTCGACATCGACTGCCTCGATCCGGCGTTCGCGCCGGGCACGGGGACGCCGGTCTCGGGCGGGTTGTCGAGCCATCAGGCGCTCGAGATCCTGCGGCATCTGGACGGCATCAACCTGGTCGGCATGGATGTGGTCGAAGTGTCGCCGCCGTACGATCATGCGGAAATCACGTCGCTGGCCGGCGCGACGATCGCGCTGGAGCTGATCTGCCTGTACGCATCGCGCCGGCGGCGAGCCATGGAAAAATAGATTCGTAAAAGTGTTTCGTCTTACCAAACAGTAGTGCGATCGCGGCCCTGCGCTGACCTACGATGGAAACATTGCATCCATCATCCGCCGAGCCGTGTGCACTCACTACCGCGCCCCCGACGAAGACCCGGGCATCAGCGAACTGAAGATCGGCATCGGCGATCTGTATCGCCGCGACCCGTGGGCCCCCGACGTGTATCCCGACTACGCGGCGCCGATCGCGCGCGCCGCCGGCGACGGCCTCGAAGTCGTCATGGCCGTGTTCGGCTTCTGGCCGAAATTCATGCAGCCGGAGCGGCTCGACGAGAACGGCCGTAAAAAGAAGAAGCTCGACACGGTGAACGCGCGCGCGGAAACGGTCGGCTCGTCGCGGCTCTACGGCAACGCGTGGCGCAACGGCCAGCGCTGCCTGATTCCGGTGCGCTGGATCTTCGAACCCTGCTACGAAACCGGCCGCAACGTGTGGCAGCGGATCGGCGTCGACGGCTGGCAGCCGTACTGCGTCGCCGGCATCTGGCGGCGCTACGAAGGTGACAACGGCCGCGAGCGCGTGGGCATGGCGATGCTCACGGTCAACGCGGATACGCACCCGCTGTTCGCGCGGATGCATCGGCCCGGCGAAGAGAAGCGGGGCGTCGTGATGCTGCGCCGCGACGATTACGACGAATGGCTGCACGTGCGCGACATCGAGGCCGCCCGGCGCATGCTGAATCTCCTTCCCGCCGCCGACATGACGGCCGAGCCCGATCAGGCATCGCCCGCACGCGCCTGAGCTTTCATTATTCCGACATTCATCTTTCGACTGGACAGGCCGAACGTAGCCCGATCATTCGGACATTTTCGAAAATCGGCGGATTCCGGGTAATCACCGATACCTCACAAGTTGTATATACAAGATCATCCGCTGGCAATGTCGGCACACATCGTGCCGCTTGCGCGCCAGTGCGCAGACCATGCGTGCGTGGCGCATGCCGGCGATCCACGGCGCCCCGCACCCGCCGAGCCGAAAGGGCGGCTCGCAGCTTCCCGTCTCGTTCAAACCATTTGTGATCCTGAGTATTTTGGAGATTTCCCCGTGTCAACGAATCCCAGTGGAAAAGCCGGCGGCCTGATCGAAGTCCGTTCGATCGACTTCATTCCCGACGCCGAGCGCCACGGCGGCTTGCTGAGCCAGTTCACGCTGTGGCTGTCGGCGAACATGCAGATCACGGCCATCGTCACGGGCGCACTCGCGGTCGTGCTCGGCGGCGACGTGTTCTGGTCGCTGGTCGCGCTGCTGCTCGGCCAGTTCATCGGCGGCGCGGTGATGGCGCTGCATGGCGCGCAGGGGCCGCAGCTCGGGCTGCCGCAGATGATCTCGAGCCGCGTGCAGTTCGGCGTCTATGGCGCGATGATCCCGATCGTGCTCGTGTGCCTGATGTACATCGGCTTTTCCGCCAGCGGCTCGGTGCTGGCCGGGCAGGCCGTCGCGCAGTTGCTGCACATCGACGACGCGGCCGGCATCCTGCTGTTCGCGGCCGTGATCGTCGTGCTGACCGTGTTCGGCTATCGCGCGATCCACGCCGTCGGCCGGATCGCCAGCGTGGTCGGCATCGCCGCGTTCGTCTACATGTTCACGCAGCTGTTCGCGAACCACGACATCGGCGCGCTGCTCGCGAACAAGCATTTCTCGCTCGCGAGCTTCCTGCTGTCGATGTCGCTGTCCGCGTCGTGGCAGATCGCGTTCGGCCCGTACGTCGCCGACTATTCGCGCTACCTGCCGCGCTCGACGTCGTCGGTCGCGACGTTCGTCGCGGTCGGCCTGGGTTCGGTGATCGGCGCGCAGGCGGCGATGGTGTTCGGCGTGTTTGCGGCCGCGCTGGCCGGCGGCCAGTTCGCGCACCATGAGGTCGCGTATATCGTCGGTCTGGGCTCGACGGGCGCCGTGGCCGCGCTGCTGTACTTCAGCATCGCGTTCGGCAAGGTGACGGTGACGGCGCTCAACGCGTACGGCAGCTTCATGTCGATGGCGACGATCGTCAGCGGCTTTCGCGGCAAGCACGCCGTGTCGTCGCGCAGCCGCCTCGTGTACATCTTCGGGATGATCTGCGTCTCCACGCTCATCGCGCTCGCGGGCCGCCATTCGTTCCTGAAGGAATTCACCGCGTTCATCCTGTTCCTGCTCGCGTTCTTCACGCCGTGGAGCGCGATCAACCTGGTCGATTACTACTGCTTCACGCGCTCGCGCTACGACGTGCCGGCGCTGTCCGATCCGGACGGCCGCTACGGCCGCTGGAACGTGATGGCGATCACGATCTACGTGGTCGGCATCCTCGTGCAGTTGCCGTTCATGTCGACGCACATCTACACGGGGCCACTGGTCGACGCGCTCGGCGGCACCGACATCTCGTGGATCCTCGGCCTGGTCGTGCCGGCCGTGCTGTACTACATCGGCGCACGCGCATCGCGCCGCAGCATTCCCGAGCGCCTGATCCTGCCGCTCGAACGCAGCGAAGTTCACCACTGACGACACGTCACGCGCCTCGGGCCGGCCGGCTGCCGGCCTGACTGTCGCGCGAGCCGGGCGCCGCCTGCGCCCGGTTCTTCCCCACGTTTTCTTTCCCGCGATGCCGGTGCGGCGCGACTGCCGCGCCCGGTGTCGTTTCATTCTCTGACCATTGAATAGTATGACTAAACAAACGATAGCGCGCGGAAGCGATTCCCGGGCGCGGATGGTGCACACAGGGCTTCGCATGACGGTCGCGGTGGCGTGCGTCGCCGGACCGGGCGCCGCGTTCGCTCAGGACGGCGTCACGCTGTACGGCGTGATCGACGAATTCGCGCAGTACGTGAATACGGGCAACGGCTACACGGCGGCGATCAATTCGGGCGGCCAGTGGGGCAGCCGATTCGGGCTGAAGGGCGGCGAGGATCTCGGCGGCGGGCAGAAGATCGAGTTCGCGCTGGAGAACGGCTTCAATCCGAACGACGGTTCGCTCGCGAGTGCGGGCAGCCTGTTCAACCGGCAGGCGTGGGTCGGCATCGCGGGGCAGTGGGGCAAGGTGCGGGCGGGCCGCCAGAATTCGCCGCTGTTCAACGACCAGGGCGGACAGGATGCGTTCGGCGGCGTCACGCAGGCGTCCGGCATGGACAACCTGACCGTGTTCGCGTTCCGCACCAGCAATACGCTGTCGTACCAGAGCCCGGAGATTGCCGGCTTCCAGGGCGGGCTGTACTTCGGATTCGGCGATGCGGGCGGCGTGCGCTCGGCAGGCTCGAGCCAGCAGTTCGACCTGACCTACGAACACGGGCCGTTCGGCGCGTTCGTCGCGGGCCAATGGCTGAAGAACGCGACGGCGACCACGACCGATCGCACGATCATGGCCGGCGCGTCGTACGAGATCGGCAAGGCCACCGTGTACGGCGGCTTCTCCGCGGTGAAGTGGGCCGATCTCGGCATCGATTCGCGTGTGTACGGGCTGTCGGTCAAATACCAGTTCAATCCGGCGAACTACGTGGCGCTCGGCTATGCATATCTGCACGACCAGTCGTCGCAGGGCAACCATGCGGACCAGCTCGGGCTGATGTACGAGTACGACCTGTCGAAGCGCACGAGCTTCTACGGTGCGCTGTCGTACCTGCGCAACCGCAAGCAGGCCGGCTATACGCTCGCCGGTGCCGCGAACCCCGGCCTGCCGCTCGCGTATCCGGGGGCGAATGCACGGGGTGTGCAGCTGGGGATCGTTCACCGGTTCTGAAGGATGCGTCGCGCCGCGCTCACGCCGGGTCAGCGGACGGCGTGAGCGCGGCGCGCGCGTGTCGCCACGGCGACGTTCAGAATCGATGCCGGATACCCATGCCGACCAAGGCCTGCGTGTTGCCTGACGCAGGTGAAAGCGTATTGATCTGTGCTTGCGAAAACGGCGTGTCGTCGCCGTGCACGCGCTGGTAGACGGCGTCCAGATACACCTGCGTGCGCTTGGACAGCGTGTACTCGGCGAGCAGGCCGAACTGGTTCCAGTGCGGATGCTTGCCGTCCACGCTGGCTGTCGTATAGGTGTACGCGCCTCTCACGTCGACCGCGGCCGTTGCGTGGAACGTCGCATTCAGTTCGTAGTTGTTGAAGCTCAGCCCGCTCGCACCGGTGAAGGCCGGGTTCTGCCACTCGCCCGTCGGCATCTCCAGGATCGTGCGCGTCACGTTCGAGCCGATCTCGAACCGGTCGAATGCGTAGTGCGCGCCCAGCCCGAAGATGCGCTGGCGCGCGGCGGTGAAATTCGCATCGAGCACGTCCACGGCGCCCAGCGAGCCGGGTGCATCGTCGCCGGGATGGTCGAGCTGCTCGTAGACGGCGGCAAGCTTCAGGCGGCCGGTTTCGTAGGCGAGGCCGGCGGCCCACAGCCGGTTGTCGGCGAAACCGGCGCCGTGGCCCGAGGTGGCGCCCGCCTTGTTGCTGAACGCGTACATGCCGCCGAACGTGACGCCCGCCAGTTCGATGCTCTGGTACTTGACGGCGTTGTTGACCATGTAGGTCGCCCACAGATTGTCGTTGTCGTACGGATGTGCATGGAGCGCGCCGCCCCAACTGCCGGTGGCGGCGAATTCGCCGAGGTAGTCACCCACGCTGTCGAGCATGCGTCCAAGCTTGATCGTGCCCGCGCTCGCGCTGCTCAGGCCGATCCATGCATAGTCGCCGAAGATGCGGCCGCTCGGCCAGGCCGTGCCGTTGGCGATCGAGAAGGCGGAGCCGAGCTTGAAGACGACCTTGTTGCCGCCGCCGAGATCTTCCGCGCCGCGCAAGCCCCAGACGCTGGTTTCGGTTGGCGACGAAAGGAGCTGCACCGCGTGCTTGCCGCCCTGGTTGGTCGAATAGAACAGGCCGCTGTCGATCACGCCGTAGAGCGTGACGCTGCTCTGCGCGTGCGCACTCAGCGTACCAAGCGCGAGTGCGCACGGCAGGACGATTTGTTTTTTCATATGAATCGGAATCCTGATTGTATTGCGTGGGGAGTGGAATGCGATCGAAGCCGTTTCCATCACGTCATGCGCGGTCGATCTGCGCGTGCCGCGACGCGCGCGGCATGCGGTGGCGGGCTAGCGCGTAGTAGAGCGCGCCGGGCAGGGCCATGCCGACGATCCACGACACGTCGATGCCGCCGAGCAGGTGAAATAGCGGGCCCGTATAGAGTTCGGTCGACATGAACGGAATCTGCGCCAGCACGCCGACCACGTAGCACGCGATGCCGGTCGCGTTCCACTTGCCGTAGCGGCCGTTGACGTCCGACAGCGCCGCTACGTCGATCGGCTCGTGCGACACCCAGTAGTAGTCGACGAGATTGATCGCGCTCCACGGCGTGAAGAACGCGAGCAGGAACAGGATGAAGTGGGTGAAGGTGCGCAGGAACGCGTGATCGGCGACGAGCGCGAGGATCGTGTAGGTCGCGACGACGGCGAGGGTCAGCACGATCCGCGCGCCCAGTCCGATCGATTTCTTGCCGCGCAGCGCGGCGGAGATCGTGGCGACCGACATGAAGCCGCCGTACACGCACAGCGTCGACGCGATCAGCTTGCCGAACATGATCGTCAGGTACAGCGTCGTCGCAACCAGCGCGATGCCGCCCGAACCGATGCCGACCATGTAGGCGACTTCGTGCCCGGCGAACTGTTTGCCGGCCAGCGCCGCGGCGAACACGCCGAACGTCATCGCGAGCTGGGAGCCGAGCACCGAGCCGGCGCCGATCGTGAGGAAGGTGCGCAACGGCGACGTCGCGCGCGGCAGGTAGCGCGAGTAATCGGCGACGTACGGGCCGTACGTGATCTGCCACGATGCGGACAGCGATACCGCGAACAGGAAGGTCGGCCACGTGAAATGCCGGTTGGCGAGCAGCAGCGCCGCGTTGTGGCCGCGCGTCAGGCTGAACAGCAGGTAGACGAACATCAGCCCGCCGACCACGCTGTAGATGCGCCCGACCGCGTGAATGGCGCGATAACCGAACAGCGCGAGCAAGGTCACGACCACTCCGAGCATCACGATGGCCTGGGCGGGGCTCACGTGCATCAGCTGACCGAGCGCCTGGCTCATCAGCACCGTGCCGCTCGTCAGGAAGCCGATATACATCACGCAGACGAGCGCGAGCGGAATGATCGCGCCGTAGATGCCGAACTGCACGCGGCTGAGGATCATCTGCGGCAGTCCGGTTTGCGGCCCTTGCGCGCCATGCAGCGCCATGATGGTGCCGCCCGCGATCTGGCCGACGAACAGCCCGACGATCGACCAGAAGACGTCGCCGCCGAGCACGACGGTCAGCGCGCCGGTGACCGCGCAGACGACGGTCAGGTTGGCGCTGACCCACAGCGTGAACTGGCTCAACAGGCCGCCGTGGCGCTCGCTGTCGGGGACGGGTTCGATCGAGCGGTGCTCGATCAGGGTGTCCTTGTCGGACGCGGTGGTGCTCATGACGCTGTCTCCGTGGACGGATGATCCGTCGTGTCGTTATGTGCGGCGTTGAATGCCGGATGGGGCGATGCGGGGTTCGGGCGGCGCTCGTCAGCGCGTCGCGGCTGCCGCCGGCGCACTGCGTTCGTCGCGGCCGGCATGGATCGGTTCGGCGCCGGCGCCCAGCCGCGCGCGCAGGATCGATGCGAACATCGCGACGCCGATCGGCGCGACGTCGTCGTTGAAGTCGTATTCGGGGTGATGGCACATGTGGCCGCCCTGGCCGAGCAGAAAGTGGCAGCCGGGGCGTGCGTCGAGGAAGTTCGCGACGTCGTCGCCGGCCATCAGCGGCGTGACGTCGCCGATCACGTTTTCCGCGCCGACGACCTCGCGCGCGGCGTCCATCACGCACTGCACGGCGTCGGCGTGGTTGACGATCGCCGGCGTGCCGTCGAGCAGTTCGAGTTCGATGCGCGTGCGATGGGCGAGCGCGACGCCGTCGCAGATCGCCCGCATCCGCTCGAGCGCGAAGGCACGCGTGTCGTTCGACAGCGCGCGCACGGTGCCGCCGAGCACGGCTTCGTGCGGAATCACGTTGAACGCATCGCCGGCGTGAAAGCGCGCGATCGAGATCACGACGCTTTCCAGCGGATCCACCGACCGGCTCGCGATGGTTTGCAGCATCGCCACCAGGTGCGCGCCGATCGCGACCGGGTCGACGCCGAGGTGCGGCATGCCGGCGTGGGTGCCGACGCCGTGAATGCGGATCTGGAACCGGTCGGACGAGGCCTGTTGCGCGCCGGCGCGCACGCCGATCCTCGACGGCGGCAGCATCGGGTCGTTGTGGAGGCTGTAGATTTCGTCGAACGGAAATCGCTCGAGCAAGCCGTCGTCGAGCATCGCGCGGCTGCCGCAGACGATTTCCTCGGCCGGCTGGAAGATCAGCACGACGCGGCCGCGGAAGTGGCGATGCTCGGCGAGATGGCGTGCGGTGCCGAGCAGGATCGCGACGTGGCC
Source organism: Burkholderia sp. AU15512 (assembly GCF_002223325.1). NCBI lineage: Bacteria > Pseudomonadati > Pseudomonadota > Betaproteobacteria > Burkholderiales > Burkholderiaceae > Burkholderia > Burkholderia sp. AU15512. The sequence goes on from NZ_NKEX01000003.1 coordinate 899,786, forward strand.
GTCGTGACCGCAGCCGTGAAAGATGCCTTCGAACACCGACCGGTAGACCGGGCGGCCCAGCTCCCGCATCGGCAGCGCATCCATGTCGGCGCGCAACGCGACGGTGCGGCCGGCGCCGAGCGTGCCGTCGACGATGCCGACCACGCCGGTCTGTCCGACACCGGTATGAACGTCGATGCCGAATTCACGCAACCGCGTCGCGATGAAGTCGGCCGTGCCGCGTTCCTGGAAGGCGATTTCCGGTTTGCTGTGAATGAGCCGGCGCCAGTCGCGCATGTCGGCTGCCAGCGCCTGGATCGGTGGGGAAATGGGCATGATCGGGTGTCGCCTCTGCAAAATTGGTAGAGAAGCACGCTGCTGCTTCGGGGGCGGGAAACGGGGTTCCGTTGAAACCGATGCTATGTGGAGAATTTCGCGTCGGCCAATGCGAATAACCAGACGGGCGATGCAGACCTTGCATGGGCCCGGCGGGCCGCTGCCTGCGGTCAATGCGGATGTCTCGCCTGCGGGGATGGTGGTATATACAAGCCGACTGCCCCGGCTTCGGTGAAGCGGTGCGTCGGCCTTCGATGCACGTCCGTCGCCGGGCTCACCCTCCGCCGCAGTCCGTTCGACGGCAGGTCGAACCGTTGCCGTCATCCGTCCGAGGACCGTCGTGAACATCCGGAAACTTCGCCATGCGCTGGGCCTCGCCCAGCACCTGACGTTCAGCCGCGCGAGCGTCGACGTCAATCTCAGCCAGCCCGCGCTGTCCCGCAGCATCCAGTCGATCGAAGCGGAACTCGGCGTCGCGCTGTTCGACCGCCATCCGAACGGCGTGTCGCTGACGCCTTACGGCAAGGTATTCGCCGAACGCGCGCGGCGCATCGTGATGGAAGCCACGGAATTGCAGCGCGACCTGGCGCTGATGCAGCATGGCGAATTCGGCGAGCTGGCGATCGGGCTCGGCGCGACGCCGGCGATCCTGTTGACGGGGCCGCTGATGGACCATTTCCTGCGCGAGGCGCCGCAGGTGCGCGTGAGCTTCAAGCGCGGCCGTCGCGATACGCTGCTGCGACGGCTGCTCGAGGAGCACGTCGACCTTTTCATCGGCGACATCGCGCAACTCGAGGACCACACCGACCTGCAACTGACCCGGTTGCCGCGCTGGCCCAGCGGCTTCTTCTGTGCGCCCGACCATCCGCTCGCACGCCGGGGCGCGGTGACACGCGACGCGCTGCTGCAGCACCGGCTCGGCTCGATCGAGCTGTCGCCGTGGGCGCTGTCCGATCTGTGCGAGTACTTCGAGTGCGCGTTCGATGCGTCGATCTCGTTTCGCAGCGACGACTTTCGCGACGTGGAGGCCGCGGCGTCGATGGGCGGGATGGTCGTGTTCGGCAATTCGGCGGCGTTTCGCGATGCGCTGCGGCGCGGGACGCTGGTCGAGCTGCCGCTCGATCCGCCGTTTCGCCGCGAAGCGCGGCTGGGGCTCGTGACGCTGGCCGCGCGGACGCTGTCACCGGCCGCGATGCGCGCGAAGGCGCTGGCCGAATCGGTCTTCGCGGACTACGCGGCGATGGCGCTCGGGGCGGCGCAGCGATGAACGACCGGCCGACGGGCAACCGGCGGCGCCGTGCCGGCTACTTCCCCAACCGCTCCGCCAGCGAATAGCGCTGCATGCAGCGCTCCATCGCGTCGAGAAACGCGTGCTCGGCCGCGTTCATCTTGCGATCGCGATGCCACAGCAGGAACACGTCGACATCGACGAGCCCGTCGTCGGGCGGCAGCCGCCACAGTCGCTGCTGGGCGATGTCGTCGCGCACGATGTGCTCGGGCAGGCAGCCGATCCCGTAGCCGGCGAAGATCAGCCGCCGCACTTCCTCGAGGCTCGGCGACGACGCGACGATGCGCCCCGTGAAGCCCCGCTGGTCGCGAAACACGGTGAGCGGCGACAGGCTGTCGCCGATCTGGTCGCTCGTGAACGACACGAAATTCTCGGCGAGCAGATCGTCCATCCGCAGTTGCGTCTGCCCGAACAGCCGGTGATGGCGGCCGCAGTAGATCGCATAGCGCTGGCGCAGGAAGCAGCGCATCTCCAGCTTGTCGTGCGGCGTGCGGCACAGGCCGAGCCCGGCCGTGGCCGTTTTCTGCAGCAGCGAAGACAGAATGTCGGACGAGCGCATCACTTCGATCTGCAGATCGATGCGCGGGTACGCACGATGGAAGTCCGCGAGGAATTCGTCGTAGACGGGCGACTCGATGCGGCTCACCGTCAGCAGCCGGATCGATCCGGTCAGGTCGGCGGTGCTGTCGTCGATTTCGGTCTCGAGGCGCGAGATGCCGCCGTAGATGTCGCTCGCGATCCGGTAGACGGCTTCGCCGGCCGGCGTTGGCGCGAAGTGCGTGCCGCGCCGCTCGATCAGCTTGCGCTCGAGCGTGTCCTCGAGCCGCCGCAACGCCTGGCTCACGGCCGGCTGCGTGACGTGCAGGCGCGCGGCCGCGCGGCTCACGCTGCGCTCCTGGATGATTACCAGATAAGTGCGCAACAGGTTCCAGTCGAGGCGGTCGTTCAGGAACGGGGCGAGGTCGGGGCGCATCGGGTCTCCGGGCGAGCCGTCAGGGTAGGTATTAGCTGAATTTATACGGCGAATAATAACTTGAAATTTGACTAATGATTTGCGGTCGCCGATAAAGGAGGGGTGCCGCAGCGTGCGGCGCAAGGCCGCGACAGACGGCCGTCACACGAATTGCGCGTCGCCCGCAGCGGCGCGCATCAGGAGCCCGCATGACCCAGTCCCTTTCTTCCGCCCGCCAGCCGGCGCGCGCCGCGACGGCCGCATTCATCGGCACGATGATCGAGTGGTACGACTTCTACATCTACGCGACCGCCGCCGCGCTCGTGTTCGGCGAACTCTATTTTCCGTCGCATGACCGCTTCGTCAGCACGATGGCGTCGTTCGCGACGTTCGCGGTCGGCTTCTTCGCGCGGCCGCTCGGCGGCGTGATCTTCGGCCATCTTGGAGACCGCATCGGTCGCAAGAAGGCGTTGATGACGACGCTGATGATGATGGGCGTCGCGACCGTCTGCGTCGGGCTGCTGCCCGACTATTCGAAGGTCGGCATGCTCGCGCCGGTGCTGCTCGTCGCGCTGCGCGTGGTGCAGGGGATCGCGGTCGGCGGCGAATGGGGCGGTGCGGTGCTGATGGCGGGCGAGCATGCGCCGCAGGGGCGCCGCACGTTCTTCGCGTCGTTCGCGCAGCTCGGCAGCCCGGCCGGGCTGATCCTGTCGCTGATCGCGTTCCGCGCGGTCACGTCGATGGACAAGGCCGACTTCCTCGCGTGGGGCTGGCGTCTGCCGTTTCTCGCGAGTTCGGTGCTGCTCGTGGTCGGCATCCTGATCCGGCTCGGCGTGAACGAGTCGCCGGAATTCGCGCGTGTGAAGGAAGCCCACCGCACGGTGAAGCTGCCGGTCGCGGAAGTGTTCCGCTCCGCGTCGGGGCTCGTGGCGCTCTGCATCGGCGCGAACACGATCGGCATCGCGGGCGTCTACTTCACGAACACGTTCATGATCGCGTACACGACGCAGTACGTCGGCGTGTCGCGCTCGCTGATCCTCGACAGCCTGTTCGCGGTCGCGATCATCCAGTTCGTCGCGCAGCCGATCGCCGCGTGGATCGCCGAGCGCATCGGCGGCGCGCGCTTCCTGAAGCTCGCGGCGCTGCTCGCGATGCTGTCGCCGTATCCGATGTTCATGCTCGTGCAGGGCGGCACGTCCGCGTCGCTGATCGCGGGCATCGCGCTCGCGGTCGTCTGCATGGCCGGTTTCTATTCGGTGATCGCGGGCTTCGTCAGCGACGTGTTCCCCGCGCACGTGCGCTATTCGGCGATCTCGCTCGCCTACCAGGTTTGCGGTGCGATCGCGGGCGGGCTGACGCCGCTCGTCGGCACGTGGCTCGCGCATCGCTTCGCGGGCCAGTGGTGGCCGCTCGCGGTGTTCTACACGTGTCTCGCCGGCATCTCGCTGCTGTGCATCGTCGCGCTCGACGCACGCCGCGCGGCACGGCCGGCCGCCGCCGAAGCGCTCGGCTCGCAGTGACCCTCAACGAACGAATTCATCCGGAGTGCACATGAAAGACCTGCTGGAAATCGACGGCGCCCGTTTGTGGCAGAGCCTGGCGGACATGGCGCGTGTCGGCGCGACGCCGCGCGGCGGCGTGCGGCGCCTCGCGCTCACCGATGACGATCGTCGCGGGCGCGACCTGTTCGCGCAGTGGTGCCGCGACGCGGGAATGACGGTGAGCGTCGATGCCGTCGGTAACCTGTTCGCGCGGCGCGACGGCATCGATGCGCAGGCAGCGCCGGTGCTGATCGGCAGCCACCTCGACACGCAGCCCGAAGGCGGCCGCTTCGATGGCGTCTATGGCGTGCTCGCCGCGCTCGAACTCGTGCGCACGCTGAACGACGCCGGCATCGCGACCGACAGGCCGCTGGAGATCGTGTCCTGGACCAACGAGGAGGGTGCGCGCTTCGCGCCGGCGATGCTCGGCTCGGCCGTGTTCACGGGCGCGTTGCCGCTCGACGAAGCGCTCGCGAAGCAGGACGCCGACGGCGTCACGCTCGGCGCGGCACTCGACGCATGCGGCTATCGCGGCACGCGTGCGATGGGCGGCGCGGTTGATGCGTACTTCGAAGCGCATATCGAACAGGGCCCCGTGCTCGAGGCGAACGGCACGACGATCGGCATCGTCACGGGCGGACAGGCGATCCGCTGGCTCGACGTGACGGTGACGGGCGTGGCCGCGCATGCGGGCACGACGCCGATGCCGTATCGCAAGGACGCGTATTTCGCGAGCGCGCAGATGGCGCTCGAACTCGAACGGATCGTCGCCGGTCATGCGCCGCGCGGGCTCGCGACGATCGGCCAGGTCGGCATCCGCAATGCATCGCGCAACACCATTGCGGGCGACGTGACGTTCACGGTCGACCTCCGCCATCACGACGATGCGCAAGTCGATGCGATGGAGCGCGACTTGCGCGAGGCGTGCACGCGTGTCGCCGCCGCGCGCGGCGTGCAGGTCGCGATTGAGACCTGCTGGCGCAGCCCGGCGACGCCGTTCGACCGCGACTGCGTCGAACAGGTCGCGCAGGCGGCCGCCGCGTTCGGCTATACGAACGAGCGGATCGTCAGCGGCGCCGGGCACGACGCGATCCTGCTCGCGCGTTGCGTGCCGACCGCGATGGTGTTCATCCCGTGCGTCGACGGCCTGTCGCACAACGAAGCAGAGGATGCGCTGCCGGATGACGTGACGCGCGGCACGAACGTGCTGCTTCATGCGGTGCTCGCGCGCGCCGGCGTCGCGGCGGGCGTGGCCGTGGCGGCCGCCGCGCAGCACGCATGACGCGGCGAACCGGCAAGCCGACCAATCGAAACACCGACGAGGGCGAACGATGAAAACCTATTTCCACCCCGAGCAATTGCTGCACCATCCGCGCAGCTACCTGTCGCGCGGCCAGATGCGCGAGCCGCAGGAAGTCCCCGAGCGCGCGGCGCGGCTCGTCGCGGCCGTGCGGTCGCTCGACTTCGACGTGCGCGAGCCGGCCGACCGCGGCACCGCGCCGATCGCGGCCGTGCACGACATGAACTACCTGCGCTTCCTGGAAGAGGCGCATCGCGACTGGAAGCAGATGCCCGACGACTGGGGCGACGAAGTGATGTCGAACGTGTTCGTGCGCGACCCGAATCCGCTGCGCGGCGTGCTCGCGAAAGCCGCGCGCTACCTCGCCGACGGCAGCTGCCCGGTCGGCGCGAACACGTGGCGCGCCGCGTACTGGTCCGCGCAGGGCGCGCTGGCGGCCGCGGCCGACGTCAACGACGGCGCGCGCGAGGCGTACGCGCTGTGCCGGCCGCCCGGCCATCACGCACGTCGCGACGCGGCCGGCGGCTTCTGCTACCTGAACAATGCGGCGATCGCCGCGCAGTCGCTGCTCGGCCGTCACCGCCGGGTCGCGATCCTCGACACCGACATGCATCACGGGCAGGGCGTGCAGGAGATCTTCTACGGCCGCGACGACGTGCTGTACGTGTCGATCCACGGCGACCCGACCAACTTCTACCCGGTCGTCGCGGGCTATGAGGAAGAGACGGGCACCGGGGCCGGCGACGGCTTCAACCTCAACCTGCCGATGCCGCACGGTGCGCCGGAGTCGGCGTTCTTCGAGCGGCTCGACGATGCGCTGCGCGCGCTCGCGCGGTTCCAGCCCGATGCGCTCGTGCTCGCGCTCGGCTTCGATATCTACAAGGACGATCCGCAATCGCAGGTGGCCGTCACGACCGACGGTTTCGGGCGGCTCGGCGGCGCGATCGGCGCGCTCGGGTTGCCGACGGTGATCGTGCAGGAAGGCGGCTATCACCTCGACAGCCTCGATGCGAATGCGCGTGCGTTTTTCGGTGGGTTCGCCGCCGCGCGCTGACCGGCGCGGCGGCGCACGGCCACGTGCGTGCGGGTTCAGGTTTTCCGCCCGCACGCCGATAATTCGCGCATATGCTGAATGGATGCACGAAGGAGAGCCGCACGATGACAGCCGACCCAATCAGACGCGGTGCGATCGCGCTCGCGCTCGCGCTGGCCGCGCCCGGCGTAGGGTCCCTCGCGAACGCGACGGAGCCCTCGATTCCGCTGCGCGTCAGTCTCACCATTCCGGAAACGTGCACGATCGGCACCGGCGCGCCGCAGGGCGTCGCCGATACCGGCATCCCGAGTGTCAGTTGCGCGCACGGCACGCCGTTCATGCTCAGCCACGCGCCGCTGCCCGATGCGCGGTCGGCGTCGCGCGGCGTGGGCGCGGGTGCGGGCGCGCCGTCCGCATGGACCGTCATGTTTTGAGCGGGCGCGCGCCCGCTCGCTCGTACCCCTGAACGCTAGAAACTGATCGTCGCGGTGATCGTGTCGCTGTAGTTGCCGGGAGCGGGCGTCGTTTGCGCCGGCACCGCGCCGTACACGGTCACGACCTGCGACGTGCCCGTGCCGACGCCCGTGACCGTCGAACTGCCGCCCGTGCCGTCGCCCCACGCGATCGAGCGCGCGGCGTCCGTGTAAAGCCCGTAGCCGATCGCGCCGCCACCGCCGCTGCGCTGCATCTGGCGCGCCGTCACGTTGCCGCTGCCGCCGCCGTTCAGCGCGATTTGCCATGCGTCGCCGTTGGTGCACTGCGCGGTGATCGAACCGCTCGCCGTGAGCGAGCCCGACAGCAGGCTCGCGGTGCCGAAGCTCACATTGGTCGCGCTGATGTTGCAGTTGTTGACGACGTTCGCCGTCGCGCTGAACGGGAAGGTCCCGTTCGACGTCGTCAGCGACGCGCAGGTCGGCGCGCCGAGCAGGTAGAACCCGGTGTTGATCGACGTCGTGTTGCCGCCGAAGGTCTGCGAGTAGGTCGTGGTGCTGTTGCCGGTCGTCGGGACGGTCGGCTGGTTCCCGGTGATCTGTCCGTACACCGTGACCGTCGCGGACGCGCTCGTGCCGAGCGCAGGCTTGACCAGCGTGACGGACGCCGGTGTCGTGCCGGAATACACCGAGCCCCATGCGACCGAATGCCCGCCGTCGAGATAGAGGTCGTATTGCATCGCGTTGCTGCCGTTGACGAGGCTGCGCGGGCTCGTGCCGCCGAGGTTCAGGCACACGAGCACGTTCGGCGTCAGCGAGACGGCCGACCACGTGCAGGTGATGCTGACCGTACCGGTCGCGGCGACCGGCGCGTTCGAGATCGGGCTGACCGAGCCGAAGCTCACGTTCGATGCGGTCGCCGTGCAGCTTTCGGCCTGTGCGTGACGGGGCGAGCCGCACCACGCGATGAAGGCGACGAGGACCAGTAGCGCGATCCTCACGGCGTCGTCCGGCACGTGAGGGGCCCGATGGTCGGCAGTGTGCCGTTGCCGGGCGCGGTGAACGCGAATGCCGCGACACAGTGCTGCGTGCCGTAGTCGATCGCGAGGTGGTTGTCGTCCTGCAGTCCGTCGATGAACGTGAGCCCGTCGTAGCCGACGATCGTATCCGCGCCGCTTTCGGCGTGATGCACGCGCGCGCCGGCCGGCAGCGGGCGGCCGGTATCGTCGTGCAGGATCACCGATGCCGCGCGATAGCGTGACACGCCGAAATGCGTGAACACGCCCGATTGCGCCTGCGGCACGACCGTCATCGACGTGCGGGCGATCCGCGCATCGGCGGGCAGCTTCATCGCATCGATCGCGATCCGGTTGTTCTGGTACGCATTCAGGTCGGGCACAAGCAGGTGCCCGGCACGATCGGTCGTGCCGATCACGCGGTTTTCGTGCAGCACCGGGATGCCCGCGACGCCGTCGGTCGACACGAGCGCGAAGCCGTCGGTGATGCGGCGCGACAACAGGAGGCTGCCGTCCATGAACACGAGCGCGCCGCTGACGTCGAGCGACGCGCCGGTCTGGCGGTCGATGTTCTGCGTGGCCGCGATGACTTCGCCCGCATGACCGAGATAGCGGACTTGTGCCTGCCGGTACGGCACCGCGCCCGTGCCGCCCGCCTGTACGCCCCAGCCCCAGCCGCCGTCGTAGTCGGGCGGTCGGCTCGCGTCGACGGTGTAGTTCGACTGGCCGCGCTGCCGGCCGACGGTCGTATTGATCGACGTGTTGCGGCCGAGCCCGATGTTCAGCGATACGAACGCGCCGCTCGCGCCCTGCTGCGCGAAATCGCGGTACGCGCTCATGGTCAGCGACGCGAGATCGCCGAGGCCCAGCGTATACGACACGGTGCCGATCCGCGCGCTCGGGCCTTGCGGCATCCGGAAGCCGATGTAGCTGAGCGACAGTGTCTGGCGGCGGATGAAGGGCAGCGCGAGCGTCGCCTGGTCGGTGGCCGCCGGCACGGTCGCGCCGTCGCGCGAGGCGAGATCGCCGTAGCGGCCGAACGCGCGGATCGTCTGCGCGTTGATCGAGAAGCGCGGTTCGATCAACTGGTAGCCGGCGCTGACCTGCGTGCCCGGAAAGCGGCCGGCGCTGCCCGCGACCGCACCGCTCACGACGCCCGCGTAGCCGAGGCGCAGCAGCGCGCCGACGCCCGCGTTGAGCACGCCGCCGGTTGCTTCCGCATGCCCTTCGACCGTCAGCGCGTGGCTGATCCCGCGTCGCAGCGAGCCGCTGACGGCCGGCCGCGCGTCGTAGTCGAACGACTGCAGCCCGTAGTTGCGCCGCAGGAAGCCGGCCTCGAACGAATAGCTCGACAGCCCGGCGGACAGCATGCGCGTATCGACGTAGAGCGGCACGGACGTCGCGACGGTGCGCCCGAGCGCGTCGCGCGTGATGACGGTCGCCTGGCCGGCGCCCGTGATGCCCGGCACGTCGTGAATGATGAACGGGCCGCTCGGCACGTTGCCGGTGTACTGGCGCACGTTGTTGATGTACAGGTCGACGGCCGACGGCACGGCCGCGGAGCCGGCGAGCGACGGGATCGGGAACGTCACGAGATCGGGGCGCAGCGCGAAATTGCTGCGCCACTGGAAGCCGCCGAGGCGCACCGAGCGCGTCCACGCGAGCGACCCCGAGATCGCGTCGCCGATCTGCGTCGTGCTCGGCCGCGCCGGGTCCGAGTGGCTCCATGACGTATCGAAGCGCGTGTAGCGCCGCTGGCCGTTGTAGAAGGTCGCGACGCCCGTGGTGTCGAACACGCCGCCCGGATCGAAGTAGCGCACGTCGGTGTAGAGCGAGTACTGCCGGTCGCCGAGCGTCTGCGCGTACGCCTCGTAGTTGATCGCGAGGCCGCGCGACGCGCTGGCCGCCTGCGTCGGCGGCAATGCGCGGCTGTCGATCGCGTAGGGGCGGCGCAGCGTATCGGGCATCTGCAGTTCGACGCGCTGGCGTGCCGCGTCGTAGCGGTAGTGCAGGCCGGGAATCGTGTCGAGGTCGACCGTCGCCGCATCGGCGATGCCGAGCCGGTCGGTCGCGACGCCGATCGTGTGCAGGTCGGCGCCGCTCGCCGACAGATGGCCGTCGCGCTCCCGGAAGTGCGCGAGCAGCGCCGTGTTTTCGCCGTTGACGCTGACTTCGAGGATCACATCGTGCGTGCTGTCGGTCATCACGAGCGCCGAGGGTTCGTCCGCATGCGCCCAGCCGAGCGCGAAGAGGCCGCCGGCCACGACGGCCGCGACCGCGGTGCGCGGGGAGCGTCGCGGCGCACCGCGTCCGTTGGCCGGGACCGAGCCGGTGTGTGGCGAAGGGGGACGGGTCGGGCGGCGCACCGGCGGACTAGCCCGGCGGCTCCACCGCGACGACCGCGCTGGCTGGCTGCGAATTGACGGTCGCCCGCACCGTGACCTTGCCGCCGAGCGTGACGCCGGCCGGCAGCGGTACGCTCCACTGGCCCGTGCGGCCCGCGAGTGCATAGCCGAGCAGGCCGCGCGTGAGCGGGTATGTCTGCCCGTCGCCGGTCACGAGTTCGACGGACGCCAGTTGCGCGCGCCGCGTGCCGCCGTTGCGCACCCGCAGCACCCAGCCGCCGTTGTAGCGCAGCAGCGCCCAGTCGAGTCGCGGCGCGCCGTCGGCGGCAGGCTCGACGAACACCGGAATCGAATAGCGCAGCCTGATCGACACGCCACTGGCCGGCGTTTCGCCGGGCGGCGGCAATTCGTCGATCAGCAGCCGGTAGGCCTGCTCGGTGCCGGATGGCACGCGCGATGCGCGCACCACGCGGATCAGTTGCTCGGACTGTGTGCCGACCTCGATCAGCGGTGGGCTGGCCAGCAGGTCCTGCGTGGGCGTCAAGGTGTCCTGGCCATCGCTCTGGTTCCAGAGGAACACGCGCACCTGTCCGTACACCGGGCGTTCGCCCGGATTGCGCAGCGTGATGCCGCTGGCCGTGTCGTCGGCGCCGAACTCGATCGTGACGGGGGAAATCTGCAGCGACGCGGCGTGCGCGGCGCCGGCCGCGCACAGCAGCGCGACAAGCGTTCGACGGAATGCGGTCATGCGTTGCGGCGCCGGTCAGAAGTAGACGGTTGCGGTGACGGTCGTCTGATAGGTGTCCGGTTTCGGCGTCGCCTGTGCGGGCACCTGGCCATAGACGGTCAGCGATTGCGCGGCGCCCGTGCCGGTGCCGGCCACGGTGTTCGTGCCTTGCGTGTTGCCCCAGATCGTCGTGCGCCCGGCGTCCTGGTAGAGCTGGAAGTCGACGGTCGTGGTCGTGTTGCCGGTGGTCGTGCCGGCCATCAGGCGGCTCGCGACGGTCGAGCCCGTGACCGTGCCGGCGTCGAGGCCGACGTTGTACGGCGTCGTATTGGTGCAGGTGACGCTGACGGTCGTCTGCTGGTTGATCGCGGTGGCCAGCACCCCGTTGGTGCCGAACGCGAGCGGGTTCGCGGCGATCGTGCAGTTCGGCTGCAGCGTCAGCGTGACGTTGAAGGTCGCGGTCGCGGTGCCGTTCGAATAGGTGGCTGCGTCGGCGGCGGGTGTCGACAGGCCGATGGACAGCGCGAGCGACAACATCGTGGAAGCGATGGCGAGTTTCACACTGATCCCTCATCGATCGATTTTTCGTTGGATTTATGCCGCGCTTGATCGCGCTACGTTGTCGCAAATCCTGATACGAATCGGCAATTCTTTCAATCTTTAAATTCACCCTGTTTCATTTTGTTACATTTGCGGGTCTATTAATTGAATAAAGGTACGGGGAATTTCTTTTCTCGATTTCTCGTGTGGGATTGGCATAAGTCATTACCTTGCATTGCAGCAAAAACGAGTAATTCATGCGGGGTTCGGGACTATTTTTCGGGTTGATTGGAAGGATTGAGTCGGCCGGCGGGGAATGGGCTAAATAATGTGCTGGATGCGGTGAAGAAGAAATGAAAGTGAATCATTTGAATGAATTGAATCGTTTTTCATTCCGAAAACGTATTGCATCGGGAGCGCTGAAAGATTGCTGGAGATTCGGGACTTTTCCCGCTCGCGGGGCGTTGAATCGAAGTCGACCGTTGAAAACGAAAACGGCGCGCATTGCGCGGCCGTGAGCGTGGGTCGGTACGGATCGGTGGCCCGGCATGCATCTCCGGCGCGCGACGTGTCGCGCTTACGAATTCGCAGCGGCCGGTGCGCGGCGCTGCTGCGCGATCTGCACGAAGACGAGTGCGAGTCCCGCCGCGGCGATCAGTCCGCCGACGAGCGGCACGGCCGCATAACCGAAGCCCGCCGACAGCGCCGCGCCGCCGGCCGCCGCGCCGAGCGCGTTGCCGAGGTTGAACGCGCCGATGTTGACGGCCGACGCGAGCCCCGGCGCTTCGTGGGCCGCCCGCATCACGCGCATCTGCAGCGGCGGCACGACCGCGAACGTCGCGACACCCCACACGAGCAGCGTGACGGCGGCGCCCGCATGCGTGCGGGCGAGCACCGGGAACGCGGCCATCGTCGCGATCAGTAACAGCAGGAACCCGATCAGCGTGCCGTCGAGCGAGCGGTCGGCGAGGCGGCCGCCCGCGATGTTGCCGATCGAGAAGCCGACGCCGATCAGCACCAGCATCGCGGTCACGAAGCCGGGCGTCGCGCCGGTCAGGTGTTCGAGCGTCGGCGCGACATACGTGTAGAGCGTGAACATCGCGCCGGCGCCGAGCACGGTCGTCCCGAGCGCGCCGAGCACGACGGGGCGCGTCAGCACCGAGAGTTCGGCGCGCAGGTCGGGCATCTTGCCGGCTTCGCCCTTCGGCAGCGCGGCGAACAGCCCGGCGATCGCAACCAGGCCGAGGCCCGCGGTCGCCGCGAACGACATGCGCCAGCCGATGATCTGGCCGAGCCAGGTCGCTGCCGGCACGCCGCCGACGTTCGCGATCGTGAGACCCATGAACATCGTCGCGACCGCGCTCGCCTGCTTCTCGCGCGGCACGAGGCTGGCCGCGACCACCGAGCCCAGTCCGAAGAAGGCGCCATGGTTGAGGCTCGTCACGAGGCGGGCGAGCAGCAGCGTCGTGTAGTCCGGCGCGAACGCCGACAGCAGGTTGCCGATCGTGAAGATCGACATCAGCGCGATCAGCGCCGAGCGGCGCGACCAGCGCGCGAGCAGCAGCGTCATCAGCGGCGCGCCGACCATCACGCCGATCGCATAGGCGCTGATCAGCATCCCGGCTTGCGGAATCGACACGTGCACGCCGTCGGCGATCACGGGCAGCAGGCCCATCGGCGAGAACTCGGTCGTGCCGATGCCGAACGCGCCGGCGGCGAGTGCCAGCAGCGGCAGCGCGGCGCTGCCGTCCGGGCGGGAGGGAGAGGAAGTCGTGGTCTTCACGCGATGGGCTCCTGGAGTCGAGAAACAGCGAACGGCACGGACCGTTGAGGACAGGAAGAAGTGTGCCTGCATGACTTTTGCGGAAAAAGCCGTGTACGGACGAAATTATCTTGATTTCATGTCAACAATGCAGCGGGCGCTTGAGGCCGGGTGGCGCGGCGGGTGAAAGCGCTGCTTTTGTGAAAGATATTTGTAAAGTCGGGCGGGTGGCTTCAGGCCGGGAGATCGCGATCCATCGGCGCTTCGACGCGGACTGACGGTCGCTCCCGCCGGATGAACCGGAAGCCGCGTGCCGACTGCGCGGCGATGGGTGGTCGCGCGGATCGGACGGGCCGCCCAGGCGGCCGGCATCGCGCCGGGCGAATCTCGCATCGTCGCCGAAAACCCTTTGCAGACAAGGCCCGCAGGCAAAAAAAGCCCCGATCACAGGGGGACCGTGACCGGGGCGGAAACGCATCCTCTCTTTGGCACGAGGGTTGGATGCGCGCGCAGTATATTTCGGGTCATGACAATTCGAAGCGACGTTAAACGGCCGTTTTTGGTGCCAATTTAAAAACACCGGTGCTGCGGCGTCCGGTGTCGTCGTTTTGTAAGAATTTGCGCAAAAAAGATGCGGCTGTTTAGCGTGTTTCGGCAGCCGAAGCGACGGTTGGGCGGAAGGGGGGCGCCCGTCATTCGGCATCGCGAATCGGGTCGCTCAAGTGCCGGGTGAGTTCGCCGCATCTGCTGCACATTCAGCCCGCTCAGCTCGCTTCGCCGGTCGCATCACGCACGGCTTCGAGAAACCGCGCGACGACGGGCGACCGGGGCACGGCCGCACCGTCGAACACGAACTCGATGTCGAAGCGGCGCGCGAGTTCGTCGAGCGCGACGAGCCGGACCGTGTGCGGGCAGGTCGGCGACGCGCTTTCCGGCACGAATGCACAGCCCATTCCGGCCGCGACGAGGCCGATCAACGTCGGAATGTCGCTGCCCACCTGCGCGATGCGCGGCGTGAAGCCGGCACGCTGGCACTGCGCCATCAGGAACCGGTGGTGCGCGGCGGAGCGCTGCGCGTCGAACCAGACGAACGGCTCGTGCGCGACGTCGGCCAGCGTGCGCGGCGCGGTGAGGCGTCCACCCGGCGGCGCGGGCATCGCGAGCACGAAGCGGTCGCTCAGCAGCCGCACGCCCGACAGGTGCGGCGCCTCGTCCTGACGCCACGCCATGATCCCGCCGTCGAGCTGGCCGCGCATCAGCGCGTTCGCCTGTTCGGCCGACAGCATCGGCGCGATCGACAGCTTCACGTCCGGGCACGCGTCGCGAAACGCCTTGAGGACGGTGCCGACGACGGGCAGCGGCAGGCAGTTCGGCAACGCACCGAGCCGCAGCTCGCCCAGCTGGCCGGCCGCGCTGCGCAGCGCGCGCTCACGGCTGTCCTGCAGCGTCGCGAGCAGGCCGGTCGCGTCCTGCAGGAAGCTGGCGCCGGCCGCCGTGAGCGTGACGCCCGTTGCGCGGCGCACCAGCAGCGGCGTGCCGATCGCGTCCTCGAGTTCGCGGATCTGTCGCGACAGCGCGGGCTGGACGATGCCGGCCGCCCGGGCGCCGGCCATCACGCTGCCGGCTTGCGCGACGGCCACGAAGTAGCGCAGGTGACGCAATTCGATCTGGCGCATGCGGCATCCCTTCAGGTTCATTGATATACCTGTCGAGCATAGCAAATGCCATTCAATGGTATTGGAAAGTATGGGGGGCGTGCCGTACGATGACCGCCATTGCCGCCCGCCGTTGCACGTCGCGCGCGTTTCCCCCCGTTCCTCACTGGTCCCGCCCCATGCCCCTTCATATCCCGACCCCTTATCTCCGCTCGCCAATCGCCTCCCGCCGGCTCGGCAGGACCATCCGGCTGAAGCTCGATGCGCTGCAGCCGTCGGGCTCGTTCAAGCTGCGGGGCATCGGCGCCGTCTGCGAAGCGCGGCACGCGGCCGGCGCGCGGCGGTTCGTGTCGTCGTCGGGCGGCAACGCGGGCATCGCGGTCGCGTATTGCGGCCGCGAACTCGGCGTGCCGGTGCTCGTCGTCGTACCGGAAAGCGCGTCGGCCCGCGCCCGCGAGCTGATCCGCGTCGAGGGCGCCGAACTCGTCGTGCACGGGGCGAGCTGGGCCGAGGCGAATGCGTTCGCGCAGTCGGCACTCGGCGAGCATGATGCGTTCGTGCATCCGTTCGACGATCGCGTGCTGTGGCAGGGCCACGCGACGATGATCGACGAGATGGCGGCGGCCGGCCCGAAGCCCGACGCGATCGTGGTCGCGGTGGGCGGCGGCGGGCTGCTGTGCGGCGTGCTCGAAGGGCTGGCGCGCAACGGCTGGCACGACGTGCCGGTGGTCGCGGCCGAAACGGAAGGCGCCGACTGCTATGCGCGCTCCCTCGCGCAGGGGCATGCGGTCGAATTGCCGGCGATCACGAGCATCGCGACGTCGCTCGGCGCGAAGCGGCCGTGCGACGCGGCGGTCGAATGGGCCGCGCGACACGAAATTCACCCGGTCGTCGTGTCCGATGCCGAGGCGGTGGCCGCCTCGCTGCGTTTCCTCGACGAGCACCGGATCGTCGTCGAGCCCGCGTGCGGCGCCGCGCTGGCCGCGCTCGAGCGGCCGGTGACCGGGCTCGCGTCGGCGAAGGAGATCGCCGTGATCGTCTGCGGCGGCGTGACGGCGACCGTCGAGCAGATGCAGACGCTGCGCGCGACGTTGCGGTAGGCGGGGCGACCGGCCCTAGCTGGCCTGTCGGATGACGGCCGGACGGCAGCCGATCCCGGCGAACGTCGGCATCGGCTGCGCATACACCGTCGCGAAGCATCGAAGCAACCTCAGCGACACAACGGGTATGCAGCCGGCAGCACGGAAATTCCCGTGATGAATGAGGGAGAAAGGTGCGTATCGTCGCGCGGCGCCGGATGGGGCCGGGCGCGACGATACGGACGGCCGGTCAGTGGGCGGCCGGTGCGCTCGCGCCGGACGGTGCGGACGAGGCGACGGGGTTCGCGGCGGCAGGCGCGGGCGATGTGCTCGGGGGCGCCGATGCCGATACGGGGGCCGAGGCGGTGGGTGCAGGCGCCGGTGTGACCGGTGTCGGTGTTGCAGCGGCCGGTGCCGAAGCGGCCGGCGACGATGCCGGACCGGAAGCGGATGCAGGCACGGAAGCCGAAACCGGCGCGGACGCCGGTGCGGGCATCGACGACGCGGCCGCTGAAGGCGCCCCACCCGAAGCCGAACCCGACCCCGAACCCGACGACGCCACCGGCGCGGCAGCCCGCATCGCCGCCGGCGCGACCACGGCCGACGCCGCGGCCGGCACGGCGTTCGCCCCCGACTCGGGCGCGACCGCCGGCAACGAAAGCGGCACCGGCGCCGCGGGCGGCGTCGGCACGACCGGGGTCGTCATCTTCATCGGCTCGCCTTGCGGCGTCGGCGCGGGTTCGGGCAGCGGCGTGACGGGTTCCTTCTCGGCGGCCTTGACGGTCGCGCGGTCGCGGCGGGCCGGGTCGATCTTCAGGAAATGCTCGACGAGATTGAAAAAGCGCTCGTAGAACACGCCGGCGGGAATCGTCTCGCTGGCGGTCTTGACGAGCGCGTCGTCGCTCGACCCGATCGGCAGCGACAGCGAGCCGAACACGCTCAAGCCGACACTGGCCGACGTATTCGACTTCTTCAGCGTATAGCGATCCTGCACCGCGTTCACGTACGCGATGCTCGACGTGCCGTCCGCGTTCGCGTCCGCGCACACGACGTGAAACTCGATCACGACGTGCATGTCGTTGTTCGGCTGGAAATTCTTGCTGCCGTCGACCGCATCGTTGCGCGACGACGACACCACATAGCCCTGGCTCAGCAGCGCGCGCCGCGCGGCCTCGCAGGCCGCGTCGGATTTCGAGTGGAACGTATGCGCGTACGGGCTGCTGGTCGCGTCGAACTGTTCCTGCTGGTAGATCGGCTTGGGCGGCGACGAGCACGCCGCCAGCACGGTCGCGGCCGCGAGCGCGCACGAAACGGAAAACAGGCGAAATCGGTTGTGCATGGCGTCTTTCAGAAGGCTTGGCGAGAGGCCGCGCAACGGCGGTGCCTGGATGAAGCGCGCGGCAATCTCGTAAGGCCGGGGCGTCATTATAGTTTCGTTTGATGTCGCGCTCGCTTCAGTCGGCCGACGCGCCGCGTGCCGCGGCCAGCAATTGCGACGTCAGCGGATGGTGTTCGCCGCGCCGCGAGCGGATCGCGTGGATCTCCTCGGTCACGTCGCCGGCACGCCCGAGCCGCCGCAACCCGCGCAGCAGCGACGCGTCGTTCGCGCCGAGTTCGCTCAGCGGGAACACGCCGAGGCCGCGCGCCGCGAACACGGCCATCAGCGCGCTGTCCTCGAATTCCCCGGCCACGCGCGGCACGATCCGTTCACCTTCCAGCCACAGGTCGAGGCGCGCGCGCAGCGCCGAATGGGCGGTCGGCAACAGCACGGGCAGGTCGGCGAGGCACTGCGGAAAGTGCTGCCGCGCGGCCGGCGTGACGAGCGCCGCGGGGCCATACCAGTCGACCGGCGATGCGACGAGCCGCTCGCTCGTCACCCGCAGGTTCGAGCCGGACGGCGCGCCCTGGCCGGCCAGCACCAGGTCGAGATGATGCAGCGCCAGCTCCGCGAACAGCGCATCGTGCTCGCCTTCGTGGCACAGCAGCCGCAGCGTGGGCGTAGCCAGCACGGGGGCAAGGAGCGCGTGCGCGGCGAGCTTGGAGATGCCGTCCGCGAGGCCGACCGCGAGCCGCACGGTCGGCTGGCTGGCCGCCGCGCGCACTTCGTCGGGAATCAGCCGGCCCATCTCGAAGATCACCTCCGCGCGCGCAAACGCGGCCTGGCCGGCGTCGGTCATCGTGACGCCGCGCCCGGCCGGGCGCAATAACTGGTGCCCGAGCGCTTTTTCGAGCTCACGCACCTGCGCGCTAATGGTCTGCACGGCCATGTCGAGCCGCGCGGCCGCGCGCGCGAAGCCGCCTTCCTTCACGACGACCCAGAAGTAGTACAGATGTCGGAAATTGAGCATCGGAGCGATATTTCGGAAAAACCGAACCAAAAATCAGATTCTCTCTGATTTTTTCGAAGTTCGGGGCGGCCTATGATCGGGCTTTCCACTTTCGTATCGGCCCATCTCATGGACTACCTGCTGACGCTTGCCGTTGACCCCGCCGTCTGGGCGGCGCTCCTGACGCTCGTCGTGATGGAAGTCGTGCTCGGCATCGACAACCTGATCTTCATCTCGATCCTCAGCAACAAGCTGCCCGAGGCGCAGCGCGCCCGCACGCAGCGCCTCGGCATCGCGCTCGCGCTGGTGATGCGCCTCGCGCTGCTCGGCAGCGTCGCATGGATCGCGAGCCTCACCGAACCCGTGTTCACGCTGTTCGACCATGCGTTCTCGTGGCGCGACCTGATCCTGCTGTCGGGCGGCCTGTTCCTCGTGTGGAAGGCGACCACCGAGATCCATCACCACGTGTCGCGCGACGGTGAAGGCGCGGGCGGTTCGGGCGGGGCGGTCGGCCTGACGATGTGGGCCGCGATCGGCCAGATCGTGATGCTCGACATCGTGTTCTCGATCGACAGCATCGTGACCGCGATCGGCATGACCGAGCACGTGCCGATCATGTTCGTCGCCGTGATCGTCGCCGTCGCCGTGATGCTGTTCGCGGCACAGCCGCTCGCACGCTTCATCGACCGCAACCCGACCATCGTGATGCTCGCGCTGTCGTTCCTGGTCGTGATCGGCATGACGCTGATCGCCGAAGGTTTCGGTTCGCATGTGCCGAAGGGCTATATCTACGCGGCGATGGCGTTCTCGGCCTTCGTCGAAGGCATGAACATGCTGGCGCGGCGCGCGAAGGCGAAGCGCTCGGCGCCGACGGATGGTCACTGAACCGGCGCGCGTGACACGGCTGCTGCTGCAGCGGCCGGCGTTACGCGCGTCATATGGAATCCGGATGAAATTCGCACCGAAAGGAGAAGCGCGATGAAATGCCCTGTCTGCAAGACGCCCGACCTGCTGATGGCCGAGCGCCAGTCGATCGAGATCGACTACTGTCCGACCTGCCGCGGCGTGTGGCTCGACCGCGGCGAACTCGACAAGCTGATCGCGCGCGAGGCCGGCGATGCGCCAGCGCGCCGCGATGAAGCCTCCGTGCGGCACGATGCGCAAGCGCCGCGCGACCATGCTGGCGGGTGGGGGCGCGACGCTCGTTCGCACGACAGCCGTGACCGACACGATGGCCGCTCGCACGACGATCGCTACAAGCACGACGGCCAGCGTCGCAAGAAATCGGTGTTCGACCTGTTCGACTTCGACTGATCGCACCGCACGTCATAACAGAAAGCCCCGCCGGGCGCGTACCGGGCGGGGCTTCTTCATGCGTGCGTGATAACGGCACGCACCAATGCTTACGCGTTGCCGGCCGTCACGTCGATCCGGCGCGGACGCGTTTCCTCGCGGCGCGGAATCGTCAGCGTCAGCACGCCGTCGCGCAGGTTCGCGTCGATCCTCGACGTGTCGAGGTCCGGGCTCAGCACGAAGCTGCGCGCATAGCGCGTCGCACGGATTTCGGCATGCCGCACGCGCAGGTCGGCCGGCGTGTCGAGACGCGTGTCGGCTTCGATCGTCAGCGTGTTGTCGTGCACCTTCACGTCGAGGTTCTCGCGCGGCACGCCGGGCAGGTCGGCCCGCAGCGTGACGCCGAGATGATTCTCGACGATGTCGACGGCCGGCGTGATCGCGGGACGGCGGGCCGCTTCGGCGGCAGCGGGGTGGACGGTGTTGGTCTGACGCTCGGCCAGGGTCGGGTTCGCATTCATGTCGGTATCCTGAGTATTATTGAATGGTGATCGCACGCGGCTTCGATGCCTCGCGCCGGCCGACGCGAATCAGCAGGCAGCCGTTTTCGTAGCGGGCGCTGACCTGGTCGGGATCCGCGTCCCGCGGCAGCTCGACGACACGGCGGAATGCGCCGTGAAAGCGTTCCTGCGCATAGGTGCGCAGGTCGTCGCCTTCGCCGCGCGGTGCGGGCTTGCGCTCGCCGCTGATCGTCAGCAGGTCCTTGTCGATCGACACGTCGAAGTCGGCCGCGGCCATGCCGGGTGCGAACGCGACGATCTCGATCGCGCCGTCGGTGGCGCCGACGTTGAGCGCGGGAAAGGCGCCGGGGCGTACCGCGCGAATGCCGGCCGGACGATCGCCGAGCAGGTGGGCCACTTGCCGCTGCACGCGGGCGAATTCGTCGAACAGGTCGCTGCCGAAATGGATACCGCTCATGTTGGTCCTCCTGAACAGGGAACGCGGGAGACGTGACGGCGCGACGCCTGCGGCGGGCGCGTCGTGGAAGCTCCACTGGGTCGAAACGGGGCGGTGCGCTGCATGCTGCACCGCCCGACGACGCGTAATTAGTGGCAGCCGAAGCGCATTTCAAGAGGGAATCCGCAATCCGCGTCAATGCAGGCCCGCGCGATTCGATGCGACAATCGCCGCGATCTATTGGCAGACCAACGACACGGGACAATCATGGACATTCGACGCATCGCGATCGTCGGCGCCGGCGTGATCGGCGCGAGCTGGGCCGCCTTCTATCTGACGCAGGGCTTCGACGTCGTCGCGACCGATCCGGCGCCGCAAGCCGACACGCGGTTGCGCGATGCGCTGGCCGCGTTTCTCGGCGACCGGGCCGCCGAACTTTCCGCGCGGCTGTCGTTCGACGCCGATCTCGTGCGTGCGCTCGACGGCGTCGACTTCGTGCAGGAGAACGGCCCGGAGCGGCTCGACCTGAAGCGCGCGCTGTACCGGCAGATGGACGACGTGCTGCCCGCGCACGTGCCGATCGCGTCGAGCTCGTCGGGCCTGAAGATGTCGGACATCCAGACCGCGTGCGACAAGCATCCGGAGCGTTGCCTGATCGCGCATCCGTTCAATCCGCCGCACCTGATTCCGCTCGTCGAGCTGGTCGGTGGCGATGCCACCAGCCGAGACGTGATCGCGCGCGTGAAGGATTTCTACGATGCGCTCGGCAAGCAGACGATCGTCCTCAACAAGGAGATGACCGGCCACGTCGCAAACCGGCTCGCGGCCGCGCTGTTCCGCGAGGTGTATCACCTCGTCGGCGAAGGCGTCGTGAGCGTGGCCGATGCGGACAAGGCCGTCGCATGGGGCCCCGGCCTGCGCTGGGGGTTGATGGGGCAATGCCTGACCTATCACCTCGGCGGCGGCGCGGGCGGGATCGCGCACTTTCTCGAGCACCTGTCGGGGCCGATCACGAGCTGGTGGGACGATCTCGGCACGCCTTCGTTCGATCCGGACGTCGATCGCAAGCTGAACGACGCATTGCGCACGATCCAGGGCGAGCACTCGATGCAGGAACTCGCGGCCGAACGCGACCGCCTGCTCGTCGAGCTGATCGACGCGCGGCGCCGCAGCTTCCTGCCGTGATCCTGATTGCGTTGCGCCGGCGCGGCGGCGCCGGTCACTGCTGCGAAGTCGCCTGGCTGGCGGGCGGCGTGTGGGCCAGCCACGCCGGGCTCACGGCCTGCACGAGTTCGCGGTTGCGCGAACGTGTCGCGGCGTCCGGTGGGTAGTTGCCGTCGTTGGTCGGCAGTTCGCCGTCGAGATAGGCCTGCTTGAGCTGGTCGATGACTTCCGCGCGTGTCAGGCCCTGTTGTGCCGGGGCCGAAGCGTCGGTCTGGGCAAAGGCGGGGGAGAGCAAGGCGGCTGCAGCGATCGCGACGGCGAATCGCAGGACGTTGTTCATGGCGGGCTCCGATCAAGGGGACGGGTACCGGACGCGCGCGGCGGCTGGCCGTGCGTTCCGATGGGTTCCATTGTCGCGAGCGGGTGCTGCGCGGACGATGACGCGTTCCGGGCAAAGCTGTCAGGTGGGGGTGCGACGCCCCCTGCGTGGGTCGCGCCAGGCGCGGTTACAACTCCGACGCGGCGGTAATCAGCGTCGCTTCGAGTGCGAGCGTCGAACGCGACGCGGCCGTCGGCCGGTCGATCACGTATTCGAGTTCGCCGAGTTCGGGCAGCCCGGCGTCGAGCCGTGCGAGCCCGGCCGGGATCACGTAGCCGGCGAACGCGCTGACGCCGAGCCCCGCGCTCGCGGCGGCGCGCAACACCGCGACGCTGCTGCTCACGACCGCGATCCGGTACGGCCGCCCGACGGCCTCGAGCGATTCGAGCACGCGGCGGCGCGACACGCTCGGCTCCGGATGCATCGCGAGCGGCAGCACGGCCTCGTGGCCGGTGATCCGCGAATCGGGGCCCGTGCACCAGTACAGCGGCTCGCTGCGGATCACGCGGCCGCGCCGGCTGCCGGCGATGCGCTTCGCGAACACGAGATCGTGCCGCCCTTCGTCGAGCGCGTCGAACAGGTCGCCCGACAGCCCGGTCGAGATCGCGAGCTCGACTTCCGGATTGCGCTGCACGAAGCTCGCGAGCGCGGCCGTCAGGTGCGCCGACGCGAAATCCTCCGACATCGCGAGCCGCACCTTGCCCGACAGCGGTGGCCCGCACACCGACGTGACGGCCTCGTCCATCAGTTCGAGAATGCGCACCGCGTAGCGGAACAGCGCGTCGCCGTGCTGCGACAAGTGCACGTTGCGCGTGTCGCGTTCGAACAGCGGCCGGTCGAGCAGCTCCTCGAGGCGGCGGATATGCTGGCTGACGGTCGACTGCGACAGGCTCACGCGCTCGGACGCGGCGGTGAAGCTGCCGGACTGGGCGACGGCGACGAAGCTGCGCAGCAGCTCGGGCGGTAACGGACGCATTGCTAAATCCACTGAATCGGTTTCGACAACTTCATAAATGGCCGGATATTGCGGCGCTAGTATCGGATCACGCGCCGGTGCGGCCCGCAACGGGGCGCACCGGACGCGTAGCCCGCGTCGTGCCGGCGGCTGCTTCATTCAGTCTACGGCATCCGGCGTCCGGCCCGAAACCGCATCATCCCATCGACCGCCCGAGAACGTGCCCGCATGACGGGCCGCCGGGCCGCGGCGCACCGCCGCAGGAGACACGCCCGGCACGGGATCGGCGGGCACGATTCGGCTCCTGCTGGCGGCCATGCGCCCGTCACGAAGAGACTGGAGACGACTCATGATCATCTACGGAACCGCGCTACTGGCGTTCTGCCACCTCGCCGGACTGTTCCTCGGCGACCTGCTCGGCAGCGCGATCGGCGTGAAGACCAACGTCGGCGGCGTCGGCATCGCGATGCTGCTGCTGATCTGCCTGCGCCTGTGGCTGCACCGCCGCGGCTGGCTGCCGAAGGAGACCGAGGCCGGCGTCGGTTTCTGGGGCGCGATGTACATCCCCGTCGTCGTCGCGATGGCCGCGAACCAGAACGTCGTCGCCGCGCTGAAGGGCGGCCCGGTCGCGCTGCTGGCCGCCGTCGGCGCGGTCGCGATCTGCGCATGCTGCATCGCGGTACTCGTGCGCACCGGGCGCGACGACACGGCCTTCGCGGGCGTGCCGCAATTCGAGGAACAGTAACGGAGGCCGCCATGCTGCAGATGCTCGAAAAAACCGTTGCCCACAACGGGCTCGTCGCGTCGTTCGCGCTGGTCGGCCTGATCATGTGGCTGTCGTCGATCGCGTCGCGCAAGCTCACGTTCGGCCGCGTGCACGGCTCCGCGATCGCGATCGTGATCGGTCTCGTGCTGGCCTATGTCGGCGGCGCATTCACCGGCGGCGAGAAGGGGCTGGCCGACGTCAAGCTGTTCGCCGGCATCGGCCTGATGGGCGGCGCCATGCTGCGCGATTTCGCGATCGTCGCGACCGCGTTCGAAGTGCAGCCGGCCGAGGCGCGCAAGGCCGGGCTCGTCGGCGTCGTGTCGCTGCTGCTCGGTACCGTGCTGCCGTTCATCGTCGGCGCGTGCATCGCGCGCGCCTTCGGCTATACCGACGCGGTCAGCATGACGACGATCGGCGCGGGCGCCGTCACCTACATCGTCGGTCCCGTCACGGGCGCGGCGATCGGCGCAAGCTCCGACGTGATCGCGCTCAGCATCGCGACGGGGCTGGTCAAGGCGATCATCGTGATGGTCGGCACGCCGGTCGCGGCCAACTTCATGGGCCTGAAGACGCCGCGCTCCGCGATGATCTTCGGCGGCCTGGCCGGCACCGTCAGCGGCGTGAGCGCGGGGCTCGCTGCGACGGACCGACGGCTCGTCCCGTACGGCGCGCTGGTCGCGACGTTCCATACGGGCGTCGGCTGCCTGCTCGGGCCGTCGCTGCTGTTCTTCACGACGCGCGCGCTGGTCGGCGCGTAGGCCCCACCGACGGGCGGCCCGTGCGCGGGCCGCATCCATCGCGGCGTCCTCTGAGTCGCATTCGTCAACATCATCAATCGGCGGCGGCGCCAGGCTTAGAATGCCGCTGAACCATCGAAGCGGGAGAACTGTTCATGACGGGATGGAATCACGCGCGGCAGGCGCGCGATGCACGGCTCGCGGCCGGCGCGGTTTACGCGCAGGGCAAGCGGGTCGATGCGCGCGACACCGTCGCGTTGCTCGAAGCGGTGCTGCGGCCCGGCGACCGCGTCTGCCTCGAAGGCGACAACCAGAAGCAGGCCGACCTGCTCGCCACTGCGCTCGCCGACGTCGACAGCGCGAAGATCCACGACCTGCACATGGTGCAGTCGGGCGTCGTGCTGCCCGAGCATCTCGACGTGTTCGAGCGCGGCATCGCGAAGCGTCTCGACTTCGCGTATTCGGGCCCGCAGTCGCAGCGCATCGCGAAGCTGCTGTTCGGCGGCAAGATCGCGCTCGGCGCGGTGCACACCTATCTCGAGTTGTTCGCGCGCTACTTCATTGACCTCACGCCGCAGGTCGCGCTGATCGCGGCGGTCAGCGCCGACCGCGACGGCAATCTCTACACCGGCCCGAACACCGAAGACACGCCGACCGTCGTCGAAGCCACCGCGTTCAAGGACGGCATCGTGATCGCGCAGGTCGACCGCATCGTCGACAAGGTGCCGCGCGTCGACATCCCGGGCGATCGCGTGCATTTCGTCGTCGAGGCCGGCCGGCCGTTCTACGTCGAGCCGCTGTTCACGCGCGATCCGGCGGCGATCACCGAAACGCAGATCCTCACCGCGATGCTCGCGATCAAGGGCATCTACGCGCCGTACGGCATCAAGCGCCTGAACCACGGGATCGGCTTCAACACGGCCGCGATCGAGCTGCTGCTGCCGACCTACGGCGAGAAGCTCGGGCTGAAGGGCAAGGTCTGCTCGCACTGGGCGCTCAATCCGCACCCGACGCTGATTCCCGCGATCGAGTCGGGCTGGGTCGAGCAAATCCACTGCTTCGGCTCGGAAGTCGGGATGGACGACTACATCCGCGCGCGTTCCGACATCTGGTTCACGGGGCCCGACGGGTCGCTGCGCTCGAACCGCGCGTTCTGCCAGACGGCGGGCCTCTACGCGTGCGACATGTTCATCGGCTCGACGCTGCAGATCGACCTGTCCGGCCATTCGTCGACGGTCACGGCCGAGCGCATCGCCGGTTTTGGCGGCGCGCCGAACATGGGCAGCGACGCGCGCGGCCGGCGCCATCCGAGCGAGCCGTGGCTGAAGGCCGGTGCGGAAGCCGATCCCGACACGCCAGCGGCGCTCAGGCGCGGCCGCAAGCTCGTCGTGCAGATCGGCGAGACGTTCGGCGACAAGAACGTGCCGATGTTCGTCGAGAAGCTCGACGCGCTGAAGCTCGCCGACAAGCTGCAGCTCGACCTCGCGCCGATCATGGTCTACGGCGACGACGTCACGCACATCGTCACCGAGGAAGGGATCGCGAACCTGCTGATGTGCCGCGACAAGGACGAACGCGAGCACGCGATCCGCGGCGTCGCCGGCTATACGGAAGTCGGCCGCGGCCGCGACCGCAAGATGGTCGAGCGGCTGCGCGAGCGCGGCGTGATCCGTCGCCCGGAGGATCTCGGCATCGATCCGCTCGACGCCGACCGCCGCTGGCTCGCCGCGCGTTCGATCAAGGATCTCGTGCACTGGTCGGGCGGCCTGTATGCGCCGCCGGCCCGGTTCCGCAACTGGTAAGGACAACGGCATGGAACAGTTGAACTATCGCTTCACCGCGCGCGAGCGCGCGAAGGGCGAGCAGGCCGCGGCGCTCGTCGGCGTGGTGGCGTCCGGCAATCTCGAAGTGCTCGTCGAGCGCGTGCTGCCCGGCAACGAATGCGAGATCGACATCCGCACGGCGGCGGTCGGGTTCGGCGCGGTGTGGCAGGCCGTCGTCGCGGATTTCGTCGAGCGGCGCACGCCGGGCGGCCTGAAGCTGTCGATCAACGACGGCGGCGCGCGGCCCGACATGGTGTCGCTGCGGCTCGCGCAAGCCGTGCGGGCAATCGAGGGGGACGCATGACGAACGACGCGATCCACGATACGCACGATACGCCCGCGTTCGTCGCGAATGCCGCGAGTTGGTACGAAGCATCGGCGCGGCAGCGCATCGACGGGCTGCTCGACGCCGGCAGTTTCAGCGAATTCCTAAGCCCGGCCGAGCGCGTGACCAGCCCGCACCTGCCGCTGTTCGACCTGCCGCAGCAGTTCGACGACGGGATGGTGGTCG
This sequence comes from Burkholderia sp. AU15512, assembly GCF_002223325.1. Taxonomy (NCBI): domain Bacteria; kingdom Pseudomonadati; phylum Pseudomonadota; class Betaproteobacteria; order Burkholderiales; family Burkholderiaceae; genus Burkholderia; species Burkholderia sp. AU15512. The sequence goes on from NZ_NKEX01000003.1 coordinate 926,682, forward strand.
GCCACGGCCGGCTCGACGGCCAGCCGGTGTTCGTCGCCGCGCAGGAGGGTCGCTTCATGGGCGGCGCGTTCGGCGAAGTGCACGGCGCGAAGCTCACCGGGCTGCTGCGCGCCGCGCGCGACACCGGCAAGCCGGTGCTGATCCTGTTCGATACGGGGGGCGTGCGGCTGCAGGAAGCGAACGCGGGCGAACTCGCGATCGCCGAGATCATGCGCGCGCTCGTCGAAGCGCGCACGGCCGGCGTGCCGGTGATCGGGCTGATCGGCGGGCGCGCGGGCTGCTACGGCGGCGGCGGGTTGCTCGCCGCGTGCTGCTCGGCGCTCGCGGTATCGGAGCAGGGCCGCATCAGCGTGTCGGGCCCCGAAGTGATCGAGACCAATCGCGGCGTCGAGGAATTCGATGCGAAGGACCGCGCGCTGATCTGGCGCACGATGGGCGGCAAGCACCGGCGGCTGATCGGCGGTGCGGATCGCTACGTGGCCGATACGCCCGCTGCGTTCCGTGCGGCGGCGCTCGCGCTGATCGGCCGTGCGCCGAAGTTCGATGCGGCGATGCTGCGCGCGGAGCAGGCCCGCCTCGAAGCGCGCGTCGAACGGTTCGGCGCGTGCAAGGATGCGCTCGACGTGTGGCGCACGCTCGGTGCAAGCGCGCCGGAAGCGATCCCGGGCATGCCGGACGATGCGTTCGCCGCGCTCGCGGACCAACTGCAGGAGAGCTCGCATGACGCTCGATGAAGTGCTGAATTCACTGTTCCCGCAAGGCCACTCGATCGCCCGTCACGGCGGCCTGCTGACCGGCCGCGCGGAACTGGCCGGCACGCGCGTCGACGTGATCGGCGTTGCCGACCGTCTGCCGTTCGGCATCGACGAGGCGCTGACGCTCGCGTCGCACGTGCTCGACACGATCGCGCGCGGCGGCGACACGCCGATCGTCGTGCTGGTCGACAGCGACAGCCAGCGGATGAGCAAGCGCGACGAACTGCTCGGCCTGAACGAAGGGCTGTCGCATCTCGCGAAGTGCCTGATGCACGCGGATCTCGCCGGGCACCGGACGATCGGCGTGCTGTATGGCCACACGGCCGCCGGCGCGTTCATCGCGACCGCGCTCGCGACGCGCACGCTGCTCGCGGTGCCGGGCGCGGAGCCGGAGGTGATGGACCTGCCGTCGATGTCGCGCGTGACCAAGCTGCCGATCGACGTGCTGAAGGAGATGTCGCGCTCGACGCCGGTGTTCGCGCCGGGGCTTGATAACCTCGTGAAGATGGGCGCCGTCGACGCCGTGCTCGATCCGGCCCGTGCGCTCGACGCGCAGGTCGGTGAATGGCTCGGTAAGCCGGCCGACCGCGTCGACCGGCGTGCGTCACGCGGCCGGCCGGTTGCCGCCGATGTCGCCCAGCGCGTCGAGGCACTCGCGCGTGCCGCACGTTGAGCTGCCGCTGCGCCGCCACACGCTCGTCACGCTGACGGCGGCGGGGTGGGGCGCGGCATTCGCGCGCGATCCCGCGCTCGCGGCCGATGCGCTCGTGCAGGCGTGGGCCGAGCGCGGCTGGCCGCTGATCGTGCGTCGCGCGTCGCCCGACGAGGCCGATGCCGGCCGCGTGCCGCTCGGCCTGCCGCTGCCGCCTTCCGCGGGCAAGCGGCGCATCGCGCTGAACGCGACGGCCGATGCGCTCGCGACGGTCGGCCCGCTACCGGCGTTGTCCGACGTACTCGCCGCCGCGCCCGACGCGTGGCGCGCGGCGTTGCGCGAACTCGATGCGCTCGGCGCGCGTTACGGCGTGCAGGGCCGCGTGTTCGGCAGCCTCGCGTGGCAGGCGCTGACGGGCGAACCCTACCTGGGGGCGTCGTCCGATCTCGACCTCGTGTTCCCGCTGCCGGACCCTGCATCGCTCGCGCCGCTGCTCGACGGCCTCGCGGCGATCGACGCGCGCGCGCCGATGCGCATCGACGGCGAACTGCTGCGCGATGACGGCGCGGGCGTCAACTGGCGCGAACTGCATACGCGGCAGCCTGACGTCGCGGTCAAGACCGCGATCAGCGTCGAACTGATGCCGGCCGACGCATTCCTCGGAGGGGCACGATGAGCGCGTGGGCTGCCTGCCGCGTACCGGCGCCGTCCGAGGCCGAGCGCATTGCCGACCTGGCCGAGCGCAGCCTCGTGCTCGAAATCGAGACCTTTCCGAAGCCAGGGCTCGTCAGCCACGTCGACACCGGCAGTCACACTGACATGGATGCCGCGACGTTCGCCCGCAGCGCCGCCGTGCTGCGGCCGTACTTCGCCGAGTTGGCCGACGCGGGCGCACGCGATGCGGACATGGCCGTGCTGCGCAAGATCGGCCTGCGTGCCGAGCACGCGATGCTCGCCGCGACCGGTGGCGTCAACACGCATCGCGGCGCGATCTTCGGGCTCGGGCTGCTGTGTGCGGCTGCCGGTCGGCGCGCGATGCCGGGGGCCGTGCCGGTCGGAATGACGCTCGGTGCGTTCGTCTCCCTCCGCTGGGGTGCCGATATCCTCGGCGGCCCGCGCTTGCCCGACAGCCACGGCGAACGCGCGAGCCGCCGCTACGGCGTCGGCGGCGCACGTCGCGAGGCGGCCGACGGGTTCACAACGGTCTATGCGGTCGGGCTGCCCGCGCTGCGTCGCACGCAGCGTGACCTGCCGGGCGACCCGGAAGCCGCGCGCGTCGATGCATGCTTCGCGCTGATCGCCGCGCTCGACGATACGAACCTGCTGCACCGGGGCGGGCAGGCCGGCCTCGCGTTCGCGCGGGCGACCGCACGCGCGTTCGCGGCACGGGGCGGCGTGCGGGCGCGCGACTGGCGGCTGCGCGCGGCCGCCGCGCATCGTGCGTTCGTGGCACGGCGGCTCAGCCCGGGCGGCGCGGCCGACCTGCTCGCGATGAGCGTCTTCATCGATGCGCTCGAAGTTGACGAGGGCGCGCGATGACGCTGGCCATCCTCTGTTCGGGGCAGGGCGCGCAGCGCGCCGACATGTTCGACCTGACCGGCACCGCGCCGCAGGCCGACGCGCTGTTCGCGCATGCCGGTCGGCTCCTCGGCGACGATCCGCGCGCGTGGGTCCGGCAGGCCGGGCCGGATGCGCTGCGCGAAAACCGTGCCGCGCAGATTCTCTGCACGGTCCAGGCGCTTGCCGCCGCCGCGCTGCTCGACGCGGTGTGGCCGCGCCGGCGCTGCGTCGCCGGCTACAGCGTCGGCGAAGTCGCGTCGTGGAGCGTCGCGGGAATGATCGAGCCGGACGCCGCGCTCGACCTGGCCGATGCCCGTGCGCGCGCGATGGATGCCGCGAGCGGCGGCGACGAGCGGATGGTGTTCGTACGCGGCTTGACGCGCGCGCAACTCGCGCGGTTGTGCGACGGTCGCGACGCGGCGATCGCGATCGCGAATCCTGGCGACGCGTTCGTGGTCGCGGGGCGGCAGGCCGATGTCGACGCGGTGGCCGACGACGCGTCGCGCGCCGGCGCGTTGCGCGTCGCGCCCGTCTGCGTGCGGATCGCATCGCATACGCGCCGGCTCGCCGCGGCCGTGCCGGTGTTTCACGCGTCGCTCGCCGCGACCGACGTGCGGCGGCCGCTGCCCGGTACGCGGCTGTTTTCGGGGATCGATGGCGCATCGGTGCTGGACGTCGACGCCGGCCTCGACAAGCTTGCGCGGCAGATCGCGGAGCCGGTCGAGTGGGCCGCCTGTCTGGCCGCCTGCGTGGAGGCCGGTGCGACCGCGTTCCTCGAGCTCGGTCCCGGCCGCGCGCTGGCCGAGATGGCTGGCGGCGCCTATCCGGCGCTGCCGGCGCGCAGCCTCGCGGACTTCCGCTCTGTCGACGGCGTGGCGAGCTGGCTCTCACGCGTCGCGACGGGCTGATCGACCGCATGAAAGACGGGCGCTGACCCGTTCGCCGGGCCCCGGTTTTGCGCTGTGTGTTGCGCCGGCGCAGCAGCCTCTCAGGTGGGGCTTGCCACGCGAATTGGCATCGCTAAAATGGCGCCCGCCATGAGACCAGCCGCCTTCCTTCTCGCCGCGCTTTGCTGTGCGGCGAGCGCCCACGCCGCACAGATTCCGTCCGATGCCGCATCGGTCGGCACATACTTTTCGTATGACAATGCAGCGGCCGACGCGACCGTCGACCTGATCGGACAGGCACAGCGTCGCGTGCTGCTGGCCGGCTACACGCACGTGCCGCCGGCGGTGGCGAGCGCGCTGCGCGCGGCCCGCGCGCGCGGGATCGAGGTGCGTGTCGTGCTCGTGCGTTCGCCGCGCGCGGGCCGGTACAGCGGCGCGGGCTATCTGAAATCTTCCGGTATCGACGTGGCGATCGATTCGCGGCACGGCGATCCCGCGCCGCGCTTCGTGATCGTCGACGACAGCGTCGCGCTGACCACGCTGTCCGACGGCGCGGCCGCACATGCGGAAACGGTGAACGTGTTCCAGCGTGCGCCGGAGCTCGCGCAATCCTATGCCCAGTCGTTCTGGCGGCTGTACCGGCAGGCCGGCGGCCTCTGACCTTTTCCGTCGGCCCGCGCGGGCCGGTGTGACCCTGCTTGCATCGGCGCGACCGATGAACCATGCTCGTTGACAGGCGCCGACGCGGGTTTCGCGCATCCGGCGCAACGGCAGGGAGCCGATCGTGTTCGAGTGTTTTGCCGATCGCGCCGATGCCGGCCGCCAGCTGGCCGGTGCATTGCGCGAATACGCGGGGCGTGGCGATGTCGTCGTGCTCGCGTTGCCGCGCGGCGGTGTGCCCGTCGCTTATCCGGTCGCGTGTGCGCTGCATGCGCCGCTCGACGTGCTGGTCGTGCGCAAGCTCGGCGTGCCGTACGATCCCGAGCTCGCGATGGGCGCGATCGCGACGGGCGGGGCGATTCATCTGCAGCGTTCGGTGCTTCGTTCGATGAAGGTGTCCGACGCGCAGCTCGCCGACGTGATCACGCGCGAGACGGCCGAATTGCATCGCCGTGAAGCGCTGTACCGCGGTGCCGAGCCGCCGCTGCCGGTCGAAGGGCGCATCGCGATCGTCGTCGACGACGGCGTCGCGACCGGCGCATCGATGCACGTCGCGCTGCAGGCGTTACGCGAGCGTCGTCCGGCGCGGATCATCGCGGCTGCACCGGTCGCGCCGGCGGGTACACGGCACGTGTTCGACGATCTGGCCGACGCGTTCGTCACGGTGACGCTGCCACTGCCGTTCTTCGGGATCAGCCAGTTCTACGCGCGCTTCGATCAGACGAGCGACGACGAGGTGCGCGCACTGCTCGACGCGGCGCGGCGCTGATTCGGCATCACGTCCGCCGGATGCGGCGCGGGCGAGGGCGGCGGGCTTCGGCCCACGCGAACACGCGCTGCAGCATCGGATGCACGTCCCCGTGCCAGCGCGCCCCCGTGAACAGCCCGTAGTGATCGCAGTCGTCGATGTCGATGCGAAAGCGCTCGTCGTCGGCGAGGCCGCTGCACAGGTCGAGCGCCGCGTGCGTCTGGCCGGCGCCCGTGACCTTGTCGCATGCACCTTCGACGGTCAGCAGGACGAGGCCGCGCAAAGCCGCCGGCTCGACGCGCCGGCCGCCCACGTCCCACGTGCCGAGTGCAAGGCTCATGCGCTGGAACACGATGTCGACCGTATCGAGGAAATACTCGGCCGGCATGTCGAGCAGCGCCGTGTATTCGAGCAGTGCGCGCCGCGCGCCGGCGAGTCCGGTCATGTCGAAGCGCGACGCGGCCAGCGCGTACGCTTCGATCAGCGACAGGAAGCGCTGCGGGTACACGAGCGCGATCTCGCCCTGTTGCAGATAGGTGGGAAACACGTGGCGGCCGTGCCCCGCGAAGCCGGGCGGCACGACGTCGATCAGGTGGCGGCGGCACCAGCCGAGCGAATGCGCGGCAGCGGCGGTGCCGAGCGCACTCGGATTCCGGCGCGCGTCGAGCGGGCCGCCGATCAGCGTGACGCTCGCGGGCGACGGGAGACCGCGCGCCGCCCGCAGCGCGAGCGCGCCGAGCGCCGGCACGGTCGCCTGACACACGGCGACGACATGCAGCGGCCGGTCGTCGTGCCCGAGCCCGTCGACGAAGCCGTCGAGCGTCGCGACATACTCGTCGAGCCCGAAACGGCCCGACGCGAGCGGCACGTCGCGCGCATTGCGCCAGTCGGTCACGCAGACTTCGCCGTCCGCGAGCAGCGTCTCGACGGTTTCCCGCATCATCACGGCCGCATGCCCGGCGAGCGGCGCGCACAGCAGCACCGTGCGCGGCGCGTCGGCCCGCGTGAAGCGCCGCAGGTCGCAGAACGGCGTGCGCGCGACGACGCGCTCGCCGAGCGCCGGCCATCCGATGTCGAAGTGCGGGGGCCCGTCCGGCGGCCCGAGCAGCGGCTCGAACAGGTCGTCGTAGCAGGACGACGCAGCGTGCGGCAGCGTGGCCGCGGGCCAGGCGTCGAACGCATGCCGCGTCGCCGCGCGCCACGCGCGCATCCATTCCCGCTGCTGCTCGACGAGGGCATACCACATGGCGAACCTTGGGGCGGAAGGGGGGTGAACTTGCATTATGGTCACTGTGGCCGGACATCGTGAGTCTCGCGCGCGGCGGGTTGATGTGCATCAGGCGCACGGGCGCGAAGGCCGGCCGAGCACGTTCTGCTATTTCGGCAAACGCGGTCGCGGCGCCGGCCCCCGCTCGTTGCGGGCGGCAATGGGCCCTAGCCCTAGGCGATGCCGCGCGACGCTGCTACAGTCGTCGCTCCCATTCCCCTGAAGCGGAGCGTTCGCGATGAAGCTGATCGGCATGCTGGATTCCCCGTTCGTGCGTCGGGTCGCCATTTCGGCGAAACTGCTCGACCTCCCGTTCGAACACGAGTCGATCTCGGTGTTCCGTCATTTCGAGCAGTTCAGGGCGACCAACCCGGTCGTCAAGGCGCCGACGCTCGTGACCGACGACGGCGCGACGCTGCTCGATTCGTCATTGATCGTCGACTATCTCGATCGCCTGGTCGCGCCCGAGCGGCGCTTGCTGCCCGATACCGCCGATGCACGGCTGCGCGCGCTCGTGCCGGTCGGTTTCGCGCTGGCGGCCGCCGAGAAGACCGTGCAGGTCGTCTACGAGCAGGCGCTGCGGCCGGCCGACAAGCAGCATGCGCCGTGGCTCGAGCGCGTGCTGAGCCAGATCGAGGGCGCATACGGCGCACTTGAGCCGCTCGTCGCGGCCGCGAACGGCTGGTTCGGCGGCGCGCGCCTGCTGCAGTCCGACGTGACGGTCGCGGTCGCATGGCGCTTCACGCAGTTCATGGCGGCCGACTACCCGGTGCTCGCGCGGATCGATCCGGCCCGTTATCCGGCACTGGCCGCGCATTCGGCGCGGGCGGAAGCGCTGCCGGCGTTCGTCGAAACACCGCTCGTCTAGGCGTCGCGGCGGCTTGCGGCGGGGCCCCGCGCCGCGGCCCGTCGCCCGCTCAGCCTTGTCAGGCAAGGCGCTGTCGATTGTTCTCGGCGGCTGACAAGTGACTTCGCATTCGCGCTGTTTATCCGGACGCGGCCGGTCCCTAGAATCCACTCCATCGAATGACGCCTTGCCTGATGGAGCCGCAGATGAAAGCCCTGATCGAATCGAGCCTGTACCACCCGTCCCTCGTGTTGCCGCTTGCCGCGCTGACGCAGTTGATGGTCGAGCGCGATTTCAATCTGGGTCAGGTCGGGCTGATCGTCGCGGCGCGCGGTGCGCAGGCCGCCGTGTCGCGCTCGCGTGCGCTGATTTTCTGCCGCCACTGCGAAGCGCAGGCGTGAGCGCGCTGGCGTCGAATGGATGAAAAAAAGCCCGGCCGGCGCAAGCCGGTCGGGCGGATCGGGTTCGATCGGGCCCCGGCTTCGGCCGGGGCTTTTTCATGGGCGACGCTCAGGCGCGTGCCGGCGACCCGACACTGTAGATATCCGCTTCGTCGTCCTCGCGCATCTGGCGCACGAGCTGATGGGCTTCGCGACGCGACGCGACGGCCGGCGGCGAGCCCTTGAGCGGCTGGCGCGCGGTTTCGGCCAGCGCGACGACCGACACGATGCCGATCACGGCGGCGCCCATCATGTAGTACGCGGGCATCATCAGGTTGTGCGTGACGTCGACCAGCCAGGCGGTCACGAGCGGCGTCGTGCCGCCGAACAGCGACACCGACACGTTGAAGCCGATCGCGAGCGCGCCGTAGCGGATCTCGGTCGGGAACAGCGCCGGCAGCGCCGACGGCATCACGCCGGTAAAGCACGACAGCAGCACGCCGAGGATCAGCAGCCCGCCGAACACCGACGCCGTGGTGCCTGCATGGATCAGCATCATCGCCGGGATCGACAGCGCGAGCAGGCCGACGCAGCCGGCGAGCATCACGGGCTTGCGGCCGACCTTGTCCGACAGGCGGCCGGCGGCGAGCGTGAGCGGCATCATCAGCACCATCACGATCAGCACGAGCACGAGGCTGTGCGATTCGTCGAAGTGCAGCGTCGACGACATGAAGCTCGGCAGGTACGACAGCACCATGTAGTCGGTCACGTTGAAGATCAGCACGAGGCCGACGCACAGCAGCAGGGCACGCCAGTTGCGCATCAGCGTTTCGCGGAAGCGCGCCTTCGGCACGGCCTTGTCCTGCGCTTCGCGCTCTTCGGCCTGGCGCTTGAACGCGGGCGTTTCCTCGAGCCGCATCCGGATGTAGAGACCGATCAGGCCGAGCGGGCCGGCGATCAGGAACGGCACGCGCCAGCCCCACGACAGCAGCGCTTCCTGCGACAGCGACGCGGTGAGCAGCGCGACGACGCCCGCGCCCATCACGTAACCGATCAGCGTGCCGAACTCGAGGAAGCTGCCCATGAAGCCGCGGCGCTTGTCGGTGGAGAATTCGGCGATGAAGGTGGCGGCGCCGCCGTACTCGCCGCCGGTCGAGAAGCCCTGCACGAGGCGGGCGACGAGCAGGAGCACCGGCGCCATGATGCCGATCGACGCGTAGCTGGGGATCAGGCCGATCGCGAAGGTGCCGACGGCCATCATGATCATCGTGGCGGCGAGCACGCGCTGGCGGCCGATGCGGTCGCCGAGCGGGCCGAACACCATGCCGCCGAGCGGGCGCACGAGGAACGCGGCCGCGAACGTGCCGAAGGTCGCGAGCAGCTGCGCGGACGGGCTGCTGGACGGGAAGAACACCTTGCCGAGCGTGACGGCGATGTAGCTGTAGACGCCGAAGTCGAACCATTCCATTGCGTTGCCGATGGCCATGGCGCTGACGGCGCGCTTGAGGAGGCTCTGGTCGACGACGGTGATGTCGTCCGCGACGAGCGGGGCTTCGCCGGACGACGAAGCGGTGGAAGAAGCAGCGGTCGGGCTGACGTGTGTTGCGGTCAAGGTCATGCACTCCTTTGACTGCGCCGAACGGGCGGGCCGTCCGACACGGTTTGCCGGCGAGCGCGGTGTCGGATGCGGCGCGTCGGGGCAGACCTTTAAGCACTTACTGCATTGCGGGCGGTAAAGGGCCGTAAGGGGCTGCTTCGACGCGGGCCCGATGGGCCGTCGCGACAGTGCGCTCATGAAGAATGGGCCGCGTGATGCTGGCGGCAGATGCCGGTGCGGACGGTGTCCGGCGTTCCGGCAAGCGCCCCGGAGGGGCAACGAAACGAGAAAAGCGGGCCTGTCGGGCGGGCTTTTCTGTGTGTGCAATTTCGGTCGAAGCGCCGGCCCGCAACGCGCGGACGGACTTCTTTCGAAATCGAATAGACAGAGATTGAATGTTGAAACAGGCGACATGATAGCACGATGACGGATGATCGTGCAAATTGCCGGGAAACGCCCGGCTGGCGGGGCGTCCGGCGGGGGTGGCTCGGGTATGATCGGCGGCGCACGGCGGGGCCGTGCGGTCCCGGGTGACGGGGCCGAATTCACGAGGAACCGGATGACCGAACTGATGAGGATCGCGGCGCTGTTTGCCGCCACCGCGCTGGCCGAAATCGTCGGCTGTTACCTGCCGTGGCTCGTGCTGAAGGAGGGCCGGCCGGTGTGGCTGCTGGTGCCGGCCGTGCTGTCGCTCGCGCTGTTCGCGTGGCTGCTGACGCTGCACCCGAGTGCGGCGGGGCGCACCTATGCCGCGTACGGCGGCGTGTATATCGCGGTGGCGCTGGTCTGGCTGCGGGTGGTCGACGGTGTTGCGCTGACCCGCTGGGACGTGGCCGGCGCGGTGCTCGCGCTCGGCGGAATGGCGGTCATCGCGCTGCAGCCGCGCGCGTGAGCGCGGCGGCGGCGCGTGCCGCCGGCCGCCTGCTTCAAGCCGCTTCGGCGGACGTGCGCCACACGCAGGTGCCCTTGACCGACTTGTCGAGTTCGTCGAGCTGCGCCTGATGCGCGGCGAGTTCGTCGTCGCTCGCGGTCACCACGGCCAGGTCGAGCGCGGCGAGCGACACGCGCTGGCCGTTGCCCGCGCCGCCGTCGGCGCCCGCGTCGTCGAGCATGTCGATCACGAGGCTGTCCTGGCCGCGTGTCATCGCCAGATACACTTCGGCGAGCAGCTCCGAGTCGAGCAGTGCGCCGTGCAGCGTACGGTGCGCGTTGCTGATGCCGAAGCGGTCGCACAGCGCGTCGAGCGAGTTGCGCTTGCCCGGGAACATCTGCTTGGCCTGCACCAGCGTGTCGATCACGCCGCCGCAATGCTCGGTGAACGGCGGCAGGCCGAGCCGCGCGAATTCCGCATCGAGGAAGCCAAGGTCGAACGGCGCGTTGTGGATGATCAGCTCGGCATCCTTCACGAAGTCGAGGATCTGGTGGGCGACTTCCGCGAATTTCGGCTTGTCGCTCAAGAATTCGGTCGTGAGCCCGTGCACCGCCAGTGCGCCCGGATCGCTGTCGCGCTCGGGGTTCACGTAAAAGTGCAGGTTGTTGCCGGTGAGCCGCCGGTTCAGCAGCTCGACGCAGCCGATTTCGATGAGGCGGTCGCCCGTGCGGGCGTTCAGGCCGGTGGTTTCGGTATCGAGAATGATCTGGCGCATGTCGGGAAATACGTAGGAAACAGGGGGCGGCCCGTGTTCAGGCCGTGAGCGATTCGACGCCGCGATTCGCGAGTGCGTCCGCGCGCTCGTTTTCGGGATGACCCGCGTGGCCCTTGACCCAGCGCCACTCGACCTCGTGCTGCGCGACGAGCGCGTCGAGCCGCTTCCACAGGTCGGCGTTCTTCACGGGCGTCTTCGCCGCGGTGACCCAGCCTTTCTTCTTCCAGCCGTGGATCCACTCGCTGATGCCTTTCTGCACGTATTGCGAGTCGGTGTGCACGATCACCTGGCACGGCCGCTTCAGCGCTTCGAGCGCGGCGATCACGCCCATCAGCTCCATGCGGTTGTTGGTCGTGTTGGGCTCGCCGCCGAACAGCTCCTTCTCCTTGTCGCCGTAGCGCATCAGTGCGCCCCAGCCGCCGGGGCCAGGGTTGCCCTTGCAGGCGCCGTCGGTATAGATGTCGATGGTATCGGTAGTCATGAATGTTCTTGATGGGTGGTCGGGGAGGCCGCCGGCGTCAGGCCCGGTGCGAGCACGGGCTTCTTCATCCGGATCTGGCCGACGAGGCGCATGCCGCGCACGCGCTTGACGGCCGTCACCATGTAGACGGCGCCGAAGATCGGCCACCAGCGGTCGCCGGCGGCCTCCATGAAGCCGTAGCGGGCCAGCCACTTGTCGGTGACGAGCGGCGGCCGGTAGCAGCCGAAGCGGCCGCGTTCGAGGTCGAAGCCGAGCAGCTTGATCCAGTCCTTGAGCCGGATGAACGCGATCTGGTCGCGCGTGGCCGGCACGAACGGGCGGTTCGCCATGCGCCCGAACGATTGCCGCATGCCCCACAGGCTGAGCGAATTGAAGCCGGTGATCACGAGCTGGCCTTCCGGCATCAGCACGCGCTCGGCCTCGCGCAGCAGCCGGTGCGGATCGGACGTGAATTCGAGCGTGTGCGGCATCACGATCAGGTCGACGCTCTGCGACTCGAACGGCAGGTCGAGCAGGTCGCACCACGTCGTGCTGCGGCCGTCGGGCGCGTGCTCGGGCGCATGCGCTTCGCGCGCCCACGGATACTGGTACGGCGCGCTCGCGCCGCTCGCCGGATCGAGCACGAGGCCGCGATACGGCATGCGGTTCTCGCGCAGCGCGTCGAGCTGCGGCAGGCCGAGCTGCAGCGCGTGGAACCCGAAGACGTCGGACACGATCCGGTCGAGCTGCGCCTGCTCCCAGCCCAGCACGTAGCGGCCGGGCGGTGAGTCGGTCCAGGCGGGCCAGTCTATAATTTGACGGTCAGACATAACGATGATTGCGCGCCCATGAACGAGCTGGAATACGTGCCGGTTCCGGCATTCGATGACAACTATATCTGGCTCGTCTCGGACGGCCGCGATGCGATCGCCGTCGATCCGGGTGAAGCCGCGCCGGTGCGCCGGGTTCTAGCCGAACGAGGCTGGCGGTTGACCGCTATTTTACTCACGCACCACCACGCCGACCACGTTGGCGGTGTCGCGGCCCTGCGCGATAGCCAACCGGACGATGTTCCGCTCGTCGTTTACGGCCCCGCGGCCGAGGCGATCGGGGTGGTCACGCGGCCGCTTTCGGGCAGCGCGCGCGTGACGCTCGACGCGCCGGCCGCCGCGTTCGACGTGCTCGACGTGCCCGGCCATACGCGCGGCCACATCGCCTATTTCCAGGCGGCCGGGCAGCGCAACGCGGCGCCGCACGTGTTCTGCGGCGACACGCTGTTCTCGTGCGGTTGCGGGCGCCTGTTCGAGGGTACGCCCGCGCAGATGCTCGCGTCGCTCGACGCGCTCGCGGCGTTGCCGGGCGACACCCACGTGCATTGCGCACACGAATACACACTGTCCAACATCCGCTTCGCGCTCGCGTGCGAACCCGGCAATGCGGCGCTCGCCACGTGGCGCGACGACGCACAGGCGCTGCGCGCGCGCGGCGTGCCGACACTGCCCACTACGATCGCGCACGAGCGTGCCGTTAACCCGTTCATGCGGGCGGACAGCGAGGCGATCCGCGCGACGCTCGAAGCGGAACTGCATGAAACGGTGCCGGATCGTCTGACGGCGTTCACGCTGATGCGCGAGTGGAAAAACCGGTTCCGATGATGATTTCCGGAGGAATCCAAAGCTCAAGCGGTGTCTGTAAAAATTGCTCCAAATGTAGGATTTCGCTGAGTTTTCGGTGTTTTTATTGACGTGAAGCACGCACTTCCGTAGTATCGCCTGCAATTTCCAGCCGTCGGAAGCAGAGATTTTCATGCGACTTATATTGAGTGCGATGGTGGTTCTGCTGCTCGCCGCTTGTGCGAGCCAGGCCCCTGTCGCCAACAACGCCGCCGATTCGCAGGCGACGTCCACCTACCTCCGTAAATCCGCCACCGCCAAAGAAACTGTCGACGTCGACAAGCAATCCGTCGGCGATCTGACCAGCGCGGACTCCGATCTCTGGGGTCGCATCCGCCGCGGTTTCCAGATGCCCGACCTGCAGACCGACCTCGTCGACATGCAGACCACGTGGTACACGCAGCGCCCGGACTACGTGCAACGCATGACCGAGCGTTCGCAGAAGTACCTGTACCACATCGTCGAGGAACTCGAGGCACGCCACATGCCGACCGAGCTCGCGCTGCTGCCGTTCATCGAGTCCGCGTACAACCCGCAGGCGCTGTCGGTCGCGAAGGCGGCCGGCATGTGGCAGTTCATGCCCGGCACGGGCCGCACGTACAACCTGAAGCGCAACATGTGGCAGGACGAGCGCCGCGACGTGCTCGCGTCGACCAGCGCCGCGCTCGACTACCTGTCGCGCCTGCATGACATGTTCGGCGACTGGTATCTCGCGCTGGCCGCGTACAACTGGGGCGAGGGCAACGTGCAGCGCGCGATCGCCCGCAACCAGGCGGCCGGCCTGCCGACCGACTACCTGAACCTGCGGATGCCGAACGAGACGCGCAACTACGTGCCGAAGCTGCAGGCGGTGAAGAACATCATCGCGAACCCGCAGCAGTACGGCCTTGCGCTGCCGGACATCCCGAACCACCCGTATTTCGTGACGGTCACGACGTCGCGCGACATCGACGTGGCGGTGGCCGCGAAGCTCGCGAACCTGTCGCTCGACGAATTCCGCTCGCTGAACCCGTCGTTCTCGAAGCCGGTGATCCTCGGCGCGACCGAGCCGCAGATCCTGCTGCCGTTCGACAACGCGTCGGCATTCGAGAAGAACCTGAAGGCGTACAACGGCCAGCTGTCGTCGTGGACCACCTATACGGTCAGCGAGCGGGCACGGCCGGCCGCGATCGCCGAGAAGATCGGCGTGGACGCCGATACGCTGATGTCGATCAACAAGATTCCGGCCGGCATGCGCCTGAAGCCGGGCTCGACAATCGTCGTGCCGCGCGGCGATGACGACGACGAGGACATCAGCGCCGACGTCGCCGAAAACGGCGCGCTCGCGATGGAACCCGACGTACCCGACACGCGCAAGATGCTGATCCGCGTGCGCCGCAAGCAGTCGATGGCGGCGCTCGCCGGCCGCTACGGCGTGTCGGTCGGCCAGCTCAAGGCGTGGAACCGTACGCACCGCGATCTCGTGATGCCGGGCCAGGCGCTCGTGCTGCACGTGCCGGTCGGCCGTTCGGTGCCGGCGGAACCCGGCCCGGAGCGGATCGCGACGTCGGCCGGCGGGGCGCACATCGAGCGCGCGAGCCTGGCGGTGGGCGGCAAGTCGCACGGCGCGAAGCGCGGCGCGGCGAAGCCGGCGGCCAAATCGGCGAAGGCGGCCCCCGCGAAAGCGGCACCGGCCAAGGCCGCCGCGCACAAGGGCAAGAAGAAGTAACGCAGTCGCGCGCGCATCGTGCGGCCGGCCCGGTTCGCGCGGTTGCGGTATCATCCGATGAAACGCAAGAAACGCCGTCACCGAGGTGACGGCGTTTTTGTTTGTGCGCGGCGCGGGGGCGCTGCTTCGAAGGTCTTCATATAACAAGGGGAAGAGATGTCGTCGGTGCAGCTGAGGGTGCTCGCGCTGTTTTCGGTCGGGTATTTCGTGTCGTACGTGTTTCGCGGTGTCAATCTCGGCTTCGCGCCGTTCGTCACGCACGAGCTCGGGTTGTCGGCCGCCGATCTCGGCCTGCTCACCAGTCTCTATTTCCTCGGCTTCGCGGGCGCGCAGATCCCGGCGGGCGTGATGCTCGACCACTTCGGCCCGCGCCGCGTGACGGCCGGCATGCTGCTGTTCGCGGCCGCCGGCGCGGCCGTGTTCGGCGCCGCGCACGGTCTCGGCACGATGATGGTCGGCCGGCTGCTGATCGGCGTTGGCGTCTCGGTGTGTCTCGGCGCGGCGTTCAAGGCGCTCGCGCAGCATTTCCCGGTCGGCCGGCTGCCGCTCGTCAACGGCCTCGTGATGGCCGTGGGCGGCCTTGGCGGCGTGATGGTCGGCTCGCCGCTGACCTGGCTGCTCGGCTGGACGAGTTGGCGCGCGATCTGTTTCGGCCTCGCGGTACTGACGGTGATCGTCGCGGCGTCGATCGGGCTGGGCGCACCGGAAGCACAGCAGGTGCGCCACCAGGGCGGGATCGTCAGCCAGTTCAAGGGCACGTGGCATATCCTGAGCAGCCGCGCGTTCTGGAAGATCTCGTCGTTCTCCGTCGTCACGCAGGGCGTGTTCTACGCGATGCAGTCGCTGTGGGTCGGGCCGTACCTGCGCGACGTCGCGGGGTTCGATGCAGCGCATGCCGCGCGCCTCGTGTCGGTGCTCGGTTTCGCGATGATGGCCGGCTGCGTCGGCTTCGGCGCCGCGGCGCGGGTGCTCGAGCGGCGCGGCGTGTCCGTGTACGCATTCTGCGGCGTCGGCATGGCGCTGTTCGTCGCGACGCAGGCCGCGATCGTCGCGCGCGTGTCGTTGCCGCCGGCCGTGCTGTGGGCTGCATACGGAATGTTCGGCGGCGTCGGCATCCTGACCTACGCGGTGATGGCCGGGCATTTTCCCGCTCACCTGATCGGCCGCGCGAACACGACGCTCACGCTCGTGATTTTCCTGCTGATCTTTGCGTTCCAGATCGGGGTCGGCGCGGTGCTGTCGCACTGGCCGGCGGTCGACGGCCGCTACCCGGCCGCCGCGCATTTCACCGCATGGGGCGTGTTGCTCGCGCTGCAGCTCGCGAGCGCGGTCTGGTACGTCTGGCCCGCGCGCGGCGCTGGTCAAGCGCACTGATCCGGCGGTACGCTGGCAGGTAGGGCGGCCGCGTAAACGGGGCCGCAGCGCGTTGCGCCGCGTCGCCGGACGCGGCGCGCGCACGATCGGACGGCCATATCAATTGAAGATAGGGCTATTTTCAGGCTATAATTTGAAAGTTTGTGCTGATCAACCTCGCACCCTAGCGCCTACCTCATTCATCCCGTTCATCCGCCGCACGCCGCCTGCCGGGCGATGCCGCGAAGCCTCGTGCGCCACGCGCCGGGTTCGCGTCTCGACAACGCAGGTCGCGTCCAGCAAGCGACCACGCGCGCCCACGCAGCGCGGCGCTCGCGCGGCAGGGTAAACAGGTCGGCAGCAGGGTGTTCCCCAAGGAGCCTCCCGTGTTGCCGTCTTTTACTCCCGCCTTGCTTGCACTCGCCGACGGCACGGTCTTTCGTGGTTATTCGATCGGGGCCGAAGGCCACACGATCGGCGAAGTCGTGTTCAATACCGCGATCACCGGCTATCAGGAAATCCTGACTGACCCGAGCTACTCGCGCCAGATCGTCACGCTCACCTATCCGCATATCGGCAACGTCGGCGTCAACGCCGAAGACGTCGAAGCCACGAAAGTCCATGCCGCCGGCCTGATCATCCGTGATCTGCCGTCGCTCGCCTCCAACTTCCGCATGGACCGCACGCTCGGTGATTACCTGCGCGACGAAGGCGTCGTCGCGATCGCCGGCATCGACACCCGCAAGCTGACCCGTATCCTGCGCGACAAGGGCGCGCAGAACGGCTGCATCCTGACGGGCTCGGACGACGAAGCGAAGGCGATCGAGCTCGCGCGCTCGTTCCCGGGTCTCGCGGGCATGGATCTCGCGAAGGTCGTGTCGACCACGAAGCCGTTCGAGTGGAAGCAGACCGAATGGCGCCTCGAAGGCGGCTACGGCATGCAGGAGGCGCCGAAGTACCGCGTCGTCGCGTACGATTTCGGCGTCAAGTACAACATCCTGCGCATGCTCGCGGAGCGCGGCTGCCACGTGACGGTGCTGCCGGCACAGGCGAGCGCGGAAGATGCGCTCGCGCTGAATCCGGACGGCGTGTTCCTGTCGAACGGCCCCGGCGATCCGGAACCGTGCGACTACGCGATCGCGGCCACGAAGCAGTTCATCGAGCGCGGCGTGCCGACCTTCGGCATCTGCCTGGGTCACCAGATCATGGGTCTCGCGGTCGGCGCGAAGACGCTGAAGATGAAGACGGGCCACCACGGCGCGAACCACCCGGTGAAGGATCTCGGCGACGGTCGCGTGGTGATCACGTCGCAGAACCACGGCTTCGCGGTCGATGCGGATTCGCTGCCGGCCAACGCGCGCGTGACGCACGTGTCGCTGTTCGACGGCACGCTGCAGGGCTTCGAGCTGACCGACAAGCCGGCCTTCTGCTTCCAGGGCCACCCGGAAGCGTCGCCCGGCCCGCACGACATCGGCTATCTGTTCGACCGTTTCACCGCGCTGATGGACGCGGCGAAGCAGCGCAACGCCTGACGTCAACGACGCAACCGAAGAACGGGAGATTCGCATCATGTTCGGCCACGCACTCGGCATCACGGATATCTGGACCTACGTGTTCGGCGTGATCTTCATCATCCTGCTGCCGGGGCCGAACTCGATGTACGTGCTGTCGCTCGCGGCGCAGCGCGGCGTGAAGGCCGGCTATCGCGCGGCGTGCGGGGTGTTCGTCGGCGACACGGTGCTGATGGTGTTGTCCGCCGCCGGCGTCGCGTCGCTGCTGAAGGCGAACCCGCTGCTGTTCTCCGTCGTCAAGTACGGCGGCGCCGCGTATCTGCTCTACATCGGCACCGGCATGCTGCGCAGCGCGTGGCAGAAGCTGCGCGCGCCGGCGAATGCGCCGGTCGCGGCGGCGCCCGCGGTCGATGGCGAGCGGCCGTTCCGCAAGGCGCTGATCGTGAGCCTGCTGAATCCGAAGGCGATCCTGTTCTTCATCTCGTTCTTCATCCAGTTCGTCGACCCGGCATTCCCGCATCCCGCGCTGTCGTTCGTCGTGCTCGGGGCGATCGCGCAATGCGCGAGCTTCCTGTACCTGAGCACGCTGATCTTCGCGGGTGCGCGGCTTGCCGAGCACTTCCGCCGCCGCCGCAAGCTTGCAGCAGGCGCGGCGAGCAGCGTGGGCGGCCTGTTCATCGGATTTTCGGTGAAGCTCGCGCTCGCCACGATGAGCTGAGCGAGTCACCCGACGAGCGAACGCCTGCGCGTTTGCAGGTTGGGTGTCGGACCAATAAAAAGAATCGACCAATCATCCGGGGAAACCATTTTGACTGACACGCCAGGAAGCAATTCATTGAGCGAGAGCACTGCATCGATCGATTTGACGGCCGCATCCGCGGCTGCCGCACCGCGGAACGAGGCGGACGGGGCGGTCGCGCGCATTCGGACGTCGATCGACATCGAGTCGTCCACAGCCGTGCTGTCCTTCGGCGACGACGCGATGCGCGAGCTCAGCGCGTATTCGGATCGCATCCTGGCAGACGTGAAAGGCAAGGATGTAGGCGAAGCGGGGGCGCTCCTGTCGAATCTGCAGGACCAGATCCGTTCACTGGATCCGGAGTCGTTGCAGAAGCAGGGTTTCGTTTCGCGTATGCTCGGCACCGCGCAGCGGGCAGTCGAGCGTTTCGTGCGCCGCTACGAGGATGTGTCGGCCCAGATCAACGAGGTGGCGCTGCGGCTCGAGATATGGCGCGAGGCGATGCGTCGCGACATCGCGATGCTGGACGACCTGCACGCGAACGGCGTCCAGTATGTGAAGAACCTGGACACCTACATCACGGCGGGCGAGCAGTACGTCGCCGAATTCCGGCAAAGCCGTATGCCGGAACTGCAGGCCGCGATGAGCGGCTTGTCGGACGATGAGCGCGCGCTCCAGCAGGAGAAGGTGCAGGATCTCGCACGCAACATCGATCGGCTCGAGCGCAAGGTGCATGACCTGAAGCTCGCGCGAATGGTCGGGTTGCAGCGCCTGCCGCAGATCCGCATCGTGCAGAACGGCGATGCCCTGCTGGTGGACAAGATCCATACGGCGATTCATACCGCGATTCCCGCATGGAAGGCGCAGTTCATCACCGCGCTTGCGCTTGAGCGGCAGAAGCAGGCGTACGAGACGCAACAGGCCGTGGTCGACATGACCAATGAATTGCTGCGCAAGAATGCCGAGCAACTGCACCGCAGCGCTACGTCGATCGAGCAGGCAAGCCAGCGTAGCGTCATCGATATCGAATCGGTGCGTCATGCGAATGAATTGCTGCTGCGCACGGTCGGTGACGTGATGGAAATCCAGGCGGAAGGCCGGAAGAACCGCGCAGCGGTCGAGGTCGAATTGAAGAAGCTCGAATCGGATCTGCGGACGTCGTTGGCGCGTCAGGCGGCGGGGGCGTAATGCTGCGCTGGGGCGGACGTCTT
The DNA here is from genome assembly GCF_002223325.1 of Burkholderia sp. AU15512. Classification (NCBI taxonomy): domain Bacteria; kingdom Pseudomonadati; phylum Pseudomonadota; class Betaproteobacteria; order Burkholderiales; family Burkholderiaceae; genus Burkholderia; species Burkholderia sp. AU15512. The sequence goes on from NZ_NKEX01000003.1 coordinate 946,336, forward strand.
CAATTGCCCAAGGTGCGGCCGAAAGGCGGCACCCGGCTTTTTGTCCGTGCGCTGTGGATGAGCTTGTGGCACGGATTCGTGGCTTACGGTTCCGCGTTCGCGGGAACGGCGGTCGGGGTCGGCGCGGCGTCGCTGGTCGCCGCAGTCGGTCTGGTGGACAAGTTGCAGGAATTCGACAAGCACGCCCGCTTCGTGGATTTTGGGCCGTGGGTGATCGCGGTGATGATTGCGGGTGCAGGCATGTCGCTCTTCCTGATGGGAGCGGTGATGGGGTTGGCGTTTCGCCACCTGTACCTGGTGCCGCGCATCCATCTTGGCATCGGGCTTCTGACCGCTTTTGCCTATTTTCTGCCGACGGTCTGGCTGAGCGTAGGATGGATCGTGTTGCCGGCTGCGCTGCTCGTCTGGTGGGGGCTGCGCGCGCTGGAAACCCCGGACTCCGCGCGGATCGAGTGGTTGTTGCACAAGTATTACCGCGGGTTCCCGGAACTGCAGGACTGGATTCGGGAATACGTCCTGACCGCGTGGATGTCGTCGTCTCGACCGGCGCCGCAGCCGTTGCAGCAAGCCGAGCTTTCGTCCGTGGCTGGTACGGCGGCGAACCGGCACGGACTGGCGTCAAGCCTCCTCGACGAACAAATGGCCGAGATGAGCCGGATGTACGAGCAACTGAAGGGCAGTGTGATCGAGGACGAATGGAGCGCGCTGATCGGGACCAGCCAGCGTATCCATCGAATGGTGGGCACCGATGCCGAGCGGTACAGCCTGTTGAACCACTTTCTCGCGTCGCAATTGCCCAACGCGATCAGGCTTGGTTGGTTTTTCATCAAGGCTGACGGATTGACGGAATCGAACCCGTCCCGAGCGGAACACATGCGTGAAATCGAGGCGGGTCTCAAGGGGCTGCTCGGGCAGTTCGAGAAGGTGCAGAACCAGATGGCGGAGAGTGATCTGGAGGGACTCCAGGCGCTACTTCGCGTCCTGAATGAAGATTTGAAGCAGGCAGAGCAGCGGGAGGCCAGCGCGCCTTCCCTGTGAAGTCGGCGGCCGGCGAACCGGTCGCGACATGCAGCATTAACGTTTATTTATTGATTGACAGAGCCATGCCAAAACGCACAGACATCAAGAGCATCCTCATCATCGGCGCCGGCCCGATCATCATCGGCCAGGCGTGCGAGTTCGACTATTCGGGCGCGCAGGCTTGCAAGGCGTTGCGTGAGGAGGGCTACAAGGTCGTTCTCGTCAACAGCAACCCGGCGACGATCATGACCGACCCGAACACGGCCGACGTGACCTACATCGAGCCGATCACGTGGGAAGTCGTCGCGCGCATCATCGAGAAGGAGCGCCCTGACGCGATCCTGCCGACGATGGGCGGCCAGACCGCGCTGAACTGCGCGCTCGACCTGCACCACCACGGCGTGCTCGAGAAGTTCGGCGTCGAGCTGATCGGCGCGTCGCCGGAAGCGATCGACAAGGCCGAAGACCGCCAGAAGTTCAAGGAAGCGATGACCAAGATCGGTCTCGGTTCCGCGAAGTCGGGCATCGCGCACTCGATGGAGGAAGCCACCCAGGTGCACGCCGAGATCATGGCGCTCACCGGCGGCAGCGGCTACCCGGTCGTGATCCGTCCGTCGTTCACGCTCGGCGGCTCGGGCGGCGGCATTGCCTACAACCGCGAAGAGTTCGAAGAGATCTGCAAGCGCGGCCTGGACCTCTCGCCCACGCGCGAGCTGCTGATCGAAGAATCGCTGCTCGGCTGGAAGGAATACGAGATGGAAGTCGTGCGCGACCGCGCCGACAACTGCATCATCGTCTGCTCGATCGAGAACCTCGACCCGATGGGCGTGCACACCGGCGACTCGATCACGGTCGCGCCGGCGCAGACGCTCACCGACAAGGAATACCAGATCCTGCGTAACGCATCGCTCGCGGTGCTGCGCGAGATCGGCGTCGACACGGGCGGCTCGAACGTGCAGTTCTCGATCAACCCGAAGGACGGCCGCATGGTCGTCATCGAGATGAACCCGCGCGTGTCGCGTTCGTCGGCGCTCGCGTCGAAGGCAACGGGCTTCCCGATCGCGAAGGTCGCGGCGAAGCTGGCGGTCGGCTACACGCTCGACGAGCTGAAGAACGAAATCACCGGCGGCCAGACCCCGGCGTCGTTCGAGCCGACGATCGACTACGTCGTCACGAAGATCCCGCGCTTCGCGTTCGAGAAATTCCGCGAAGCCGACTCGCGCCTGACCACGCAGATGAAGTCGGTCGGCGAAGTGATGGCGATCGGCCGTACGTTCCAGGAATCGTTCCAGAAGGCGCTGCGCGGTCTCGAAGTGGGCGTCGACGGTCTCGACGAGAAGTCGACCAACCGCGACGAGATCGCGATCGAGATCCACGAGCCGGGCCCGGACCGCATCTGGTACGTCGGCGATGCGTTCCGGATCGGCATGACGGCCCAGGAAATCTTCGCGGAAACCGCGATCGACCCGTGGTTCCTCGAGCAGATCGAGCAGATCATCCTGAAGGAAAAGGCGCTCGGCGGCCGCACGCTGGCATCGCTGTCGTTCGACGAACTGCGCTACCTGAAGCAGAGCGGCTTCTCCGACCGCCGCCTCGCGAAGCTGCTTGGCGCGAGCCCGGAAGACGTCCGCAAGCGCCGCGTCGAACTCAACGTGCGCCCGGTCTACAAGCGCGTCGACACCTGCGCGGCCGAGTTCGCGACGAAAACCGCATACATGTACTCGACCTATGAGGAAGAGTGCGAGGCGCAGCCGACCACCAACAAGAAGATCATGGTGCTGGGCGGCGGCCCGAACCGGATCGGCCAGGGCATCGAGTTCGACTACTGCTGCGTGCACGCGGCCCTCGCGATGCGCGAGGACGGTTACGAAACGATCATGGTCAACTGCAACCCGGAAACGGTGTCGACCGACTATGACACGTCCGACCGCCTGTACTTCGAGCCGCTGACGCTGGAAGACGTGCTCGAGATCGTCGACAAGGAAAAGCCGGTTGGCGTGATCGTCCAGTACGGCGGCCAGACGCCGCTGAAGCTCGCGCTCGACCTCGAGGCGCACGGTGTGCCGATCGTCGGCACGTCGCCGGACATGATCGACGCAGCCGAAGACCGCGAACGCTTCCAGAAGCTGCTGCAGGACCTCGGCCTGCGCCAGCCGCCGAACCGCACCGCACGCGCCGAAGACGAAGCGCTCGCGCTCGCGGAAGAGATCGGCTACCCGCTGGTCGTGCGCCCGTCGTACGTGCTGGGCGGCCGCGCGATGGAAATCGTCCACGAGCCGCGCGACCTCGAGCGCTACATGCGCGAGGCCGTGAAGGTGTCGAATGATTCGCCGGTGCTGCTCGACCGCTTCCTGAACGACGCGATCGAGTGCGACGTCGACTGCATCTGCGACGGTGAAGCCGTGTTCATCGGCGGCGTGATGGAGCACATCGAGCAGGCGGGTGTCCACTCGGGCGACTCGGCATGCTCGCTGCCGCCGTACTCGCTGTCGAAGGAAACCGTGGCCGAGCTGAAGCGCCAGACGGGCGCGATGGCGAAGGCGCTGAACGTGGTCGGCCTGATGAACGTGCAGTTCGCGATCCAGCAGGTGCCGCAGGCGGACGGTTCGAAGCAGGACATCATCTACGTGCTGGAAGTGAACCCGCGCGCCTCGCGCACAGTGCCGTACGTGTCGAAGGCGACCAGCCTGCCGCTCGCGAAGATCGCGGCGCGTGCGATGGTCGGCCAGAAGCTCGCGCAGCAGGGCGTGACGAAGGAAGTCGAGCCGCCGTACTTCAGCGTGAAGGAAGCGGTGTTCCCGTTCGTCAAGTTCCCGACCGTCGATCCGGTCCTCGGGCCTGAAATGCGTTCGACCGGCGAAGTGATGGGTGTCGGCCAGACGTTCGGCGAAGCGCTGTTCAAGTCGCAGCTCGCGGCCGGCTCGCGCCTGCCGGAATCGGGCACGGTGCTGCTGACCGTGATGGACGCCGACAAGCCGAAGGCGGTCGAAGTCGCGCGCATGCTGCACGACCTCGGCTACCCGATCGTCGCGACCAAGGGCACGGCTGCCGCGATCGAAGCGGCCGGCGTGCCGGTGAAGGTCGTGAACAAGGTGAAGGACGGCCGTCCGCACATCGTCGACATGATCAAGAACGGCGAGATCGCACTGGTGTTCACGACGGTCGACGAAACGCGCCAGGCGATCGCCGATTCGCGTTCGATCCGCATGAGCGCGCAGGCGCACAAGGTCACGTACTACACGACGATGTCGGGCGCGCGCGCGGCGGTTGAAGGCTTGCGCTACCTGAAGGATCTGGAAGTCTATGATTTACAAGGTCTTCACGCTCGCCTAAACTAAGCAGTCAGTTACCTGTCGAAGCAACACGTGCCGCGATTAGGCGGTGTTTCCAGTGCATCGGAAACGCGCTTAATCGCGGTGATTTTTTTTAAAGCCGTTTTTAGCGATTGAGCCGTTTATGAGCACCATTCCGTTGACAAAGCGTGGCGCGGAACTCCTGCGCGATGAATTGCAGCGCCTCAAGTCCGTCGAGCGGCCGGCCGTGATCAACGCGATCGCGGAGGCCCGCGCACAGGGCGACCTGTCCGAAAACGCCGAATACGATGCCGCGAAGGAAAAGCAGGGCTTCATCGAGGGTCGTATCGCGGAACTCGAATCGAAGCTGTCGGCCGCGCAAGTCATCGATCCCACCGTGCTCGATGCCGAAGGCCGCGTGGTTTTCGCATCGACCGTCGAACTCGAGGATCTCGAGTCGGGCGACACCGTCAAGTACCAGATCGTCGGTGACGACGAAGCCGATATCGACCACGGCCTGATCTCGGTCAGCTCGCCGATCGCGCGCGCACTGATCGGCAAGTCCGAAGGCGACGTCGCGGCCGTGCAGGCGCCGAGCGGCGTGCGCGAGTACGAAATCATCTCGGTCAGCTACATCTGAAGCGGGGCGACGTGATGCCGCATCGCGTGTTCCGTCTGCTGTCGGCCGTGTGGGTCGGCAGCCTGCTGACGATCGGGTATGCGGTCGCGCCCGTGCTGTTCAAGACGCTGGAGCGGATGACGGCCGGTTCGGTCGCCGCCCAGCTGTTCCGTATCGAGGCGATCCTCGGTGTCGTGTGCGGCGTGCTGCTGCTCGCGTTGTCGAACCAGCAGGTGCGGCGCGGCAGCAGCGAATATCGCCGCGTGCGCTGGGTCGTCGCCGCGATGGTCGTGTGCGTGCTGGTCGGGTATTTCGCGCTGCAGCCGTTCATGAATGCGCTGCGGGTGGCCGCGATGGACGCGGGCACCGATATCGCGAACTCGCCGTATGCGAGCCGCTTCGGGATGCTGCACGGCGTCTCGAGCGTGTTCTACCTCGTCGAGAGCGTGCTGGGGCTGATGCTGATCTGGCGTCTGCCGGCGCGCGACGCCTGACGCGAATGCCGCGCGGGCCCGGTCGAGGCCGGGCCCGCGGGCAGGGTGGCTGCACGGCGAGCCGTGCAGCCTCGATGCTTACTTGTCCTGGAACGGACGCTTCGTGCTGGCCTGGCGCTTCTTGGCGCGCTTCACGTTACCGCCTGCCGTCACGCGCTCGTTGCCGCGCACCGTGACCTTGACCGGCCGCGGGCGACGCACGGGGCTCGCGTTCGGCGATACCTTGACGACCTTGACGGTGCGCGGTGCACGGCCTTTCTTGTCGTCGACGGCTTCGGCCGCGCTGGGCACGGTGCCGGCACGACGGCCGCGAGCCGGAGCCGCTGCGGCGGCTTCGGGCTTCCAGATCACCAGCAGCTTGCCGATGTGCTGGATCGGCGCCGCGCTCAGGCGGTCGCAGATCTCGTCGTAGATCGCGATGCGTTCGTCGCGCTCGTCGCCGAACACGCGGATCTTGATCAGCTGGTGCGCGTCGAGGTGCACCTTGATTTCCTTCAGCACGGCGTCGGTGAGCCCTTCGGCGCCGATCAGCACGACGGGCTTGAGCGCATGGGCCTGGGAGCGCAGCGCGGAGCGCTCGGCGGGAGAAAGCGAAAGGGCGGGCATGGAAATGTCGAAATCTAAATAAGGGCGCGCTGACTGAATAGCGATCGCGGGAAGTTACCGCGTCAGCCGTGCGCCGAAACCACGTAAAATCGCGGCTTGGGCCTGAAAAGGGGCCGCAGCCGCGCGAAGAAGACGCGTATTATCCGCTAAAAGCGCGGCTTCACGAAGCAATAGCAGCAATCTCTCTCTCGAATGGCAAAAAACCGCTTCAACCAGCACTGGCTGCACGACCACATCAACGACCCCTACGTCAAAATGGCGCAGCGGGAGGGCTATCGCGCGCGCGCCGCGTACAAGCTGAAGGAAATCGACGAGCAGGACAAGCTGATCCGTCCGGGCCAGGTGATCGTCGACCTCGGCGCGACGCCGGGCAGCTGGAGCCAGTATGCCCGCAACAAGCTCGCGCAGGGCAAGAAGCGTGACGCGGAACGCGAAGGCGGCATCGACGGCACGATCGTGGCGCTCGACATCCTGCCGATGGAGCCGATCGCCGACGTCCACTTCCTGCAGGGCGACTTCCGGGAGGACGAAGTCCTTCATCAGCTCGAAGAAGTGCTCGAAGGGCGCGCGGTGGACCTTGTTATTTCCGACATGGCCCCCAACCTCTCTGGCGTGGCCTCGGCAGACGCGGCGCGCATCGAGCATCTGTGCGATCTGGCGCTCGAATTTGCGCAGAATCATCTGAAGCCGGATGGTGCGCTGCTCGTGAAATGCTTTCACGGCAGCGGCTACAGCCAGATCGTCGAGAAATTCAAACAGCAGTTTAAGACCGTCGCGCCGCGCAAGCCGAAGGCGTCCCGCGACAAATCGTCCGAAACGTTCATTTTGGGTCGGCATCTGAAACGTCCGCGCTGACGCGCAGCGAGGTGCCGCAAACGGGCTCCGGCCCTTGCCAGACAAGCGAAGCGCTATCGCGGCGGTTGTCAATGCTTATGGCGAGGGTGGTCGGACTGGATTAGAATGACCGAGGGGCGCCGCAAGGAAAATGTAGGCGCTCGTCTACGAGTGAAGGAGTGGTGCTTTGAACAACAATATGTTTTCGAAGGCAGCGGTGTGGCTGGTGATCGCACTGGTGCTGTTTACGGTGTTCAAGCAGTTCGACAAGCCCCGCGTCCAGGAAGGCGTGTCCTATTCGCAGTTCATGGACGACGCCAAGAACGGCAAGGTCAAGAACGTCATCGTTCAGGGGCGCAACCTCACCGTCACTCCGGCTGATGGCCAGAAATACCAGATCGTGTCGCCCGGCGACATCTGGATGGTTGGCGATCTGATGAAGTACGGCGTGCAGGTCAGCGGCAAGGCCGACGACGAGCCGAACGCGCTGATGTCCGCGCTGTACTACCTCGGGCCGACGATCCTGATCATCGTGTTCTGGTTCTACATGATGAGGCAGATGCAGGGGGGCGGCAAAGGCGGCGCATTCTCGTTCGGGAAATCGCGCGCGCGGCTGATCGACGAGAACAACAATGCGGTGAACTTCTCCGACGTCGCGGGCTGCGACGAAGCGAAGGAAGAAGTGTCCGAGCTCGTCGACTTCCTGCGTGATCCGCAGAAATTCCAGAAGCTGGGCGGCCGCATTCCGCGCGGCGTGCTGCTGGTCGGCCCTCCCGGTACCGGCAAGACGCTGCTGGCCCGCGCGATCGCGGGTGAAGCGAAGGTGCCGTTCTTCAGCATCTCGGGTTCGGACTTCGTCGAAATGTTCGTCGGTGTCGGCGCGGCGCGTGTGCGCGACATGTTCGAGCAGGCGAAGAAGCATGCACCGTGTATCGTGTTCATCGACGAAATCGACGCGGTCGGCCGTCATCGCGGCGCCGGCATGGGCGGCGGTAACGACGAGCGCGAGCAGACGCTGAACCAGATGCTCGTCGAGATGGACGGCTTCGAGGCGAACTCGGGCGTGATCGTGATCGCCGCCACCAACCGTTCCGACGTGCTCGACAAGGCGCTGCTGCGTCCGGGCCGTTTCGACCGCCAGGTCTACGTCGGTCTGCCGGATATCCGCGGCCGCGAACAGATCATGCGCGTGCACCTGCGCAAGGTGCCGATCGCGAACGACGTCGATGCGGCGGTCATCGCACGCGGCACGCCGGGTTTCTCGGGTGCCGATCTCGCGAACCTCGTGAACGAGGCGGCGCTGTTCGCCGCACGTCGCGGCAAGCGCATCGTCGAGATGCAGGATTTCGAAGACGCGAAGGACAAGATCTTCATGGGTCCGGAGCGCAAGTCGGCCGTGATCCGCGAAGAAGCGAAGCGTGCGACCGCTTATCACGAGTCGGGCCACGCGGTGATCGCGAAGCTGCTGCCGAAGGCGGACCCCGTGCACAAGGTCACGATCATCCCGCGCGGTCGCGCACTGGGTGTCACGTGGCAGTTGCCGGAGCATGACAACGAAACGTACTCGAAGGACTACCTGATGGACCGCCTTGCGATCCTGTTCGGTGGCCGGGTGGCGGAAGAGCTGTTCATGAACCTGGTCAGCACCGGCGCATCGGACGACTTCAACAAGGCAACGCAGACGGCGCGTGCGATGGTGGCTCGTTTCGGCATGACCGACGCGCTCGGGCCGATGGTCTACGTCGACGACGAGAACGATGCATCGCCGTTCGGCCGCGGCTTCACGCGCACGATCTCGGAAGCGACGCAGCAGAAGGTCGATTCGGAAATCCGCCGTGTGCTCGACGAACAGTACGGCCTTGCGCGCCGCCTGCTCGAAGAGAACCGCGACAAGGTCGAAGCGATGACCGCCGCGCTGATGGAGTGGGAGACGATCGATGCCGATCAGATCAACGACATCATGGAAGGCCGTCCGCCGCGCTCCCCGAAGAGCTCGCCGGCTGTCGGCGGCGATTCGTCGGGTGGTGGCAGCAGCGCCGAGGTGAAGCCTGCCAACGCGCCGGCGCCTGCTTCGCCGGCGGCATAATCTCCGCTTTAGCGCCGTTCACGGGCTGGTGTGGCTTCACACCGGCCCGTTTTGCATTCATTCACGCCAGTTGCTCGTGTCCGATTCCGCTGTTTCCCCATTCATTCCCGCGCCGCTCCGGTGCGGCCGCTTCGAACTGACGTTCGAACGCCCGCTCGTGATGGGCATCCTCAACGCCACGCCCGATTCGTTCTCCGACGGCGGCCGCTTCCTCGCGCGCGACGATGCGCTGCGCCAGGCCGAGCGGATGATTGCCGAAGGCGTCGACCTTCTCGATATCGGCGGCGAATCGACGCGTCCCGGCGCGCCGCCCGTGCCGCTCGACGAGGAACTCGCACGCGTGATCCCGCTCGTCGAAGCGCTGCGGCCGCTGAACGTGCCGCTGTCGATCGATACCTACAAGCCGGCCGTGATGCGTGCCGCGCTGGCCGCCGGCGCCGACCTGATCAACGATATCTGGGGGTTCCGCCAGCCGGGCGCGATCGACGCGGTGCGCGACGGCAACTGCGGGCTGTGCGCGATGCACATGCTGGGTGAGCCACAGACGATGCAGGTCGGCGAACCCGATTACGGCGACGTCGTGACCGACGTGCGCGATTTTCTCGCCGAGCGCGCGCAGGCGCTGCGCGATGCGGGGATTGCGTCGGAGCGGATCTGCGTCGATCCCGGTTTCGGATTCGGCAAGGCGGTCGTCGACGACAACTATGCGTTGCTGGCCGCGTTGCCGGACACGGCACCCTTGCGGCCCGACGGCCGTGCGTATCCGATACTCGCGGGCATGTCGCGCAAGTCGATGCTCGGCGCGGTGATCGGCGGCAAGCCGCCGATGGAGCGCGTCGCGGCGAGCGTGGCGGCCGCGGTGTGCGCGGTCGAGCGTGGGGCGGCGATCGTGCGCGTGCACGACGTCGCGGCAACGGTCGACGCGCTGAAGATCTTGAATGCCGTGCGCGAAGCCGCGCGGCAACGATAAAGCAGAAGACGAAGGAGGAAGATTCACCATGGGACGTCGATATTTCGGCACGGACGGCATTCGCGGCACGGTGGGCGAGGCGCCCATCACGCCGGATTTCGTGTTGCGTCTCGGTTACGCAGCCGGCAAGGTACTGGCCAGCTCGGCCGATGTCGCGGCAGGCTCGCGCCCGACCGTGTTGATCGGCAAGGACACGCGCGTATCCGGCTACATGCTCGAAGCCGCGCTCGAGGCCGGGTTCTCGGCGGCCGGCGTCGACGTGATGCTGGCCGGCCCGATGCCGACGCCGGGCGTCGCGTACCTGACGCGCGCGCTGCGCCTGTCGGCGGGCGTCGTGATCAGCGCATCGCACAACCCCTATCACGACAACGGGATCAAGTTTTTCTCCGCCGACGGCAACAAGCTGCCGGACGACACCGAAGCCGCGATCGAAGCGTGGCTCGACAAGCCGCTCGAGTGCGCATCGTCCGACGGTCTCGGCAAGGCGCGCCGCCTTGACGACGCGGCCGGCCGCTACATCGAGTTCTGCAAGAGCACGTTCCCTGCCGCATTCAACCTGCGCGGGCTGAAGCTCGTGATCGACTGCGCGCACGGCGCCGCGTACCAGATCGCGCCGCACGTGTTCCACGAGCTCGGGGCGGACGTGATTCCGATCGGTGTCGCGCCGAACGGCTTCAACATCAACGATGGTGTCGGTGCGACCGCGCCGGACGCGCTGGTGCGCGCGGTGCGTGCGAACCACGCCGATCTCGGCATTGCGCTCGACGGCGATGCCGACCGCCTGCAAGTGGTCGATGCCGCCGGTCGCCTGTACAACGGCGACGAGCTGCTCTACGTGCTCGTGAAGGACCGGATCGCGACCGACGGCAAGGTCGAAGGCGCGGTCGGCACGCTGATGACGAACCTCGCGGTCGAAGTCGCGCTGCAGCGCGAGGGCGTGAAGTTCGTCCGCGCGGCGGTCGGCGATCGCTACGTGCTCGAGCAGCTGCGCGAACACGGCTGGCAGCTCGGCGCGGAAGGCTCGGGCCACATCCTGTCGCTCGATCGTCACTCGACCGGCGACGGCATCGTGTCTGCGCTGCTCGTGCTGGCCGCGTTGAAGCGCAGCGGCAGGACCCTCGCGCAGATGCTCGACGGCGTCACGCTGTTCCCGCAGAAGCTGATCAACGTGCGGATGAAGCCGGGTGCCGACTGGAAGGGCAGCACGTCGATTCGCGCCGCGATCGACGCAGCCGAAGCCGCGCTCGCCGGCAGCGGCCGCGTGCTGATCCGCGCATCGGGCACGGAGCCCGTGCTGCGCGTGATGGTCGAAGCACAGCAGGCGGCCGACGCGGTGCGCCATGCGGAGACGATCGCCGACGCGGTGCGCGCGGCGACGACCTGACGCGCGGGCCCGGCGTGTCAGGTCAAACACCTGCGCGCCGGTGTTCCGGTGAATCCGTACACGGCGCCTTCGGGGCGCCGTGATTTCGTCGGACGCAAAGGTTTGCGATACCGATAAAGAGACGGGCGCGTCGCCCCCGCAATCCAGGGGCGAAAAATCGTCGGACCCCTAATATCGGGCCAGCCCCAAGCGGGGGCTTTCCCGGACGCAGACACCGCGCTACGATCCGCTCGCACCGATGTAAAACGGGACGTCTCCCGTCCCTTCCAGGCGGGCAATTCTTGCCGCCGCCGCCGTTCAGGCGCCGCCCGGGCGCCGTCTCCGCCGCACCCGATACTCCCTTTCAACCAGTCATGTTACTGTCACGCCAGTTTCATCGATTGTCACATTACCGTCATGAGGAGCCCCTAACCTTCGCGGTGCCGTAGTCATCCGCTCACACACTGGAGGTCTCATGAAATTGATGCAAACCGCGATTGCCGGCCTGGCTGGCGCGCTTTTCGCCGTCGCCGCCCACGCTGCCGACATCACGGGCGCAGGCAGCACGTTCGCGATGCCGATCTATACGAAATGGGCTGCTGACTACCAGCAGACCGGCGGCGCGAAGGTCAACTATCAAGGTATCGGCTCGTCGGGCGGCCTGAAGCAGATCGTCGCGAAGACGGTCGATTTTGCCGGCTCGGACGCTCCGCTGAAGGATGAAGAGCTCGCGAAGGAAGGCCTGTTCCAGTTCCCGACGGTGGTCGGCGGCGTGGTGCCGGTCATCAACGTGCCGGGCGTGAAGCCGGGTGAACTGACGCTGTCGGGCCCGGTGCTCGGCGACATCTACCTCGGCAAGATCAAGAAGTGGAACGACCCGGCGATCGCCGCGCTGAACCCGAAGGTCAAGCTGCCGGACACGGACATCGCCGTGGTTCGCCGCGCTGACGGCTCGGGCACGAGCTTCATCTGGACGAACTACCTGTCGAAGGTCAACGACGAGTGGAAGTCGAAGGTCGGCGAAGGCACGACGGTCAACTGGCCGACGGGCACGGGCGGCAAGGGCAACGACGGCGTCGCAGCGTTCGTGCAACGCCTGCCGGGCGCGGTCGGCTACGTCGAATGGGCGTACGCGAAGAAGAACAACATGGTCTACACGGCTCTGAAGAACTCGACGGGCACGGTGGTCGAGCCGAAGACGGAAACGTTCAAGGCCGCTGCTGCCGGCGCGAACTGGTCGAAGTCGTTCTACCAGATCCTGACGAACCAGCCGGGCAAGGAAGCATGGCCGGTCGTCGGCGCGACGTTCGTGCTGCTGCACGCGAAGCAGGACAAGCCGGAGCAGGGCGTGGAAACGCTGAAGTTCTTCAGCTGGGCGTTCAAGAACGGCGAGAAGGCTGCTGACAGCCTCGACTACATCTCGCTGCCGCCGGCAGTCGAAGCGGAAATCCGCAAGCAGTGGAAGGTCAAGGTGACGGACGCTTCGGGCAAGCCGGTCGCCGCCGAGTAAGCATTGCAGCGGTTCGCTGCCCGGCCGTGCCGGTCGGGCAGTGTGTGCGGTAAAGCCGGGCGTTACGGCGCCCGGCAATCAAAAGCAGGCACCCATGTCTGATATTTCCTATACGTCCTCACGGTCCGCCGACGTTGCGCAGCAACGCGCGCCGAGCCGCCTCGGGGATGTCGTGTTCGGCGGTCTTGCACGGCTTGCCGCGATCGTGACCCTGCTGCTGCTCGGCGGGATCATCGTTTCCCTGATCATCGCGTCGATGCCGACCATCCAGAAGTTCGGCCTCGGCTTCCTGTGGCAATCCGAGTGGGATCCCAACTCGGACATCTACGGCGCGCTCGTGCCGATCTACGGCACGATCGTGACGTCGGTCATCGCGCTCGTCATCGCGGTGCCGGTCAGCTTCGGCATCGCCCTGTTCCTCACCGAGCTGTCGCCCGTGTGGCTGCGCCGCCCGCTCGGCATCGCGATCGAGCTGCTCGCCGCGATTCCGTCGATCGTGTACGGCATGTGGGGCCTGCTCGTGTTCGCGCCGATCTTCGCGGAGTATTTCCAGAAGCCGATCGGCCGCCTGTTCAAGGACGTGTGGGTGCTCGGCCCGCTGACCGCCGGCCCGCCGATCGGTATCGGCATCCTGGCCGCCGGCGTGATCCTCGCGATCATGATCATCCCGTACATCGCATCGGTGATGCGTGACGTGTTCGAAGTCACGCCCGTGCTGCTGAAGGAATCGGCGTACGGGATCGGCTGCACGACGTGGGAAGTGATGTGGAAGGTCGTGCTGCCCTACACGAAGACCGGCGTGATCGGCGGCGTGATGCTCGGCCTCGGCCGCGCGCTCGGCGAGACGATGGCCGTGACTTTCGTGATCGGCAATACGAACCTGCTCGACAGCATTTCTCTGTTCGCGCCGGGCAACAGCATTACGTCGGCGCTTGCGAACGAATTCGCGGAAGCGCAACCGGGCCTGCATACGTCCGCGCTGATGGAACTGGGCCTGATCCTGTTCGTGATCACGTTCATCGTGCTGTCCATCTCCAAACTGCTGCTGCTTCGTCTCGAGAAGGGAGAGGGCAAGAAATGAGCGAGCCCATCATGAATTTCCCGGGTCCGGACGGCGCCGTGCTCGACGCGATGCGCAACCGCCTGCAGCGCAAGCGCAAGGCCGTCAACGCGATCGCGCTCACCGCGTCGCTCGGTGCGATGGCATTCGGCCTCTTGTGGCTCGTGTGGATTCTCTACACGACGGTGCATCTCGGCGTCGGCGGCCTGTCGCTGCAACTGTTTACGGAATCGACGCCGGCACCGAACACGGAAGGCGGCGGTCTCGCGAACGCGATCGTCGGCAGCTTGCTGCTGTGCGGTTTCGGCACGCTGGTCGGCACGCCGATCGGCATCCTGGCGGGCGTCTATCTCGCCGAATACGGCCAGAAGAACCTGCTGGCGAGCACGATCCGCTTCATCAACGACATTCTGCTGTCCGCGCCGTCGATCGTCATCGGCCTGTTCGTGTACGCGATCGTCGTTGCAAAGTCGGGGCGCTTCTCGGGCTGGGCCGGCGTGATCGCGCTCGCGCTGCTGCAGATTCCGATCGTGATCCGCACGACCGAGAACATGCTGAAGCTCGTGCCGAACGCGCTGCGCGAAGCGGCCTTCGCACTCGGCACGCCGAAGTGGCGCATGGTGCTGAAGATCACGCTGCGCGCGTCGGTCGGCGGGATCATCACGGGCGTGCTGCTCGCCGTCGCGCGGATCGCCGGCGAAACGGCGCCGCTGCTGTTCACCGCGCTGTCGAACCAGTTCTTCTCGGTCGACATGAGCCAGCCGATGGCGAACCTGCCCGTCACGATCTACAAGTTCGCGATGAGCCCGTTCGCGGAATGGCAGTCGCTCGCCTGGGCGGGCGTGTTCCTGATCACGCTGGGGGTGCTTGGACTCAACATCCTGGCGCGCTCGATCTTCTCGAAAAAGTAACGGCGGAGCAATCCGATGAATATGGCAGAAAGCCACCTGAATCCCGTCGAGCGCACCGCTGCGCCCGCCGGCACGCACGACGCGGCGCACGGCCGTCCGCTCGAGCCGCTGAACGCGAAGATCGAGGTCAACAACCTCAACTTCTTCTACAACAAGTTCCACGCGCTGAAAAACATCAACCTGAGCATTCCCGAAGGGAAGGTGACGGCGTTCATCGGCCCGTCGGGCTGCGGCAAGTCGACGCTGCTGCGCACGTTCAACAAGATGTTCGCGCTCTATCCGGAGCAGCGCGCCGAAGGCGAAATCCTGATGGACGGCGAGAACCTGCTGACGACGAAGCGCGACATCTCGCTGCTGCGCGCGCGGATCGGCATGGTGTTCCAGAAGCCGACCCCGTTCCCGATGTCGATCTACGACAACATCGCGTTCGGCGTGAAGATGTTCGAAAAGCTCACGCGCTCGGAAATGGACGATCGCGTCGAGTGGGCGCTCACGAAGGCCGCGCTGTGGAACGAAGTGAAGGACAAGCTGAGCCAGAGCGGCTACGGCCTCTCGGGCGGCCAGCAGCAGCGTCTGTGCATCGCGCGCGGCATCGCGATCCGTCCGGAAGTGCTGCTGCTCGACGAACCGTGCTCGGCGCTCGACCCGATCTCGACGGGCCGCATCGAAGAGCTGATCGCGGAGCTCAAGAGCGACTACACGGTCGTGATCGTCACGCACAACATGCAGCAGGCCGCACGCTGCTCGGATTTCACGGCCTACATGTACCTGGGCGAGCTGATCGAGTTCGGCGAGACCGAAAAGATCTTCATCAAGCCGGTGCGCAAGGAAACGGAAGACTACATCACCGGCCGCTTCGGCTGATGACGGAGAACAACAGCCATGTCGGATAAACATCTGTCGAGCCAGTTCGACGCCGATCTCAACGCGGTGTCGTCGAAAGTGCTGGAAATGGGCGGGCTCGTCGAGTCGCAGATCGTCGGCGCGATGCACGCGCTGAACGAATTCGATCGCGATGCGGCCGAGAAGGTGATCGCGAACGAAGAAGTCCTGAACACGATGGAAGTCGACATCGACCAGGAGTGCGGCAACATCATCGCGCGGAGACAGCCTGCCGCGCGTGACCTGCGCCTTTTGATGTCGATTTCGAAAACGATTACGAACCTCGAGCGCGCAGGCGACGAGGCCGAGAAGATCGCGAAGCGCGTGCGCCGCCTGGTCGACGAGCCGGCCGCGCGCACGGTCAACATCGCCGAGATCAAGGTGTCGGGCGAGATGGCCGTGACGATCCTGCGCCGCGCGCTCGACGCGTTCGCGCGTCTCGATACGGTGGCCGCCGCGCAGATCGTCAAGGACGACAAGGAAATCGACCAGGAATTCCGTGCGTTCGTGCGCAAGCTCGTGTCGTACATGCAGGAAGATCCGCGCACGATTTCGGTGGGCCTCGAGTACCTGTTCATCGCGAAGGCGATCGAGCGGATCGGCGACCACGCGAAGAACATCGCCGAATTCATCATCTACATCGTGAAGGGCACCGACGTGCGGCACCAGCCGCGCGACACGCTCGATCGCGAAGCCAACAGTTAATCGACTCCGTAAGGAAGAACAGAGGTGCCGATGCCCAGCAACATTCTCGTCGTTGAAGATGAGCCCGCGATTTCCGAACTGATCTCGGTGAATCTCCAGCACGCCGGTCACTGCCCGATTCGGGCGTACAACGCCGAACAGGCGCAGAACCTGATCAGCGACGTGCTGCCCGATCTCGTGCTGCTCGACTGGATGCTGCCGGGCAAGTCCGGTATTGCGTTCGCGCGCGACCTGCGCAACAACGAACGGACCAAGCACATCCCGATCATCATGCTGACTGCACGTGGCGATGAGCAGGACAAGGTGCTCGGCCTCGAAATCGGCGCGGACGACTACGTGACGAAGCCGTTCTCGCCGAAGGAGCTGATGGCGCGGATCAAGGCCGTGCTGCGCCGTCGCGCGCCGCAGCTGACCGAGGACGTCGTGTCGATCAACGGGCTGCGCCTCGACCCGGCCACGCATCGCGTCGCCGCGCATGCGGAAGGCAGCGAGATCAAGCTCGATCTCGGCCCGACCGAGTTCCGCCTGCTGCATTTCTTCATGACGCATCCGGAGCGCGTGCACAGCCGCACGCAACTGCTCGACCAGGTGTGGGGCGACCATGTATTCGTCGAGGAGCGCACCGTCGACGTGCACATCAAACGATTGCGCGCGGCCTTGAAACCGGCCGGCTGCGATGCGATGATCGAGACCGTGCGCGGCAGCGGCTACCGGCTCGCCAAGCACGCGTAACGTATCCACGCATGCCGTGTGCCACGGCATGCCGTTCATTCTTTCGGGCGCTGAATCATGAACATCATCTGGGCGCGCTTTCTGGTGTCGCTCGTGCTGCTCGTGCTGATCGGCGTATTGGTCGGCGTCTTCGCCGGCCCGACCGCGGGCCTCGTGTTCGTGGTCGTGATGCTGGTCGCGCAAGGCTTTTTCAGCACCTTTCATACGCAGCGTCTGTGGCGGCTGCTCGATGCACCGGTCTACGGCGAGGTGCCGAGCGCGCCGGGCATCTGGGGCGAGATCTACTATCGCCTGCACAAACTCGCGAAGCAGTGGCATGCGCAGGTGCGGCAGGTCGAGCAGCAGCATTCGCGCTTCATCCAGGCGATCCAGGCGTCGCCGAACGGCGTCGCGATGCTCGACGATCACGACCAGATCGAGTGGTGCAACGCGATCGCCGAGGTCCATTTCGGCCTCGACGCGAAGCGCGACCTGCGCCAGCACATCACCAACCTGGTTCGCCATCCGGAGTTCGTCCGCTACCTGAACGCGCAGCATTACGAGGAGACGCTCGTGATGCGCGGCATGGGCGAGTCGCGTCAGAACGTGCTGGAAGTGCAGGTGTTTCCGTACGGCGAGAATCGCAAGCTGCTGCTCACGCAGGACATCACCGAGCTCGAGCGGACCGATGCGATGCGGCGCGACTTCGTCGCGAACGTATCGCACGAGTTGAAGACGCCGCTCACCGTGCTGTCGGGGTTCCTCGAGACGATGCGCGAGCTGCCGCTGAACGAGGAGGATCGCGCGCGCTATCTCGACATGATGGAGCAGCAGGCTTCGCGGATGCGGCACATCGTGACCGACCTGCTGGTGCTCGCGAAGCTGGAGGGCGAGAGCAAGCCGCCGCTCGATCGCGCGATCGACATGCGGGCCGTGTTCGACCATCTGAAGGAGGACGCGCAGACGCTGTCGAACGGGCATCACGACATCGCGTTCTCGATCGACGAGACGCTCGGCGTCACCGGCGCGCAGACGGAGCTGTTCAGCGCGTTCGCGAATCTGGTCACCAACGCGATCCGCTATACGCCGGAAGGCGGCAAGATCGTCGTGACGTGGCGGCGCGAAGGCGCGCAGGGTGTGTTTTCCGTGACGGACAGCGGCTTCGGGATTCCGGCCGCCGACCTGCCGAGGCTCACCGAGCGCTTCTACCGCGTCGACCGCAGCCGTTCGCGCGACACCGGCGGCACGGGGCTCGGCCTTGCGATCGTCAAGCACGTGCTGCAGCGGCATGACGCGCACCTGTACGTGCAGAGCGAGGAAGGGCGCGGCAGTACGTTCACCGCGCGCTTCCCGGGCTCGCGCATCATCGCGATCCGGCCGGCCGCTTACGAGGCATGATCGCGTAACGGCAGCCGTCGCTCGTTCGGTGAGCGATGTTATGCCGGCTCCGCAATAAAAAACGCAGCCAGTCGGCTGCGTTTTTTATTGGGAGCGACGCGGCGCGCGACTTGAGCCGCACGGCCGATTCTTCAGGAGCAGAACTTCGCGAGCAACCCGAGTTGCGCGTTGCGGATCGTCTTGCCGGCGCGGCGGCGGCGGTAGTGGCCGTCGCTGTGCATCTGCCACGCCGACTGGTTGTCGCCGAGGCACACCGACAGGCCCTCGGCGATCACGCGCCGCTTGAGCTTGCGATCGCGGATCGGGAACGCGACTTCGACGCGGCGGAACAGGTTGCGGTCCATCCAGTCCGCGCTCGACAGATAGACCTCCTCGGCGCCGTTCGCGTGGAAGTAGTAGATCCGGTGGTGCTCGAGGAAGCGGCCGACGATCGAGCGCACGGTGATGTTTTCCGACAGCCCCGGCACGCCGGGTTTCAGCGCGCAGACACCGCGCACGATCAGGTCGACCTTGACGCCGGCCTGCGACGCTTCGTACAGCGCGGCGATCACCGTCGGCTCCAGCAGCGCGTTCATCTTCGCGACGACGCGTGCGCGCTTGCCGGCGCGTGCATTGTCGATCTCCGCTCGGATCGAATCGATGATGCGCGGATGCAGCGTGAACGGCGACTGCCACAGCTCGTGCAGCGTGAGTTCGCCGCCGATGCCGGTCAGTTGCTGGAACACGTGATGGACGTCCTCGCAGATCTTCTGGTCGGCCGTCATCAGCCCGAAATCGGTGTAGAGGCGTGCCGTGCGCGGATGGTAGTTGCCGGTGCCGAGGTGCACGTAGCGGCGCAGCGACGCCTTGCCGGCCTGCACGACGCGCCGCACGATCAGCATCATCTTCGCGTGGCACTTGTGGCCGACCACGCCGTACACGACATGCGCGCCGACGGCTTCGAGCTGCGACGCCCAGTTGATGTTGGTTTCCTCGTCGAAGCGCGCGAGCAGTTCGACGACGACGGTCACTTCCTTGCCGTTGCGCGCGGCTTCCATCAGCGCGTCCATCAGCGGCGAATCGGTGCCGGTGCGGTAGATCGTCTGCTTGATCGCGACGACGCTCGGATCCCTCGCGGCCTGCTGCAGCAGTTCGAGCACCGGCTGGAAGCTTTCGTACGGGTGGTGCAGCAGGATGTCGCCGTTGTCGATCGCGTCGAACATCGTCGGCGCGTTCGTGATCGCGGACGGGGTCGACGCGGTGAACGGCGTGAACTTCAGGTCGGGACGGTCGACGAGATCGGGAATCTGCATCAGCCGCACGAGGTTCACCGAACCGGCCACGCGATAGCAGTCCTTCTCGCCGAGTTCGCTTTCCACGAGCAGGCGGCGCACGATGTGCGGCGGCGAGTCGGCCGACACTTCGAGGCGCACTGCATTGCCGAGGTGGCGCGCGGGCAGTTCACCCTGCAGCGCGACGCGCAGGTTCGTGATTTCGTCTTCGTCGACGAACAGCTCGCTGTTGCGCGTGATGCGGAACTGGTTGCAGCTCTTCACCGTCAGTTGCGGGAAGAGCTCGCCGACGAAGCGCTGCATGAACGAGCTCAGCAGCACGAAGCCGTGCTCGAAGCCCGACAGCGCGTGCGGCATGCGCACGACGCGCGGCAGCGCGCGCGGCGCCTGCACGATGCCCATCACGGCCTGGCGTCCGAACGCGTCGCGGCCTTCGAGCTCGACGACGAAATTCAGGCTCTTGTTCAGCACGCGCGGGAACGGATGCGCGGGATCGAGGCCGATCGGCGTCAGCACCGGCAACAGCTCGTCGAGGAAGTAGTGCCGCGCCCATTCGAGCTGCTCGTCGTTCCACGTGTCGCTTGCGTGGAAGTAGATGCCTTCCTGTTCGAGCGCGGGCAGCACGGTTTCGTGCAGCATCGTGTACTGTCGATGGACGAGCCGCTGCGCGCGTTCGACGACGAGATCGTAAGCATGTTGTAACGACATGCCGTCGGGCGTCAGTGCGCCGGGGTTGTCGCGGATCTGCTCCTGCAGGCCGGCCATCCGGACTTCGAAGAATTCGTCGAGGTTGCTGCTGGTGATGCAGATGAAGCGGAGGCGCTCGAGCAACGGGACTTGCGGATCAGCTGCCTGGGCCAGCACGCGCTCGTTGAAACCGAGGATGCCGAGTTCACGATTGAGAAGCGGGTAACGGACGGACATCGGCAGAGTAGGGGGTGATTCAGGCGATGATTCGAAAGGACGCTCGGAAACTCTCACGGTACGATGACGTGCGAATGACAATGATGTATTTATATCGGGAAATTCTACGCTGTAACCGTTTCGTCTCATAAATGTTTCGGCTATATGCAATCGAGCAGGATGCATGCCCGTGAAGCGTGGCAATGGCAAGCGTTCCACGCTTAAAATGTCGCCTTTGATTGATCGTCCGCGGTTGCCGCACCGGCCGCCGCGGGCGAACGCGCACGGAGCCCCTTCTGATGGTTACAACCCCCCACTTGCTGGCTGCCGTGGATCTCGGCTCGAACAGCTTCCGGCTGATCGTCGGTCGTGTCGAGGAAACGCCGGCGGGCAGCCAGATCTATCCCGTCGACGCGCTGCGCGAGCCCGTCCGGCTGGCCGCGGGCCTGTCGAGCGACAAGATGCTCGATCGCGCGTCGCAGGAGCGTGGCTGGGAAGCGCTCAAGCGGTTCGGCGAGCGCCTGCGCGATTTCCATCCCGATCACGTGCGCGCGGTGGCGACCAACACGCTGCGTGTCGCGAAGAACGCGGCCGAATTTCTCGGCGAAGCCGAAGCGGCACTGGGTTTCCCGATCGAAGTGATCGCGGGCCGCGAAGAAGCGCGGCTGATCTACGCGGGCGCCGCGCACTCGGTGCCGGCGAGCGCGGGCAAGCGGCTCGTCGTCGATATCGGCGGCGGCTCCACCGAATTCATCATCGGCTCGCACTACACGCCGATCGTGATGGAGAGCCTCTACATCGGCTGCGTGAGCCACAGCCGCACCTTCTTCCCGGCCGGCAACGTCGACGAATACACGATGCGGCAGGCCGAGCTCGCGGCCAAGCGCGAGATCCAGATCATATCGAGCGAGTACAAGAAGGCCGGCTGGGACCAGGCGATCGGCTCGTCGGGCACCGCGCGTGCGCTCGCGGAACTCGTCGAGGCGAACGGCTTCAACGATCCGGGCATCACGCACGGCATTTCGCGCGGCGGCCTCGAGCGGCTCAAGCGTGCGCTGATCAAGTCGGAGAACGTCAACCGGCTGAAGCTGATCGCGCTGAAGCCCGATCGCGTGCCGGTGCTCGCGGGCGGCCTCGCGATCATGCTCGCAGTGTTCGAGGAACTCGGTGTCGACTACGTCGATACGACCGATGGCGCATTGCGCCTCGGTGTGCTGTACGACCTGCTCGGCCGGACGCAGCACGAGGACATGCGTGCGGTGACCGTCGAGGGCTTCACGCGCCGCTACGGTGTCGATCGTGCGCAGGCCGAGCGGATCGGCGCGCTGGCGGGGCGCTTCTACGACGAACTCGAGGAAGCCGACGAAGAAGCGCGCGAGGAAGGGCGGATGTTCCTCGGCTGGGCGGCCGCGTTGCACGAGATCGGTTTGTCGATCTCGCACAGCGCGTATCACAAGCACTCGGCGTATATCGCGAGCAACGCGGACATGCCGGGTTTTTCGCGCACCGACCAGGCGCGCCTCGCCGCGCTCGTGCTCGGTCACGCGGGCAAGCTCGGCAAGCTGTCGCAGGCGCGCGAGGTCGAGTGGCCGCTGCTGTTCTGCCTGCGGCTCGCGGCGCTGCTGTGCCGGCGCCGGACCGATGCCGGGCTGCCGGACATTTCCGTTTCGCAGATGAAGAAGGGCGGGTATGAAGTGCGCCTGCCGAGCGCGTGGGTCGAGCAGAACCCGTTGACCGACTACAGCCTCAGCCAGGAGGCGGCCGAGTGGGAGAAGGTCGGTATCCCGTATCGCGTGGTGTATACCGGCGCGTAACTGGCCGCAGCGAGGTCGACAGCGGGGCTGGGAGGGGCCGGGCAGCAGGCAGGCTTGGCGCCCTTCAGGCTTGCCGCGTGATCGTCGTGGCGGCCGCTCAGTCCGACGAGCAGACGATCGCAGTCAGGAACGGAAACGCCTGCTTGACGGTCGCGTCACTGCCGGCCTTGCGCACGGCTTCTTCCACCGCGCTTTTCGTGCCCCGCACCACGACGCCATAGGCCCAGTCGCCGATCGGCGTGCCGTCGCCCGGGCGGAAGATCGGATCGTTCGCCTGGTATCCGAGCACGACGTAGACGCCGAAGCCGTACGCCGTCAGCGCGTGGCTCGTGCGGAATGCATTGACCGAGTTCGATTCGACATGCATCGGCTCCGACTGGATGTCGCCGGCGGCGAGCAGCGGCGCGACGAATTTGTGGCCGGTCGAGTGGCAGTCGAGTGCGTCGTCGAGTGCCTTGGCCGACGCGGTGCCGGCAGTCGCGAGCGCGAGCAGCGATGCGCAGAGGGCGGTCTTCAGAATGTTGTTTTTCATGCGCGAAGGCGGGGTTGTCCACGCGCATTATCGCGTGTTCCGGCAAGTGCCGTATGCGGGCTGCGGATGGCGCGTTGGCCCGTATGCCGTCGGTGATTCGACGGGCCGGACAGGCTGACGCTCGATCCTTTCCTGCATTGAAAGCGCAAGGTCGTCAGCCATTTGCTTTGTGCCGGCCTTCGAAATACGGCTGCCGGGGGCAGCGTGGATCGTTGTAGCGTCGATGCCCCAATTGATCCCTACAATGAATCGAGGCGCTGCGAACCGGGAATCCCGGTTGACGCTTGAAGGGCCCAGAAACGGAAAAGGGGCTACGGTATTAACCGTAACCCCTTGATTCCTTGGTCGGAGCGATAGGATTCGAACCTACGACCCTCTGATCCCAAATCAGATGCGCTACCAGGCTGCGCTACGCTCCGACGAGCCAAAGATTGTATCGTTGAATATCCGATCCGGTCAATCCCTATATGCGGGCAAATGCCGCGGCGGCAAACGCCCGCAATTTGCGACAATTCGCCCGATCATCGGCGGCCCGCTCGCCGAAGCAAGGAGAACATCATGATGAACCTGATCCTGTGGCGCCACGCCGAAGCCGAAGACTACGCGACGAGCGATCTCGCGCGTCAGTTGACCGTCCGGGGCCGCAAGGACGCGCAGGCGATGGCCAAATGGCTGCGTGGCCGGCTCGAGACGAACGCCGTGATCCTCGCGAGCCCGGCGGCCCGCACCGTGCAGACGGTCGAGGCGCTGACCGACCAGTACCGGACGGTCGACACGCTCGCGCCGGGCGGCGGCGTCGACGACGTGCTGGCGGCGGCCGGCTGGCCGGAGGGCATCGCGCCGACGGTCGTGATCGTCGGTCACCAGCCGACGCTCGGCAGCGTTGCCGCGCAGCTGATCGCCGGCGGCGACGACAGCTGGAGCGTCAAGAAGGGCGGAATCGTGTGGCTGGCGAGCCGCACGCGTGACGGCAGCCGGCAGGCCGTATTGCGTGCGGTATTGACGCCCGACCTGCTGTGAGGCCCGCCTGAAGAGCTTTGAAGGGATTGATCATACGGTTTCGCAAGCTTTCTGCTAAAGTCAATTCGGCGACACGTCATTGAAAGGACACGGTCGTGCCACATAACGGTCACGGCCGATTACTACATTGGCGGGCATGTCGCCCTATTCCTTACGACCAGGAAAGCCTAATGCGAGAACTGCCGACGCCTACGCTCCCTTTTGCCTCGCTGCCCCTCGACACGTCGCGGCGCCACCTGCCGCGCGCTGCTGAAACCGTCACATCGGAGTATCGCCTGCGCGCCGCGTGGGCGCGTACCGAAGACGAATTGCGCGAAGCCCAGCGCCTGCGTTATAGCGTGTTCGCCGAAGAGATGGGCGCGCAGGTCAGCGGCCCCTCCGGTCTCGACGTCGATCCGTTCGATGCGTACTGCGACCACCTGCTGGTTCGCGATCTCGACACCCTGAAGGTCGTCGGTACGTATCGCGTGCTGCCGCCGCACCAGGCGGCGCGTGTCGGCCGCCTGTACGCCGAAGGCGAATTCGACCTGTCGCGCCTCACGCATCTGCGCGGCAAGATGGTCGAGGTCGGCCGCTCGTGCGTGCACAGCGACTACCGCAGCGGCGCCGTCATCATGGCGCTGTGGGGCGGCCTTGGCGCGTACATGATGCAGAACGGCTACGAGACGATGCTCGGCTGCGCGAGCGTGTCGATGGCCGACGGCGGCCACTACGCGGCGAATCTGTACCAGTCGCTGTCGGCAGGCTCGCTGACGGCGCCGGAATATCGCGCGTTCCCGCACACGGCCCTGCCGGTCGACGAACTGCAGACGGGCACCGTCGTGGCGCCGCCGCCGCTGATCAAGGGTTACCTGCGTCTCGGCGCGAAGATCTGCGGTGCGCCGGCCTGGGATCCCGACTTCAACTGCGCGGATTTCCTGACGCTGTTCCGCCTGTCCGACATCAACGCGCGCTACGCCCGCCACTTCCTGGGCTGAGCCGTCGGAATCGCGTCGCGCCCGCTCGCCCGGGCGCGCGCAAGCGAACGCCGTCGCGTGGCACGCGCCGCGCGACGGCGTTTGTCCATCTGATCAACGTGTGTGAACCGGACCCTGTTAATTCCGGCGATATGCACTCCACCGCGTGCCGGGGCGCGGCACGTTCGTGAACGGCCCGGGTATGAGCCGGACGCCAGCGGCGCGCTTAATGCTTGCGCCGCCAGTCGAGCAGGTGGTGTTCGGCCATCCAGTGGTGGATCATCCCTTCGCCTTCATGGCTGCGCTTGTATTCGCGCGACTCGAAGAACGACAGGGCGACGAGCACCATCAGACCGACGAACAGCCCGATCAGGCCGGCAATTTCTTCAGACGACATGGCAGCCTCCTTTCCACGGCACAGCGCCATGCGTACATAGTAGGACATGCGCGGCGCGACTCCGAACCGAGATTTCCGCTAGACTCGGCGCGGTCCCGGCGTGCGATGGGCGCGCCGCTTTCCGGAGCCCTACCCGATGAACCGTTTCATGCTGGCCGTGCTGGCCGCATCTTTGCTCGCCGGCTGCACCAGCGATCCGCATCAGGCCCGTCGCGGCCATCCGCCGGAAGATCCGGCCGACTATCACGGCGTGCCCACCGACATGACGCCGCCGTCGATGCTCGACGCGCCGCCGCCGAAACCCACGCAATAACGGCCGGGTCGGCCCGCCGTCAGGCGCGGGCCGCGGGCGCGTCGGCGCCGATGTGCCGCAACAGCGCCGGCAGGGAGCGCGCCAGCGTCGCGCCGCGTGCGGCCATGAACAGCAGCAGCGCGAACCAGAGGCCGTGATTGCCGAACGTGCCGACGGCGGCGAGCGTGGCCACGACGAAGATCGAGAACGACGCGACCATCGCACGCATCAGCGATTGCGTCTGCGTGGCGCCGATGAACACGCCGTCGAGCAGGAACCCCCAGACCGACACGATCGGAGAAAGCGCGGCCCACGGCAGGTAGCGCAGCGCCATTTCGCGGATCTCGGCCTGGTCGGTCAGGCGCGCGACGATCCAGCCGCCGGCGGCCCAGTACACGAGTGCGAACAGCAGCGCGCCGAGCGCCGACCAGAACAGCGTGACGCGTACGGCCTGCCGGAAAGCGCGGCGGTCGCGTGCGCCGGCCGCAGCCCCGACGAGCGCTTCGGCCGC
Organism: Burkholderia sp. AU15512; assembly: GCF_002223325.1. NCBI lineage: Bacteria > Pseudomonadati > Pseudomonadota > Betaproteobacteria > Burkholderiales > Burkholderiaceae > Burkholderia > Burkholderia sp. AU15512. Next base: position 972,494 of record NZ_NKEX01000003.1, read on the forward strand.
ATGCGCGAAGCCGTCGAGGCCGTACGCCATGAACGTCTGGAAATTCAGCAGCAGCGCGTTTGCCGCGAGCGTCGCATCGCCCTGTTTTGCACCGAGGTGCGCGAACCAGCCGAATGCGCCGAGCAGGCACAGCGTGCGCAGGAAGATGTCGCGATTGAGCACGATCAGCCGCTTGAGCGCGACGCGGTCGGCGAGTGCACGTACCGCGATCGGCGCAAGGCCGCGCGGCCGCAGCCGCCACAGCATCCATGCGCCGAGCGCGAAACCGCATGCGTCCGCGGTGGCCGTCGCGGCGCCGATGCCGGCGATACCCCAGCCGAAGCCATACACGTAGAGCAGCACGGCGCCGATGTTCACCGCATTGATGAACACCTGCGCGACGAGCGCGAGCCGCACGCGCTGCATGCCGAGCAGGTAGCCGAGCACGACGTAGTTCGCGAGCGCGAACGGGGCGCTCCAGATTCGCGCGTGGCTGTAGGCAAGCGCCGTGGTGCGGACGGCATCGCTGCCGCCGAGCGCGGACAGCGCACATGACAGCAGCGGCACCTGCAGCGCCAGTACCGCGGCGCCGAGTGCGAACGCGACGATCAACGCGCGCAGCAGGGTCAGGCGGATCCCGGCGGCGTCGCCGGCGCCATGCGCCTGCGCGACGAGGCCCGTCGTCCCCATCCGCAGGAAACCGAACCCCCAGAACACGAAATTGAAGAACAGCCCGCCGAGCGCGACGCCGCCCAGGTACTGCGTGCCGTCGAGGTGGCCCGCGACGGCCGTGTCGACGGCACCGAGGATCGGCTGGGTCAGGTTCGCGAGGACGATCGGGAACGCGAGCGCGAGGACACGCCGGTGCGTGACGGCGGCCGTGCCGGCCCCGTGCGGTAACGCGGCTTCGGACATGGCGGACGCGTCAGGCGCGTTCCTGCACGCAGACCCAAGGCGAGACGACGACCGCCCACAGCTCCGGGTTGCGCGCCGCGTAATCGGCAGCGGTTTCGGCCGGCATGCGCGCGACGAGGCCCGACGACAGCCAGCGCGTGACCTGCTCGGCATCGTCGTCGGCAACGGCTTCCGCGACGCTGACGAGATCGAGGTCGCGTGCGACGGACAGCAGCTTGCCCTGCGCAAAGAAGCGTTCGAGATCGCACCAGTCGATCTTGGCAGTTTCGCCGAGGAGTTTGGCGTAGAGCGGGCTGTGCGACGCGCCCGCGTCGGAGTGGTGATCAGAGGACATCGTTTTCTAGGAAAGACTGCGTGGTGGCGCCACTATAAACCATCCGGCCGGGCCGGCGGCACGGGGGCGGCCAGCCTACGCGTCGCGCAGCGCGCGGCGCACGATCTTGCCGGTCGCGGTCATCGGCAGGCTGTCGACGAACGCGATCGCGCGCGGATACTCGTGCGCGGCGAGGCGCGTGCGCACATGTGCCTGCAGCGCCTGCACGAGCGCCTCGTCGCCGGTGTGGCCGGGATTCAGCACCACGAACGCCTTGACGATCTCGGTGCGCGTCGCGTCGGGCACGCCGACGACGGCCGCCATCCGCACCGCCGGATGCGTGAGCAGGCAGTCCTCGATCGGGCCCGGGCCGATCGGGTAGCCGGCGCTCGTGATCACGTCGTCGTCGCGGCCGACGAAGCGCACGAAGCCGTCGGCGTCGATCGTGCCGGTGTCGCCAGTGAGTAGGTAGTCGCCGGCGAATTTGTCGCGCGTCGCGTCGGCGTTGCGCCAGTATTCGAGGAACATCACCGGGTCGGGGCGGCGCACCGCGATGCGCCCTTCGACGCCGGGCGGCAGCGGCGTGCCGTCCGCGTCGACGATCGCGACCGCATGGCCGGGCACCGCCTTGCCGATCGCGCCGGGCTGCGCATCGAACAGCGCGGCGCACGACGACAGCACCATGTTGCACTCGGTCTGCCCGTAGAACTCGTTGATCGTCACGCCGAGCGCGTCGCGCCCCCAGGCCGTCAGCTCGGTGCCGAGCGATTCCCCGCCGCTCGCGACGGATTTCAGCGACAGCGCGTAGCGTTCGCGCGGTGCCGCGACGGTGCGCATCAGCTTCAGCGCGGTGGGCGGCAGGAATGCGTGGGTGACACCGTGCCGCGCCATCAGCGCGAACGCCGCGTCGCCGTCGAATTTCTCGAAGCGGCGCGCAAGCACGGGCACGCCGTGATGCCATGACGGCAGCAGCACGTCGAGCAGGCCGCCGATCCATGCCCAGTCAGCGGGCGTCCAGAACAGGCCCGCGTCGCGCGGGAAACACTGCTGCGACATCTCGACGCCCGGCAGGTGGCCCAGCAGCACGCGATGCGCGTGCAGCGCGCCTTTCGGTTTGCCCGTCGTGCCGGACGTATAGATGATGACCGCCGGATCGTCGGCGGCCGTATCGGCCGGCACGAAGTCGGGTGTTTCGGCGGCGAGCGCCGCGTCGTAGCGCAGCACGCCCGGCTGATCGGGCTCATCGGGCTGATCGGGCTGATCGGGCTGATCGGGCTGATCGGGCGCATCGTCGCCGATGCAGTAGACGGTATGCAGTGCGGGCAGCCGGGCGCGCAGCGGCGCGATTTTCGCGTAGCCGGCCGCATCGGTGACGAGCGCAGCCGCCTCGCTGTTCGCGAGCCGGTATTCGAGCGCATCGACGCCGAACAGCGTGAAGAGCGGCACCGCAATGGCGCCGAGCTTGTACGCGGCGAGGTGCGCGACGGCCGTTTCGGGGCCCTGCGCGAGAAAGATGCCGATCCGGTCGCCGCGCCGAAGGCCGGCGCGCGCAAAGCTGTTCGCGAGCCGGTTAGAGGCATTCCTCAGGTCGTCGAACGTGATGCGGAAAACGTCGCCTCGTGCGGTTTCATGGATCAGCGCGAGGCGTCCGCTGCCGTCCGCCCACTTGTCGCAGACGTCCACGCCGATGTTGTAACGCGCCGGAACGTCCCACGCGAAGCGGGAGAGCAGGTCGTCGTAGTGGTCGGCGGCGGGCAGCATCGAGGTGTCTCCTGGGGACGAACGTGGCTTCACGCGAGCGGCTTACATCAGGATTTCACGCAAACGAATCCACAATGGCGTCCGAGGGTAGGGAATCTTCGTACTCGTCCAATAGCCTCGGCTCAGTGCACGATTCCACAATGACGCATAAGATCACGAAAAAATCAGTGTGTGACCATGGATTTGCTTCTGATAGCTGCGGGGTTCAGCCTGATCGGAATCGGCGTACTGGTAGCGTTTGCCCGTCACGTCGATCCGTTGTCCGGCCGGTTCACCGGACGTCTGCGCAAGCGCTGACATCACCTTTCCCGGTTTTCACCGCGACGACACGCGATGCGTGCCGGCATCGCGTGTCGTCCATCGGGTGCTCAGCGCGCCGGCAGGTAGCGTGACGGGTCGATCGATCGGCCGCCGTAGCGCAACTCGAAATGCAGCGCGACCCGATCGCTGTCGCTGTTGCCCATCTCGGCGATCGATTGCCCTTGCGTGACCGACTGGCCTTCCTTCACCAGCAGCGCGCGGTTGTGCGCGTAGGCGGTCAGGTAATCGGCGTTGTGCTTGAGGATGATCAGGTTGCCGTAGCCGCGCAGCCCGTTACCCGCATAGACCACCACACCCGGCGCAGCCGCGACCACCGGCGTGCCCGGCGAGTTCGCGATGTCGATGCCCTTCGATTTCGAGCCGTCGAACGTGCGGACCACATTGCCGGCGGCCGGCCAGATCAGCGCGATACTCGTGGCCGGCTTGACGGCCGATTCGACCGGAGCGGACGGCGCGGGGCGGGCCCGGCCGGCACTGCCGGTGCCGGTGGTCGACGGCGTCGAGGCGGTGGTCGTGCCGGGCGGCGGCACGACGCGCAGCACCTGGCCGACTTCGATCGCATCGGGGTTCGTCATCTGGTTCCAGCGCACGATGTTCGATACCGACGTGCGGTTGTCGCGCGCGATCTTGTAGAGCGTATCGCCGCGCTCGACGCGATAGAACCCGGGGCCGACGGGCGCGGAGCCGCATGCGACGAGCAGGGCGGCGCAGGCGGCTGCGAAGAGTCGCTTCGTTGTTGTTCCGAACATTGAACCTCGCAAAACCCTGCCGCGCGTGACGCGGCAGGCAACACAAAACGTCCGATTTTAACGGGTTCGACCCGCGCACCGCAGTTTGGGCCGTTATCGGGGCTGCGGCGCGCCGGTTCCACGCGTTGCCTGATGGCGTTTCAGCCTGCGTATCAGCCGGCGAGCGGAAGGACGCGAATCCGCAGCGTGGCCGTTTCGGTCGCGCCCGGTGCGAGCAGGCGCAGCCCGAGGCCGTTGTGGATCGCATCCGGCAGGCCGAGCCACGGTTCGACGCAATAGAAGTCCGAATCCGGCTTCTCGGTCCAGGTCGTCACCGCGTACCACGGGATCGAGCCCGGCACGTCGAGCGCGATCTCGATCGTGCGGCGGCGGCCCGGCATCACGATGCGCACCGGCGTGGCCGGCACGCTGTCGAGGCAGTGGAAGCGGTCGAGGATGTCCGGGTTGTCGAGGTGATAACGGGCTTCGCCCGGTTCGGGCGTGCTGATCGAACCGTCGGCCTGCTGCGCGCAACGATGCGTGGGCGGGAGCTCGAGCGTGGTGTCGGCGCGTTCGCCGTGCGGCAGCGCGAAATAGAAATGGTGGCCGGCGTAGTAGGGCAGCGGCGTGTCGCCGCGATTGGTCGTCGTCAGCGCGACTTCGAGCGTGTGCGAGTCGGCCAGCCGGTAGGTCGTTTCGAACCGGAAATCGAACGGGTAACTGGCGCGCAGCGCGTCGGTCGCGTCGAGCGTCATCGACAGCGCGGCGCCATCGGCCGACGGTTGCGCGGCGAACGGCAGGTCGCGCGCGAACCCGTGCATCGGCAGGTCGCGCACCACGCCGGCGGCATCGCGCCAGCGGCCGAGTTCGCCGTCGACGCGGTGTCGGCCGAGGAACGGGAACAGCAGCGGGTTGCCGCCGCGCACACGTGCGAGGTTGCTCCAGTCGGCCGTGTCCGGCCAGAAGATCACCGGTTCGCCGTCGACATCCCATGACAGCAGGCGGCCGCCGAATTGCGGAGCGACCCGGACGAGCGACGGGCCGGCGTGAAGTTCGTGAATGTCGTGTTGCTGGAAGGTCGGCATGGCGAATCGGGTTAGGCGGGTGGACGGGAGTGGCGCGCTCCATTATCGGGCCGTGGCGGCTCGGGGAAAACCCTTCTCGGGAAATCGCGAGTTTTTAAGACTGCCATCGGTCGGGATAATGGCTCTAAACCGGTGATGTTGCCGGGTCATGACACTTCGTGGAGGGGGCCATGGATCTGGCAATGGCAATGGGTATCGCACTGTTCGGCATGTTCACCGGCAGCACGGTATTATTTTTCTATCAGCTCGGCCGCTGACGGCAATTCCTGCCGAAGTCGAAAGGCCCGCCATGCAAATGGCGGGCTTTTTGCTTTCTGGGTGCTTACAAATTGCAAGCGTTTGTGTGCATTGCCGCAATATCCAGCCAAATGCCTTGGCGCAGTAATCCGGGCTCGGCATAATCGGGGCGCGTTTTTACGGACGCGCATCGCGTCGTCCACTTCTCTTTCCGCTTGATTTTCACTAAAAGGACCGACGCGTGAGTCTCTGGTTTCTGGTATTCCTGAGCGTCCTGCAGGGCGTCACCGAACTCTTCCCCGTCAGCAGCCTTGGCCATACGCTGCTCGTGCCGGCGCTGTTCGGCATGCACATCGACAAGCACGCACCGCAACTGCTGCCGTTCCTCGTCGCGCTGCACCTCGGCACCGCGCTGGCGCTGCTGTGGTATTTCCGCGCGCGCTGGATCGCGTTGATCAGCGGCTTCTTCGCGCAGCTCGGCGGCCGCAAGAACGACGACGGGCACCTGATGTGGGCGCTCATCATCGGTACGATCCCGACCGGCATCGTCGGGCTGCTCCTCGAGAAGCGCATCGAACGCGTGTTCCACGACCTGCGGATCGTCGCGGTCGCGCTGATCGTGAACGGCGTGCTGCTGTGGCTCGGCGATCGCATCCAGCGCAGCCGCGCGCATCAGGCTCCGGAGAAGATGACGTTCAAGCAGGCGTTCTTCGTGGGCCTCGCGCAGATCGGCGCGCTGATTCCGGGCTTCTCGCGCAGCGGGCTGACGATGATCGCCGGCAACGCCGCGGGGCTGACGGCGGAGAAGGCCGCGGAATTCTCGTTCCTGCTCGGTACGCCGATCATTTTCGCGGCGGGGGTGCTCGAGCTGCCGAAGCTGTTCCATGCGCGCGACCAGCTCGCCGATGCGCTGCTCGGCGGCGTGCTGACGGCGATCGCCGCGTATCTGAGCGTGCGGTTCCTGATGCGTTACTTCGAAGGGCGTGGCCGGCTGGCTTCGTTCGGCGTGTATTGCGTGATCGCCGGTGTGTTCTGCCTCGGCTGGTTCATGCTGCATCCGCAGCCGGTTTGAGGCTGCGAAGGTCGATCTCGCGTGATGTGGTGCGATGATCGGGTATAATTTCGGGCTCGGCTTCATGCCGGGCCCGTTTTGTTTCGGGGCTTCGAGGTTGGTGGTTCTTGCTGCCGCTTGAAGCCTTGCATCAAATGCCGCCCGCGCCGGCCGTGTCTTTTCTCCCCGACCGCCCTTAGCTCAGTTGGATAGAGCAACGGCCTTCTAAGCCGTAGGTCACACGTTCGAATCGTGTAGGGCGGGCCAGCTTGATTCCTCAAGGACCTTCACCAGTCCGCCTCGGTTACCCAGCCCCCTCACTCAACCGTCACCGATTTCGCTAGATTCCTCGGCTTGTCGATATCCGCGCCACGCAAACACGCCGCGTGATACGCAAGCAGCTGTAACGGCACCACATGCAGGATCGGCGACAACAGCCCGTAGTAATCCGGCATCCGCAGTACCGACACGCCTTCGCTGTTGTCGATCCGCGTATCGGCATCGGCGAACACGTAAAGCTGCCCGCCGCGCGCCCGCACCTCCTGCATGTTCGACTTCAGCTTCTCGAGCAACGCGTCGTTCGGCGCGATCGTGGCAACAGGCATCGTATGCGTCACGAGCGCGAGCGGCCCATGTTTCAACTCGCCCGCGGGATACGCCTCCGCATGGATATACGAAATCTCCTTCAGCTTCAGCGCGCCTTCGAGCGCGATCGGGTAGTGCAGCCCGCGCCCGAGAAACAGCGCGTTTTCGTGCTGCGAGAATTCCGCCGCCCAGCGCGCGATCTGCGGTTCGAGCCCGAGCACATCCTGGAGCGCACCCGGCAGCCGCCGTAATTGCATCGTGTAGCGCGCGAGCTGCGCATCGTCGACGTAGCCGCGCAGCCGTCCGAGCGTGACGGCGAGAATGAACAGCGCGACGAGCTGCGTCGTGAACGCCTTGGTCGACGCGACGCCGATTTCCGGGCCTGCCCGCGTCAGGAAGCGCAGGCCGGTCTGGCGCATCATCGCGCTGGTCGGCACGTTGCAGATCGCCAGCGTGTCGATATGGCCGAGCGCCTGCGCGTACTTGAGCGCGGCGAGCGTGTCGGCGGTCTCGCCGGATTGGGACACGCTGACCACCAGCGTGTTCGGCATCGCGAGCGCATCGCTGTAACGGTATTCGCTCGCGATCTCGACCTGCGCGGGGATGCGCGCGATCGTTTCGAGCCAGCGGCGCGCGGTCAGGCCGGAATAATGGCTCGTGCCGCACGCGAGAATCAGCACGTTGTCGATCTGGTCGAACGCCCGCGCGGCATCCGGGCCGAATACGGCCGGATCGAACAGCCCCGCATCCGGGATGGTCGCGGCCACGGCCTGCGGCTGCTCGAAAATTTCCTTCTGCATGAAGTGCCGGTACGGCCCGAGTTCGACCGCGGCCTGCGCGGAGGAAATGGTTTGCACCGCGCGCTCGACCGGTGCGCCGCCGCGATCGAGCACGCGTACGCCGCCCGGCGTCAACTCGACGACGTCGCCTTCCTCGAGAAAGATGAAGCGGTCGGTGATGCCGGCGAGCGCGAGCGCATCGGAGGCGAGAAAGCATTCGCCATCCTTCACGCCGACGACGAGCGGTGAGCCGACTTTCGCGCCGATCAGCCGCTGCGGCTCGTGCTTGCTGAACACGGCGATCGCGTACGCGCCATGAAGCTGTGAAGTCGCTGCACGGACGGCGGCGAGCAGATCGCCGCGGTACTGGCTGTGGATCAGGTGCGCGACGACCTCGGTGTCGGTCTGGCCGTCGAATTCGTAGTGCGCGTCGGAAAGTTGCTTGCGCAACGTTTCGTGGTTTTCGATGATGCCGTTATGCACGAGCGCGATTTCGTCGCGCGAGAAGATCGGATGCGCGTTGCAGGTTGCCGGCGCGCCATGGGTCGCCCAGCGCGTGTGCGCGATACCGGTGCTGCCGGTCAGGCCGGCGCTGCGCACGTGGGCGTCGAGATCGGCGACGCGCGACATGCTGCGCTCCCGGCGCGGCTGGCCGTTGACGACCGTCGCGACCCCGCATGAATCGTAGCCGCGATATTCAAGGCGGCGCAAACCTTCAATCAGAATCGGGACGATGTCCCGTTGCGCGACCGCGCCGACGATGCCACACATGACACGCCTCCTTCCCTGACATTTTTGCCGGATCGGATGCACGCCGTGTCAGCGCGACGCAGTCTCCGTTGCCTCCGCCGTCGTGAAGCCGCATTGAGCGGGCGCGACGGGGTCGGCCATCCTGCTTTCGAATGCGAGATAAAGCGATTCCTCCAGTACGTTCCAGTGCGCACCATGCCGGTACGGGCCCGATCGCGCATGCCAGCAGGCGACCGTGTTCCAGTCGTTCATCTTGAATGCGACCAGCGCAATCAAGCCCCATGGATAATCGCTGCCGGCCAGTTGCAGCCACGTCTTGCCGTATTTCTGCATCCACTGCGCATAGATGGCCTCGTTCGATTGATCGGGAACCTGAATCCCCGACAGGAGCGGGAAGATCTGCGCGACCTTCGCCGGATAGAAGGTCGCGTCGCTGATGCGCTGCGTGCTCGCGCGAAAGCCGGATTGCGTGCCGCGCCAGAACACCTTCAGGATCGCGGACGAGAGCCGGTCGGCGCGCTGGCGCCACGGGCTCGCGTGCGCGGTGTCGGCATGCCGGACGTAGTACGCGGCGAGCGCCTGGAATGCGCTGTGGACCTCGACGTTATCCATCAGCAGCGCGACGTGCAGTGTCGACGAGATCTGATAGACGCCGGTGGGCTTGCTGAGCAGCGTGTCCAGATGCGCGCCCGCGCGGTTCAGGCTGAGTTCCCATGCGGCGGGCATGCCGTCGGGCGGCGCGAAGCGGGAGAGCAGCTCGATCCAGGTGGCCATCATCGCGTCGTCGGCGTCGGCTTCCGCGCAAGCACTGTACTGGCCGCTCTTCAGGCAGTAGCGATCGAAGCCGCCGTCGGGGCGCTGACGCGGCAACAGCCACGCGATCCACGCGAGTGCGGCCTGGTGGGTGTCGAGCCCGGCATCGGTGGCGGCGAGCAGCGCCTTCGCCGCGAAATACGGATCGACGCCGGCGCCGTTCAGGCGCACGGTAATCGCGCCGTCGGGGCGCTGGTAGAGTCCGTTGAGCTGGAGCTCGGCGGCGCCCGCGTGCAGCGCGAAGCCGAATGCCAAGACACAGCAGGCAACGCACCACAGGCGGCATAGCCGGGCGGTGGCCGCCACGCGGGCGCGTGCGGCCGGGGAAAGCGCGGGCCGGTTCATGATCGGGGGCTCCTGCGCGGTGTTCGTGCGCAATGCTCGCCGGGCGCGGCGTTGGCCGCGTCGCGCGCCGGCGAGTGTGTCGACGTTGCGGGTCAGTTCACCTTGGCGCTGGTGAACTTGAGGCTGGTGCCGCCGTTCGCGGTGACGAGCCAGTACGTCGCATCGGTGATGACGATGCTGCCGCTGCCTTGCGTGATCAACGGCAGTGCGTAGGCCTTCTTCGGCAGCAGCCACGTCATGTTCGCCAGACTCGTCGGGTGGCTGGCGGCAAATGACCAGCCGCTGCCCGTGTCGGTGGCTGACCACGTAACGTTCAGGCGTGCCCGATCGAAGATCGTGATGTCGCTCATCGTGTACCACTTGAACTGGCCGAGCAGCTTCAGCGTATTCGCTTGCGAGAAGATTGCGTTCAACGTCGACGTATAGGACGACGCGCCGAGCGGGTGCGCATAGATCAGTCGGCTCGTACGGTTCGCGACGACGAAGTTCATCAGGGCTGCATACCAGTTGTTCACGTCGCTCGTCGGCACCGCATACTGCTGGAACTCCTCGAACGTCGCGTACTTGCCGAACGGCATCACGGGGTAAGCCCACAGGCCCGGGTTCAGCAGCGCGCCGTTGCGGTATGCGCGGGTCGGTGCCGAGCCGGTGTGGCCGGTGAAGTAGTAGCCGTTGAAGCCGTTGCTTTCGAGCCAGTTGACCGACCAGGTCGGCGTGTTGCCTTCCGGCGCCGCGTACTCGACATCGGGTTGGCCCGTGGCTGCCTGAACGGCCTGATGGTTCATCACCAGGTACTGCGTGAACGTGCTCGCGTTCGTTTCGCTCGCGTTCGCCCCCCAGTAGTCGTGAATCCAGCCACCGTGGCTGCCGACGTGATGGCCCTTGCTCAGGAAATACTTCACGAGATTCAGCGCGGTGGGGTTGTTGGCGAGGTTGATGCCGTTTCCGTCGCCGAACGTCGCTTCATCGGGGCCGGCCGTGATCACGAGCGAGAACGGCCCGTTGTTCCACACGCCGAGGTTCTTCAGCTGGAGCGCGGGCTGGATCTGGTCGCCTGCGCAGAAGTGCCAGTTGAACACCAGCCCGGCCATTGCCTTCGGCAGCGGCGACAGCGACGGCAGGTTCAGCATCTGCGTGCCGAAATAATGCAGGTAGCCGTGGATCAGCATGCCATCAGTCTGGCCGTCGAGGTAGGCGAGCGGCAGGTTGACGAACAGCACGCCGCCGTTGCCGTACGTGTTGTAGCCGGACACCAGCCCGAACGTCGGCGAGGTCAGGATCGTCGTGCCGGTGTACGTCCCCTGCGTGACGAAGCTCGGATAGGTGAGGAAGCCGTACACATAGCCGGAGATGCCTTCGAGCGTGTCGGTGGTCGTCGCCGTGGTCGACGCGAGCATGGTGGCTGCCTTGCCGGTCGTCGTGCTGACGAGCGAGTTGGCGCTATACGTACCGGACTTCACCTGCTTGCCGTTCGCGACGCCGGTCAGCTTCGGCGCCGTCTGGTTCAACAGGCCGCTGCCTGCCGGCGGCGTGTCGTACTGGAACCATGCGCCGTGGTTGTAGTTGGCGAGGCCGCCCGGGTTCGACGGGCTACCGGACAGGTAGAGCGCGGTACCGGTAGCCGGCTTCGACGAGTTGTTCGTCTTCGAGCCGCTGGTGGTCGCCGCCGCCATGACGCTGGCGGTCGTCGTGGTAGAAGCCGTCGTGGTCCATGCCATCGACTTGCCGGGAGGCACCTGGAGCGTGCGCAGCCAGCTGCTCATGCCGGTCACGTTGCCGAGGCCGATCATGTTGCCGCCCAATTGGTCATACAGTACGTAGTCCACACCGACCATGTTGCTGAAGCGGGATTTCGGGCTTACGTAGAAGCCGGCGGAATTCAGCACGCCGAAATCGTAGACGAGCATCACCTTGCCGCCGTTCAGCGCATAGTTCTGGATCGCCGTGACGAGCGTGTCGTCGGCTGTCGTATGCACCTGATCGGGCAGGATCAGGCCGGGATACTGCGACAACGATGCACCGGCCGTCATGAACTGGCTGTCGGTCATCACCGTGATCTGCAGCCCTTCCTCTTGCGCGGTGTCGAGCCATGCGGACACGCGCGGATCGGGCAACGTCAGCGTATTCGGCACCAGCAGGATGAGCTGGTTGGTGGCCGCCTGAACGCCGCCCGGACTGAATGCGAACGCGAGCGCGAACAACGCGAACAGGATCCGCAAGAACTTGCCTGACTTTGCCAACATGGTGTACTCCTCGCTCAAGGAATGGGGCGCGCGGCAGCCGTGATGCGCGTGCCGCCAGGTCGACCAGTCCTGCCCCATAGGTGTGTGCGGCTGTCCGGTGCGTCGAACATCGAGTGGTACCTGTCGATGGCAGCTGGAACAACGGGGCACGTCGGTGCGCCGCGCTGTCGTCATTGACGAAAGGACCCGATGCGACACATTGAGTGAAGCGAACAACGTGCCATTCGCTGCGGAGGCCCGGTCCTGTTGGCTTCATGTAACGCGAGTCGCGCGGCACGGCGGCAAACGCGATGGATTCGTTTCATCGCTGATACGGCGCGTTTGCGCGCGAAATCAGCAGACAGAATCGGCGCCGTTCGTCAGCGCGCCGGGCCAGCTCGCGCAGTAGGTGTAGAGCGTGACCAGCAGGCCGATCAGCAGCGGTCCGCCGAGCAGGAAATAGCAGAACGGCAGGAACAGCAACGTGCCGTGATGGATGATCATCGCGTGCAGCAGCATCACGAACGGCAGCGCGACGATGAAGTAGCCGAGTACCAGCACCGACGCACAAGCCTTCTGCAGCAGCGAGAAATCGAGCGGGTAGTACAACGCCGCCATCACCAGCGGGATCATCGCGATCGCCGCGCCGTGCAGCACGAACATGTCGCGCAGATGCAGCAACGGGACATAGGGAAACGTGCCGGGCGCGAGCCAGAAGTACGCGCAAATCAGCAACTGGGTGAAGCTCGCGATACGTAACAGATATGCAACAGGCAGCCAGTTCTTGTGTCGCATGAAGGAGGTGGCGAAGCCGATCGCGCAGAGTGCCGCGGTGGCGGCCAGCAGCACGTCGCCCGGCATGCGCGCGGCGACGTCGATCGACAGCAGCGGCACGCGCGGCGCGTCGGGCGGATAACCGATCACGATCACGTGGAGCGCAGGATCGATCTGCTGCGCGCCCCAGGCCATCACCGCGCGCCAGTAGCGCCAGGCGAGCGGCAGGCCGACCCACAGCAACGCATACAGCGCGGGTGTCAGCAGTACGATCGACAGCAGCCAGCGCTGCGGATACGCGTGGATTCGCAGCGAACGGTCGGCGGGAGGACGGACGGGACGCGTCTGCATGTCGCGCGTCCGGTTACCAGCGATAGAACACGCTCAGCTCGCCGCCGATCCGCGAGTAGTACGGGTTGTGGTAGTAGTCGAACTCGAGCTGCGTTCCCCACTTGCGCGTGAACCAGTAGCGCCATTTCGCGTCGATCTCGTGGCTGCGGAAATCGGCGATCTGCGAGCCGGAACCGGTGACCTGATAGGCCTCGCGGCCGAACCCGCCGCGCAGCACGATCACGCTCTTGCCGACTTCGCCGTAGGTGACGGCGCCGTAATAGGCGGGCGCCTTCACCGATCCGGGCGAATCGACCGTGTAGTTCGTGCCGGCCTCGAAGATCCATTTCGGCAGCGCGTACCAGATCACGCCGGCGTGATAAAGCTGATCGCGATGGCCACTGCGGTTCCATGCGTAACCGGCGCCCAGCGACACGACCAGCGAACGATCCGACAATAACTTGCGATTGATCGACAGGTCGACGCGTGCGCTCGGCAGGATCGTCCCTGACGTGGTGCCGGCGAAGCCGACACCGCCGAACCAGTCGGGGCCGATATCCTGCACGTAGGTCAGGGCGCCGAGTTGCGTGTTCTCGCCGAAGCGATGAAGCTGAGCGAGTTCGCCGAGCACGGTGCGCCCGCCGTCCTGATAGACGCCACGCAGATGCACGCCGTACCAGTCGCCGTAACCGTGCGTCAAGTGCGCGCTCGAATAGCCGAGCGACAGTTCGGTATGCGATTCTTTCGGCGCCTGGACATGCGTGACAATTGCGTCGGGCAGCGGCGGGCGGTTCGTATCGTCGGGCGTGAACTCGGCGAGCGGCACGCCGTCCGGCAGGCCGTCGGCGCTGACGCGCACGAACGTGGATTCGTCGCGCGGCCGCGGCGTGATGACGGTCGGAACGTCGGGCGCCTGCACGGGCGGCGCGGCGGCGTCATCCGGCAGGGCAGCCATTACCGGTGGCGCACCGAAGGCGACGCCGCACAGCACCGCGAGGGTGGCAACCGGCGCGCGCGGGCCGCGATGGCAGGGGCGATCGGACATGAAGGCGCTCCTTAACGGGATGCGTGGAACCAGCCGCTGCGCCACGCGACGAGGTCGCCATGCACGCATGCATGACCGGCGACCGAGACATCGCGCGCACACGCGCTGACAGGATGGCCGGCGACCCCGATGCGCGCACCGGTCAGCCGGAGCAGGCCGCCGGCCGACACGACGCCGTCGATGCAGCTCGCATCGGCGAGCAGCACGTCGTCGCGCGCGAACACGGCGCCGTGCAGCAACGCATGACGTTCGAGTTCGACGCGATGCGCCTTGACGCTGCCGCGCAGCACGCAGCCTTCCCCGAGCACGAGCGTGCCGTCGACGACGAGGTTGCCTTGCACGACCGTGTGCGCGGGCAGGCGAACATCGCAATGCAGCAGGTAGCGGCCGTGCAGGAAGCGATGCGGCAGCGTCGCGAAGTGGCGCGTGAGCGAGATCGCGCGGCGTGGTGCGACAGGCATGTCGGCAGCGCGTGTGCCCGACGCGGCACCGAAGACGATCGGTTCGCCGTACAGGCATGCGAAGCCGCCGGCGCCATGCAGGTGCACGGTGCCGCCGACCACTACGCCACGCAGCACCGCGCCGTCGATGTCGATGTCGATCCGCGGCGCGTGCGCAAGCGCACCGATCGTCGCGCCGGCATGAACGTCGATGCGTTCACCGGCGAACGCATACGCCGCTCGGGCGCCGTCGTCGAGCGTGATCGCGCGATCGGCATGGAGCACGTCGTCGCGATGCTCGTCGTGTGCGACGTGAATCATGTCGGCGTGCTGTACGGTCAGCCCGAGTGTTTGCCAGGGTGGTGCGGCGGACGGATCGGCCGGCGGTTCGCCGGCCGCGTCCGCCCGCAGCGCATCGTGCCATCGCGTGGCGAGCAATGCCTGATCGACGAACGGACCGTCGCCGATCGGCAGCGCCGCGACGTCGCTGCGCCGGATCAGTTCATGCAGCATCGGCAGGAACGGCAGGCTGAGCACACCGGCCACCGGCACCATCACATTGAAGGTCGTCATCGCTCATCGCTCCGGTTTCAGTTGCCGGCGGAAACGCTCGGTCTTGTCCCATTTCAGTTCGCGGCGGAATGCGGCGTCGAGCGTGAGCCCCCATAGCGCGGAGACGACGGCCGCGATCGTCACGCAGAAGCCGACGACGTTGATCGGCACGAGGCGCAACCGCGTCGCGCGGCCGTCGAGCCGGGCCGCGACGACGATCTCGAAGAACACGCCGAAGTTGCCGAAGGTGCTGAACGAAAACAGCGCGAACAGCGACACGATCAGGCCGAGCGCGGTCGAGTTGACGCCGTTGAACAGGTAGAGCGCGAGCGCCGCGCTCCATGCGACGGCGAGGAGCGCGGGCATCACGAACACGCCGAGCAGCAGCGCGCCGTCGAGACGGCAGCGCCGCGAGATCAGCGGATTGCGCAGCACCGGGACCAGATAGCGCAGCAACGTCTGGTTGTGGCCTTTCGCCCAGCGCGTCAATTGCCGGGCCCGCACGGCCCAGTGCTCCGGCACTTCCTCATAGCATTCGGCGTGGTTCAGGTAGACCGTGCGCCAGTCGCTCAGCAGCAGGCGATAGGTCATGTCGGTGTCCTCGGCGAGCGTGTCGTCGCGCCACCCGCCTACCGCGTCGAGCGCGCCCTTGCGGATGCCGCCGACCGTGCCGCCATACTGCGGCACCAGGCTGAGGTTGTTGCGGGCTTGCTGGTTGACCTGGTAGCCGCCCGCGCGCTCGAGGTCGAGCAGCCGCGCGAGCAGGTTGCTGTCGGCGTTCTGCGGCACGACGCGGCCCATCACCGCGCCGACTTCCGGATCGAAGAACGGCGCGACGAGTTCCTTCAGCAGCCCCGGGCGCGGCAGGTAGTCGGCGTCGAATACCACCATGATGTCGCCGCGGATGAAGTGCAGCGCATCCTTCAGCGCGGCCGCCTTGCCCGGCTTGCCCGACTCACGGTGAAAGGGCTGGATGAGGTCGGGCGCAAGTGCCTGGACCTCGTCGATCAGCGCGCGGGTGTTGTCGGTCGACCGGTCGTTGACCGGAATGATCGTCAGCCTGTCGCGCGGGTAGGTCGTCGCCAGCAGCGCCATCAGGCAATCGACGACGACGGCTTCTTCGTTGTGGGCGGCGACGAACACCGTGAGCCGCGGCCATTCGCCATGGGTAATCGTTCGGTAGGGCGCGCATTGCGGCTTGAACAGGCGGTCGATGCTGAACACGTAATGCCGTCCGGCGTAGACGCACGTCAACAGCATGAAGAGCCACAGGTACGCGACGCAGGGCATCAGCAGCAGGTCGGGGTCGAACGTGAAACCTGGCGTACCGGCGGGCGGCGGCTCGAGCGACACGTCCGCATCGTGCGATGCCGGTACGGCGACGGCGAACGGCACGTTGTCGAGGGCCGTGCGCTCGACGGCGACTGCGGCGTTTGCGGCAGGCACGATGATCCGCGCCGGTTCGGCGATCGCCTGCGATGCGGTGTCGCGCACGGCCAGCGAGAAGGCAAGCACGATCAGCAGCAGAATGCCTTGCTCGCAGAGCGACGCCATCCGCGTTTTCTTCATGTCCTGGTCCCCGATGTCCGCGACGACGACCGATGAGAGCTGAAGGCGCCCGGGGATCGCGCGGTTGTCAATGGGACGCGGCCGCCTGTTCGTCGCGCGAGGGCGGATGTCGTTCGCCCCGGCGGACGCGTCGCGTCGCCTCCCGGCTTCGTTGCATTGGCGTCCCCGTCTGTCTGCTGCTGCCGTGCGAGTGCTTCGGGACGCACCTGTCCGACATTAAGCAAGGCGTGAGCCATGGGTCGCGATGCCCCGTGCCGCAAGGGGCCGGGCGCGAGGTGCGCGCGCAGTCGCGGTCGCGGCGACGTGTTTTGATTCACTGACGAATCAGCGTAGGCGCATGCCGTTCGGCCGCAGGCAGTCTGCGGCCTGTCCCGCGTACGTCGCACGGCCGGCGGTTTGTGTGACGAGTCGCATCCTCCTTGCTCGATGCGGCTTCGCGAGAGGCACTGGCGTGCATCGTTCGCCGCGCACGCGTTGCCCCGAAGATCGAAACGGCGATCGCCGTCGTCCGTGCGGAATGGACCGGACTCCGATGTATCCGACTGCTCCGGATCCGCGTTACACATTCGCAACGTTTCCCGCACGTCCATTCGTGCGACGCAAGCGACACTGCATGCCCGATTAATCGTGCGCACGCGACCTTGGCCGGCGGTCGCGTGCACGCCGGGCGCTGCACAGACAAAAGTGCCGAATCGAGACGACGTAAAGCGTTTCGAAAGATCCAGGCGGATCGATACATGACGGGTATCGGACATGCAGTCGTGATTCATCGGACGACGTCGTCAGACGGATCGTGCGGTCGGCCGGCTGTTTATCGTTGTCGCGCCTACCCGGAGATGAGACGTCCCGTAGCAGTTGTGAAACATTCCGTTGCGCAACGCGTATGTGCGGCGCGCGTCGCGCGAACCGGGCCCGGCTGTAGTGCGGCTGGTTTGAATATTGCTGGTGTGGAAGCGACGTGACGGACAGGCGTGGTGCTCGACACAGCGAGGAACGACTCATGACGTGACTGATCAGTGCAACGAGATGCCGGTAGAACGACGATTCGCGCGGCCGGGACCGCACGGACAAGACGGCGCGCTCGCCCCTCGGCACCGCCGCGTGCTGACCGCGTGCGAGTACGGGAAGCGCCGTCCGGATACATGCTTCGCGCCACGTGCAGGGTCGTCCGCGCGAAGTGGCTAAACGAGGATAACGATGAAGAAGATTTTGCTTGTGTTCGGGACTCGGCCGGAGGCCATCAAGATGGCACCGCTGGTGCGCGCGCTGAAGGCGCAAGCGGATGTCGACGCCCGGGTGTGCGTGACCGCGCAGCATCGTGAAATGCTCGACCAGGTGCTGACGCTGTTCGACATCAAGCCCGACTACGATCTCAATCTGATGCGGCAAAGCCAGACGCTGACCGACGTGACGACCGGCATTCTTCAATCGATCGGCATGGTCTTCGACGATCTGCGTCCGGACGTCGTGCTGGTGCACGGCGATACGACGACCACGCTCGCGGTCAGCCTCGCGGCGTTTTACCGCTATCTGCCGGTCGGGCACGTGGAGGCCGGGCTGCGCAGCGGCGACATCTGGTCGCCGTGGCCGGAGGAGCTGAATCGCCGCGTGACCGACGCAGTGTCGTCGTGGCATTTCGCGCCGACCGGGCAGGCGCGTGACAACCTGCTCAGCGAGGGCGTGCCGGGTAGCGGCGTCTCGCTGACCGGCAATACCGTGATCGATGCGTTGCACGAGGTCAAACGCATGCTGGACCGAACGTCCACGCTGTCGGACAAGGTCGCCGCGTATTTTCCGTTTCTCGAGCCGTCGCGGCGCGTCGTGCTGATCACCGGCCATCGCCGCGAGAGTTTCGGCGAGCCGTTCAAGCAATTCTGCGAAGCGCTCTGTACGCTCGCGGGCCGCTATCGCGACGCGCAGTTCGTCTATCCGCTGCACATGAACCCGAACGTGCGTGAACCGGCGCGTGCCCGGCTCGGCGGTGTGCCGAACATCTACCTGATCGAGCCGCAGGAATACCTGTCGTTCGTATTCCTGATGTCCCGCGCGCACTTCATCATCACCGATTCGGGGGGCATTCAGGAAGAAGGACCGGCGCTCGGCAAGCCGGTGCTCGTCACGCGCGAGACGACCGAGCGGCCCGAAGCGATCCAGGCGGGCACCGCACGACTCGTCGGCACCGACCAGGAGCGGATCATCTGGGAGGCATCGCGCTTGTTCGACAGCGAGAGCGCCTACGAGGAAATGTCGCGCGCGAGCAATCCGTATGGCGACGGTCACGCGAGCGAGCGGATCGTTCACGCGCTGATGCGCACGCCGGGCGTGACGACGAAGACGACGAGCTTTTCGCTGGGGGCCGCGGAAATGCCGTTCAATGCGCTCACGCTGGGGTTGCAGGCGTTGCGGTCGCCGTGAGCGGGAGCACGCGATAGCGTCTTCCGTATCGTTCGCTGCCGTCGCACAAGGATCCGGTCCGGCCGCCAGGCCCGCCGGATCCTTGCATGTGTGCGACCCGGAACGCATTTTCCCGCCGGGTTCAAAACGCGGCAGTTCCTGCGCAAGCCGGTGGTGCTTGTCGGATAGCGGAAGCGATCGACGCGCGCGAGGCGCTGCATCCGGCGCGCCGGCGCGCTGGCGCAAAACCGTCGCACATCGGTTAAAGTCGGAGCTCGGCTCAATCCCCATACGAATCCGCCCGTCCGGGCCGAACGTCGCGCGCGGGTAACGGCGATCCGGCGCGCCGTTTCTGGCAGCCTCGACAGGTTCGCGTTGCCGGCGTGACGGTTTGCGTGGGGCAGAATCGGGACCCGCGGGCACCCGCCTTCGAGCGGAATCGTACGCGCGGCAGCCCTCGGCAGCGCGCAGCACCGGGAAACACATCGAGCGCCGGTTCTTCCGGCGAAGCAGTCCACCAGGCGGTGCCGGCTCGGCACCGTTCGAATCCCCACCCGGCACCCGTGGTGCGACGCGGGCGCCTCGACCAGGAGGTGAACGATGATCACGCTGACCGTCAACGGTAGCGAGCAGCACTTCGACGGCAATCCCGACATGCCGTTGCTCTGGTATCTGCGCGATGTCCTCGGCGATACCGGCACCAAGTTCGGCTGCGGCATGGCGCTGTGCGGCGCCTGCACCATACACCTCGACGGCGTTGCGATCCGCTCGTGCATCACCCCGGTCGCAGCCGCTTCCGGCAAGCGCGTGACGACGATCGAGGGACTGTCGACGAACGTCGATCATCCGCTGCAGCAGGCGTGGCAGGAACTGAACGTCGCGCAGTGCGGCTACTGCCAGTCCGGGCAGATCATGCAGGCCGTGTCGCTGCTGAAGACGAATCCCCATCCGACCGACACCGACATCGACGATGCGATGTCCGGCAACATCTGCCGCTGCGGCACCTACACGCGCATTCGTGCGGCGATCCGCCTGGCTGTGCGCCGCGGAGGTGCCGCATGAGCGCGCCCGAACTCTCCGTCCATAACGAAAGCCGTCGCGCGCTGCTGCTCGGCTTCGCATCCGGCGGGCTGCTGCTCGCGTTCGGCGTGCCGTCGCTCGTCCACGCGGCGACACCGGTGCAGCCGCCCGTCAGTGCGAATCCGCAGTATGGCGGCGCCGGGATGCCGCACGGCTTGCGCGACGATCCGCACCTGTTCGTCGCGATCGCGCCGGACGGCACGGTCACCGTGACCTGCATCCGCTCCGAGATGGGGCAGGGCGTGCGCACGAGCGTCGCGCTGGTCGTGGCGGACGAACTGGGCGCCGACTGGGCGCGCGTGAAAGTCGCGCAGGCCGTGGGCGACGAGCCGCGCTACGGCAACCAGAACACCGACGGATCGCGCAGCCTGCGCCAGAGCTTCGCGGCGCTGCGCCGCGCGGGCGCGGCCGCACGCACGATGCTCGAACAGGCGGCAGCGGCGGCGTGGGACGTCGATGCGCGTCAGGTCAAGGCGACGGTGCATGAGGTCGTCGACACGAAGAGCGGGCGCAAGCTCGGCTTCGGTGACCTGGCGGCGAAGGCAGCGGCGCTGCCGGTGCCGGATCCGGCTACGGTGGCGTTGAAGGCGCCGGCTGAATTCCGCTATATCGGCAAGGGTGAAACGGCGCTGATCGACGGGCGCGACATCGTCGGCGGCCGCGCGCACTACGGGATCGACACGCGGCTCGACGGGATGCTGTATGCGGTCGTCGCGAGGCCGCCGGCCTACGGTGACACAGTCGCATCGGTCGATGCATCGGCGGCGGAGAAACTGCCGGGTGTCGTCAAGGTCGTGCAGCTTGCGCCAACACCGCTGCCGTCCGGCTTCCAGCCGCTCGGCGGCGTGGCCGTCGTCGCGCGCGATACGTGGACCGCGATCCAGGCGCGCGCGGAACTGAAGATCGACTGGAAGCGCGGGCCCAACGCGAACTACGATTCCGCCGCGTATCGCGAGACGCTCGAAGCGGCTGCCGCGCAACCGGGCGACGTGATCCGCAACGACGGCGATGCAGCGGCAGCGCTGGCCGGCGCCGCGAAGCGCGTGCGGGCGACGTACTACATCCCGCATCTCGCGCACGCGACGATGGAGCCGCCCGCGGCCGTCGCGCGCGTGGCCGACGGCCGTTGCGAAGTGTGGACCTGCACGCAGGCGCCGCAGACCACGCGTGACGAGGTCGCGAAGGCGCTCGGGTTGCCGACGGAGCGCGTGACGGTCAACGTGACGCTGCTCGGCGGCGGTTTCGGCCGCAAGTCGAAGCCCGACTACGTGGTGGAGGCGGCGCTGCTGTCGAAGGCGGTCGGCGCACCCGTCAAGCTGACGTTCACGCGCGAGGACGACATCGCGCACGACTATTTCCACGCGGTGTCGCTCGAGGCGTTCGACGGCGGGATCGATGCGTCGGGGAAAGTGGTCGCGTGGCAGCATCGCACGGTCGCGCCGTCGATCCAGTCGACGTTCAGGGCCGGTGTCGTGCATGAGCAGCCGGGCGAGCTCGCGCAGGGGATTGCGGACCTGCCGTTTGCGATTCCGAACGTGCGGATCGAGAATCCGGCCGCGCAAGCCTACACGCGGATCGGCTGGTTCCGCTCGGTCTACAACATCCCGCATGCGTTCGGCATCCAGAGCTTCGTGTCGGAGCTGGCGCACGCGGCCGGTCGCGACCCGAAGGATTTCCTGCTCGAACTGATCGGGCCCGCGCGGCGTTTCGAGCCGCACATCACGGTGAAGAACACGAACTACGGCGAGGATCCGGCGCTGTATCCGATCGATACCGGCCGGCTGCGGCGCGTGGTCGAGACGGTCGCGCGCGGCGCCGGCTGGGGGCGCAAGCTGCCGAAGGGGCACGGGCTCGGGATCGCCGCGCATCGCAGCTTCGTGTCGTACACGGCGGTGGTGTGCGAGGTGCAGGTCGATGCCGACGGCAAGGTCACGGTGCCGCGCGTCGACATCGCGATCGACTGCGGCCCGCAGGTCAATCCGGAGCGGGTACGCTCGCAACTCGAGGGCGCGGTGGTGATGGGGCTCGGCATCGCGCTGCACGGCGAGATCACGTTCAAGGACGGCCATCCGGAGCAGAGCAACTTCAACGGCTTCCAGGTGCTGCGCATGAACGAGGCGCCGCGCGAAATCCGCGTGCATCTCGTCGCACCGGACGATTTTGCGACACCGCTCGGCGGCGTGGGCGAGCCGGGGCTGCCGCCCGTTGCGCCGGCGCTGACCAATGCGATCTTCGCGGCGACCGGCACGCGCATCCGCAGCCTGCCGGTTGCCGATCAGCTCGCGAAGCCGCACGCGGGCTGACGCACGATATTCCCCACGCCGGGCCGCATCGTGCGGCCCGGTGCACATCGACCCCTGCGCAAGGAGCGTGACGTGGCCTCTTCCGAAGTCAGTGTGAAGCAGTCGGTTTCCCCCGCCGAATGGGATGCGCGAGTCAACCTCGCGGCAGCCTATCGTCTCACCGCGCTATTCGGCTGGGACGATCTCGTATTCACCCATATTTCCGCACGCGTGCCCGGCCCGGAGCACCATTTCCTCATCAACCCGTATGGGATGATGTTCGACGAGATCACGGCATCGTCGCTGGTGAAGGTCGATCTCGACGGACGCAAGGTGTCCGAATCACCTGACGAGATCAACCCGGCCGGCTTCACCATCCACAGCGCGGTGCATGCGGCCCGCGACGACGCGCTGTGCGTGATGCATACGCATTCGATCAACGGCGTCGCCGTATCGGCGCAGGAAGGGGGCTTGCTGCCGCTGTCGCAGCAGTCGCTCGGCGTGCTGGCGTCGCTCGGCTATCACGACTACGAGGGCATTGCGCTCAACGAGGGCGAGAAGGCGCGCCTCGTGCACGACCTCGGCGCCAACACGAACCTGATGCTGCGCAACCACGGCCTGCTGACCGTCGGCGCGACGCCGGCAGACGCGTTCGTCGCGATGTACTTCTTCGAAGCAGCCTGCATGATCCAGGTCCGCGCGCAGGCCGGCGGCGCTGCGTTGTTGCCGATCGGCCAGCCGATTCTCGACGGTATCAAGCAGCAGATCGCCGCGGTTACGCGCGGGATGGGCGCCGGGGCGCTCGTCTGGCCCGGCTTGCTGCGCCGGCTCGATCGGCGCAATTCCGGTTACGCGGACTAGCGGATCCGTCGTTGTCGTTTTAGAACGACCGTGCTAAATTCCAGCCAGCACTTTCCGTCACGGAATCCTTCATTCGGCTGACGAAGCCGGCCCCGGGAGGCAGCACGATGAGCTTGTTGATGTCGCGACGCGATCTCGCGTTCCTGCTGTATGACTGGCTCGACGCGGAAGCGCTCGTCGCGCTGCCGCGCTACGCCGAGCACAGTCGCGAGACGTTCGACGCGGTGCTCGACACCAGCGAGCGGATTGCCGAAGACCTGTTCGCGCCGCACGCGGCGCGTGGCGATCGCGAGGAGCCGCAGTTCGACGGCGAGCGCGTGACGCTGATCCCCGACGTCGAACCGGCCGTGCGCGCGTTCGCGGACGCCGGGCTGATCGCCGCGGGCCACGACGAAGCGCTCGGCGGCATGCGCTTGCCGAAGCTGGTCGAAGCCGCATCGTTCCTGTTCTTCCAGGCCGCGAACATCGCCACGTCCGCCTATCCGTTCCTGACCGCCGCCAACGCGAACCTGCTCGTCGCGCACGGCAGCCCCGCGCAGATCGACGCATTTGCGCGCCCGGAGCTGGAAGGGCGCTATCTCGGCACCATGTGCCTGTCCGAGCCGCAGGCCGGTTCGTCGCTGTCCGACATCGCGACACGCGCGGATTTCGAGGGCGATTCGCCGCTCGGCCCGCGCTACCGGCTGACCGGCAACAAGATGTGGATCTCGGGTGGCGAACACGAGCTGACGGAGAACATCGTCCACCTGGTGCTCGCGAAGATTCCCGACGAACACGGCCGGCTGCTGCCCGGCACGCGCGGCATCTCGCTGTTCATCGTGCCCAAGTACCTGCCGGGCGCCGACGGCGCGGCGCAGGGCGAACACAACGACGTGGTGCTCGCCGGGCTGAACCACAAGATGGGTTACCGCGGCACCACCAACTGCCTGCTGAATTTCGGCGAAGGCACGCGCTACCGCCCGGAAGGGCGCGCAGGCGCGATCGGCTATCTGGTCGGCCAGCCGAATCACGGCCTCGCCTACATGTTCCACATGATGAACGAAGCGCGCATCGGTGTCGGCGCGGGCGCGGTGGCACTCGGCTACACGGGTTATCTGCACGCGCTCGACTATGCGCGCAACCGGCCGCAAGGGCGCCCGCTCGGGCCGACAGGCAAGGATGCCGCCGCGCCGCAGGCGCCGATCGTCGACCATCCGGACGTGCGGCGCATGCTGCTCGCGCAGAAGGCGTATGTCGAAGGCGGTCTCGCGCTGATCCTGTATTGCGCGAAGCGGGTCGACGAAGCACGCGCGCACGATGATGCGGACGTGCGCGCCGATGCCACGCGCCTGCTCGACATCCTGACGCCGATCGCGAAAAGCTGGCCGTCGCAGTGGTGTCTCGCGGCGAACGACCTCGCGATCCAGGTGCACGGCGGCTATGGCTACACGCGCGATTACGCGGTCGAGCGGCTCTATCGCGACAATCGTCTCAACCCGATCCACGAAGGTACGCACGGGATCCAGGCGCTCGACCTGCTGGGCCGCAAAGTCGCACAGGACGATGGCGCGTCGCTGCACGCGCTCGATGCGCGGATCGGCGCGACTGTCGAACGCGCGCGAGCGCTTGGTGCCGAGCTGCGCGAGCAGGCCGATGCGCTGGCGCGGCGCTGGGCGCGGCTGGTCGACGTCACGCGGCAACTCGGTGCGATCGGCGATCCGCAGGCGCGGCTCGCGAATGCGAGCGTCTACCTGGAAGCGTTCGGCCATCTCGTCGTCGCGTGGCTGTGGCTCGACGTGACGCTCGCCGCGCACGGGCACGCCGACGATTTCCACGACGGCAAGCGTGCGGCGGCCCGCTATTTCTTCAACTGGGAACTGCCTAAAGTGGATGCGCAGCTCGATCTGCTCGCGCGCGTCGACACGACGACGCTCGACATGCGCGACGCGTGGTTCTGATCATGGCTTCACCGACATTCCGGAATGCAGACGATGTCGTGGATGCCGATTCCGTCGGCTACCGCGGATTCGTCGTAAGCCGGCCGTGCGGGCGCGCCCCGCGGGATGATTCGATGCGCGGCGACGCCGCTCAAGGAGAGAGACGAACATGAAAGCCCTGTTGTGTACCGCATTCGGCCCGATCGACAGCTTGCGCATCGAGGACGTGGCGATTCCCGAGCCGGCCGCGGGGCAGGTCCGGGTTCAGGTGAAGGCCGCGTCGCTCAATTTCCCCGACGCGCTGATCGTCCAGGGGTTGTACCAGGTGAAGCCGGCGCTGCCGTTTTCGCCGGGCGCGGAATTTGCCGGCGAGATCGACGCGGTGGGCGAGGGCGTGACCGCGTGGCAGCCGGGGGATGCGGTGGTCGCGTTCACCGGGCACGGCGGCTTTGCGCAGCAGTGCGTGGCCGACGTGCACCAGCTTGCCGCGCTGCCGCCGGGGATGACATTCGAGCAGGGCGCGGCGCTCGTGCTCGCGTACGGCACGTCGCTGCACGCGTTGCAGCAGCGCGCGCGGCTGCAAGCAGGCGAGACGTTGCTCGTCCTGGGCGCGGCGGGCGGCGTTGGCCTCGCCGCGATCGAGATCGCGAAGGCACTTGGCGCGCGCGTGATCGCGGCGGCGTCGAGCGCGGACAAGCTGGCGCTGTGCCGCGAAGCGGGCGCCGACGAGACGATCGACTATGCGACCGAAGACCTGCGCCGCCGCGTGGACGAGTTGACCGGCGGGCGCGGTGCGGACGTCGTCTACGATCCGGTGGGCGGTGCCTACAGCGAAGCGGCGTTGCGCGCGACCGCGTGGCGCGGCCGGTTCCTCGTGGTCGGCTTCGCGGCCGGCGAGATTCCGAAGCTCGCGCTGAACCTGGCACTGCTCAAGGAGCGCGACATTCTGGGCGTGTTCTGGGGCGATGCGGTGCGCCGCGATCCGAAGCAGCATGTCGCGAACATGCGCCTGCTGGCCGAATGGTTCGCGGCCGGCAAGGTACGACCCGCGATCACCGAGCGTGTGTCGCTGGCCGATGCGGCCGATGCGATCGCGCGGATGGCCAAGCGGCAGGTGAAGGGCAAGGTGGTGATCCTGCCGGACGCGTGACCGGCTTTCCGCGCGCGGCGTGCCGTGTTCCGGCACACGCCGCGCGGCTGCGGTTCGGCGCTCGTGCGCGTTACGCGATCTGCTGCAGAAGGGCGGCGACCCGCTGCCCGAGCGCACGATGCTGATCGGCCGCGAAGTGAACGCCATCCACCGGGCTCACCTCGATGATCGCGCCGGCATCGAGAAAGTGCGCACCGGCGTCGCTTGCCACCTGTTCGTACTGCTTCGCGAGCTGCCGCGACTTCGCTGCGCCGCCCGCGAAGATCTCGCCGAGGAAGCCGACCTCGACGATCGGCGCAGGCGCCATCAGCACGAGCGTCGGTGACGCACCGGACGGGCCCGCACCGCACGCGGCGATCTCGGCAAGCAGCACGCCGACCGACGTCGCGATGTCGGCGGGCGTGACCGAGAAGCGTGTCTTCAGATCGTTGGTCCCGAGCATCAGCACGACGACATCGACGGGCAAGTGACTTTCGACGCACGCGCGCAGATACGACAATCCGTTCTTGTGCCGGCCTTCGATCGGATCGTCATGCACGGTCGTACGCGCGGGCAATCCTTCTTCGATGACCCGCCAGCTCGCGCCGAGCGTGTGCGCCAGCACGCCGGTCCAGCGTTCTTCGCGTGCGAACCGCTCCAGTACGCCGGCACGCGTCATCGGGCGTGTGCCGTGCGTGTTCGAATCGCCGTAGCAGAGCACGGTTTTCTGCGTCATCGTCATGTCCTCCGTCAGTCGTTCAGTCGTTCAGTCTTTCGGCAAGCGCAGCACGTCGAGCGCGTGCTGCGAGAATTCGACCCAGAACCGCTCGTTCGCGATGCCGGCCTGCAGGACCAGGTGCTGAAGGCGCTTCGTGCGCGAATCGGCGCTTTCCGAAAAGTCGCGTGCCTCGATCTGCAGATACAGGTCGAGTTTCTCCTGGTGCAGCGCGATGCGCCGCCTGATTTCGTCCTCGAGGCCGGCCGGGCCGAGCACCGCTTCCGCGCGCAGGCGCACCATCAACGCTTCGCGCAGCGGCGTCGGGTCTTCCGGTTCGGCGATCCAGCGGCGCAACTCCTTCTTGCCGGCCGGCAGGATCCGGTACGCGCGCTTGCGGCCGCGCCCCGATTCGGCCGGCAGCGATTCGATCCAGCCCGTTTCCTCGAGACGTCCCAGCTCGCGATAGATCTGCTGATGCGTCGCCTGCCAGAAATAGCCGATCGAGCGATCGAAACGGTCGGCGAGTTCGGAGCCTGAACCCGGGCGTTCGGCAAGCGCGGTGAGGAGTGCGTGGGGCAGGGACATGTCGGATCGAAGGAGGCCGCGGAATGAACCGCATCTTGCCATATCGGGGCCACAGTACAAGATGACGGATGTGTTTATGCAACGGGTTGCATAAACGAAAGCGGTCGACTACTATCTGTGCAACTTGTTGCATAAAAAATGGAGATACCCCATGACGTCGCGTTATCCGCATCTGACGACCCCGCTCGAGCTCGGCTTCACGTCACTCAGGAACCGCGTGCTGATGGGGTCGATGCACGTGGGCCTCGAGGAAGCGCCGAACGGCTTCGAGCGGATGGCGGCATTCTATGCGGAGCGGGCGCGCGGCGAGGCCGGCCTGATCGTCACGGGCGGCTTCGCGCCGAACGAGCGGGGCCGTCCGGCGCCCGGCGGCGCGATGCTGACGACCGAAGCGGAAGCCGAGCGTCATCGTGTCGTGACGCGCGCGGTGCATGCGGAGGGCGGCAAGATCGCGCTGCAGATCCTGCATTTCGGGCGCTACGCGTATCACCCGGCGCTTGCCGCGCCGAGCGCGCTGAAGGCGCCGATCAACCCGTTCACGCCGCATGCGTTGACGAGCGATGAAGTCGACGAGACGATCGCCGATTTCGTCCGATGTGCGGCGCTCGCGCAGCATGCGGGTTACGACGGCGTCGAGATCATGGGATCCGAAGGCTATCTGATCAACGAATTCATCGCGTCGCGCACGAACCATCGCGACGACGCATGGGGCGGCGCGTACGAGAACCGCATCCGTTTCCCGGTCGAGATCGTGCGGCGTGTGCGCGAGCGGGTCGGCACGAACTTCATCATCATCTACCGGTTGTCGATGCTCGATCTCGTCGAAGGCGGCTCGACGCTCGACGAAGTGATCCGGCTCGCGCAGGCGATCGAAGCGGCCGGTGCGACGATCATCAACACGGGCATCGGCTGGCACGAGGCGCGCATTCCGACCATCGCGACGAAGGTGCCGCGCGCCGCGTACGCCTGGGTCACGCGGCAGTTGATGGGCAAGGTCGGCATCCCGCTCGTCGCGACCAACCGGATCAACACGCCGGACGTCGCGGAGCAACTGCTGGCCGACGGCTATTGCGACATGGTGTCGATGGCGCGGCCGTTCCTCGCCGATGCCGAGTTCGTCCGCAAGGCGCGGGAAGGGCGCGCGGACGAAATCAACACGTGCATCGGCTGCAACCAGGCCTGCCTCGACCATACGTTCAGCGGCCGGATCACGTCGTGCCTCGTGAATCCGCGCGCGTGCCATGAAACCGAGCTCGTGATTCGCCCCGCGCAGCAGCGCAAGCGGATCGCCGTGGTCGGCGCCGGGCCGGCGGGCCTCGGCTTCGCGGTCACCGCGGCTGAACGCGGGCATGCGGTGACGCTGTACGAAGCCGGCGCCGAGATCGGCGGCCAGTTCAACATCGCGAAGAAGGTGCCCGGCAAGGAAGAGTTCAACGAGACGCTGCGCTATTTCCGCCGGCAGCTCGAATTGCGCGGCGTGACGCTACACCTCAATACGCGCGCGACCGCCGAGCTGCTGCAGCAGCGCGAATTCGACGAAGTGGTGATCGCGACGGGCATCGTGCCGCGCACACCGCCGATCGACGGGGTCGGGCACGCCAAGGCGCTCGGCTATCTCGACGTGCTGCGCGACGGCAAGGCGGTGGGCCGCAATGTTGCGATCGTCGGCGCCGGCGGGATCGGCTTCGACGTCGCGGAATATCTCGTGCATCGTGCGGGCGCCGGGCACGTCGATGCGGACCGCTTCTTCGCCGAGTGGGGTGTCGACCCGTCGTACGCGAACGCAGGCGGCTTGCGTCATGCGCACCCCGAGCCGGCGGCACGGCAAATCCATCTGCTGCAGCGCAAGGCATCGAAGGTCGGCGACGGGCTCGGCAAGACCACCGGATGGATCCACCGCACGGCGCTGAAGGCGCGTGGTGTCGGGATGTCGTCGGCGGTGACCTACCGGCGTATCGACGACGCAGGATTGCACGTGACGATCGATGGCGTCGAGCAGACGCTGCCGGTGGACCACGTCGTGATCTGCGCGGGGCAGGAGCCGTTGCGCGAACTGGCGGAGCAACTGGAGGCCGCTGGGCGCAAGGTGCACGTGATCGGCGGCGCGTACGAAGCGGCCGAGCTCGACGCGAAGCGCGCGATTCACCAGGGCACGACGCTGGCCGCGACCCTTTGAGATTTCAGACCGATTCGTTTCTTTTCCGCCCGACGATACAGGAGCCTTCGATGACGAACGCACCGCTGCACCTTCAACCCGCTGTCGCGCAATCGCTCGACACGTGGCACGCGATGGTCGAACGCAAGGATTTTGGCGCACTGGAGTCGATCGTCCATCCGGACGCCGTGTTCCGTTCGCCGATGGCGTTCAAGCCGTACGGGCCGGCGCCCGCGCTGTTGCTGGCGCTGCGCACGGTGATCACGATCCTCGAGGATTTCACCTATCACCGCCAGTTCGTCACCGACGACGGCAAGAGCGTGGTGCTGGAGTTCAGTGCGGCCATCGGCGACAAGGCGCTGAAGGGGATCGACATGATCCGCTTCGACGAAGAAGGGCGGATCGTCGAGTTCGAAGTCATGATCCGGCCGTTCAATGCGCTGCAGGCACTCGGCGCGGAAATGGGCGCGCGGCTCGCGCAGCAGTTGCCGTCGTTCAAGCTCGGCGGTTGAGTCGGGCCGCCGGGCCGCCCGGTTCCCGACCCACTGCCTGGCGTCGTCACGCCCGCGCGAACCGCTCGACGAACCAGTCGCAGACGAACGCGGTTCGCTCGGACGCATGGTTGTAGATCGTGTGCTCGCCGTCCGGCCAGACCCTGAGCGTCGCATCGCCGGACGTCGCCGCATCGAGAAACGGCTGCTGATCGTCGAGCCGGATCAGCGGGTCGTCGCCGCCGTGCAGCACCAGCAGCGGGCACGTGATGCGGTCGCGTTCGGACGAGAAGCGCATCCGCGCGAAGTTTGCCGTTACCGCATCGGGATCGTCGTTGCCGAGCATGGCCGCAGCCTGTTCGACGAACGTGCGGAACGGCAGCAGCGTCGGCGCCGCGAGTGCACCGTTCACGCAGCAGGCGGCGATCCGTTGGTCGCTCGCGGCGGTCGCGGCCGCCCACAACCCGCCGATGCTGTTTCCCCAGATACCGATCGGCCCGGGCACGCGGTCGGCGACCGCATCGACGAAACGCCGGTACGCGGCGCGCATGTCGACGTCGACGAAGATCCGCTGTTCGAGCCGCGTCTCGCCCTGGCCCGGCCCTTCAGCGAGCAGCGTCGTGACGCCGCGCGCCGCGAGCGCGCGCGCGATCGGCCAGTACGCGAAGCCCCAGCCGCTCTGGCCGCCGAACAGGATGACGGCGCCGCGTACGCGTTCGGTCGGCGGCCGGACCAGCCAGCCGATCAGGTGCGCATCGCCGAACGGCACTTCCACCCGCTCGATGCGCTTGTCGGACCAACGCGCGAGACCGTGCGACGCGTCGACCAGCCGCGCATAGAGCGCGCGTTTGCGCGGCACGTCGTGGTTGAACGCCATCTGCGCAAACAGCAGGTTCGCGATGGCCATCGCCTGCGCGTCGGCGGCCGTGACCCGGTGGCCGGCTTCCGCCGCTTGCGCGGCGCGCGCGAGCTGCGCGTCGGCCAGCGCTTCGGCCGCGATGTCCCACGGTTCGCCCGCGGACGTGCGCGCGTGCAGTGCCATTGCGTCCGCATGGTCCATCCCGCAGTCGAGCAGGCGCGTGACGGGCATCGCGCGTTGCAGGGACAGCGCGAACGGTGACAGTTCGGTCGTCATGCGCAACCCTCCTTCACGATGCGTGGGTGACGGCCGCCGAAGCTGCCGAAGCGGCGGACGGCTCGGCCGACGCGGCGGACCAGTACAGCTTGTCGCGGAGCGCATCGACGAGCGTGCCGAGGTCGCGCAGGTCGGCCACCGAGCCGAATACGATGAAATCCGGCCGCGCGAGATACGCGCCGATCCCGTGCGCGTGCATGAACGCGTGCTGTTCGCCGTCGAGGTCGACCACGGCATCCGGTGCGCTCACGTCGTCGGACAGCACGGCCACGCGACAGCCGAGCCGCGCAAGGAACGCACGCTGCGCGTCGTCGAGGTAGCGGGAAGGGTGTTCGCGCGCGACGAGCTGGAATCCGCGGCCGACCACGTCGTCGAAGCGGCCCTCGGCCGCGCCGCGGCGCACGCGCCCCTGCGGTGCGGGCGCGCCGGTCGTCGGCAGGCGCGTGCCGTCGGCTTCGTCGTGCACGATGCCGTGCTCGAGCTTCGGGAACGGCGGCATCGGCGGCATGTTGCCGGAGCGGAAGGCCGCGTCGCGCTCGGCGACCTTGCGCGGGTCGTCCTCGTTGACCACCTGCCCGAGGAACAGCGACATCTGCGTGACCGCGGTCACGTGCGGGCGACGCTCGGCTTCGAACGTGTCGAGCAGGTCGTCGGACGCACGCCCGGTCAGCACCAGGTCGAGCTTCCACGCGAGGTTGATGCCGTCGCGCATGCCGGAGCACGCGCCTTGTCCCATGTACGGCATCATCGTGTGCGCGGCATCGCCCGCGAGCAGCACGCGGCCGGCGCGCCAGCGTTCGGCCATGCGCGTCTCGAACGTGTAGACGACATGGCGCAGCAGCTTCAGGTCGTCCGGGCCGTAGCCGTAGTGGTCGTTGAGCCACTTCCAGCCGGCTTCTTCCGTTTCCCATTCGGCGGTCGATTCGTCCGGCAGCACGCGCAGCTCGAACCGCGTGCGCTTCGTGCCGATCGGCATGTGCATGTACGCGCGTGCCGGATCGCAGTAGATCGTCGTGCGCGCACAGCCGTCGCCGAGATCGCGCTGGTTCTCCGAATCGAGATTGAGCCAGCGCTCGTTGTAGCCTAAATCGGACCGTTCGATGCCGAGCGTGCGGCGCACGAAGCTGTTCGCGCCGTCGGCACCGATCACGTAGCGGGCGCGAATCGTGCGCGGCTTGCCGGTCCATTGCGCGTCCTGGCTGCCGCGCGACGGATGCGCGGTCAGCGTCACGCCGTCGTCGTCCTGCAGCAGCGTATCGACTTCCCAGCCGCGCAGGATCGTCACGTTCCTGAACGTGCTGGCGCGCGCATCGATCGCGTCCTCGATGTCGGGCTGGTAGATCGAGATGTGCGCGGGGTAGCCGCACGCGCGGCCGGCCCAGTTCAGTTCGAGCAGCAGGTCGCCGTTCGCATCGCGGTAATGGTAGGTGTCGACGGCCTTCGCGTTGCGCAGCGCGTGATCGACATCGGCACTCGCCTGCACGATGCGCGCGGTTTCGCCGTCGATGTGCGTGAGGCGCGGCAGGCCGTAGGGCGTCGGCCAGCGTTCGACGACGATCACGCGATGGCCGGCGCGGCCCAGCATCGAGGCGGCGACGAGGCCGGTCGGGCCGTAGCCGACGATGGCGACGTCGCAGTGTTCGACGGTGCTGTCGCCGTGCGCGCTTGATTCGGTGTTCATGCGGGGTGTCTCCATGACGGTATCTTTTGTTGGTTTGTCGTGTAGCCGGCTCAGCGCGCGGTCGAGCCGGGCAGGTTGCCGTCGAACGCGTCCTGCAGCAGCGCGCGCAGGCCGTCACGTTCGATCGGGCGCGGGTTCCAGTACGGATTGGCGGCCGCGAGATCGGCGGCGCGATCGAGGTCGGCTTCCTGCATGCCGATCGCCTTCAGCGCGACCGGCGCGCCGTTGTCGAGCGCCAGCGCGTAGAGGCCGCGTGCGGCGTCGTTGGTGCCGATCGCGCGGGCGATCCGCCGCATCGCGTCCGGCGCGTGCGCGGCGTTGTACGCGAGCGCATGCGGCAGCACGACCGTGTGGGTCGGCGCGTGCGGCAGGTTGAAGCTGCCGCCGAGCGTGTGACAGAGCTTGTGGTGCAGCGCCATGCCGACGTTGCCGAGCACCATGCCGCACAGCCACGCGCCGTAGAGCGCGTCGCTGCGCGCGGCGAGATCGGCAGGGTCGCGCCGCACGCCGGGCAGGCCGCGCGCGAGCGCGCGAATGCCTTCTTCGGCCACGAGGTTCATCACCGGGTTCGCGTTGTTCGCGTAGAGGCCTTCCGCCGCGTGCGCGATCGCGTTGAGGCCGCTCGTCACGGACAGCTCGACGGGCAGCGTGACGGTGAGCGCGGGATCGTAGATCACCGTTTTCGGCAACACGCGAGCGTCGGAGCCCGTGCGCTTGAGGCCGCCTTCGGTCAGGCCGTAGATCGGCGTCATCTCGCTGCCGGCGTACGTCGTCGGAATCGCGAGGATCGGCAGGCTGCTTTCGAGCGCGATCGCCTTGCCGAGGCCGATCGTCGAACCGCCGCCGATCGCGATCGCGCAATCCGCATCGCACGACCTGGCGAACGCCTGCGCATCGCGGGCGATCTCGATCGGCACGTGCATCGTCGCGCGATCGTACAGCCCGGCCGCGCGCGCACCGAGCCGCTCGACGAGGCGTTGCGCGAGGTCGCGCTGCTCCGGCGTGCAGAGCACGATCGCGCGTTGCGCGCCCAGTTCCAGCACTTCACGTTCGAGATGCTCGAGGCTGCCTGCGCCGAAGATCACGCGGGCGGGGCGGGCCTGGTAGATGAAGTTCATGTCGTTGTTACTCCGTTGCGTAGTCGACCTGATGGCGCGCGATGCGCAGGCCCGTCAGTGCGTCGCGTACGCGTGCGTGTTCAGGATGCGTCGCGTATGCGTCGAGTGCTGCGCGCGACTCGAAATCGGCGACGAGAATCAGGTCGCACGCGTGGTCGGCCGCGCTGAAATCCGCGCCGACTTCGAGGTGCGTCATGCCTGGAATCCGGCCGCGCAGGCTTTCGAAGGCGGTCTTGACGGTGGTGCGTGCCGCCGCGCGCTCGGGTTCGGTCGCGCCGGCGACGTTCCACATCACGACGTGGCGGATCATGCGGCGCGCTCCGCGGGATTGAGCACGAAGTCGTACTCGAGCGTGTAGAACGGCGTGTCCATGCGCGAGCCGTCCGGCGCGATGCCGGGCGCGTGCCGGACCCAGTCGGCGACGAGCGTCGACCGTACGCCGAACACCGCATCGGAGTCGAGATAGCGGTCGCCGTCGCGGAACACGTGCGTGATCAGCGTTTCGTAGCCGCGCGCCTCGATCATGAAGTGCAGGTGCGCGGGCCGCCACGGATGACGGCCGAGCGCGTCGAGCATCGCGCCGACGGGGCCGTCGTGCGGAATCGGATACGGCTCGGCGAGGATCGAGCGGAATGCGTAGCGACCGTCGGCATCGGTGCGCAGCCGGCCGCGCGCGCGGTGCGTGACCGAGCCGTCGTCGGCCGGAAGCTGCACGTCGTAGTGGCCGTCCTCGTCGGCTTGCCAGACTTCCAGCGAGGCGTGCGCGATCGGCAGGCCGTCGATGCCGCGCACGTGGCCCGACACGAAGCACGGCTCGCCGCAGGCGCCGTTCGCGATGTCGTCGAACATCCCGAAGTCGCGGCTGCCTTCGACGTAGAACGGACCGAATACGGTCGCCTCCGTGCAGCCGGCCGGCTTCGCGTGATTCTGCGCGGTGACGAGGGTCGACAGCCCGAGCACGTCGGACAGCAGGATGAACTCCTGGCGCTTGTCGTCGGTGATGTGGCCCACGGCCGTCAGGAAGCCGATCGCGGCTTGCCATTCGGCCTCGGTGAGCTTCGTCTCCCGGGCAAACGAGTGCAGATGCTGGACGAGGCTGGTCATCACCGTGCGCAACCGCTCGTCGCGACAGCCGCCCAGCGACGCGATCACGGCCTGTGTGATGGTGTCTTCGTTGAGATTGCGCATAGGGGGTGTCTCCTGATGTCGTTGGATAACGCGTTGACGTAACATTAATTCCTCCCCGGATCGTAAAAAAGAGGGTTTGGAGGAGTTTTGTTCTCCGCCAGGTGGAAGAATCGAACGCATGGACAAGTGGACGCAGATCGAATTTTTCGTGCAGGTCGCCGAGCTGGGCAGCCTGTCGAAGGCCGCCGAGCGGCTCGGGATGTCGAGCGCGGCGGCGAGCCGCTGCCTGAACGCGCTGGAGGAGCGGCTGGGGGCGCGGCTCGTCGAGCGCACCACGCGCCGCCTGTGGCTGACCGACGCCGGGCATGAATACCACCGGCGTTGTGTCGCGATCCTGATGGAACTGTCGGAGGCCGATGCGGCGGTCAACGAAGCGAGCGTCAATCCGGCCGGCACGCTGCGCGTGACCGCATCGGTATCGTTCGCGTCGATCTATATCGCGCCCGCGTTGCCCGAGTTCCATCGGCGCTACCCGAACCTGAACGTGCAGATCGTCGCGGCGAACCGCTATCCGGATTTCATCGAGGCCGGCATCGACGTGGCGATCCGCACGCGCGAGCATGAAGCGGATTCGGGCATCACCGTGCGCAAGCTCGCCGAGACGCGGCGCGTGCTGGCCGCGTCGCCCGGGTATCTGGCGAAGCACGGCGCGCCGGCGACGCCCGATGCGCTGTGCGACCACCGGCTGCTGGTCTACAACCTTGCGAACGATCCGTACGTGCTGCATTTCCGCCACGGCGCGAAGAAGCAGTCGGTCACGATCAAGAGCGTGCTCGATGCGAACGAAGGGCAGGTGATCCGCGCCGCGGCACTTGCCGGGCTCGGCATCCTGATCCAGCCGCTCTACATCATTCACGACGATATCGTCGCGGGGAAGCTGGTGCCGGTGCTCACCGACTGGCAACTGCCGGCGCTCACCGTCAACATCGCGTACCAGAGCCGCCGCCATCAGCCGGCGAAGATCCGCGTGTTCACCGAGTTCCTGATCGAGCGCTTCGAACGCCTCGGGCTCGCGCGCAAATGGAAGGCAGTCGGCCGCTGATCGCAGGCCGGCGCTGCACCGTCGCGTATTTCTCCGTGTGACGGAGAACTGTTCTCCCGAACGTCGTCTTTTTCGCCGCTGTCGTGCGCTTTACATTGCGTCTCCCCGGGCCTGCGATGCCCGGCTCGCGATGACACGATAACAATCCGGTCTGGAGACGACATGAGATTCACCTTGCGACGAGTACCGTTGGCACTCCTGATCGCCGGAGCCATTCAGGTTCCGGCGTCGGCCACGGAGAACGGGCAGATCAGCTATCCGTTCGGCGTCAACACGGTGCTGAACGGGCTGCTTCCGCCGCCCGGCAACACGCAGTACTTCAACTATTCGCTTTACTACGCGTCGAACCGGTTCGCCGGGCCGGACGGCGGCAATGCGGTGCCGGGGTTCCACCTGAGCGTCGTCGCGGAAACGCCGCGCGTCGTTCACACCTGGGGCGCGACGCTCGGGCCGTTCTCGCTGTCGAGCAGCGCGATCGTGCCGATCGTGCATTTGCATCTGTCGACGCCGGGCGGGACGGGAAACCGCACGTCGCTCGGCGACGTGATCCTCGAGCCGTTCATGATCAACTACGCGAACGCATCGAAGACCTTCTTCGCGTTCTTCTCGCCGTCGTTCGCGGTGCCGACCGGTGCGTATGCGGCGAACCGGATCGCGAACACCGGGCTGAACACGGTTGCGTTCCTGCCGTACGTCAGCACGACCTGGTTTCCGGGCCGCGACTGGGAGATCTCGACGACCACGCTGCTGGAGCTGAATTCGCCGAACCATGCGACGCGCTACCACTCGGGGGCGGTCGCCGTGCTCGACTACCTGATCGGCTATGCGATCGACCGGCGCGTGCAGCTCGGCGTGCAGGGCACGTTCCTGAAGCAGTTCACCGACGATACGCAGGACGGCGTCAAGGTCGCGTCGGACGGCTTTCGCGGGCAATCGGTCGCGATCGGCCCGCAACTGTGTGTCATGTGGGGGCCGGCGTCGGGCGTGGTCGTGAAGTACCAGCACGAGTTCGCGGTGCGCAACCGGCCGCAGGGCGACAAGCTGTGGGTGCAGTTCAGTTTTCCGTTGTAGGCGCGGCGTACGGCCCCGGCCGCGCACCCGGCCGGGACAACCTGACGAAATCCTGACGAATCAAGATGATATATTGTATCATCCGGGGTTTGCGCCACCGACGGGCCGGGCTGCCTGGCACGGCCGCGTGCGACGCCACCCTCCGAAGATCGATACGACGTGACGAAAACCAGACACACCCCGGCGCGCGGGGGGCGGCACCACGCCGCGTCGCGCCGGAACGCCGACGCCTGGCGCGTTCGCGCGGCCCGCGGCTGCACGACCCTGCTGGGCTGCGCGATGGCGAGCTCCGGCGCGTGGGCCGCCGAAGCGGCCGCACCCGCACCGGACGAACGGCATGCACTGCCGGCGATCAACGTCAGCGCGCCATCCGCACCGGCCGACCCGCTGACGCAACCGCTCGAAACCGGCTCGCGGCTCGGGCTCGCGAGCCTCGACACGCCCGCGAGCGTCGAGACGGTCACGGCCGGCACGATCGACGCACGCGGCGATCGCACGGTGCTCGACGCGGTGACACGCACCGCGGGTTTCTCGAGTGCGATGGCGCCCGGCACCGGCGGCACCGCATTGAGCGTGCGCGGTTTCAGCGGGCAGGAATCGGTGATGACGCTGCTCGACGGCGTGCGGCTGATGCCGGCTGCCGGCACGATCACGTTCCCGTTCGATACGTGGTCGGTCGAGCGCATCGAGGTGCTGCGCGGCCCGGCGTCGGTGCTGTACGGCGAAGGCGCGATCGGCGGTGTCGTGAACGTGGTGCCGAAGCGGCCGCAGCGCACGCGCGAGACGACGCTGCAGGTCGGTGTCGGCCTGGATGGTGCGAAGCGCGCCGCGTTCGGTACGACGGGCGCGCTCGGCCCGCGGCTGTCGTATCGCTTCCATGCAAGCGATGCGCGCGCGAACGGTCTCGCCGAGCGGGCCGATACGCATACGACGGCCGTCGGCGGCGCGCTGAAGTTCGACGTGAGCCCGACGCTCACGCTGACGCTCGACTTCGACTACGGCCGCCAGATGC
The DNA here is from genome assembly GCF_002223325.1 of Burkholderia sp. AU15512. Classification (NCBI taxonomy): domain Bacteria; kingdom Pseudomonadati; phylum Pseudomonadota; class Betaproteobacteria; order Burkholderiales; family Burkholderiaceae; genus Burkholderia; species Burkholderia sp. AU15512. The sequence continues at coordinate 1,010,946 of NZ_NKEX01000003.1, forward strand.
CGGCGACCTACTATGGCGTGCCGGCGCCGAACGGCGTGCTCGATCCGTCGCTGCGCAAGCGCAACTACAACGTCGCCGACGCGTCGATTTCCTATTACGACCAGTGGACGCGACTGTCGGCGACCTACCGGCCGACGGCCGGCGTGACGATCGACAACCAGCTCTACTACCTGACGTCGAATCGCCACTGGCGCAACGCCGAATCGTATGCGCTCGATGCCGCGACGGGGCGCGTCACGCGCGGCGACTATCTCGACATCGGCCACCACCAGCGGCAGATCGGCGATCGGCTGAGCGCACGCTTCGACGGCACGCTGTTCGGCCGCGCGAACCGCTTCGTCGTCGGCACGGAATTCAGCCAGATCACGTTCAGCGGCACCAACAATTCGCCGTACGGCGGCGAGTCGACGGTGCCCGCGCACGGCTTCGACCCCGGCGTGTTCACGAGCCCCGACCCGACGGTGCCGCAGTTCAGCACGCGCGCACGGCAGGCCGCGGTGTTCGCCGAGAACCGGCTCGAGGTGCTGCCGCGGCTCGCGTGGGTGAGCGGGCTGCGCTACGACCACATCGCGTTCAGCCGCGAGCAGGCAGCGACCGGCGCGGGCTTCGACAAGCGTTTCGCGAATGTCGGCTGGCGCACCGGCTTCGTGTTCGAGGTCGCGCCGACACTCAGCGCGTATGCGCAGTACACGACGGGCGCGGAGGGCCTCGGCTCGCTCGTGACGCTGTCCGCGTCGCAGGCGAGCTACCGGCTCGCGACTGGCGAACAGTGGGAAGCCGGCGTCAAGCAGACGCTGCTCGACGGCCGCGCATACTGGACGTTCGCCGTGTACGACATCACGAAGCGCAACCTGCTCACCACCGATCCGTTCAATCCCGCGCTGCGCCAGCAGGTCGGCAGGCAATCGTCGCGCGGCATCGAGCTGACGGGCGGCGCGCGGCTGCCGCACGGCTGGACGGTCGATGCGAACGTCGCGCTGCTGCGCGCACGCTATGACGCGTTCAACCAGAAGGTCGGCAGCACGACGGTGTCGCGCGCCGGCAATGCGCCGGCCAACGTGCCGCAGCAGACGGCGAACCTGTGGCTCGGCTGGGCGTTTGCCGAGCACTGGCAGGCGAACGCGGGCGTGCGCTACGTCGGCGCGACCTACGGCGACGACGCGAACCGCGTGCACGTGCCGTCGTACACGGTGTTCGACGCGTCGCTGCGCTGGCAGCCGACGTCGCGCACCGAGTTGGCGCTGACCTTGCGCAACCTCGCGAACCGCACGTATGCGGTGACGACGTCGAACGGCGGCGAGCAATGGCTGCTCGGCCCGTCGCGCTCGGCGGAGCTCGTCGCGACGATGCGCTTCTGATGCGGCACGGCGCGCGTCCCGTGATGCACATGCTCGACATCGAACGCGTGAGCTGGTCGCCCGGCGGCGCGATCACCGTGCTCGATTCCGTCACGCTGTGCGTGGCCGAAGGCGAGTTCGTCGGGCTGGTCGGCCCGAACGGCAGCGGCAAGACGAGCCTGCTGCGCTGCGTGTTCCGTTACGCGCGGCCCGACACCGGCCGTGTCGCGCTCGATGCGCAGGACGTATGGCGCATGCGGCCGCGCGCGGTCGCGCAGCGCATCGCGGTGCTGCAGCAGGAGACGCCGGACGATTTCGGGCTGACGGTCGACGAGCTGGTCGGCATGGGGCGCACGCCGCACCAGCGGCCGTTCGATGCGGAGACGGCGGACGATCGCCGGATCGTCGACTCCGCGCTGCACGACGTCGGCCTCGTCGAGCGCCGTGCGCAACGCTTCGCGTCGCTGTCGGGCGGCGAGAAGCAGCGCGCGCTGCTGGCCCGCGCACTCGCTCAGCAGCCCGAACTGTTGCTGCTCGACGAACCGACCAACCATCTCGACCTGCGCCATCAGCTCGAACTGCTCGCGCGCGTGCGGCGCCTCGGCATCGCGACGCTCGCCACGATTCACGACCTCAATCTCGCGGCCGCGTATTGCGACCGGCTCCACGTGCTCGCGCACGGCAGGGTCGTCGCATCGGGCGTGCCGGCCGACGTGCTGACCGAAGCGTTGCTGCGCGACGTGTTCGGCGTCGCCGCGCTCGTCGATCGCCATCCCGTCACGGGCCGGCCGCGCATCACGCCGCTTCATCCGGAATGACTGCCATGCCGTTTCCTGTCTTGTCCCCCACGTTGTCATCTCTATCCCGCCGGCTGGTTGCCGCGACCGTGCTTGGCTGCGCGGCCGCGCATGCGTGGGCCTATCCCGTCACCGTGCGCAGCTGCGATCGCGACGTGACGTTCGAGCGCGCGCCGACGCGCGTGGTGAGCAACGACGTGAACCTGACCGAGATGATGCTCGTGCTCGGCTTGAAGGACCGGCTCGTCGGCTACACCGGGATCGGCGGCTGGAAGACGGGCACCGCGCGCGTGCGCGATGCGCTGCGCGGCGTGCCCGAACTGGCGAGCCAGTATCCGTCGCTCGAGGTGCTGGCGGCCGCGCGCGCCGACTTCTATCTCGCGGGCTGGAACTACGGGATGCATGTCGGCGGCCCGGTGACGCCCGCGACGCTCGCGCCGTTCGGCATCCGTGCGTACGAGCTGACCGAATCGTGTTCGCACGTGATGAAGCAGGCAGCCGCGTCGTTCGACGACGTGTTCCGCGACCTGAACAATCTCGGCCGGATCTTCGGCGTCGACGCGCGCGCCGCACAGGTCGTCGCGTCGATGCGCACGCGTCTCGCCGCGGTGTCGCGTGCGATCGGGCATCCGGAGCCGCTGCGCGTGTTCGTCTACGACAGCGGCACCGACAAGCCGATGACGGCCGGCGGGCTCGCGATGCCGACCGCGCTGCTGGCGGCGGCCGGCGCCAGCAACGTGATGGCCGACCTGCCGCGCAGCTGGACGCAGGTGAGCTGGGAAAGCGTGGTCGCGCGCGATCCGCAGGTGATCGTGATCGTCGACTATTCGGCCGTGACGGCCGCGCAGAAACAGCAGTTCCTGCTGAGCCAGCCGTCGCTCGCGCGCGTGGCCGCGATCCGCGACCGGCGCTTCGTCGTGATTCCGTACGATGCGGCCACGCCGGGCCCCGAGAACGTCGCGGCCGTCGAGACGCTGGCGCGCGCGCTGTATCCGGCCGCGTTCGCCGGGCCTGCGCGATGAGCATGCACGTGCGTGCAGCGCGGCCTGCCATGCGCGCGGTGCTGCCGGCGCTGGCGCTGCTGCTGATCGTGTCGATCGTCGCGTCGGCCGCGTTCGGGCCGGCGCCGATCGCGATGCCGGCGGCGGTGCGGATCGTCGCCACGCATATCGTGTCGGCGTTCGGCGAGGCCGGCGTGGCTGCGGCGGGGGCGGGCGACGACAGCATCGTCTGGCTGATCCGGATGCCGCGCGCGCTGCTGGCCGCGATCGTCGGCGCGACGCTGGCGGCGGTCGGCGTGGCGCTGCAGGCCGCGACCGCGAACCGCCTGGCCGATCCGCACCTGCTCGGCGTGAGCGCGGGGGCGATGCTCGGCGCCGTCGCGGTCACCGTGATGGCCGGTGCGGCGTTCGGCCCGTTCACGCTGTCGGCTGCCGCGTTCGCGGGCGCGCTCGCGGCGACCGCCTGCGTCGTCGCGCTCGCTTACCGGCGCGGCCGGCTCGAATCGGACCGGCTGCTGCTCGCGGGCGTCTCGGTGTCGTTCATGATGGCCGCGTTCGGCAACTTGCTGCTGTATCTCGGCGACCAGCGCGCGGCGTCCTCCGTGCTGTTCTGGATGCTGGGCGGCGTCGGGCTGGCGCGCTGGGATCTGCTGCCGGTGCCGGCCGTCTGCGCGGCGCTCGCCGGCGGCGCGTTGTATGCGCGCCGGCGCGAACTGAATGCGCTGATGTCGGGCGATGTGGCCGCGGCTGCGCTCGGCGTGCCGAGCGGGCGGATGCGGCGCGAGGTGTTCGTCGTCGCGTCGTTCGCGACGGGCGCGATGGTGGCGGTGAGCGGAGCGATCGGCTTCGTCGGGCTCGTGACGCCGCATCTGTGCCGTCGCGTCGTCGGCGCCGAGCATGGCAGGCTGCTGCCGGTGGCCGCGCTGACGGGCGCGATCCTGCTCGTCTGGGCCGATGTGGCCGCCCGCACGCTCGCGGCGCCGGAGGATCTGCCGATCGGGATCGTGACCGCGATGTTCGGCAGCCTGTTCTTCGTCGCGCTGCTGCGCCGCCGCTGAGCGGCGCGCAGGTCAGGCGAGGGCCGCCGGGGCGCCGCCCGCCGCGCGCGTCATTGCCGGGGGAGGGCCATGCCGGTGCTGCCGCCGAACGCGTCGGCATGCGCGAGGGGCTCCGGCAAGTCGAACAGGTTGTCCGGCAGCGACAGCGCGGGCAGCGTGATCACGAAGCGTGCGCCGCCGAGCGGTGAATCCTCGAGCCGCACGTCACCGCCATGCACCTGCGCGACGCGCCGCACAATCGCGAGCCCGAGCCCGAAGCCGCCGGTCTGCCGGTCGCGGCTGGAGTCGAGTCGCTGGAACGGTTCGAACACGCGGGCGCGTTCGGCGGCCGGAATGCCGGGGCCATCGTCGTCGACGCTCAACACGAGCGCGCCGGACGCGTTGCGCTCGGCGGCGAGCAGCACCGTGCGCGACGCATAACGCGCGCCGTTGCGGATCAGGTTCAGCAACGCGCGGGCGACCAGCTTCGGGTCGCATACGTGGGTCGCGGGCGCGTCGAGGGCCGACACGTCGAGCGTGATGCCGCGATCGACGATGTCGTTCGCGACGTTGCCGGCGACGCTGTCGAGCAGCGCGTCGACGACGACTTCCATCGGCGCGAGCTGGCTGGCACCCTGTTCGAGCCGGCCGATCGTCAGCAGCTCCGTGACGAGCTCGTCGAGCTCGCGCACGTCGCGCCGCAGCGCGTCGCGGCGTTCGCGCATCCGGGCCGTTTCGTCAGGCTCGGCGAGCAGCGCGAGCCCGAATTCGAGCCGCGCGAGCGGCGTCTTCAGTTCGTGCGAGATGCCGTGCATCATTTCCCGCTGCTGCTTGATCGACGCCTCGATGCGCTCGGCCATGTCGTTGAACTGCTGCGACAGCTCGTAGATGTTCGACTTGCCGGACAGCTTCACGCGCGTCGACAGCGTACCGGCGCCGAATGCGCGGGCGGCTTCCTGCAGCCTGCGCAGGTCGCGCCAGTGATAGTGAATCCACAGCACCACCGCGAACAGGGTGCTGAGCGCCAGCAGCATGTACGCATAGATCCTGATGTCGAGGCTGAATGCTTCGATCGGCCGCGCATGCAGCACCGAACCATCCGCGAGCGGCATGTAGTAATCCTTCGCGTCGTAGCTGATCGCGATCAGGCCGGCGTCGAGATCGCGCAGCGGCTCGCCGCTCAATTGCGCGCGGGCGGTGGCCATCGGCATGAAGTCGAACCGTTCGTTGCCGTGCTTCGCGAGCTCGCGCAGCGCCACCCTGCGCTGCTCGCCCGGATGGCGTTCGAGGTAGTCGTTGAGCACGAACGCGTAGGTCGTCAACGCGTCGCGCTCCGCCTGCGCGCTGCGATCGTAGAAGATCCGGTCGAACGACAGCTGGATGAAGATGATCGACGCCGCGACGAACAGGATCACGACGAGGTACAGCCGAATCAATGGGCGGAGCATTTATTCGTCCCACGCGGAAGGGCTGAACAGGTAGCCGCGGCCCCAGATCGTCTTGATCTTGTGCGGCTCCGACGACGCATCCTCGAAGCGGCGGCGCAGCTTCGAGATGCCGGAATCGACCGAGCGGTCGAGCCCGTCGAACTCGATCCCGCGCAGCTGCTTCAGGATGTCGTCGCGGCTCAGCACGGTGCCGGCCGCGCGCGCGAGGATCAGCAGCAGGTTGAATTCGGCGGTCTTCAGGTCGACCGGCTCGCCGCGCCACGTGACGGTGCGGTTCGGCGGCGAGATCGCCAGTTCGCCGAACACGAGCGCTTCGGGCGCGGCCACCGGCGCTTCCGCGACGGCCGGCTGCGCGCGGCGCAGCAGCGCGCGGGCGCGGGCGACCAGCACGCGCGGTTCGATCGGCTTCGTCACGTAGTCGTCGGCGCCCGTCTCGAGGCCCGCGACCTGGTCGTAGACATCGAGGCGCGCGGTCAGGATCAGCACGGGGACGTTGGTGAACGCGCGGATGCGCCGGCAGACTTCCATGCCGTCGAGGTTCGGCAGCATCAGGTCGAGTATCACGAGGGCCGGCTGGTGCTCGCGCACCGCGGCGACGGCGAGGTCGCCGCGCCGGACGACCGTCACCGTGAATTCATAACCGTCGAGGTATTCGCGGACGAGCTGCGCCAGGCGGTCGTCGTCCTCGATCAGCAGTACGCGGTATTTGAGCGGATCTTCGTTCATGGTCTCGTCAATGTGCACGCGCCGTTTCACACCCGGGCAGGCCGGTGCGCGGCGCGGCACGCGAATTCTATCCGGCGCATCGAAGGCCGGGGGAGCGGGGCGACAATCTCGAACAATCGAACACAATTGAGCACAGATTCCCCGAATATTCAGGACAGTCGCGGCGCGGGGCGACACCTAGACTGCGGGCTCCGTCACTTTTATCTCAATATTGTGCGCCCAATACTCCGCCGCTACCGCTATTGCATGCCGCTCGCCGGCCTGACCCTTGCCGCCGCCGCCCACGCGGAAAACCAGTATTCGCTGTCGCTGGGTGGCGGTATCGCGCCGCGCTACCCGGGCAGCAACCAGTCTCGCGGCGTCGTTGCGCCGGGGTTTGCCGCGAAGTTCGGCAATGGCTTCTTCATCGACAGCACGCAGGGCGCCGGTTACCGGCTGGACCTGCCGCACGGCGCGTTCGTGTCGGCGGCGGTGAGCTACGACGTGGGTCGAGCCGACGAGAACCGCCTCGACATGCCGGGCTCCGATTACCTGAAGGGCATGGGCCGGGTTCCGGGCTCGGTGCTGGTCGGCGTGCGCGCGGGCGTGACGCTGTTCAACGCGGCAGAATTGAGCGTCACGATCGACTCACCCGTGACGCACACGTCGCGCGGCGTGTCGGGGCACATGGATCTCGCGGTGCCGGTGTTCAAGACCGCGCAGCACGAGATCATCGTGACGGGCACCGTGCACGCGGGCTCGGGGCGCTACACGCAGACGTTCTACGGCGTGACCGATGCGCAGTCGATGACGAGCCGGTTCCGCCCGTATTCGACGCGCGGCGGGATCGACAGCGCGTCGATGGCGCTCGCGTGGAACTGGACGCTGTCGCAGCACTGGTCGGTGCTCGCGACCGGCGGTGTGACGCGGCTGCTCGGCCGCTACGGCGACAGCCCGATCGTCCAGTCGCGCAGCAACTACTACGCCATCGCGGGCGCGACCTACAAGTTCTGAGCGAATCGTCGCGGCACGCATCGTGTGGCGCAGCCGGCCTGCACGTGCCGTCACGCCGCACGGCGTGCGGTAACATGCAGGCGGCTTCGGCGGCAGGCCGAACCCGCGGCTCGGACATGCGAAATCGGCGTGGCCCGGGCGCGCGGACCGAACATGCATGCAACGCCCGGTCGGCGGGAACCCCGCACAGGTTCCACCGGGCGCAACAGGGAGTATCCGATGAAGAAGACGATCGCGGTGATGATGGCGCTGGTTGCGGGCGCAACGTTTGCGGGATGCACGGACATGAAAACGAAGAATGCGACCGCGGGCGGCATGGTGATGAATGGCGAGCCGGCACGCACGTCGCAGGCCTGCAAGGCGGACGCGGGGCCGGACGACGCGCTGGTCGGCAAGACCGAGGCCGATGCGGCGGCGCAACTGGACGGCTGCCTGTGGCGCGTGCTCGAGCGTGACGGCAAGTCGTTGCCGGGCACGATGGATTACCGGCAGGAACGCCGCAATCTCGGCATTCGCGACGGCAAGGTGATCTGGGTGCGGCGCGGGTGAGGGGGTGGCCGGTGGCGGCGTGCGTGCGGGTACACGAGCGCGCGCCGTCGACGTCGCGCTATCCGAACCGGGTGGACGACATGAACGCGCCCAAGCTGCCGCCGACCGTGGCGTAATGATCGCCGCGCGACGCGCGCGATCGGCGGTGCGCTACTTCGAGATGTACCACAGCGCATCCGCGCTGGCGCGCGACGGCTGAGCGGCTGCAGCCGGCACCTGGGCCGGCGCGGGCGGCGGCGTGTTCGACGTGATCGCGGTCGGCAGCGTGGCCGGCATGTTCGCGGTCGACGGCGAGGCCGCCGCGGTTCCCGACGTCGAAGGCGTATTCACGTACCACAGCGCATCGGCCGACGCCGTGCGTTTTGCCGCGGTCGCGGTCGCTGCGGCCGGATTGGCTGCCGTACTCGTCGCCGTATTCGCCGACTTTTTCGATCCGGCGGCCGCAGCCGCGCCCCCCGTCCCGGCCTGCGCCGTCATCCCGGCGCTATTGCCCGCGCTACGCTGCGCGCGCGCCTCGAACGGCCCGAGCTGGAAGATTAACGTTTGCGCGGGACGCGTCAGGACGGCATACGGAAACTGCAGCTCCCACGACATCAGCACGCGCCCGGACGACGTCTCGGTGAAGATCGCCGGCACGTGCTTCATGTCGCTGAACTGCACGTAGATCCGTGCGCCGTCGTCGAAGACCTGGGTCGGCTTCGCCTGGTCCGCCCCCGTGACCGTCCATCCGAAGTTGTACGAGCCGGCCGGGCCGGCGGGGCCGCCTTGCGGCGGCGGAGGCGGCGGAGCCGACGAAATCGTGCGCGGACGCGTGACCTGCTGCGGGGCGGACACGCTCAGGCTCGCGAACGGGTTGTACGCCTGGGCCTGTTGCGGCGGCGTAAAGGATGGGGGAAGGATGGGCATGGGAGTATCCGGCGAATCCGGCATGGTCCGGATTGCATCATAGACCTTGCGCGCATACGCGAGGCGCTTGTCGGGCGAGGCGGAGTTGTACGCGCCGATCGCGTTCCAGTTGGCGCCGAGCTGGCGAATGTTCTGCGACAGGATCCACGCGCCGACATACGCGTTCGTGCAGGCATCGAACAGGCTCTCCCGCGTGATGCCTTCGCGCGCGAGCGTCGGCAGCCAGGTGCTGTTGATCTGCATCAGGCCGATGTCGACCGTGCCGTTCGTGTTGGTGTTGACGGCGCTCGGATTCATGCCCGACTCGACCTGCGCGATGCCGCGCATCAGGCTGACGCTCACGTGCTGGAACGCGGCCGCGTCGTCGAGGCAATCGGCCCGCGCGACGCCGGCGAGTACGCACGACAGCGCAATCGTCGCGGCGATTTTCGGCGTTGCTCGGCTGATCGAACGGGTTGTCTGACGCGGCATGGCAGGATGGGGCGGAATCCGGCCGCCCGGTGCAAGGAAATTACGCAGACGCGAAGTGTGCCATAGCGCGCGCGCAAATGGCTCACGTCAAACTTTCCTTTGCATTTGCCCATGCGTTCGCCACGCATGTTTATCGTGTCCAATCACGCGCTTCGGCGAAGCATTGTCGGTAAAAATGGCCGAATTTCCGCGCGAATGCCAGCGTAGTGGCGCTGCCGGAATACTGACGCGTCGCGTCATTGACTCGCGAAAATCGGTGCTGAATCGAACCGGATGGAAATCGCGCGGCAGTCGCTATCCGGGTTGAAAAGGGCGATGGAAGGGCGACTCAAAAACAACGGCGGCCGGAGCCGCCGTATCGGTGAATGCGGATTCGACCGGCCGCGCGGCGCGCAGCCGGCCGTCTCGCATCAGAAGCGGTGACGCAGGCCGAGGTTGACCATCGTCTGCGAGCTCGTGCCCGCATAGCCGTACGAACCGATCGACGCCTGTGCGGCCATCGAGCCGCCCTGGCCGTCGCCGGTCTGGCCGCTGGCGTGCTGGTACGCGGCGGTCAGGTAGACGTCGGTGCGCTTCGACAGGGTGTAGTCCGCGCCGGCCGATACCTGGTGATAGGTGGCCGACGTGTCGCCGCCCGAGCGCGTATAGCTGTAGCCGACGCCGACCAGCAGCGCGTTGGTTGCCTGGTAGTTCACGAAGCCTTGCCCCGTGTTGTAGTGCTCGTTCGAGCCGAACACCGAGCTGCCATCGCGGCGGTACTGCGCGTTGCTGTAGCCGAGGCCGACCGTGAACGGGCCGGCGACGTACTGGCCCGCGATGCGCGCGATGCCGATCGAATGCGCGCTCGCGTAGCCGCTGTTGATCGGGCCGTCGAACGTGCCGTCCGACGAGCTGGTCCAGCCGGTGCGCTGCGTGTTCGACGCGGGGCTGTTGGTCGTGTGGAAGTAGCCGCCCGCGACGCTGAACGGCCCGTTGTTGTACGACACGGCGGCCGAATACGAATTCGCGGCGCCGGTGCTGCCGGCGATGCCGCCGAACGAGTACATCGCCGAGAACTGCAGGCCCGAATAGACGGCCGACGTGTACTTCACCGCGTTGTCGACGCGGAAGCTGTTGTCGTAGTTGTCGACGTCGCCCGCCGTCGCGAACACGCTGCCCAGATAGTTGTCGGCGGTGATGCCCTGCACGAGATCGACGAGCGGATCGTACTGGCGGCCGAACGTGAGCGTGCCGTAGCGGTCGCTCGTCAGGCCGACGAACGCCTGCCGGCCGAACAGGCGGCCGCCCTGGCCCATCCGGCCGTTGCTCGGGTCGAAACCGTTCTCGAGCTGGAACAGCGCTTTCAGCCCGCCGCCGAGATCCTCGGTGCCTTTCACGCCCCAGCGGCTGCCGGCCAGGTTGCCCGCGCTGCTGTTGCCGAGCATCCACGCGTTGTCCTTGCCCTGCGCATGGTTCACGTAGGTGATCGACGTGTCGATCACGCCATACAGCGTGACGCTCGACTGCGCGTGCGCGACGGGTATCGCCGCGAATGACGCGACGGAAATCAGCGAGAGGGTCGTGCGTTTCATTGTCATCTCCTTGCGCATTGGCTTGTGTGCGTGATCCGGAATGGCAGGAGACTACCGAGCCCGATAAAAACGGCAAAAATGAAATTCTCTTTTGTGGCCTGACGCAGACAGGGATGTCCTCCGATTGCCGCGATCGAGGGATTTGAATTGTTGGAAATTGCGTATCAATCAATTGGCATTTCGCGATTTGGCCATTGCGGCTTGCATATCTCGCGATAATTTCGGGCAATTCGCGGAGGAATCGGGATGGCCGGGATATTGTTATCGATCCGTCAAATAATTATTGAATGAATCGAATTGGCCCGGGTGTAATGAATGTGTTAATTACGCGGCGCGTGCGGCCGGCGATGGCCTCATGGTTGGGTGACCGATTCCTCATCATGGGTGCTGCGCGTGTGGAACGTCGTGCGTGTGTCACGCCGGCGTGACCGACAGCACCGCGCCGCCCGCCCCAGCGCAGCCGCCACCCCCGCGCACCGAAACGCCGGTCGCCGGTCTGGTTTTGTATATAATAATCATTCTCATTTACAAAATCGTTGACGCCTGCGCCTCCCGGAACCCGGCCATGTCTGCTGACAAGCTGTCTCTCCATCGAGAAATCGACGCCCTCTACACCGGCCACCACGCGTGGCTGCGCGGCTGGTTGAGCCGGAAGCTCGGTTGCGCGCACCGCGCGGCCGATCTCGCGCACGACACGTTCATGCGCCTGCTTGCGCGCGACGAGCCGATCGGCGCCGATGAGCCGCGCGCATTCCTGACGACGGTCGCGCAGCGCGTGCTGAGCAATCACTGGCGGCGCGAACAGATCGAGCGCGCGTATCTCGATGCGCTCGCGCTGCGCCCCGAAGCGCATGCGCCGTCGCCGGAGGAGCGGGCCGTCGTGCTCGAGACCCTGCTTGAAATCGACCGGCTGCTCGACGGCTTGCCGCTCGCGGCGAAGCGGGCGTTCCTGCTCGCGCAGCTCGACGGGCTCACGCAGGCCGAGATCGCGCGCGAACTCGGCGTGTCGCTGGCAACGGTGAAACGCTATCTCGTGAAGGCCGGCACGCAGTGCTTCTTCGCGATGGCGGCCTGACCGATGGCCGCCCCGGGAGCGCCGGCGGTGCCGCCGCAGGTGGCGCGGCGCGCGGTGGAATGGTGGGTCGACCGGCAGGCCGGCCGCACCGACGAAGCGTTCGACGCCGCGCTCGCGCGCTGGCGCGCCGAGGATCCGGCGCACGACGCGGCATGGCGTCATATCGAAACGATGCAGCGCAGGTTCGGCGGGCTGGCGGCCGGGCTCGACCCGCAGGCCGCGCAGGCGGCGCTGCTGCCGCCGCGGGCGGGCCGCCGCCGCGCGGCCGTGAAGGCGCTGGCCGTGCTGCTGTGCGCGGGCGGTGCCGCATGGATGGCCGAACCCGCGCGGCGTGCGGCGATCTGGCCGGCGGATCTGCGCACGGCGGTCGGCGAGCGGCGCACGGTGACGCTCGCGGATCGCACGATCGTCGTCCTCGATACCGACACGGCGCTCGACGTGCGCTTCGACGATACGACGCGCGGCCTGCGCCTGCTGCGCGGCACGATCATGGTGACGAGCGGCCACGACGATCGCGTGCCCGCGCGGCCGCTGGTCGTCGCGACGGCACAGGGCGAACTGCGGCCGCTCGGCACGCGCTTCGCGGTGCGGCAGCGCGACGGCGCGACCCGTGTCGAGGTGTTCGCCGGGGCCGTGCGCGTGCAGCCCGACGATGCGACGGCCGACGCGCGCGTGATCGCGGCCGGAGAGGGCGCGGATTTCACGCGCGACATGATCGGTGCGCCGGCGCCGCTCGATGTGTATGCGTCCGCGTGGACGGGCGGCATGCTCGTCGCATCGCGCATGCGGCTGGCCGACCTCGTCGCCGAACTCGACCGCTACCGCCGCGGCAGTCTGCGCTGCGACGCGGCCGTGGCCGACCTGCGCGTGTCGGGCACCTATCCGCTCGACGATCCCGCGCGCGTGCTCGACACGTTGAAGGCGACGCTGCCGATCGACGTTCACTACCTGACGCGCTACTGGGCGACGGTCGTACCGGCCCGTTCGTGAGCCCGTCGAAAAAATTATCCGCTGACCTGAGCTGTTTCTCGATGTTCGCGTGACATGGGTAATGAAAGCAGCACTGGCCCATCGTCCACCGACCTCCCGATCATGGTTTCCATCCGTCTCACGTATCGGCGCCGTCCGGCGCCTGCCCGACCTCTGCCGCGCGCATCGCACCCGGCCGCATCCGCCGCATCCGCCGCGCCGGGTCGCCTCGCGCGCCGGCTGGCCGGCGCCGTCCTGGTGTCGGCGCTGCTGCCGCTGCCCGCGCTGGCCGACACCGACACCGATGCGGCGCCGGCCGCGCAGCGCGCGGCGCGCCGTGCGTTCGACATTCCGGCCGGGCCGCTCGAAGCGGCGCTGAACCGGTTCGGCCGCGACGCGGGGATCCTGCTCGCGTTTCCGGCGGAGCTGACCGCCGGCCTGACGAGCGGCGGCGTGCAGGGGCGCTTCGACGTCGACGGCGCGCTCGACCGCCTGCTCGCGGGCACGGGGCTCGTCGCGTTGCGGCAATCGGGCGGCGGTTACACGCTCAAGCGCGCGGACGGTTCGGTCGCACGGCCCGCGGCGGCCGGCGTCGCGGCGGGCGCGGAGTTGCCCGCGATCAATGTACGCACCCGCGCGCTGCGTGCCGAAAGCTATCGCGCGCCGAAGGAAGCGGGTGTGCTGCGTTCCGAGATCCCGCTGCTCGACACCGCGCAGGCCGTCAACATCGTTCCCGCGCAGGTGCTGCGCGACCAGCGCCCGCGCAACCTGGACGACGCGCTCGGCAACGTCAGCGGCATCACGCAGGGCAACACGCTCGCGGGCACGCAGGACACGATCATGAAGCGCGGCTTCGGCGGCAACCGCGACGGCTCGATCATGCAAAACGGGATGCCGCTCGTGCAGGGGCGCGCGTTCAACGCGGCGGTCGACAGCGTCGAGGTGCTGAAGGGCCCGACCTCGCTGCTGTACGGGCTGATGGACCCGGGCGGCGTGGTCAACGTCGTCACCAAGCAGCCGCAGCTCAATCGCTACAACGCGATCTCGCTCGGCGCGTCGACGTTCGGGCACGGCAAGAACGGCGGCAGCGCGACCTTCGACTCGACCGGGCCGGTCGGCGATTCGCGGCTCGCGTACCGGCTGATCGTCGACCAGTCGAACGAGCAGTACTGGCGCAACTTCGGCGAATACCGGCAGACCTTCGTCGCGCCGTCGCTCGCGTGGTACGGCCGCGATACGCAGGTCGCGGTGTCCTACCAGTACCGCACATTCCATTCGCCGTTCGATCGCGGCACCGCGCTCGACCCGCGCACCAACGCGCCGCTCGACATTCCCGCGCGGCGGCGCATCGACGAGCCGTTCAACAACATGGACGGCGAATCGCACCTCGCGCAGGTGAGCGTCGATCACCAGTTCAACGCCGACTGGAGCGCGCATTTCGGCTACAGCTACAACCGCGAGACCTACGACGCGAACCAGTTGCGCACGACCGGTGTCGATCCGGTGAAGGGCACGATGACGCGCAGCAACGACGCGACGCACGGCTCGCTCAGCACCGACAGCTACGGGATCGGCTACGTGAACGGCAAGCTGGTGCTGGGCGGGATGCGGCACGACGTGCAGGTCGGCTTCGATACCGAATACCGCCGCATTTACCGCAAGGACATGCTGCGGCAGGCCGTGAAGACGCCGTTCAACTATCTCAACCCCGTCTACGGGCTGCTGCCGCCATCGAGCACGGTGTCGGCGAGCGACAGCGACCAGACCGACACGCTGCACGATGCGTCCGCGTTCGTGCAGGACACGATCCACCTGACCGACAAGTGGATCGTGTCGGGCGGGTTGCGCTACATCACGTACAACCAGGTCGCGGGGCGCGGGCGGCCATTCGTCGCGAACACCGATCTCAGCGGTTCGAAGTGGCTGCCGCGCGCGGGTGTCGTCTACAAGTGGACCGACACGTTCTCGCTGTACGGCAGCTATTCGCAGTCGCTGAAGCCGTCGTCGTCGATCGCGCCGATGACGGGCTACATCATCGACGGCGCGACGCCGCCCGAGGAAGCGACCGCGTGGGAAGTGGGCGGCAAGCTCGACCTGCCGGGCGGGATGACGGGCACGCTCGCGCTCTTCAACATCGACAAGAAGAACGTGCTCGTCTCGCAGTACAACGACGCGACCAAGCTGACCGACTGGCGCACGTCGGGCAAGGCGCGCTCGCGCGGGATCGAGCTCGACGTGTCGGGCAAGATCGGCGAGCGCGTGAACGTGATCGCGAGCTACGCGTACATCGACGCGAAGACGACTGAAGATCCGCTGTACGCGGGCAACCAGCTGTGGAACGTCGCGCGCCACACCGCGTCGCTCGCGGCCGTCTACGACTTCGGCACGGTCGCCGGCGGCGACGACCTGCGCATCGGCGCGGACATGCGCTACGTCGGCGCGCGGCCCGGCGATTCGGCGAACAGCTTCACGCTGCCGTCGTACGTGCTCGCCGATGCATTCGCCACGTACGACACGCGGATCGGCAAGCAGAAGCTGTCGTTCCAGCTCAACGTGAAGAACCTCTTCAATCGCACGTACTACCCGTCGAGCGCGAACCGTTACTTCGTCGCGATCGGCGATGCGCGGCAGGTGTCGCTGCTCACCACGCTGCAGTTCTGACCATGCAATCGCCGCGCGGCCGTCACGGCGGCGCGCGGCTTCGGAGAAGATCCAGATGAACCGGAACATGAAGACCGGCGCCGTGCGCGCCGTGGCCGCGAGCGCGCGGCGTCGCGCATTGCGCGCGATCGCGGGCTCGGTGCTCGCGATCGGCGCGGGCCTGGGCCTCGGCGCGGCGGTGGCCGCGCCCGCGTTGGCGGCCGATGCGTCGCAGGCCGCTACGCGCGTCGCGATGCTCGTGCAGCTGCGCGGGCCGAACCTGAAGGTCGACGAACGCATCAGCCAGCATCTCGGCGAGCGCGGCTACGCGGTGCGCCTGATCGACGAGTCGTCGACGCCCGATGCGGCGCGCGATGCCGACCTGGTCGTGATTTCGTCGACGGTGTCGTCGAAGAACGTGCGGCCCGGCTGGCGCACGCTCGACAAGCCGCTCGTGACCTGGGAAAACGACCTGCTCGACGATTTCGCGATGACGGGCAAGCGCCACGACGTCGACTTCGGCGAAACGGGCAAGGAGCGCTACCTGTGGCTCGTCAATGCGCCGCACCCGATCGCGGCCGGGCTGCCGGCCGGCGCGACGAACGTGTACGGCAAGCAGGCGCCGATGAGCTGGGGCAAGCCGGGGCTCGGCGCGATCACGATCGCGACCGTGTATGGCCAGCCCGACAAGGCCGCGATCTTCGCGTACGAGAAGGGCGCGACGATGGATTACGAAGCGCTCGCGCCCGCGCGTCGCGTGATGTTCTTCCTCGACAACGACACGTTCGTGAACCTGTCGCCGGCCGGTGTCGCGCTGTTCGACGCGGCCGTCGACTGGGCGGCCGGGCGGCGCTGATCGTCAGCATCGGTGCTAGGCCGGCTGCCGTGCCGCCGCTTCGATCAGTTGCGCGAGCTTCTGCGCCGGCTCCGACATCGTGCGCCGCGCGCGATGCACGAGCCCGATGTCGCGGTGGAACGTGTGATGCCCGAGGTCGATCGCGCGTACGCCGGCCGGCCAGCGGCGATACACGGCGGTCTGCGGGACGAGCGCGACGCCGACGCCGTTCTCGACCAGCTTGACGATCGCGTCGAGCTCGTCGAGCTCACACGTGTCGCGCACCGCGATATGCATCTTCCTCAGGAAGCGGTCGACCTGGCGGCCGCCGAACGACGCGCGGTCGTAGCGCACGAACGGCTCGCGCGCGAGCAGCTCGGCCCAGTCCTTGCCCTTCACGCCGCGCGGCACGATCAGCCGGAACGGTTCCTGCACGAGGGTCGTCCAGTGCAGGTCGCTCTGCAGCGAAAACGGCGGCCGGATGATCGCGGCCATGTCGATCTCGCCCGCATCGACCCGGTTGACCAGCTCGATCGACAGCCCCGGTATCACGCGCGTGCGGCACGCGGGATGGCGGCGATGGAAATCGGCGAGCGCGGCCGGCAGCAGCGCGCTCTGCACCGACGCGATCGCGCCGATCGTCACGCGCACGGCGGCGGGCGAGCCGGGCGACGTCGAACTCAGGTTCTCGTACAGGCCGATCAGTGCCTGCGCCTGGTCGAGCACGTGATGACCCATCTCGTTGAGCCGCGCCGAGCGGCCTTGCCGGTCGAACAGCGCGAAGCCGAGCTCGGCTTCGAGCCGCTGCATCTGCGCGCTGACAGCCGCCTGCGTGAGCCCGATACGGTTGCCGGCCGCGGCGAACGTGCCTTCCCGGGCGACGGCGACGAGGGTTTTCAGTTCGCGGATCATTGATCAATTCTGTTTGTGAATGATGCAACTATATATTGATTTAATTTCTGCTTGACCTTGACTACCATGGTGCCGTCCTCGCGCCACGCGAGCGTTCCATCACGAGGCCACCATGAGTCTTTCCCCGTTTCACCTGGCGATTCCCGTCTACGACCTGCCGGCCGCGCGCGATTTCTACGGCCGTGTGTTCGGGCTGGCAGAAGGGCGCTCGAGCGCGCAGTGGGTCGACTTCGACTTCTACGGGCACCAGCTCGTGATCCACGAACATCCGAAGACCGCGTCGCAGGAAGGCGCGCATACGAACGCGGTGGACGGTCACGACGTGCCGGTGCCGCATTTCGGGATCGTGCTCGACTGGCCGAGCTGGGAAGCGCTGGCCGAGCGGCTGAAGTCGTTCGGCGTGACCTTCGTGATCGAGCCGTATGTGCGGTTCCAGGGGCAGGTCGGCGAACAGGCGACGATGTTCCTGTTCGACCCGTGCGGCAACGCGCTCGAATTCAAGGCGTTCCGCGACATCGGCCAGTTGTTCGCGAAGTGACCGGCGGCGCGGTCAGCACCGATCGACATTGGGTGCGAGAATGCGGCCTCCGGCCCGGCTGCGCGCCTGCGCACCGGCCGGCGCCGCGCCGCACGGCATCCGTCCGTGCGAGCCGTTCTCCAAGGAACCCGTATGGACAGTCACATCGCTCCGGTGGAGCTGAAGAAGGCCTACCGTCTCCTCAACCACGGCCCGACCGTGCTCGTGTCGGCCCGCCACGCTGGCGTCGACAATGTGATGGCCGCCGCCTGGGCGTGCGCGCTGGACTTCCTGCCGCCGAAGCTGACGGTCGTGCTCGACAAGACCGCGAAGACGCGCGAGCTCGTCGAGCGCAGCGGCACGTTCGTGATCCAGGTGCCGACCGCCGCGCAGCTGCGGCTCACGCATGCGGTCGGCAGCCACAGTCTCGCGGAGCGGCCCGACAAGCTGCGCGAAGCGGGCGTCACGCTGTTCGACGTCGAAGGCCACGACCTGCCGTTCGTCGCCGGCTGTTCGGGCTGGCTCGCGTGCAAGCTGATTCCGGAGCCGCACAACCAGCAGACCTACGACCTGTTCATCGGCGAGGTGGTCGCGGCGTGGTCCGACACGCGCGTGTTCCGCGACGGCCACTGGTATTTCGAATCGGCCGATCCGGCGCTGCGCAGCCTGCACTACATCGCGGGCGGCAATTTCTATGCGATCGGCGAATCGCTGCACGTCGATCCGGACGCGAAGTAAGCACCGATCCGGGCGCGCGGTTCATGCGCGCTTGTTCAATTCCGTCAGCATGGTTTCTGCGAACGCCTGCGCGACGCGCGGCAGCGTGCGGCCGCGCTTCGTGACGAGCGCGATCGGCCGCACGAACGCAGGGTCGTCGATCGGCTTCGCGACCAGCTCGGGCTCGGCGCGCACCTCGCGCGCGGTTGCGGGCAGGATCGTCACGCCGAGGCCGCCGCGCACCATCGCGACGGCCGTCATCATGTAGGTGGGTTCGCACGCGATGTCGGGCGTGCAGCCGGCCGCGTCCAGCGCGGCATCGACGACGCTGCGCACGCTCGTGCCTCGTGCGGTGAGCACGAGCGGCACGGCCGCGACGTCTGCAGTGGTCAAGCGGCGCTTGCGCGCGAGCGGATGATCCTTCGGGCACACGGCGACGAGCCGGTCGGCGCCCGCATACAGCACCTCCAGCGACGCATCGAACGTGTCGCCGCCCGTCAATCCGAGATCGGCTTCCTCGTTGCGCACGAGCGCGGTGACGAGGCTCGCGACGCCGTCGCGGATCTCGAAGCCCGCAAGCGGCACCTCGCGCCGGAACGACTGGATCAGTTCGGGCAGCACGCTGGACGCGAAGGTCGGCAGGCACGCGAGCCGCACCGTGCCGCTCGTGCCTTCGCCGAGCGCACGCGCGTCGCGCAGCACGCGCTCCATGTCGTCGAGCGAGCGTTGCAGCAGCGGCAGCAGCTCGCGCCCGGTCTGCGTGAGCGCGACGCTGCGGCTGTTGCGGTCAAACAGGCGCGCGCCGACGATCTCCTCGAGCCGGCGGATCTGCACGGTCAGCGCCGGCTGCGACAGGTGCAGGCGCGCGGCCGCACGCGTGAAGTTGCCGGCCTGCGCGACGGTGACGAACGCGCGAATGTCGCGAAGATTCAGATCCATAACGGTTCGTGATTGCTGCGATCAAATCATTTCAATTGTGCTATCGCTGCGCCGACCTTACGCTCGTCTCCAACAAAAGACAAGGTAGGAGACACGGATGCTGCCGTTACTCGGGCTGGGCACGATCGTCGTGCTGCTGGCCGCGATTCTGTCGAAGCGGATGTCGCCGCTCGTCGCGCTGATCATCGTGCCGATCGCCGCGTCGCTGATCGGCGGCTTCGGGCTGCACACCAGCAAGTTCGTCATCGACGGGCTGAAGGGGCTCGCGCCCGTCGTCGGGATGTTCGTGTTCGCGATCCTCTATTTCGGGACGATCACCGACGCCGGCACGCTCGACCCGATCATCGACCGCATCCTGCGCGCGGTCGGCACGCGGCCCACGCGCATCGTGATGGGTACGACGCTGCTCGCGCTGCTGATTCACCTCGACGGCTCGGGCGCCGTCTGCTTCCTCGTGACGATTCCGGCCGTGCTGCCGCTGTACGACCGGCTGAAGATGGACCGGCGCGTGCTGGCCGCCGCGGTGTCGATGGCCGCGGGCATCAACTTCCTGCCGTGGACGGGGCCGATGATCCGCGCGTCGGCGTCGCTGCACCTGCCGGTGTCGGCGCTGTTCAATCCGCTGATCCCGGTGCAGGCGATCGGGCTCGTGTTCGTGTTCGGCGTCGCGTACTGGCTCGGGCGGCGCGAGGAGAAGCGGCTCGGCCTGTCGCGCGACGATGCGTCGATTCCGCTGCCGAAGCGCGAGCTGACGCCCGACGAGCAGGCGCTGCGCCGGCCGCACCTGTTCTGGTTCAACCTCGTGCTGACGCTCGTCGTGCTCGGCACGATGGTCGTGATGGGCGAGAAGATTCCGCCCGCGATCATGTTCATGGTCGGGCTGTGCATCGCGCTGATGGTGAACTACCCGGACGTCGACATGCAGAGAAAGCGCATCGACGCGCATGCGCGCGCCGCGCTGATGATGGCCGGCATCCTGCTCGCGGCCGGTGTGTTCACGGGGATCATGCAGGGCAGCGGAATGCTGAAGGCGATGGCGCAGGCGGCGGTCGGCTTCGTGCCGCCGTCGATGGCCGGCCACATTCCGGTGGTGCTCGGCCTCGCGTCGATGCCGCTCAGCATGCTGTTCGATCCCGATTCGTTCTACTTCGGCGTGCTGCCCGTGATCGCGGAGGTGGCAGGCCAGCTCGGCGTGCCGGCCGTGCAGGTCGGGCAGGCTGCGCTGCTCGGCCAGATGACGACCGGGTTCCCGGTCAGCCCGCTGACGCCCGCGACCTTCCTCGTCGTCGGCCTGTGCGGCATCGAGCTGGCCGAGCACCAGAAATTCACGTTCCCGCTGCTGTTCGGCGCCTCGATCGTGATGACGATCGCGTGCGTCGTGCTGGGCATCTTTTGATCTTTCCCGGCGGTGACTGCCGCCGGACGACGGTAAGGACATGACAGCAAAGCAACCTGAACGGCGCGTGCGCATCGGCGCGGGCGCCGGCTACTCGGGCGACCGGATCGAGCCCGCGGTCGAACTGGCCGAACACGGGCAGCTCGACTATCTCGTCTTCGAATGCCTGGCCGAGCGCACGATCGCGATCGCGCAGCAGGCGCGGCGCCAGGATCCGGCACTCGGCTACGACCCGCTGCTCGACGCGCGGATGCAGGCGGTGCTGCCGGTTGCAGCACCAAAGGGCGTGCGCATCGTGTCGAACATGGGCGCGGCGAATCCGCGTGCGGCCGCGCGGCGCACCGCGCAAATCGCGCAATCGCTGGGTTTCGCGAAGCTGAAGGTCGCGGCGGTCGAGGGCGACGACGTGCTCGACGTCGTGCTGCGCGGCGCATTCCGCTTCGAGGAATCGGGCGACGACGTCGCCGCGTATCGCGACCGCATCGTGTCCGCGAACGCGTACCTCGGCGCCGCGCCGATCGTCGATGCGCTCGCGGCCGGCGCGGACGTCGTGCTGACCGGGCGCGTCGCCGATCCGTCGCTGTTCGCCGCGCCGCTGATTCACGCGTTCGGCTGGCGGATGGATGACTGGGACACGCTTGGCGCCGCGACGGTCGTCGGCCACCTGCTCGAATGCGCGGGGCAGGTGACCGGCGGCTATTTCGCCGATCCCGGCTACAAGGACGTGCCGAACCTCGCGCGGCTCGGGTTTCCGATCGGCGAAGTCGCGGCCGACGGCACGGTCGTGATCACCAAGGTGCCGCACGCGGGCGGCCGCGTGAGCGCGGCGACCTGCAAGGAACAGCTGCTCTACGAGATTCACGACCCGGCGCGGTATCTGCAGCCCGATGTCGTCGCGGATTTCACGCAGGTCACCGTCGCCGAGGTCGCGACCGATCGCGTGCGCGTGACGGGCGGGCGCGGCACCGCGCGGCCCGATACGCTGAAGGTATCGGTGGCTTATATCGACGGCTGGATCGGTGAAGGCCAGATCTCGTACGGCGGCCCCGGTGCGCTCGAACGCGCGCGTCTCGCGCTCGACATTGTCCGGGAACGGCTGGCATTGACCGGCGTCGGCGCGACCGAGTTGCGCTTCGACCTGATCGGTGTCGATTCGCTGTATGGCGACGCGACGCCGGCCGTGCGCGGCGAGCCGGCCGAGGTGCGCGTGCGGGTGGCCGGCCGTGCGGCGAGCGCCGCCGAAGCGGCGCGCATCGGCAACGAAGTCGAGACGCTCTATACGAACGGGCCGGCCGGCGGCGGCGGCGCGTTCAAGTCGACGCGCGAGGTGATCGCGGTGCAGTCGGTGCTGCTGCCGCGTGCGGCCGTGACGCCGTCGTTTTTATTCGTGGAGGCATGATGCAACTGCGTGAACTTGCGCATGCGCGCACCGGCGACAAGGGCAATACGCTGAACGTGTCGGTGATCTGCCACGATCCGCGTCATTACGATCACCTGCGCACGCATCTCGATGCCGACGCCGTGAAGGCATGGCTCGCGGGCATCGTGCACGGCGACGTCGTGCGCTATGAGCTGCCGGCGCTCGGCGCATTCAATTTCGTGCTGCGCGATGCGCTCGGCGGCGGCGTCACGCGCTCGCTCGCGCTCGACGCGCACGGCAAGTCGGTCAGTTCGGCGCTGCTGGCGATCGAGGTGCCCGCCCCGGCGTGACGGATGTCGCCGCCGGAGGCGGGCAGGCGCTTACGGAATCAGCAGTTCGCGCAGGCCGTTGGCGTGCTCGATGCGCTCGCCGCCGATGGGCAGGCGCTGATCGCGGCGATAGTCGTAGACCGCGCGCGACGCGGCGAGCTGGTCGAAATCGAGTTCGACCGCATGACGCGATTCGGTATTGCCCGCCTCGAAGATCAGGTTACCGAACGGATCGGCCGCGAGGCTGCCGCCCGCGAACACGACGTCGTGCGCGCTGCCGCCGACGCGGTTGGCGACCACCGCGAACACCTGGTTCTCCATCGCCCGCGCCGTGGCCGACGTGCGGTGGACGGGGCGGTACGGCTCCATGTTGCCGTCGGTGATGAGGATCAGCTCGGCGCCGAGCGCGGCGAGCGCGCGGCCGGTTTCGGGGAATTCGTTGTCGTAGCAGATCAGCAGGCCGATCCGCACGCCGCGCCATTCGATCGTCGCGTAACGGTCGCCGGGCAGCACGACGCCGTGCTCGCTCACCCACAGATGCGTCTTGCGATAGCGCAGCGCGATGCCGTCCGGCGTGACGAAGACGGTCGTGTTGTAGAAGCGGCCGCCGTCGTTCTCGATCAGCCCGACCACGACCGCCACCTCGCGTGCGCGAGCGGCTGCCATGACCGCGCCGACGCTCGGGCCGTCGAGCGGCTCGGCGCATTCCGCGAGATTCGACGAATCGAGGAAGCCGGTGAGCTGCGCTTCAGGAAACATCACGATGTCGGTGCCCGGTGCGCAGGTGGCGATCGCGTCGAGCGTGCGTTGCAGGTTGTAGGGCGTGTTGCCGTCGCGACCGGCGAGCTGGACGATATCGAGCTTCAGTTTCATGGCGATGTCGGTATGCAGGGGCCCGTCGCCGGTGGCGCCGGAAGGGTGGGTAGGGAGGCACCAGTATGCGCCGAAGCGGCGGATTGCCCATCCCGCCGGCGCGTTAACCCTTCGGGGGTATTGATCCGTGACGCCGCCGGTGCCGGCGAGCACCGGCACGCGCGACCCTCAATGCGTGTCAGGTGCGGGCTTGCGCGTTCAGGAACAGCGAAAACAGCTCCGATTGCGAGTTGATGGCGAGCTTCCCGTAGATGTTGCGGCGATGGACCTTGACCGTTTCGGCGGAGATCGCCAGCTTGTTCGCGACTTCCTTGTTCGAGCGCCCGCTCAGGATCAGCCGGATCACGTCGAGTTCGCGCGCGGTGAGCGGCGTGCCGAGCCGCGCCATCGCGCGCTCGAAGCCGTCCTGCGCATGGTTGCCGGCCCGCGGCGGCACCGCGGCTTCGACGGCGGCCGGCTCGAACGCGAGCCGCTGCCGCATCAGCCCGGCCACCCATGGCCGGATCAGGTCGAGCAGCGCCACCTGCTCGGGGCTGAAGCGCCGCTTGCTGCCGAGCGACAGGCACAGCGTGCGCGCATCGTCGAGCACGACGTTGTACTGCACCTCGTCCTCGACGACGTTGTGCGTGAAATAGAGCGTGTAGTACTCGGTATCGCGGAAGCATTCGGGCGCGACGTCGGACAGCCGGAACAGGCCGCTCTTCGGCGCGTCGCGGTTCGCGATGTAGAACGGGTCGAGCTGGTACAGGCCCTGCACGTAGTCGCGGAACAGCGGGTCGGGGCCGCCGCCTTCGTACGGGCATTCGGCGAACACCTGCGGGCGGCCGTCGCCGAACGTCAGCGCGACCCAGCTGTCGACCGCGACGTATTCCTCGATCAGCCGGATCAGCGCCAGCCAGAAGCCCGGCTGGTCGAGCGACTCGATGAGCCGCCCGACCGAGCGGTGCCAGGCGACGTCCTGCAACGTGAGGTTCATGCGTGGGTCCATGTCGGGCAGGTGCGATGCGCGCTTGCGGTGCCGCGCCGTGCGTGTACGCTACGGGCTCGCGGGCCGATCCCCGCACGCATCGAACGGAGCCTGGGTGAAGAACGAGATCGTAACGCCGGCCGGCGCGAATGGCGAGGCCGGATGCCGCCGCCGGTTCGCGGCGGCTGTCGCCGTGCCTGCTGCGATGGCATGCCTGGGCGCGACCACCGTGCAAACGGCCGCCGCCACGCCGCCGGTGTCGTGCAATGAGCAACTGACCCGGTTGATCGTACCGGCACTGCGGCAGACCGGGATGAGCCGGCATGACATCCATGCCGACGTGGACGAGCGTGACGGCAACGTCTACCGCGTCAGGCTGTTCACGATGCCGGATCATCCGGGCACGCCGAATCGCGACGCGACGATCGGCTGGGTCACGCTCGATACGCAGGCGATGCGGGCGCTCGACGTCACGCGCGATCCCGACCGGCCGGACGTGCTGAAGATCGACCGGCGCGCGTTGTCGCGTTTCGTGTCGGCGTGCGTTGCGCCGGTTGCACCGGCCGCACCGGCTACACCCGTGCGCGACGCCGTCGATTGCGATGCGCTGAACCGCCGCGCGCAGGTGCAGGGCGATTACGTGATGGGCAGCGATGCCGGGCGCGTCGTCACCGGCAAGGGGCGCCTGCCGTTCTATTCCGCGCCGGACGACACGTGCCGGATCGACGGGCGGTTCATCGTCGAGCACGACCACGTCGATGCGCGTGCCGACTATGGCCGTTTCACGTCGGTCGTCTACCTGAATCCGCGCACGCGCGTCACCGCCGAAGGGTGGGTGCCAACCGCGCGGCTGAAGCCGGACGGCACCGGCATCGCACCACGGCAACCGTGATCGGGAAGGCCCGCCACCATTCGCTACACTTCTTTTCGACCAGAACGAACCACGTCATGACAGTCCCGCCCCGGAACACACGTCTGAAGCCGCTCGCGGCTTCGCTCGCCGCGCCTGGCGCGCTCGCGGTGCTCACCGCGCTTTCCGCGATGTCGCCCGTCCATGCGGCCGAGCCGGTCCAGCCTGATCGTCTGTTGAAGACCTTCATCCACGACACATACGGCAACTGGCGCGCGGACCGCAAGGGCTGGCAGGCGGACGGCGGCGATCTTGTCTATGCACCATGCGGTTCGCTGCGCGTCGCGACCTCGGATGGCCCGCGCACGCTGCTCGCGATGTGCGGCGAGACCGAGGCGGCCGTGCAGAACGGGATGCCGGGCATGGATTCGGACGCGACGACCGGCACGATCGACCTGTACGTGCTGAAACCGGCGGCGGACGGCAAGACGCTCGAGCCGGTCATGAAGAAAACGGAGATCGCGTCGGGCGGGCGCGGCGAGCCGGGCACGGTGCGTATCGAGCGGCTCGGGCCGCATCTGTTCGGGTTCGTCATCGGCGAAAGCGACACGCGGCAAGGCTATTCGCAACGCTTCCGCGCGATCTGGCTGCCGGTCGGCAATGCACTGGTGCTGGCGGCGGCGCGCATCGACGAGGCGCTCGACAACGCGGAGTCGACCGAATGTGCGAACGCGCGGGCGCGCTGCGAGGAACGCCGCTTCGAGATCGCGCCGGACCTGACCGGTGCCGGCGACGTCTATCCGTTGACGGTCACGGAAACGGGCACGCGCGGCGACAAGACGATCCGCGCGCGCCATACGGTGAAGTTCGACGCGGCGCGCGGCCGCTACGTCGTGCCGAAGGCATTGCGCGAAGGGTACTGATCCATCGCGCGCAGGAACGGGCGGCGTGGCGCCGCCCGCGCATCACACGTACAGATACCGCACGAGGTGGAAGAACACCGGCGCGGCGAAGCAGATCGAGTCGACGCGATCGAGCATCCCGCCGTGGCCCGCGATCATCGAGCCCCAGTCCTTGGTGCCGAGCGAGCGCTTGACGGCCGACAGCACGAGGCCGCCGACGAAGCCCGCGATCACGATCGCGAGCGAGATGCCGAACGCCGACCCGAAGCTGAACGGCGTCACGCGATACAGCGATGCGCCGCACAGCGTGGCCAGCAGGCCGCCGCCGATGAAACCCTCGATCGTCTTCGACGGCGACAGCTGCGGCGCGATCTTGCGCTTGCCGAACAGCTTGCCGACCACGTACTGCAGCACGTCGCTGATCTGCACGACGAACAGGAAGAAGAACAGCAGCAGCGCGTTCTGCCCCGCGTAGTGCGGAATGTCGAGGATCAGCACGGCCGGCGCATGGCTCAGCCCGTACACGCACACCATCAGCGCCCAGTTGATCTTCGCGTTGCGGCTCAGGAAGTCGCGCGTGTCCTGCGTGAGCGCCGACACGAGCGACATCGCGAAGAACAGGTGCACGGGCACGAAGATCGAATACATCCCGTACCAGTTGATCCCGAGCAGCAGGTATTGCACGGGGATCGCGACGAAGAACGCGATGAACAGCGTCGTGTGGTCGCTCGGCGTGGTCGGCGTGAGCGTGATGAATTCGCGCAGCGTCAGGTAGGACAGCACCGCGAACACGAGATAGGTGATGTTGTTGCCGAGGCCGATCGCGATGGCCATGATCGCGATCATCGCCCACCACGCACGGATGCGCTGGTTCAGGTTGACGATGGTCGCGCTCGTGCCGCCGCTGCGTGCGCCGAGGATCGCGCCGATCACGGTCGCGACGACGAGCACGCCCGTGACGCCCGCGACCAGTTCCCAGAAAATGGTTCGCATTATCGATATCCGGAAAGGGATGAAGAGGGCGCCGCGTTCAGCCGGCCGGCCGCTGCGGCGGCGCGAGCGCGACGACCGCGTCGCGCATGCGGGCGAGGAAAGTCGGCTTGTCCTCGTCGGCGCCGCGCTGTTCGTTCGCGCCGAAGTGCACCTTGCAGATCAGCGGCACCGGCCAGATCGCGCCCTTCGGCATGATCCGCTGCAGGTTCTCGAGATAGACGGGCGCGAGCGCGACGTCCGGAAACTCGGTCGCGAGGTGGAACAGCCCGCTCTTGAACGGCTGCGGCAGGATCTCGGCGCCGCGCGTGCCTTCCGGGAAGATGATGATCGAATGGCCGTGCTTGAGCGCGTCGCGCACGGGGTCCAGCGGGTCGCCGCCGGATTCGCGGTGGCGGTCGATCAGCACGACGTTCAGCAGCTTCTGCGCGATGTGACGCTTCATGTCGCTGCTGTCCCAGTAGTCGCGCGCGGCGACCGGCCGCACGACCGCGCGCACGTTGCGCGGCAGCGCGGCGAGGATCGCGAGCGTGTCGATGTGGCTCGTGTGGTTCGAGAAGTAGATCTTCTGCGTCGGAGACGGCGGCGCCTGATGCCAGACCGGATACGCACCGGCGACGAGCCGCACGATGGACAGCAGGAAATCGCGCTGCCAGACGTTGAGGATGTTCATCGGCGCTGCGCCTCCTGCGTGCCTGCATGGCCCGCAGCGCATGCGCGGCGGGCGGGACCCCGGAATGCCGGTGCGGCAGGATGCGCGCCGGACGGCCCTTGTTTAAATTTTTTCAAATTCGTGGCTGCCTGTCGCAGGTCCGCGATAATCGGACGATTCGCCGTCACACGCTGTTGCGTCGCGGCGAATGCGCCGGTCGGCGGCGTGATAATCGGCTGTTGCACGCGTGCCCGTTTGCAGTTCGAATGGATCTCGCCGCGATCGGGCCAGCGGATTATCGCGAGTTTCCGTCAAAAACGCCAGATTGGCGCCGCGCGTGCGGGCCGGGCGCGCGCTTGACGCATCGGGGCCGCTCGGCGACGATTAGGGCCGTCCATGGAAGGCCGTCCAAGGCCGATTCGCCGCCCGGGGCATGGCGGCGGGAAATGTATCCGACTGTGCCGCGCAAATAAAACGATGAGCCTCTACGCACTCAAACCCAAATTCCAGAACACCCTGCGCCCGTTCGCGAACTCGCTCGCCGAACGTGGTGTCACGGCCAACCAGGTCACGCTGTTCGCGGCCGGCGGCTCGATCGTCGTCGGCGCGCTCGCCGGGCTCGGCGTGTTTGCCCGCGCGCTGTTCCTGCTGATCCCGCTGTGGCTGTTCGCACGGATGGCGCTCAATGCGATCGACGGGATGCTCGCGCGCGAGCACGGCCAGAAGAGCACGCTCGGCGCCTACCTGAACGAGCTCGGCGACGTCGTGTCCGATGTCGCGCTGGTGCTGCCGTTTCTCGCGATTTCCGCGTTCGCTCCGGCAGACGTCTGGCTGTTCGCGCTGACGGCGGTGATCGTCGAATGCGCGGGGCTGATCGGTCCGCTGGTCGGCGTGAGCCGCCGCTACGACGGCCCGTTCGGCAAGAGCGACCGTGCGCTCGCGCTCGGGGCGTTCGCGCTGTGGATCGGGCTCGGCTTTCCGGTCGGCGGCGTTGCAGCATGGCTGTGGCGGCTGCTGATCGTGCTGTCGATCGTGACCGTGGTGCGGCGCGTGCAGGCCGGCATCGCGGAAAAGGGCGGTTGAAAGGGCGGTTGAAACAGTCGTCAACGCAGTTGCGGTATCGGGCGCCGGAGGGCGGCGCACCAGGATTCGAATAACGAAACGAGAGAAAAACGCATGAGCGCACGCATGGCCCGCGAGGCCGACTTCATCACGCACGACGGCGAAACGCTGTTCTATCGTCACTGGCCCGCCACGGGCCCGCGCTGCCGCGGCGCCATCGTGTTGCTGCATCGCGGCCACGAACACTCGGCGCGCGTCGCGCACCTGGTCGACGAGCTCGACCTACCCGATTTCGCATTTTTCGCATGGGATGCGCGCGGCCACGGCCGCTCGCCCGGCGCGCGCGGCTACAGCCCGAGCGCGGCCGCGTCGGTGCGTGACCTGCAGACCTTCGTCGAACATATCCGCGACACGCACGGCATCGCGATCGAGGACATGGCGGTGGTCGGCCAGAGCGTCGGCGCGGTGCTCGCGGCCACCTGGGCGCACGATTATGCGCCGCCGATCCGCGCGCTCGTCGTCGCGTCGCCGGCGTTCCACATCAAGCTCTACGTGCCGTTCGCGCGGCCGGGCCTGCGGCTGATGCACAAGCTGCGCGGGCTGTTCTACGTGAACAGCTACGTGAAGCCGAAATTCCTCACGCACGATCCCGAGCGGATCGCGAGCTATGCGTCCGATCCGCTGATCACGCGGCCGATCGCGGTCAACATGCTGCTCGACCTGCACGACACCGCGCAGCGGATCGTCGCCGACGCGGCCGCGATCACCGTGCCGACGCAACTGCTGATCTCCGGCGCCGACTGGGTCGTGCATCGCGGCCCGCAGGACCGCTTTTTCGAACGCCTCGGCGCCGCGCGCAAGGAGCGCATCGTGCTGCCGGGCTTCTATCACGACACGCTCGGCGAACGCGACCGCGCGCAGGCGCTCGCTCCGCTGCGCGCCTTCGTGCTGCGCGAATTCGATGCGCCGAGCCCGCGCGTGTCGCTTGCCGACGCCGACCGGCGCGGCGCGTTCCACGACGAATACGCGGCGCTCGGCCGGCCGCCCGCGAATGCGTTCGCGCGGGCGTACTGGGCGCTCACGCGCGCCGGCCTGAAGGCCGGCGGCGCGCTGTCGGACGGCATCGCGCTCGGGCTGCGGCTCGGCTTCGATTCGGGCTCGACGCTCGACTACGTGTACCGCAACCGCGCGCAAGGGCGGCTCGGCGTCGGCGCGCTGATCGACCGCACCTATCTCGATTCGCCGGGCTGGGTCGGCATCCGCCAGCGCAAGGTGCATCTGCAGGAGCTGATCGGCGCGGCGATCGGCCGCCTGCGCGGCCACGGCGCACCGGTGCGGATCGTCGACATCGCGGCCGGGCACGGGCGCTACGTGCTCGACGCGATCGCGTCGGCCGCCGAGCGCGACGGCGCGGCGCCCGACGACATCACGCTGCGCGACTACAGCCCGCCGAACGTCGAGGCCGGGCGCGTGCTGATCGCGCAGCGCGGCCTCGAGTCGATCGCGCGCTTCGAGCGCGGCGACGCGTTCGACGAGGCGTCGCTCGCGACGCTCGAGCCGCGGCCGACGCTCGCGATCGTGTCGGGCCTCTACGAGCTGTTCGGCGAGAACGCGCTGATCGAGCGCTCGCTGCGCGGGCTCGCGCAGGCCGTGGCGCCGGGCGGTTATCTCGTCTATACGGGGCAGCCGTGGCATCCGCAGCTCGAATTCATCGCGCGTGCGCTGAACAATCACCGCGGCGAAGCGACCTGGGTGATGCGCCGCCGCTCGCAGGCCGAGATGGACGAGCTCGTCGCGCGCGCGGGCTTCCGCAAGCTCGACCAGCGGATCGACGAAATGGGCATCTTCACGGTCAGCCTCGCGCAGCGGGTCGACGCGTCATGAGCGCGCTCGACGGCGGCGCGAGCGACCTCGCCGAACCGGCCTCCGCGGCCGATGCCGGCGCCGACGCACGCGACGCGTCATTCGCGCTGCGTTTCGGCTGGCTCGCGGTGATGGGGGCCGTGTTCTTCTCGACCTACGGCTTCGCGAACTGGCTCGCCGCGCGCCGCGCGGCGGTGCCGACCTTCGCGTTCGGCTGGGAACACGCGATCCCGTTCGTGCCGTGGACGATCGTGCCGTACTGGTCGATCGACCTGCTGTATGCGCTGTCGTTCTTCTTCTGGACGCGCCGCGCCGACCTGCTCGATCACGTGAAGCGGCTGTTGACCGTGCAACTGATCTCGGTCGCGTGCTTCATTGCGTGGCCGCTGCGCTTCGGGTTCGAGCGGCCCGACGCCGGCGGCGTGGCCGGTGCGCTGTTCACGCTGCTGATGGGCTTCGACAAGCCGTTCAACCAGGCGCCGTCGCTGCACATCGGGCTGCTCGTCGTGCTGTGGGCCGTCTATGCGCAGCACCTGCGCGGCACGTTCGCGCGCGGCGTGCTGCACCTGTGGTTCGCGGCGATCGGCGTGTCGGTGCTGACCACCTACCAGCATCACGCGATCGACGTGCCGACCGGCGCGGCCGTCGGCTGTCTCGCGCTGTTCCTGTTTCCGCTGCGCGACGCCGCGGGCCGGCTGCCGGGCGCCGATGCGTCGCCGGGCGCGGCCGGCCGTGCGCTCGCGCGTCGCTATGCGCTTGGCGCGGCGGCGCTCGCGCTCGTGGCGCTCGGGTGCGTGCCGCGCGCGCCCGGCTGGGCGCTGGCGGCAGGGTGGGTCGCGCTGGCGCTCGCCTGTGTCGCGTGGATCTACCGGCGCGGCGCGCCCGACGCTTTCCAGAAGGACGCGCTCGGGCGGTTCCCGGTCGTCATGCGCTGGCTGCTCGCGCCGACGATTGCGGGCGCGTTCGTCAATTCGCGGCTGTGGACCTTCCGGCAGCCGGCGCCGGTGCGGATCGACGAACGCGTGTCGATCGGGCGCACGCCGACCACGCGCGACGTGCGCCGCCACGGCTTCACGGCACTGGTCGACCTGACCGCCGAGATGCCGCGCTGGGCGTCGGTGGATGCGTCGCTCGCGTATGCGACGGTGCCGCAGCTCGATCTCGTCGCGCCGACGGCCGGGCAACTCGCGCAGGCCGTCGCGGCGCTCGAACGCCTGCATGGGGAAGGGCGCGACGTGCTGGTCTGCTGTGCGCTCGGCTACGGGCGCAGCGTACTGTGCGCGGCCGCGTGGCTGGCGGCGCGACGCGGGCTCGGCGATGCGCGCGACGCGCTGGCCGCGGTGCGTGCGGTGCGGCCGCACGCGGTGTGGTCGGACGACGGCGTGGCCGTGCTGCAGCAGTGGATCGATCGCCGTCGCGGCGCGGGAGGCGCGTGATGCGCGACCCGTCCGCGCCATTCAGGATTGCCGCCGCGCGCGGCGCGCTCGATGCAGGCGCGTGGGCGATCGCGGCCGCGCTGGCCGCGGCCGGTGCCGGCTGGTGGATCGCGTCGGGCTGGGCGCCGGCGACGATCGCCCGCGTGCTGCTGGCGGTGGTCAGCACCGGGTCGGGGATCGCGGCGCTGTGGTACGCGGTGCGCATCGAGATCGACCGCCGGCTGTTCGCCGCGCTCGCGCGTGCGGCCGCGGGCGACGGATCGGTCGACGACGGCCTCGCGGCGCTCGACCGCGCCCTCGCCGATCTCGGCTGGATCGATGCGTCGAAGGCCGGACGCGCACTCGACGCACGCGTGCGCGGTGCGGTCGGGCTCTGCCGGGCCGGTGTGCTCGTCGCGATCGTCCAGTGGCTCGTGGTCGGGCTCGCGATCGCCGTGCCGCAGATCGGCTAGCGCCCGTGCAAGGCAGCCGCCGCCGGCTGGTCGAGCCGCGTTACGCGTGAGCGACCCGCTGCGACCGCGTGCGTTTCACTTCATACATCGCCTGGTCCGCATGCTCGATCAGCGCGTTCATGTCGGTGCCGTCGTCGGGCAGCAGCGCGATCCCGACGCTGACGCCGAGCCGCATCGGGCGCCCCTCGAATTCGAACGGTTCACTGACCTGGCGCGCGAGCCGCGTGCTTTGCGCATGCGCATCGTCACGATTGCCGATGTTCGGCAGGATCACCGCGAATTCGTCGCCGCCGATGCGCGCGACCGTGTCCGAGCGCCGCACCGCCCCCTGCATCCGCGTGGCGATCTCGCGCAGCGCCGCGTCGCCCGCGCGATGGCCGAACCCGTCGTTGATCGGCTTCAGCCCGTCCATGTCGATGTTGAGGATGCCGAGCCGGCCGTTCGCGCGCAGCGTCGTGTGCATCGACTGCCGCAGGCGGTCGTAGAACAGCGCGCGGTTGGGCAGGCCCGTGAGCGCGTCGTGCGTCGCGCGCAGGTACAGTTCGTTCGCCTCGTTGCGCGCCGCGTGGAACATCGCGGCGGCGATCAGGTCGGCCGTCAGCCGCAGCGTGGCCGCGTCGGCTGGCGAAAAGCCGTCGACTTCCGGCGACATCACTTTCAGCACGCCGACGGTCGTGTCGGCATGGGTGAGCGGCATCACGAGCATCGAGCGCAGGCCGACCCGCCGGCAGGCGTCGCGATCGACGCGCGGGTCGGTTTCCGAATCGATGCAGTGCAGCAACGCGCCTTGCTGCACGCACAGGCCCGACAGGCTGCCCGAGCGCCGCAACCGCAGGCCGAGCATCCCGGCGGCCGTGCCCGACGCGGCGCGGTACACCATGTCGTCGCCCTCGGCGAATTCGACCGCGGCGGCGCTCGCGCCGGTGAGCTGCGGCACCTGCTCGGTTACATAGGCCATCACGCTGCCGAGATCGAGGCCGAGCTTCGCGATCTCGGTCTGCACGGTGATGATGCGCAGCAGCGTATCGGGGGACGGGGTGGCAGTGTCGACGATTTGATTCAAGTCCGTTTTCCGTGAAAGAAAGCACATCCGGCGGCGTCGGATTGCGGTAGCATACGCGCCGCCTCGCGGCCGCGCGTTCAGGCCGGGCGGTCTGCAACGGATCGCCGCCGGCCAGCCGATCCGCGCCGGCAGTATGCCGTTTGACCTGCCGGGCGACAACGGCGCAATTCTTACCATTCATCCCTCTCGCGCAGCATTTCCGACCGGATTGAGGTTTTTTCGCTTCAATGTCGCGAATCGGGGTGAGTTTTGCCCTGTTTTTGAGATAGTGTGACGAATGGGCGTGTGCCGGTGCCAGGCGCGCGTAGCACGATGCCGCGCGATTAAAGAAATCGCCGCATCGTTTCGATAAATGAATCAGGCCAGTTGGATACATATGAGGGAAGCAGTGGGGATGTTCACTCACGGGCATAGCTGCTTTGCGTGCATCGATTGCGATGCGACGGACGACCGGATGATCCTGATGAAACGGAGTGCCGCATGAAGCCGGCCGTGTCGCTGCTCGTCCTCTCGGCCGCGATGGCCGGCGCTTTTCATGCCGCCGCGCTGTCGGCCGCGCCGATGCCGGCCGTGCCGGTCGTGCCAGTTGCGGCCGCGTCCGGCGCTGCGCCGGCGCCGGTGCTCGCGGCCGCGCCCGCGGCGGTCAGCGCGACCGCGGCCGGGCTGCCGGTGACGACGGTGCGCCTGCCGTTCGCGTCGCTCGGCGCGTTCGATCCGCTGCGCCTGCGCGGCGCCGACGACGCACGCACGATCAATGCGGGCGTGCGGCTCGACCGCGTGGTCACCGGCGCGCGGCTGCGCCTGACCTACGCGTATTCGCCGTCGCTGGTGTTCCCGATGTCGCACCTGAAGGTGTCGGTGAACGGCGAGGTCATCGCGACCGTTCCGTTCGACGCCGCGCAGGCGGGCCGCACGGTCACGCAGGAGATCCCGATCGATCCGCGCTACTTCTCGGATTTCAACCAGATCGGCCTGCGCCTGATCGCGCACTACACGCTCGACCATTGCGAGGATCCGGCCAACTCGGCGCTGTGGGCCGACGTGAGCCCGAAAAGCGAGCTGATCCTCGACGAATCGCCGGTTCGTTTGCCGAACGATCTCGCGCTGCTGCCCGCGCCGTTCTTCGACCGGCGCGACAACGGCCGCGTGCGGCTGCCGTTCGTGCTGCCGGCGTCGCCCGATTCGGCGACGCTGCGCAGCGCGGGCGTGCTCGCGTCGTGGTTCGGCGCGCTGGCCGACTATCGGCATGCGCGCTTCCCGGTGTCGACCGGGTTGCCGGCCGACGACCAGGCGGTCGTGATCGGCACGGCCGCGACGCTGCCGGCCGGCCTCGCGCTGCCGTCGATCAACGGCCCGCTGCTCGCGGTGGCCGACAACCCGGCCGCGCCGGGGCGCAAGCTGCTCGTCGTCACGGGCCGCACGGCGGCAGAGGTCGACGATGCGGTCGCGACGCTCGTGCTGGGCCGCGCGGCGCTGTCGGGGCCGTCGGCGACGGTCGCGCACGTCGATCTCGGCGCGCCGCGCAAACCGTACGACGCGCCGCGCTGGCTGCCGGTGAACCGGCCGATCCCGTTCCGCGAGCTCGTCGCCGATACGCGCGAGCTGGAAGTGCGCGGCACGTCGCCCGACGCCATTCGCCTGAACCTGCGCGTGCCGTCCGACCTGCATTCGTGGAACGGCGCGGGCGTGCCGATCACGCTGCGCTACCGCTACACGGCGCCGACGGTGCAGGACAACTCGACGCTTGCCGTCGAGATCAACGACCAGCTCGTGAAGTCGTACCGGCTCGGGCCGGCCCATGCCGAGGACGCGCACGGCCGCATGCAGCTGCCGTTGCTGTCGGTGCCGGAAGGGCGCGTGACGAGCGACGTCGACATCCCGGCGTTCCGGGTCGGCAGCGGCAACCAGTTGCAGTTCCGCTTCACGCTCGACTCGCAGAAGACGGGCCTGTGCTCGAGCACGGCGACCGAGCCGCAGCGTGCGGCGATCGATCCCGATTCGACGATCGACTTCTCGCATTTCGTTCATTACGCGCAGTTGCCGAACCTCGCGTTCTTCGCGAACAGCGGCTTCCCGTTCACGCGCTTCGCCGACCTGTCGCAGACGGCCGTCGTGATGCCTGACCGGCCGTCGCCGCAGGAACTCGAGGCCTACCTGACGATGCTCGGCCACATGGGCGAATGGACCGGCTTCCCGGCGCTGCGCGTGCAGGTCGCGCGGCCCGGCGACGTCGCCGCGCTGTCGGGCAGCAAGGATCTCCTCGTGATCGACGGCTCGCCCGCGTCGCCGTTGCTCGCGCACTGGCGCTCGGCGCTGCCGCTCGTGATCGGCGAGCAGGGCAGCGCGGGCGGCGAGGGCGCCGCGCGCGTCGCCTTCTCGGTGAAGGAGCGCTGGCGCAACGGCGTCGGCCTGACCGAAGGCGGCGCGCACATCGAGCAGACGGGCTCGCTCGCGGCGCTCGCCGGGTTCGAGCTGCCGGGCAGCCGCGGGCGCAGCGTCGTCGCGCTGACGGCGACCGACCAGCCGCGCCTCGGCGATCTGCTCGACGTGTTCGAGAACGCCGGGCTCGTGTCGCAGCTGCAGGGCGACCTGGCGCTGGTGCGGCCGGGGCAGGTCGACAGCCTGCGCGTCGGCGAGCCCTACGTGGTCGGGTTCGTGCCGTGGTATGCGCGGGTGTGGACGCAGGCGGCGCGGCATCCGGTCGTGCTGGGCGCGGTCGGCGTCGTGGCGGGGCTGCTGCTCGCGCTCGGCGTGTTCAGCGTGCTGCAGCGAATCGCCGCGCGTCGACGGGGGATGTAACGGATGGCGCGGGCAATGGCGAAGCGACGGGCAACGCGGCCGGCGCGGCGCGTCGGCGCGGGTCTCGCGCTGGCGGTGGCGATGACGTGCGCGGCGGCCGGGATGGCCACGCGCGCGCAGGCCGCGGGAGCCGGTGCGGCCGACGCGGGCTGCAGTGCGGCGTGGCCGCGCTGGGACGCGTTCAAGCGCGATTTCATCTCGGCCGACGGCCGCGTGATCGACGTCGGCTCGGCTGATTCACGCACGGTATCGGAGGGGCAGGCGTATGGACTTTTCTTCGCGCTGGTCGCGAACGACCGGCGCATGTTCGACACGATCCTCGCATGGACCGAGAACAATCTCGCGCAGGGCGACCTGAGCGCGCACCTGCCCGCGTGGCTGTGGGGCCGCGCGCCCGACGGCGCGTGGCGCGTGCTCGACGCGAACGCGGCGTCGGACGCCGACCTGTGGATCGCGTATGCGCTCGTCGAGGCCGGGCGGCTGTGGCACGAACGCAGCTACACGGCGCGCGGCGCGCTGCTCGCGAAGCGCGTGCTCGACGTCGAGACGGCGACCGTGCCGGGCCTCGGCCTCACGCTGCTGCCCGCGCCGACTGGGTTCAAGCTCGCCGACGGCCAGTGGCGCGTGAACCCGAGCTATTCGCCGCCGCAGGTGATCCGTGCGCTCGGCGCGCGCCTGCCCGACGACAAGCGCTGGGCCGCGCTCGCCGCCAGCACCGGCCGCGTGCTGCTCGACACCGCACCGAAAGGCTTCTCGCCCGACTGGGCGCTGTATCGCGCGGGCACGGGTTTCGGGCCCGATCGCGACACGCAGGCGGAGAGCGCGTACAACGCGATCCGCGTGTATCTGTGGGCCGGCATGCTCGATCGCGCCGATCCGCTCGCCGCGCCGATGCTCGCGCGTTTTGCGCCGTTCGCCGACCATATCGCCGCGCATGGCGCGCCGCCGGAGAAGGTCGACACGACGACCGGCGTCGCCGGGCCGAACGACGGCAACGGCGGCTTCTCGGCGGCGGCCGTGCCGTTCCTCGACGCGCGCGGCCAGCGCGCGCTGGCCGATGCCCAGGCAGCGCGTGTCGATACGCTCGCTCGCCAGTCGCCGCCCGGTTACTACACGAGCGTGCTGACGCTGTTCGGGCTCGGCTGGCACGACGGGCGCTACCGGTTCGGCGCGGACGGCACGCTCGACACCCGCTGGGGAGGCCGCTCGTGCGCCGCCCGCTGAAGCGCGCCGCGCCGCACGTCGCGGGATTCGCATGGCTCGCGTCGTCGGTGTGCGCGGCGGCGCCGGGCACCGCCGCGCACGCGCCGCTGGCGAACCCCGCAGCGCCGGCGACTGCCGCGTCCGCCGACGCGCAGCGTCAGCTCGACACCGCGCGGATGTGGGGCGTCAAGCATCGCGACGACCTCGCGCGCGACGCGCTGCGCAAGGGGCTGCTGATCGCGCCGGGCGATCCCGAGCTGCTGGCTGAACAAGTGCGCGTGCTGCTGCGGCTCGGCGATGCGAAAGGCGCGCAGGCGTCGCTCGCGCGCCTGCAGGCGCAGTCGCCGAATGCGCCTGCCACGCGGCGGGTGGCTGACGAATATCGTGTCGCGACGAGCGGGCGCGGCGAGATGGCGCAGATTCGCCTGCTCGCGCGCAGCGGTCGCGCGGACGAAGCGGCCCGGCGGATCGTCGCGCTGTTTCCGAACGGCGCGCCGTCGGGTGCGCTCGGCGCCGAGTATTACCAGATCGTGTCGAATGCGCCGGGTGGACGCGAGCCGGCGATCGCCGCGCTGCGCCGCGCGGTCGCGGCCGATCCGCAGGACACGAGCGCGACGATGGCGCTCGCGCGGCTTTTGAACCAGCGCGCCGAGACGCGGCCGGAGGCGAACCGGATCGCCTGGGCGCTCGCGAAGCGCGCCGATGCCGACCATACGGAGGCGATGGCGCTGTGGCGGCGCGTGCTGCAGTCGGCCGGCAGCGATCCCGCGTATCTCGATGCACTGCATGCGTACCTCGTGCTCGTGCCGGACGATACCGAGTTCGTCGACCGCGTCGCGGAACTGGATCGCCAGCGCG
Organism: Burkholderia sp. AU15512; assembly: GCF_002223325.1. Classification (NCBI taxonomy): domain Bacteria; kingdom Pseudomonadati; phylum Pseudomonadota; class Betaproteobacteria; order Burkholderiales; family Burkholderiaceae; genus Burkholderia; species Burkholderia sp. AU15512. The sequence continues at coordinate 1,049,441 of NZ_NKEX01000003.1, forward strand.
ACGCGCAGCGCCAGCTCGAACGCAATCCCGACTACATCGCGCAGCAGCGCGGCCTGCAGGCGCTCGCGCGCGGCGACCTGGCCGGCGCCGATCCGCTGCTCACGCGTGCCGCGCGGACGCGGGCGGACGACGCCGACGCGGTCGGCGGGCTCGGCCTGCTGCGCCTGCGCGAAGGGCGGCACGACGAAGCGCGCACGTTGTTCGCGCGTGCCGCGACGCTGTCGACCGACCAGCGCGGCAAATGGCAGGGCCTCGCGCGCACCGCGCAGTTCTGGGGGCTGCTCGCGCAAGGCCGCGCGGCGGCCGCGGCAGGCCGTTCGCAGGACGAGGCGCGTGCCGCACGCGCGGCACTCGCGATGCAGCCGGACAGCCCGGACGCGAAGCTGCAGCTTGCCGACGCATTGCTCGCGCAGCGCGACTGGACGCGCGCGGAGCCGTTGCTGCGCGAGTTGCTGGCCGCACGTTCGCCGGACCTCGCGGCCGTGCGCGGCACGGCCACGCTGTACGAGAACACCGGCCGCGCGGACCAGATCGGCCCGCTGCTCGATGCGCTGCAAGGCCGCGTGACGGGTCGTGACGATCGACGCGCGCTCGACGGCCTGCGTGCCGACCTCCTCGCGAACCAGGCGCGCGCGCTGGCGGACAAGGGCGAACGCGGGCCCGCCGCGCAGCGTTACGAGGCGGCCGTGCGCGCGGCGCCCGACGCGCCGTGGACGCGCTTCGCGCTCGCGCGCCTCTATCGCGACATGGGGCTGCCGCAGCTCGGCCGCACGGTGATGGACGACGGGCTGGCGCAGAGCGCGACGCCCGAGATGCGCTACGCGACCGCGCTGTACCGCAATTCGCTCGACGACGGCGCGGGCGCGCAGGCCGCGCTCGCGCCGGTCGACGACGCGCACCGTTCGGACGGGATGCGCGCGCTTGCGCGCAAGCTCGATGCGCAACGCGCGCTGGCCGACGCACGCGGCGCGCTCGCGCGCGGTGACCGCACGGCGTTTGCCGCGTCGCTCGCACAGGCGCGGGCGAGTGCGCCGGACGATCCCGACATGCTCGCCGCGATCGGCGCGCAATGGATCGACGCGGGCGAACCCGACCGCGGGCTCGCGCCGTTGCACGACTGGATCGCCGCGCACCCGCGCGACGCCGACGCGGACGTGCGGCTGCGCTACGGCGACCTGCTCGGCAGCGCGGGGCGCGACGACGCGCTCGCCGCATGGCTCGACACGCTGCGCCGGGAACCGTCGCTGACGCCCGCACAGACGGCGAGGATCGAGGACCAGTCGCTGCGGCTCGTGCTGCGTCAGACGGACGACGCGATCGCGCAGCAGGATTACGCGCAGGCACGCAAGCTGCTCGATCGCGCGAGTCCGGCCGGCCGCGCGGACAAGCGTTATGCGCTCGAACTGGCCGATCTCGAACGCGCGCAAGGCCATTACGATGCGGCGCGCGCCGCGCTTGCGCCGGCCGTCGCGCGCACGCCGGACGATGCGGATACGCAGCTCGCGCTGGCCCGCATCGACGAGGACAGCGGCAATCGGGCGGCGGCGCTTGCACGCGTGCAGGCGGTGCTGGCCCGCACGCCGGACGACGACGTCGACACGCAACTGTCGGCCGTGCGCCGCCTGAATGCGCTGCGCCGTCCGGACGAAGCCGGGCAGGTGACCGACCGGCTGCATGCCGCGTATCCGTCGCGCGCCGACGTGACGGTCGCGGCCGGCCGCGTGGCCGAGGCGCAGGGGCGCTATGACGATGCGGCGTCGCTGTACCGGTTGTCGCAGTCGCAGGAGCGCACGACGGGCGTGAGCCCGGGCCGTGACGGGCTGACGCCCGCGCAGGCCGCGTTCGCGGATCTCCAGCAGCGGCGCAATCCCGAGATCGAAACCGGCTGGACGCCCGCCTACAAGTCGGGCGACGAAGGCATCTCGTCGTATCGCGCGCAGCAGGTCCCGATCTACATGCAGATGCCGATCCGCTACGACGGGCACGTGTTCGCGCAGATCGACACCGTGCATCTCGACCCGGGCACGCTCGACACGAGCAACCCGAACGCGTATTCGCTCAGCACGTTCGGCAGCTACGCGGCGCTCAAGGCGCAGAACGCGCTGACCCCCGCATCGATCGCGAATCCGCCGGGTTCGCTGCACCAGACGGCCACCGGCGTCGCGCTCGGCGCCGGCTACCTGACGGACGCATGGCGCTTCGATCTCGGCACGTCGCCGCTCGGTTTCCCCGTGCATTACCTGGTCGGCGGCGTGCGCTATCGCTTCGACGCCGGCCCGGCCAGCTTCTCGGTGAATGCGTCGCGGCGGCCGGAAACGAGCAGCGTGCTGTCGTACTCGGGGATGCGCGACCCGTGGACGGGCGCGGTCTGGGGCGGCGTGCGCCGCGACGGCGTGACCCTGCGCGCGTCGGTCGACGTCGGCCGCACGAACCTGTTCGCGGAACTCGGCGCGGGCGTGCTGTCCGGCCGCAACGTCGAACGCAACGCGGAAGTCACGCTGCGCACCGGCTTCACGGTGCCCGTGTACGAGCGCGCGACGATGAAGCTCAGCACCGGGCTCGTCGGCAATGCATGGCACTACGCGGAGAACCTGCGCTACTACACGTACGGGCAGGGTGGCTACTACAGCCCGCAACGCTACCTGTCGCTCGGCGTGCCGATCGAATGGGCGGGGCGGCACGATGCGCTGTCGTGGGACCTGACCGTCACCGGCGGGATCTCGAACAGCTACGAGAAGGATTCGCTGTATTACCCGATGTCGTCGGACCAGCGGGCCGCGCAGGTGGCGGCCGGCTTCGTGTACACGGGCAGCTCGACGCGCGGCGTGTCGTTCTCGTACGGGATCAACGGGATCGTCGAGTACCGCGTGAACCCGCACCTGAGCGTGGGCGCGCAGTTGAAGGTCGACCGGTCGCACGACTACGCGCCGAGTTCGGCGCTCGTGTACCTGCGCTATGCGTTCGACGCGCGCGCACAACGCAGCTGGCTCGTCACGCCGACGCCGGTGCGGCTTTATTCGGATTACTAGGGGAACGCGCCGTGAATACGGAACTCGATGCCACCCGCTCCGCGCTCGGCGCCACCGGCCTGGTGGATCGCCTGCGCGCGCTGCTGCACGTGGGGCCGGCCGGCGGCCGCGCCGGCACGGTGAGCCGGCTCGCGATCGACGGCTTGCCCGATGCGTGGACGCAACTGGAAGCCGGCGGCCTGTACGCGATCTACGCGGCCGGCGGCACGCCGGCGTGCGACGCGCTCGTGTGGGAGAGCGCGCGACAGGCACGCACGCGCGACGTGACGGTCGTGCTCGCACGCGACGCGGCGCACGTCGCCGACCAGATGCAGGCGCGCGGCTTTGCAGGCGGTGCGCAGCCGGCCGGCTGGCCGCGCAACCTGAACGTGCTGGCGATGCCGCCCGCGGCCGAGCCGGCCAACGGTGACCACACCGGCACTGGCGCCGGCGCCGACGCAACCGCGGACGCCCCGCGCCGCGCGCCACCGGGCCCGTTCGCACGGCTGACCGGCGGCCTGCGCGCGCTGAAGCGCTACGGCTTTCGCGCGCGCTCGCTGTATTTCGTCGAAGGCGCGCAGCGCTGGTTCAGCTGGGACGACCCGATCGCGCTCGCCGACGAGGCGCACGCACTCGCCGACTGGTGCCGCACGCGCCGGATCGCGCTGGTGCTGCTGCTCGATCCCGAAGCGACCCGCGCGGGCGGCGCCGCGCGCACCGACGATGCGCCGCTCGTGCGCGATGCGGATCGCACGCCGCGCAGCGGTTTCCACGGTATCTGCTCGGGCGTCGCGCAGTTGCAGCGCACGCACGGCGAGCTGCTGTGGGTCGTCGATTTCTGGCGGGCGGGCGACACGCTCGCGGCCGGCGAAGTGCGGCCGCTGCGCTTCGCGCCGGGCGGCCGGCTGTCGGCGCACGTCGACGGCGGCGCGACCGAGCCCGCGCACCGGATGAAGCTCGCGAGCGACGAGGATCGTGTCGTCGTCAGCCGCGCGGTGCTCGAAGGCACGAACCGCGTGCCGGACGGCTGGGAGATCGTCGAGGACAACGCGGCCGTCGTCGCCGCCTGCGCGCATGCGCAGGCCGCCACCGCGGTGCTCGTGTTCCGCTCGCATGCGCAGCTCGAAGCGCTCTGCGCGGACGTGCACGCGCTGCGCCGGCAGTGCGGCGGCGCGCTGAAGATCGCGGTCGTCGAGCGCGGCGAAGTGCTGCGCCAGCAGTTCGAGATGCTCGTGCTGAGCGTCGGCGCGAGCCGCGTCGTCGCGCGCGACCTGCCGGTCTCGCGGATGCAGGCCGCCGTGCACGCGTTGCGCGGCCAGCTCTATGCGCGGCCCGTCGCGGCCGACTATCGCGCGGCGCTCGCGGCCGCGCTCGGCGATTCGGTGCTCGGCTACCTGCCGGTTGGCGCGTTCTGCCTGCGGATTCGCGCGGTGCTCGATCGCGGCGCCGTGCTCGCGCTGCCGCACACGCTCGCGAAGATCACGCTGCTGCCGGGCGTGTCGCACGTCGACGCGCTGCGCCATTGCAAGCCGCGCCGCGCGGGCGACGTCGTGACGGCCGATGCCGCGCACCTGTACGTGTTCCTGTTCGCGTGCGAACCGGCCGATGCGGAGGACGCGCTCGCGCGCATCTTCGACGTGCCGGTCGACACGCTGTCCGATCGCGTCGTATGCCTCGGCCACGGCAGCATCGACACCGAGCTCAATGCGCTGAAGGCGGAGAACCGGCGCGCGCCGATCGCCGACTACAGTGACCTGTTCGCGGCCACACCGCCGGCGGGCGCGACGCGCCAACCGTCCGTTCGCACCGACCCCGGCGCGGCGTTGCCCGACGCGAGCGAAGTGAGCGGCGCGATCGACGCAATCGATACGATCGTCGCGCTCGAGGCGATCGGTGCGACACCGGCGGCCGCGGCTGTCGGTGCCTCGGCGCCGGAGCCCGTCATTCCCGCCGCGCGCAAGCGCAGCGCCGTCCGCAGCGCGATGCCGCTGCGCAAGGAGGGAGTCGCATGATTGCCGAAATCGTCATCGGTTTCATCGTCGGCATCGTGATCGCGGTGCCGGTGTGGATCGTCGCGCAGCACCTCGGCATCGGCCGCGGTTTTCATGCGCCGCGCGGTATCGACCGGCGCGACGCGGTACCGTGCGAACTCGTGCCCGTCGCGCTGCGCGGGCGGCTGCTGCCCGATGCGGCGCGCGGCGAGCATAGCGGCGAGGCGGCCCGATGAGGACGATCGCCATTGCGTCGACGACGGGCGGCGCGGGCCGCACGACGCTCACGGCCGCGCTCGCGGTGCTGCTCGCGCGTCGCGGCCGGCCGGTCGTCGCCGTCGAATTCGATGCACAGAACCTGATGGGCGCGACGCTCGGCCTCGATTCGCTGGCCGAGCATGGCCTCGCGCAGAGCCTGCTCGGCGGCGGCGAGCCATGGCATGCCCATACGTGGCGTAACGCCGACGGCGTGCTGTTCGTCCCGTACGGGCAGGTCGACGCGGCCGGCGCCGCCGCGTGCGATGCGCGGCTCGCGGCCGATCCCGCGTGGCTGTCGCGCGCGCTCGACGAGATTGCGCTGCCGGCCGACGGCGTCGTGCTGATCGACACCGCGCGCTATCCGTCGACGCAGACCGAGCAGGCGATTCGCTGCGCGGACCTGACGCTCGTCGTCGTGCCGCCCGAGCCGACCGCGTGCGCGACGACGGCCGCGCGGCTCGGTGCGCTGCGGGCCGGCGGCGGCGAACTGCAGATCGTCGTGAACCGGCTGAATCCGGCGCGCGACATGCAGCGCGACGCGCTCGGCATGCTGCGCGCGGTCGCGGGGCCGGCGTCGATGCTCGAGCAGCGCATCCACGTCGATGCGGCCGTGCCCGAAGCGCTCGCGCGCGGCAGCTGGATCTTCGACGATGCGCCGTATTCGCAGGCGTCGCACGACCTGAACGGCGTCGCGAACTGGGTCGATACGTGGCTGGCGGCGGGCGCCGCCGGTCGCCGCGGAGCGGCGCGATGAACGCGGGCTTCGCGCTGCGCCTGCGTGCGCTCGGCCGTCGTGCGGCCGACTGGCTCGCACGCGGCATCGGTTTGCCGGCGCAGCGCACGCGGGTCGACTGGATCGTGCGGCTGCTCTTCCACGCGCCGCCGCCGGGCCGGCCCGATCACGTGCGCCGCTGGGTGCGCGTCGCGTCCCTTCGGCTCGCGCAGGAGTGGGGCGTGCTGCAGCCGCTCAGCCCGCGCGAATGGCTGTGGCGCGCGATCGTGCGGGCGCCGCGTGCGGCGGACAGCCGGCCCGCGCGCGATCCACTCGCGTGGTTCGACAAGTATGTCGTGCCCGTCTATCTGGCCGGGCGCGCGGTCGGCCGGCGCATCGACGCGCTGCTCGCGCGCCTGCCGTGGGTGCGCTGGGGCGGCTGGCTCGATGCGCGCGCGAACGGCGTCGGCCGACACCGCTGGCTCGCGCCGCTGCTGCTGGTGGCCGGCGCGCTGCTGTGGGCCGCGGCCGGGATGTCGCCGCTGATGCCGGGCGCACAGTTCGCGTTCTTCGCGATCGTCGCGGTGCTGGCGCTCGCGCTGCGCCGCCTGCCGGGCCATCTGCCGACGCTCGCGCTCGCGTCGCTCGCCCTGCTCGCGACGGTGCGCTACATGTGGTGGCGCACCACGCAGACGCTCGATTTCCGCAGCCCGATCGAGGCCGTCGCCGGCTATCTGCTGTACGGCGCGGAAGCCTACACGTGGATGATCCTGCTGCTCGGCTTCGTGCAGACCGCCTGGCCGCTCGACCGGCCGATCGTGCCGCTGCCCGACGATCCCGACACCTGGCCGACCGTCGACATCTACATCCCGACCTACAACGAGCCGCTGTCGGTCGTGAAGCCGACCGTCTTCGCCGCGCAGAGCATCGACTGGCCGACGGCCAAGCTGCGCGTGTATCTACTCGACGATGGCAAGCGTCCCGAATTCGAGGCGTTCGCGCGCGAGGCGGGCATCGACTACGTGACGCGCGACGACAACCGCCACGCGAAGGCCGGCAACATCAACCGCGCGCTGCCGAAGACGCACGGCGAATACATCGCGATCTTCGATTGCGATCACGTGCCGACGCGCTCGTTCCTGCAGACGACGATGGGCGTGTTCCTGCGCGACCCGAAGTGCGCGCTCGTGCAGACGCCGCACCATTTCTTCTCGCCCGATCCGTTCGAGCGCAACCTCGGCACGTTCCGCGAGATCCCGAACGAGGGCAACCTGTTCTACGGCCTCGTGCAGTCGGGTAACGACCTGTGGAACGCGACGTTCTTCTGCGGCTCGTGCGCGGTGCTCAAGCGCAGCGCGCTGGAAGAGGTGGGCGGCGTCGCGGTCGAGACCGTGACCGAGGATGCGCACACGGCGCTCAAGCTGCACCGGCGCGGCTATACGTCGGCATACCTGCCGACCGTGCAGGCGGCCGGCCTCGCGACCGAAAGCCTCGCGGGCCACGTGAAGCAGCGCACGCGCTGGGCGCGCGGGATGGCGCAGATCTTCCGCATCGACAACCCGTTCCTCGGGCGCGGGCTCGGCCTCATCCAGCGGATCTGCTACGGCAACGCGATGCTGCACTTCTTCTACGGGATTCCGCGGCTGGTGTTCCTGACGATCCCGCTCGCGTACCTGTTCTTCCACCTGTACTTCATCAACGCGTCGGCGCTCGCGCTCGCGAGCTACGTGATCCCGTATCTCGTGCTCGCGAACGTCGCGAACTCGCGGATGCAGGGGCGCTACCGCCATTCGTTCTGGGCCGAGGTCTACGAATCGGTGCTGGCGTGGTACATCGCGCTGCCGACCACCGTCGCGTTCTTCAGCCCGAAGCACGGCAAGTTCAACGTGACCGACAAGGGCGGCAAGATCGACGAAGGCTACGTCGACTGGTCGACGTCGAAGCCGTATCTGGTGCTGTTCGGGATGAACGTGCTCGCGATCCTCGCGGGCCTGTGGCGGCTCGTGGCCGACCAGGGCGACGAGGCGTCGACGATCCTGATCACGCTCGGCTGGACCGTGTACAACCTCGCGATGCTCGGCGCGGCGCTGGCCGTGGCGCGCGAGACCAAGCAGGTGCGCGTCACGCACCGGATCGCGATGCGTGTGCCGGCCATGCTGCTGCTCGCCGACGGCTCGACCGCCGCGTGCTTCACGAGCGACTACTCGACCGGCGGCCTCGGCCTCGAAGCGGTGCCGGGCCTCTCGCTCGCCGTCGGCGACACGCTGACGGTGTGCGTGACGCGCGGCGACCGGCCGTTCCCGTTCCCGGTGCGCGTGAGCCGCGTGACGCCGACTCATGTCGGCGTGAGCTTCGACGAACTCACGCTCGAACAGGAGCGCCAGCTCGTGCAATGCACGTTCGGCCGCGCGGACGCGTGGCTCGACTGGCACGAAGGCCAGCGGGTCGACACCCCGCTCGGCGGGCTGAAGGAAGTGTTGCGGATCGGCCTGGACGGCAACGTACGGATGTGGAAGGGTGCGGCGCGCGGCCTGCTGGCCATGCTGGCGCCGAAACTCGATCGGGCGCGCGACTGACGCGGCGCTCATCATGGAGTGGGTTAGATGACGTTCTGGAATCTGTATTTCATCCTGAAGTTCGCGCTGTTCGCGACCGGGCACCTGCAGCCGTTCTGGCTCGCGAACCTCGCGTTCGCGGTGGCGCTCGCGGCGAGCGCACCGATCCGGCGGCGCGCGTGGCGCATCGTCCGGCAGGTCGTGGCGATCGCGATCGCGGTGCCGCTGCTCGCACGCGAGATGCATGCACCGCCGCTCGCCCGGCTCGCCGAAGCCGCGCGCGAAGTGAGCACGTTCCGCCTCGAGTACTGGATGGAGCTGCTGCCGCGCCTGCTGCCGCCGGTGCTGTTGCTGACGGTGGCCGGCGCGCTGATCGTCTACTTCATCGTCAATCGCTGGCTGCGCGTCGCGACGTTCGTGCTGGCCGTGCTGGTCGTGATGCCGCTGTGGCAGGCCGGCACCGGGCTGATGGCGCGCGTCGTCGCACCGCTTCCGCAGCAGGCGAGCGCGACGGGCACGACGCTCGCCGGCCAGCCGGAGGATCACAACGCCGCGCTCGCGACGTTCCGCACGCAGGAATCGCAGCGGCAGGTCGCGTTCGGCCACCTCGGCAACGATCCATCCGCGCAGTTCGACGTGATCGTGCTGCACATCTGCTCGCTGTCGTGGGACGACCTCGATGCCGCGAAGGTACGCAACCACCCGATGCTGAGTCACTTCGACTACCTGTTCAATAACTTCAGCACGGCCGCGAGCTACAGCGGCCCGGCCGCGATCCGCGTGCTGCGCGCGAGCTGCGGGCAGGAGGCTCACGCCGATCTGTACAAGCCGGCGCCGCAGCAGTGCTACCTGTTCTCGCAACTGGCGAGCGCGGGCTACAAGGTGCAGTCGCTGCTGAACCACGACGGCCACTTCGACAACTTCCTGCAGGTGATCCACGACAACATCGGCGTGCCCGACGCGCCGCCGGTGTCGAACGCGGCCGCGCCCGTCGCGATGCACGCGTTCGACGGCTCGGAGATCAAGAGCGACTACGCGACACTCGCGAACTGGTACGCGCAGCGCGCGTCGGTGCCGGGCCCGGTCGCGCTGTACTACAACACGATCAGCCTGCACGACGGCAACCGCGTCGTCGGCAGCGCGCTCACGAGCATCGACTCGTATCCGCAGCGCGTGACGAAGCTGATGGACGACTTCGATCACCTGGCCGACCTGATCGCGCAATCGGGCCGCCGCGCGGTGATCGTGTTCGTGCCCGAGCACGGCGCCGCGCTGCGCGGCGACAAGTACCAGGTCGCGGGCCTGCGCGAGATCCCGACGCCGCGCATCGTGCACGGGCCGGTCGGCGTGCGGCTCGTCGGCTTTACCGGCAACCACGGCGCGACGACCGTGATCGACCAGCCGACCAGCTTCCTCGCGCTCGCGCAACTGCTGTCGAACCTCGTGTCGAACAGCCCGTTCAAGCCGGGCACGACGCTCGCGCAGTACGCGGCCGACCTGCCGCGCACGCGGATGGTGGGCGAAAACGAGGGCACGGTGACGATGCAGACGGCCGCGGGCTACGCGGTGAAAACTCCGGATGGCGTATGGATCGACGAACAGTAATGCTCCCCGCCGACAGCGACGATGATCGCCTGTCGCAACCGAACGACGTGCTCGGCCTCGCGCGGCACCTGCCCGCGCTCGATCCCGAGCGTTACGTCGACGAGCAGGCGCGCCGCGCGTTCATCGAGTCGCTCGACCGCTGGCCTACGCTCGCGAAGCTGATGGGATTGAAGCGGTAAACGCGCGACGGCCGGCATGGGAGCCGGCCGTTGCGTGGCTTGCCCGCGGGCGAACCCGCTGGCTGTGCGTTGTGACCTTACTGCGCCTTGCGTTCCGGCTGGCGCGTCCACTCGTGTTCTTCGCCCGGCACCTTGCCGAAGGTCTGATCGGCCCACGCCGCACGGGCCGCATCGATCTTCGCGCGCGCGCTCGACACGAAATTCCATTCGATGAACCGCTCGCCCGGCAGATGGGCGCCGCCGAGCAGCATCACGCGGGCGCCGTTCGTGCTGGCGAGTGTCACGGTCGCGCCCGGCTCCAGCACGGCCATCGTCGCGGCGGCGAGCGGCGTGCCGTCGATCGAGAGATCGCCGTCAACGAGGTACACGCCACGCTCCTCATGTTCGGCATCGAGCGCCAGCGTGCCGCCTGCCGCGAATTCCGCAACCGCATAGAGCGTGGGCGAGAACACGGCGACCGGCGACGTGAGCCCGAACGCGGTGCCCGCGATCACGCGCACGCTCGCACCGTCGCGCGTGAACGACGGCAGCGTGTCGGCCGCATGATGGACGAACGCGGGCGCGGTGTCTTCATGCTCGACCGGCAGCGCGACCCAGGTCTGGATCCCGTGGACCGGCTGATCGCGCGGCCGGTCTTCGTCGGGCGAGCGCTCCGAATGCACGATGCCGCGGCCGGCGGTCATCCAGTTCACGTCGCCCGGCACGATCTTCTGCCGGAAGCCGAGGCTGTCGTGGTGCATCAGCGAACCGTCGAACAGGTAGGTGACGGTCGCGAGGCCGATGTGCGGATGCGGCAGCACGTCGATGCCGCTGCCGGCCGGCAGCACGGCCGGCCCCATCTCGTCGAAGAAGATGAACGGGCCGACGACGCGGGCGGCGCGCGCGGGCAGCACGCGGCGCACGACGAGGTTGCCGATGTCGCTTTCGCGCGGCGTGAGCAGGGTCTTGATCGAGGCGGACATGGTGGGGCTCTGGTAGTCGAGGCGGGGCGCGTCAGGCGATCGCCGTGTCGATGGCGATCGGATGCGTGAGGATCTTGTGCACCGGGCACGCGTTCGCGATCTGCAGCAGCCGTTCGCGCTGTTCGCCGGACAGGTCGCCTTCGAGCGTGATGCGGCGCACGATCGTGCTGCCCGCGCTGCCCGATTCGTGCGCGAGCTTCACGTGCACTTCGGTGAGCGGCCAGCCCTTGCGCTGTGCGTACATTTTCAGCGTGATCGCGGTGCACGCGCCGAGGCTCGACAGCAGCAGCGTGACGGGCGCGGGCGCCGCATCGCCGCCGCCGAGCGACGCCGGTTCGTCGGCGCGCCACTGGTGGACGCCGTCGGTGAAGTGGACCAGGTAATCGACCGAGCCGATGCTCGCTTCGACGGACAGTTCGCTCATTGCAGTTCCATGTGAAAAAAGGGGAGGCCGGCGGCCGGGCCGGGCGTTACGGTTCGAGCAGTCGCTGCAGCCGCAGTTCCTCGAAATCGAGCTCCGATTCGATCCGGTGCAGCACGGCGTCGTCGACCTTGCCGTCGCGATGCAGGTCGAGCAGCGCGCGGCGCGACACGCCGACGAGGTCGAGTTCGACGCGCAGCATGCGCGAGCGCACGTTGGCCGGCTCGGCGCCCTGGCGATGCGCGCGGTCGTTGAAGGTGACGCGGTTCCGGTATTCGGCGAGCAGGCGGTCGAGCGACGGCCGCTCGAGAGTCGAGCCGCGCTGTTCGAGCGCGTCGAGTTCGGCGAGCGCCGCGCCGAACGCATGCGCGCGCACCGCGTGCTCGGACATCGTGTGGCGCGCGGCCGGGCGCAGCTTCAGCACGCGGATCAGCGGCGCGAGCGTGCCGCCCTGCACGACGAGCGTGGCGATGATCAGCAGGAACGTGCTGAACAGGATCAGGTCGCGGCCCGGGAAATTGGCGGGCAGCGCGATCGCGGCCGCGAGGCTCACGACGCCGCGCATGCCCGACCAGCCGAGCACGATGGCCTCACGCCACGACCACGGTGCGTGGCCGGCGCGCGGCGCGCGCAGGCGGCCCGGCAGCCACATCGCGACGAACACCCACACGATGCGCGCGGCGATCGCGGCGGCGGTGGCGGGCAGCGCGACGCGCAGGCCGGCCATCAGCACCGCGCCTTCGTGGTTCACGCGCGCGAGGATCGCGTGCAGCGCGAGGCCGATCAGGATGAACACGAGCGCGTCGAGCACGAACACGATCGCTTCCCAGGTCGCCTTCGCCTTGATCCGCATGTCGGCGTCGAATACGCGATGCTGGCGCACGCCGAGCACGAGCCCGCAGGTGACGACCGACAGCACGCCCGAGCCGTCGACGGCTTCCGCGATCCCGTAGCTGCCCCATGCCATCGCGAAGGTCACGACGATGCCGAGCATCGGGTCGCGCAGGCGCGGCAGCACCCAGCTCATTGCATGGCCGCACGCGAGGCCGACCGCGATGCCGATCAGCGTGAGCGAGAAGAACAGGCCGGTGGCGCTCGCGGCCGTGATCGACACGGCGAGCGCGGCCGATACGGCCATCTGGTACAGCAGCAGGCCCGACGCATCGTTGACGAGGCTTTCGCCTTCGAGCACCGCGACGAGCCGCGCGGGCAGCGGGTGGCGCTGCAGGATCGCCTTCGCGGCGACCGCATCGGGCGGCGACACGATCGCGCCGAGCGTGAAGCAGGCGGCCCACGGCAGCGCCGGGTTCACCGCATGCACGGCGAGCGCGACCGCGACGGTCGTGAACACCACCGCGCCGAGCGCGAGCGACGCGATCGATGCGAGCTCCTGCCGGAATTCCTTCCACGCGGTGTAGAACCCGCTCGACATCAGCAGCGGCGGCAGCACGGCCGCGAGCAGCAGCGCCGGGTCCATGTCGGGCACGCGCTTGCCGGCCACCGCGACCACGCAGCCGCCGAGCAGCAGCACGACGGCCGGCGGAATCGAGATCCGTTCGGCGAGCCAGGTGAGTGCGCCTGCCCCGCAGATCAACAGCAGCAGGTAATGAAACAGTTCGACGTTGGTCATGCGTGGCCGGTGATGAACGATTGCGTCACGACGGCTTGCGGTCGTTCGTGGCGCCGCCGGGCAGCGCGCCGAACATGTGCTGGCTGCACTTCGCGTCGCGCCATGCGGTGTTCAGCCGGTGGCCCGCGAGCATGCGTCGCACGACCGGCAGGATCTGTTCGCCGGCGAGCATGCCGAGCAGGCCGGTGAGTGCGATGATCGGCGGCGCCGGCGAATTCACGCCGATCGTGCCGTAGATGGCGCCGGCGAGGACGCCGGCGAGCAGCGACAGGACATAGGCTTTCATGATGGGCGTCTCGTGGTCTCGTGATCGAACGACGGGTGGCGACGAGTGCATCGTCGAGGGCTCTCGAAGCGTATCGGGTTTACGTGAAGAAAAAAAGGGCGGATTGCCCTTGGGCGACCACCTATTCTGGAATCCATGTGATTCCATTTTTTGGATGTTCGTGTCAGAGGATTGCGGTTTTAATGAATCGAGACGGACGAAGCCGATCAAGCGTCGTACCCAACTCGAATCCTCCCGCGTTCGCGGCGAGGAAAGATTCCCCTTCCCGTTCCAAGGATGATCACGCCATGAGCAACCCGAAGCTCGAAGTACTTACCCCGCACAACAGCCAGCTGATCTTCATCGACCAGCAGCCGCAGATGGCGTTCGGTGTGCAGTCGATCGATCGCCAGACGCTGAAGAACAACGTAGTCGGCCTTGCGAAGGCCGCGAAGGCGTTCAATATCCCGACCACGATCACGACGGTCGAGACCGAGGCGTTCTCCGGTCATACCTATCCCGAACTGCTCGACGTCTTCCCGAACCAGAAGACGCTCGAACGCACGTCGATGAACTCGTGGGACGACCAGAAGGTGCGCGACGCACTGGCCGCGAACGGCCGCAAGAAGGTGATCGTGTCGGGTCTGTGGACCGAAGTCTGCAATACGACGTTCGCGCTGTGCGCGATGCTCGAAGGCGGTTACGAGATCTACATGGTGGCCGACGCATCGGGCGGCACGTCGCAGGCCGCGCACGATTTCGCGATGCAGCGGATGGTGCAGGCCGGCGCTGTGCCCGTGACCTGGCAGCAGGTCATTCTCGAGTGGCAGCGCGACTGGGCGCGTCGCGACACGTACGACGCGGTGATGGCGGTCGTGAAGGAGCATTCGGGCGCGTACGGGATGGGCGTCGACTACGCATACACGATGGTCCACAAGGCCGCGCAGCGTACCGCGACGCCGCACGAGTCGATCCCGGCCGTGCCGGCGAAGTAACGGGCGACCGGCCGCGGGCGACCGGCTGCGGGCGCCGTATCCGATGCAAGCGGCGACCTGCGGCGATCCGCCGGCCGCCGCCCGCTCAGGCCGCGGGCAGCGCCCACGGCGCGTGCGAGAAATGTTCGGCGAGGAAATCGAGCAGCACCGTCACGCGCGCGGCACGCAGCATGCCGGGCGGCGTCATCAGGTTGACGTTGACGTCGGCGATCCTCCAGTCATGCATGACTTCTTCGAGTACGCCGCGCTGCAGTTCGTCCCACACCAGGAACTCGGGCTGAAGCGCGAGGCCGTGGCCGGCGATCAGTGCGGGGACGATCACGTCGGCGTTGTTGGTGCGGATGCGTCCGTGCACGTTCACGCCGAAGTCGTCGCCCGAGGCCGGGTGGCGAAAACGCCAGTGCTCGGGCGTCGGCAGGTTGGTGTAGGTGAGGCACACGTGCTTCTCAATGTCACGCGGATGTGTGGGCCGGCCATGCCGGGCCAGATACGCCGGCGACGCGACGAGCGGACGACGCACCGCGCACAGGCGGCGCGAGCGCAGCGACGAATCGCTGAGCTCGGCGATCCGGATCGCGACGTCGAACCCGCCGGACACGATGTCGACGATGTGGTCGGTGAGCACGAGGTCGATGTCGACGCGCGGATGGCGCTCGAGAAACGCGGGCAGCAGCGGCGACAGATGGCGCAGCCCGAACGACATCGGCGCGTTCACGCGCACGAGGCCGTGCGGTTCGAGCGCTTGCGCGGAGGCCTCGCTCTCGATCAGTTCCGCATCGGCGAGCAGGCGGATCGCGCGGTCGCGCAGCAGTTCGCCGGTCGGCGTGAGCGACAGCTTGCGCGACGTGCGGTACAGCAGCATCGCGCCGAGGCGCTTTTCGAGACGCGCGATCGCCTTCGAGACGGTCGGTTGCGACACGCCGAGGAGCTCGGCGGCTTTGGCGAACGAACCGAGCTCCGCGACGCGCGCGAAGATGGCCCAGGCTTCGAGATCAGGAAGGTGTTGCATGGTCGGACAGAGTGGCAGGGAAGCGAAGTGGATACGGCGGCGCAGCATGCGGCCGGCGCGATGCGGCTCATTCTAATCCGGCCGGGGAGAATAATCGTTATGGAATCTTATCTATTGTCGCTGTCGGCCGGCGTGCTGATCGGCGTCGTGTACAGCGTGATCAAGGTGCGCTCGCCGGCGCCGCCGCTCATTGCGCTGATCGGCCTCGCCGGCATGCTGATCGGCTCGCAGGCCATCGGCTCCATCCGTCACTGGCTCGGCTTCTGACCGCATCGAGGACATATTAATGAGTGCAACTGATAATCAACCGGATCTGATCCTGCACAACGGACGCATCACGACGCTCGACCGTGCGAACCCCGTCGCCACTGCGGTCGCGATCAAGGACGGCCGCTTCGTCGCCGTCGGCAGCGACGCGGAGGTCATGCCGCTCGCGGGCCGTGCGACGAAGGTGGTCGACCTCGGCTGCCGCCCGGCGCTGCCGGGCCTGACCGACAACCATTGCCACGTGATCCGTGGCGGCCTGAACTACAACATGGAGCTGCGCTGGGACGGCGTACGCTCGCTCGCGGTCGCGATGGAGATGCTCAAGCAGCAGGTTGCGATCACGCCGGCGCCGCAGTGGGTGCGCGTGGTCGGCGGCTTCACCGAACACCAGTTCGCCGAGAAGCGCCTGCCGACGATCGACGAGCTCAACGCGGTCGCGCCCGATACGCCGGTGTTCATCCTGCATTTGTACGACCGTGCGCTGCTGAACGCGGCCGCGCTGCGTGTCGTGGGTTATACGAAGGACACGCCCGAGCCGCCGGGCGGCACGATCCTGCGCGACGCCGCGGGCAATCCGACGGGCCTGCTGCTCGCGAACCCGAACGCGACGATCCTCTACGCAACGCTCGCGAAAGGCCCGAAGCTGCCGTTCGAGTACCAGTACAACTCGACGCGCCACTTCATGCGCGAGCTGAACCGGCTCGGCGTGACGGGCGTGATCGACGCGGGCGGCGGCTCGCAGAATTACCCCGACGATTACGAGGTGATCCGCAAGCTGCATGACGCGGGCGAGATGACGATCCGGATCGCCTACAACCTGTTCACGCAGAAGCCGAACGCGGAGAAAGAAGACTTCGTCAACTGGACGAAGAGCAGCAAGTACCACGACGGCACCGATTACTTCCGTCACAACGGCGCAGGCGAGATGCTGGTGTTCTCGGCCGCCGATTTCGAGGATTTCCGCGTCGCGCGCCCGGATCTGCCGGCGCAGATGGAAGACGATCTCGAAGGCGTCGTGCGCGTGCTTGCGCAAAACCGCTGGCCGTGGCGCATGCATGCGACCTACGATGAAACGATCAGCCGCGCGCTCGACGTGTTCGAGAAGGTCAACCAGGACATCCCGCTGGAAGGGCTGAACTGGTTCTTCGATCACGCGGAAACGATCTCCGAGAAGTCGATGGACCGGATCGCGGCGCTCGGCGGCGGCATCGCGGTGCAGCACCGGATGGCGTACCAGGGCGAGTACTTCGTCGAGCGCTACGGCGCGCAGGCGGCCGAAGCGACGCCGCCGGTCGCGAAGATGCTGTCGAAAGGCCTCAAGGTGTCGGCCGGCACCGACGCGACGCGCGTGGCGTCGTACAACCCGTGGGTGTCGCTCGCATGGCTCGTGACGGGCAAGACGGTGGGCGGGATGCGCCTGTATCCGCAGCGCAACCTGCTCGATCGCGAGACCGCGCTGCGGATGTGGACCGAGTACGTGACGTGGTTCTCGAACGAAGAGGGCAAGAAAGGGCGCATCGCGGTCGGGCAACTGGCCGACCTGATGGTCCCCGATCGCGATTTCTTCACGTGCGCGGAGGACGATATCGTCGATACGACGGCGCTGCTGACGGTGGTGGGCGGCCGGATCGTGTGGGGGGCGGGGCCGTTCACGTCGCACGACGCGCCGATTCCGCCGGCGATGCCGGACTGGTCGCCGGTGCGCGCCTACGGCGGCTACGGTGGCTGGGGCGCGACGCAGCGCGACGGCGCACCGCTGCAGCGCGCGGCGGCTGCCGCGGCGATGTGCGGTTGCGCCAGTGCGTGCGGCCTGCACGGCCATGCGCATGCCAGCGCATGGAGCCGCGCGCTGCCGACCTCGGACGCGAAGGGCTTCTGGGGCGCGTTCGGCTGTTCGTGCTGGGCGGTCTGACATGGCGACCCCGACCCAACACGTCGGCGCCGGCAACCCGGCGTGGGTCCGCGCGCTGCTCGCGCAGCCGTGGGTCCTGCCGCTCGCGCGGCTGGCGCTGGTGTCCGCGTACCTGATCGGCGGTATCGCGAAGGCGCTGGACTTCCATGGCGCGGTCGCCGAGCAGGCGCATTTCGGGCTGCAGCCGGCCGCGCTGTGGGCGGCGCTCGCGATCGCAGTCGAGATCGCCGGCTCGCTGTGCATCGTGCTGGGCCGCTTCACGCGGCTCGGCGCGGGCAGCCTCGGTATGCTGACGCTGGTCGCGATGGGGGTGGCCAACGATTTCTGGAACCGTACGGGCGCCGAGCATTTCATGGCGCTCAACAGCTTTTTCGAGCATCTCGGGCTGATCGCCGCACTCGTGCTCGCGACCGTGCTCGCCGATGCGAAGCGCGTGGACGGCGATGTCCGCGCGTGACCGATTGCACTATTCGATGACACAACAAGGAAACCTGATCATGATGACCATTCGATCCGCACTGTGCGCGCTGACGATCGCGGCCGGCTGCGTCGCGGCGCCGGCGTCGTTCGCGAAGCCGCCGGTGCCGCCGGCGGCCACGCCGACGGTGGCCGTCGGCCCGCAATACGACACGACACACGTGTGCGTGGCGCCGGAAGACTTCGACCGCTTCACCGACAGCTTCGTCGCGACGTTCGGCGGCAAGAAGTCGAAGCAGGGCGTGTTCCAGGTCACGCCCACGCCGAGCCAGACGATGTCGCAGCTCGTGCTCACGCCGGTCGGCACGATCTCGGTGTTCGGCTTCAAGACGCCGATCCCGTATCCGTTCTGCGCGGAGCGCACCGGTTATCTCGTCACCGACATGGACGTCGCGATGAAGACGGCGCGCGCGCACGGTGCAGACGTGATCGTCGACACGTTCCCCGATCCGATCGGCCGCGACGCGATCATCCGCTGGACCGGTGGCCTGAACATGCAGCTCTATTGGCATACCGAAGCGCCGCGCTACGACACGCTGGAGACGGTGCCCGAGAACCGCGTGTACGTGTCGCCGGAAAGCGTGCGCAAGCTGGTGCACGATTTCGTGAAGTTCTCGAACGGCAAGGTGGTATCCGACACCCTCAAGGCGCCCGGGATCGAGATCGGCCGGCCGAACGACACGTATCGCCGCATCCGCATCGAATCGGGTTTCGGCAAGATGACCGTGCTCGTGACCGACGGCCACCTGCCTTACCCGTTCGGGCGCGAGATGACCGGTTACGAAGTGCACGATCTCGCCGCGACGCTGGAGAAAGCCAAGGCAGCCGGCGTGACCGTGCTCGTGCCGCCGTTCACGTCGGACGGCCGTGACGCGGCGCTCGTGCAGTTCCCGGGTGGCTACGTCGCCGAAATCCACGCGAGCGCGGCGCGATGAAGCACGAGGATACGATCCTTGCCGCGGTGGCTGGCTTCGTCGATACGCTGAGCTTCGTCGCGCTGTTCGGGCTGTTCACCGCGCACGTGACGGGCAACTTCGTGCTGATCGGCGCGGGCATCGCGGGCTTCGGCCAGGGCATCGTGCTGAAGCTCAGCGTGTTTCCCGCGTTCGTCTGCGGCGTGATCGCGAGCAGCCTGATCGCACGGGCGATGTCCGGGCGCCCCGCCTGGCAGGGCGCGCGCACGCTGCATGCGGTGCAGGCCGTGCTGCTGCTCGGCTTCTGCGCGGCTGGCGTATGGGCGACGCCCGTCACGCAGCCCGACAGCCTGCCGGCGCTCGTGGCCGGCATCGTCGGCACGTTCGCGATGGGCGTGCAGAACGCGCATCCGCGCGTGATCGCGCGCGCCGGCGGCGTGCCGAACACGGTGATGACCGGCAACGTGACGCAGGCGATCCTCGACGCGGTCGACCTGCTGTCGGCCGGCACCGCCGAGGCCGCGCGCGCGGCGGCGCGGGCGCGCTTCGGCAAGATGCTGCCGGCGATCGTCGCGTTCGCGCTCGGTGCCGCATGCGGCGCGCTCGGGTTCCGCTTCGTCGGGTTTTTCGCGCTGCTCGCGCCGGTCGGCGCGCTCGCGACGCTTGCCCTGTGCGCGGCACAAACGGCGGGTACGACCACACAGGAGCGCGCATGATCGAGCGGGGACGGGGAAGGCATCACGGCCCGCACGCCGCACGGGCCGCGCGCGCGTCGATCGTCGCGGGGCTGCTGTTCGCGGGCGCCGACGCGGCATGCGCGCAAACGGCGCCGGCATCGACGCCGGCTTCCACGCCGGTGCAGGAGCCGGCGGCGGCCGCGTCAACGGCAACGCCAACGACATCGGCAACGCCAACCGCCGCTGCCGCATCGACCTGCACGGCCAAGCGCCCCGTGGTGCTGTTCAACCGCTGGCAGGAAGACTGGTCGGTGCTCGCGAATCCGTGCGTGCCGCGCGCACCCCTCGACGGCTTGAAATACCTTCCGCTCGGCAACGATCCGTCCTCCTATCTGTCGCTCGGCGTGAACCTGCGCGAGCGTCTCGAGACCAATGACGCGCCGCTGTTCGGCATCGGTTCAGCGCAATCGGATACGTACCTGATCCAGCGCATCGAAGTGCATGCCGATGCGCATCTCGGCCAGCACTGGCAGTTCTTCGTGCAGTTGCAGGACGCCCGCGCGTTCGGCAAGAACACCGTGTCGCCGGTCGACAAGAACCCGCTCGATCTCGAGCAGGCGTTCGCGACCTACACGGGCGCGCTCGGCGGCGGCACGTTCAAGTTCCGCGTCGGCCGCCAGGAGATGGCGTTCGACTTGCAGCGTTTCATCGCCACGCGCGACGGCCCGAACGTACGGCAGGCGTTCGATGCGGTCTGGGCCGTCTACGAGTACCAGAAGTGGCGCTTCATCGGCTATGCGACGCAGCCGGTGCAGAACCGCAACGCGTCCGATTTCGACGACGTGTCGAATCGCGACCTCACGTTCAGCGGCGTGCGCTTCGAGCGGCAGTCGGTCGGGCCGGGCGACCTGTCCGGCTACTGGTCGCGCTACAACCGCAACAACGCGCGGTTCCTCGACGCGAGCGGTCCCGAGCATCGCGACGTGTGGGACGTGCGCTACACGGGCACGCTGGGGCGCTTCGACTGGGACCTCGAAACGATGCTGCAGACCGGCACGGTCGGCAACGCGACGATCGGGGCGTGGGCCGTCGGGTCGATCGCCGGCTACAAGCTCGATGCGCCGTGGTCGCCGCGTATCGCGCTGCAGGTCGACGCGGCGTCGGGCGACCGGCATCCGCACGATGGCCGCGTGAGCACCTTCAACCCGCTGTTTCCGAACGGCTATTACTTCACGCTGGCCGGCTATACGAGCTACGCGAACCTGATTCACGTGAAGCCGTCCGTGACGCTGAAGCCGTCGGCGAACCTGTCGCTGCTCGGTGCGCTCGGCTTCCAGTGGCGCGAGACGACCGGCGACGCCGTCTATCAGCAGCCGAACATCCCGGTGCCGGGCACGGCGGGCAAGGGCGGGTTGTGGACCGGGATGTACGTGCAGCTGCGCGCGGACTGGACGATTGCCGCGAACCTCATCGGTGCGATCGAGGCCGTGCATTTCCAGGTTGGCGATGCGATCCGCCAGGCGGGCGGGCACAACGCCGACTATGTCGGCGTCGAGCTGAAGTATGGGTGGTGACGGCGGCGCGCAGCCACCCGCACGCGACGTGAAAAAGGGCAGCCCCGTGGGGCTGCCCTTCGTTCGTCCGGGGCGGCGGCGTGGCCGGCCCGTTCGCGGTGACGGCGATGCCGTTACAGGTTCGGCGACAGTTGCAGCGCGTTCGTCAGGTCGCCCATCGGCTGCGCGCCGTTGGCCTTCAGCGCGTCGTCGCGCTGTTGCAGGCCCGCGAGGCGCGGCAGCGAGAAGCGGCGCGTGATGAAGCGCAGGATCGAGCCCGTGTCGTATTGCGTATGGTCGACGAAGCCCTTCTTCGCGTACGGCGACACGATCAGCGCCGGAATGCGGGTGCCCGGGCCCCAGCGGTCGGCATTCGGCGGCGCGGCATGATCCCAGAAGCCGCCGTTTTCGTCGTACGTGACGACCACGACCATGTTCTTCCACTGCGGGCTTGCCTGCAGGTGCGCGATCACGTCGGCGATGTGCTGGTCGCCGGACGTGACGTCGGTGTAGCCCGGGTGCTCGTTCAGGTTGCCCTGCGGCTTGTAGAACGTGACCTGCGGCAGCGTGCCCGCATCGATCGCCTTGATGAACTCGGCGCCGTTCGCGCCGCCGTCGAGCAGGTGCTGCGCGCGGCTCGCGGTGCCCGGCGCCTGGTTCGCGAAGTAGTTGAACGGCTGGTGGTGCGGCTGGAAGTTCGGCGTCGACAGATCGGCACCGTAGATCACGTTCGACGTGCCGTTCTGGCTCGCCTGCAGCGCCTGGCCCCACGCGCCGCTGTACCACGCCCACGACACGCCCGCGTTGGTCATCAGGTCGCCGATGTTGGTCGCCGTCTGCGGCGGCATCGTCGACGGATTGGCCGGGTCGGCGAGCAGCGGATCGCCGCCCGTGGCCGCCTTGTTGCCGCTCGGCTGGTACGCCGGCTGCATCGTGTTGATGCCGTAGAAGTCAGGCGTCAGCGCGCCGTCGTTGACGAACTTCGGCGGCCCGCTCAGCGCCGAGGCCGGCGAGTTCGCGGCGACCTTCAGCGACTTGCCGTCAGCGTTCAGGACTGCGATCTTGCCGGCCGCCGGGCTCTTGTCCGCGTTCGCATAGAACGGCGCGCACGCGCAGATCAGGTACTGGTGGTTCAGGAACGAGCCGCCGAACGCACCCATGAAGAAATTGTCGGCCAGCACGTACTGCTGCGCGATCTTCCACAGCGGCAGCTTCGACGGATCGGCGGTGTAGTGGCCCATCGTCAGGCCGCCCGCATCGGTCCACGCGGCATACATGTCGTTCTTGCCGCCGTTGATCTGCATCTGGTCCTGGTAGAAACGGTGCACGATGTCGCGCGTCGCGATGCTCATCGACTGGTTGAAGCCTTTCGGATCGTCGATCGCGAACGGCGTGTTCGGCAGGTTCGCCGTCATCGCCTCGGTCACCGCCGGCGTGATGCCGGTCGCGGTCAGGCCGCCCCAGATCTTCGGCAGCGTCGCCATCGTCGAGCCGTCGCGATCCTTTTGCACCGAGTTCGCGGCCGTTGCGTTCTGCAGGCCGTTCGCGCCGGGGAAGTTGCCATACAGGTTGTCGAAGCTGCGGTTTTCCGCGTAGATCACGACCACGTTCTTGACGGCCGACAGGCCTTGCTGCGTGACATCGTCGCCGCCGCAGGCGGTCAGGCTGAGCGCGGCCGCGAGGGCGATCGGCGTATAGCGAATCCAGGCGTGCTTCTTCATGCGATGTTCTCTCTTTCGTCGTTTGTCGCGTGTGGGAACCGGGTTGATGTACGGCCGGTGCGGGCATTGCGAGGCACCGACCGGTTGCGCGCATTATCTGGAACCGATTTGACAGGCGGGTGTAGGGCTGCTTTCAATTGACTGTCGGTGGAACGTCATGCAACGGTCATGGAACTGACATAAGCTCCGGCCGATTGCCCACCGCTACAAGAAGAACGACGATGCACAGCCTTCTGAAACCCCGCGCGTTCGCGCGATCGTTGACCCCTGCCGCGGCCGCGCTGGCGCTGGCCGCCGGGCTCGCGGCGCTCGCCGGCTGCGATGCGCGGCCCGGCGCGACTACGCCGGCCGCGTCCGTCGTGCCGGCGGCGCAAGCGGCCCCGGCCGCGCCCGCGGTGGCGCCGGCCAGCCAGCCGCAGACGCGCGCGCAGGTATTCGAGGGCGTCAAGCAGATGACGGCGCTTGGCAAGCAGTTGTTCTTCGATCCGTCGCTGTCGGGCTCCGGCAAGCTCGCCTGCGCGTCGTGCCATAGCGCCGAGCATGCGTTCGGGCCGCCGAACGCGCTGTCGGTGCAGCTCGGCGGCGACGACATGCACCGCACGGGCTTTCGCGCGGTGCCGTCGCTGAAGTACCTGCGCGGCATCCCGCCGTTCAGCGAGCACTTCCACGATTCGCCGGACGAAGGTGACGAAAGCATCGACGCGGGTCCGACCGGCGGGCTGACCTGGGACGGCCGCGTCGACACGCGCGACGCGCAGGCGCGCATTCCGCTCACGTCGCCATTCGAGATGAGCAGCTCGCCGGCGAGGGTCGCGCAGGCGGTTCGCGCCGCCCCTTATGCGGACGCGTTCCGCCAGGCGTTCGGCGCTCAGGTGCTCGGCGACGACCAGGCGACCTTCGACGCGGTGCTGCGCGCGCTCGACGCCTTCCAGCAACAGCCGGCGCTGTTCGATCCGTACACGAGCAAGTACGACGCGTACCTGGCCGGCCATGCGCAGCTCACGCCCGCGGAGTTGCGCGGGCTGCAGCTGTTCAACGACGAGAAGAAGGGCAACTGCGCGAGCTGCCACATCAGCCAGCGCACGCTCGAAGGTGGCCCGCCGCAGTTCAGCGATTTCGGGCTGATCGCGATCGCGGTGCCGCGCAACCGTGCGCTGCCCGTCAATCACGACCCGCGTTTCCACGATCTCGGCGCCTGCGGCCCCGAGCGTACCGACCTGAAGGGCCGCGACGAATTCTGCGGGCTGTTCCGCACGCCGTCGCTGCGCAACGTCGCGCTGCGCAAGACGTTCTTCCACAACGGCGTGTATCACTCGCTCGAGGACGTGATGCGCTTCTACGTCGAACGCGACATCCACCCGGAGAAGTTCTATCCGGTCGTGCACGGCAAGGTGCAGATCTACGACGATTTGCCGAAGCGCTACTGGCCGAACATCAACCGCGAGCCGCCGTTCGACCGCAAGCGCGGCGACCAGCCGGCGCTGAACGCGGCCGAGATCAAGGACGTGATCGCGTTCCTCGGCACGCTGACTGACGGATATCAGCAAACGGCCGCGCCGGCCAAGCCGTAGAGGCATTCATTACAGCACGCATGCTATGCTCGCTCGCTGACGGGCGTGGTGCGTGCCGGATGGCCGGCCCCCGGTTCGCCGGCATGCACCGCGCCGTTCGATCGAACATCCAAGGAGAAAAAACATGTCGATGCGTGCATCCCTTTCCGTCGTCACGCGCGTGCTGGCCGGCGCCGCGTGCGCAGCCGCGATGCTGCCCGCCCATGCGCAGAACAACCTGAACTTCCTGAACGACACGCCGATCAGCTACTTCAGCAAGACCGACCGCGCATCGCTGTCCAAGGCGGTCGTGCAGGTGCGCGACGAAGGCAAGGACGGCGAAACCACGACGTGGCAGAGCAGCGGCCGCGGCACGCAGATCGATGCGAAGCTCACGCCGAGCACGACCGAGACGGACGGCAAGACCTGCCGCGAAATCGCGACCGAGATCACCGCGAAGGGCCAGACGATGACGCTCAAGCCCGTCTATTGCAAGACGGCCGCGGGCAAGTGGCAGCTGCAGAAGCGCTGAGCACGCGCGTGATGAAGCGGGGCGCCGCGCCGCGCACGGTGTCGTGCGGCGTCGTGATCCTCGATGCGGCCGGCCGCGTGTTCCTCGCGCACGCAACGGACACCACGCACTGGGACATCCCGAAGGGGCAGGGCGAGCCGGGCGAGACGCCGGCCGACGCGGCGCTGCGTGAACTGCTCGAGGAAACCGGCATCGTGATCGGCGCCGAGCGGCTGCTCGATCTTGGCCGCTTCGCGTACCGGCACGACAAGGATCTGCACCTGTTCGCGGTGCGCGTGGCCGACGACGAAGTCGATCTCGCGCACTGTACGTGCACGTCGCTGTTTCCGAGCCGTCGCGACGGCTCGATGATCCCCGAGATGGATGCGTATCGCTGGACCGTGCCCGCCGACATCGACGCGTATGCGAGCCGCAGCCTCGCGCGGCTGTTTCGCACGAAGCTGTCGCTCGCGGATTTGCATCGGCGGTTGATGGGTGGGTGAACGGGCGCGGCGGCTTCCGCTGCTCCGTGACCGTGCTTCGCTTCAAGGCACGCAACAAAAAACCGGCCCTGGAGCCGGTTTTTTCATGGTCGCGCGACGGCGGCTTGCGAAGCCGCACACCGCGCGCGAAGCATGCCGTCAAGCCGGCTTGCCCCAGCTGTCGCGCAGCCCGACGATCCGGTTGAACACCGGCTTGCCCGGCTTCGAATCGACCCGATCGGCGACGAAGTAGCCGTGACGCTCGAACTGCAGGCGCGTTTCCGGTGCGATGTCGTCGTTGCCCGGTTCGATGTAGGCCTGCACGATCTTCTTCGAGTCGGGATTCAGCGCCTCGAGGAAGTTCGCGCCGCCCGCGTCCGGATGCGGCTCCTTGAACAGGCGGTCGTAGATCCGTACTTCGGCCGGCTGCGCATGCTTCGCGCTGACCCAGTGGATGTTGCCCTTGACCTTGTACGTGTTCGCGCCTTCGGTGCCCGACTTGCTGTCCGGGAAGTAGTTGCAGTGCACGGCCGTCACGTTGCCGTCGGCATCCTTGTCGAAGCCCGTGCATTCGATCACGTAGCCGTAGCGCAGGCGCACCTTGTTGCCCGGGAACAGGCGGAAATAGCCCTTCGGCGGGTTCTCGACGAAATCCTCGCGCTCGATCCACAGCTCGCGCGAGATCGGGAACGTGCGCACGCCGCGATCCGGGTGGTGCGGGTGCACGGGCGCCGTGCATGCTTCCTCGAGATCTTCCGGATAGTTGTCGATCACGAGCTTCAGCGGATCGAGCACGGCGACGGTACGCGCTGCCTTGTCGTCGAGGTCGTCGCGCAGCGCGCCTTCGAAGATGCTCATGTCGATCCACGAGTCGATCTTCGTCACGCCGATCCGCTCGCAGAACAGGTGGATGCTCTCCGGCGTGAAGCCGCGGCGGCGCACGCCGACGATCGTCGGCATCCGCGGGTCGTCCCAGCCGTCGACGTGGCCCTCGGTCACGAGCTGCAGCAGCTTGCGCTTGCTGGTGATCGCGTACGTGAGGTTCAGTCGCGAGAATTCGATCTGTTGCGGCAGCGGGCGCGTGAACATGCCGGCTTCCGCGAGTTCGTTCAGCACCCAGTCGTACAGCGGGCGGTGATCCTCGAATTCGAGCGTGCACAGCGAATGCGTGATGCCTTCGAGCGCATCCGAGATGCAGTGCGTGTAGTCGTACATCGGGTACACGCACCATGCGTCGCCGGTGCGGTAGTGGTGCGCGTAGCGGATCCGGTAGATCACCGGGTCGCGCATGTTCATGTTCGGCGAAGCCATGTCGATCTTCGCGCGCAGCACGTGCTCGCCTTCCTTGAACTCGCCGGCCTTCATGCGGCGGAACAGGTCGAGGTTTTCTGCCGGCGTGCGATCGCGGAACGGCGACGGCTTGCCGCCTTCCGTCAGCGAGCCGCGGTTCGCGCGCATTTCATCGGCGCTCTGGCTGTCGACATAGGCCTTGCCGCGCTGGATCAGCAGCTCGGCGAACTCGTACAGCTTGTCGTAGTAGTCGCTCGCGAAGTACTGGTGATCGACCGCGTCCTTGCGCCAGTCGAAGCCGAGCCAGCGCACCGCGTCGACGATCGAGTCGACGTACTCGACGCTTTCCTTTTCCGGGTTCGTATCGTCGAAGCGCAGGTGGCACACGCCGCCGTAGTCGCGCGCGACGCTGAAGTTCAGGCAGATGCTCTTGGCATGGCCAATGTGCAGATAGCCGTTCGGCTCGGGCGGAAAGCGCGTCTCGACGCGGCCGCCCCATTTGCCGGTGCGGTTGTCGTCGTCGATGATGTTGCGGATGAAATTGGAAGCCGCGGGGGCGTCGTTGCGTTCGGTGCTCATGCGGATGGCGTCAGGTTGTGTCGGCGCGTCGCGCCGGTTTAATCCCGTGATTCTACCTGACCGGGGTCCGTCCCGCGCGGCTTGCGGCATGACGGGGGCGGGTTTCGACCGATTATCTCGATATTGTGTCGGCTGTAACACGACGTAAATCGGATTGCCCGGGCCGTTTGGCGTTGCCTATGATGGCTTCACCGAATCAATGCCGCCGTTCGGGATGCCGCGCGGCGGGAGGACAAAAAAATCATGATGAAGAAGACCACGTTTATCGTTCGTACCGCCGTGATCGTCGCGGCCCTGTCGCAACTCGGCGCGTGCGCCATGACGCATACGCAGCGCAATGCCGGTATCGGCGCAGCCGCGGGCGGCGCGCTCGGCTACCTGGTCACGGGCGGCCCGCTCGGCACGGTCGCCGGCGCAGCGGCAGGCGGTATCGTCGGCGCGAACGTGCGCTGACCGATGACATGACGCGAGCCGCCTGCAAAACGGCGGCTTGACGTCCGGTCGCGACGCTGCGCTCAGCGCGTCCCGACCCCACGCACATCCTTCCGGTATCAGACAGGCAGCATCAGGGAGGAACGGGTGTGCGACACTGCGCCGACGCCATATAACGATTTCACTCGTCGACGCACTTTCCATGAGCCGATTCCCCGTTCTCGTCCTGCCGGGCTACGCCAATTCGGGCCCGCTTCACTGGCAGAGCCGCTGGGAGCGTGCCGACGCACGCTTCTCGCGCGTCGCGATGCCCGACTGGGACCGCGCGTTCCGCAACGGCTGGTGTCGCGCGCTCGATCGCGCGGTTGAAGCCGCGCGCGGGCCGGTGCTGATTGCCGGCCACAGCCTCGGTACGCTGACCACCGCGTGGTGGGCGACGCGCTATGCGCGCCCGGCCGCGCTCGCCAAAGTGCGCGGCGCGCTGCTCGTCGCGTTGCCCGATCCCGACGGTCCCGCGTTTCCGGCCGACGCGCACGGCTTCGGGCCCGTGCCGTATGAACGGCTGCCGTTTCCGACCTGCGTCGTCGCCAGCAGCGACGATCCGTATGGCTCGCTCGCGTTCGCCCGACACTGCGCGAATGCATGGGGCAGCGCCTTCCACGACATCGGCCCGCGCGGCCACATCAACGCGGACAGCGGGCTGGGCGACTGGCCCGAGGCGCGCGGCTGGCTCGACGCGCTCGCCCGTCGCGATTGACAGATCGATTGACCGCTCGATTGACCGCGCGGGGCGGGGCGGCGGTTGAGGCCGCTGCCACGCCGGCCGTCCGCACCCGCACCACCCACCGCGTTCAGATCGCCTGTTTCGCCCGCAGCGCGGCGATTTTCGCGTCGTCGTAGCCGAGCATGTCGCGCAGCACGTCGTCGGTCTGCGCGCCGAGCAGCGGCGGGGCCGTGTGTGCTTCGGGCGGCGTCGCGCTCATCCGGATCGGATTGCGCACGAGCTTCGCGTCCGCGCCGCACGGGTGCGGTAGCGACACCTGCATCCCGCGCGCGACCACCTGCTCGTTGTCGAACACCTCGTCGAGATCGTTGATCGGGCCGCACGGCACGCCGGCCGCTTCGAGCGCACCGATCCAGTCGGCCTTGTCGCGCGCCTTCACCATCTCCGCGAGGATCGGCACCAGCGTGTCGCGATGGCGCACGCGCGACGGGTTCGTCGCGAACCGCTCGTCGTCCGCCAGCTCGGGCCGGCCGCCGGCCTCGACGAACTTGCGGAACTGCCCGTCGTTGCCGACCGCGACGATGATCCACCCGTCGCGGGTCTGGAACGTCTGGTACGGCACGATGTTCGGATGCGCGTTGCCCCAGCGCACCGGCGGCTTGCCGCTCGCGAGGAAGTTGGTGTTCATGTTCGCGAGCAGCGCGACCTGCACGTCGAGCAGCGCCATGTCGATGTACTGGCCTTCGCCGGTCCGGTCGCGGTGCGCGAGCGCGGCGAGCACCGCGATCGTCGAGTAGAGGCCGGTCGCGAGGTCGGCGATCGCGACGCCGGCCTTCTGCGGGCCGCCGCCCGGCGCGCCGTCGCGCTCGCCGGTGATGCTCATGAAGCCGCCGATCCCCTGGATGATGAAGTCGTAGCCCGCGCGGTGCGCGTACGGGCCGGTCTGGCCGAACCCGGTGACCGAGCAGTAGACGAGGTCGGGCTTCACCGCGCGCAGCGAGTCGTAGTCGAGCCCGTATTTCTTCAGCTGGCCGACCTTGTAGTTCTCGAGCACGACGTCGCTCTGCGCGGCGAGCTCGCGCACGATCTGCTGGCCCTCGGGCGTCGCGATGTCGACCGTCACCGAGCGCTTGTTGCGGTTCGCCGCGAGGTAGTACGCGGCCTCGGCGGTATCCGCGCCGTCCGCGTCCTTCAGGTACGGCGGCCCCCAGTGACGCGTGTCGTCGCCGGCGCCCGGGCGCTCGACCTTGATCACGTCCGCGCCGAAATCGGCAAGCGTCTGCGCGCACCACGGGCCCGCGAGCACGCGGGTGAGGTCCAGCACGCGGATATGGCTCAGGGCACCCATCGTCGAATCGTCTCCTTTCATGGCTCGCCTGGTCGGGCAAGGCCGGTTGGCATGCCGAGCATCTTAAGGCGAATCGGCTGCGCGAGTGGCCCACCCGGCCCGGCGCGAGGGGCGAGCCGCTTTCCGCCGCTTTGCCCGGAAGCCGGCCCCGATCCCGTATAATCGATCGTTTCCGAATCCATGCCGCCGCGCGCCCCGACAAGGGCGCCGGCGTTTGAAGCCGTCTTTGCCAGACTGTCCCCGCACGCCATGAAAGCTGCCGAAATCCGCGAGAAATTCCTCAAATTCTTCGAATCGAAGGGCCACACGATCGTCCGCTCGTCGAGCCTCGTGCCCGGTAACGACCCCACGCTGATGTTCACGAACTCGGGCATGGTCCAGTTCAAGGACGTGTTCCTCGGCACGGACCCGCGTCCGTACTCGCGCGCCACGACGGCGCAGCGCAGCGTGCGCGCGGGCGGCAAGCACAACGACCTCGAGAACGTCGGCTACACGGCGCGCCACCACACGTTCTTCGAGATGCTCGGCAACTTCTCGTTCGGCGACTACTTCAAGCACGACGCGATCAAGTTCGCGTGGGAACTGCTGACCACGGTCTACCAGCTGCCGAAGGAGAAGCTGTGGGTCACGGTCTACCAGGAAGACGACGAGGCGTACGACATCTGGGCGAAGGAAGTCGGCGTGCCGACCGAGCGCATCATCCGCATCGGCGACAACAAGGGCGCGCGCTACGCGTCGGACAACTTCTGGACGATGGGCGACACCGGCCCGTGCGGCCCGTGTACCGAAATCTTCTACGACCACGGCCCGGACGTGTGGGGCGGCCCGCCGGGGTCGCCTGAAGAAGACGGCGACCGCTACATCGAGATCTGGAACCTCGTGTTCATGCAGTTCAACCGCGATGCGCAGGGGAACATGACGCGCCTGCCGAAGCAGTCGGTCGACACCGGCATGGGCCTCGAGCGTCTCGCCGCGGTGCTGCAGCACGTGCACAGCAACTACGAGATCGACCTGTTCCAGAACCTGATCAAGGCCGCCGCGCGCGTGACCGAAATCAGCGACCTCACGAACAACTCGCTGAAGGTGATCGCCGATCACATCCGCGCGTGCTCGTTCCTGATCGTCGACGGCGTGATTCCCGGCAACGAAGGCCGCGGCTACGTGCTGCGCCGGATCGTGCGCCGCGCGATCCGCCACGGCTACAAGCTCGGCCGCAAGGGCTCGTTCTTCCACAAGCTGGTGGCCGACCTCGTCGCCGAGATGGGCACGGCCTATCCGGAACTGAAGGAAGCCGAACAGCGCGTGACCGACGTGCTGCGCCAGGAGGAAGAGCGCTTCTTCGAGACGATCGAGCACGGCATGTCGATCCTCGAAGCCGCGCTGGCCGACGTCGAGGCGAAAGGCGGCAAGGTGCTCGACGGCGAGCTCGCGTTCAAGCTGCACGACACCTACGGCTTCCCGCTCGACCTCACGGCCGACGTGTGCCGCGAGCGCGGGATGACGGTCGACGAGCCGGCATTCGACGACGCGATGGCGCGCCAGCGCGAGCAGGCGCGTGCGGCCGGCAAGTTCAAGGCCGCGCAGGGCCTCGAATACACGGGCGCGAAGACTACCTTCCACGGCTATGAAGAAATCGCGTTCGACGACGCGAAGGTCGTCGCGCTGTACGTCGACGGTTCGTCGGTCAACGAAGTGAAGACGGGCCAGGACGCGGTCGTCGTGCTCGACCACACGCCGTTCTACGCGGAATCGGGCGGCCAGGTCGGCGACCAGGGCGTGCTCGCGAACGCCGCGACGCGCTTCGCGGTGGCCGACACGCTGAAGGTGCAGGCCGACGTGATCGGCCACCACGGCACGCTGGAGCAGGGCACGCTGAAGGTCGGCGACGTGCTGCGCGCGGAAATCGACGCGCATCGCCGCGCCCGCACGCAGCGCAACCACTCGGCCACCCACCTGATGCACAAGGCGCTGCGCGAAGTGCTCGGCGCGCACGTGCAGCAGAAGGGTTCGCTGGTCGACGCGGAAAAGACCCGTTTCGACTTCGCGCACAACGCGCCGATGACCGACGACGAAATCCGTCGCGTCGAGCAGATCGTCAACAACGAAATCCTGGCCAACGCGCCGGGCATCGTGCGCGTGATGCCGTACGACGAAGCGGTGAAGGGCGGCGCGATGGCGCTGTTCGGCGAGAAGTACGGCGATGAAGTGCGCGTGCTCGACCTCGGCTTCTCGCGCGAACTGTGCGGCGGTACGCACGTGCATCGCACCGGCGACATCGGCTTGTTCAAGATCGTCGTCGAAGGCGGCGTCGCGGCCGGCATCCGCCGCGTCGAGGCGATCACTGGCGACAACGCGGTGCGCTACGTGCAGGAACTCGACGCCCGCGTGAACGAAGCCGCGGCCGCGCTGAAGGCGCAGCCGTCGGAGCTCACGCAGCGGATCGCGCAGGTGCAGGACCAGGTGAAGTCGCTCGAGAAGGAGCTGGGCGCGCTGAAGTCGAAGCTCGCATCGAGCCAGGGCGACGAGCTCGCGCAGCAGGCGGTCGAAATCGGCGGCGTGTTCGTGCTGGCCGCGACGCTCGACGGCGCCGATGCGAAGACGCTGCGCGAAACGGTCGACAAGCTGAAGGACAAGCTGAAGAGCGCGGCGATCGTGCTGGCCGCCGTCGAAGGCGGCAAGGTCAGCCTGATCGCGGGTGTCACGCCCGACGCGAGCAAGAAGGTCAAGGCCGGCGAGCTCGTGAACTTCGTCGCGCAGCAGGTCGGCGGCAAGGGGGGCGGCCGTCCGGACATGGCGCAGGCAGGCGGCACCGAGCCGGCGAACCTGCCGGGCGCGCTGGCCGGCGTGAAGGGCTGGGTCGAAGAGCGGCTCTGATCGTCGCGACCGATGCGATGCCGTCTCGTTACGGCATCGCTTGAATCAAGAAAGACCCGATCGGCATGGGCCGGTCGGGTCTTTTTGTTGGTACGCCGGAACGATGCGTGCCGGCCGCCGCACGACGATTCAGGCCGGCACGGTGACCGGCGGCTTCGCCGCACCATCCGCCTGCCGTGCGGCGTCGGTGAGCGCATCGCGCAACGCGGCCAACGCGGCCGACGCATACCCCTGGCGCCACGCGAGCAGCGTATCGATGCCTTCCAGTTCGGGGATCACGTGCGCGGTGATGGTGCCGGTCTCGGGCTGCAGGTCGAGCACCGAACGCGGCGCGACCGCGATGCCGGCACCCGCCGCGACGCACGCGACGATCGCGTGATACGACCCGAGCTCGAGCACGCGCGCCGGCTTGACGCCGTGCCCCGCGTACCACTGCTCGACGTACTTGCGATACGTGCAGCCGCGCTCGAACGCGATCAGCGTCGGCAGGATCACGTCGCGCGGCGTGCGTACCGGCGGGTGGCCGCGCGGCGTGAGCAGCACCAGGTCCTCGCGGAAGACCGGCACCGTCTCGAACGTGTCGGGGAGCGTCTCCGGCGCGGGCGGGCGGGCGAACAGCGCGGCGTCGATCTCGAAGTCGCGCACGCGGTCGATCAGCCAGCCCGTCGTGCCCGTCAGCAGTTCGAGCGACACGTCGGGCCACGCGTGGTGATAGCGCGCGAGTATGGTCGGCAATCGGCTCGCGGCCGTGCTCTCCATCGTGCCGAGCCGCAGCCGCCCGCGCGGCGTGTCCTCGCGCACCGCGTCGCGCGCCTCGTCGGCGAGCGCGAGCAGGCGCTCCGCATACGGCAGCAGCGTATGGCCGGCCGGCGTCAGCACGAGTCGACGGCCGTCGCGCACGAACAGCGCCGCGCCGAGTTCCTCCTCGAGCTGCTTGATGCGCGTCGTGACGTTCGACTGCACGCGATTGAGCTTGGCCGCCGCACGCGTCACGCCGTTCTCGCGCACCACGGCCCGGAAAATCGCCAGCGCCGCCAGGTCCATGATTCTCTCCGAGCGATGATTGGATTCTCAATTATTCATTTTTCGAGAACGTTTGGTCAAGCTAGGATGGAAGCATTCCGATTTCCGATCCGGCCGGCGCATTGAACGCCGGTCCTTGCCGCCATGTCCCGCTCCGATGCCCCGACCGCCGCCGCCGGCGCGCCTTTCGTCGATGATGCCGACCGCCGCGCCCGCGCGGCCGCGCTGGCCTGCATGGTCGGCCTCGCGGTCGTGCTCGGCGTCGGCCGCTTCGCGTTCACGCCCTTGTTGCCGCTGATGCTCGCGGACGGCTCGATTGGCCTGAAGGCCGGCGGCTGGCTCGCGTCGGCGAACTACGCGGGCTACTTCGTCGGTGCGGTCAGTTGCGCGGCGCTGCGGGTGGCGCCCGCGCGCATGGTGCGCGTCGGGCTCGTGGCCACCGTGCTGCTTACCGCCGCGATGGGTGTCGGCCACCTGCTGCCGGTGTGGCTCGCGGTGCGCTTCGTCGCGGGCGTCGTCAGCGCATGGACGTTCGTGTTCGTGTCGCAATGGGGGCTGCGCCGGCTAGCCGACCTGCACGCGCCCGAGTGGAGCGGGGTGATCTACGCGGGGCCCGGCGTCGGCATCGTCGTGACGGGGCTGATCGGCAGCGCACTGGCCGGCCAGCGCGCGGCGTCGGGCTGGCTCGGTTTTGCCGCGCTGTCCGCGGTGCTGTCGGTCGTGATCTGGCGCACGTTTGCGGCCACCCCGGCGCAAGCCGTGCCGTCGGGCGGCGCCGCACCGCAGGCGGCTGCCGCAACCGCGTCGCACCACGCGCACCAGCGCCGCCATCGCGCGGACGCCGCATGGCTCGTCGTGCTGTACGGGATGCCGGGCTTCGGCTACATCATCACCGCGACGTTCCTGCCGGTGATCGCGCGCGCGGCGCTGCCGGCCGGCTCGCCGTGGCCCGACCTGTTCTGGCCGATGTTCGGCGCGGCGCTGATCGTCGGCGCGATCACCGCCGCGCGGCTGCCCGGGCACTGGGACAACCGGCTGCTGCTGGCGGCCGGTTGCGCGACGCAGGCGCTCGGCATTGCCGCCGGGATCGTGTGGCCGAACGCGGCCGGCTTCTCGGTCGGCAGCGCGCTGCTCGGCCTGCCGTTCACCGCGATCACGCTGTTCGCGATGCGCGAGGCGCGGCGTCTGCACGGCGAACGGGCTGCCGGGCTGATGGGCTATGCGACCGCGTCGTACGGGGTCGGGCAGATTCTCGGCCCGCTCGTCGCGGCGCCGCTGGCCGCGCGCTTCGGGTCGTTTTCCCCCGCGCTGTGGGTCGCGGTGGCCGCGCTGCTGCTGGGCGCCGCCGGTTTCGCGGCGACCGCCGCGCGCGGGCGCCGGCAACCCTGATGTCGGCGGGGCCGGATCGTCTGCGGCACGGGCAAACTCGCTAGAATGAAGCCTTTCCCGCGCCGAGCGGGTGCGCGGGCAGCCGGCAGGCGGCCGTCCGGCGCCTGCCAGATCCCCATCGATGACCACCGCCGATTACCGCTTTTGCCCGCGCTGCGCGAGCCCGCTCACCGAGCGCGCCGATCCCGACCATGAAGGCGGCCGCATTCGCCAGGCGTGCCCCGACGACAGCTGCGGCTATGTGCACTGGAACAACCCGCTGCCCGTCGTCGCGGCGATCGTCGAGCTCGACGGCAAGATCCTGCTCGCGCGCAACGCGGCCTGGCCCGAAGGCATGTTCGCGCTGATCACCGGCTTCCTCGAGAACGGCGAGACGCCCGAGGACGGCATCGCGCGCGAGGTGTTCGAGGAAACGGCGCTGAAGGCCGAGCACGTGTCGCTGGTCGGCGTCTACGAATTCATCCGCAAGAACGAGCTGATCATCGCGTACCACGTGCGGGCGTCGGGCACGGTCGCGCTGTCGCCGGAACTGCTCGAATACAAGCTCGTCGATCCGCCGCTGCTGCGCCCGTGGCGCGCCGGCACGGGCGTCGCGCTCGCCGACTGGATGCGGGCGCGCGGCCTCGACTTCGAGTTCGTCGACCGGCCGGGGCAGTGACGGGCCGGCCCGTCAGCCGCGTTGCCTCCGCCGTGCCGCGCGCGATCGCGGCGCGGCGTTCCGCTTCTTGCCGGTGCGCCGTGTCCCGCGGCCGCCGCGCGTCGTCCACCTCGCTTCCCTCGTCCTGACCACCATCGCCATGTCCGACAAGCCGCAACCGCACCCGCGCGACGCCTATCGCCACTTCCTGCCGATCACGACCCGCTGGATGGACAACGACGTCTACGGGCACGTGAACAACGTCGTCTACTACAGCTACTTCGACACGGTCGTGAACGAATACCTGATCCGCGCCGGCGTGCTCGACGTCGAGCACGGCCAGACGATCGGCCTCGTGGTTGAGACGCAGTGCAACTACTTCGCGCCGCTCGTGTTCCCGCAGTCGGTTGATGCAGGATTGCGGGTCGTGAAGCTCGGCACGTCGAGCGTGCGCTACGAGGTCGGGCTGTTCGCGCAGGGCGAAGCCACGCCCGCCGCGCAGGGGCACTTCGTGCACGTGTACGTCGATCGCGGCACGCGCCGGCCGGTGCCGCTGCCCGACGCGCTGCGCGCCGCGCTCGAGCCGCTCGCGGCCTGACGGCGCGGTGCACGCGTTCGTGCTCCAGGCCTTCAACGGCCTCAGCTACGGCTTGCTGCTGTTCATGCTGTCGGCCGGCCTCACGCTGATCTTCAGCGTGCAGGGCGTGCTCAATTTCGCGCATGCGAGCTTCTACATGCTCGGCGCGTACGTCGGCTACAGCATCGCGGCCGGCGCGGGCTTCTGGCCCGCGCTGGTGCTCGCGCCGCTCGCGGTCGGGCTGCTCGGCGCCGGCTGCGAACGCATGCTGCTGCGCCGCGTGCAGGCGCGCGGCCATACGAGCGAACTGCTGCTGACCTTCGGCCTCGCGTACCTGATCGGCGAGGGCGCAAAACTCGTGTGGGGCCTCGCGCCGTTGCCGGCGCCCGTGCCGGCGCTGTTCGACGGCGCGCCCGTGACCGTATTCGGCCTCGCGCTGCCGCGCTACCGGCTGTTCATGATGGGGATGTCCACGGCGATGCTGGTCGCGCTCGGCGCGCTGCTGCGCGCGTCGCGCATCGGGCTCGTCGTGCGCGCGGCGCTCACGCACCGCGCGGCCGTCGAGGCGCTCGGCTATGACGTGCCGCGCGTGATGACGGCGCTGTTCGGCGCGGGCACCGCGCTCGCGGCGCTGGCCGGCGTGATCGGCGCACCGCTCGCGGTGATCGAACCCGCGCTGGCCGAAACGGTCGGGTCGGTCGTGTTCGCGGTCGTCGTGATCGGCGGGCTCGGCTCGCTCGGCGGCGCGTTCGCGGCATCGCTCGCGGTCGGCTTCGCACAGACCTTCGCGGCCGCGAGCGACACGTCGCTGCGCGACCTCACGGAATGGGCCGGCATCGCGCTGCCCGACAGCGTGGCCGCGGTGTCGATCGCGCAGCTGGCGCCGCTGGTGCCGTACCTGCTGCTCGTCGCGGTGCTGGTCGCGCGGCCGCGCGGGCTGTTCGGCGAGCGTGCCGATGCGTAACCGCATGCTCGTCGGCGTCATGCGCTGGTCCCTGTTCGCCGCATGCGTCGTGCTGCCCGCGTGGCTGTGGCCGCATGGCGCGGTGCTCGGCTATCTCGCGCAGACGGCCGCGCTCGTCGTGCTCGCCCTGTCGTACAACCTGCAGCTCGGCACGACCGGGCTGCTGTCGTTCGGGCACGCGGCGTTCGCGGGCCTCGGCGCGTTCGCGGCCGCGCACTGGTTCAACCACTTTGGCGGCCCGCTGCCGCTGTTGCCGCTCGTCGGCGGCGTGGCCGGCGCCGCTTTCGGCTTCGCCGCCGGGCTGCTCGCGACGCGCCGCTCGGGCACCGCGTTCGCGATGATCACGCTCGGGCTCGGCGAATGCGTCGCGGCCGCCGCGTGGAGCGTGCCGGCCTGGTTCGGCGGAATCGGCGGCGTGCCGATCGACCGCGCGAGCGGCACGCCGTGGGGCGGCTGGCATTTCGGCGCACCCGTCCAGGCGTATGCGGTGATCGCCGCGTGGTGCCTCGCGTCGGCGTGGGCGATGCACGCGCTGACGCGCACGCCGCTCGCGCGGCTCGCGAATGCGGTGCGCGACAACCCGGTGCGCGTCGCCGCGCTCGGGTCCGATCCGCGCCGCGTGCGGCTCGCGATGGTCACCTGCGCGTCGTTCTTCGCCGGCGTCGCCGGCACGCTGACGCTGATCGACGTCGAGATCGCGACGCCCGACAGCGTATCGATGGCGCGCTCGGCGACCGTGCTGATCGCCGCGGTGATCGGCGGCACCGGCGCGTTCTTCGGGCCGGCGGCCGGTGCGGCCGTCCTCACGGTGCTGAGCCTCGTCGTCGCGGGCGTGTCGCGCGCGTGGGCGCTGTATCTCGGCGTGCTGTTCGTCGCGGTCGTCGTGGCCGCGCCGCGCGGGATCGCCGGGATCGTGCCAGCGCTCGCGCAGGCATTGCGGCGCGGCGCGCCGGCGGCCGAGCGGTGGCGCATGCTGTGCGCGGTCGGCGCGTGCGTGTTCTGGGGCGTCGCTGTCGTCTGCGCGGCCGAGCTCGGCTACGCGTGGCGTTTCGCGCAGGACGACGGCGCGGGCTTTGCATTCGGCGCCTGGCGCATCGACGCCGATACGCCGGCCGGCTGGGCCGTCGCGGGCTCGGCGTTCGGCATCGGCACGCTGCTGTGGGGCTGGCGCGCGCGGCTCGCGCCGGGCCGGCAGGCCGGCCAGCGGGAGGACGGGCGATGAACGGCAACGCGATCGCGCTTCACGGCGTGGTGCAGCGCTTCGGCGCGCAGACGGTGCTCGACGGCGTCGAACTGAGCATCGCGGCCGGCGAGCGTCACGCGCTGATCGGGCCGAACGGCGCGGGCAAGTCGACGCTGTTCGGCGTGATCGCCGGTGCGGTGCGGCCCATGCGCGGGCGCGTCGTGCTGCACGGCGTCGAGCTGCGCGGGCGCGGGCCGGTCGTCGCGAGCCGGCTCGGCATCGGCCGCAGTTTCCAGCAGACGAGCGCGTTCGCGCGACTGACCGTGTTCGACAACCTGCGCTGCGCGGCGCTGCATGCGCCGGCTGAGCGGCGGCGCTGGTGGAACCGGCTGCGCGAAGCGGCGTCGGTCGATCTCGCGGCCGCTCGCGTGCTGCACGACATCGGCCTCGATGCGCACCGCGACACGCTGGCCGGCGAACTGAGCTATGCGGAACAGCGTGCGCTCGATCTCGGGATCGCACTCGCGAGCGGCGCGCGCACGCTGCTGCTCGACGAGCCGACGGCCGGGATGAGCCGCGCGCAGGCAGCGCGGATGATCGCGCTGATTCGCGCGACCACGCAGGGGCGCACGGTCCTGCTGATCGAACACGACATGGATGCGGTGTTCGGTTTCGCCGAACGCATCACGGTGCTCGTGCGCGGCACGGTGGTCGCGACCGGCGCGCCCGATGCGATCCGCACCGATCCGGCCGTGCGGGCCGCCTATCTGGGCGAGGGCGGCCCATGAGCGCGTTGCTCGACATTCGCGATCTGCGCGCGTGGTACGGGCTGCAACCCGTGCTCGACGGCGTCGATCTCGCGCTGGCGCCGGGCGAGACGCTCGCGCTGCTCGGCCGCAACGGCTCGGGGCGCTCGACCCTTGCGAAGGCCGTGATGGGGCTCGTGCGCACGGCCGGCTCGGTGCGCATCGCCGGTGCCGAATGCGTGGGGGCACGCACGTTCGAGATCGCGCGGCGCGGCGTGGCTTACGTCGCCGAAAGCCGCGACGTGTTCCCGCTGCTGACGGTACGCGACAACCTGCGGCTCGGGCTGCGCGGCGCCAGCGGCGCGGCCGAACGCGCGGCGCTCGAACGGCTGTTCGAGCGCTTTCCGTTGCTGGCCGCGCGCGCGGACGTGAAAGCGGGGCGGCTGTCGGGCGGCGAGCAGCAGGTGCTCGCGCTGGTACGGGCGCTGGCCGGCCAACCGCGCGTGCTGATCGTCGACGAACCGGCCGAAGGGCTCGCGCCGCTGGCCGTCGACGAAGTCGGCGCATGCCTTGCCGCGCTGCAGGCCGACGGCGTCGCGATCGTGCTGATCGAGCAGCGGCTGCAGTTCGCGCCGCGGCTCGCGCGGCGCGTCGCGGTCATGGGGCGTGGACGGATCGTCTACGACGGTGCGCTCGACGGCCTGGGCGGCGAGGTGGCGAACGCATGGCTGAGCGCCGGCTGACGGCGCGCGCGCGATTGTTCGGAAAACGCTGCCAGTCAATTCGTGTCGAGCCGCTTTATCGTCGCCGTACCGCACAGTAAATTGCCAGCCATACCGGTCGCACATCGACGCAACGAGCAACGACGCGGCAACCGGCACCCTCCATCGAAAGTCTTGGACTGAGGAATGAGATCATGAGCAAGCTGGCAAACAAGGTAGCGATCGTCACGGGCGGTTCGAAGGGCATCGGCGCGGCGATCGCGAAGGCACTGGCCGCGGAAGGCGCGTCGGTGGTCGTCAACTACGCGAGCAGCAAGGCGGGCGCCGATGCGGTCGTGAGCGCGATCGTCGAAGCCGGCGGCCGCGCGGTCGCTGTGGGCGGCGACGTGTCGAAGGCAGCCGACGCACAGCGCATCGTCGATACCGCAATCGACACGTACGGGCGTCTGGACGTGCTCGTCAACAATTCCGGCGTGTACGAATTCGCGCCGATCGAAGCGATCACCGAAGAGCACTACCGCCGGCAGTTCGACACGAACGTGTTCGGCGTGCTGCTGACCACGCAGGCAGCGGTCAAGCATCTCGGCGAAGGCGCGAGCATCATCAACATCAGTTCGGTGGTGACCAGCATCACGCCGCCCGCGAGCGCGGTCTACAGCGGCACCAAGGGCGCGGTCGACGCGATCACCGGCGTGCTCGCGCTGGAACTCGGCCCGCGCAAGATCCGCGTGAACGCGATCAACCCGGGGATGATCGTGACCGAGGGCACGCACAGCGCGGGCATCATCGGCTCCGATCTCGAAGCGCAGGTGCTCGGCCAGACGCCGCTCGGCCGCCTCGGCGAGCCGGACGACATCGCGTCGGTCGCCGTGTTCCTCGCATCGGACGATGCGCGCTGGATGACCGGCGAGCACGTCGTCGTGAGCGGCGGGTTGAACTGACCGGATCGTGCCGCGCCGACGGCACGCGTGTTGAAGTGGTGAAATCCGGCGGACGCCGCGTCGAGCTTGCTTCGGCAGATCGCGCTGCGGGCCGCCGGTTGTCGTGCGATCCACGACATTCGATGGACGAATGCGGCACGGACACGATTCCTAGAGGCCACCCTCAGATCCCGCATCGCACCGCGGCATAAAACTGTCATGCGACGTGCGTGGCAACGGTGCATGCCGCCTGCCGCGCGTGACTGAAGTCATCCCCCCGAATGCTCCTCGACTGCCCGCCGCGCAAGGCTGACGGGCGTTTCTCGTGCATCGCCGCCGTATCGACGGGGGCCGGTCCGGTGCGCGCCGCGCATGCCACCCATTCAAGTTGCGAATGTGTGCATCGCAACAATCCATTTCATCCGCGGCGCGCCGAGCGGTATGGTGAACGCACGTTCGACATTCATCGACCGATGCACATTCACCACGCGAAGGCGCCATGAAAACGACTCACGATCGATCCGGGCACGCGGCACGTCCGACCGCCGGTGGTCCGCCCGAAGGCGGCGACGACCGACGCAACGCAGGTCTGCGCCTGCCGGCGAAGCTGGTCGGTCCGATCGTGCTCGGCACGCTGCTCAACGCGCTGAACTCGTCGATGATCGCGGTCGCGCTCGTGAGCATCCAGCAGGCATTCGCGCCGCACGGCGCCGCGCAGGCGCGCATCGATACGCTGTGGCTCGTGTCGGGTCTCTATCTGGCGACGGCCGCCGGCCAGCCGACGATGGGGCGGCTCGCCGATCGCTTCGGGGCGAAGCGGATCTTCTGTATCGGCCTCGCGATCGTGCTGGTCGCGTCGTCGCTCGCGCCGTTCGCGCCGACGCTCGGCTGGCTGATCGCCTCGCGCGTCGCGCTCGGCATCGGCACGTCCGCCGCCTATCCGGCCGGCATGGCGATGATTCGTGCGTGGTCGCAGCGGCACGCGAACGGCGCGACGCCGACGGGCGGCCTCGGCGCGATCTCGATCGCGGCACAGGTGGCCGTGGCGTTCGGCCCGCCGCTCGGCGGCGCGCTCGTGCAGTTCGCCGGCTGGCGCGCGATCTTCTGGATCAACGTGCCGATCGTGCTGGCCGCATTCCTGTTCGCGTGGCTGTGGATCCCGGCCGACCCCGTGCGTCGCGGCGCGCACGCACGCGACACGCTGAAGGAGCTGGACTTGCCGGGCGTCGTGCTGTTCGTGCTGACACTCGCGAGCCTGCTGCTGTTCCTGCAATCGGTGACACGCGAACCCGACTGGCTGCTGCTGGCCGCGACGCTGGTGCTGGTGCCGCTCCTGATCCACCGCGAGCGCCAGGCCGCGGCGCCGCTGATCGATATTCGCATGCTGGCGGACAACCGTCCGCTGCTCGGCACGTACCTGCGCTGCGTCGGCACCTATGCGGTGTTCTACGCGATCTTCTACGCGCTGCCGATGTGGCTGCAGGAGGCGCGGGGGCTGTCGGCCGCCGATGCCGGCCTCGTGATGCTGCCGGTCGCCGGTATCGGCACGGTCACGACGATGCTCGCGACCCGCATCGTGCACCGTCACGGCCCGCGCCCGGTGCTGGTCATCGGTTCCGCGATGCTCTGCATCGGCAGCGTCGTGATGAGCCTGATGACGAGCAGCCTGCCGATCGCGGCGATCGTCCTGCTGTCCATCGTGTTCGGTATTCCTAATGGTTTCAACAATCTCGGCAACCAGGCCACGCTCTACCAGAGCACGCCGCACGACCGGATCGGCACGGCCTCGGGGCTGTACCGCACCGCGCAGTACGTCGGCGGCAGCCTGTCGTTCGCGCTCGTCGGTCTCGCGCTCGGTCATCCGGCGAGCGATCACGGCCTGCGCGAGCTTGCCGTCGTCCTGGCGGTCATCAGTGTGGTGCTGTTGCTCAATGCCGTATCGAGCCGGCACCTCGACGCCGCCGTTTCTTCCGTTCCACAACAAAAGTGAGGGTTTTACATGTCCATTCCGACGCTCAATCGCACCGCCGCGCTCGTCGCCATCGATCTGCAGAACGGCATCGTCTCGCTACCGGTCACGCCCTATACCGGTGCGCAGGTGGTCGCGAAGACGGTCGAGCTGGCGGCGGCTTTCCGCGCGCTGGGGCTGCCCGTGATCTACGTGCACACGAGCTACCGGCCTGACGGCGGCGTCGCGCTGAAGGTGAAGACGGATGCGCCGTCGTCGCCGCCGAATCTCGATCCCGAATGGAGCGCGTTCGCGCCGGCGCTCGGCGTGCAGCCGTCCGACATCGTCGTGACGAAGCATCAGTGGGGCGCGTTCACCGGCACCGACCTGGACGTGCAGCTGCGCCGCCGCGGCATCACCGACATCGTGCTGACGGGGATCGCGACCAACATCGGCGTCGAATCGACAGCGCGCCAGGCATACGAAAACAACTACAACGTCGTCATCGTGAGCGACGCGGTCAGCACCTCGTCGGCCGATGCGCAGACGTTCGCGCTGACCCAGATCTTCCCGAAGCTCGGGCAGGTCGCCGCGGCGGCAGACGTGGAGGCGGCACTCGAGCAGGCCCAATCGCGCTGAAGCCGGCGAATCGTTCGGCGCGCTGTTGCAAACATCAATCGCTTACCGAGGAATGACGATGATCAAGACCGATGCATGGGTTCTCTACGCGGGACCGGAACCGACCCGACAGCAGCCGCCCGTCGCGGGCGAGCTGCGCCGCGAAACCTTTGAATTTTCCAGTCTCGAAGCCGACGAGGTGCTCGTCGAGCCGCTGTACGGATCGTGGGAAGCGAACCTCGACCACGCGCTGTCGCGCAACCCGGTCGATATCTGCCGCCAGCGCCGCGAGGACAAGATCGTGCTGGGCAACGGCGCGCTGGTGCGCGTGCTCGAGCGCGGCAGCGCGGTCAGTGCGCTGAAGGACGGCGAGATCTGCATGGTGATGCCGTTCGGCAAGCGCGACGAATACGGGTTCGCCGAACTCGTCTACGCGTACGACGCGCCGGGCACGATCGGCGTGATGGCGCAGCGCACCAAGATGCGCGCCGACAACCTGGTGCCGGTGCCGACCGACAGCCGCCACTCGCTGCTGCAATGGGCGACCTACGGCCGCTACTTCACCGCATGGGACAACTGGAAGGTCGCGTCGGCGTGCTGGCGTTCGCAACTGCCGGACGTCGATCCGGCCGACAACCTGGTGTTCGGCTGGGGCGGCGGCACGACGCTTGCCGAGCTGCAGCTGGCGAAGCGCGAGGGCTTTCGCGTCGCGATGACGGCGAGCAACGATCGCCGGCTCGAGGAACTCGCGAAGCTCGGCATCACGCCGGTCGACCGCCGCAAGTTTCCGGATCTCGCGTATGACGAGGCACGCTACCGGGCCGATCCGGAATATCAGGCACGCTACCGGGAGTCGGAGCGCGTGTTCGCCGACACGATCGCCGAGCTGAGCGGCGGCCGCGGCGTCTCGATCTTCCTCGACAATCTCGGCGGCGCACTGTATCGCGCGACGATGCGCGTGACAGGCCGCACCGGCATCGTCGCAACCGTCGGCTGGAAAACCGGGATGCGCCTGTGGAACCTGCGCGCGACGGAGTGCATCAACCGCCGCCTGCACATCCACACGCACGCGTGGCGTTACGACGACAGCATCACGATCCGCGACTTCCAGGAGTCGACCGGCTGGATCGGCCAGGAACCGACCGAGATCTTCGATTTCGACGACGTGCCGAAGCTGGCGTCCGATTACCTGAACGGGAAGATCGAGACGTATTTCCCGATCTATCGGATCAACGCGGTCTAAGCCGCGGGTCGCGCGCCGTGCCTGCCTCGTCGCACGATGATTAGTCATGCAGACGATGGCGGCGCACGGCGCGCCCGTG
This sequence comes from Burkholderia sp. AU15512, assembly GCF_002223325.1. Classification (NCBI taxonomy): domain Bacteria; kingdom Pseudomonadati; phylum Pseudomonadota; class Betaproteobacteria; order Burkholderiales; family Burkholderiaceae; genus Burkholderia; species Burkholderia sp. AU15512. Next base: position 1,094,391 of record NZ_NKEX01000003.1, read on the forward strand.
CAATCCATCTCGCAGGAGAAGGCCATGGCCTCTGTGGAAACCGGGGAAGTCGACGCCGACACGGCGTCGGACAGCGCCAGCCGCGCGCCGCTCGGCGGCATTCGCGTGATCGACGCCGCGACGCTGTTCGCCGGCCCGCTCGCGGCGACGATGCTCGCCGACTACGGTGCCGACGTGATCAAGGTGGAGCATCCGACGGGCGATCCGGCGCGCAAGTACGGCGCGCGCCGCGATGACGTCCCGTTGTGGTGGAAAGTGGTCGCGCGCAACAAGCGCGCGGTCACGCTGAATCTCGGCACGGCCGACGGCCAGCGGATCTTCCGCGAGCTGGCGGCGCAGGCCGACGTGGTGGTCGAGAATTTCCGGCCCGGCACGCTGGAGCGCTGGGGGCTCGGCTACGACGTGCTGTCCGCGATCAATCCGCGGCTCGTGCTCGTGCGGGTGACGGGCTTCGGCCAGTTCGGCCCGTATGCGCGCCGCCCCGGCTTCGGCACGCTCGCGGAGGCGATGAGCGGGCTGGCGGCGGCGACCGGCGAGGCGGACGGGCCGCCGCTGTTGCCGTCGTTTCCGCTGGCGGACACGGTGGCGGGGCTGACCGCCGCGTTCGCGATCATGACGGCGCTGAAGGCGCGCGATCGCACGGGACGCGGGCAGGTGGTCGATCTCGCGATCATCGAGACGATGCTCGCGGCGATGGGCGCGCAGGTCGCGAGCTACGACCAGACGGGGCGCGTGCCCGAACGCACCGGCAACCGCTCGCCGAACAATTCGCCGCGCGGCGTGTATCGGACGTCGGATGGCAAGTGGGTCGCGCTGTCGACTTCGGCGCACAGCATCGCCGAGCGCGTGATGCGGCTCGTCGGCCGCGCCGACCTGATCGACCAGCCGTGGTTCGCGAACGGCGTCGAGCGCGCGAAGCATGCGGACGAGCTGGACGCGGCGGTGGGCGGCTGGATCGGGCAGCGCACGCGCGCCGAGGTGCTCGATGAGTTCGAACGCGCGGAGGCGGCTGTCGCACCGATCTACGACGTGGCCGACGTGCTCGACGATCCGCAGTATGCGGCGCTCGGCTCGGTCGTCTCGGTGGCCGACGCCGAACTGGGCGCGTTCCGCACGCACAACGTGCCGTTCCGGCTGTCCGATACCCCCGGCGCGATCCGCTGGGGCGGGCCGTCGCGCGGCGCGCACAACGATGAAGTATTCGGCGCATTGGGACTGGAACCGCAGGACCTGGCCGATTTGACCGAACGAGGTGTGATTTGAAACAGAGCGCAACCTGCCGCAGCTATCTGTACGTGCCTGCGCACAAGACGCAGGTGGTCGAGAAGGCCTACGCGAGCGACGCCGATGCGATCGTGCTGGATCTCGAGGACGCCGTGCCGGCGAGCCACAAGATCGACGCCCGCAAGGCCGCCGCCGCGATCCTCGCGGGCCGCCCGCCGAAGCCGACCTACGTGCGCGTCAACCCGATCGGGAGTCCATGGTGCCGCGACGACGTCGAGGCGATCGCACTGCCCGCGCTGCAGGCGCTGCGCCTGCCGAAGTGCGATTTTCCCGCGCATATCCAGGAAGTCGCGGGCTGGCTCGATGCGCTCGGCAGCGACGCGGGGATCCAGATCCTGATCGAATCGGCGTATGGCGTGGAGACGGCCTACCAGCTCGCGACCGCGTCGCCGCGGCTGGAGCGGATCGGGCTCGGCGAAAGCGACCTGCGCGCCGACCTGCGGATCGGCGTCGACAACTTCACGCTCGAAGTGTGTCGCGCGCGCTGCGTGGTGGTGTCGCGCGCGGCCGGGCTGAACGGGCCGATTCAGACGGTTTATCACACGCTGAACGATCTCGACGGCCTGAAGGAGTCGACGTTGCGCGCGAAATCGATGGGGTTCGTCGGCCGCTTCGCGATTCATCCTTCGCAGATTCCGGTCATCAACGCGGTGTTCACGCCGTCGGACGAAGACATTCGCGCGGCCGAGCGGGTGCTGGAGGCCGTCGCTGCGGCGGACGGCGAATCGTCGGTGTTCGTGCTGCCCGACGGCCGCGTGGTGGCGCCGCCGCTGATCGCGAACGCGCGCGTGACGCTCGCGCTGGCGACCCATCTCCGGCGCGACGGAGCACCGGCATGAACGCGCCCGACACGCTTTCCGCACCGGCCGCGGCCGCCGGGCCCGTGAGTCCGGACGGCATCGTCGGCGCGCTCGGTCGCTTCGCGGCGGCGGTGCGCAACGATGGGCTCGACCGCACGCTGCGCGTCGAGGCCGCCGCGCGCGTGCTCGACCTGGTCGGCAACAGCCTGATCGCGCACGACGAACCGGTCGCACAGTCCGTGCTGCAGGTCGCGCGGCGCTGGGCCGGCAACGGCCCGGCGACCGTGATCGGCGCGCCCGACCGGCTGCCCGCCGCGAGCGCCGCGCTCGTCAACGGCACGCTTGCGCACGCGATGGATTTCGACGACTCGCACATGCTGTCGGTGCTGCATCCGAGCGCGTCGGTGATTCCGGCCGCGCTTGCCGCCGCACAGGCGAGCGGCGCATCGGGCACGGCGTTGCTCGATGCGATCACGGTCGGCACCGAGATCTGCATCCGGCTGGGCGTGGCCGCCTACAACCCGCAGATCGGCAATTCGGTGTTCTTCGAGCGCGGCCAGCATGCGACGTCGATCTGCGGGACGGTCGGCGCCGCCGCGGCCGCGGCGATGCTGCTCGGGCTCGACGCCGCGCAAATCGCCGCCGCGCTCGGCATTGCCGCGAGCATGGGCGCGGGCCTGCTCGAAGCCAATCGCACCGGCGGCTCCGTGAAGCGGATCCACTGCGGCTGGGCTGCGCATGCGGGCGTGAGCGCGGCGGAACTGGCGAGCGCGGGCGTGACCGCGCCGCCGACCGCGCTCGAAGGCCGCTTCGGCTTCTTCCGCGCGTGGTGCGGCGAGCTGGCCGACGTCGACGCGGTGCTGCGCGAACTCGGTGTCGACTGGGAGACGAGCCGGATCATCTTCAAGCCGTATCCGTGCAACCACTTCACGCATCCGGGCATCGACGCGGCATTGCAGTTGAAGGCGCAGGGCGTGACGGCCGACGACGTGGTGTCCGCCGAGCTGCGGGTCGCGACGTCGACGCTGCGCACGATCGGCGAGCCCGCCGCGCTGAAGGCCAACCCGCCGGACGGGTACGCGGCGGCGTTCTCGGGGCCGTACACCGTCGCGGCCGCGCTGCTCGGCGGCGGCGGGCTCGGGGTCTGGTTCGACGATTTCGACGACAAGCTCGTGCGGGATCCCGCGCGCCGTGCGCTGGCCGCGAAGGTGCGTTGCGTCGGCGATCCGTGGTGCGACGAGCGGTTCCCGCATTTCCTGCCCGCCGTGCTGCGGGTGGAGCGGCGCGACGGACAGGTGCTCGAGGCGCGCGTCGAGTCGAGCAAGGGCACCAATGCGCGGCCGCTGACCGAACAGGAACTCGTCGCGAAGTTCGTGCTCGCGGCGAGTTCGACGATCGGCCTGCCTCGTGCGCTCGAACTGCGCGACGCGGTGCAGGCGCTCGCCGACGACGCACCGCTCGACGGGCTGGCGGCGTTGACGTCCGGCGCGCATGCGAACCTGGAAGGAGGAGATCCATCTTGAGCACACCCCGCTGGAACAAGCGGCCGCCCGGCTCGAACTGGGGCGATTTCGGTCCGGACGACCAGAAAGGGCGGCTGAACTGGCTGACCCCGGACAACGTGCGGCAGGGCGTCGCCGAGGTGCGCGAAGGCCTGTCGTTCTCGCTGAGCCTGCCGCTCGACGTGCCGCGCGGCGGCGGCCTGAACGCGCGCCGCCGGCCGCCGGCGATCATGCCGGCGTTGCTGGGCGGCAAGCCGTACTTCGGTTATCGCGCGGATGAACAGGTTGCAAACGCAACCGACGTGGTCTGCGACGATTCCTTCTGCATGCATTCGCAGTTCTCGACGCAATGGGACGGTCTCGCGCATGTCGGCGGCGTATTCGATGCGGACGGCGACGGCGTGCCCGAGATCGTGTTCTACAACGGCTTCCGGATGGGCGAGCATCTGCGGGTGCCGCAGGAAGGCGACGCCACCGGCGGCGCGCGCGCGCTCGGCATCGAGGTGATGGCACGGACGGGCGTGCAGGGGCGCGGCGTGCTGATCGACCTGCGGCATCACTTCGGCGATGCCCGCACGAAAGTCGGCTACGCGCAGCTGATGCGCGTGATGGAAGAAGACGACGTGCGTGTCGAGCAGGGCGACATCGTCTGCATTCACACCGGTTTCGCCGATCTGTTGCTGAACGACGAAAGCGGGTCGCCCGCGACCGTCGCGAGTGCGTGCGTGCTGGACAGCAGCGACGCCCGCCTGCTGCAGTGGATCGACGAGTCGCGGCTCGCCGCGCTCGTGGCCGACAACCATGCGATCGAGGAACGGCCGCAGCAGGCGCAGCCGCTCGCGCAGCCGGGTGCGCTGATGCCGCTGCACGAGCTGTGCCTGTTCAAGCTCGGCATCCACCTCGGCGAGCTGTGGCATCTGACGCCGCTCGCGAACTGGTTGCGTGCGCATCGGCGCAACCGGTTCCTGCTGACCGCGCCCCCGCTGCATATACGGGGCCTGGTCGGTGCGCCGGTGAATCCGGTCGCGACGGTCTGATACGCGGGCAGGCAGCGGCTCGTGCACGATGGCCGGAGCGAACCGTTTCCACCATCGATGGCTGATTTCGATTGACTCGTTTTTCAGAAAAATTCCTGGAAAACGGGTCATTTAAATCAAAAACCGAATCAATGGCGGCAGGTATATAAAAAATATTGAAACGTCAAGATTGGACTATTCTCGTTTATTGCACTAAATATCAGGGGAATTCCCCATTGCGATAATCGTGAGCCGGGGAGGGCGATTAACCCGTTTAGTGGATGGTCACAATCATGAATCTACGTTCGATCGACCTGAACCTGCTGGTCATACTCGATGCACTGCTGACCGAGAAACAGGTGACACGGGCCGGCCTGAAGGTCGGCCTGACGCAGCCGGCCGTCAGCAATGCGCTGTCGCGCCTGCGGTATCTGTTCAACGACGAGATCCTCGCGCGCGGCGCGACAGGGCTGGAACTGACCCCGCGCGCGCAGGCGCTGATCTCGCCGGTCCGGAAAATCATGCAACAAATCGAAGAATTGTTTGAATCGGATTATCAATTCCATCCTTTTACATCGGAACGTCATTTCACGGTCCGCATGTCGGATCTGACCGAATTGCTTCTGCTGCCCGCATTGCTGCGGCGCATGCGCACGGCGGCGCCGAATATCAGCCTGGACGTCGTGCATCCGAGCGCGGCCAAGACGGCCGAAGCGCTTGAGGCAGGGCGGCTCGACATGGCGATCAGCGCGGGCCTCGAGCATTCCGGCACGCTGTCGTCGGAAACCGTGTTTCACGACCGGCTGGTCTGCATGCTGAGCCGCAACCATCCCGACGCGGACAAGCCGCTGACGCTCGAACGGTTCCTCGCGCTCGACTTCCTCAACGTATCGATCAACCCGGTCGACCACAGCCTGATCGACAACCTGCTCGCGAACATGGGCTGCAAACGCCGCATCGTGCTCAACGTGCCGCACTGGCTCGTCGTGCCGAACATGCTCGATGCGCTGCCGTACGCGGTGATCATGTCGGAGCGGCACGCGCTGAGCCTCGGCGATCCGCGCCTCGTGATCCGCGAACTGCCGCTCGCGATGGAGCCGGTCACGTGGTCGCTGTACTGGCATCACCGGTACGATGCGAGCAACGCGCACGGCTGGATGCGTCGCATGATCATCGCGGTCGCGGAGTCGCTCGAGGACGACGTCGCGGCGGACGCGTTCAGCGTCGGCTGAGCGTGAAGCCGCGTGGTGCCGACCGTGCCCGGGTCAGCCCATGACGAGCAGCGGCGGCAGCGTCGCGACGTCGGGCTGTTCGTCGAGCCGCCACAGATAATCGAGCGCGGCACGCGTCCGTGCCGCGCTCCAGTGCGGCCGGCAATTCTTCATGAACTTCGCTTCGTAGTCGTCGCGCTGCATCGGTCGCGTCGGCGACCCCGGCAGGTCGTCCACCTGCTTTGCATGAATCGCGCCGTCGTCGCACACGGCCGTCACGCGATTCGGCGCATGCGCGGGATAGCGGGCCGTCAGCGCCGGATCGGCACTGACCGTGATGGCTCCGATCAGCGCGCGCAAGGCCGGATCGCGCAGCGCGGCGCTCGCATAGCTTCGGGTCGTGATGTCGCCGTCGAGCATCGCCCGCGCGACGATGTAAGGCAGGCTGTGATCGGCGGTCTCGTGGGTCGACGGCGCCCATTTCTCCGGATCGCGGCCGGCCGTCACGTAGCCGACTTCGGTCGTGTGGATCTCGATGCGGCGGATGCGCCGCAGGTCGCCGACCTGGGCGGCGACCGCGAGCGCGGCCGGAATCGCCGTTTGCGTGAGCCCTTGCGCGGGATAGAGCTTCACGAAGCATCGGCCGATCCGGAACGTGCCGCCGCGCCCGCCGAATTCGCCCGTATCGAGCGTGAACGGCCCGGATACCCGCTCGAAGAACCCGGCCGCCCCCTCGAAGATCGGCGCGGGGCCGGTGAGACCGGCGCGGGCGAGTTCGGTCGAAAACACCGCGTTGCGCGCCGCGTCCGCGTCGGCGAGCGCCTTCCAGTTGGACAACTGCTGCACCCGTGTCTGGTTCAGCGCGAGATGGCTGTTGATCGACAGGTTGACCGCCTGCACGAGTTGCGGCGCGCTCAGGCGCATCAGTTTCCCCGTGGCGAGCGCGACGGCGGGCAGGCTGTAGCAGGTGTGGTCCCAGCCGCGCGGGCTGATGGCGGCGGCGTCCATCAGCCGGCACGCGATTTCGTACGCGATCGCGATCGACAGGATCAGGTCGCGGCCGGGGGCGTGCTGCGCTTCGGCGACCGCGAGGCACGCGGCGACGTTGTCGCTTGGATGGCCGGTCTCCTTGCCGGCATACGCATCGTTGAAATCGAAGTAGCGCAGCGCCGTGCCGGTGGCGAATGCGGCGAGATCGGGGCTCGTGCGCCGGTCCGTCCCGATCACGGTCGCGACGCCGCCGGGCGAGGCGAGCGCCGCATTGCGCGCGATGCGCACGGGCGGCTCGTCGTACGCGGCGATCGCGCAGCCGAGTGCGTCGATCAGATGCGCCTTGATCGTCTCGACGGTCGCGGCGTCGAGGTCGCGATACCGCAGCCCGGCTGCGTAGTCGGCGAGCTGCCGCGCGAGTTCGGGCTGGTCGGTGTCGCGCAGGTCGGCACGCACGGTGCCGCTGGCGGCAGGTGACGCGTCGGCGCGGGCGCGCATCACGGGCAGCGTCAACGCAGCGCCGGTCAGGGCGGAAAGGAAGTGGCGGCGGTTCATGGTTCTGGACTCCGAAAGTTGGGGGGCGGCGATGTCAGAACGCCTTGCGCAGGCCGAGCGCGACGCCCGCGCTGCCCGAGCGATCGGCGGCGAGCGAGTAGTGCAGGAAGCTGTAGTTGTCGTTGTCGAAATCGAGCGCGGCGCGATGCGCGTAGCCGCCCGCCAGGTACAGCGTCACCGTCTTCGACACGAAGTAGTTCAACTGCAACGTGACCTGTTGCGGACTGACGGGACGCGACGCCGGCGCGGGTGCATGGGCAGGATTCCGCGCACGGATGTGTTCGTAATAGACCGCGCCGATCACCTGCAGGAAATCGGTGACGGCGTAGCGGACGCCGGCCCACCAGAACGTGAAGTGCGTCACGACCGACGGCGCGGCGATGTCGCTGCGCGCGTGTTCGACACCGGCCAGCAGTTGGGCGCGGCCGAGCGGCACGAGCGCGGAAGCGGCGTAGCGGCGGAAATGCGCGAAGCCGCCGGGCTGCGGGGTGTGGACGTCGTCGAACGCCGCGGCGAACGAGAACGCGTCGCCGGCATAGTCGAAGCCCGCGCCGTACGCGGCGTTCGACTGGAACGCGCCCGCCGTGCCGCCGAGTGCGTAGTGGGTTTCGAGCGTCAGCGCGCCGAGCTTCGCCAGATATTTGACGACGTTGTTCTCGCGATAGTTGATGCCGACGATCGCGCCGTCCGGCTCGTACAGCGTCGAATAGGCGCCCGTCGGAGAATAGCGCTCCATGATGTCGAACAGCGTCGTGTACTGGCGGCCGAGCCGCAGCGCGCCCCAGCGGTCGTGCTGCAGTGCGACCCACGCGGAGCGGTCGAAGCCGCCCGAGCCGGCACCGGTGCCGTTGGTCAGGTTGATGCTGCTTTCGACGCGAAACGCCGCCTGCCAGCCGCCGCCGAGATCCTCGACGCCCTTCAGGCCCCAGCGCGAACCGCTCTTGCCGCCCGACGCCATCCGCACGAGCGATGCCGATGATTTGCCGTCCGGCGCGGCCTGCCCGGTGAGGAATTCGGTGTAGACGTCGGCGACGCCATACAGCGTGAGGCTGGTTTGCGCGCAGGCGCCGGCCGATACGAGGCCCAGTCCGCACAATGCGGACATTCGCTTGCCCATGGGGCTGTCTCCTTGTTTGGGGTTGTTGTTCTTCATGCGCCGCGCGGGTCGAGAGGCGCACCGCCGCAGCGCTATCCGGGGCGGACGGCGAACGGGGCGTGCCGCGCCGGGCCGCTCGCGCGCGCCGGGCGACGTACGCGGGCGAGGCCAGGCTGCGGGATCGCGCGGGGGGACGGGCGCATCGCAGGCTCGTCGCGCGGGTCAGCGTGCGCGCGTGCGTACGGCGGCGTCGCGCGCGAGCACGCGTGCCGCCTGGGCGACGCCGGCGGCATCGACCATCCGGCCGTCGATGCGCAATGCGCCGCGGCCGTTGGCACGCGCGTCGTCGTAGGCGGCGAGCACGGCGCGTGCGTCGCGCACCGCATCGTCGTCGGGGCGGAACGCGCGGTTCAGCGCATCGACCTGCAGCGGATGGATGCAGGTGGCGCCCGCATAGCCGAATGCCGCGGACGTGTGGGCGATGCGCTCGAACGCATCGAGATCGCGCAGTTCGTCGAGACCGTCGACCAGGCCGAGCGGCAGGATGCCGGCCGCTCGCGCGGCGATGATCAGCAACTGCTTCGGCACCCGCAGCACGTCGGCGCCGGTGCCGCTTTCGCAGTTCAGCGCGAAGTCGCCGCCGCCGAGCATCATCGCGACGACGCGCGGCGACGCGCGCGCGATTCGGTCCATCGCCTGGAACGCGCGCGGCGTTTCGATGATCGCGACGATACGCGTGCTGCCGGGCGCGGCACCGGCTTCGTCCTCGAGCGTGCCCAGCAGTTCGTCGATCGCCTCGACGTGCGAGCCGCCACGCACCTTCGGCAGCACGACGCCGTGCACGCCGGCCCGCACGGCCGCACGCAGGTCCGGCACCAGCAGGTCGAGCGGGCCGTTGGCGCGGACCAGCACGTCGCAGCCGGCGCCGCGCAGCATCGGCACGGCGTCGGCGAGGCCGGCGCGGGCGTCGGGCTTGCACGCGAACGGGACGCTGTCCTCGAGGTCGAGGATCAGCGCATCGGCTGCGCTGGTCGCGGCTTTCGCGACGAAACGGGGGACGTGGGCGGGGACGTAGAGGAGCGAGCGCCAGACCGGTTGGGAAGCAGAATTCATCGTCGTTCTCGTAAAATAAAAGTCACTTTCATTTTTGTGACTGATTGGCGCATTCGTCAAGATTATCGTTAACGCCTATAAATAACGGGAATTGAAAGAAGATGAACGATCTGTGCCATGCGAAATCATGTTGATGTCATCGGCTCCCTGCGTATAATGAAAGCGACTTTCATTTTTATGATCCTGGGCGAGGCGGGTCGCCGGTCGCCCGGCACAGCGTGAGGCGGACATGAGCAAGGTGGAGACGAACAATCCGGCGGAAGGCGGCGTGGCCGCGGTCAATCGCGCGCTGACCGCGCTTCTCGCTTTCTCCGGCGCACCCGGCGGGCTGATGCTCGCGCAGGTCAGCGACGCGACCGGGCTCAACATGAGCACGCTGCTGCGGATGTTCGAATCGCTCGAACAGTTCCGCTTCATCAAGCGTCTGCCCGACGGGCGCTACGTGCTGGGACCGGCCGTATTCCAGCTCGGCGTGATGTACCGCGAGTCGTTCCAGCTGCGCGAGCACGTGATGCCGATCCTGTCGACGCTGTCGGCGCAGACCGGCGAAACCGCCGCGTTCTACGTGCGCGAGGGCGACCAGCGCGTCTGCCTGTTCCGCATCCAGGCCCAGCGCGCGGTGCGCACGCATCTGCGCGAAGGCGACCGTTTTCCACTCGACGTCGGCGCGGCGGGGCGCGTGCTGCTCGCGTTTTCCGGCACGCGCGGCGGCGAGTACGAGAAGACGGCCGAGCAAGGCTACACGGTGTCGATTGCCGAGCGCGATCCGGAGAGCGCGGCGATCGCATGTCCGGCGTTCGGCGTCGGCCGCGTGCTGAGCGGGGCGATCTCGCTCGGCGTGCCGCGCTATCGCTTCAACAAGAAAGTGCTGGCCGATTACCTGCCGTACGTGCAGGCCGCCGCTGCCGAGCTGACGCATGCGCTCGGCGGCGACCTGCCCGCGGCGGGTGCGCCGTTCCCGGCGGCCGACCAGCTTGGCGCGCTGCTCGAATAGCGCAGGCGCGCGGCGCGCGCATCCCTGACCCACCGACAGACACCTACCAGGAGACAGTCATGTCCGTAACCGACACGCAGGCCGCCCGTGCGGCCGGCGCGCATCGTCGCGCGCCCACCGGTCCGATCCGTCAGAAATCGTTCGACGCAGGCGCGGGCGGGCCGCTGTCCGGCGTGCGCGTGGTCGACCTGTCGCGATTGATGGCCGGCAACATGCTGAGCGTGCAGCTCGCCGACTTCGGCGCGGACGTCGTGAAGGTCGAAAGCGAGCGCGGGGATACGCTGCGCGCGGTCGGCGCGGGCGGAATCAGCACGAACTGGAAGGTGTACGGACGCAACAAGCGCAGCGTGTGCGTCGATCTGCGTTCGCCGCAGGGCGTCGACATCGTGCGCCGGCTGGTGCGCGACGCGGATGTGTTCGTCGAGAGCTTCAAGCCGGGCGTCGCGGAGCGGATGGGGCTCGGGCCCGACGACCTGCTCGCGATCCGGCCGGATCTGGTGATCGCGCGGATTTCCGGCTGGGGGCAGACCGGCCCGTATCGCCACAAGCCGGGCTTCGGCACGCTCGCCGAAGGCTATGCGGGCTTCGCCGCGATCAACGGGTTCGCCGATCGCGAGCCGGTCCTTCCGCCGATGTTTCTTGCCGACATGACGGCCGGGATGTCCGGCGCGCTCGCCGTGCTGGTCGCGCTGCATGCGCGCGGGACGCAGCATGCGGCGGGGCAGGTGATCGACGTGTCGTTGTTCGAGCCGCTGCTGTCGATTCTCGGGCCGGCCGCGGCGAACTACGTGATGACCGGCGAGATCAAGCCGCGCACCGGCAGCCGCTCGACGAACACCGCGCCGCGCAATGCGTATCGCACCCGCGACGGCAAATGGCTGTGCCTGTCGAGTTCGACGCAGGCGATGGCCGAACGGTTGTTCCGCGCGATCGGCCGCGCGGACCTGGTCGACGATCCGCGCTATGCCACCAACGTGCTGCGCGTGCGGCATGCGGAGGCGCTCGACGCGATCGTCGGCGAATTCATTGCCGCACGCGATCTCGATGCCAATCTGGCCTTCTTCGAGGAAGCGGGCGTGACGGTCGGGCCGATCCAGGACATCGCGCAGATCGTCGCGGATCGCTACGTGATCGAGCGGGAGGCGCTGGTCGAGCTGCCCGACGACGACGTCGGCAGCCTGCCGATGCACAACGTCACGCCGCGCCTGTCGGGCACGCCCGGCGCGTTCCGCCGGCCCGCGCCCGCGCTCGGCGAACACAACCGCGAGATCCTCGAGCCGCTGCTCGGCGAGCTCGAGTACGCGCGGCTCGCTGCGCTGGGCGTGATCCGTTCGCGGTAAGCGGAGCGCGCAACGACGGAAACCGGATGCACCGGACATTGCATGGAGGAGACACCATGAATCCGCGTTGGACCCATCGGCCGCCCGGCTCGAACTGGGGCGATTTCGGCCCGGACGACCAGAAAGGGCGCCTGAACTGGCTGACGCCCGACGCCGTGCTGCGCGGCGTCGCGGAAGTGCGCGAAGGCCGCGTTTTTTCGCTGAGCCTGCCGCTCGACGTGCCGCGCGGCGGCGGACTGAACGCACGGCGGCGTCCGCCGGCGATCATGCCGGCGCTGGCGGGCGACAAGCCTTACTTCGGCTATCGCGCGGACGAACAGGTTGCGAACGCAACCGATGTCGTGTGCGACGACGCGTTCTGCATGCATTCGCAGTTCTCGACGCAATGGGACGCGCTGTCGCACGTCGGCTCGCTGTTCGATCCGGCGGGCGACGGTGAAAAGACCCGGGTGTTCTACAACGGCTACCGGATGGGCGAGCATATCCGCGTGCCGGAGGCCGGTGCGCCGGAAGGCGGCGCACGGGCGCTCGGCATCGAGGTGATGGCGCGGACGGGCGTGCAGGGGCGCGGCGTGATGGTCGACCTGCGCCGTCACTTCGGCGACGCGCGGCGCAAGGTCGGCTTCGACGACTGGATGGCGGTGCTGCGCGCGGATGACGTGAGCGTCGAGCGCGGCGATATCGTATGCGTGCATACGGGCTTCGCCGACCGTCTGCTGGAAGCGGCCGCGCGCGGCGAGACCGGTGCGCCGCACGCCTGCTGCGTGCTGGATGGTGCCGACGCGCGCCTGCTGAACTGGATCGACGCGTCGGGGCTCGCGGCGCTCGCGGCCGACAACCACGCGGTCGAGGAGCGCCCGCGCGACGCGCAGCCGTTCGCTCAACCAGGTGCGCTGATGCCGCTGCACGAGCTGTGCCTGTTCAAGCTCGGCATCCATCTCGGCGAACTGTGGCACCTGACGCCGCTCGCGGACTGGCTGCACGCACATCACCGCAGCCGCTTCCTGCTGACCGCGCCGCCGCTGCATCTGCGCGGGCTCGTCGGCTCGCCGGTCAATCCGGTTGCCACCGTGTGATTGCCACGCCGCGCGGCCGGCGCCGCGCCATCACCGCCGTCCCGCGCGCCGCGCGGGCGACCACCGAGGACACGCCATGTCTGACACCCTTGCGGCATCGCTCGCCGCGCGCATCGATCGCCTGCCCGCGACAGCCGGTATCTGGAAGCTCGTGCTGTGCCTGAGCGTCGGCGGCTTTTTCGAGGTCTACGACCTGTTCCAGATGACCTATCTGCCGCCCGGGCTGATTCGCGACGGCATCTTTCACACCGGCGCGCGCGGCGTGCTCGGCATGTCGGACCAGGGCGCGCTCGGCGCGGCGACGTTCATCGGGCTGTTCATCGGCGAAATGTTCGTGTCGCGCCTGGCGGACCGCTACGGGCGCCGCGCGCTGTTCACCGGTGCGCTGCTGCTCTATACCGCGGCGAGCCTGATGATGTGCGTGCAGTCGGGCGCGCTCGGCGTGCTCGTGTGCCGCTTCGTCGCAGGCTGCGGCGTCGGCGCGGAGCTGATCACGATCGGCGCGTTCCTGACCGAGCTGGTGCCGAAGGCGGTACGGGGCCGGGCGTTCGCCGTCTGCTTCGCCGTCGGCTACGTGGCGATGCCGGTGCTGGCGCTCGTGTCGTGGCTCTGGGTGCCGCACGATCCGCTCGGCTGGTCCGGATGGCGCTGGGTCGTGCTGCTCGGCGGAAGCGGGGCGGTGGTCGTCTGGTGGCTGCAGTCGCGCTTGCCGGAGTCGCCGCGCTGGCTCGTCGGCGTGGGCCGGCAAGCCGAGGCCGAACGCATCGTGCGGCAACTCGAGCAGGTGGTGGAGCGCGAATCCGGCCGGCCGCTGCCCGCGGTCCGGCTACCGGCTGCCGCCACGCCACTTGCGCCGGGTGCGCCGTCGATGTGGGGGGCGCGATACCGCGGCCGCACCGCGATGCTGATTGCATTCAACGGATTCCTGAGCATCGGCTTTTTCGGCTTCAGCCAATGGCTGCCGACGCTGCTCGCCGCCCAGGGCGCAACCGTCGCGAAGAGTCTCGGCTATGCGTTCGTGATCGCGTTCGCCTATCCGGTGTCGCCGCTCGTCGCCGGCCTGATCGCGGACCGGATCGAGCGGAAGTGGCTGATCGTCGCGTCGGCGTTCGGCGTCGCGCTGTTCGGCAGTGCGTTCGCGATGTCGGCGCAAGCGCCGTTCGTGATTGCATTCGGCCTGCTCGTCACGCTGTCGAGCACGGTGCTCGCGAGCAACGGCACCGCGTACCAGTCGGAACTGTTTCCGACCGCGATCCGCGGGCGCGCGCTCGGCTTCGTGCATTCGATCGGCCGACTGACCGGGGCCGTCAGCAGTTTCATCGTCGCGCTGCTGCTTGAGCGCGCGGGCGTGTCGGCGGTGTTCGCGCTGATCGGCGGCAGCATGCTGATCGTGATGCTGTCGATCGGCGCGTTCGGGCCGCGCACCAACAACCGGTCGCTCGACGATATCCCGGACGAGGCGGCCGACGCCGCCGTCGCGCAACGGCCGGGGCGCTCGCTCGACGTGTTGCCGCCGCGCCGTTCGTGACGGCTGGCGGCGTGATGGCGCAACGGCGGCTACGTGCTCATCGCAAGCGCGTTCGCGCCGACGTGCCACTGCAGGCTCTCGACGACGAGCGCGTGATTGTGCTCGGAGTCGAGCCCCGCGATCGTCATCGCGCCGACGATGCCGGCTCCGGCGATCCGCAGCGGCACGCCGCCGCCGTCGAGCGCATAGTCGTGATCCGACAGCCCCTGCGACTGCAGCGACCAGCCGGCGCGGCGAAACCGCTCGCCGACCGCGAGCGAACTGAGGCCGAAGCGCAACACCGTGTTCTGTCGCCGGCGGATCGCGTCGCTGTCGCCGGCGTCGCTGCCGTCGAGCGCGCAGTAGAACAGCGGCGCCTGCTCGCCGACGATGCTCACCGCGATCGGCAGCCCGCGGCGCGACGCAAGGTTGACAGCGATTTCACCCATCCGGCGGGCGACGGCCGCATCGAAGCGCGGCAGCGCCGGGTTCGACGCGTCGTCGTCGAAGGGATGGGGTTCGAGGCGAAAGAGGGTCGTCACCATGGCGGCTCCGTGGCGTCGCCGGCGCTGGGTGCGCGTGCCGGGCGTCGCATCGTCGCGGGCCGCGCGCGGGCCCGTCTTTCCATCAGCGCTTCGGGGCGTCGAGCATCCACTCGTGCGCGGGATCGTTCTTGAACGCCCACGCGCGGCTCGGCCCGGCCATCACGTTCAGGTAGTACAGGTTGTAGCCGTGCGGCGCGACTACCGGGTGGTAGCCGCGCGGCACCATCACGACGTCGTGGTCCTCGACCGCGCACGCTTCGTCGAGGCTGCGGTCGTCCGTGTACACGCGCTGGAACGCGAAGCCTTGCGGCGGATCGATCCGGTGGTAGTAGGTTTCCTCGAGCGACGTTTCTTCCGGTGCCGCGTCGCGGTCGTGCTTGTGCGGCGGATAGCTGCTCGAATGGCTGGCCGGCGTGACGACCTCGACCACGAGCAGCCGGTCGGCCGCCGGGTTGTCACCCATCAGGATGTCGCACACGTAGCGCGTGTTGGTGCCTTGCCCGCGTACCGAGCGGCGCATCCGCTCGCCGTCGAGGCGTTGCACGGGCTTGTCGCCGCTCGCGTACGGCGCGCTGCACAGCGCGACTTCCGCATCGCGCGTCGCGACCAGCTTGACCGTCTTGCCGCCCGGCACGTACAGCGCGTCCGGCGACATGTCCTCGAACACGCTGTCGCGCTTGCCGAGCGCGTCGTAGGTGGCACCGTCGACCTCCGCACGCACCGTGCCGGTGAGCACGACGACGCACAGCTCGCGCGCGCCTGTGTCGAGCGTTTCGGTGTCGCCGGCCTTCAGGCGCAGCGCACGGAAGCCGACGTGCTTCCAGCCGGCCGATTCGGGCGTGACGTTGCAGATCTCGCGGTCGGCCGCGGCCTTGATCAGCAGGGGAGAAATCGTCATGGGGTGGGGCTCCGCAACAGGGTAGGGCTCATGCGTTCACGCGTTCATACGTTCACGCGCTCAACCGGTCGACGATCGCGCGCAGCGATTCGTATCCCTTCTTCGCATACGCATAGCTCGGCGCGACAGCCGGATCCTGCTCGGCCTCGACGACGAGCCAGCCTTCGTAGCCGGCGTCCTTCAGCGTACGGAGCGTCGCCTCGTAGTCGAGCGCGCCGTCGCCCGGCACGGTGAAGGTGCCGTTGATCACGCCGTTCAGGAAGCTCCAGCCGTCGTTGCGCGCCTGCGTGACGACCTGCGGCCGCACGTCCTTGCAATGGACGTGAACCACGCGCGACACATGCTTCTTCAGCAGCGTGACCGGGTCGGCCGCGCCGCCGAAATACGCGTGGCCGGTGTCGAACAGCAGGAACACTTTCGACGGGTCGGTGAGCGCCATCAGCCGGTCGACGTCGTCGGGCGACTCGACGTACGCGCCCATGTGATGATGGTACGCAAGCTTGATGCCGTACGTGTCGAGCAGGTGCGCGCCGAACGCGTCGAGGCGCGCCGCGTAGCGTCGCCAGGCTGCGTCGTCGACGAAGCGCGGGCGCTTCGCGACCGGCGTGTCGATGTTGCCCTGGATTGTGCCCGCGCATTCGCCGTAGACCACCACTTTCACGTCGTTGACCTGCAGCTTCGTCAGGTGCGCGCGGCAGCGCTCGATCTCGGCGGCGACCGCGTCGGCGTCGCTCATGCCCGGCTCGACCTCGGCGAGGAAGCCCGAATACCAGCCCGACACGCACACGAGCCCGAACTCGGCGAGCTTCGCCTTCAGCTCGGGGCCGGTCTTCGGAAACTTGTTGCCGAGCTCGAAGCCCGCATAGCCGATTTCGGCGCCTTCCTTCAGTGCCGTTTCGAGCGGCGTCTCGCCGCCGAGCGACGGCAGGTCGTCGTTCATCCACGACAGGGGATTGATACCGATGCGGACGTTCCAGCTCATGACGTGCTTCCTTGGTTCGAATGTGTTTTTCGCGGGGAGGGATCGTGGGTCGTGCGTGCCATCAGCGCCGCTGCCGGGTCTTCGCATCGAGATACGCGCGGTGCGCTGCATCGACGCCGGCGCGTTCGGATACTTGCGGCACCGCGACTTCCCACCATGCGCCGCCGTCGTCGGTCGTGCGGCGGTGCGTGGTGTCGATCACGAGCACCTGGCTCTTCGTCGCCGCGCGGGCGCGTTTCATCTCGCTGCGCAGCTCGCCGATGTCGCGCACGTGCACGGCTTCGGCGCCCATCGCGCGCGCATGCATCGCGAAGTCGATCGTCGAGCGCTCGCCGCCTTCCGGCACGCAGTCGTCGAGCATGTTGTTGAAGCTCGCGCCGCCGCAATTCAGTTGCAGCCGCTCGATGCAGCCGTAGCCGCGGTTGTCGAGGATCACGACGATGAGCTTGCGGCCGAGCATCACCGACGTCGCGAGTTCCGCGTTGAGCATCATGTACGAGCCGTCGCCGACGATCACGATCACTTCGCGTTCGGGCCGCGCGAGCTTCGCGCCGAGGCCGCCCGCGACCTCGTAGCCCATGCACGAGTACGCGTAGTCCATGTGGTAGTTGCCCGGCACGCCGCTGCGCCACAGCTTGTGCAGCTCGGCCGGCAGCGTGCCGGCCGCGCACACGACGAGGTCGTCGCGCGCGCTGTCGCGGCCCGCGTCCGCTGCGGAGTCGCGCACCGCGCCGATCACTTCCGCGTCGTACGGCAGCGCGTCCTTCGGAATGCGGGTCGTGAGCTCGGTCACGCGCGCGTTCCACGCGGCGGCCTGGTCGCGGTTGCTGGCGGTCCACGCCGGATCGGCTTGCCAGCCGGCCAGCGCGGCCGACAGCTGGCCGAGGCCCGTGCGCGCATCGGCCACCAGTTGACGGCCGCGTTTCTTGCCTGCGTCGAACGGCTGCACGTTCAGGCTCAAGAGCGTCGCATGGCCGTAGAGCGCATGCGAGCCGGTCGTGAAGTCCTGCAGCCGCGTGCCGACCGCGAACACCACGTCGGCCTGCGCGGCCGCGCGATTCGCGGCTGGCGAGCCCGTCACGCCGATCGACCCGAGATTCAGCGGATGGTCCCACGCGAGGCTGCCCTTGCCGGCCTGCGATTCGGCGACCGGCACGCCATGCGTATCGGCGAACGCGCGCAGCGCATCCCACGCCTGGCTGTACAGCACGCCGCCGCCCGCGACGATCAGCGGCTTCTTCGCGGCCTTCAGCACGTCGAGCGCATCGGCGAGTTCGAGCGCGTCGGCCGGCGGCCGGCGCATCCGGATCACCGGCGGCGCGAAGAAATCCTCGGGCCAGTCGTATGCGAAGGTCTGCACGTCCTGCGGCAACGCGAGGCACACGGGGCCGCACTGCGCGGGGTCGGTCATCACCTGGATCGCGCGCGGCAGCGCGACGAGCAGTTGCTCGGGCGACGTGATCCGGTCGAAGTAGCGCGTCACTGGCCGGAAGCAGTCGTTCGCGCTGACGTCGCCCTGTTCGAAATCCTCGACCTGCTGCAGCACGGGGTCGGGCAGCCGCGACACGAACACGTCGCCGGGCAGCAGCAACAGCGGCAGCCGGCCGACGTGCGCGAGCGCGGCCGACGTCAGCATGTTGGTCGCGCCGGGGCCGATGCTCGACGTCGCGGCCATCATCCGCTGGCGGAAGTTCGCCTTCGCGAATGCGATGGCCGCATTGGCCATCCCTTGCTCGTTGTGCGCGCGGAAGGTCGGCAGGCGGTCCTTTTCCGCGTGTAGCGCCTCGCCGAGCCCGGCCACGTTGCCGTGGCCGAAGATCGCGAACACGCCGCCGCAGTACGGCAGGATCTCGGTGCGGCCGTCGGGCTGGACGACTTCGGCGCGCAGGGCGGCCAGGTAGCGCACGAGCGCCTGGCTGACGGTCAGTCTCACGGTAGAGGTCATGTCGGTCGGTGAAGAGGAAAGGGTCATCGCAGGCGTCGCGTCAGGCCGCGGCGGCGCGGGCGGCCGCGGCACGGCGGCCGAGCCACGCGTCGACCAGTTGCGCGAAGTTGCCGGCGACTTCGTCGATCAGCGCCTGGTCGTCGATCCGGCCGGCGAACCAGTTCAGCGACGCATCCGCCCACAGCGTGCGCCCGACCATGAAGCCCTTGACGACCGGGTTGGTCGCCGAGCGGAAGCTGTCGACCAAGTATTGCAGCGGCTGGTTCAGCCCGAGGATCACCGCGCCCCGGCAGTGCGGGTCGCGCTCGGCGATCAGTGCGGCGAGCCGCGTCCAGCCGTCGGCGGTGAGCGGCGTGAGCTTCCACCATTCGGGCTTCACGCCGAGGTTGTAGAAGCGCGCGATCGTGCGCAGCACCGCGTCGTCCTCGGTGCCGGCCGGCGTGACCGCGCGCGGCGGAATCATTTCCAGCAGCAGTTCGTTGCCGCTGGCGCGCGTGGCTTCCCAGAGTTCCAGCACGCGCTGCTCCTGTTCGACGCGCAGGTCGACCGAATCGTCCGGGTGATAGTGCACGAGGCATTTCACGACCTGTTCGGTCGGCCAGTGCGTGAGCGACGAGCCGACCGAGCGCGTTTCGTCGAAACGCAGCGGCCGCGAGCCCGGCAGCTCGACCGGGCGGCCGACCCACCAGCCGCGTCCGGTCGCCGACGCCAGCGCGTCGCTGCCGTAGCCGCCGCCGTCGATCAGCACGCCCACATGGCCTTCGATCTGGCGATCGCGCTCGACCTGTTCGACCGCGCGCACGAGCAGGCGCTTCAAGGTCTTGATCCGGGATTCGTCCGCGCCGGCCTGCACCGCGAGTTCATAGAACTGGCTGCGATGGTCGAACGCCATCACGCACAGGTCGTCCCATTCGCGGCGCGGCACCGTCACGCGATGCAGATGCGCGAGCGTGTGGTCGGCGTCGACCACCGGATTGCGGCTGCCGTCGAACCAGTGTGCCAGCTCGGCCGGCGTCGGCATCGCGGCGGAGCATGCATGGCGCGACACGACGATCGCGCCGCACGCGTTCGCGATGCGCGTCGACTCGGCCCAGTCGCGCCCGCGCAGCAGCCCCGACAGCAGGCCCGACAGGAACGCGTCGCCCGCGCCGAGTACGTTGAGCACCTCGACGCGCTCACCGAGATAGGTCGGCGCATCGTCGATGCGCTCGGGAATGTCGCCCTCGATCACGCAGCAGCCGAGCGCGCCGCGCTTGACGACCAGCGTCGCGTTCGTGATCTTGCGCACCGCCTGCAACGAGCCGATCACGTCGTGCGGCACGCCGCCGGCGATCAGGAATTCCTCTTCGGTGCCGACCAGCAGGTCGAATTCGCCGAGCACCTGCTGCAACTGCCGCGTCACCTGCGCGTCCGGCACGTAGCGGTTTTCGCCCGCGCCGCGTGAAGTTAGCCCCCACAGCACCGGCCGGTAGTCGATGTCGAGAATCCGCACGACGCCATGGCGGCGCGCATAGCCGAGCGCGGTCAGCGACGCCTCGCGCGTGCCCGGCGTCGACAGGTGCGTGCCGGTGATCGCGAGCGCGCGGCAGCCGGCGATGAAGTCCTCGCTGATCTCGTCGGCGCGCACGGCCATGTCCGCGCAGTTCTCGCGCACGAACAGCAGCGGGAACGTGTCGCGGTCCTTCAGCCCGAGCAGCACCAGCGCGGTGAGGCGCTCGCGGTCGGTCTGCAGCTGGCTCGTGTCGCAGCCTTCGCGCTCGAGCGTCTCGCGCAGGAAGCGGCCCATCTGCTCGTCGCCGACGCGCGAGATCATCGCGGTCTTCAGCCCGAGCCGGGCCACGCCGAACGCGACGTTGCCGGACGAGCCGCCGAGATACATCTGGAAACTGCGCGCATCTTCCAGGCGGCTGCCGTACTGCTGCGCATAGAGATCCACGGCCACGCGGCCGAGGCAGGCGAGATCGATGGGGCGGTCACTCGGAAAGGTCAGCAGGCTCATATCACGTGTCACGCTCGCGGCCGGCGGTCGGCGATGCCGGCGGATTAGGGGACCGAACCTCGGGCGACGATTCGCACCGTGTGGGGCACGACGCGGGACTGCCTGCCGCAAGGAATCGGGCTACGGAACGGAGTCTAGACTTTTTGGAAATCCAGTTCCCTAGGTGAAATCACGTAGAAATAAATTTCCAAATTTTCGAGGAAGTGATCTACAGTTTCATCCGGATGCTTCAGTCCGTATCGGATTCGATCGGACTCGGCCCGGCGGCGCGCAACGCGCCGTCTTCCGCCCCCCGGAGATGAGGAGACAGATTGATCATGAAGACCAAGCTGATGGCCGTCGCGGCCGCCGCGATCCTGGCTGCGCCGCTCGCGCATGCCGAGAAGATCGGCGTGACGATGGCGTCGTTCGACGACACGTTCCTGACCATCCTGCGCAACAGCATCGCCGATTCGGCGAAGAAGGACGGCGCGACGGTGCAGATCGAGGACGGCGGCAACGACGTCGGCAAGCAGTTGAGCCAGGTCCAGAACATGATCGCGCAGAAGGTCGACGCGATCATCGTGAACGCGGTCGATACCGACGCGACGCCGAAGATCACCAAGATGGTGACGGCCGCGAAGATCCCGCTCGTGTACGTGAACCGCAAGCCGGTCGATTTCGACAAGCTGCCGGCGGGCGTCGCGGTGGTCGCGTCCGACGAGAAGCAGTCGGGCACGCTGCAGGCGCGCCAGGTGTGCAAGCTGCTCGGCGGCAAGGGCGACCTTCTCGTGCTGATGGGCGAGCTGTCCAACGAGTCGGCGCGTGCCCGCACCAAGGACATCGAGGACGTGATCGCGACGAAGGATTGCGCGGGCATGAAGATCGTCGACAAGCGCGAAGGCAAGTGGAGCCGTACGCAGGGCCAGGACATCACGATGAACTGGCTCAGCTCCGGCACGAAGTTCGACGCGATCATCTCCAACAACGACGAGATGGCGATCGGCGCGATCAACGCGCTGAAGGCCGCGCGCAAGCTGACGCCGAAGACGATCGTCGCCGGCATCGACGCGACGCCGGACGGCCTCGCGTCGATGAAGAGCGGCGAGCTGAAGGTGTCGGTGTACCAGAATGCATCCGGGCAGGGGCAGCAGGCCGTCGCGGCCGCGCTCAAGCTCGCGAAGAAACAGCCCGTCGACCGCTACGTGAACGTGCCGTTCGAGCTCGTGACGCCCGAGAACATGAACCAGTACGCGAAGCACTGACCGGTGATCCGTTGAATGGCGCGGGCCCGGCACGACCGGGTTCGCGCACGACTTGTCGAGGAACGTCCATGTTTACAGCCAGAGTCGCACGCCCAATGGCCGGCGACGATGCGCGGGCCGCTTCGGCCGGCTCGACCGGCGCGTCGGCCCCGCCGGCTTCTTCCGCGGCCGACTGCGTGCTCGAGGTGCGCGGTGTCGGCAAGTCCTTTCCGGGCGTCGTCGCGCTCGACGGCGTGCAGTTCCGCGTGCGGCGCGGCACCGTCCACGCACTGATGGGCGAGAACGGCGCGGGCAAGTCGACGCTGATGAAGATCATTGCCGGCGTCTACACGCCCGACCAGGGCGAGATCCTGATCAACGGCGAGCCGGTCGTGCTGAACGGCCCGCTCGATGCGCTCGACCGCGGCATCGCGATGATTCACCAGGAACTCAACCTGATGCCGTACATGACGGTCGCGGAGAACATCTGGATCCGCCGCGAACCGAAGAACCGCTTCGGCCTGATCGATCACGCGGCGTTGCGCCGCCAGACGGCCGAGCTGTTCGAGCGGCTGTCGATCGACATCGACCCGGAAACCGACGTGCGCACGCTGACGGTCGCGAGCCGCCAGATGGTCGAGATCGCGAAGGCCGTGTCGTTCGACTCCGACGTGCTGATCATGGACGAGCCGACTTCCGCGCTGACCGACAAGGAAGTCACGCACCTGTTCCGGATCATTCGCCAGCTGCGCGAGCAGGGCAAGGGCATCGTCTACATCACGCACAAGATGAACGAGCTGTTCGAGATCGCCGACGAGTTCTCGGTGTTCCGCGACGGCAAGTACATCGGCACGCATGCATCGAGCGACGTCACGCGCGACGACATCATCCGCATGATGGTTGGGCGAGAGATCACGCAGATGTTCCCGAAGGAAGAGGTGCCGATCGGCGACGTCGTGCTGTCGGTGCGGAACCTCGGCGTCGACGGCGTGTTCCGCGACGTGAGCTTCGAGCTGCGCGCGGGCGAGATCCTCGGCGTGGCCGGCCTCGTCGGCTCGGGGCGCTCGAACGTCGCGGAGGCGCTGTTCGGCGTCGTGCCGGCCACGGCGGGCGAGATCCGCATCGACGGCAAGCCGGTGCGCATCACGACGCCCGCGCAGGCGATGAAGCACGGGATGGCCTTCCTCACCGAAGACCGCAAGGACACCGGCTGCTTCCTGAATCTCGACCTGCTCGCGAACATGGAAGCGGCGGTGCTCAGCCACCGCTACGTGAAGTTCAATTTCGTGCGGCAGGCGCAGCTGAAGCGCGACTGCGAGGCAATGAGCCGGATGCTGCGCGTGAAGTCGCCCGGGTTGCACGAGGAGATCCAGAACCTGTCGGGCGGCAACCAGCAGAAGGTGCTGATCGGCCGGTGGCTGCTCACGCAGCCGCGCATCCTGATCCTCGACGAACCGACGCGCGGCATCGACGTCGGCGCGAAGGCCGAGATCCACCGGCTCGTCAGCGCGCTCGCCGGCAAGGGCGTCGCGGTGCTGATGATCTCGTCGGAGATGCCGGAAGTGCTGGGAATGAGCGATCGCGT
This sequence comes from Burkholderia sp. AU15512, assembly GCF_002223325.1. Taxonomy (NCBI): domain Bacteria; kingdom Pseudomonadati; phylum Pseudomonadota; class Betaproteobacteria; order Burkholderiales; family Burkholderiaceae; genus Burkholderia; species Burkholderia sp. AU15512. Next base: position 1,118,052 of record NZ_NKEX01000003.1, read on the forward strand.
GATGGTGATGCACGAAGGGCGCATGACCGGCATCGTCGATCGCAAGGACGCCGACCAGGTCCGCATCATGGATCTCGCGTCGCGCTGAGCCGAACCAAGATTGGAGACAAAGCAATGGGCAACCTGAACCCGGTCGCGGATGCGCAGACCATGACCCTCAAGACGCGGCACACGAAGTGGCCGCCCGAGCTGAGCATCTTCCTCGTGCTCGTCGGCATCAGCCTGTTCTTCGAGATCGTCGGCTGGATCGTCGTCGGCCAGAGCTTCCTGTTCAACACCGAGCGGCTCGAGATCATCGTGCTGCAGATGGCCGTGATCGGCATCATCGCGGTCGGCGTGAACCTCGTGATCATCACCAGCGGGATCGACCTCTCCTCGGGCTCGGTCGTGGCCGCCGCGGCGGTCGTGTCGGCCAGTCTCGCGCAGGTGTCCGACTTCCCGCGCGCGGTGTTTCCGCACCTGACCGACCTGCCGATCATCTGGCCCGTGCTCGCCGGCGTGTGCGTCGGGCTGCTGGTCGGCCTGCTGAACGGCTCGCTGATCGCGATGACGGGCATCCCGCCGTTCATCGCGACGCTCGGCACGATGGTCGCCGCGCGCGGCTTCGCGAAGTGGTTCACCAACGGGATGCCGGTGTCGATGCTGACCGATCAGTTCGCCGCCATCGGCGCCGGTGCCAACCCGGTGATCATCTTTCTCGTGATCGCCGCGATCTTCCACGTCGTGCTGCGCTATACGCGCTTCGGCAAGTACACGTATGCGATCGGCGCGAACCGTCATGCGGCGGTCGTATCGGGCATCAACGTCACGCGCCACCTGATCTTCGTCTACGCGATCGCGGGTCTGCTGAGCGGGATCGCCGGCACCGTGACGGCCGCGCGCGCGATCTCCGGCCAGTCGGGCATGGGCGTGATGTACGAGCTCGATGCGATCGCGGCGGTCGTGATCGGCGGCACGTCGCTGTCGGGCGGCCTCGGCCGCGTGACGGGCACCGTGATCGGCGTGCTGATCCTCGGCGTGATGACGTCGGGCTTCACGTTCATCCGCATCGACGCGTATTACCAGGAGATGGTCAAGGGCGCGATCATCGTCGCGGCCGTGATCGCCGACCAGTACCGCAACAAGAAGAAGCGCCGCTGACCCTTCGTGCATCGCCGGGCGGGGGCGGCACGTGCCGTCGCCTGCGTCCGGCACCCGCTACCTGCCATCGTCGAGGATATTCGATGAAGATCGCGCTGGACCCCTACATGATTCGCCACCTGCCGCTCGACCGCCTGCCGCACGCGGTGGCCGAGCTCGGCTACGACCAGATCGAGCTGTCGCCGCGCAGCGACTTTCTCGACTGGTGGGTGATGCCGCGCGCGACGCGCGAGCGGATGGCCGCGTTCCGGCAGGCGATGCGCGCGAGCGGCGTCGGCCTTGCGTCGCTGCAGCCGATGTATCGCTGGGCGAGCCCGTTCGAGGACGAGCGGCAATGGGCGGTGCGCTGCTGGAAGCAGGCGATCGAGGTGGCGGTCGAGATGGAGTGCGCGCTGATGGTGTCGGAGTTCGGACGCGGCGCATCGCCTGAGCGCTCGGTCGGCGAACGGCCGGGGGCGAACCCGAAGGAGCTGTGCGAAGCCGCGTGGTTCCGGTCGATGGACGAGCTGCTGCCGATCCTCGAGCGCGAACGCATCGTGCTGTCGGTCGAGCCGCATCCGGAGGACTGGATCGAGCAGCTGCAGCCGGCGATCGACATCGTCACGAACCTCGGCTCGCCGTCGCTGAAGCTGTCGTACATCGCGCCGCACACGTTCTACTACGGCGACGACATGGCCGCGATGATCGCGCAGGCCGCGCCGATCCTCGCGCACGTGCGCGTGGCCGACACCTTCGACCATCGCAAGAGCAGCCAGCTGCGCTACATCGTGAACCCGCCGGGCTCGAACCAGATCCGCGTGCACCAGCATCTCGACATCGGGCAGGGCGAGATCGACTGGGACGTGTTCTTTCGCGCGCTCGGCGCGGCAGGCTTCGACGGCGTGATGTCGTCGTGCGTGTTCGCGTGGGAGGACCGCGCGGAAGCATCGTCGCGCTACATGCGCGACACGATCCAGCGCTACGTCGATCGTCATTTCGATCGTACCGCGCGCTGACGGATGACTGACCGGTGCGGCGCGTGCCGCACCGCCAATGAACGACTGGAGACTGTTAGATGACCTTGCAAATCGGCGTGATCGGCTGCGGTGCGATCGGCCAGGACCATATTCGCAGACTGACCCGCACGCTGTCCGGCGCGCGCGTCGTGGCCGTCAACGACATCGATCCGCGGCAGGCGCGCGACGCGGTGGCGAAGTATGGGCTCGACGCGGAGATCTACGGCGACGGCCACGAGGTGGTCGCCGCCGCCGACGTGCAGGCCGTGCTCGTCACGTCGTGGGGGCCGACGCATGAAGCGTTCGTGCTCGACGCGATCGCGCACGGCAAGCCGGTGTTCTGCGAGAAGCCGCTCGCCGTGACCGCCGAAGGCTGCATGCGGATCGTCGAAGCCGAAGTCGCGCACGGCAAGCGGCTCGTGCAGGTCGGCTTCATGCGGCCGTACGACGAAGGCTATCGCGCGCTGAAGCGCGTGATCGACAGCGGCGAGATCGGCGCACCGCTGATGCTGCATTGCGCGCACCGCAACCAGTCGGTCGGCGAGCGCTACACGACCGACATGGCGATCACCGACACGCTGATCCACGAGCTCGACGTGCTGCGCTGGCTGCTCGGCGAGGACTACGTGAGCACGCAGGTCGTCTATCCGAGGAAGACGCGCCATGCGTCCGCGCATCTCGCCGATCCGCAGATCGTGCTGCTGGAAACCGCGAGCGGCGTGCGCATCGACGTCGAGATCTTCGTGAACTGCCAGTACGGCTACGACATCCAGTGCGAGGTGGTGGGCGAGCAGGGCATCGCGAAGCTGCCCGATCCGCCGGCCGTGGGGCTCAAGCATGCGGCGCGGCAGTCGGTCGAGATCATGACCGACTGGAAGGAGCGCTTCATCGCGTCGTACGACGTCGAGCTGCAGGCGTTCATCGACGGCGTGCGCGCGCATGCGCTCACCGGGCCGTCGGCGTGGGACGGCTACGCGGCGGCGGTCGCGGCCGACGCCTGCGTGCGTGCGCAAAAGAGCGGGGCGGTCGAGCCGATCGCGATGGCCGAACGCCCTGCGTTCTATCGCGGCTGAACCGCAGCCGCCTACCTGCCGGACTGACCGACATGACGATGAAGATGGGTTGCGCACCGTGCTGCTGGGGTGTCGACGACGTGAAGAATCCGCACCTGCCGCCCTGGCGGCAGGTGCTTGCCGAAGCCGCCGAGGCCGGCTACTCGGGCATCGAGCTCGGGCCGTACGGCTACATCCCGCTCGAACTCGACGTGGTGAGCGCGGAGCTCGAGCGGCAGCGCCTGAGCATCACCGCCGGCACGATCTTCGACGATCTGGTGTCGCCGGAGAACCTGCCGAACCTGTTGCGCCAGACGCGCGAGATCTGCGCGCTGATCACGCGGCTGCCGAAGCTGCCCACGCAGGACGGCCAGCGCTACGCGGCGCCGTACCTCGTCGTGATGGACTGGGGCCACGACGAACGCGACTACGCGGCGGGCCACGGTGAGCGCGCACCACGGCTGTCGGACGAAAGCTGGGCGGCGATGGTCGACCACATCCGGCAGATCGCGACGATCGCGCGCGACGAATACGGCGTGCGCACGGTGATTCATCCGCATGCGGGCGGCTACATCGAGTTCGCGGACGAGATCGACCGGATCGTCGCCGACATTCCGGCCGACACGGCCGGCCTCTGTCTCGACACGGGCCACCTGTACTACTCGGGCATGGATCCGCAGGCGTGGCTGCGCCGCCACGCGGCGCGCCTCGACTACGTGCATTTCAAGGACATCGACGCGGCCGTGTACGACGCGGTGATGGGCGAGCACATCGCGTTCTTCGCCGCCTGCGCGCGCGGCGTGATGTGCCCGATCGGCACCGGCGTGCTCGACTACCGGTCGATCCGGCAGGCGCTCGACGACATCGGCTACGCGGGATACATCACGATCGAGCAGGAGCGCGACCCGCGCAATGCCGGCACGAGCCTGCGCGACGTCGCCGCGAGCCGCGCGTTTCTCGCATCGGCCGGCTTCGCGTGATCCGCCGCACCACGCACCCTCTGAACTGAACACGGACCAGGAACACCCTCATCATGATTGACGGACAGATTCTGCTTGGACATTCGATTCGCTGGGGCATGGTCGGCGGCGGCCTCGGCAGCCAGATCGGCTACAGCCACCGGTCGGCCGCGCTGCGCGACGGCAGCTTCCAGCTGGTCGCGGGCGCGTTCGACATCGATCCCGAACGCGGCCGCCAGTTCGGCGTGAAGCTCGGCGTCGCGGCCGAGCGCTGCTATCCCGACTACGCGACGATGTTCGACGCCGAGGCGCGCCGCCCGGACGGCATTCGCGCGGTATCGATCGCGACGCCGAACAATACGCACTTCGAGATCTGCCGCGCCGCGCTGAACGCGGGGCTGCACGTGGTCTGCGAGAAGCCGCTGTGCTTCACGACCGAGGAGGCCGAGGCGCTGCAGCGGCTGTCGGTCGAGAAGAACCGGATCGTCGGCGTCGCGTACGGTTATTCCGGACACCAGATGATCGAGCAGGCGCGCGAGATGATCGCGCGCGGCGATCTCGGCGAGATCCGCATCGTGCAGATGCAGTTCGCGCACGGGTTCCACAGCGAGGGTGTCGAGGCCGCGAGCGCGGCCGCGCGCTGGCGCGTCGACCCGAAGTTCGCGGGCCCGAGCTACGTGCTCGGCGACATCGGCACGCATCCGCTGTACATCTCCGAGGTGATGGCGCCCGAGCTGAAGATCCGGCGCCTGATGTGTTCGCGGCAGAGCTTCGTGAAGAGCCGCGCGCCGCTGGAAGACAACGCGTTCACGATCATGGAATACGACACGGGTGCGGTCGGCTACGTGTGGTCGAGCGCGGTAAACGCGGGCTCGATGCACGGCCAGAAGGTGCGCGTGATCGGCTCGAAGGCGAGCGTCGAGTGGTGGGACGAGCATCCGAACCAGCTGCGCTACGAAGTGCAGGGGCAGCCCGCGCAGGTGCTCGATCGCGGGATGGGTTATCTGCATCCGCACGCATTGCGCGAGGATCGCATCGGCGCCGGGCATCCGGAAGGGCTGTTCGAGGCCTGGTCGAATCTGTATGCGCGCTTCGCGCTCGCGATGGATGCGGCCGACCGTGGCGACGTCGCGGCACTGAAGAACATCCGCTATCCGGACGTCCATGCGGGCGTGGAAGGCGTGCGCTGGGTCGAGAACTGCGTGCGCTCCGCCGATGCGGGCGGCGTGTGGGTCGACTATCGTTGAACCGGCGGCATGGGCCGGCCGCCGCGCGCCCGTCGCGCAAGGCTTTGCGCCGTCGGCCGGCGTTGGTAGACACCCTAATCTTTACGACGCCGCGAGCGCGTTGGACAATCGCTTCCAGTGTTGCCGTGGAGCGTAGGCAAGTGATGATCGAGCGCGTGGGAGCGAGTACGCGGCGCGGGCCGTGCCGCAAACGTGATTAAATTCGCCCTTCATGCATGTATCCAGGTGAGCCCCGGGCCGCGTTCGTCAACATCGCGCGCACGTCGGGGCCGTCAACTTCGCGCTATCCGATGAGTTCATCCGAGAAACCTCCCGCCACCGTCGAGCAGTTCCTGCAGCACCTGACGCAGGAATACGACGGTCTCAGCAATCGCCTGAAGGTGATTGCGCGCCACGTGGAAACGCATCGGGACCAGCTTGGCCTGGAGGGCATCCAGTCGCTCGCGGAAGCGTGCGGCGTCCAGCCGTCGGCCGTCGTGCGCTTCGCGAAGCATTTCGGCTTTTCCGGCTTCTCCGAGATGCAGAAGCTGTTCCGCGAGGGGCTCGCGCAGCAGATTGCACCGGGGCGCGCGTACAACCTGCGGCTGCGCGACGTGATCGAAGCGGGCTCGTCGAGCCTGCAGCCCGAGCAGATCGCCGACGAATTCATCAAGGGCAGCATCGCCGGGATGCAGCAGCTGCGGCAGACGCTCGATTCCCAGGCGCTCGCGCAGGCCGTCGACTTGCTCGCCGAGACGCAGGCGATCTGGATCGCGGGCTCGCGGCGCGCGTTTCCGATTGCGGTCTATCTCGACTATGCGCTGCAGCACACCGACAAGCGCATCGGGCTGTTCAGCGCGCTCGGCAGCATGCATCTCGGGCAGATCCGTTCGGTGCGCGAGGGCGACGTGATGATCGTCATCTCGTTCATGCCGTATGCGGAGGAAACCGTGCAGGTGGCGCAGCAGGCCGTGCAGCGCGGCGCACGGCTGATCGCGATCACCGACAGCCGGATGAGCCCGCTGGCGCGGGAGGCCGAGGTGACGCTGATGGTGCAGGACAGCGCGACCTTCGGCTTCCGCGCGTTGACGGCCACGATGGGTCTTGCACAGAGCCTGTTCGTCGCGCTCGCGTACCGGCTCGAACTGTCGTACCTGCCGACCGCCGACGGCGCGCACGGCACGCAGGCCGGCTGACGCTTCCTGCCGGTGCTGCCGGCGCACCGCCCGCGCGACGGCGCAGCGGGCGGCGTGCCGTCTGACGGTTACTTCGCGGTCGGCATCGCGAATTCGGCGCCCTTGCCGATGCTCGACGACCAGCGCTGCATCACCGACTTCTGGCGCGTGTAGAAGCGCACGCCTTCCTCGCCGTACGCATGCATGTCGCCGAACAGGCTCTTCTTCCAGCCGCCGAAGCCATGCCACGCCATCGGCACCGGAATCGGCACGTTGATGCCCACCATGCCGACCTGGATGCGCCGCGCGAACTCGCGCGCGATGCCGCCGTCGCTCGTGAAGCACGACACGCCGTTACCGAATTCATGCGCGTTGATCAGGTCGACCGCTTCGCCGAAGTCCTTCACGCGCACGCAGCCGAGCACGGGCCCGAAGATTTCTTCCTTGTAGATGCGCATGTCGGGCGTCACGTGATCGAACAGCGTGCCGCCGGTGAAGAAGCCGGCCTCGCGGCCCGGCACACGCAGCCCGCGGCCGTCGACGACCAGTTGCGCGCCTTCGTTCACGCCTTGCTCGATATAGCCTTCGATGCGCTTGAGTGCTTCGCCGGTGACGATCGGACCCATCTCGACTTCCGGCGACATGCCGTCGCCGATCACCAGCTTGCGCGCGCGCTCGGCCACCAGCGGCACGATCTGGTCCGCGATGTCGCCCACCAGCACCGCGACGCTGATCGCCATGCAGCGTTCGCCGGCCGAGCCGTACGCGGCGCCGATCAGTGCATCGACGGCCTGCTCGAGGTTCGCGTCGGGCATCACGACGAGGTGGTTCTTCGCGCCGCCGAGCGCCTGCACGCGCTTGCCGGATTGCACGGCGCGCTGCTGCACGTAGGCCGCGATCGGCGTCGAGCCGACGAAGCTGACGGCCTGCACGTCGGGGTGGTCGAGCAGCGCGTCGACCGCGCCCTTGTCGCCCTGCACGACGTTGAACACGCCGGCCGGGAGACCTGCCTGCGTGAGCAGGTCGGCGATGAACAGGGCCGCCGACGGGTCGCGCTCGCTCGGCTTCAGCACGAACGTGTTGCCCGTCGCGATCGCGACCGGGAACATCCAGCACGGCACCATGCACGGGAAGTTGAACGGCGTGATGCCCGCGACGACGCCGAGCGGCTGGCGCATCGTCCAGTTGTCGATGCCGGTGCTGACCTGGTCGGTGAAGTCGCCCTTCAGCAGTTGCGGCACGCCGCACGCGAATTCGATGATGTCGATGCCGCGGGCGACTTCGCCTTGCGCATCGGAGAACACCTTGCCGTGCTCGGCCGTGATGATCGCCGCGAGGGTGTCGCGGTGCTCGTTCATCAGTTGCAGGAAGCGGTGCAGCACGCGCGCGCGGCGGATCGGCGGCGTCGCGGCCCAGTCCGGGAACGCGGCGTGGGCGGACGCGACGGCCTGCTCGACTTCGTCGTTGCCGGCGAGCGCCACGCGGCGCACCGCGCGGCCGAGCGCCGGGTTGAGGACGTCCTGGAAGCGGCCGCTGCGGCCGGCGACGGGCGCGCCGTCGACATAGTGGCCGACGTCGGCGTCGGAGGTGTACGCGGGAACCGGATTCATCGTGTCTCCTGGGGGATCGGGTGAGGGTGGACAGCACCCAGTCTAGGCAAACGGGCAGGGCGGGAGAAGGCCGCGCAGCTTGATTCACTGTTCAGAATTCTGAATAATCACCGGATGAATCAGCAAAATGTCCAGGCGCTCTGGCCGCATATCCATTCGCTGACGGTGCTGGCCGCGGCCGGCAGTTTCACGGCCGCCGCGCAGCGGCTCGGCATCAGCAAGGCCGCGATGAGCCAGCGCATTGCCGATCTCGAAAAGGCGGCCGGCGTGCCGCTCGTGCGGCGCACGACGCGCAGCGTGCGGCTCACCGACGCGGGCCAGACGCTCGTCGACAGCACGCGCGATGCGTTCGAGTCGATCGGGCAGCACTTCGCGCGCGTGAAGGACCTGGCCGGCGAGCCGCGCGGCCTGCTGCGCCTTACGGTGCCGGTCGCGCTCGGGCGCCAGCAGGTCGTGCCGCACCTGCCCGATTTCCTGCGGCAGCATCCGGGCGTGCAGATCGAGCTCGACCTGTCGGACCGGCTGCATTCGCTGACGCAGGAGGGTTTCGACCTCGCGATCCGCCATACGACCACCGCGCCGCAGACCCACGTTGCGTGGAAGCTGTGCGACACGCGCTCGCTGCTCGTCGCGAGCCGCGACTATCTCGACGCGCGCGGCGCGCCGCGGCACCCGAGCGAACTCGTCGAGCACAGCTGCCTGTGCTACCTGCGCGACAACGAGCCGGCCGCCTGGAGCTTCGAGCCGCACGGCCGGCGGCGCGAGCGCGTGAGCGTGCCGGTGCGCGGCAGCTTCGCGGCGAACAACAGCGAGGCGATGCGCGAGGCCGCGCTCGGCGGGCTCGGCATCGCGCTGCTGCCGGATTTCAGCGCGCAGCGCGATCTCGACGCCGGCCGGCTGGTCGCGCTGCTCGACGGCTGGCGGCCGTCGGGCGCGTTCGGCGACCACATCTTCGCGATCCGTCCGTACAGCCCGGTCGTGCCGAGCGCGGTGCGCGCGCTCGTGCGGCACCTGCGCGAACGGCTCGCGGGCGGCTTTTCGGGCACCTGAGCCCGGTGTCCGCGGGCGTCGGGCTGCTGGCGGCCCGGGCAGGCGCGGCGGCGCTGCGGTAAAATCACGGCTTCTCTCCGCGCCTTGAATGGCGCGTCATTCGAAGGTCGACAGCCGATGCAGATTCACAAGGAAGTGGACGCGCGCGGGCTCAATTGCCCGTTGCCGATCCTGCGTGCCAAGAAAGCGCTCGCCGATATGGAAAGCGGGCAGATCCTCAAGGTGCTCGCGACCGATCCCGGCTCGCAGCGCGATTTCGCCGCGTTCGCGAAGCAGACGGGCAACGAGATCGTCGAATCGACGACGCAGGACAAGACCTTCGTGTTCCTGATGCGCCGCCGCTGACGGCCCGTATCGCGGTGCCGGCAGCGCCTGGCGCCGGTCACACTTTTCTGACAATTCTTAAACCTCGCTGCGTGATCGGCTGCGTATACTGATCCGGCCGGTCGTCCGCTCCCAGCGGATGCGCCGGCCACGGTACGTCGTACGGCGGGCACGGGGGCCATGCCTGATGCTACCGTCGTACAACGGGGAGAGGACATGTCCTTCAGACCAGGGACCATTCGAAGTCCGTCCGGAGCGGAACGCAGCGTATCGGGACTGAGCCGTATCGAGCTCGACCCGCAACAGGATCGCCACGCGCGTGCCGCGCTGGAGGCCTACGCGGATTCCGCCGCGGCCGAGATGCCGTGGCTGGCCGAGTGGCTCGACGAACGCCTGCGCGATGCCGCGCAGGACGACGGCTCGGGCCTGACCTACTGCGGTGCGACGATCGAGCGCGTGTTCGATCTGGCGCAGGCGTGGGCGGCGAGCCAGCCGGACTACGCGGCCGCCGCGTGGGAGCGCGTGCGCGGCCAGCTGCAGCGGATGCTTGTAAAACCGGCGCGTCCGGAGCCGCTGTCGCATCGCGTACCGGCCGACGACGTCGCCGAGCCGGTGGCGGGCATCGCGGGCGCCGATTAGACGCTCGATTGCGCGGCAGGAAGGATTATTCGAAGAAAAGACGGTAGTCCGCGCAATTTATTGGCGAATTTCATACTACTATGATGAAATCGCCGGTTCGTCCGTGCCCCGTTTTTGAGATATTTGCCGGGGTCGCCGGTTTGCGCAGGTGACGCGAGCGGCGAACGACGGCCCGCCGGCCGGTATCCGGAAGCCGCGCACGTGCTGCGCGGCCGGGTGGGGCGGGGAGCTGAACAGGACGAATCGATTTCGATTTGCGGGGTGCTATGAGAATTGCTGTACTGGATGACGATCCGGCCCAGACGGATTTCGTCAGTCAAACGCTGACGGCCGTTGGCCATACGTGCTACGCGTTCAAGGAAGGCAAGGCCCTGAAGAAGCGCCTGCAGCGCGAGACGTTCGATCTGCTGGTGCTCGACTGGAACGTGCCCGACATGTCCGGCGAGGAAGTGCTGAAGTGGGTGCGCGCCAATCAGACCGAGCACAGCCTGCCGATCATCTTCATGACGAGCCGTGACGACGAGGCGGGGATCACGCAGATCCTCAACGCCGGCGCCGACGACTACGTGGTCAAGCCGGTGTCGGGCCCGATCCTGCGCGCGCGCATCGGCTCGCTGCTGCGTCGCGCGTATCCGGTCAACGCCGAGGCCACCGTTCGCGAATTCGATCAATTCCGTTTCGACGTGAACCTGAAGCAGGCCTACGTCGGCGACAAGGCCGTGAGCCTCACGCAGAAGGAATTCGAACTCGCGCTGCTGCTGTTCCAGCACCTCGACCGGCCGCTGTCGCGCGCGCACATTCTCGATCTGGTCTGGAAGCAGGCGACCGACATCCCGTCGCGCACGATGGATACGCACATCTCGATGCTGCGCACCAAGCTCGGCCTGCGGCCCGAAAACGGTTATCGCCTCGCGCCGATCTACGGCTACGGCTACCGGCTCGAACGGGTCGGGCAGGGAGAACCGGAGTGACCACGGGAATCACGCAGCGCACGGCGAACCTGCGCACGGTCGCGCGGCGCGCAGCCTGCGCGGTCGCGTTTGCGTTCGCCGCGCAGCATGCGGCGGCCCAGCCGCCCGCGGCGGCGGGCAAGATGGTCGTCTACCGCACGCAGGCGGGCGACACGCTGTACGATGTCGCCGCGCGCTATCTGCAGGGCGCGGACGACTGGCAACTGCTGCAACAGATCAACGGCGTGCCCGCGCCGAAGCACCTGCAGCCCGGCATCGCGCTGAAGCTGCCGGTGGCGCGCCTGCGCAAGGAAAAGCTGACCGCGCGCGTCATCGCGGTGCAGGGCACGGCCGAACGCGCGTCCGGCGATGCATTTGCGCCGCTCGCGAACGACGCGACGCTCGCCGAGGGCGATCGCGTGCGCACGGGCCCGAACGGCTTCGTGACGCTCGAGCTCGCCGACGGCACGCACATGAGCCTGCCGCCCGACAGCCAGCTCGACCTGAAGGCGCTGCGCCGCACGGTGCTGACCGGCACGCTCGATCGTGAGTTCGAACTCACGCGCGGCTCGGTCGACAGCGAGGTCACCCATCTGAAGAAACGCGACGACCGCTTCCAGATCCGGTCGCCGTCGGTCGTGGCCGGCGTGCGCGGCACGCACTTTCGCGTGAACTACGACGCGGCCGGCAATGCGTCGACGCGCGTCGAAGTGCTCGACGGCACCGTCGGCGTCGCGGGCGGCCGGAAGCCCGCCGATCCGACGCTCGTGCATGCGAATTTCGGCAGCGTCGCGACGTCGTCCGGCGCGGTCGGCGCGCCCGTCGAGCTGCTGCCCGCGCCGGCGCTCGCGCATCCCGACAAGGTGCAGGACGAGCCCGAGGTCGCCTTCGACGTCGCGCCGCTCGCCGACGCGCATGCGTACCGCGTGCAACTCGCGCACGACGCCGGGCTGCTCGACCTGTTCCGCGAAACGCGCACCGATTCGCCGCGCGCGGTTTTCCGCGACGTCCCGAACGGGAACTACTTCGTGCGGGTCGCCGCGATCGACGCGAACGGTCTCGAGGGCCGGCCCCGGACGTACGCGTTCGAACGCCGCGTGATGGGGCTCGACGCAAGCGCGTCGCCTGGCGCCGGCGGCTACGAGTTCCGCTGGTCGCCGAACGGGTCGGGCAAGAATGCGCGCTACCGGTTCGTGCTGTCGCGCTCGAAGGACCTGAGCGCGCCGGTCGTCGACCAGGTCGGCCTGCATACGCGCCAGATCACCGTCGCGCACCTGCCGCCGGGCGAGTATTTCTGGGCCGTGACCGTCGAGGAGTTCGAGGGCGGCAAGTTCTACGAGAAGACCAGTCCGGTCAGCGCGTTCACGCTGTCGCGCTGATCCGCGGCGCATGAAACCCGATTCCGTTTCTCCGCGGCGGCACCTCGGCCGCCGCTTCCTGATCGAATGGATCGCGATCGGCTGCCTCGGGATCGCGGTGATCCTCGCGTGCGCGCTCGGCCGGCTGTCGGCGAGCGTTGACGGCCTGATCTACGACCGGCTGCTGATGCTGCGCAGCCTGCCGCTGTCACCCGACGTGGTCGTCGTCGACATCGACAACCAGAGCGTGTCCGCGCTCGGCCGCTGGCCGTGGTCGCGCGACGTGCATGCACGGCTGCTCGACACGCTGGCGCGCGCGCAGCCGGCCGCCGTCGTCTACGACGTGCTGTTTACCGAACCGTCGCCGGAAGATCGCGCGTTCGCGGACGCCATGACCCACGTGCCGACCTTCCTGCCGGTGCTGCTGAGCCCCGAGCAGGCGGACGGCACGCGCGCGGTCGATCCGCCGGTGGCCGCGCTCGCGGCGCGCGCGGTCGGGCTCGGCCACATCAACCTCGAAGTCGACCGCGACGGCATCGTACGCAGCGTGGCGCTGTACGAAAGCGACGGCCGCGTGCGCTGGCCGCAGCTGATGGTGCCCGTCTACCGCGCGATCCTGGGCGGCCAGCTGCATCCGGTCGGCGGTGCGCCCGGCGCGCATGCGCACGACCTGTCGCGCGACGCGACCAGCGAGGGCCGCTACCTGATCCCGTTCAGCCGCAACACGCCCGCGTATCCGACGCTGTCGTTCGACGACGTCCTCGAAGGGCGCGTGAAACCCGACGCGCTGCGCGGCAAGATCGTCGTCGTCGGCGTGACGGCGTCGGGGCTGTACGACCGCTTCGCCACGCCCGTATCCGGCGAGTTCGGGCCGCTCGCCGGCGTGTATATCCATGCCAACGTGCTCGACATGCTGGCGACCGGCAGCGCGATCTCGCCGGCGTCGCGCGCCGGGCTGTTCGTTGCGTCGCTGCTGCCGCTCGCCGTGCTGCTGGGCGGCTTCCTGATGCTGTCGCCGTGGCGCGCGCTGCTGCTGACGCTGAGCCTGGCCGCGCTGGCCGTCGTCGCGAGCATGGCGCTGCTGTTCGAGGCGCGCATCTGGCTGTCGCCGGCGCCCGCGATCTTCGGGCTGATCGCCGTCTACCCGATCTGGAACTGGCGGCGTCTGGAAATGACGATGTCGTATCTGCGCCGCGAGCTGCAGCGGCTCGCCGACGAGCCGCACCTGCTGCCCGAGGCGCCGCGCACGCGCAGCGTCGGCGGCGACGTGCTCGAGCGGCAGATGGCGCTGATGGCGCAAGCCGCGCAGCGCGTGCAGGACATGAAGCGCTTCGTGTGGGACAGCCTCGACAGCATGCCCGAGCCGATCTTCGTGACCGACCTGGCCGGCACCGTGCTGATCGCGAACCATGCGGCCAAGCGCTACGGGTCGCGCCTGTCGCTGCCGCTGCCGGAAGGCCGGCCGCTGCGCACCGCGCTCGGCGAGCTGACCTTCATGAAGACCGTCGACGGCAACGCCGAACACGACGCGGCGATCCGCGAACACTGGCCGGCCGCACTCGACCCGACGCTCGAGGCCGAGCACGACGCGATGGCGCGCGGCATCGAGGTGCGCGATCGTGACGGGCTCGACCATCTGCTACGCTACGCGGCGTGTACGAACGCGCAGGGCCGCGTGACGGGCTGGATCGCCGGCCTCGTCGACGTGACCGAACTGCACGCGGCCGAGCGGCAGCGCGAGGAAGCGCTGCACCTGCTGTCGCACGACATGCGCTCGCCGCAGTCGTCGATTCTCGCGCTCGTCGAGATCGAGCGCGACCGTGCCGAGACCGACGCGATGCGCGGGCTGCTCGCGCGGATCGAGCGCTATGCGCACCGCGCGCTGTCGCTGGCCGACGAGTTCGTGCAGCTGGCGCGCGCGGAGTCGCAGGTGTACCAGCTCGAGGTGACGAGCCTCGTCGACGTGCTGATCGATGCGAGCGACGAGGTGTGGCCGCAGGCGCAGGCGAAGCACATTCGCGTCGACACCGACGTCGGCACCGAGATGTGCTGGGTGCGCGCGGACCGCTCGCTGATCACGCGCGCGTTCGTGAACCTGCTGAACAATGCAGTCAAATACAGTCCGTCCGATACCGTGATCACGTGTACGCTGGCGGTCGAGCACGCGTCGAAACGGATGTTCTGTACGATTCGCGATCAGGGATACGGCATTGCGCCGGAAGATCAGCGGCATCTGTTCGAGCGTTTCAAGCGATTCCATGCCGGCGAGCGGCCCGAAATCTCGGGCTCCGGGCTCGGCATGGCATTCGTGAAGACGGTCGTCACGCGCCATGGGGGCAGCGTGTCGGTCGACAGCGAGGTGGGTGTCGGCACCGCGGTGACGGTGTCGCTGCCCGCGATCGACGAGCCGTCCGCCTGACAGGGCCGGGCGCGACGGCAGGCATTTGGGGAAAGCCATGAGAAAGGAATGGGCAGCGACCGCGCTGGCGGCGTCGCTGTTGACGGGTTGCGCCGGCGTGACGAGCGGCGTCAGTGCGGTCGGGCAGCCGAACGCGTTCGCATCCGGTGCGCACGGCTACGATTTCGTGCGGACGGCCGCGCAGGCCGATGATGCCGAATACCGGCAGATCGAGACGCTCGTGCGTGACGAACTCGCGCACCGCGGCTTCGATGCGAAGCCGCTCGCGGCCGCGCGCTACCGGCTGTCGATCGCGTATGCGACGCAGCCGGCCTCGGTCGCGGCGCGCGCCGACGGGTGCGGGGCCGCGAGCAGCGCATGCGTGACGGTCGACGGGCCGGCGCCGTTCGCGCTGCCGTTCATGGGCCGCGTGTATCGCCATGTGCTGACGTTGCGCTTCGTCGACGCGAAATCGGGCGCCGACGTCTACCGGGTTTCGGCCGCGCTGCGCGATCGCGATCCCGGCACGCAGCAGGCCGCGCCGGCGCTCGTGAAGAGCGCACTCGCGAAGCTGCCGTTCGGCGACGGCGGCGGCTGGCTCGTCAAGACGAAAAAAGACGACGCGGGCGGGATGCCGGGCGTCGTCTCGGTGAAGCCGGCCGAAGCGCGCTGAGCGTCGGCCGGTGAGGTGAGGGCGGGCTCGCCGGAGCGGGCCCTTGCCCTTGCCGCGTTCAGGCGGCCGGGTGTGCGCCGTCGCGCGTGCGCAGGTACGCGTCGAACTCCGCGCCGACTTCCGCGTGGCGCAGCGCGAATTCGACCGTCGCCTTCAGGTAGCCGAGCTTGCTGCCGCAGTCGTAGCGCGTGCCCTGGTACTTGTAGGCCAGCACTTGCTCGTCGGCGAGCAGCGCCTGGATCGCGTCGGTGAGCTGCAGCTCGCCGCCCGCGCCGGGCTTCAGCGCACGCAGGTGCTCGAAGATCCGCGGCTTCAGGATGTAGCGGCCGACCACGCCGAGGTTCGACGGCGCGACTTCCGGCGCCGGCTTCTCGACGATCGCCGACATCTTGACGATCGACTCTTCCCACTCCTTGCCGTCGACGATCCCGTACGACTTCGTCTCCGACGGCGGGATCTCTTCGACGCCGATCACCGAGCTGTGATAGTGGTCGAACACGTCGACCATCTGTTTCATCACGGGCGGGTTGCCGTCGAGCAGGTCGTCCGCGAGGATCACCGCGAACGGGTTGTCGGCCACCAGCTTTTCCGCGCACAGCACCGCATGACCGAGGCCGAGCGCTTCCGGCTGGCGCACGTAGAAGCAGTCGACATGGCTCGGCTTGATGCTGCGCACCAGTTCGAGCAGCTTTTCCTTGCCGCGCGCCTCGAGTTCGGCCTCGACCTCGTACGACTTGTCGAAGTGGTCCTCGATCGCGCGCTTGCTGCGCCCGGTGACGAAGATCATCTCGGTGATGCCGGCGGCGATCGCTTCTTCGACCGCGTACTGGATCAGCGGCTTGTCGACGACCGGCAGCATTTCCTTGGGGCTCGCTTTCGTTGCCGGGAGGAACCGCGTGCCGAGACCAGCAACGGGGAACACTGCCTTGGTAACTTTCAACATGATCGAACCTTTATTCCTGTAATCGACTTGTCAGATGGTCTATGTTCACGTCCCCATTATAGTGAACGCAAACGACCTTACCCTTTGTTACGCAGGCAACCGATCGAGCTGCGCGCGCAGTTTGTCCAGCGTGCTCTGGAATTCCGCGACGCGCTTCTGCTCCTGTTCGACCACGGCCGGCGGCGCTTTCGCGACGAACGCCTCGTTGCCGAGCTTGGCATTGCACTTCGTGATCTCGTTCGTCAGGCGCGTGATTTCCTTCGACAGGCGCTCGCGTTCGGCCGCGACGTCGATCTCGACCTTCAGCACCAGCTTGTTCGGCCCGACGATCGCGATCGGCGCGCCGTGCGCTTCCTTGTCGAGCGTCGCTTCGTCCGCGAGGATCTGCACCTCCGACAGGCGCGCGAGCGCCTGGACGTACGGCGCGAACGAGCGCAGGCGCTCGGCATCGCCGGCTGCGAGCAGCGGCACCTTGGTGGCCGGCGACAGGTTCATCTCGCCGCGCAGGTTGCGGCACGCGTCGACGATCGCCTTCAGGTCGGCCGCCCACTGTTCGGACACCTCGTCGATCTTCTGCAGGTTCGCGACCGGGTACGCCTGCGTCATCAGCGACGCTTCGCCTTCGGCCAAGCCCCGCGGATACCGGCCCGCGAGCGGTGCGACCTTCTGCCAGAGCGCTTCGGTGATGAACGGGATGATCGGATGCGCGAGGCGCAGCACCGTCTCGAGCACGCGCAGCAGCGTGCGGCGCGTCGCGCGCTGCTGTTCCGGCGTGCCGTTCTGGATCTGCACCTTCGCGAGTTCGAGATACCAGTCGCAGTACTCGTCCCACACGAACTTGTAGATGCCGCTGGCGATGTTGTCGAAGCGGTAATCGGCGAAGCCCTTCGCGATGTCGGCCTCCGTGCGCTGCAGCAGCGACACGATCCAGCGGTCGGCCGCCGAGAAGTCGAGGTAGCCGCCCGGGCCGCAATCGCCCGCGCCGCAGACTTCCGGCTTGTCGCTGCCGCAGTCGTGGCCTTCGCAGTTCATCAGCACGAAGCGCGTGGCGTTCCACAGCTTGTTGCAGAAGTTGCGATAGCCTTCGCAGCGCGCGAGGTCGAAGTTCACGTTGCGGCCGAGCGTCGCCATCGACGCCATCGTGAAGCGCAGCGCGTCGGTGCCGAACGCGGCGATGCCGTCCGGGAATTCCTTGCGCGTCTTCTTCTCGATCGTCGCGGCCTGCTTCGGGTTCATCAGGCCCGTCGTGCGCTTCGCGACCAGCGTGTCGAGGTCGATGCCGTCGACGATGTCGATCGGGTCGAGCGTGTTGCCCTTGCTCTTCGACATCTTCTGGCCTTCCGCGTCGCGCACGAGGCCGTGCACGTAGACGGTGTGGAACGGCACCTTGCCCGTGAAGTGCGTGGTCATCATCACCATCCGGGCGACCCAGAAGAAGATGATGTCGAAGCCCGTGACGAGCACCGACGACGGCAGGAAGTGCTTCAGTTCAGGCGTTTCGTTCGGCCAGCCGAGCGACGAGAACGGCACGAGCGCCGACGAGAACCACGTATCGAGCACGTCTTCGTCGCGCTTCAGCGCACCCGTGTAGCCCTTCGCGGCAGCCTGCGCGCGCGCTTCTTCCTCGTTGCGCGCGACGAACACCTCGCCGTTCTCGCCATACCACGCGGGAATCTGATGGCCCCACCACAGCTGGCGCGAGATGCACCAGTCCTGGATGTTCTCGAGCCACTGGTAGTAGGTGGTCGTCCAGTTTTCCGGGACGAACTTGATCTGGCCGCTGCGCACGACGTCGAGCGACGTTTCCGTGATCGACTTGCCCGGATTGAACGTGCCTTCCGGCGCCGGCTTCGTCATCGCGACGAACCACTGGTCGGTCAGCATCGGCTCGATCACGACGCCCGTGCGGTCGCCGCGCGGCACCATCAGCTTGTGCGGCTTCACCGAGTCGAGGAAACCCGCTGCGTCGAGGTCGGCGACGATCGCCTTGCGCGCGTCGAAGCGGTCGAGGCCGCGATACTGCTCGGGGCCGTTGTCGTTGATCTTCGCGTCGAGCGTCAGGATCTCGATCGGCGCGAGCTTGTGGCGCTGGCCGACCTGGTAGTCGTTGAAGTCGTGCGCGGGCGTGACCTTCACGACGCCCGTGCCGAACTCGCGATCGACGTAGTCGTCGGCGATCACCGGGATCTGGCGGCCCGTCAGCGGCAGCGTGACGAGCTTGCCGATCAGGTGCGCGTAGCGCTCGTCTTCCGGGTGGACCATCAGCGCGACGTCGCCGAGCATCGTTTCCGGGCGCGTCGTGGCCACGGTCAGCGAACCCGAGCCGTCGACGAGCGGGTAGCGGATGTGCCACAGGTGGCCGTTTTCCTCTTCGCTCACGACTTCGAGGTCGGACACGGCGGTCAGCAGCACCGGATCCCAGTTCACGAGGCGCTTGCCGCGGTAGATCAGGCCCTGTTCAAAGAGCGTGACGAACACGTCGCGCACGGCGGCCGACATCTTGTCGTCCATCGTGAAGTATTCGCGCGACCAGTCGGTCGACGCGCCGAGGCGGCGCACCTGGCCGGTGATCGTCGAGCCCGACTTTTCCTTCCATTCCCACACGCGTTCGACGAACTTCTCGCGGCCGAGGTCGTGGCGCGATACGCCCTGTGCATCGAGCTGGCGCTCGACGACGATCTGGGTCGCGATCCCCGCGTGGTCGGTGCCGGGCACCCACAGCGTATTCTCGCCGAGCATCCGGTGGTAGCGGGTGAGGCCGTCCATGATCGTCTGGTTGAACGCGTGGCCCATGTGCAGCGTGCCCGTCACGTTCGGCGGCGGCAACTGGATCGAGAAATCGGGGCGGGCCGGATCGAAGGCCGGGGCCGCGTAGCCGCGCTTTTCCCACTCCGGCCCCCATTGGGACTCGATGGTGTGGGGCTCGAAGCTCTTCGCAAGCGTGTTGTCGCTCATGTTGGAAATCTGCCGAAAAATGCGTGAATTGGATGCCGAATCTGACAATTATATCGATGCGTCGATATCGAAGGCGAGTTTGCGATATAGACGCGTCTATATTTGCTCGCCATGACGGTCCTCGCATCGGCGCGCTGCGGCCGTTGCCGCAGGTTCGAGCGATCGCGAACGGCAAGCTTCCCGTCGGACTTATAATGGCGGGTCCGTTTTTCTCACGCCCGTCCGCTGCCGCTCCATGCCCGACCTGCTCGCCAATCTGAACCCCGAACAACTCGCCGCCGTCACGTTGCCGAACGAACCGGCGCTGATCCTTGCAGGGGCGGGCAGCGGCAAGACCCGCGTGCTGATCACCCGCATCGCGTGGCTGATCCAGCAGGGCTACGCGTCGCCGCCCACCGTGCTCGCCGTGACCTTCACGAACAAGGCCGCGCGCGAGATGATGGCGCGCCTGTCGGCGATGATGCCGATCGACACGCGCGGGATGTGGATCGGCACGTTCCACGGCCTGTGCAACCGGATGCTGCGCACGCACTGGCGCGATGCCGGCCTGCCGCAGACCTTCCAGATCCTCGATACGGCCGACCAGCTGTCCGCGATCAAGCGGCTGATGAAGGCGGCGAACGTCGATGATGAAAAGTACCCGCCGAAGAACGTCCAGTACTTCATCAACAACGCGAAGGAGCAGGGGCTGCGTCCCGACAAGGTCGACGCGTCCGACAACTTCAACCGCAAGTTCGTCGAGCTGTACCAGGCGTACGACCAGCAGTGCCAGCGCGAGGGCGTCGTCGATTTCCCCGAGCTGCTGCTGCGCTGCTACGAACTGCTCGCGTACAACGCGCCGCTGCGCGCGCACTACCAGGCGCGCTTCCGCCACATTCTCGTCGACGAGTTCCAGGACACCAACAAGCTGCAGTACGCGTGGCTCAAGATGCTCGCGGGCGGCGAAAACGCGATCTTCGCGGTCGGCGACGACGACCAGTCGATCTACGCGTTCCGCGGCGCGAACGTCGGCAACATGCGCGACTTCGAAGACGAATTCCGCGTGCGCAACCTGATCAAGCTCGAGCAGAACTACCGGTCGCACGGCAACATCCTCGACGCGGCGAACCAGCTGATCTCGAACAACGCGCACCGCCTCGGCAAGAACCTGCGCACCGATGCGGGCCACGGCGAGCCCGTGCGCGTGTACGAAGCGAGCACCGATTCGCAGGAAGCCGGCTGGATCGTCGAGGAGATCCGCTCGCTGATCAATACCGGGATGGCGCGCAGCGAAGTGGCCGTCCTGTACCGCAGCAACGCGCAGTCGCGCTCGATCGAGCACACGCTGATGTCGTCGGGCATCCCGTACCGCGTGTACGGCGGCCTGCGCTTCTTCGAGCGCCAGGAAGTGAAGCATGCGCTCGCGTACCTGCGCCTGATCGACAACCCGAACGACGACACCGCGTTCGTGCGCGTCGTGAACTTCCCGACCCGCGGCATCGGCGCGCGCTCGATCGAGCAGCTGGCCGACGCCGCGCGCCTGTACGGCTGCTCGATGGCCGCCGCGATTCCGTACGTGACGGGCAAGGCCGGCACGAGCCTCGGCGGGTTCGCGAACCTGGTCGCGAAGATGCGCGCCGACACGCAGCACATGAACCTGCCCGACACCGTCGAGCACATCGTGCGCGCCAGCGGCCTCGCCGATTTCTACCAGGGCGAGCGCGAAGGCCAGGACCGTCTCGAGAACTTGCAGGAACTCGTGAATGCGGCTACCGCGTTCATCGCCGAGGAAGGCTACGGGCTCGACACGCCGGCCCGTTCGATCCCGCTGCGCGCGGGTGCGATCGCAGCGCCCGAGCTCGGCACCGCGACGGACGATCCGGCGGTCGACGTGCTCGACCCGGTATTGCCCGCCGATCCGGCGCAGAACCCCGACACGATGACGCCGCTCGCCGGCTTCCTGTCGCATGCATCGCTGGAGGCCGGCGACAACCAGGCGCAGGCCGGGCAGGACGCCGTGCAGCTGATGACGGTGCACGCGGCGAAGGGGCTCGAATTCTCGGCCGTGTTCATCACGGGCCTCGAGGAAGGGCTGTTCCCGCACGAGAACAGCGTGCTCGAATCGGACGGCCTCGAGGAAGAGCGGCGGCTGATGTACGTCGCGATCACGCGCGCGAAGGAGCGGCTCTACCTGTCGTTCGCGCAGAGCCGGATGCTGCATGGCCAGACGCGCTACAACGTGCGCTCGCGCTTCTTCGACGAACTGCCCGAGCACGTGTTGAAGTGGCTGACGCCGAAGGTCGAGGCCGGTTCGCGCTGGGGCGGCCGGTCGGACAACGCCGGGTACGGGCGCGACTGGTTCGCGCGGCCGGGCGGCGGCAGTCGCGAGCAGATCGTCGACCCGGCCGTATCCGCGCCGCTGCCGGCGTTCGCGGACAAGCAGCGCGCGGCCGATGCCGGCTTCCGGGTCGGCCAGCAGGTGTTCCACACCAAGTTCGGCGAAGGCACGGTCACCGCGCTCGAGGGCAACGGCACCGATGCGAAGGCGCAGGTGAAATTCAAGCGGCACGGCGAAAAGTGGCTCGCGCTCGCGGTCGCGAAACTGCAGGCGGTGGAATGATGGGCATCGACCTGGATGTGACGCCTGCGGCTCGTCCGCTCGGTATTCTGGCCGCGTTGCCCGAGGAACTCGGCGACCTGATCGCGGCGATGCGCGCCGACGGCGCGATGAAGACGGTCACGCTCGGCCGTCGCGATTATCACGTCGGCACCGTGCACGGCGCGGCCTGCGTCGTGACGCTCGCACGGGTCGGCAAGGTCGCGGCCGCCGCGACGGTCAGCGCGCTGATCCACGTGTTCGGCGTGGCGGGCGTCGTGTTCACCGGCGTCGCGGGCGGCGTATCGCGCACGGTGCGCGTGGGCGATGTCGTCGTGGCCGATACGCTGCTGCAGCACGATCTCGATGCGTCGCCGCTCTTTCCGCGCTACGAGGTGCCGCTGCTCGGCATCACGCGTTTCGCGACCGACGCGGCGCTGACCGCCAGCCTGCGGGCGGCGTGCACGCAGTTCGTCGAGGAAGAGGGCGAGCAGTTCGCCGCGCGCTTCGGCCTGGCCGGTGCGACGCTGCATGCGGGGCTCATCATCAGCGGCGACCGCTTCGTGTCGAGCGAGCGCGAGGTCGTCGCGCTGCGCGATGCGCTGCCGGATGCGCTCGCGGTCGAGATGGAAGGCGCCGCGATCGCGCAGGTGTGCGCGGAGCACGACGTGCCGTTCGCGCTTGTGCGCACGATCTCCGATACGGCCGACGATCATGCGACGCAGTCGTTCTCGCACTTCCTGTCGGCGATCGCGAGCAGCTATTCGTCGGGCATCCTCAAGCGTTTCCTGACGCTGCATGCGACGACGGCGGCCTGAAGCCGCCGCCGTTTTCTTCATTCCTTCATTCGAGCCGTTCGACCGGCCGCGGCGCGCACGCCGCGGCCGGTGCGTCACGCCTGCTTGCGCCGGCTGCTTTCGAGGTTCGGCAGGAACACGGTGAGTACGCCGATCAGCGGCAGGAACGAGCACACCTTGTAGACGAACGGGATGCTCGTCGCGTCCGCGAGCTGGCCGAGCACGGCCGCGCCGACCCCACCGAGGCCGAATGCGAAGCCGAAGAACAGGCCCGCGACCATCCCGACCTTGCCGGGCATCAGCTCCGTCGCATAGACGAGGATCGCGGCGAACGCCGACGCGAGCACGACGCCGATGATCACGGTCAGCACGCTGGTCCAGAACAGGTTCGCGTACGGCAGCAGCATCGTGAACGGCGCGACGCCGAGGATCGACACCCAGATCACGTACTTGCGGCCGATCCGGTCGCCCACCGGCCCGCCGATCAGCGTGCCGGCCGCCACGGCCGCGAGGAACACGAACAGGTGGATCTGCGCGGCCTGCACCGACAGGTGGAACTTGTCGATCAGGTAGAACGTGAAATAGCTGTTGATGCTCGCGAGGTAGAAGTACTTCGAGAACACGAGCAGCACCAGCACGCCGATCGCGCCCAGCACGCGGCCGCGCGACAGCGTCGGGTGGCCGGCCGCCGCGGCCTTCTTCTTCATCGACGGATGCTTCTTGTACCAGTGGCCGATCTGCGTGAGCACGATCATCGCGACGAGCGCGGCCGCCGAGAACCACGCGATGCTGTGCTGGCCGTGCGGAATGATCACCAGTGCGGCGAGCAGCGGCCCGAGCGCGGAGCCCGCGTTGCCGCCGACCTGGAACACCGACTGCGCGAGCCCGTGCTGGCCGCCCGACGCCATCCGCGCGACGCGCGACGACTCGGGATGGAACACCGACGAGCCGCAGCCGACCAGCGCCGCGGCCACCAGCAGCATCGGGAAATTCGGCGCGACCGACATCAGCAGCAGCCCCGCGAGCGTGAAGCCCATGCCGACCGGCAGCGAATACGGTTTCGGACGCTTGTCGGTATAGAGGCCGATGAGCGGCTGCAGCAGCGACGCGGTGATCTGGTAGGTGAGCGTGATCAGGCCGATCTGCGCGAACGACAGCGCGAACTGGCTCTTGAGCATCGGATAGATCGCGAGGATCAACGACTGGATCATGTCGTTGAGCATGTGCGAGAAGCTGATCGCGCCGAGCACCGGGTACACGGTGCGGGCGACGGGGGGCGTGGATGGCTGGGCGGCGGCTGCGCCGGCGGAGCCGGTGTCGAGGCTGGTTTCCATGTGAGAGCTGAACGAGTTGAGGTGGTGGGCGCGCTCTGCTGGGGATTGGCGCGTCTTGAATCGTTGCTGCGTCAAAGAAGTGTAATGTGGCGTATCGAGAATGTCCGGACAACTTTTATCGTGAATCGGACATTCATCTGATGGATCGTGAAGTGCGCGTTTTTTTGACCGGGTATAACGCTGGCGGCGCGCCTGCCCGTCATGGGAGGGCGCGCCCGGGGCCGGTGCGTGGTTTCCCGGACTCAAGAAACGGCGGTGGCGGCCGTAGAACGACCCAATGACAACAGGCGCGCCGCGCCCGGCACCGGCTATCCGCCGGGGCGGGCGCAGGACGCGCGGCAAGGCCAGCCATCGCGGGAATGCCGGGACCGACCTTTCCGGCCGCGTGATCAATACGGGGATAGTTCGATGAAAGCAGCATCTTTGCATCCACAGCCGGGTGCGGCCGCCGCCGCACCCGACGTTGCCGCCGGCCGTGCCGCACGGCGCCTGCGCGCGGCGCGTCGCGAGCGCCGGCAGTGGACCGTCAAGGCGACGTTGCGCGCCGCCTTCGCGATCCTGCTCGCCGGCACGCTGGCGATCGGCATGTTTTCGCTCTGGCAGATCAGCCGGCTGAATGCGTCGATCGCGTCGGTCTACGAGCAGGGCCACGTCGCGAGCCGCGCGGCCGCGGAGGTTCGGGCCGAAGTGCTGCGCGCGAGCCGTGCCC
The DNA here is from genome assembly GCF_002223325.1 of Burkholderia sp. AU15512. NCBI lineage: Bacteria > Pseudomonadati > Pseudomonadota > Betaproteobacteria > Burkholderiales > Burkholderiaceae > Burkholderia > Burkholderia sp. AU15512. The sequence goes on from NZ_NKEX01000003.1 coordinate 1,142,914, forward strand.
AGAAGATGCTGCTGACCGCGACCACCGCGAAGGAGCGCGACGAACTGGGCGCCGACGTGGGCGCGGGGCTCGCGTCGATCGGCCAGGCGCTCGGCACGCTGCAGCGCTACGCGGATCCGGCCGACGCCGACGATTCGGCGCGGCTGCACGCGTTCTCGACGGCGGTCGGCACCTGGAGCGCGCATCTGCGCGATTTCGTCGAACTCGTGCGTGCGCAGCCGCTCGACCTGTCGCAGATGAACTGGCAGGTCGGCACGCAGGACGTGTCGCTGCTGGTCGAAACCGGCAAGCTCGAGAAACTCGTCGCCGAACTCGTGAAGACGCGCGGCGCGAAGTCGAAGGCGACGCTCGATGCGTCCGCCACCATTTTCTCGTCGTCGTTCGCGATGATCGCGGCGATGACGGTTGCACTGATCGTGCTCGCGATCGTGATCGCCGAGCGCGTCGTGCGCCGTCTCGCGTCGCAGCTGGGCGGCGAGCCCGCGCACGCGAAGGCGATCGCCGCGGACATCGCGCGCGGCGACCTGACGCGACCGATCACGCTGGGCCGGCACGACCGCGACAGCATGGTGCGTGCGCTGGCCGAGATGCAGACCGGGCTCGCGGCGACCGTCGGCGAGATCGCCGTCAGCGCCGAGGCGATCGCGGCGGCGTCGGGCGAGATCTCCACCGGCAACCTCGACCTGTCGAAGCGTACCGAGCAGCAGGCCGTCGCGCTCGAACGCACCGCGGCCAGCATGGAGCAGCTCACGTCGACCGTACGCCAGAACGCCGAGAACGCGCGGCAGGCGAGCGCGCTCGCGGCCAATGCGTCGGCCGTCGCGGAGACGGGCGGGGAAGTCGTCGGGCGTGTGGTGGCGACGATGAGCGAGATCGACGACAGCGCGAAGAACATCCGCGACATCATCGGCACCATCGAGGGGATCGCGTTCCAGACCAACATTCTCGCGTTGAACGCGGCGGTCGAGGCGGCGCGCGCGGGCGAACAGGGGCGTGGCTTCTCGGTGGTCGCGGGCGAGGTGCGGTTGCTCGCGCAGCGCTCGGCGACCGCGGCGAAGGAGATTCGCGAGTTGATCGGTGCGTCGGTGGAGCGCGTCGCGAACGGTGCGACGCTCGCGCATGACGCGGGCCGCACGATGGGCGACGTCGTGCGTGCGGTCAAGCGTGTGACCGACATCATCGGTGAAATTTCCGCCGCGTCGGACGAGCAGAGCGCCGGGATCGACGAGATCGGCCGCGCGGTCACGCAGATGGACGCCGGCACCCAGCAGAACGCAGCGCTCGTCGAGCAGGCGGCCGCCGCGGCGAATGCGCTCGACGAGCAGGCGCAGGCGTTGAAGTCACTGGTCGGGCGCTTTCGCATCGCGGCCTGAGCGTGCCCGGCCGTCCCGCGTTTACGACTTCTTCTGCTTGTCCGGATCGATGATGACCGTGCAGGTCGTGCCCGCCGACAGCACCACGTCGGCCGGCACGTCGTCGATCTTGATGCGTACCGGCACGCGCTGCGCAAGGCGCACCCAGTTGAAGGTCGGGTTCACGTCCGCGACGAGGTCGCGGCTCTGCGGGTTGTCGCGATCGTAGATGCCGCGCGAGATGCTTTCGACGTGGCCCTTCATCACGCCGCCGCTCATCAGCCGCATCTCGGCCGGCGCACCGATCTTCACGCGCGGCAGCTTGGTTTCCTCGAAGTAGCCGTAGACCCAGAACGAGTGGCTGTCGACGATCGCGAGCTTCGCCTGGCCGGCCACCGCGTAATTGCCCTTGAAGGTCTGCAGGTTCGTGATGTAGCCGTCGACCGGCGCGACGACGCGCGTGCGCTCGAGGTTGAGCTTCGCGGCATCGAGCGCGGCGATCGCCTGCTGGTACTGCGCATCGGCGCTCGACGCGCTGTGCGCGGCGTTCTCGCGGTTTTCCTTCGACACGACGAGCGCATCGAGATCCGCGCGGCGGGCCGCGTCGTCGCGGCGCATCTGCAGTTCCGCGCGGCGGGCGGCGACGGCCGCCTGCGCCTGCTCGACCGCGATCTGGTAGTGCGACGGGTCGATCTGCATGATCAGGTCGCCTTTCTTGACGAGCTGGTTGTCATGCACGGGCAGCTCGACGATCGCGCCCGACACGTCCGGCGCGACGTTGACGATCTCGGCGCGTACGCGCCCGTCGCGCGTCCACGGATCGTCCATGTAGTGCACCCACAGCGAGCGCCCGATCAGGATCGCGACGAGAAGGATGATGGCGGTCGCGACGAAGCCGAAGAGTTTTCTGAGAATCATGATGGTTCGGAATCAACGGTAAACGGCAAGACTCAGTCCGCCGCAAATGCAGACGAGAAGGCAGGCCCGGAACAGCGACGGGTGCCAGACGAGTCGGTAGAGGCCCGTGTAGGCGAGCAGGCGGTCGACGGCCCAGGTCGCGAGCGCGCCGAGGACGAACATCAGCACCACCGTGGGCATGTAGGCATCGAGAATGGCGATTTCACGCGGCATCATGACGAGGCTCCTGGTTGGGGACGCACGGGGCGGTTGCGGTTGAGCGCGGCGAGCGGCGATTCGGGATCGAGCAGGGCCGTGCGCACGAAATGCAGGTGGCTCAGGATCCGCTGCAGCCGGTGGCGTTCCTCGCGCGTCGGCGTGAACGCGTCGAGCGTCTGCCGGGTCGCGTCGATCGCAGCGTTGACCGCGGCGAGCGTGGCGTCGAAGCGTTCGGTGTCCGGCCGGGCGAACAGCGACGACAGCGCGGCGCGCATCGTCTCGATCGCACGTCGCCACGGCGTCGTCGGCGCATAGCGCGGATCGGACGGCAGCGTGGCCAGCTCGTGGCGCAGGTCGATGGCCGCGTTGCCGGTTTCGAGCACCGCGAACATCCAGCGCAGCGCGTCGCGCTGCACGTCGGGCTGGTCGGCCGACAGCGTGTGCGCCTGGTACATCAGGTCGCGCGCGCCGCTCTCGAAGCGCGTGCGCAAGCCGGCGAGCCGCGCATGGCAGGCCGCGACGGCCTGGTGGCGCAGGTCGGCGAGCAGCCGCTTCTTGAGCCACGGCGCGGTCGGCGGGAACAGCACGGCGAACGCGATCGCCGATACCAGCATCGACAGCAGCAGCGCGAGCGCGTCGTTCATGAAGCTCATCGGATCGTAGTGCGTGATGCTGTCCGGGCCGGCGAGGAAGCAGAAGAAGATCAGGTAGCCCATGCCGTAGCCCGCGAGCTTCGGCTTCAGCGTCATGTAGATGCCGATCGCGAGCAACGGCGCGAGCGCCGCGCACAGCAGCCAGAAGCCGTCGATCCGCGGGTAGATGCCGAACATCAGCAGGAAGCCGGTGCAAACGGCCAGCGCCGTGCCCATCCCCATCTGCGCGGCCATCGCGGTCGGGCGCGGTGCCGACGACGCGAGCGCGCAGGTCGCCGCGGCGTTCAGCACCAGCATCACGCCGCTCGGCCACGCGGTCTCGATCCAGAACCAGCCGAGCGCGAGAATCACCGTCGCGGTGCGGATCCCCGCGATCGTGGCGGCCGTCCGGTTGGTGCGCGGCTCGTAGCGCTCGATCCAGCGTTCGCGCTCGTGCGTCGCGGTCGCGAGCGACGCATAGGTCGCCGCGTATTCCTGCAGGTCGGTGATGAAGCGGTACAGCAGCTCGGCGGCCGTGTCGAAGTCGAGCAGCGGGAAGCCGGGCTGCGTTTCGAGCTCCGCGCGCGTCGCGCGGATGCGGCGCGGCAGCGCGTCGCGCCACGCGAGCAGTTGCTCGGCCGAGTGCGCGGCGTCGATCGACGTGCGCACGGGTTCGCCATGGCGCGTGAGCAGCGGTGCGATTTCGCGGAAATACGGCTCGATCGCATCGATCGCGGCCTGCGCACCGGCCGCGTGCAGCCGGTTCATCAACTGATGCAGCGCGTGAAAGCGGCTCGACGCGCTCATGAACTCGCTGTTCAGCCGCGCGAGCCGGCCGCTGCGCATGCGCGTGTCCGGATTCTCGAACACGGCCATGCTGCGCGCGGCCTCGAAGCCGACCACGTCGGCGACGAAGCGCGTGTGGATCGTCTCGATGTGCGCGCGGTCGAGCTGGCCCGACAGCGCCGATGCGACGTAGTCCACGAAGCTGCCGAAGCGCTTGCGCACCGTCGTGCGCATCTGCTCGCCGGTGTACTGCGGAAACACGAGCGCGCTGACGACACCGGCCGACACGATCCCGATGATGACTTCGGAGACGCGCGTCATCGCGCTCATGAAGGCGCCGTCCGGATGCTGCGACGCGGGCAGGCCGATCAGCGCGGTCGTATAGCCGGCGAGCAGGAAGCCGTAGCTGCGGAAGTTGCGGTTGCGCGCGGCGCCGGCGGTGCACAGCGCGATCCAGATGGCGATCGCCAGCAGGAACAGCTGCGGCTGCTGCGGGAACAGCCCGACGAACGTGAGCGTCGCGATGAGCCCGAAGATCGTGCCGGCGACCCGGTAGAAGCTCTTCGCGAGCACGGCGCCGCTTTGCGGCTGCATCACGATGAAGACGGTCGTCATCGCCGTCTTCGGTGCCGGCAGGTCGAGCCGCATCGACACGCCGAGCGCGATGAAGGTCGCGAGCAGCGCCTTGAACAGATAGAGCCACGCGGCGCCGTCGGTGCGGGCCCAGTCGCCGAACGCGGCGGCCCAGGCCGCGAACGGGCCGCCGGCGGGTGTGGAAGCGGGGGAGGAGGCTGACATGGCGGCTCTCCGCGTTACCGTGCGGCCGGCACGCCGGACGCACCGGCGGCGGCCACCTGCGCGGGCCGGGCGACGGCCGCCACGGGCTTCGCACCCGACGCGGCGGCAGGCGCGGCTGCGCCGGTGGCGGATTCGTCATGCGGCGGATGGTCGCCCCGCACATCGGTACCCGTCTCGATCCCACCGCCGAGCGCGGCCATCAACTGCGCATGCGCGGCGAGGCGTTCCGCATCGATGCGGGCGGCCGTTTCCTGCGCGCGCAGCAACTGCTGCTGCGCGACCAGCACGTTCACGTAGTCGGTCAGCCCGCGGCGGAAGCCTTCGCGCGACAGCTGGTAGCTGCGGTCGTTGGCGGCCACCGAGCGTGCGGCGTCCTTCTTCTGCGTATCGAGCGAACGGATCCGCACGACCTGGTCGGCGATGTCCTTGAGCGCGCCGACGATTGTCTGGTTGTAGCGCTCGACTGCCTGGTCGTAGCCGGCATTCGCAGCGCCGAGCTGCGCACGCAGCCGGCCGCCTTCGAAGATCGGCAGCGACAGCGCGGGGCCGGCCGTCCAGCCGCCGTTCATCGCGCGCAGGAAGTCGGTGAATGGCGCGGTCACGCCGAAGCCGCCGACCGTCGCGAGCAGGTCGATGTTCGGGTAGAACGACGCCTTCGCGACATCGATGCCGCGCGCCTGCGCGTCGACCGTCCAGCGCGCCGCGACGACGTCGGGGCGGCGGCCGAGCAGGTCGGCCGGCATCGCCGACGGCAGGCCGGCCGGTGCGTCGAGCGACAGCTGCGGCCGCTTGATCGCATCGCCCGCGCCGGGGCCCTTGCCGGCAAGCGCGGCGAGCTGATGCCGTGCGAGCTGGATCGCTTCCTCATAGCTGTCGATCTGGCGCTCATAATCGGGCAGCGTCGATTCCGCCTGGCTCACTTCGAGCTGCGTGCCGAGGCCGGCCTGCAGCCGCTTGTGCGCCAGATCGGCGAGCGAGCGCTGGCGTTCGAACGTTTCGTGCGCGAGGTCGAGCAGCGCGTAGTTCATCGACATGCCGACGTACGCGCGCACGACGTTGACTTCGAGCTCGAGCTTGGCCGCACGCGCGTCGGCGGCGGTTGCATGCGCGGTGTCGAGTGCGCGCTCGGTCGCGTTCTTGTCCTTGCCCCACAGGTCGAGGTGGTACGACAGGCCGAGCGTGCCGGTGTTGTTCCAGGTATCGGTGTTCGCGAGCGGGCCGGGGCCGTAGTACACGTTGTCCGGCCAGTGCTGGCGCATCAGCGACAGGTTGCCGTTGATCTGCGGCAGCTCGGCCGAGCGGGCCACGCGCGCCATCGCCTGCGCTTCGCGCACCCGTGCCTCGGCGGCCGCGAGCGTCGGGTTGCCGGCCTGGGCGTTGGCGATCCAGGCGTCGAGTTGCGGATCGCGGTAGGCGCGCCACCAGTCGGCCGCGGGCCAGCCTGCGTCACGGTCGGCCGCGCGGATGGCGGCGCCGGCGTCGAGCGCGTTCGCCTCGATGCGGGCCGACTGCGGCTTGTTGTCGCCCATGCTCGCGCATCCGGCCATTATTAATGAGACTGCAAGAACCGCCAGTGCGAGCGTCCCTTTTGTCGCCGGAGACTGCACGATTTTCTCCCTTTCGGATATAGATGAGTCGGATGCGATTATATTTTTCAGTGATTCCTGAATAAATGGACAAGGGTGCAAGTCATTTTTACGAATCCTGAGACAATACTTGTTCGCCTCTGTGCAACAATCCGTCCGGATTCAAACGGGCAATGGGATGGATACGTTACAAAACATGCGGGTGTTCGTCCGCGTGGTCGACGCGGGAAGTTTTACCGCGGCCGCCCAGCAGATGAATTCGACTACCGCCTACGCGTCGCGCGCGGTCTCGGATCTCGAGGCGCACCTGCGCACGCGTCTCCTGAACCGCACGACGCGCCGGATCGCGCTGACCGAAGCCGGCGAGCGTTATCTGCAGCGCTGCGAAGAGATCCTCGCGTATGTCGACCAGGCCGAAGCCGAGGCGGGCGACGCGCATGCGCGCCCGTCGGGCAAGCTGAAGGTGCATTGCTTCACGAGCCTCGGCCAGCACTACCTGGTGCCGGCCATCGCGCGCTATCGCGAGCGCTACCCGGACGTGCACGTCGAGCTGACCCTCGCGCAGCGGATGCCCGATTTGCTCGACGAGGGGTATGACGTCGCGATCGTCGTCGGCCGCGACCTGCCCGATTCGGGGCTCGTGTCGCAGCGGCTCGGTGTGAGCTACAGCGTCGTGTGCGCATCGCCCGGCTATGTCGAGTCGCACGGCGTGCCGCAGCGGCCGGCCGACCTCGCGCAGCATGTGTGCCTCGGGATGATCGCGCCGGGCTTTCACTTCGACGAATGGGCGCTATCGGGGCCGAACGGCGACGAGGTCGTGCCGGTCACGGCGCCGCCGTTTCGCGTGAACGTCGCCGAGGCGCTCGCGGTGGCCGTGCGGGAAGGGATGGGGATCGGCGGCCTGCCGCTCTATTCGGCGATCGGCTGGCTGCGCAGCGGGCACATCGTGCGCGTGATGCCCGAGTACCGGTCGCACGTGATGAACATCTACGCGCTGTATCCGTCGCGCCAGTACCTCGACGCGAAAATTCGCACCTGGGTCGATTTCCTGCGCGACGAACTGCCGGCCACGCTTGCCGCCGACGAAGCCGCGCTCGAGCAGTACACGCGTGCGACATGACAGCGCGGTTGACCGCGATCTGACGAGATTTGTCCTTCACGCAACATTTTTTTACGAACGCGTGTCAGACAGTTTGATACTGTGGGAATTAACGAGATACGCAACCCCGGAGTAGCAATGGATACGCACCTGATGATCGGCCTTGGAGTCCTGCTGGGCGCGGCCGCGGCCGCCGCGGCGACCCGCGACCTGCTGCGCGCGATGAAGGCGAAGGCGCAGATGAAGCCGGTGCCGGTGCGGGTGCGCGAGCAACGCCGCCCCGGCCGCTGATCCGGCCGTCACGCCCCGGGTTGAAAAAGGCCGCGCAACGCGGCCGCGCGGGCCGGCGTTCAGCCGAGCTCGACGACCTTGTCCCACGTGAACGCGGTATTTTCCAGTTCGCCGGTGCGCCGGTGGATGTAGCCGCGCGGGTTGCACACCACGCGCGTGCCGCCGTCCGCCACATAGTCGAATGACGTATGCGTGTGGCCGTGGAGCCACAGATTGACCGGCGGCCGCACGAGCTCCGCCATGTCCGTTACGAATCCCGCCGACGCAAGATCTTCCGCATAGCGCTCCGCCAGCGAGCGCCGGTGCGGCGCATGGTGGGTCACGACGATCGTCTGGCCCGCGAACGGTGTGGCGAGCTGCGCTTCGAGCCACGCGCGACTGCGTCGATGCAGCGCGATCGCGTCCGCCGGCGAGAAATCCCGCTCCGGCGTGCCCGGCGCCGCATGCAGCGCCGCATCGTGCGGCCAGGTCACCTGGATCAATCCCTTGAAATCGAGCATCACGCGCTGCCCGGCCTCGATCGAACCGGCAACGCTGGCTTCGTCGGCGCCGAACAGCGAAAAATCGGCCCACAGCGTCGTGCCGAGCACGCGGTAGCGCTGCCCGGGATCGACGTAGACGTCGTTGTTCAGGTAATGCACGTTGTCGAGCGCCTGCGCCGCATCGCGCATCGCCGACTCCAGCGCGCCGAATTCCCCGTCGTAGTACTCGTGGTTGCCCGGCACGTAGATCACCGGCACCGCGGGATCGAACGTTTCGGCGGCCCAGCGCAGGCCTTCCGCGTGATTGTGGATGTCGCCGGCGAGCACGACGAGATCCGCGTCGGCATGCGGGATCACGTCGGGCAGGTTGCTTTCGAGATGCAGGTCGGACAGGACGCGGACTTTCACGGGCGGGGCTCCGGAGTGGACGGCTTCAGCGCAGGACCTTGCCGGGATTCATCAGGCCGCGCGGATCGAGCGCGGTCTTCAGCGTGCGCATCAGCGCCGTTTCGACCGGCGACTTGTAACGCTGCGCGTCGTCGATCTTCAGCTGGCCGATGCCGTGCTCCGCGCTGATCGTGCCGTGGTGGCGATGCACGTTGTCGTAGACGATCCGGTTGATCGGCGCCTGGAACGCGGCCAGGAACGCTTTCGGGTCGCCGCCTTCGGGCATCTGCACGTTGTAGTGGAGATTGCCGTCGCCGAGGTGGCCGAACGTGACCATCCGCGCGCCCGGCGCGGCTTGCTGGATCGCCGCGTCGGTCTCGTCGATGAAGCGCGCGATCGACGAAATCGGCACCGCGATGTCGTGCTTGATGTTGAGCCCCTCGTCGGCCTGCGCGAGCGGGATGTGTTCGCGCAGGTCCCAGAACGCGCGCGACTGCGCGAGATTCTCCGCGACCACCGCGTCGACCACGAGCCCGGCCTCGAACGCTTCTTCCATCAGTTTCTCGAACAGCGCGCGCGCATGCGCTTCGCTTTCGTTGTCGGACAGTTCGAGCAGCACCGTCTGCGCATGCGTCTGCGCGAACGGGTAGCGCAGTTGCGGGTAGTGCTTGCCGACGAGCTGCATGCAGAAGTCCGACATCAGCTCGAAGCCGGTCAGCAGCGGCCCGGCCGCGCGCTGCGCGAGGGCGAGGAAATCGAGCGCCGCGTGCGGCGATTCCAGCGCGGCGAGGGCAGTGACCTGCGCGGCCGGCAGCGGATGCAGCTTCATCACGGCCGCCGTGATGATCCCGAGCGTGCCTTCCGCGCCGATGAACAGGTCGCGCAGGTCGTAGCCCGTATTGTCCTTGCGCAGCCCGCGCAGGCCGTCCCAGATTTCACCTTGCGGCGTCACGACCTCGAGCCCGAGACACAGCTCGCGCGCGTTGCCGTAGCGCAGCACCGCCGTGCCGCCCGCGTTGGTCGACAGGTTGCCGCCGATCGTGCAGCTGCCTTCCGCCGCGAGGCTCAGCGCGAACAGCCGGCCGCCTTCGCGGGCGCGCGCCTGCACGTCGGCGAGGATCACGCCGGCTTCGACGGTGATCGTGTTGTTGTGCGGATCGAGCGCGCGCACGCGGTTCAGGCGCGCAACGCTCAGCACGGCCTGGCTGCCGCTCGCGTCGGGCGTGGCGCCGCCGGCCAGGCCCGTGTTGCCGCCTTGCGGCACGAGCGCGATGCCGTGTGCGTTGGCCAGCTTGACGAGCGCGGCGACTTCGGCTGTGTTCGCGGGCTTCAGCACCGCGCACGCGGCACCCTTGTAGCGGCGGCGCCAGTCGGTCAGGAATGGTTCGGTATCGTGCGGGTCGGTCAGCACATGATCGGCGCCGATCGCGTCACGGCACGCGGAAACGAAAGCTTCGGAGGACATCATCACCTTGTCGCGTAAGGGTCAGGACGCGGCGCGCGACTTTTTCGCCGCGCGCTTGAACGGCGCGACGTACGCCAGCGCCGCCACGAAGAAGACGACGGCGAGCGCGGTCTCGCACCAGCCGAGCGTCGCGGACAGCCCGCGATCGGACATGCCGCGCACGACGCCTTCGGCGAAATAGACGAGTATCAGCATGCTCGCCCACTGCATCGTATAGATGTTACGCCGCCAGACGCCGGGCAGCGCGAGCGCGAGCGGGATCGCCTTGAGCATCAGCGCGGAGCCGCCCGGGCGCAGCGGCGCGAGCCACAGCTCCCACGCGAGCGACAGCGCGATCAGTGCGACGAGGCACGCGGTGGCGATCAGCGCGTGGCGCGGCCGGGCCGTGACGGCAGGGCGGGCGGGGGCGTTCATGCGGTCTCGGCGGCCTGGGCGCTGGACAGGGCGGCCGCCGCGCGCGCGAGCCGCACGCCGAGCGCGGCCGCGAGCGCCTTTTCGTCCGCCGACAGCCCGGCGGCTGCCGAGCGATCGTGCTGCGCGACGTGCGATGCGCCGTAGGGCGTGCCGCCGGTGCGCGTCGTGGTGAGCGCGGATTCCGTGTACGGAATCCCGACGATCATCATCCCGTGATGGAGCAGCGGCAGCATCATCGACAGCAACGTCGATTCCTGGCCGCCGTGCAGGCTGCCCGTCGACGTGAACACGCAGGCCGGCTTGCCGGTCAGGGCGCCCGACAGCCATTGCGGTGTGGTGCCGTCGAGGAAATACTTGAGTGCGGCGGCCATGTTGCCGAAGCGGGTCGGCGAGCCGAGCGCGAGGCCCGCGCATTCCTCGAGATCCCGCAGTTCCGCGTACGGCGGGCCGTCGGCGGGGATGTCGGGGGCAGTGGCTTCGCAGACGGCCGACACGGGCGGCACGGTGCGGATGCGGGCCTGCATGCCCGGCACGCTGTCGATGCCGTTCGCGATCGCGAGCGCGAGATCGCGCGTGGCGCCGTGGCGGCTGTAATAGAGGACGAGGATGTCTTTCATGGGGCGACGGAGCCGCGTGCGGCCGCGCGCGTGCCCGGTGCAGTCGGCCCCTGCTGGAATCGAGCGGCTATTATAGGGGCTGAAGCCGTCGCGCAGCGCGGCGGCGGCGCGCCGTCGGGCGCGCGGCATCAAGAAGGAGAAGTCGTTTGCCGAAGTTGAGCGTCGATCTCGACACCATCAAGCGCCTCGCGCAGTTCGCGGCCCGGCGCAGCGCCGAGGATCGCATCCCGCAAGTGGCGGGCAGCCTCACATTCACGACGATGTTGGCGCTCGTGCCGCTCGTGACGGTCGCGTTCGCGCTGTTCACCGCGTTCCCGATGTTCGCGTCGTTCCAGATCTCGCTGCAGGGGTTCCTCGCGGATCACCTGATGCCCGCGCAGTTCAACGTCCAGATCTTCAAGTACCTGAACCAGTTCGCGTCGAAGGCGAAGGGGCTGACGACAGCCGGCCTGATCGTGCTCGTCGTCACGTCGGTGATGACGATGATGACGATCGAGTCGGCGTTCAACCTGATCTGGCGGGTGCGCAAGCCGCGGCCGTTCGCGCAGCGCGTGCTCGCGTACTGGGCGCTGATCACGCTCGGCCCGTTGCTGTTCGGCGTGAGCCTGTCGATCTCGTCGTACCTGTTCACGCAGTCGCTGGCGTTTACCGGCGCCGCGCCGTCCACGTCGATCGTCGAGTGGCTGCTCGCGCTCGTCTCGCTGCCGCTGACGGTGCTCGCGTTCACGCTGCTGTACGTATACCTGCCGAACTGCACGGTCGCATGGCGCGACGCGGTGATCGGCGGGCTGTTCGCGGCCGTCGCGTTCGAGCTCGCGAAGCGCGGCTTCGGCTACTACGTGCGGCGCATTCCGACCTACACGGCCGTCTATGGCGCGTTCGCGGCGCTGCCCGTGTTCCTGTTGTGGGTGTACCTGAGCTGGTTCATCGCGCTGCTCGGCGCGATGGTGGCGTCCGCGCTGCCGGCGATCCGCGTCGGCCAGTTCCACCGCATCCACTACCCGGGCAGCGACCTGCTCGACGCGCTGGAAATGCTCGCGCGGCTGGCCGAAGCGCGCACGGCCGGCAAGCGCGGCTACACGGCGATGCGGCTCGCGACCATGTTGCGCTGCGACATGGAAACCGCGCAGCGCCTGCTGACGACGATGGAGGAGCGGGAATGGATTGCGCGGCTCGACGGCGGCGGCGAGACTACGCCGCGCTACATCCTGCTCGCGAATCCGGAGCAGCTGACGCTTGCGCAGCTGTTCGACGTGCTGGTGATCGACCGCACGGAACTGACCTACCAGCTGCAGCGGCGCCGCAGCCATGTCGACGGTGCGGCGCTGCTCGCGGTGCTGTCGAGCGACCGCTTCGACGTGTCGCTCGCGACGCTGATTGCCGCCCACCGGCTTGCGGGGGCGCAGCCGACGGCGATGCCGGGGCAGGCGCCGGGCGCCGTGCCCGATCCGCACGCGCGGCCGCCGCGCCCCGCGTGAGCGGGATGCCCGGCCGCGTTATAACGGGATCTTGCCCGTACAGATATCCTTGAACATCACCCAGTCGCCCATCAGGCTGTAGATCGGGTGCCGGAACGTGGCCGGGCGGTTCTTCTCGAAGAAGAAGTGCCCGACCCACGCGAAGCCGTAGCCGCAGACGATCGCCGCAGGCAGCCACAGCCAGTCGCCGGTCGCGACCGCCATCGCGACACAGCCGATCACACCGAGCGAGCCGACGAAGTGCAGCCGCCGCGACGTCCGGTTCTGGTGTTCATTCAGGTAATACGGGTAGAAATCGGCGAAGCTGGCGAATTGCTCCGAATGCGTATGCGCCATGGACGTCTCCTCTGGCCGCTGTTCATGGGGCCATTGTGCTGCCGGTAGTCCGCTTCCGCAAGCGGGGGCGGCGGCCCGCCGCGCGGGCCCGCGCTTTCCTTTTGACAGGCTTTCCGATAGGATCGAAAGAGGTTTTGCATTCAAGCATGAGGGGACTACGATGCGCGTCAGCGATATTCTGAAAGTGAAGGGCAACACGCTGTTTACGGTGACGCCCGATAAGCCGCTGCGCGAAGCGGTCGATACGATGGCCGAACACGACATCGGTTCGCTCGTCGTGATGGAGTACGGCGATCTCGTCGGGATGCTGACGTTCCGCGAGATCATCCTGCGTCTGCACGTGAACGGCGGCGCGATCGGCGACGTGCAGGTGCGCAAGGTGATGGACGAGCCGCTCACGTGCACGCCGGAAACGGACGTCAACGAAGTGCGCCGGATGATGCTCGAGCGCCATGCGCGCTACATGCCGGTGCTCGACAAGAAGGTGCTGATGGGCGTCATTTCGTTCTACGACGTCGCGAAGACGGTCGTCGAGGCGCAGAGCTTCGAGAACCGGATGCTGAAGGCATACATCCGCGACTGGCCGGAATCGGAAGCCGAAGCGCACAAGTCGTGAACCACGCCGCGCCCGTCGCCGTCACGCGCGGGCGCCGCCACCCGGCACGCGGCGGCGCAGGTTGGTCCTGCGCCGCCTTTTTTCAATGACCACACGAGGCCCGCGCAGCGCTGCCCAGACGGCGCGCGCGTATTCCGCATGAGCGATCAAACGCAAGCCACTTCCAGGCGGCGTGACGAACGGCGCGCGCACGCGTCGCAGTTCGACCTGCTGCGCGAGCGCCGTTTCGCGCCGTTCTTCACGACCCAGTTCCTCGGCGCGCTGAACGACAACGTCTTCAAGATCGGCTTCACGTCGCTCGTCACCTATCACACCGCGCGGTTCGCCGGTGTCGATGCGAAGACGGCGGCCTTCCTGATTTCCGCGATCTTCATCTTGCCGTTCGTGCTGTTCTCGGCGACGTCCGGCCAGATCGCCGACAAGTACGACAAGGCGACCCTCACGCGTTTCGTGAAGACCTTCGAGATCGTGCTGATGCTGGTCGGCGCGGCCGGCTTCGTCACGCACAGCGCGCCGCTGCTGTATCTGTGCACGTTCATGATGGGGATGCACTCGACGCTGTTCGGGCCCGTCAAGTATTCGTACCTGCCGCAGCATCTCGGCGAGCACGAACTGGTGGGCGGCAACGGCCTCGTCGAGATGGGCACGTTCATCGCGATCCTGATCGGCACGATCATCGGCGGTGCGGCCGCGGGCATCGAGGGCAACGGCGAGCGCGTGCTCGCGGTGAGCGTCGTCGTCATCGCGCTCGCGGGGCGGTGCGTCGCGCAGCGCGTGCCGTCCACGCCGGCGCCGCAGCCCGATCTCGTGATCAACTGGAATCCGGTCAGCGAGACCTGGCGCAACCTCGGGCTCGCCCGGCAGAACCGCACCGTGTTCCTGAGCCTGCTCGGCATCTCGTGGCTATGGTTCGTCGGCGCGACGTTCCTCACGTCGTTCTTCAATTTCGCGAAGGACGTGCTGTCCGCCAGCCCCGACGTCGTCACGGTCCTGCTCGCGACGTTCTCGGTCGGTATCGGCCTCGGCTCGCTGTTGTGCGAACGCCTGTCGCAGCGGCGCGTCGAGATCGGCCTCGTGCCGCTCGGCTCGATCGGCATCAGCGTGTTCGCGATCGAGCTGTATTTCGCGAGCCATGCGCTGCCGTCGCCCGGCCATCTGCTGTCGGTCGGCGAGTTCCTGGCCGGTGCGCGCCACTGGCGCATCCTGGCGGACCTGTTCCTGCTCGCGATGTTCGGCGGCTTCTACAGCGTGCCGCTGTACGCGCTGATCCAGAGCCGCAGCGCGCCGACGCACCGTGCGCGGATCATCGCCGCGAACAACATCCTGAACGCGCTGTTCATGATCCTGTCGGCCGTGATGGCGATGGGGCTGACCAAGGCCGGCGTCGACATCCCGGGGCTGTTCCTCGTCACCGCGCTGCTGAACGTGATCGTCGCCGCGTATATCTATCTGCTCGTGCCCGAGTTCCTGCTGCGCTTCGTCGCATGGGTGCTCGTGCATACGTTCTACCGGATTCGCCTCGTGCACGCGGAGCGGATTCCGGCGGAAGGGGCGGCCGTGCTCGTGTGCAACCACGTCAGCTACGTCGATGCGCTCGTGCTGGCCGCCGCGAGCCCGCGCCCGATCCGTTTCGTGATGGACCACCGGATCTTCAAGACGCGCTTCGCAAGCTGGGTGTTCCGGCATGCGAAGGCGATCCCGATCGCACCGCGCCACGAGGATCCCGCGATGCTCGCGCGCGCGTACGACGCATGCGAGGCCGCGCTGAAGGAAGGCGAACTCGTGTGCATCTTCCCGGAAGGCAAGCTGACGAAGACGGGCGACATCAACACGTTCCACCACGGCATCACCGAGATCCTGGGCCGCACGCCGGCACCGGTGATCCCGATGGCGCTGCGCGGGCTGTGGGGCAGCTATTTTTCGCGGCATTCCGATGCGCGGATGCCGCGGCCCATCAAGCGCGGCGTGATGAGCCGGCTGACGCTGGCGGTCGGCGAGCCGATCCCGGCGTCGGTCGCGACACCCGAAGTGCTGCAGGCGGCAGTCACCGAACTGCGCGGCGCGCGGAAGTAGGCGGGGCGGGCCCGGCGGCATCGCCCCGGGCCGTCATGGCCGCCGTGAACGGGCCCGTTCGACCGGAACGGCGCGGGTCGGCAAGCGACGCCCGGGGCCGTTCCCGTGGCCGGCCGGTGTGGTCCGAACGGTTCACACGGCCCGCGTGCCCGGGACGGCTGGCATAATAGCGGCTTACCTCTTTTTCTCGACCGGCAAACGATCGACCTGCCTGCGGCCCGGGCAGCGCATCGGTTTGTCCATTTCTCTTTGGGCGGTTCCATCATGTCCGGCAATACCCTCGGCACGCTTTTCACTGTCACGACCTTCGGCGAATCGCACGGTCCCGCGATCGGCTGCGTGATCGACGGCTGCCCGCCGGGAATGGGGCTGACCGAAGCCGACATCCAGGTCGAACTCGATCGCCGCAAGCCCGGCACGTCGCGCCACGTGACGCAGCGACAGGAGGCCGACGAGGTCGAGATCCTGTCGGGCGTGTTCGAAGGTGTGACGACCGGTACGCCGATCGCGCTGCTGATCCGCAACACCGACCAGCGCAGCAAGGACTACGGCAACATCGTCGAGACGTTCCGTCCCGGCCACGCCGACTATACCTACTGGCAGAAATACGGCATCCGCGACTATCGCGGCGGCGGCCGCTCGTCCGCGCGCCTGACCGCGCCGATCGTCGGCGCGGGTGCGGTCGCGAAGAAGTGGCTGCGCGAGCGCTTCGGCGTCGAGGTGCGCGGCTACATGAGCGGCCTCGGCGAGATCGACGTGCCGTTCGTCGACTGGTCGCACGTCCATGAGAATCCGTTCTTCTCGCCGAATGCGGCCGTCGTGCCGGAGCTCGAGGCGTACATGGATGCGCTGCGCAAGGATGGCGATTCGATCGGCGCGCGCATCGACGTCGTCGCATCGGGTGTGCCGGTCGGCTGGGGCGAGCCGGTGTTCGACCGTCTCGATGCGGACATCGCAAAGGCGATGATGAGCATCAACGCGGTGAAGGGCGTCGAGATCGGTGCGGGCTTCGACAGCGTCGCGCAGCGTGGCTCGGTGCACGGCGACGAGCTGACGCCGGGCGGTTTCGTCGGCAACCACGCGGGCGGCGTGCTCGGCGGGATTTCGACGGGGCAGGACATCACCGTGTCGATCGCGATCAAGCCGACGTCGAGCATCCGCACGCCGCGCCGTTCGATCACGAAGGCCGGCGAGGAGGCGACGGTGGAAACGTTCGGCCGCCACGATCCGTGCGTCGGCATTCGTGCGACGCCGATCGCGGAGTCGATGCTCGCGCTGGTGCTGATCGACCATGCATTGCGCCATCGCGCGCAGTGCGGCGATGTAGAGACGCCGACGCCGAAGATCGCGGGCAGCGCGACCTGACGCAAGCGGGCGGGGCGCAGCGCGTCTCGCCGGCAGTTGCGCGGAGCATGCAAAACGGGGCGCTGCATCAAGCAGCGCCCCGTTTCGTTTACGGCACCCAAAAAAGCGCGCCGCTCGTGGCGGCGCGTTCCGGCCATTACATGTTCGGGTAATTCGGCCCGCCACCGCCTTCCGGCGTGACCCACACGATGTTCTGCGTCGGGTCCTTGATGTCGCAGGTCTTGCAGTGCACGCAGTTCTGCGCGTTGATCACCAGGCGATCGCTGCCGTCGTCGTTCTTCACGAACTCGTACACGGCCGCCGGGCAGAAGCGCCCCTCCGGCCCCGCGTACGTGCGCAGGTTCACGTTCACCGGCACGTTCGCATCCTTCAGCGTCAGGTGCGCCGGCTGGTTCTCCTCGTGGTTCGTGTTCGAGATGAACACCGACGAGAGGCGATCGAACGTCAGCTTGCCGTCCGGCTTCGGATACTCGATCGGCTGGCATTGCGACGCCGGCTTCAGCATCTCGTGGTCCGCATGCTTGTGATGCAGCGTCCACGGCACGTTGCCGCCCATCACCTTCTGCTCGAGCCCGACCATCAGCGTGCCGAGGTACAGCCCCTTCGCCATCCACTGCTTGAAGTTGCGCGCGCGGTACAGCTCCGTGTACAGCCACGACTGCTTGAAGGCGTCCGGGTACGCGTTGAGCTCGTCCGACTGGCGGCCGGCCTGCACCGCGTCGAATGCGGCGTCGGCGGCCAGCATGCCGGTCTTGATCGCCGCGTGGCTGCCCTTGATCCGCGATGCGTTCAGGAAGCCCGCGTCGTCGCCGATCAGCGCGCCGCCCGGGAACACCGTCTTCGGCAGCGACAGCAGTCCGCCGGCCGTGATCGCGCGCGCGCCGTACGACACGCGCTTGCCGCCTTCCAGGAACGCACGGATCGACGGGTGCGTCTTGTAGCGCTGGAATTCCTCGAACGGCGACAGGTACGGGTTCGTGTAGCCGAGGCCGACCACGAAGCCGACCACGACCTGGTTGTTGTCCATGTGATACAGGAACGAGCCGCCGTAGGTATCCGACTTCAGCGGCCAGCCGGCCGTGTGGATCACGAGGCCCGGCTTGTGCTTGGCCGGGTCGATTTCCCACAGTTCCTTGATGCCGATCCCGTAGGCCTGCGGATCCGCGTTTGCGTCGAGCTTGAACTTCGAGATCAGCTGGCGGCCCAGATGGCCGCGGCAGCCTTCGGCGAACAGCGTGTACTTCGCATGCAGTTCCATGCCGAGCTGGAAGTTCTCGGTCGGCTCGCCGTCCTTGCCCACGCCCATGTTGCCGGTGGCGACGCCTTTGACCGAGCCGTCGTCGTTGTAGAGAATCTCCGCGGCCGGGAAGCCCGGAAAGATCTCGACGCCCAGCGCCTCGGCCTGCTGTCCAAGCCAGCGCGTGACGTTGCCCAGTGAAATCACGTAGTTGCCGTGGTTCTGGAAGTTCGCGGGCAGCGCCCAGTTCGGCGTGGTGACCGCGCTCTTCTCGGACAGGAACAGGAAGCGGTCTTCCGTCACCTCGACGTCGAGCGGTGCGCCGCGTTCCTTCCAGTCGGGAAACAGCTCGTTGATCGCGCGCGGGTCCATCACCGCGCCCGACAGGATGTGCGCGCCGATCTCGGAACCCTTCTCGAGCACGCACACGCCGATTTCGGTGCCTTTCTCGGCGGCCAGCTGCTTGAGCCGGATCGCCGCCGACAGCCCGGCGGGGCCGCCGCCGACGATCACGACGTCGTATTCCATCGATTCGCGCGGGCCGTACTGCTCGATGAGGCTTGCGGGGGTCATTGGCGTTCCTCTAACCGTTAGAATGCTTTTATTCGGGAGCGTATTGTCTGCGAAACGAAACGCTTGCCGCAACAGCATGCGGCTAGATTAGCACGATCGTTCTATTTTAGTGCCAGGGTAATGCCGCTCGGGCTGTGCTGTCCGTAGCGGCGAAACGACATCGAAAGGGGAAGTGCAAATGGGTCGGTCGATCAATCTGGAAGGCAAGGTTGCGCTGGTCACGGGCGCGTCGAGCGGCCTTGGGCAGCGCTTTGCGCAGGTGCTGTCGCAGGCCGGTGCGAAGGTCGTGCTCGCGAGCCGTCGGGTCGAGCGCCTGAAGGAGCTGCGTGCCGAGATCGAGGCGGCGGGCGGCGCCGCGCACGTCGTGTCGCTCGACGTCACCGACGTCCAGAGCATCAAGGCGGCGGTCGCGCATGCGGAGACGGAAGCCGGTACGATCGACATCCTCGTGAACAATTCGGGCGTCTCGACGATGCAGAAGCTCGTCGACGTGACGCCGGCGGATTTCGAGTTCGTATTCGACACCAACACGCGCGGCGCGTTTTTCGTCGCACAGGAAGTCGCGAAGCGGATGATCATGCGCGCGAACGGAAGCGGCAACGGCAAGCCGCCGTGCCGGATCATCAACATCGCGTCGGTGGCCGGGTTGCGCGTGTTTCCGCAGATCGGGCTGTTCGCGATGAGCAAGGCCGCGGTCGTGCAGATGACGCGCGCGATGGCGCTCGAATGGGGGCGCCACGGGATCAACGTCAACGCGATCTGTCCGGGCTATATCGATACCGAAATCAATCATTATCTGTGGGAAACCGAGCAGGGCCAGAAGCTGCAGTCGATGCTGCCGCGCCGGCGCGTCGGCAAGCCGCAGGATCTCGACGGGCTGTTGTTGCTGCTCGCGGCCGACGAGTCGCAGTTCATCAATGGCTCGATTATCTCCGCCGACGACGGCTTCGGCCTCGCCTGAGCGGACGACATACCGCCACAAAGAAGACTGCAATGAGTGATTATTCCCCCGTTTTTGAGATGTCGATGCCGATCCGCTGGGGCGACATGGACGCGTTCGGCCATGTGAACAACACGGTCTATTTCCGCTACATGGAGCAGGCGCGGATCTCGTGGTTCGAGGAGCTCGGCATCGCCGGCGGCAACGGCGAGGGGCAGGGGCCCGTCATCGTCACGGCGTCGATGGAATTTCTCAAGCAACTGCACTATCCGGGCGACGTGATCGCGAAGATGTCGGCTGCAAAACCCGGCCGCAGCAGCTTCGACACGGGTTTCGAGCTGACGCGCGCCGACGATCCGCAGCATGTCTATGCGCGCGGCAATGCACGCTGCGTGTGGGTCGACTACGCGCTCGGCAAGTCGGTGCCGCTGCCCCAGTTGCTGCGCGACACGATCGAGCGCGCGCTCGCGGCGAAGGTCGGCTGAGCGTCGAGTCGGCGCGTCCGGGCCGGCACAAGGTCGCCGGGGCGGCACGCCATACCCGTTGTTTCCGGAATCGGCCGCCATGTGCGGCCGATTGTCATCCGGGTGCCGTCACTCACTGCCCGAGCAGGCGCTGCAGCAGCTCCGGCGTATTGTTGGTCCCGTACTTGCGCATCAGCCGTGCGCGGTAGATGTCGACCGTACGCGAGCTGATGTCGAGCACGCGCCCGATCTGCTTGCTGGTCTTGCCGGTCGCGAGCTGCGCGGCGATCTCGCGCTCGCGCGGGGTCAGTTCGACGGCGACCCGGCGCGTCGCGCTCAAATCCTCGAAGGTCCACACGCCCGCCGCAAGCGGGGCGGTGCGGTCGATCGCGCGGCCGGTGACGTGGCACCAGAACAGCTCGCCGTCCGCCCGTTTCATGATTCTGTCATCCGAGTAGATGCCGTTCGCGGCCATCACGCGCGCGATGCGTTCGCCGATGCGCTGGAATTCGTCCGTCGACGGGTAGAGCACCTCGTACGATTTCCCGATCAGGTCGGCCCGCGCGCAGCGGAAGATCGACGCGAGCGCGTCGTTGCAGTCCTCGATCACGCGGTCGCGCGACAGCACGAGGCCGAGCGGCGCGAGGAGGAAGGCGGTTTGGTAATCGAGAGCGGGCATGGCGCAGGCAAGCGGAGGCAAACGCTTATGTATTTTTGCGTATTGTGCCGCATCCGCGCCGCATCGTACCCTTTCAGGCATCTCGTGGCGGTTTGCCGCGGTATAAAAACAGCGCGCCTCGACGCAGGCATCGCCGTGCATGCATAGAATGATGCGGCGGGCTTGCGGGCCACGTGGGCGCGTGAACCGGTTTCGCTGGTTTCCATAGAGGAAGGGACAACTGATGAACAAAGTCTATCCAAGCGCGGCTGCCGCGCTGGAAGGGATCGTCCGCGACGGACAGACCTTCGCGGTGGGCGGCTTCGGCCTGTGCGGGATTCCCGAGGCGCTGATCGCGGCGTTGCGCGATACGGCCGTCAAGGGCATCACCTGCATCAGCAACAACGCGGGCGTCGACGGTTTCGGCCTCGGCCTGCTGCTGGAAACGCGCCAGATCAAGAAGATGATCTCGTCGTACGTCGGCGAGAACAAGGAGTTCGAGCGCCAGTACCTGGCCGGCGAACTCGAGCTCGAATTCACGCCGCAAGGCACGCTCGCCGAAAAGCTGCGCGCGGGCGGTGCGGGCATCCCGGCGTTCTTCACGAACACGGGCTACGGCACCGTGATCGCGGAAGGCAAGGAAACGCGCCAGTTCGGCGATCGCCACTACGTGCTCGAGCCGTCGCTGACGGCCGATGTCGCGCTCGTGAAGGCTTGGAAGGCCGACAAGTCGGGCAACCTGATCTTTCGCCGCACCGCGCGCAACTTCAACCCGATGTGCGCGATGGCCGGCAAGATCACCATCGCCGAGGTCGAGGAGATCGTCGAGAACGGCGCGCTCGATCCGGACCACATCCACACGCCGGGGATTTTCGTGCAACGCATCGTGCTGAACGCGACGCCCGAAAAACGCATCGAACAACGCGTCGTACGCGCGAAAGGAGACTGACATGGCCTGGAATCGTGACCAGATGGCCGCGCGCGCGGCGAAGGAATTGCAGGACGGCTTCTACGTGAACCTCGGCATCGGCCTGCCGACGCTCGTTGCGAACCACGTGCCGGAAGGTGTCGAGGTGTGGCTGCAGTCGGAGAACGGCCTGCTCGGCATCGGCCCGTCGCCGACCGAAGACGAAGTCGACGCCGATCTCATCAACGCCGGCAAGCAGACCGTCACGACGCTGCCGGGTTCGTCGATCTTCTCGTCGGCCGATTCGTTCGCGATGATCCGCGGCGGCCACATCAACCTGGCGATCCTCGGTGCAATGCAGGTCAGCAAGCAGGGCGATCTCGCGAACTGGATGATCCCCGGCAAGATGATCAAGGGGATGGGCGGCGCGATGGATCTCGTCGCCGGCGTGAAGCGCGTCGTCGTGCTGATGGAGCATGTCGCGAAGGGCGACCAGCACAAGATCCTCGAGGAATGCAACCTGCCGCTGACGGGCGTCGGCGTGGTCGACCTGATCATCACCGATCTCGGCGTGATCGAAGTGACGCCGTCCGGCCTGAAGGTGCTTGAACTCGCCGACGGCGTGAGCGCCGACGAGATCCAGGCGAAGACGGGCGCGCCGCTCGACATCAGCGCGGTCGCATAAGGTTCCGCGCGTACGCGCAGCGTCGACGCCCCGCATGCCGGACGACGGCATGCGGGGCGTTTTTCATGGTGTCCTCCGTCAGGCCGATCGTCGGGTGCCCGACGAGCGGACCCGTGCGGCTGAAGCGGTTTACAATCGTTCGCATCGGGCGTCGCAAGCGTTGCCCTGCGCGTCGCCCCCGTTCGACAGGATGCCAACGATGCCAACGACCCCAGCGAATTCCCAGGTTCCTCGCCAGCGGCGCGTGCAGTGTGCGAGCGCTGCCGGCCTTCACCACGTCGCCTATACCGAGTGGGGTGATCCCGCCAACCCGCGCGTGCTGGTCTGCGTGCATGGGCTGACCCGTTCCGGGCGCGATTTTGACCGGCTCGCCGCGGCGCTGTCCGATACGTATCGCGTCGTCTGCCCCGATGTCGTCGGGCGCGGCCAGTCGGACTGGCTGGCCGATCCGCGGCTCTATGCGATCCCGCAATACGTGTCCGACATGGTGACGCTGATCGCGCGGCTCGACGTCGAATCGGTCGACTGGTTCGGCACGTCGATGGGCGGGTTGATCGGCATGGCGTTCGCGGGGCTGCCGGGTTCGCCGCTGCGCCGGATGATCGTCAACGACGTCGGCCCGCGCATCGAACCCGAGTCGCTCACGCGCATCGGCGAATATCTCGGCGTGCAGCCGCGCTTTGCGACCCGGCAGGAGGGCATCGACTATCTGACGTCGCTGTCGCTGCCGTTCGGGGCGCTGACCGCCGACGAATGGCGCGAGATCAACGGGCCGCTGCTGCGCGAGCTGCCCGAAGGGGGCTGGACGGTTCGCTACGATCCGCGCATCGCCGAACCGTTCAAGGCGACGACGCCCGAATTGGCGGCGCTCGGCGAGGCCGCGCTGTGGCGCGCGATCGAGACGACGAACGCGTCGTTGCTGGTCGTGCGCGGCGAGACGTCCGACCTGCTGTCGCGCGAGACGGTGGCCGACATGGAGCGTCGCGGCCGGCATGTGACACACGCCGAGATCCCAGGGGCGGGCCACGCGCCGGCGTTCATCGACGCAAGCCAGATTGCGCTCGCGCGGCGGTTTTTCGTCGAAGGCGGCGCATAAACGCGTCATAATATGCGGTTCGGCGGCACGCGGGCCGTGCCGCCGCCCGAATCTCCATCCACTTACGACCGGAACATTCCATGGCAGTCATTCGTCACCACGTCGGGGCTCGTCTCTCCGAAACCGCGATCCACAACGGTACCGTGTATCTGGCCGGCCAGATCGCCGAAGACACCACACAGGACATCAAGGGCCAGACGCGCGAAGTGCTCGGCCACATCGATCGCCTGCTCGCCGAAGCGAACAGCGACAAGGCGCATCTGCTGTCGGTTCAGATCTACATCTCGGATCTGGCGAACTTCGAAGGCATGAATGCGGAGTGGGATGCATGGGTCGCGCACGGCAACACGCCGCCGCGCGCCACCGTCGAGGCGAAGCTCGCGGATCCGGCACTGCTCGTCGAGATCGTGGTCGTCGCTGCGCAGCGGAGCTGAACTGAACGCAACCCGACGATGATCGCATTCCGCCAGGCCGAGCAATGACCGAGTCCGTTTCCGCCTCCCCCGTCGCGGCGCCGTCGTTCGACGACGTGCTCGCGTTCGTGCGCGAGCGGGCCGGCGACGTGCGCCTGTCGTCGGGCGAACTGCTCGCCGATCACTCGGCGGGCACGGCGTCGATCATGCGCACGCTGAATGTCGATCCGTCCGCGATGCAGGCGGCCGCGCTGTTCGTGCTGACGCCGCACCTGAGCGACCCCGAGCGCGAGCTCACCGAGCGTTTCGGCGACGAAGTGGCGCGGCTCGTGTCCGACGTGCGCAAGCTGTTGCGGCTCGGTACCGTCAGCCTGCGTGCCGCGCAGAACGCGGGGGCTGACGCCGGGCGCGATGCGGCCGAAGAGCGGCGCACGCAGATCGAGGCGCTGCGCAAGATGCTGCTGGCGTTCGCGCAAGACATCCGCGTGGTGCTGATCCGGCTCGCGTCGCGCTTGCAGTCGCTGCGCTACTACGCGGCCGCGAAGATCGACCCGCCGCCCGACGTCGCGCGCGAGACGCTCGAGATCTACGCGCCGCTCGCGAACCGTCTCGGCATCTGGCAGTTGAAGTGGGAGCTCGAGGATCTCGCGTTCCGCTTCGAGGATCCCGTCACCTACAAGCGGATCGCGAAGCTGCTCGACGAGAAACGCATCGAGCGCGAAGCGTACGTCACGCAGGCGATCGACCGGTTGCAGCAAGAGCTGGCGGATGCGCACATCCAGGCCGACGTGAGCGGCCGGCCGAAGCATATCTACAGCATCTGGCGCAAGATGCGCGGCAAGGAACTCGACTTCTCCGAGCTCTACGACGTGCGCGCGTTTCGCGTGATCGTGCCGGACATCAAGGATTGCTACGCGGTGCTCGGCATCGTGCATCACCTGTGGCAGCCGGTGCCGAAGGAATTCGACGACTACATCTCGCGACCGAAGCCGAACGGCTACAAGTCGCTGCACACGGTCGTGATCGGCGACGATGGCCGTGCGTTCGAAGTGCAGATCCGCACGCAGGAGATGCACCGTTTCGCCGAGTACGGCGTCGCCGCGCACTGGCGCTACAAGGAAGCCGGCGCGCGCGGCTACGGCGGCCAGTTCTCGGCAAGCGACAAGTACGACGAGAAGATTGCATGGCTGCGCCAGCTGCTCGCGTGGAAGGATGACGTCGAGGACGGTGCGGAAAAGTCCGGCGACAAGGCGTGGGCGCAATTGCGCGAGACGTCGCTCGACGACGATCACATCTACGTACTGACGCCGCAGGCGCGCGTGATCGCGTTGCCGCAGGGCGCGACGCCGGTCGATTTCGCATACCACCTGCACAGCGAGCTGGGTCATCGCTGCCGTGGCGCCCGCGTCGACGGCGCGATGGTGCCGCTCAACACGCCGCTCGCAAACGGCCAGACGGTCGAGATCGTCGCGGTGAAGGAGGGCGGGCCGTCGCGCGACTGGCTGAACCTGCAGCTCGGCTATATGAAGAGCCCGCGCGCGCGTCAGAAAGTGCGGGCGTGGTTCAACTCGATCGAGCAGGAAGAAAACGTCGCGCATGGCCGCGCGCTCGTCGAAAAGACGCTGCAACGCGAGGGCAAGACGTCGGTCAGCCTGGACAATCTCGCCGCGAAGCTCGGCTTCAAGTCGCCCGAGGAGTTGTTCTCGGTCGTCGGCAAGGAAGAGTTCAGCCTGCGCAATGTCGAGCACGCGCTGTCCGATGCGCCGCCGCCCGAACCGGCGCCCGAGGCGCCTGCCGATTTCGAGAAGCGCAGCAGCGGCGCGAGCGTGGCGCATGGCGCGTCGACCGGTGTGCTGGTCGTGGGCGTCGACGCGCTGCTGACCCAGCTCGCGCGCTGCTGCCGTCCGGCGCCGCCCGATCCGATCAGCGGTTTCGTCACGCGCGGCAAGGGGATGTCGATCCACCGCACCGATTGCCCGACGTTCCGCAGGATGGTCGAGCGCGCGCCGGAGCGCGTGCTGCAGACGACCTGGTCGGCCGACGTGCTCGGCGGGCGCGGTGCGTCCGTCTATCCGGTCGACCTGATGATCGAGGCGAGCGACCGGCAAGGGTTGCTGCGCGACATCTCCGAAGTGTTCGCGCGCGAGAAGATGAACGTGGTGGGCGTGAAGACGCAGAGCCGTCGCAATGCAGCATTCATGCAGTTCACGGTCGAGGTGTCGAACTCGGCGCAGGTGCAGCGCGCGTGCACGCTGCTCGGCGAAGTGCAAGGCGTCGTGCGGGCGGGGCGGAAGGCCTGATGTGGGGTTCGAACACCGTTATTTTGCTGCGGCCGCATAAAAATACTTGCCAAGCGGGTAACGGCTCCATATAATCTTAGCTTCACTAGGCTCGTAGCTCAGCTGGTTAGAGCACCACCTTGACATGGTGGGGGTCGTTGGTTCGAGTCCAATCGAGCCTACCAACGAATTGAGAATGCCCGGTCTCCGGGTGTTCGATGCAGCAAATAACTCAACGCGAACAAGGCGAATACGGTTATGACACCGCGAACGTTGACCGAAACCTTTTCGGAGCGACGCTAGTCGAGGAACCCTTTCGCCCTTTCAGTTTGAGTGAAGTATCGAATGCGGCCCCTCGAAAGCGGGGCCGCATTTTTTTTGTCGCGACATTTTCCCGCGTGATTTTTATATCGCGTACCTGGTCTGCCGCCCACTGTCGGCATCACGGAGATTGCTATGGTTTCGATACGCTTGCCTGACGGCTCAGTTCGACAATACGAGCATCCGGTGACAGTTGCCGAGGTTGCAGCCTCGATCGGTCCCGGCCTTGCGAAGGCTGCGCTTGGTGGCAAGCTCGATGGCGAGCTCGTCGATACGTCGGCCGTGATCGACCGCGATGCGTCGCTCGCGATCGTGACCGACAAGGACGCCGACGGCCTCGACATCATCCGTCACTCGACGGCGCACTTGCTCGCGTACGCGGTGAAGGAACTGTATCCGGACGCGCAGGTGACGATCGGCCCGGTGATCGACAACGGTTTCTATTACGACTTCTCATACAACCGCCCGTTTACGCCCGAAGATCTGGAAAAGATCGAAAAGCGCATGCAGGAGCTCGTGAAGAAGGACGAGCCCGTGACGCGCCGAGTCGTGTCGCGTGACGAAGCGGCGGGCTACTTCCGCAGCATCGGCGAGAAGTACAAGGCCGAGATCATCGAGTCGATTCCGCAAAGCGACGAAATCAAGCTGTATTCGCACGGCGGCTTTACCGATCTGTGCCGTGGCCCGCACGTGCCGTCCACCGGCAAGCTGAAGGTGTTCAAGCTGATGAAGGTCGCCGGCGCGTACTGGCGCGGCGATTCGAAGAACGAGCAGCTGCAGCGCATCTACGGCACGGCCTGGACGAAGAAGGAAGACCAGGATCAGTACCTGCACATGCTCGAGGAAGCGGAAAAGCGCGACCACCGCAAGCTCGGCAAGCAGCTCGACCTGTTCCACATGCAGGAAGAGTCGCCGGGCATGGTGTTCTGGCATCCGAAGGGCTGGGCGCTGTGGCAGCAGGTCGAGCAGTACATGCGCCGCCGCGTGAACGAAGCCGGCTACCTCGAGATCAAGACGCCGATGATCATGGACCGCTCGCTGTGGGAAGCGTCGGGTCACTGGCAGAACTACCGCGAGAACATGTTCACGACGGAGTCGGAGAAGCGCGACTACGCGATCAAGCCGATGAACTGCCCGGGCCACGTCCAGGTGTTCAAGCACGGCCTGCGCTCGTACCGCGACCTGCCGCTGCGTTACGCGGAATTCGGTTCGTGCCACCGCAACGAGGCGTCGGGCGCGCTGCACGGCCTGATGCGCGTGCGCGGCTTCGTGCAGGACGATGCGCACATCTTCTGTACGGAAGACCAGTTCATCTCGGAGTCGATCGCGTTCAACACGCTGGCGATGAGCGTGTACAAGGACTTCGGTTTCGATCACATCGACATCAAGCTGTCGCTGCGCCCGGAGCAGCGCGCGGGTACGGACGAAACCTGGGATCGCGCCGAGCAGGGCCTGCGCGACGCGCTGACGGCGTGCGGCCTCACGTGGGAAGAGCTGCCGGGTGAAGGCGCGTTCTACGGTCCGAAGATCGAGTACCACATCAAGGATGCGCTCGGCCGTTCGTGGCAGTGCGGTACGCTGCAGCTCGACATGGTGCTGCCGGAGCGCCTCGGCGCCGAGTATGTCGCGGATGACAGCAGCCGTCGCCGTCCGGTGATGCTGCACCGTGCGATCGTCGGTTCGATGGAGCGTTTCCTCGGCATTTTGATCGAGCACCACGCTGGTGCGATGCCGGCCTGGCTCGCGCCGTTCCAGGCAGTTGTGCTCAATATCGCCGAAAGTCAGGCCGAATATGCGCAATCTCTGGCCCAATCGTTGCAAAAACAAGGGGTTAGAGTGACAGCCGATTTGCGCAATGAGAAGATTAGCTATAAAATACGCGAGCACACGCTGGAAAAGGTGCCTTATCTCCTCGTCGTGGGGGATAAGGAGCGTGATGCGCAAACGGTAGCCGTGCGTGCCCGTGGCGGCGTCGATCTTGGCGTGATGCCGGTCGAAGCCTTCGTTGAGCGTTTGCAGGAAGACCTGCGCTCGTTCAAGTAACCGCCCTGGCAGCGCGGCTCGTTTTTTTAATTTTTAGAGGAAACGTAACATCGCTACTGATAAGTCGTCGCACCGCATCAACGGTGAAATCACTGCGCCGGAAGTGCGCCTGGTCGGGATCGAGAACGAACCGCTCGGTATCGTAAAACTCGCTGATGCTTTCCGTAAATCGGAAGAACTGGATGTTGACCTGGTGGAAATCGCGCCGCAAGCGGTTCCCCCGGTTTGCCGTCTGATGGATTACGGCAAGTTCAAGTACCAGGAGTCGAAGAAGCAGCACGAAGCGAAGCTGAAGCAGAAGGTCATCCAGGTCAAGGAAGTCAAGTTCCGCCCGGGTACCGATGACGGTGACTACAACGTCAAGCTCCGCAATCTCGTGCGCTTCCTCGAAGAAGGCGACAAGACGAAGATCACGTTGCGTTTCCGCGGCCGTGAAATGGCTCACCAGGAAATCGGTATGCGGATGCTTGAGCGTCTGCGCACGGATCTCGAGGAAGTCGGCCAGGTCGAGCAGATGCCGAAGATGGAAGGGCGCCAGATGATCATGGTGCTCTCGCCGAAGAAAAAGAAGTAACGGGCCCGCGCGCGTCGCGCGCAGGTTCGCAGAGGTTCGGCGCGTTGCCCGGTCAAGGCGGCGCGCCAACAATGACGGCGGCTGCGCAAGCGGTTCGCCGTACACAAGTGGACTGGGTTTCGAAGGGCGGGTCAAGGGCGCAAGCCAACCGCACACCCATCGCCATCTAATAAACTGGAGTTGTTCGTCATGCCTAAGATGAAGACCAAGAAGAGTGCTGCAAAGCGCTTCGTGGTGCGTCCGGGCGGTACCGTCAAGCGCGGTCAAGCCTTCAAGCGTCACATCCTGACCAAGAAAACCACGAAGAACAAGCGTCACCTGCGCGGCGCAACGGCAGTTCATGATTCCGATCTGAACTCCGTCCGCGCGATGCTGCCGTTCGCGTAACCCCTAACTGATACTCTAAGGAGAGAAACATGCCTCGAGTCAAACGTGGGGTAACCGCACGGGCCCGCCACAAGAAGATCATCAACCTGGCCAAGGGTTATCGCGGCCGCCGCAATAACGTCTACCGCATCGCCAAGCAGGCGGTGATGCGCGCTGGTCAGTACGCGTACCGCGATCGCCGCAACAAGAAGCGTGTGTTCCGCGCACTGTGGATCACGCGTATCAACGCGGCAGTTCGCCAGCACGACATGACCTACAGCGTGTTCATCAACGGCCTGAAGAAGGCGTCGATCGAACTCGACCGTAAGGTTCTGGCCGACATGGCGGTGTTCGACAAGGCTGCTTTTGCTGCGATCGTCAAGCAGGTGAAAGCCGCCGTTGCAGCCTAATTGCGAAATTAGCACTGCGTGGTTAGTTGCAGCGAGGTTCCGGTAGTCTCGGCCGCTGCAGCGAAAACGGGGCTCTTCCGAGCCCCTTTTTTGTTTGGTGGGCGATTTCGCTCGCCAAGACCGAATGACGTTGGAAATGATGGGATCTATGGATCTGGACCAGATTGTCGCCGACGCGCAGCAGTCCTTCGAACAGGCTGCCGACATCACCACGCTCGAAAACGAGAAAGCACGATTTCTCGGCAAGTCGGGTGCGCTGACCGAGTTGCTGAAGGGCCTCGGCAAGCTCGATCCCGAAGCACGCAAGACCGAAGGCGCACGCATCAACGTCGCGAAGCAGCAGGTTGAAGCCGCGCTGACCGCCCGCCGCCAGGCACTGGCCGACGCGCTGCTGAATCAGCGCCTCACCGCCGAGGCGATCGACGTGACGTTGCCGGGCCGCGGCGCCGGTGCAGGCAGCCTGCACCCCGTGATGCGCACGTGGGAGCGTGTCGAACAGATTTTCGGCTCGATCGGTTTCGATGTGGCCGACGGCCCCGAAATCGAGACCGACTGGTACAACTTCACGTCGCTGAACAGCCCGGAGAACCATCCGGCGCGTTCGATGCAGGACACCTTCTACGTCGAAGGCAAGGATGCCGACGGCCGCCAGCTGTTGCTGCGCACGCACACGAGCCCGATGCAGGTGCGTTACGCGCGCATGAACCGTCCGCCGATCAAGGTGATCGCGCCGGGCCGCACGTATCGCGTCGACAGCGATGCGACCCACTCGCCGATGTTCAATCAGGTCGAGGGGCTGTGGATCGACGAAAACATCAGCTTCGCCGACCTCAAGGGCGTCTATACCGACTTCCTGAAAAAATTCTTCGAGCGCGACGACATTCTCGTGCGCTTCCGTCCGTCGTATTTCCCGTTCACGGAACCGTCGGCCGAGATCGACATGATGTTCGAGCAAGGCAAGAACGCGGGCAAGTGGCTCGAGATCTCCGGTTCGGGGCAGGTGCATCCGACCGTGATTCGCAACATGGGCCTCGATCCCGAGCGCTACATCGGCTTTGCGTTCGGCAGCGGCCTCGAGCGCCTGACGATGCTGCGCTACGGCGTCCAGGATCTCCGGCTGTTCTTCGAGAACGACCTGCGTTTCCTGCGCCAGTTCGCGTAACGCCGCGCGCCGCGCCGACCTGTGCCCGTGCACGCCCCGACGGACGTTTCCGAGGGGCCCGGGCGTCGATCTAACCTGTTTCGAACGTAGACATCCATGCAATTCCCTGAATCCTGGTTGAGAACCTTTGTCGACCCGCAGCTGACGACCGACGAGCTGTCGCACGCGCTGACGATGGCGGGGCTCGAAGTCGAATCGCTGAGCAAGGCTGCGCCGCCGACGTCGAAGATCGTCGTCGGCCGCGTGCTCGAAGTCGTCAAGCATCCGGATGCGGACAAGCTCAATGTCTGCCAGGTCGACGCCGGCACCGGCGCGACGCTGAATATCGTCTGCGGCGCGCCGAACGTCGCGCCCGGCATCAAGGTACCGGTCGCGCTGGTCGGCGCGGAACTGCCGCCGGCGGAAGAGGGCGGCAAGCCGTTCGCGATCAAGCTGTCGAAGCTGCGCGGCGTGGAGAGCCAGGGGATGCTGTGCTCGGCGCGCGAGCTGAAGCTGTCCGACGATCACAGCGGCCTGATGGTGCTGCCGGAAGACACGCCGGTCGGCCAGGACATCCGCGAGACGCTCAATCTCGACGACACGATCTTCGAAATCAAGCTGACGCCGAACAAGGCCGACTGCCTGTCCGTGTTCGGCATCGCCCGCGAGACGGCCGCGATCACCGGCGCACCGCTGACGCCGGTCGACATCCGCCCGGTGCGCGTCGAACTCGACGAAACGCTGCCGGTGCGCATTGCCGCGCCCGATTTGTGCGGCCGCTTCTCGGGTCGCGTGATCCGCGGCGTGAACGCGCATGCGAAGACCCCGCAGTGGATGGTCGAGCGCCTCGAGCGCTCCGGCCAGCGCAGCGTGTCGGCGCTCGTCGACATCTCGAACTACGTGATGTTCGAGCTCGGCCGTCCGTCGCACGTGTTCGATCTCGACAAGATCCACGGCGGCATCGAGGTGCGCTGGGGCAAGCGCGGCGAATCGCTGAAGCTGCTCAACGGCAACACGGTCGAACTCGACGAAACGGTCGGCGTGATTTCGGACGACCGTCAGGTCGAAAGCCTGGCCGGCATCATGGGCGGTGACAGCACGGCCGTCACGCTCGATACGACCAACATCTACCTGGAAGCCGCATTCTGGTGGCCGGACAGCATCCGCGGCCGCGCGCGCAAGTACAACTTCTCGACCGATGCGGCGCATCGCTTCGAGCGCGGCGTCGACTACGCGACGACCGTCGAGCACGTCGAGCGCATCACGCAACTGATTCTCGAGATCTGCGGCGGCAAGGCCGGCCCGGTCGACGATCAGTCCGTGAACCTGCCGCAGCGCGCGCCGGTGAAGATGCGCGTGTCGCGCGCAAATCGCATCATCGGCGTGCAGATCGGCGCCGACGAGATCGCGAGCATCTTCACGCGCCTCGGGCTGCCGTTCGAGCGTGAAGACGACGCATTCCTCGTCACGCCGCCGTCGCATCGCTTCGACATCGAGATCGAGGAAGACCTGATCGAGGAAGTGGCGCGCATCTACGGCTTCGAAAAGATCCCGGCGCGTCCGCCGGTCGCGACGAGCGAAATGCGCGCGACCAACGAGACGCGGCGTTCGATCCACGACATCCGTCACGCGCTCGCCGCGCGCGACTACGCGGAAACCGTCAACTTCAGCTTCGTCGATGCGGAGTGGGAGCAGGATTTCGCGGGCAACGACCAACCCATCCGTCTGCTGAACCCGATCGCGAGCCAGCTGTCGGTGATGCGTACGACGCTGTTCGGCAGCCTGATTTCCGTGCTGCGCCACAACCTGAACCGCCGCGCGGATCGTGTGCGCGTGTTCGAGGCTGGCCGCGTGTACCTCGCCGATACGGCGGCGAAGGCCGGCGAGCTGACGGTCGAGGGCTACGTGCAGCCGAAGCGCGTCGGTGCGCTTGCCTACGGTCCGGCGCTCGACGAGCAATGGGGCACGGCAACCCGCGCGGTCGATTTCTTCGACGTGAAAGGCGATCTCGAGGCACTGCTCGCGCCCGCAACCGCACGCTTCGTGAAGGCAGAGCATCCGGCCCTCCACCCGGGACGCAGCGCGCGCATCGAAGTCGATGGCCGTGCGGTCGGCTGGGTCGGCGAACTGCACCCGCGCTTGATGCAGAAGTACGAGCTGCCGCACGCGCCGGTGATGTTCGAGGTGGACGCGGACGCGCTGATTGCACGTGCGTTGCCCGCGCCGACCGACGTATCGAAATTCCCGCCGGTTCGTCGCGATATCGCCGTTGTCGTCGATCAGGCGGTCGAGGTTCAGGCACTTTTCGACGAAATGAAGAAGGCGCTTGCCGAAGAGGCCTGCCGATTCGTTCAGAAGGTTGTACTCTTCGACGAATTTCGTGCAAAATCAAATACTTCCGGTGGTCTTGCCGCGCACGAGAAGAGCCTTGCCTTCCGCGTGACGCTGCAGGACGCGGCTGGCACGCTGCAGGATGAGGTCGTCGATCAGGCGATCCAGACGCTGGTCGAGCGGATGGCTCGCGCCGGTGCGCGCCTGCGCGGCTAAGGAGGAGGTCCGCCCGCTCGCGGGCGGCCTTTTCCGATCGTAAGTTTTGATTTAACGCGCTGTATGGCAGATATGAACGACATGACCTCGAGTGAATTCGAAGCCCTCCTGACGGCGCAACGCAGCGCCATGAACCGCGACGCTTCGGCGCCGGCGTCCACCGAGACGCCCACGCTGACGAAGGCGGAACTGGCGGAGCTGCTGTTCGACAGCGTCGGGCTGAACAAGCGTGAAGCGAAGGACATGGTCGAGGCGTTTTTCGAGGTGATCCGTGACGCGCTCGAAAACGGCGAGAGCGTCAAGCTGTCGGGGTTCGGCAATTTCCAGTTGCGCGACAAGCCGCAGCGCCCGGGCCGCAATCCGAAGACGGGCGAGGCGATTCCGATCGCGGCCCGCCGGGTGGTAACCTTCCACGCGAGCCAGAAGCTGAAGGCGCTGGTCGAAAACGGCGCGGAGTAAGCCCCGCGCACTGACGTCTCCGCGCGGCCGCCGCGCACCCTTTACCGACGGTTAACCGACGATGACCACTACGGTTGAGAAAGTCGTCTTGCCTCCGATTCCCGCGAAGCGTTACTTCACGATCGGTGAAGTCAGCGAGCTGTGCGGGGTCAAGCCGCATGTGCTGCGTTATTGGGAACAGGAATTCACTCAACTGCGGCCGGTGAAGCGGCGTGGCAATCGTCGGTATTACCAGCACCACGAAGTGCTGTTGATCCGGCGGATTCGCGAGTTGCTGTACGAGCAGGGATTCACGATCAACGGCGCGCGCAACCGGCTCGATTCGCCGGCCGGCGAGCGGGCTGCGGCAGCACCCGTCGAGCCGGAGGCGCAGGCCGCCGATGCACGCCCATCGGGCAAGCCAGGCACGACCGTCGACGTCATTGCATTGCGGCAGGCGCTGCTCGACGTGCTCGACGGACTGAAGCACGACTGAGTGCGAAGCGCGAAGAATGAAATGAAAAGCCCGGTTGGCAGCGTGCCACCGGGCTTTTTTTATGCGTGCCGCGTGCGTTTCAGCGTGACGCGAGCGGGTTCTTCTGCCCCATGTCGACGACCAGCGTACCGTCCGGCAGCATCCGCACCGAGCCCTGCGCGACCTGGCTGCGGTAGCCGTACAGGTCGAAACGCATCGGGCCGGCCTCGGCCGAATTCCGGATCAGCGCGCGCACGTTCAGTTCGAGCACGTTGAACATCTTCATGTCGCCGCCTTCCATCCACATGTAGCTCGGTGCATCGATCTGCGGCCGTTGCGGCGCGGGCGCGCCTGCCATGCGCCTGAACGTGAGGCGCAGCCCGTCGCGCTCGACCGTTGCCTGTCCGAGCTTGCCGTTCAGCACGGGGGGCGGGAATACCGTGTACTGGTCGAGCACGAGCGTGTCGCCACGCAGTTCCGCGCCGCGCCGCTGCAACGGCGTCAGCGAAGCGAGCTCGATGCCGAGCGAACGCAGCAGCTTCGCCTGCGGGATGCCGAGCACCGACACCTGGGACGGTTTGAATGCGAGATGCCGGTCGTCGAGCACGGACAGCGTGCCCTTCATGTCGGTCGGCAGCCAGACGCCCGGCACGTGGTTCCACAGCTTGATGCCGCCCTGGACGCGCAGGTTCGTGCCATCCGCGCTCAGTTGCAGGTCGTTGAGCGAGCGGGGTGAGTAGTCGAGCAGATAGTTGTTGAAGAGCGCCGACATCGCCTTCCACGACTCGACGACGGTGCCGCCGAGAATGCGGATGTCGTACTGGTTCGGATCGTCGAGGTCGACGGGTTCGCCGGGCCGCTTCGATACGAGCTCGACGTCGAGGTCCTCGACGTGAAAGCCGATATCCCCGGACAGGTTGAAGTCGACGTTGCGCAGATGGATCGTCGGGTTGCGGTTCGACACGTGCCGTTCGTTGAATGGCGTGGTCGACGTGCGCCGCATCGCGACCTTCTGCATGCCGGGGCGGGCGGGGTTCGCCGCGAGTGCGTAGGCTTCCCAGTGCTGGCGTATGTCGCGCAACGCACTCTGTTGCGCGGCGAGGAAGCTGTCGTTCAGGCGCGCGGTCGCGTTGCCGAGCAACGCGCCGCTGGCCGGGCCCGCATACGACGGCATCCGGATCGCCATCGCGCCGCTTTCGTCGAAATTGAAGTAGCCGGCCGACACCTGGTCGCGATAGTGATACAGGTCGAACACGAAAGTCTGGTCACGTTTCGTGGAATCGACCGGACCGATCAGGATGTCCGCGTTCATCGGCATCGAGCGCATGAACTTCACGTCGCCGCCGCGAATGTACATCGCTTGCTGCGGCGCGTTCGCGGGCATCGCGAAGCCGGCATGCGTGCCGTCGTCGAGCTTCAGGTCGAGCCCGGCCGGCGTCACGCGCAGCGCGGTGATCGTGAGTTTCAGGCGCGGCGGCGGCATCAGCTTGTCGACCGACATCACGAGGTCGTCGCCGGCGAGTTGCGCGATCGGCGTCTGGACTTTCAGCAGGTCGGCCATTTTCACGTTGGCCGCGCGCATCACCGGCTGCGCGTTGATGCCCGATACGCGCACGCCCGTCGGATGGAACACGAGCTGGCTGCCGTCACGGATCGCGAGCGTACCGGTCAGCGAGAACGGCACCCAGCCGTCGCGCTGCATCTCGCCTTGCAGGTGGATCACGCCGTCGCCGGCCGACACGGCGAGCTTGCGCAGCGGCGCGTTGCGGTAGCCGAAGATGTATGTGTTGAAGAGGGCGGTGAGCTTCGCGTCGTCGAGCGTGACCGTGCCTTCATGCACGTCGATCTGGAAACTGGTCGGATCGTCGAACACGATCGGCGCGCCGGCTTGCGTCGGTACCAGCGTGGCCGACAGCTGATGGATGAAGAAGCCGAGGTTGTTGACGATGCGGAAATCGACGTCGCGCAAGAACGTCATCGCGCCGTTCTGGCCCGAGTCGCGCAGCGTGAACGGGCGCGGTTGCGTGAGGCTGATCGATGCGAGCGACGGCACGGTGCGTGCGACCTGCTGCTCGCGGGCGAGGCGTTCGGCCTTGGTGCGTTCGATCTTTGTCGACGCGGCCGACGTGTTGCCGTCACGCTGCGCGGATGATTCCGCGCAACCGGCACACAGCAGCGCGAGCGCCAGCACACCGCAGCCGAACACGCGGGGCGTCGTGGGCGAGCGGGGGCGGGCCGCGCGTGGCGGGCCGGAAATCCAGTCGAAAATTGCCAAAGGCGAGCGATGGCCGCGCCGGACCGCATTCCGCATCGTCTGTCTCCATGTCTTGTCGTGATCGACGGCGGCGCGCGCCACTGCACGGCGCGAGCGTCGATGCCGTGCAGTGTGGCATAGCGCGCTAGAGCGGCGTTACCAAACAACGGGCGCCGGGGTGCGGCCGTCCGGCGGGCTGCGGGACAATGGATTCGGGGTGGTTGGGCGGCCGGATCAAACGGTCGTTTGGTTTGCGCGGCCCGTCGTCGGCGAATGTTGCTGCGACCGGGAAAATGCGCCGCAGCCTTGGCCGATGCGGGTTTCGCCGAATGCAACGGGCAGCGGCCGCGGCGGTCGAAGCGGGGATGCGATCCGGCCCCGTCGCAGCGGCCGCGGGGCGGTCAGACCAGCATGTGCCGCCGGATTGCGTTCAGCGTTGCCTGGTCGAGTTGCAGCCCGTTTGCGATATACGACGTCATCGAGCCGTACGACGCGGCGGCCTGGTCGAATGCCGCCTGCAGATAGTCGGTGTGCGCGCCTTGCAGCGCGGTCATCATGTCTGCCGCATTTTGCCCGCCGGCTTTCTGCGCCTGGGCGACCGAAGCGGCGATTTCCGATGCGCTATAGACGTTCGTCAGCAGATAGTCGGCGAGTATCGTCTGCTCGGACGCGCCCAGGATCGTGTGCAGGATGGCGGTTGCCCAGCCCGTGCGATCCTTGCCGGCCGTGCAGTGGAACACCAGGTTTTCGCCGGAGCCGGCGAAGCCGGTGAAGAGCGCGTGATAGCTGGCATGCGCGGTGTCCGACGTGACGAACGCGCGGTACATGCTCAACATGAATGCCGTCGCGGTGGCGCCGGTGGTCGGGATCGGATCGATGCTGGCAGCCCCGAGCACGTTGAGGTTTTGCCAGGTGGCGCCCGCCAGCGGCACATCCGGTTGCGTCTTGATCTCGGCGGGTGTGCGCAGGTCGCAGACCTGCCTGATGTCGAGCGTGCCGACGGTGGCGATGTCCGCGGCCGACAACGCGAGCGCGGATGAACGATAGAGCACGCCTTTTTTCATCTTCGCGCCGCTCGTTGTCACGTAGCCGGTTCCGTCCGGCCCGGCCGTGTCGCGAAAATTCGATGCGGAACTCAGCCGAGGTGTCGTGACCGGCGCGACCGAAATCGAGTCGCCTCCGCATGCCGACAGAAGCGATGCGCTTCCCAGCGCCACGCCTATCGTGCCGGCGCCCAGCCGGAGAAAATGTCGACGGGAAAATTCGTTTTTCTGATGCATTCAATGCCCTGTGTCGAAGACGGTTACAAGAGGTCGCGACTGCGGTGGTGACCGAAGTCGCCCCTGTATCACGCGACGCGGCAAAGCCGGGGCGGGCCGGATCGATCGGCATGCAGTCGGACGGTTCGCCCATGCGCATCGATCTCGCGCCGGGTAACCGCACGGTAGCGATTTGCGTCGAACCGGCCATCGTCCTTTTCGATTAGGTCGGAATGCGGGTTGCCGGGGTCGGCTGCGCGTTGTCGACAGGTAGGATCGGCGGCAGCAGCGAGGTAAGATCGGCATCAGTGGCTGTATCGACCAAAGCACAGTAGCCATCACGGGGAAACGTCATGGATCTCAAGGAAGTCGACGTATTGGGTGCGGGCGTGGGCGATCACTGGTACTACGCGTCGAAGGCGAGTGCGATCCGTCGGTTCCTGGGGGTGCCAGGTGCAAACCGGATACTCGATGTCGGTGCAGGCTCAGGCTTCTTCTCGAAGCACTTGCTGGAGCGTACGCAGGCGACGGAGGCGTGGTGTGTCGATACGAGCTATGCGGACGATACCGACGGCGAAGCGTCCGGCAAGCCCATCCACTTTCGGCGATCCATTGATCGATTCGACGCCGATCTCGTGTTGCTGATGGACGTGCTCGAGCATGTCGACGACGATGTCGGTCTGCTCACGCAGTATGTAAAGGGTGCGCCTTCGGGTAGCCGCTTTCTGATCACGGTTCCCGCGTTCCAGTTCCTCTGGAGCGGTCATGACGATTTTCTCGAACACAAGCGCCGATATACGCTGAGCAGTCTCGAGGACGTGGTGCGTCGCTCGGGGCTCGACGTCGAGCACGGCGCCTATTATTTCGGTCTCACGTTTCCGCTTGCGGCAGCGTTGCGGCTCGGCGAGCGGGTGCGTCGGCAGCCGAGCGAGCCGGCGTCGCAATTGCGTCGTCACCATCCGTTCGTCAACGGCGTGCTCAAGTCGATCTGTCGGATCGAGTTACCGATATTCCGTTTCAACCGCGTCGCCGGGCTGACGGTCATCTGCGTTGCGCGCAAGCGGTGAAGGCGAGGCGGAGTCGGGTGGTTGGTGCGCAATTCGTCCATGCCATGCGCGTCGTTGCTCGCATCGGCGCCTTCACGCCAAAAAATTTCACAAGAATATCCACAAAATGCATGCGACCCGTTCTAAATCGGAAAACTGTCTGTTATAATTTTTTTCTTTCGGGGCGTAGCGCAGCCTGGTAGCGTACCTGCATGGGGTGCAGGTGGTCGGAGGTTCAAATCCTCTCGCCCCGACCAGACAAAGAACCCGCGTCAGCTCAAGCTGACGCGGGTTTTTTCTTGCCGGTCGCTTTTTTGCACATCGCGGCGCGGCCCCGGTAAAATGCAAGGTTGATCCACGGAAAGCGCCGTGATTTAGCGGAAGAGGATTCCCCGAACATGACTGATCTTCGTCTTACCATGCGGTTCGCTGCAGTGCTCGCCACCGGCGCGCTCGTCGCCGGTTGCGGTACGTCGTCGCCCACGAAAGTGGACTACAAGAGCGATTCGAAATCGAAGGAAGCGTCGCTCGCAGTGCCGCCCAACATGCTCGACGAGACGGCCGATCAGCGTTCGCTGCCGCCCCAGGGCGGCGCGACTTCCCTGTCCGCGCTTCAGCAGGTCCAGCAGGCAGCGCCTGCGCTGGACACCGTTGCTCCGGCCGTCGCCGGCATGCATATCCAGCGCGACGGCACCGAGAGCTGGCTCGTGATCGACGGCAAGCAGCCCGCCGCCGTCTGGCCGCAGGTTCGCCGCTTCTGGCAGGAGCAGGGCTTCCTGCTCGTCGTCGACCAGCGCGACAAGGGCGTGATGGAAACCGACTGGAACGAAACCCATCCGCAGATCAACGACGGCCTGATCCGTAGCGTGATCTCGAAGGCGATGGGCAACTCGTACGTGACGGCCGAGCGCAACAAGTACCGTACGCGCCTCGATTCGGCGCCGAATGGCGGCACCTACGTGTTCATCAGCCAGAAGGGGATGCGCGAAGCAATCACGGGCTCGAACAACGATTCGAGCAAGTGGGAACCGAAGCCGAATGATCCGGCGCTCGAGACCGAATACCTGAAGCGTTTGATGGCGGTGCTCGCACAGAACGAGCAGCGCGCGAAGAACGGCGAGCCGCCAATCGCGAACATCAAGGACAACACGGTACCGGTGGCCAAGGACAAGAAGGCCGACGACGCATCGTCGAAGGCTGCTGCAGCGATTGCCGCGCAAAACGTCTCCCGCACGTCGGCGCAAGGCACCGATGCGGCCGATGCTGCCGTCCCGACGGAAGTCACGCTCGGCGAGCCATACGACCGGTCGTGGCTGCACGTCGGTCTCGCGCTCGATCGTGCGAACTTCACCGTCGACGATCGTGATCGCACGAAGGGCCTGTATTTCGTGCGCTATGTCGATCCGAAGGATCTGACCTCGGCCGAGCAGGGCTTCTGGAGCCAGTTGTTCCACGGCAAGAAGGAAAAGCAGGCGAAGCAGTACCGTGTCAACGTGAAGGCACTCACGGCCGACCAGACGCGCATCGCGGTCGTCGACGATGCGGGTGCGATCGATACGTCGTCGCCGGCTCGCCAGATCATGGGGCTGCTCGTGAATCAGCTTCGCTGATCTCGGCGTTTCTCCGCATCAATGAAAAGCCCGCCACATGGCGGGCTTTTTTCATTGCCGCTCGCGGGTGCGCATGTGTGCTGGAGGTTCGGTCCCTCCTCGTGACGTTACGTAACATCCGCGCGTTACGGCGGCAAAACCCATGTCGCATCGTCGAAGGTCAAAAATTTATCCTTTTAAATCAACGGGGTGGTCGGTTCGTGGTGGCTGGCACGCAACCTGCTTTATATGTTGGAATTGTTGAAACAGGGGGGATGGCGTCAGATGCCGGGGGTGCGCCGCGAGCGCCTGATCATCGGTATCGACGTCTTCGAATGCCGACGCGACAAGCGTCGGCGCAACGGATGACGATCCGCGCCAGCGTGCGGATCTCGATGGCCCCGTCGCCTATCCTCGTAGGGCGACGGTTTCGCCCGCGCTTCTCTGAAGCGCGGGCTATTTTTTTGGGGCCGTCGTGTGACGCCGTGCTGGCGCAGCCGCTGCACGATTCGCGTATTCTCGGACTTTTCCAGACGAAGGGGCGAGCGGGAATGGCGGAAATTGCAGTGGTGGCGCTGATCGTGGCGAAGCCGGGCGCGGAGGAGAAGTTGCGTGCCCAGCTCGAAGGGATCGTCGAGCCGACCCGCAACGAAGCGGGAGCGTTGCAGTACGACCTGCATCGGGACTTGAAGGAGCCGGCGCGATTCGTATTCGTCGAGCGCTGGGAAAGCGAGGAGGCGCTGGCTGCTCATGCGCGTTCCGCGCACATTCTCGCTTATCGGGAAGCGGCCGCGGACTGGATCGAGCGCTCCGAAATCCGCGTGCTGTCGAAGCTCGTCTGAGCCGGGCAGGGCGACCGGACGTGTCCGGTCGCGGGATGCGTCAGTGCGACGTGTTGGGTACGTCGAGGATCAGGATGATCGTCCAGTCGGCGTCGCCGTCGTGATGGTACTGGCGTTCGGCGACGATGAACGGTTGCTGCTTGCCTTGCGGGCCGAGGAAAAGCACGTCGCCCTCCATCGGCAGGCACTCGATCGGCGGCAGCGCGAGGAACGCGTCAGCCGAGCCGCGGGGCATCAGTTGCTTGATCTGGCGAGTGGCGGCTTCGGTCCACTCGATGTCGAGTTGAATGTTGCTCATGCTGTCCTCCGCACCGG
The DNA here is from genome assembly GCF_002223325.1 of Burkholderia sp. AU15512. Taxonomy (NCBI): domain Bacteria; kingdom Pseudomonadati; phylum Pseudomonadota; class Betaproteobacteria; order Burkholderiales; family Burkholderiaceae; genus Burkholderia; species Burkholderia sp. AU15512. The sequence continues at coordinate 1,184,679 of NZ_NKEX01000003.1, forward strand.
GGTGCGCACGGGTGGAAAATTTCGGTGCGCGACTTTAGCACAGCGCACGGGCACCGCAACCAAAAAAGCCGAACCCGGTTGCCCGGATTCGGCTTTTCGCTTGTGCGGTGCCGCCGAACTTACTGGCTAGCAGCGTCTGCGGCCTTGGCAGCCTTCTTGCCGGCCTTCTTCGCAGCTGCCTTGTGGTGAGCAGCCTTCTTGCCGTGGTGATGCTCTTCCTGCACCGCCGGCTGAGCGGCTTCAGCCGCTTGCTGCTGCTGCAGCGCCTGTGCGCGCTGCTCGATCTCGGAGATCTTGGCCGGATCGGTAATCGTCTTGATTTCCGTGCTCTCTTGCGCATACGCTGCGCCAGTCAGCGCCGACATCGCTACCAGGATAGCCAGGGACGTCTTCTTCATTGCTTTACCTCCGCTAAGTGGTGATGAACCCGAGTGTTGCCGTTTTGTCTGGCGACTGCAATCGAGTGCGTGTCGAGTGTAACAAAAGTGACGGATCAATGTGCACCGGATCGTGGCGCGACGCAAGGCCCCGTTGAAGTCGCGCAACACTTCGCACGCTTCGTCACGCGGCTGCCATCGACGTCGCCGCCGTCATTTGCGCTCCGGTTTCCCCGGAACCGTCAGAACCACCCGAGCCATCGATAGACATGGAACTGCACGATGCCGACCAGTTCGTGCAGCGCCTGCTCGGCGTTGACTACATTGCGCCAGCGCGGCAGCCAGCCTGTTTGTGCACGCCGGCGATTCGCATAAACGGGCTGCGGATCGATCCCGAAACGGTGGAAATCGAGCAATGCGCGGCGCATCTGATATGAGGAAGTGACGAGAATGCGTGCGTCGTCATACTGGGAGCGTAGTATAGACGCAGTGAATTTCGCGTTTTCGTAGGTTGTGCGGCTATCCGGTTCCAGAACGAGGTCCGCGGGCGCGACGCCTTCGGCGACGAGTTGGCGCCCGTAAACGGCAGCCTCGGTTTCGCCGTGATGCTGCGGGTCGCCGCCCGACATCACTACGGTGCAGCGCTCGGCTTGCTGCCGGCAGGTGCGGTAGAGCGCTGCGACCTTGTGGATACGGGCGGTTCCGTCAAGTGGTGGCCGCAGCCCGGCGTCGGTGTGCTTCGTCCCTGCGCCGATGAGAATCAGTGTGGTCCGTCCATGCATGTCCGGGTGCTCGACGGGGGCGACGCCCGCCTCGGTCCAGGCGATCAGCGGCGCGGCGAGCCAGCCTGTCGCGAGCAGCCAGAACAGCGCAACGGCGGCGATCGAGATGATTCGTCGCCGTTTGCGGCAGAGCATGAAACAGATGAAGAGAAGTACAAATGAATCGAACAGAATCAATTTGATTGGGGTATGGTGTCTTTTTATGGACGGCTGACGATCCGGCCCTGACGCGACGCCGAACGTCGGCGTCCAGAATCGGTGGCGGTATCGGCGGGCGGAGACGCCGCCCGGCGCGCCGCTTCGCATTGTCGCTGCACTTTAAGAAAGAATCGAGATGGCCACGTATTCCAACGAAGCGGTGCTCGACGCATTGAGACGAGTGCAGTACCGCCAGGTACCGTGGGCACGCCGCCCGGGCGTGTTCGAGTATCTCCGCTCGCTCGGGCTGATGGACACGGTCAGGCAGAAAACCGTTGCCCCCGCACCGGGCTTCCATGCGCCGGTCGACATTGCCGTGCTGACCGAAAGCGGTCGAGCCGAATTCTCGCGCCTCGAGCGCGACGAGAAATTACTTTCCTGGACCGATCGCCGCATGGCCGACTACGCATTGAGCGAAGCGAGTGCCGTGGCGATTCTCGAAAGCCGCCTGTAGCGGTCGATCATCCCGCCTTGCGCATTGCCGTGCGGCTGGCAATGCGCCAAAAAAAAGCCCGTATCGCGAGGATACGGGCGTACCGGATACTTTTGCTGTTGCCACGCTGTGCTCATGGCAACGTTGAGACTCGTCGCATGCGGCGCAGTTCCCCGCCGCGGGCATTTTCTTTGGCGAAATCCCGAAATTGGCAGGACTACGGATGACGCGGTACGTCGGTCGGCTGCGAGCCGATGCGCGCTCGCGCGTTGCTGGCGATGTCGCCGCGCAGGTCGCCACGCGGCACGGTTTGCCGGCTGGGCGGATTGGCGGACGGCGGCTGGCGGAGAGTGTTCCGATGATCCTGCTGGCGATGGGGCGGCTTCACGCGATCGTCGGCGTGGGCTGGAGCCGACAACGCCACGGAAATGACAATGCCGCATGCAACGAGCAGTGACATTGGTTTCATGGCGGGGCTCCCTTCAAGCCGTCGACGCGGCCTGTTGATATTTCGCTAAGGTAAGCGTGGGAGTGCAGGCTTGCTGTAAATATTGGTAAATAGATGTATCGCGGCACGACAACGGTAATCGACGGCAACGCGGGCGTCGCGAACAGGTCGCGTCGCTGAAAGAAACCGGGCGGCCGAAGCCGCCCGATCGAGTATTCGTTATGCCATCTTGACGGGCGCGCGCCAGGATTCCGGATTGGTCCAGAAGGCGCCGCGCAGCCGGTCGCGGCTCGGCGGTGCGGGCGGCTTCGCGGCGCTTGCGCCGATGCGCCCGCGTAGGGAGATCTGCCGGCCGCTCGTGCCGAGTCGCTTCACGATTTCGGCGAGCGTGCCGTCCGCCTGCCATTCGTCGAAGCGACGGCGGCAAGTCGGCGGCGACGGATAGCGGCCCGGCAGCTTCGACCAGCCTTCACCCGTCGACAGCACCCACAGCACGGCGTTCACCACCGAGCGGGCTTCCACGCGGGGGCGGCCGCGCCGCTCACTCCGTGCGGGTTCAGAGCAAAACAGACCCTCGACCAGCGCCCACTCGTTATCTCTCAAATCGTCGAACAGCATCATGTCCTCACCTCAGCGAAGCTAACTCCGGTGCGCTGCCCTGCGCCGCGCACTCTTCAGGCACTCGATCGTCGAGTGCCGGGTGGGGGCGTCCGGTTGGCCGGCAGCGGCGTTTCTGCTCTTCCGTCCGACCAAACCTGCGCCCTGTGCGCCAGGTAATGCACGAAGCGTGCCATGTCGGAGGTAATTCCCTCGAGAGCCGCTTGGCAGCGAGCTAACGGCTAAGTCAGCTAGGGGCGTATAAGACGCCAAAATAACCCGCCAGCAAATCGGGACAATCACCAATCTTGTGCAGTTCGCCCGCACCACGTGCGTTCGCGGATGTATTGCACCGCAGCGAAACATGGGGGCAGGTGCCTGATTCGCACATCGAAGCCGGATTCGCGCATTAAAATCGCGCATCGATATCGACGATTGATGAGGTCCAGAAATGAACGTCACGCTGCGCCAGCTTCGCGTCTTCATCGAGGTCGCGCGGCTCAAGAGCTTCAGTCGCGCGGGTGACGAGATCGGGCTCACGCAGTCCGCGGTCAGTCGCTGCGTGCGCGAGCTCGAGGCCGAGCTCGGGCTGAAGCTGATCGATCGTACGACGCGCGACGTGCAGTTGACCGATGTCGGTGGGAACCTGATCGCGAGCGTGTCCCGTCTGCTCGACGATCTCGACGACACGCTGCGCGAGATTCGCGAGATCGGCGAGCAGCGCCGCGGGCGCGTGATCGTCGCGGCCAGTCCGACGATCGCATGCCGGCTGATGCCGCGCGTGGTTGCGTCGTGCGAGCGCCAGTTTCCGTTCGTGACGCTGGGTTTGCGCGACGACGTGCAGAGCGACGTATTGCGCAAGGTGAAGTCGAGCGAGGTCGATTTCGGCGTCGTGATCGGTCCGCTCACGGTGGCCGATCTCGTCTGCGAATCGTTGATGACCGATTCGTTCTGCCTGGTCGCACGCGCCGACCATCCGCTCGCGGCGCGTGCCGAGGTGCCCTGGACGGCGCTGGACGGCGAGCGCCTCGTGCTCCTCGATCATGCATCGGGAAGCCGGCCGCTGATCGACGCCGCGCTGGCCGCTCATCATGTCAACGCGACGGTCATGCAGGAGCTCGGGCATTCGGCGACCGTGTTCGGACTCGTCGAGGCCGGCGTCGGCGTGAGCGTGCAGCCGTGGCTGTCGCTGCCGCTACCAGCCGGCTCGACGCTCGTCGCGCGGCCGCTCACGCCACGCACCGAGCGCACGGTCGAACTCGTGCGCCGCCGCGACCGGTCGTTGTCGCCCGCTGCGCAGGCGATCTGGGAACTCGTGCGGCAGATGCCGGCGAGGGCAGAGGACCTCGACTGACGCGGATCGACGTGCGCCGGCCCTGCTTGCAGGCCGGTACACTACGCGGATCGTGTTCCTCGAAGGTGGTTCTCGATGGTGCATTCCGCAGATTCTCTTCCGGTGGCCGGTTCGCCGGCGGCCCGCGACGCCGTGCACGCGTTGCGTCCGTCGCTGATCCGGGAAGTGGCGAACGCCGGCTTTGGCGTGCCGGACATGCTGCCGTTCTGGTTCGGTGAATCCGATCGCGTGACGCCGGACTTCATCCGGGACGCCGCCGCGGCGGCGCTGCGCGATGGTGCAACTTTCTACACGCACAACCTCGGCACTGCGCCGCTGCGCGACGCGATCGCCTCCTACGTCAGCGCCCGTCACGGTGCGACGGCGGCCGACACCGTGGCCGTGACGAGTTCGGGCGTGAGCGCGCTGATGCTGGCCGCGCAGATGTTGGTCGGTCCGGGCGAGCGCGTCGTCGCGGTCACGCCGCTGTGGCCGAATCTCGTCGAGATTCCGAAGATCCTCGGGGCGCAGGTCGAATGCGTACCGCTCGGCTATGGCGATGCGGGCTGGCAGCTCGATGTCGAGCGGCTGCTGGCGGCGCTGACGTCCGATACGCGGATGCTGCTGATCAACTCGCCGAACAATCCGACCGGCTGGACGATGTCGCGCGACGACCAGCAAGCCGTGCTCGCCCATTGCCGCCGCCACGGCATCTGGCTGGTCGCCGACGAGGTGTACGAGCGGCTCGCTTTCGACGCAGGCGGCGCGGACGGCGCGCCATCGTTCCTCGACATCGCGTCACGCGACGAGCGGGTCGTGGTCGTGAATTCGTTTTCCAAGGCATGGGCGATGACGGGCTGGCGCCTGGGGTGGCTCATCGCGCCGGCAGCGGTGATGGCTGACCTGTCGAAGCTCGTCGAATACAACACGTCGTGCGCGCCGGGCTTCGTGCAGGCCGCGGGTGAGGTCGCGCTGCGTGATGGCGAGCCGTTCGTGCGGTCGTTCGTCGCGGCGCTGCGCGATGCGCGCGATCACCTGGTCGCCGCGCTGCGCACCCTGCCGGGTGTCGAGGTCCCGCCCCCGCCGGGCGCGATGTACCTGTTTCTGCGCCTGCCTGGCGCGTCAGATAGCCTCGCGTTCTGCAAGACGCTGGTGCGCGAGGCGGGGCTCGGCCTCGCGCCTGGGCGTGCATTCGGCCCGGAGGGGGAAGGGTTTGTGCGCTGGTGCTACGCGTGCGATCCGGCACGTCTCGACGCGGGTGTCGAGCGGTTGCGGCGGTTCCTGGCACGGGGCGTGGCCGACCGCTGAAGCGGGGCCGGAGCGGGCAAGGCGTGCTGGCGGCACCCCGTTCGGCTCATCTTTACGCACCGGGCAATTTTGCGTAATATGGCGCTCAGTCACGCGGTTCCGTCGTTGAGCCGTGCTGTTCCGTCCGGTTTGGGCCTGGCCTGAAGTTGGTTCGCCGCCCCCGGTTCGTGCTCCCATCAATATGACCGATCAGAATCGGGCGAGCGCGTCTTCCGTTCCTTTCGTCTGTTTGTTGATCCGGTTCGTTTGACCACAGGGTCTGGCCTAGCTGCATGAATACCCAAGAGGCGAAGATCGTCCTCGAGACTGCTTTGATCTGCGCGCAGGAACCGCTGAAGCTCGGCGATTTGCGCAAGCTCTTTGCCGACGGCGTGTCGGCTGACACGGTCCGCACGTTGCTCGAAGATCTGAAACAGGATTGGTCCGGCCGCGGCGTCGAACTGGTGGCGCTGGCGACCGGATGGCGTTTCCAGAGCAAGCCGGCGATGCGCCACTATCTGGATCGCCTGCATCCCGAGAAGCCGCCGAAATATTCGCGTGCGGTGCTCGAAACGCTCGCGATCATCGCGTATCGGCAACCTGTCACGCGCGGCGACATCGAAGAGATTCGCGGCGTGACGGTCAATACGCAGGTGGTCAAGCAACTCGAGGATCGCGGCTGGATCGAGGTGATCGGTCATCGCGACGTGCCGGGACGCCCGGCGCTGTATGCGACGACCAAGCAATTCCTCGACGACCTCGGCCTGAAGGCGCTCGATGATCTGCCTGCACTCGAGGAGCCGGCCGCGAACATCGAGGCCGCGCTGCTGGCGCAGCAGGCGATGGATTTCGACGAGGGCTTGCCGGTTGCCGGCGACGCAACGGGCGACGCGCCGCAAACAGACGAGGCATCCGCCGGTCAATCGGCAGGCTTGCCGGATGATCCTGCGGCGGACGTCGCGTCGACGCATGAAATCGCGAGCCGCGATACGCTCGATGCTGTTCGCGGGCAAACGGAACGAATGGAACAGGCTGGCGCCGAAGCAGTGCCAGCCGGTGTGCAGCCCGAGCCGCCGCGCGCGGATTGGAACGAGGAAGATCGCAAACCGGCTGCCGAAGCGGTTGCCGGAGACGGAGCGGAAGCGGCCGGCGACATGCCCGGCGAGGCTGGCCAGGCCGACGCCCCCCGTTCCCGTCCTGCGGACGACGAGATGCTGGACGACACGTCCGACAGTCTCGCCGATGCCGTGCGAAGCGCCAGTGCACCCATCGGTGCCGATGCGCTGCCGGACGACGAAGCAGAACCTGAACAGCGTCGCGCCTGATCGCGGCCAACTTCTTGCCGCGCCCGCGCCGGGCGCGAGACCTGACATTTTGAGGTTGTTTTGACAGATATCCACGATATTGAATCGTCCGCGCCTGCCGTACAGGCAGCGCGTGCCGACGATGCACCGGAGCAGGGTGCTTCGACCGAGGGCGGCGACGAGCGTCCCCGCCGCGGTCTGCGGCGAGGCCCGCGCAGCCTGATCGCGCGGCGTCGCGCGGCGGCCAAGTCGAAGGGCGCCGAAGGCGAGCCGCAGGACGGCGAAGGCGCTGACGCGCAGCCGGCCGAGGCCACCGAAGCGCAGCAGCCGACGCGTGCGCCGCGCAAGGAAGGTGCGGCCAAGGGTGCTCGAAAGCCGGCAGCCAAGCGCGAAGGCGCGGCCAAGGCTCAGGGCGGCCAAGGCGGCCAGGGTCGTCGCGGCAGCGCGCCGAAGGCTGAAGGCGGCGCGGCAAAGGCGGAGGGCGATGCGTCCCAGGACGAGCTGTTCGCCTACGTGACGTCGCCGGCATTCGATGCGGACAACTCCGCGGGCGGCAGCGGCGTGCGTGCGCCGATGCTGCGTCGCGGCCGTAGCCAGCCGGCGAACAAGCGCGTGCTGTCGCCGGACGACGACGCGCCGAAGCTTCACAAGGTGTTGGCGGAAGCGGGCATGGGCTCGCGCCGCGAAATGGAAGAACTGATCGTCGCCGGCCGCGTGTCGGTGAACGGCGAGCCCGCGCACATCGGTCAGCGCATCATGCCGACCGACCAGGTGCGGATCAACGGCAAGCCGGTCAAGCGCAAGCTGCCGAACAAGCCGCCGCGCGTGCTGCTGTACCACAAGCCGACGGGCGAGATCGTCAGCCACGCGGATCCGGAAGGCCGTCCGTCGGTGTTCGACCGCTTGCCGCCGATGAAGACGGCGAAATGGCTTGCGGTGGGCCGCCTCGACTTCAATACCGAAGGTCTGCTGATGCTGACGACTTCGGGTGACCTCGCCAACCGCTTCATGCACCCGCGCTACAGCGTCGAGCGCGAGTACGCGGTGCGCGTCGTCGGCGAGCTGGCCGAAGGCATGCGGCAGAAGCTGCTGCACGGCGTCGAGCTCGATGACGGCCCGGCGAACTTCCTGCGCATCCGCGACGGCGGCGGCGAAGGCACGAACCACTGGTATCACGTTGCGCTGGCCGAAGGCCGCAACCGCGAAGTGCGCCGGATGTTCGAGGCGGTCGGCTTGATGGTGAGCCGCCTGATCCGTACGCGTCACGGCCCGATTCCGCTGCCGCGTGGCCTGAAGCGCGGTCGCTGGGAAGAGCTCGACGACGCGCAGGTGCGCAAGCTGATGGCGACCGTCGGCCTGAAGGCGCCGTCCGAGGAGAAGGGCAAGCGCGCCGGTGCCGGCCAGGCAGAGCGTCGCCAGCCCGATCCGATGCAGACGTCGATGGGCTTCATCAGCCGTGAGCCGGTGCTGACGACGCACGGGCAGCTGGATCAGCCCCGTCGTGGTGGTGTTCGTCGCGGCGGGCCGGGCCTGCCGGGTCTGAGCGGCTACGGCAGCCTGCCGGTCGCGCCGTCGGGCTACGGTAATCGCGCCGGCGGCGGCCGGGATGGCAACCGTGCGGGCGGAGGTGGGCGCGATGGCAATCGCGCTGGCGGTGGCCGTGGCGATGTCGACGGCAACCGCGCGTCGTATGGCGCAGGCCCCAAGCGCGACGGCGCGGGCCCCAAGCGTGGCGGCGGCAAGGGCGGTAACCGTAACCCGAACGGCAATCGTGCCGAGGGTGCCGGCAACGGCGGCGGCCCGCGCGGCGGTCAGCGTCCGCAGCGCAGCCGCACCCGCAGCCGCTGAGCATTCAGGCATGCGGCGCAAGGCCGCCGGTGTGCCGGCCGGATCGGCATCTGGCGGGTCCAGTCGGTGCGAGGCATTGCGTTTATTGCTTTCGACTGTATTTATGTCACGCGGTGCTGGATGGCCGCTGGCATGACCGATCTCCGGCTTGCCTTCATGGCGCCGGTTGATCGTGCAGCCCGATTTCGCATTTTTGGGCCCGTAAAGGCAGGTGACGCGCTGCTTTTACCGGCTGGCTTGGCGTTTGCGCCAAAAATCGCTATAATCGCGGAGTCGCTGGGCGTACGGATTCAATGTGCGGCTCAGGTGCGACCACCAGTAAGAAGATGGGCGTTCCGCCCATTTTTTTTTGCTGAAACGGTTAGGCATCTCGGGTAGCGCTTCCTGCGCCGGCTAAGGCGCGCGCCCGCGGGTGTAATCGCGAGCGGCGGGCGCGAACACCTGAGAGGACACAGTGCAACTGACGGAACTGATAGAAACCACGGTCACCGGGCTCGGCTACGAGCTGGTGGATCTCGAGCGCACCGGGCGCGGCATGCTTTGCATCTATATCGATCAGCCTGCCGGCATCTCGCTCGAAGATTGCGAAAAGGTCACGCGTCAGCTCCAGCACGTCTTGACGGTCGAAAACATCGATTACGAACGGCTCGAAGTCTCGTCCCCGGGGCTCGACCGCCCGTTGAAGAAGCTGGCCGACTTCGAGCGCTTCGCTGGCAGCGAAGTTTCCGTGACCTTGAAAAAGCCGCTGGACGGGCGCAAGACGTACCGGGGCATTCTGCACGCGCCGAATGGCGAAACGATCGGTTTGGAATTTGAGAGGAAGAAGGGCGAGGCGGCCATGCTGGATTTCACGCTGGCCGATATCGACAAAGCCCGCCTGATTCCGCAAGTTGACTTTAGGAGCCGCAAATAATGAGTCGCGAAGTGTTGATGCTGGTGGATGCGCTGGCGCGCGAGAAAAACGTCGACAAGGATGTGGTGCTGGGCGCCCTCGAGGCTGCGCTCGCGTCCGCTTCCAAGAAGCTGTTCGACGAAGGCGCCGAAATCCGCGTCCATATCGATCGCGAAAGCGGCGAGCACGAAACCTTCCGTCGCTGGCTCGTCGTGCCCGACGAGGCAGGCTTGCAGGAGCCGGATCGCGAGATCCTGCTGTTCGAGGCACGTGAGCAGAAGCCCGACGTCGAAGTCGGCGAGTATGTCGAGGAACCCGTTCCGTCGATCGAGTTCGGTCGCATCGGCGCGCAGGCCGCCAAGCAGGTGATCCTGCAGAAGGTGCGCGACGCAGAGCGCGAGCAGATCCTGAACGACTACCTCGAGCGTGGTGAAAAGATCATGACGGGTACGGTGAAGCGCCTCGACAAGGGCAATTTCATCGTCGAATCGGGCCGTGTCGAGGCGCTGCTGCGCCGCGATCAGTTGATCCCGAAGGAAAACCTGCGCGTGGGCGACCGCGTGCGCGCTTATATCGCGAAGGTCGACCGCACCGCGCGCGGCCCGCAGATCGAGCTGTCGCGTACGGCGCCTGAGTTCCTGATGAAGCTGTTCGAGATGGAAGTGCCGGAAATCGAGCAGGGCCTGCTCGAGATCAAGGCGGCTGCCCGCGACCCGGGCGTGCGCGCGAAGATCGGCGTCATCGCGTACGACAAGCGGATTGATCCGATCGGCACCTGCGTCGGCATCCGCGGTTCCCGCGTGCAGGCCGTGCGCAATGAGCTCGGTGGCGAAAACATCGACATCGTGCTATGGTCGGAGGATCCCGCCCAGTTCGTGATCGGCGCGCTCGCGCCGGCAGCTGTCCAGTCGATTGTCGTCGATGAAGAAAAGCACTCGATGGACGTCGTCGTCGACGAGAACGAGCTGGCTGTCGCGATCGGCCGCAGCGGTCAGAACGTTCGTCTTGCAGGCGAACTGACCGGCTGGCAGATCAACATCATGACGCCGGACGAATCCGCCCTGAAGCAGGGTGAAGAGCGCGACCGGCTGCGTGCACTGTTCATGGCGCGTCTCGACGTCGACGAAGAAGTTGCCGACATCCTGATCGACGAAGGCTTCACGAGCCTGGAAGAGATTGCGTACGTGCCGCTCAACGAAATGCTCGAAATCGAGGCGTTCGACGAGGACACCGTGCACGAACTGCGCAACCGCGCACGCGACGCGCTGTTGACGATGGCCATCGCGAACGAAGAAAAGGTCGAGAACGCAGCGCTGGATCTCAAGAGCCTCGACGGCATCACGCCGGAGCTGCTCGCGAAGCTGGCCGAACATGGTGTGCAGACGCGTGACGATCTCGCCGAGTTGGCTGTAGATGAACTGGTCGACATGACCGGGATGGAAGAGGATGCCGCTAAGGCGTTGATCATGAAAGCACGTGAACACTGGTTCCAGTGAGAAATGACCATGGCGCACTGATTTGATGGCGGCCGTATGGCCTGACCCGATGCTAACCGCAAGGAATCGGTCCTTGCACTAAGAGGAATGAATGGCGAGTAACAACGTAGCCCAATTTGCCGCGGAACTGAAAATGCCTGCTGGTGTGCTGCTCGAACAGCTGCAGGCAGCGGGCGTCCAGAAAGCGAGTGAAGACGATGCGCTGTCCGAAACGGACAAGGCGCGTCTGCTCGATCATTTGCGCAAGTCGCACGGCGCAACCGACGGCGACAAGCGCAAGATCACGCTGACCCGCAAGCATACGTCGGAGATCAAGCAATCTGACGCGACGGGCAAGGCTCGCACCATTCAGGTCGAGGTCCGCAAGAAGCGTACGTTCGTCAAGCGCGACGACGTGAGCGAGGGTGCGGAACAGGGTCAGGCGCAGGTTGCCGAGGCGGACGACGATGCGGAACTGAAGCGTCGCGAAGAAGAAGCGCGCCGTGAGGCCGAGCTGCTCGAAAAGCAGGCGCAGGAGCTTCGCGAGCGCCAGGAACGCCTCGAGCGCGAGGAAGCAGATCGCCGCGCCCGCGAGGAAGCGGCTGAAGCCGAGCGTCGTCGCGCCGAGGAAGAGGCCGCAGTGAAGCGTGCCGCGGCCGAAGCTGCGGCGGCGCAGCAGCAGGCGGCCGCACAGCAGGCTGCTGCAGCCGAGCAGCAGGAAGCGGTCAGCACGCAGTCCGCACAGGACGAAGCACGCGCAGCCGCCGAACGTGCGGCTCAGCGCGAAGCGGCGAAGAAGGCTGAAGACGCTGCCCGTGAGGCGGCGGACAAGGCGCGCGCCGAGCAGGAAGAGATCAGCAAGCGTCGTGCAGCGGCAGAAGCCGAAGCGCGTGCGATCCGCGAAATGATGAACACGCCGCGCAAGGCAGTGGTCAAGGCAGTCGAGCCGCCGAAGCCGGTCGAGCCGCCGAAGCCGGCCGAAGCGAAGGGCACGCTGCACAAGCCGGCAAAGCCGGAAGGTGCGCAGGCGCGTCCGGCCGTGAAGAAGCCGGCCGGTGCGGCAGCGCCGGCTACGACTGCGCCGGCAGGTGCGGGCGACCGTAACAAGAAGCCGGGTGCAGGCAAGGGCGGCTGGCAGGACGACGCGTCGAAGCGTCGCGGCATCAAGACGCGCGGCGATTCGAGCGGCGGTGTCGACCGCGGCTGGCGCGGTGGCCCGAAGGGTCGCGGCCGTCACCAGGACAGCTCGACGTTCCAGGCGCCGACCGAACCGATCGTTCGTGAAGTGCACGTGCCGGAAACCGTATCGGTTGCCGACCTCGCGCACAAGATGTCCGTCAAGGCCTCCGAAGTCATCAAGGTGATGATGAAGATGGGTCAGATGGTCACGATCAACCAGGTGCTGGACCAGGAAACGGCGATGATCATCGTCGAAGAACTGGGCCACCGCGCGGTTGCCGCGAAGCTGGACGATCCGGAAGCGCTGCTCGTCGAAGGCGAAACCGGTACCGATGCGGAGCAACTGCCGCGTCCGCCGGTCGTCACGGTCATGGGTCACGTCGACCACGGCAAGACCTCGCTGCTCGACCACATCCGCCGCGCGAAGGTTGCAGCGGGCGAAGCGGGCGGCATTACGCAGCACATCGGCGCATACCACGTCGAAACGCCGCGCGGCGTCATCACGTTCCTCGATACGCCGGGTCACGAAGCGTTCACGGCAATGCGTGCACGCGGCGCGAAGGCGACCGACATCGTGGTGCTGGTGGTGGCAGCCGACGACGGTGTGATGCCGCAGACGAAGGAAGCCATCGCCCACGCGAAGGCAGGCGGTGTGCCGATCGTCGTCGCGATCAACAAGATCGACAAGCCGGACGCGAATCTCGATCGCGTCAAGCAGGAGCTGGTCGCGGAAGGCGTCGTGCCGGAAGAGTACGGCGGCGATTCGCCGTTCGTGCCGGTTTCGGCGAAGACGGGCGCGGGTATCGACGATCTGCTCGAGAACGTGCTGCTGCAAGCCGAAGTGCTGGAACTGAAGGCACCGGTCGAGGCGCCGGCCAAGGGCATCGTGATCGAAGCGAAGCTCGACAAGGGCAAGGGCCCGGTCGCGACGATCCTGGTGCAGTCCGGTACGCTGAACCGAGGCGACGTCGTGCTGGCGGGTACGGCTTATGGCCGCGTGCGCGCGATGCTCGACGAAAACGGCAAGCCGACGAAGGAAGCGGGCCCGTCGATCCCGGTCGAAATCCAGGGTCTGTCGGAAGTGCCGGGTGCGGGCGAAGAAGTGATCGTGCTGCCGGACGAGCGCAAGGCGCGTGAAATCGCGCTGTTCCGTCAGGGCAAGTTCCGCGACGTCAAGCTTGCGAAGCAGCAGGCCGCGAAGCTGGAAAGCATGCTCGAGCAGATGGGCGAAGGCGAAGTGCAGAACCTGCCGCTCATCATCAAGGCGGACGTGCAAGGCTCGCAGGAAGCACTCGTGCAATCGCTGCTCAAGCTGTCGACCGACGAAGTGCGCGTGCAGATCGTGCACAGCGCGGTGGGTGGCATCAGCGAAAACGACGTCAACCTCGCAACGGCATCGAAGGCGGTCATCATCGGCTTCAACACGCGTGCAGATGCACAGGCGCGCAAGCTGGCCGAGTCGAACGGCATCGACATCCGTTACTACAACATCATCTACGACGCAGTGGATGAGGTGAAGGCGGCGATGTCGGGCATGCTGGCGCCGGAGAAGCGCGAAGTCATCACCGGCATGGTCGAGGTGCGCCAGGTCTTCAAGGTACCGAAGATCGGTGCAGTCGCCGGCTGTATGGTGACGGACGGTATCGTCAAGCGCTCGTCGTCGGTGCGCGTGCTGCGCAACAACGTCGTGATCTTCACGGGTGAACTCGAATCGCTGAAGCGCTTCAAGGACGACGTGAAGGAAGTGAAGCAAGGCTTCGAGTGCGGTATGTCGGTGAAGAACTTCAACGACATCGTCGAAGGCGACCAGTTCGAAGTCTTCGAAGTGACCGAAGTCGCGCGTACGCTGTAACCCTCGCGCATCGGCTCATGGGCGGGGCAGGCTTGGGCCTGTCCCGCCCATTTTCATGGTGGCGTGCCAACACTGGCCGCCGCTTTATCCTGATAAACGGATCACGGATCGATCATGTCCAGGAAACGTACTTCCCCCAATCGCAACGTGCAGATCGCTGACCAGATTCAGCGCGATCTGTCGGAACTCATCATGCGCGAGGTCAAGGATCCGCGCATCGGCATCGTGACCATCCAGAGCGTGGAACTCACGCCGGATTACGCACACGCGAAGGTCTACTTCACCGCGTTGACCGGCGATCCGGACAAGACGCAAGAAGCGCTGAACCACGCGTCGGGTCACTTGCACAACCTGTTGTTCAAGCGCCTGCACATCCATACGGTGCCGACGCTGCACTTCCACTACGACCAGACGATCGAGAAGGCCGTGGAAATGTCGCGCCTGATCAAGGAAGCGAACTCGACGCGCGCGAAGGACGACGACGAGGCCGATTCGGCCGCCAAGGACGACTGAGCTCGACCGGCCTATGACGACTGCAGCACCCCAACGTCCGCGCGTGCCCCGGCGCGTGCTGGACGGTGTCCTCCTGCTCGACAAGCCGGTCGGCCTGTCGAGCAACGATGCGCTGATTCGCGCGAAGCGTCTGCTGCTCGCGAAGAAAGCCGGCCACACCGGTACGCTCGATCCATTGGCTTCGGGCCTGCTGCCGCTATGCTTCGGCGAGGCGACGAAGTTCTCGCAGGATCTGCTCGAAGCGGACAAGACCTACGAGGCGACGATGCGTCTCGGCCAGCGTACGGCCACCGGCGACGCGGAAGGCGAAGTGATCGAGACGCGGCCCGTCGAATGCGACCGCGCGGCGGTAGAGGCCGCGCTCGTGCGCTTCACCGGCGAGATCGTGCAGGTGCCGCCGATGTATTCGGCGCTCAAGCGCGATGGCAAGCCGCTGTACGAATATGCGCGGGCGGGGCAGACCGTCGAGCGCGAGGGCCGCAACGTGACGATCCTCGCACTCGACCTGCTCGCGTGCGACCTGCCTGACGTGACGTTTCGCGTGTCCTGCAGCAAGGGCACTTACGTGCGTACGCTGGCGGAGGATATCGGCGAGGCGCTCGGCTGCGGCGCGCATCTGACGATGCTGCGTCGCACGGGCGTCGGCGCGCTGACGCTCGAGCATGCGGTGACGCTCGATGCGCTGTCCGATGCAGACGAAGCGTCGCGCGATGCGTGGCTCCAGCCGGTCGACGCGTTGCTGTCGACGTTTCCGCTGGTTCGTCTCGATGAAACCAGCGCGAAACGTTTCCTGCACGGCCAGCGCCTGCCGCTGTCGGCGCTCGATCCGATCGACGCGGCCGAAGGCGGGCGTGTGCGCGTCTATGACGCCACTCGGCTGCTTGGCGTGGCGCGCAAGGCGAACGGCGTACTGGCGCCGGAACGGCTCGTCGTCACGGCGGCCTGACGCCGCGGCGCGAACGCGCGCCCATTGGAATAAAAAAGCCCGGTCGATGTCGACCGGGCTTTTTGTTTGCGTCCAGGCTGCGTGTTCAGTGTGCAGCCGATGCCGCGGCACCTGCATCGCCGCCGCCCGAGCGCTCGGGTTTCGTGATCCAGATCAGCCCGATCAGCAGCACGAAGATTGCCGCCGAGATGTAGAACAGGTCGTTCACGCCGAGCTGCGCGGCCTGCTGCGTGGCCATGTTGTTGATCAGCCCGTGCGCCTGGTCCTGCGTCAGCCCGAGGTTGCCCATCTGCGTGACGGCCTGGTTGAACGTCGGGTTGTAGACGTTCGCCTGCTCGACCAGTTGCGCGTGATGGAAGTTGTTGCGATGGTCCCAGGCCGTCTGGAAGATCGACGTACCAATACCGCCGCACATGATCCGCACGAAGTTCGACAGGCCCGATGCTGCAGGGATGCGGTGGCCGGGCAGGCCGGACAGCGTGATCGACACCAGCGGGATGAAGAAGCCGGCCATCGCGATACCCTGCACGAGTGTCGGCAGCGTCAGCGACCATTCGTCGACGCCCGTCGTGTAGCGCGAGCGCATCCAGAAGCACAGCGCAAACGTCAGGAACGACGCCGTCGAGATGAAGCGCGGATCGGTGCGCGGCAGATACTTCCCGGTGAGCGGCGACAGCAGGATCGCGAACAGCCCGACCGGCGCCATCACGAGACCGGCGTCGGTCGCGGTGTAGCCGATCTGCGTCTGCAGCCACAGCGGCAACAGCACGAGGTTGCCGAAGTACAGGCCGTACCCGATCGACAGCGCAACCGTGCCGCCGGTGAAGTTCCGCATGCGGAACAGCGACAGGTCGACGACCGGGTGCTCGGCAGTCAATTCCCAGATGACGAAGAACGCAAACGCAATGACGGCGGTCAGCGCGAGCACGATGATGGTCGTCGACGCGAACCAGTCGAGATCCTTGCCCTTGTCCAGCATGATCTGCAGCGATCCGACCCAGATGACCAGCAGCGCGAGGCCCACGCCGTCGATCGGCGCGCGGCGCACGGCCGACTCCCGGTTGCGATAGATCGCCCACGTTGCGGCGGCGGCGGCGATGCCGACCGGGATGTTGACGTAGAAGATCCACGGCCACGAGTAGTTGTCCGAGATCCAGCCGCCGAGGATCGGGCCGGCGACGGGCGCGATCAGCGTCGTCATCGCCCATAGCGCGAGCGCCATCGGTGCCTTGGCGCGTGGATAGCTCGACAGCAGGAGCGCTTGCGACAGCGGAATCATCGGGCCTGCCACCGCGCCTTGCAGCACGCGCGACCCCAACAGGAACGGCAGGTTGGGCGAGAGACCGCACATCCACGACGAAATCACGAACAGGATGATCGACGCGAGGAACAGGCGCACTTGCCCGAAGCGGTCGGTCAGCCAGCCGGTCAGCGGCACCGAGATCGCGTTCGCGACCGCGAACGACGTGATGACCCACGTGCCCTGGTCGGACGACACGCCGAGGTCGCCCGAGATGGTCGGGATCGCGACGTTCGCGATGGACGTGTCGAGCACGTTCATGAACACCGCGAGCGATACCGCGATCGTCCCGATCACGAGTTGCCCGCCCTGCAAGGGCGGGTGAGAGACAGGAGCCTGTGCCATGTCGGTTGTTTTTCCGGAGTCGGAACGGTTACATCATCTTCGCGACGGCATTCGACTTCGACGCGGCCGGCGCCGATGCGTTGCCGCCTGCGTTCTCGGCGACGATGCGGGCGATTTCGGCGTCGGCTTCGTCGCCGTATTTCGCGAACACGTTGGTCTCGTAGACGGTGTTCGGCGCGTTCACGAGCTGGTCGCCGCGTTCGTCCTTGATGTCCACGTCGACCTGCATCGACAGGCCGATGCGCAGCGGGTGCTTGTCGAGATCCTTCGGATCGAGTTCGATTCGCACCGGCAGGCGCTGCACGACCTTGATCCAGTTACCCGTCGCGTTCTGCGCCGGCAGCAGCGAGAACGCCGAGCCCGTACCGGCCGAGAAGCCGACCACCTTGCCGTGGTAGACCGCCGACGAGCCGTAGATGTCGGCCGTCAGTTCGACCGGCTGGCCGATGCGCATGTGCTTGAGCTGGACTTCCTTGAAGTTCGCATCGACCCACACGGCGTTCAGCGGTACCACCGACATCAGCGGCGTGCCCGGCGACACGCGCTGGCCGACCTGCACCGAGCGTTTCGCGACATAGCCGGTGACCGGCGCGGGAAGCACGTTACGGGCATTCGCCAGGTAAGCGTCACGAACCTTCGCGGCCGCGGCCATCACGTTCGGGTGCGAGGCGATCGTCGTGTTCGCGGTCAATGCGCGATTCGATGCGAGCTGCTGCTGCGCGGCGTCGACCGACGCCTGTGCGGCCTTCACCGCGTCGCGGGCATGCGAGATCTCTTCCTGCGACACGGCGCCCGTCTGCGCGACGGCGAGGCGGCGACGCAGGTCGTCCTGCGCCTTCGACAGGTCGGACTGGCGCAGCGCGACTTGCGCGCGGTACTGGTCGTCGTTGACGAACAGGCCGCGCACCTGGCGCACCGTTTGCGCGAGATTGGCTTCGGCCTGCTGCAGCGCGACTTGCGAGTCGGCCGGGTCGAGCACGACGAGCGGATCGCCGGCCTTGACGGTCTGCGTATCGTCGGCCTTCACCGCGATCACGGTACCGGTGACTTGCGGCGTGATCTGCACGACGTTGCCGTTCACGTACGCGTCGTCGGTCCCTTCATGGAAGCGGGCGACGAGGAAGTAATACAGGCCGTACGCAATGGCCGCGATCACGATGACCGCGACGAGCAGCGTCATCATTCGCTTGCGCTTGCCGTTGTTCTGCGGCTGCGCGCTGGCGGCGTTTTGTTGGTCGCTCATGGCGATTTTCTCCGTCCGTTATTTCGAGTGTCTGCGTAGTGGTGGCGCCGGATCAGTTGGCGGCCTGTTTTGTCGGCTTGTCGGCATCGGGTGCGGCGAGCGGCGTGCCGGTCGCGTCGAACCCGCCACCCAGCGCCTTGATCAGCGCGAGCTGCATGTCGCGGCGGCGCATCTTCAGGTTGGTCACCGTCTGCTCCGAGGCGAGGCGGTTGCTGTCCGCGGTCAGCACCTGCAGCTGCGGCGACAGGCCGGCCTTGTAGCGGATGACCGCGAGGTCATAGGCGCGCGTCGATGCGTCGAGTGCGCGTTGCGCATCGCCCATCTGGCGATCGACCGCGCGGATCGATGCAACCTGCGTCGCGACGTCGTTCAGCGCACTGATCAGCGTCTGGTTGTAGTTCGCCACCGACAGGTCGAAGTCCGCGTAGCGGCCCTTGAGCTGCGCGCGCAGCGCGCCGGCGTCGAAAATCGGCAGGTGGATCGCCGGGCCGAACTGCGCCTGACGGCTCGCGAAGTTCAGGAATTTGCCCCAGCCGAATGCATCGAAGCCGAAGCCGGCCGCGAGGTTCACGTCGGGATAGAACTCGGCCTTCGCTTCCTTCACGTCGTGCATCGCGGCTTCGACCTGCCAGCGCGCGGCGACGATGTCGGGGCGGCGCGACACGAGATCGGCCGGCAGGTTGCCGGGCAGCGCGACTTCGCCGCTCGGGTTCACCACCGGCGCGGCGATCTGCAGCCCGCGATCCGGGCCCTTGCCGAGTAGCGCGGCGAGCTGGTAGCGCACCGTCGTGATCTGGCCATCGAGATCCGACAGCGAAGCCTGGGTCGTCGCGATATTGCCGCGCGCCGTCTGGCGTTCGACGTTGGTGTCGAGACCGGCCGACACACGGCCGTCGGTGATCTTGCCGACCGTCTCGCGGTTGGTGATCTCGCGTTGCGCGATGTCGCGCAGCGCATAGAGCTGCGCGAGCGAATTGTAGGTGCGTGCGACCGACGACGCGAGCGTGATGCGCGCCTGCTGCATGTCGGCTTCCGCCGCCTTTTCCTGCGACACGGCGGTGTGCAGGCGTTCGCGGTTCTTGCCCCACAGGTCGAGTTCCCACGACGCGCTCGCGAGCGCGTTGTTCTCGCTGTACCACTGGCCGCCGTACGGGGGCGGAAACAGCGCGTTCCCCGAATACAGCTCGCGCGTCCACGAATAGCTGGCTTCCGCCTTCGGCATCAGGTTCGAGCGCGACGATTCGATGTATGACGACGCCTTTGCGATGCGCGCCTGCGCCTGCGCGATCGACGGATTGCCCTGCAGGGCTTCGTCGATCAGCTTCGGCAGTTGCGGATCGCCGAACTGGCTGGCCCAGTCGAGCGCCGGCCACTGGCCGCCCTGGGCCGGGAGGCTCTGGGTGGATTCGAATTGCGACGCGGGGGCGATCTGCTTGTCGCTCTTGATGCCGATGTAATTCGCGCAGCCCGCCAGCGCCAGTGCGGCGACCGCAGCGGCGACGGCGGTGCGGCACGACCCGGCGCGCACGGACAACGGGGAGGATTTCATCGCGCTGATCCCTGACTCGGAATGAATGATGGACACTGCAAGGATTTCCTTACATTAATCTGTCAAAAGTAATTGTTATGGCAACTATTACGTGATGCTGCCGCCGGCGGTTTCGCAGTAGTTACTGAGAATGCGGCGCAGCATGCTCTTCAGGAACCCGACTTCTTCCGGCGTAAACCCGTCCAGCACCTGGTCGAGCACACTGCGGAAAATCGGCGGCAGCCGTTCGGCGAGCGCACGACCTTCGTCGGTCAGCTCGAGGCGCACGACGCGCCGATCCTCGATGCTGCGAACGCGGGACAGCAGGCCACGTTTCTCGACCCGGTCGAGCAGGCGCGTGACCGCGCTCGCGTCGATCCCGTACTCGCGCGCGAGCTCGGCGGCCGTCGAGCATTTGCCGACCGCGATCATGAACAGCATGCTCGCCTGCGTGCCCGTGATACCGAGCTCTTCCTGCGTGCGTTGCGTGACGAGGTTGGTCATCACCGATTTCACGCGCGACATCAGATAGCCGACGCTGTCGTTCATCTGATATGAAGACAGCTGCGAGACGGGCGGTTGGGTGGAAGAATCCGACATAAAACCCTGAAGCTGCAATAGTTGACTAGGCAGCAGTATAGGCACAGTTGCTTGCCGCGGCAAATGTTAATCGAACGGCAAAGGGCGCGCTTTGTGGCCCATAAATCCACTATCACATTAAGGTTTTTGGGCTTGCCAACGGCGCGGGTTTCGGCCGACCGGCGGGTTCCAGGGGAGGGCGTGCCGGCCGCCTGGTGTTGCGTCGCAACGTGTCCGTCAGCTCGCGACATCCGCACGTGCTATAATTTGTGGCTTTCCAAGCTGCAATGCGCGCGCCCGTGAAAAACGAGCGGGCGCTTTTGCGCGTTCAAACGATTTCCAGGTTTCTATGACCCGCGCCCTTCGCAATATCGCCATCATCGCCCACGTCGACCACGGCAAGACTACGCTCGTCGACCAACTGCTTCGCCAGTCCGGCACCTTCCGCGAGAACCAGCAGATTGCGGAGCGGGTGATGGACTCGAACGACATCGAAAAAGAGCGCGGGATCACGATTCTCGCGAAGAACTGCGCGGTCGAGTATGAAGGCACGCACATCAACATCGTCGACACGCCGGGGCACGCGGACTTCGGTGGCGAGGTGGAGCGCGTGCTGTCGATGGTCGACTCGGTGCTGCTGCTCGTCGACGCGGTCGAGGGCCCGATGCCGCAGACCCGCTTCGTCACGAAGAAGGCGCTCGCGCTCGGCCTGAAGCCGATCGTCATCGTCAACAAGATCGACCGTCCGGGTGCGCGGATCGACTGGGTCATCAACCAGACCTTCGACCTGTTCGACAAGCTCGGCGCAACCGAAGAGCAGCTCGATTTCCCGATCGTCTACGCATCGGGCCTGAACGGCTATGCGTCGCTCGACCCGGCCGCGCGCGAAGGCGACATGCGCCCGCTGTTCGAGGCAGTCCTCGAGCACGTGCCGGTCCGCCCGGCGGATCCGGACGCGCCGCTGCAGCTGCAGATCACGTCGCTCGACTATTCGACGTACGTCGGCCGGATCGGCGTCGGCCGCATCACGCGCGGTCGCATCAAGCCGGGTCAGCCGGTCGCGATGCGCTTTGGCCCGGAAGGCGACGTGCTGAATCGCAAGATCAACCAGGTGCTGTCGTTCACGGGTCTCGAGCGCGTGCAGGTCGAATCGGCCGAAGCGGGCGACATCGTGCTGATCAACGGTATTGAAGACGTCGGCATCGGCGCAACGATCTGCGCGGTGGATACGCCGGAAGCGCTGCCGATGATCACCGTCGACGAGCCGACGCTGACGATGAACTTCCTCGTCAACTCGTCGCCGCTCGCCGGCCGCGAAGGCAAGTTCGTCACGAGCCGCCAGATCCGCGACCGCCTGATGAAGGAACTGAACCACAACGTCGCGCTGCGCGTGAAGGACACCGGCGACGAAACGGTGTTCGAAGTGTCGGGCCGTGGTGAGCTGCACCTGACGATTCTCGTCGAGAACATGCGTCGTGAAGGCTACGAGCTGGCCGTGTCGCGTCCGCGCGTCGTGATGCAGGAAATCGACGGTGTGCGTCACGAGCCGTACGAACTGCTGACCGTCGACGTCGAGGACGAACATCAGGGTGGCGTGATGGAAGAGCTCGGTCGCCGCAAGGGCGAGATGCTCGACATGGCGTCGGACGGCCGCGGCCGCACGCGTCTGGAGTACAAGATCTCGGCGCGTGGCCTGATCGGCTTCCAGAGCGAATTCCTGACGCTCACGCGCGGCACGGGCCTGATGAGCCACATCTTCGACTCGTACGCACCGATCAAGGACGGCTCGGTGTTCGAGCGCCGCAACGGCGTGCTGATCTCGCAGGACGACGGCGCTGCCGTGGCCTATGCACTGTGGAAGCTGCAGGATCGCGGCCGCATGTTCGTGAAGCCGGGTGACGCGCTCTATGAGGGCATGATCATCGGTATCCACAGCCGCGACAACGACCTCGTCGTGAACCCGATCAAGGGCAAGCAGCTGACCAACGTGCGTGCGTCGGGTACAGACGAAGCCGTGCGCCTCGTGCCGCCGGTCCAGATGTCGCTGGAATACGCGGTCGAATTCATCGACGACGACGAGCTCGTCGAAGTGACGCCGCAATCGATCCGCCTGCGCAAGCGCTTCCTGAAGGAGCACGAGCGTCGCCGCGCGAGCCGCGAAGGCGCGGTCGACTAAGCGTTCCGGCCGTTCACTGCATCACGGAAAAGGCTGCCTGCGGGCAGCCTTTTTTGCATCTGCGCAGTGTGCAGTCGGATTGTCTGCAAAACACTGTTCCCGCGGGTCGTGGCAATCCGGCAAAACCCCGTCGCGCGGTGCTTTCAGGCACATTTCGCCGTGAACTCCGGTATCGGTTCTGTGATATGCTGCGCGCACGCAAGTTTTAGGTCCTTCCAAGCAAGACTTGATTCGCAATCCGCTAAACGGTCAGGCCGTGTCGCGGAAGGTTGAGTAACCCGCTATTTCTCGAGAAGCTCGAAGAAAGGTGAGCGTAAAATGTCAGATGTAATGAAGCAGTTTCAGCTGAACTCCTATCTGTTCGGCGGCAATGCTTCGTACGTTGAAGAACTGTACGATGCATACCTCAACAATCCGGCATCGGTGCCGGAGAACTGGCGAGAGTATTTCGACGCGCTGCAGAATGTGCCTGCAACGGACGGTTCGAATGCCAATGACGTCGCCCATTTTCCGATCGTCGAATCGTTCGCCGAGCGCGCGAAGGCCAATGCCTTCATCCCGCGCGAAAGCACGACCAATCTGGCTGCGGCACGCAAGCAGGTGCACGTCCAGTCCCTTATCAGCGCGTATCGCTTCCTTGGCTCGCAATGGGCCAATCTGGATCCCCTGAAGCGTCGCGAACGTCCCGCCATTCCCGAGCTCGAACCGGCGTTCTACGATTTCTCCGAAGGCGACCTCGACCAGACCTACAGCGCAAGCAACCTGTACTTCGGTTTCGACCAGGCTTCGCTGCGTGACATCGTCAAGGGTCTGCGCGACACGTACTGCGGCACGATCGGCGCCGAGTACATGTATATCAGCGACCCGGAACAGAAGCGCTGGTGGCAGGAGCGCCTGGAGTCGACCCGCGCGACGCCGAACTTCTCGGCAGACGAGAAGAAGCACATCCTGAATCGCCTGACGGCCGCTGAAGGCCTCGAGCGTTACCTGCATACCAAGTACGTCGGCCAGAAGCGCTTCTCGCTCGAAGGCGGCGAAAGCTTCATCGCGGCGATGGACGAAGTCGTCCAGCACGCGGGCAAGCGCGGCGTGCAGGAAATCATCATCGGCATGGCCCACCGTGGCCGTCTGAACGTGCTGGTCAACACGCTGGGCAAGATGCCGGCCGACCTGTTCGCCGAATTCGAAGGCAAGCACGTCGACGACCTGCCGGCCGGTGACGTGAAGTACCACAAGGGCTTCTCGTCGGACGTGTCGACGGAAGGCGGCCCGGTCCACCTGTCGCTCGCGTTTAACCCGTCGCACCTCGAAATCGTGAATCCGGTGGTCGAAGGTTCCGCGAAGGCGCGGATGGACCGTCGCGGCGACGAGGACGGCCTGCAAGTGCTGCCGGTGCAGATCCACGGTGACGCGGCCTTCGCTGGCCAGGGCGTCGTGATGGAAACGCTGAACCTCGCGCAGACGCGCGGCTACGGCACGCACGGCACGCTGCACATCGTCATCAACAACCAGATCGGCTTCACGACGTCCGACCCGCGCGATGCGCGCTCGACGCTGTACTGTACCGACGTCGTCAAGATGATCGAAGCGCCGGTGCTGCACGTGAACGGCGACGATCCGGAAGCTGTCGTGCTCGCGATCCAGATCGCGATCGACTACCGGATGCAGTTCCACAAGGATGTCGTGATCGACATCGTCTGCTTCCGCAAGCTGGGCCACAACGAGCAGGACACGCCGGCGGTCACGCAGCCGCTGATGTACAAGAAGATCGCGCAGCACCCGGGCACCCGTGCGCTGTATGCCGAGAAGCTCGTGCAGCAGGGCGTGATCACCGCGGAAGACGCCGACAACTTCGTGAAGGCGTACCGCAAGGCGATGGACGACGGTCACCACACGGTCGACCCGGTCCTGTCGAACTACAAGAGCAAGTACGCGGTCGACTGGGTTCCGTTCCTGAACCGCAAGTGGACGGATGCAGCCGACACGGCCGTGCCGCTCGCGGAACTGAAGCGCCTCGGCGAACGCATCACGACGGTCCCGGAAAACTTCAAGGTCCACCCGCTCGTCGAGCGCGTGATCAACGACCGTCGCAACATGGCGCGTGGCGACCAGCCGCTCGACTGGGGCATGGGCGAACACCTCGCGTTCGCGTCGCTCGTCGCATCGGGTTACTCGGTGCGCCTGACCGGCCAGGACTCGGGTCGCGGCACGTTCACGCACCGTCACGCGGTGCTGCACGACCAGAACCGCGAGCGCTGGAACGACGGCACGTACGTGCCGCTGCAGAACATCGCCGAAGGCCAGGCGAAGTTCACGGTGATCGACTCGGTGCTGTCGGAAGAAGCGGTGCTGGGCTTCGAATACGGTTACTCGACCGCCGAGCCGAACACGCTCGTGCTGTGGGAAGCGCAGTTCGGCGACTTCGTCAACGGCGCGCAGGTCGTGATCGACCAGTTCATCTCGTCGGGCGAAGTGAAGTGGGGCCGCGTGTCGGGTCTGACGATGCTGCTGCCGCACGGCTACGAAGGCCAGGGTCCGGAGCACTCGTCGACGCGTATCGAGCGTTTCCTGCAACTGTGCGCGGATCACAACATGCAGGTCGTTCAACCGACGACGCCGGCACAGATTTTCCACCTGCTGCGTCGCCAGATGATCCGCCTGTTCCGCAAGCCGCTGATCGTCGCGACGCCGAAGTCGCTGCTGCGTCACAAGGAAGCGGTGTCGGACCTGTCGGAACTCGCGAAGGGTTCGTTCCAGCCGGTGCTGGGCGAAACCGACGGCGGCATCGACGCGAAGAAGGTCAAGCGCGTGCTGGCATGCTCGGGCCGCGTGTATTACGACCTCGTCGCCCATCGCCGCGAAGCGAAGGCGAACGACGTCGCGATCATCCGTATCGAGCAGCTGTATCCGTTCGCGCACAAGCAGTTCGAAGCCGAAATGAAGAAGTACGAGAACGCGACTGAAGTGGTCTGGGTGCAGGACGAGCCGCAGAACCAGGGCCCCTGGTTCTACGTCGAGCACCATCTGAAGGAAGGCATGAAGGAAGGGCAGAAGCTGGCATACAGCGGCCGTCCGGCTTCGGCCTCGCCGGCGGTTGGCTACTACGCGAAGCACTACGAGCAGCAGAAGGCCCTCATCGAAGGTGCTTTCGGCCGCCTGAAGAGCGCATCGATCGCGAAATAACCGACGGAAGCGGAACGGGAAGGCGCCATGCGCTTTCCCGTCTCTTTTGGCCCGCCGGGCGCGTCGCGCGCCGCACCGGCCGAAGGAGTCGCACGAACCTCGTCACACCCCAGATTAAGCATCCAGGAAAATCACATGGCTATCGTAGAAGTCAAAGTCCCCCAGCTTTCGGAGTCGGTTTCGGAAGCCACCATGCTGCAGTGGAAGAAGAAGCCGGGCGAAGCAGTTGCTCAAGACGAAATCCTGATCGAACTCGAGACCGACAAGGTCGTGCTCGAAGTGCCGGCACCGGCCGCGGGCGTGCTCGCGCAAGTGCTGCAGAACGACGGTGACACCGTCGTTGCCGATCAGCTGATCGCAACGATCGACACCGAAGCGAAGGCAGGTGCAGCCGAAGCCGCGGCAGGCGCCGCCGAAGTCAAGCCGGCAGCAGCGCCTGCTGCAGCCGCACCGGCAGCACAGCCGGTCGCCGCAGCCGCAGCGTCGTCGTCGACCACCGCATCGCCGGCCGCATCGAAGCTGCTGGCCGAGAAGGGTCTGTCGGCGGGCGACGTCGCAGGTTCGGGCCGCGACGGCCGCGTCACGAAGGGCGACGCGCTGGCAGCAGGCAGCGCACCGAAGGCCGCACCGGCCGCCGCACCGGCGAAGACCGCCGCTGCGAAGCCGTCGCTGCCGGAAGTGAAGGTGCCGGCATCGGCCGCGACCTGGCTGAACGACCGTCCGGAACAGCGCGTGCCGATGTCGCGCCTGCGTGCGCGTATCGCCGAGCGTCTGCTCGAGTCGCAGCAGACCAACGCGATCCTGACGACGTTCAACGAAGTGAACATGGCCCCGGTCATGGAGCTGCGCAACAAGTACAAGGACAAGTTCGAGAAGGAACATGGCGTGAAGCTCGGCTTCATGTCGTTCTTCGTGAAGGCGGCCGTCCACGCGCTGAAGAAGTTCCCGCTCGTGAACGCGTCGATCGACGGTAACGACATCGTCTACCACGGCTACTTCGACATCGGTATCGCTGTCGGCTCGCCGCGCGGCCTCGTCGTGCCGATCCTGCGCAACGCGGATCAACTGAGCCTCGCCGAGATCGAAAAGAAGATCGCCGAGTTCGGCCAGAAGGCGAAGGACGGCAAGCTGTCGATCGAGGAAATGACGGGCGGTACGTTCTCGATCTCGAACGGCGGCGTGTTCGGCTCGATGCTGTCGACCCCGATCATCAACCCGCCGCAGTCGGCAATCCTCGGCGTGCACGCGACGAAGGAGCGTCCGGTCGTCGAAAACGGCCAGATCGTGATCCGTCCGATCAACTACCTCGCGCTGTCGTACGACCACCGCATCATCGACGGCCGCGAAGCCGTGCTGTCGCTCGTCGCGATGAAGGATGCGCTGGAAGATCCGGCACGCCTGCTGCTCGACCTGTAAGCCGAGTTTCACCGCATTGACCCGCACCGCACGGGCGCGCGACACGCGCGGCCCGTGCGGTTGCACAAGAAGAAAGGATTGTCATGTCCAAGGAATTTGACGTCGTCGTGATCGGCGCCGGCCCCGGCGGCTACATCGCCGCGATCCGCGCCGCGCAGCTCGGCAAGACCGTTGCCTGTATCGAGAAGTGGAAGAACCCGGCCGGCGCGCTGAAGCTCGGCGGTACGTGCCTGAACGTCGGCTGCATCCCGTCAAAGGCGCTGCTCGCATCGTCGGAAGAGTTCGAGAACACGTCGCACCACCTGGCCGACCACGGCATCACGGTCGACGGCGTGAAGATCGACGTCGCGAAGATGCTCGGCCGCAAGGACGCGATCGTCGAGAAGATGACGAGCGGGATCGAGTTCCTGTTCAAGAAGAACAAGATCACCTGGCTGAAGGGCCATGGCAAGTTCACCGGCAAGACCGATGCCGGCGTGCAGATCGAAGTGAGCGGCGAAGGTGAAACCGAAGTCGTCACCGCAAAGAACGTGATCATCGCGACGGGCTCGAAGGCGCGTCACCTGCCGGGCATTCCGGTCGACAACAAGATCGTGTCGGACAACGAAGGTGCGCTGACGTTCGACTCGGTGCCGAAGAAGCTCGCCGTGATCGGCGCAGGCGTGATCGGCCTCGAGCTCGGCTCGGTGTGGCGCCGCCTCGGTGCCGAAGTGACGGTGCTCGAAGCGCTGCCGGCCTTCCTCGGCGCAGCTGACGAAGCGCTCGCGAAGGAAGCGGCCAAGCTGTTCAAGAAGCAGGGCCTCGACATCAACCTCGGCGTGAAGATCGGCGAAGTGAAGACGACCGCGAATGGCGTGTCGATCGCCTACACGGACAAGGACGGCAACGCGCAGACGCTCGACGCCGACCGCCTGATCGTGTCGGTCGGCCGCGTGCCGAACACCGACAACCTCGGCCTCGAGGCAATCGGCCTGAAGGCGAACGAGCGCGGCTTCATCGACGTGGACGACCACTGCCGCACGGCGGTGCCGAACGTGTACGCGATCGGCGACGTGGTGCGTGGCCCGATGCTCGCGCACAAGGCGGAAGACGAAGGCGTGCTGGTCGCGGAAGTGATCGACGGCCAGAAGCCGCACATCGACTACAACTGCATTCCGTGGGTGATCTACACGTACCCGGAAATCGCTTGGGTCGGCAAGACGGAGCAGCAGCTGAAGGCGGAAGGCCGCGAGATCAAGTCGGGCAAGTTCCCGTTCTCGATCAACGGCCGCGCGCTCGGCATGAACGCGCCGGACGGCTTCGTGAAGATGATCGCGGACGCGAAGACCGACGAACTGCTCGGCGTGCACGTGATCGCGGCGAACGCGTCGGACCTGATCGCGGAAGCCGTGGTGGCGATGGAATTCAAGGCGGCGTCGGAAGACATCGCCCGCATCTGCCATCCGCACCCGTCGATGTCGGAAGTGATGCGCGAAGCGGCGCTCGCCGTCGACAAGCGCTCGCTGAACAGCTGAGCGCGGTATAAGCGCCGGCCGGCCATCGGTCGGCGCAGCCGTCTCATGACGAAGGCGGGCGGGGATTCCCGCCCGCCTTCGTTTTTTCCGGTTTGCCCGATGAACGTCACCGAATACTACACGCGCGAACTGACCACGCGCGGCTATCAGTCCGATCCCGCACAGCGCGCGGCCGTCGATCGCCTGCAGCAATGTTTCGACGAGTGGGTCGAGTACAAGGCGCGCCGCTCGAACGCATTCAAGAAGCTCATCAATCATCCCGACCTTCCGCGCGGCGTCTACATGTGGGGCGGCGTCGGTCGCGGCAAGAGCTTCCTGATGGACAGCTTCTTCGCGGTCGTGCCCGTGCAGCGCAAGACGCGCCTGCATTTCCACGAATTCATGCGCGAAGTGCACCGCGAGCTCGAGGAGCTGAAAGGGCAGGCCGATCCGCTCGACGAACTCGCACGGCGCATCGCGAAGCGCTACCGGTTGATCTGCTTCGACGAGTTCCACGTGTCGGACATTGCCGATGCGATGATTCTGTACCGTCTGCTCGACCGCCTGTTCAACAACGGCGTGCAGTTCGTGATGACGTCCAACTATGATCCCGACGACCTGTATCCGGACGGCCTGCATCGCGACCGCATGCTGCCGGCGATCGCGCTGATCAAGTCCAAGCTCGACGTACTCAACGTCGATGCGGGCGTCGATTATCGCCAGCGCACGCTCGCGCAGGTGAAGATGTATCACACGCCGCTCGGCGCGGATGCCGATCGCGAATTGCGGCATGCGTTTCAGAAGCTCGCTGCCGTTCCCGACGAAAGCCCGCTCCTGCATATCGAGAAGCGCGAACTGAAGGCGCTGCGCAAGGCGGACGGCGTCGTATGGTTCGACTTCGCGACGCTGTGCGGCGGCCCGCGCTCGCAGAACGACTATCTCGAGCTGGCGAGCCGCTTCCACGCGATCGTGCTGTCCGAAGTGCCGCAGATGTCGCCGCGGATGGCGTCCGAGGCGCGGCGCTTCACGTGGCTCATCGACGTGCTGTACGACCACAAGGTCAAGCTGCTGATGTCCGCGGCGGTGCCGGCGGAGCAGTTGTACATCGAAGGCCCGATGGCCAACGAGTTTGCCCGTACGGTCTCGCGAATCGTCGAGATGCAGTCGAAGGAATACATCGAAACGCCGCGCCGCATCGTCGATACGTCGCTGACTTGAGTGCGATTTCCGGCAATTGACGGAATTCAAACGTCAATTCCGGTCAAATTAAAGCAATCTCAGGGTAATTTCGGATTTGTCTTATATTCATTGTTGAGGTGAGCCGATATCGTTGTGTCATGGTTACTAAGGCTGGAGATATCCATGACACCGTATCGCGATCTGACCGATCAAGAGTGGCGCTGCGTTGCGTCGCTTCTGCCCGAAATGCAGCCGCGCACCGAGTTGCGCGGCCGCCCGTTGGCCAATACGCGTGCCGTCCTGAACGGCGTGCTCTGGGTGATCTACAGTGGTGCAACGTGGTCGGCCATGCCGCGTCGTTACCCTTCGTACCAAACTTGCCATCGTCGCTTCAAGGTCTGGCACGAGACGGGCACGTTGATGAGTGTCATGCGTGAACTCTATGGCGACGCAGGCGTGAATCTGTGCAACGAGTTGTCCACGCGGATGCGCAAGCACACGCAATCGAAGGCGGCGGAAGCACGCAGCAATGCGGCGCCCGCGTATCGCGCACCGGGCAGCTATGCGTCGGACACGCTGAAGCATGCAGCGTGATGTTGATCAGTTCCCGCCACGCATGCACCAAAACAAAATCGGCCTGACGACTTCGTCGCAGGCCGATTTTTTCATTGAGCCGCGCATTTAAGCGCGAGCCGCATTATTGCTGGCGAACCCAGGTCTGCGAACGGCCGAGCAGCGACACGCCGATGTAACCGCGCACGACGAGTTTCTGGCCACCGTCTTCGAGCGTCATCTTGCACTTGTAGACCTTGCCGTTCTCCGGGTCGAGAATGTTGCCGCCGTCCCAGTGGTCGCCATCCTTCTTCATGGCCTTGATGATCGTCATGCCCTTGATGAGCTGATCCTTGCGCTCGTCCGTGCAGGCGGTGCAGCGGCGATCAGGCGTATCGTTCGCGCCGAGGCCCTTCACGACCTTGCCGGTCAGCGCACCGTCGCCGTCCTCGGCGATCTGTACGAGTGCCTTCGGCTGATGCGTGTTGTCGTCGATCGTTTGCCACATGCCGATGGGGCTATCTGCTTGTGCGAACGTGGGCGCCGCGCAAGCGAGCAGTACGCCGGCGACGGCGATGGCACGAAACGGGTGGGTCAGTTGAATCATTGTCGTCCTCCTTGTTTTGCATGTCGTGTTCGATTTGCCCGCACGACCGTCTGCATGGGGCGGGCATGTTGCGAGCTTCGCCAGAATACGTGAAACCGCGTGTCACGTTTGATAGAGGGGACTCTAATCGAAACAGCCCGCTGGCGCGGGCTGTTGGGTGCCCGATCAGTTGAGCTGATACGAGAATGCGGCGTTGATGCGCGGGCTGCGTGACGCACTTTCGACGGGAGCGTCACCCACCGGCTTCGCGACGTTCAGGTCGAGGCTGTAGAAGCGGCTGTCGGTGAAACGCACGCCGATACCGACCGACGACATGCGGTTCGGCGACGGTGTGCCCGCGTGCAGGTACACACGCGCCATGTCGTAGGCGATATACGGCGTTACGGATTTCATGTACGTCCAGCCCGGCGTGAAGCCGCGGTTGACCTCCAGCGACATCCCCCATCCCGAGTCACCCGACGCTTCGCCCGGCTGATAGCCGAGCGCGTAACGCGTCGAGCCGAACGAGATCTGCTCGGATGTCGGCAGCGAGTCGGGGCTGTATTGTCCGGTCAGCGAAACCGACGTGCCGATCCGGAACGGCCACTCGTTGGTTTGCGTGAAGGTCGCGCCGGTACGGACGAAGGTCAGTGATGTCGGGTCGGCGTATGTGATCGTCGAGCCGTTGGCCTGGGCGACCTGCGATTTCGACGCGCCGAGGATGTCGAACGCCTTGGCTACGTTGACGCTCAACTTTCGCACTTGCTTCGGTTGGACGTTGGTGTAGTCAAGTTGCAGTTGCAGCACGCGGACCTGCGACCGATTGTTGAGCGTCGCGCCATTGATCTGGTTCTGGTAGTTGTCCTCGTTGTGCGCCGCGTAGCCCGATACCGTGCCGAGCAGGCTGCGCTGGTTGTTCAAAAGGATCGGATAGGATGCCGAAAGACCCAGCTTCTCGTTCTTGACCGTGCGCTGCACGTACGACGGCAGCCCCGGGTTGTCGGTCGGCTTGCCGCGATAGGTGCTTGCGTCGAGGCGCGTGATCAAGCCGCTGCTGCCCACGGGTACCGCACCGCTGAATGCGAAATAGGTTTGCTTGTCGCGCCCCGGCGGCGCCAGCGCGGAAATGCTCAGTTGCTCGCCGAACGACGTGAGGCCGTTTTCGGTCGCGGTGATGAGACCCTGGACGCCCGGGTGGTTGAAGTCGATACCGGTGCTGACGTTGAACGGCTTGCGGTCGACCGCGAGTTCGAGCGTCGTGGCACCGTCGGTGGTTTGCGGCGGCGGTACGTTCGCCTTGACCGTGAGGCCGGGCAACAGGCCGAAGGTGTTCACGTAGCGTTCGAACGTCGCGCGGCGCAGCGGGCGATCGGCAGTGATATGCGCGGCGATCGCACGAATCTTCGATTCCATCGCACCGGGCTTGCCGGTGACCTTGACGTCCGACACATAGCCTTCGACAACCGTGATGCGCACGACGCCGTTCTCGAACGTCTGCGCCGGGACGAACGCGAACGACAGCGCGAAGCCGCGATCCTGGTACAGCTTCGTCACGCCGTTGGCGGTTTCGATCAGCTCGCCGATCGTGATGTCCTTGCCGACGAGCGGGGTGAAGCGACGCGAGATCTCGTCGAACGGAACGGATTTCACGCCTTCGACCTGGAATGTGGTCGGTGTCAGGTGACGCGACAGCAACTCCTGCAATTGCGGTGCTTGCGGTGCGACCTGCACGGTCACGTTCGGGCCGGTTTTCGGCGCGTTGATCTGGGGCAGGGAGTCGAGCGGGTTACCGCCGACGCGCGTTTGTGCATGTGCCGTGCCTGCTGCCGCGATGGCGAGCAGCATCATCCATCTGTCGAGTCTGGATTTCATTGTTCTTCCTCGTTGGCCTTGCTCTTCGTCTTCTTTGTAAT
This sequence comes from Burkholderia sp. AU15512, assembly GCF_002223325.1. Taxonomy (NCBI): domain Bacteria; kingdom Pseudomonadati; phylum Pseudomonadota; class Betaproteobacteria; order Burkholderiales; family Burkholderiaceae; genus Burkholderia; species Burkholderia sp. AU15512. Next base: position 1,217,636 of record NZ_NKEX01000003.1, read on the forward strand.
GCCGGCGCGCGACACCAGGGTGCCGCGCGCCGCGTGCCGCAATGCCGGTTGTGTTTGTACGGCCGCGCCATTCGCTCCGGCTGCGAAGGTGCGACCGTCCTCCTTACTTGCCAACGCTACCCAGCGTACCCAGCAACCCCGTTACCGGTGCCAGCAGCCCCGTCGAGCTGCCGCCCGACGTTGCCGTACCCGTGACGCCGCCAACCAGCGACGTGACCGGTGCGAGCGGGCTCGATCCCCCGGATCCTGCTGCGCCGCCGACTGCTCCGGTGACAGTATTCAGCAAACCGGTGACAGGCGCGAGAGGGTTTGCACTGCCTGCGCCACCCGTCGCGCCACCGAGCGTGCCCGTGACCGTCGACACGAGATTCGTGACGGGGGCGAGCGGGCCGCCGCTGCCGCCCGCCGCACCGCTCAGTGCACCGGTGACGGTGGAGACGAGGCCGGTGACGGGCGCGAGCGGGCTGCTGCCCGAACCGCCGGTCGCGCCGCCGAGTGCGCCCGTGAGCGAACCGAGCGGCGTCGAGCCGAGACCCGACAGCAGGCCGCCGAGCGGATTCGTCGAGCCGGAGCCTGACGACGTGCCGTTCTGTACGGTCGCCGTCGAGCCGCCGACGAGGCTCGTGATCAGGCCGGGGATCGGTGCCGCGCCGTTCGGGCCGTTCGGGTTGACGAGGCCACCCGCGTTGGTCACGGTGTTGCCGACTGCCGTGACGAGCTGACCGACGTCGCCGACGAGCGGCTGGCTCGACGTGCCGCCCACCTGCTTGCCGGCCGAGCTGATCGCGCCGCCGACCTGGCCGAGCAGGCCCGAGACGGGTTGGCCGAGGCCGGTCGTCGTGCCGACCTGTTGCGTGACCTGGCCGGCGGTGATCACGAGCGGCGTGATTGCCGAGCTGAGCGGTTGCGTGACCTGCTGCACGGCGCCAGACGACAGTGTCGAGCCGATCGTCGTGCCGGCAGCCGTCAAGCCGTTGGCCACCGTGTCGAGCACGGTGCCGACCGGCGTCGTGACGGGCGCGAGCGGCGCGAGCTGGCCGGTGCCGAGCGCCTTGACCGTCGAACTCAGGCCGGACACCGTGTTGCTCGTCGCGCCGACCACGTTGCCGAGGCCCGCGACGGTCGTGCCGACCGGATCCTTGGTCGTGCCGATCTGTCCCAGCCCGTTGCTCACCGCGTCGGCGGCTGCGCCGACGATCGTGCCGGTGCTGGAGAGCGTGCTGCCGACACCCTTCGTCACGCCGTCGCCCAGGCCCGGCACGCTGATGTTGCCGACCGTGCTGCCGAGGTCGGTGGCCGTCTGGCCGACCGTGCTGACCACGCCCTTGGTGCCGGTGGACGTACCGCTGGTGCCGCTCGTGCTTGGCGTACCGCTCGTGCTCGGGTTGTTATTGTTGTTGCTGCTGGTGGGCGGCGAGCTGACGCCACCGCCGCCGCAGGCGGCCAGCAGGCAGGCGGCGGCGAAGGCCGTGAGGGGCGCGCGCCACTGGCGCAGGGCGACTGTCGTGAGAGAACGTTGCTGGGACATGATGGACTCCTCGCTGTCTTGTCGATTGATGGATGTCGGTTTACTTGCCGTGCGTGCCGCCGAGCAGGCCGCCGATCAGCGACGTGACGGGCGCGAGCGGATTCGACGACGAACCCGAGTTCGTGACGGCGCCCGTGCCGCCGGTCAATGCCGGTGCGCCGACCGTGCTGGTCACCGTGGACACGACGTTCGTCACCGGAGCGAGCGGGCTGCTGCCGCCTGCACCGCCCGTCGCGCCGCCGAGTGCGCCCGTGACCGCGCCGAGGAGACCCGTGACCGGGGCGAGCGGGCCACCGCTCGTGCCGCCCGTGGCGCCGCCGAGTGCGCCCGTGACCGTCGAGACGAGGCCGGTGACCGGAGCGAGCGGGCCGCCGCTGCCGCCTGCTGCGCCGCCGAGTGCGCCCGTGACCGTGGAGACGAGGCCGGTGACCGGAGCGAGCGGGCCGCCGCTGCCGCCTGCTGCGCCGCCGAGCGCACCCGTGACCGTCGAGACGAGGCCGGTAACCGGGGCGAGCGGGCCGCCGCTGCCGCCTGCTGCGCCGCCGAGTGCGCCCGTGACCGTCGAGACGAGGCCGGTAACCGGGGCGAGCGGGCCGCTGCCGCCGCCTGCTGCGCCGCCGAGCGCACCCGTGACCGTGGAGACGAGGCCGGTGACCGGGGCGAGCGGGCTGCTGGCGCCACCCGTTGCGCCGCCGAGCGTACCCGTGACCGTCGTGAGGAGACCCGTGAGCGGTGCGAGCGGGTTGGTCACCCCGCCGGTGCCGCCCGTGAGCAGGCCGCCGACGGCCTTCACGGTGTTGCCCGTCGACGAGACCGTGTTGCCAAGGCCGGTCGTGACAGGGTTGCCGCCCGCCGACGCGAGCAGGGCGCCGGCCTGGTTCAGGCCGTTGCCGACCGTGCCGAGCAGCGTGTTGACGGGCGCGCCGAGGCCGGTCGCGGTGCCGATCGTCTGGGTCGTCTGGCCGACCATCGTCGTGATCGGCGTGATGGCCGAGCTGACCGTCTGCGTGACTTGCTGGATCGGGCCGGTCGACAGCGCGTTGGTGAGGGTGGTGCCGCCGTTCGATACGGCGCCGCCGAGCGTCGACACGAGGCCGCCGACGGCGCCCGTGACCGGTGCCAGCGGCGTCAGCGGGCCGCTGCCGAGGCTCGAGACCAGATTGCCCGTCTGCGTGACCGCGCCGCCGAGCTGGTTGACCACGCCGCCCGTGCTGGCGAGCGTGGTGCCGAGCGGATCCTTCGTCGCGCCAAGCTGGCCGAGACCGTTGCCAAGGCCGTTGCCCAGTGCGGTCACGGCGCCGCCAACGCTCTGCACGATGCCGCCTGCGGCTTGCGTGGTGGCCGGGTTGACACCCGGCAGCGACTGGTTGGCAATGACGGAGCCGAGGCCCGAGACGGTTCCACCGGCGCTCGTGAGGATGTTGCTGCTGCTTGCGAGGACAGTTCCCACTGGGTTCGACGACACACCCGAGGTGCCGCTCGTGCCCGACGTACCGCTGGTGCCGGAGGTGCCGCTCGTGCCCGAGGTGCCGCTGGTGCCGGAGGTGCCGCTCGTGCCCGAGGTGCCGCTGGTGCCGGACGTACCGCTGGTGCCCGAGGTACCGCTGGTGCCGCTCGTGCCCGAAGTACCGCTCGTGCCGGAGGTGGAGATCGTATCGCCGCCGCCCGAGCTCGAGCCGCCGCCGAGCCCCTGGCTGATGGAGCCGGAACCGCCGCACGCGGAGAGGGAAAGCATGGCTGCAACGGTGGCCGCGATCAGAGTCGTCCGGAACACGCCATGGGGGATAACCTTAATGTCCATTTCGTCCTCGCATTAAAAATGTGTTGTGAACTTCGTTGTGTTGAGTGGTGCGAGGACTACTCTGCAACTGTCGTGCCATTTCGATGCTCGACGGTTCGACAACAGGTTTTAAACGGGGCAATTCCTTGTCGGAAAAGGAGGTTATGGAAATTGAAAGATTGTTGAATCTGTTTAAGGACAGACGAATGAGAACGGTTTCGCGCGTTTCGTAACGTAACGTCACAACATTGGCGTTACGCGTGCGGCGTAACGTGGGGGGCGTGCAGGCTTGGTGGACGAGGCAATTGTTTTACTGGTGGATTAGGTGTGCACATCTAACCTATCGTAAATCCTATGTGTAAGTCGTACCGAAACGCCGTACAAATACGTTGTGCTCCTGGTCATTTTTTTCGATCCGTGTCGTTAAAAGAGGTTGGAATTTAAATGGGATCGGATATAGAATCGGCAGCAGATGTAAGCAAATGTACGGTTCGGTACACAACGTTCGAGGAGGGTCACTATCGCGAATGTTAACTTGCATCAAATGTTGAGCCATGCCCCTCGGGGCAATCTATAAAGAAAGTGCACCCGATTGTCGCTACAGCAGATGTGGCGAACAGAGCGGGGCAACCGGCCAGATATGCGAGGACGTATACGTATAAAAGGCCAAAGAACGTAAATACAGGCACGAGGAATAAAATGAAAGCAATGATGATTCGCTTCCTTCGGGAAGAAGACGGGGTTACCGCGATCGAGTATGGTCTGATTGCGGGTCTGATTGCGGCCTTGATCATCGGTAGCGTCACCACTATCGGTACCAAGATCTCGGCGCTGTTCACCACGATTGCCAATACGTTGCCGACCGGCTGATCCTCGTTAGTTCGATGGGTGGCGAGCGGTCCGTTTTCGCGGCCCGCTCGCCCTTACGTCGACATGGTCGGTCGATCGCGATATGGCACATCTTCTCAGTACCAGCATTTTTTTTGCCTGGGCGACGCTCGTTGCCGCCGGTGATATTCGATTTCGGCTTGTTCGAAATACGCTTGTCGTCGTCGGACTCCTGGCGGCGCTTGCCAGTGCATTGGCCAATGCAAATCCGTTTGGTATTTCAGTCGGGCAGGCATTGATCGGCATGCTCGTCGGATTCTTGAGCTTTTTCCCGCTTTTTGCATTTCGCGTGATGGGCGCGGCGGACGTGAAGGTGTTCGCGGTTCTCGGCGCGTGGTGCGGTTTGTCGATACTGCCGTGGCTGTGGGTTGTCGCCAGCCTGGTGGCCGGTATACATGTCCTCGCGCTGATGACGCTGTCCCATACGCCGCTGGGCGCGCTGTGGTCGCGCGGTTCGCCGACGTTCGCGCTCGGTGCGCGGCGGGCGACGCCGTATGCGGCCTGTCTCGTCGCGCCTGCAGCGATATGGCTGGCCTATCTCGTCGTTACCGGGGGGGTGCAATGAAGCGACAGTGCCGGCCGCGGTCGTGGCGGCGTCAGCAGGGGGCGACGGCGGTCGAGTTCGCGCTGGTGTTTCCGCTGTTCTTCCTGATCATGTACGCGATCGTGACGTACGGGCTGATCTTCGCCGTTCAGCAGGGCTTGACGCTCGCGGCGACCGAAGGCGCGCGTACGGCGCTGAATTATGTCTACGAGTCCAACGGGTCGGGGGCGCAGGCGCTGACGGACCGTGCGAAGGCGGCACAGTCGACGGCGGTCGGGCTCACGACGTGGCTGGCCAACGTTCAGATTCCGACGCCGGTGTCGGGGGCATGCAGTTACGACGCAACCATGTATTGTGTGACGGTCACGGTGACGTACCCGTACAAGACCAACCCGCTGGTTCCATCGCTGCCCCTGCTCGGACTCGTTACGCCGACGCAGTTGACCGGCACGGCAACCGTGCAGATCAACCCGGCCACCATTTTATGAAACGGACGCCGGGCGGCGCGCGGTAACAGGTGCAAGCGGCGTTCGCATATCGACATAACAACATTTACGGCACTCGACATTCACCATGGGCAACAACTTGACGAAGATCATCGCCGGGCTGCTGATTGCGCTCGCCGTGCTGCTCGGGATCTATGCGTGGATGCTTGGCCGCGCGCCGGCCCATCCGCCGGCCGCGGCGCCCGCTGTGGCGACGGTGCAGACGGTCCCGGTGGTCGTGGCGACGCGTCTGTTGCCGGCTGGTCAACCGATTCCGGCCGATGCCCTGAAGCTGGCTTCGGCACCCATGATGCCGACCGGCGGCTTCAGCGATCCGTCGCTGCCTGTCGGTCGTATTCCGGCGAACGACATTCTTGCCGCCGCGCCGGTCGTCGAGGGCGGCTTGACGTCGGGGCTGGCGAACCAGGTGGCGCCCGGCGAACGGGCGGTGGCCATCAAGGTCGACGAGACGAATGCGGTCGGAAACCGGTTGCGCCCCGGCAACTTTGTCGACGTGTTCCTGAATTTGCGGCGCGACAACTCGGGGATGGCGCAAACCGGCTCGGAAATTCCCAATTCACAGGCGCGATTGCTGATGTCGAAGCTGCGGATCCTGTCGTTCGGCGACGCGACGCCCGATCGTGACGGCAGCGGCGGCCCGGGCGGCGCGGTACGGACCGCCGTGCTCGCCGTGCCGACGGCACAGGTCGATGCGCTGACGCTCGCGGAAGCAAGCGGCCGGCTGACGCTGGCACTGCGCAATCCGCGCGATGACGAAGTCGCGACGCAGACGGTCGCGATCCGCACGGCCGGTGACCTGACGCCTTCCGGGCAGGCGGCCGCCGGCGTGTGGCTCGATGAACTTTCAGGCGGGCGGGCACGCAATACGCCCCGCGTGCAGGCGCCGGCGCGTGCGCCGCGCGCACCGATCGTCGCGCGCGAAGGCGGGAGCAGTATTGAAGTGATTCGGGGTGGGCGAACCGAAACGGTCGCTTATTGACAACCTAAACACGGTCATCGACAGCAGTAACGGAAGGGAGAAGGCCGTATGACGGTCTCCGACACAATGACAAAAAAACTGATTGCATACGCGATTGCCATCTGGGCCATGACCTTCGCCGTGTTGTCCGGGGCCGCCGGCACAAACGGGTCGATCGATCTGGCGGTCGGCTCGCAGCGACAGGTCGCTACCGGCCGCACGCTGCAGCGGATCGCGGTGGGCGATCCGTCGGTCGTCGACGTGCTGGTCATGAAGGGCAGTCGCGCCGGCAATGTGCTGCTGGTTGCGAAGGCGCCGGGTTCGACGAATGTGATGCTGTGGGAGCGCGGTCGCGACGAGCCGACCGTGTGGAACGTCAATGTCGTCGATGCAGCCGCACAGGCCGTGCTGGACGGCGCGGGACCGTCCGTGAGGGCGTATGGCGGCGCGGCAGTCGTGTCGGGCGCGGCAGCGTCGCTTGACGCGCACGAGCGGGCAGTTGCCGTCGGCAAGCGGATGGGCGGCAAGGATGCGGCGGTGATCGATGCGTCGACGGTCGGCAATCGGAACGTCGTGCAAGTCGACGTCCGGGTCGTGGAATTCAGCCGTTCGGTGCTGAAGGAAGCGGGGCTGAATTTCTTCAAGCAGAGCAACGGATTCGCTTTCGGCGCATTTTCGCCGGGCGGTCTCCAGTCGGTGACCGGCGGGGGGACGGGGGCATTCCAGGCGACGGGCGGCATTCCGATCGCGTCCGCGTTCAACCTGGTGGTGAATTCGGCGGGGCGCGGCATTTTCGGCAATATTTCGATTCTCGAGGCGAACAATCTGGCCCGTGTGCTCGCGCAGCCGACCCTCGTGGCGTTGTCCGGGCAAAGCGCCAGCTTTCTCGCCGGTGGCGAAATTCCCGTGCCGGTGCCGCAGGCGCTCGGCTCGACGGCGATCGACTGGAAGCAGTACGGCGTCGGCCTGACCCTGACGCCGACCGTGCTGAGCCAGCGCCGCATCGCACTCAAGGTGGCGCCCGAATCGAGCCAGCTCGACTTCCAGCATGGCGTCACGATCAACAGCGTCTCGGTGCCGGCGATCACGACTCGCCGCGCCGACACCACGGTCGAGCTCGGCGACGGGGAAAGCTTCGTGATCGGCGGCCTGATCGACCGCGAAACGATGTCGAACATCAACAAGGTGCCGGTCCTGGGCGACCTGCCGATCATCGGCGCCTTCTTCAAGTCGCTGAACTATCAGCAGAACGATAAGGAACTGGTGATCATCGTGACGCCGCATCTCGTTGCGCCGATCGCGAAGGGCGCGCCGTTGCCGACCACGCCGGGCGAATTGTCCGAACAGCGCGATGGTCCGGTGTGGCGGTCGTATCTTGGCGGTATCGCATCACCCGATGCGGCGCCCGGATTTTCGAAATGAATGCGGGACGAGATGTCGCGCGATATGTAACCGGGGGTGTTCAACATGAACGCGAGAACCCTATCGTTGGCTGAGCCTGCCGTGACCGATTATTTCGTGTGCGCATCGCAGCAGGACGAGCATGCCCGCTGGCTGGGCGAGACACTCGTGTCGGCCGGCACGGTGGAAGCCTTGTCACTCGAACCGGGCGCGCTGAGCCAGCGCATCACGGGGCTCAATCCCGCGATCGTCTTCATCGATTTTTCCCGTGCGCACAGCGCGGCGAGCGCTGCCGCGGCTGCCGTACGGCTGGCCCATCCAGGCCTGCCGGTCGTCGCGCTCGGCACGCTCTCGGAGCCGGAAAGCGCGCTGGCCGCACTGCGGGCCGGCGTACGCGATTTCATCGACGTGTCCGGTAGTGCCGAGGATGCGTTGCGGATCACCCGCGGGTTGCTGGAACATACCGGCACCGAGCCGGCCAACCGGCACGGCAAAGTCGTCGCGTTGCTCGGCGCACGCGCCGGGATGGGCGTCAGCACGCTCGCCTCGAATCTGTCCGTGTGGCTGCACAAGCGCATGGGTTCGGCCGACCCGGAAGGCGGCACGCCTGCATTCGGCGTCGCCGCGCCTCACGCGCGGCAGACGGCGCTGGTCGATCTCGGGCTTCCCGCGGGCGACAGTGCGCTGTTCCTCAACACGCGCTGCGAATTCCATTTCGTCGAAGCCGTGCGCAACCTGCGGCGCATCGACCGGACGTTCGTCAATACCGCGCTGACGCGCCACGCGAGCGGCGTCGCGCTGACCACGTTGCCGCCCAATCTCGCCGACCTGCGCGACGTGTCGTACGCCGCATGCGTCGGGCTGTTGAACCGGCTGCGCGCGTTCTTCGATCAGCAGATCATCGATCTCGGCGGATTCACGAACCATGAATTCGTTGCGCAGATCACGGCGGTGGCCGACGAGGCGTGGCTCGTGTGCGACCAGGGCGTCGCCTCGATCGTCTCGGCGGTCGACCTGCTGGAAGGGCTGCGCGATGCGGGCGTCGACATCGGCAAGATTCGTCTCGTCGTCAACCAGTACGACGCGACGCTGAGCCTGACGCCGGCCCAGATCGCGGAACGGCTCGGCATTTCGCACCTGGCGACGCTGCCGGCGCGTCGCGTGGCAATCGGCCAGGCGGCCAACCAGGGGCGGCTGATCGTCGATACGGCCGAACGCGATCCTTATGTGCGTGCCCTCGAGCCGCTCGCAGATCGACTGGCCGGCCCGGTTTCCGCCGGCCAGCGCACCGCATTGGGCTTGTCCGCCCTGAAGCGTTTCATTCAACCTTCGTCCAGGCGATCGTAAGCGATGGCACACGACATCCAATTTGCCGACGGCGCAGCGCCGTTCTCCCAGTCGCAGCAGTTTCACGACATCAAGAATGCCGCGCACGAGCATCTGCTGACGCGCATCGAGGAACTCGGCGCCGAATTCGGCCGTTGGTCGCGCCAGGCGATCAACCAGTTCGTCGATCTGGAAATCGACAGCTTCGTGCGTCTGCGGCGCATTCCCCTGAACGAGACCGAGGTCAGGGCGATTGCGGAGGCGCTGACGAAAGAGCTCGCCGGGTTCGGTCCGATCGAGGACCTGCTCGCCGATCCGCACGTCGAGGACATCCTGATCAACGGCTACAACGACATCTACGTGTCGCGCCACGGCATCCTGGCGAAGCTGCCGATCCGTTTCACCGACAACGCGCACCTGCTGCGGATCGTGCGCCGCATCCTCGCGCCGATCGGCCGACGTCTCGATGAGTCGAACCCGATGGTCGACGCGCGGCTGCCGGACGGCGGGCGCGTCAACGTCGTGATCGAGCCGCTGTCGATCGACGGGCCGGTCGTCTCGATCCGGAAATTCCGCAAGGATCCGCTGAAGCCGGCCGACCTGCTCGCCAACGGCACGTTCAATACGGAAATCGGTACGTTGCTGGAAGCGGCGGTCGAGGCGCGCTGCAACGTCCTCGTGTCGGGCGGCACGAGCTCCGGCAAGACGTCGCTGCTCAATGCGCTCGCGTTTCACATTCCCGAGCACGAGCGGGTCGTGACGATCGAGGACACGGCCGAGCTTTCGCTGAATCACCCCCATGTCGTGCGTCTCGAGAGCCGCCCGGGCGGCTTCGACGGCAACGGCGTCGTGACGATCCGCGACCTGCTGCGCAATACGCTGCGGATGCGGCCGGATCGCATCATCGTCGGCGAAGTGCGCGGCGGCGAGGTGCTCGAGATGTTGCAGGCGATGAATACGGGGCACGACGGATCGATGGGTACCGTCCACGCGAGTTCGCCGCGCGAGTGTCTGTATCGCCTCGAGATGCTGGCCGGTTTCGCGGGTTTCCAGGGAACGGAATCGAGCCTGCGCCGGCAGATCGCGAATGCCATCGACTTCATCGTGCAGATCGGCCGGCTATCGAACGGCCGGCGCCGGATTCTTTCGGTTACCGAAGTGACCGGACTGTCCGACAACATCATCGCGACCCAGGAACTGTATCGCTACGAGGCGCGTGTGACGCCGGAGGGCGAAGAGGTCGACAACTGGGAGTCGCTCGGCATTCATCCGCATTCGCCGAAGCTCGCACGCTTCCGCCAGTCGCTGCAGGCCGCCGGTTTCGGCGGTAGCGGCGGCAGTGGTTTCGGTGGCGGCTTCGGGCGCGGGGGCGGGGGCTTCAATGTATAGCCTGATGGCCGGCGTGCTTGCAATGGCACTGCTTTGCGTGGCCGCCGCGTTGATGCTGTGGCGGCATGGCGAGGCGAAACGCGGCCGAGCCGACGTGCAGCGCTTCATCGACAGCCGCATCGAGCCGGCCGCGCGGGCGGCGGGTGCGATTCAGCGCGACGCGCGGCCGGCGCCGAACGTCGCGGCCGCGTCCGGCGCGGCGCGCGCGCAATCCGCCGCGCCGGCGTCGCGCTGGGCACACTGGCGCGAGATCGCGATGGAATACCTCGCCAACCTGGCGAGTCGTGCAGGGATCGAGGATGCACGCGGCAAGGCGCTTCTCGCGCTATTGGGATTGGCCGCGGTCGGGCTCGTGGCCGGTAACCGGGGCGGCTGGCTCGCTTGCATCGCCGCGCTCGTGTGCGGCGCGTCGCTGCTCGTGTTCTGGCTCGTGTCCCGCATTCAGCGGCGGCGCCTGGCGATCGTGCGCCAGTTGCCGTCGTTCCTCGACGGCATCGTGCGTCTCGTCACGCTCGGCAACAGCGTGCCGGCGGCGTTCCAGGCTGCGCTGCTGACGACGGAGGCGCCGTTGCGCGGGTGTCTGGACCACGTATCGCGGATGTTGCGCACCGGGGTCGAGATCGACCGTGCGATGGGGCATATCGCGAGCGTCTATCAGACCAAGGAGTTCGAACTGGTCGGTTCGGTGCTGCGGCTCTCGGTTCGGTACGGCGGCCGCGCCGACGTCATGCTCGACCGGATGTCGACGTTCATGCGCGACCTCGAGCAGGCCGAGCGGGAGCTGGCGGCGATGTCGTCGGAGACGCGGTTGTCCGCGTGGGTGCTGGTCATGTTGCCGATTGCGATCGGCAGTTTCGTGATCGCGACGAATCCGCTCTATCTCCAGTCGATGTGGAACGACTACACGGGACGTCAGCTGTTGTTCGTCGCCTTCATGCTGCAGTTCGCGGGCGGGATCTGGTTGTACCACATGGCCAAACTCAGGTGACGGCATGACAGCCAATCAACTCGGTTCGCTCGCACTGGCACTCGGCGCGCTCGGCGTCGTGCTGCTGGCATGGCTCGCGGTGCGCCGCGCGGGGGCGCAGACGCGCAGCGATCGCACGCTGGCCAGCGCGCTCGAGCGGCGCACCGCGACGCTCGAGGCAGCGGGCGCACGGGCCGCACAGCAGTCCGATGAATCCCGGCCGAATCCGGTCGGGCGCGCTGCCGGCGCCAGGCCGTCGTTCGTCGTGCAATGCCTGGACCGCCTGTCGATGGTCGGGACGCGCCTGCTCGATACCCGTTTGGGCCGGTATCTCGTCGCCGACGAAGATCGGCTGTTGCTGGAGCAGTGCGGTTACGCCGACACGCGTACCCGCGGGCTGTTCCTGAGCGCGCGGCTCGCCTGCGCGATCGTCGTGCCGTTGCTTTTCCTCGTGCTGATGGGCTCGCACCTGACCGGCGCGCAATGGCGGGCCGGCGGGGGCATCGCGCTCGTCACCGGCTTCATGTTGCCGAAGCTCTACCTGCGACGTCGTGCTGCACAGCGCCGGCAATCGGTGATCGACGAACTGCCGCTGCTGGTCGACATGCTTCGCTTGCTGCAGGGTGTCGGATTGTCGCTCGACCAGAGCATCCAGGTCGTGACGAACGACTTCAAGGGAATGATGCCCGTGCTGTCGCTAGAAATGGAAATCGCCCAGCGGCAATTCGCTGCCGGCCGGACGCGCGAGCAATCGCTGCAGCGGCTGTCGTCCGGTTTCGAGAACGAGGATCTGCGTGCGATCGTGCGGCTGCTGATCCAGGTCGACAAACACGGCGGCGCGGTACAGGAGCCGCTCAAGCAGTTCGGTGACCGGTTGCGCGAGGCGCGCCGCGCGATGCTGCGTGAACGGATCGGCAAGCTGACGGTGAAGATGACGGGCGTGATGATCCTGACGTTGCTGCCGGCGCTGCTGATCGTGACGGCCGGGCCGGGAATGATCTCGGTGTTGCGCGCGCTGAGCCAGGCGCAGCCCTGATGCCGGGAAGCCAAGGAAGCAAGATGAGACGCATCGATGAAATCGTGAAAGTGGCCGGCGTGCTGGCAATGGTGGGCCTGCTCGGCGCGTGCTCGGCGTTCAAGGAAAGCGGGTACGGCGTCGGTCCGCAGGCCGAGCGTGCCGCGCTGATGGACGCGGCGGCGCAGAAGCAGGCGGCGCCGGATACGCCTGGCATGTATCTCGGCCTGATCGAGCGGATGCAGTCGCAAGGGCTGTATTACGCGTCGCTGGCGCATATCGACGCATACGAAAAACAGTACGGCGCATCGCCGCAGACGATCCTGCTGCGCGCCGATGCGTTGCGCATGACGGACCAACCCGCCGCGAGCGCCGCGGTGTATACGCAGTTGCTCAACACGGCGCTCGCCGCGCGCGGCTATCGCGGTCTCGGGCTGATTGCCGGCGGCGCGGGCGATTTTCCGCGCGCCGCGCAGGCGCTGTCGCAGGCCACCGTGCTGGCGCCGACCGATGCGTCGACGCTTTCGGATCTCGCCTACGCGAAGCTGCGCAGCGGCGATGTCGACGGGGCGCGCATTCCATTGATGAAGGCCGCGGAGCTCGATCAGAGCAATCCGAAGATCATCAGCAACCTGGTGCTGTACCTGCTCGCATCCGGCCGGACCCATGATGCGCAGAAGCTGATGGCGCAGCAGAAGCTGTCGACGGACGTTCGCAACGACATCCGCAACGACGCGGCGCGGATCACCGCGGCGGCGCGCACGTGGCGTCGCGCATCCCAGGCGCCGGCTTCGGCGTCGGTTGCCACGCCGATCGGTTCGGGGAGCGTGGTCGACGTGTCGGGCTCGGATGTCGCGAAGCGTCCGTCCCCGGTGGCGAACATCCAGGGATTCGATCCGACTGCGCCGCTGCTGCAGCGGTTTGCACAATGAAAAAAGGCATTGGGGGGAACTGACATGACGAACAACAAGAATTCCGGTCGCGTGGCACGCGTGTGCCAGGGTGTCGCGCTTCTCGTGCTCATGGGGGCCGCTACCGCGGCGTATAGCGACCAGCCGGCGCCCGACGCGTCGGAAATCGGTCACGCAACGAACGCACTGCTGGCATTCCAGCGTGACGGACGTGCGGCCGGGCCGGCGTTGCCGGCACTGGGCGATACCGCGTCGCTGTCCTATCAACGCTATCTCGAATCGTTCAAGCACAAGATTCCGGAATCGATGGGGTCGCCGGTCAGCTCGAGCGGCAACGGATCGTCCGGCGGGCAGGGTTCATCGCAATCGTATTGAGCGGAGCCGCGATGAGCATTGCTCGACATGCATCGAACCGGATGGCCGGACCCGGTCGCGCGTCGCCGCGGCGGCAGCGGGGTTCGGTCGTCGTCACGGCGGCCGTGTGGATCCTGCTGTCGATGGTGATTCTCGGTTCGGTCGATATCGGCAACGTCTTTTTCACGCGCCGCGACATGCAGCGCGTGGCCGATCTTGCTGCGCTCGCCGCGGTTCAGAAGCTGGACGACACGTGTGCGAACGTGACCTCCGTGGCCACCAGCAACGCCACGACGAACGGCTTCACGCTGGACGGCAGCGGCACCACGTCGCTGTCGGCCGAATGCGGTTACTGGGCGCCGTCGGCGACCGGGACGGCGAGCTCCTTCTATTCGTCGAAATCGACGGTGCCGCTCGCGACGCAGTTGAATGCCGTGCGGGTGACGGTCTCCAAGACGCTGCCGTATTTCTTCTTCGGGCCGACCCGCACCGTGACCGCCACGTCGACCGCGAAGGCAACCAACATCGATACCTTCTCGATCGGCGCGACGCTGGCCGCGGTGGGCGGCGTCGGCTGCTCGGGCGCGCCGAGCGGGAACCCCGGCCTGGTGAACGCGCTGCTGGGCTCGTTGTTGCAGGGGCAGGGCGGCACGCCGCTGAACCTCAATCTCGTGTCCTACCAGGGGCTCGCCTGTGCGAACGTCAAGCTCGGCGACATCGCCGTCGCGCTGCAGTCGCTGTCGGTCGGCAACGGTACGATCGGCGGGCTGGTCAATGCCAACGCGTCGGTCGGCACGTTGCTCAACGCGATGGTGGCGGCCGTCAACAAGACGACCACGCTGGGTACGACGCTGCAGACCAGCGCAACCGGCGCACTGACCACCCTCGCCAACCTGAACCTGCTCAGCAACACGGCGCTCAAGGTCGCCAGCCTGACCGGACAGGGCGCGACGTCGCTGCTGACGCTGGGCCTCGCGAACACGCAGGCGGCGGCCGACGCGACCGTGAACGTGCTTGATCTCGTGATGGCGATGGCGCAGATCTCGCAGGCCGGCAAGCCGGGCGTGGTGATCGGCGCCAACGTGCCGCTGACGCTGCCGAACGGCAACTCGGTATCGATCGTCCAGTTGCAGGCGCAGGTCATCAGCCCGCCGACCATTGCGGTCGGCGAAGGCGGGAAGGACAAGAACGGTGCGTGGCGGACGGTTGCGACGAACGCGCAGGTCGGCCTGTATCTCGTCGTCAACCTGGGCGTGAATCCGCTGCCGGTCGTGGTGTCCGCGAACGTGTATCTGCCGCTTTACGTGCAGCTGGGTGCCGGCAGTGCGACGCTGCTGTCGACCAACTGCCTGACATCGCCGAATTCCGCGACGATCACCGCGCAGCCGAGCATCGCCAATCTCTGCATCGGCCAGCCGCCGCTCACGGCCGGCAATCTGCTGAACCTGCCGGCGAACTACAGTTGCTCGACGCCGGCCAAGGTGCTCGACGTGCTGGTTCTGGCCGGCGCCGTGGAGGTGTCCGCGACCGTTTCCAACGTGTCGGTGAATCTGGCCGGCAGCCCCGCAACCAACACGTTCTACGGGCGCGGCGGCAGCGATCCGTCGTACTACTGGACAACCAATACGAACGCGCTGGGTTCGGCCGTGAACAACGCGCTGACGGGATTGCAAAACGCCCAGATCACACCGACCGTGAGTCTGCTGTTCGGGATCGTCACGGTCACGATTCCGCCGAATTTCATTTCATCGCTGTTGTCGGTCCTGACCACCGTGCTGAGCCCGCTTTTGACCGCGCTCGACGGTATCATCGATCCGTTGCTGGACCTGCTCGGTGTCCAGCTCGGTGCCGCCACGGTGCATCAGATGTCGCTGACCTGCGGCGTCGCGCAAACAGTCAGCAATTAGAGAAGCAAGACCACCCGATGAGAACCACGCCCGCAATCGAAGAGCTCGACCTGTACGTCTGGGAAGGCAAGGCGGACATTGTCGACCGCGTCGCCCGGTGCATGGCGAGCTTCGACGTCGAAGTGATCCGCGCCGACAACGCGGAGATCTCGCCCGAGCGCGCCGCCTTGCGGCCGTCGCTGGCGATCATCAGCGTGACGATGATCGAAATCGGCGCCGCGTTCCTGCGCGACTGGCAGGCCAACATCGGCATGCCGGTCGTCTGGGTCGGCGCGGCGCGCGATCACGACGCGTCGCAGTATCCGCCCGAGTATTCGCACATCCTGCCGCTCGACTTCACGTGTGCCGAACTGCGCGGGATGATCGGCAAGCTCGTCACGCAGCTACGGGCGCATACGGCCGAAACGTCGCATCCGACCGAACTCGTCGCGCACTCGGAATCGATGCAGGCCCTGCTGCACGAAGTCGATACGTTCGCCGATTGCGACACCAACGTGTTGCTGCACGGCGAAACCGGCGTCGGCAAGGAGCGCATCGCGCAACTGCTGCACGAAAAACATTCGCGCTACCGGCATGGCGAATTCGTGCCCGTGAACTGCGGCGCGATTCCCGACGGCCTGTTCGAATCGCTGTTCTTCGGTCATGCGAAGGGATCGTTCACGGGCGCGGTTGTTGCGCATAAAGGCTATTTCGAGCAGGCGGGCGGCGGCACGCTGTTCCTCGACGAAGTCGGCGATCTGCCGCTGTACCAGCAGGTCAAGCTGCTGCGCGTGCTCGAGGATGGCGCGGTGCTGCGCGTCGGCGCGACGTCGCCGGTCAAGGTCGATTTCCGCCTGGTCGCGGCGAGCAACAAGAAGCTGCCGCAGCTCGTGAAGGATGGCCTGTTCCGCGCCGATCTCTACTACCGGCTCGCGGTGATCGAGCTGAGCATTCCGTCGCTGGAGGAGCGCGGCGCCGTCGACAAGATCGCGCTGTTCAAGTCATTCGTCGCGCAGGTCGTCGGCGAGGAGCGGCTCGCTCAGTTGTCCGATCTGCCGTACTGGCTGACGGATTCCGTCGCGGACAGCTATTTCCCCGGCAACGTGCGTGAACTGCGCAACCTCGCCGAGCGTGTCGGCGTGACGGTGCGGCAGACGGGCGGGTGGGATGCCGCGCGGCTGCAGCGGTTGATCGCGCACGCACGCAGTTCGGCCCAGCCGGTCCCGGCGGAGAGTGCGGCCGAGGTGTTCGTCGATCGCAGCAAGTGGGACATGAACGAGCGCAACCGCGTCATTGCGGCGCTCGACGCAAACGGCTGGCGGCGTCAGGATACGGCGCAGCAACTCGGCATCAGCCGCAAGGTCCTGTGGGAAAAAATGCGCAAATACCAGATCTTCGACGAGGAGCCCGAGACCCGCGAAAGTGAGTAATTAATGAGATAAAATCGCGCTGAATTACAACGACTCGGGCGGGAATAGAACTTCATGAGCCATATGACGGGGTTGGGAAGGGCGTGCGTATTGTTCGCCCTGGCGGGAGGCATGCAGGGCGCATACGCGCAAAGTCTGGCGGACAGCGGTTCGCCCGTCGTACAGCAGGCATCGGCGCCCGTGGCGGCGATTCCGGCGATCGATTCGCAGACGTCGCTGCAGCCGCAGGCGGGCGAGTCGACGGGGCCGAGCACGGTCGACGACTTGCAGCGCCAGATCCAGGCGCACTCGCTGACGGAAATGCGCACGAGCTACAACGGCAGCTACGGCGCGAGCCTGCTGTTCAACGTGAAGGACGGTGCGTACTTCGTCGCGCTGTTCCAGCAGAAGGCGTTCTGGCGCGTCATCAAGACTTACGACGAAACGCGTGCGGAAGCGATCTATCGCGATTTCTCGCGCCAGGCGGAGCGGCTGGCCGTGAACGAACTGCGGGCGGCGAAGCTGGAATCGCAGAAGGCGCAAATGGACAAGCAGATCGAGGTCACGCAGGATCGCGCACGGCGTCTGCAGGCCGATATCTCGATCGCCCGCCAGCAGCAGGCGGCGGTCGCGGATCGCCAGAAGAGCGTACGCAACGAGACGGCCGCCTTGCAGGCGCAGCAGGCCGAGCTTCAGTCGCAACTGCGTGCGTTGCAGCAGCAGGTGCGTTCGTTGCAGCGTGAGGCCGATGCAGGCCTGCCGACGACGGCACGCTGAACCCGGCGGCGGTGCGGCGACATGCCGCGCCGGCCGCACCAGTAAAAAGGGCAAGCCGGTTGGCTTGCCCTTTTGCTTTACTGGCCGTCCGGCACGATTCGCCGGCGGCGCGTCACGATGACCGGCCCGCTGCCGCCGCGGGCATCCGACGACGAGGCGTTGCCGGATGCGTCGCCGGTGTCGCGCGGTGCGCCGTAGCTTTCGCGCGGTTCACGGGGTTCGCGCGGGGCACCGTAGCCTTCGCGCGGCTCACGCGAGCCGTAACCCTCGCGCGGTTCGCGCGAGCCATAGCCTTCACGCGGTTCGCGGGAGCCGTAGCCGCCGTCGCCGCGCGATTCACGCGAGCCGCCGTGCGAGCCGTACGGGCTGTGACCGCCGCCTTCACGGCCGCCGGGGCGCCCGCCGGTGCGCGGCCCGCGGGGGCCGCTGCCGCCCGGGCGCGAGCCGCCCGTGTCGAGCTGGATCGTGGAAATCGCGCGCTTGTAGATGCCTTGCAGACCCACGGGGGTGCGCAGCATCACCAGGTACTGGTCGAACGACTCGATGCACCCCGTCAGACGAATGCCGTTGACGAGATAGATTTCAACGCGCTTACGTTCCTTGCGCGCCGAATTGATGAAGTCGTTTTGCGGATGGGATTCTGCGGGATTGGCCATTGAGGTGCGGCAGGAGCCTGCGTCAGAGAATATGTTGTGCGTGTGTGTGGCGTGTTCGTCCACAAGGTGTTTGGCGGGATTCTACCCTGTTCAATCGGGGAGCGCGTAGTCGTGATTGTGTCGAACCGTAACCCACTATAGACGTTCCAGCGCATTTTCGCGATTCGGCCAAACGGCTAACGCCATTTCGTTACGTCGCGTTACGACTCTCGCAAGGCCGTATCACCTGGGTTCGCGCGCGACGTTTACTTTAGTCGCGCGAGCCGGGCGGGCCGGCATATCAGGGATTCAGAACATGGACAAGAGACGATGGGCAGGGTGGGTCGGGAGCGTGGCGTTGCTGGCTTCCGGCAGTGCGATGGCGGGGCATGTCGACCTGTCGGTCGGTATCGGCGTGCCGGTCGCGCCGGTCTATGTCGAGCCGGCCCCGGTCTATGTGGCGCCGCAACCTGCCGTGGTCGCCTATCCAGGCTACGGATACGGCTACTACGGCGATGACGACGACGACCGCTATCGCAAGTGGCGCAAGCACTATTACAAGCATTGGCACCGGCACCACGGCGACGACGATGACGATTGAGCCCGAGGCCAGCCCCGCGCGCATCAGAACGCGTAGTCGGGGTTTTTCGGGTCGAATGCGGTGTCGTCGAGCGTCGTCGGGGCGATTTTCTCGATGACGATCCGCTCGAAGATCTTGCCGTCGTTGTCATACGACTCGACGGTCCGGAAATAGGGCGCGTGCAGGTCGAGCCCCAAGATTTCCTTCTTCGCGTAGAACTGCGGTCGCCCGGTCGGTGTTTCGTAGGTGAGCGTAACGACGCGCACGCCGTTGATCGTTCTGGCTTCCACATCGGTCGGCCGCTGCACGCCGGCTTCCAGATATTTCTTCCCTTCGGTCAGGTACAGGTTCGTGATGAATTCGGTGCCCAGATCCTTCACCTGGTGATTCGACTGGGCGCGCGCGAGTGCGCCGTCGATGGCCGTCCATAGCGGAATCTTGCCGAGCAGGCCGCCGAGGTGGCCGTACATCTCGTCCTTGCGCTGCGTCGTGTCGTAGATGGTCTCCTGTCCGGCGTGCGCGCCGCCCGGCAGCCATTTCGCATAGACGCGCAGCGGCTCGCGGGTGGTCTTCACGAGCATGCGGTCGGGCGTATCGGACCATTTGCCGCTGATGCGTTCCTGGCGCACCATCGTGAACTGGTAGGACGGATAGCCGTTGGGACCGTTGCGGATATAGAGCGGCACGGCGAGCGGATCGAGCGCCTTGAAGAGCGCGGTGAGCGTCGCGTCATCGAGTTGCGCGAGCGTGCCGCGCTGCGCGGCCGTGCGCAGCCAGCGCGCCTGTTGCGCGACCGGTTCGCGGGTGACTTTCGCGAGATCGGCCGGCAGCGCGACCTCCTGCGCCGCGCCCGCGGCGCTGGCCGCTTCCTGCGCATGCAGGCCAGTCTGGGCGAGCCACAGCATGCACGCGACTGCCACGGCGGCGGCATGCCGCGCGTGGCGCTTCTTTCCTTCGTTCATCGACGGCGTCTCCCGGGGCGATGGATCGTTCAGCCTTGCTTCGCGGCCTTGATTTTGGCGAGTTCCTCGTCGCGCAATGCGCGGCGCAGGATCTTGCCGACGTTCGTCTGCGGCAGCGCGTCTCGGAACTCGACGAATTTCGGCATCTTGTAGCCGGTCAGGTTCTTGCGGCAGTGCGCGAGCACGTCGTCGACCGTCAGCGCCGGGTCGCGGCGCACGACGAACACCTTGATCCGTTCGCCCTGCACCTCGTCGGGAATGCCGATCGCCGCGGCTTCGCTGATGCCCGGATGCATCACCAGCACTTCCTCGATCTCGTTCGGATACACGTTGAAGCCCGACACGAGGATCATGTCCTTCTTGCGGTCGATCAGGCGGATGAAGCCGCGTTCGTCCATCACGCCGATGTCGCCGGTGCCGAGCCAGCCGTCGGCGTCGATCACCTTGGCCGTCTCGTCGGGGCGCTGCCAGTAGCCGCGCATCACCTGCGGACCATGCACGCACAGCTCGCCCGGTTCGCCGACGGGCGCCCAGGTGCCGTCCTCGCGGCGAAAGCGCACGACGGTGGACGGCGCGGGCAGGCCGATCGAACCGCTGAACGCGGCCATGTCGTTCAGGTCCACGGGGTTCATCGTGACAATCGGGGAGCACTCGGTCAGGCCGTAGCCTTCGACGACCGGCCGGCCCGTCACCTGCTGGAAGCGCTCCGCGACCGCGCGCTGCATCGCCATCCCGCCGGCCATCGCGAGCTTCAGCTTCGAGAAATCGCGCTTGCGGAATTCCTCGTTGTCGAGGAACGCGTTGTACAGCGTGTTGATGCCGGTGATCCCGGTGAACGTCTCGTTGCGGATGATCTTCATCACCATCTTCATGTCGCGCGGGTTCGCGATCAGGATGTTGCGCCCGCCGAGCCCCATGAAGATGAAGGCGTTCACCGTCAACGAATAGATGTGATACAGCGGCAGCGGCGTGAGCACGGTTTCGACGTCGCCCGAGACCTGGTCGGCGATCCAGGCCTTCGCCTGCAGCAGGTTCGCGATCAGGTTGCCGTGCGTGAGCATCGCGCCTTTCGCGACGCCGGTCGTGCCGCCCGTGTATTGCAGGAACGCGAGGTCGTCACGCGTGATCTGCACCGGCTGCGGCGTGCCGCGCGCCCCGAGCGCAAGCGCCGAGCGCAACCGGATGGCCTGCGGCAGGTGGTAGGCCGGCACGAGCTTCTTCACGTGCTTCAGCACGAAATTGATCAGGCGTCCTTTCGCATTGAAGCCGTCGGCGAGCAGGTCGCCGAGGGCGGTGACGACGATGTTCTTCACCTGCGTTTCCGGCAGCGCGTCCTGCAGCGTGCGCGCGAAGTTCTCGAATACGACGATCGTCTGCGCGCCGCTGTCCTTCAGCTGGTGCGCGAGTTCGCGCACGGTATAGAGCGGATTGACGTTGACGACGATCGCACCGGCCTTCAGCGTGCCGAACAGCGCGACGGGGTACTGGAACGTGTTCGGCAGCATGATCGCGACGCGGTCGCCGGGCTTGATGCCGATGCCTTGCAGGTACGACGCGAACGCGTCGACTTTCCGCGCGAGCGTGCGATAGGTCATCGATGCGCCGGCGCTCACGTAGGCGACGCGCTCGGCGAAGCGGCTCGTGCATTCGTCGAAGAACTGCACGAGCGATGCGTACTGCGTGACGTCGATCTCATGCGGGACGCCGGGCGGGTATGACGCGTACCAGATGCCGTCGGTGTTCGGCGGAAGCTGGGCCGCTGCGGTTGCTGCGGAAGATGACATGACGAGTCTCCGGTCTTTGCTCTCGGCGAGGGCGGGCGCTTCGGCGCCGGCCCGTGCCTCGTGCCGCACGGTCGATCGACGGGGCGCCTCGACGCCCCGCACGACCGCGCGTTTCGATCAAATCGTGAACAGGAAGCCGCGCGTGGCCTCGCGCGCTCAGTTCGTGGAATGCAGCGTCGCCGTATCGACGGCGGTCGCAGCCGACTGCGGCAGCCCGAACGCTTCGCTGGCCCCCGCATCGTCGAGCACGGCCGCGAAGATCGACAGTTGCGCGCTGTCGGGCATCGGCGCTTTCAGCGCGGCGACGATCAGCGACGACAGTCGCGCGATCATCTGCACGTCGTTCATCGTGCGGCCTTGCGAGAACTCGTCGATCAGGCTTTCCGTTTCGGCGCCCGCGAGCGCGCCGGACAGCGCGCCGATCGCGAAATGCAGCCGCCAGCCGAGCTCCGTGCGCGGCAGGTGCGGCAACGCGCGCTGGAACGCGTCGAAGAAGCGGCCAGCGACGCTCGCGTAGTGCGCGGTCAGGAAGTTGCGCACGAACGGCGACGGATCGGTGTACGCACGGCCGATCAGGCGCAGGAAGCCGGGCCCCCCGCGTTCGGGATTGCGCGAGGCCTTCAGCGCCGGAATGAACATTGCGCCGAGCACGTGCTCGCAGGTGATGTGCGTGCCGAGTTGCGCATCGAAGCGGTCGAGGATACCGAGGCGCTCCTGGTTGAGCTGGTCGAGCCGGCGCGACAGCATCGCGTGGATCAACGCCTCCTTGCTGCCGAAGTGGTAGTTGACCGCGGCGAGGTTGACCGCCGCGCGCGAGGTGATCTGGCGCATCGACATCGCCTCGAAGCCATGCTCGATGAACAGGTCCTCGGCCGCATCGAGGATGCGCGCCTTCGTCCCGCCGGTCTGCCGCGTGCCGGATGACCGTGCCCCGGACGGCCGTCCCGCGGATGGCCGCCCCTCCTGACTTACTGCCATGTCCCGCCTCCCATGCCGGTCGCCCGGCCGCGAACTGGTGATTTGTTTGTCTGATTCAAACAGCCGTTTTTATTAAGATAAAAAATCGCGGACGGAGCGGGCAAGCGGGGAATCTGGACAAATTCCTCTAGTTCGATGTGCGAATGCGGAAAGTATCGCGCGTGCCCTCGGCAGGACGGGGTACGCGCGATGATGCGGTGCGGCAATGCGCGGGTTCAGCCGACCGTGCTACGCGTATTGACCGATTGCGTCATGTCGATGCCGCGCCGCTCGCGGCTGAACAGGATCAACACGGCGATCACGACGGCGACGACGCCGGCCACGAGCGCGAGCGCGAAGCCGTAATTGTTGTTGTTCGACACGGCGAGCGAGGCCTGCATCGTCGCGTTGCCCGACGCGAGCAGGTTGCCGAGCTGGTAGACGACGCCGGGGAAGGTCGCGCGGAGCTCGTCGGGCGAGATCTCGTTCAGGTGAACCGGGATCACGCCCCACGCACCCTGCACGGAGATCTGCATCAGGAACGCCCCTGCGGCGAGGGCAATCGGGCCGCTCGAGAACGCCCACAGCGGCAGCACGGGCAGGGCGATCAACGCGGCGATGAAGATGGCGCGACGCCGGCCGATCCGCTCCGAGATCGCGCCGAACGACAGGCCGCCGACGATGGCGCCGATATTCAGCACGATCGTGATCCACGACACGGTATGCGGATCGAAGTGATGCTGTTCGCGCAGGAACGTCGGATAGAGATCCTGCGTGCCGTGCGAGAAGAAGTTGAACGCGGTCATCAGCACGATCGCGTAGATCGTGAGCTTCCAGTTCTGCTTCAGCGTGGAGCCCAGGCTCGGGCGCGGGCGCTTTTCCATCTGCTTCCATGCCGGCGATTCGGGCACGTGCGAGCGCACGTACAGCACGAGCAGCGCGGGCAGCACGCCGACCATGAACATGCCGCGCCAGCCGATGTACTGGTAGAACAGGCCGAACACGACGGACGCGAGCAGGTAGCCGCTCGGATAGCCGGCCTGCAGCAGCCCCGACACGAAGCCGCGCGCATGGGTCGGCACGGTTTCCATCGTGAGTGCCGAGCCGACTCCCCATTCGCCGCCCATCGCGACGCCGAACAACGCGCGCAGCACGAGCAGCGCGGTCAGGCTCGGTGCGAAACCCGATGCGAGTTCGAGCAGCGAGTAGCATGCGATGTTGACCATCAGCGTCGGGCGGCGGCCGAAGCGATCGGCGAGCCGGCCGAAGATCAGTGCGCCGAGCGGGCGCATCGCGAGCGTCAGCGTGAGCGCGAACGCGACGGCGGGAATCGTCGACCCGAATTCGGCGGCGATGTCCTTCAGCACGAACACCATCAGGAAGAAATCGAACGCATCGAGTGTCCAGCCGAGGTAGGCGGCGATCGTGACGTTGCGTTGTTCGCGGGTCCAGCTCATGTCCGAGGTCTCCTCGTTGGCTTGCGCGCTCACGTTGTGGATGCGGATGCCGGCCCGGCTTGCGCGCGGTGCGGGGGCATGGATCGAGTGTAGGCGGCGGCGCCGGACGATGTGGGGCGCGATAACGTCGAATCGGGAATAATCCCTAGGAAATGAACTGTTTCGGAAATGGCAATGCCGTCGCACCAAACCGGCGACAGGCATCTGTATCATTCCGGAAGGCTGTTTGTAGCCGTTTTGTAATGCGCCCCGATGCGCATCGTCACCGAATCAGGAGTCCCGATGACCGAACGTTCCGCCGCCACGCTGCCCGTGCTCGAGACTGCGCGGCTGTGGCTGCGTCCGCGTGTGCTGGCCGATCTCGACGCGTGCGTCGCGATGGATCGCGATCCCGAGGTCACGCGGCACATCGCGGGCCCGTGGCACGACCCCGTCGAGCATCGGCGCTTCGTCACGCACCGGATCACGTACGAGTATCCGCCGGGCCTCGGCTACTGGTCGATCTTCGAGAAGGCCGCCCCCGATGCGTTCGTCGGCTGGATCCTGCTGATTCCCGACTATGTGGACGGCGCGCGCGACGTCGAGATCGGCTGGCGGCTGGTGCGTGCGACATGGGGGCGCGGCATCGCGAGCGAAGCGGCGGCGGCCGTCGTGCGTCACGCGTTCGACACCGTGCGCCTGCCGCGCGTGATCGCCGATATCGCCGAGGCCAACAGCGGCTCGCTGAATGTCGCGCGCAAGCTCGGGATGCGTCGCGTGAGTGTCGTGCACGATGGCATTCCTTACATTCGACATCGTCTCGAACGCAACGATCTGCGCGCGTAGCGCGGCGTCGTGCGTGGGCGGGCCGTCGGGCGGTTGTCAGAGATCGTCAACCGCAGGCGTATCGAGGTCATGACGTATTAACGGCTCGCGCGATCAGGAGTATCGTTGCCGGAATTTCGCAACATGGGGTACGACCATGGCTCTCGGCAACGATGTTCACCTGATTCCCGTCAAGCTGGAAGAACTGCGTCCCACGCAGATGACGGTCGGCTATCGCGAAGTGAAGGCGAAGCGCAAGCACTGGAAGGCGCTCAACAAGCGGGCACGCAAGGCCGCGATCGAATCGCACTGGTTCCCGGCCGTGCTCGGCCCGGGCGGGCTGCACTACATCACCGATCACCACCACCTCGGCCTCGCGCTGATCGAGGAAGGCGAGGCACGCGTGAACGCGATGCTGCTGAAGGATCTGTCGTGGCTCGACGACACGATCTTCTGGCGGATGATGGAACACAACCAGTGGGTGCATCCGTTCGGCGCGGACGGCACGCGTCGCGACTACGCGAATCTGCCGAAGGCGCTGACCGGGCTCGTGGACGATCCGTACCGCAGCCTCGCCGGTGAGCTGCGCACGGCGGGCGGCTATGCGAAGGATGCGACGCCGTTCAGCGAATTCCTGTGGGCCGACTACCTGCGCCAGCACGTGTCGCTCGACCAGATCCGCAAGAACTTCGCGAAGGCGCTCGACATCGCGCTGCATCGCGCGCACGAGCAGGATGCACGCTATCTGCCCGGCTGGTCGGGCGTCATTGCCGTCAAGCCCTGACCGCCTCATGACGACCGCCCCGATCCGCCCCGATGCCGGCCCGCAGCATGCCGACCATTTTGCCGCGCTCGACGCGGCCGCGCCGCCGCCCACGCGACGCATCAGCCTCGATGCGCTGGCCGGCCTGTCGATCGCGGGGCTGCTGATCCCCGAGGCGGTCGCGTACGCGGGGCTGGCGAACCTGCCGCCGCAGGCCGGTCTGATCGCGTTGCTGTCGGGGCTCGTCGTCTATGCGCTCACCGGCAGCAGCCGCTTCGCGATCGTGTCGTCGACGTCGTCGTCGGCCGCCGTGCTCGCGGCGACCGTGCTCGCGGAGTCGGGGATGGCGCTCGCCGCGCAGCTCGCGCTCGCGGCGGCGCTCGTCGCGATGACGGGCGTGCTGTTCATCCTGGCCGGTGCCGCGCGGCTCGGCGGCATGTCGGATTTCGTCGCGCGGCCGGTGCTGCGCGGCTTCACGTTCGGCCTCGCGCTGACGATCGTCATCAAGCAGTTGCCGAAGATCCTCGCGATTTCGGTGCAGCACAGCGATGCGCCGCATGTCGCGCTCGACCTGATTACCGGCGCGCCGCACGCGAATCTCGCGAGCGTCGTGCTCGGCGCCATTGCGCTGGCGTTGCTGTTCACGCTCGGGCGCAGCTCGCGCGTGCCCGCGACGCTCGTCGTGATCGTGCTGTCGATCGCGGCCGGCTACGCGATCGACTGGCAGCGATACGGGATCGCGATCGTCGGCCATATCGATTTCAAGCATATCGAGTTCGGCCTGCCGACCCTCGACCGCAACGCGTGGATGCAGACCATCGAGCTTGCGTTCGCGCTGATGCTGATCCTGTACGCGGAATCGTACGGGTCGATCCGCAACTTCGCGCTGAAGCATGGCGACAGCGTGTCGCCGAACCGCGACCTCGTCGCGCTCGGCTGCGCGAACCTCGTGTCGGGCCTGCTGCACGGGATGCCGGTCGGCGCCGGCTATTCGGCGACCTCGGCGAACGAAGCGGCCGGCGCGCAGTCGCGCTTTGCCGGCCTGTGGGCGGCGGGCGTGGTCGCGCTGATCGTCTGGCTGCTGCTGCCGCAGCTCGCGCGCACGCCGGAGCCCGTGCTCGCGGCGATCGTGATCTTCGCGGTCAGCCACTCGCTGCATCCGTCGGTATTCCGGCCGTACTGGGCCTGGCATCGCGATCGGCTCGTCGTGATCGCCGCGCTGCTCGCGGTGCTCGTGCTCGGCGTGCTGCACGGGCTGCTCGCGGCCATCGGCGTGAGCCTGCTGCTGACGCTGCGCAAGCTGTCCGAACCGAACGTCAGCGTGCTCGGCAGGCTGCGCGACAGTCACGATTTCGTCGACGTGGCGAGCCATGCCGAGGCGAAGCCGGTGCCGGGCGTGCTGATCGTGCGGCCCGAGGCGCAACTGTTCTTCGCGAATGCGGACCGGATGCTGAACCGCGTGCGTGCGTTGATGAAGGCTGCGCCGGACGCGCATACCGTGATGCTGAGCCTCGAGGAAACGCCGGATGTCGACAGCACGACGATCGAATCGTTGCGCACGTTCGCGGCGGAATGCACGGCGCGCGGGTTGCGGCTCGCGATCGTGCGGCTCAAGGTGCACGCGCTGCATGCGTTGCGCCGCGCGGCCGACGATACGCTGCACGACGATGCGATGTCCGAACTGAGCGTCGACGAGAGCCTGCAACTGCTGCAGGCCCGGATGCCGCCGGACGGCAGCGACGGCACGACCGCCGCGTGACGGGGCGGCGCGGGGGCGCCGCGCCGGTGAGTGCTATGGCGACACTGCGGCGTCGGCGGAACGATCGATCATGTCGGTCACTTCCGCCGCCGTCGGCGCATAGGCGCCTGCCTGTGCACAGGCGACCGCCGCACAGGCGGCTGCGTAGCGCAGATGCTCGGCGGCGGATGCATCGGGACGCGCGAGCTGGCTCGCGAGCCAGCCGCCGATGCTCGCATCGCCGCAACCGACGGTGTCGGCCACGTCGGTCGGGAACGCGGGCTGGAACAGCACGAGGTCGCGATGCAGGAGCTGCATGCCGGATGCGCCGCGCGTGACGAGCATCGCGGCGTCCGGCGCCCACGCGCGCAGTTGCGCGAGCGCGGCGGCTTCATCGAGTTCGGGAAACAGCCCGCGCAGATCCTCGTCGGATACCTTGATCCAGTCGGCGAGCCCGGCCAGCCGGCGCAGCGTGTCGCGATACGACGGCGCGGCCATCGGTGCGCGGAAGTTCGGGTCGAACGAGATCCGCTTGCCGGCCGCCCGCGCAGCTTGCGCCACGTCGATCAGGCGCGACGCGAGCGGCTCGCGCACGACACCGAGCGAACCGACGTGCACGATCTCGGCCGCGTCGAGTGCGCCGGTGGGCAGGTCCGCCGGATCGAACGCGAGATCGGCGCTGTTCTCGCCGATGAAGAAGTAGTGGGGCGGCTGCTTCGACACGACCATCGCGAGCAGCGGCGCGCGGTCGACCTGCCGGATGAAGCGCAGGTCGAGCCCCGCGTCGGCGCTCTTGCGCATCAGCTCGTCGCCGAAGGTGTCGCGGCTGACCGTGCCGGCGAAGGCCGTCGGCACGCCGAGTCGCGCACCGACGCGCGCGACGTTCCAGCATGAGCCGCCGGCGACGCTATGCCAGTGCTGGTCGTCGTCGCGGATGAAATCGGTCAGTGCTTCGCCGAATACGATCAGGCGGGGAAACGTCGTCGTCATGTCGAAACCTTGTGCCGCGGTGGTGTGCGCGGCGATGCAGCGATTGATCTGAAAAGGCGGGCAGTGCGGGCCGTCGCATGCAGCGACGCAGTCCGGCACTGCCCGGTAGCGCGAGCGGACGGGGGGCGCGATCAGCGCGGGGTGCTCCAGCCCTTGTAGCTCTTCACGTTGTCGCGCGTGATGAGCGTCGGCTCGATCAGGATCATCGGATTGGCCGGCTTCTGGCCGTTCATGATGCCGTAGCCGACGTTGACGGCCTGCTGCGCCATCGCCCACGGGTCCTGGCTCGATGACGCCTGCACGAGCGTATTCGACTTGAGCGCGACCTCGATATCGGGCGCGCCGTCGACCGACGTGATCACGATGTTCGGGCGGTTCAGCTGTTTCGCGGCGAGATCGCTGCCGATCGCCTGCGGGTCGTTGATCGTGAACACCGCATCGAGCTTCGGAAAGCGCGTCAGGTAGCCCTGCATCGCGTTCATCCCGCCTTCACGCGAGCCCTTGCCGTCCTGGTCGCTCGACAGCACCTTGATGCCGGCGCTTTTCGCGAGCACGGTCTTGCAGCCGTTGACGCGATCGATCACGGCCGACACCTGCGGGCCGTTCTCGATGATCACGTTGCCCTTGCCGTTGAGTTTCTTCGCGATGTAGTCGCATGCCAGCTCGCCGGCCTTCACGTTGTTGGTCTGCACGGTCGCGTTCGCGCCGGCCGCGGCGACGTCGACCGCGACGACCGTGATGCCGGCCGCCTGCGCCTTCTTCACCGCCGGCTCGATCGCCTTCGGATCGGTCGCGTTGAGCAGGATCATGTCGACGTGCGCGGAGATGAAGTTGTCGATCTGCGTGAACTGCTTGTTCAGGTCGTAGTCGGCCGACACGGCCGTGACCTTCGCATTCGGGTTGATCTGCCTGGCGCGTGCCTCGGCGCCCTTGACGATCGTGACGAAGTACGGGTTGCCGAGCGACCCGACCGTGACGCCGATCGATTTGAGCGGCTTGTCGGCCGCGTGCGCGGCGGAAGCGCCGAAGGCGAGTGCGCAGGCGACGGCGGTCAGGGCGGCTTTGTGCTTGAACATGTCGTGGTGTCTCCGTGAAGTGGCTTGGCGGGCGGGCGCAGGGATCGGCCTGCGCCGCCAGGTTGAATGGACGGGCAGGGGCTCAGGTGCGCGCCGAATCGCGCTGGCGGTAGCGGTCGAGCGCGACGGCGCCGATGATCACGAGCCCCTTGATGATGTATTGCCAGATGTCGGACACGCCGAGCAGCACGAGCCCGTTGGTCAGCACCGCGATGATCAGTGCGCCGATCAGCGTGCCGACGATCGAGCCGACGCCGCCGACGAAGCTCGTGCCGCCGAGGATCACCGCGGCGATCGCGTCGAGTTCGTACGACTGGCCGAGCTGCAGGCCATTGGCCGCATAGAGCCGTGCGGCCGACATCACCGCGCCGAGGCCGGCGAGCAGCCCCGACGCCGCATACACGAACAGCTGGATCGCCCGCACGTTGATGCCCGACAGGCGGGCGGCTTCCGGATTGCCGCCGACCGAATAGATGCGCATCCCGAGCACCGTGCGGCGCAGGATGAACCACGAGATCGCGATCACCGCGCACGCGATCACGACGAGCCACGGCACGCCGAGGATCGTGCCGTTGCCGATGAACGCGAACGGCAACTGCGGATTGAACACGGTCGTGTCGTTGCCGATCAGGCGCGCGACGCCGCGCACGGCGGTCATCGCGCCGAGCGTGACGATGAACGGCGGCAGGCGCAGGAACGAGATCAGGCCGCCGTTGATCGCGCCGAACACGAGGCCGACGAGGAGCGCGAACGGCACGCCGAGCCAGCCCCAGCCCGGGATGGTCGACGCGAGCAGCGCCGCGACGGCCGCGGCGGCGAGCACCGAGCCGACCGATAGGTCGATGCCGCCCGTCAGGATCACGAAGGTCATGCCGGCGGCGAGCACGATGTTGATCGACGCCTGCTGCGTGACGATCGACAGGTTCTGCAGCGTGAAGAAACCGTCGGTCAGGAAGCCGAAGCCGATGCACAGGACCAGCAGCACCGGCAGCATGCCGGCGGTGCGGATCAGCGACTGCATGCGGGCGCGTTGATCGGCGCCGCGCAACAGCGGCGTACGGGTGGCCACCGGCTGGGCCGTCGCGGAAGCGAGGTTCCGCTGCTTGGTCGGGTTGATCATTTCGGTAACCTGGATGTAAGAAGGAAATGAAAAGGGCGAGGCTCAGTACGCGTCGGCGAGTTCGGCCTGCGAGCCGGTGGCGAGCGCGATGATGGCTTCCTGCGTGATGGGCGTCTGCGTGTAGCCGCCGAGTTCGCCGGCGATCTCGCCTTCGCGCATCACGAGCACGCGGTCGGCGACACCGATGATCTCCGGCAGCTCGCTCGAGATCACGATCACGCCCACGCCGGCCCGGGCCAGTTCGTTGATGATCCGGTAGATCTCGGATTTCGCGCCGATGTCAACGCCGCGTGTCGGCTCGTCGAGGATCAGCACGCGCGGCTTCGTTTCGAGCAGGCGCGACAGCAGCACTTTCTGCTGGTTGCCGCCGGACAGCGCGCCGACGTTGACGTTCGCGTTCGGCACGCGGATCGACAGCGACGCAATGGCGTCCCGCGCGCGTTCGGCGCCGCGCGCGAGATCGAGGGCACCGAGCCGCGCATCGCGGTTGCAGACCGAGATGTTGATGTTGTCGCGCACGCTCATGTCGAGGAACAGGCCCTGGCGCTTGCGGTCTTCGGTCAGGTAGACGAGGCCCGCGTCGATCGCGTCGCGCGGCGAGTGCGCGCCGAACGTGCGTTCGCCCACCTTCACGTCGCCGCGCACACGTGGTTCGGCGCCGAAGATCAGCCGCGCGAGTTCGGTGCGGCCTGCGCCGACGAGACCCGCGATGCCGAGCACTTCGCCGGCGTGCAGGTCGAGGCTGCAGCCGCGCACGCGTGCGCCGTCGGCGATGTCGCGGACCGACAGCAGCAGGTGGCCGGGGTCGTACGGTGCGTGTTCCTTCTTGTAGAAGCCCGAGATGTCGCGGCCGACCATCATCGCGACGAGGCGCTCGGCCGACAGCGATGCGCGTTCGAGCGTGCCGACGTATGCGCCGTCGCGCAGCACCGACACGCGGTCGGACAGCTCGTAGATCTCCGCCATACGGTGGCTGATGTAGATGATCGCGAGACCTTCCTCGCGCAACTGGCGGATCAGGCGGAACAGGTGCTCGGTTTCGCGCGACGACAGCGGCGTGGTCGGCTCGTCCATCACGAGGATGCGTGCGCGGGTGTGCACGGCGCGTGCGATCTCGACGAGTTGCTGCTCCGCGATCGACAGCGTGTCGACGAGCGTGTCGGGCCCGAACGATGCGCCCAGGCGCGCGAGCACGTCCTCGCAGCCGCGCGCCATCGCCGCGCGGTCGATCGTGCCCCAGCGCCGGTTGCCGCGCCGCAGTTCGCGGCCGATGTAGATATTTTCCGCGACGGTGAGGTTCGGCGACAGGCACAGTTCCTGGTAGATCACCGCGACGCCTGCATCGCGCGCGGCAAGTGGGCCGTCGATGTCGATGCGGGCGCCGTCGATCAGGATCTCGCCGCCGGCGTCGGCACGGTAGGCGCCCGACAGGATCTTCATCAGCGTCGATTTGCCTGCGCCGTTTTCGCCCATCAGCGAATGGATCTCGCCGGGATAGACGGTCAGGCTGACGTTGTCGAGCGCACGCACGGCCGGGAACGTCTTGCTGATCCCGCGCATCTCGAGCAACGGGCGGGGCGACTCAGATCGCGACATGGTTGACCTCCTGCGAGTCGGTGCGGGCGCCCTTGAGGATGCCGGCCCGCGGGGAGAAGTTGAAGAACATCGGCAGCGTGGCCGCGCCGATCGCACCGGCGTCGGCGCCGAACGTGCCGCGTACGAGCACCGGCGTGCCGCGCGCTTCGGGCGCGGTGGCCACGAGCGCGGCGCGCAGGCGCGTCGTGACCGCGTCGAGCAGGCCCGCGTCGGTATCGGCGTCGAGCACGACCACCGGCGCGTCGACCACGCACAGCACCGCGCGCAATGCCGGCGCCAGCGCGTCGACGCAATCGTCGATCCATTCGTCGACGGCGGGCAGGCCGCGGGCGATGCACGCTTCGAGATCGGCCCGGTTGTCGACCGTTTCACCGTGATGGCGCAGATGGCGCACCAGCGCATGCAGCGATGCACGCGCGAGCAGGATGTCCCACGGGCCGCGTGGCGGCGGCGCGGAAGCCAGCCGGCTCGGCGGCACGGGAATCACGGCGATGTCGCCTGCATTGCCGGTCACGCCGCGCAGGCAGTCGCCGTCGATCGCGATGCCGCCGCCGATGGCCGGCCCGATGAACAGGTAGACGAAGTCGTCGCACTGCCGGCCGTATCCGTAGAACAGCTCAGCGATCGCGGCTGCGTTGCCGTCGTTTTCGCCGAACACCGGAAGCGACAACGTGCGACCGAGGTCGGCCGCGAAATCGACGTCCTCCCACGCGCGGAACGTGTCGGGTGCGAGGCCCAGCTCGCGCATCCACGCGCCGAGGTTGTACGGCTGCGCGACGCCGATGCCGGTCAGGCGGGCGCGCTCGTGGTCGGGGAGCAGGGCCTGCATCGCGTCGATGTCGTGGCGGACGATCTCGAGCACGTCGGCGGGCGGCGGCAGCAGCGTGTCGTGCGAGCGGCGGCCAAGCACGTCGCCCGCGAAGTTGACGAGGGCCGTTTCGATGCGCATGCGGTCGAGATGGACGCCGATGCCGAACGCACCGCTCGGATCGAGGCGGATCAGCGAGGCCGGCTGGCCGCGCTGGCCTTCGGTGCGGCCCGCGAATTCGATCAGCTTCGCATCGGCGAGCGACGCGATGATGCTGCCGACTGCCGTTCCCGTCATGCTCGCGAGGCGGGCGAGGTCGGCCTTCGACGCGCTGCCTGCGCGGCGCAGCGTCTTCAGCAGCAGGCGCTCGTTGTAACGGCGCACGTTGGCCGAGTTGCTTCCCTGGCCGAAGTGCGGGCTTCTCATGGCGTCTCCTTCCATGGTGCGCTGTCCGGCAGCGCATTAAATAAATCACGTTGATTTATTTAACCGCGCGCACGTCGGCGTGTCAGCCTAGGGAAATCCCGGTTTCGGTGGAGGCGGGACGGTGGTGCGGGGGTGTTCGAAATCGGGGATGGATCGCGGAGATCGAGAAAGTCGGGCGCAGAGTGGTTTGTGGGGCGATCCGAGCGCGTCGCGCCGGGTTGTTGCGGGATCATGCCCTTAGGGCTCGCTGGCACCGGTGTGCAAAGCCAAAGCGACTGGTTTGCTCTCTGGGATGGGGGTGTTTTCGGTGCCGGAAATGAAAAAAGGCCGGCTAGAAGCCGACCTTTTTAAAACAGATGGTGCCCAGGAGAGGACTCGAACCTCCACGATGTTGCCACCGCTAGGACCTGAACCTAGTGCGTCTACCAATTCCGCCACCTGGGCACGTTTCGCTTGTTGCTGCATCGCGAAAGAACGCAATTATAGCGTGTCCGAAGGGGCTGTCAACACAATTTCAGGTCGCGAACGAAAATAATTGAGCACGCTGTTCGGTCGGGCAAAAGAGGGGGGGAGGCGGGCATGCGAGCCGCTTGCATGTGCGACGACGCCATCTTGCGACAGGCGCGTATTTTCGCGCGCCGGAAATGAAAAAAGGCCGGCTAGAAGCCGACCTTTTTATAAAACAGATGGTGCCCAGGAGAGGACTCGAACCTCCACGATGTTGCCACCGCTAGGACCTGAACCTAGTGCGTCTACCAATTCCGCCACCTGGGCACGTTTCGCTTGTTGCTGCATCGCGAAAGAACGCAATTATAGCGTGTCCGAAGGGACTGTCAACACAATTTCATCGAAAGCGATGAAAAGTGTTCACGTCGAACGGTCCGCCACACACTGGCCGGCGCCGGCCAGTCCCGCTGCGAAAATTCAGCCCGACGCCGGCTTCGTCTCGACGCGCGTCGGCAAACCATTCGGTCGGGAAAAACGTGGTGCGAAATTTCCCGCCGTTCATCAAAGTTTGGCAGGATCGCTTCACGGGTGAACAACCTGGGGCGAACAACCGCATTGTCTGCACGAACTCACCCGGGATCGAAGGTTCCGAACGGCGCGCACCGGCACGGTATCGACGCGTCCTGACGACCGTCCGGATGGCAAAAATTAAGACAAGTCCGAAACGAAATAGAAACCATATGGGACAAGGTCTAATTGGACCCGGTGCCTAATAAAAATCGAGATAGTTCCGGCAACATGGCGACATTGGAACCCGCGGCAGCATGCCGTGCGGTTGCCTGTTGAGGGACCCGGGGCCGCCTGAGCGAGTGTCGTGTGGCGGGATCGAGAGCGCGACGAAAAATGTGGCCAAGGCCGCAACCATGCAGGAAGTGCGCGGCTGCAACGAACTCGGGCGAACAAAACAAAAACGTGGACCAAACCATGCCTGACTGGCTCAATCGAGTCTTGAAAACTGCAACATCCGTTCGACCTGCCGTATGGCCGCTCACGGCCGGCGCGGTCCTGCTGGCCGTGCTCAGTTGCACGCCGACCGCCGAGGCGTTGCTGTCGCCGCTCGACCGTTTGTACTGGAACCTGGTGGTGACCGGCGTCGATCACGGGGGGCGTGACGAGGTCGTCGTCATCTCGATCGACAAGAAGACGATCGCCGAACTCGGCAGCGGCGAAAGCTATGCGCGGACGTCCCATGCGCAGGTGCTCGATCGGCTGGGTGCCGCCGCGAGTGTCGTGCTCGACATGACGATGTTCAGCGCGGCGTCCGGCGATCGGGCGCTGGCGGGCGCGATCGCGCGGCAAGGGCACGTCGTGCTGCCTGCCCACGTATCGCAGGAGGCCACACGTGCCGACACCGTGCTGTTGCCCGAGGCGCGCTTGCGCGCCGCGGCCGCGGCCATCGGCCAGCGCAGCGTGATGCTGGGCAGCGACCATCTGGTGCAGGGCATCGTGCCTTATATTCACGCGGACAACGCGGAGGCGGAACTGCCGCACGTGGCGCTGGAGGCGATTCGCGTGGCGGGCGCGTCGCTCCCGGCCGGCGACGTGCGTCACCAGGTGCAGGACCACGTGTCGAATCTGGGGCATGTCGAGACCGGTTCGCTCGCGCTGTTCCTGCCGGCGCGCTTCGACCTCGATCGCTATTCATACGTCGACGTGCTGAAAGGGCGCATTCCCGAGTCGGCATGGCGCGGTCGCATCGTCTTCATCGGCGACGCGATGTCGGACCTTTCCGGTGTGTACGACCTGTCGACGTCGGAAGGGGGGCGGCTGCGGCGCGTCGAGGTCGATGCACTGGTGACCCAGGCGCTGCTCGATGGCCGCATTCTGCGGCGCGAGCCGGCGGCGATCCAGGTTGGCGTCAGCGTCGCGGTCGCGACGGGGATGCTGCTGATCTGCATGCTGGTGCCGGGCTGGCGCATGTACGCAGTCGCGATCGCGTGGATGGCCACGTTCGTCTCCGTCTCGCTGGTGCTGCTGGTGCATTGGTCGTACTGGATGCCGCTCGGCCCGATGTTTGCCGTGTGCGCGCTGATTTTCGCGTTCTGCGGCTGGCGGCGTGCCGGCAGCCTGCGGACGTTCATGCTGAAGGAATACGGGCTGCTGCACCGGCTGGCCGGCAAGCATGCGTTCGCCGGCGTGCCGCACGCGGCGGGCGCCGATACCGAGCTGCCGAGCGCGGACGAAGTCGAGATCGCGATGCAGCATATTCGCGCCTGGCAGACGGCCTATGTCGACATGATCGAGACGTTGCCGTATCCGATCTTCGTCGAACAGCACGGCCGGCTGCTGCTGTGCAATGCGGGTGGCCGCGCGATGCTGGAGACGTTCGACACCGACGGTGACCGCGACGCGGCCGTCCGGCACGTGCTGTCGCTCGCGCACGACGAAGTGCAGATCGCGAAGGCGAGCGGCAAGATCCACTCGGCGGAGCTGACGCTGAACGGGCGCACGCAGATGATGATGGTGACGCCGTTCGGCGACGGCGAGCAGCATCGTTCCACGGCGAGCATGATCTGCTTCGTCGATATCCACAACATCAAGGCCGCGGTCGAAAGCGACCGGCTGACGCTGCGACACATGGCGCACGACCTGCGCAATCCGCTGTCGACCGTGCTGTCGCTGCTCGAGGAGCGCAACCGCGCCGACGGCGCGACCGACGAGGATTTCCTGACGGACCTGCACAAGCTGGTGGACTACAGCCTGCGCGTCGCACAGGATTTCACGCAGCTGTCGCGCGCCGAGCATCTCGACACCCGCGCCTACGTGGCCGTGTCCGCCAACGATCTGGCGACGGAGGCGGTCGATCATCTGTGGCACAGCGCGAATGCGAAGCGGATCCGCGTCGAAGGCCCGCATTACGAGGGCGACGACGTGTTCGTGTCCGGCAATCGCGACATGCTGCTGCGTGCGCTGACCAATCTGCTCGACAACGCGATCAAGTACTCGGACGAGGATACGGTGGTCGACGTGTGGATCGCTGCCGACGATCGGCAGGTGACGATGACGGTGCAGGATCAGGGGATCGGCATCCCCGCCGACGCGCTGCCGCGCCTGTTCGAGCCGTTCTTTCAGGTCGACGGCTCGCACCGCGACGCCAGCCGCGGCGTTGGCCTCGGCTTGCCGTTCGTGAAGGCCGTGGTCGTGCGCCATGGCGGCTCGATCGACGTGACGTCGACGCCGGGGCAGGGCAGCCGCTTCATCGTGCGCTTGCCGAGAGCCGCTGCGGAAACGCTCGAAGACGCGTGAGCTGCGCCGGGCCGCAACGGTAGTGCGGCCGCCAGCTTCGTCGAGGTCGGGTAGAGATTGAACCGGATGGATGGAAAGCCGGACCCTGTATCGCACAGGGCCCGGCTTTTTTGCGTTCGGGCCTGGCGCGTGTCGCGACACGGCGGATGACGAGACCGGCGCGCCTGTCGGCGCTTCGGACTGCGTGACGATCGAGCCGTCCCGGGGCGATGCCGACCTGACGAGACTTGCGGATGGAGGCTCGTCGCCGAGAACCGCGCGATAGCGGACAGTGCGGCGATGGCTTGCCACGTCGACACGAGAGACGAAGGCGCGGGGGCCGCGTGTCGTCTTCCGACGCGGAACTGGCGTCAAGCAGGACTTCGATCCTGCGGGCGCGGCGCGACCCCGGACGCGAAGCTGAGGGAAGGTCGAGGAAGCCATCGACACGACGCGATGACACCGGGGCGACGCCGGTCCTGGCGTTTGCGGTCCGCGTATTCCTTGCGCATCGCCCGCACCTTCCCAACCGTCCCGCCCGCAGCGTTGCGGATGCCCATCCGCCAACCGACACCCAAACGAAAACGCCCTCGCGCGAGGCGAGGGCGATATCGGCATCAGCCGTTGTGCGTCGGAAGACGCGGGTTCGGATTGACCGGGGCGCCGCGCTGGCGCCGCCGGTCGGACCGGGCATTACTCCTTGTGTTCATCCCATGCCTGGTCCCACGCGGTGCCCTTGCCCGGCTCGTACGCCCAGGATGCCATCGAACACCAGTTGGTGTACGGGAACGGCTTGCAACGGAACAGCTTGCCGTTATTGGAAACGATGTCGCCCGCGTTGTACTTCGTGCCTTCCTTGTACTGCGGGTGGTTGCCACCGCTGCCGCCACCTTCGCCGCCGCCGTTGCCACCGTTACCACCGCCGCTTTCGCCACCGCCGCCTTCGCCGCCGTTACCGCCGCCGCCGCTGCCGCCGTCGTTGCCGTAGAGCGTCCACGCGTCGTTCCACGCGAAGCCCTTGCCCGGCTCATACGCCGTCGGCGCGCCCGAGCACCAGCCGCTGTTCGGGAACGGCTTGCACTGGTAAAGCTTGCCGAGGTTCGACACGATGTCGCCCGCGTTGTACTGCGTACCGGCCTTGTACGCAGGGTACTTGCCGCCTTCGCCGCCACCGTTGCCACCGTTGCCGCCGCCTTCGCCGCCGTTACCGCCGCCCGCATCCTTGGCCTTCACGAGGACGGTGTGCTTCGCGGTGCTCGACAGCTTGCCGTCGCTGACCGTGACCGAGAACGTGAACGACTGGTCCTTCGCGAGCGTGGGTGCGGTGAAGTTCAGCTTCGCGCCGGCCGGCGTCGCCTGGATGCCGGTCGGGACGTTCCATTTGAAGCTCAGCTTGTCGCCGTCCGGATCGGTCGATTTCTCTGCCGACAGCACGACAGCCTGGCCGGCTTCAGCCGTTGCCGGGCCGCCGAGTTGCGCGATCGGCGGGTGGTTTTCCGCCGGCGGCGGTTCCACGGCCGTGTCGGCCTTGGCGGTCACGACGACTTGCGCGCTGTCCTTCAGGCCGGCCGGATCGGTGACCGTCACGCGGAACGTGTACTTCGTGTCCTGCTTGACCGACGGAATGTCGACGCTTGCCTTCGCGCTCGTCGCGTTGGCGAGCTGCAGCGGCGCGCCGGCGACCTGGTCCCACTTGTAGGTCAGCTTGTCGCCGTCCGGATCGCGCGACTTCGATGCGTCGAGCGTGACCGTCGCCGGACCGGTGACGGTCATGGCGGCACCGGCGTTCGCGATCGGCGGATGGTTTTCCGCGCCGCCGCCTTCATTGCCGTGGCCGAGGCCCTTGTGCATCGCATTCAGGATGTCGCCGTTGTCCGAGTCGATTTCCCACGAGAACAGGCCGCCTAGCTGGTGGGCGCGCACGTAGTCGCCCTTCGCGAGAACGGAGCGCTCGTCGTCGAAGGTGAGGAGTTCGCCGGTGCTCTTGTTGAATACGTACGGTGCTTCGGCCGTCTGGTCGTAGTGGTACTCGTAGCCGTTGATGCCGGCGTTGTTCGGCCCGATCATCTCCGCCTTGAGTTTCTTGTAGTCGAGGATGCCCGGCTCCCACTGGCCCTTGTGCGCACCCGTCGCCGTGCCGGTGAACGGATTGCCGTCGGCATAGCCGTGTACGCCGGTCCAGCCGCGGGCATAGGCCGCCGCGCCGACCACGAGCTTCTTCGGATCGACGCCCTGCGCGAGCAGCGCCTTGATCGAATTGTGCGTCGTGTACGCGGTGTCCGGCTTCCAGCCCGGTGCATACAGCGCGGTCTGGTGGCCGAGTTCCTTCAGGCTGAACGCACCGTAGAAGTCGTACGTCATATCGAAGATGTAGTCCATGTACTTCGTGGCTTCCTTGTAGTTCACCACGTCGATCTTGTCCTTGCCCGCGCCGATCGCCGACGTCAGTTCGTACGTCCGGCCGGTTTCCTGCGACAGCTTGTCGAGCATCTGCCGCAGTTCCTTCATCAGCGTCACGTACAGCGGGCCGTCCTTCACCGGATCGCCGAGCGACGGGTTCACACCCTTGCCGCCGGGGAATTCCCAGTCGATGTCGACGCCGTCGAAGAACTTCCACGTGCGCAGCAGCTGCTCTGTCGAGTCGACGAACACCTTGCGCTTCGCCGGGTCATGCAGCTTGAAGAACGGATCGGACAGCGTCCAGCCGCCGATCGACGGCAGGATCTTCATGTTCGGGTTGCGTTTCTTCGCGGCCATCATCTGGCCGAGCACGCCCTTGAGCTTCGAGTTCGCGGTCTGGCCCGGCAATGCCTTGGCCATTTCACCGTAGGTGTCGTGGATCGCGACGCTGAAGTCGGGCAGGCCCTTGCAGCTCTGCTGAAGCGTGTTGAACGAGCCTGGCAGGTCCTTCGCGAGCGAGGCGTTCACGTCCGCGCCGCCGCAGATCGGGATGAAGCCGTACAGCAT
Organism: Burkholderia sp. AU15512; assembly: GCF_002223325.1. Classification (NCBI taxonomy): domain Bacteria; kingdom Pseudomonadati; phylum Pseudomonadota; class Betaproteobacteria; order Burkholderiales; family Burkholderiaceae; genus Burkholderia; species Burkholderia sp. AU15512. The sequence continues at coordinate 1,257,670 of NZ_NKEX01000003.1, forward strand.
GTGCGTGAGGTTCTCGACCGGCACGTTGTCGACGTTGAACTTGCGGTCGTAGATCGACCAGGTCGCGAAGTACGTGCCGACCACCGAGCCGGACGTGTTCGCGTACGGCTTGTGGTTCTTGCTCGCGTTGTTCGGCAGATCGTCGGCGAGCTCGGGAATCGTGTCGAACACGACCACGTCGAGCGGTGCGCTGTCGGTCGCCGCGCCGTTCGCGTCGATCACGCGCACCTGCATCTTCTTCACGCCGGGCGTCTTCACGTTCGCGACCACCTGGCCGCTCTGCGTGCCGCCGGGCGTCATCTTCACTTCGGACGTGGCGTCGACGACGCCGTCGACCAGCGCGACCGCCTTCACCGCGGTGCCGTTGCTCCAGATGTCGAACGGCAGCGGCACGTCGACCTTCTTGTTCAGCTTGACGATGTCCTTGTACGGCGCGACGCCTGCCTTCTGCATGTCGATTTCGACGAAGCCGTGCGGCTGCGAGGTGATTTCGTACTGTTTCAGGCTGGGTTTGCCGGGGGCGGCGAACGCGGCGTTGGCAAAGCTGAGTGCGCTGGCCGCGGCGAGTGCCGCATAGGCGATGTGCGTGCGGCGCAGCGAGCGGCGTCGAACCACGAGATCAAGAGTCGGTTTCTTCGAATTCAATTTGATAGCCATCCATCCTGGTGTTGAAAAAAAGTGTCGCGAATGCCAGCGCATTTTTCTTCGTGGAGGGTGGGGCGGCAACGAATCTCAATGCAATCTAAACGCGGGCGGCTCAACGCGGGACATGCCTATGTCAGGACTGCGGATGACTCGGGAGGGAATCGTTTAGAGATCGTTGAGGAAGATTCTCGATTGAAAGACGCTTGCCGATACTTCACTCAGCGTTTCGTCAGCAGAACATGCGTCACGCCATTCGAGACGTTCGAACGCGATCCGTCGAACGAAGCCAACCCTGACCCACTTTCAACCAAACGAAATCAGATGAGAACCCGAACTGCGAAAAAGACCCTCTTTACCCTGTCGCCGCTCGTTGCCTGCGCGTCGATGTTCTTCGCCCAGGCCGCATTCGCGCATGGCTACCTGTCCGAGCCGCCGTCGCGCGGCCTGCTGTGCAGCGCGAAAGCGGGGAAGATCGAAAACTTCAACTGCGGCTCGGTCGCCTATGAACCGCAAAGTATCGAAGGCAAGCAAGGCTTCCCGGCAGCCGGCCCGAAAGACGGCGAAATCGCGAGCGGCGGCGTGACGCAATTCAGCGAACTCAACGAGCAGTCGGTCGACCGCTGGAAGCAGACCAGCATCAAGCCGGGCGCGCAGAAGTTCAAGTGGACGTTCACCGCGGCGCACGTGACGAAGGAATTCAAGTACTACCTGACGAAGCAGGGCTGGAATCCGAACGAGAAGCTCACGCGCGACCAGTTCGACCTGAACCCGTTCTGCACGGTCGACGGCGGGATGAAGAAAGCCGACGAGATCGGCCCGCACAACTGCACGATTCCGGCAGACAAGAAGGGCCATCACGTGATGCTGACGACGTGGCACGTCGGCGACACGGCCGGCATGTTCTACAACGTCGCCGACCTGAACATCACCGACGACGGTGGCGCGACCGATCCGGGCAAGCCCTCGTGGTCGAACGTCGGCAGCATCGCGCCGATCATGGACCTGAAGGCCGGCGACAAGGTCACGAACCGCGTGTTCAAGTCGAGCGGCGAAGTGCCGTCGATGAAGACCACGGTGACGATCGGCTCCGCGCAGCAGGGCGAACGCAACATGTGGCCGATGCTGCTCGCGAAGGAAATCAACCGCGTGCAGTCGGCGAACCTGATGGCCGGCGTCGAGCGCGACGGTCGCATCGAGCCGTCGCTCGGCAAGAACGACGTGTTCTCGAAGAAGGGCAGCGGCATCGTGCGCACCGAGACGACGATCGATCACCAGCCGGAAAGCGGGCTCGACGAAGGCTTCAGCATCTCGAACAACGGTGAATTCAAGATCCAGAACGGCAAGGCGACCGCGAAATTCTTCCTGAAGTTCAATCACGCGAAGGACACGAACGTCAACGTGAAGGTCTATGACGCGTCGAATTCGCTGGTCGGCTCGAAGTCGTCGACGATGCGCATGCAGGGCGACGTGAGCGTCGACATCGCGAACGCGAAGGCCGGCCAGCACACGGCCGTGGCGACGTCGCAGATCGAAGGCGGCACGCTGAAGCAGGAAACCACCACGTTCAAGCTGACCGGCGACGCGGGCGGCGGTGAAGGCGCGCAATGCCAGGCCGAGTGGAAGCAGGGCACGGCCTACACGGGCGGCGCGAAGGTGCAGCACAACGGCCGCACGTACGAGGCGCGCTGGTGGACGCAGAACGAGGTTCCGGGCAGCCCGGCCTCGACGGGTGCGGACCACACCGGCAAGGTGTGGAAGGACCTGGGCGCCTGCGCCAAGTAACGACCTGAAAGGCCGTTGAGACGAGCCGCACGCAGCAATGCGTGCGGCTTTTCTTTTGGTGTCGGCGCGTACCGCCCCGCACCTTGAAAACCTTATTGATATTTCGTTGAGGAAGGTGGTGGCGCAGCACGCCCCCCGGGAAAATGACGTCATCGATCGGCGCTTTCCTTCAATCGAATACGCATCAGCGAAAGCGCGATTCACCTGCCGTCTGCGACACGACGGCCTCCGGCCGCGATGCCGCGCCGGGATCTCTACCGAGGGCATACGACGTGAAACCGAACTATCTGAAATGGACGAAACGACGGGGCCAGAAGGGCTTCACCCTGCTGGAGCTGCTGGTCGTGCTGCTGATCATCGCGCTGCTGGCCGGCTATGTCGGACCGAAGCTCTTCTCGCAGGTCGACAAGGCGAAGGTCAAGTCGACGGAAGCGCAGATGAAGACGCTGGGCGACGCGGTCTCGCAATTCCGGCTCGACATGGGCCGCTATCCGACGGCTGACGAAGGGCTCGACGCACTGGTCGCGGCGCCGCAGGGCACCGACGGCTGGAACGGCCCGTATCTGGCGAAGGCCGTGCCGAAGGACGGCTGGGGCCGCGTGTACCAGTGGAACGTGCCGGGCCGCGACGGCGAAGCGGAGATCGTATCGCTCGGGCGCGACGGTCGGGTTGGCGGGAGTGGTCTCGATGCAGACCTCGTCTACGGCATGTAAGGGGCTGCGTCGCTGGGTGGCCGCGGTGGCGCTGTTCGCCGCCGGCACCTCCGGCGTCGCTGCCAGGGATTGCTGGACCTGGGCAGGCGAGCAGCATGGCATCGATCCGCTGCTGCTCGTCGCGATCGCGAAAGTGGAATCGTCGATGAATCCGCGCGCGATGAACTGGAACCGGAACGGCACCTACGACATCGGGCTCATGCAGATCAACAGCACGCATCTGCCGCGTCTGGTCAAGGTCGGCGTGACGCACAAGCGGCTGATCGACGAGCCGTGCACGTCGATCGCCACCGGCGCATCGATCCTCGCCGATTTCATCGATCGGCACGGCTATACCTGGAACGCTGTCGGCGCGTACAACGCCGGGTCTTCGCCGAAGCGCGAGCCGGCCCGCAAGGCCTACGCGACCAAGGTCTGGAAGGAATACCGGGTGCTGACGAGCGATCGTGAGGCGAGCTTCGCGAAACTCGACGAATGGTGGAGGCCGTCGCGATGAACACGTTCCGGGTACGGGTGCTTGCCGACGGCAAGGTCTCGCAGCAGACGGCCGAAGGGGCGAGCGAGGCGGAGGTGCGTGCGCGGCTCGCGGCACAGGGCCGGGTCGTGGTCGAGATCCGGCGCGAGGCGGGCTTCGGGCGCCGCCGCGCGGCGCCGAAGTTTGCGCTGACGCTGTTCCTGCAGGAGTTATCGACGCTGCTCGATGCGGGCCTCGTGCTGATCGAGGCGCTCGAAGCGCTGCGCGACAAGGCGGATTCGGGAAAGGACGCGAAACACGTGATCGACCGGATTCTCGCGGTGATGGTCGAAGGGCAGCCGTTGTCGAAGGCGCTGGCGCAGCAACCGGCGATCTTTCCGCCGCTGCTCGTCGCGACGATCGAATCGTCGGAGGGCAGCGGCCAGTTGCCGGTCGTGCTGAAGCGTTACCAACAGTACGAAGTGCGAATCGAACAGGTTCGCAAGCGCGTCACCGGCGCGCTGATCTATCCGGTCGTCGTGATCGGCGTGGGTATCGCGATCCTGCTGTTCATGGCGTTCTTCGTGATTCCGCGCTTCGCGGTGGTGTTCGAGTCGCTGGCCACGCTGCCGGCGACCGCGCAGGCGATGCTCTGGTGGGCGACCCTGCTGCGCGAGAACGGCATGGCGGTCGGGCTGGCGGTCGTGGCGTCGTTCGTGGGCGCGGGGCTGGCGGTGCGCTCGGCGGCCGTCAAGCGCGCCGCGCAGCGGCTGATGTGGCGCGCGCCGAAAGTGCGCGACATCTGCGCGTTGTTCGCACTCACGCGGTTCTACCGGACCGTCGGCCTGCTGATCGCGGGCGGCACGCCGGTGATCGTCGCGCTGGAGCTGTCCGGCAAGGTGTTGCCCGAGCATTTCCGCGGGCGGCTGGCGGCGGCGCTGACCGACATGCGCGCAGGGCGTCCGGTCGCCGCCGTGCTCGCCGCGCATGCACTGACGACGTCGGTAGCCGAACGGCTGTTGCGCGTCGGCGAACAGAGCGGCGACCTGGGCGGGATGTGCGAACACATCGCGCAGTTTCATGACGGCGCGCTCGACCGCGCAATCGAGATGCTCAGCAAGGTCTTCGAACCGGTGCTGATGCTGGCGGTGGGCGCGACGGTGGGCGCGGTGGTCCTGCTGCTCTACATGCCGATCTTCGAATTGGCCGGCAGCGTCGGATAGCGATCCGGGCCGACCCGGCTCTCGCGATCCCGCTGACCAACAGGAGAAAACTGAATGAAAACGGAACACATCGCTCAACGCTGGCAGTCGGAATCGGAGGCATCCGGCGTTGGCTTCGCGCAATACGTCGACGGCCTGCTGAGCGGCGACGCATCGGTGCTGGCCGAAGTGGCGGCCTGCCTCGGCGTCGACGCGGTCGACGCGCAGACGCTGCAGGCGGCGCCGACGCGCTTCGACCTGCTGCCGCTGCACGATGCGCTGACCTGGCGCGTGCTGCCGATCGAGCGCGACGGTGCGGCCTGCGTCGTCCTGGCCGATCCGTTCGCGCGCCAGGTGCGCGACGAACTGCTCGCGCGCTTCGGTGCGCAGCCGGTGCAGATGGCGATGAGCGTGCCGGGCGAGGTCGAGCGGCTGCTCGGCGACGTCGAGTCGAACGAGCGTCTGATGGACGACGTGACGATCGATGCGCAGGGCGATTCGCTCGCGCAGGCGATCGAGTCGATCTCGCTCGCGAGCATCGCGAAGGACGAAAGCCCGGTCATCCGGCTCGTCAATACGACCCTCTACGACGCGCTGCAGAGTCGCGCGAGCGACATCCACCTCGAAGCGGTACCCGACGGCCTGGCGATCCGCTACCGGATCGACGGTGTGCTGCAGTCGATCCGTCACATCCCGGGGCTCGAGACGGCCGCGCAGACGCTGTCGCGTCTCAAGGTGCTCGCGGCGCTCGACATCGCGGAAAAGCGCGTGCCGCAGGACGGCCGTTTCAAGGTCGTGATGCAGGGCCGCGAGATCGATTTCCGCGTGTCCATCATTCCCGGCACCTATGGCGAGAACGCGGTGATGCGCGTGCTCGACAAGTCGCAGCGCGGCGACAGCGTGAGCCTCGACGTGCTCGGCTTCGACGCGCAGACGGCCCGGCGCGTGCGCGCGCTCGCGCATCGGCCGTACGGGCTGATGCTCGTGACGGGGCCGACCGGCAGCGGCAAGTCGACGACGCTGTATGCGGTGCTGTCGGAAGTCAACACCGGCGACGACAAGATCATCACGATCGAGGATCCGGTCGAATACGAACTGAAGGGCGTGCTGCAGATTCCCGTCAACGAGCGCAAGGGGCTCACCTTCGCACGCGGGCTGCGCGCGATCCTGCGGCACGATCCGGACACGGTGATGGTCGGCGAGATCCGCGACGAGGAGACCGCGTCGATTGCGGTGCAATCGGCGCTCACGGGCCACCGCGTGCTGTCGACGGTGCACGCGAACGACGGCTTCAGCGTGATCGACCGCTTCATCTACATGGGCGTCGAGCCGTCGACGTTTCTCGAGGCGCTGAACGGCGTCGTGTCGCAGCGGCTGGTGCGGCGCATTTGCGAAAGCTGCGGCGGCGCGGCGGCCGACGGTGTCGATCTGTCCGGTGCGTCGCTCGACGACCTGAAGCACGTGGTCACGCCCGGCGAGGGTTGCGAAACCTGCCGGGGCACCGGTTATCACGGCCGGATCGGCCTCGCCGAAGTGCTGACGCTCGATGCGGCGATGAAGGCCGCGTTGCTCGAGCGTTCGATCGAGAAGCGCGCGCAGGCGCTCGCGAACAACGCCGACTACCAGTCGATGCGCGATGCGGGCCTCGCCGCGATTCGCGCGCGACTGACGACGTTTCAGGAGGTGCAGCGTGCGATCGCCGTGGAATAACGTGTTCGCGGTGCTCGACGCCGACCGGCTGCGCGTATGGACGAGCGACGACTGGCGCGCACGGCGCGCGGGCGAGCCGCGGATCGTCGTCGCGCACGACGGCGCGCCCGCCGAAGCGCTGGCGCAGGTGCTGGGCGACCTGCCGAAGGCGCGCCTGCCGATGCTGAACCGCGTGCACGTCGTCGCGGGGCATCCGTGGACGCATGGCGTCGTGTTGCCCTGGCAGGACGGACTGGTGTCGGACGCCGCGTGGGACGGTTATGCACAGCGCGCTGTTCGCCGCCCGTGCGCAGCGCGGCGCGCTGCGGATTCGCCTCGAAGGCGGGCGGCGCGGCCGCGCGCAGCTCGCGGTGGCGGCTTGCGACACGTTGCTCGTGTCGCTCGACGAGACGTGCCGCGCAGCCGGCTGGCGGCTCGTCAGCGTGCGCGACGCGCTGTCGGTGGCGCTCGCCACGCATGCGAAGCACCTGAGCGGCGACGACTACCGCTATGCGTTGCTGCAGCCGCGCATCGTCACTTGCGCGTTCCGGCGTGCGGGCGAGTGGGCCGACGTGGTCACGCTGCCGCGTGCGGGGGGCAGCCGTCTTGACGACTGGTTCGCGGCCGCGGCGTTGATGGCCGGACAGCCGCTGGCCGGCGCGGCTTTCGCGAGCGCGCTCGACGGCACGCTGCCGAGCGCGGCCGCCGAGGGCGTCACGTTGCTCGACGACGACATGGACCAGGCCGTGCAGACGCAGGAGGAGCCGGCATGAAGCGCCTGAATGAACTGGATTTCGTGGCGCCTCGCACGCGTGTCACGCCGTGGGCGGCCGTCGCGCTGTGCTGCGCGCTGCTGACTGGCGCGTTCGTCGCGAGCGAGTGGTCCAACGTCGAGCAGTTGCGCGACGAGGTCGACAGCATCGAAAGCCGCATCGACCAGCGCCAGCGCGCGATCGAGCGCGAGCAGCGCCGGCAGAAGAACATGACGGCGGAGGAGCGCCGCATCGCGCGCGTGCTCGACCAGCAGCGCACGAGCGCGACCGGCGCGGGACCGGCGGTGGTCGACTGGATCGAGCACGCGTGGACGCCGCAGATCGCGCTGAAGCTGCTGACGGTCGACAAGGCCGGGCAGGAAGCGCGCCTCGAAGGCGGTGCCGCGCATCTGTCGCACATCTACATGTTCGTCGACCGTCTGAAGGACCGTCACCCCGACCGCAAGGTCCGCCTGATGCAGCACCGGACGAAAGACGAGGACGGCAAGAACATTTTCTATTTCAGCCTGAACATCGAACACCCATGACGAACCTGAAATCAATCGACATGACCGCGCTCGCCGAGCGGCTGCGCTGGGGCGCCTATGCGGCGTCCCGCAAGCTGGGCATGCCGGGGCTGGTGGCAGGGGGGCTCGTCGTGGCGCTGATCGGCGTGCACGCGTGCTACCTGCAGCCGGGCGCCGAGCAGCTCGAGGCCGATCGCGACGCGCGGACAAAGGCGCTGGCCGCGCTGCCGAAGCCGGGCCAGCAGGCCGGTCCCGGCGGCATGACGCTGCAGCAGGTGCAGCAACTGCGCAGCACCGAGCAGGCGTACTCGATCTTCCAGATCCTGTCCCAGCACGGCATGGAGCGCAAGCACGCGACCTATCGCCGCGAAGTCGAGGTGCAGGGCAAGCTGCGCCGGCTCACGATCAACGTCGCGCTGTCCGGCAGCTATGTCGGGCTGCGCGAAGCGATCCGCGAGATTACGCAGCAGCCGATGGTACGCATCGAGGGACTGTCGGTCGAGCGTGAGCGGATCGACAGTCCCAACGTGATCGCCGACCTGCGGGTCAGCCTGCTGGGGCCGGACGCATGATGCGCGCGCCCCTGATCCCGATCGCGGCCGCGCTCGCGCTGGCTGCCGCGTGCGTTGCCGGCGGCAGCGCGGCGAGCGAAACGCACGCGCTGGCACCGGTCGTCGACCTGTTCCCCGCGCAGAGCTGGGCCTCGCTCGGCGCGGAGACGGCGACCGACGCCGAGCCGCCGCCCGACGCGGCGCCCGAGCCCGACATGCCGCCGCTCGACACGCCGATCGACGCGCCACCGGTTGCATCGGCGCCGTTCGACATTGCCGGCGAGTGGCGCGAGAACGGTCATCGCATCGTCGTGCTGGACGGCGCGGGCAAGACTTTCCTGCTGTGCGAATCGCGTTGCGGCGTGCGTGACGCGGTGCTGCCGGGCGGCGAGATCGCCGAAGGCTACCGGCTGAAGAAACTGGGCAAACAGGGCGCGGTGATCGTGACCCGTGGCAGCAGCGATATCGAGCTGTCGCCGCCCGTCCCGACTCCATGAACCCCGATTTGAATCTGTTCCGAACACCATCATGAAACGTAAACTCAGTCTTTTACTCCTGATCTCGGCGCTCGCGCTGACAGGATGCGCGAGTACCCCGTTCAACGCCGTGCCTGCCGCCGCCACGACACCTGCCGAGCGCCTCAGCACGCTGCAGCAGCAGAAGCAGGCCGCGCCCGACGACATCGCCCTCACCACCGCCGTCGAGGGCAGCCGGCAGGAGTATGTGCGCGCCGAACTGAAGGCCGCCGACGGCCAGGTCGCGCAGGGCAACCATGCCGCCGCGATCGACCACCTGAATAACGTACTGCGCGAGGAGCCGGGCAACTTCAAGGCCAGCCAGTCGCTCGAGCAGGTCAAGCGCCGCCAGCAGATGTCGGTCGACCTCGCGCGCGCGCAGCGCATCGGCGGCGAGAAGCCGCAGGAAGCGCTCGAGATCGTGCGGCGGATTCTCGCCGAGCAGCCGAACCATGCGGACGCGAAGCGCCTGCGCGATACGCTGCTGAATCAATCGCAGGCCGGCCGCACGGTGCGCCCGCAACTGGCCGACGCGCTGCGCAAGCCGGTGTCGCTCAACTTCAAGCAGCAGCCGCTGATGAACATCTTCGACGTGATTTCGCGCGTGTCCGGCGTGAACTTCGTGTTCGACCGCGACGTGGATACCAGCCAGGCCGCGACGCTGTTCGCGGAGCGCACGACCGCCGAAGACGCGATCAACCTGCTGCTGCGCACCAACCAGCTCGAGAAGAAAGTGCTCGACAAGCACACGCTGCTGGTCTACCCGTCGCAGCCGGACAAGGCGCGCAACTACACGGAGTTCGCGATTCGCACGTTCTTCCTGTCGCACGCGGACGCGAAGTCGGTGATGGCCGCGCTGCGCCAGATGATCAAGCCGAAGGACGTCTACGTGGACGAACGCGTGAACGCGGTCGTCATGCGCGACACGCCGGAGACGATCCAGGTCGCGGAGCGCGTCGTGATGGGCCTCGACATCCCGCAATCGGAAGTCACGCTCGACGTGCAGGTGCTGGAGGTCAACATGAATGACAGCCTCGATCTGGGCGTGCAATATCCCGGCAAGGTCCAGTTCAACGCGCTGGGCAGCGTGGAAGGCGGTGCGCTGACGCTCGGCGACCTGCTGCGCCTGAATCGCGATCGCGTCGGCGTGTCGAGCGAATCGGGCGGGCTCGCGCTCGCGATCGACATGTTGCAGAAGCAGGGCAAGACCAAGACGATCGCGAATCCGAAGATCCGCGTGCGCAACATGGAGAAGGCCAACATCAAGATCGGCGAGCGCGTGCCGATCGTCACGACCACCAATGCGAACGGTGTCGTCACCGAATCGGTCAGCTACCAGGACGTGGGCCTGATGCTGAAGGTCGAGCCGCGCATCAGCCTGAACGAGGAGGTGAGCGTCAAGGTGAACATGGAGGTCAGCAGCATCCTGTCGAAGGAAACCACAAAGACCGGGCTCGTCGCCTATTCGCTCGGGACGCGCAACGCGGAGACGCTGATGACCGCGAAGAACGGCGAAACGCAGATCCTGGCCGGCCTGGTGAAGCGCAATGAAAGCGAAAGCATCGCGGGGCTGCCGGGCATGTCGGGCCTGCCGGTGCTCGGCCGGCTGTTCGGCTCGAACGGCCGCAGCAGCGAGCGTTCGGAGATCGTGCTGCTGATCACGCCGCATATCGAACGCAATCTCGACCTGCCGACGTCGGCGGTGACGACCTTCCTGTCGGGCACCGAGTCGCGCGTGACCACCGAAGCGCTGACGCTCGAGTCGGCACGCGCCGTGCCCGCGCGGATGACGTCGTCGGACGGCCCGGACCTGAACGCGCCGATCGAGCCGGTCGAGCCGTCGAAGCCCGCGGGCAACGAGATGAGCGCTGAACCGGCCAACGCCGACGCGGAGCCGCAAGCGCCGGCGCAGGCCGAGCAGGGCGACGCGACGAGCCCGGCAGCCGAGCACGGCGCGCGCGGCACCGGGATGATGCGTACGCGTGCGGATGCCGGGCGGCAACCGGCTGCGGCGATCAAGACCGTAGCGGCTCCGGTCGCACCGGTCGCACAGAACCGTCCGGCCGCGCCGCGCGGCGAGATCACACGCGCCGCCGCTGCAGCGGCACCGGCTGCCGGCCCGCGTGCGGAAGTCGTCGCCGCGCCGATCGGGCAGGCGCGTGCGGGCGACGTCGACGCGGCTCCTCAGGCGGTGCAACCGGCTGCCGTCGTGCGCGCCGTTGCGCCGGTGACGGTGGCCGATGCTGCCGCGCCGCGCGCGGCGCTCGCCGAGCCGCAGGCACGCCGCGAGCATCGCATCACCGCCGCGGTACGTTCGCTGATCGGCTCGCTCCACGCGCTCGTCGCGCGTTTGACGGGCGAGCGCGAATCGGCGCCGGTGCGGTATGCCGACGCGCCGGTACTGCCGTCGCGCGCACGGGGCTTCGCATGAGCCTCCGTCGACGTGCGCGCGCGCGCGGTTTCACGCTGATCGAGCTGCTGGTGGCATTGACGCTGCTCGCGTTGCTCGCGACCGTCTCGCTGCCGCTGACCGACCTGGTCAAGCGCCGCTCGGACGAGGCCGAACTGCGCCGCGCGCTGGTGGTGATCCGCTCGGCGCTCGACGCGTACAAGGCGGCGGCCGATGACGGGCGCATCGAGCGCAGTGTCGACGCGAGCGGCTATCCGCCCGACCTGCACGCGCTCGTCGACGGCGTCGAGGACAAGAAATCGCCGGACGGCGCGAGACTGTACTTCCTGCGCAAGCTCCCCGCCGATCCGATGTGCGAATGCGAGGGCAAGGCGCCGGAGGACACCTGGGAAACGCGCAGCTATGCGAGCGACCCCGATGCATTCTCGTCCGGCGAGGACGTGTTCGACATCCGCTCGACCAACCGCAAGGAGAGCCTCAATGGCGTCCCGTACAACCAGTGGTAAGCGTGCACGCCGCATCGCGGGCTTCACGCTGATCGAACTGCTCGTCGTGATGGCGATCATCGCGTCGCTCACCGCGTTCGTCGCCCCCGGCTACCTGAAGCAGAGCGATCGCGCGAAGGAAACGGTGCTGCGCCACAACCTGAACACGCTGCGCCAGTCGATCGACGACTATAGGGCGGATCACGGCCGCGATCCCGACACGCTCGAGGTGCTGGTCGACAAGCGCTATCTGCGCGAGATCCCGCTCGACCCGGTCACGGGCAAGCGCGGCTCCTGGCAACCGCAGGCCGGCGACCGGGGCGGCGTCGCGGACGTGAAGAGCGGCGCGAAAGGGCGTGCGCTCGACGGGAGCGCATATGGGACGTGGTAACCGGCGGCGTGGCGGCCGATGCCGCGGCCCGCGCGGGCAGCGCGGCATCGCGTATCTCGGCGTGCTGATGCTCGTCGCGGCGCTGGGGCTCGGCATGACGCAGGCCGCGCGCATCTGGCAGACGGTGCAGCAGCGCGATCGCGAGGCGCAGTTGCTGTTTGTCGGCGACCAGTATCGCGCGGCGATCGCAAGCTACTACAATGCGGCGGGAGGCAGCCGCTATCCGGAGTCGCTCGACGTATTGCTCGAGGACCGCCGCGCGCTGCCGACGCAGCGTCACTTGCGGCGTCTGTACGCCGATCCGCTGACGGGGTCGACGCAGTGGGGGCTCGTGAAGGCGCCGGACGGCGGCATCATGGGCGTGTACAGCGAGGCGCCGGGGCAGCCGCTGAAGCGCCAGGGCTTTCCCGCGCGGTACGATACCTTCGGCGACAGCGACGCCTATGGCGAATGGGCTTTTGTTTACTTGCCGCCCGCTCCGGCCGACGGAGTGGCGAACGGGCCTGGGGACGGGGCGGCATCTTGAGACTGGATCGAACATGATTGTCGCAATACTCGAAGACATGGTGACGCAGGCGGGCGTCGTGGCCGGCTGGCTCAACAAGGCCGGCTACGACACGGAGGTGCGTCACGACGGCGACAGCTTCATCGAGCTGGTGCGCACGCAGCGCGTCGACGTGCTGCTGCTCGACTGGGACGTGCCCGGCAAGTCGGGGATCGAGGTGATGCGCTGGGCGCGCGAATCGTTCGCCGACACGCTGCCGATCATCATGATGACGCAGCACGACGGCGAGAACGACATCGTGTTCGGTCTGAACACCGGTGCAGACGACTACCTGATCAAGCCGTTGCGGGAGCGCGAACTTGTCGCGCGCGTCAATGCGCAGGCGCGCAAGTACTACCCGGAGACGCAGCGCGCGAAGGTGGTCGAGGTCGGCAAGTTCGTGCTCGACACGAGCTCGCATGCCGCGACCGTCGACGGCGTGCCGGTCGAGCTGTCGCAGCGCGAGTTCGATCTCGCGCTGATGTTGTTCGAGAGCGTCGGGCGGATCGTGTCGAAGGACATGATGATCAAGCGTATCTGGGGCGTGGTGGACCGGAAGTACGACGCGACGCTGGCCACCTACGTCAGCAAGTTGCGTACGAGCCTTGGGCTGCGGCCGAAGAACGGGCTCGCGATCACGACGATCTACAACTACGGGTATCGGCTCGAGTTGACCTGAGCAATCGGCCGGCCGCGGCGACGCGCGCCGGCTGACCACGGGATCGATATCGCCGATCCTTCCTGTCCCCATCCGTATTCCCATTCCGACAAGGCTGTCGCGGCACGCCGCTTCAGCCGCCGTTCGGCATTGAATCGACGCGCCTGCGCGAGGCTATCCCGAGGCTTTCGCGAGGCACGGCAGCCCGTCTCGCCGCGTTCCGATCACATCCCCCCGTCGTTCGTCACCGCCGCCGCGAGCGGCACGCTCGGCCCTGCCGGCTTCGGGCGCGCTTGCGCACACCATCCGTGTCGACGGCCATCTCGCTGCAGGGTGCATATTTCACCAGATGATGAGGATTCCTTGAGTATTGACTAGGTGCTGTCCGCAACGTCGGCAGGTGTGCCCGGGAAGGGTGGAAGGGGGCGTCGCCGGCGTCGCATTGCATGCGTGATTCATCCGTCCAGGCGGCATGCGTTGAGAATTTTCTTAAGTTTGTTGGGTGGCGATGGCCGGATCGGAATAATGCCTGCGAACTCGACGGGTTCGTTGTTCCGCTGTCAGGGACCGGCAGCGGAAATCCTCAATTCTCTACCCAGATACTCGATGAAAAAGACCCAGAAATCCCTCCTGTTGGCCGCGCTCCTGGCCGCATTCGGATCGACGTCCGCACTTGCCGCGGATGGCACGATCAACTTCCACGGCAAGATCGTCGCGACGACCTGCAAGATCGACAACAGCAATATTCAGGTGCCGCTCGGCGCGATCGGTATCGACCAACTCGCCACCGCCGGCCAGGAAAGTCGCCGCGTGCCGTTCCAGATCGCGCTGAGCGAGTGCAACGACCAGCTGAGCGGCGTACGCGCGCAGTTCGAGGGCACGTCGAACGGCGACGATCCGACGCTGCTCGCGATCGGCACCGGCGCGCAGGACGACGCGAAAGGCGTCGGCATCCAGTTGATGGACGAAGGGGGCAAGCAGATCGGCATCAACAGCGAGACCGACACGCTCAAGCTGACGCCGGGCAGCAACGTGCTGAACTTCGCCGCGAACTACGTCTCGACGTCGAACCAGACCGAGGCGGGCGAGGCGAACGGCACGGCGTCGTTCACGCTGCACTACCGCTAAGCAGACGGGATCGACCGATGACGATTCAATTCGGACAACGTACGCTGGCCTGCGTGCTCGGGCTGTGCATGACCCACGGCGCGCTGGCGGGCGTGGTGGTGGGCGCGACGCGCGTGATCCTGCAGGAGGACCGGCGCGAAGCCGTCGTGCCCGTGAAGAACGCGGACAGCCAGCCTTACGTCGTGCAGGCCTGGATTGACGGCGGATCGACGAAGGGCGGCGCGAAGGCACCGTTCTTCGTCACGCCGCCGCTGTCGCGGCTCGATCCCGGCAAGGAAAACCTGCTGCGCGTGATGCCCGTCAAGCACGGGCTGCCGTCCGATCGCGAGTCGCTGATGTGGCTGAACGTGAAGGAGATTCCGGCCACGCCGAAGCAGGACAACGTGCTCCAGATCGCGATCCAGACCCGGATCAAGGCGTTCTATCGGCCGCAGGGCCTGACCGGCTCGTCGGCCGATGCGCCGGCGGCGCTGACCTGGCACATCGCGCCGTCGAGCGACGGCGCGCTGCTGACGGTGAACAATCCGACGCCTTATCACGTCACGTTCTCGAAGATCGGCATCGATGCCGGAACGACCGAGGACGTCGATCTCGAGATGGTGCCGCCGCTGCAGGCGGCGACCTACAAGCTGCGCTACATCCACGCGGTGCCGGCGCAGCCCGTCACGCTGCGGTTCAGCACGATCAACGACTACGGCGCCGTGACGCCGTCCGTCACGATGAAGGTGCCGACCGGCGCCGTTTGACGCAACGCGGTCGCGGGGCCGGCCAGCGGCCACTCCGCGATCCGCTTTCCCGACTTTCCATTTTTTTGACTTCATGCGGCGTGCGCTCATCCGGCGCGCGCCGTTCACCCATTCATGACACGATGCCTTGACCCGCTGCGCCGATGCGTGCTCGCGCTCGCTTCGACCTTCGCGTTCGGATTGCCGAGCGCGGGGGCGCACGCGCACGCGCACGCGAACACGGCGTTCAATCCCGCGTTCCTCGCGTTCGGCAACCCGCAGGCGGATGTGGATCTCGACGTGTTCGCCGAAGCGAACGTGCTGCTGCCCGGCGTGCACCCGGTCGAGGTGTCGGTCAATGGCGAGGCGTCGGGCATGCACGACATCCGCTTCGAGCGCGATCCACGCGACGAACAAGGCAATGCGGTGCGGCCCTGCCTGGGCGCCGCGCAGCTCGACGGGTTCGGCGTGAACCTCGCGGCCTATCCGCGCGTCGCCGAGGTGGATGCCGCAGATGCGGCCGACGCTACGCTCGCGTGCGTCGATCCGCGCGATGCGATGCCGGACGCAACGGTCACGGTGGATCCGGATCGCCAGACGCTGGCGCTGACGGTCCCGCAGGCGAAGATGAAGCGCGTGCCGCGCGGCTCGGTCGATCCGTCGCGCTGGGACGAAGGCATCAATGCACTGCGCTTCGACTATCGCTTCAACGCCGCGCAGCGGCGTTACGACGGGCCGTCGGGCCACGCGACGGAAGCATACGGCAGCGTGCGCGCGGGCCTGAACCTCGGCGCGTGGCGCCTGCGCAGCAGCGCGATGGTGAACCACAACGCGTCGGGGCTGCAGACGCAATTCATGAATACCTATCTCGAGCGCGACCTTCCCGGCTGGCGCAGCCGCGTCACGTTCGGTGAGAACTTCACGTCCGACAACGTGTTCGACAGCGTGGCGTTCCGCGGCGTGCAGCTCGCGTCCGACGACACGATGCAACCGGACAGCCAGCGCGGCTACGCGCCGGTCGTGCGCGGCATCGCGCAAAGCCATGCGAAGGTCGAGATTCGCCAGAACGGCTATCTGATCTACAGCAGCTACGTGCCGCCGGGGCCGTTCGAGATCGACGACCTGTACGCGATCGCGGCGCATGCGGACCTCGAGGTGACGATCGTCGAGGCGGATGGCCAGAAGCGCAGCTTCATCCAGCCGTCGGCGAGCATTCCGACCCTGCTGCGCCAGAATGCGTGGTCGTATCGCGCGGCCGGGGGGCGCTTGCGTGCCGATTCCGCCCAATCGCAGTGGTTCACGTCGGCGAGCGCCGCTTACGGCTTGCCCGGTGAGACGACGATCTACGGCGGCGTGACGTTCGCGAACGGGTATGCGGCGCTGGCGGCCGGCGCCGCGCGCAACCTGGCGCGGATCGGTGCACTGTCGGTGGACGTGACGCACGCCCGTTATCGCGACCAGGCGGGGCAAGCGGGCGCGGGTAGCGCGGTGCGCGCGATGTACGCGAAGGCGTTCGCGTCGACCGGCACGGAACTGCGCGCCGCGCATCACCAGTACTCGGGCGGCTATCGCAGCCTGTCCGACGTCGTGGTGCGCTACGCGACGTCGGTCGACACGTGGGCGGGCCGCGCGGGCAAGCGCAACCGCAGTGAGCTGAGCGTGTCGCAGAGCCTGGGGCATGCGGGCTCGCTGTACGTCAGTGCGAGCCGGCGAGCCTACCGTGACGGTGCGGGCGAGGACCGGCTGCTCCAGCTCGGCTATTCGGGCAGCGTGTCGCGCGTGTCCTACAACGTGAGCCTGAGCGCCGAGCAGCGCGCGCGCGGCGAGCGCAGCCGGCAGGTATCGCTAAACCTGTCCATTCCGTTCGGCGGCGGGCGCACGACGACACCGCATGCGTACGGCAGCGCGACGCTGATCGCCGGTACCGCGGGCACCGAGCAGCGCGCGGGCGTGTTCGGCACGTTGTTCGACGACGATCGCCTGAGCTACGGCGTCGACGCCGATCGCACGGCACACGGCCTGGGCGGTGCGGTGAACCTGAACTACCGTGCGACGGCCGGCCAGTTCGGGGCCACCCACAACCAGACGCGCAGCGGCTCGCAGACCTCGGTCAGCGCGGCGGGCGGCATGATCGTGCACGGCGGCGGCGTCACGCTGTCGCAGCCGCTCGGCGAAACCGTCGCACTGGTGCGCAGCGAGGGTGCGGCCGACGTCGGCGTGATCGCGCATGCCGGCGTGCGTACCGACCGCGCGGGCTATGCGGTCGTGCCGAACGTCACGCCGTACCGGCAGAACCGCATCGCGTTGCGCACGGCGGAACTCGATCGTCAGCTCGAGATTCGCAACGCGATCGTGCACGTCGTGCCGACGCACGGTGCGGTCGTGCTGGCGCCGTTCGAGGTCGAGGCGGGCCGCCTGATGCTCGACATGACCGACGACGCGGGCCAGCCGGTGCCGTTCGGTGCCGCCGTGATGACGGCGGCCGGCAAGGAGGTCGGCATGGTCGGCCCGAACGGGCAGGGCTTCGTCACCGGCGTCGGCCGGGCCGGCGACCTGTTCGTGCGATGGGGGGCGCGCCCGGACGAGCGCTGCGCGCTGTCGTACAACATGGGCGAGTCGACGCCGCACAGCAATTTCCCCGAACTCGAGGTCGTCTGCTCGCGCACGCATCCGGCGCTGCGGGCCGACGCTGCTTCACCTACTTCACCCCGTTCATGAAACTCACGATATCCCGATTTGCCACGTGCCTGCGCCGCTGGGCGGCGTTCGTCACGCTGATGCTCTGCACGGCGCCCGCGTTTGCCGCATGCCTGAGCCTCCCCGAAGATTTCAATCCGATCGAGTTCGGTTCGATCGCGGCCGACGGCGTCGAGGTCGGCGGCGTCGTCCGGTCGGTCCGGTTCACGCTGACCCTCACCTGTGCGCCGAACGGCCAGGGCGAGCCGCTGGCGCGGACCTTGAACTACTCGAGCGAGTTCGGCCCCGCGCCGGGCATGAACCTGTGGGCAACCAATCTCCCGGGCCTTGCGCTGCGGATGGTGCGCGACGGCGAGGATCTCGGCAGCAAGACGGAAGGCGTGCTCGGGATGCATCCGGGGGACGGCTCGGCGCGCACGTTCGTGATCGACATGGAGCTCGTCAAGATCGGGCCGGTGACGCCCGGCTTCCTGCTGGGCCAGGCGTTTGTCGTCGAGGCGTCGCCCGTGAGCGGCGATCCGGGCCATTACGTGGTGCGCAAGCACATTACGAGCAGTTACGTGCGGGGCGTCGCCTGCACCGTCAATACGGCCTCGAAGCATCTCGTCGTGCCGCTCGGCGCCGTGCCCGCGTCGGCCTTCGACGGTCCGGGCTCGACCCAGGCGTCACGCGAATTCGCGATCGACCTGACCTGCAGCCCGTTCGGCGAGGCACGGCCGACCCCGCTGTCGATCCAGCTGCTCGGCGAGACGGTGCCGGGCACGACCGACGTGCTGAAGCTGATCGGCGACGACGCCGCGCAGGGGGTCGGCATTCGCGTGCTGAAGAACGATGCGCCGGTCACGTTGAATACCTGGCACAGCCTCGGCGACGCGACGGTCGGGGCAACCACGTTGCCGTATACCGCGCAGTACTACCAGTACGGCGAGCGCGTGACGGCGGGGTCGGGCGACGGCGTGATGACGTTCCTGATCGAGATGCGCTGACGTCGCGCCGGGTATTTTGAAATCCTTGAGAATGGTTATCAACACGGGTTTCCGCCTCGATAATTTCATCCACATATCCATGGCAACCATGTCTTCGCAACCGATAAAGGATGAATCATGCAGGTGGCTTCCCAAACAGATTTGCATAACGAAACATTATCCAGCGGTCGATACGACCGCTTTTCCCGCGCGCTGCACTGGATTTTCGCGGCCGTGATCCTGTACACGATGGTGGCCGGAATTTCGCTGCACTTCATCACCCAGCCGGATCTCTGGCGTTTCGTGTCGACCCTGAACATGTCGCTCGCGAGCTGTCTGATCGTGCTGTTTCCGCTGCGCTACGTGTGGTCGTTCTTCCGCCGCACGCCGCCTGACGTCGCATCGATTCCGCGTCAGCAGCAATCGATCGCGCACCTGGTGCACTCGCTGATTTACGCGCTGGTCGCCTTCGTGCTGTTCAGCGGGTTCGTGATGGTGCCGGACGGGTACTGGCTGTTTGGCGTGCTTTACGTGAAGACGCCGTATAGCGCGGGGCCGGTGACCGAGCACTGGTTCGACCTTCACAAGTTCGGCTGCTATACGCTGGCATTCGTGGTGGCGGTACACGCGGCGGCTGCACTCAAGCATCATTTCGTGGCGAAGAACGACGTGCTGAAGCGCATGCTCTGATGGCGACGTGGCGCGAGGCGGATTTCGGTCCGCCACGCGCGCACCATTTTGGTGCTGATTCGCGACGATGCCGAGTGGCCTGCGATGAGCGCCCAAGGCTCGGAAACGAAGGGAAGGTGGCCGGCACGATGCCGGCTTTTTTGAATACAGAGGCGCCGAGGAGAGAACTCGGTCACACATGCGCGACTCCGGCGCACGGTTCCCTGGGCTAGAAATGAAAAAGGCCGGCTAGAAGCCGACCTTTTTATAAAACAGATGGTGCCCAGGAGAGGACTCGGTCACACAAGCGCGACCCCGGCTGCGCTTGCAAGCGCAGCCTTTCGAGTCCTCGCGCAAAGCGCGCAGGCGCTTTGCTTCCTGGGCTAGAAATGAAAAAAGGCCGGCAGAAGCCGACCTTTTTAAAAACAGATGGTGCCCAGGAGAGGACTCGAACCTCCACGATGTTGCCACCGCTAGGACCTGAACCTAGTGCGTCTACCAATTCCGCCACCTGGGCACGTTTTGCAGTAGCTGCTTGCTGCAAAGAAGCGAAATTATAGCGCCCCAATTATTCGTGTCAACACTTTTTTGCGATGCATCGCAAACCGGGCTCCGCCGCGCCTGCCGGCGGCATTCCGGTCTTTTGGTGACACAGGCGGGTGATAGAATGACCCGCCGCCGTCAATATAGAACTGTCTGACGGACACCTCTATGTTGATGCCGTGCACCATCAATCAACGCAACGAGAACAACCATCGACAAACCCTTGAGCAAATATCCGTACCCCATTCCGAGCCGTGAAGAAATTCTCGGCGTGCTGCGTACGAGCGACGCGCCGCTGGCCGCCAACGACATCGCGGAAGCACTGTCGATCAAGCGTCAGGAGCGCGAGGGGTTCTTCCGGCGTGTCGCCGCGATGGAACGCGACGGCCAGATCCGCCTCGACAAGCGCGGCCATTACCAGTTGACCCATCCGTCGAACTTCGTCGCCGGGCGCGTGCAGGGGCATCGCGACGGCTACGGGTTCGTGATCCGCGACGACGGCCAGGACGACCTGTTCTTGCCGAACGGCGAAATGCAGAAGGTGATGCACAACGATCGCGTGCTCGCGCGGATCGTCGGCTACGATCGCCGCGGCCGCCCGGAAGGGCATGTCGTCGAAGTCACCGAGCGCGCGAACAAGCGCGTGATCGGCCGCCTGCTCAACGAGAACGGCGCGCTGATCGTCGCACCGGAAGACAAGCGTATCGGCCACGACATCCTGATCACGCAGAACGTGAAGAAGGCGAAGGTCGGGCAGGTCGTCGTCGTCGAACTGACCGATTTCCCGAGCCGCCATTCGCAGCCGCTCGGCCGTGTCGTCGAGGTGCTCGGCGACATCGACGATCCGGGCATGGAAATCGAAATCGCGGTGCGCAAGTACGGCGTGCCGCATGAATTCAGCCAGCCGGCGCTCGACGAAGCCGCCGCGCTGCCCGACAAGGTGCGGCCGACCGACCTGCGTTTCCGCGTCGACCTGCGCGACGTGCCGCTCGTGACGATCGACGGCGAGGACGCCCGCGACTTCGACGACGCCGTCTACTGCGAGCCGGTCAAGGTCGGCCGCGGCGACGGCTACCGCCTGATCGTCGCGATCGCCGACGTGTCGCACTACGTACAGCCGGGCAGCGGGCTCGATGCCGACGCGCTCGAGCGCAGCACGTCGGTCTACTTCCCGCGCCGCGTGATTCCGATGCTCCCGGAGAAGCTGTCGAACGGCCTGTGCTCGCTGAATCCGCAGGTCGACCGCTGCGTGCTCGCGTGCGACATGGTGATCACCGCGCGCGGCGAGATCAAGGCGTACCAGTTCTATCCGGCCGTCATCCATTCGGCGGCGCGCCTGACGTACACCGAAGTCGCCGCCGTGCTGTCGAACACGAAGGGGCCGGAGGCTGCGCGCCGCGCGGATCTTCTGCCGCACCTGCAGGATCTGTACGGCGTCTACAAGTCGCTGTTCGCCGCGCGGCAGAAGCGTGGCGCGATCGACTTCGACACGACCGAGACCTACATCGTCTGCAACTCGCAGGGCAAGATCGAGCAGATCGTGCCGCGCCAGCGTAACGATGCGCACAAGCTGATCGAGGAATGCATGCTGGCCGCGAACGTCTGCGCCGCCGATTTCCTGAAGCGCAACAAGCATCCGGGCCTGTACCGCGTGCACGCGGGGCCGACGCCGGAGAAGCTCGAGAACCTGCGTGCGTTCCTGCGCGGCATGGGCCTGTCGCTCGGCGGCGGCGACAAGCCGCATGCGAGCGACTACGCGGCGCTGATGGCGCAGATCCGCGACCGGCCCGATGCGCAGATGCTGCAGCCGATGCTGCTGCGCTCGATGCAGCAGGCCGTCTACAGCCCGGACAACATCGGTCACTTCGGCCTGGCCTACGAGGCGTACGCGCACTTCACGAGCCCGATCCGCCGTTATCCGGACTTGCTCACGCACCGCGCGATCTACGCGATCCTGTCGGGCAAGAAATACGTGCCGAAGGCGCCGGAAGGTTTCGAGCTGAACACCGCGCTGTCGCCGCGCGCTCGCGCGATGCAGCAGGCCGACGACGAATCGCGCGGCCGCTCGCGTTCGAACACGGCGATCTGGGAAGAACTCGGCCTGCACTGCTCGGCGAACGAGCGCCGCGCGGATGAAGCATCGCGCGACGTCGAGGCCTGGCTCAAGTGCTACTTCATGCGCGACAAGCTCGGCGAGGAGTACGGCGGGATGGTGAACGGCGTCACGTCGTTCGGCATCTTCGTGCAGCTCGACACGCTGTTCATCGAAGGGCTCGTGCACGTCACGGAACTCGGCTCGGACTACTTCCAGTACGACGAGATCAAGAACGAGCTGCGCGGCGAACGCACGGGCATCCGCTATCGCCTGTCGGATCGCGTGCGCGTGCAGGTGAGCCGCGTCGATCTCGATGCACGCAAGATCGACTTCCGCCTCGTGCGCGATACGCCGGTGAAGGCGCCGCGTCCGTCGCCCGCGCCGGCTTCCGCTGGCGGCGGTGTCGACCGCGGCAATGGCCCGCGCGTACGCACGCTGCCGCAGGTGGAGGATCCCGTGCCGCGCCGCAAGAAGGCCGCGAGTGCGCCGAGCGTCGCGGTGAAGGAAGCGCGCGCCGCGCGCAAGAAGGGTAGCAGCGGTGGCGGTGCGGCGGCGAAGCCGACCGCGAAGAAGGCACGCGCCCGCAAGAAGTATTGAGCGTTCGGGGCGGCGCCAGCGCCCGCCCTGCAGTATCGAGAGACGCCGCGTGACCGGCCATCAGCCGGCCACGCGGCGCTTTCCTTTTCCATGGATCGCGGCTGCGCGCGTCGCGCGGCCGCACGTTTGATCGAAGGTTGTTCCAGTCATGTCACGTCTGAAGGTTCTTTACGGTTTTCATGCGGTGACCGCACGTTTGCGGCACGATGCATCGACGGTTGCGGAGGTGCTGTACGACCAGACGCGCCGCGACCGCCGCATGCAGGACTTCCTGCACACCGCGAAGGAAGCGGGCGTGCGGCTGATCGCGGCCGACGAAACGCGCCTGTGGGGCCTCGCGCATACCGAGCGTCATCAGGGTGTCGTCGCGCGTGTCGAGGACGTCCCGCTCGCGCAGAACCTGTCCGAGCTGCTCGACGGCATCCAGGGCCCGGCGCTGCTGCTGGTGCTCGACGGTGTCACCGATCCGCACAACCTCGGCGCGTGCCTGCGTGTCGCCGATTCGGCCGGCGCGCACGCGGTGATCGCGCCGCGCGACCGTGCGGTCGGCCTGAACGCCACCGCGGCCAAGGTGGCGAGCGGTGCGGCGGATACGGTGCCGTACATCACGGTGACGAACCTCGCCCGTGCGCTGCGCGAGCTGAAGGAGGCCGGCGTGTGGATCATCGGCACGTCGGACGAGGCGTCGGCGACGCTCTACGAAACGAAGCTCGACGGCCCCGTCGCGCTCGTGATGGGCGCGGAAGGCGAAGGCATGCGCCGGCTGACGCGCGACACCTGCGACGAAGTGATGAGCATTCCGATGGCTGGCAGCGTGGAAAGCCTGAACGTGTCGGTCGCAAGCGGCGTGTGCCTGTACGAAGCCGTGCGCCAGCGGCGCGTGAAGGGCTGACGCAGCCCGTCCCGCGCGCCCTGCGCGGGCCTCGAATGACCCGAACGACGCGTGCCGCGATCCGCTGCGGCACGCGGCTCTCCGGAGCTCGCGACCGATGACCCTGTTTCGCGCTGGCGCATCCTGCGCCGTGCTGTGCCTGCTGGCTGCCTGCACGTCGCCGTCGCTCGTCGAACGCGGTACCTACTACGCCGACACGAGCCTGCACGCGCGCGGCGCCGATGCGCGGATCCGCTTTCTCGTGATGCATTACACCGAAAGCGACGAGGCGAAATCGCTGCGCACGCTGACGGGCGATTCGGTCAGCGTGCATTACGTCATCCCGCCGCAGCCGCGCCTCGAGCGCGGGAGGCCGGTCGTCTATCAGCTCGTTCCGGAATCGGAGCGCGCCTGGCACGCGGGCGTCAGCGAGTGGCAGGGCACGACGGAGCTGAACGCGGTGTCGATCGGCATCGAGAACGTGAACCGCGGGCCGCTCGATCCGCAAAACCGCACCTGGCAGCCTTATCCGCCCGAACAGGTCGCGGCGCTGACCCGGCTGTCGAAGGACATCGTCGCGCGCTACGGGATTCCGCCGACGCGTGTGGTCGGGCACAGCGACATCGCGCCGCAACGCA
Source organism: Burkholderia sp. AU15512 (assembly GCF_002223325.1). Taxonomy (NCBI): domain Bacteria; kingdom Pseudomonadati; phylum Pseudomonadota; class Betaproteobacteria; order Burkholderiales; family Burkholderiaceae; genus Burkholderia; species Burkholderia sp. AU15512. The sequence continues at coordinate 1,281,916 of NZ_NKEX01000003.1, forward strand.
AGATCGATCCGGGGCCGCTGTTTCCGTGGCACGTGCTGGCCGTGGCCGGCGTCGGTGCGTGGCCGGACGAGGCGACCATCACCGCGCGGCTCGGTGGTCGCGATCCGCATGCGCCGGTCGACGTGCGCGAACTGCAGCTCAAGCTCGCGCGCTACGGTTACGACGTGGCCACCGATGGCGTGCTCGACGCACGCACGCGCCGCGTGTTCGCGGCGTTCCAGATGCATTTCAGGCCGTCCGACTATGCAGGCAACCCGGACGCCGAAACCGACGCGATCGCGCAGGCGTTGCTCGACAAGTACTTTCCCGGCACGCAACCGGCGGACAACGCGCCCGCGGCGGGCGCGCCCTGAATCCGCCGCGCCCGGCACGCCGAAAAAGCCGGGCCGTCATCCGAGTCCGGTAAACTGGTGGTTTTCCGCAATCCCGCAGCATTACCACTCCATGACTCAAGACGAACTCAAACGCCTCGTCGGCCAGGCCGCCGCTGATTACGTGATCCAGAACGTGCCGGAAGGCGCCGTGATCGGCGTCGGCACCGGCTCGACCGCCAACTGCTTCATCGACGCGCTCGCCGTCGTCAAGGCGCGCTATCGCGGCGCCGTGTCGAGCTCCGTCGCCACGACCGAACGCCTGAAGTCGCACGGCATCAAGGTGTTCGACCTGAACGAGGTCGATTCGCTGCAGGTGTACGTCGACGGTGCCGACGAGATCGACGCGAGCGGCGCGATGATCAAGGGCGGCGGCGGCGCGCTGACACGCGAGAAGATCGTCGCATCGGTGGCCGATACGTTCGTTTGCATCGCGGACGCCAGCAAGCGCGTGCCGGTGCTCGGCGGGTTCCCGCTGCCGATCGAAGTCGTGCCGATGGCGCGCACGGCGATCGGCCGGCGCGTGACCGCGCTCGGCGGCGTGCCGGTGCTGCGCGTGACGAAGGACGGCGCGCCGTATATCACCGACAACGGCAACGAGATCATCGACGTGAAGGGGCTGCAGATCGCCGATCCGCGCGGTTTCGAAGCCCAGGTGAACGCATGGCCGGGCGTCGTGACGGTCGGCCTGTTCGCCGAGCGCGGTGCGAATCTGTGCTTGCTCGGCACGGAAAACGGCGTTGAAACGATCGTTTATTCGGCTAATTGAAAGATGTGACAAGCAGTCCGTAATGATGAGTCGCGTGTCGTAATGGACTGAATGTTTAAATCTTGTGGAAATCGGGGCCCGGTAGGCGCAATGCGCTTCCCGGGCCTTATTTTTAGCCGTATAAATCACCCGGTCAAAAAGAGGGATAACCCTGTCAGGTGTTTACCAGATAGCGAAATATCCTCGAACTCATCAACTTATAGATCATAAGAACAGTCGTAACCAGGGCCGGCGGAACTGCGGAGCAGGTGTTCGCAAATCGACGCACGGGGAGGTGTCATGGAGCAGGGCAAAGACCGGTCACTGGTCGCGAAAGTGATGGATGGGCTTGTCTCGGGTATCGTCGAGGACAAGTACGGCGGCATCTTGCCGCCGCAGGACGTGCTGTCGAAAGAGTTCGATGTGAGTCGCACCGTGATGCGGGAAGCGCTATCGATGTTGCTTGCGCGCGACATGCTGGACGTGCGCCCGAAAGTCGGCACGCGCGTGCGGCCGATGCGCGACTGGCGGATGATCGACGAAGACGTGGTGAGCTGGCGATTCCGGGCGAAACCCGATCCGCAGTTCATGCGCGACGTCATCGAATTCCGGATGCTGATCGAACCGCGCGCGACCGCGCAGGCGGCGGTGCGCGCGACGGCTGCCGACATCGCGGGCATCCGCGAAGCGTTCGATGCGTTCAAGGTGCTGCAGCCGGGCGACCCCGGCTACGACACGGCGGACGAGTTGCTGCACACGCGAATCGTGCAGGCGAGCGGCAACCAGTTCTTCCAGCAGATGGCGGCGATCGTGCGCGGTGCGGTGCGTCTCGTGAATCCGCGTGTCGTGCAGAAGGAAGGTGCGCACGACGTCGTCGTGAAGGCGCATGCACGTGTGGTCGACGCGATCGAGCGGCGCGACCCGCGCGAAGCCGAAGCCGCTTCGCTTGCGCTGATCGATTTCAGCGCCGACGAGATCTCGCGCGATTTCTCCGTCGACGTGCCCATGCGCGCCTGACGCTGCGCGACTCGCTCATCCGTGTGCCGCGGGCCGTTTATCATGACGGCCGGCCGGCAGCGTGCCGGCCATCGTCATACGACCGACACGGAAGATCAGGATGAACGACAACGACCATCGCACGGTGCGCTTCGGCATCGTTGGCGCAGGCAGCATCGCGCGCCGTTTCGCGCAAAGCCTCGCGCACGTGCCGGGTGCCACGCTCGCCGGTGCCTGGGCCCGCCGCGCCGATGCCGCGGCAGACTTTTGCGAAGCGTACGGCGGTACGCCTGCCGCAAGCCTCGAAGCACTTCTCGCGAGCGATATCGACGCGGTCTACATCGCGACGCTCCATGACAGTCACGGGCAGTACACGCTGGCCGCGCTGGCTGCCGGCAAGGCCGTGCTGTGCGAAAAGCCCGCGACGCTGAACGCGGCGCAGCTCGACACCGTGCTGCGTGCGGCACGCGACGCCGGGCGGCTTTTCATGGAGGCGATGAAGCCGCCGTTCTTCCCGCTGTACCGTCAGTTACGTGCGCATCTGCATGACGATCCGATCGGCGAGATCCGGCTCGTGCGGGCAGGGTGCGCGTCGTCATCGGTGCCGGACGACCATGCCGTCTATCGTCTCGATCGCGCGGGCGGCGCACTGCTCGATATCGGGATCTACGAGGCGTTTCTCGCGGTCGACTGGCTCGGCGCCGCGCGCGACGTGCAGACGCTCGGCCGCGTCGGCGAGACGGGTGTCGATCTGTTCGCAAGCCTGAACAGCGTGCACGCGAACGGCGGGATCGCGCAGCTCTTTTGCGGGCTCGACGTGATGGGGCGCGGCGACGCGCTGATCGCCGCGGCCGGCGGCCACGTGACGATTCACGAGAAATGGTGGAACCCCGCGCGTGCGACGATTCGTTATGCGGACGGGCGCACCGTCGAACTCGACGCACCGTTCGACGGCGGCGGCCTGAACTACGAGACCGCGCACTTCTGCGACCTGCTGCGTGCGGGCCAGACCGAAAGCCCGATCATGACGCACGACCATTCGCGGCAGATGATCGCGATGACCGATGCCGCGCGAGCGGCGCTCGGCGTGCGTTATTCGGGCGAGTAAGCGGGAAGGCGGGAGCCGGGCGCGCGCGAGCGGCCCGGCGCGCGGCGTGCGCTCAGTGCCGCGACGGCAGCGACAGGCGCTTTTCGTACCAGCGCTGCACCCATTCGAGGATCTGGCACAGGATCCAGTACACGGCCGCGGCGGCGAGATAAAGCGGCAGCGGCTGATAGGTTGCCGCGATTACTTCCTGCGCGCTGCGCAGCAGTTCGGTCACGGTGATCACGGACACGAGCGACGTGTCCTTGATCAGGCTGATCAGGCTGTTCGACAGGCTCGGCACCGCGATGCGCAGCGCCTGCGGGCCGATCACGTAGCGCAGCGTCTGCCCCCACGACAACCCGAGGCTGTACGCGGCGAGCCATTGGCCGCGCGCGATCCCGTTGATCGCGCCGCGCATGCTTTCCGACATGTAGGCCGCGACGTTCGCGGACAGCGCGATGACGCCGGCGGGCGTCGGGTCGAGCGAGATCCCGAGGCTCGGCAGCCCGTAGTAGATGACGAAGATCTGCACGAGCAGCGGCGTGCCGCGCATCAGGCTCACGTACGCGCGTGCCAGCCACGCGAGCGCGTTGACCCAGATGCGTTCGAAACCGTCGAGCGCTTCGCTTTGCCGGATGCCCATCATCGCGAGCACGACGGCGCCAAGCAGGCCGAACACCATCGACAGCACGGCGAACTTGACGGTCAGAACGGCGCCTTGGGCGAGCACCGGCAGCGATTGGACGAGCAGGGACGTTGTCGACATGGAATACGAATCGAATGCGTGCGCGAAAGCGCAATCATAAACCGGACGCATAAAACAAAGGGCGGCATCGTGACGGATGCCGCCCTTTCCGGCCCGCCGTCAGGCGGGAAATGCAGGCGTGCTTACTTGATCGGCTTCGTCACGTCGATGCCGAACCACTTGTCCGAGATCTTCGTGAAGGTGCCGTCGGCCTCGAGTTGCGCCATCGCGTCGTCGATCGCCTTCTGGAACTTCGGGTTGCCCTTCTTGAACGGGATGCCCGACGGGTTCGCCGAACCGACGTTCGCGCCCGGGCGCAGCGGCAGTTGCGAGTTCTTCGTCAGGTACGCGAGCATCAGGCGGTCGTTGAGCGCCGCGTCGAGACGGCCGGCCGCGAGATCGCGCAGGTACTCGGGCGCGCCCGGGTACGTCTTCACGTCGATGCCCGGCACCGACTTCGCCATGTCCATGTAGTTCGTGCCGAGCGCGACGCCGAGCTTCTTGCCCTTCAGGTCTTCCAGCGACTTGAAGTCACGCGTGTCGTCCTTGCGCTGGATCAGCTGCGCGGACGAGTACGTGTACGCCGGCGAGAAGTCGAGCGTTTCCTTGCGCTTGTCGGTGATGCCGACCTGGTTGGCGATCACGTCGAACTTGCCGGCCTGCAGGCCCGCGATGATGCCGCTCCATTCGGTCGTCACGAATTCGGCCTTCACACCGAGCTTCGCGGCCACGGCCTTCGCGATGTCGACGTCGAAGCCGACGAGTTCGCCTTGCGGGTTCTTCGAGTTGAACGGCGGGAACGTGCCTTCCAGGCCGACCCGCAGCGTGCCGCGTTGTTTCACCTGGTCGAGGAGGTCGGCCGCATGCGCGGTGGCAGCGGCGAACGACGTGCCGATCAGGCCGGCAACCAGCAGCTTCTTCAGCAGCGCAATCTTCATCGTGTGTTTCCTTGCCCTGTCCGGGTCATTGATTCTGATAACGGGGTCGATGATAGCAAAAATGCAATCGACTTTTAAATATCGTTTGTTTATGCCTATATTACGCGGAGCGTTCGCGGGCGACGGCCTTCACGCATTCCGCGACGAGCGCGGGACCGCGGTAGATGAACCCCGTATAGAGCTGCACCAGCGCCGCGCCGGCCGCGAGCTTCGCGCGGGCATCCTCGCCCGAGAAAATACCGCCGACACCGATGATCGGCACATCGCTGCCGACTTCGGCGTGCAGCTTGCGGATCACTTCGTTCGACGCGTCGAACACGGGGCGGCCGGACAGGCCGCCGGCTTCGTCCGCATGCGGCAGGCCCTGGACGGCCGCGCGCGACAGCGTCGTGTTGGTGGCGATGACCGCCTCGATCTTGTGGCGCAGCAGCGTGTCGCCGATTTCCTTGACCTGTTCGTCGTCGAGATCGGGCGCGATCTTCAACGCGAGCGGCACGAGCTTGCCGTGTAGGTCGGCGAGGCGCTGCTGCTTGTCCTTCAGCGCCGCGAGCAGCGCGTCGAGCTCGCCCGCACCCTGCAGCTGGCGCAGGTTCTTCGTGTTCGGCGACGAGATGTTGATCGTCACGTAGCTCGCGAACGGGTACACGCGCTCGAGGCAGTACAGGTAGTCCTCCGCGGCGCGCTCGATCGGCGTATCGGCGTTCTTGCCGATGTTCAGGCCGAGGATGCCGCGATAGCGGGCAGCCTGGACGTTCTTCACGAACTGGTCGACGCCGTGGTTGTTGAAGCCCATCCGGTTGATCAGTGCTTCGGCCTGCGGCAGGCGGAACATCCGCGGGCGCGGGTTGCCGGGCTGCGGGCGCGGCGTGACGGTCCCGACCTCGATGAAGCCGAAGCCGAGCGCCGCGAGGCCGTCGATGGCCGCGCCATCCTTGTCGAGGCCGGCCGCGAGGCCGACCGGGTTGCGGAACGTGAGCCCCATCACGGTGCGCGGCGCGTCGGGCACGCGGGCCGACAGCGCGCAGGCAAGGCCCGTGCGGCCGGCCGCGCCGAGCGCGCGTAGCGTGAGGTGGTGAGCGTCTTCCGCATCCATCTTGAACAGGGATGCGCGGGCCAGCGGATAAAGGGAACTGAACACGGGAATAGGGCGGACAGCCGGAATGAATGACAACCCGCTATTTTACCGGGAGTTGGGCGGCAGGGGCGCGCTTCGCTTCGTCACCCCCGCGGCGCGCGTCAGCCCGAGCCGGAATGCCCGCCCGGCAACGGCGCACGGGCCAGTGCCGCGTCGACGGGCGGCAGGTCGATCCGTTCCGGATCGAGTATCTTCCAGCGGCCGTCGATCAGCCCTTCGAGCGGGTGGAAGTTCGCCTTGTAGGCCATCTTCGGGCTCTCGCGGATCCAGTAGCCGAGGTACACGTAGGGCAGGCCGAGGCTCTTCGCCTGCTCGATCTGCCACAGGATGTTGTAGGTGCCGTAGCTCGTGTGCCGGTCGTCGGGCTCGAAGAACGTGTAGACGGACGACAGCCCGTCGCCGAGGATGTCGATCATGCTGACCATGCGCAGCTTCCCGGGCTCGCCGCCCGGGACGTCGAGGTCGCGGAATTCGACGAGGCGCGAGTTGATCCGGCTCTGCAGCAGGAATTGCTCGTACTGGTCGCGGCTGTCGCGATCCATGCCGCCGCCCGCGTGGCGCGCGGACTGGTAGCGCATGTAGAGCGCGTAGTGCTCTTCGTCGTAGTGCAGCGGCGAAACCGTCGCGACGAGCGTGCGATGCCGCTTCCACATCCGGCGCTGCGTACGCGACGGCGCGAACGCGGCGACGGGGACGCGCACCGGCACGCAGGCACGGCAGCCGTCGCAGTACGGACGATACGTGAAGACGCCCGAGCGCCGGAAGCCGGCCTTCACGAGCTCGGTGTAGATGTCGGAGTTGATCAGGTGGCTCGGCGTCGCGACTTGCGAGCGCGCGACGCGGCCGTCCAGATAGCTGCACGGATAGGGCGCCGTTGCATAGAATTGCAGCGCCGAAAGCGGTGAAAGCGGCAGCTCAGTCGGGTGAGTCATGGGCAGCTCTCGTTGCAGGGAGGGAGTGCCGCGCTAGCGCTCGATCCCGGAGGGGGCCGCCGTTTCGGCGCGGCCCGTCAGCGCGGCGAGCACGCGCTTGTCGAACTGCCACGGAATCGGCGGTTCGGCTACCGCGCTGCGCACGTGAGCGACAAAGGCCTTGCGTGCGATCTCGCGGCCGCCGAGCGACGCTAGATGCGACGTATTCTGCTGGCAGTCTATCATTTCCAGCCCCTGCTCGCGAAGGTGCGCGACGAGCGCGGCCAGCGCGATTTTCGACGCATCGGTCGCGTCCGCGTACATCGATTCGCCGAAAAACATCCGCCCGAACGACACGCCGTACAGGCCGCCGACGCGCCGCCCGTCGTGCCACGTCTCGATGCTGTGCGCGTTGCCGGAGCGGTAGAGCGACGTGTAAGCGTCGATGATCTCGGCCGTGATCCACGTGCCGCGCTGCCCGCGCCGCGGCGCCTGCGCGCACGCACGCATCACGCCCGGGAAATCGTGGTCGACGCGCACTTCCCAGTCGGGCTCGCGCAGCACGCGCTTCAGCGTCTTGCGCAGCGAGGGCGACACCTTGAATTCGGCCGGCACGAGGATCATGCGCGGGTCGGGGCTCCACCACAGCACGGGCTGGCCGTCCGAATACCACGGGAAGATGCCGCGCAGGTACGCGTCGATGAGGCGCGAGGGCAGCAGGTCGGCGCTCGCGGCGAGCAGGCCGGGCGCGCCGGTCGCGGGACCGAGCGCGCGTTCGATGGGCGGAAACGGATCGTCCGGGCCGAGCCAGGGGACCATGGGGCGGGGGCTCAGCCGTTGCGCAGCGAGCGGAAGATATCGCCGGTGTGCACGCCGTAGTCGCCCGCGGCGCGATCGGCGAAGAAGAACCGCAGGGTCTGGCTGACGGTCGGGAACGCGATTTCGTCCCACGGGATATCGGCTTCGTCGAACAGCTTCACTTCGAGGCTTTCCTCGCCGGCCTCGAACGCCGGATCGGTGAGCCGCGCGAGGTAGAACAGGTGGACCTGGTGCACGTGCGGCACGTTGAGCAGCGTGAACAGGTTCTGCACCTCGACGCGCGCGCCGGCTTCCTCGAGCGTTTCGCGCGCGGCGGCTTCGGCCGTCGTCTCGCCCATTTCCATGAAGCCCGCGGGCAGCGTCCAGAACCCGTAGCGCGGTTCGATCGCGCGGCGGCACAGCAGGATCTGATCGCCCCAGACCGGAACCGTGCCGACGACGTTGCGCGGATTCTGGTAGTGGATCGTGCCGCAGTGATCGCAGATGAAGCGCTCGCGGTTGTCGCCCGGAGGAATGCGCGCGATGACTTCGTGACCGCAGACGGAGCAGAATTTCATGTCGAGTGGAAGGGACGAGGTGATGCGAGTGTATCACCGGGGCGCGGCATTCTTGAACGCCTGCGCGTGCAGGCCGCGTGTCGCGCGAAGCGGGACGAGGCGTGCGGCGGAAAAACAAAAAGCCCGGCGCGGAGCCGGGCTTTTTGCGTAATTCTGGACGGTTGGTTGCGGGGGTAGGATTTGAACCTACGACCTTCGGGTTATGAGCCCGACGAGCTGCCAGACTGCTCCACCCCGCGTCCGTCGAAGAAATGAATTATAAGGAGTAACCCGAATGCGTGCAAGCGTTTTCTGACAATTTCTTGTCGCTGCTTGTGGGGCCGGTACGGCGGGTGCGTGCGCTAGAATCGAGCGGTTTGTTTCGTTTCTTCGGCAGCGGGGCCGCGCGCGATCGCTTCGGCGCTGTTGCGACTCTCATTACTGTATCGACGGATTCATGGATATCGCTCACGATCTGCAATCGATCGGCGCGCAGGAACAGGCGCTCGTATTTCCCCAATTCGACGCGGCCCGCGCATGGGCGCTCGGCAACCGGATGCACGCGCTCGCGACGTCGCGTGGCCATGCGATCGCGATCGACATCGTCACGTTCGGCCAGCCGCTGTTTTACGCGGCGCTCGCTGGCACCACGCCCGACAATGCCGACTGGGTACGCCGCAAGCGCAACGTCGTCGCCCATTTCCGCCGCAGCTCGTACGCGATCGGCCTGCGCATGCAGCAGGCCGGCGCGACGCTCGCCGACAAGCACGGGCTGCCGATCGCCGAATATTCGCCGCACGGCGGCTCGTTCCCGCTGACCGTCGCCGGTGCCGGCGTGATCGGCTCGATCACCGCGTCGGGGCTGCCGCAGCGCGCGGACCACGAATTCGTCGTCGAGGCGCTCTGTGCCGAGCTCGGCCACGACTACGCCGTGCTGGCCCTCGCGAGGAGCTGAGCGATGCAGCTTCCCGGTTACGCCTGGCTCGCGATCGCGATCGTCGCGGAAGTGATCGGCACGTCGGCGTTGCGCGCGGCGGACGGCTTCACGCGCCTCTGGCCGTCTTTGCTGGTCGTGGCCGGTTATGGCATCGCGTTCTACTGCCTGTCGATCACGTTGCGCACGATGCCCGTCGGCATCATCTATGCCGTCTGGTCGGGCGCGGGCATCGTGCTGATCACGCTCGTTGCGATGCTGCTCTATCGCCAGGTGCCGGACCTGCCGGCCGTGATCGGCCTCGGCCTGATCATCGCCGGCGTCGTGGTGCTGAACCTGTTCTCGAAGATGCAGGCGCACTGAGCCTGCGACTGCCATTTGCCGGATGACTCTCATGACCGATTCCTCTCCCGCTGCCGTTTCCGCCGAATCCACTCAGCCCGACGTGCGCGCGACTGTCGCGAACCGCATCGGCTTTCTCGAACTGAACCGGCCGAAGGCGCTGAACGCGCTGTCGGTCGGCATGATCCGGCTGATGCAGCAGGCGCTCGACGCGTGGCGCGACGATCCGGAGGTCGTCGCCGTCGTCGTGTACAGCCCGCATCCGCGTGCGTTCTGCGCGGGCGGTGACGTGCGCTTCTTCCACGATGCGTGGCAGCGAGGCGACCGCGATGCGGTCGACACGTTCTTCACCGAGGAGTACACGCTCAACCACACGATCTTCACCTATCCGAAGCCTTATATCGCGCTGATGCACGGCGTCGTGATGGGCGGCGGCATGGGGATTTCGCAGGCGGCGCGGCATACGGGCGGTCTGCGTGTCGTGACCGACTCGACGAAGATGGCGATGCCGGAAACCCGTATCGGCCTGTTCCCGGACGTCGGGATGAGCTGGTTCCTCGCGCGCACGCCCGGCGCGCTCGGCCGCTATCTCGCCGTGACCGGCGCGACGCTCGACGCGGCCGGCGCGCTGTACGCGCAGCTCGCCGACGTTTATCTGCCCGATGCCGCAGTGCCGGCGCTGCTCGATACGCTGCGCAGCGCGCGCATCGACAGCGGCGCGCAGGCAGTCGCGTGCGTGGCCGACGCGGCGGCCGCACACAAGGTCGTGCCGACGCCCGACACGTCGGCGCTGGCCGACGCGCGTGCCGGGATCGACCGGCATTTCGCGCAGCCGGACATCGGCGCGATCCTCGCGTCGCTCGACGCCGAGCCGGATTGCGCGGCCGTCGACGGATGGGCCGAGAAGGCGACTCACGCGATGCGCGAACAGTTGTCGCCGCTGTCGATGGCCGTCTCGCTGGAAGTCGTCGAACGTGCACGTGGCGCAACGATGGCCGATTGCCTGCGGCGCGATCTCGATCTCACGCGCTCGACGTTCGCGCGCGGCGACGTGATCGAAGGCGTGCGTGCACTGATCGTCGACAAGGACCACCAGCCGGCCTGGCGTTTCAAGTCGTCCGCCGATATCGACCGCACGGACGTGCTCGCGATGTTCGACAGCCCGTGGACGCCGGACACGCATCCGCTGCGGAAGCTGCAGGACTGACGTCGGTCGGACTGGCCGAAGCGCGCGCTGGAAACGACAAGGCCGCCTGCACGTGCAGGCGGCCTTTTGCATGGGTGTCGACCGGTGGGTGGCGAAGGGCGCAGCGCTTGCCGCCGCGTTATTCGTCGCCTGCGTCGTCCGACATGAACGCGCGCATGAACACGAGGGCGCCGAAGCCCCATACCGCATTCGCCGCGAAGCCGGCCGCGAGCACGGGCATCATGTTGCCCGACGGCCAGATGCCGCGCAGCGGATCGATCGCGAACACGCGGGCGGCCGTCAGCACGATGCCGCCGAACACCAGCGCGCCGATCCACGAGGCCTCGCGCTCCGGCGAGACGCGCAGCAGCCACGCCATCGGGATCGCGCAGCACGCGCTGATCAGCGCATTCGCGACAAATTCAGGAATGCCGAGCGGCGCGAACGGCTGCGTGGAGAAGCCGGTTGCGGCGATCAGGTCGGCCGTATGAAGGAGGGCGAGCGTGGCTTCGCGGAAGAACAGGGCGGCCAGGAAGCCGGACAGGAATGGCAGGATGACTTTCTGCATCGATGAGTGCACCGCAGGCGCGCACGGCCGGGGCCGTCCGCGCGGAGTTATTCGGATAGGTGCGCCATTATAGGGCCCGCCCGCCGCGATATTCGCTCCAGCGTCGTGCTAATCACGAAAGCGGAAAACCTAAGCTCAAAAAAATCGTTCCAAAGCCCTGCACCGATCCCTAGACTGATTTCCCAGAAACAGCCGTGCAATCGCGTCCTCGCCCGCTGCACGGCCTGACCGGCGAGCCATCCCGATTCGAACGCACACCATGCATGCGCCGCGCATCCGCGACGCGAGCAGGGAGGTGTTTTTTCAAATTCCGGCAAGGACAGTCAAGCAGGAGCAGCAGATGAATGTGTTCTGGTTTATCCCCACGCACGGCGACAGCCGCTACCTCGGTACGGCCGAAGGTGCGCGCGCCGCGGATTACGATTACTTCAAGCAGGTCGCGGTAGCGGCCGATACGCTCGGCTACGAGGGCGTGCTGCTGCCGACCGGCCGTTCCTGCGAGGATGCGTGGGTCGTTGCGTCGAGCCTCATCCCGGCGACGCAGCGCCTGAAATTCCTGGTCGCGATCCGTCCCGGCATCGCATCGCCGGGGCTGTCGGCGCGGATGGCCGCGACGTTCGACCGCCTGTCGGGCGGCCGCCTGCTGATCAACGTCGTGACGGGCGGCGATGCCGCCGAGCTCGAAGGCGACGGCCTGTTCGCGGATCACGACACGCGCTACGAAATCACCGACGACTTCCTGAACATCTGGCGCGGGCTGCTGTCCGCGTCGCACGACAACGGCGGGTTCGACTACATCGGCAAGCATCTGCAGTCGAAGGGCGGCAAGGCACTGTATCCGCCCGTGCAGCGTCCGCATCCGCCGCTGTGGTTCGGCGGCTCGTCGCCGGCTGCGCACGAGATCGCGGCCGATCACATCGACACCTACCTGACCTGGGGCGAGCCGCCCGAGGCCGTCGCGAAGAAGATCGCCGATATTCGCGCCCGCGCCGAGGCGCGCGGCCGCAAGATCAAGTTCGGCATTCGTCTGCACGTGATCGTGCGCGAGACCGAGGACGAAGCATGGCGCGACGCCGAGCGCCTGATCAGCCGCCTCGACGACGAAACCATCGCACGCGCGCAGAAGGCGTTCGCGAACATGGATTCGGAAGGCCAGCGCCGGATGGCCGCGCTGCACGGCGGCAAGCGCGGCGGCCGCGAGGCGCTCGAGGTGTACCCGAACCTGTGGGCCGGCGTCGGCCTCGTGCGCGGCGGCGCGGGCACCGCACTCGTCGGCAACCCGGAGCAGGTCGCCGAGCGCATGCGCGAATACGCGGATCTCGGCATCGAGACCTTCATCCTGTCCGGCTATCCGCACCTGGAGGAGTCGTACCGTTTCGCGGAACTCGTATTCCCGCTGATCAAGGGCAACGGCGCGGCGAAAGCGACCGGCCCGCTGTCGGGCCCGTTCGGCGAGATCGTCGGCAACAGCTATCTGCCGAAAGCGGCCCAGAGCTGAGCGACAGGAGGCCTGCGATGACAACGAAAACGTCGACGACGGCCGCGGCCCTGGCCGCCCGCGCATGGCGCGGCGTCGCGCCGTGGCTCGTGCCGCTCGCGCTGCTGGCGGCATGGGAAGTGGGCGCGCGCATCGGCTGGCTGTCGACCCGCGTGCTGCCCGAACCCGTGGCGGTCGTGCGAGCGGCCTGGTCGCTCGTGACGTCGGGTGAAATGTGGGCGAACGTGAAGGTCAGCACGTGGCGCGCGCTGTTCGGTTTCGCGATCGGCGGCGGCGTCGGCCTCGCGCTGGGGCTCGCGACCGGCTTGTCGAAGGCGGCCGAGGTCGCGCTCGATTCGACGATCCAGATGATCCGCAACATCCCGGCGCTCGCGATGATTCCGCTCGTGATCCTGTGGTTCGGCATCGACGAGAAGGCGAAGCTGTTCCTCGTTGCGCTCGGGGTGTTCTTCCCGGTCTACATCAACACGTATCACGGGATCCGCTCGGTCGACGCAAACCTGATCGAGATGGCGAAGAGCTACGGCGTACGCGGCTTTGCGCTGTACCGCGACGTGATCCTGCCTGGTGCGTTGCCGTCGATTCTCGTCGGCGTGCGCTTTGCGCTCGGGCTGATGTGGGTGATGCTGATCGTCGCGGAAACGATCTCCGCGCAGTCGGGCATCGGCTACATGACGATGAACGCGCGTGAATTCCTGCAAACCGACGTGGTGGTGGTCGGCATCCTGCTGTACGCGGTGCTCGGCAAGCTGGCCGACGTGCTGGCGAAATGGCTCGAGCGCGTGACGCTGCGCTGGCACCCCGCTTATCAATCAGGAGCAAAGGCATGAATGCGACGACTTCGGCGGCCGCCTACGGCCCGCTTGCCGGCGCAGACCTTGAGGCCGAACTGGTGCAGGCGCGTGTCGCGGACGGCGACGCGCGGGACGCAGCGGTTCTCGAACGTGATGCCGGCGCATCCGTCGTTCCGCTCGCGCGGCGACGGCCGGGAAGCCCGGCACCGGACGATGCGGTGACGCTGTCGGGCGTCAGCAAGCGCTTCGGGGCGCGCACGGTGCTCGACAACGTCGAGCTCGGCATCGCGCGCGGCAGCTTCGTCGCAATCGTCGGCCGCAGCGGCTGCGGGAAATCGACGCTGCTGCGTCTCGTCGCGGGACTGGAGCAGCCGAGCAGCGGCACGCTCGAAACGCGCGGCGAGGGCGGCGGCGAACTCGATACGCGGATCATGTACCAGGATGCGCGCCTGCTGCCGTGGAAGACCGTGCTGCAGAACGTGATGCTGGGCCTCGGACGCGGCGCGCGCGACCAGGCACGCGCGGTGCTCGATGAAGTCGGCCTGCTGGAACGCGCGAACGACTGGCCCGCGCAACTGTCGGGCGGCCAGCGGCAGCGTGTCGCGTTGGCCCGTGCGCTCGTGCACCGGCCCCAACTGCTGTTGCTCGACGAGCCGCTCGGCGCGCTCGACGCGCTGACCCGTATCGAGATGCATGCGCTGATCGAGCGGTTGTGGCGCGAGCATCGATTTACCGCGCTCCTCGTTACGCACGACGTGCAGGAGGCCGTCGCGCTCGGCGACCGCATCCTGCTCATCGAGCAGGGGCGGGTGGCGCTGGATCAGCCGGTGCCGCTCGACCGGCCGCGCGCCCGCGCGTCGGCTGCGTTTGCGGCGCTCGAGGATCGCGTGCTGAAACGCGTGCTCGCTGGCGGGCCCGGTGCGGCCGACCACGACGCACCGCATGAGGCAGACAACGTTCGACCGGTCGGGCAGATCCGCTGGGCCGTTTAATTCCGGGCGGCAGCGGCCGCCCGTTCTGAGATCTTTTTCTTCGGAGCGATCAACCTGATGAGCATCACTGCAATCAACGTACGTAACCAGTTCAAGGGCAAGGTCAAGGAGATCATTCGCGGATCGGTGGTCTCCGAGGTCGACGTCGAGACGCCGTTCGGCATCGTCACGTCGGTGATCACGACCCGTTCGGTTGACGAACTCGAACTGAAGGTGGGCGCGGAAGTCGTCGCGCTCGTGAAATCGACCGAAGTATCGATCGCGCGCCTCTGAGCCCGCGTGTGCTGCACCGCCGCGGCGCCGCGGGCAACCTGCCCGTGGGCGCCGTCCGGCATTGGCGCAGCGCGTTTGCCTTGGTATTCGACGTCCGGACGAAGTGCTAGGATGGAGCGACACCGATGCCGGAGGCCAACGCATGACCCCCATCCTTTCCCCCGAAGCCATCGAGGCGCTGAAATGGATCGACCAGTTCGGTGAAAGCCGACCGGTTCCCGCTGCGTTCGACGACGTCGTCTACGCGTTGCTGAACGAGGGGCTGATCTACCAGGCGGCGGCCGACCGGGTCGACCTGACGGCCGAGGGCAAATCCTTTTTATCCGACGAATACGATTGAGCGCACGGCGCCGGGCCGCCCGGGCGGCTTGGCGCTGCGTCGCCACGGAGCGTGCGATGGAACCGAGAGGCAGCGACCTCGGCGATTTCAGCGAGCCGTACCGCGGCTTCGAGATCGAGGTGAAGACCGAGCAGGTCTGGGACGGCGAGCATGCGCATTACCGCGTGCTGCAGGGCGACGCGGTGCGGATCGACTGGCGGCTCGTCAAGGTCGACGGGATGCTGCTGACCGAACGGCGCGTGATCGAGCGCGTGCTCGACGAGGCCCGGCGGGCGGTCGATGCTGAGCTGGGCGAGGGGTAGCACGCGTGCCGGGCAGGCACAGCCCGTGTTGCGGTAAAATACCGGGTTGTTTCCGCGCCGCCTGGCCTGTTGCCCGAAATCCATGTCCGTACCGTCTTCACTTCCTCCCCGCCGCGTATCCGTCGCGCCCATGCTCGACTGGACCGACCGGCATTGCCGCTCGTTCCACCGTACGCTGACGCGCGACACGTGGCTGTATACGGAGATGATCACGACGGGCGCGCTGCTGTTCGGCGATGCCCAGCGGCATCTCGCGTTCACGCCGAACGAAGCGCCGGTCGCGCTGCAGCTGGGCGGCAGCGAGCGCGACGATCTCGCGCGCGCGGCGAAGCTCGGCGAGCAGTGGGGCTACGACGAAATCAACCTGAATTGCGGATGCCCGTCCGAGCGCGTGCAGCGCGGCGCGTTCGGCGCGTGCCTGATGAACGAGCCGCAACTCGTTGCCGACTGCGTGAAGGCGATGCGCGATGCGGTGTCGGTGCCGGTCACGGTCAAGCACCGGATCGGGGTCGATGCGGTCGAGGACTACGCGTTCGTGCGCGACTTCGTCGGTACGGTGGCCGAGGCTGGCTGCGAAACGTTCGTCGTGCATGCGCGCAATGCGATCCTGAAGGGGCTGTCGCCGAAGGAGAATCGTGAGATCCCGCCGCTCAAGTACGACTATGCGTATCAGCTGAAGCGCGATTTTCCGTCGCTCGAGATCGTCATCAACGGCGGTATCACGACCCTCGACGAGGTTGCGCAGCATCTCGAGCATGTCGATGGCGTGATGCTTGGCCGTGAGGCGTATCACAACCCGTACGTACTCGCCGAGGTGGATACGCGCTTCTACGGGTCGACCGCCGCGGTGCCGACGCGCGAAGAGGCCGAGGCGAAGCTGATCGAATACTGCGCGGCCGAACTGAAGCGCGGGACCTACCTCGGCGCGATCGTGCGGCACGCGCTCGGACTGTATCGCGGCATGCCCGGTGCACGCGGCTGGCGTCGTGTGCTGTCCGACAACAAGAAGCTCGCCCGAGCTGATCTGGCCGTGTTCGACGAGGCGCGCGCGCATCTGAACGAGGCCGAAGAAATTTTTGAAAAAAAAGCTTTGCAAGATTCAAAAGTGTTCGTATAATCTTGTTCTTCGCTGCTGAAACACAAAAGCAGCGAAGAACAAAAAGCAGTAACAGTGGTGGCTGTAGCTCAGTTGGTAGAGTCCAGGATTGTGATTCCTGTCGTCGTGGGTTCGAGTCCCATCAGCCACCCCACAGAATTCCAAGCGGTATCAAGTTGTTAAAAACGGCACTGTCCCAAAAGACAGTGCCGTTTTTGTTTTGGCATTCCACAAAATGGAATTCCCAGTGCTTTCCGATTTTGTTTCGGTCGTACGCCCGTGCGGTTGTCGCGGGGTTCGCATGCAGGTCGGGCAGGGCGCCGCGCTCGCTCTGATGTTGGGTGCGTAATATGCACGCAAGTCATGGAATGCGAATCGATCGGCAATGACCTTCGCCTCGATCGTTTCGCTCATCAACTTCCCTCGGCATCCCTTGAATCCGTCGCGCGTGTAGTGCGTGCCGCGCCTCGGCGTGAACACGGACAGGCATTTCTTCGTGCCGAATCGCCTCCAACCGACCGGGGCGTGCCGCGAGCGTTGGCATGATTTCGAACGGCTCGATTACCTTGCGGCGCATCTTCCGGCATTGCATTGCGCGCTTCACGCGAGTGTCGACCGGCTAAGCGAGTGCCTTCGATCGACACAAGGCGGTCGAGACGCGGAAACGCCCCTTCAACGGCGGAAACACCGCAACCACCTCCGCCATGAGCGCCCGTTCCCGCGATGATTGATTTGGCTGGCCTATGACAAACGCCCAGTGTAATTTTTTGCCGGGCGTGATTGAATATGTGCTGACAGGACGGATACACCGTCAATAAAAAGCATGGCCGGGGAAAATATGAGAACGAGAGTATTGGGGGCGTTTGCGATTGCTTGGATGCTGACGGGTGTCATGTTTGCTGTCGATTTCGCGACCATGGGCCGATTTGGGCTGTCCCTCATTCACGAGTGGTATCCGCAATCGGTCGAGACGTGCGTCATGACGCTACTGATCTGCGGTGTCTTAGTCGGCATCGGACGTATCCCGCGCTATCGGGAAATTGCCGAAAAATTTCGCTGTCGGGATATCGCGCTCTCGGTCCTTTGCTTTCGAACCGTCACGATGAATGCGCAGGCGGCAGTGATTGCGACGTATATCGGGGCGGCCGTCAACCGTCCCGAGATCCAGGGTGCGCTTCTGGCGTGGGAGCAATCGTTCGGATTCGATTGGTTGAAAAGCTACCAATGGGTCGTACGTTACGAGGTTATTCAGCAAGTACTTTTGTTCGCATATAAAACCATTTCGTATCAGATGGTTCTGTTGTGCTTTTTATTCGGACTGTTGCGCCGAAAGCAAGAGCTTTGCGAGATGATGCTGATATTCGTGATTTCGCTGATATTCGTCGTTGCGATTTCGACGTGGTATCCGGCGGCGAGTGCATTCCCGTACTTCGGTATTATCGACTCCGGTCCGGCGTCTCACCTTTCTGATTATTTCAGTGCGAGAACTGGGGCGCCCATGGTGATGAATCCCATGGCGATGCAGGGAATCGTTTCGTTACCGTCATTTCATGCAGTCGTCGCGGTAATGTTGATCTACGTCACACGTAATCTTCGCTTCATTTTTCCCGTCGCGCTCGCGCTCAATTCGGTCATGCTGGCATCGACGTTCTCGGTTGGTGGCCATTACCTGGCAGATATCGGTGCCGGCGTGATCGTGGGCATCGTGACGATAGGGTTGGTGCGTCGCTGGTTCTTGGGGTATGAAATCGCGCGGCGACCGATCCTGACGGGACGCTGAATCAACCTTTCCACCGTCCGCATGCTTACTCCACGCGCTGAAGCTGACACGGGCTGGTACCTGCGCGTCGAACTTCTTCCATCAAAAAAGCGTAGTCAGCGATATCTGGACAGCGCTCGTCGTCACCGATCAACCACATTGCTCGCGATCCCCGCCTGAACCGTTCGAGTGTTTCTAAAAACCACCCACGACCACAAAGCGCCACCCGCCACCTTTGCAACGAACTGCAATGCGGCGATCGTCGGAAACACCGCCCCGAACGCAATAAGCGGAAAGACGATGGAGTCGACAGCCGCACCCGCGACGTTCGCACCGTTGGCGCGCGCCAGTATCGGAAAGCGACGTGCGAGTTGAAACACGATTGCACTTGCTACGGCTGCCGAACCGAACGCTGCGAGAGACGCGAGGGCGATTTCCTTGGCAGCCGGATTGAGCGCGTAACTGACAACACCAGCGGCCGCGATCAACGCAAGCATCCTTGACCAAAGCGCGCGACCGCGCCAGTCCAGATGGAGTCGGTCTCGAATCGCGAGATCGAGTCCGATCAGAAAGAACGCGATGATCGGTGTAGCAGCGGGTCCGAAATGAGCGACCATCAGGTTCGCGACAGCGACTGCTGCGATATAGATCAAGACGTACATGATTCCCCTGCAGTGAAGAGTGCGCGCTGCGCCGATTCGGAGCCGAAGTTTGCCATACATGGCCGATTGAATGGAGTGGTGCTTTGCTACGAGCAAGCCGGGTGGAGCTTCGCACGGTTGGCGGACGGCCAGCGTTGCGGGCGACAGGATATCGTCACTGTGTCGCCGGTTTTCATCAATGGATCTTCGACACGAGATTGGATGGCCGTATCCCGCCGACATGATGTTGCGAAGTTTCCTGTCCCAGCTAAGGTTCTTGCGCTCCGTGCCGTTATCTTCCATGGACAGCCCTCGTGCCTCGAATGCTGATCCGTTTTCTTGCCTGCTCGCGTTCCGCGTGAGCAGGCTTTTTTCGTTTATGGCCGCGCTTTGCGCATGAATGGCGGAATGGGACAGGGACTTGGCGTGAACCGACAGCGCGCAACAGTCTTGCATTGATGTAATGTGTCGGCTTCCTCGTGCCCTCATGCTTTGCAGGGCCGTTCGATCCCGACGACCAATGATGGTGTCGGGATTTTTTTTGCCTTCATTCCGTTGCACAGGCAACGAGTTGCAGCGACGCCCGGCGGGCAGGCGCTGACGCGATCGCGTCAGGCGTGAAGAAGACGAGCGCTGGCGGACGTCACGAGCTGGTGGGTGGCGACGGCGCATGCAAGGTACGCGCCGATTACGTGCGGAGTGCGATGCCGTGATTTCGTCGGCCCGGGACAGGCCGACACGGTATCGTTCGCACGCAGGTCGTCGAGGGTTGCATGCCGCAACGCGCGGTATATTTTGCGGCGGGATGTCCCGATCAAGAGAGCAAGCTGAAGGAGTGACCACCGATGCCGGAAACCCGGGCCACGCTGCGTGCCGCGACAGCGCACGACGCAAACCATATCGCTCGCCTGCACACGCTGAGCTGGCAAACCGCATACAGCCACATCCTGCCGGCTGCCTACCTCGCCGACGAGGTACCGACGGAGCACGCGAACCGATGGCGGCACTATCTGGATCGCAATGAAGAAGAGTGGGGGCTCGTGCTGATCGCCGAGGCGGATGGCGAGCCCGTGGGCTTCGTCAGCGCCGAGCGTCCGGTCGACCCGGTGCCTGGCGTGTTGCTCGACTGCCTGCACGTCCATCCTGCGCATCACGGAAGCGGCACGGGCAAGCGCATGATCGAAGCCGTTCGTGCCTGGGCGCGTACGTTTGGCGTGGACAAGGTCCACCTGAAGGTGCTGGAGGACAACGAACGCGCGATCGGTTTCTATGAACACAACGGATGGCAACTGGCGGGTATCGAGACGAGCCGCATCGGCCAGACGGAGGACACCGACCGGATCTATGCGATACAGGCGTAGCGGCCTGGCGACGTTCGAGCGAACGGTCGCACGAGGTACGGCCGTCGCCGGGCGAAAGCCGAACGGACTCCGTCGCTACTCGCCGCAGTACCGCACGAGCAAATCGGCTTCCGTCTCGTGCACCTCGACGGGCAGGGTCGTTGCGCCTGCATAGGCCAGATAGCGTGCGCGATGCTGGCCGTTGCGGAACGACGCGACGCCGACCTTCGACAGGCCGGGGATGCCGAGCAGCGTTCGCGTTCTCGTCTCGCGAAACGTGATGTACGGCATGTCCGCAATCCTGTCCTGTTCAGGATCGAGGAATTCGCGAATGCCCGCGGCTTTTCCAGGGGCCCAGTACAGAACGGACGGCAACACGTAGTCCGTCGTGTCGCGGTCGGCACATGCCAGCAGTTTCGGCAGGTCGATCGTCACGACCCGATGGCGCGTATCGTCAGACGAGAATACCCGCTTGAGGTGCGTGTAGGCATAGGGTGTGTGCCCGGGAAGCTGGATCACCCAGACTTCTACGCCATTTTCCTGTGCGTGGGCGAGTGCCATTGTTTCCTCTGATGCCGCAAGCGGCCTTATTGATTCCAGTTTAGCAGCGCGATTGCGGCGGCGAGGCAGGACAATACCCGAAATAGGAAATCGGCCCGATTCGCGGCAGAACCTTGGCCGCGAGCAAAAGCGCGGAGAACAATAGTGAGCAAATCGATTGCGGTCATGTGTCGGCGATCGATATCGACAGGTCACGAGAATATCGCGATACTGCTCGCGGACATGATGCGCCGCGCGAATTTCATCGAAGATTCATACAGTGTCGAGGAACCCGATGCGCGGCACATCGTAAGTACAGAGCTGGCAGATCGACCGGAGAAAACCATGTCGTCGAAACTTGAAATCGAGTATCTCGATTACTGTTTCACCGCGATGCTCGAAATCAGGGCGTCCGGTCGGACAGGCGTTGTCGACTGGCATCTCGAATCCGATTCGCGAAGCAAGACGCTTACGTGGGTCGTGTTCGATCGATTTCTGGAGCGACATGATTTCGTCGATGAAGAGGATGCGCGTGCCAACATCATCGACTGGCTGGAGCGGCTGGCCGATCCGAGATCGGGCGCGCCGGTCGAAATGGCGAAGGCGAACGCGGTTGCTGCCGGGACGGTGGCGACGGGCGCATCGACCACATCGACTGCCGAAATCGTCGGCGAAACCGTCATCGATATCGCGGGCGAACTCGACTGGATAGAGATGGTCGCAGAATGGCTTTTCAGCTGACCGTCACGATGACGAAACCCGGTTGTCATGACGCGAGTCACGGCGTTCGCAAACTGCGGTTTCGAAAAAATCGGTGCAAGAAAATGAAACCAGAATCGTCTCGATCGGAAAAATAGAATAAACCTGCTTTGACAACACCTGCGACTTACCGGAGACTGGGCCCGGGCTGAAAATATCCGATTGAATTAAAACAAAATAAAACTCCAGACATGAAAAGAAGAACGCTGTTGACGGCGGGCGCGATCGTTGTCGCTGCCGGCCTGGCAGGCTGCACTGCCATGCTGTTCGAAGACGGCCATTACGAAGAGACAGTCGACCGATTCCTCGTCAGCGAGGACGGCAAGCAATTCGTCGTGCTCGGCAAGAAATATCACTACATCTTCGAGATGCCGGAGCATCTCGGCGCGGTGCTGGCATCGCCTTACCGGAAATCGATCGAGGCGTCGCTATCTGGGTTCGTCGCGCAGGGTAGCAAGATTTCGGGCGACTTCTCGCTGCGGCTCCACCGCGATCACATGACCGATGAGGACTGGAATCGTGCGCTGGAGGACGGCTTCACGAAGCTCGGAGACTGGGATCTGGGGATGAAGGGTGAACTGGCCGGATCGCGCTATCGCGCCGATGGTTTTGCGCAGGGCAAGACATGGTCGTCGTTTGCGCATGCGTACAAGATCCCGGTCACCGACCGCATCACGACGGCGGGCAAGGCCGTGCGCGTGCTCGCGACGCCTGTCACCCTCGCGGCCGACGGCGTGATGATGATCGGGGCCGTGGTGCTGTCGCCCGTCATCGTGGTAATGCTTGCGCCGGTCGCGGGCGTTGCGCTCGGACCGTGACGCGATCCGCGCGGCACGCGAGCGAACCAATTGCTGCGGCATTGTCACCAAATGGTGAGTTGCCGCACAGATCGTTGTGCGGCCCACGCTCACAATTTGGCCGGTTGACCGTTCTTCCCCGGCCCGGTCAACCGTTTCCCCGCTCGCTCGCGCAGGAGCGGGGGCTTTTTGCCCGTCCGACGCGGGAAGGCTGCGTCGACGGAACCGGACAGGCGTCCGGCGGGCGGCGTGAGCGCATCGATTGCGCGCCCCGGCATCCGTTCGCCTGGTCCGCACGAATCGCTTTCCTCGTGCCTGAGCGAACCCTCAGGCCCATCGCCGGTTTCGGCCGGTGATGCCTTGGTCCCGGCGGCGCGCAAGCATGCCGCCGGGATATTTTTTGCGCCGGATGCGTTGCATCACGTGTCGCACAGCGGGCAGGTCGACCCGCTCAGCCAGCCTGTTCGACGCTGGTTTCCCATCCGTCGTAATCCCCTCCGAGTGCACGCACTTCGTGGTTGATCGCGATCGTATGGCGCGTGATGTCGGCCAGCGCCATGGTGCCTTCATGTGAAAACCGGACCGCCGACTTGCCGTCCTCGGTGGGCGCCACCGATTCGACCGGATAGCCTTTCGATTCGGCCCAGTCCGCGAACTGATGCGCGTCGCTCGGGTCGGGGAAGTATGCCCAGTGCATCACGCGCCGGCTTACCTCGCTGGCGTCGCCTTTCTTCCGCAATTCATCCAGCACGCGCATGTCGCGCATGATCAGCCAGTCGTCATCGGTCGGGTAGAGCGTCTGCCAGTACGCTTCCTTGTCCGGATCGTCCTGATGTGCGTACTGCAGGGCGTAAGTCGTCTGATCGGCCAGCGTGTCGACGATCTCCGCCGCTGCCTCTTGGTCGAACGGCACGTAGAAGAGGAAATCCCGGTGGCCGTCGACGGTGATGCGACCAACCTGCACGCCCCCTTTCGCGGTGATCGTGGCGTCGAGCAGATCCTCGATCGTCGCGAGGTCGGTGAATTCGTCGCCGCTCGGCAGGCCTTCCGGTGTCGGATGCGCAAAGGGGACGCGCACGCTGAGCAGCGACGTGCGCGGATCGCCTTCGGCGATTTCCGCAAAGCTGTGGTTGAAGCTGATGAAAGCCTGATGGTCGCCCATTCTGGCAGGGAAGGTTCCCCAGGCGTCGGTCATGTGTTTCTCCCGTGCACGATTGTCTGTTGACGGTTGTAAAGCGTCCCAATGTATCATCGAAAATCACGTGGGCCGGAGAAGCGCGCATGATCGCGAGTCTGGGCATTCTGGTGCCGGTCGAAGACGATCGCTTCCGGGCGGTGGTGGATTTCTATCGGGTGGCGCTCGCGCTGCCCGTGCATGCCGAAGGCGTGTCGGCTGCGGGGAATCCGTGGCATCGCTTTGTCGTGAATGCGGCGACGTTGACCATCCATACGGGTAGCGGTGGCAAGTTTCCGTACCCTGAGTTTCGTCCGACCGGCCATGGCATTGCGCTGGCGATCGAAGTCGCGCACGTGTCGGAAGCCGTCGCGCGACTTGAGTCGTGTCGCGTCAGTATCCTGAACGAATGGGACTACGGCGACGGCACGATCGCGATTTCCGTGGCGGATCCGGCGGGAAACGTCTGCGAGATCTGGGGCCGTCCGTGACCGCGTATCGGTACGGCGGGCCGCAAAAAATTCGAAGGAGATGCCAATGTCGATGTTTGCGGTGAATGGCGTGCGAATCGATCCGCTCAGCGCGCGCGTGACGCACGTGCGCTGGGCGGCCGTGAATCCGGCTGACCGGTCGTGGGCGGCGACGCCGAGCGAAGCACCGGTGGCAGATGTGGCGCGCGCGCTTGCGTCCGGTAACGATGTCCGCGCAATCTTCTCGGCATCGGACGCCACCGCGATCGGGCCCCGGCTGAAGCGCGTGCTGTATCGCGATGCATCGGAAGGCATCGAGCTCGACATCGATGCAACGAACGAGTCGCGCACTTTGCGCGACCTGCCGCAAATCTGACCGGCGCGGCATGCGTCAGCGATGGCGCGTGCCGCCGCATGGAGGGCGGCACCTGGCCGAATGGCCGCTCGCGCGACGTCGATCGCGAGGAGTAGTATTGGATGATCGCCATGCTGCATTGGCGGTTGCGCCGAACGGTCTGACGGGGCACGTGATCTTGAGCGAGCCCGTTTTCCCGGAAGCGAATATCGCAAACGCGTACGAAATCATGTCAAGACCGCTCATCGCCCTGTTGGCATCCGCTCTTTATCTGGCGTTGTCGGCTTGCCAGACAGCGCCCGAGCCGCCTCCGCTCCCGTCGCCCGACACCGCGTCGGCTGCCGCGGCCGTGCCGGCATCTTCGCCGTCCGAGCCGATCCGTGGCGTCGGCCAGGCACCTCATCTGGCAGGGCAGAGCCACTGGGCCATTGGTCAATGCACGACCAACGGTACCGTCAAGGTGTGCAACTGAACATGACCGATGCCGACGGAGCGTGGCCGGTTCCGTGCGGACGAAGGCGTGTTGTCGTGCGTCGATGCTTACCGTCGTCGATCCCGAGCATTTTGCGGCGACAGGCCGCCTGTCTCGGCGCGTCGATCGGGTATCCGGCCGCGATGAGCGGGTTGCCGTCGACGTGAGCGATTGCGCGATGAACGACGAAAGCGAAACCACCGATTCCGCCGGCTGGCACGTCGATTCCGACGCGGGAACCGTCGTCGGCCCGTTGCCGGTGACGCTGGCGGTCGACGGCCGGAGCCTGAAAAGAAGGGCGATCGCGTGCGCGGTGCTGGCCGTGGCGAGCCTGTGCGGTTACGCAGCCGCGCCGGCGCTTTGGCCGGTGGCGGCACTGGCCGTGTTGCTGGCGCTGGCGGGGGCCGCCTTCTTCGTGTCGTCGCGGCGCAGGATGGCGCTGCAGGTCGACGAGATGGGCTTCAGGCTGATCGGGGCTTTGCGCGAGCAACCCGTCACGCGATGGCGTGACGTCACCGAATTCCGGATCATCAGCGTCGCCGGAAATCGCTACATCGGCTACCAGTTCTCGGCGCTTTCATCGCGCAACAAGGTACCGGGTGGCGTGATGCTGCCGATCGCCCGGTTTGCCGATCTGCCGCTCGATGCGGTGGCGGGATTGCTGGAGGCATGCCGCCGGCAGTTCGGCGTGCCGGGCAACGAGGCCGACCTGACGCGCCGATGACGTCCGATGCGGGGAACCCGCGTGCGCCGATACCCGAGAAAACAAAAAAATGTCGGGCGCCGTGTCGATTTCCGCCAGGTTCGTCCGTCGTAGCATCGGAGGCGTGCGCATCGCGCGTCCGTCCCGATTCCGATACGACTACCGCCCGAAGGAGCGACACCCATGTCCACGTCCGTCAAACCGATCCCGGAAGGGATGCGCACGCTGACGCCGCACCTGATCTGCGCCGGCGCAACCGCAGCGATCGACTTCTACAAGCGCGCGTTCAATGCGAGCGAACAGTTTCGCCTGGCGATGCCCGACGGCCGGCTCGCGCACGCGTGCCTCGTGATTGGCGATTCGACACTGATGCTGGTGGATGAAATGCCCGAGCACGGCGCGCTCGGGCCGAAGGCACTGAAAGGCACGCCGGTGTGCCTGCACCTGTACGTGCCGGACACCGACGCGGCGATCGCGAAGGCGGTCGCGGCCGGCGCGACGGTCACGATTCCGGCTGCCGACATGTTCTGGGGCGATCGCTACGGACAGGTCGAGGATCCGTTCGGCCATCGCTGGTCGCTCGCGACGCATCAGCGTGACCTGACGCCCGAGCAGATCGCGGAGGCCATGGCCAGCGCGCCGCCGTGCGGAAGCTGATGCAACCACGCAACCGCAGTTGAGCGGCGGGGCGGCAGGGCGGCGACATGCGCCTGCGCCTGGTCCGCCCGCGCTTACTTGCCGGCCGTCTTGCCGCGCTGCTTGTCCTCGTACATCCGTTGATCGGCCGATGCGAGCAGGTCGGTCACGTCTCGATGCCGTGCGGGATCGTAATCGACATGCCCGACGCTGAACCGGATGTCATAGCCGCGTGCGTCGGCCGCGTTGCGCAGCGCGAGCGCCCGCGTCACGCGTTCGACCGGCTCGGCAACGTCGGCCGGATCGGTGGCGCTCAGCAGCACGACGAATTCGTCGCCGCCAAGCCGGGCGATCACGTCGCTGTCGCGCAGCGCGCCCGTCAGCGTGTCGGCGAAGGCCTTGAGCGCGTGGTCGCCTTCGGCGTGGCCGAAGCGGTCGTTGATCGACTTGAAATCGTTCAGGTCGAAGAACAGCAGCACCGCGTGACGGTCGAGGCGATCGCACAGGCTCAGCACGTGGCGGGCGAGAATCTCGAAGCCGCGCCGGTTGGTCAGTTGCGTGAGCTCGTCGGTGGTCGCGAAATGCAGCGCGGCGATCTCGCGCTCGGTCATGTGGGCGAGATCGCCGAGCAGCGCGAGCTCGTCGGGTTCGAGCGAGCGCGGCCGCGTGTCGATCAGGCAGAGTGTGCCGATGGGCGCACCGTTTGGCGCCGTGATCGGTCGACCGGCGTAGAAGCGGATGCCGGGCGCGCCGGTGACGAGTGGGTTGTCGTGGAAGCGGTTGTCGTTCAGCGCATCCTGGATCACCATCGTATGGCCCTCGTGCAGCGCATGGGCGCAGAACGACACGTCGCGCGACGTTTGCGTGACATCGAGCCCGGCATGGCTCTTGAACCACTGCCGATCGTCGTCGACGAGGCTGACGAGGGCGATCGGTACGTCGAACAGCCTGCGTGCAAGACGCGTCAGGCGATCGAAGCGCTCTTCCGGTGGCGTGTCGAGGATCGAGAGCGAATGAAGCGTATCGAGCCGGGCCGCCTCGTCGGCCGGTTTCGGTGCGATTTGCATGGGCCTTGTCTTTTGTCGCGGCTGCGAGGCCGGTTACGGGATCGTATGTCGGACAGTATCGCGCATTGTTCGGCGCATCGCCACGTTGCGATTCCGCCGACCGGGGGGCGACCCGGCACGAATCGATGCAGATGGGGTGAGAAGCAGGCGCCATGGGACCGCGTTTCGCCCCGATGCGCAATCGGAGGCGCGATACCTCAAGGTACCCCGGCGCATTGCCGTAAACAGGGCGAGTCCATTCGTTCATCGCCGCCCACCGCACCATGGTTCGATTTCTGTACGCGGGCTATCTCGCGTTTGCGCTGTATCTTCTTTATCCGACGGTCCAGAACACGCTGGCATTCGGCGTCGTTTGCGTGAGCAGCGCGCTGCCCGGCGGCTTGCCGACGTCGTCGGCAAGCGGCGCGAGCGGACAGGCGAATCGCTGTGCGCCGACGACGCAGGCCGGTGCGGCGACCGGGCGGACGCCCGACATCCATTGAGTGCGGCGGCGCGCTGGCCATTCGGCTGAATTGAGTTGCGCGCCGCGCTCGCCGATCATCAGCAATACGGCGGATCGAACACGGGGCGCGCGCCGCGCGGCCTGCCTCAGTAGCTGGAGCGGTACGGCGTGCCCTGGTCGAAGCGGCTTTGCCAGTGCGTGAGATAACGCGACGCGAGTTGCGGGTTGTTCCACACCACGACGACGTTCTCGGAATTGCGGCTGGCCGCCGATGCGCTGTAGTTGAACGAGCCCGTTTCGACGTGCTCGGCGTCGATCACGAGGTACTTGTCGTGATGGATCGCATAGGCGTCGATCGTGCGCGTCGGGATGCCTGCGTTGACGAGCAGGTTCAGCGCCTGCTTGCTGCTTTTTGCGCGATTGCCCTTGTCGTCGACGACCACCGCGACATTCACGCCGCGTCGCTTGGCCGCGAGCAGTGCACGCGTGACAGGCGGCGACGTGAACGAATACGCGGCGACGCGGATCGAGCTGCGCGCGGCGCCGATCGCTTTCAGCACGAGCGCTTCGGCACCGCCGTCGGGCGAAAACGCCGATTCGACGACCTGGGTCGCGGGTGCTTCGTGAGTGGGGGCCGGCAGCCAACGCGACACGAGGTCGATCGCCTGTTGAAGCAGCGATTCACTTTGCGTCTTGCCGAAGGCGGCGAACGGAGTGGCGAGCAGGGAGGCGGCGAGACAGGCAGCGGCGAGGCGATTGCGCGACAACATCTTGGACAGCGAACAATTTCGAGACAGCGGGCCGTGAGTGTAACGCAGACGTGGCGGCCCGGTCACGTGTGGATGAGACGGGATGAATCATCGCGATGGACGCGATGGCAGAGACGGTGACGCAAAGTTGCGTTGTGCAGGATCCGAGTGCGTGATCGGGTTGATCAGCGGCTGGAGTCGAAAGCAGCGCGCGATTGCGCGTGCGGTGGTGGGAGAGCCGCGGCATGCAAGCCCTGCGCGAGTGCAGCCGGGTGGGCTCGACGCAGGCACGCAACAGCAGCGTGAGTGCGACTAACGATCCGTGTGCGTTGCGCGTTCATTATGGACGCACGACGCTGCATCAATTCTCGTCCGCAGGCGCCCCGGCTGCCTCGACTGCAATCCACCCGGGGCCACGCTCCGGCTGCACGTCGCGTGCGTCGAGCGGCTCGCCGCATGCGGAGCATACGGTGACCGCATGCATCAGATGGCCGCAAGTGCGGTGACGCAACTGCACCGGCGGCCCCTGGCCGTCGTCTTTCCAGCGGTCGCCCCACGCCGTCAGCGCGAGCAGGGTCGGGTAGAGGTCGAGGCCCTTGTCCGTCAGCCGGTATTCGAACCGCGGCGGCCGCTCCTGATACGCGCGCTTGACCAGCACGCCTTCGTCGACGAGTCGCGCGAGCCGCTCGGCCAGCACATGACGCGTGAGGCCAAGCTGGGCCTGGAATGCGTCGAAGCGGCGGCAGCCGAGGAACGCGTTGCGGAGGATCAGCATGGTCCAGCGGTCGCCGAGCACGGCGAGCGTACGCGCGACCGAACAGTTCAGCGTGCCGATGTCATCCCATTTCATCGTCGAGTCTCTTGCATCCTTGGCGGCAGTTCAGCGAAACAGCGGGTTCGATTATAGAACCCGCCTTCGGTTGTAACGGGCCCGGCCACGTTGACAACGGCCGCCGTCGTTGTCAATAATGAGTTCCAATTTGGAACTTACTCGCGCGGCGACGCGCTTTCAACCCGGAGACAACCCGATGAACCCGCTTTCCTTGTCCGGTCTCGATCTGTTGCGCGCGGCGGTATCGGGCGATGCACCGCTCGCGTCGATTTCCGAGACGATCCCGATGCGTCCGCTCGACGTCGAACTCGGTTACGTGAAGTTTTCGGCGCGGGCGGACGGCCGGCACCTGAATCCGCTCGGCGGCGTGCACGGCGGGTTCGCCGCGACGGTGCTCGATTCGGTCACCGGGTGCGCGGTGCATTCGATGCTGGATGCGGGCGTCGGCTACGGCACGGTCGATCTGCATGTGAAGATGCTGCGGCCCGTGCCGCGCGACGTCGACCTGGTCGCGGAAGGGCGCGTGATCCACCTGTCGCGTTCGCTGGGCGTCGCGGAGGGCACGCTGAAGACCGCGGACGACAAGATCGTCGCGCATGCGTCGGCAACCTGTTTCATCCAGCGGCCGCAGTGACGGCGGGCGGCAGCGCCATCGTCCGGGCCCGCGCGTGAACCTCGTTGCCGGCGCCGAAGGCCGCCTGTAAGCGTAGGCGGAGCCGGTCTGAAGCAGTCGCTTCAATGTGATAGCGTTCCTGCTTTCCACCGACGCGACAGGAGCAGCATGGAATACCGCACACTTGGCGATTCGGGCATCGAGGTCAGCCTGATCGGCCTGGGCACGATGACGTGGGGCGAGCAGAATTCGGAGCGCGATGCGCACGAGCAGATCGACTACGCGATCGGGCAGGGCGTCACGCTGATCGATGCCGCGGAGATGTATCCGGTGCCGCCGAAACCCGATACGCAGGGGCGCACCGAGGCGTACATCGGCACCTGGCTCGCGCAGCATCGCGCGCAGCGCGAGCGCATCGTGCTCGCGACGAAAATCGCGGGGGCGGCGCGGCAGCCGCACAATCCGCGCCATATCCGCGGCGAAGGCAACCAGTTCGACCGCAAGAACCTGACCGAAGCGCTCGACGGCAGCCTCAAGCGCCTGCAGACCGACTACGTCGATCTCTACCAGCTGCACTGGCCCGATCGCAGCACGACCACGTTCGGCCGTCCCGCCTATCCGTGGGTCGACGACGCCTATACGGTGCCGATCGAGGAAACCCTCGGCGTGCTCGCGGAATTCGTGAAGGCCGGCAAGGTGCGCGCGATCGGCGTGTCGAATGAAACGCCGTGGGGCGTCGCGCAGTTCCTGCGCGCAGCCGAGAAGCTCGGGCTGCCGCGCATCGCGAGCATCCAGAATCCGTACAGCCTGCTGAACCGCACGTTCGAGAACGGGCTGTCGGAATTCACGCATCGCGATGGCGTCGGCCTGCTCGCGTATTCGCCGCTCGCGTTCGGCTGGCTGTCCGGCAAGTACGAGAACGGTGCGCGTCCGGCCGGCGCGCGCATCACGTTGTTCGAACGCTTCCAGCGTTACAGCAAGCCGCAGGCCGTCGAGGCGACGTCGCGCTATGTCGCGCTCGCGCGGCGTCACGGGCTGTCGCCCGCGCAGCTCGCGCTGGCGTTCGTCAACAGCCGGCCGTTCACGCGCAGCAACCTGATCGGGGCGACGTCGCTCGAGCAGTTGAAGGAGAACATCGGCAGCGTCGACGTGAAGCTGTCCGAAGAGATCCTCGCCGAGATCGACGCGCTGCACGAACTGCAGCCGAACCCGGCGCCGTGACCTGAAGCAGGCGGCGCCTGGCCCGCGCGGCAGCGATGCCGCGACGGGCCGCGCCGGCGGCGCATCGCTGCGCCGCCGGTTCTTCCGTTAGCGCATCTTGAGCCGCGTGCGCGCGACGAACAGCGCGGCGAGGCTCAGCAGCGCGCACCCCATCAGATAGAGCGCCGGCGACAGCCGGTTGCCGGTCGCGCTGATCAGCCAGGTGATGACGAACGGCGCGAAGCCGCCGAACAGCGTGACCCCGGTGTTGTAGCTGACCGCGAGCCCCGTTGCGCGGGTTTGCGACGGGAACAGCTCGGCCATCAGCGCCGGCAGCGCGCCGCAGTACATCGCCTTCAGCGCACCGATCCAGACCAGGGCAGCGAGCATCGTCGCGAACGACGCGTGACGCGTGAGCCACGCGAACGTCGGGTAAACGGTGACGAGCATCAGGACCGCCGCGACCGCCATCATGCGGATCCGCCCGGTACGATCGGACAGGTGGCCGACGACCGGTGTGACGAGCGTGAGCACAAAGCCGGTCGCGAGCGTGGCCGCGAAGCCGGTCGAGGCGGGCAGGCCGAGCTGCTTGATCGCGTAAGTCGGCATGTACAGGATCATGTAGTTGATCGCGGTCGAGATCACGAGCGCGCCGATCGACAGCAGCACCCGCACCTTTTGTTCCGCGAACAGCTCGCGCACGGGCGCTGCCGAGCGTGCCTGCGTCTTGAACTCGACGCCTTCGTCGACGTAGCGACGGATATACAGCCCGACCGGGCCGATCGCGAGCCCGAACAGGAACGGCACGCGCCAGCCCCAGCTTTCGAGTTGCGCGGTCGTCAGCGTGGCGGTCAGCAGTGCGCCGAAGCCCGATGCGAGCAGCGTCGCGAGGCCCTGGCTCGCGAACTGCCAGCTCGACATGAAACCACGCCGCTGCGGCGCGTGCTCGACGAGGAACGCGGTCGAACTCGCGAATTCGCCGCCCGCGGAAAAGCCCTGCATCAGCCGCGACAGCATGATCCCGAGCGGCGCGAGCAGGCCGATCGACGCGTAGGTCGGCATCAGCGCGATCAGCAGCGTGCCGGCCATCATCATCGCGATCGACAGCAGCAGCGACGCCTTGCGGCCCGCGCGATCCGCATAGGCGCCGAGGATGAAGCCGCCGATCGGCCGGATCAGGTAGGAAAGCCCGAACGTGCCGAGCGTGAGCATCAGCGACGTCGCTTCGCTGGTGGCGGGGAAGAACAGCTTGGCGATCGTCACCGCGAAGAAGCCGTAGACGATCAGGTCGAACCATTCGAGCGCGTTGCCGATCGACGCCGCGAAGATGATGCGCCGGATCTTCGCGGCGCTGGGGCGGGCGGCTTCCTGCGAAGTGAGGGTGGTCGTATTCATCGTGTTTGCACGTCCCGTGAGAAGGGCGAAGCGCGTTACAGGGCGGCGCCGGCTGCGGCGGGCGCGGTGCGGCGAGCGATCGGCGCGTCGTCGCCGAGATCCCAGAAGAGGCCGGCCATCATCTGCAGCCCCTCGCTGACGACGCTCGCGAGCAGGTGCTCGTCCGGTGCGTGCTGCGAGCACGCCGGGTACGAATGCGGCACCCACAGCGTCGGCAGCCCGAGCGTGTCGGCGAACACTTCGTTCGGCAGCGTGCCGCCGAGATTCGGCAGGATCGCGGGCTTCTTGCCGGTGGTCCGCGCGAGCGAAGCGACGGCCCAGCGCACCCACGGATCGTCCGGCGGCACGCGTGTCGCCGGTGCGCCGCGTTCGACGTCGATCTCGATGTCGGCGAAGCCGTGCGCATCGAGGTGCGTGCGCAGATGCGCGGGCAGCGCTTCCCAGTCGGTGCCGACGACGAAGCGCAACTGGCAGTGCGCGTACGCGGCGGGCGGGATCGCATTGACGGGGTGCTCGGGATTGCCGGCCTTGAACGCGAGGATCTCGAACGTGTTCCAGCCGAACACGCGCTCGGGCGCGGTGAGGCCGGGCTCGCCCCAGTCGGCGTCGAGCGCCGGATCGCCGGGGCCGCCGCCGACGGAGAGGTCGGCGAGCGCATCGCGCACGGCGGCCGGGATCGGCGGCGGACGCAGCCCCGCGACACGAATCGCGCCGCGCGCGTCGACGAGGCTCGCGAGCGCATGCGCGAGCACGATCGCCGGATTGCGCAGCAGCCCGCCCCAGTTGCCGGAGTGATGCGCGCCGTCGCGGGCGCGCAGGCTCAGCTTGAAATTGACCGCGCCGCGCGAGCCGAGGAATACCGTCGGGCGCGCGGCGGCGATGCGCGGGCCGTCGGAGGCGATCAGCACGTCGGCCGCGAGCGCGTCGCGCTCCTGGCGGCACAGTGCGTCGAGGCCCGGCGAACCCGTTTCCTCGCCCATCTCGATCAGCAGCTTCGCGTTGAAGCCGAGCCGGCCGCCGCGCGCGTCGAGCACGCTCGCCAGCGCGGCCAGGTTGATGGTGTGCTGGCCCTTGTTGTCGGCGCTGCCGCGGCCGTACCAGCGGTCGCCGTCGGCCGTCAGCGTCCACGGCGACAACGGCGCGCGCCATTGCGCGTCGTAGCCGCGCACGACGTCGCCGTGGCCGTAGATCAGCACGGTCGGCAGCGTGTCGTCTTCGTGGCGCGACGCGACCAGGAACGGGCCGCCGCCGTCGACGGGATTGTCGACGATCCGCGACGTGAAGCCGAGGCGCGCGGCCTCGGGGGCGATCTCGTCGGCCAGGTAGGCGCGTAGCGCGGCTTCGTTGCCGCTGTCCTGGCTTTCGGTGCGCAGGCCGACGCGGCGGCTCAGGGTCGTGAAGAACGTACCGGATTCGAACTGGTTCAGCGCGTGCTGGATGGCGGCGGTACGGCTCAAGTCGGGTCTCCTCTGACGGGTTCCTGCACGCGCCGGATCGGGCACGCAGCGTGAAGTGCGATCGATTCTAGGAAGCCGTTTTTTTTGTCACAATGATCGAATTTCGAACCTTTCCTTGCCGAAAAGGCAAAGCGGCACGGCCGGCAGCCGGGCGGAGACAGAACGATGGCGGCTTTCCTGCATGGCCTGGCATTGCGGTATTTCGTCGAAGTGGCGCGCACCGGCTCGATCAGCGACGCGTCCGCGCGGCTGCACGTCGCCGTATCGGCGATCAGCCGCCAGATCGCGAAACTGGAGAGCGAGCTTGGCGCACCGCTGTTCGAGCGCCGGCCGCGCGGGATGGCGTTGTCGGAGGCCGGCGAGCGGCTGCTGGCGTTCGCGCAGCGCAGCCTGCTGGAGGCCGAGCACGTGATGAAGGACATCGGCGGGCTCGATGCGCTGCACGGCAGCCTGCTGAAGATCGCGTGCTCGGAAGGGTTCGCGATCGATTTCCTGCCCGGCACGCTGGCCAGCTTCAAGGCGCGCCATCCCGGTGTCGACTTCTCCGTATGGGTGGTGTCGCCGGCGGACGCGACGCGGCGTGTGCGCGATGGCGACGTGGACATCGCGTTGAGCTTCAGCCTCGCGCCGGAGAAGGGCGTGCGCGTCGACCACTCCGAGCGCGCGCCGATCTTCGCGCTGGTGCGGCACGACCATCCGCTCGCGACGCGGGAGGCCGTGTCGCTCGCCGATGTCGCGCGTCACCCGCACGTGCTGCCCGAGGCCGGCACGACGGTGCGCCAGCTGATCGACATCGCGTGCGCGCTCGACGGGCTGCTGCTCGAGCCCGAACTGACGAGCAACAACACGGCGGCGATGTACGGTTACGCGCGGCGCACGGGCGCGGTGATGTTCACGGGGCTGCTGTCGGTGCGTGACCGTTGCGCCGCGGACGGCTTCGTCGTCGTGCCCGTGACGAACCCGCAGCTGCGCGAGCGCAGCATCCAGGTGCAGACGATGGCGGGGCGCGATCTGCCCGCGTCGGTTCGCGCATTCCGCGACCATCTGATCGACGCGATGCAGGCCGCGTCGGCGCCGCCGACTGCCGCGCGGGGCCCGAGAGGCCGGCCCGTGAGATAATCGCCAATCCGCCTTCCGTGCCCATGCGGCTCATCGAGCCGCATCGCCCCTGTTCGACGCCAAATTGAAGAACCTGATTGTCACCCTCGATCGCGCCGGCGAGTTCGACGAGATCATCGACGTGCGCACGCCGCTCGAGTTCGCCGAGGATCATATTCCCGGCGCGCTGAACGCGCCCGTGCTCAGCAACGAGGAGCGCGTGCTCGTCGGGACGATGTACCGCCAGGTGTCGCCGTACGAGGCGACCCGGGTCGGTGCGGCCATCGTCGCGCGCAACATCGCGCGCCATCTCGACACGACGTTCGCCGACCGCCCGCGCAACTGGCGGCCGCTGATCTACTGCTGGCGCGGCGGCAAGCGCTCGGGCTCGATGACGACCTGGTTCAACCTGATCGGCTGGAAGGCGCGCCAGCTCGACGGCGGCTACAAGGCGTACCGCCAGTCGGTGTGCGCGACGCTCGACTCGCTGCCGACGCGCTTTCGCTATATCGCGCTCGTCGGCCATACGGGCTGCGGCAAGACGCGTCTGCTGAACGCGCTGCGCGACGTGGGCGCGCAGACACTCGATCTCGAGGCGCTTGCATGCCATCGCGGTTCGCTGCTCGGCGCGCTGCCGGGCAAGCCGCAGCCGGCGCAGAAGGGGTTCGATTCCGGGCTCGTCGAAACGCTTGGACGTTTCGACCCCGAATGGCCCGTGTTCGTCGAATCGGAAAGCCGCAGGATCGGGCTCGTGCAGTTGCCGATCGCGTTGATCGAGGCGTTTCACGCAGGGCCGTGGGTGCATGTCGACGCGGCGCACGACGAGCGCATCGCATTTCTCCTCGACGATTACGCCCACCTGTTCGACGAACCGGACGCGTTCAAGGCGCAGCTTCATCGGCTGATCGGCCTGCATAGCCGTGAGCAGGTGACGCACTGGAAGGCGCTGATCGATGCGGACGCACGGGCCGAACTGTTCACCGAGCTGATCGACAAGCATTACGATCCCGCCTATGCGCGCACCTATCGCGCGACGTACAACAAGCCGAACCGGGCATTGACGTTCACGTTCCGGCCCAATGCCGCGGACGGGCGCGATCAGGCGCGCGCGCTGCTGGCCGAACTCGCGCAGGCCGGGTTGCCCGCATCGGCCGCGCTCGCCGCGGGCGCGACATCCGAAACCGACCAAGACCAATCGACGACCACACGATGACGACCACACGCACCCAACCCAGTCCCGCCCTCGGCTGGATGACCTTCCTGCTGATCGCGGTCGCGGGACTGTTCTATGTGAAATGGTTTCCGTACTACAACAAGGCGTTCGTCGCCGCCGAGCACCATTCGATCGGCCAGTCGATCCTGATGGGCACGTCGGCGACCGCGCCCGAGCCGTCGCTGAAGGCCGCGCTCGACTATGCGTGGGCGTACGGCAAGGCGATCTGGCAGGCGATGGTGCTGGGCCTGCTGCTCGGTTCGGCCGTGCAGGCGCTGCTGCCCGCGCACTGGGTTGCGCGCGTGCTCGGCCGCACCGGCTTCGGCAGCGTCGCCGCGGGCGGCCTGCTGTCGCTGCCCGGCATGATGTGCACGTGCTGTGCGGCGCCGGTCGTCGCGGGGCTGCGTGCGCGCCATGCATCGCCGGGCGGCGCGGTCGCGTTCTGGCTCGGCAACACGGTGCTGAACCCGGCGGCGCTGGTGTTCATGGGCTTCGTGCTCGGCTGGCACTGGAGTGCGCTGC
The DNA here is from genome assembly GCF_002223325.1 of Burkholderia sp. AU15512. Classification (NCBI taxonomy): domain Bacteria; kingdom Pseudomonadati; phylum Pseudomonadota; class Betaproteobacteria; order Burkholderiales; family Burkholderiaceae; genus Burkholderia; species Burkholderia sp. AU15512. The sequence continues at coordinate 1,318,761 of NZ_NKEX01000003.1, forward strand.
GCCTCGTGCTCGGCATCGCGATGGTGTTCGGGATCGGCTATTTGCTGAACCGTATCGCACGCCCTGAAGACCGCAGCATCGACGATGCGCAGCTCGCCGCGCTGGCGGCCGAGCAGGCCGCGGCCGGCAATCCGTTCGTTCGCTGGATGAAGCTGCTTGCGCGCATGGCCGTGCGGCTCGTGCCCGAATACATCGTGCTCGTGCTGCTGCTCGGCGCCGCGCGCGCGTGGCTGTTCCCGCATATCGGCCCGGACATCGGCAATCATCTCGGCTGGATCATTGCATTCGCGGTCGCGGGCATGCTGTTCGTGATTCCGACGGCCGGCGAGGTGCCGATCATCCAGGCGATGCTGTCGCTCGGCATGGGCGTCGGCCCGGCCGCCGCGCTGCTGATGACGCTGCCGCCGATCAGCGTGCCGTCGCTCGCGATGCTCGCGCGTTCGTTCAAGCCTTACATGCTGGCCATCGTCGCGACGCTCGTCGTCGTGTTCGGGATCGCGAGCGGCCTGCTCGCGGTCGCGCTCGGGTTCTGACGCGCGCGGGCGGCGCGCCAGCAGGGCGCAATCGTCGTATTCATCCGGCGCCGCCGTTTCACGCGTGCGGCGCCATTTACAAGAAGCAAACAGGAAAACGCATGACCCAACCGAAGATCCATCCTCGACTCGAAAAGGCGCTGACGCGCGGCGATCTCGCGATCCGCCAGGCCAATTCCGCGCGGGCGACTGCCGTGCTGAACGCACTCGGCACGATGATCATCGAGGCCTCCGCAACGATCGGCGTCGAGGCCAGCATCGACATTCCGCAAGGCGACCGCATTTACGATCCGGTCAACGGCCTGTGGCCGCAGAAAATGCTGGTGTCGTTCGACGGCCCGGTGGACGAAGCCGACAAGGAAGAGCTGCGCACGGTGTATCTGTTGGCCGACGATCCGGGCACGCAGTTCCGCGTCGAATGGCATCGCGCGGACGGCAAGCTCGGCCGCCAGGAAGGCGGCCCGCTCGCGACCGTCGCGTTCCTGACCGACGTCGAGATCCCGTGGAGCGACGACGACGAGTAAGGTCGTCGCAGAAAGCCGGCGCCCGTGCGCCGGCCGTCAGCGCATCATCCGCCGCCGGAACAGCCACGCGGAAAGCAGGAATCCGCCGACCGCGTAACCGGCGAGCACCGCGACATGCAGCGCGACGTCGGTCGCCGGCCGGCCGAGCATCGCGGGCCGGATCAGCTCGACGGCATTCGCGAGCGGCAGCGCCTGCGCCGCATGCTGTGCGATCGGCGGCAACTGCGTGATCGGGAAGAACACGCCCGACAGCAGCAGCATCGGCGTCAGCACGAGCGTCTGATAAAACATGAAGAAATCGTAGGACGGCGCGAGCGCCGTGACGATCATCGCGATGCTGGCAAACGCGAGGCCCGCGAGCGCGATCACGGGCAGCGCCGCGAGCATCGACGGAAACCGCGCATAGCCGAGCGCCCCCGCGACGAGCATGATCGCGGCCCCCGACAGCATCGCTTTGCTGGCTCCCCAAACGATCTCGCCGAGCACGATGTCGCCGAGCGCGAGCGGCGTATGCATGATCGCTTCCCACGTGCGCTGCACGTGCATGCGCGAGAACCCCGAATACATCGACTCGAAGCTCGCGGACATCATCACGCTCGACCCGACCGTGCCGGCCGCGAGGAATGCGATATACGACACGCCGTCGACATGGCCGAGCATCAGCCCGAGCCCGAACCCCAGCCCGAACAGATAGATCATCGGATCGGCAAGATTGCCGAACATCGACGCGAGCGCGAGCTTGCGCCAGACGAGATAGTTGCGCCGCCAGACGGCGATCCAGTTGGTCGCGTTCGCGGGCATCGCGATCGCGAAGCGCGACACGCGCGGCGGTGCCGACGGTGCGGCGGTCGAATAGTTGCGGACATCCATGATCGATCAGTCCTGCATTTCGCGGCCGGTGAGCCGCAGGAACACATCTTCAAGATTGGCCGGGCGATGCAGATAGCGCAACCCCGTGCGACCCTTGAGTCGCGCGCTCAGCGGTTCCGGATCGCTCACGTAGCAGAACAGCGTCTCGCCGCTGATCTCGGTGTGCTTCGCGAACGCCGACAGTTCGTCACGCAGCGTGGCCGGATCGGGCCCGTAGATCTCGATCACGTCGCAGCCGATCTCCGATTCGATCAGCGCGTGCGGCGCGCCTTCGGCGATCTTGCGGCCTTCCTCGATCACGCACAGGCGGTCGCACAGGCGCTCGGCTTCTTCCATGAAGTGCGTGGTGATCAGGATTGTCTTGCCGCGTGCGAGCAGTGAGCGCAGCCGCTCCCACATGAGGTGACGCGCCTGCGGGTCGAGGCCCGTCGTCGGCTCGTCGAGCACCAGCACGTCGGGATCGTTGACGAGCGCGCGGGCGAGCGTCAGGCGGCGCTTCATGCCGCCCGACAGCTCGCCGACCTTCGCATCGGCCTTGTTCTCGAGCTTCGCGAATTCGAGCAGTGGCTTCACGAGCGCGTGCGCAGCCTGCGCCGACATGCCGAAGTAGCGACTGAAGACGAGCAGGTTCTCGCGCACGGTGAAGTCGGGGTCGAGATTGTCGAACTGCGGGACGACCCCGACGCGCTGGCGCGCATGCCGCGCACGTGATGGAACCGGTTCGCCGCAGAGCGAAATGGTGCCTGCATCGGGATGCGTGAGGCCGAGCAGCATTTTCAGCGTGGTGGTCTTGCCGGCGCCGTTCGGCCCGAGCAGGCCGTAGCATTCGCCGGCCTGGACGGTGAAGGACAGGCCGTTGACGACGAGTTTGTCGCCATAGTGCTTCTCGACGTTCCGGAAATCGATCGGTGCAACGGACATGGGCATGTTGTCGTTGTAGGCGGCGCGGAAGCGCTCCGCTGCCGGATGCGTGGCCGGTTGACGAACCGATCGGACGATTGCGTGTCACACGGGCATGACCGAAGCGCACGACGCCGGCGCCTGATGGCCCGCTGGAGTACGAACGGGCCATTCTAGTGCATCGGCTGCGTCTCTTCAGGGCATGCCTGCACGGTGCGATGCCTGTACGCACCGATCGTGCACTGCATCATCGCGCACGAGCCGAGCGGGGCGAATCAGCGTTTTCCATCCCTTGCGTCCTGAATTGCGGCGCACCATGATGAATGCGTAGGCTCGTTGTTGCGATAGGGAGGTTTCATGGCTAGCTACAACAAGATTTTGCTGTGTTACGACGGCACGCTCGAAGGACGCAAGGCACTGCGTTGCGGCGCCAATCTCGCGATGGACCTCAAGGCCGAGACGCATTTGCTGTCGGTGGTCGACATGCGCTCGAGCATTGCACAGAGCGCGGGTTTGCTGACCGACGTCGCATGTGGCCGGTTCGAGGAAACCGCGCGTGAAATCCTGCAGGAAGGGGTGAACTGGCTGCGCGAGCGCGGCGTGCAGGCCGAGGGCCATTTCGCGTTCGGCTATCCGATCGACGAAATCGCGAATCTCGCGACGGAGCTGAAGGCCGACCTCGTCGTCGTCGGCCATCGGTGCCGTAGCGGGTTGTCCAGATGGTGGATGGGGTCGGGCAACACGCAACTGCTCGATCGCGTGAACTGCAGCATTCTGGTGGCGTGTTCGTCGGCGCAGGAGCAGAAGGAAGAAATCGCGCGGGAGCGTGAAGCGGCCACGGCGAACGGCAAATGATCCAATGATTCGATGACTGCCTGACCGGCGGATCGCGCCGGTCGGGCGTCATGCCACGTCCGTGGGGCGGGCGCTGACCGTGGCCACTCAGGACCGCTCAAGCATGCAGGTCGATTGCGGACAACTTCCACGAGAACAGGCCGAAGCGGTGGAATATCGCCGCATAGCGCGTGCCGTCGGCACTGCGCTGGTAGGTCACGACGAATTCATCGATATTCCGGTAACCGGCGCTGGTTTGCTGCGGGTGCGGCACATGCGTTGCATCGACCGGGCTGGCCGGTGCGGCAGCGGCGGATGGCGGCGATGACGCTGCGGTAGCGGCCGCGTTGCTACCCGGAGCGGCTGCGCTCGCCGGAGGCGCCGGATTGGCCGACGGTGCCGCCGGCGTATTGCTGCCTGGCGGCAGATTCGACCATTCGGGTGGACGCTCTCCTGGATTGCCACGCGGTGGCAATCCGCTCATCAGCGCGGCTACGCCTTCCGGGGTCGCGTACGCATCGACCAGCGGGCCGATCAGTGCCGACCCGATCAGCGCTCCGATCACCGCGAACGGATTGTTCTTCTTCACCGCGTCGATCCGGCGCATCAATTCTTCCGTGACCTGCTGCTTCAGGCTGATGCGCAGCGACGGGAAATCGACATATTCACTGATGGCCTGCGCATCGCGCGCATCGATCGCCGATTTCAGGCGACCGAGCGCGACGTACGGCGACGCGTAGGCATAGCCGATCGCCGCAACGATGGCGACGGCCATCACGACGATCAGCACGGGTTTGAGCCGCCATGCGCGGCCCGAAGATCCGGTCACGTTGCCTCCGGTGCGGGGATGTTCCGCAATCAGAGACCGCCTGGCGTGGCCGATCGTTCCTCTGCAATGCAGCGATCGATCATCCGGCACACGGCATCGATCGTGCCGACCATGATCAGGCGCGAACGGCCGTGATAGACGCGCACCGGTGCACGGCGCGCGGGTTCGGCGTGATTCAGGCCGGCGTTCAGCGATACCCGCGCGAAAGCGGGGAGCGCCGACGGCAGCAGGGACGCCTGCCGTTCGACTGCGACTTCTTCTTGCACAGGCGCCGCCGCGGACAGCGGTGCGCAGGGCGTGCGGCCGCGCAGGTGACGCAGGCGGCCGAATTGACGGAAAGGCAGCAGACGGGCAAGGCGTTCCATGATGTTCTCCTCAGCGAGACGGAATGTCAGAGTTCGCCCGAGCGAATCAGCCCGACGGCGATGCCTTCCAGCGCGAATTCCGCGCTGCCGGCCTTGACGAAGATGTTTTCGTAATCGGGGTTCTCCGCGATCAGCTCGAGACCGCCCGGCCGGCGCATCAGGCGCTTGACCGTGACGTCGTCGCCGAGACGCGCGACGATGATCTGGCCGTCCTTTGCTTCCGTGCGCTTCTGCACGGCGAGGAGGTCGCCGTCGAGGATGCCGGCGTCGCGCATCGACAGGCCGCGCACTTTCAGCAGGTAATCGGGCTTGCTGGAGAACAGCGCGGGATCGCACGCGTAATGCTGCGAGATGTGCTCCTGCGCAAGGATCGGGCTACCGGCCGCGACGCGGCCGACGAGCGGCAGCGACAACTGCATCAGGGCGGCATGCGGCAGCGTGAACTGGTGCGGGGCATCGTCGATGCCGAGCAGGCGGATGCCGCGCGACGCGCCGGCGGCCAGCTCGATCACACCCTTGCGCGCGAGTGCGCGCAGGTGCTCCTCGGCCGCATTCGGCGAGCTGAAGCCCAGTTCGGCCGCGATCTCGGCACGGGTGGGCGGGAATCCGGAGCGCTCGATCGCGCGACGGATCAAGTCGAACACTTGCTGCTGACGGGCGGTGAGTTTGGTCATGGCTCAACTGTATGGATAGACAGTGAGCTGTATTTTTATACAGTAGTCCGCGAATTTCAAGTGTTACTTGAGGTTCGACGCGATCACGCCGGTTCCGACGCGATTTCACGACGCCCGGACGTCGGTTCATCCGCCGCAACCGTCCATCCCGTCTGCGTTAGCACTTTTGAGTATTAAAAAATAAGGAACGATTATTTTTAATCATGTAACCCGTTCGTTAGACTGGCCCGACATCGCAATACCGACAACACTGGAGAACCAAGGATGGGCAAGCGCAATACGGGGCTGGTGGGCGGAGTGGGCCGCCTGATCGCAACACTCGCGCTGGGCGCGGCGGCGGCGCTGGGCGTCGCGACGCACGCACAGGCCGATACGACCTTCCTGAACGTGTCGTACGACCCGACGCGCGAGCTGTATCAGGACTTCAACCAGGCGTTCGGCAAGGAGTGGAAGGCGAAGACGGGCGAGACCGTCAACTTCAAGCAGTCGCACGGCGGCTCGGGCGCGCAGGCGCGCTCGGTGCTCGACGGCCTGCAGGCCGACGTCGTCACGCTGGCGCTCGCGTACGACATCGACGCCCTCGCGAACAAGGGGCTCGTCAACAAGGACTGGCAGAAGCGTCTGCCCGACAACGCGTCGCCGTACACGTCGACGATCGTGTTCCTGGTGCGCAAGGGCAATCCGAAGGGGATCAAGGACTGGGACGACCTGACCAAGCCGGGCATCTCGATCGTCACGCCGAACCCGAAGACGTCGGGCGGCGCGCGCTGGAACTACCTGGCCGCGTGGGCGTACGCGCTGCACAAGCCGGGCGGCAACGAGCAGACGGCGAAGGAATTCATCACGAAGCTCTACAAGAACGCAGGCGTGCTCGATTCGGGCGCGCGCGGCGCGACCACGAGCTTCGTGCAGCGCGGGATCGGCGACGTGCTGATCGCATGGGAAAACGAGGCATTCCTGTCGGTCAAGGAGTTTGGCACCGACAAGTTCGAGATCGTCGTGCCGTCGGTGAGCATCCTGGCCGAGCCGCCCGTCGCGGTGGTCGACAAGGTGGTCGACAAGAAGGGCACGCGCAAGCTGGCCGAGGCGTACCTGAACTTCCTGTACAGCCCGCAGGGCCAGGAGATCGCGGCACGCAACTACTACCGGCCGCGTTCGAAGAACGTGCCGGCGGAGCTGACGAAGCAGTTCCCGAAGCTGAAGCTGTACACGGTCGACGATACCTTCGGCGGCTGGACGAATGCGCAGAAGACGCATTTCGCGGACGGCGGCGTGTTCGATTCGATCTACAAGCCGCAGTAACGCCATAACAACGGCGGCGCGCCACGATAGCGCGCCGCATCCCCGACGGGGCCGCCGGCGCGATTCACTGCGCCGGCGTTTGCGTCGGACCCATGAGCAGCATCGACCCAGCAAGAGCATCCGATGACGACGTACACCTTTCGCAAGCCGAGCGCGCTGCCCGGTTTCGGCGTGACGCTAGGCATCACGGTGGCCTATTTGAGCCTCGTGGTGCTGATACCGCTCGCCGCCACGTTCCTGAAGACCGCGACGCTGTCGTGGGACCAGTTCGTCACCGCCGTCACGTCGCCGCGCGTGCTCGCGTCGTATCGGCTGACGTTCTCGGCCGCGCTCGGCGGCGCGCTGATCAATGCCGTGTTCGGTTTCCTCGTCGCGTGGGTGCTCGTGCGTTACACGTTCCCGTTCAAGCGGCTCGTCGATGCGGTCGTCGACCTGCCGTTTGCACTCCCGACGTCGGTCGCCGGCATTTCGCTCGCGGCCGTTTACGCGACCAACGGCTGGGTCGGCCAGTATCTCGCGCCGCTCGGCATCAAGATCGCGTTCACGCCGGCCGGCGTGCTGGTCGCGCTGACCTTCATCGGGCTGCCGTTCGTCGTGCGCACGGTGCAGCCGGTGCTCGAGGATTTCGAGCGCGAGCAGGAGGAGGCCGCCGCGTGCCTCGGCGCGTCGCGCTGGCTGACGTTCCGCCGCGTCGTGCTGCCGGCCGTGCTGCCGGCGCTTCTCACCGGTTTCGCGCTCGCGTTTGCACGCGCGCTCGGCGAATACGGCTCGGTGATCTTCATCGCCGGCAACGTGCCGATGAAATCCGAGATCACGTCGCTGCTCATCATCACCAAGCTCGAGCAGTACGACTACGCGGGCGCGACCGCGCTGGCGGTCGTGATGCTGGTCGTGTCGTTCCTGATGCTGCTGCTGATCAACACGCTGCAGTGGTATCTGCAGCGCCGTACGAGCAAGGGCGCGAGCGGCCCGGCGCCCGCCACCGTCACCGCCGCCGCAGCAGCAGCAGGAGGCCAGCAATGAGCCAGGAGGCCACCGTCGTGCTGAAAACCCCGTCGCCGGCCGCGCGTGCCACGAAGCGGCTCGACCCCGTCAGCGAGTCGCGCGTCGTGCGCTGGCTGCTCACGGGCATCGCGCTGGCGTTCCTCGCGTTTTTCCTCGTCGTGCCGCTCGCCGCGGTGTTCGTCGAGGCGCTGCGCAAGGGCGTCGGCTTCTATTTCGAATCGCTGGCCGATCCCGATGCGTGGTCGGCGATCAAGCTGACACTGACCGTCGCCGTGATCGCGGTCCCGCTGAATCTCGTGTTCGGCGTGTGCGCATCGTGGGCGATCGCGAAGTTCGAATTCCGCGGCAAGGCGCTGCTGACGACGCTGATCGACCTGCCGTTCTCGGTGTCGCCGGTGATCTCGGGCCTCGTGTACGTGCTGCTGTTCGGCGCACAGGGCTGGTTCGGGCCGTGGCTGCAGGATCACGACGTGCAGATCATCTTCGCGGTGCCGGGCATCGTGCTCGCGACGATCTTCGTCACGTTCCCGTTCGTCGCGCGCGAGCTGATTCCGCTGATGCAGGCGCAAGGCACCGACGAGGAAGAAGCCGCGCGCGTGCTCGGCGCGTCGGGCTGGCAGATCTTCCGCCGCGTGACGCTGCCGAACGTGAGGTGGGGCCTGCTGTACGGCGTGATCCTGTGCAATGCGCGCGCGATGGGCGAGTTCGGCGCGGTGTCGGTCGTGTCCGGCCACATCCGCGGCGTGACCGACACGATGCCGCTGCATGTGGAGATCCTGTACAACGAATACAACTTCGCGGCGGCGTTCGCGGTGGCGTCGGTGCTGGCGCTGCTCGCGCTCGTCACGCTCGCGCTGAAGCTGATCGCCGAGCGTCATCTTGCGGCCGAACTGGCCGACGCGCACGACGCCGTTCCCGCACATGCCGGCCCCGTCGGCGCCGTTTCGTCGAAATCGTAAAGAGGCAACCAGAATGGGTATCACCGTCCGTAACCTTCAGAAGCGCTTCGGCGATTTCACGGCGCTCGACAACGTATCGCTCGACTTCCCGCCCGGCGAGCTGGTCGCGCTGCTCGGGCCGTCCGGCTGCGGCAAGACCACGCTGCTGCGCGTGATCGCGGGCCTCGAGCACGCGGATGCCGGCCAGGTGGTGCTGCAGGGGCTCGACGTCGCGTCGGTCGGCGCACGCGACCGCCAGGTCGGTTTCGTGTTCCAGCACTACGCGCTGTTCCGCCACATGACCGTGTTCGAGAACGTTGCATTCGGGCTGCGCGTGAAGCCGCGCCGCGAGCGGCCGTCGGAAGCCGCGATCCGCGAGAAGGTGCACGAACTGCTGAAGCTCGTGCAGCTCGACTGGCTCGCGCAGCGCTATCCGTCCGAGCTGTCGGGCGGCCAGCGCCAGCGTATCGCGCTGGCCCGGGCGCTCGCGGTCGAGCCGAAGGTGCTGCTGCTCGACGAGCCGTTCGGCGCGCTCGACGCGAAGGTCCGCAAGGAGCTGCGCGGCTGGCTGCGTCGTCTGCACGACGACCTGCACATCTCGACGATCTTCGTCACGCACGACCAGGAGGAGGCGCTGGAAGTCGCGGACCGCATCGTCGTGCTGAATCGCGGCCACGTCGAGCAGGTCGGCAGCCCGCAGGACGTCTACGATCATCCGCAGAGCGCATTCGTCTACGAGTTCCTCGGCGCGGCCAACCGGCTGCCGGGCACGGTCGCCGGGCGCGGCTTCGTCGCCGAGGGGGCGGCCGCGCCGATCGAGGTCGACGCCGATTTCGCCGGCCCCGCGAACGCCTATGTGCGCCCGCACGACCTGCAGCTGTGGCCGGTTGGCGAAGCAGGGCACCGCGACGGCATCGCGGTGGACGTGCGCCGCGTGATCCCGCTGGGCGGCTCGGTGCGCGTGGAGCTCGAGGCGCGCGCGGGCGGCGCGCTCGAGGCCGAACTCGATCGCGATGCATGGCGGGCGCTGTCGCTGCAGGTCGGCGACGGGGCGACGGCGGTGCCGCGCGCGGTGCGTGTGTTTCCCGCGCGTTGACGAGAAAATGCAGGGCAGGGGGCGGGATACGCTCGGAATCGACAATCAAACAACGACAGCCTAAGAGGCATACCCATGAATTTTCAGCAATTGCGGTTCGTGCGCGAAGCGGTGCGCCAGAACATGAACCTGACGGAAGTCGCGAACGTGCTGTACACGTCGCAGTCGGGCGTGTCGAAGCAGATCAAGGATCTCGAGGATGAGCTGGGCGTCGACATCTTCATCCGGCGCGGCAAGCGGCTGACGGGGCTCACGGAGCCCGGCAAGGCCGTGCACCAGCTGATCGAGCGGATGCTGCTCGACGCCGAGAACCTGCGCCGCGTCGCGCGCCAGTTCGCCGACCAGGACAGCGGCCACCTTGTCGTCGCGACGACGCACACGCAGGCGCGCTACGCGCTGCCGAAGGTGATCCGCCAGTTCACCGACGTGTTCCCGAAGGTGCATCTCGCGCTGCGCCAGGGCAGCCCGCAGCAGATCGCGCAGATGATCCTGAACGGCGAGGCCGATCTCGGCATCTCGACCGAGGCGCTCGACCGCTATCCGGACATCGTCACGTTCCCGTGCTATTCGTGGCACCACACGGTCGTCGTGCCGAAGGGTCATCCGCTCGTCGGCCGCGAGAACCTGACGCTCGAGGAAATCGCCGAGTACCCGATCATCACGTACGACCAGGACTTCACGGGCCGCTCGCACATCGACCAGGCGTTCACGCAGGCGGGCGCCGTGCCCGACGTCGTGCTCACCGCGATCGACGCGGACGTGATCAAGACCTATGTCGAACTCGGCATGGGGATCGGCGTGGTCGCGGCGATGGCCTACGATCCGCAGCGCGACACGGGGCTCGTCGCGCTCGATACGCAGCACCTGTTCGAAGCGAGCACGACGCGGGTCGGGCTGCGCAAGGGCGCGTTCCTGCGCGCGTATGCGTACCGGCTGATCGAGATGTTCGCGCCGCATCTGAACGAAGCGGAAATCGCGGGGCTGTTGCGCGAAGCCGTTTGACGGCAGCGCGTCGTGCGTCATCCGCGCGCTCACCGCGGATGGCGCGACATACCGGCGCGGGTTGTCATGTATTGGGCAGCGGCAGGCGATTTGCCGCTGCCTGGGTGATTCGACTCACCGTATCATCGACCGCCATCGCGGTTTCCGTCCGATTCTTCGCCGCGCGCGGCGAACGACATGTATTCGCTTGCCGACCCAACGACAAGAACAAGAGGGTGCGCGTGCACGCCTCGTGTCGGGTTCGGCCATCTGCCATATCGAGCGATCCATTGGCCGGCAAATGTGATTCAATGCGCGTGAATGCCGGGTGACGCGCGCTCGGGCCGTCCCTTGGTCGCCATCCTGCGGCCGGATCGCACCAGCGACGCAACGCGCAACACCGGAACGGAGTGCGAAAAGCAAAGCCGGCAGCCCGTCCGCCCTCAAGAAACAAAGCACGCGGATCGCCGGTCCCGGCACGCTTGGAGACCAACCGCGCAGCCCGCAACACGCGTGACGAAGAGGTAAACAATGAATCTGAAATGGCTTCTCTTTTCGTTCGAAGGCCGGATCGGACGCCTGCCGTGGTGGATCTACGCGCTGGTTTCCACCGTACTCAGCGCGATTTTCGATGCGGGTTCCCGCGGTGCGCCGGAAGACGATCTGCCGCCGCTGGTGATGCTGGTGGCCGTCGTCATCGCGGTCGTCGCGGTGTGGTCGTCGATTGCGGTCGGTGTGAAGCGGCTGCACGACATCGACAAGTCGGGATGGTGGATGCTGCTGCTGTTCGTGCCGATCGTCGGCGCGCTCGCGTTGTTCGTGATGAACGGCTTCATCGCCGGCACGCCGCATGCGAACCGCTTCGGTGAGCCGCCGTCGGCCGATGAAGACGAACCGGCGCCGCGGGGCCCGGCGTGACACGCGCTCCGAATAAACCCTTAAATATTGATCAGACAGGTTGCACGCCGACGCGAATCGGTACAGCATAGCCTTCACTCCGCCGGCGTCCCGCCGGCGGCGGCGCGTAAACGACAGCGCGCCAGGCAGTCGGCCGTCTGCCTCGCTTCCATTCCGTGGTACCGACAGCAGCATCGATGGCCATTGCTCGGGTAGTGTGGCGCAAACGTTTGCTCACATTAAAACAACAGTCAAATAATCGTCCGGCCCTTGGGGCCAGTCGCCAGGAGATGAGTATGAATGTTCGCTTTCGCCGTCGCTTCCTGACCGCCGCGCTCGCCGCCGTCGCGGTCGCCGCCGCACCGGCCGTCCACGCGCAATCGGCAGCCAAGCCGAAGGTCGCGCTCGTGATGAAGTCGCTCGCCAACGAGTTCTTCCTGACGATGGAAACGGGCGCGAAGGAATACCAGAAACACAACGCGGGCCAGTTCGACCTGATCACCAACGGCATCAAGGACGAAACCGACACCGCGAACCAGATCCGCATCGTCGAGCAGATGATCGTGTCGAAGGTCGACGCGATCGTGCTCGCGCCGGCCGATTCGAAGGCGCTCGTGCCGGTCGTGAAGAAGGCGGTCGACGCGGGCGTCATCGTCGTGAACATCGACAACCGGCTCGATCCCGACGTGCTGAAATCGAAGAACCTGAACGTGCCGTTCGTCGGCCCGGACAACCGCAAGGGCGCGCGCAAGATCGGCGATTACCTCGCGAAGCGGCTGAAGGCGGGCGACCAGGTCGGCATCGTCGAAGGCGTGTCGACGACGACCAATGCGCAGCAGCGCACGGCCGGCTTCCAGGACGCGATGAAGGCGGGCGGGATGAAGGTCGTGTCGGTGCAGTCCGGCGAATGGGAGATCGACAAGGGCAATGCGGTCGCCGCCGCGATGCTCAACGAATACCCGAACCTGAAGGCGCTGCTGTGCGGCAACGACAACATGGCGATCGGCGCCGTGTCGGCCGTGCGCGCGGCCGGCAAGCAGGGCAAGGTGCTCGTGGTCGGCTACGACAACATCAACGCGATCAAGCCGATGCTGAAGGACGGCCGCGTGCTCGCGACCGCCGATCAGTACGCGGCGAAGCAGGCCGTGTTCGGTATCGACACGGCGCTCAAGGCGATTGCCGAGCATCGCAAGCAGGCCGACATGTCGGGCGTGGTCGAGACGCCGGTGGATCTCGTGACGAAGTGACGCGGCCCCGATGCGGCCGCCGCCCTCAAGAATCGGGCGCGGCGGCCGTTATCCGGGGTGAGCGCGATCACGGCCACTGCATGCACATGCACTTGTGAGCGTCACACCCGCGCGCCGCGTGCGCGCGGCCGCAACCAGGATCGCGATGGACCCGACTTTCCAACCCTCCCGCGCAGCCGCTCCCGTGCTGTCCGTCTCCGGCATCGGCAAAACCTATGCCGAACCCGTGCTCGCCGACGTCACGCTGACGCTCGAGGCGGGCCACGCGCTTGCGTTGACGGGCGAGAACGGCGCCGGCAAGAGCACGCTGTCGAAGATCATCGGCGGGCTCGTCGAGCCGACCGCCGGCACGATGCAGCTCGGCGGCACGCCGTATGCGCCGGCGAGCCGGACGCAGGCCGAGGCACTCGGCGTGCGCATGGTGATGCAGGAGCTGAACCTGCTGCCGACACTGACGGTCGCCGAAAACCTGTTCCTGAACCGCCTGCCGCGGCGCTTCGGGATCATCGATCGCGCGCGGCTGCGCGACGATGCGCGGGCCGCGATGGCGCAGGTCGGGCTCGACGCGGTCGATCCCGATACGCCGGTCGGCGCGCTCGGCATCGGCCACCAGCAGATGGTCGAGATCGCACGCAACCTGATCGGCGACTGCCGTGTGCTGATTCTCGACGAACCGACCGCGATGCTGACCGCGCGTGAAGTCGAGCTGCTGTTCGAGCAGATCGACCGGCTGAAGGCGCGCGGCGTCGCGATCGTCTACATCTCGCACCGGCTCGAGGAACTCGCACGGGTCGCCGAGCGCGTCGCGGTGCTGCGCGACGGCCGGCTCGTCCACGCGGGCGACATGGCGGCGACGACGTCCGACGGGCTCGTCACGCTGATGGTCGGGCGCGAGATCGGCGAGCACATCGATCTCGGCGAGCGTCATATCGGCGCGCCGCGGCTCGTCGTGTCGGGCCTCAGCCGCGGGACGGCGGTGCGCGACGTGTCGCTCGAGGTGCGCGCGGGCGAGATCTTCGGCATCTCGGGGTTGATCGGTGCGGGGCGCACCGAGCTGCTGCGGCTGATCTACGGCGCGGATGCGCCGGACGCGGGGACGATCGCGATCGGCCAGCCACCGAAGCCGGTGCGGATCGGTTCGCCCGTCGAGGCGGTGAAGCAGGGCATCGCGCTGATCACCGAGGATCGCAAGGGCGAAGGGCTGCTGCTGACGCAGTCGATCACCGCGAACGTGTCGCTCGGCCAGCTCGACCGGCTCGCGCGCGGCGGGATCGTCGACGGCGCGCGCGAAACGGCGCTCGCCGAGCAGCAGATCGACGCGCTGCGGATCCGCGCGCACGGCGCGACGCAGGCGGTCGGCGAACTGTCGGGCGGCAACCAGCAGAAGGTCGTGATCGGCCGCTGGCTCGCACGCGACATGGGCGTGCTGCTGTTCGACGAGCCGACGCGCGGGATCGACGTCGGCGCAAAGTTCGAGATCTACACTTTGATGGGCGCGCTCGCGCGCGAAGGCCGCGCGCTCGTCGTCGTGTCGAGCGACCTGCGCGAGCTGATGCTGATCTGCGACCGGATCGGCGTGATGTCGGCCGGGCGCATGACCGCCGTGTTCGAGCGCGGCAACTGGACCCAGGATGCGCTGCTGGCCGCGGCGTTCGCCGGCTTCGGCCGCGACACGCCGCCGGGCGGCGCGCAGCATCCGGACGCGGGGCACGCGCAAGGCGCTGCTCCCGGTACTTCGAATACAGGACGACCATGACCCAGCCTCCCGTAACCCCGACCGATGCAGGCGCGCAGCAGGACGTGACGGGGCGCCGTGCGCGCACGCTGTCCGGCACGCGGCTCGGCCTGTCGAACTACCTCGGGCTCGCCGGTGCGCTCGCCGCGATGATCGCGCTGTTTTCGGTGCTGAGCTCGCATTTCCTGACCTACGATACGTTCAGCACGATCGCGAACCAGATTCCCGATCTCGTCGTGATGTCGGTCGGGATGACCTTCGTGCTGATCATCGCCGGGATCGACCTGTCGGTCGGCTCGGTGCTCGCGCTCGCCGCGTCGATGGTCAGCGTCGCCGCGCTGAAATGGCAGTGGGGGCCGCTGCCGGCCGCGCTGATCGGCATTGCGGTCGCGACCGTCACGGGCGCGCTGACCGGCGCGGTCACGGTCGGCTGGCGGATCCCGTCGTTCATCGTGTCGCTCGGCGTGCTGGAGGCCGCGCGCGGCCTCGCATACCAGCTGACGAATTCGCGCACGGCCTATATCGGCGACGCGTTCGATTTCCTGTCGAACCCGATCGCGCTCGGCATATCGCCGGCGTTCCTGATCGCGGTCGCGGTGATGATCGCGGCCCAGTTCGTGCTGACGCGCACCGTGTTCGGACGCTATCTCGTCGGGATCGGCACGAACGAAGAAGCGGTCCGACTTGCAGGGGTTAACCCGAGGCCGTATAAAATTCTCGTATTCGCATTGATGGGCGCCCTCGCAGGGCTGGCGTCGTTGTTCCAGATTTCGCGGCTCGAGGCCGCCGACCCGAATGCGGGCGTCGGTCTCGAACTGCAGGTGATCGCCGCCGTCGTGATCGGCGGCACGAGCCTGATGGGCGGGCGCGGCTCGGTGATCAGCACGTTCTTTGGCGTGTTGATCATCTCCGTGCTGGCCGCGGGGCTGGCGCAGATCGGTGCGAACGAGCCGACGAAACGGATCATCACCGGCGCGGTGATCGTGGTGGCGGTCGTGCTCGATACGTATCGCAGCCGGCGCACCCGCGTGCGGTAGAAAGACAGACAGAACAGACCAGAGAGAAACGGGAAATGGCGACGATCAAGGATGTGGCGGCCATGGCGGGCGTGTCGTTTACGACCGTCTCGCACGTGGTGAACAATTCGCGGCCGGTGTCCGCGGATGTGCGTGCGAAGGTCGAGGGCGCAATCCGCGAGCTGAATTACGTGCCGTCGGCCGTGGCGCGCTCGCTGAAGGCGCGTGCGACGGCGACCATCGGCCTTGTCGTGCCGAACAGCACGAATCCGTACTTCGCGGAGCTAGCGCGCGGGATCGAGGATCAGTGCGCGGCCAATGGCTATTGCGTGTTCTTCTGCAACTCGGACGACGATCCCGTCAAGCAGCGCAACTACCTGCGCGTGCTGCAGGAAAAGCGTATCGACGGGCTGATCGTCGCATCGGCGGGCGAGGATGCGGTGCTCGCGCAGACGCTCGCGGATATCCACGCGCCGCTCGTCGTCGTCGACCGCAACATCGAGGGGCTCGCGGCCGACCTCGTGCAGATCGACCACGAGCGCGGTGCGTACCTGGCGACGCGTCACCTGCTCGAGCTCGGGCACGCGAAGATCGGCTGCATCACGGGGCCGACCGACACGGCGGTCAGCGCCATGCGCGTGCACGGCTTCATCCGCGCGATGGCCGAGCGCGGGGTCGACATCGTGCCGGGCGCGATCGCGGAAAGCGATTTCTCGTGCCTCGGCGGTTATCACGCGGCGTCGCGGCTGTTCGAATCGGTGCGGCCGAGCGCGATCTTCGCGGGCAACGACCTGATGGGTGTCGGCGCGCTGCGCGCGGCGGCCGAGCGCGGCATGCGCGTGCCCGACGACTGTTCGATCATCGGGTTCGACGACATCGAATTCTCCCGCTACACGTATCCGGCCCTGTCGACGGTCGGCCAGTCGGTGCGCGCGCTCGGCGAAATGGCCGCGCAGACGCTGATCGAGCGCATCGGCGGCGGCTCGACCGCCGTGCCGAGCCGCCGCCGCGTCGTGTCGCCGCGCCTCGTGCTGCGCGAATCGACGGCGGTCTACCGCGAGCCGCCGGCCTCCGGCGGTCGCGCATGACGGCGCCCACGGCAGGCACCGGCCGCGTGACGGTGGTCGGCAGCCTCAACATGGATCTCGTCGTGCGCGCGCCGCGCCTGCCGCTGCCGGGCGAAACGCTCGCCGGTCATGCGTTCGCGCAGGCGGCGGGCGGCAAGGGCGGCAACCAGGCCGTCGCGGCCGCCCGGCTCGGCGCGCAGGTCGCGATGATCGGCTGCGTCGGCGCGGATGCGCACGGCGCGGCCCTGCGCGCGGGGCTCGAAGCCGAGGGGATCGACTGTGCGGGGCTCGCGACGAGCGCGTCGGCGTCGACCGGCGTCGCGCTGATCGTCGTCGACGATGCGAGCCAGAACGCGATCGTGATCGTCGCGGGCGGCAATGGCGAGGTCACGACCGAGACGGTCGCGCGGCACGAGGCCGCACTGGCGTCGGCCGACGTGCTGATCTGCCAGCTCGAGACGCCGCCGGACGCGGTGTTCGCGGCGCTGTCGGCCGGGCGGCGGCTCGGCCGCACCGTGGTGCTCAATCCGGCCCCGGCCGTCGCACCGCTGCCGGACGGCTGGCTGCCGCTCGTCGATTACCTGATCCCGAACGAGGTCGAGGCGGCCGCGCTGACCGCGCTGCCGGTGCGCGACCCGGCGGAGGCGGAAGCCGCCGCGCGCAGGCTGCAGGCAGGCGGCGCGCGCAACGTGCTGGTCACGCTCGGCGCGCGCGGCGTGCTGGCGCTGACGGCTGATGGCGCGGCGCGGCATTATCCGGCGCCGGCCGTGCAGGCCGTCGACACGACGGCGGCCGGCGATACCTTCATCGGCGGCTTTTCCGCGCAGCTCGCGGCCGGTGCGGACGTCGATACGGCCATCCGCTTCGCGCAACGCGCCGCGGCACTGTCGGTCACGCGAGCGGGCGCGCAGCCGTCGATTCCCACGCTGGCCGAACTGGCCGAATAGGGCCTGATCAAGCATCGCGGCCGGTTCGTCGCAAACGACGGCCGGCCGCCTATCTGCGACGCGCGCCGGCAGCGGAGCGCCGCTCATCCCCTGGCTTCCAACGTGCGCTGAAACACGCATTATTCATTTAGCTGTTTGTAATAAACAGACGAATAATTCGAAAAAATAGCGGAAACACCATCAAGTTGTGCGGTGCATGGTCGTAAATGCACCAAGTGAAGCAATGCTTCGAAGCGACGGGCTGTCCCGTCCATCACGACGCAACACAGGAAGGATGATGGTGTTCAAAAACCTGACGATTCGTGCGCGCATCGGTCTCACGATGGCGTTTCTGGCGGTACTCCTCGGGGTGATCGGCGCGCTTGGCGTGTACGGCATGACGCGCGCAAACGACACGACGCGCGATGTTTTCACGAACCAGATGCCCAGCGCGGTCGACGTTTCGGTGGCCGAGATCTACGCCGCGCGCGAACGCCTGGCGCTCGACCGTGGGGCGTTGCTGGCCGGCACGCCCGACGCGGCGGCGGCTGTCGAACGAAGCCGCGCGATGCGTGCGCAGTCCGATACATGGTGGCAGAAATACCTCGCGTTGCCGCGCGGTCCGGAGGAGGACCGGCTCGCGCAGGACGTCGCCGCGAAGCGGCAGGCGTTGCAGCACGCGTGTGACGCGTTCGCAAGCGTGATCGGAGCGAATCAGGCCGACCGGATCGGCGAAGGCGCGAAGCAGCTCCAGGCGAGCTACAACGACCTCTCGGTGGCGAGCGAGGCGCTGCGCAACTTCCAGTTCACCGATGCGCAAGCCGGCTTCGACCGTGCGGAATCGGCATTCGACACGGTGCGCGTGTTGGCGATCGCCGCGCTGGTGGCCGGCCTTGCCGCCGCGGTGGTGTCGTGGCTGACGCTGAGCCGCGCGATCGGCCGTCCGATTGCCGATGCGCTCGCGCATTTCGATGCGATTGCCGCCGGCGACCTGCGCCGGCCGATCGTCGTGGATCGCCGTGACGAGATGGGCCAGCTTCTCGAAGGCCTCGGCAAGATGCAGCGCGGGCTCGTCGACACGGTGCGCACCGTGCGCGGCGGCAGCGAGTCGATCGCGACCGCGGCGCGCCAGATCGCGGCCGGTAACATCGACCTGTCGTCGCGCACCGAGGAACAGGCCGCGGCGCTGCAGGAAACCGCGTCGAGCATGGAGCAGCTGACCGGCACCGTGAAACAGAACGCGGACAATGCACGCCAGGCGAGTTCGCTGGCCGCGAACGCGTCGGAGATTGCAAACAAGGGCAATACGGTGGTCGGCCAGGTGGTCGGCACGATGGGCGAGATCAACGACAGCTCGGCGAAGATCGCCGACATCATCGCGATCATCGAGGGAATCGCGTTCCAGACCAACATTCTTGCGCTGAATGCCGCAGTCGAGGCGGCGCGGGCAGGCGAGGAAGGCCGCGGTTTCGCGGTCGTCGCGGGCGAAGTGCGCAGCCTGGCCCAGCGTTCGTCGACCGCGGCCAAGGAGATCAAGGTGCTGATCGACGCATCGGTGGAGCGCATTCGGTCGGGTTCCACGCTGGTCGACGAAGCGGGGCGCACGATGAGCGACGTGATCAGTGCGGTGCAGCGCGTGACGGACATCATGGGCGAGATCGCGGCGGCGTCCGAGGAGCAGAGCGGCGGGATCGACCAGGTGGCGCGCGCGGTCGCGCAGATGGACGAGGTCACGCAGCAGAATGCGGCGCTCGTCGAGGAAGCCGCGGCTGCCGCGCAATCGCTCGACGAACAGGCCGGGCGCCTGCGTGAAACGGCAGCGGTCTTCCAGCTCAATGAAGACGAGGCACGCCCGGGTGTCGCGGCCCCGGTTGCCGTGCGTCACGCGCCGCGTGCGGCCGCCGCAACGGTGGCGGTGTCCGTCCAGGCTGCCGCGCGCGACGAGCGCGACGCACCCCCGAAACGCGTCGCCGCACCGGCGCCGGTACGCCGGCCTGTCGCTGCTTCTGCAGCACCCGCGCAAGCGGCCGCTACCGCCGACGCGGACGATTGGGAAACCTTCTGATTCGCGCGCGCCGCGCATCTATCCCCATTTGGTGACGAATGACGCCCGCGACATGCGGGCGTCGTCGTTTCCGCGACGGAAGAAATGTGACAGGCATGAATGACGATCGTGCCGCGTCGCATGCCGGGTGAAACGTGCCTCGAAGGATGCGTGCACAGGTGGTGCGTCATGTTCCCGCATCCGTCGTACGGGTATTTCCGTAAGGGCGCTGCGAAAAAAATTTGTAACGGCGCGCGCAACGTGTCGTCGAAAACGACCGCTCGAACGTATAGGGATGAAGGGGAGAAGCGACGACGTCGGAGGTGTCCAACACACAAGACGTTCCGTTGTTCGACGAGACGCGACGGATGCAGTTTCTGCGGCTCGGGAGGTCGATTGTAAAACGACGAAATGTGTTGTCCAAGCGGTGTTGTCGAGAATGACGAACTTCATACGAAGAGTTCGTGAAAAAAAATAAGAAAGGGTTTAGGATGAATTCGAACGCGCTTGCTTCTGCGCAGTCGTACGAAGGCAGGCACGTCTTCAGACTCAGGCGAGGGAGGTAGCATGGATATTTACAGCAGCTTCGCGAACCGCTTCGAAAAAACGCGAGAGGAAGAGCTCTCGCTGGAGGAGTATCTCGCGCTCTGCAAGAACGATCCATCCGCGTACGCGACGGCTGGTGAACGCATGCTGGAAGCAATCGGGGAACCTGAACACATCGATACCCGCAACGACCCGCGCCTGTCGCGGATCTTTGCGAACAAGGTCATCAAGGTCTATCCCGCATTCCGTGAGTTCTACGGAATGGAGGAGGTGATCGAGCAGGTGGTCGCCTACTTCCGACACGCTGCGCAAGGGCTCGAAGAGAAGAAGCAGATCCTCTATCTGCTTGGCCCGGTGGGCGGCGGCAAGTCGTCGATCGCCGAGCGTCTGAAGCAACTGATGGAGCGCGTGCCGTTCTATTCGCTGAAGGGTTCGCCCGTCAACGAATCGCCGCTCGGGCTGTTCGACTACGACGAAGACGGCCCGATCCTCGAGGAACAGTACGGCATTCCGCGCCGCTACCTGAAGAACATCCTGAGTCCGTGGGCCGTCAAGCGGCTGCACGAATACAACGGCGACATCCGCCAGTTCCGCGTGGTGCGCCGTTATCCGTCGATCCTGCGGCAGGTCGGCATCGCGAAGACGGAGCCGGGTGACGAGAACAATCAGGACATCTCGTCGCTGGTCGGCAAGGTCGATATCCGCAAGCTCGAACAGTATGCGCAGGACGACGCCGACGCGTACAGCTACTCGGGCGGCCTGTGCCTGGCGAACCAGGGGCTGCTCGAGTTCGTCGAAATGTTCAAGGCGCCGATCAAGGTGTTGCACCCGCTGCTCACCGCCACGCAGGAAGGCAACTTCAAGGGCACCGAGGGCTTCGGCGCGATTCCGTTCGACGGGATCATCCTCGCGCACTCGAACGAGTCGGAGTGGAAGGCGTTCCGCAACAACCGCAACAACGAGGCACTGCTCGACCGGATCTTCGTCGTGAAGGTGCCGTACTGCCTGCGCGTGTCGGAAGAGACCAAGATCTACGAGAAGCTGATCCGGAACTCGTCGCTGGCCGAAGCCGTGTGCGCGCCGGGCACGCTGAAGATGATGTCGCAGTTCTCGGTGCTGTCGCGCCTGCACGAGCCGGAGAATTCGAGCCTGTTCTCGAAGATGCAGGTGTATGACGGCGAAAACCTGAAGGACACCGATCCGAAGGCGAAGTCGTACCAGGAATACCGCGACTACGCGGGCGTGGACGAAGGGATGACGGGCGTGTCGACACGCTTCGCGTTCAAGATCCTGTCGCGCGTGTTCAACTTCGATTCGAGCGAGGTGGCGGCCAACCCCGTGCACCTGATGTACGTGCTCGAACAGCAGATCGAACGCGAGCAGTTCCCGCCGGAAACCGAGCAGAAGTACCTGTCCTTCGTGAAGGACGTGCTCGCGTCGCGCTACGCGGAATTCATCGGCAAGGAGATCCAGACGGCGTACCTCGAGTCGTATTCGGAGTACGGCCAGAACATCTTCGACCGCTACGTCACGTATGCGGACTTCTGGATCCAGGACCAGGAATTCCGCGATCACGACACGGGCGAGAGCTTCGACCGCGCCGCGCTGAACGCGGAGCTGGAGAAGATCGAGAAGCCGGCCGGCATCAGTAATCCTAAGGATTATCGCAACGAGATCGTGAACTTCGTGTTGCGTGCGCGGGCGGCGAATGCCGGCAAGAACCCCGTGTGGACGAGCTACGAGAAGTTGCGCGTCGTGATCGAGAAGAAGATGTTCTCGAACACCGAGGAACTGTTGCCGGTGATTTCGTTCAACGCCAAGGGTTCGGCGGAGGAGCAGCGCAAGCATGAGGACTTTGTGAACCGGATGGTCGCGAAGGGCTATACGCCGAAGCAGGTGAGGCTGCTTTGCGACTGGTACCTGCGCGTGCGCAAGTCGTCATGACACGCGCGGTACCGCGCCCGTACGGCGTCGCCGTACGGGTGTTTTCAGAGACGCCGCCCGCATGACGGGAGACGGCATGTGCGGCGAGCGTCCCGGCATATCGACTTTCGAGCGGGAGACCGGGAGTGCTTCATCAAATCATCGACCGCAGGCTGGCCGGCAAGAACAAGAGTATCGCCAACCGCGAACGCTTTCTGCGTCGCGTCAAGAACTACATTCGTCGTGCCGTGTCCGACGCGGTGCGCGACCGTAGCATCAAGGATATCCAGAGCACGCAAAGCATCACGATCCCGCGCAAGGACATCGCGGAGCCGAATTTTCGGCACGCCCCTGGCGGACGTCGTGAATACGTGCACCCCGGCAACGAGGACTACGTGCGCGGCGACAAGATCCCGCGTCCGCAGGGTGGTTCCGGCGGGGGCGGCAGTCAGGCGAGCAACGAGGGCGAAGGGCAGGACGACTTCGTGTTCGAGTTGTCGCGCGACGAGTTCATGCAGTACTTCTTCGACGATCTCGAACTCCCGCGCCTCGTGAAGACGCACCTGCTGACGGTGCCGAGCTGGAAGAACGTGCGCGCGGGCTGGTCGGCGGAAGGCACGCCGAACAACATCGACGTCGTGCGTTCGCTGCGCAGCGCGCTCGGGCGTCGCATCGCGCTCGGCTCGCCGCTCGTCAACGAGTTGCGCGAACTCGAGGCGCAGCTCGAGGCGATGAAGCGCGATCCGGAAGACCGGCGCGCGGAGATCGCGGTGCTCGAGGCCGAGATCCATCACCTGAAGGGGCGCATCTGGCGGATTCCGTTCATCGATCCGTTCGACCTGCGCTACATCAACCGCGTGAAGCAGCCGCAACCGTCGAGCCAGGCCGTGATGTTCTGCCTGATGGACGTGTCGGGCTCGATGGACGAGCAGCGCAAGGATCTGTCGAAGCGCTTCTTCATCCTGCTTTACCTGTTCCTCAAGCGGAACTACGAGCGCATCGAGGTCGTGTTCATCCGTCATCACACGCGAGCCGAGGAAGTGGACGAGGACACCTTCTTCCATTCGACCGAGAGCGGCGGCACGGTGGTGTCGAGCGCGCTCGAGCTGATGCGCAAGGTGATGAACGAGCGCTACTCGCCGACCGAGTGGAACATCTACGGTGCGCAGGCGTCCGACGGCGACAACTGGACCGACGATTCGCCCAAGTGTCGCAAAATCCTGGAAGAGGATATCCTCACGAAGACGCGTTACTTCGCGTATATCCAGGTCGCGCCGGAGGAGCAGAACCTGTGGCTGGAATACGCGCAACTGGCCTTGTCTCAGCCGCACCTCGCGATGAAAAAAGTCGAATCGGCTGCCGACATCTACCCGGTGTTTCGCGAATTGTTCGAAAAGCAGGTGGAAATGTCATGACGACCCGCCATCTGCACAACGAGTCGCGCGGCTATGCGCCGCGCCCTTCCGGCGACGACACGGCCGGCCCTGCCGCATCGCAGCAACGCGGGCAGGCCGAACCACCGCCGCCGGCCGCCGACTTGCCCGGCCCAGGGCAAAAGGAAGCGCGTATGAACGTTGCCGAACGCAAGCCGCTGCCGTGCCCGTCCGACTGGACGTTCGAACTGCTCGAGGAATACGACACGCACATCTCGCAGGTTGCCGAACAATACGAGCTCGATATCTACCCGATCCAGCTCGAACTGATCAGCGCGGAGCAGATGATGGACGCGTATGCATCGGTCGGGATGCCCGTCAACTACCGTCACTGGTCGTTCGGCAAGCATTTCCTGTCGACCGAGAAGAGCTACCGTCGCGGCCAGATGGGGCTCGCATATGAAATCGTCATCAACTCGAACCCGTGCATCGCGTACCTGATGGAAGAGAACACGATGACGATGCAGGCGCTCGTCATCGCGCACGCGGCGTACGGGCACAACTCGTTCTTCAAGGGCAATTACCTGTTCCGGCTGTGGACCGACGCGCACGCGATCATCGACTATCTCGTGTACGCGAAGAACTACGTCGCGGAATGCGAGGAGCGCTACGGCCTCGATCGCGTCGAGGAACTGCTCGATTCGTGCCATGCGCTGATGAACTACGGCGTCGACCGCTACAAGCGGCCGCAGAAGCCTTCGCTGTCGAAGGAAGCCGCGCTGCGGCGCGAGCGCGAGGCGTACCTGCAATCGCAGGTGAACGAACTGTGGCGCACGCTGCCGGGCAAGAAGCCCGAGCTGATGGAAGAGCAGGAAGACCGCTATCCGCCCGAGCCGCAGGAGAACCTGCTGTATTTCGCGGAGAAGAATGCGCCGCTGCTCGAACCGTGGGAGCGGGAAGTGATCCGCATCGTGCGCAAGATCGGCCAGTATTTCTACCCGCAGCGGCAGACGCAGGTGATGAACGAAGGCTGGGCGACGTTCTGGCACTACACGCTGCTGAACACGCTGTACAACCAGGGGAAGCTGGAAGACAGCTTCATGATGGAATTCCTGCACTCGCACAGCAACGTGGTCTACCAGCCGCCCGTCACGAAGCCGTACTACAGCGGGATCAACCCGTATGCACTCGGCTTCTCGATGATGAGCGACATCCGGCGGATCTGCGAAGCGCCGACGGAAGAGGACTACAAGTGGTTTCCGGAGATCGCGGGCACCCCGTGGCTGCCGGCGATGCACTACGCGATGCGCAACTTCAAGGACGAGAGCTTCATCGCGCAGTACCTGTCGCCGAGCCTGATCCGCGACATGCGGCTCTTCTCGGTGCTCGACGACGACATGCGCGATTCGCTCGAGGTGTCGGCGATCCACGACGATTCGGGCTACCAGTACGTGCGGCAGGCGCTGTCGCGGCAGTACGACATCCATCACCGCGAGCCGAACATCCAGGTGTGGGCGGTGAATACACGCGGGGATCGCAGTCTCACGCTGCGCCACTTCATGACCGACAACCGCCACCTGTCGAACGACAGCGACGAGGTGCTCAAGCACATGGCGCGGCTGTGGCAATTCGACGTGTTCCTGGAAAGCGTCGACGAGGCCGGCACCGTGCGCAAGCGCTACGAGTGCCGCTACGTGCCGCCGGAGGTGCGGATCTGAACGTGTTGCCTGCGGAATGTTTGCATCGGACGCCAGCCTTGCGGCTGGCGTTTTCATATGACGAACGCGTGGTGGGAGAAAAATTTTCTACATCCGGACGAACCCGGAGAGCCCGTTACTTTACATTTCGCTAAAATCCCGTAGCGCCGTGCGCCGGAACCGGTGCCACGTACGATCGCACGCGGCGGCCCCCAGCCGTCTCGCCCAGAAAGCACTAAAAAGGAACTGACCCATCCATGGACGTCCAGACCGACCAAGCTGCGCTGTCCGCGCATGACACCCGGCGGCGCGTGTTCGCCATCGTCGGCGCCTCGTCGGGCAACCTCGTCGAGTGGTTCGACTTCTACATCTACTCGTTCTGCGCGCTGTACTTCGCACCGGCGTTCTTCCCGAGCGGCAACACGACGACGCAGCTGCTGAACACGGCCGGTGTGTTCGCGGCCGGCTTCCTGATGCGTCCGATCGGCGGCTGGCTGTTCGGCCGCATCGCCGACCGCCACGGCCGCCGCAACGCGATGATGATCTCGGTGCTGATGATGTGCGGCGGCTCGCTCGTGATCGCGGTGCTGCCGACCTATGCGCAGATCGGCGCACTCGCGCCGGCGCTGCTGCTGGTCGCGCGGCTGTTCCAGGGGCTGTCGGTGGGCGGCGAATACGGCACGAGCGCGACCTACATGAGCGAGGTGGCGCTGAAGGGCCGTCGCGGCTTCTTCGCGTCGTTCCAGTACGTGACGCTGATCGGCGGCCAGCTGTGCGCGCTGCTCGTGCTCGTGATCCTGCAGCAGACGCTGTCGGCCGATGAACTGAAGGCGTGGGGCTGGCGCATTCCGTTCGTGGTCGGCGCGGCGGCCGCGCTGATCTCGCTGTACCTGCGCAAGTCGCTCGATGAAACGTCGACGACCGCATCGCGCGACAAGAAAGACGCGGGCACGATCCGCGGCGTGTGGCAGCACAAGGGCGCGTTCTTCACGGTGGTCGGCTTCACGGCCGGCGGCTCGCTGATCTTCTACACGTTCACGACGTACATGCAGAAGTACCTCGTGAACACGGCCGGCATGCATGCGAAGACGGCCAGCAACGTGATGACCGTCGCGCTGCTCGTCTACATGCTGATGCAGCCGGTGTTCGGCGCGCTGTCCGACAAGATCGGCCGCCGCACGTCGATGATCCTGTTCGGTTCGTTCGCGGTGATCGGCACGGTGCCGCTGATGCATGCGCTGAAAGACGTGACGAGCCCGGTGGCCGCATTCGTGCTGATCACCGTCGCGCTCGCGATCGTCAGCTTCTACACGTCGATCAGCGGGCTGATCAAGGCCGAGATGTTCCCGCCGGAAGTGCGCGCGATGGGCGTCGGCCTGTCGTACGCGGTCGCGAACGCGATCTTCGGCGGTTCCGCCGAGTACGTCGCGCTGTGGTTCAAGTCGATCGGCAGCGAGGAAACCTTCTACTGGTACGTGACCGTGTTGTGCGCGATTTCGCTGCTCGTGTCGTGGCGGATGCGCGATCCGAGCAAGGAGGGGTATCTGCGTCACGAGCCGTGATCGGCTGCGCATGTGCATTTGAAGGTCGACAGACGTCCCGCCATCCGGCGGGACTTTTTTTTGCGGCGTGCGATTACGCGGGCGGAGGCGTCGCGTGGTCGGGCGCCGGATCGGATGCGCTCGACCGGCTGCCTTGCTCGACCAGCCATTCGAACATCCGCTCGACGATCGGCGAGCGCGACGGGCCTTCCATGCGCGACAGCCACCACGTGGTGCCGGGCAGGCGCGGGTAATCGGCGAGCACGGTCAGCGTGCGCTGGTCGATGCCCGCCTGCGCGACGAGGCGCGGCAGGCACGCGATGCCGCGGCCGCGCAGCACGGCGTCCAGCACGAGCCGCTGGTCGTCGTAGATCGCATGCATCCGGAACGCCGACAGCCGCTCGCGGAATACGGTCGCCAGGCGCTCGTCGGTCAGGCTGGCTTCGAGACAGATGACGCCCGCGTGCCGCGGGTGCGCGTCGCGCGGCACGCGTTCGAGTTGTTCCGCCAGCGGCGTCGCGCACACCGTCACCCATTCGTCGCGCATGAACGGGATATCGAGCAGGCCGGGCTGCAGCATCGGCCGCGTGCCGATCGTCATGTCGACGTCGATCTCGTCGACGTAGCGCGCGGTTTCGTCGGTCGACAGCAGCGGGCACAGGTCGGGCAGCGCCTGCTGCAACTGCTCGAGGCGCGGCTGCAGCCAACCATGCAGCAACGGCGCGGGACACACGAGCACGACGAGCCCCGGGTTCAGGTAGGTCGCGATGCGGTCGAGGCCGCCGCGCAACGTGTCCATCGCGCGCTGCACGCTGCGCTGCAGGACCTCGCCGGCGATGGTCAGTTCGACGCCGCGGCCGCGCCGGCGGAACAGCGGCTGCCCGAGTTGCGCTTCGAGCTGCTGGATCTGATGGCTGATCGCCGATTGCGACAGGTGCAGCTCGTCGGCCGCGCGCGAGAAATTACCCAATCGGGCCGCGGCTTCGAAGCCGGTCAGCAGTTTAAGGGACGGAACGCGTTGCATCGAGATATGAGGCAGATTGATTGATTTGGCCAATAAATATCAATATTCATCAAGTTTAACCTGACGCACAATCGGCCATCAATCACAACGGAGGCTGAACGATGGGTCGCTTTGATGCTCGCCAGCGCGGTTACCGGATGCCCGCGGAATGGGAATCCATGGACGCCACGTGGCTCGGATGGCCGGTTCTCCACGATCGCGAGGATCTGTGGGGGAGCCACTATGCGCAGGTGTGCCGCGAATTCGCGCTGGTTGCGCGGACGATCGCCCGCTACCAGCGCTGCGTGGTGGCCGCGCACTACAGCCAGGCCGACGCCGCGCGCGAGATGGTCGGCGCGAGCGTCGACGTGCTGCCGGTCGCGGCCGAGGACAACTGGCTGCGCGACTGCGGGCCGGTCTTCCTGGTGAGCGAACAGCGCAGGCTCGGCGCGGCCGTGTTCCGCTTCAACTGCTGGGGCGAGAAATACCAGCCGTACGACGGCTGCCAGCAGGCCGGGCAGGACATCGCCCGCGCGGCCGGCGCGGAGATCTTCAATTCACACCTGGTGCTGGAGGGCGGCGCGTTCTATGTCGACGGGCAGGGCACGCTGGTCACCACCGAGAGCTGCCTGCTGCATCCGAATCGCAATCCGCACCTGAGCCGCGCGGAGATCGAGGCGGAGCTGCGCCGGATGCTGGGCGTCGAGAAGATCATCTGGCTGCCGGGCAATCCCGATGAAGTGGAGACGAACGGGCACGTGGACGGCATCGCGTCGTTCATCGCACCCGGCCGGATGCTGTGCCAGACCGCGCTGCCGGAGCAGGGCGACTATTTTCACGTGATGCGGGAAAACCGTCGCGCGCTGGAGCGGGCGACCGATGCGGCGGGGCGTCGCTTCGAGCTGCTCGACCTGCCGTCGCCGATCGTCACCGAACGCTTCGGCTCCGAGCGCTACTGCGATTGCTACGCGAACTACATTCTGGTGAACGGCGCGGTGATCGTGTCCGCGTTCGGCGTCGAGCAGGATCAGGCGGCGCGCGAGGCATTCGGCCGCGCGTTTCCCGGGCGTAACGTGGAGATGCTGCCGATCCCGACGTTGTCGATCGGCGGGGGCAGCATCCACTGCTCGACGCAGCAGCAGCCGTCCGTCGCGCACTGAGCGGCGTTTCGTCAGCGGTTTCCGGTTCGACCGAGGAGCAATCGCAATGCCGTCCAAACACATCACCGTCGCCGCCGTCCAAATGGCGTCGGGCAGCTGGAATCTCGAAGACAACATGGCCACCGCGGAGCGCCTGATCCGCGCGGCGGCCGCACAGGGCGCGAATCTCGTGCTGTGCCCGGAGCTGTTCGCGATGCCGTACTTCTGCCTCGACCAGAACGTGCGTCATCTAGAACTCGCGCAGCCGTTCGAAGGCAACGCACAGATCGCCCGTTTCGCGGCGCTGGCCGGCGAGCTCGGCATCGTGCTGCCGATCGGCTTCTTCGAGCGCGCGGGCAATGCCGCGTACAACTCGGTCGCCGTCGCGGACGCGGATGGTCGCGTGCTCGGCGTCTATCGCAAGACGCATATCCCGGA
Source organism: Burkholderia sp. AU15512 (assembly GCF_002223325.1). Classification (NCBI taxonomy): domain Bacteria; kingdom Pseudomonadati; phylum Pseudomonadota; class Betaproteobacteria; order Burkholderiales; family Burkholderiaceae; genus Burkholderia; species Burkholderia sp. AU15512. Next base: position 1,348,204 of record NZ_NKEX01000003.1, read on the forward strand.
CGGGCCGGGTTATACGGAGAAGTTCTATTTCACGCCGGGCGACACCGGCTTCAAGGTGTGGGACACGCGCTTCGGCCGGATCGGCATCGGCATCTGCTGGGACCAGTGGTACCCGGAGACCGCGCGCAGCCTCGCGCTGATGGGCGCCGAGATCCTGTGCTTTCCGACCATCATCGGCTCGGAGCCGTTCAGCAGTGCGTTCGATTCGTCCGGCCACTGGCAGCGCACGATGCAGGGCCACGCGGCCGCCAACATGGTGCCGGTCGTGGCCGCGAACCGGATCGGCCGCGAAGTGGGCTTCGGCAACGGCAATCCGGCGCAGCAGGGGCTCACCGGCGTGTTCTACGGGTCGAGTTTCATCGCGGATCACACCGGCGAGAAGCGGGCCGAGGCGAACCGCACCGATGAAGCCGTGCTCGTGCACACGTTCGATCTCGACGCGATCCGCGCCGACCGGCAATCGTGGGGCTTTTTCCGCGATCGCCGCCCGGAGATGTACCGCACGTTGCTGACCAGCGACGGCGTGTCGTCGTGTTATCGATGAGGGAGGCCCGATGAAACGGAAAGGAGGGTTGCGCTTCGCGGTGCCGGGCCTCGCACTGTGCGTGCTGGCCGGCACGGCCCGCGCCGACGAAGAGAAGGTGCTGAACCTGTACAACTGGAGCAATTACTTCGCGCCGGATACGCTGGCCGGCTTCGAGAAGGAAACCGGCATCAAGGTGCGCTACGACGCGTATGACAGCGACGAGACGCTGCAGTCGAAGCTGCTGACCGGCAACAGCGGCTACGACCTCGTGTGGCCGACCAACGACTTCATGGCCAAGCAGATCCAGGCCGGCGTGTTTCGCAAGCTCGACAGGAACCGGCTGCCGAACCTGAAGTATCTCGATCCGTCGCTGCTGAAGCAGATGGCGCAATCCGATCCGGGCAACCAGTACGGCGTGCCGTACATGTGGGGCACCGTGGGCGTCGGCTACGACCGCGCCAGGGTGCGCGCGATCCTCGGCAAGGACATGCCGGCCGACAGCCTCGACCTGCTGTTCAGGCCGGAGATCGCGGCGCGCGTCGCCGCGAAGTGCGGGCTGGGCCTGCAGGATTCCGCGAGCACCGTGCTGCCGCTGGCGCTGCGCTATGTCGGCCGCGATCCGATGCACCCGTCCGCGCAGGACTATGCGGCCGCGCAGGCGATGCTGATGAAGATCCGGCCGTTCATCCGCGAGTTCGTCAATTCGTCCGATGCCAACGAGCTGATCGACGGCGAGCTGTGCGTGACGGTCGGCTTCTCCGGCGCGATCAACCTGGCCGCGCAGAAGGCGAAGGCGCGCGATCCGAAACGCGACGTGGTGTACGCCATTCCGCGGATCGGCACCCTGATGTGGTTCGACGCGATGGTCATTCCGGCGTCCGCGAAGCATCCGGACAACGCGCATGCGTTCATCAACTACATCCTGCGTCCGGACGTGATCGCGAAGATCTCGAATTCGACGCGCTATGCGAATGCGAACCAGGGCGCGCTGAAGCTGATGGACCCGGCGCTGGTACGCGATCCGGGCATCTATCCGGACGAGGCGACGCGGCGTACGTTGTTCACGCCGATCGCCGAATCGCCGGCCGCGATGCGTCTGGAAGGCCGGACCTGGCTCGGCTTCAAGACGGCGCGGCCGTGACCGCGCATCATGAAGCCGCCGAACGATTGAAACCACCGAAGCAAACGAAGCAATCGGCAAGCGAAAGAGGAATGCCATGACGACGAGACGTCAACTGTTGAAACGCGGCCTGTCCGTATCGGGGGCGGCGCTCGCCGCCGGCGCGCTGGGCGGGTTGCTCGGCCGCGCCGCGCACGCGCAGCAGGGCGCAACCTGGCACATGCCGGACGAGGGCGCGCCGCATACGGCGACCTGGATGGCATTCGGCCCGAGCGAGGACATCTGGGGCGCGCGGCTGTTGCCCGTTGCGCGCGCGAACCTGGCCGCGATCGCGAAGGCGATCGCCGCGCACGAGCCGCTCAAGATGCTGGTGCGCGAGCAGGACTATGCGATCGCATCGCGGCTGTGCGGATCATCGGTCGAGCTCGTCCAGCACCCGGTCGACGATCTGTGGATGCGCGACACGGGGCCCGTGTTCGTGAAGAACGCGTCGGGCCAGCTCGGCGGCGTGAGCTTCAATTTCAACGGCTGGGGCAACAAGCAGGAGCACGACCAGGACGCGGAAGTCGCGCCGTTCGTGGCGGAGCGCGCCGGTGCGCGGCTGCTCGACACGAGGCTGGTGCTCGAAGGCGGCGGCATCGAGGTAGACGGCGAGGGCACGGCGATCATCACGCGCAGCTGCGTGCTCAACCGGAACCGCAATCCGGGCGTCAGCCAGGCACAGTGCGAGGCGGAGCTGAGCCGGCTGCTCGGCCTGAGGAAGATCATCTGGTTGCCGGGCATCGCGGGCAAGGACATCACCGACGGACATACCGACTTCTATGCGCGCTTCACGAGCCCGGGTGTGGTGGTGGCCGGGCTCGATACCGATCCGTCTTCATACGACCACGCGGTGACGCGGCAGCATCTGGAGATCCTGCGGAAAGCCACCGATGCAAAGGGCCGCCCGTTGAAAGTCGTCGTGCTGCCGGGGCCGAAGTCCGTCCGGCATCAATACGAGAACGATGAGTTCGCGGCCGGCTACATCAACTTCTACGTTTGCAATCGTGCGGTGATCGCGCCGGCGTTCGGCGACAGCCGCGCCGACCGCAATACGCGCGACACGCTCGTCGACCTGTTTCCGGGGCGCGAGATCATCCAGCTGAACATCGACGGCATTGCCGCGGGCGGCGGCGGCATCCACTGCACGACGCAACAGCAGCCGGCCTGAGCGCGGCCGCGGGCCGGCATGCGTGACCGGCCCGTACGACCGTAGCAGGCAGCCATTCATTCCGGACTACTGAAAACAATGCGGAGTCCGTCTTGCGAGACGGAAGCCGGCGTGCACGCGTGCGCGCCGACCGCACAAGGGAGTTGAAACATGATGAAACGACGTACCCATGCGAACACCGGTGAGCGCATGCAGCGCACAGCCGATAACGGCCGGCGCGGCTTTATCCGGTATTCGGCCGCCTTTCTCGGCGTGCCGCTGCTGGGCAGCCTGACCGCTTGCGGTGGCAGCGGCGATGGTGCATCCGGCGCGGCTTCCACATCGCCAGGCACGACATCTGGCACGACGCCGTCGACGCGGCAGGTCAAGTACCGGCTGCCGGCCGAAGATGCGCCGCATGCGTCGACCTACATGGCATTCGCGTCCGGCGCGGATGGCATCTGGATGCCCGTCACGCCGCAAAGCACGGATGCCGGCATCGAGCGCGTGCGGGCCGACCTGATGGACGTCGCGAAAGCGATCGGCGCGACCGAACCGGTCGACATGCTGGTGCTGCCGGCCGATCTCGACGCGGCCGGCGCGCTGCTCGCGACCGCGAGCGTCGCGAACCCCGACCTGCACGCGCGCTATGCGGCCCGCGCCGCGGGAGCCGGCGGGATCAACCTCGTGCCGCTCGCCGACGGCTTCAACGATTTCTGGGTGCGCGACACGGGGTGCCTGTTCGTCAGGGATACGACGAACGGCGATGCGCTGAATGCGGTCGGCTTCAATTTCAACGGCTGGGGCAATGCGAACACCGATGGCGCCGGCATGAGCCCGGGCGCGACGGTCCCGCCGGAAGTCGCGGCCGCGAGCAACCGGTCGAAGGCGGGCAAGTTCTTCCAGCCGTTCAGCCGCGACAACGCGGTGGCGGGCTGGATGGCGCAGCGGAAAGGCGCGAGCCTGATCCGCAGCACGCTGACGCTCGAAGGCGGCGCGATCGAATTCGACGGCGATGCGACGGCGATCCTCACCGAATCGTCCGTGCTGCACGTGAACCGGAATCCGCAGCTGTTCGACATCCCGAACGGCGTGATCGCGAATGCGACGCTGCTGCCGACGGCGAAAGACACGGTGCTCGCCGAACTGCAGCGCACGCTCGGCGTGCGGAAGATCATCTGGCTGCCTGGTACGGCGACCTATCCGCGTGGCAGCGGCGTGGGCGGTGCCGGCGGCGCGGCGACCCCGGCCGGCGAGACCGACATCACCAACGGGCACGTCGATTTCTACGCGCGCTTTCTCGCGCCCGGCGTGGTCGCGTGTTGTTACGACGTGTCGAACTCGACCGGCGAGCGCGCGTTGACGGACGCGAACCGGCAACGGCTTGCCGGCCAGACCGATGCGAATGGCCGACCGCTGCAGATCGTCGAGCTGGTGCCGCCGGTCAATTTCGGCACGTCGGCCGGCACCCGCCTGACCGACCGGCAGATGACGAATTTCGCGGCCGGCTACATCAATTTCTACGCCTGCAACGGTGCGATCGTGATGCCGAAGTTCAATGACGCGGCCGCCGACGCGGCCGCGGTCGCCGCGATCCGGCCGTATGCGGGGAACCGGGCGATCGTGCAGGTCGACATCCTCGGCATCGCGTCGGGCGGCGGCGGCATCCACTGCTCGACGCGGGAGGTGCCGGCGTGAGCGAATCCCGTCATATCGATATTGAAATCGATTCGTTGTCCATGACGGGCGAATTCCTTAATCTGGGCCTGTAGTTCGTGTGACACCTCCTTGACTGGGATTCGCGCCCGCTGCTTGCAGCGGGCGTCTTTTTTGATGCGCTGCGTCTCATGCCGGTCGCGGCGGGGTCGGTCGCGCACGGCGGCTCGCCTATGCCGGCTGCTGCATGTCCGCATGATGACCCGGATCGGCCGGGCCGGTGGCGGTTCGATGACTTGCCATGTCAAGGAGAGAAGCGCTCGTGATGGCCGTCACGCGGAAGACGCCGGTGGCGAGCACGTTCGCGGACACCATTCACGCGCCGGCCTGGCGCGTGAAGCCGTCGTGGTACCCGATCTCGAGCGACGACCGGATGATCGCGCCGGAGAACCAGCCGCGGATGTCGGCGCGGATGGACGCGCGCAAGGTCATCACGCTCGATGCAAGCCATGCGTCGCTCACGTCGAAACCGGTTGCGGTCGCAGCGTTGATCGACGAGGCGGCGGCCGCGCTCGCCGGGTGATGTAGCAGGGCACGGCGCGGTGCCGCGCTCCGGGCCGGTGCGGCAACGCACATCTCGTCGCGAAGCGACGGGTCCCACTCCTTCCATACGCCAACAGGTTCCTGCCCGCCAGTGGTGCCGCATGCAGCCGGTTCGTGTGCGATCTGACTGCATGCGACCTCGGTGAAATGCGACGCCGCGACGGGATTTCGATTTCGAAAACCCGATCGACACGTCGACTCTCGATCTTGCGCAACTTACTCATGCTGGAGAGTGGGGATTTGACTTTTCTTATTTTGAAATTTTGAGAAATGGAAAATTCTCAAGATTTTCCAGTTAAAGTCACATTGTTTTGATTATTTATTCAATCAAATTGATTGTTATTTCTTATGTCGACGTGCGATATCGCATTGTCAGTGGCGCATGCGCGATACGTTGCAGCCGCAAGCAGCGCCGCAGTGAGTTGCCTGCCACAATCATCGCCGCGAGACAAGGCGCTCGAATGGCTAAATGGAATTCATATTTCTTACTCGTACTATTTGAGGAAAATTTCCGGGCAAATAGAATTGCGATGTCGTCGTTTTTCGAGGATAAAAATTCATTTATTCGAGATGGCGCGATGCGATCTGTATTTCGGGATTTCAAGTCCCATGGAAACTCCTGAGCCGGTCGGAATGTTTCGAGAAAAACCATCCATTTGAGAGGAATTCCAAAGATGAAAATGAACTTGCTTCGGGGTTGCGTTGCAGCAGGCATCGCCAGCGCCGCGCTGGTACCGTCGCTTGCCCACGCGTTCGACGGTGAGCTGGCCTTCTACGGCAGCATCTCCGACGTCACCTGCAACGTCAACGGCCAGGCACCTGGCTCCAGCAATCGGCAAGAGGTGCAACTTGGCGATCGCGTCGACCCGGCCATGTTCGACGCGATCGGCAAGACGTCGAATGACGTCGAGTTCAGTGTGAAGATTGGCGGCAATACGGGCTGTACTAACGGCACGAAGGTCGTGATGGAATTCGATCCGGTGTCGGTCAACATCAACCCGTCGACCGGCAACCTGAAGCTCATCGGCACCAAACCGGCGGAGGGCATCGAAATCCAGATCAAGGACGCGGGTAACACCAAGAACGGCAAGATCATGCTCGGCACGCCGCAGACCGACCCGCAGATCGCGACCGTCGAGAACAACACCGCGACCCTGACCTACAAGGCGGCATACGTGTCGACGGCCTTGCCGGCTGGCATCAAGGCAGGTTCCGGCAACTCGTTCATCCGGTACGTGCTCGCTTACCACTGATCGGTCCCATTCCCGTTACACGTCATGACATTGTCAATTCGGATTCCTTATTCAAGAGTCGTGGCCGGTGTCGTGGCGTGGGCTGCCTGCGCCACGCTGGCGCAGGCAGCCCTACTGTTGAACGGTACCCGGGTGATCTTTCCCGAGCGTGCCCGCGACGTGACGGTCCGAATGGAAAATTCCGGCACGCAACCGGTCCTCGCCCAGAGCTGGATCGACGACGGTCGCGCCGACGTTCCGCCCGAGCAGATGCGTACGCCGTTTGTCGTTGCACCTGCTCTGGTGCGCGTCGAAGCGGGGCGGGGCGCGGTGTTGCGCATCACGAACATGCAGGCGTCGCTGCCGTCCGACCGTGAATCGGTGTTCTGGCTGAATGTGCTCGAGGTGCCGACGGTGCAGCAAGACGCGGACAACCAGTTGCGCTTCGCGTTCAGAACCCGCATCAAATTGTTCTACCGGCCCTCGGCGCTCGAGAACGACGTCGACATGGCGCAGGACGCGCTGGTCTGGAGAGCGTCTGCCGATGCGCAGCGCGCGGGCGGACGACGGATCACGCTCGAGGTGTCGAACCCGACGCCGTACTACGTGTCGTTCGGGATGGTCGAGGCCGAGGTCGGCGGCACCTTCGTCGAAGCTGGTGGCGGGATGGTCGCGCCGTTCGGTACCCAACGCTTTCCGCTTCCGGGTGTCTTCACGCAGTCGCATCGCGCGAGGGCCGTGCGCTATATGGCCATCGACGATTACGGCGGACGCAGCACGATAACCAAAAAACTGACCGACTGAGCAGTTTTTCCACGCAACGCATCCATCCAGAAGGCACCACCCGGCATGCCGATCCCGATGTATTGGATCGGTATGCGAAATAACTGTAACAACATGCGCAGTTCAGCAGGTTTCCATTCTTCATGCGTATCGGAGTTACCGCTGCGACTACCGCAGCGGCCTTGCCTGATGGCGGTCGCGTCGGTATTTGCGTCGATCGCGATGACGTCGGGTGCAAACGCCGTCGCGGATACGGCCGTCGCGGTGGCGCGGGACGACGAGCGCAGCGAGACCACGGACGTACCGCCGGCGGCCGGCAAGACGCATTTCGACGACTCGATGCTGATGCACGGCCATGGCAGCGAGCCGATTGACACGACGCCGTTCGAGCGTCCGAACGCCGTCGAGCCGGGGCTGCATCGTGTGGATCTGATCGTCAACGGGCAGTGGCGCGGCGTGGAGGGCATCACTTTCCATCGCGACGCGCGCGATGACGTGTTGCCTTGCTACGACCGGCTGCTGCTGCAGCGGGCAGGTGTCGATCTTGACCGGAGCGCGCGCGGGCAGGACGGCAGCCAGCCTCCGAATCCGATGCCCGACGGGCTGATCTGCGAGGCCCTGTCCCGATACGTTCCCGGCGCCATGTTGTCGTTCGATGCGGCCGAGCAGAAACTGTATCTGACGGTTCCGCGGTTCTACATGCGTTTCGCCGGTCAGAGTACCTACGTCGATCCGGCCAACTGGACGAACGGCGTGCCCGCCGCGCGGTTGAACTACAACGCAAGTGTGTTCACGACGCGTTCGGGCGGGTACGAATTCACGCAGTTCTACACAGGCCTCTCGATGGCGGCGAGCGCCGGGCGGTTCCGGATTCGCCACAACGGCAACCTCACCTGGTCGCAGCGAGGCGGCGCCCGTTATCAGCGCGGCTACGTCTACGCGCAAACCGATCTGCCCGACTGGAACGCGCAGTTGCTGGCCGGCGAGAGCTCGACGAGCGGCACACTGTTCGACGCCGTGTCGTTCCGCGGCGTGCAGATCGCCAGCGACGACCGCATGCTGCCCGACGAACAGCGCTACTACGCGCCCGTGGTGCGCGGCGTCGCTCAGTCGAATGCCAAGGTGGCGATCTACCAGCGCGGCTATCTGGTTCACGAGACGACCGTCGCGCCGGGGCCGTTCGCGATCGACAACCTGCAGGCGATGAGCTACGGCGGCGACCTGAACGTGACGGTGACCGAGGCCAACGGTGAAACGCGCAGCTTCGTGGTGCCGTTCGCGACTGCGGTCCAATTGCTGCGTCCCGGCAGCACGCGATTCAGCGCGATGGCGGGCCGGGCGATCGACGTCGGCGGCGGCATTGGCACGCAATACGTCGGCCAGTTCACGGTGCAGCGCGGCGTCAGCAACGCACTGACGGCCTACGGCGGCGCCGCGTTTGCGAGCCGCTACCAGTCGGTGCTGATGGGTGTCGGGCTCAATACGTCGATCGGCGGCTTCGCAGCGGACGTCACGATCGCGCGAACCCAGCCGCCGGGCAGCGAGCGCCTGACCGGTTCGAGTATCCGCGTGTCGTACAGCAAGAACCTGCCGAACAGCGGCACGAACTTTTCGCTGCTCGCGTATCGCTACTCGACCAAGGGCTATCTCGGCCTGCGCGATGCGTTGATACTGAACGGCCGGAGCGATCAGCGCGTGGGCGCCGAGGCATTCGCGCGGCTGCGCAATCGGGTCGATCTCAACGTGAGTCAGCAGATCGGGCGATCGGGCAGCGTCTACGCGAACGGATCGGCACTCAGCTACTGGGCGGGAGGCGGGCAATCGCTCAGCTTCACGCTCGGTTACAGCACGCAATGGCGCGATGCGACCGTAACGGCGTCGGTGCAGCGCGTGCGCAACCTGTCCGCTCGGCAACCGTCGTTCGGCGGCGGGGCGGGCAGCACGCTCGTGAGCCTGAACGTTTCGATTCCGTTGGGACGCAACACGCGGCGCGCGCCGATCTTCAGCACGCTCACGACGCATGACACCAGCGCCGGCACCAGTGCCACCGCGAGCCTGGCCGGCCGTTTCGGCGAGCAGAGCGCCGGATCGTACTCGCTGTCGTCGAGCTACGACGGCAACAACCGCGCGTCGTCGGGCAGTTTCGGCGTGGGCTATCAATTGCCGGCCGTGTCGCTGTCGGCGAACGTCGGCTTGGGAAGCGGCTACCAGCAGGCGTCCGCGAACGCGGTGGGCGGCCTGGTGCTGCACCCGGGCGGCCTGACGCTGGCGCCCACCTTGAGCGAGACGGTCGGCGTCGTGCACGCACCGCACGCGCGCGGTGCCCTGGTGGGGAACTCGAACGCGCGCGTCGACCGGTTCGGCTACGCGATCGTACCGAGCCTCACGCCGTATCAGCTCAACAAGATCGACATCGATCCGAAGGATATCGCCGACGATGTCGAACTCAAGACGGTATCGCGCAGCGTCGCACCCCGCTCGGGCTCGGTCGTCATGCTGTCGTACGACACACTGAAGGCGCGCGCGCTGCTGATCGACGCGCAGACCGACGACGGCCGGCCACTGCCGTTCGCGGCGCGTGCGCTCGACGCACGCACCGGCACTTTGCTGGGCGCGGTCGGGCAGGGTAGCCGCCTGCTGGTGCGCAGTGCCGACGACGACGGGCAGATCCGTGTCGAATGGGGCACGCGCGCCGATCAGCGGTGCGTGATCGACTATGCGGTGCCGGCGCCGGAACGTACGTCCCGCGGCTATGTGACGCTGACGCGTGTCTGCCGCGCACTTCCAGCGATTGTGCCTGTTGCGGCGACGGCGCGCGGCCAGCACGTGGAGCCATAGTTCGATGCGTGTTCTCGATGTCCGTTCCGCCCTGGCGGCGTCCCGGCCGCCGCGCCGTACAGGTCGCTGGGCCGGCTTTGCCCGCATCGTGCGTGCGGCGGTGGCGGCTTGCGCGGCGAGCGTCGGGACAATCAACGGGCACGCGGCGCTGTCCGTGGTCGGAACCCGCTTCATCTATCCCGGCGATGCCCGTGCGCTGACGATCGTCGCGCGCAACGGTGGCGCCGCGCCGATCCTGGTTCAGTCGTGGCTCGACGTGGGCGACGCGAATGCCGATCCCGACCACCTGCGCGTGCCGTTCGTCGTTTCGCCGCCGCTCGCTCGACTCGATCCGGCGCAGTCGCTGGCGATCCGCGTGCAGTCCATCGGAGGCGACTTGCCGCTGGATCGCGAATCCTGCTTCTGGATCAACCTGCTCGAAGTACCGCCGGCCGCACCGGCAAGCGACAACACGCTGCGCATCGCGTACCGGCTGCGCCTGAAGCTCCTGTATCGGCCGCCCGGCCTTGCCGGCGATCCGGATCAGGCGCCGAGCGCACTGACCTGGACGCGCACGGATCAGCAGGACTCCCCATCGATCGTCGCCACCAATCCCACACCGTACTACGTGACGCTCACGCGCGTGCTGTTGCACGGGGAGCCGGTCGCATTGGTCGGTGAGGCTGTGGAGGTTCCGCCGTTCGGCCTGACCCGCGTCCCGATCGGTGAGTCAAGCGGCGTGCGATCGGGCGAGATCGTGTTCGACGCGGTCGACGACAGCGGGGCATCCCAGGAATACCGGAGGCAGCTGGAGCCGTAGCGGAGCGGCGGCACGCGGCACCATGTGCCGTTGCTGCTGCGCGCCGGGAGTTGCAGTACCCGTCCTGTCGGGGAATCGACAGGGTTTCAACCACAACAAGGAAAACGAGAATGAACAAGACATACGCTTTGGTATGGAACGCCGGGCAGGGCGTTTGGCAGGTGGCCGGCGAACGGGTACGCCGGCACGGCAAGTCGGCGACGCGCGCGCGTGTCGTCGCGGTGCTCGCGCTGCTCGCGGGCGGCGCGGCGACGTCCGCCCAGGCGCTTCCGGCGGGCGAGAACATCGTGTCCGGGAAGGCCGACATTCTTCGCTACGACAACGGGAAGCAGATGTCGATCAACCAGCACAGCGACAAGCTGGTGACGGACTGGCAGTCGTTCAACGTCGACAGCGGGCAGCGCGTCACGTTCAACCAGCCGTCCGACAAGTCGCTTGCGCTGAACCGGGTGATCGGCCAGGACGGCAGCACAATCCACGGCAACATCGACGCGAACGGCCGCGTATTCCTCGTCAACCCGAACGGCGTCCTGTTCGGCAAGGGCGCACAGGTCAACGTCGGTGGTCTGGTGGCGACGACGCTCGACATCAAGAACGAAGACTTCGAAGCCGGCCGCTTCCGGTTCTCCGGTCAGTCGCCGAGCGAAGTGCAGAACTTCGGCAATCTCGTCGCGAGCGAAGGCGGCGCGATCGCGCTGCTCGGCGCGAAAGTCGTCAACCGGGGGATCGTCCAGGCGCAGATGGGCACCGTCGCGCTGGGCGCCGGCAGTGACGCCACGCTGAACTTCGACGGCAGCAAGCTGCTCAGCGTGCAGATCGATCAGGGAACCATGAACGCACTGGTCAGCAACGAGCAGTTGCTGAAGGCCGACGGTGGGCGGGTGCTGATGGGCGCGAAGACCGTCGATACGGTGTTGCGCACGGTGGTCAACAACCAGGGCACCATCGAGGCGCGCACGCTCAGGAGTGTCGCGGGCCGGATCTCGCTGGACGGTCACGACGCCGGCACCGTCAACGTCGCGGGCGTGATGAACGCGAGCGCGACGACGCCGGGCAACGGCGGCACGGTCCACACCCGCGGCGCCGACGTGAAGGTGGCGCTGGGCGCGATGGTCGATACGCGCGCGACCAACGGGCGCGGCGGCACCTGGCGCATCGCATCGTCCGACGTGTCGGTCAAGGCGGGCGCGAACCAGCCGGGTACCATCGTGGCCGATACGCTGTCGCGCAACCTCGCGACGACCGATGTCGAACTGGTCGCCGAACGCGGCGGGATGTCGGTCGACGGACCGGTGACCTGGGCAAGCGGCAACCGGTTGGCGCTGGCCAGCCGGAACGGCGACGTGTCGGTCAACGGTGCGCTGCGCGCGACGGGGGCGAACGCGCGGGTGGCCATCGACGCGAAGAACAGCGTGCGGATCGCGGCGCCGATCGCACTGACCGGCGCGAATGCGCTGCTGACGCTCGACTACGGCGTCGCGTATTCGCTGACGGGCGCCGCGGCCGTGACGCTGTCGGGCACCGGAGCCGGCTTCGAGTCGAACGGCTATCTCTACACCGTGATCCAGAACCTGCAGCAGTTGCAGGGCATCAATACGAATCTCGACGGCTTGTACGTCCTCGGCAACAACATCGCCGGCTCCTGCTCCTGGTATTCCTGCCCCACGTTCAGGACCATCGGGTCGGGGGCGTCGTTCTCCGGCGTGTTCGATGGCCTCGGCAATACGATCAGCAACCTCGTCATCACGAGCAGCGATCCGTACGCGGGGCTGTTCGGCCGCAACGCCGGTACGCTCGCCAACCTCAAGCTGGCGTCGTTGCGCGTCAGTGCCGCGTCCGGTGTCGGTCCGGTGGCCATCGGCGGGCTGGTGGGCGAAAACGTCGGCAAGATCACGAACGTGGCCGCGACGGGCATGCAGGTGAGTGCCGGTGCGAACCGCGGCAATGCGTTGGGTGGCCTCGTCGGCATCAATAGCGGCGAGCTTTCGCAGTCGTCATTTGCCGGATCCGTGGCCGGGAACGGGATGTCGTATGCCGTTGGCGGCCTGGTCGGCGAAAACCGCATCGATTTGATGGGGGCAGGGATCGTGTCCGACAGCGAATCCAACGCCACCGTCACGGGCGGCGCATCGAACCAGGCGTCGATCGGCGGTCTCGTCGGCATGAATCGGGGCGGCGACATTCTGAGGTCGACGAGTCGGGGCACCACGTCGGGCGTCAATATCGCCGGCGTGAACGTCGGTGGGCTCGTGGGCGCGAATCTGCTTGGCAGGATCGACGACGGAACGGCTGTGGGGCGCGTGACAGGGGGCTCGGGCGGTACGGCGGGCGGACTCGTCGGCGTCAATACCGGCAAGATTGCCAATTCGAGCGCAAGCGGTGTCGTCGACGGCCGATATGCGCAAGCGATCGGCGGCTTCGTCGGGCTGAACCAGGGCATCGTGACCGACAGCAAGGCGCTGGGCGCCGTCATGAGCGCATCGACGGGTTCGACCGGCGGTTTCGTTGGCATCAACCTGGGCATGTATGCGTTCATCGACATGGCAGAAGCGCACGGCGCGGTCACCGGTGGGCAGGGCACCAATGGCGGCTTCGTCGGCAGCCATCTCGGCGGCCGGATTGCACACTCGGTCGCGCGTGGCAAGACGACCGGCGGCAACTACAGCAAGACGGGTGGTTTCGTCGGCAGCAACGCGGCCGAACTGACCAACGTCGATGCGAGCGGCGACGTATACGGCGGTGTCGGTGCATCGGTGGGGGGCTTCGCCGGCGCCAACACGACATCCGGCGAGATCGACACCGCGTCGGCAACCGGCAACGTGACGGGCGGCTCGTCGAGCACGGTGGGCGGGTTTGCCGGAGAAAACCTCGGTACCGTGCGCGATGCGTCGGCGTCGGGAACGGTCGGCGCCGGCAATTACGCGACCCTCGGCGGCCTGGCCGGCCTGAACGCGGGGCTCATCGAACGCTCGGCCGCGAGCGGGCGGATCAACGGATCGTCGAGTCAGACCTTTGGCGGTCTGGTCGGCATCAACCGGGGCACGTTCCGCAACAGCATTGCGTCCGGCGAGGCCGGGCTGCAGAAGGTTGCCGGTATCAATCTCGGCGTGATCGAGTAATGCAACGGGCGGCGGGCGAGCATGACCGGCGCCTGCCGCTGCCGCAACGGGAGGCAGCATGAAGACGATTCAATGGCGCAGGTCCGGGCGAGTCGGCCGGGCCGTACGTCGCCTGGCGATGGCGGGATATCTGGTGCTTGCATTCGGCCCGCACGTCAACGCGCAGACCGCCAGTGGCTCGACGGCGCAGAAATGCACGTTCAGCAACACCAACGCGTCACCCTGGAAGATGATCAATGCGTTGACGAGTGCGACACCCGTCGACACGATCCTGTATCAACGCACCGTTTCGCTCTTCGTTAAGTTCACATACGGCACTGCGACCGGGGAGCACGAACTGGTGGGGGCCGGGCATTGGAAGACAACGCCTATTGTCACGGACGGAGTCGCGAAGACGAACGTGAACGGTATCGGCTTCAAGTGGGCAGGCGTATCCGGCAACGAAGACGAGAATACCCTGCCGCAAGATTCGCTGCCGATGGTGACCGTGAAGCACAATCTCGGTCGTGGGAACCAAAGCGGTACCGAAAACACGCAGGCGATGATCTTCCGGCAGTATCTCGTCCTCGAAAAGCCGGCCTCGCAGTTGCCGGAAGGCAAGCTGGTCGTCAAGAACCTGCCGGGCAATCCGACCGTCGAGATTTATGCGATCGACTTGCCGAAAGGCGTCGCATCGGTAGGGAGCACGGTGACGGTGCCTGAACAGACGCCCTTGTGCGCACAGGCGATAACCTTCGTCGGCGCGGGCAACGTCTGCATCGGCAGCGAGTGCGAGATCCAGGTGCCGAATCGCTGCGAGATCCAGTCGAACTGGATCAAGCCGGTAACGCTCGGAAATGTCGCGATCGACAATTTCCCGACTTTGAACGCGATGTCGGAGCCGGTCAGCTTCGATATCACGCTCAGCCAATGCGCGGCCGCGGCCAAACCGAAGATCAGTTTCCGCGACAAGGCAGCGCAGCCGAATCCGGACAAGACATTGCTGCAGTTGAGCGCGCCGGCCGGCCGGTCGGTTGCGCACGGGTTCAACATCGTGATGACGCACCGGGATACGAACGAGCGGATCGCCTACGGCGAGCCGGGCACGGCCCCGACCTATCCGATGCATCGCGAAGCCGACACGGCGACGATCCCGCTCAGTGCCCGGTACATCCGAACCGGTGCGGATGGCGAGCTGCGGCCCGGAAACGCAAACGGGGCCGCGGAATTCACGTTCACGTTCCCGTGATGGCGCGCGCCGCGACGGGCGCGCTTCATCACGAAACCCGCTGAGCAAAGCACCATTTGTTGGTTCGGATTCGCGGCATGCGCTGATACGTTAGCGGCTTCGCGACGACACACTCCGTCGCGATGTTCTTCGAACCGGGCCGCCGCGCGATCCGCGGCGGCCTTCATAACAAATCAGGTCGTGCTCATGAAATTCCACACGCTCGCTACGTGGCTCGTCGGAGCCGCGCTCATCACCGCAGGCACCGTCGCGCATGCGGACCGTCTCGACGACATCAAGAAGGCCGGTGTGCTGCGCGTCGCGACGTTCGACAGCAACCCGCCGTTCGGCTATGTCGACGGCAAAAGCAATCATATCGTCGGCCTCGACGTCGACTATGCGAAGGCACTCGCCGACAAGCTCGGCGTGAAGCTGCAGCTCCAGCCGACCAACCCGGCGAACCGCATTCCGTTCCTGACGTCCGGCAAGGTCGATCTCGTGCTCGCGAACTTCACGATCACCGACGAGCGCGCGAAGCAGGTCGACTTCAGCATTCCGTATTTCTCGTCGGGCCAGCAGTTTCTCGCGAAGAAGGGCGTGCTGAAATCGGCCGACCAGCTGAACGCGCTGCGCGTCGGCGCCGACAAGGGCACGACCAACGAGATCACGCTGCGCGAAAAATTCCCGAAGGCGACGATCGTCGCGTACGACGACACGCCGTTCGCGTTCGCCGCGCTGCGCGCCGGCAACGTGCAGGCGATCACGCAGGACGGCCCGAAGCTGATCGGGCTGCTCGCGAACGTGCCGGACAAGCAGAACTACGAGATCCCGGCGTTCACGATCTCGAACGACTACATGGGCGTCGGCGTGCCGAAGGGCGAGACGCGCCTGCTCGGCTTCGTCAACGACACGCTGAAGGGGCTCGAGGCGAACGGCCGCGCCGTGCAGATTTACGACGCATGGTTCGGGCCGACGACGAAGACGCCGCTCACGCGCATCTTCCGGATCGGCGACAAGACCTGATCCGCATCGCACGCGCGCCGCGACTGGCCAAAGCATCATCGGCCGAGCGGCGCTTTTCGCATTCTTCCGATCGCGCGCTTCGCGCCCGCAACACAGCATGCTCGGGTTGGCTCCCAAATACCTGTCCTGGCTCTGGCAGGGTTTCCTGCTGACGCTCGGCCTCGCGGCCGCGTCGGCCGTCGTCGCGACCGCCGGCGGGCTGTTGCTCGCGGTCATGCGCCATGCGCGCGGCACGGCGCCGCGCGCGATGGCGGCCGCGTACGTCGTCACGTTCCGCAACACGCCGCTGCTCGTGCAGTTGCTGTTCTGGTATTTCGGTATCGCGTCGCTGCTGCCCGAGCCATGGATCGCGTGGCTGAACGCGCGTCATGCGTTGAGCATCGGCCCGTTCACGCTTGCGTGGCCGTCGTTCGAATTCGTCGCGGGCTGGGTCGGGCTGAGCGCCTATACGGCCGCGTTCGTCGCCGAGGAGTGCGAAGCCGGCCTGCGCGGCGTGCGGCGCGCGCAGCACGACGCAGCGGCCGCGCTCGGCCTCACGCCGATGCAGTCGCTGCGTTACGTGGTGCTGCCGCAGGCGGTGCGCATCGCGTTGCCGCCGCTGTTCGGCCAATACATGAATCTCGTGAAGAACTCGTCGCTCGCGATGGCGATCGGCGTGGCCGAGCTGTCGTATGCATCGCGGCAGGTCGAGACCGAGACGTTCAAGACCTTCGCCGCCTTCGGCGTGGCGACCGTGCTGTACGTCGCGGCGGTGGCCGCGATCGAAGCGCTCGCGTATGCGGCCACGCAATGGCGCGACCGGCTGGAAGCGGGGCGCTGACGATGGATCTCTCGCTGCTGTTCGCCAATCTGCCGTACCTGCTCGTGGGCGCGTTCCCGGAAGGGCCGCTCGGCGGCGCCGCGCTGTCGCTGCTGCTCGCGATCGCGTCGGCCGTCGCCTCGGCCGTGCTCGGCATCGCGCTCGGCGTGGCGATGGCGCTTGCGCGCGGCCCCGTGCGCGTGCTGCTGCTCGCGTTCATCGGCTTCTTCCGCGCGATTCCGGTGCTGATGCTGATCTTCTGGACCTACTTCCTGATGCCGATGCTGCTGCACATGGACGTGCCGGGGCTCGCGACGGTGGTGTGCGCGCTCGCGCTGATCGGCGGCGCGTATCTCGCGCACGCGGTGCATGCGGGCATCGTCGCGGCCGGCGACGGGCAATGGCAGGCCGGGCTGTCGCTCGGGCTCACGCGCTGGCAGACGGTGCGCTACGTGCTGCTGCCGCAGGCGATCCGGATCATGACGCCTTCATTCGTCAACCAGTGGGTCGCGCTCGTGAAGGACACGTCGCTCGCGTATATCGTCGGCGTGCCGGAGCTGTCGTTCGTCGCGACGCAGGTGAACAACCGGCTGATGGTGTATCCGGCACCGATCTTCCTGTTCGTCGCGCTGATCTATCTGGTGCTGTGCACGTCGCTCGACGGCGCGGCACGCTGGCTGCTGTCGCGGCGCCCGCGCGCGGAACGCGCCGCGCACGCGGCGGCCGAATATACGGAACCCGCGCGGTGACGGCATGCCGCGGCCGTTTCGAATGGCCGAAGACGGCGTGTCGTTAAGTCCGCGCAGCGGACAGCGCGTCACGCAGGCCAGCCCCGCTCGGGGGCAGGGGCACGGAAGGTTGAGCGCCTGCTGTGCGCCGCTGCGAGTCGAACGACGGCGCGCAGCACGTGCATCACGATGCCGAGTAATGCGTATTGAAGACGGCGCGCAGCGTCGATGAATCGGTCGCGAAATCGCCCCACAGCGGCCCGTCGTTCTGCGCGAACGCGAACGGCGTCGTACGGATCGACGCGAGACGGAAGCGCCATTGCGCCGCTTCCTGGCGGAAGGCGGTGAGCTGCATGTCGGACAGTGCCGTCTGCGCGCTCGCGAGCGTGACGAGCGGATCGACCGGATTGTTGGCGACGCGCACCTCGAAATGCAGGTGCGGGCCCGTCGCGGCGCCCGTCATCCCGACCGAGCCGATGCGCTGGCCCTGCTTCACGGTCTCGCCCGTCTTGAGGCCGTGCGCGAACGCGGACAGGTGCGCGTAGTAGGTCGAGTAACCATCGGCGTGATCGACGATCACGTAGCGGCCGTAGCCGCCCGGATCGGTGCCGACGAACGAGACGACGCCGTCGGCCGCCGCATCGACGGGGGTGCCGCTCGGCGCGGCGAGATCGACGCCCGTGTGGAACGCCATCGCCTGCGACAGCGGGTGAATGCGTTCGCCGAAGAACGAGCTGATGCGTGTCCACTTGACCGGCATCGTGAAGGCGGCGGCTTCGAGCGGCGAGCCGTCGAGCGCGTAGTACGCGCCGTGCTCGGCGCCCGGCGCGCGGAACCAGATCGCGCCGAACGTGCGGCCGGCGACGCGCAGTTCGAGCGCGGTGAGGCGCGGCGTGCCGTCGCTCGTATCGAACGCGACGCGGTAGTAGTCGCCGCGCTGCGCGCTCGCCCGCATCGCGACCTTGCCGCTGACGAGATCGCCGAGCTGGATGCGCACCTCGGGCGGCACGTCGAGACGGTTCAGCGTATCGGACAGCGTGAGCTCGATGTCGCCCGCGCGCATCCCGTGCTGGTTTTCAGGGGCCGCGAACTGGAACAGGTTCGCGTAGCCGAGCATCTCGTTGCGGTGCGCGCTGAGCGGCGCGAACAGCCCCGGCTGCTGGCTGCGGTCATTGCGTTCGCCGGCATCGTTGCGCTCGCCGATCGTGCGGGCGAGCTCGCTCGTCACGAAATGCTGCGCGGTGGGAAACGGCGTGTCGGACAGCACGCGCTGCGGCAGCGCGGCCGTGCCCGAATCGACGGCGCCCGGCAGTTGCGACACGGCCGGCAGCGCGGCGAAGCCGAGTGCGGCGAGGGCGCCGAGCACGGCGGCCGGCACGAGCGCGCGCGCAATGCGCTGCGCGCGGCCGGGCGCGAAAGCATCAGGGGTAGCGGCAGACTTGACCAAGGTGTCCACATCCAGGAAAGCGGTTCAAAGGGGTGTGGGCAGGGTCCACCGGCGGCACATCCGTCGGGCAGCGACGGGGCGGGCGGCGGGCGTGCAACAAAACAGGCCCCGCCAGGGGCCTGTATCGTTTCCGTTCGACCCAACGCGCGGGGCGGACCCGCTTCGAACGGCGGCGTGCATGCCGGGTCGTACCCGGTTATCACGAAGACGCTAAAGAAAGATGACAGCGTCAGTCTACCGATGTTCCGCGAAACGTTAAAAATTTTAAAGGGGGTCAGCTCATTCGTTTCGCAGTGCGGTAAATCGGGCTAAATCAGCATTTATTACGACAAATTCCGTCAGTCCGGCAATTTGTGCGCGCGGCCTCGCAGCGCGGCGGACGTGCGCACGGTGTCGAAGCCGGCGTCGAGCATGGCCTCGGCGTCGTTCCACAGGTTGCCGCGCAGCCGGTTGGTCCAGATCATCGACGCGAACACGCCTTCGAGCAGCGACACGAGATAGACGGCGGCCAGGTGCACGTCGAGATCGGCGGCGACTTCGCCGGCCGCGATCGCGCGGCGCAGCAGCGCCTTCGTGATCCGCAGCATCTGCAATTCGAGCAGCATGCGGCGCCGCTGCAGCGCGCCGTTCTCTTCGCTCTGCTCGCACTTCGTATAGAGGATCACGAGCACGCGCTGCATCGGGCCCGGCTCGCCGCATTCCTGCAGATAGTGCGACGCGGCGCGCCGCAGCGTGGCGAGCGGGGGCAGCCCTTCGCCGGCGTCGAAGCCTTCCGACGTGCGCGCGAACGCGCGGTCGCACATCGCGAGACACACTTCCATCTTGTTGCGGTAATGGCCATAGACGGCGCCCCGCGACATCCCGGCGGCCTCGGCGAGGTCCGCCATCGCGGTTTGCGCCACGCCTTTCTCGAGCAGCACGAGCTCGGCGGCGTCGAGGATCCGGTGCTTGATGGCGAGCGATTCTTCGCGGGTCTTGCGAGCCATGTCCTGAAATTCCTTACAGTTCGCTGTCGTTTTATTGAGACAGTGTGACGGTCAGATTGAAACGGCGCGTATTTAATCAGTCGTGACTGATTATAATCGGCCACCCTGAGCCGCCGCATTTTATCGGTGGCGAACGATCCGAGGTCACACATGAATAACAATCGCTCCCTGTTGCGCCACCGACTGGCGCCGTTCGCGCTGGCGGCCGCGCTGGCCCTGGCCGGATGTGGAAAGGGCGACAAGGACGCCGCGCCGGAGGCCGCGAAACAGGCGACGGTCGTAACGGTGCGCCCGACGGCCGTGCCGATGACCGTCGAATTGCCGGGCCGGCTCGACGCGTACCGGCAGGCGGAAGTGCGTGCGCGGGTCGCGGGCATCGTGACCGCGCGCACTTACGAGGAAGGCCAGGAAGTGAAGCAGGGCGCGGTGCTGTTCCGCATCGATCCCGCGCCGCTGAAGGCCGCGCGCGACGCCGCGCAGGGCGCGCTCGCGAAGGCGCAGGCCGCCGCGCTCGCGGCGAGCGACAAGCGCCGCCGTTACGACGATCTCGTGCGCGATCGCGCGGTGAGCGAACGCGACCACACCGAGGCCGTCGCGGCCGACACGCAGGCGAAGGCCGACGTCGCGTCCGCGAAGGCGGAGCTCGCGCGGGCGCAGCTGCAGCTCGACTATGCGACCGTCACCGCGCCGATCGCGGGCCGCGCCCGGCGCGCGCTCGTGACCGAAGGCGCGCTCGTCGGCCAGGACCAGGCGACGCCGCTCACGACCGTCGAGCAGCTCGATCCGATCTACGTGAACTTCTCTCAACCGGCGGCCGACGTCGATGCGCTGCGCCGCGCGGTGAAGAGCGGGCGGGCGACGGGCATCGCGCAGCACGACATCGCGGTGACGCTGCTGCGCGCCGACGGCACCGCGTATCCGCTGAAGGGCAGGCTGCTGTTCAGCGATCTCGCGGTCGATCCGACCACCGACACCGTCGCGATGCGCGCGCTGTTCCCGAATCCGGAGCGCGAGCTGCTGCCGGGCGCGTATGTGCGGATCGCGCTCGATACGGCGGTCGACCAGCGGGCGATCCTCGTGCCGCGCGATGCACTGCTGCGCACGGCCGACCGCACGTCGGTACGCGTCGTCGGCACGAACGGCAAGGTCAAGGACGTCGAGGTCACGGCCGACCAGATGAGCGGCCATGACTGGCGCATCACGCGCGGCCTCGCGGGCGGCGAGCGCGTGATCGTCGACAACGCCGCGCAGTTCGCGCCCGACACGGCCGTCAAGCCCGTCGAGCAGGCGCCGCCGTCGAAGGCGGCGCCGGCCGCGACCGCTTCGCAGGCGGCCGCCCGTCAAACCTGACTGGTCAACACCACACCACCATGGCACGTTTCTTCATCGATCGCCCCGTCTTCGCGTGGGTGATCGCAATTTTCATCATGCTGGGCGGCGCATTCGCGATCCGCGCGCTACCCGTCGCGCAGTACCCGGACATCGCGCCGCCCGTCGTCAGCCTTTATGCGACGTATCCGGGCGCGTCCCCGCAGGTCGTCGAGGAATCGGTGACCGCGCTGATCGAGCGCGAAATGAACGGCGCGCCGGGGCTGATGTACACGTCGGCCACCAGCAGCGCCGGGATGGCGTCGCTGTACCTGACGTTCAAGCAGGGCGTGAACGCCGATCTCGCGGCCGTCGAAGTGCAGAACCGGCTGAAGACGGTCGAGGCGCGGCTGCCGGAACCGGTGCGACGCGACGGCATCCAGGTCGAGAAAGCCGCCGACAACATCCAGCTCGTGGTGTCGCTGACGTCCGACGACGGGCGGATGACCGCCGTGCAGCTCGGCGAATATGCGTCGGCGAACGTCGTGCAGGCGCTGCGTCGCGTCGAGGGCGTCGGCAAGGTGCAGGTCTGGGGCACCGAGTACGCGATGCGGATCTGGCCAGACCCGGTGAAGATGGCCGGTCACGGCCTCACCGCGTCGGATATCGCATCGGCCGTGCGTGCGCACAACGCGCGCGTGACGATCGGCGACATCGGCCGCTCTGCGGTGCCGGAAAGCGCGCCGATCGCGGCGACCGTGCTCGCCGACGCGCCGCTGAAGACGCCGGCCGATTTCGGCGCGATCGCGCTGCGCACGCAGGCCGACGGCGCCGCGCTTTACCTGCGCGACGTCGCACGCATCGAGTTCGGCGGCAACGACTACAACTATCCGTCGTACGTGAACGGCAAGGTCGCGACCGGGATGGGCATCAAGCTCGCGCCGGGCTCGAACGCGGTCTCCACCGAGAAGCGCGTGCGCGCGACGATGGACGAGCTGTCCGCGTATTTCCCGCCGGGCGTGAAGTACCAGATCCCGTTCGAGACGTCGTCGTTCGTGCGCGTATCGATGAACAAGGTCGTCACGACGCTGATCGAGGCCGGCGTGCTGGTGTTCCTCGTGATGTTCCTGTTCATGCAGAACCTGCGTGCGACGCTGATCCCGACGCTCGTCGTGCCGGTCGCGCTCGCGGGCACGTTCGGCGTGATGTATGCGGCCGGTTTCTCGATCAACGTGCTGACGATGTTCGGGATGGTGCTCGCGATCGGCATCCTCGTCGACGATGCGATCGTCGTGGTCGAGAACGTCGAGCGGCTGATGGTCGAGGAGGGGCTCGGGCCTTACGACGCGACCGTCAAGGCGATGAAGCAGATCAGCGGCGCGATCATCGGGATCACCGTGGTGCTGACGTCGGTGTTCCTGCCGATGGCGTTCTTCGGCGGCGCGGTGGGCAACATCTACCGGCAGTTCGCGCTGTCGCTCGCGGTGTCGATCGGCTTCTCGGCCTTCCTTGCGCTGTCGCTGACGCCCGCGCTGTGCGCGACGCTGCTCAAGCCCGTGTCGGGCGACCATCACGAGAAGCGCGGCTTCTTCGGCTGGTTCAACCGCTTCGTCGCGAACGCGACGCAGCGCTATGCGACGCGCGTCGGCACGATGCTGAAGAAGCCGGTGCGCTGGCTCGTCGTATACGGTGCGCTGACCGGCGCTGCGGCACTGATGCTCACGCAACTGCCGACCGCGTTCCTGCCGGACGAGGACCAGGGCAACTTCATGGTGATGGTGATCCGGCCGCAAGGCACGCCGCTCGCGGAAACGATGCAGAGCGTGCGGGAAGTCGAGTCGGCCATCCGCCGCGATGAGCCGATCGCGTTCACGTACGCGCTCGGCGGCTTCAACCTGTACGGCGAAGGGCCGAACGGCGGGATGATCTATGTCACGCTGAAGAACTGGAAGGAGCGCAAGGCCGACGAAGCGCACGTGCAGGCGATCATCGCGCGCATCAACGAGCGCTTCGCGAGCACGCCGAACACGACGGTGTTCGCGATGAACTCGCCGGCGCTGCCCGATCTCGGCTCGTCGAGCGGCTTCGACTTCCGGCTGCAGAACCGCGGCGGGCTCGACTACGCGACGTTCAGCGCCGCGCGCGAGCAGTTGCTCGAGACGGGCCGCAAGGATCCGGCGTTGACCGACCTGATGTTCGCCGGCACGCAGGACGCGCCGCAACTGAAGCTCGACATCGATCGCGCGAAGGCGTCCGCGCTCGGCGTGTCGATGGACGAGATCAACACGACGCTCGCGGTGATGTTCGGCTCCGACTATATCGGCGACTTCATGCACGGCACGCAGGTGCGGCGCGTGATCGTGCAGGCCGACGGGCTGCACCGGCTCGATCCGGACGACGTGAAGAAGCTGCGCGTGCGCAACACGCGCGGCGAGATGGTGCCGCTCGCGGCGTTCGCGACGCTGCACTGGACGCTCGGGCCGCCGCAGCTCACGCGCTACAACGGCTTTCCGTCGTTCACGATCAACGGCTCGGCCGCGGCAGGCCACAGCAGCGGCGAGGCGATGACTGCGATCGAGCGGCTCGCCGGGAAGCTGCCGGCCGGCACCGGCTTCTCGTGGTCGGGGCAGTCGTTCGAGGAGCGGCTGTCGGGGGCGCAGGCGCCGATGCTGTTCGCGCTGTCGGTGCTCGTCGTGTTCCTCGCGCTCGCGGCGCTCTACGAGAGCTGGTCGATTCCGTTCGCGGTGATGCTGGTCGTGCCGCTCGGCGTGATCGGCGCGGTGCTCGGCGTCACGCTGCGGATGATGCCGAACGACATCTACTTCAAGGTGGGGCTGATCGCGACGATCGGGTTGTCCGCGAAGAACGCCATTCTGATCGTCGAAGTCGCGAAGGACCTGGTCGCGCAGCGCATGTCGCTCGTCGACGCGGCGCTCGAGGCCGCACGCCTGCGGCTGCGGCCGATCGTGATGACGTCGCTCGCGTTCGGTGTCGGCGTGCTGCCGCTCGCGTTCGCGTCGGGCGCCGCGTCCGGCGCGCAGATGGCGATCGGCACCGGCGTGCTGGGCGGCGTGATCACGGCGACCGTGCTCGCGGTGTTCCTCGTCCCGCTGTTTTTCGTGATCGTCGGCCGCCTGTTCGACGTCGGCGCGCGCCGACGCGGCGGGGCACAGCCGGCGACGATGGAGGGTTCTCAATGATGTTTGCGCTGAATGCACGCGCCGCGCTGCGGGCCCAGGTTGCGCTGGCCGCCGCGCTCGCGCTGGCCGGCTGCACGCTCGCGCCGCGTTACGAGCGGCCGGCGGCGCCGGTGCCGGCGACCTATGCGCCGGTCGACGGCAGTGCCGCACCGGCGGCCGAGGTGTCGCCCGCCGACGCCGCGCTGCTCGACGACTGGCGCAGCTACTTTACCGATGCCGCGCTGCAGGCGTGGATCGACGCGGCGCTCGCGAACAACCGCGACCTGCGGGTCGCGGCCGGCCGCCTCGAGGAAGCGCGCGCGCTGTACGGCGTGCAGCGCGCGGACCGGATGCCGTCGGTCGATGCGAATCTGGGCTATGACCGTACCCGCCAGTACGACCCGGTCGTGCGCGAAAGCGCGATCAGCGGGCTGTATCGCGCGGGCGTCGGCATCAGCGCATATGAGCTCGACCTGTTCGGCCGCGTGCGCAGCCTGTCGGACGCGGCGCTCGCCGATTATTTCGCGACGGCCAACGCGCAACGCACGGTACGCATCGGCGTGATCTCCGACGTGGCGGGCGCGTACGTATCGGAGCGCGCGCTGCACGAGCAACTTGCGCTGGCGCAGCGCACGCTGGATGCGCGCCAACGCATGGCCGCGCTCACGCAGCGCCGTTATGCGGCCGGCACGAGCGACGCGATCGAGCTGCGTTCGGCCGAGATGCTGGTGGCATCCGCGCGCGCGTCGCAGGCCGCACTGCAGCGCGAGCATGCGCAATCCGTGCGCGCGCTGCAGTTGCTCGCGGGCGACTTCGCGCGCAACGTGCCGGATGACACGACCGCGCTCGACGCACTGTCGATCGCGCCCGTGGCGCCCGGCGCACCGAGTGCACTGCTCGAACGGCGGCCGGACATCCGGCAGGCGGAGGCACGGCTCAAGGCCGCCAACGCGCAGATCGGCGCCGCGCGCGCGGCGTTCTTCCCGCGCATCACGCTGACGAGCGACTACGGCTCGGTCAGCGATGCGTTCTCGAGCCTGTTCGCCGGCGGCACGAGCGTGTGGACGTTCGCGCCGCGCGTCACGCTGCCGATCTTCGCGGGCGGCCGCAATCAGGCGAACCTCGACGTCGCGAATGCGCGCAAGCACATCGCGGTGGCCGATTACGAGAAGACGGTGCAGACCGCATTCCGAGAAGTGGCCGACGCATTCGCCGCGCGCGACTGGATCGATCGCCAGCTTGCCGCGCAACAGGACGTGTATGCGGCCGACGGCGCGCGATTGAAGCTCGCCGAGCGCCGTTACGCGGGCGGTGTCGCGACGTATCTCGAACTGCTCGACGCTCAGCGCAGCACGTACGAGTCGGGGCAGGAGCTGATCCGGCTCAAGCAACTCAGGCTCGCGAATGCGATCACGCTGTACCGCGCGCTCGGCGGCGGCTGGTCGCCGGCGTCGGTGGAGGCCGCGGCATCCGCGTGATGCCTGTCGCCTGACGCGACAACGCGTCGGGCGGCATGAGGGCGGCGGTGCGCTTCGACGTGCCGCCGCCGCTTTCTTCGATCCATACCGCTGTTCCGGCGATATCTTCCCCTTCACTGACAGGCTGGCCAGGACGTTTTTCATCCTGCCGGAACGCGCACGTGCGCGTTCCGGAACAGCCCTCGCCATGCGACCGCTCGTGTCGCCATTCCGCGCAAACGTGTGCGGTCCATTTTTCCTTCCTGCGCTGCCGCG
Source organism: Burkholderia sp. AU15512 (assembly GCF_002223325.1). Taxonomy (NCBI): domain Bacteria; kingdom Pseudomonadati; phylum Pseudomonadota; class Betaproteobacteria; order Burkholderiales; family Burkholderiaceae; genus Burkholderia; species Burkholderia sp. AU15512. The sequence continues at coordinate 1,374,479 of NZ_NKEX01000003.1, forward strand.
ATCCGGACCGGATGACGGGTTCCGGCGACCGCGCATGCATGTGATTTACGATCCGGAATTGACGATCTGATTAATCAATATATTGGAAATAATGAGAGCGGCAAAGTGTCGCAGTAAAACGTTTGTATTCATGTCGCAATCGTTTGCGCGAAAGAATGGAATTGATTGAATCGCCGTTTAATTTCCTGTTTGTTGAAAATGATTTGATATTGGCGTTGTCGTTCTGCAACGATGGCGGCATTGGACAATGCTTTGTCCTTTTCGACGATGATTTCTCGGGAGCCAATCCCAGCATGGGTGAGCAGGGTGGCTGCGGCTGTCGATCAAAAAATTCCTTAATCTTCAATTGCTTCCGGAAAATAAAAAAGGACTGCGGATAAAAGTTGAAGGATTGTAAATCGACAGGAAAGAGTGTGGATTTAGAGGGGTAAATCGGACATTGTCAGATGCATTTGACAATGATTTACAGAAAACTTTCACGATTATCTCGATAATGCCGCCTCGTGTCGGACGGAGCCACCATGCGCTGCCGTTTGTGTCCGCCACGTCAACTACTCCATTTGCAGTCCTTACGGGAAACGTCATGAAAAAATCCATCCTGACCGCTGTCGCACTCGCGGCCCTGTCGACCTCGGCCTTCGCAGCGGGCACCGGCACGATCAACTTCACGGGCGAGATCGTCGCGGGCGCATGCGGCATCGATTCGGGTTCGGTCAACCAGACCGTGAACCTCGGCAAGGTGCCGACCAACGTGTTCAAGCAGGCTGGCGACAAGTCCACGCCGACCAACTTCGACATCAAGCTGACCGACTGCGACACGAGCGTCGCGCAGAACGCGTACTTCACGTTCACGGGCACGTCGAGCGCAGGCCAGCCGAAGCTGCTCGCGACGATCGGTTCGGCGACCAACGTCGGTATCCGCCTGCAGGCAGCGTCGGGTGAATACCTCGACAACGGCGCCGAGCAGAAGGCACCGACCGTGCTGCAGAACGGCACGAACATCGCGCGCTTCGCTGCCATGTACGAGGCGACCGCAGCCGGCGTGACGCCGGGTACCGCCGAAGGCGTCGCGAACTTCACGGTTCGCTACCAGTAAGCCGCCGTACCGGGGAAGGGTGCGCGCACCCTTCCTCGTTCGTTTTTCCTCCTTTTCTCCCTCCCTGGACTTCCGGTAGCGCCGCGTGCGAATCAGACATTCCTTCCTTTGCGTCTCCGTGCTGGTGGTCGGCAGCCAGAGCCATGCGACGGAATTCAATTCGTCGTTCCTGAACATCGACGGCTCGAACAACGTCGATCTGTCGCAGTTCTCGCAGGCGGACTTCACGCTGCCGGGCGAGTACATGCTCGACGTGCAGGTCAACGACCTGTTCTACGGGCTGCAGGCGATCGAATTCATCGCCGTCGATACATCAGGGGCGGGCAAACCGTGCCTGCCGCCGGAACTCGTCGCGCAGTTCGGGCTGAAGCCGTCGCTCCTGAAGGACCTGCCGCGCTTCCAGGGCGGACGTTGCGTCGACCTCGGCGCGATCGAGGGCGCGACCGTGCGCTACCTCAAAAGCGACGGGCGGCTCAAGATCACGATTCCGCAGGCCGCGCTCGAATTCACCGATTCGACCTACCTGCCGCCGTCGCGCTGGTCCGAAGGGATTCCGGGGGCGATGCTCGACTATCGCGTGATCGCGAACACGAACCGCAACTTCGGGACGGGCGGCCGCCAGACGAATTCGATCCAGGCCTACGGGACGGTGGGCGCGAACTGGGATGCATGGCGCTTTCGCGGCGACTACCAGGCGCAATCGAACGTGGGCAATACGGCCTACGCGGACCGCACGTTCCGCTTCAGCCGGCTTTATGCATTTCGTGCGTTGCCGTCGATCCAGTCGACGGTGACGTTCGGCGACGACTACCTGACTTCCGACATCTTCGACACGTTCGCGTTGACGGGCGCGTCGATCCGCAGCGACGATCGCATGCTGCCGCCGTCGCTGCGCGGCTATGCGCCGCTGATCTCGGGCGTCGCGCGCACCAACGCGACCGTGACCGTGTCGCAGGCAGGCCGCGTGTTGTACGTGACGCGCGTGTCGCCGGGTGCGTTCGCGCTGCAGAACATCAATACGAGCGTGCAGGGCACGCTCGACGTCGCGGTCGAGGAAGAGGACGGCAGCGTGCAGCGCTTCCAGGTGACGACGGCCGCCGTGCCGTTCCTCGCACGCGCCGGGCAGTTGCGCTACAAGGCCGCCGTCGGCAAGCCGCGCCAGTTCGGCGGCGCCGGCATCACGCCGTTCTTCGGCTTTGGCGAAATCGCCTACGGTCTGCCGTTCGACGTCACGGCGTACGGCGGCTTCATCGCCGCGTCGGGTTATACGTCGATCGCGCTCGGCCTGGGCCGCGATTTCGGCGCGTTCGGCGCGCTGTCGGCCGACGTCACGCATGCGCGGGCGAAGCTGTGGTGGAACGGCGCGACGCGCAACGGCAACTCGTACCGCATCAACTATTCGAAGCACTTCGACGGGCTCGATGCCGACGTGCGCTTCTTCGGTTATCGCTTCTCCGAGCGCGAATACACGAACTTCGCGCAGTTCTCGGGCGACCCGACCGCGTACGGCCTCGCCAACAGCAAGCAGCGCTACTCGGCGACGCTGTCGAAACGTTTCGGCGATACCTCGACCTATTTCTCGTACGACCAGACGACCTACTGGGAACGCGCGAACGAGCAGCGCGTCGGCCTCACGCTGACGCGGGCGTTCTCGATCGGCACGCTGCGCAACCTGAACGTGAGCGTGTCGGCGTTCCGCACGCAGAGCGCCGGTGCAAGCGGCAATCAGGTCTCGGTCACCGCGACGTTGCCGATCGGCGGCCGTCACACGGTCACGTCGAACCTGACGACGGGCAGCGGCAGCACGAGCGTGAACGCGGGCTACATCTACGACGATCCGAACGGCCGGACCTACCAGGTCAACGCGGGTGCGACCGACGGACGCGCGTCGGCGAACGCGAGCTACCGCCAGCGCTCGTCCGCGTATCAGCTGACCGCGCAGGCGTCGACGCTCGCCAATGCGTATGCGGCGGCATCGCTCGAAGTCGACGGTTCGTTCGTCGCGACGCAATACGGCGTGTCGGCGCACGCGAACGGCAATGCGGGCGACACGCGCCTGCTGGTGTCGACCGACGGCGTGCCCGACGTGCCGCTGTCCGGCACGCTCTCGCATACCGATTCGCGCGGCTATGCGGTGCTCGACGGCATCTCGCCGTACAACGTGTACGACGCGACCGTCAACGTCGAGAAGCTGCCGCTCGAAGTGCAGGTGACGAACCCGATCCAGCGCATGGTGCTGACCGACGGCGCGATCGGCTTCGTGAAGTTTGCCGCCGCGCGCGGCAGCAACCTGTACCTGACGCTGACCGACCCGGCCGGCAAGCCGCTGCCGTTCGGTGCATCGGTGCAGGACGTGGCGAACGGCAAGGAGCTCGGCATCGTCGGCGAGGGCGGTGCGGCGTTCCTGACCCAGGTTCAGCCGAAATCCACGCTGGCGGTGCGGGCGGGCGAACGCACGCTCTGCACGATCGACACGCTGCCGAACCAGCTCCAACTCGAAGGCACGCCGATTCCGGTGACGTGCCAGACGCCCGGTGAGTCGCATGCAGCGGCCGCACGGGTCGAACGATGAATTCACGGATCCCGCGATGAAACATTCCTTCTCCCTTTCCTTTTCGCGGCGCGCATGGTGCGTGCTCGCGACCGCCGGCGCGCTGTTCGCAGGCGCCGCGCAGGCGGCGATCGTTCCCGATCGCACGCGCGTGATCTTCAACGAAGGCGAACAGGCCGCGATCGTCACGATCACCAACAAGAGCACGACGTACCCGTATCTCGTGCAGTCGTGGCTCGAGGACGCGAAGGGCAACAAGATCACGTCGCCGCTGATGGTCGTGCCGCCGCTGCAGCGCGTCGAGGCGAACGAGCGCAACGTGCTGCGGATCGCGAAGCTGCCGGGCACCGAACTGCCGGCCGATCGCGAAACGGTGTTCTACCTGAACATCCGCGAAGTGCCGCCGAAGACGGATACGCCGAACACGCTGCAGATCGCGCTGCATACGCAGATGAAGCTGTTCTATCGCCCGAAGGCCGTGCAGCCGGCGCGCGACGAGGACTGGACGCTGCCGATGACGTTGCGGGTCGACTCGGCCGCGCACACGCTCGTGTTCGACAATCCGACGCCGTATCACATCACGATCGTCAACCTGGCTTCGGGGGCGCAGAAGACGCAGGTGCCGCTGGAGCCGGTGATGGTGAGTCCGATGAGCAGGACGGACGTGCCGTTCAAGGCCGCGACGCCGTCGACGCTGTTCGTCACGCATGTGGACGACTACGGCGGCCAGGTGGCGGTGGAGTATGCGTGTGAGGCAGGGGCTTGCAAGAGCGTGAAGAAATGAGCGCCGTTCGACGAAACCGCATCGCTTCGCCCATGCCGGCCTGGATCAGGTGGTGTGTGCTCGCGCTGTTCGTCGCGGTTGCGCAGCCGGCGTGGGCGCTGAAGTGTATTGCGGACAACGGCGGGCTGTCGCTGACCGAGACGATCGGCAACGTCGCGTCGTATCCGACCGACGCGCCGGATGGTTACGTGATCTGGGTATCGCCGCCGCGCACGACGACGGGCTATTGCTACAAGGATATCGGCGGGCTGCAGGATTTCCCCGAGCAGATCTACTTCTACGCGAACCCGGAGAAACAGAATCCGGCCGCGTGGGGGCTCGAAGTCGGCATTCGCTTCGAGGGCACGGACTATTACGGACGCAGCAGCCAGCCGGGGAACGGCATCGACACGCACCGCTCCGTGAAAATCTGCGAGATGAACGACCGGCAGGTCAATGCCGGGATGTGTCCGAAATGGCCCATCAGCATTACGTATCAGGTGGTCATTCGCAAGCGGGGAGCGTGGACGAGACCGCCTTCGGATATCTACGCGGTGTTTCAGTTCGACGGCGAGCGCGGGCTGAACAGCAAGGGAAGCTTCCGCTACAAGCTGAGCGGTCTGCAGAATCTCAAGCCGACACCCTGCATGGTCGACGTGAAGGTCACACCCGAGCCCGGCATCGTGAAGTTCGGTCAGGTTCAGGCGACGGGCAACGGTTTTTCGCCTGCGGTGCCGCGCAAGTCGTTCAGTCTCGCGCTGACGAAGCAATGCAACGTCCCGGTGCGCGTGGACGGCTACTTCGAGACGTCGCAGACGGTGCGTAACGGGCTGCTCGTACCGGACGCCAACAGCAATTTCGGCATCGGCATCGAGGACCGGAACGGCAAGGCGATCGCGTTCAACGAACAGTTCGTGCTCGCCCAGATGCCGGGAAGCGTGAACTACCAGAGCGTGACGCTCGATGCCGTGCTGAAGGCGTTCGGCCCACCCAAGATCGGGCCGTTCAACGGAACGGCGACGATACGATTGTTCATCTATTGACGCGGTATGCCGGGCGCCAGCCGGTCGGGCGCTACCCCGCGGAGAACAGCATCGGTAAGACGAAAAAAACGCCGGCAAGCCGGCGTTTTTCGCATCTGCTGCGCGATGCTCAGCGCACCCAGCGGCAAACCTTGTGATGGTGATGCTCGAAGTGACACACGCGGTGCGGATGGGCTTCGGCGATCGCCGGCACGAGTACGGCGGCGGCGAGCGCCGCGACGGTCAGGGTCTTGAGTAGCGTCTTCATGTTTGAGGTCCTGTCGTTGAATAGTGGGTCACGGGAGCGGCAGCTTGCTACCACTGCGGCCGCTGATCGTCGCGATGGTCGTCCCGGCGATCGTCGCGGCGGTCGTCATGCCCGCCGCGATGCTGAGCCTCCCAGTCGCGGCGCTCCCAGTAGCGATTTCCGTCCCAGTAACGATCGCCATGCCAGCCGATCGTGACTTCGGCCGGGCCAGGATAGGCCACGCAGCCGGTGAGCAACACGCTCGACAGCGCGCCAATCATGACGGCAGATAACACGATGGATTTCATGTGGTTCTCCCTTGGGGAAACGGCACGTCGATCGTACGGGCCCTCAAAATTTCACGTGGTAAGAAGTTGCTACCGCACATGACATGACCCCAGGCGTTTCGTCAGAACCCCGTGAACGCACGGGCAGCCGTATCCGCCGGACAGACGCATCGATCGCCGCCTGCCACGACCGGCGGCATGCGTCCTATCTGACCCGACAACGATTTCGCCGATTGTTCAGACAAATCCTGACAACCGAAAGGGTCATTTCGTAATCGTATTGAGAATGATTTGCGTTTACGTTAAATTTCGCTATCTCGGAATTTGACGGAGCAGATCGATGGCGATGGCGGAAGTGCTCGACCGACCGGCGGCGGCAGCGGCAAACCCGTTCCTCGGCAGTTATCCCGACCGGCCGCCGCGTGCGCGCCGCACCGCGGAGGCCCGTGCGCAGGGCGCGTTGCTGGACGTGCTGATCTCGCACCGGGCGATGCTCGTCAATGTCGCGCGCGGCTTCGTCGGCTGCGCGAGCCGCGCCGAGGACGTCGTGCACGACGTGTTCGTGAAGCTCGTCGAATTCCCGAACCAGGACGCGGTGCGCCAGCCGGTCGCCTACGTGACGCGGATGGTGCGCAATGCGTCGATCGATGCGTGCCGCCGGCAAAGCCTCGAGAACGTCTATCACACGGAAGAGGACGACGGCTTCGACGTGCCGTCGCCCGAGCCGACGCCGGAAGCCGCGCTGCTGACGCGCGACACGCTGCGGCGCGTGTGGGCGGCGCTCGACGACCTGCCGGCGCGCAGCCGCGCGGCGTTCGAGATGGTGCGTCTGCGCGAGGAGACGCTGCAGACCGCGGCGCGCGCGCTGAACGTGTCGCAGACGCTCGTGCATTTCATGGTGCGCGACGCGGAGCGCCACTGCGCGGAATGCCTCGACGCGTGCCATCGCGGCGTCGCGTGCCCGGTGTTCCTGGGCGGCCGCGCACGGCGCCGGTAAAAATCCGCGCCGGCCAAACGTCTATCAGACAGGAGCGGCCGAAACCGCCGCTTCGCCACCTTCAACCGCCTCAGCGATTTCCGATCATGACGCAAGCCACGACGCCTTCCGCCGACACCGACGACCTCGTCTACACGGTCGTCATCAACGACGAAGAACAGTATTCGATCTGGCCGACGTTCCGGCCCGTGCCGGCCGGCTGGCGCGAGATCGGCGTGAGCGGCCCGAAAGCCGACTGTCTCGCGCATATCGAGACCGTCTGGACCGACATGCGCCCCGCGAGCCTGCGCCGCGCGATGGACGGCGAGCGCGCCTCGCGCGCGTCGTGACCCGCTGCGCCGAGATCCGGCGCGCCACCTGAAGAGGACGTTGCATGACCCTGCTTTCGTTGCCGACGCTCGACGACCTGCGTATCGAGCCGGGGCTGCCCACCGTCGTGTCGCCGCGCGGCAGTGACGGCATGTCGATCGACGACGTCGCGCCGCTGGCGCGCGAGATCGCGGCCGACACGCTCGAACGGGCGGGCGGCGTGCTGTTCACGGGTTTTCACGTGCCGTCGATCGACGCGTTCCAGCAGTTCGCGGCATCGTTCGGCGATCCGTTGATCGGCTATGAATACGCATCGACGCCGCGCAGCCAGGTCGAGGGCGCGGTCTACACGTCGACCGAATATCCGCCGCACCGCGCGATTCCGCTGCACAACGAGCAGTCGTATACGCGCGAATGGCCGCTGCGGATCTGGTTCCACTGCGCGCTCGCCGCGCCGAAGGGCGGTGCGACGCCGATCGCGGACAGCCGCGCCGTCTATCGCGCGCTCGATCCGGCGTTGATTGCGCGTTTCGAGAAGCGCGAGCTGCTGTACGTGCGCAATTTCGGGCAGGGGCTCGACCTGCCGTGGCAGCAGTCGTTCGGCACCGACGAGCCGGCCGAAGTCGAACGGATGTGCGCGGCGCGCGGCATCGAATGCGCATGGCGCACCGACGACGACGGCGAACTGCTGCTGCGTACCCGCGAACGCTGCCAGGCCGTCGCGCGGCATCCGCGCACGGGTGACCGCGTGTGGTTCAACCAGGCGAACCTGTTTCACCTGTCGGCGCTCGACGACGACATGCAGGAAGCGCTCGTCGACGCGGTCGGGCTCGAGAACGTGCCGCGCAACGTGTATTACGGCGATGGCGAACCGCTCGAAGCCGACGCGCTTGCGGAGATCCGCGGCGTGCTCGACCAGCAGCGCATCGTGTTCCCGTGGCGCACGGGCGACGTGCTGATGCTCGACAACATGCTGACCGCGCATGCGCGCGACCCGTTCGAGGGGCCGCGCAAGGTCGTCGTCGCGATGGCGCAGAGCTATACGGTCCCGCGCGGCCGAACGGAGGATTGATGACGCGTCGTACCGCCGCGCTTGCCGCGCGCGGGCTGTCGGTAGGGTATCGCGACCATGTCGTGATCGACGGGCTGGACCTGTCGATCGCGGCCGGCCGCGTAACCGCGCTGTGCGGACCGAACGGCTGCGGCAAGAGCACGCTGCTGCGCACGCTCGCGGGCCTGCAGCCCGCCCGTGCCGGCCATGTCGAAGTCAATGGCCGGCCGCTTGCGGCGTTTCGCCGTCGCGCGCTCGCGCGCGAGCTGACGATGCTCGCGCAGTTCAACCAGATTCCGTCGGGCCTCACCGTGCGCGAGCTCGTCGCGTACGGGCGCTATGCGTACGGCGGCTTCCTGCGCGGCCTGTCGCGGGCCGATCACGCGGCGATCGACGAGGCGCTCGAGACGAGCGGCCTCGCGGGCGACGCGGACCGTGACGTCGGCGCGCTGTCGGGTGGCGAGCGTCAGCGCGCGTGGATCGCGATGGCGCTCGCGCAGCAGGCGCCGATCGTGCTGCTCGACGAACCGACGACCTATCTCGACATCCATCACCAGCTCGACATCCTCGATGCGCTGCGCACGCTGAACCGCACGCGCGGGCTGACGATCGTGTGGGTGCTGCACGACCTGAACCAGGCGGCCGCGTACAGCGATGAAATCGTGCTGATGCGCGCGGGGCGCCTCGTCGCGCAGGGCACGCCCGACGCGATGCTCGATCCGGCGCGGCTGCGCGCGGCGTTCGGCGTCGAGATGCTGAAGCTTTCGCATCCGCAGACGGGCGCGCCGATGTGCGTGCCGGCCTACGGGCCGACGACCGACGGCGTGCCGCAGGCGGCCGGCGTCTTCGACCGGGATCTCGCGGTATGACGACGTTCGCGATGCGCAAGCGCCTCGCGGCGGCGGGGAAGGGCACGGCATCGGGCCGGGCCGGCGCGATCGCGTTCGGCCTCGTCACGTTGATCGCGCTGCTCGCGGCGCTGCGCGTCGCGCCCGATCTGCGCGTGTGGTGGGACGCGGTGCCCGGTAGCGATGCCGCCGCGCTCGCGCACGTGTTCCTGTTCGACCTCAACCTGCCGCGCGTCGCGGCCGCGCTCGTCGCGGGCGGCTGCCTCGGCATCGCGGGCGCGCTGTTCCAGTCGCTCACGCGCAATCCGCTCGCGTCGCCCGACCTGCTCGGCGTGACGGGCGGCGCCCAGCTCGGCCTGCTCGCGGCGATGCTCGTGCCGGCGCTGGCCGGTGTCGCATCGGTGCCGCTGCTGTTCGTCTGCGGGCTGGCCGCGGCCGCCTGCGCGATCGTCGCGGCCGGCGGCTGGCGCGCGACGCCGTTGCGCCTCGTGCTCGCGGGCAGCGTGTGCATGCTGCTGTTCGCGGCGCTGTCGACGCTCGTGCTCGCGTTCTTCGAGCAGAACATCGCGGGCGCCGCGCTGTGGACCAACGGCAGCCTCTACCAGCCGGGCGCGACGGGCCTCGCGCTCGCCGCGCGCTGGCTCGTCGTGCCGCTCGTCGCGTTGCCGTTCGTGATCCGGCCGCTGAATCCGCTCACGCTCGGCGACGATGCGGCGGCCGCGGCCGGCGTGCGCGTCGATGCGACGCGGCTCGCCGCGACGATCGTCGCGGTCGCGTTCACGAGCGTGGCGGTCAGTATCGCGGGCCCGCTGTCGTATGTCGGCCTCGTCGCGCCGAACCTGCTGCGCCAGGTGCGCGGCGCGCGCGCGGCGCGGCTCGGCGTGCTGGTGCCGCTGTCGGCGCTCGCGGGCGGTGCGCTCGTGCTCGTCACCGACAGTGCGGTGCTCGCGTCGGGTCTCGACGCGACGCTGTCGACCGGCGTCGCGATCGCGCTGGTCGGCACGCCGCTGATGCTGGCGATGATCCGGCGCGGCGCCGCGTGGTCGGGCGTGCTGCACGCGGATGCCGAACGCGCATCGGGCGGCGGCTCGACGCGGCTCGTCGGCTGGCTCGAACGGCTCGGCTGGCCGCTGCGCACGGCGCTGTTCGTCGTGGCGGGCGTGCTGATCGTGTTCGTCGGCGTGTCGGCCGGCCCCGAGTGGCTGTCGATCGCGCGCTGGTCGGCTGCGCTGTCCGGCCACGATGCGCTCGCGCGGATGCTGATCGACCTGCGCATGCCGCGCCTGTTGTGCGCGCTGCTTGCCGGCGCGTTGCTGGCGGTGAGCGGCGTCGCGATGCAAAGCGTCGTGCGCAATCCGCTCGCGGGCCCCGAAGTGCTCGGCGTCACGCAGGGCGCGGGGCTCGTCACGCTGTTCGCGTTGTCGACGTGGCCGCTGATGGGCCATGTGACGCTCGCCGCGGCCGCGCTGATCGGCGGCGGGCTGTCGCTCGCGGTCACGCTCGCGTTGAATCACCGGCATCGCTATGCGCCGCTCGCGGTGGCGTTGACGGGTATCGTGATCGGCGCGCTGTGGACCACGCTCGCGCAATGGCTGATCACGCAGGAAAGCGTGCAGCCCGCGCGCTTCGTCGTGTGGCTCGTCGGCGGTACCTATGGCCGGAGCTGGGGCGAGGTGTCGATGCTGCTGCCGTGGTGCGTGCTCGCGGTGCCCGTGTTCGCATGGCTCGCGAAACCGCTCGACATGCTCGCGCTCGGCGACGACCAGGCGGCCGCGCTCGGCCTGCCGGTGGCCGCGTTGCGGCCGCTCGCGCTGACGATCGCGACGCTCGCCGCGTGCGCGGCTGTCGCGGCGGTCGGGCCGGTCGGTTTCATCGGGTTGATGGCGCCGCACGTCGCGACGATGCTCGGCGCGCGCCGGCACCGGACGCGGCTGTGGCTCGCGGCCGCGTGCGGCGCGCTGATCCTCGGCGTGGCGGATCTCGCGGCGCGTACGGTCGTCGCGCCGCGCGAAGTGCCGGCCGGCGTGCTGACCGCGCTGATCGGCGCGCCGTACCTGCTCGGACTGCTGATCCTCGAGGGGCGCCGCGCCCGGCGCGCAGGGCGATGACGCCCGCGCTCGACGACGCGCGCGCCACGCGTTTTTCGACGTTCGCGCCGGAACCGTTCGCCGAACACCTCGACGTCGTCTGGCTTGGCATGCCGGACGACGCTCACGATGCGCCGGGCCGGATCGTCGTACCCGTCAGCACGCTGCCCGATCACCGCGAGGCAATCCTCGACGCGATGGTCGGCCATTACGGCGGCGATCCGGCGCAGCATGCGCGCGCGCTGATGTCGCAATGGAGCAAATACTATTTCGGTCGCGCGGCGCCGGCCGGCGTCGTCGCCGCGCTGACGCTCGGCCGGCCGCTCGACATGTCGCCGGAGCGCACGTTCGTCGCGCTCGACGACGGAATGCCCGCCGCGCTGTACTTCCCGCACGATGCGCTCGGCGTACCGTGCGACGACCCGGCGCCCCGCTATGGGGGGCTCGTCGCGCATCTCGGCGCGGTGATCGACCTGCTCGCGGCGATGGGCCGCGTCACGCCGCGCGTGCTGTGGAGCAACGCGGGCAACCTGCTCGACTATCTGCTCGATACGTATCGTGCGCTGCCATGCGCGGCCGATCCCGTCCGCGATGCGGACTGGCTGTTCGGCTCGCGCTGCGTGCATGGCGAGCCGAATCCGCTGCGCGTGCCCGTGCGCGATGCCGTGCCGCGCTCGGCGCTGCTGCCGACGCCGTTTCGTGCGCGCCGCGTGTGCTGCCTGCGCTATGAAATTCCTGGAGAAACGCAACTGTGTGGAAGCTGCCCCCTGCTACTGACGATGGACGACGCGGCGCTGGCCGAGCAGGACGCGATCCGGTGATGGACGCCGGCCGCCGGCACGCGCTCGGCACACTCGCGGCGCTCGGCGCCGCGTGCTGCGGCGCGCTTGCCGCATCGTCCGGCGCGGTTGCCGCGACCCTCGATGCCCATCGCGAGCAGGGCGCGCGTGCGCCGGGGGCGGTGTCGCTGGCCGGTAACCCCGTCGTGTCGCAGGCGAGCGCGACGATGCCGGTGCGCCCGCAGCGCGTGGTCGCGCTCGACTTCATGTTCGCGGAAAGCGTGATCGCGCTCGACCTCGTGCCGGTCGGGATGGCCGATACCGCGTTCTATCCGGGCTGGCTCGGCTATCAAAGCGAGCGGCTCGCGAACGTGACCGACATCGGTTCGCGTCAGGAGCCGGGCCTCGAGGCAATTGCAGCGGTCAAGCCGGACTTGATCATCGGTGTCGGTTTCCGGCATGCGCCGATCTTCGACGCGCTCGACCGAATCGCACCGACGATCCTGTTCCAGTTCAGCCCGAATGTGTCCGATGGCGGCGTGCCGGTCACGCAACTCGACTGGATGCGGCAGATCTTCCGGACGATCGGTGCGGTCACGGGGCGCGACGCGCGCGCGCAGGCGGTCGATGCGCAGCTCGATGCGGGCATCGCGCGCAATGCGGCGCGGCTCGCGGCCGCGGGCCGCAAGGGCGAGCGCGTCGCGCTGCTGCAGGATCTCGGCTTGCCCGACCGCTACTGGGCGTATACCGGCAACAGCACGTCAGCGGGGCTCGCGCGGGCGCTCGGGCTCGACCCGTGGCCGAAGAAGCCGACGCGGGAAGGCACGCTGTACGTGACGTCGGCCGATTTACTGAGGCAGCGCGAGCTGGCCGTGCTGTTCGTGACCGCGTCGGGGCTGGACGTGCCGCTTTCCGCGAAACTCGATTCGCCGGTGTGGCGCTTCGTGCCCGCGATGAAGGAACACCGGATCGCGCTCATCGAACGCAACATCTGGGGGTTTGGCGGACCGATGTCGGCGCTGAAGCTGGCCGACGTGATGACCGATACGATGCTGAAGCTGCCGGCCATGCGTTGAGCCGAGTGCGCGGCGGTCGATCGGCGGACGACGCTGCTTCGACTTCGACGGGCAGGGCATTGTGGTCGGCCTGCGCGCGCCACGCGGCGATCCGGCTCGACCCGGCCGCGTGGCCGGCGGTCGCGCTCGATGTGATGCGCTTCGGTCGAGCGGCGTCCTTGCCGACGGCGGCCGCTGCAAGTGCGCGGGACGCGCGGTGAATCGCCCCAGGCGTTCTGCGGTCGCGCAACGCGCCAGCCACATCGCTTCCTGAAACGAAAATCGCCGACGCACTGCCCTTGCAGCACGTCGGCGATTTTTTCCATCGACTGTCGAATTACGCGCTCAGCGCATCGACACCATCCTGCGCGCGAGACCGCGCCGGCATCGTATCGCTGACGATGCGCCCGTTGTCGAGCTTCAACAGACGGTCGGCGAGATCGAAGTAGCGGTCGTCGTGCGTGATCACGATCACGGCCTTGCCGCGCGCCCGCAGCTCGGGCAGCAGTTGCTCGTAGAACACGGCCTTGAACGACGGGTCCTGGTCGGCCGCCCATTCGTCGAACAGGTAGAACGGCCGGTCCTCCAGGTACGCGACGACGAGCGCGAGCCGCTTGCGCTGCCCGGTCGACAGTGCGCGGGTCGAGAATGCGCCGTCGACCACCTTCACCTTGTGGTCGAGCGCGAGCTTCGCGACCAGCGCGTTCGCGCGCGCATCGGCCTGCGCACGGGACGGATCGTCGGGATCGACGATGCCGAGCAACGCATCGAACAGGTGGAAATCGTTGAACACCGCGCTGAAGCGCTGCCGGTACGCGGCGCGCTCGCGCCAGCCGATCGTGCGGCCGTCGACCTCGATCGTGCCTTCCTCGGGTTCGTAGAGGCCCGTCAGCACCTTCGCGAGCGTCGTCTTGCCGCTGCCGTTGCCGCCGACGATGAACACGAGCTCGCCCGGCTGGATCGTCAGGTTGATCGGCCCGATGCTGAACATCCGTTCGTCGCGTTCGTGGAAGTACGCATGCGTGACGCCGCGCAGCGTGACGGCGCCGGCCGGCGGCACGTCGGGGGCGTCGGACGCGGGCGGCACCGTGCGCAGCGCGCCGAATTCGGCCATCACGCCTTCGATCCGCGTGAGCGACACGCGGGCCGCGTTGACGGTCGGCAGGTTGTTCAGCAGCCCGTCGAGCGGCACGAGCATGAACAGGAACACGACGACGTAGCCGGCGGCCGCGGCCGGATCGGCATGCACGCCGAGCTGCGGCCAGAACGACGCGATGCCGAGGAATACATAGAACAGGAAGATGATCCAGCCGACGCCGACCGCATACGCGCTGAACGCGCGGCGGCGGTGGTCGCGCACTTCGCCGATCGCGGCGCCGAGCTGGCCGTCGACGAACTGGCGGGCACGTTCATCGTGTAGCTTCAGCTCCTTCGCGCCGGAAAACAGCGAGCCGAGATAGCCGAACAGCCGATCCTGCGCCTGGCCGGCCGCTTCGAGCGATGCGATCGCGCGGCGGTCGCCGGTGTGATAGCCGAGCGAACCGGCGATGATCGCGGCCAATGCCAGCAGGCACACCGGCCACGACAGCCACGCGAGATAGCCGAGGCAGCCGAACACGATCGAGCCGTGCATGACGAGATTCGGCAGCGCGAAGAACAGCATCGACACATTGGTGGCGTCGTCGGTCAGCACCGACTGCACGGGCGCCGCGCCGATCCGCTCGATGTCGCGCAGCTCGGCCGCGCCGACGCGCCGCGCGAGATGCACGCGCAGCCGCGCCATCGTGTCCTGCGACAGGCGGGCGAACAGCGTGCCGGACACGATCCGCGTGACGAGTGCGATCACCGCGCACAGCGCGAAGCGCCACGCGAGCGACGCGTCGGCCGCGCCCGGCTGGGAGAGCGCGCGGTTCAGCGTCGCGACGAGCAGCACGCTCGCGGCGCCGTTCAGCACGCACGCGGTGAGCGCCAGCGCGAGCGACACGCGGCTTTCGCGCAACAGCGCAAGGATCAGGCGCGCCGCGGGGCGGCCGGGGGAAGCGTCGAGGGACGGCGGGGAAGAAGGCTCGTGGGCGGCTGTCATCGGCAACGTCGGTAAAGGGAAGGCAAGCGAAAACGCGGAAACGGCAAAACTGATGCGAAAGCGGCGGACGAGGCGGGGCCCCGTTCCGGCTTTCCTCCCTGATAGACGAACGGGCCGCGCAAATATTTAGCGGCCCGTTCAAAAAAAAGCGTCCGCACGCGCTTTGCGCACAAAACGGTAAAAAATCGGCCGCGCCGTTCGTCACACCAGTGAAGCCGCCCCCAAGCGGCCCCGAGACTTGGCCGAAGCGGCCGGACCGAAGGACTTCACGCACATGACGAGTTTCCCGACTGCGCTGCATCACCGAATCCGCGAACTGGCGCGCGTCGCGCCCGACGCACCCGCCATCGCGGTCCCTTTCCAGAATGACTTGCGCCTGTCGCGCGGCGCGCTCGACGCGCGGGCGTCGCGGCTGGCCCGGCAACTGCGCGCGGCCGGCGTCGGCGCGGAAGTGCGGGTAGGCGTGTGCGTCGAGCGCTCGGCCGACCTGTTCGTCGCGCTGCTGGCCGTGCTGAAGGCGGGCGGCGTGTTCGTGCCGCTCGATCCGCGTCATCCGGCCGCGCGCCTCGACTGGATCGTCCAGGATGCGCAGTTGCGCCACGGGATCGTCGACGCGGCCGGCCGCGCGGCGCTCGGCACGCCGTTCGACCACACGTTTGACGCGGCCGACGGCGCGGCGGAAGGGCAGGAGATCGTTGCGGATGACGAAGCAGTGCCCGTCCACCCGCGTGCGGCCGCCTACATGATCTATACGTCAGGTTCGACGGGCACGCCGAAGGCGGTCGTCGTCGAACACGGGCCGCTCGCCGCGCACTGCGACGCGCTCGCGGCCGCACTGCCGATCGAGGCGGGCGACCGCCTGCTGCATTTCGCATCGGTCAATTTCGACGCCGCGCACGAATGCTGGCTGGCGCCGCTCGCGACCGGCGCCAGCATCGTCGTGGCGCCGCCGCAGCCGTTCGCGCCGGATGCCGCGCATGCGCTGCTGGTGAATGAATCGGTCAACGTGGCCGCGTTCCCGCCCGCATACCTGCGCGAATTCGCGGCGGTGGCTGCACGCGACGGCGTGCCGCCGGCCCTGCGCGTGCTCGCGTTCGGCGGCGAAGCACTGCCGCAGCAGGCGTTCGAATTCGTGCGCGGCACGTTCCCGTCGGTACGCCTGATCAACGGTTACGGGCCGACCGAGGCCGTGATCTCGCCGATGCTGTGGCCGGTCGAGCCGGGCGAGACGCCGGTGCTGGCCGCCGACGATGCGTATGCGTCGTTGCCGATCGGCCGCGTGATCGGGCCGCGCGTCGCGCGCGTCGACGGCGGCGAGGCCGATGGCGTGGGTGAGCTGCTGCTGGGCGGCGTCTGCGTCGCGCGCGGCTATCACGGCCGCCCGGCGCTGACGGCCGAACGCTTCATTCCCGATGCGGACGGCGAACCTGGTGCGCGCGTGTACCGCACCGGCGACCTCGCACGGCTGCGCGACGACGGCGCATTCGATTACCTTGGCCGCCTCGACGACCAGGTTCAGGTGCGCGGCGTGCGTGTGGAGCCCGCTGAAATCGCTGCGTGCCTGCGCTCGCATCCGGCCGTGGCCGATGCGGCCGTGGTCGCCGAAACCGGCAACGGGCCGACGCGGCTGATCGCATGCGTCGCGCTGCGCACGGCGGCCGATGATGCGGCGCTGAAAGCGCATGTGGCCGCGCAACTGCCGGCCGCCTGGCAGCCGCACCGGTTCGTGCGGTGCGATGCGCTGCCGTATACGCTGAACGGCAAGCTCGATCGTGCCGCGCTGCGCGAGCAGATCGCCGCCGCGCGCGACACCGCGCAAGGCAGCGGCGACGCACCGCGCACGCCGACCGAACAGCAGATCGCCGGCCTCTGGCAGACGCTGCTCGGCCTCGACGTCACGCCGTCGCGTGACGATCGTTTCTTCGCGCTGGGCGCCGATTCTCTTGCGGCGATGCAGTTGCAGGCCGCGATCCGTGCCGAAGTACGCGTGAACCTGCGGCTCGACACGCTGTTCGCCGATCCGGCGCTCGTCGAACTGGCCGAAGCGGTCGACCGTGCGGAACGCGAAACCGGCGAGCCGCTGGCCACGATTTCCGCACGCCGTGTACCGGCCGATGCGGCCGTGTCCACCGCACCGTATGTCGACCGCGCCGCATCGCTCGCCCAGCAACGTTTCTGGGTGCTTGCGCAAACGCGCGATGCAAGCGCCGCGTATCACATCGCCGCACACTGGACGATCGACGGCACGCTCGATCGCGCGGCGCTGCAGCGCGCGCTCGATCACGTGATCGGACGCCACGAAGCCTGGCGCACGACGCTCGTCGACAACGACGACGGCGTCGTGATGCAGCGGATTCATGCCCATCTGCCGGTGTCGATCGCCGACCTCGACCTGCGCGACCAGCCGCCCGCCGCGCGGGACGCGCAAGCCGCCCGTCTCGCCGAGCGCGAGGCGGCCGAGCCGTTCGATCTCGCACGCGGCCCGCTGCTGCGCGCGACGCTGGTCGCACTCGCCGACGACCGTCACCGTCTGCTGCTGACCGCCCATCACGCGATCACCGACGGCTGGAGCTCGCGCTGCGCGTTCGACGAACTGTCGGCCGCCTATCGCGCGTATGCCGAGGGCCGCGAGCCGTCGCTGCCCGACCTGCCGATCCAGTACGCCGACTACGCGGACTGGCAGCGCGACATGCTGGCCGGCGGCGAGGGCGAGCGGCAGCTCGATTACTGGCGCGGCGCGTTGCGCGACGTGCCGGGCCCGCTTGCGCTGCCGGTCGATCGCCAGCCGGGCGCCACACGCACGCTGCAAGGCGCGCGCGTGTCGGTGCGGCTGCCCGACGCGGTCGCGGCCGACGTGCGGCAACTCGCGCGCGACGCGCAGGCAACGGTCTTCACGGTGCTGCTGGCCGGGCTCGACGCATGGCTGTCGCGCCTGACCGGCGCAACGGACGTCGTCGTCGCGGTGCCGGTCGCGCATCGCCAGCGCCCGGAAACCCGTGCGCTGCTCGGGCTGTTCCTGAATACGGTCGCGCTGCGTGTGCACGTGGCGCCGACGCTGCCGTTCCGTGCGCTCGTCGATGCGACGCGCACGGCGGCACTCGATGCGGTCGCGCATCAGGACGTGCCGTTCGAGCGTGTCGTCGATGCGGTGAAGCCGCCGGTCAAGCGCGGCGACGAATGGCTGCGCGTGAAATTCGCACAGCAGTTCGACGCGCGGCACGACAGCGTGCTGCCGGGCGCGACGGCCGTTGCCACGCCGGGGCCCGACCTCGCTGCACGCTTCGATTTTGCCGTGGATTTCACCGACGATGCGAATGGCATCGAACTGGTCGCGGCCTATGCGACCGACTGCATCGACGCCGACACCGCGCGGGCGTGGCTCGACAGCTACGCGGCGCTCGTCGGTGCGGCCGCGCGCGATCCCCACCAAACGACGGCCGTATTGCCGTGCGACGCGTCGGCCGCTTCGCGCCAGCCGCGCGACGGGCGTGCGCTGCGCGTCGAACATGCGGACATCGTCGCCGCGTTCGCGCGGCAGGCGGCCGCGTATCCGCACCGCATTGCGCTCGCCGATGCGTCGCCGTCGCTGACGTTCGCCGAACTCGACGATGCGTCGAACCGGATCGCCCGCGCGCTGACCCAGCGAGGCGTGGCCGCCGAAGCATCCGTCATCGTCTGCATCGAACGCTCGGCGCGCTTCGTCGTCGGCCTGCTCGGCGCGCTGAAGGCCGGTGCGCTCGCCGTGTTGCTCGATCCCGCGCAGCCTGCCGCGCGACTGGCCGCGGCGGCAGCGGACTGCGGCGCGCGCTGGGCGCTCGTCGCGGCCCCGGCCGCATGGCCTGCCGGCATCGACGCACAGCCGCTCGACGTCGACGCGCTCGCGCAGGACGCGACGCTCGCCCACGCCACCGGCGTGCGCCTCGCACCGCATCCGGAGCAGGGCGCGTACCTGATCTATACGTCGGGCTCGACCGGCACGCCGAAGGGCGTCGTCGTGTCGCACGGCGCGCTGGCCGACTACGTGCAGGGGATGCTCGACGAACTCGCGTTCGCCCCGGACGCGTCGTTCGCGATGGTGTCGACCGTCGCGGCCGACCTCGGCCACACGACGCTGTTCGGCGCGCTGTGCGCAGGCCGCACGCTGCACCTGCTGCCGGCCGCCTGCGCGTTCGATCCCGACCTGTTCGCCGAAGAAATGCGCCGCCGCGACGTCGGCGTGCTGAAGATCGTGCCGAGCCACCTGCAAGCGCTGCTCGATGCACGTGTGCCGGCCGACGTGCTGCCGCGCCACGCGCTCGTGACCGGCGGCGAAACGCTCACGTGGGCGCTCGTCGCGCGCCTGGCCGCGCTGGCCCCGGCCTGCCGCGTGATCAACCACTACGGGCCGACCGAAGCGACCGTCGGCGCGATCGCCTGCGACACGGCGTCGATCGCCGCCGACGCGCGCGATCCGGCGAGCGGCGTGCCGCTCGGCCTGCCGCTGCCGAATGCGCGCGCGCTGGTGCTCGACGCGTTCGGCGCGTGCGTGCCGGCCGGCGCGACAGGCGAGCTGTATCTGGGCGGGCCGGGCGTCGCGCGCGGCTACCTGGGGCGTCCGGCGCAGACCGCCGAGCGCTTCGTACCCGATCCGTTCACGCCCGGCGCGCGGCTGTATCGCACCGGCGACCGCGTGCGCCTGCGCGCGGACGGCCGCCTCGCGTTCCTCGGCCGTATCGACGACCAGGTGAAGATTCGCGGCTATCGCGTCGAACCGGGCGAGGTGAGTGCGGCGGTGCGCGCGGCCGGCCCGGTCGCGCAGGCCGAAACGCTCGCGATCGAACACGACGGCCGTCTGCGGTTCGCGACGTTCGTCGTGATGCGCGACGGTTCGACATTCGACGAGGCGGCCCTGCGCGCGGCGCTTGCCGCAAAGTTGCCCGACTACATGGTGCCCGCGCAATTCGTCGCACTCGCACGCCTGCCGGTGACCGCGAACGGGAAGATCGATCGCGCTGCGTTGCGCGAACTGGCGGCCGCGCCGGTCGTGACGGCCTCCGGCGATGCGCCGCAGGGCGCGGTCGAAACGGTGCTCGCCGAAGTCTGGCAGGCCGTGCTGAAGGCGCCGAAGGTCGGCCGCGACGACAACTTCTTCGAGCTCGGCGGCGATTCGATCCTCGTGCTGCAGGTGATCGCCCGTGCACGCAAGCGCGGTGTGCGCTTCACGCCGAAGCAACTGTTCGACGGCCCGACGGTCGCCGAACTCGCGCGTGTCGCGAAGACGGAGGACGTGACTGCCGCTGCCGCCGTGAAACCTGCGGTCGCAGCCGCTGCCGGCGCGCCGGTGACGGCGCAGGTCCTCACGCCTGCCCAACAGCGCTTCTTCGCGCTCGATATCCCGCATCCGGGTCACTGGAACCAGTCGGTCACGTTCGACGTACGCGGGCCGTTCGACGCCGACGCATTCGCGCGCGCGTTCGACGCGTTGCTGACGCATCACGACGCGTTCCGCCAGCGTTTCGCGCGCGGCGCGGACGGCACGTGGCACGCCAGCGATGCGGCAAAGCCGTACGACGCGCTGCCGTTCGTCGAAGTCGCCGCCCGCGACGCAGCCGACGCGCTCGCGCGCTTCGACGCATTGCAGCGCCGTCTCGACCTCGGCCGCGGGCCGCTTGCCTGCGCCTGCGCGGCACGCTTGCCGGACGGCTCGACGCAGCTCTATCTCGCGATTCACCATGCGATCGTCGATGGCGTGTCGTGGCGCATCCTGCTCGACGACCTGGACACGGCCTATCGCGCCGCATGCGAACGCGCGCCGGTCCGGCTGTCGCAGCCGGGCCTGCGTGCGGATGCATGGGCGGTACGGCTTGCCCGTGCGGCAACGGAACCGGCATCGCCGTTCGCGGCCGAGGCCGCGTACTGGGCCGGCATGGCGCAGGGCGACGACATCGTGCCCGATCATCCCGACGCAGCGGCGACGAACGCCGATGCGGCCGCTGTCGTGCAGACGATCGACGCGGCCTTGACGCGCGCGGCGCTCACCGACGCGCACGCGGCTTATCGCACGCAGACGATCGAACTGCTGGGCGCGGCGCTCGCACGGGCGCTGGCCGGCGTGAGCGGTGCCGCATCGTGCCGAGTCGAACTCGAAGGGCACGGCCGCGAGGCGCTGTTCGACGACGTGGATGCCAGCCGCACGATCGGCTGGCTGACGAGCCATTACCCGGTGACGCTGCCGGTCGCGGCCACGGCAAGCGACACGCTCTGCGCGGTCAAGGACGCGCTGCGCGCGGTGCCGCACAAGGGGCTCGGCTTCGGCGTCCTCGCGCACTACGGCGATGCGACGACGCGTGCGGCGCTGGCCGCCGTGCCGCGTCCGCGCGTCACCTTCAACTATCTCGGCCAGTTCGACGCGCCGCGCGATGCCACGCTCGTGCCGCGCTTCGGCGGCACCGGCGTCGAGCGCGATCCACAGGGGCCGCTCGGCAATACGCTCGCGATCCACGCGTACCTCGACACGGATCGCGACGGCGCTCGCACGCTGAAAGTGCACTGGGTCTACGGCGCACCGCAATTCGAGCGCGCGACGATCGACGCATTCGCCGAACGTTTCGCGGCGGCGCTGCGCGAACTCGTCGACGCCTGCGCGTCGCGTATGGCGCATCGAGGCGGTGGCGCGACGCCGGGCGATTTCCCGCTCGCGCAGGCCGCCGGGCTCACGCAGGCCGCGATCGAGCGCACGCCGCTCGACTGGCGCACGATCGACGACGTCTATCCGTTGTCGCCGATGCAGCAGGGCATCCTGTTCCATGCGCTGTTCGCCCCCGGTCACGCCAGCTACGTGAACCAGCTCGTCGCGACCGCGGCAGCACTTGACGCCGACCGGTTCACGGCCGCGTTCGACGCGTCGATCGCACGCCATGACATCCTGCGCACGAGCGTGATGCCGGACGAAGCCGCGCCGCTGCAGTGCGTGCATCGCCACGCGCAAATGCCGGTCGAACAGCTCGACTGGCGCACGCGTGGCGACACGTTCGATGCCGATTTCGACGCCTGGCTCGCCGCCGATCGCGCACGCGGCTTCGACTGGCGCGAGCCGCCGCTGATGCGGCTCACGCTGATCCGTGTGAGCGATGACGCGTGGCGCGTCGTGTGGACGCGTCACCACGTGCTGCTCGACGGCTGGAGCACCGCGCGCCTGCTCGCCGACGTGTTGCGCGACTATCGCGACCCGGACGCCGTGTCGCCGTTCGCGAGCCGTCCGGCGCTGCGTTATCGCGACTTCATCGCGTGGCTCGGCACGCGCGACCGCGACGCCGACGAGCGTTTCTGGACCGAACGCCTCGCACGCCTCGACGCACCGACGCTGATCGCGGAACGCACGGCCGACCGCGCGGATGCCGACATGGTCACGTGGCGGGCGACGCTCGATGCCGACACGCTGACGCGTGTCGCGCAGACGGCGCGCGCACTGAAGCTGACGGTCAACACGCTGGTGCAGGGCGCGTGGGCGCTCGCGCTGCAGCGGATGACGCACCAGCCGGCCGTCGCGTTCGGCGCGACCGTCGCGGGCCGCCCCGATGCCCTCGCGGACGTCGATTCGGTGCTCGGTCTCTTCATCAACACGCTACCGGTGATCACGGCGCCCGCGCCGCAGCAACGCGTGGCCGACTGGCTGCAAACGCTGCAACGCGAGAACGCGGCCGCCGCCGAGCACGCGCACACGCCGCTCGCCGACATCCAGCGCTGGGCGCGCGGCGCGGGCGGCGCACTGTTCGACACGCTGGTCGTGTTCGAGAACTACCCGGTCGACGACACGGCGCGCGACGCCGATCCGCGCGCACTCGCATTGAGCGACGTGCGCAGCATCGAATCGACCGATTTCGCGCTGACGCTGGTGATCGAGAGCGGTGCCGAACTGACGATCGACTACGGCTACGACACCGCGCGCGTCGACGCGCGGCAGGTCGAGACCTGGCACCGCGCGTTCGTGTGCGCACTCGATGCACTGGCCCGCACGCCGGATGCGCGGCTCGGCACGCTGTCGATCGCCGACGAAGCCACCCGTGACGCACTGGCGCGGGCGCAAGACACCGCGCAAGCATGGCCGGCGTCGCGGCAACCGCCGCTGCACCTGCAATTCGCCGATGCGGCACGGGCGACGCCCGACGCGATCGCGCTCGAATACGCGGACGTTCACGGTGGCGTGCATCGCGCGACCTATCGCGAACTCGACGTCAGCACATCACGCATCGCGGCTGCGCTCCGCCGGCGCGGCGTGCAGCCCGACACGCCGGTCGCGCTGTGCGTCGAGCGCTCGTTCGACATGGTGATGGCGCTGGTCGGCGTGCTGAAGGCCGGCGCGGCGTACCTGCCGATCGATCCCGACTATCCGGCCGAGCGCATTGCCTACATGCTGCGCGACGCGCGGCCGGCCGTGGCGATCACGCAGGCCCATCTGCGCGAGCAGGTCGAGGCCGCGCTCGGCGAGGGCGTCGCGACACAGCTGCTGACGGTAGCGGACCTGCTTGCCGACGAAGCCGAAAGCGACGCTGCCGAGGTGACCGCCGCGATCGACGACGCCCAGCTCGCGTACCTGATCTACACGTCCGGTTCGACCGGCAAGCCGAAGGGCGCGGGCAACACGCACGGCGCGCTCGCGAACCGGATCGCGTGGATGCAGCACGCCTACGGGCTGACGCGCGACGACGTCGTGTTGCACAAGACGCCGTTCGGCTTCGACGTGTCGGTGTGGGAATTCGTATGGCCGCTGGCGATCGGCGCGAAGCTCGCGATCGCCGCGCCCGGCGACCATCGCGATCCGGCGCGTCTCGCGGCCGCGATCCATGCGCACGGCGTGACGGTGCTGCACTTCGTGCCGTCGATGCTCGCCGCGTTCGCCGCGCATCTCGACGATTTCTCGGCCGCCGCGCAGTGCGACAGCGTGCGCCTGATCGTCGCGAGCGGCGAGTCGCTCGCGCCCGAACTCGTCGCGAAGATGGCGCGGCTGCTGCCGAACGCGACGCTCGTGAACCTGTACGGGCCGACCGAAGCGGCCATCGACGTGTCGCACTGGACCTGCGGCCCCGACGATGCGCAGGCGGCCGCGGTGCCGATCGGCCATCCGATCGCGAACCTGCAACTGCACGTGCTCGACGCGGCATGGCAGCCGGTGCCGGCCGGCGCGACCGGCGAACTGTATCTCGCGGGCGCGGGCCTCGCGCGTGGTTATCTCGGCCGTCCGGCGCTGACCGCCGAGCGCTTCGTGCCCGATCCGTTCGTGCCGGGCGCGCGCATGTACCGCACGGGCGACCTCGCACGCCGGCGTGCCGACGGCGCGCTCGACTATCTCGGCCGCGTCGACACGCAGGTGAAGCTGCGCGGCCAGCGGATCGAGCCGGGCGAAATCGAGGCGCTGCTGCGCGCGGCGCCCGGCGTGAACGACGCGGTCGTGATCGTGCGCGACGAGCAACTGATCGGCTATGTCGCACGCGGCGACGCGGGCCCGCTCGACCGGGCGGCGCTACTCGACACGCTGCGCGCGCAACTGCCGGCCTACATGGTGCCGTCGCAACTGATCGAACTCGACGCGTTGCCCGTGACGCCGAACGGCAAGTGCGACCGTCATGCGCTGCCCGCGCCGGTGCGTGAAGCGGCCGCGGAAGTCGCGCTCGCGACCGACACCGAACGCGCGCTCGCCGGGATCTGGCAACGCGTGCTGCACGTGGACGCGATCGGCCGCGACGGCGATTTCTTCCTGCTCGGCGGCCATTCGCTGCTCGCGACGCAGGCCCACGCGCAGGCGAACCTGCACTGGGGGCTCGCGTTGCCGCTGCGCACGCTGTTCGACACACGCACGCTGGCGCGCTGCGCGGAAGCGATCGACGCGGCCTGCGCGGCCCGCGGCGCGACCGATGCGGCGAGCGCGATCGATGCGCTGCTCGGCGAACTGGAAACCCAATAAGGACGACGGATGACGAAGGCTCAACCCGACTGGCTCGCGCTCGCGACGCGTTTCGCGCAACTGCCGGACGCGCAGCGCGCGGTTTTCATCGACAAGCTCGGCGCGGCCGGCATCGACTTCCGCGTGCTGCCGATCCCGCCGCGCACGCCGCGCCACGACCGCGTGCCGGCGTCGTTCGCGCAGACGCGGCTGTGGCTGCACGCACGGCTGATCGATGCGCCCGATGCGTATCACATCACCGAGCGCCTGGCACTGACGGGCCCGCTCGACTCGCATGCGCTGCGTCTTGCGTGCGATGCGCTGATCGCGCGCCACGAGGCGCTGCGCACGACCTTCGACGAAGCGCAGGACGGCGTCGCGCAAACGATCCACGCACCGTTGCGCTGCCCGTGGCGTGAAACCGATCTCGAAGCGCTGCCGGCCGCGCAGCGCACGGCGCGCGCGGAAGCCGTCGCGACGGCCGACGAAGCCGAGCCGTTCGATCTCGGCGTGGCGCCGCTGATACGCGCGCACCTGGTGCGCTTCGATTCGACGCATCACTGGCTCGCGCTGACCGTGCATCACATCGTGTCGGACGGCTGGTCGTCGAGCGTGATGCTGGAGGAGCTCGCGGCGTTCTATCGCGCGTATGCGTCCAACCGGTCGGTGTCGCTCGCGCCGCTGCCGATCCAGTACGCCGATTACGCGCTGTGGCAGCGCCGCTGGCTCGACGCCGGCGAGCGCGATCGCCAGCTCGCGTTCTGGCGCGAACGGCTCGATCCGCAACGTGGCGTACTGACGCTGCCGGGCGCGACGGCACGACCCGCGCGCCGCAGTGCGCGCGGCGCGCGTCATGTGTTTTCGCTCGATTCGCGCATCGGCGCGCAACTGCGCGCATTTGCGGCCGCATCGGGCGCCACGCCGTTCGCGGTGCTGCTCGCCGCGCTCGATGCGCTGCTGGCGCGCGCGACCGGCGACGCGCGGATCTGCGTCGGCGTGCCGGCCGCGAACCGCGAACGCGCGGAAGTCGCCGGCCTGATCGGCTTCTTCGTCAACACGCTGGCAATCGACGTCGACGTGCCCGCGCACGGCGATTTCTCGTCGCTGGTCGCGCGCACCCAGCGCGCGCTCGTCGACGCGCAGATGCACCAGGACGTGCCGTTCGAGCAGGTGGTCGATGCGCTCGGCGTGCCGCGCAGCGCGAGCCACCATCCGCTGTTCCAGGTGATGGCCGCGTACGGCGAGCGCCGTGCGCTGCCGGCGCTCGGCGCGGCAGCGGCCGCGTTGCTGCCGTCGGGCACGCCATCCGCGAAATTCGACCTGACGCTGTCGGTCGAAGCGACGCCGGACGGCACGTTCGACGCCGCCTTCATCTACGCGCTCGACCTGTTCGAGGCGGACGCGATCGCCCGGCTGGCCGCACGCTTCGTCACGCTGCTCGCCGATGCGCTCGCGCGCCCGGACATGCCGATCGGCGATCTCGACTGGCTGCCCGCCGCTGAACGCGCGCAACTCTTCGCATGGAACGCCCCGGCGGGCGCGACCGAATCCGAACCGTTCGTGCCGGTGCATGCCCGCATCGCCGCGCATGCTCAGGCACGGCCCGACGCACGCGGCGTGGCCGACATCGACCGCGCGCTGACGCGCGGTGAAGTCGACGCACGCGCGGCATGCCTGGCGCGCCACCTGGTCGCGGCCGGCGTCCGCCCGGAAATGCGCGTCGGCGTCGCGCTGCAGCGCTCGGTCGACCTGCTCGTCGCGCTGATCGCGGTGCTGAAGTCGGGCGCCGCGTTCGTGCCGCTCGATCCCGCGCATCCGCGTGAACGGCTCGCGCAGATCGTCGGCGACGCGAACATCGCGCACGTGCTGACCGACCACGCGAGCGCCGCGTCGCTGCCCGAACTGCCGGATCTGCGCGTGTGGCGCGCCGATGAAGTCGATGCCCTCGACGAAGCCGCGCACGTCGTGCTGCCGGACGTGCTGCCGGGCCACGCGGCCTATGCGATCTACACGTCGGGCTCGACCGGCAAGCCGAAGGGCGTGATCGTCGACCACGCGTCGTTCGCGCTGCATTGCGCGGCGATCGCCGAGCGCTATGGCGCGGGCGAGAACGACGTGTTCCTGCTGTTCCAGTCGGTCAACTTCGACGGCGCGCACGAAGGCTGGTTTTCGCAATACATGTCGGGCGCCGCCGTGTCGGTGACGGCCGACGTGCTGTGGCCGCCCGCGCAGACCTGCGCGATGATGGTCCGCGACGGCGTGACGATGACCTACGTGCCGCCCGGCTGCGCCGCGCAGCTTGCCGAATGGGCGCTCGCGCATGGCGCGCCGCCG
Organism: Burkholderia sp. AU15512; assembly: GCF_002223325.1. Lineage (NCBI taxonomy): Bacteria > Pseudomonadati > Pseudomonadota > Betaproteobacteria > Burkholderiales > Burkholderiaceae > Burkholderia > Burkholderia sp. AU15512. The sequence continues at coordinate 1,401,907 of NZ_NKEX01000003.1, forward strand.
ACGCTGCGTTCGCTGACCGTCGGCGGCGAGGCGACGTCGCGCGAGGCGTTCGCGCTGCTGCGCCGCGCGCTGCCGAACGTGCGCGTGGTCAACGGCTACGGCCCGACCGAGACGGTCATCACGCCGACGCTATGGATGTTCCGGCCCGGCGACGATCTCGCGAAACTCGGCGACGCCGCGTACCTGCCGATCGGCACGCTGGTCGGCGCGCGCACCGCGCACGTGCTCGACGAGCGGCTGCATCCGCTGCCGGTCGGCGTGATCGGCGAGCTGTACCTGGGCGGCGAGGGGATCGGCGTCGCGCGCGGTTATCTCGACCGCCCGGCGCTGACGGCCGAGCGCTTCGTGCCCGATCCGTACGGCGCGCCGGGCGCGCGGCTGTACCGCACCGGCGACCTCGTGCGGCGTCGCGCGGATGGCGTGTTCGACTTCATCGGCCGCGTCGACCACCAGGTGAAGCTGCGCGGGCTGCGCATCGAACTCGGCGAGATCGAGGCCCAGCTTGCCGCGCACGACGCGGTGCGCGAAGCCTGCGCGGTCGTGCACGGGCAGGGCGCACTGGCGCAGCTCGTCGCGTACGTCGAACTGACCGCCGACGCACAGGCGGCCGCGCAGCCGGTCGAAGCCGCGACGCTCGACGCGCACCTGCGCCGCACGCTGCCCGACTACATGGTGCCCGCGCAGCTGATCGTGCTCGACGCGCTGCCGCGCAACGCGAACAGCAAGGTCGATCGCGCACGGCTGCCGGCGCCGGTACGCGTCGAACGTGCGTACGAAGCGCCGCACGACGGCGACGAAGCCGCGCTCGCGGCGATCTGGTGCGACGTGCTGAATCTCGAGCGCGTGGGCCGCGGCGATCATTTCTTCGATCTCGGCGGCCATTCGCTCGCCGCCGTGCGCGTCGCGACGCGCGTGGCCGAACGGCTCGGCCGCGACGTGCCGGTGCGCGCGCTGTTCGAGGCGCCGGTGCTCGCGCAGTATGCGTTGCAGGTGGCAGATGCGCCGCGCGCCGCGCATGCCGGTGCGGCGGCGCCGGGCGTGGCCGTCGCCAAACCCGATGCACACGGCGTGTGGCCGCTGTCGCCGGCGCAGCTCGGCCTGTGGTTCCTGTGGCGCGCGCAGCCGGACAGCGCCGCGTACAACATTCCGGTCGCGCTGCGGGTGCGCGGCCCGCTCGACGTCGATGCGCTGCGTGCGGCCTTCGCGGATGTCACGGCCGCGCATCCGGCGCTGCGCGCGCGGCTCATGGTGCGTGACGGCGCACTGCCGGGCCAGCGGATCGATGCCAATGCTTCTGTCGAACTGCCGGTGATCGACCTGTCCGCGCAAGCCGATGTGCTCGCCCGCGCCGCAGCGCTGACCGACGAGGATGCACTCGCACCGTTCGATCTGGCCGCCGATGCGCCGCTGTGGCGTGCGCGCGTGCTGCGTCTGGATGCGGAAGACCACGTGCTGTCGGTGACGATTCATCACATCGTGTCGGATGGCGAATCGATCGAGCTGTGGCTCGATGCGGTTCGTGCACGCTATGTCGCCCGCGTGCAGGGCGGCGCCGGCGCCGTGCCGGCCGATGAGGTCGTCCAACAGTCCGCCCAACCGCTCGTGCTGCCCGCACCGTGCCATCCGGCCCGCGTCGCCTACTGGCGTGACGCGCTGGCCGATCTGCCGGCAAGCGTGCTGCCGCAGCGCGCGGACGCGCCCGCCGTGCCGCAATGGCGCGCGGCCCGCATCGCGTTCGAATTCGACGGCGCGCTGATCCGCGCCGCACGCGACACGGCGTCGGCCGCGCACGCGACGCTGCCGATGCTGCTGCACGCGGCGCTCAACACCGCGCTGTTCCGCGCGACGGGCGCGGCCGACCAGCCGGTCGGCGTGCTCGCGTCGACGCGCGAGCTGACGGGCGATGCGGCCCGCGCCGCGCTCGGCCTCTTCATCAATTCGGTCGTCGTGCGCACGCGGCTCGACCCGGCCGCGCGTCGTGCGGACGTGCTCGCACAAGTGCGCGACACGGCGCTCGCAGCCTACGCGCATGCGGACGTGCCGTTCGCGGACGTCGTCGCGGCGCTGCGCGCGCCGCGTGCCGCGCAGGCCAATCCGCTGTTCCAGGTGATGTTCAACTACCTGCGCCCGACTGGTGCCGCGGCGCGCGACTGGGCCGGCCTGGCGCTGGCCGGATTCGACGATGTGCGCCATCGCGTCGTGTTCACGCTGGAGCTGGACGTCGTCGAGCATCCGGACGGCCGCGTGAGCGCCGCGTTCTCGTATGCGGACGAACTGCTCGATCGCGGTTTCGTCGATGCGCTCGTCGATCTCTATCACGACGAAGTCGCGCGTTTCGCCGGTGCGCCGGAAGCGGTGCTCGGTGCGCCCGACAAGCGCATCGTTGCGCAGGCGTCGCATCGCGTGCAGACCGACAGCAACGCACGCGCCGCAACGCCACCCCGCGCGCCGCATGCGGCGGCCGTGCTCGCGGCGCTGTGGTCCGACACCTTCGCGACAGCCGCGCCCGAACCTGACGCCGACCTGTTCGAAGCCGGCGCGACGTCGTTCGACGTCGTGCGCTTCGTCGACGCGGCCAGCCGCGCCGGTCACGCGCTGACGGTCGCCGACGTGTTCGCGTCGCCGACGCTCGCGGCACTCGGCGCGCGGCTCGATGCGCACACGGAAACGGGACAGGAGGCGCGCCATGCTGGCTGAAGTGCGTCCGGACGGATTCACGATGCTCGATACCTACCGCCTCGCGTTCGCGGACGGCCTGTTCGCGGTGCGCGACGGCGCGGAGATCCGCGTCGCGCAGGGCGACGGCATCGGCGCGCAGTTGCTGCGCGCCCAACTCGGCGACGACGGCGCGCTGCGCCTCGTCGCCTACAACCATCGCGCGGCGCCGGCCGACCAGCGGCGTGCGCTGCTGGCCGCACTGGCCGCGGCGTTTTCGGACAGCGCGCGCCACGCGGCGATCCGGCTCGACCCGGCCGCGTGGCCGGCGGTCGCGCTCGATGCGCTGCGCGCGAGCGGCGTGCTCGCCGACGGCGGCCGCTGCATGCGTGAAGGCTGGGCGCAGCAGGCTGATCTGTGGCGCGTCGGCGCGCATCTGCCGTGCGCGACGTTGCCGATGTTCACCGACGACCGCCGTCATCCGCGCCGGCCGCCCGCGCCGCGCGGCGAGGTCTACGCGCGCGACCTGCCGGCGCTCGGCGTGCGCTTCACGTTGCGCGGCTGGCAGCCGGCCGAGGATGCCGAACGCCTCGCGCGCTGGTTCGACGAACCGCGCGTGCGCGACGGCTGGCCTGGTGCGCAGCCCGGCTTGAGCGGCCCGCAAGGCGCCGCGCCCGACATCGATCCGCACGTGACTCCGCTCGTCGGCTGCTTCGACGGCGAACCGTTCGCGTATGTCGAGGCGTACTGGCTGAAGGAAGACGCACTCGCGCCGCACGTCGCGGCGCGCGACTACGACCGCGGGCTGCGGATGCTGGTCGGCGAGTCGCGCTGGCGCGGCCCGCATTGCGTGGCGGGCTGGTTGCCGTCCGTCGTGCATTACCTGTTTCTCGACGACCCGCGTACCGAAGCGGTCGGCTGTGCCGTTCCGGCCGGCCACGCGCGGGTTGCCGACCATCTCGCGCGGCATGGCTTCGCGCGGCAGCGCCGTCTCGCGCTGGCCGACGCGCAGCCGCTGTGGATGCACACGCTGCGCGAGACGTTCTTCTCCGGCCGTCACGTCTGACGCGCCGGATTCACCGACAAGGGAGCTGAGACATGCAGAGAGAAACCGTATTCGACCTGATCGGCGTCGGCTTCGGGCCGTCGAATCTGGCGCTGGCCATCCGCCTCGAGGAACGGCGCGCGGCGCGCCCGCTCGCCCATTGCTTCATCGAGCGCCAGCCTGAATTCGGCTGGCATCGCGGCATGCTGCTCGACGACTGCCGGATGCAGATCTCGTTTCTGAAGGATCTCGTCACGATGCGCGATCCGACCAGCCGCTACACGTTCATCAACTACCTGTTCGAACGCGGCCGGCTGAACGAATTCGTCAACCTGAAGAACTTCTATCCGACCCGCGTCGAATTCCACGACTACCTGAGCTGGGTGGCCGACGCGTTCGACGATAGCGTCCACTACAGCGAGACTGTCCTCGCGATCGAGCCCGTGCACGGCGACGGCGCAAAGATCGACGCACTGCGCGTGCTGTCGCGCGACGCCGCCGGCCACGAGCGCCAGCGCGTCACGCGCGCGCTGTCGGTCGGCGTGGGCGGCACGCCGGCGGTGCCGGACGCGTTCGCCGCGCTCGGCCGCGACCGCGTGATCCACTCGTCGTCGTACCTGACCGACATCGACCGGCTCGTCGCGTCGCCGGACGGCGAGCGCCGCCGCGTCGCGGTGATCGGCGCGGGGCAGAGCGCGGCCGAGGTGTTCATCGATCTCGCGCGCCGCTTCCCGCACGTCGACGCGAGCCTCGTGATGCGTGCAGGCGCCTTGAAGCCGGCGGACGACAGCCCGTTCGTCAACGAGATCTTCAGCCCCGAGTTCACCGATGTCGTCTATGCGCAGCCGCACGACGCGCGCCGCGCGCTGCTCGAGCGCTATCGCGACACGAACTACGCGGTGGTCGACCGGCCGCTGATCGAACAGATCTACGAAATGCTGTACCTGCAACGCATCGACGGCACGCCGCGTCATGCGCTGCTCGCGAACAGCGCGATCGAGGCCGCGGTGCACACCGCAGACGGCCGCATCGAGCTGACGCTGCGCGACCGGATGAGCGGCGACACGCGCGTCGAGGGCTTCGACGCGCTCGTACTGGCCACCGGCTACCGCCGCGACACGCATTCGGCGCTGCTCGAGGGGCTCGCGCCGCACCTGGGCGATGCGCTTTCACGCGGCGACGTCACGCGTGACTACCTGCTCGCGACGCCCGAGCACTTCGCGCCGCGCATCTACCTGCAAGGCTGCTGCGAAGACAGCCACGGCCTGTCCGACACGCTGCTGTCGGTACTGGCGCGCCGCGCGGACGAAATCTGCGCGTCGCTGGAAGACGGGATCGCGCCCGCCCATGAAGAAGGCGCGGCCCGGGCAACACAGGAAAAACGACAGGAAAACGGGGCGAGCGCGAGCCGGATGGCTTTCGCTCTTTGACAAAGGCGCGGTCGGAGACCGCATGAAAAAAGTGGAGCAGAGAAAGATGGAGTGGGCAACAGGCACGCGTTTGCGTGCGATCGCAGCCGCGGCGAGCGTGGCGTTCGGGGTGGCGGCAGGGCACGCACAGGCCCAGACGGCGCCGGCCGTGAACGCAGGCGCGGCGGCGTCGGCCAGCAGTGCGCAGAACGGTGCGGCGGCCAGTGCGTCGACCGGTACGCTGCCGACGATCAACGTCAACGCGGCCTCGGAAGGAGACGGCACGGTCGGGCTCGTCGCGAAGCGCAGCCGCACCGGCACGAAGACCAGCACGTCGATCAACGAGATCCCGCAGACGATCAACGTCGTCACCGCGCAGCAGATCGAGATGACCGGCGCGACCGACGTGAACGCGGCGCTGCGCTACGTGCCGGGCTTCTCGTCGTACGGCTCGGACAACCGTTCCGACTGGTACGCCGCGCTGCGCGGCTTCACGCCGACCGCGTACGTGAACGGGCTGCAGGTGCCGAACACGATCAACCTCGCGAGCTGGCGCGTCGATCCGTACATGATCGACAGCATCAGCGTGCTGCGCGGGCCGACCTCGGTGCTGTACGGCGCGGGCGACCCGGGCGCGATCGTCGACGTGCAGACCAAGCTGGCCGACGGCGAGCGCGTGCGCGAGGCCGGCGTGCAGATCGGCAACTACGCGCGCAAGCAGTTCATGATCGACGTCGGCGACAAGCTCGACCCGGACGGCAAGTACGCGTATCGCTTCGTCGGCGTCGCACGCGACGGCAACGCGCTGACCGGCCCGAACAACGACCAGCGCGTCGCGCTCGCGCCGTCGTTCCGCTGGCGTCCGAACGCGGATACGTCGCTGACGCTGTCGGCCACCTATCTGCAGGACTGGGGCGACATCTCGTCGAACTTCCTGCCCGCGCAGGGTACGGTGCTGCCGAACCCGAACGGCCAGATCAACAAGGACGTGTACGAAGGCGATCCGAACTTCAACTACTACCGCAAGAAGCAGTGGTCGGTCGGCTATCAGTTCGAGCGGAACCTGACGCCGGCGTGGACGTTCCGCCAGAACACGCGCCTGATGCACCTGTCGCTCGACAACGGCTCGGTATTCGGCAACGGCTTCGTCGACGGCAGCACGACCGACGTGTCGCGCTGGGCCGGCGTGTTCCAGATGAACTACAGCCGCTTCGACATCGACAACAACCTCGAAGGCCGCTTCGCCACGGGGCCGCTCCAGCACACGCTGCTGCTCGGGTTCCAGTACAACCGCCAGACCGCGACCGACAGCGAGTGGCTCGCCGCCGCGCCGCCGCTGAACATCTACAACCCGGTCTACCTGCCCGTCACGAAGGCGGTGTTCACGCCCGACTCGACGTTCCGCACCAACACGTACACGACGATGAACACGTTCGGCCTGTACGCGCAGGACCAGATCAAATGGAACCGCTGGACGCTGACGCTCGGCGGCCGCGAGGACTGGGTCAACATGCGGATGGACGACCGCGCGGCCGGCACGTCGACGAAGGCGGACGTCACCGCGTTCACCGGTCGCGTCGGCCTCACGTACCAGGGCGATTACGGGCTGTCGCCGTACGTCAGCTACGCGACGTCGTTCAATCCGCTGATCGGCGTGAACCTGGTCGGCGGCGGATTGCCGCAACCGACCCGCGGCAAGCAGATCGAAGCCGGCCTGCGCTGGCAGCCGCCCGGCAAGAACCTGATGCTGAACGCGGCGATCTACCAGATCAACCAGACCAACGTGCTCACGACCGCGCTGCCGAGCCAGGACCCGACCGGCACGAAGTCGGTGCAGACGGGCGAGGTGCGTTCGCGCGGGATCGAGCTGAGCGCGACCGGCAAGGTCACGCGCAACCTGTCGGTGATTGCCTCGTACGTGTACCAGGACGTGAAGAACGTGAAGGCCAACGACGTGTCGCTGAACAACTGGCCGGTCGACATTCCGCGCCCGCGCCAGATGGCGTCGCTGTGGACCGACTGGACGTGGCACACGGGGCCGCTCGCGGGCTTCGGCCTGGGCGGCGGCATTCGTTACCAGAGCGCATCGGCCGGTGGGGCCGACAACTCGCTGACGGTATCGAGCGTCACGCTGTTCGACGCGGGCGTGCACTACGACACGCGTAACTGGCGCTTCGCCGTGAACGGAACGAACCTGGCCAACCGCCACTACATCAGCGGCTGCCAGTCGATGAACGTCTGTGTGTTCGGCACCGATCGTACCGTGATCGCGACCGCGAAATACAACTGGTGACGAGGCGCGCCGCGTCGCGCCGGCCGGCCCTCGCGGCCGGCGCGGGCGGGCCGCGGCGCCTTCGTCCGCTTTTCCACGACGCAACCATGCCGAAGAAAAATCTCGTCTACATCCAGTCGCTGCGCAACGGCGCGGCCGATCGTGCCGGGCAGCCGGTCGCTTATCGGGGCGGCACGCGCTACATGAAGGCGCCGCTCGAATATCTCGTCGAACGCCTGAACGACTCGTCGCTCGGCGAGCGTTACACGCTCAAGGGCGTGATCGTCGACGACGACGACGGTTCGCCGGCCGACCGCGCGAAAGTCGCCGACTACGGCTTCGCCCGCACGCCGGGCCGTCCGTGGATCCTGCCGGAAGGGTTGGCGGTGCAGGGCCGGCCGGTCGACGAACTGTTCTGCACGATTGCATCGACGTACCGGCGGCTGCCGCGCGACGCGCGCGAGCGCGTGGCTGGCAAACAGGCGTTCGAGCGCCGCCTGCTCGAGCGCCTGCTCGAACTCGACGCCGACGTCGTCGTGCTCGACGGGCTGCTCGTGATCCTCGACGAGCTCGTGCGGCCCGGCGCGCGCTTTCACCGGCGCATCGCCAACATCCACCCGGGCATCACCGCCGACGGTTCGCCGTACCAGCGGCGCGGCGCGTGGGCGACGCTCGACGCGCTGCACGGCGCGCGCGGCGAACGGATCGACTGGTCGAACGGCACGACCTCGTCCGTCGCGCCCGTGACGATGACGGGCGCGTCGTTTCACTACGTCGACAACGGCATCGATTCCGGCGAGGTGATCTGCGATGTGCTCGACACGCCGATCTCACCGGACGACACGATTCTCGAACTGCGCTGGAACAACTTCCAGCGCAGCCTGTTTCCGGCACTCGAACGGGGGCTGCACGTCCTCGCCGACCGCCACGACGCGGGAGCACTGTGATGGAAGACACGTTGACGAAACCGGCCGGCACGGCGGATGCCGTCGAAGGTGAAGTGGCCGCCGCGCTCGACGGCGCCGCACCCGGGCAGGCGATGGCCGTCGCCGAGCACACGCTCGACGCGTGGCGGCCCGACGACTCGCCGGACGTATTGCTCGCGGCATTCGTCGCGCTGTTCAACACCGACACGCGCTACGACGCGGCGACGATCACGACGCCGCTCGGCGGCGCCGACGCGGCAGCCGTGGCGGCGTACGTCGCGCGCGCGGTACGCGAGGGCGTGATCGACGGCGCGCAGGTTGCCGGCGACGCGCTGCGCTTCACCGTGTCGCGTGCGACGTTCTGGCAGAACCCGCGGCCGTGGCTGAAGGCGCCCGCGTCGGGTGGCATGCCGCTGCGCCATGTGATCACGAACGGCCACCGGCACCCGGTGCGGCCGCCGTCGCCGGCCGGCGAGATCTACGCACGCACCATGCCGCAGGTCGGGATGACGTTCAGCCTGCGCACCGTCGATGTCGACGCGCACGCGGACCTGTTCAGCGGCTGGATGAACCTCGATCGCGTCGCGCATTTCTGGGACCAGCGCGGCACGCGCGACGAACATGCGGCGTATCTCGCCGAGCGGCTCGCCGATCCGCACATGCACCCGATGATCGGCTATTTCGACGACACGCCGTTCGGCTATTTCGAGTTCTACTGGGCGAAGGAGGACCGTCTCGCGCCGTTCTACGACGCGCACGACTACGACCGCGGGCTGCATCTGCTGATCGGCGATTCGCGCTTCCAGAGCGCCGGCAAGCTGCATGCGTGGTGGAGTGGGGTGCTGCACTACATGTTCGTCGACGAACCGCGCACGCAGCGCCTCGTGGGCGAGCCGCGCGTCGATCACGTGCGGCACATCGCGTACATGCACCGGCTCGGGTTCTACACGCTGAAGGAGTTCGACTTCCCGCACAAGCGCGCGGCGCTCACCGTGATCGAGCGCGATACATTCTTCGACACTTTCAAATTGCCGTGACGGCGCGGGGGCGGGGTGCGGCGCGAGGGTGCGCGCCGCACCGTGGCTCGCGGGCATCGGCCGTCCGGGATATGGACCGCGCGGCCTGCGTCGTGAAGAATGGATCGCTCTCCTCATCGACGACAGGCCCGCGACATGGCAAAAACATCCGCGACAGCATGGGGCGCGACATCCGATTCGCGCGCGCCCGCATTGACATATGCCAGCATATGCCTAGAATGGACGCATCGTACTCCCATGGAGTGGCTCATGCGCACCGTTTCCATTTTCAAGAACGCCCGTAACCAGGCCATCCGCATCCCGAAGGACATGGAGTTCGAGGGCGTGACGGAACTCGAGATCCGCCGCGAAGGCGACACGCTGCTGCTGCGGCCGGTGCGGCCCACGTGGCTCTCGTTCGCGAGCGAACCGCCGGCCGACGCCGACTTCCTCGCCGAACGCCCGGCCGTCATCGAGTCCGGCCGCTTCGACCTGTCCGATGGCGGTGGCGCCGCACCGACGGAGTCCGGCCAGTGACCACGCTCTACATGCTCGATACGAACATCTGTTCGTTCATCATGCGCGAGCGGCCGCCCGTGGTGCTGTCGCGGCTGCAATCGTGCGTCAATGCGCAGCACCGGATCGTCGTCTCGGCAATCACCTATGCCGAAATGCGGTTCGGCGCGGTCGGCAGGAAGGCGTCGCCGAAGCATGCGGAACTCGTGACGGCCTTTGTTGCGCGGCTGGACGGCGTGCTGTCGTGGGATACGGCGGCCGTCGATGCAACGGCCGCGATTCGTGCCGATCTCGCCGCGCGCGGCACGCCGATCGGCGCGAACGACGCATCGATCGCCGGCCATGCGATCGCCGCCGGTGCGGTACTCGTCACGCACAACAGCCGCGAGTTCGGTCGTGTCGCGGGGTTGTCGCTCGAAGACTGGGCGGCGTGAGCGCAGTCGGGCCAGGATGTGCCCATGTCGGGAGTTGTTCACTTTTCAGCCGGCGTACACAAAAAGCGTACGGGGTGAGAAAGTGAACAAGGCGATCGTAAGCCATTGATTGAAAATAAATTCCCAGCCGCCTTCCGCGAATGGGGATCGGCGCGCCGGGGGCCGGAAATCGGGGGCGACGCCCGGCCCGGCTAACCCCGTTTGCCCGTGACAATCGTCCCGAAAATCCATTCAGGCTCGTCCTGCGCGTTGAATCAGCGGCAACCGCCGGTTGCTACCGCGACGACTTTCCATCTGCCCGGTTGCCGTCGAACCCACTATCCTTGCCTGCATATTCCCCACAGGACAGGAGACGACACCGTGACGCACAGCGTGATTCCCGCAAGCCTCGCCGACGAAATGATCGAGATCCGGCACCGCATCCACGCCCACCCCGAGCTCGGCTTCGAGGAATTCGCGACGAGCGACCTCGTCGCGGAGCAACTGCAGTCATGGGGCTACACGGTGCATCGCGGGCTGGGCGGCACGGGCGTCGTCGCGCAGTTGAAGGTCGGCAGCGGCGCACAGCGTCTCGGCCTGCGCGCCGACATGGACGCACTGCCGATCCACGAGGCCACGGGCCTGCCGTACGAGAGCAGGATCGCCGGCAAGATGCATGCGTGCGGCCACGACGGTCACACGGCGATGCTGCTCGCGGCCGCGAAGCACCTGGCGCGCGAGCGCCGTTTCTCCGGCACGCTGAACCTGATTTTCCAGCCGGCCGAGGAAGGGCTCGGCGGCGCAAAGAAGATGCTCGACGAAGGGCTGTTCGAGCTGTTCCCCTGCGACGCGATCTTCGCGATGCACAACATGCCCGGTTTCCCGACGGGCAAGTTCGGCTTCCTGCCGGGGTCGTTCATGGCGTCGTCGGATACGGTGATCGTCGACGTGCAGGGCCGGGGCGGCCACGGCGCGGTGCCGCACAAGGCGGTCGATTCGGTGGTCGTCTGCGCGCAGATCGTCATCGCGCTGCAGACGATCGTGTCACGCAACGTGTCGCCGCTCGACATGGCGATCGTCACGGTCGGCGCGATCCATGCGGGCGAGGCGCCGAACGTGATTCCCGATCGCGCGCAGATGCGCCTGTCGGTGCGCGCGCTGAAGCCGGAGGTGCGCGACCTGCTCGAGACGCGCATCAAGGAAGTCGTGCATGCGCAGGCTGCCGTGTTCGGCGCGACCGCGACGATCGACTACCAGCGCCGCTACCCGGTGCTCGTCAACGATGCGGAAATGACCGCGTTCGCGCGCAACGTCGCCCGCGAGTGGGTGGGCGACGCGAACCTGATCGACGGGATGGTGCCGCTCACCGGCAGCGAGGATTTCGCGTTCCTGCTCGAGAAGCGGCCGGGCTGCTACCTGATCATCGGTAACGGCGACGGGGAGGGCGGCTGCATGGTGCACAACCCCGGCTACGACTTCAACGACGCGGCGCTGCCGACCGGCGCGTCGTACTGGGTGAAGCTGGCGGAGTCGTTCCTGACCTGACACCGCGGCGCGGCGGCGCGGAAGCTGCCACCCGGTGCGCATCCCGTCGCGTCCGCGACATCGGACGCGACGGGATGCGCGTGAATTTGACGCTCCTTGACATCGGCGGGACAGGTCGCGTGCTACGCTGCGCGCGACGCCGAATCGGCTCGATGAATACAGGTGTGGACGAAAATGCGAAAACAGCTTCTGACCGTGCTGACGGCCTGTGCGGTCGGCGTTCTGGTGGCCGGGTGCGACGACCAGAAAGTGGCTGACGCGGTCAATGCGATCAAGCCCGATCCGATGGCGTTCGGTAACCTGCAGCCGGGCGTTTCGACGATCGAGGACGTGCTCCGTCAGGCAGGCAAGCCCGAGATGGTCAGGCAGGGCGAAGACGGCTCGCAGCGGTTCGAGTATCCACGCGGTCCTTATGGCACGAGCACCTACATGCTCGATTTTGGGCCCGATGGCCGGCTCGTGTCGATCACGCAGGCGCTGACGGCGGCGAACATCACGAAGGTCGTGCCCGGAATGTCGAAGGACGACGTGCGACAACTGCTCGGCAAGCCGACCGAGGTCGCGCAATACGCGTTGAGCCATGAAGAGGTGTGGAGCTGGCACTGGGCCGAGGGCGGCGTATCCGGCGACGCGATGTTCAACGCGCATTTCTCGCCCGACGGCACCGTGATCCGGACTTCGCGTTCGGAAGCGCCGGGCCGCGAAAAACCCTGACCTGATGATCGACGCGACGCAAGCGGCGCAGCATCGAGCAAACTAGAACGCTTCCCCGCTGAACAACGCCACGACCGCATCCGGATTCGACGGCCAGTACATGTGCATGTACGTCGCGACGATCGCATCGCAACAATAGACGGCTTCGCCGTAGCCCGCCGCGCCATCGGGACGCGCGGCATGCGCGACCGGTTCCAGCGGCGTCGCGAGCCGCGAGTAGTGGAACGTATGCCCTCGCATCGTCCCGCTGCGCGTGTCGAGTTGCTGCATGCCGAGCGCCGCGAACCGGCGCTGCATCGTCGCGTGACCCGGCAACAGCCCAAGCATCGGCGTCATCACGCCGTCGACATCGGTCAGCGACTCACACAGATACACCATCCCCCCGCATTCTGCGACGATCGGCCGGCCAGCCGCTGCGTGCGCACGAATCGACCGCGCGGTCGCGGCATTCGCCGCGAGTGCCGCCGCATGCAATTCCGGATAGCCGCCCGGCAGGAACAGTGCGTCGCAGTCGTCCGGCACGGGTTCGTCGGCGAGCGGCGAAAAGAATCGCACTTGCGCACCGAGCGGGTCGAGCAACGCGAGATTCGCCGGATAGATGAACGAAAAAGCCGCATCGCGCGCCACCGCGATCCGCTTGCCGGCGAGCGCACGCGGCAGCGGCGCCGCTGCATCCGGTTCCGCGAACGCAACGGCCGGCGGCAACTCGGCAAGCGCCGTTTGCGCGAGCACGTCGGCCGCGCGATCGAGCCGCGCATCGAGATCGTCGATGTCGCCCGGCTGATGCAGGCCGAGATGCCGCTCCGGCAGCGCGATGCCCGCATCGGCCGGCACGTGCCCGAGCCAGCGCAAGTCGTCGGGCAGCGCCTGTTGCAGCAGTTCCGCATGCCGGGCCGACCCGACGCGATTCGCCAGCACGCCATGAAACGGCAGCCCCGGCCGGAACCGCGCGAGCCCGAACGCGATCGCCGCGAAGGTCTGCGCCATCGACTTCGCCGAAATCACCGCGACGACCGGCACGCCGAACGCGGCCGCGAGGTCGGCGCTGCTCGGCGTGCCGTCGAACAGCCCCATCACGCCTTCGATCAGGATCAGGTCGGCCTCGCGCGCGGCGTCGGCCAGCAGCGCGCGGCAGCCGGCCTCGCCGACCATCCCGAGGTCGAGCGCATGCACGGGCGCGCCGCTCGCGCACGCCAGCAGCATCGGATCGAGAAAATCGGGCCCGGTCTTGAAGACGCGCACGCGCCGGCCGAGCCGGCGGTGCAGCCGCGCGAGGCCAGCCGTCATCGACGTCTTGCCCTGGCCCGACGCGGGCGCACTGACGAACAGCGCGGGGCAGGCGGCCATACTCAGAACTCCACGCCGCGCTGCGCCTTCACGCCTTGCTCCTTGTACGGATGCTTGACGAGCCGCATTTCGGTGACGAGGTCGGCCGCGTCGATCAGCGCATCGGGCGCATGCCGCCCGGTCACGACGACGTGCACCGACTCGGGACGCGCGGTCAACGTCGCGAGCACTTCGTCGAGCGGCAGGTATTCGTACTTCAGCACCGTGTTCAGCTCGTCGAGGATCACCATCCGGTAATCGCCGCTCTCGATCATCCGGCGCGCCTCGTCCCAGCCCTTGCGCGCGGTCGCGATGTCGGCGTCGCGGTTCTGCGTGTTCCACGTATAGCCGTCGCCCATCGTCACGAAATCGCATTCGGCCACCGCGCCGAGGAAGTCACGCTCGGACGTGTGCAGCGCGCCCTTGATGAACTGCACGACACCGAGCCGCATGCCGTGGCCGAGCACGCGCACGGCCATGCCGAACGCGGCCGTGCTCTTGCCCTTGCCGTTGCCGGTGTTGACGATCAGCAGGCCCTTTTCGTTGACGGCGGCGGCCTGCTTCTTCTCGTGGCCGGCACGGCGGCGTTCGGTCATCCGTTGATGGGATTCGGCGTCGGTTTTCATCGGATTCGTCCTGTCGAAAGAAAGCGAAACAAAGGGTTCAGAGCGGGCCGGCGAGTGCGACCGTCACGCCGGCCCGGATGGATTTGGGGCCCAGCAGCCGGCCATGCGGCGCCGCGAGCTGCGCGCACGGCTCGGCCACGCCCGCGACGCCGAAGCGGGCGAGCGCGGCGGCCGACGGGCCGCTCGCGGCCAGTTCCGGGCGGCTCGCGAGTTGCGCCGCATCGAACGCGACGAGCGGCCAGCCGCGCTGCGCACACAGCGTGCGCAGCGCGCGGGCACGCGCCTTGTCGGCGAGCGTGGCCACGAGCGCGGGTTCGGCGGCCGGGTAAAGCATCAGCGCCGCGCGGATCGCGGCATCGAGTTGCGCGGCCGTCACGCCTGCACGGAAACCGATGCCGAGCGCGACACGCATCATGCGCCGCCGCCGAGCGCGGCCCGTACCGCGGGATCGTCGGCAAATGCCGCGACGCGCCCGATCACGACGATCGCCGGCGAACCGATACCGGCGGTGCCGATGCGTTCGACGAGCGTGTCGAGCGTCGCGAGCACGTGCCGTTGTTCGGCGCGCGTCGCTTGCTCGATCGCCGCGCACGGCGTCTCGCCGGGCAGGCCGCCATCGCGCAGCGCGGTGGCAATCGCGTCGAGCCGGCGGATGCCCATGTAGATGACGATCGTCATGCGCGTGGCCGCGAGCGCGCGCCAGTCGGGTTCGTCGGCGCCCGCGCCGTGGCCCGTGACGAAGATCACGCCCTGCGCGTCGCCGCGCTGCGTGACCGGGATGCCGATCGCGGCCGGCGCGGCGATGCCCGCGGTGACGCCGTTCACGACCTCGACCGGGAATCCCGCCGCGCCGAGCGCGGCCAGCTCCTCGCCGCCGCGGCCGAACACGAACGGATCGCCTCCCTTGAGCCGCGCGACGCTGCGCCCCGCGCGCAGATGCGCGAGCATCGCGGCGACGATCGTCTCCTGCGGCGTCGACGCATGACCGCCGCGCTTGCCGACGTGCTCGATGTACGCATCGGCGCGCGCATGGCGCAGCACGTCGGGATTCACGAGATCGTCGACGAGCAGCACGTCCGCCGCGCCGATCGCGTGGACGGCCTTGAGCGTCAGCAGGTCGGCGTCGCCGGGGCCGGCGCCGACGAGCCAGGCGCGGCTCATCGGACGCGGCACGGCGCACACCGTGTCGAAACAAGGGAATAGGGCAGGCGGGCGGCGCGGCGGCGGCCAGCGGACAGGTCAACCATGACGGATCGAACGAAGCCCGCGCGGACGCGGGCGGAATGCGCACCTCATCCGTCCCCCGCGGATCGGGCGTTCGGCGAGCGTCGGGCTCGCCCCTTGCGTCGGCCGGTATCCGGGCTGGCCGCTTGCCAGGCCGCAGCCTTCCCGCCCGGCTGACGGGCAGTGGCATCGTGGGCGGCCTGGGCGCGTGCGCGGGGAAGCGCGTCGCGCGGGCGGCGTACCGTTGCGGGGACAGCACAGGCCGGGCGGGGGTCCGCCTCCTGTTTCCCGTTTAACTGCACGCGCGGAATGCGCATGCGGGCACCGAACGCGGCGCTACGATAGCACAGCGCCTCCCCCGCGCGAACCGCCGCGCACGGCTTCCGGCCACGCGAGGCGGTCATCCCGAACCGGGCCCGGCGGCCCGCTCCGCCTTGACGCTCCCCGCACCGCCGCCTACACTCGCACGCGTTTTGGTGCTCGCGCGCGCCGCTCCGGTGCGCGCAGTTAAACGGGAAACAGGGAGCCTGCCTGCACCGCAGTCGAGCCAACCTGTGCTGCCCCCGCAACGGTAAGCGAACGCGTCGCGCGAGAAGCGCCACGCAACGCCGCTTCGCCGCATGCCACGCGCATGCGGACGACCGCCACTGGATGCCGCGCGCATCCGGGAAGGCGAAGCGGCGTGTTCGTCAGCCCGGATACCGGCCGAAACGTTGGGGTTCAGCGCCGCGGGGAGGCGGCGCATCGTCCACGGCCGCAGCCGGCCCGACGCCCGCGTATTGCCCGCTTCCTCCACCGATCCGTCCCCGCGCGAACCCGCGCCGGCCGACCGGCGTGGCGAATGGCAGGCAGCGCGAGCCGGGCCGCCGGCAGCCGTGTTGGCATTCACGATGTCGACCGTTCGCAAGGAAGCACCATGTCCGATTCGTCGTCCCGCCCGTCCCGCGACTGTCCGTGCGGATCGCGCGGCGGCATGCCCGCGATCCGCCAGATGAACTGCCACGCCGCCCTCGACGCGACGATCCCGGGCTGATTCCATTTTCGACACAGGACCTACCATGACCCTACGCAAGCTTCCCGTCACGATCGTCACGGGCTTTCTCGGCAGCGGCAAGACGACGCTGATGCGCCACATCCTGCAGCACGCCGAAGGCCGCCGCATCGCGGTGATCGTCAACGAATTCGGCGAGCTCGGCATCGACGGCGAAATCCTGAAGGGCTGCGGCATCGGCTGCGAGGATGCCGATGGCGCGCAAGGCGAAGCGGCGGGCCAGCTGTACGAACTCGCGAACGGCTGCCTGTGCTGCACCGTGCAGGAAGAGTTCTACCCGGTGATGGAAGCGCTCGTCGAGCGCCGCGCGGACATCGACCACGTGCTGATCGAGACGTCGGGCCTCGCGCTGCCGAAGCCGCTCGTGCAGGCGTTCAATTGGCCGACGATCCGTAACAGCTTCACGGTCGACGCGGTCGTGACGGTGGTCGACGGGCCGGCGGCCGCCAGCGGCCAGTTCGCGGAAAATCCGCAAGCCGTCGACGCGCAGCGCCGCGCCGATCCGAACCTCGACCACGAATCGCCGCTGCACGAGCTGTTCGCCGATCAGCTGTCGTCCGCCGATCTCGTGATCGTGAACAAGGCCGATCTCGTTGGCGACACCGAGTTCGCGCAGATCGAAACCGCGATTCGCGACGAGATCCCGCCGCAGGTGAAGATCGTGCGCGCGACGCGCGGCGAGCTCGACCTCGCGATGCTGCTCGGCCTCGAATCGGCATCGGAAGACACGATCCACCTGCGTCACGACCATCACGGCTCGGCCGACGACGGCGATCACGATCACCATCACGACGATTTCGACTCGGTAGTCGTGTCGGGCGACGCCGGCACGCGCGAAGCGACGATCGCCGCGCTGCAACGCGTCGTCGAAGCGCACACGATTTACCGTGCAAAGGGCTTCGCCGCGCTGCCCGGCGCGCCGATGCGGCTCGTGATCCAGGGCGTCGGCCGCCGCTTCGACAGCTATTTCGACCGTCGCTGGCAGGACGGCGAAACGCGCGCGAGCCGCTTCGTGCTGATCGGCGAGGATCTCGACGCAGCCGCGCTGCAACGCGCGTTCGACGCCGCGTGCGCGGCCGAGCCGCAACAGGCGTAACGCACGATGCATCTGCTGCGCACCACGCCGGGCGGCTTCGTCGACGATACGCAGGGTGTCGTCCGGATCGACCAGCAACCGGCCGACATCGTGATCCTGAGCTCGGCCGACACGACGCTGTCGCTGCTCGCGAGCGTCGTGCCGCATCTGCCGGCCGGCTTCCCGAGCGTGCGGCTCGCGAACGTCACGTTCCTGCGGCAGCCGGCGTCGGTCGACTTCTACGTCGACGACGTGCTGCAACACGCGAAGTCGGTCGTGATCGATCATCTCGGCGGCGAGGCGTACTGGCCGTACGGGATCGAGCAGGCCGTGTCGCTCGCGTCGAAGCGCGGGCAG
The DNA here is from genome assembly GCF_002223325.1 of Burkholderia sp. AU15512. Classification (NCBI taxonomy): domain Bacteria; kingdom Pseudomonadati; phylum Pseudomonadota; class Betaproteobacteria; order Burkholderiales; family Burkholderiaceae; genus Burkholderia; species Burkholderia sp. AU15512. Next base: position 1,420,077 of record NZ_NKEX01000003.1, read on the forward strand.
CAGCTCGCGATGTTTTCGGGCGACCTGCAGGAAGACCCGAACCTCGTCGCGAAGAGCACGGTCGCGCCCGACCTGTGCCGGCTGTGGTGGCGCTACCTGCGTGAAGGCGGCGTGCACAACGCCGAGGCGCTGCTGCGCAGCATTGCGTTCCATACGCTCGGCTTCGGCGACGAACCCGAGTTGCCGCGCCCGCTGCCGGCCGCCGCGCTGTATCACCCGGCGCGCGACCGCGCGAGCGTCGACGACTGGCGGCCGCGCTGGACGCCCGGCGCGCCCGTCGTTGCGATCCTGTTCTATCGCGCGCACTGGCAGGCCGCGAACACGGCCGTGTTCGATGCGCTGGCCGATGCGCTCATCGACGAAGGATTGAATCCGCTGCCGATCGCGGTCACGTCGCTGAAGGACGCGGTGAGCCGCGAAGTCATCACGCAGCTCTGCGACACGCACGACGTCGCGCTCGTGCTGAATACGACCGCATTCGCGGCGGGCGCGATCGACAGCCCCGGGCACGACGTGCTCGCCGGCGACGCGCCGGTACTGCAGGTGATCCTGTCCGGCGGCAATCGCGACGCGTGGGTGGCCGACAACCAGGGCCTGCATGCGCGCGACATCGCGATGCACATCGCGCTGCCCGAGGTCGACGGCCGCATCGTCACGCGTGCGGTGAGCTTCAAGGGGCTCGCGTACCGCTGCCCGCACACCGAGGTCGACGTCGTGCGCTACCAGCCGGACGCCGAGCGGATCGCGTTCGTCGCGGCGCTTGCGCGCGGCTGGTGCCGGCTGCGCACGCTCGACAACGCCGACAAGCGCGTCGCGCTGATTCTCGCGAACTATCCGCAAAGCGAAGGGCGGATCGGCAACGGCGTCGGGCTCGACACGCCGGCGTCCGCGCTGCGCGTGCTCGCGGCGCTGCGCGACGCGGGCTACACGGTGGCCGACCTGCCGCCCGACGGCGACGCGCTGATTGCGCGGCTCACCGAAGGCGTGACCAACGACGCGGCCGTGCATGCGTTGCGCCCCGCATTCCAGAGCTTCCCGCTGGCCGACTACGTCGCGCGTTTCGCGCGCCTGCCGGCGGCCGTGCGCGATGCGCTGAACGAACGCTGGGGGCCGCCCGAAGCCGACCCGACGCTGCGGCAAGGGCGCTTCACGATCGCGGGCTGGCGCGCGGGCAACGTGTTCGTCGGCATCCAGCCGTCGCGCTCGCGCGGCGAGAACGACTACGCGAGCTACCACGACGCGGATCTCGTGCCGCCGCATGCGTATCTCGCGTTCTATTTCTGGCTGCGCGATGCGTACCGCATCGACGCGGTCATCCATCTCGGCAAGCACGGCAACCTCGAATGGCTGCCGGGCAAGAGCGTCGCGCTGTCCGACGCGTGCTGGCCCGACCTGACGCTCGGGCCGCTGCCGCACCTGTATCCGTTCATCGTCAACGATCCGGGCGAGGGCAGCCAGGCGAAGCGCCGCGCGCAGGCGGTGATCATCGATCACCTGATGCCGCCGCTCACGCGCGCGGAAAACTACGGCCCGCTGCAGGATCTCGAGCGGCAGGTCGACGAATACTACGAAGCGCTGATGGTCGATGCGCGGCGCGCGAAGCTGCTTCGCAAGACGATCCTCGCGACGATCGCCGAGCATCGTCTGCACGACGAACTGAGCGTGTCGCCGCCGCGCGACGCGGGCGACGAGGATGCGCTGCTCACGCGCGTCGACGCGTGGCTGTGTGAACTGAAGGAAGCGCAGATCCGCGACGGGCTGCACGTGTTCGGCGTATCGCCGGCCGAGCGTCAGCGGCGCGACACGCTGCTCGCGCTTGCACGCTTTCCGGTAGGCGACGGCAAGGGCGCACGCGCCGGGCTGATCGGTGCGCTGGCGCGCGATCTCGCGCTCGGCGACGACTTCGATCCGCTCGCGGCCGATTGGGCCGCGCCGTGGGCTGGCCCGCGTCCGGCGATCCTGCTGGCGCTCGACGCATCGCCGTGGCGCCATGCGGGGGACACGCGCGAGCGGCTCGAACGGCTCGCGCAGCATTGGCTCGACGGGCTGTGCGCAGCGGACGGCGGCAACACCGGCACGGATTCGACACCGCCCGGCGATTGGCCGCACACGCTCGCCGTGATCGAGCGCGTCCGCGCGACGCTGCTGCCCGCGCTCGACGCGTGCGGCGGCGAGGAAATGCGCCAGCTGCTGCGCGGGCTCGACGGCCGCTTCGTGCCGCCGGGGCCGAGCGGCTCGCCGTCGCGCGGCCGCCCGGACGTACTGCCGACCGGCCGCAATTTCTATTCGGTCGATACACGCGCGGTGCCGACGCAAGCCGCGTGGTCGCTCGGCCTGAAATCCGCGCAGCAACTGATCGAGCGTCATCTGCAGGATCACGGCGACTATCCGCGCGCGATCGGCCTGTCGGTTTGGGGCACGGCGACGATGCGCACGGGCGGCGACGACATCGCGCAGGCGTTCGCGCTGCTCGGCGTGCGGCCGAAATGGGCGCACGGCAGCCACCGCGTGACCGACTTCGAGATCCTGCCGATCGAGATCTTCGACCGGCCGCGCATCGACGTGACGCTGCGCGTGTCGGGCTTCTTCCGCGACGCGTTCCCGAACCTGATGCACCTGTTCGACGCGGCCGTGCAGGCGGTGGCCGCGCTCGACGAACCCGAGGCACTGAATCCGGTCCGCGCGCGCATCGAGCGCGAACGCGAGAAATGGGTCGCGCAGGGCGTGGCGCCGGACGAAGCGCGACGCCGCGCCGGCTGGCGCGTATTCGGCGCGCGGCCGGGCAGCTACGGCGCGGGCCTGCAGGACCTGATCGACCAGCGCCGCTGGCAGACCGACGCCGATCTCGCCGATGCCTACCGCCAGTGGGGCGGCCATGCGTACGCACAGAACAGCGCGGGCGATGCGGCGGCCGACGTGTTCGGCGAGCGGCTCGCGACGATCGACGTCGTCGTGCAGAACCAGGACAGCCGCGAGCACGACATCCTCGATTCGAACGACTACTACCAGTTCCAGGGCGGGATGACGGCGGCCGTGCGGCACCTGTCCGGGCAGCAGCCGAGCATTTACCACGGCGACCACGCGAACCCGGCCGCGCCGAAGATGCGCACGCTGCGCGAGGAAATCGCGCGCGTGATCCGCTCGCGCGTCGTCAACCCGAAATGGCTCGACGGCGTGAAGCGCCATGGCTACAAGGGCGCGGCCGAGCTGGCCGCGACGGTCGACTACCTGTACGGCTATGACGCGACCGCGCGCGTGCTGTCCGACCATCAATACGCGCTCGTGGCCGACGCGTATCTGTTCGACGACGCCACCCGCGCGTTCCTCGAACGCCACAATCGGAAGGCGCTGCACGGCATCTGCGAACGCTTCGTCGAGGCGATGCAGCGTGGCCTGTGGCAGCAGCCGGGCGACTATCGCGAACGGATCGAAGCGGTCTGGCTCGCGAGCGAACAACTCCAGGAAGGGGGACGGCGATGACCGATCCGACGACGCACCGCGCCCGCGCGGTTTTTCCGTTTGCGGCGCTCGTCGCGCAGGATGCGCTGCAGCAGGCGCTGCTGCTCGCCGCGATCGACCCGTCGCTGGGCGGCGTGCTCGTGAGCGGGCCGCGCGGCACCGCGAAATCGACCGCGGCGCGCGGCCTCGCGGAGCTGTTGCCCGAAGGGCAGTTCGTCACGCTGCCGCTGTCGGCGAGCGACGAGCAGGTGACGGGTACGCTCGACCTCGCGCATGCACTCGCCGAAAACGGCGTGCGCTTCCGGCCGGGCCTGCTTGCGCGAGCCCATCTCGGCGTGCTGTACGTCGACGAAGTGAACCTGCTCGCCGACGGGCTCGTCGATACGCTGCTCGACGTCGCCGCGAGCGGCGTGAACATCGTCGAGCGCGATGGCGTGTCGCACGCGCACGATGCGCGCTTCGTGCTGATCGGGACGATGAATCCGGAGGAGGGCGAACTGCGTCCGCAGTTGCTCGACCGCTTCGGTTTGATGGTCGAGCTGGAAAACTGCTTCGACGCCGCGCAGCGCGAGCGGATCGTGAAGGCGCGGCTTGCATTCGATCTCGATCCGGATGCATTCCGCGCCCGTCATGCGTCCGCGCAACGTGAACTCGGCGACCGGATTCATGCAGCACGCGCACGGCTCGCGACGCTCGATTTCGACGATACGGTTCATGCGCGCGTCAGTGCGCTGTGCATCGACGCGGCCGTCGACGGGCTGCGTGCCGATCTCGTGATGCTGCGCGCGGCGCGTGCGCTCGCCGCGCTGGAGCAGGCCGATGCGGTAACGGTGTCGCATGTGGAGCGGGTGGCCGACGCGGTGCTGCGGCATCGGCGCCACGCGGGGCCGCCGCCATCGTCCGGCGCGCAGCAACCCAGCGACGAACGCGACGGTCGCTCTGCGCCCGATACGCCTGACACGCGCGGTCGCCCCGACGATTCGTCGGATGTGACGAAGAACGATGCCACGGCATCGCAGGGCGACTGGGGCTACCTGCCGCCCGAGCCGGCCGGCCTGCGCGACGTGAAAGGCGTGGTGCCGCTGCCGCTAAAAAAACGCTGAGCCATCGAGCCGGCGCCGCCGCGAACACCGTTCGCGGTCCTCGATGGCAATCAGGCGCAGCCGCGCGCGTGCCGGGCACGGTGCGCGCCGGCACGGCCGTGGCGTGGCCGGCGACGCTCGCCGCGAAGCGCGGCGGCCCGCTGCAGCACGACCATCTGCGCTTCCGCCAACGCGCCGGCACCCCGCACGCACTGCATTGCTTCGTGCTCGACTGCTCGGCGTCGATGCTGTCGCACGAGCGGCTCGCACTGGCGAAGGGGCTGATCGTCGCGTATTTCGACCAGGCCGCGCGCGACCGTGTCGAAACCGCGCTGATCTGTTTCGGCGGCCATGGCGCCGTGCGGCGCTTCGGCCCGGCCGTGCCGCGCTGGTGGAATGCGCGCTGGCTCGAACCGGTCGAAGGCGGCGGCGGCACGCCGCTCGCGGACGGCATCGCGGCCGCCGCGCAATTGCTCGCACGCGCGGCGCGGCTTGAGCCCGACAAGCAGCGCTGGCTGTGGGTGCTGTCCGACGGCCGCACGCGCGAGACGCCCGCGAAACCCGCGGCGGCCGATCACGTCGTGTTCGTCGACTTCGACGACGCGGCCGTGCGGATCGGGCAGGGCGCGCGGCTGGCCGCGGCGTGGGGCGCACAGTGGGTGACGGGCGACGCGCTGAGCACGGGCCGCGCCGGCTGAGGGCCGGCCGGCGGTGCGCTATGATCGCCGCTTCTGCTTCAATCCATTGGAAAAACCGCCATGCAAGTACTGGTCGATGCCGACGCGTGTCCCGCCGTCATCAAGGACATGCTGTTTCGCGCCGCGCGTCGTGCCGAAATCTGCGTGACGCTGGTCGCGAACCAGTTTCTGCGCACGCCGCCGTCGCCGTTCATCAAGGCGGTGCAGGTGCCGGCCGGCTTCGACGTGGCCGATGCGCGCATCGTCGAGCTGGTGGAAGCGGGCGACCTCGTGATCACCGCCGACATTCCGCTGGCCGCCGCCGTGCTCGACAAGGGCGCGCATGCGCTCGACCCGCGCGGCAACTGGTTCAGCCGCGAGAACATCGAGGAACGCCTGTCGACGCGCGCGATGATGGATCAGTTGCGCAGCGCGGGCATCGACACGGGCGGGCCGGCGCCGTTCAGCGCACGCGACGGCAAGGCGTTTGCCGCGCAGTTCGACCGGTTCCTGGCGCGACAGGGCAAGCCTTGAGGTGGTGTCGCGGCCGCCGCGTGTCGTGATCGCCCTGCGCGGGGCGACACCTGCGCGCCATGCGCTATATCACCGAATCCGCAATCAATCGCGCGCATCGCCCCTGCGAGGATGCAGGTTTGTCCCTACGCTGCTATCGTGGCGCAAACCACAACACAGCATAGGAGCGCACGCGTGTCACCGACTCAACTTCTCGTTCCGACCTTCTCCCAGATGCTGCGCGCGCAGTCCGCGTGGCTCGACAAGGCTGCCGCACACCGCCAGGCCGCGGGCGACGCGCCCGACGCGGCGATGTCGCTGAAGCTGGCGCCCGACATGTATCCGCTCGCGGCACAGGTGCGCTTCTCGTGCTTCCAGGCGATGGAGCCCGTCCACCGGCTGCGCGGCGAACCGCTGCCGGCCGCACTGCTCGCATTACGCGAGGCGGGATGGCATGCGGATGCGCAGCCCGGCACGCTCGCCGATGCGCAGGCGATCGTCGCCGGCACGCTCACGTTTCTCGGCGACCTCGCGCCGGATGCGCTCGATGGCGGTGCCGCGCGGCCGATCGCGCTCGAGATGCCGAACGGGATCGCGTTCGACATGACGGGCGAGCAGTACGCGCGCGACTGGGCGCTACCGCAGTTCTACTTCCACGCGATCGCCGCTTACGCAATCCTGCGCCACCACGGCGTCGAACTCGGCAAGGCCGACTACGTGCCGCACATGCTCGCGTACGTCCGGCCGGGCACGATTCCGCAAGGTTGAGCGGGCAGCCGCCAGGCAACCGCGAAGCGACTTGACGCGGGCACTTTTCCTCTGCAGCCGCAACCGGCTGCGCAGCCCGACGGCCGAAGCGGTGTTCGCCGCATGGCCGGGCGTCGAAACCGACTCCGCGGGCCTCGCGCCCGATGCCGACACGCGCGTGTCCGCCGAGCAGCTCGACTGGGCCGATGTCGTATTCGTGATGGAGCGGGCGCACAAGGCGCGGCTGGCAGCGCAATTCGGTGCGCATCTGCGGGACAAGAAGATCGTGTGCCTCGATATTCCCGACCGGTACGCCTACATGCAGCCGGAACTTGTCACGTTGCTCGAACGCAAAGCCGGCCCGTTGCTGCGCGCATGACCGGCGCGAGCGCTATCGACGTCAGCGCAGCCGGCCGCTTGCGATCGCCGAGAAACAGTCGAGACGCAGCAGCTCGATGATCTTGCGCGTCGGCACGCTCGCACGCAGCGTGTCGAGCCGGTCGACGGTAAACCACTTGCAGCGGGCGATCTCGTTGCTCGCGCGCGGCGTCAGGTGCGCCGGCACGTCGACCACGAACACGTGATGGAGCTTCGTCAGCCCGCCGAACTGCACCGCGTAGTCGAGCGCGAGCCCCTCCAGCCGCGTTTCCTCGGCAAGCTCCCGCAGTGCGGCATCGAGCGGCGTCTCGCCACGCCGGATCGTGCCGCCGGGCAGCGACCAGCGCGACGCGGTGCGGGCGACCAGCAGCACGCTGCTGCGCTGACGGCACACGATCGTGGCGCGTTCCTTGATGACGGCGAGAGTGTCCAGCCCGGTACGCATGTTCGGTCAAACAGGTGCTGAATCGTGGAGAAAATGCGTGTCGGCGGCACGTGACCCGGCAGCCGCCACCACGGCGTAGAGGCAGCCGCACCGATCTTAGCGGCCGTTCATGACAGTTCCATGCACGCCTTCGCGGGACCCACGCCGGGTCACGCGTGCGTATAGATGCCGCTGCGCGTGGGCTTCGCGTGGCGCGACTGGCGACGCTTGTGAACGGCCCGCCGATGGTGGGACGGCGGCGGCGTGACGTGCCGGCGCGCGGGCGCGGGCCGTGCGGTCGGTGACGCCGACTGCGGCGCGCCACCCGGCATCCCGGTCTGTCCTTCGCCGAAGTGGAACGTCTGGGTTTGCGCATGTCCGACGCCCAGCGTCGACGCCAGCATGAAGGCCGCCAGCAGCATCCGTTTCATGAATGATCCGTCCGATTTTTTTGAGATGAAGATTGCCCGCCAGCTTAACGAAAGGCGGGATGCCACCGCAACCGGCCCGTGTTCGGTGTCGCCCCGACTTGCGCACGGCGGCGTCTTTCGCTTCGCCTCAGGGTGCCGCCGGGGTTGACAACGAATTTCCTGAGTGTGAATATAAATTCACATACAAGAATTATTAGCCGAATCCGGAAGCTCGCGCCTACGCGCCGGAGCCTGTCGGGACCGGCCGTCCGATCAACCGGAACCAGGAGCGGGACGCATGGCGGAACACGAGCAGCAGGGCGCGCTGGCGGGATTGCGCATCATCGATCTGTCGCGGGTGCTGGGTGGCCCGTATGCGACGCAGATCCTGGCCGACCACGGCGCGGAGGTGATCAAGGTCGAACCGCCGTCCGGCGACGAGACGCGCACCTGGGGCCCGCCGTTCGACGGCGATACCGCGTCGTATTTCCTCGGCGTGAACCGCAACAAGCTCGGGATCGCGCTCGACCTGACGCAACCGGCCGACCGCGAGCGGCTGCTCGGCCTGCTCGACCACGCGGACGCGATCGTCGAGAACTTCAAGATCGGCACGATGGAGCGCTGGGGGCTCGGCTTCGACGCGCTGCATGCGCGGTTTCCGCGCCTCGTCCATTGCCGCGTGTCGGGCTTCGGCGCGGACGGCCCGCTGGGCGGGCTGCCCGGCTACGACGCGGCCGTGCAGGCGCTCGCGGGGCTGATGAGCGTCAATGGCGAGGCCGGTGGCGCGCCGCTGCGGGTCGGCGTACCGATCGTCGATCTCGTCACCGGGCTGAACGCGGCGCTCGGCGTGCTGATGGCGCTGCGCGAGCGCGACGCGAGCGGCCGCGGCCAGTTCGTCGAATCGACGCTGTTCGACTGCGCGCTGTCGATCCTGCATCCGCACACGCCGAACTTCTTCCATTCGGGGCATGCCCCGGTGCGCACCGGCAACGCGCATCCGAACATCACACCGTACGACAGCTTTCCGACGGCGAGCGTCGACATCTTTCTGGCGGTCGGCAACAACGGGCAGTTCGCGGGCTTGTGCGACGTGCTCGGCACGCGCGACTGGCTCGACGATCCGCGTTTCGCGGACAACCGCGCGCGCAGCGCGAACCGCGCCGCGCTGCGCACGCTGCTCGAAACGGCGCTGGCCGGACACGACGGCGCGGCGCTCGCCGAGCAGCTGATGCGCCGCGGCGTGCCGTGCGCGCCGGTGCTCGGGCTCGATGCGGCGCTCGACCATCCGCATGTCGCGCATCGGCGGATGAAGGTCGAGCTGGGCCGGCATCGCGGCATCGCGTCGCCGATCAAGCTCGGCCGCACGCCGGCCACGTACCGGCGGCCGCCGCCCGCGCTGAACGAACACGCGGCACAGGTGTTCGCCGACGCCGCGGCCAACGCTGACGACCACGACCACGACACGCACCGGGACTGACCCGCATCGTGGCCGCCGGCCGTGCCGCGCGCCCGACGGCGCCGCACGGCCACTCGAATACCACGCCGGGCGACGACGCGCGCACCGGCTGAAGAGGAGACGCATCATGCTTGCATGGATCGGCGCGATCGCCATCGTCGCGCTGTTCGGCCTGATCATCACGAAGCGGCTGTCGCCGCTCGTCGCGCTGATCGTCGTGCCGGTGGCCGCGTCGCTCGCGGCCGGGTTCGGGCTCGCGACCGGCAAGTTCATCGTGCACGGCGTGCAGAACATCGGCCCGATCGCCGGGATGTTCGTTTTTGCGATTCTTTTTTTCGGAATCCTCACCGACGCCGGGATGCTCGATCCGATCATCGCGGGCGTGCTGCGCGTGATCGGCTGCCATCCGCCGCGTATCGTGATGGGCTCGGCGCTGCTCGCGCTGCTGATCCATCTCGACGGCTCGGGCGCCGTCACGTTTCTCGTCACGCTGCCCGCGATGATGCCGCTCTATACGCGGCTCGGGATGGATCGCCGCATCCTCGCGTGCGTCGCGTCGATGGCGGCCGGCGTCAATTTCCTGCCGTGGGTCGGGCCGATGCTGCGCGCATCGGCGGCGCTGCACATTCCCGGCTCCGCGATCTTCATGCCGATGATTCCGGTGCAGATCGTCGGGCTCGTGTTCGTGTTCGGCACCTCCTACGTGCTCGGCGTGCGCGAGGCGAAGCGGCTCGGGCTCGATCGTGCCGGCGCGGCGTCGCTCGCGATCGCGCCGCGGGCGCTGACCGACGACGAGCGCGCATTGCGCCGGCCGGAGCGCTTCCGGATCAATCTCGGGCTGACGCTCGTCGTGCTCGTCACGCTCGTGTCGGGCATCGTCGACCCGATGGTGATGTTCATGCTCGGCACGGTCGCCGCGCTCGTGATCAATTACCCGGACGTGCAGGCGCAGCGCGAGCGGATCGACGCGCATGCCAAGGCCGCGCTGATGATGGCGAGCGTGCTGCTCGCGGCCGGCGCGTTCACCGGCATCATGTCCGGCACCGGGATGCTGAAGGCGATGGCCGACGTGGTCGTCGCACACGTGCCGGTCGAGCACGCGCGCCACATGCCGTTCGTGCTCGGACTGCTGTCGATGCCGCTCAGCCTGCTGTTCGACCCCGATTCGTTCTACTTCGGCGTGCTGCCGGTGCTCGCGGAAAGCGCGAAGCTGCTCGGCGTGCCGCCGATCCAGATGGCGCAGGCAGCACTGCTCGGCCAGATGACGACGGGCTTTCCGGTCAGCCCGCTCACGCCCGCGACGTTCCTGATCGTCGGCCTGACCGGCGTCGAGCTCGCCGAGCACCAGAAATTCACGATTCCGTTCCTGTTTGCCGCCACCGTGCTGATGGTGTTCGCCGCGGTGATCGTGGGCGTGTTTCCGTTGTGAGCGCCCGGGACCTGCTGCTTCGTGCTTGCGCTCCGCGAGGGCGATCCCGCAAGGGACGCGCGTCGGAGCGCAAGCCTCGACGCCGCCGGGCGTTTTCCTTCTTGAAAGCGGCGAAGCCGCTTGGCCTTTTCCAGGAGTGCATGCCATGCAGTTCGACCTGACCGATGACCAGCGCGCGATCGAAAGCGCGATCGAGAAAATCTGCGCACGCTTCGGCGACGACTACTGGCTCGAACGCGACCGCGCGGGCGGGTTTCCGGCCGACTTCCACGCGGCGCTCGCCGAGGCCGGCTGGCTCGGCATCGCGATGGACCCGGCCCATGGCGGTGCCGGGCTCGGGATGACCGAGGCCGCGCTGATGATGCGCACGATCAGCGCCTCGGGCGCCGGCCTGTCCGGCGCGTCGGCCGTCCACATGAACATCTTCGGGCTGAACCCGGTGCAGGTGTTCGGCACCGACGCGCAAAAGGCGCGCTTCCTGCCGCCGCTGATCGCCGGGCGCGATAAGGCGTGCTTCGCGGTGACGGAACCCGATGCGGGCCTCGACACCACGCACCTGAGCACGCAGGCGCGCCGCGACGGCGCCCACTACGTGCTGAGCGGGCGCAAGATCTGGATCTCGACCGCGCAGGTCGCGAACAAGATGCTGATCATCGCGCGCACGACGCCGCTCGACCAGGTCGCGAAGCCGACCGACGGGCTGAGCCTGTTCTATACCGACCTCGACCGCTCGCGCGTCGAGGTGCGCGAGATCGAGAAGATGGGCCGCAAGGCGGTCGATTCGAACATGCTGTTCATCGACAACCTGCGCGTGCCGGAAGGCGATCTGATCGGCAACGAAGGCGACGGCTTCCGCTACCTGCTGCACGGGCTGAATCCCGAGCGGATCCTGATCGCCGCGGAGGCGATCGGGCTCGGGCAGGCCGCGCTGCGCCGCGCGACGCAGTACGCGTGCGAGCGCGTCGTGTTCGGCCGGCCGATCGGCCAGAACCAGTCGATCCAGCATCCGCTCGCGCAGGCGTGGATGCAGCTCGAGGCCGCGTGGCTGATGGTGATGAAGGCCGCGACGCGCTACGACGCGGGGCAGTCGTGCGGCGCGGAGGCCAACGCCGCGAAGTACCTCGGCGCGGAAGCCGCGTTCCAGGCCTGCCAGACGGCGGTCGCGACGCACGGCGGGATGGGCTACGCGAAGGAATACCATGTCGAGCGCTACCTGCGCGAGTGTATGATTCCGAGGCTCGCGCCCGTGAGTCCGCAACTGATCCTGTGCTACATCGCGGAGAAGGTGCTCGGGCTGCCGAAGTCGTACTGACCGGTCCGACCCGGCAGCCGGCCCGGTGCGCGGTGTCCCGTTCCGATTCAAGCACTCGTCATGGACGTCAAACTCGTTGCCCGCACGCTCGACCTGTTCGAGCTGTTCGCCGCCGAACGGCGGCCGCTGCCGCTCACCGAACTCGCGCGCCTGCTCAATGTGCCGGCGTCGAGCTGCCTCGCGATGGCGCGCACGCTCGTGAGCCGCGGTTACCTGTACGAAGTGCGCAAGCGCGGCGGCTACTACCCGACGCGCCGCCTGCAGACGCTCGCCGCCGCGATCGACGCAACCGACCCGGTCGTCGACATCGTCCATCCGCATCTCGTCGCGCTGCGCGACGCGAGCCGCGAGACGGCCGTGCTCGGCAAGATCCAGGGTGTGTCGGTCACGTATCTCGACGTCGTCGAGTCGGAGCAGGCGATCCGCTATACGCGCGCGCCGGGCGAACTGCGCCCGCTGCACGCGAACTCGATCGGCAAGGCGATCTTCGCGGAACTGGCCGGCGACGCGCAGCAGGCGCTCGGCGCGCAGCTGCCGTTCGAGCGCTTCACCGATGCGACGGTGGCGGATCTACCCGCGCTCGTCGCGCAAACCACGCGGTTTCGCGAACTCGGCTGGGCCGAGAACTTCGGCGAGAGCGCGCCCGAGCTGTCGGCCATTGCGGTTGCGTTGACGCTCGACGGCGACTGGTACGGGCTGTCGGTGGTCGGGCCGACCGAGCGGATTCGCCAGCATCGCGACACGCATGCGGCGCTGCTCGTCGACGCGAAGGCCACGCTGCTGGCCGAGCACGCGCGCGGCTGAAAGCGGGCAGGGCGCGGCCGCCCAAGGGGCCGTCCGCCGGCGATCCCGTAGCGGTCGCCGTGAACGGCCCCGGATGCGCAGGCCGCGCGCCTAGCGCCGGCCGCTACGCCGCATCACGACTTCACCCACACGCCGCCCGCACTCGGGTTGTCGCCTTGCGTCCACCATTTCGCGCAGTATTTCGCGCCCTGGTACATCACGCAGGTACCGCCCGAATACGCGGTGGTGGCCGACCACGTGGCGGTGCCGCCGCCAACCGCCTTCCACACGGCGGCCTGGCCGGGCACGTCGCCCTGCGTCCACCATTGCGCCTGGTACGTCGTGCCCTGGTAGGTGACCGTCGCGCCGGCCGTATAGACCTGGCCGGCCGCCCAGGGCGCGCCCGGCTGCGGCGTGCCGCCGTCCGAGCCGCCGCCGTAGTTCGGATCCTGCGTGACGCCCGTGCCCCACTTGCCGTCGAGCCGCTTGAAGATCGTCGCGAACGCGTACGGCTGCTGCGCGACGCCCGAGCAGGTCGGCGACGCATACGTGCCGCCCGACGGGCACGCCTGATCGCGGCCGACCGACCAGTTGCCGAAGAAGCCGTAGCCGTTGCTGACCGCCGCGTTCAGCACGCTTTGCGCATTCGCGAGCGTGAAGGTTTCGCCTTGCACGTCGTTCACGCCGATCATCGGCGTGACGCCGACCATCTGCCAGAGCTGCGCATTCGTCTTCGGCTGGCCGGCCGACTTGAACGCCGTATCGAGTTGCGAATAGAGCGCCTGCGCGGCACTGATCGCGGCCGCGCCCATGTCGAGGTTCGCGGGGCCGTAGTCCATCGCCATCACGTTCACCGCATCGAACGCGGTCTTGTTCGAGATCGCCGCGTTGACGACGTTCAGGCCGTCCTGCGTGAGCCCGGTCGGCATCGTCGGCAGCGTCAGCGTGACGTGCAGCGGCTTGCCTTTCGCCGCATAGCTCGCCTGCAGTTGCGTGACCGCCTGGAAGTTGCGCGCGACCGCGGCCGTGTCCGTTTGCGACGCACCTTCGATGTCGAAGTCGAGGTGCGTGAGGCCGTACGTGTCGATTACGGTCTGATACGCGCTCGCCAGCGCGGGGACCGTCGTGCAGGCCTGCATCAGCGGCGTGCCGTTCGCACCGCCGAACGACACGGCGACTTCGCCGCCTTTCGCGCGATAGCTCGCGATCGACGTCGACAGCGCGGTCAGCAAGCCGCCGCTCGCGCCGTTGCCGATCGGCTGTACGCCGCCCCATGACGGTATACAACCGTTGCCCGCGACCACGAACGCGAGCGTGAACTGCTGGATGCCTTGCCGGACGCCGATCTGGTCGACGAGCGGCGTCGGGTAGAGCGTCACGTCGACATAGGGCGCATAGACGCCGGCGCCCTGGGACACGCTCGCCACGGCAAGCAGGCAACCCGCTGCAAGCGCGCGCGGGATGAAACGCGGCAACACATTGTTGTGCATTGTGTTCTCCAAGTGGAAGAGGGATACGCTGGCCCGCGTATCGCCGCCGGTCGGGCGACCGGGCATGCCCGGCCGGCGGCGTGCTCATCTTGGAGGATTCGCGTCGAATAGTGAATAGTCAGGAGTTCTTTTTGTTATTTGATTCCCGATACGTAACGATCTTGCCGATTCGACACAGTTCCGGCATGCGTGACGCGGGTGATTTTTCCGATCGACCGGGTGAGGCCCGACGCGTGTCGCTCGTCGCGCTTCAAGCCGATGGCGGCTGGACGAGCGAGCGCGCCAGTGCGACGAAGCGCTCGACGCACGCCGACGCGAACGGCTCGTTCCACGACACGATCTGCTCGACCGCGCGCGTGCCGGCGAGCGGCACGTAGACGACGCCCGGACGCTGCAGCGTGGCCGTGAAACCCGGCACGATCGCGATGCCGCGCTCGGCGGCCACCAGCGACACGAGCGTCGTGATCTGTGCGGCGGTCGCGCCGATCCGCGGCGTGAATCCGGCTTGCGCGCACAGGTCGTCCAGTGCCGCGGTCAATGCCGAGCCGTAACCGGGCGGAAAGGTGACGAAGGTTGCGTGCGCAAGCGCCGCGACGTCGACGCTCGCACGGCTCGCGAGCGGATCGCCGGCCGGCACGGCCGCGACGAGCGGTTCGCGCGACACGACGAGCGATGCCACCGGCACGCCGGGCGCACCGTGCCACGCCCAGCCGAAACCGATGTCCATCGTGCCGTCCGCGATCTGCTGGCGCTGGCTCGCGGTCGCCGCCTCGCGGAACGCCAGCTCGACGTCGGGCATCGTCCGGCTCGCGACGCGGATCACGTCCGGGAACGTGTCGGACATCGGAATCGAACTCGCATAGCCGATCACGATCCGCCCGGCGATGCCCTGCGCGATCTTGCGTGCGCTCGCCTCGGCCTCCGCGGCCGCGCTGACGACGTGGCGCGCATGGTCGAGGAACGCGGCACCTTCCGGCGTCAGCCGCACCGCGCGCGTCGAACGCTCGAACAGCCGGACGCCGAGCTCGCTTTCGAGTGCGGCGATATGGCGCGTCAGCGGCGGCTGCGCGACCCGCAGGCGCAACGCCGCGCGGCCGAAGTGCAGTTCGTCGGCGACGACCACGAAATAGCGGAGGCGGCGCAGGTCGAGCATTGTTGTCGTTCCGGTATCAATCGCGATGAAAACGGTATTGGCGTGCACGCGGCGCGCTCGTCAGACTGTCGGTATCGACGACCGGGCCGCTCCGATGAACGACAGGACCACGCGCATCGCGTTCTTTCTCTGCGGCTTCGCCGCGTTTCTCAATCTGTATTCGACGCAGGGCATCCTGCACGAACTCGCGGCCACCTTCGGTGTCAGCGCGGAGCGCGCGGGGCAGGGCGTGAGCGCCACCACGACGGCCGTCGCCATTATCGCGCCGTTCGTCGGCGTGCTGGCCGCGCGCATCGAGCGGCGCGTCGCAATCTCGCTCGCGGCGGTGGCCGTCGCGCTGCCGGTCGTGTGGTCCGCGCATGCGGGCGGTTTCACGTCGTTCCTCGGCGCGCGCTTTGCAGCCGGTCTCGTCATGCCCTTCATTTTCGCGCTGTCGATCGCCTATATCGCCGAGCGCTTCGATCGCGGCACCTCCGCCGAGATCAGCGCACTGTTCGTCGCCGGCACGACGCTAGGCGGTTTCGCCGGCCGCTTCGCGACCAACCTGATGACGTCGATCTGGGGCTGGCGGCATGCGCTCGACGTCGTCGCGGCACTGTGCCTCGTCACGGGCGTCGCGATCTACGCGAGCCTGCCGGCGTCCGGCGCGATCGCGCGGCGCGTCGAGCACGTTGCGGATAGCGGCGCGGGGCCGTCCTGGCGCATCGTCACGCGCGGCCCGCTGCTTGCATCGTTCGCGATCGGCGCATGCGTGCTCGCGTCGCAGGTCGCGACGTTCACGTTCGTCGGCCTGCGCCTGGCCCGCGCGCCATTCAATTTCGGCACGGTCGGGATCGGCGCGATCTACGCGGTGTTTCTGGTGGCGGTGGTCGTGACCCCGCTGGCAGGACGCCTCGCGCGGCATCGCGGCCCGCGCGCGCCGGGGCTTGCCGCGGCCGCGCTCGCGATCGGCGGGGCGCTGCTCACGCTGTCCGACCACGTGCCGGTGATCCTGGCCGGCCTCGCGCTCAGCTCGACCGCCGTGTTCGTCGAACAGGCGTCGGCCAACACGTTCATCTCGCAGGCGGCGTCGAGCGCGCGCTCGACGGCGATCGGCATCTATCTGTCCAGCTATTACTTCGGCGGCAGCCTCGGTTCGATCCTGCCGGTGCCCGGCTGGCATCGGTGGGGATGGGCCGGCTGCGTCGCGTTCGTGGTCGCGGCGCAGGCGATCGTCGGCGTACTCGTGTACCGGTTCTGGCATGCCGACGGCACAGCCGGCACCGCGCAGGCCGACGCACGCGGCGTCAGGCCAACGCGCTGACCGGGTTCAGCGATACCAGCGCGGCGTATAGACCCACTCGCGTGCGTTGCCGATCGCGAAGCACCGCGTCGTCGACGAGCCGACGATCACCATCGTGCGCATGTCGACCTGGTCGCTGCGCAGCGCGCCGAGCGTCGTCGTCGTGAGCGTGGCGCCCGGCCGGCCGATATCGCGGCCGAGCACGACCACCGTCTCGGCGCTGCGGTGCGCGCGCACGGCATCGAGCGCACGATCGAGCTGCCACGGCCGTGCACGCGAGATCGGGTTGTAGAACGCCATCACCAGATCGGCCTGCGCCGCGTGCCGCAGGCGCGTCTCGATCACGTCCCACGGCTTCAGGTTGTCCGACAGCGAGATCGCGCAGAAGTCGTGGCCAAGCGGCGCACCGGCCTGCGCGGCCGTCGCGAGCGACGCCGAGATGCCGGGCTCAATGCGCAGGTCGACCGCGGCCCAATGCGGGTCGCGCGCTTCGTCGAGCGCTTCGAGCACGGCCGCGGCCATCGCGAACACGCCCGGGTCGCCCGACGACACGACCGCGACGCGCCGGCCCTCGGCCGCGAGTTCGAACGCATGGCGGGCGCGCTGCATCTCTTCGCGATTGTCGGTGCCGTGCACGCGCTGGTCGTCGCGGAACGGGCAGGCCATGTTCACGTAGGTCGTGTAGCCGAGGATGTCGGTCGCGTCCGCGAGCGCGGCGCGCGCAGCCGGCGTGAGCCACGCGGCGCCGCCCGGGCCGAGGCCGAGCACCGTCAGGCGGCCACGCGCACGGCCGAGCGTGGCGGGGTCGACCGGATGCGACGCGACCGCGCATGCGATGCCGTTCGTCGTGGAACGCAGCGTGTGTGCGACGCGCAACGCGCGACCGAGCAGGGTGGCCGCATCATCTGTCGCGTCAGCGTCGCCATCTTTATCGGTATCGGCATCGACGAAGCGCAGCGGCACGTCGAGCGTGTGCGCGGCTTCTTCCAGCACGGCATCACCGATTGCCGATGCGGGCGCAACGATCGCGGCAAGCGCCAGCCGTGCGAGACCTTGCGAATCGAGTGCAGCATCGATGCGTGCGGCAAGCGCTTCATCCGCGTGGATAGCCTGCGCATCGACGCCGATCACCACGCTGCGCGGATGAATCACGAGTTCGTCGCGCGCGCCGCGCCATGCCTCTGGGGTCACGCGGATCGCATGCGCGGCGGCTTCGTCGCGCGGCAGCGCGACATCGTCGAGCCACGGCGCCGCGCCGTCGATGCGCGTTGACGCGCCCGCGAGCAGATCGGACACGAAGCGCTTGCCCTGGCCGAGATCCGCGAGTGCATAGCCTTCCGGCGGATTGAGCACGCACGCGCCGAAACGCAGTTCGCCGCTCGTCGTGATCGCCGGCGCAACGCCGACGCATGCGGCGATTTCCCGCGCGATCACGTTGACGCCCGTCAGCCCGCCGAGCAGCGGCACGACCGCCGAGCCGTCTTCCGCCACCGCGAGCACGGGCGGCTCGACGCCCTTGTCGGCGAGCGCGGCGGCGATGCAGCGGATCACGATGCCGGCCGCGCACAGCGCGACGATCGGCAGTCCGCGCGCATAGAGTTCACGCAGATGTGCGCCGAGATCGTCGAACGGCACATCGGCCGCGACGCGCGATGCGAGGCCATGCACGCGCGCACCCGGATAACGCGCCTGGATGCGCCGCGCGGTTTCGAGCGCGCCCGCGCCGAGAATCACGATCGCGGGCGGAGTCGTCATCCTTGCCATTTTTCCCCCGGCACGACGAGCAGCGAGAAATACGGCGACGCCATCGGGTCGACTTCGTCGAGCGGCACGATGCGCTGGCTCGCCATCGTCGCGCGCTCGACATACAGCGCGCGCTTCGCGAGCCCCAGCGCGTCGAGCACGCGCCGCACCTTGTCGAAATTGCGGCCGAGCTTCATCACGACGGCCGCGTCGGCCCGCGCGAGCCGCTCGCGCAGTTCGGGCTCGGGCAGTACACCCGACAGCACCGACAGGCTCTGGTTGCGATAGACGAGCGGCTGGCCGAGCACCGCGGTGCCCCCAAGCATTGAACACACGCCGGGGATCACCTCGGTGTCGTAGCGCGGCGCGAGGCGGTCGTGCAGGTACATGTACGAGCCGTAGAAGAACGGATCGCCTTCGCAGATCACCGCGACGTCGCGCCCCGCGTCGAGGTGCGCGGCAACGATCTCGGCGGCCGTGTCGTAGAAGTCGGCGATCACCGTCTCGTAGCACAGCGGCGGCGGCAAGGCCTCGGTCGTCACCGGATAGACGAGCGGCAGCTGCGTCTGCGCGTCCTGCAGGTGCGCTTCGACGATGCCGTACGCATTGCCTTTCTTGCCCTTCGCGACGAAATACGCGACCACGGGCGCGGCCTGCAGCACGCGCAGCGCCTTGATCGTCATCAGTTCGGGATCGCCGGGGCCGACGCCGACCCCGAACAGGCGTCCGCGCGCGGTCGTCATTCGACCTCCGTCGCGAGTGCGTTGACCGCCGCCGCCGCCATCGCGCTGCCACCGCGCCGGCCGAGCAGGGCGACGTACGGCACGCCGCGGCTGTCGGCATCGAGCAGCGCCTTCGATTCGGCCGCGCCGATGAAGCCGACCGGGAAACCGAGGATCAGCGCGGGGCGCGGCGCACCGGCGTCGATCATGTCGAGCAGATGGAACAGCGCGGTCGGCGCATTGCCGATCACGACAACGCTGCCCGCGAGATGCGGGCGCCACAGCTCGAGCGCGGCGGCCGAACGCGTGTTGCCGAGATGGCGCGCGAGATCGGGCACCTCGGGCTCGCCGAGCGTGCAGATCACGCGGTTGTCGGCAGGCAGCCGCGCACGCGTGATGCCTTCGGCGACCATCCGCGCGTCGCACAGGATCGGCGCGCCGGCCGCGAGCGCCGTGCGGCCCGCCGTACCGGCGCCGGCCGAGAAGCGCAGGTCATAGACGACGTCGACCATCCCGCACGCATGGATCACGCGCACCGCGAGTTTCTCGAGGTCGGGCGGAACCTGCGACAGGTCGGCCTCGGCGCGGATCGTCGCGAACGACTGGCGGTAGATTTCCTGCCCGTCGCGAATGTAGTCAAGCATCGGTGGTGTCCTGGCTGTGCCGCGCGCCCGTCAGTCGGGCCGCGGCCTGGTCAATCGTCAGATGGCGCGCGAGCGGGGCGCCGAGGCCCGCGGCGGCGTCGCGCCGGTAAAGGTCGTAGTGCGCGGGCGCAACCGCGACGAGCGTGTGCGTCGCGGGATGCGGCAGCGCGCAGTGGCGCTCGCAGCCGGTCAGGTGCACGTCGACTGCGTGGCCGATGCGGGCGGCGAGCGCGCGTGCATCGTGCTTCGTGTCGGCGCGCGCCTTCGCGCAGCCCGCGCTGCCGGTGCACGCGACGAGCGTCGCCAGCGGATCGGACGACGCGCAGACGAGGCCGAGCGACGCGAGCGCATCGAGCGCGGCCGGTGCGCGTTCGCGCGATACGCGATGCAGGAATACGCCTTGCCATGGCGTCATCGACAGCGTGCCGTCGCCGTCGCTTTCGGCCAGCGCCGCGAGCCGTTCCAGTTGGGTGGCATCGAGCCGGCCGAGCACGAATTGCGCGCCGACGTTGCAGCGCGTCGCATCGAGCGACGGGCGCACGCCGAAACGCAGCGTCGGGTCGGTGCACGTGCGGCGCCAGCCGGCGAGTGCCGGATCGGCTTCAAGCGGGAAGGGCAGGTAGTGCTGCGCGCGTTCGAGCAGCGCGCGTTCGCCGCATGTTGCGAGCAGCGCGCGCATCCGCGTGACGTCGGCCGGTGCGAGATCGAGGAACGCGAGCAGCAGCGCGCGGACCAGCGCGACACCTTGATCGGGCGCGACATCGACCGCGGCGGGCGGGTCATCGTGCGCGACCGGCGGACAACCGGCCAGCCCGGCCGCGACGCGCACCGCACCATCGCTGCGGCGCCAGGCGGCCAGCCAGATGTCGTGCGGATGGTCGAGCGCCGCAACCGATTCGCCGCCGTCGAGCTGGATCGAGAATTTCGGCGACAGCTCGCCACGGCGCGGCTCGTGCGCCAGCATGTCGAAGAGCGGTGCGGCGAGTGCGCGGCTGTCGACGAGCGCGGCAGGGTCGTGGCCGGCGAGCGGGCTGAGCATCACGTTGCGCACGTCGTCGCTTGCGGCGAGCGCGGCCGCATCGGCGTCTGCATTCGAGGTGGCGTCGACGGGCGGGCCGAGACCCGCTTCGAGCAACGCACGCGTCAGCGCGTCGGCCGCGCCGTCGCGAATGCCGCGCAGCTGGAGATTCGCGCGATTGGTCGCGTCGATCGTGCCGGAGCCGAAGGCGCGCGCGGCGGCGGCGATCGCACGCGCGTGGCGCGCATCGAGCCGGCCGCCCGGCAGCTTGATCCGGCACAGCCCGCCGTCGGCGGCCGCGACCACGCGCACGAGCCCCGGGCAGGCCGACGGGCGCACGACGGGCGACGCAGGAATCGAAACGGGGGCGGAACTCAACGGGGTACCGGGACAGTGTCGGGCCGCGGCCAACGCATCGGTACACCCCGCCCGACGCCGACTGGCACGCACGCACTTTCTGGCCGGCAGGTCTCCTGGCTGACAGGTCGGCGCCGGCTCCCGGCCTTCCCGGTGGAACCAGTGGCATGAGGGGGAGATCGGCTCGCTGTCTACAGTTGCGGGGGCAGCCACAGCGGCGCGTGGCGCGCCCTGTGTTCCCTCTTCGGCCCCGAGGGGCACCGGCGAACGAACGGCCGTAGGATACCCGATTTTCGAGACGATCCGGCATTGTCGATATGCCGCGCAACCGCGTCACAGCGTAGTTTCAGCCGGTTTTGCTCTATCTCGCAAATGGTACGATTGGCGGCTCGACATTAGACCGGCGACCGCCGGCATCCGCGATGACACTCGGCAGGACGGAGCTGTTCGGCATGGGCATCGCGCTGGGCCTGCTGGCCATCCCGGCCTGGATGCTGCTCGCGTGCATACTGATCCCGCTTGCGCCGTCGGCCGAGTGGCCGAAGAATGTCGGGCTCGCCGGTCTCGGCGTGCCGATCGTGGCGGGCGGCACGTTCCTGTACAGGAAAAGCGGGGCGCGGCCGCTGATGTGGCTGCTGCTCGGCTGGCTGCTGATCGCGTCGATCGGCGGGATGGTTCTGGCCTTGCTGACGTTTGTCGTCGGCGTGCCGCTCGGCTGATGTCGTGGCCGTATCGCACCGGCAGGCGTGCGACAAGCACGGCGCGGGAGCGGATCGGGATCATCAACGAATCAACGCGCGACGGCCCAGCCGCCGCGCATCGCAACACACGGTAGGAAATCGAACGATGGGGAAGGGTGCATGACGGCGTGGCTGACGGTAGTGGGCATCGGCGACGACGGTTACGCGGGGCTCGGACGCAGCGCGCGGCGCGCGCTGCTCGACGCGACGCTCGTCGTCGGCGCGAAGCGGCATCTCGACATGCTGCCCGCGCGGCTGCCGGCCGCGCGCGAAACGTGGCCGTCGCCGTTCGATCTCGCGGGCGTGCTGGCGCGGCGCGCGTCGCCCGTCTGCGTGCTCGCCAGCGGCGACCCGATGCTGTTCGGTGTCGGTGCCACGCTCGCGCGCCAGCTTTCCCCCGACGAATGGCGCGTACTGCCCGCGCCGTCGTCGCTGTCGCTCGCGGCCGCGCGCCTCGGCTGGGCGTTGCAGGATATCGGCGCGGTCTCGCTCGTCGGCCGGCCGCTGGCGACGCTCGCGCGCCACCTGCTGCCCGGGCGCCGCCTGTTCGTGCTGAGCGCCGACGGCCGCACACCGGCCGCCGTCGCGGCCGAACTCGTCGCACGCGGCTTCGGGCTGACGCGCATCAGCGTGTTCGAACATCTGGGCGGCCCGCTCGAGCGGCGTCTCGACGCTCTCGCGCAGGACTGGCGCATCGACGAAACGGCCGCGCTCAACCTGGTCGCGCTCGACTGCCAGGCCGGCCCCGACGCGCCGCGCCGCGCACTTACACCCGGCCTGCCCGACGATGCATACCGTCACGACGGCCAGCTCACCAAGCGCGACCTGCGCGCGATGACGCTCGGGCGTCTCGCGCCCGCGCCCGGCGAGCTGCTGTGGGACGTCGGCGCCGGCAGCGGCTCGATCGGCATCGAATGGATGCGCGCGCATCCGTCATGCCAGGCGATCGCGATCGAAGCGCATGCGGAACGGCAGCGCTTCATCGAGCACAACCGCGACGCGCTCGGCGTGCCGGGCCTGCAGCTCGTCGCGGGCCGCGCGCCCGATGCGCTCGCGGGGCTCGCCGTGCCCGACGCGATCTTCATCGGCGGCGGGGCGACCGCGCCCGGCGTGCTCGACGCGTGCTGGGCAACGCTGAAGCCCGGCGGCCGGCTGGTCGCGAACGCGGTCACGCTGCAGGGCGAGATGACGCTCGCCGCCTGGCGCGAGGTGCACGGCGGCACGCTCACGCGCGTGTCGCTCGCACACGCCGAGCCGCTCGGCCGCTTCGATACGTGGCGACAACCGTTGCCGGTCACGCTGTACGACGTGCGCAAGCCCGACGCGGCCGACATATCCGCCTCGTCGGCCACGACGAACGCAACGGACGCGTGATGCGCGACGAGACCCCCGAACAGCCCGCGCCGCTACGCTTCGGCTATACGACCGGCAGCTGCGCGACCGCGACGTCGCTCGCCGCCGCGCGGCTGCTGCTCGCGGGTAGTGCGGCCGACGCGGTCGAGATCGTGCTGCCGAAGGGGCAGCGCGTGATGATGCGGCTCGCGTTCTGCCGGGCCACCGCCGACGGTGCGGAAGCCGGCACGATCAAGGATGCCGGCGACGATCCGGACGTCACGCACGGCGCGCTGATCTTCGCGCGCGTCGCGCTCGCGGCGGTGCCCGGCGTGCGGTTTCATGCGGGGCCGGGCGTCGGCACGGTCACGCGCGCGGGGCTGACGCTGGCGGTCGGCGAACCGGCGATCAACCCGGTGCCGCGCCAGATGATGACGACGCACCTGGACGCACTGGCGGCCGAGCACGGCTATGCGGGCGGCTTCGACGTGACGATCGGCGTCGAGGGCGGTGAAGCGCTCGCGCTGAAGACGATGAACCCGCGCCTCGGCATCGTCGGCGGGCTGTCGATCCTCGGCACGACCGGCATCGTGCGGCCATTCTCGTGCTCGGCCTATATCGCGTCGATCCACCAGGGCATCGACGTCGCGCGGGCGAACGGCATCGCACACATCGCCGCGTGCACGGGCAACGCGAGCGAAGACGCGATGCGCGCGCACTATCACCTGCCCGACATGGCGCTGATCGAGATGGGCGATTTCGCGGGCGCAGTGCTCAAGCACCTGCGGCGCGCGCCGGTCGCGCGGCTGTCGATGTGCGGCGGCTTCGGCAAGCTCAGCAAGCTCGCGGCCGGCCATCTCGACCTGCACAGCCGCCATTCGAGCATCGACCTGCCGCTGCTCGCGCAGTGGGCGGCCGAGGCCGGCGCAAGCGATGCGCTGCAGGCCGCGATGCGCGCCGCGAACACGAGCCAGGAAGCGCTGAAGCTCGCGCACGCCGACGGCGTGCCGCTCGGCGATCTCGTCTGTGCACAGGCGTTGCGCGTCGCACGCGACATCGTGCCGCCGTCGGTCGCGGTCGAGATGTTCGCGATCGACCGGCAGGGCCGCTTCGTCGGGGAGGCGCGATGAGCACGCGCATCCTGCTGCTCGGCGGCACCGGCGACGCACTGAAGATCGCGCGCGCGCTTGGGTCCCGTCACGTCTATAGCCTGGCCGGCCTCGGCAAGGTACCGGACGACCTGCGCTGCGACGTGCGCGTCGGCGGTTTCGGCGGCGCGGCCGGGCTGACCGCCTATCTGCGCGACGCCGGTATCGGCCTCGTGATCGATGCGACCCATCCGTACGCGGCGCAAATCAGCGCGAATGCCGCCGCCGCGGCGCGTGAAGCGGGCGTGCCGCTGTGGGCGCTGCGCCGCGCGCCGTGGGTGCCGCAACCCGGCGACGACTGGCGCATGGTCGACGACTGGGCCGGCATCGAGGCCGCGCTCGCGCCGTTCAGGCGGCCGCTGTTCACGCTCGGCCGCGAACCGCTCGCGCATCTCGACGCGATCCCGCCGCACCAGTTCTGGCTCGTGCGCTGCCTCGACGCGCATCCCGGCAATGCCCGCGCGCAGATCGTCGCCGCGCGCGGGCCATTCACGCTCGACGGCGAGCGCGCGCTGTTCGCGCTGATGGGCATCGACGTCGTCGTCAGCAAGAACAGCGGCGGCACGGCCACGGAAGCCAAGCTCGAGGTCGCGCGCGAACGCAGGGTGCCGGTCGTGATGCTGCGCCGACCGCCGCTGCCTGACGCCGACCGCGCGTTCGATTCGGCCACGGCGCTCATCGACGCGCTCGATCCGGCCGCGCGCGCATGACGCCGCACGGCCGGTCATCCCATGAATTGACGGAGATTTTTCGATGACGGTGTATTTCATCGGCGCGGGCCCCGGCGACCCGGAGCTGATCACGGTGAAGGGCCAGCGCCTCGTGCGCACGTGCCCGGTGATCCTGTATGCGGGTTCGCTCGTGCCGGCGGCCGTGCTCGACGGCCATCGCGCCGAGCAGGTCGTCAATACCGCCGAACTCGACCTCGACGCCATCGTCGCGCTGCTCGCCGGCGCGCACGCGAAGGGGCAGGACGTCGCGCGCGTGCATTCGGGCGACCCGTCGCTGTACGGTGCGATCGGCGAGCAGATTCGCCGCTTGAAAGCGCTCGGGATTCCGTATGAAATCGTACCCGGCGTCACAGCCACGGCCGCGTGCGCGGCGACGCTCGGCGTCGAGCTGACGCTGCCCGGTGTCGCGCAGACGGTGATCCTCACGCGCTTCGCGGGCAAGACGACGATGCCGGAAGGCGAAGCGCTCGGCTCGCTCGCCGCGCACCGCGCGACGCTCGCGATCCATCTCGGCGTGCGCCATCTCGCCCGCATCGTCGACGAGGTGCTGCCGCATTACGGTGCCGATTGCCCGGTCGCGGTGATCTATCGCGCGAGCTGGCCGGATGAAGAACGTGTGACCGGCACGCTCGCCGACATCGTCGGCAAGGTGCAGGGCACGCAGATCGAGCGCACCGCGCTGATCCTGATCGGGCGCGTGCTCGACGCCGAAGGGTTCGCGGATTCGACGCTGTACGCGAGCGCAGGCTGATCACGCACGCGCCGCGTGCAGCACCCGCTTCGGCGCAAACCCCGCCGCCAGCGCGAACAGCGCGACACACAGGCAGGCCATCGCGATCCACGCGGGCGTCAGATCCGCGAGGTGTTGGCGCACGACGCCCGCCGCGAACGGAAACAAGCCGGCGATCAGGTAGCCGATGCCCTGCACGAACCCCGTCAGCGATGCGGCGTCGGCCGGCGTCGCCGCATGGTCGACGGTGACGATCAGCGACAGCGGAAACAGCGCGCCGATCCCCGCGCCCATCAGCAGCGCGGCCGGCAGCGCGAGCGCTTCCGGTGCGGCCAGCATCACCAGCAAGCCGACGAACAGCGACGCGATCGCCGCATGCAGCGCGGGCCGGCGGTCTGGCAGGCGGTCGATCGTCGCGGAGATCGTCAGCCCCGCGACGACTTCCGCGAGCGTCACGCCGCCGAGCAGGCTGCCGGCCGCCGTCGGCGACCAGCCGAGCCGCATGTAGTACGGCGGCAGCCACGCGAGCACGAGCGTGTACGCGCCCGTCGCGATGCCGAAGAACAGCGCGAGCCGCCACGCGCGCGGCGAGCGCGACGGCTGCGCGTTCGACGCCGACGTCGGCCCGGCGGCGAGCGCGTCGCCGCCGCGACTGGCCAGCGGCCACGCCAGCGCGGCCACCCCGGCCGGCAGCGCCCAGCCCGCGAGCGCGGGGAGCCAGCCCCACTGGGCCGCGGCGAACGGCGCGACGACGCTCGCGAGCACGGCGCCGCCCATGATCGACGTCGAATAGACGCCCATCGCACCGCCGATCCGCGTCGCGAAATGCGCCTTCACGAAGCCGGGCAGCAGCGCCTGCACCATCGCGATCCCGACGCCCGCGCAGCACGCGCTCGCGAGCAGCAGCCACGCATGCTGCGCGCCGATGCGCGACACGCAGGCGAGCCCGATCAACGCGACGCCGAGCCAGACGCCGCCCGCGATGCCGGTCAGGCGCTGCAGGCGCCGCGCACTCAGTGCGCCAAGGCCCATCAGCAGGATCGGGATCGTCGTCAGCAGGCTGGCCGCGCCGTCACTGATGCCGGTCGCGCGCTGGATCATGTCGAGCAGCGGGCCGACCGCGGCGAGCGCCGGCCGCAGGTTCAGCCCGACGAGGACGATGGCGGCAAGCCGCCATCCGGGGGAAGTGAAGCGATTCATTGCAAGGCCCTCGATATCGGTGCGCGGCCGCCTCCGGGGAGGTGCCGCGCGCTTTTCATGTAAAGTATCTCGACATCAAGATAAATGCTGACTTATCTCGACGTCAAGATAACTGGTGAGCCGAGGAGGGTTAATGGATCGAGCCGCGCATGCGCTCGCACAATGGCGCGCCGAGCGCCCGGATCTCGACGCGTCGTCGATGGTGGTGATGGGGCGGCTGCAGGAAGCGGCGCTCGTGATCGCGCGCGACCGTCTCAATCCGCTGTTCGCGCGCTACGGGATGCAGCCGGGCGAATTCGACGTGCTGGCCACGCTGCGGCGCGGCGGGCCGCCGTTCGCGCTGACGCCGACGGCGCTGTACGACGCGCTGATGATGTCGTCGGGCGGGATGACCGCGCGCATCGACCGGCTGCAGAAGGCCGGGTGGGTGGAGCGCCGGCCGAACCCGGCGGATGGGCGTGGGACGCTTGTGGCGCTGACGGAGGCTGGCCGCGCGTTGATCGATGAAGCGGTTGTCGCGCATATCGACAATCAGCGGGAGTTGCTGGCTGTGTTGTCGGATGCAGAACAGGCGCAGTTGTCTGAACTGCTGGGAAAGTTGCTGACGGGGCTGGGAGACGGGGCGTCGAAAGGGGCGGAGGGGAAGTAGCGCCGGAGCATGCGTGAGGCGAACGCACGAGGCAGGCAAAAAAATCGTCATGACTTACGTGGACGCCGCTTGCCGCCCCGTGGCGGACACCCCGTCACGCGGAATCCACGTCTGCCCCTCACCGCAAAACGGCCCATAAAGCGACCCAACCGAGCTTTTCGTACGACGCGCAACCATTGAAGCATGTCGTTGCGGTCGAGCCCGAAGGTACGGCTCCCTTACCGCAACAGCTCGACCATCACGACATCGGTGTCGTCTCGTGCCACCAACGTGAGCCGCGCTTCGTCGCGAACGGCAACCCCGTCGCGCGGCGCGAGCCGGACTTCGCCGACATCGAGCCGGCCATGATCTGCAATCAGATACGCCACGCCTGACCCCGGCAACACGTGATGCACCGTCGTGCCTTGGCGTAACGTCGCGATGCGCACGCGCGCGTCGGCGTGGATGGACAGCGCACCCGCGCACACGTCATCGGGATCGCCGCTCGCCAGCGTGACGAAGCGGCCTTCGCGACATTCGCGCGAACAGGTTCGCGTCGCCGAACGCGGCGTGCCGCCGGGCGTGCGTGGATGCAGCCAGATCCGGAACAGCCGCGCAGCGACGTTCTCCTCGTTGCGCTCGGCAAGGTGGATAGCGGCGCCGGCATGCATCACCTGCATGGAATCGGCGACCAGCCGTGTGCGATTGCCCGCGTCATCTTCGAACGTGATCGCGCCCGAGCGCACCCAGGTCACGATCTCGACGTTCCGGTGAGCGTCTAGGCCAAATGCGGCATGCGGAGCCAACGCTTCGTCGTTCCACGCGTAGAGCGCGCCGAGCGAACCATGATCGGGGCGTCCGCAGGCGCCGACGCGGAAATGCATCCGCGTGTCGCGCCAGTCGCTGCGGGTCGCGCCAAGCAACTGAAACGATCGATGTTCGATCATGAGGTGTCCGGGTTCAAATGCGCGTACGCGCCGGGCGCGGGCTCGATCATCGACGATCGCATCCGCGCCCGGCGCAATGCTTAAATCTGCTGCTGGCCGCCATCGACGAACAGCTCGACGCCGTTCACGAAGCTCGCGTCTTCCGAGGCGAGGAACAGCGCGGCACTCGCGATCTCGCCCGGTTCGCCGAGGCGCCCCATCGGGATCTGGGCCGCCAGGTAATCGGCAAGACCCTGGCGCTGGGCGGCATCGTCACCGGCGAGGTCGAGCAGGCCGGGCGTGCGGGTCGCCCCCGGGCTGATCGTGTTCACGCGGACGCGGCGGTCCTTCAGGTCGAGAATCCAGCTGCGTGCGAAGGCGCGCACCGCGGCTTTCGACGCCGAATACACGCTGAAGGCAGAGGTGCCGGCGCTGCCGGCGGTCGAACCGGTGAGAATCACCGATGCGCCCTCGGCGAGCAGCGGCAGCGCTTTTTGCACCGTGAACAACACGCCCTTCACGTTGCGATCGAAGGTGTCGTCGTAGTGTGCTTCGGTGATGTCGCCGAGCGGCAGCATCGAACCGCCGCCGGCGTTCGCGAACAGCACGTCGAGGCGCCCCTGTTCTTCCTTGATCTGCGCGTACAGCGCGTCGAGCTCATCGAGCTTCGTGGAGTCGACACGGACGCCGGTCGCGTTCCCGCCCGCTGCCTGGATGCCTTTCACGGCGGCATCGAGTTCGGCCTGACGGCGCCCGGTGAGGTAGACGTGCGCGCCTTCCGCCGCGAAGCGTTGGGCGGTGGCGAGACCGATGCCGCTGGTTGCGCCGGTCACGAGGGCGATCTTGCTGTCGAGTTTGCGTGCCATTTTGCTTCTCCTTGCATTCGATAAGTGGGACTGCGTTCGGTGTTGCGTGCTGCGATGTGAGGAGAATATCGACGCCCCGATCATTTCGAAATAGAATTGATTGCAACCTAACGTTGCATAAATGAAAAGATGAGGGGCGATGGCCAAGCTGCCGGATTTCGAAGGACTCGCGATGTTCGCGAAGGTCGCCGAGGAAGGATCGTTCGCGGCGGCGGCGCGTGCGATGGGGGTGTCCGTCGCGACGGTCTCGCGGGGCGTCGCCCGTCTGGAGGACCGGCTGGGTGCGCGGCTCTTCAATCGCACGTCGCGGCAGCTCGCGCTGACCGAGTTCGGCCGGACCATTTGCGAGACGGCCGGCGAGATCTATCGTCGGGCCGAGGAGGCGGAAAACGCCGCGCGCGAGATGTCGTCGCAGCCGCGCGGATTGGTGCGGCTCGCCGTGCCGATGTCGTTCGGGCTGCGCTGGGTTGCGCCGCTGTTACCCGGCTTCTTTCGCGCGTATCCCGAGGTGTCGATCGACTTGCATCTTTCCGATGCGTCGGTCGATCTGGTCGCCGACGGTTTTGACGCCGCGCTGCGCATCGCCGCGCTGCCGGATTCCTCGCTGGTCGCGCGCCGGCTGTGCGCGGTCACCCAGTTCGTGGTGGCGTCGCCGGCGTATCTGGAGCGGGAAGGGCGGCCCGCCCATCCGCGCGAACTGGTGGATCGGCCGTGCCTTTCCTATGCCTATCGCGCACGCGGCGATGTGTGGCGGTTCACGAACGGCGCGGGTGAGGAGGAACCGGTCATGCCGACCGGGCCGCTGCGCGTGACGAATGCCGATGCGTTGCTGCCCACGCTGCTCGATGGCCTCGCGATTGCAGAACTGCCCGAATTCATCGCCGGCGAATATCTGGCCGATGGCCGCCTCGAAGCGCTCCTGACCGACTGGTCGTTGACGAAGGGCGGCCTTTACTTCGTCACGCCGTCCGCGCGTGCCCGTCCGGCCAAGGTGGCTGCGCTGTCCGATTACTTTGCGGAACACCTGTCCGATCCGTCGTGGCGGTGGCCCACGTGACGCGCTGGCGTAACTGGCACCGCTACCTCGGCAACTCGAACGTTCGCCGCCGCGCCGAACAACGACACTCTTCACGGCGCTCCCGGAAAATTCGCGAAGACCTTCAAATAAAAAACCCGCCGCGCAATGCGGCGGGTTTTTTCAGATCGCGGCCTGCACGGTGTGCACCCGCTTAACCCATCAGCCTCGTGCCGGAATATTGAGCCCACGCTCGACAGCCGGCCGCGCAACGAACGCATCGAGCACCCGCTTGACGTTCCGGAATTCGCTGAAGCCGACCAGGTCGCCCGCTTCGTAGAAGCCAACGAGGTTCCGCACCCACGGGAAAATCGCGATGTCGGCGATCGTATAGGTATCGCCCATCACCCATTGCCGATTCGCGAGATGCGCGTCGAGCACGCCAAGCAGGCGCTTGGACTCGTCGACATAACGATCACGCGGACGCTTGTCCTCGTAGTCGCGGCCGACGAACTTGTGGAAGAACCCGACCTGGCCGAACATCGGCCCGATGCCGCCCATCTGGAACATCACCCACTGGATCGTCTCGTAGCGGCCCGCGAGATCCTTCGGGATCAGCTGGCCCGTCTTGTCCGCGAGATAGATCAGGATCGCGCCCGATTCGAACAGCGGCAGCGGCTTGCCGTCCGGGCCGTTCGGATCGATGATCGCCGGGATCTTGTTGTTCGGGTTCAGCGACAGGAACGCGGGCGACAGCTGGTCGTTCGTGTCGAAGCGCACGAGGTGCGGCTCGTACGGCAGGCCGGTTTCCTCGAGCATGATCGACACCTTGACGCCGTTCGGCGTCGGCAGCGAGTAGAGCTGGAGACGGTCGGGATGCTGGGCCGGCCACTTTTGCGTGATCGGGAAGGCGGACAGGTCGGACATGGAGGGTCGCTCGTCGAAGTGAAGGATCCGCGCCCCGTTCCTGCTGCCGCACGCGCCACGGTCGATGGCGAGACGGCAGGGCGGAGCGCGCCGAAAACGCCCACTGTAGCCGATCCCGGCGATCGATGCCGAGGGTGGCCACCACACTGCCGGGAGCCGCCGCCGGCAGAGATCAGAAGTTGTGCCGCAGCCCGATCATCGCGGCCGTCGTGCCGACGCCCGGCGCAACCGGCTGCCCGTACACGAGCATCTGGTCCATCGTGCCGCGGTTGTTCACGTGGCCGATCTGCGCATAGACCATCGTCCGCTTCGACAGGCTGTAGTCGGCCGCCAGCACGACCGCCGTCGACTTGTTCGCCGAGACGTTGCGGTCCTTCAGGTAATACACCGCGGACGTCACCTGCAGCGCGGGCGTGAAGCGATAGCCGAGGCCGGCCGACAGCATGTCGAGGTTCACCTTGTCCGCATGCGACGGATTCCTGCCGTTGCCGTACGACGCCGACACCGAGAAATCGTGGATCGTGTATTTCGCGCCGACGTAGATGAAGCGGTTGTTGTCGACGCCGGTCGGCGCGACGCCCGGCGCCGGGCTCGTGTCGTGGCCGTTGTAGTAGGCGGCCGAAGCGTTCAGCCCATCGTTCGCATACCTGAGCACGACCG
Source organism: Burkholderia sp. AU15512 (assembly GCF_002223325.1). NCBI lineage: Bacteria > Pseudomonadati > Pseudomonadota > Betaproteobacteria > Burkholderiales > Burkholderiaceae > Burkholderia > Burkholderia sp. AU15512. Next base: position 1,452,059 of record NZ_NKEX01000003.1, read on the forward strand.
ACTCGCGCGTGCCGCCCTGGAACTGCCCGGCCACGCCGCCCGGCGCGTATTCGAGCGCGATCGACGCACCCGCGAAGGTCGGCGACTGGTAGACGAGCGCATTGCTGTCGTACAGCGCGCCGATCGCTGCGTTGGTGCTCGTCCCCGACCAGCCGGCCGCCGTGTTCAGGCCGAGCCACGCGATCAGCACGCTGCCGAAGAACTGCGCGTTGCGCACGTCGGTGTCGGCCATCGCGTAGATCATCGGCACGATCTGGCGGCCGGCCGTGAACGTGCCGAACGGGCCCGACACGCCGAGCGACGCGACCTGGTTGAAGATCGCGACGGCGCCCGGCGTATCGCTCAGCTGCAGCTTGCCGCTGCCGCTGTCGAACGAGCCCTGCAGCTTGAAGTTGACCTTGTAGCCGCCGCCGATGTCCTCGCTGCCCTTGATGCCCCAGAAGCTCGAGTAGATGCCGCCGTCCTTCATGCGGAACACCTTGCCCGTGTTCGGCGCGGTCGGGCTGAACGATGCCGCCGACGTGCTCTGGTACAGCAGGCCCGAGTCGATCACGCCGTAGAGCGTGACGGAGGATTGGGCCTGCGCGAGCGCCGAGCAGCCGGCAAGCGCCGCGAGCGCGGCCAGTTTCGTCTTCATCGAAGTCTCCAGGGTCGTATTGGACCGGACGGGATCGAGCCCGTCCGGGTGGAGCAGAGAGGCTGGCGGGAAGGTGTGATAGGCCACGCCCGCATGAGCCGTGCGGAAAGACTACGCAACGGCGGGCGGCCGCTCCCCCCCATGCGCGGGGGGCAGGGTTGCGGAGAATCGGAGGAAAGCGGGCGCGACGATGCGCCCGGCTGGCGAAACCGGCGTTACGACGTCAGGGCGCGCTTTCGAGCAGGCCGAGCACCAGCGCGCGGCGCACCGCGTGCTTGCGCGAGCTGGCGTCGAGCTTGCCGAACAGGTTCTTCAGGTGCCACTTCACGGTTTCCTCGCCGACGGCGAGCGCCACCGCGATCTCCTTGTTAGACAGGTTGCGCGCAAGCAGTTCGAGAATCGCGCGCTCCTTCGGCGTCAGCACGACGCTCGGCACCGCGCGCGGGCTGGCCGCGGCGCGCGGGGCGGGCGGCACGATGCGTGGCAGCGGCAGCGCGTGCCGCGCGGGGCCGGTGCCGGCGGCCGCTTCGTCGCCGGCGCGGCGCGCCCAGTCGGCGATGGCCGGATGCGCGTCGGCGAGCGTGCGCGTCAGCCCGAACAGGTCCGCGAGGTTCATCGCTTCGTCGAGCAACGCGCGGCCGCCGCCGCCCGATTGCTCGCGCGCGAACGCGCTGAGCGCCATGATCTCGATGCGCGCCTGCCCCATGCTCATTTCGCGGGCCAGCACGGCGGCTTCGTCGAGCGCCGCGCTTGCATCGTCCCAGCGGCGCGCGGCCAGCGCGGCACCCGCGTGCGCGGTGGCCTGCAGCAGCACGACGGGGCGCCGCCACAACGGCCCGTGCGACGGAAACTCGGCCGCGGCGATCGCATCGATCCGCTCGACGAGCGCGTGGCAGGTCGCCTCGCGATAACGCGCCGCATGAATGCGCACCTGTTCGGCGAGGCTCGCGACCGACAGGCGCGGCAGGCGGCGCGCGACACCCATCGCGTCGAGCGCTTCGAGCAGGTCGATCGCGCGGTGCTCGACGCCGCGCAGCAGCGCGATGCGCGCGGCGGTGCGATAGCCGAGCAGCACGGTGTCGGGCGTGCCCGCATGTTCGAGCACGTCGAGCCGGTTCGCGAGCAGCGCGGCAGCCTGGTCGACACGGTCGGCCTCGTACGCGAGCGCCGCGCACATCGCCGCGAGCATGCAGGTGAGCGGATGGCGGCGCCCGAGATCGGCTTCCGCACGCGCCAGCGCCGGCGACAACGCGTCGTCGGCCAGCCGCACCTGGCCCTCGCGCAGGTAGCTCAGGCCCGTGATCAGCTCGCCCCAGCGTGCGACGTAGCCGAACCCGGCCGCCGTCTCGCCGCGCGGCGCCGCGTGCTGGAAGCGGCGCGCCTGCGCCGGTTCGCCGACGATGATCGCGCGCGCCGACAGCCGGTTCGCATGCATTTGCGCGAGCCAAGTCGCCGCCGGCGGCGTGAAGTCGGCCCACGGTTCGAACAGCTCGACGAAGCGGTCGATTTCGTCGGCGTAATACGCGGCCGCGCTGAGGATCAGCGCGCACTCGTAGCGCATCGCCGCGGGCGTGCCGGGATCCGCGAGGATGCCCGCGATCTGGCGTTGCGCTTCGACATGGCGCTCGCCGAGCGCCAGCGCCCAGGCCACCGCGACGCGCAGCGTCGGGCGCTTGTCGAGCTCCGCATCGGGCAGCAGCGCGAGCCAGTCGAGCACGTCGTTGATGCGGCCCTGCTTGATCGCATCCTCGAGGCAACGCTGCGCGAGCGCGTACGCCACCTCGAACTGGCCGGCCGCATACGCGTGACGGGCGGCTTCCTCGGTCATCCCGTGCGCGTCGAGCCACGCAGCCGCCCGCGCATGCAGCGCGCTGCGCTCGGCGTCGGAGCCCGCGGCCAGGCGGTCGCGCAGCGTGTCGCGCACGAGTGGATGCAGCCGGCACCAGTCCGAATCGTCCGACGCAATGAACAGCGGCGTGTCGCGTGCGAGCCGGGCGAGACGGCCGGGTGCGCCTGCGTCGTCGAGCAGCGCCGCGCACAGCGACGGATGCAGGCGATCGGCGACGCTCGTGCGCGTCAGGAACGCAGTGTCGTCGGCAGACAGGTTCGCGAGCAGCAGCTCGACGAGGCGGTCGCGTGTGCCGTCCACGCGGGCGGCGAGTGCGTCGACCGCCTGGCGCGGGTCGGCCGAGCGCGCCATCGCGGCCATCGCGAGCTGCAGGCCGAGCGGCCAGCCGTCGACGCGCTCGAACAGCCGCGCGCACGCGTCGGCGTCGACCCGCTGCGCAAAGCGCGCGCCGACCAGCGCGATCGTCTCGTCGAGCGTGAAGCGCAGCCAGTCGGGGCCCGCGAGCGTGCACTGCCCGCCGGCGAGCAGGTCGCCGGCCACGTGATCGAGCCCGCGCCGCGCGGCAACCACGACATGCAGGTTTTGCGGCGCGTTGTGCAGCACGTAGGTCAGCGCATCGAGGCCGGCGGGCGGCAACCGCTCCGCATCGTCGACGATCAGCAGCGCATCGATCGACAGTTGCGCGACCTCGGCCAGCCACGCGGTCACGCCCTCCAGCGCGCGCGCCGCGTCGGCCGCGCCCATCGGGATCAGGCGCCCGAAGCCGGGCCGTGCACAACCGGTCCGCACCGCCTGCACGAGCCCTTGCAGCAACCGCGCCGCATCGTCGCGCTCGTCGGCCGACAGCCATACGACCGCACGGCCGAGCGCGAGGGTTTCGCGGCGCCATTGCGCGAGCAGCGACGTCTTGCCGTAACCGGCCGGCGCCTGCACCAGCGTGACCGGCCGGCCGTCGAAAGCGGGTGCGGCAAGGCTCAGCCGCGCGCGGGCCAGCAACTGCGCCGGCACGCGCGGCGCGGTCGTCTTCAGGACCAGTTCGGTGGGAGGCGCGTCGGCGCGATCGGGTGGGTGGGCCATCGGGGCAGCAGTCGGATTCCGGCGGTGCCGTGGGGGCCAGCGTCCGGGGTGGGTGTGGGGGAAGGATCGGCCGAACCGCATTCGCGCGTCAATCCCCCCCGCGACGAGTGGGGCCGCACCGGCGCCGCATCGATAGCATGGGTTCCGATGCAAGACGAACACCGCGAGGAACCCACCCATGAAGATCGTATCGACCGGCACGCGGCGCAGCGCGCCGCTCGCCGGATAAGCGGAGCGGCACGATGTACCGCCATCTGCTCGTGACGGTCGACGGCTCGCCCGGCGGCATCGACGCGATCGGCCATGCGCTCGAACTGGCGCGTGCGGTCGGCGCCCGGGTCACGTTCATGCTGACCGGCGCCGCACCGGACTCGCGTTTATCCGGAGCGCGGCTGCCGGAGCACGGTGCGAAAGTGGAAGCCGCCGCGCGGGCACAGGGGTTGTCTCATGCGATCGCGGGGGCCGGTCATCCGGGCGCCGGCCATCCGGGGGCCGGCGACGCAGCGCCCGGTGCGCTGGCGGCCGAACTCGGCTGCGACCTGATCGGCGTCGCGGCGCTGCCGCACGAGGCCGATGCGGCGGCCTGCGCGCAACGGCAGCACCTGCTCGCGACGAGCGGCGTGCCGGTGCTCGTGTGCACGTCGCGGCGCACGCCGGCCGAGGCGCGCGTGATGGCGCGTTGCCTCGATGCGCATCGTGCGGTCGAAGGGTGGCTGCGTGCGTTGATGACGACCGGCGTACCCGCAAATATGGACGCGCCGCAGCGGCAAGCGGCCGACACGCAGGAGGCGCTGACATCGCTCGCCGTGCTTCAGCGCGCCCGGTTCGGCACGGCCGCCGAAGCGCGCCTGTTCGCGGCATTGCGCATCCGTGCGGAGTGCGTCGCGGCCGAACTGGACGAACTCGACCGCCAGCGGCAGCGCGATGCGCAAGCGCTCGATGCGCTCATGCGGATCGCCGCGGAAGGGCTGCCGTCGGCCGCGTTCGACACGGCGTTCGCCCGCTACGCGCACGGCGCGTTCGAGCAGATGGGGCGGATGGAAGGCGTGATTTTCCCGGCCGCGCGGCGCTATCTCGGCGACGCGGACTGGGCCGGACTGGATGCATCGCTGGCGGACGGCGCAGCCGCGACCCCACCACGCGCGAACGAACCGAACGAACCCGACGATGCGCGGCGCGCATCCGACTGACACCTTACGGAGAACACCATGGCACATGCAGTGCGATTCCACGAAACCGGCGGCCCCGAGGTCCTGCGCTGGGAGGAAGTCGAGGTCGGCGACCCGGGCCACGGCCAGGTGCGCCTGCGGCACGACGCGGTCGGCCTGAATTTCGCCGACACGTACTTCCGCAGCGGCCTTTATCCGGTGCCGCTGCCTGCCGGCCTCGGCGTCGAGGCGGCCGGCGTGGTCGAAGCGGTCGGCCCCGGCGTGACGCACGTCGCCGTCGGCGACCGCGTGACCTACACGGGCTTCCTGAACACGCTCGGCGCATACAGCACCGAACGGCTGATTCCCGCCGCGCCGCTCGTGCGGCTGCCGGCCGGCATCACGTGCGAAACGGCCGCGGCGATGACGATGCGCGGCCTGACGTCGGCCTACCTGCTGCGCCGCATCCATGCATTCGCGCCGGGCGACACGATCCTGCTGCACGCGGCCGCCGGCGGCGTCGGGCTGATCGTGTCGCAATGGGCGAAGCTGCTCGGGCTCACGGTGATCGGCACCGTCTCCAGCGAGCACAAGGCCGAAATCGCCCGCGCACACGGTTGCGACCACACGATCGACTACAGCCGCGAGGACGTCGCGAAGCGCGTGCGCGAACTGACGGACGGCGCGGGCGTCGACGTCGTGTTCGACAGCGTCGGCAAGGACACCTTCGAAGGCTCGCTCGATTCGCTGAAGCGGCGCGGGCTGATGGTGTGCGTCGGCACCGCGTCGGGCCCGATCCCGCCGTTCGATCCGCAGCGCCTCGCGATGAAAGGCTCGCTATACCTGACGCGCCCGGCGCTGGCCGACTACATCGCCGATCCGGCCGAGAAGAACGACCTGGCCGGCGAACTGTTCGCGCACGTCGCGGCCGGCCGGATCCGGATCGAGATCAACCAGCGCTACGCGCTGCAGGACGCCGCGCAGGCGCATCGCGATCTCGAATCGCGCAAGACGACCGGTTCGTCGGTGTTCATCGTCTGAGGAGACGCGCATGCGAGTCGAACCCCTGACCTGCGCGATCGGCGCGGAACTGCTGGATGTGAGCCTCGCCGACGCCGTGCACGACGACGGCCTGTTCGCCGAGATCCGCGGGCAGCTGCTTCGCCATCGCGTGCTGTTCCTGCGCGACCAGGACATCACGCGCGCCGAGCACGTCGCGTTCGCGCGGCGCTTCGGCGAGCTCGAGGATCATCCGGTGGCCGGCAGCGATCCCGAGCATCCGGGGCTCGTGCGGATCTACAAGTCGCCCGACCAGCCGAACGACCGCTACGAGAATGCGTGGCACAGCGATGCGAGCTGGCGCGTGGCGCCGCCGTTCGGCTGCGTGCTGCGCTGCATCGACGGTCCGCCGGTTGGCGGCGACACGATGTGGGCGAACATGGTGCTCGCCTACGAGCGCCTGCCTGACCACGTGAAGCAGCAGATCGACGACTTGCGCGCGCGCCACAGCATCGAGGCGAGCTTCGGCGCGGCGATGCCGATCGACAAGCGCCTCGCGCTCAAGGCGCAGTACCCGGACGCCGAGCATCCGGTCGTGCGCACGCATCCCGAAACGGGCGAGAAGGTGCTGTACGTGAATGCGTTCACCACGCATTTCACGAACTTCCACACGCCGGCGCGCGTGCGGGTCGGGCAGGACGCGAATCCCGGCGCCGGCCAGTTGCTGCAATACCTGATCAGCCAGGCGTACATCCCCGAGTACCAGGTGCGCTGGCGCTGGAAGAAGCACAGCGTCGCGATCTGGGACAACCGCAGCACCCAGCACTACGCGGTGATGGACTACCCGCCGTGCGTACGCCAGATGGAGCGCGCGGGCATCGTCGGCGACGTGCCGGTCTGAGCCCGCCAACACCGTAGCCCATCTCTGAAACCCCATGCAACGCGCCGGGCCCGCCGCCCGGCGCGGCGGGATACGCACGCCCGTGCGCCCGCAATACAACGATTTCCACTGGAGGACGACATGCAATTTCTCGACGATTCGCTGCACCCGGAAAACCAGGACAAGGTGGTCATCACGGTCGCGCCGTACGGCCCCGAATGGATGCCGGCCGATTTTCCGGAAGACATTCCGGTGACGATGGACGAGCACGTGCAGAAGGCCGTCGACTGCTACAACGCGGGCGCGACGGTGCTGCACATGCATGTGCGCGAGCTCGACGGCAAGGGCAGCAAGCGGCTGTCGAAGTTCAACGAGCTGCTCGGCCGGCTGCGCGATGCGGTGCCCGACATGATCCTGCAGGTGGGCGGCTCGATCTCGTTCGCGCCGGAAGGCGAGGGCGCCGACGCGAAATGGCTGTCCGACGACACGCGCCACATGCTTGCCGAATTGACGCCGAAGCCCGACCAGGTGACGGTCGCGATCAACACCGTGCAGATGAACATCACCGAGCTGATGAACCGCCAGGACATCGCCGGCACGTCGTTGAACGAAGCCGCGTACTGGGACGCGTACCGCGAGATGACCGTGCCGGCCGGCCCGGGCTGGGTCGACGAACACCTGCGCCGCCTGCAGGCGGCCGGCATCCAGCCGCATTTCCAGCTCACCGGCATGCACGCGCTGGAAACGCTCGAACGGATCATCCGCCGCGGCGTCTATCGCGGCCCGCTGAACGTCACGTGGGTCGGGATCGGCGGCGGCTTCGACGGCCCGAATCCGTACAACTTCATGGAATTCGTGCGGCGCTGCCCGGACGGCGCGTGCATCACGCTCGAATCGCTGATGAAGAACGTGCTGCCGATCAACACGGTCGCGATGGCGCTGGGCCTGCATCCGCGCTGCGGGATCGAGGACACGATCATCGACCAGAAGGGCAACCGGATGACGTCGGTGCAACAGGTCGAGCAGTGCGTGCGGATCGCGCGCGAACTCGGCCGCGACATCGCCACCGGCAAGGAGGCGAAGGCGATCTACCGGATCGGCGTGCAGTACGACGGCATCGACGAGACGCTCGCGCACCTCGGGATGGCGCCGAACCGCCGCTCCGGCCAGGTGAACGTGCCGCTGCGGGCCGCCTGACGCGCCGCGCACCCGGGCAGGCGGTCGCCACGGCCGCCGCCCGCCGACCGTTGTGGCGTGGCACCCATCCCCGCGCACGGCGCGGGGGCTGACTCCGGGCCACGGAGCGGGGCCACGCAAGCCGCGCCGGAGCACGACCTCCGGCGCCGGAGGAGACACGCATGCTGATCCATCAAGTCGAGCCGTCGATACAGGACATCGCCGCCGCCGGCCGGCGCGCGCCCGCGTATGCGTGGCTCGTGTTCGGGCTGACCGTCGGCCTGCTGCTGTCGGACTACATGTCGCGGCAGGTGCTCAATGCCGTATTCCCGTTGCTCAAGCACGCGTGGGGGCTGTCGGACACGCAGCTCGGTTCGCTGTCCGGCGTCGTCGCGCTGCTGGTCGGGCTGCTGACGTTCCCGCTGTCGGTACTCGCCGACCGCTTCGGGCGCGTGCGCAGCATCGTGCTGATGGCCGCGTTGTGGAGCATCGCGACGCTCGGCTGCGCGCTGTCGACGAATTACGCGGAGATGCTCGTCGCGCGCGGCCTCGTCGGGCTCGGCGAAGCCGCGTACGGCAGCGTCGGCGTCGCGCTGATCCTCAGCATCTTTCCGGCACGGCTGCGCGCGACGCTGACCGGCGCGTTCATGGCCGGCGGCGCATTCGGCTCCGTGTTCGGGATGGCGCTCGGCGGGCTGGTCGGTGCGCATCTCGGCTGGCGCTGGTCGTTCGGCGTGATGGCCGCGCTCGGCATCGTGCTGCTCGTCGCGTATCGCTGCGTCGTGACCGAACGGCGGCTCGCCGCGTATCGGATCGAACCGTGCCGGCGCGTCACCGGCGCGCCGCGCGACCTGCGCGGCAACGTGCGTGCGCTGATGTCGGGGCTGTTCGCATCGCGTTCGGTGATCTGCGCGTACCTCGGCAGCGGGCTGCACCTGTTCGTGCCGGGTGCGCTGTTCGCGTGGCTGCCGAGCTACCTGAACCGCTACTACGCGATGGCGCCCGACCGCGCGGCGGTGCTCGCGGCCGGCTTCGTGCTGCTCGCGGGCGTCGGGATGGTCGGCTGCGGGATCGTCACCGACCGCGTCGGCAAGATCGACGGCAAGCGCAAGTGGCTGACCGCGATCGCGTATTGCGTCCTCACGGGCGTGTGCCTCGCGATGGCGTTCCGGCTGCCGCCCGGGCCGCTGCAGCTCGCGCTGATCTGCGCGGGGATGCTGGTCGGCGCGGGTGCGTCCGGTGCATCGGGCGCGATGGTCGCGAACCTGACGCCGGCCGCGATCCACGCGTCGGCGTTCGCGACGCTCACGCTCGCCAACAACCTGCTCGGCATGGCGCCGGGCCCGCTGCTGACGGGGTGGGTCGCCGATCGCGCCGGCCTCGTCGGCGCGCTGCAATGGATTCCCGTCGTGCCGCTCATGGCCGCCGTGCTGTTCGCGATCGGACGCGCGAGCTATGTGGCCGACCTCGCCCGCGTCGAACGCGAACGGCGCGCGTCCCACCTTTCCTGAACGTTTCGGAGACAGCATGACCCTGACGACCACCCCCACCATCCTGATCGTGCCCGGCTTGCGCGATCACGTCGAAGACCACTGGCAGACGCACCTCGAACGGCGCCTGCCGAACGCACGCGCCGTCGCGCCGCTCGAAGCCGACAAGCTGAGCCGCGCCGCACGCGTCGCGGCGCTCGATGCGGCGCTGGCCGGGATCGACGGCCCGGTGATCCTCGTCGCGCACAGCGCGGGCGTGATGATCACGGCGCACTGGGCACGGCAGGCCACGCGCCAGATCCACGGCGCGCTGCTCGCGGCGCCGGCCGATCTCGAGTCGCCGATGCCTGCCGGTTATCCGGCGCCCGAGGCGATCGCCGCGAACGGCTGGACGCCGATACCGACCGGACGGCTGCCGTTTCCGAGCATCGTCGCCGCGAGCCGCAACGATCCGCTCGCGGGTTTCGAACGCATCGAGGCGCTGGCGGCCGGGTGGGGCAGCCAGCTCGTCGATCTGGGGGAGGTCGGCCACCTGAACCCGGCGTCGGGGTATGGCGAGTGGCGGGATGCAGAGCGGTTGATCGAAGAAGTGGCCGCTCTCGGCACGGCCTGACTGACCGAATATTCCCGCCTTTCGCGCGCCGCGCCCGACCGGGTGCCCGGCGCGCGCGCCGTCACCGTCGCGTCGCAATGCGGCCTCGAACCGATTCCATTTCGCCGATCGCCGAGATACGACGTCTTAACACGCGGCACAATCGACCCGGCACGACGCCCCAGCATCGGTCGGCACACAAATCCTCAATAAACGGAAGGCATTTGTCAGGGAAAGTCCCGCCCCGCGCGCCGTGGTTTTTTGTTGACCGACATCGTATAACGCCGTCATGATTTCCTGAAAAGAAAGGTCCCATCCACCGACCGAAGTGAGGAGACATGAACGCCACCCCGATCGCTCGCCGTGTCCGCCGGATCGCACTCGCCGTGGGCTTCACGCTGTCTGCCACGGCCGCCGTCGCCGCCCCCGTCTCGCTGAACATCGTCGATGTCGCGGGCAACCTGCAGCTCACGCAGAAGGCCATCGAAGCCTTCAAGGACAAGAACCCGAACCTCGTCTCGAACGTCACGTTCACGAACGCGCCCGCGCCGCAGTTGCCGGGCAAGATCAAGGCGATGCAGGCGGCGGGGCGCGCCGACATCGACCTCGTGCTGACGGGCACCGACGCGCTGGCCGCCGGCATCGAGCAGAACCTGTGGCAGAAGCTGCTGCCCGACGACGCGGCCGCGCTCCCCGGCGTGCTCGACAAATACGCGCCCGGCCCGCGCAAGATGCAGGATCTCGCGCAGGGCTACGGCCTCGAAGTTACCTACATGCCGGCCGGCCCGCTGCTCGAATACAACCCGGCGAAGGTCAGCGACCCGCCGAAGACGCCCGATCAGCTGCTCGCGTGGTGCAAGGCGCACCCGAACAAGCTGATCTATGCGCGCCCGGCGAACTCGGGCCCCGGCCGCACGTTCCTGATGGGGCTGCCGTACGTGCTCGGCGACAAGAATCCGCAGGATCCGATCAACGGCTGGGACAAGACCTGGGCGTTCCTGAAGTCGCTGAACGACTGCGTGCCGTACTACCCGGGCGGCACGTCGGCGGTGATGAAGGAGCTCGGCGAGGGCACGCGCGACATGACCGTGACCGTCACCGGCTGGGATCTCAACCCGCGCGCGCTCGGCATCGTGCCGGCGGAATTCAAGGTCCAGGCCTTCGACAACATGACGTGGGTCAACGACGCGCACTACATGGTGATCCCGAAGGGCGTGCCGAAGGAAAAGCTCGACGTGCTGTTCAAGCTGATGAATTTCCTGCTCGAACCGGCGCAACAGGCGATGACCTACGACGACGGCTACTTCTATCCGGGCCCGGCGGTAAAGGGCGTGACGCTCGAGATGGCGCCCGCGCACAGCCAGGAAGTGATCAAGAAATTCGGCCGCCCCGAGTACGCGAAGCTGCTCGCGGAGCGCCCGCACGTGCAGCCGCTCAACGCGCAGGCAATGGTTGCCGCGTTCCAGAAGTGGGATCGCGAGATCGGTTCGCAGAAGTCGAAGTGACGCATGAACCGGCGGGCGCCGCGGCGCCCGCGTCGAGGGAGTTCGCGCAATGAAGCACAGTTTCGAACGGCTGCGGCTCGATGGCGTATGCCGCAGCTTCACCAATGCGGAAGGCGCGCAGGTCGCCGCGCTGAACGGGCTCGATCTCGAGATCCGGCGCGGCGAATTCATCGCGCTGCTCGGCCCGTCGGGCTGCGGCAAGTCGACCGCGCTCAACTGCATCGCGGGGCTGCAGCCGCTCACGCGCGGCGGCATCTGGCTCGACGACACGCGCATCGACGTGCTGCCGCCCGAGCGCCGCGGCTTCGGGATGGTGTTCCAGAACTACGCGCTGTTTCCGCACATGTCGGTGCTCGACAACGTCGGCTTCGGCCTCAAGATGCGCGGCGTGCCGAAGCAGGAAACGCGGCGGCGCGCGCAGCAGGCGCTCGAACTCGTGCAGCTGGTCGGCCACGAGGGCAAGCTGCCCGGGCAACTGTCGGGCGGGCAGCAGCAGCGCGTCGCGATTGCGCGCGCGATCGTGATCGAGCCGCCGCTCGTGCTGATGGACGAGCCGCTGTCGAACCTCGACACGAAGCTGCGCATCGAGATGCGCGCCGAGATCCGCCGCATCCACACGCAGCTCGAACGCGCGACGATCTACGTGACGCACGACCAGGACGAAGCGCTGTCGATGGCCGACCGCATCGTCGTGATGAAGGAGGGCGTCGTGCAGCAGGTCGCGACGCCGAAGGACGTCTACACACGCCCGCACAACCTGCACGTCGCGCGCTTCATGGGTTATCGCAACGTGCTGCCGTTCACGCTCGAAGGGATGGCCGGCGATTACGTGAACGTCGCGGCCGGTGGCGTGCGCGTCACGGGCGTGCCGATGGCCGGCTTCGATGCGAAGGAGGTCGTGGTCGCGCTGCGCCCCGACGACATCGAGCGGGCAGACGATGCGGGCGACAACACGAACGCGTTCGACTCGACCGTCGAAACGGTCGAGTACGGCGGCCGCGATTCGCTGATCCGCGCGGTCACGCCGTTCGGCCCGATCTGGGCGCGCGTCGCCGGCGAATTCACGGAAGGCGAGCCGCTGCGGCTGCGCGTTGCGCCGTCACGCACGCTCGTCTATCCGGGAGCGCCGACATGAGCGGCGTGACCGCCGCGCCGTCATACCGGGAGGCCGCATGAGCACGGTCGCGTCCGGCGGCACGCCGCGCGACGCGAAAGCGTGGCTCGTCACGCCCGCGCTCGCGTTCATCGTCGCGCTGTTCATCTACCCGTTCGCGTACGGCCTCGTGCTGTCGTTCCAGCCGATGAACGGCGGCGGCGCGCTCGCGAACTACGTGCAGTTCTTCACCGACACGGCCATGTGGCCGACCGTGGTCGTCACGCTGAAGCTCGCGGTGCCGGCGACGCTGCTCAACGTCGGCATCGCGGTGCCCGTCGCATTCGCGCTGCGCCGCCATTCGCCGTACCAGAAGTTCGTCACGACGCTGCTCGTGATTCCCGTGACGCTCGGCACCGTGCTCGTCGCCGACGGGATGCTCACGTATTTCGGGCCGAACGGCTGGTTCCCGCAGGCGCTGCAGGGGCTGCACCTGTACACCGACGAAGTGCGCCTCACGCACAACTACTGGGGCGTGCTGCTGTCGCTGATCGTGTCGGGCTTTCCGTTCGCGTTCCTGCTGATGCTGTCGTACATCAGCGGCATCGACCCGACGCTCGCGCGCGCAGCGGCGACGCTCGGCGCGAACCCGTGGCAGCAGTTCCGGCAGATCTACCTGCCGCTGCTCGTGCCGGGGCTCACGATGGCCGCATGCCTGTCGTTCGTGCAGGCGTTCTCGGTGTTTCCGTCGGCCGTGCTGCTCGGCGCGCCGGCCGGGCCCACGCGCGTGATCTCGATCGCGGCGGCGGAAGCGGCGTTCGAGAGCTACGACTATTCGCTGGCATCGGCGATCGCGATCGTGATGGGCTTCGTGCAATTGCTGGTGGTCGCGTCGATGCTCGGCGCGCGCCGCTTCTTCTATACGGGCGCGGTGACGGGAGGCAAGGGCTGATGGCGACCGACAATCATGCCGCGCGCACCTGGCCGCCGAAGCACGACACGCCCGATGCACCCGATGCGCGCCCCGTCGACGCGAGGAAACCGCGGAAGATGACAAGCAATCTCGCCGGCCGCGCGTGGAAGGCGCTCGTGTGGGGGCTGATGGCGTTCTTCCTGCTGAACGTGATGCTGCTGATCGCGACCGTCGCGGTGAACTCGATCGCGACCCGCTGGTTCGGCACGCCGCTGCCGCAGGGCTTCACGCTGCACTGGTATGCGAAGGCGTGGGAAGACTTCCAGCTCGCGAGCGTGCTGTGGGTGACCGTCGAGGTCGTCGGCGCGGTCGTGCTGCTGTCGATCGCACTCGGCGTGCCGGCCGCGTATGCGCTGGCGCGCGTGCGGTTTCGCGGCAAGCGCTTCGCGCTGCTGGTGTTCCTGCTGCCGCTGATGGTGCCGCCCGTCACGTACGGGATCCCGATGGCCACCGTGATGTACAAGGTCGGGCTCGCGGGCACGCTGCCCGGCGTGATCCTCGCGAACCTCGTGCCGGCGCTGCCGTTCGTGATCCTCGTGATGACGCCGTTCATCGAGCAGATCGATCCGAATCTCGAAGCCGCCGCGCGCATCTTCGGCGCGAACACGTGGCGCTATTTCCGCTACGTGCTGCTGCCGCTGCTGGTGCCCGGCATGCTCGCGGCGGGGTTGCTCGTGCTGGTGCGCACGATCGGGATGTTCGAGCTGACCTTCTTCACCGCGGGGCCGAGCACGCAGACACTCGTCGTCGCGCTGTATTACGCGGTGTTCTCGACCGGCGTGCGCGCGCCGCAATCGATCGACGCGATGGCGATGATCTACATGGCCATCACGCTCGTGTGGGTCGTGATCGCGCTGCAGTTCGTGAGCCCGACGCAGCTCGTCAGTCGCGTGAAGCAGGAGCGGCAATAGGCGAGGGCGACGCTCGGGCACGCGATGCCGCTCGCGCCTCCGTGCAATTGGTTACAAATGGATACCGCGCGCGACACGCGGACGTTGCAGACTACGCGGCATTCCACCGATCACGGATATCCATGAAGTTCCACACGCTGCTGACACTCGCCGGTGCATCGACGCTGCTGGCTGCCTGCAACCTGCTCCACGACGGCCCCGGTTCGAGCGATGTCGACGCCGCCGTGCGCCGCGCGCTCGAGGCGGAAAACCACGGCGGCCTGAACGCGCTGTTCGGCCAGCCGCTGCCCGTCTCGGCCGATGTCGTGTCGGCGAAGCCCGACGGCGACTGCAAGAAGCTCGGCGATCGCACCTACTCGTGCGACGTCGTGGTCACGTGGCGCAATGCCGACTACAAGCCTTCGCGCGCGAACCTGACCTTCGTGCAGGCCGCCGACGGCGCGTGGCAGACCTCCGGCGTCGACGCGGCGATCGTGACGGGCACCGCGAAGTCGCTGGTCGACGAAATCGGCAAGGCGTGGCCGGGCAATGCGGCGAGCGGCGCGTCGGCGCCGCAGTGAAGCGCCGGCGGCGCGGCGTGCCCTGATTCCGCGGGCACGCGGCTTCGTCCCTGCGAGCCGCGATCGTTCCGTTTCTTCAAACCATCGATGACCCTCGCCCCGTGCAGGCACGACCACGGCCGGCGGGGTGGCGCCATTCGGCCGGCGCGACCCGCGTTCGACACCGATTCACCGAAAAGGGGTGCGAACACTGGCCCCAAAAGACCGAACGCATCCTCGGTATGCGGGCTGCGTTATAGGGAAAACCCTTATTTCGAGATATAATCACGGCCTAAGAGATAGGTCGAACCATGCCTGAACGTTTCCAAACCCTTGAAAAATTTGTGTTTTCCCTCGTCGTGATGTCCGCCGTCGTGTGCTCGGCCTTCCTCGCGTACGAGCGTCACCCCGAGATCAAGATCGCGCTGCACGAAGGCGAAGCGCTGATGCGCGAGAGCGCCAAGTACTCGGTCATCTGCTCGCCGTCCAAGGTCGATCCTTGCGTCGAAATGTCGGCTTACTGAGATTCGCGTCGGTCGCGGTGCGCTGCGATCGAAACGGTCGTTTCCAGAATTGGCCCCATTCAGTTTCGGACTTGTCCTATATCGTTGGTCGTCTGGATTCCTTAAAGTAGAGCCCATCAGGAATTCAGAAACCGGCCGCAAGATAGGGCGGATGCACGAACCCGTAACGTGCCGAGTCGCTGGCGTAAGCAGCCCCCGAATTCAGCCGGCCCCGCTTCGAGCCATCGAGCGGGGCCGTTCTGTTTTGCGGTTCAAATAACCTCCCGCCGCACTTTGCGCCACGCACGTCACACCACGTGCCGCGGCGCGCCATCCACGAACGCGGCGACGTTTTCCACGAGCTGATCGGCAAGCGCTTGCATCGCTTCGTCACTCGCCCACGCGACGTGCGGCGTCAGGATGAAGGCCGGATGCGACAGGATCGCGTGGAACGGATGCGCGGCCGGCAGCGGCTCCTGCGTGACCACGTCGAACCCCGCGCCCGCGATCTGCCCCGACTGCAATGCGTCGACGAGCGCGCCTTCATCCACGAGCCCGCCGCGCGCGGTATTGATCAGCAATGGCCGTCGCGCCATCCGCGCGAACGAAGCCGCGTCGATCAGGTGCCGCGTCGCCGGCGTGAGCGGGCAGTGCAGCGTGATCACGTCGCTGTCGCGCAGCAGCGTGTCGAGCGGCACGTAATCGTCTCCCGCCGCATCGCCGTGCGCCGCAAACCGCACCCGCATGTCGAGCGCGCGGGCGATGCCGGCCACCGCGCGCCCGAGCACGCCGTCGCCGACGATCCCGAGCGTCGAGCCGGCCAGGTCGCGAATCGGATGATCGAAAAAGCAGAACTGCCCGCTGTCGAGCCAGCGCCCCGCACGCACCGCGTCGCGGTACGCGACGAGGCTGCGGCGCAGCGCGAAGATCAGCGCGAACGTGTGCTCGGGCACCGTGCGGACCGCATACCCGCGAATATTGCTCACCACGATGCCGCGCGCCGCGCACGCGTCGAGATCGACGATGTCGGTGCCCGTCGCGGCGATCGCGATCATCCGCACGCGCCGCGCGTCGGCGAGCGTTGCCGCGTCGAGCCGCACCTTGTTGGTCACGACGATGTCCGCGTCGGCGATGCGCGCGGCTATCTCGTGCGCGGCCGTCCGGTCGAAGGTCTGCAATACGTGCGGAAACGGAAACGGCTTCAGCACGGTGTGCGGCGACAGCGTCGCGCGGTCGAGAAACACGATCTTCGCGGGAAAGGAAGCAGAAAACATGGCGGGTCTCGCTGACAGGCGCCCGGCGGGCGCGGAACGGGTTCGATTCTGCCGGCGGCGCGCGTGCCGTCGTTTGCCCGTTGCGCGAGCGCGCTTTCCCGGAGGGAAAGGCTGACGCAACGCCTGCATGAGGGGCGCGACGCGCGCCTTTCCGAAACGGAAAGGCTGGTTGAGCATCGATCGATTTTCGCCGGGCGCGAACGCCGTCATCATCGCCTTCATCGACACCACGATTGCATCGGAGACAGCCATGACACGCCCCCTGGACGGCATTCGCGTGCTGGAACTCGGCCAACTGATCGCCGGGCCGTTCGCGGGCCGGATGCTCGCCGAATTCGGCGCCGACGTGCTCAAGGTCGAGCCGCCCAGGCTCGGCGACCCGCTGCGCAAATGGCGGCTGCTGCATGAAGGCACGTCGGTCTGGTGGGCCGCGCAGTCGCGCAACAAGACCTCGCTCACGCTCGACCTGCGCACGCCCGAAGGGCAGGACGTCGTGCGCCGTCTCGTCGCGGAAACCGACGTACTGATCGAGAACTTCCGGCCCGGCACGCTCGAGGGCTGGGGGCTCGGCTGGGACGCGCTGTCAGCGATCAACCCGGGGCTCGTGATGCTGCGCGTGTCGGGCTTCGGGCAGACGGGCCCGTACCGCGACCGTCCCGGCTTCGGCGTGATCGCCGAGGCGATGGGCGGCCTGCGGCACCTGACCGGCGAGCCCGGCCGCACGCCGGTGCGCGTCGGCATCTCGCTCGGCGATTCGCTGTCGGCGCTGCACGGCGTGATCGGCGTGCTGCTTGCGCTGCGGCATCGCGAGCAGCAAGGCGGCAAGGGGCAGGTCGTCGACGTCGCGCTGTACGAGTCGGTCTTCAACATGATGGAAAGCCTGCTGCCCGAATACTCGGCGTTCGGCGCCGTGCGCGAGGCGGCCGGCAGCAGCCTGCCCGGCATCGCGCCGACCAACGCGTACCGCTGCCGCGACGGCAAGTACGCACTGATCGCGGGCAACGGCGACAGCATCTTCCGGCGCCTGATGGAGCTGATCGGCCGGCCCGATCTCGGCAACGATCCCGCGCTCGCGCACAACGACGGGCGCGTCGCGCAGGTCGAGCGCATCGACGCGGCGATCGGCGAATGGAGCGCGCAGCACGATCTCGATGCCGTACTGGCCGCGCTGAACGAAGCACGCATTCCGTCCGGGCGCATCTACGACGTGGCCGACATCGCGGCCGATCCGCATTACCGCGCCCGCGACATGCTCGTCGATGCCGCGTTGCCCGACGGTACGCCGGTGCTCGTACCCGGTATCGTGCCGAAGCTCGGCGCGACGCCCGGGCGCATCGACCACGCGGCGCCCGCGCTCGGCGCGGATACCGACGCGGTACTCGAATCGCTCGGCATCGATGCGGCGACGCGCGGCGACTGGCGCACGCGCGGTGTGATCTGAACCCGAACCCGGAGACGACGACATGAACGGCCAACGCAAACGGCTCTACCTCCACGAAGTCGCGACGCGCGACGGTTTCCAGAACGAAGCGGCCTTCGTCGACACCGACGACAAGATCGCGCTCGTCGACGCGCTGAGCGCGTGCGGCTACGCGAAGATCGAGGTCACGTCGTTCACGTCGCCGAAGGCGATCCCCGCGTTGCGCGACGCGGAGGCCGTGATGCACGGCATCGCGCGCGCACCGGGTGTCGTCTATACGGTGCTCGTGCCGAACGTGCGCGGGGCGGAGCGCGCGCTGTCGTGCGGCGTCGACGAAGTGAACCTCGTGATGTCGACGAGCGAAAGCCACAACCGCGCGAACCTGCGGATGACGCGCGAGCAGTCGTTCGCACAACTGCGCGACGTGATCGACGCGGTACGCGGCACCGGTGTCGCGATCAACGTGTCGCTGTCGACCGCGATGGGCTGCCCGATGGAAGGCGATGTCGCAGCCGAAGGCGTACTCGCATGGATGCAGCGCTTCGCGGATCTCGGCGTGCATGGCTTCACGCTGTGCGACACGACGGGCATGGCGTTTCCGTCGCAGGTGCGCGACCTGTCGGCACGGGCACGCGAACGCTTCGGCGCGCTGCCGCTCACGCTGCACTTCCACAACACGCGCGGGATGGCGCTCGCGAACACGCTCGCGGCACTCGACGCCGGGATCGACCGCTTCGACGCGTCGCTCGGCGGGCTCGGCGGCTGCCCGTACGCGCCGGGCGCGACCGGCAATGCGTGCACCGAAGAACTCGTGCACATGCTCGAACTCGACGGCTACGAGACGGGCATCGATCTCGCGGCCGTGCTGGCCGCGTCGGCACGGCTGCCCGCGCTGATCGGTCATGACGTGCCGAGCCAGATCCTGAAAGCCGGGCGCCGCTCGGACCTGCATCCGCCGCCGCGCGCGGACGCCGGCGACATGCCCGCGCAGCGCGCGTTCTCATGAACCACGAACAGGAGCGAACCTCATGGCGCTGATCGATCACCTCGACCATCTCGTGCTGACCTGCGTCGATCCCGACCGGACGAAGCATTTCTACACCGAGGTGCTGCAGATGCGGCTCGAAACCTTCGGCGCGGGCCGGATCGCCTTCCGCTTCGGCAACCAGAAGATCAACCTGCACGTGCGCGGCGCGGAGTTCGAACCGAAAGCCCATGTGCCGGTGCCCGGTGCGCTCGACCTGTGCTTCATCGCGTCGGTGCCGCTCGACGACGTGATTGCGCACCTGAAGCGCGTCGCCTGGCCGATCGTCGAAGGGCCGGTCGAGCGCACGGGCGCGACGCAGAAGATCCGGTCGGTCTACGTGCGCGATCCCGACCTGAACCTGATCGAGATCTCCGAGTTGATCTGAGCACCGGCGCACCACCGCGTCGTCTCGCCGCTTCGCCCTCACGCGAGCGGACCTGATCACGGTGCGACTGCATGCCGCGCCGATCTCCCGCCGAAATCGGACAGCCGGTTTCCGCGCTCGCCGATTCCGGATAGCCGGCCCGTGCCGCGCTGCGGATAATGCATGCATCGGCGACTGAGAAGCCGCCTTCGCAGCGGACGCAACGCTTGCGCAACCCGACCCAGGCAATTCCCGATGACGATCCTCTATCGCGGCATGGACCGCGCGGCGCTCGACGCCGCTTATCTGAACACGAAGGTGGTACCCGATTTCCCTGCGTTGCTCGCGTCGATGCAGGCGCGCAGCGCAGCGCTCTATGCAGCCGCGTCCGTCCGGCGCGACCTGCGTTACGGCGCGCAACCCGCGCAGCGTTTCGACTGGTTGTCGTGCGGCCAGCCCGATGCGCCGCTGTTCGTGTTCATTCACGGCGGCTACTGGCAGCACTGCGCGAAAGAGGATTTCGCCTACGGGGCGAGTGGGCCGCTCGCGCGTGGTTTCGACGTGATACTTGCCGAATACACGCTCGCGCCGGTCGCGACGATGACCGACATCGTCGGCGAGATCGGCGCGCTGCTCGACTACCTGGCGAACGATCCCGACGGCCTCGGCACCGCGAAGCGACCGATCCACCTGAGCGGCCATTCGGCCGGCGGCCACCTGACGGCCGTGCACCGCGCGCATCCGGCCGTCGTGTCGGCGCTCGCGATCAGTCCGCTCGTCGATCTCGAACCGATCTCGCTGTGCTGCCTGAACGACAAGCTGCAGCTCACCGCGCACGAAGTCGAAGCGTACAGCCCGTTGCGCCATGTCGGGCCAGGCGCACCGACGGTCGTCGCGGTCGGCGAAGCCGAGCTGCCCGAACTCGTGCGGCAAGCACGCGACTACGCGACGGCGTGCGAAGCGGCCGGCGAACGGATCGTCCACGTCGGGTTGCCCGGCATGCAGCACTTCGACGTGCTCGACGATCTCGAGAAGCCGGACGGTGCGATGCTTTCCACGTTGCTGTCGATCGCGTCGCGCTAGGCGCGCCGTATCGCGCGGGGGCGGCCGGGCGTATGATCGGCGTCAGGCCGCTGCGCTGACGCCAAGCGCCGGCACGGCACTCCCGGGAAACACGACATGGTGAATCCGCTTCATTTCGATCTGCAGTCGCTGCGCGTGTTCGCGCTCGTCGCCGAGCACGGCAGCCTGACGAAAGCGGCCGAACACGGCCAGCTCACGCTGTCCGCGGTCAGCAAGCGCATCGCCGAGCTGGAAAGCGTGACGGGCAGTGCATTGTTCGTCCGGCATGCGCGCGGTGTGGAGCTGACGCCCGCGGGCCGCGCGCTGCTCGACCATGCGGCGAAGGTGATCGAGCAGGTCAACCGGATGGCGCACGAGATGAGCGATTACGTCGCCGGCGTGCGCGGTCACATCCACGTGTGGACCAACACGTCCGCGATCGTGCAGTTCCTGCCCGCCGATCTCGCCGCGTTCCTCACCGACCATCCGGGCATCAAGGTCAGCCTCGAAGAGCGGCTGAGCCACGAGATCGTCGACGCACTCGCGTCCGGCAAGGCCGATCTCGGCGTGTTCGCCGACAACGTGCCGGCGCCCGGCATCGAGCGGCGGCTGTACCGGCGTGACGAGCTCGTGCTGCTCGTGCCGCGCACGCACCGGTTCGCCGCGCGCGACAGCATCCGCTTCGCGGATACGCTCGACGAGGACTACGTGGGGCTCAGCGACGGCAGCTCGCTGCTCGCGCGCATGACCGACGCGGCGTTCGCGGTCGAGCGCTCGCTGAAGCTGCGCATCCAGGTGTCGAATTTCGACGGCGTGAGCCGGATGATCGAGGCGGGGCTCGGCATCGGCATCCTGCCGCGCGATGCGGTGACCGGCGAGCGCGCGGCGCGGCTCGGGGTCGTGAAGCTCGACGACGCGTGGGCGACGAGAACGCTGT
The DNA here is from genome assembly GCF_002223325.1 of Burkholderia sp. AU15512. Lineage (NCBI taxonomy): Bacteria > Pseudomonadati > Pseudomonadota > Betaproteobacteria > Burkholderiales > Burkholderiaceae > Burkholderia > Burkholderia sp. AU15512. The sequence continues at coordinate 1,473,515 of NZ_NKEX01000003.1, forward strand.
GGGTGGGGGTGAAGGCTGGCAGCGTGCTGACGACCGATATCGCGAAGCTGTTCGATTTCATGTCGGCGCGGTGAGGCGGGGTCGCGTGCGCAAAGCCGGTTCGGCCCGGATTCCAAAGAACACGATCATGGGTTCACGTTCGCAACGGTTACCGACGTTCTGTCCAATTCCTCAACCGCTGGATCCGGGGCCGCCACATGAACGAATCGAGCTACCGCCTTATCGTCGGCTTTGTCGTTGTCGCTTACGGCATCGCGATGTCCGCCATCATGGCGTTTCGTCCGGAACGGATCTTGGCCTTCCATTGCCGATCGAGGGCCTGGCGATGGACGTACAAATTCTTTTACAACATGTCGACTGAAGACATCATGTCGGCCAGAATGATTCGAATCACCCGATTCCAGGGGTGGGTAGGGCTGGTGTTCTGTACGGTCCTCATGTGGGGCCTCCTGTTCCGCAAGTAGCAAAGCGTCACCGGCTCGCGCATTCATGAGCGCCCCTTCGGGGATCGGGCGAACATGTCACCACAGATGACTGGCGACATATCGCCCAGGAAATCCGGCAGCCATCGAAAATGATGCGGGCGCACGTTCCCATGACCCCGCGTTCCCCCGCTCAAACCGGATTGATCTCATCCTGGCTGCGCCGCGTCGTCAGCGGCCCGAGCACGCGCAGCGTGACCGCGACGATACCGAGCGCGACCGAGATCACCCCGAACATCGCACCCGCGCCATAACTGCCGAGCACCGGCAACAACACGAACGGCAACCCACCACTGACGATCCGCGACAGCGCATAGGTACTGCCAATCGCCGTCGAGCGCACCCGCGCCGGGAAAATCTCCGCCTGGTACACGTGATACGCGTTGCTGAACACGTTCGATGCACAGGTCGTCAGGAACCCGAAGCTAACGATCAGCACGGTATTGCCCGAATACGCGAAACACATCCCGAACCCGGCGATCGACAGGATCGACACGATCACGAGCGTGCGACGCTCGATCCAGTTGAGCAGCGGAATCGACAGCAGCGAGCCGATCGGATAGCCGATGAACGACAGCGCGATGAACAGCGTGCTGTCCGTCACGTCGAAGCCGCGACTTTTCACGACCGTGCCGGCCAGCGTACCGAACCCGTAATAACCGAAGCCCTGAAACAGGTGAAAGATCGCGAGCATCACGTAGCGCGCGCCGTACGGTTCGCGTCGCAGCAGCGCGATACGCTCGCCAAGCCCGAGCGGCCGTTGCGGCTCGACCGGCTCCGCGAACTGCTCGGGCACGCGCACGCCGGTGCCTTCCGCGAAGCGCCGCAGTGCCGCATGCGCGTCGACGGTACGCCCCTGCGCAAGCAGCCAGCGCGGACTCTCCGGCAGCCGATGCTGGACGAGCAGCACGTACACGGCGCCGAGGCTGCCGATCGCGAGGATGATGCGCCAGCCGGCCACGCCGCCGACATGAAGCGGGTTCAACCACAGCGCAAGAAACCCGACGAGCGGGACCGCGACATAGGAAGTCGTATAGGCCCACGCGGCGAGCCGCCCGCGCTTTTCCTTCGGCAGGATCTCGGACAGAAAGCTGTCGGCAACCGGATAGATCGCGCCGACGCCGATGCCGGTCAGGAACCGGCATGCGACGAGCATGTCGGCATTCACCGAAAACGCGCCGACCAGCGAGAATGCGCTGTACCACGTGAGCGTCAGCAGGAACGCCTTGCGCCGGCCGATGCGGTCGGCGAGGCTGCCGAGGCACATCGCACCGACGAACATGCCGATGAACGCCGATGCCAGCAGCAACTTGAAATCGGTGCTCTGCCGGCTCAACCCATATTCGTTCTGCAACGCGGAACCGATCGTACTGACGAGGAAGATCTCGTACATGTCGAAGAACAGCCCGATGCCGATCACCCAGACGACGAACCGGTGCAACGCGCCGACCGGCAGGTCGTCCATGAAATCGCCGAGCGTGACGCGGCGGGCGGGGCGGGCCGACGCATCGGCGCCGGCGGCAGCGGCCGGCGGTCGTGCGGACGCGGGTCCGCCCGCGTTGCCGCCGAGATCGAGGGAATGGCTGTTCATCGTGTCTCCTGATTATCGATACGCCGTGGCGCGAGGCCCGGCCGTTCGCGACCGGCGCGCTGCATCCCGTCGCACGACGTGGCGGCAGGCACCGCAAGGCCAGTGAAAGGGCCGGACAGGCGGGCTGTACCGATCGTTCGACACATGGTGGGCAAATCCGCGGCACGTGATAATTGCGGATGCTTCAAGCGTCCTTTCCTGCGCAGAAAGGGTGCGGAACACGCGGCAGCCGGCATGCACGCGGCAGACCGGTGCAGCCTGCCCGCCGCGCGGTCATGCACCAGAGCCGATTGCGCGCTCGCGCAACCGGCAGGCCGGGAAAACCATGAGGCGGATTGTGTGGCCGCCGGCGCGAAAACCACCGGCGGCCAGGCGTTCGTGCTCAGTCGGCCGGTACGAATGCCGCCCCGTAAAACACGCGCACGGGGTTGCCGCGCTCCAGCGCAAAGTGCTGCATCCGCCGCTGCCGGCGCGCATCGGACGCGTGACGGTCGGCCTCCTGCTGCAGTCGAACCTGCAGCAACTGCGACGCCATGCGCTTGTTCGCGTGCTGGCTGCGCTCGCTTTCCACGCGCACCGACAGGCCGGTCGCGACATGGGTCACACGAATCGCGGAGCTCGTCTTGTTCACGTGCTGGCCACCCGGCCCGCGTGCGCGCATCGCTTCGAACCGCACATCGCCATCCGGCAGCGGCTGCGCGTCGGCGCAGCGCGTGACGCCGATGAACCAGTTCTTGCGCGGATGGCGCAACCGGTACGGGCTCGCGCAAATCCATTGCAGCGTGCCCGTCCAGCGGTCCGCGAGCGCCTGCGCACCTTCGCCTTCGAGGTCGAGCAGCACCGAACGCAGCGTGCCGGAGCGTTCGCCCGGCTGCGCATCGAGCACGGTGACGACGACGCGCTGCGCGTCGGCTTCCGCCTGCAGGCGCCGTAACGCATTGGCCGCGGCCAGCTGGCACTCGAGCGGGCCGTGTGCCGAAGAAATCTGCATCAGCATCGGCCAGCCTCCCCGGACGTCTTGTAGGTCAGCACCGGCGCGAGCCGCGCCAGCTTGCGCAGCAGCCCGGCCGCTTCGAGCGCGTCGACGACGCTGTCGATCGGCTTGTAGGCCTGCGGCGCTTCCTCGTACAGCAGTTCGCGGTCTTCGCAGATCACGTGGCTGCCGAGCGGCGTGCGCGTGAGCTGCGACGGCGTGAAGCGCCGTTCGAGGCGCCCCTTGCAATCGCCGCGCGCCCACTTGCGGCCCGCACCGTGCGCCAGCGACGCCAGGCTGGCCGCATCGTCGGGCCGCACCGGCGCGACGAGGTAGCTGTAGTCGCCGCGCGATCCGGGAATGACGACCGGCCCCGCGTCGGCCGGCGTCGCACCTTTGCGATGCAGCCAGCCCGGCTCGCCGTCGACCCTCGCGCGGCTCACCAGGTTGTGGTTCACGTCGAGCACGCACCGGCCATCGGTGCGCCAGCGCGCCAGCATGCGCCGCGCGATCAGGTCGCGATTCGCGATGGCGTAGCGCAACGCCGCATCGTGACGCGCGAGGTACGCCGTGCAGGCGGCATCCGTGTCGTCGAGGCCGTTGTAGCCATGCTCGCACATGTGCTGCTCGAGGATCGACTGGCCGAAGCCGCGCGATCCGCTATGCACGAGCAGCAGCAGGCGATCGGGATCGAGGCCGAGCGCCGCGACGGCATCGGTGTCGTACACCGCATCGATCCGCTGCGCCTCCGCGAAATGATTACCGCTGCCGATCGTGCCGAGCGATGCCGCGTACGCGTGATCCGCGAACCCGGCGGCGGCGACCAGCGGCTGCCAGCTTGCATCGGGCGGGGCGTCGATCGAGCCGAGCCGGCTCGCGAGCTTCGACGCGCTGACGCGCCGCGCATCGAGCGCGGTTTGCCACAGCGCCATCCCGCAGCCGATATCGCCACCAATCAGCGCCGGATACAGCCGGCCCGTCGAGAAAAACGCGGCGCCAACGGGATAGCCGCGTCCGGGGTGAAGATCGGGCATGCCGGCGACGCGCCGCATGCCGGGGAGGGTGGCAGCATGTTCGAGCTGCCGGATGGCCTCACCTTCGATCCAGGTAGTGGCGCAAGCGCACAACGTGATGCGCTCGCCCAGGTATTGCATGGAATTGCCCATGGAGGTTTCCGTTCGATGAAAAGGAAGAACGGCGGGCCATGGTGCAGGCAGCGCACACAGGCGCTGCCCGACATCGGAAGTCGGGAAGAGGGCGGCACGACCGGATCGGAACGACCCGGCTCATCGCCGTGACGGCGATACGGGGTGCTGCTTGGCGTGAACGATGAGACGAACGGACGCGAAAAACCCGAACTACGACCCGCGACGGGAGGAGTGCTGGCGTGACGTCATGATTTTTTCTCCTTGCGAGTGAGGGGTTGATCGGAATGGCGGCGACTCTAGCATGCATGCGACGCGCGCAACAAGCGGGGAGCGCAGCGTTGCCCATTGAACCACGGTTCGATGTGGCGAAAAACACACAAATAGGAATCCGGACCATTCCCATGTCGATGGCGCGCGTGGCACGCCGCAGCAAGCATTCGACGCACGCCGACAACCGCGACGGCCGTACTCGACCACGCTTGACAGCGCACATGCCGTTTCGTAGCATCCGCCTGCTTCATCCCTGAACCCTCATCGAATCGGTGATCCAAGTGCCCGCAAACATTCGTCCCTTCGCCTGATACGCCGACGACTGCCGTCCCGGCCGCGCGTCGTCCTGCCCGTTCCCGTCTGCCTCGCGGCGCCGGAACCGTGATCGCAGGGCCGCGCCCGGACACGCACTGACACCGCAACGCACACCCATCGTTCGTTCACGTCGTCGGCTTTTTCTGATGTTTCCGGAGAAAGACCATGACGCTGGATTTTCGCGCCTACGCGCAATCGCTCGACCTCGCCCGCTACCCGCGCACGCCGCACCTCGAAGGCTCGCGCCTGCAGGACGGCGACGAAGGTCACGACCACGTTCCCTATCGCACCCTCGCGGGCGCCCATCTCGTCGTCGAGGAAAAGCTCGACGGCGCGAACACGGGCATCAGCTTCAGCCCCGCGGGCGAACTGCTGCTGCAGTCGCGCGGCCACTATCTGGCCGGCGGCGGCCGCGAGCGGCAGTTCGGGTTCGTGAAGACCTGGGCCGCCGCCCATGCGGGCTGGCTGCTCGACCGCCTCGGCGATCGCTACGTGATGTACGGCGAGACGATGAGCAAGAAGCACGCGGTGTTCTACGACGCGCTGCCGCATCACTTTTTCGAGTTCGACGTGTTCGATCGCTCAATGGGCCGTTTCCTGTCGACACCCGCGCGTCGCGCGCTGCTCGCCGATGGGCCCGTGCTGTCGGTGCCCGTGCTGTACGAAGGCATCGCGCCGGCGCGACTCGCGGACCTGAAGGCCATGCTCGGCCCGTCGCTCGCGAAGACGCCGGGCTGGCGTCGCGCCTTCGAGGAAACGGTGCGGCGGCAGGGGCTCGACCTCGCGCGTGCATGGCAGCAGTGCGACAAGTCGGAGCGCTCCGAAGGGCTCTACGTGAAGGTCGAGACGGACGACACGACGATCGCGCGCTTGAAGTGGGTGCGCCACGATTTCGTGCAGGCCATTCTCGAATCGGCGCGCCATCACTCGGAGCAGCCGTTCATCCCGAACCTGCTCGCGCCGGGTGTCGACCTGTATGCGCCGCGCCCGACGGTCACGTGGGCATCGATCCCCGCCGCGCGCCCGAACCCGTGAACGCGGAACGGCCGAGCGCCATTTCGAGAGGAGTCTTGATCATGAAGTACGAACAATTGCAGGCACTCGTGCCCGCACCCGGCCGGCGGCCGGACTATCACGCGTGTCTCGCGGCATTTCCCACGCTCGAACACGCGAAAACGACCCCGCAGGAGCCTGCGCACCACGGCGAAGGCGACGTGTGGACGCATACGATGATGGTGATCGATGCGCTGCTCGCGCTGCCCGAGTACCAGGCCGCGTCGCGTGGCGACCAGGAGATCGTGTTCCTGGCCGCGCTGCTGCACGACATCGCGAAGCACGGCACGACGGTCGTCGATCCCGTTACCGGTGCGATCGGCCATCCCGGCCACTCGCGCAAGGGTGCGATCGATGCGCGGATTGCACTGTGGGATGCCGGCGTGCCGTTCGCGGTGCGCGAGGCAATCTGCCGGATGATCGCCGTGCACCAGGTGCCGTTCTTCGCGATGAGCGGGTCGCGCCGCGGCACACCGGAGTTCATCGCGCGCGAGCTGTCGTGGCAGGTCAGCCTGCCGCTGCTGTGCCTGCTTGCCGAAGCCGATATCCGCGGGCGCATCTGCGACGACACGCAGCGCGTGCTCGACAACATCGAACTGTTGCGCGAACTGGCGCGGGAAGAGGGCTGCTACGGCCAGCCGCGTGGATTCGCCGATGCGCACACGGCGCTCAGCTACTTTCGCGGCGCGGACGTGCATCCCGACTATCCGCTGTTTCGCACACCGGGCGCGCAGGTCGTCGTGATGTCAGGGCTGCCCGCGTCGGGCAAGAACACGTGGGTGGCGCGGCATCATCCGGATCGGCCGGTCGTGTCGTTCGACGATGCGCGCGATGCATTGGGGCTGCGTCATGGGCAGAACGAGGGCGCGGTCGCGCACCATGCGGTCGACGCCGCGAAGGCACTGTTGCGCGCGCAACAGCCGTTCGTGTGGAACGCGACGAACCTGTCGCCGCTGATGCGCAAGAAGACCCTCGACCTGCTGTTTGCGTACAACGCCGACGTGACGCTCGTCTACCTCGAACAGCCGCGCGCGGAACTGTTGCGTCGCAATGCGCGGCGTGACACGTCGCTGACGAACCGCGCGCTCGAGGCGATGCTGCTGCGCTGGGATCTGCCGCTGCCGACCGAAGCGCATGCGGTGCGGTATGAAGTCTGATGCGGCGACGTCACGACACGAGACGGTACGCCGCAATTCACCGCGGCGTACCGGCTCGTTTCATTTCAGCGATGCATTCTGCTGCGTCGCGCAAGCTCGCAGCCGATCCGGAACAGGTGTCCGGCAGGTGAGTTCATCGTGAATTCCGGCCTCAACTCGCCACGATGATGAATGTGGTGAGCGCGATCGGGAACAGCGCGAGGCCGAGCAGGCCCAACGCGCCATCGGCTGCCATCGCGATCGGCGACAACGCCAGCTTGGCGCCGCGGCCGACAGCCGTCAGCTTGTCCGTCACCGTAACCTCGTACGGCCGATTGAACGCCTGCGGGACCGACGAAGGCGTGACGTCGTTCGGCAGATAGCGCTTGCCGCTGATCGCGCCTTTTGACGTCAGGTCGCCACGTTCCTGCTTGAAACCGTCCGCGAGCGCGCGCTCGCGCACGTCGGAGCCGGTCGGCGCATCCGAGTCCTCCAGCCTCATCGTGTATCGACCGGTGATCTCGTCGCCGTGCGCCTCGAAACCGTTGAACGCCGTGTGGATCTTGGGGCGATAGGGCGCGTTGAGCACCGTTCCAAGGCTCGGCGGCATCTCGAAGATGTAGTGATATTTCTTGCCGAGCACGACGAGCTGCTTGCCGTCCGCGGTGATCAGGAACGTCGACAAGGTTTCGTCGTATTCCGAATCCTTCATCCACGCCTTGGTGACGGGACCGAAATCGGCGCAGCCGACAAGCATGCCGGACGCTGCCACGGCGGGCAGCGCGAGAAATGTTCTTCTTTTCATGTGTGCTGTTGGATGTTGTTGGTTATTCAGCGGAACCGCTTGAATGTCGGACGCTGCGTTCGATGAACGCGGCACCCTGACGGCCGATCATGCGGTTTCTTCGCCTGCGCATTGTAGGGCCAAAACGGCAAGCGCAGTATCCCCCGGGCAAAGCGCGTCACCCGCGTGCGGTAGACTGCACGCTCGCTTGCCCACCGCCCACTCCACGACCGCTCGCGCCTGCTGACACGCCATGGATCGAATCGATGCGATGAAGGTGTTCGTCGCCACGCTGGACGAGGGCAGCCTCGCGGGCGCGGGCCGGAAGCTCGGCCGGTCGCCGGCGGCGGTCAGCCGCGCGATCGCGTTCCTGGAAGCACACACGGGCACCGCGCTGCTGTACCGCACGACGCGCACGATCCGGCTCAGCGAGGCCGGCGAACGCTACGCGGCCGCGTGCCGCCGCATCCTGTCCGATCTCGAGGAAGCCGACATGCTGGTCGCCGACGAACGTTCGGCGCCGCGCGGCCTGTTGACGGTCACCGCACCCGTCGCCGCGGGTGAAGACGTGCTGCGCGCGCTCCTCGACGAATTCATCGAACGCCATCCGGCCGTGTCGATCCGGCTGCAGTTGCTCGACCGTCCCGTCAGCCTGATCGACGAAGGAATGGACGTCGCGCTGCGGATCGCGCACCTGTCCGATTCGACGCTGGTCGCGATTCCGGTCGGCGCGGTACGGCGGGTCGTCGTGGCGTCGCCCGATTACCTGGCGAAGCATCCGGCAATCGAAACGCCGGCCGATCTCGCGCAGCACCGGATCATCTCGATGACGCATTTCGGCCTCGACTCGTGGAGCTTCCCGCCGTCCACGCCGTCGGCGCTGCCGCAGGTCGTCCAGTTCGCGCCGCGCTTCATCATCAACACGATCCGCGGCGCGGTCGCGTCGGCCGTCGCCGGGCACGGCGTCACGCGACTCTTTTCGTATCACGTCGCCGAACCGGTGCGGGACGGCACGCTGCGCATCGTGCTGAGCGACAGCGAGCACGCGCCGCTGCCCATCCATCTCGTCACGCCTTACGGACGCCTTGCGGTGCCGAAGGTGCGCGCATTCGTCGATTTCGCGGCGCCGCGCCTGCGTGAGCACTTCGCGCGGCTGGCGGCCATTACCGACGGCGATTGAACCGGGATGCGGAAGAATGGCTTTCGTGTGACGGGGATTCACTCGATAATCGGCTCAATCTAGACTTCCTTCAACCAACGGTCGCGCATGGCGCCCGTTCAGCGAATGGAGGTCGACATGCATCAAGCGCTTCCCGTTCAGCCTCGCGCCCGCGCGTGCGGACTGACACACCACGTGCTCACCGGCGTCGGCAGGGCCGGTTTCGCATTCGCGCCGTCGTCGGCCATCTTCGTCACGCAGGGGCTTCCCGCACAGCCGGCCTCGACGGGGAGCGCGCAATGAGCACGATCTCGCATGCCCCCGCCACGGCACGGGCCGAGCGACCCGCCGCCAGCTACGCCGAACGCAACACGCGCTACTGGCGACGCAATCTCGCCGTCTGCGTGTTCGGCTCGTTCACGACGCTCGTCAGCCTGAGCATGCTGCTGCCGTTCCTGCCGCTGTACGTGCGGCAACTCGGCGTCGAGACGCAGTCGGCCGTGATCCAGTGGTCGGGCGTCGCGTTCGGCGCGACGTTTCTCGGCACGGCCGTCACCGCGCCGCTGTGGGGCCGCCTCGCGGACCGCTTCGGCCGCAAGCCGATGCTCGTGCGTGCCGCGATCGGCATGGCGATCGTGATGTCGTTGATCGGCGTCGCGCACAACGTCGTCGAACTCGTCGCGCTGCGGCTGCTCGCGGGGCTCGTCGGCGGCTACGCGTCGGCGTCGACGGTGATGGTCGGCACGCAGGCGCCGCGCGAACACGCGGGCTGGGCGCTCGGCATCCTGTCGACCGGTGCCCTCGCGGGTAATCTGGTCGGGCCGCTCGTCGGCGGGTTGCTGCCGGGATGGCTCGGCATTCGCGGCACGTTCTTCGCCGGTGGCGCGATGATCGCCGTCGCCGCGCTGCTGACGATCTTCGTCGTGAAGGAAGACTTCCATGCCGGCACCGATGCCGGCACGCGCACCTCGCGCGCCGCGGCCGGCATGCCGCACCGCACGAATCGTGCAGCGGTCGCCGCGCTGCTGGTGACGGCGATGATGGTGCTGCTCGCGAACATGTCGATCGAACCGATCATCACCGTGTATATCGGCGGCCTCGGCGTGGGCGGCGACCACCTCGCGCGTGTCGCCGGCGTCGTGATGGCGTGTTCGGCGCTCGGCAGCATGCTGACCGCCGCACGGCTCGGCGCGCTGGCCGACCGGATCGGCAGCTGGAACGTGATCATCGGCTGCCTGTTGCTGACCGCGCTCGCGATGGTGCCGCAGGCGTTCGTCACGCACTGGTGGCAGCTTGCCGCGCTGCGCGGGCTGATGGGCATGTCGCTCGCGGGGTTGCTGCCGTCGATCGGCAAGCTCGTGCGGCAATCGGTCGACGAGCGCGCGACCGGGCAGATGCTCGGCTACCTGCAGTCCGCGCAGTTCAGCGGGCAGGTGGTCGGCCCGGTGATCGGCGGGCAGATCGGCGTCGCGCTCGGGCTGCATTCGGTGTTCTTCGCGACGGGCGCGCTGCTGGCGGCCTGCGCGGGACTCGCGCACTGGGCGCGCGGCCGATAGCGGCTGGCCGGCGGAGCGCGGGCTGGCGTAGGATGAGCGCAGTGGCCGGTGTCGCGCCGAAAAGCAGAGACAACGTGCACCATCGCCAGCATGGCAGATACCGCCGCACCGCACGGCGACCCGTCGTTTCCAACATGACGCTCACGTGACCGGTCGCGTGCAACGCACGACGAACGCGCACCGATCCGAACCCGACACACGCGCGTCGGCCCGTATCCGGCCGACGCATTTCGACGACGAATCCTGCAGGAGAGGAGCGACATGAATCAATCGACCGACAACCGGACGCTGTTGCGCACGCTCGGCATGCGCGCCCCGATCATCCAGGCGCCGATGGCCGGCGTCAGCACGCCGGCGCTGGCGGCCGCCGTGTCGAATGCGGGCGGGCTCGGCTCGCTCGGCGTGGGCGCGACGAACGCCGACGGCGCCCGCAAGATGATCCGCGACACGCGCGCGCTCACCGACCGGCCGTTCAACATCAACGTGTTCTGCCACCAGCCGGCGCACGCCGACGCGGCCGTCGAACGCGCGTGGCTCGACTGGCTCGCGCCGGTGTTCCGCGAATACGGCGCGACGCCGCCCGCCACGCTGTCGGAGATCTATACGAGCTTCGTCGCGGACGAAGCCATGCAGGCGCTGCTCGTCGAAGAAAAACCGGCCGTCGTCAGCTTCCATTTCGGGCTGCCGTCCGCGGAGGTGATCGCCGCGCTGAAGCGCGCGGGCGTCACGCTGTTCGCGTCCGCGACGCATCTCGACGAAGCGCGCCAGATCGCCGCCGCCGGCATCGACGCGATCGTCGCGCAGGGGATCGAGGCGGGCGGGCACCGCGGCGTGTTCGATTCGACCGCGCATGACGATCGCCTCGGCACGTTCGCACTCACGCGCCTGATCGTGCGCGAATGCGCGCTGCCGGTGATCGCCGCCGGCGGCATCATGGACGGCGAGGGCATCGCCGCCGCGCTCGCGCTCGGCGCGCAGGCCGCCCAGCTCGGCACCGCGTTCGTCGCGTGCCCGGAGACGTCGATCGACGACGGCTATCGCCGCGCGCTGCTGGGCGACGCGGCACGCCACACGACGTTCACCGCCGCGATCTCGGGCCGGATCGCACGCGGCCTCGCGAACCGGCTGACCGCGCTCGGCGACGACCCGCACGCGCCGGTGACTCCCGCCTATCCGATCGCGTACGACGCCGGCAAGGCGCTGCACGCGGCCGCGAAGGCAAAGGGTGAATTCGGCTACGGCGCGCAGTGGGCCGGGCAGGCGGCGCCGCTCGTGCGGTCGCTGCCGGCGGCCGAGCTGTTCGCCGCGCTCGAACGCGAAACGCGGGCGGCGATCGAGCGGCTGCAGCACACGCTGGATTGAGCGCACGATTCGCGGGCAACGGGCCGCAGCCACATGCGGGCGCTCGGTGAACGCACCCTGATCGCCGCGCCGATTTGTCGCCGCCCGCCGCCGATTTGCAATGTTCTGTATCTGCACGAACCGCGGATACATCGCGATACAACGCAGCTTCGGGCGTCCGCTATAAAGCAGGCATGACCTCTTCGGGAGTGCACCATGTCCGCAACCTGGTTCAAAGGGTCCTGCCATTGCGGGGCCGTCAAATTCGAAGTCCGAACGGCCGTGACGCCGGCGACGCGCTGCAACTGCAGCCTGTGCCGCCGGCGCGGCGCATTGATGAGCCCGATGTTCGCGGCCAGCGAACTGACGATCGTCGAAGGCGAGGGCGCGCTGACGTGCTACCAGTTCAACACACGCACGGCCCGCCACTATTTCTGCAGCCATTGCGGCATCTATCCGTTCCATCAAACGCGCATGAACCCCGCCTGCTGGCGCGTCAATCTCGGCTGCCTCGACGGCGTCGACCCGTATGCGCTCGATGCAACGGTCGCCAACGGCGCGAGCCTCTCGGTCGTGGAGGACGCATGAAACGCTGGCTGATGATCCTGCTGTTTGCCGCGGGCGGGCTCGCGACCGAAATCGCGCATCCGGTGCAATGCACGCTGTTGTCGGTCAGCCGCATCCAGACCGGCAAGCGCCGCAGGGCGGGCTGACGGCGCGCCGATTCATCGAGACCGATTATCATGCTTCCGATAAGATCGCACGCGATATATAATGCGTCCATCTGCGGCCGTTCGCGTCGCGGGAGGACGTTCATGAAACCGACCGAAACCCCATCCGACACCGATCCGAAGCTGTCCGAGTTCCTGTGCTTTGCGATCTACTCGACGAACCTCGCATTCGGCAAGGCCTACAAGCCGATCCTCGAAGCGCTCGGCCTCACGTATACGCAATACATCACGATCATCGCGCTGTGGGAGCAGGACAACCAGACGGTCGGCCAGCTCGGCGAGAAGCTGTTCCTTGAATCCAATACGCTGACGCCGATCCTGAAGAAGCTCGAGGCGATGGGCTATCTGGAGCGGCACCGCGATCCGTCGGACGAACGCCAGGTGCTCGTCAGCCTGACGAAGAGCGGCCGCCGCGTGCGCGAGAAGGGGCTCGACATGAACCTGGTCGAAGCCACCGGCTTGAAGCCGGACGAATTCGCGAAGATGCAGAAGGCGATCGTCACGCTGCGCGGCAACCTGATCCGGTCGACCGACGAATAAACGCCTGGTCATGCCGCGGCAGGCACGACCCGCGTGCCGGCCGCGTCGTCATGCGTGCCCGTCGCCCAGCACCAGCAGGTTCATCTCGCGGCGGACGGCGAAACCGAGTGCGAGATAGCGCTCGATCGCCACCTGGTTCGACGTGAGGACGTGCAGGAAAGGCGTATCCGCGCGCGCGTCGATCTCCGCAATCAACGCCCGCATCAGCCGCGCCGCCAGCCCTTGCCGCCGGAACGCGGCATCCACGCAGACGGCGCTGATCTCCGTATACCCGTCGACCCGCATCCGCTCGCCGGCCATCGCGGCCAGCCGGCCTTCACTGCGAATGCCGATGTAATGGCCGAGTTCGAACGTGCGCGGGCCGAACGGGCCGGGCTGCGCGGCCGTCGTCAGCGCGAGCATGTCCGGCACATCGGCTTCGCCGAGCGTGACGTAACCCGATTCAGGCGCCGGGTCGAGCGTCCGCTGCCAGACCATCTGCAACAGATTCGCGCGCCGGATCACCGACCATCCCGCCGGCGGCTCGATCTCGTCCGGCGTGACCAGTGCCGCCGGTCCGTGAGCGGCGATCAGCGCGCGCAACGCGTCGAAGGATGCCGCGCTCGTATCCTCGATCGCGGCAAACGGCGCGACGGCCGCCGGAAACCGCCATGCACGGTCGTGGCCGACCGCAAAGCGGCGCTGCCTGCCCGTCAGCGCGTTCCACACCACACGGTCGAGCGGGTGCGCACGGCCTGGCGCGGTTCCGGTCGTTGCATCGGACATCGGCTGCTCCTCGTCTGAAGGTTTCGATCGCACAGCATAGACCGGGATCGGGCGGGCAGGGCGCGGCAACGTCGATCGCGTCGCCGTCGCGGCGCAGCACGTCCTGCCGGAGCCCGGACTAGCGCTGCCAGCGCTCCGGATCCACCCATATCGGGAACGACAGGATCACCGCCAGCCCGTTCCCCCCGATCCCGGCCGTCACCTCGACCGATCCGCCATGCGATTCGGCGATTCGCGCGACCAGCGACAGGCCAATGCCGCTGCCCGGCTGCACCGTCCCCGGTACCCGGTAGAAGCGTTCGAAGATCCGCTCCCGCTCGCCGACCGGCACACCGGGCCCGTCGTCCGCGATCCGCAGCCTGACCCGAGCGCCGTCCGCATCGGCGGGGACGTCGCTCCCAATCTCGACCCGCCCGCCGTCACGGCCGTAACGCAGCGCGTTGTCGATCAGGTTGCGCACCGCAATGGCGATCTCGTCCAGGTCGCCCCAGACGCGCGCCGGTTCGACCGCGATCCGCATCGTCTGTCGGCGCGCACGGGCGGCCACGTCGAAGTCGCTCGCGATCAGCGCAACGAGCCGCGACAGGTCGACCGGCCCGTGCTGGTCGGCACGTGTCCCCGCGTCCAGCCGCGCCAGTTCGAGCAATTGCCCGGATAGCCGCGCGCTGCGTTCGACGCCTGTTGCCAGCCTGCGTAGTGCCGCGTTCTTGTCCGCCAGGTTGTCCGCCTGCAACGCCACTTCCGCCTGGGCCGACAACGCCGCGAGCGGCGTGCGCAACTCGTGCGCCGCGTCGCCGATGAAACGGCGCTCGGTGTCGACGGCCTGACTCAGCCGCGCGAGCAGGCGATTGAACGATTCGACGAGCGGGCGGAGCTCCCGCGGCAGCGTCGCCAGCGGCAACGGCGAGAAATCGAACGCGGCCTTGCGCTGGATCGCCTGCTGGACGTCGCGCACCGGCCCGAACGACCAGCGGATCACCCACCAGATCACGACGCCCAGCATCCCGAGCATCACCGCCGTATTGAACAGGCCGAGCTGCAGCGCATTGTTCGCCTTCTCCTGCCAGGTCGTGGCCGGCCCGCCTGTCTGAACGTGAATCCGGCCCGCCGGATCCGACAGCGAGTACACCCGCCAGGTCTCGTCGTGCGCGACGCCACGCCCGGTGCTCACGCCGTATCCGTCCCGCAGGTCGGACTTGAGGGCCGGCCCCGGCGCATCCGCGCTGTGCATCACGTTGCGGCCATCGACCCAGACCTGGAACGCGACGTCGTATTTGCCATACGCCGTTTTCGGTACGACCGCCTGCGCGTTCACCGCGGGCAGGCCATTGATCGTATCCGGCAATGCGAGGAGCAGCAGTTGCGCGGCACTCTCGAGCATGCCGTCGCGCCAGCCGCGCTGCTCACGCCACAGGCCGATGCCGAGAAACGCCCCCCAGCTCGCCCAGAACACGACGACCGCCGCCATCACGGTCGCGAGCAGGCGCATGCGTAGCGACTTCATGCCGGGCGCTCCCCGACGCGATAGCCGAAGCCGTGCACCGTCACGATCAGCTCGTCGCCGAGCTTGCGCCGAAGTTGATGGATGTACACCGCGATCGTGTTGCTTTCGATTTCGCTGTCGTTGCCGTACACGCGCGCTTCGAGTTGCGTCCGGGTGACGACGCGGCCTTGCCGCTCCATCAGCGCGAGCAGCGTGCGGTACTCGTGGATGCTGAGCGCAACGGGTTCGCCGGCGCGCGTGACTTCCTTGCGCGCCGGGTCGACGTGCACGTCGCGGTAGACCAGGCGTTCCGACACGCGGCCCTGGCTGCGGCGCGTCAGCGCGCGCAGCCGTGCGTAGAGTTCGTCGAGCTGGAACGGCTTCACGAGATAGTCGTCGGCGCCGGCGTCGAGGCCGCGGATCCGGTCGCTCAGTTGATCGCGCGCGGTCACGATCAATACCGGCGTCGGGTCGTAGTTCGCGCGCATCGCGGCGAGCAGCGTGAAACCGGACGCGCCCGGCAGTTGCAGGTCGAGCAGCACCGCGTCGTAGTGGTGGCCCACGAGCGCGAGCCGCGCGGCCGGCACGTCGGCCGACCAGTCCGCGCGCCAGCCGTTCTGCCTGAGGCCCGCGCAAACGGCGTCGGCCAGCATGGCATCGTCTTCCACCAGCAGGATATCCATCGGTTTCGCTCCTCGAATGTCGAGGTCGCCAGCCTGACCGACCGCGATTAAAAACTTCTTAAAGCCTGGCGGTCACGATGCGTGCCATTCGCCGCATTGCCGGTGCAATGCATCTGGCGTTTTCTCGAGAGGCTCGCGATGACCGTGTCACGTCCTTCAATTCCGTTGTTGCAATGCAATGCCGCACGAGGCTCCACCTGCGCGCCGCGTCGGTGCGGGCCATTCTGGCACGGAAGGCCGCGTGCGTTGTGCGCATTGCACGCCCGCTGCGCGGGAGCGGCGCGATGAACCAGCTCGCCACGCTCGTCCCGTTCGGCCTCGCGCTCAGCGTGGCCGGCGCCAACAGCTTCGCCTGCCTCGTCGGCCTGTCGCTGATCGAACGGCTGATCCCCGTGCTGCCGTCCCACGTGCTCCTCACGCTGATCGGCGTCGCCAGCGCGCAAGGCGCCTGGACATTGCCGGAAGCGATCGTCGTCACGGCGCTCGGCAGCTTCGCCGGCTGCCTGTTGCATTACGCGCTCGGCAACCTGTGGCCGGAAGAGAGCGTGCTGGCCCTGCTGCGCCGCGTCGCGCCCATGGGCAGGCTGCCGCCCGCACGCATGGACGCGCTGATCGACGGCATCCGCGCGCGGCCCACGCGGCTCGCGCTCTGGTCGCAACTGGTGCCGTTCGTGCGACTCGTCGCACCGGCGCTCGCCGGCTTGCTGGAAACGAGCTTCGCGCGGTTCGCGTCCGGTGCCGCGGCCGGTATCGCGCTGTGGAACACGCTGTTCATCACCGCGGGCTATCTGGCGGCGCAAGCGGCCGCCTAGCCGGACCTGCCGTTGACCGATCGATCCCGACTGGAGCCCGTCGATGCGAATCCCTGACTGGATGCTGTTCCTGCGTACCTGGTTGCGCAATCCGCGCCGCGTCGGCGCACTCGCGCCGTCCGGCCCCGCGCTCGCCGCGCTGATCACCGCCGAGATCCCGCGCGATGGCGCCACCGTGATCGAGCTCGGTGCGGGCACCGGCGTGTTCACGCGGGCATTGCTCGCGCGCGGCGTCACGAGTGACCGGCTGGTGCTGGTGGAAGCCGATCCCGCATTCGCGAACGCGCTGCGGCGTCAGTTCCCCGCGTTGAGAGTCATGCAGATGAATGCCGCGCAGCTCGGCGTCACGGGCGACTTCTTCGGCGGGGCGCGTGCGGATGCTGTCGTGAGCGGGTTGCCGCTCGTCGCGATGCCGGTCGAACAGGCCGTCTCGATCGTACATTACACGTTCGCGCGCCACCTGGCTGCCGATGGTGCGTTCTACCAGTTCACGTATGTGCCGCGTTGCCCGATTCCGGCGCGCTACCTGGAGGCCATGCGCATTCGTGCTGTCCGGGTTGGCGTCGCGTGGATGAACATCCCGCCGGCCATCGTGTATCGCTTCGAACGCCGGATCGATGCGGCCGAGCGTCAGTGGCCCGGGGCGCGGCCGCTGCTCGATGCGGTTGCGGAGGCAACTAGTTTGCGCGGCGTCGATACTGCGCCATCACTCGACTCGAGCGTCGTGCAGCCATTGACAGAGGGAAGTGCGTCATCGTGAACGCGCTCGGGTGCCGGTTGCCGATCGGCCTGCCACGGTTGCCGATTCTTCTTCGCCAATCACGGGCCATGAACGTCGGGAGCCGCATCGGTACGCGCACTCCCGAATCCCGGACCAACGCAAGCACGCGGTGCGCGTCGACCTGCCTCACTGCATTTCGTCGACGTCCGGCGAGGAGCGCGCCATGCTCGCGCGCTCCCGCTTCTCGCATGCCGAACCGAACTACCCGGCCGTGCGCGACGATTCCGACGCGCCATGCTCAATGGCCGAAATAGATCGACCGCTCGGCCGTGCGAACCGCGTTGCGGCTGCCCGACTGCGTCGCACTGCCGGCGTCGCTGCCGTAACCGGACGCCTGCGACTCGACCGCGACTGCAGTGGTGTCGTGAACCCGGCGCAGCGCGGCCTGGAGATTGTCCGGATAGTTCGGGTCGTTGGGCCGGTTCGGCAGGTAGCCGGCCTTCTGCAGCGCGGCCAGTTCCGCACGCACTTGCGAGCGCGTCACGGTGCCGTCACCGGCAAACGCCGGCGCGGCAACGGCAGCCGACACGGCAACGAGAAAGGCAGCGATCAGTTGGGTCTTCATCATTCACCTCGACAAGAAAATGGAATTCAGTAGTTGCGCATCGTGCGCCGGCCACCGGCGCCATTCGCGGTGTCGTTCAATGACCGAAGTAGATCGAGCGTTCGGCGATTCGCGCCGCATGCCGGCTGCCCGACTGCGTCGCGGCGGCGGCATCGCTGCCGTAACCGGACGTCGCTGCGTCGGCCACTGCGGTGTCGTTCGCGTGAATGCGCGTCAGTGCGGCCTGCAGATCGTCCGGATAGTGCGGATCGTTCGCGCGGCCCGGCCGATAGCCGGCCTGTTCGAGCTGGACGAGCTCGGCACGCACCTGCGCGCGGGACACGGCGGCTGCATCGGCGAACGCCGGTGCGGCAGCGGAGGCGGAAACGGCCACGAGAAGGGCGGCGATCAATTGGGTTTTCATCGTTTACCTCGACAGAAGAGAAATAGAAGGAAGGCAGGGTTCGCGTATCGACGATGCGTCGCGCTCAATGACCGAAATACACCGAGCGATCGGCCACGCTGACCGCATGCCGGCGGCCCGATTGCGTGACCGCCTCGCCGTTGCTTCCGTAGCCGGACGCCTGCTCGTTACTGGCGACCGCATCGGCGGCATGGATCTGCGTGAGTGCAGCCTGGAGATCATTCGGATAGGTGGCGTCGGTCGCGCGATTCAGCGGGTAGCCGGCCTGTTGCAACTGCGCGAGCTCGGCGCGCACCTGCGCACGCGTCACGGTGGATTCGCTGGAGAACGCCGGTGCGGCAACCGTGGCCGAAACTGCGACGAGAAGGGCGGCGATCAGTCGGGTATTCATCATTCACCTCAGAAAGAAAGAAAGGAAATCGGGCATTCGGCAAGGCGGCGCCAGGCCGCCTGATGCATCGTTCAAGCGATACGGATGTCGACGTCGATGTTGCCGCGCGTCGCCTTCGAATACGGGCAGGTCTGGTGCGCCGCATCGACGATGCGCTGCGCGACGTCGCGATCGAGCCCCGGCACGCTCACGTTCAGCCGGGCCTGCAGGAAGTACGCATTGCCGGCGGTGCCGAGATCCACTTCGGCGTCGACCGCGAGATCGGCCGGCAGCGTCACCTTCGCGGCACGCGCCGCAAGCTGCATCGCGCCGATGAAGCAGGCCGACCAGCCGGCCGCGAACAACTGCTCGGGGTTGGTGCCGGTGCCGGCGCTGCCCGGCGACGACAACTGGATGTCGAGGCGGCCGTCGGAACTGCGCGCCGAGCCGTCGCGGCCGCCCGAAGTCGTATGCGTCTTGCCCGTGTACAGCACTTTTTCGATCTTGCTCATCATTTGCTCCGTCAGTTGGGTGGTTTGTTTCAGATGCGATTCGATCGCATGCGATGGAGTTTCGTCGAGGCCGCCAACTCAGTCAAGCGCATTCGATTAAATCGCATGCGATATTTTGTATTTCAATGTATCTGGATACGTGTACAGCCTTGCGAGAGAAGGCTTTCCGGTGATCGTTCCCCGATATGCGACGCGCGACGCATCCGGGCAGGGCAGGTGAAAACGCCCCGGGAATGGCTGGCCGCCGGCAGGGCGGCCGATCGGTCAGGCCGGGTCGATCTCGGCGATCACGACGAGGATCACGGCCGCATCGGCCGGCAACTGGCGCTGGGAGAACGCCGAGCGCGCGTGGCCCGACTTTTCGCCCAGCACGGCGGCGAACAGGTCCGACGCGCCGTCGATCACGGCCGGCTGCCCGAAAAAGCCATCGGCCGAACTCACGTGCCCCTCGACGCGCACGATCTTGCGCAGGCGCTCGAACCCGCCCAGGTGCCGGCGAATCTGCGCGAGCACGTTCAGCGCCGCGAGCCGGGCGGCATGCTTGCCGTCGTCGACGTTCAATTGCTCGCCGACACGGCCGGTATAGGCAATCTTGCCGTCGACCAGCGGCAGTTGTCCGGAGACGAACAGCAGGTTGCCGGCTTCGCTGGCGGCCGTATAGCTGCCGAGCGGGTTCGGCGGCTCGGGTAACGCGAGGCCGAGGTCGGCCAGTTTCTGTTCGACGGTCATGTCGTGCTCCTTGCGGGAAAAGGGTTCGGGCGATCGGTGAGGCCTGTGAGTCACTGTAGTCAAGCGGCCGAAGCCGGTAAATGTCAGCCGCGCAATTGATTCACGACGCGGTGTAACGAATCGCGCCGTGCGCGTCCGCTGGTTTCCGCCGCGAGATTCATGCACACTCGGCGTCATCGCGGGCCACGCGCCGCAGACGGCAGGAATCGCCTCATGCAACGACAATTCGACGATCTGCTGCTGGGCAGCATCGAGCTGTTCTGCCTCGCCGCCGAACTCGGCAGCTTCACGCTGGCGGCCAACGCGGCGAGTGTCACGCCGGCCGCGGTCAGCCGCTCGGTCGCGCGGCTCGAGGCGCGTCTCGGCGTGCGGCTGTTCGTGCGCACGACGCGCCAGATCCGCCTGACCGATTCCGGCCGCCGCTATTTCGAGCAATGTCGCGACGCGCTGTCGCAACTCGTCGACGCGGAGCGCGAGGCGACCGGCCAGCAGGCGACGCCCGCCGGCGTGCTGCGGATCAGCATGCCGACACCGTACGGGCACTATCGCGTGCTGCCGCTGTTGCCGGCGTTTCGCGAGCGGTATCCGGACGTGCGCGTCGACACCCACCTGAGCAACCGCAACATCGACTTCGCCGAGGAAGGCTACGATCTCGCGATCCGCGGCAGCGCGCCGGCCGATTCGAACCTGATCGCACGCAAGCTGGAGGATGCCGAACTCGTGATCGTCGCGACGCCCGGCTACCTGAAGCGCGCGGGCATGCCGACCGCTGTCGATGACCTGCATGCGCACGAATGCATCCAGTTCGAGCTGCCGAGCAGCGGGCGGACGATTCCGTGGCTGTTCGACGATGGCTCGGACGGAATCGACGTCGCGACGACCGGCAGCTACGGTACGTCGGGCGACTATCTTGCCGGTGTGACGCTTGCGCGCAGCGGTGCCGGCCTGTTCCAGACCTATCGCTTCATCGTCGAACAGGATCTGCGGGCCGGCACGCTCGTGGAAGTGCTGTCCGGCCTCGGCGGCCGGTCGCGGCCGTTCATGCTGCTGTATCCGCATGCGCGCTTTTTATCGTCGCGCGTGCGCGTGTTCGTCGACTTTCTCGTCGAGCATCTGGCGCGCGCGCCGGCCGAGCAGCCGGCCGAGAAACGCGCCAAACGGGCCGGCGCATCGCGCTAAGCGCGCCGGCTCGCGGTGTCGATGCCGCGCCTCAATGCCCGGCGCTCTGGCCGCCGTCGACATGCAGGATCTCGCCCGTGACGAACGGCGCCGAATCCAGGTACAGGATCGCATCGACGATGTCGCTCATTTCGCCCATGCGGCCGACCGGATGCAGCGATGCGAGCGTCGCGTGGGTTTCGGGCGCGTGCATCGGCGACTTGATGATCCCGGGCGACACCGCATTCACGCGAATGCCGGCCTTCGCATACTCGATCGCGAGCGACTTCGTCGCCGCATTCAATCCGCCTTTCGTCAGCGACGCGAGTACCGACGGCACGTTGCTGTTCGCGTGATCGACCAGGCTCGTCGTGATGCTGACCACGTGGCCGCCGCCGTGTTTCTGCATCGCGGCGATCGCATGCTGCGTGACGTGGAAGAAGCCGCTCAGGTTGACGTTCGCGATCTGCGCGTAGTCGTCCGCGGTGTACTGCGTGAACGGCTTCGCGATGAAGATGCCCGCGTTGTTGACGAGCGTGTCGACGCGGCCGAAGCGTTCGATCGCGGCGTCGACCACGCGCCGTGCGACGGCCGCGTCGCCGATGTCGCCCGCGACGGTGACGAGGTCCGGATCGTTCGACGGCCCAATCGAACGTGACGTTGCGACGACGCGATGGCCGCGGGCCCGGAATGCGTCGACCGTTGCCGCGCCGATGCCTTGCGATGCGCCGGTGACGATGATGACTCTGGATGCGCTCATGATTTGCCTCGATAGGTGAAGGGTTCCCGGCTTCGGTGCCGACCGGATCCGTGAATCCGATGGGCGAACTGTAGGCGCGCCGGTTGCGATCTCGAATACCCACCGTGGAGCAACAGTCTTGCGTCGGGGGAACAAATGCGGCCCGCCCAATCGGCGCTCGACGTCGTGCGCAAGCGCCTCGATGCGCTGCGCGAATGTTCAAGCGTAGCGCGACCTCACCAAAGACGACCGATTATCGGACGATTTGACGAGCCGATTCGTCTGCTGCGGAGCACGCAGTTGGATAACACGTCGCTGGTGTCTGGATAACTTTTCTTATCACAATAGCGTGCTTCCATTTCAAAACTGACCAGTCGGCAAACGCGTCAGTCTCGGTAGCCGAGCATGCTGCGGTCAACATCGCCCGCCGGATACCGATGGACAGTCTTTGCGAGGCGGCAGGCGAGCGGGGCACCTGTCCGCGACCGGCGGACAGCGCTCCACGAAAAGCGCCCCAAAAACCGGATCGCTATCCGGCCTTCGGGGCGCAGTTCATCGAGTCGGGTTTCGAGGGTTTTCGACTGGCAGGATCGGGCCGCCGGCACCCTCCGCCGGCAGTTCCCTTACGATTGCGGCAGCCGACACCCGATCCGTCTGCCCGACGCCTCACGACGAATCGCGAGCGGGTTGGCTTCAGGACGTTTGCGCGGTGGACGTCAGGAAGATCTCTCTCATGCAGACGTGCTGCGGTTGCGCATAGGCGAAGCACACCGCGCGTGCGACGTCGTCGGGATGCAGCACCGAAGCCAGCGAACTCATCCATTCGCGAAACATCGTCTTGGCGGACTCCGACGTGGTGGCGTCGAGCAGGGGCGTGTCGACCACACCCGGCGCGATGGTCGACACGCGGATATTGTGCTGGCCGAGATCGGCGCCCAGCGCCGCCGACATGCCGTGCACCGCGAATTTCGATGCGCAATACGCCGAATGAAATGGAAAGGCCTGGCGGCCGGTGATCGAGCTGACATTGAAAATGCTGCCTCGCCGCCGCTCGATCATGCCGGGCAGCACGCTCTGAATCGCGTTCATCGTCCCGACGACGTTCACGTCCAGCATGGTCCGCAGTTCGTCGGCCGATTGTTCGAGCGGCTCGCCGAGCAGCATCGTTCCCGCGCTGTTCACGAGGCAGTCGACACCGCCGAACTGCGCCTGGGCGGCCTGCACCGCGGCCCGCACCGCACGCTCGTCGGTCACGTCCGCCGCGACGCATGCGGCGTTGGGCAAATCGAGCGCCTGCAGCTCGGCCAGCCGCCGCGACACCAGCAGCAGCGGATGCCCGAGCGCCGCGAACGCACGCGCGACCGCCGCACCAATGCCGGAACTCGCGCCCGTCACCATCACCAGCGGCAAAGTCGTCACGACGCGCCTCCCGTGCGGACCCCGCGGTCGCGCTTGCGCTGCGCGCGTTGCTGCACGTCGGCATACATCGCCTTGACCGCATTCGCCGTGAAGAACGCCATGTGCTCGTCAAAACGTCCCGGATGGACGATCGAGAACGGGGCGGGCGGTCGTTTGCCGAGCGTCGCCTCGTAAAGCGGGCCGATCGGATCGTTCATGTGCGAGTTGCGGAAGTTGTGCGCGGTCTGGGCCGCGTTTTCGGCGCCCGAAATCGAGGCCGTCGGCGTGTTGTCTTCAGGACTCACGCCGATCTGCGTCTTGACGAACTGGATGTGCTCGTCACGCCATGTCCGCACATACTGGTACACGTAGACCGTCTGACGAATCATCGCGGCGAGCGCCGGTTGCGTGTTCTGGCGCAGCACCTGTTGCGCCTGCTCGAGCACGGCGTCGTCGTCGCGCGCGGCAGTGTCGTCGAATGCCATCAGCCGCAGGCGGAGCGAACGCACCAGCAGCGGGTAGATCGTCAGGAACAGCCCCTTGCGCAGATTGTGCGAGTGAGACCCGCTCGTGATGCCAAGCGCCGGCCGGATCGCGAAGTAAGCCTTCGGACTCAGCGTCCGCACGATCGGCTTGATGTTGTCGGTGACGATCTGCAGCAACTTGTTGCACAGCGCCAGCGACGTCGCCTCATGCTCGAACGACTCGTTCGCTTCGTTCACGAGCGCCAGAATCGAATCCGCGATCACGTCGTTGACGAGGCCCACGAGGACTTCGCTGATCTGGTGGTACGCACGGAACTGCATCAGGTACGTCGGATCCTTGAGGTCGACGCAGGTGACCGCATCGCGCACCTCGTCGTTCTGCACGACCCGCTGATAGAACTGCTCGGCGCTCTCGCCCTCGAGGCGAAACACGCCCGGCACCCGAACGTGGCGCAGCACGGCCAGCCAGATCGTTTCGTAATTGGTATTGACGAAGGTGTGAAAGAACGTGAAGCGCTGCGGATCGTCGAGGTCCTTCTCCGAAACGTCGCCGACCGCTTCCGGCGCCGATTTCAGCGCTTCGTACATCGCTTCGGTTTTTTTCGCGGCCGCCTGATAGGTGGACGAATCCTCGATCGACAGAAAGTCCCCGCCATTGCGCCCGAGATCCGTTTGCACCAGCAACTGCGAAAAGCGGTACAGGGAATCGTTGAAATGATTCATCCACGAAATCTTGACCGACACGTCGCCGAAGCGGGAATGGCTGATGTCGTCGACGATCCGGTCGGCGAGGACGGAAATGTTATTCAGGCAGATTTCCGTCCCTCTGAAGATGGCGACAATACATTTTGCATCGATTTGCTGCTTTTCGCAGTTTATGAGTCGATCCAGGTATTTCACGCCATGCAGAAGTTCGTAGTTCGCAAGCACCGCGGTGCTGTCGATCTCCGCATGCGTCGAGAACGCCTCGCGCCGCCGCGAGATTTCGTCGAGGTCCAGTGATTTGGCGAGAAGCTTCTCCGTCGCGTGTTCCGCGGTGACGGGGAGATTGCTTTTGCTGCGCAGGAACGACGCGATTTCTTGCCGAATCGACCGAGCCGATTCGCTCTCAGGTGCTTTCACTTCCATTTAAAACCTCTCGATGGTCCGATGTTGATTTAATTGATTTTCAAGACGTATCAGGGTGGAGCGGGGGAGGATTGTATCGACTATTTTCTCGAAATGATCGCTGTCAGAACAGACAGCTTTATTCACACCGATGACACCTGATGTTTGTGTCAGGGATATCTGTCAGATATTGCAGGTTCACGACAACGGATTTTGATTGTCTAATCACATTCCGCAACGGTGATTTGATATTTAATATATTTTTTGCATGTTCAAAGAAACGTGCGGTTTGCAAATCGGGTAAATACAGAATGATGCGGACGGACGATATCGCCCCGCGCCTGCGGGCCAGCCTGGCCCAGGTTCTCGGAGCGCCGCTCCATTACGGTTTTCTCGCGGCGTTGTGCCGCGCCGGGGTGCGCGGCGTCGATGGCGGCAACGCCGCGACCATCACGATCCGCAAACGCTCGGCCGTCGGCGCCGCGCCCCCGGCGATCACGATCGGATCGCCCGAGATCGCCGGTGCTTTCCGCACGCTGGTCCGACGGGTCGCCGATCGTCTCGACGCGGCGGGGGGCGCGGACGCCGGCGCCGCCCTCGATCAATGGGAGCTCGAGGTCCGCGGCGGCGCACACGGCCCCATCGTGCTGCGGCCGCACGACCCGACGCAGGCGAACGCATGGCAGGTGAGCGTTGCCGGCGCGCCGGCGCTCGCGGCCGCCATCGGCGACAGGTGGCGTCACACCGCAGCCGAGCTCGCCGATCAGCTGGCCGTCGATCCGATCGTCGACGTCACGCGCGTGATCGCCGGACGCGCGGCGCGCGATGCAAGCGATGCCGTGCTGACCCTGATTCACGGCGCCGACGGCAGCGTCGTGCCGTTCGCGCCGCTGGCCGCGCGGCTGCCGTTCATCGTCAGGGCGTTTCGCGGGGTGCCGGCGCAACTCGCGCAGGCCGCCGACCTGAAGGACCTCGCGCACCGCTATGTCGATGCACTGTGCGAGATCGACGACCGGCCTTTCCACTGGATCGGCGGTCACTCGTTCGGTGCGGTGGTGGCGCGCGAAATGGCTGCCCTGCTGGAGCAGCGCGGCAAGCGCCTCGGCGTCGTGGTCAGTCTGGATCCGTCGCTGGCCCTGGCGGCCCGCGAGCGTGTGAGCGACGACCGCACGGAGCGCGTCACGCTGCTCAAGGCGATGTTTCCGCCGGCGGAAGCCGATCGCGTCCTCGCCGAATCGCCGAGCGATAGCGAAATCGACGCCTGCCTGCGTCGGCGCATGCCCGCCGCCCGCCTGCGCGAGGTGCTCGACATGCGCCGCACGTGCCTGGCATTGCTGAAGTCCCACCGCACCGCCGCGGCCCCGGCCGCGCGCGTGGCATGCCTGCACGCGCGCGAGCCGCTGCTGCCCGACTGGCATGCGCACGCGCTGCAGCATCGCGTGCAGGGCATCGAAGTACCCGGCAATCACTTTTCAATGCTCTCGGAGCCGCACGTCGCCTGTGTCGCTTCGATCGTTCAATCCCTTCGTCCTGAATCCTGCGATGACTGAATCCATCTATTCACCCCGCATCCCGCATCTGGCCTTCGAGCAGCGCGCCGCAGCGGCACCCGATCGAATCGCGGCCCTCTCGGAGCGCGAACGCGTGACCTACGGTGAGCTGAACGCGCGCGCGAACCGGCTGGCGCGTTTCCTGCGCGATGAAGTCGGCATCCGTGCCGGCGAGGCCGTCGGCGTGTGCACGGATCACGATCCCGTCAGGCTCGTCGCGTTGCTGGCCATCCTGAAGTGCGGGGCCGTCTACGTGCCGGTCGACGCCGCGTGCCCCGAGGACCGGATGCGCCACATGGTCCAGCGCGCGCGCATCGCGTTCGTGCTGACGGCCCTGGAAGGTCGCGCGATGACGCAGCTCGGCGACGTGCCGCAAAGCGACGTCTATGCGGCGTTGAATCGGGCGAGCCAGTTGTCGTCCGACAATCTCGGACTGGATGCCGAGCTGCACGATCCGCTCTACATCATCTTCACGTCCGGTTCCACCGGGCTGCCGAAGGGCGTTGCCGTCTCGCATGCCGCCGCGTGGAATCACTTCAGCTGGATCATCGACTACCTCGGTTTCCGCGAGGACGATCGCTGGCTGCAAAGCATCAACCCGTGTTTCGACCCATCCATGCACGAGCTGCTCGCGCCGCTGACCATCGGCGCGACGGTGTGCTTTCTCGGCGGCACGCACCGGATCGACAGCGTCGAGATCGTGGCCGCGATCCGGCGGCATGCGGCCACGCACATCACCACCGTGCCGACGATGTTCAACCTCATCACGCAAACGCCGGGCTTCGATCAATGCACGAGCCTGAAGGCGATCTGCGTCGGCGGCGAGGTCTTCCGTCCGTCGCTCGCGGAGCGCGCCCGGCGCCTGTTGCCCGACACGGTCGTCCACAACGTGTACGGGCCGACGGAGGCGACGATCATGGCGAGCGCATGGCCGTTCGACGACGCGCCGCGGGATTCGCTGCCGATCGGCGCACCGGTTTCGCACACGCGCTTCTACCTGCGTCGAACCGCGGCGGACGGCGTGACCGACGTGATCGTGCCCACGACGCCGGGGGAGGAGGGCGAACTCTGCATCAGCGGCGCGGCACTGGCCAACGGCTACGTGAACGACGCCGCGGAAACGGCGCGGCGCTTCATCGCGAATCCGCTGTTCGAGACCGGTGACCTGCCGGTGTACTCGCGCATCTACCTGACGGGCGACATCTGCCGGGTCGATGCAGACGGCCTCGTTCACTGCGTGGGGCGCGTGGACGACCAGGTGAAGATCAACGGCCAGCGCGTCGAACTGGCGGAGATCGAATCCGCGGTGCTGCGCTCGCCGATGGTGCGCGATGCCACCGCGCTCGTCGTCGGCGACCGGCTGACCGCCATCGTGGTTCTGGCCGACGGCCACGACGCCGCGTGGAGGCAAACGCTGAGCGAAACCGCTGCCCACGCGCTGCCGGCCGCCTGGCTGCCGAAGGACTGGGTCGCGGTCGCGGAGATCCCGCGCCAGGCGACGAGCGGCAAGGCAGACCGGCGCGCGCTCGTCGACCTCTGCCGCCAGGCCAGCGAGCGCACCCGGGCGGATGACGTGCCGGCCAACGACGTCGAATCCGAAATCGGCCGCGTGCTGGCCCAGTTGATCGGCCTGGGCAGTGATGCGTTGATCGACCGGGACGAACCGTTCGCGGATATCGGGCTCGATTCGCTGGGCGTTCAGGCGCTGTCGCTGCGGCTCAGCGCCGCCTTCGGGGTGTCCCTCCGTGCCGAAGACATGTTCGAGTACTACACGATCGACCTTCTTTCGCGGGAAATCCACTCGCGACTTGCAACGGCATGAGAACGGCACCGGTCGCCGCGCGCAATGGCGCACGCGGCACCGGGTCTTCCAGACGGAGAATTCATTTGGATACCGATGTACTGATCGCCGGTGGCGGTCTGGCTGGCCTGTATGCCGCCTATGAACTGAAGAAGCGTCACCCCGGACTGCGGGTTCGCCTGGTCGAGATGCTGTCTCGCATCGGCGGCCGGGTGCAGACCGACGAGATGCTCGCCGGCGCATTCCGTGCGGAATACGGCGCCGTGCGAATCGAGCCCGATCTTCAGCCGCTCGTCGACGCCTTCGTGCAGGCGCTCGCCGTACCCGTGCAACCCATTTCGTCGCACGAGGCAGGTTCGTCGATCCGTCCGTGCGCGGCGAAGCTGACCGAGGACGAGCGCGCGCTGCTGGCGGATCCGCGCGCGCACGATCCGCCCTGGGCGCTGCTGATGCATGCGGTGCGCGTGATCGTCGCGGACCAGTGGGACCTCGACGGCGACCGCTTCGACCGGCCCGGCCGGGCCGAGGCACTGGCGAGATTCCGCACGCACGCCCAGTTTGGAGGCATGCCGCTTTACCAGCAGGGTATCTGGAACGTGCTGTCGAACGTACTGAGCCATGAAGCGGTCGAGTTCACGCGCGAGAAGGGGGCGTTCTACAACTTCAAGAACGCGAATCCGAATGCCGCGGAATGGATCGCGACGCTGCTCGACCTGCGCCTGCTCGAGCGTCCGTCCTACCTGCCGGTCGGCGGCATGCAGACGCTGATCGACTACGCAGGGCGCGCGGTGCGCGCACTGGGCGTCGACGTGGTCGTGGATCATGCGCTCGTCGACTTGTCGGAGCAGCCCGACGGCGCCATCGCCGCGACGATCGAAGACGTGTCGACCGCGGAGCGGCGCCGCGTCGTCGTCCGGTGCGGGCGCGTCGTGCTCGCGCTGCCGCAGCGCCCGCTCCGGGCGCTTGCCCGCTGCCTGCCGCCGGCCGTGACCGCCAGCCTCGACGCCGTCGTCCCGTTCCCGATCACGTGGGCATGCTGCGTGGTCGAGGACCCGTGGTGGAACGCCGACACGCCGCCAGGCAGCGGCGAAGGCGCGATGGTCCGGGCCGCTCATTTCGAGGTCCACCCCAGCCAGCCTGAACGGTACGGCATGGCGATGTTCTACAGCGACGAACCGTGGCATCAGTACTGGGCCAACCTGATCGACACGGAAGAAGGCCGGCGCGGCTGGCAGTCGGCCCCGTATCGCAACCGGGGCGAGCGCCTGAAGGCGGCGCTCGCCCGGACGCTGCAGCAGACGTTCTCGCGCGACGACACGCCGCGCATCCTCGAATGGGGCATCCGCGACTGGAGCATGGCGCCGTTCGGCGCCGGCGTGCACTTCTGGCGTCCCGGCTACCGCTCGGCGGACGTGATTCGGCAACTGGCCGCCTTCGGCATCGGCGCCGATCCGGCCAACCGGCGCGTGCATATCTGCGGCGAGGCCTATTCGGACCTGCAGGGCTTCTTCGAAGGCGCCTGCCGTTCGGTGCAATGCATGCTGCAACAGATCGACGCGCAGAACGGAACGGAAAAACACAACGCAACGACGGAGTCGAGCAATGAAGCAGCGTGAACGGGTACCGGAGGAAATCTCCATTGTCGGCATGGCGTGCGAGTTGCCCGGTACCGCCCATTCGCTCGATGCTTTCCGTGCCGTGGTGCTGGACGGGCGGGAAGCGACCGGGCCGATGCCGGCCGGCCGTTTCGGCGCGGACGGCGCCGCGACGCCGCCGCAAGCGCTGCATGGAGGCTTCCTTGCCCGCTCGCCGTGGGCATTCGATCCGGCGGTGTTCTCGATCGCGCCGAAAGAGGCCATCTACATGGATCCGCAGCATCGATTGCTGCTGGAAACGAGCTATCACGCCATCGAGGACGCGGGCATCGACCCGTCGTCGCTGAGGAAGCAGCGCTGGGGCGTGTTCGTCGGCCTGAGCACGCTCGACTATGCACGCCGGATGGCGAGCAGCGACGACTACAACGGCTTCCTGAGCCGCGGCGCGCTGGGCAGCATGGCCGCGGGGCGGATCGCCTATCACCTCGGCCTCGAAGGCCCGGCATTCGTCGTCGATACCGCCTGCTCGTCGTCGCTGGTGGCGGTTCACCAGGCGCTCGGCGCGCTGGCCGCGGGCGAATGCGACGCGGCGATCGTGGCCGGCGCGTCGCTCATGCTGACGCACGATTACAGCGTGGATCTGGCGCAGGCCGGCATGCTGGCCGCCGACGGTCGCTGCAAGACCTTCACGCGACACGCCGACGGCTTCGCGCGCGGCGAAGGCATCGGCGCCGTCGTGTTGATGCGCCAATCGGACGCCGTGCGCACCGGCAAGCGGATCTACGCGAACCTGCTCGGCAGCGCCGTGAACAGCGACGGCCGCAGCAACGGCATCACCGCGCCTTCGCAGGCCGCCCAGCGGCGCGTGATCGAAGACGCGCTGTCGAGCGCCGCGCTGACGCCGGCCGACGTCTCCTATGTCGAAACACACGGGACCGGCACCGACCTCGGCGATCGAATCGAGCTGTCGGCGCTCGCCGACGTGTTCGGCAAGCGCATGCATCCGCTGTATCTCGGGGCCGTCAAGGCCAATATCGGCCATTGCGAGGGGAGCGCCGGGATCGCGAGCCTGATCAAGGCGGCTCTGTGCGTGTCCGCGCGGCAACTCGCGCCGCATTGCATGGCCGACGATATCAGCGAGGATCTGCCGCTTGCCCGCTTCCAGGGCGTGATCCCTGCGACTGCCACGGGCTGGCAGCCGGGCGATCCGGACGGGCGGCTGATCGCGGGCGTCAGCTCGTTCGGCATGAGCGGCACCAACGCGCACGTCGTGCTGGGCGAGTCGCGCGCCCATCGTGCGGCCACGCCGGCGGCGGAGCGCCGCAGCGGCGCGAGCCTGCTGTTCCTGTCGGCGCGCACGCCGGCGTCGGTTCAGGCGCTGGCTGACGCCTATGCGGATACGATCGAGGCATCGCCCGATATCGACCTGCACGCACTGTGCGACGCGGCGCTGGCGAACCGCCAGGTGTGGCCGCATGCGTCGATCGCGGTCGCGGCCGGCAGCCCGGCCGAACTGGTCGAACGGTTGCGCGCGCGTTGCGCCGCACCGGTCCCGACGACGCGGCTGCAGCGCGTCGCGATGGTCTTCACCGGGCAGGGCAGCCAGTACGCCGGCATGTCTCGCAGCCTGTTCGACGCCAACCGGCGATTCCGCGCGTTGCTCACGGAATTCGCGGGTCACGTCGACCGCATCGTCGGCTGGAGCACGCCGTTGCTGCCGCGCATGCTAGCCACCGAGCAGGTGGCGGGCGCGACGCTGCCGCTCGCGCGCGAACAACGGACGTCCCAGCTCTCGCTGCTCGTCCTGCAATGCGCGCTCGCGCGGTTCTGGCAGGAACTCGGTTGCCGGCCCTACGCCGTGCTCGGGCACAGTGTCGGTGAATATGCAGCGGCGTGGTTCGCCGGCGCATTCGACTTCGACACGGCGGCCCGCCTGGTGCTGGCGCGCGCCGATGCCATGGAGCGGGCGTGTACGGTCAGCCCCGGAAAGATGCTGTCGATCGCTGCGCCGCGGCAGATCGTCGAGGCGCTGATCGACGAGGTCAATCAGGGCCTGCCGTCGGCCGCGCTGTGGCTGTCGGCGCTGAACGCACCCGAATCGACCGTGGTCGCCGGGTCCGAGGCGGCCGTGCTGGCCGCCGCGGAGCATGCCCGGCGGCAAGGCCTGACGACCCTGCCGCTCGACACGCAGGGCGCATTTCATACGCCGCTGATGCAATCCGCGGCAGACGAATTCGCCGCGCATGCGGCGCGTCTCCTGGCCGGCGGCGTCGCGGTGGCGCGACCGTCCGTCCGTTTCGTGAGTTCCGTCGAGGGATGGGTCGGGTCCGTGCAAATGGACGCGGCACCGGGTTCGCCGGCCTACTGGGCCGAACAGATCGTGCGGCCCGTCGATTTCGCGGCCGCCGCCGCCGGGCTCGTCGGCGACGACGTCGACGCGGTGCTCGAAATCGGGCCGCGTCCGGTGCTCTGCGGCCTCGTCGCGGCCACCGCGCGGGCGACACGGCGCGGGTTGGCGTGCCTGCCCAGCATCGACCGGCGCGGCGCCGACGACGCAACGTTCCTGCGTGCCGCAGGACGCCTCGCGGAAGGCGGCGCACTGGACATCCGGAAGGCCATGCAGGCATTCGGCAATGCGCGGGCCGCCGGGCCGTTCGTCGAACTGCCGACATATCGTTTCGACCACACGCTGCTGCAACCGGCGTCGTGGCCGCACACCGTCTCCCGCGCGAGCACACGCGCCGCGCCGCCACAGCCGCTGCGCGATGCGCCGGCCTGGTCGGGCATCGACTTTCGCGCGACCTTGCAGGTCGACCTCGGCACGCCCGCGCTCGACTGGATCAATCAGCACCGGATTCACGGCCGGGCGATCGTACCCGGTGCGTTCTACCTGTCGACAGGCGTCGCGCTCGCGATGCAGGCGATCGCGCGAGCGCGCCGACAGGGTCCTGCCGGCGCGATGATTCAGCTCGACGATCTGACGGTCAGCCGGCCGCTCGCCTTCGACGATCCGGCGGCGACGCACGAGGTGGCCTGCCACGTGGCCGGTCCCGCGCACGATGGCCGCTACACGATCGTCTATCGGCTGCCGGACGATGGCGATGCCGAACTGGCGCGCGTGCACGTCGCGGCGGAACACGCGCCGCTGCCGCCGTCGAGCGGCCGGTTCGACGAGCAGCCAGGCGAATGGGCGCGCCCGGACGCGTTCTTTGACGAATATGCGCGCCGGGGCGTCCAGTACGGCCCGCTGTTCCAGCGGATCGCCGCCTACCAGCGCGTCAGCGACACCGAGGTACGCTGCCGCATCGCACCTCCGGATGCGCAGCCGGCCCTGCCGCTCAGTCACAGTGCGTTCATCGACACGTGCTTCCAGTCGCTCGGTGTATGCCGAGGCCGTCCGGAGAGCGCCTATGCCCCCGTCGCACTCGAGTCGATCCGGATCGATCCGGACGCGCGCTGGTCGTCGGCGCTGACTTGCCGGGCCGTGCTGCGGGAGTCGAGCGACACGATGCTGGTCGGCGACGTGCTCGTCCAGGACGAATCCGGCCGGGACGTTGCAACACTGCATGGCGTGACCTGCGTGCGCCTGTCGGCAAGCGCCGCCGAGCGCCACGACGTGCATTTCCGGGTCGAATGGGTGCGCGACGGTGTCCCGGCGTTGTCGGCCGGCGCGTCGCTGAGCGGCGAAACGTGGCTGTTGCTCGCACCGGCGGATGCGCCGGCGCCCGATCGCTGGCACGAAGGTCTTGCCGCGCGCGGCGCGGCAAGCCGCTTGCTCGCGTTGCCGGGAGCGTCGCATCGGGACGGCAAGCCGATCGACGAGCCGCACGCGGACGGCGCGCGAGTCCGCACGATCGTCGTCTGGGCGCCTCACGCGTGGCTGTCCGGCGCAGCGTCCTATGGCGCGGTCGCCGCTTTCGTTCGAGACGTGCGGCGCAGCATCGAGACGGTGTCGGACCGGCAACCGGGACAGCCGCTACAGGTCTGCCTCGTGACGGAGACGGGTCATGCCGCGCCGGACGTGCTGGGCGCGGCGACGATGCAGGCGCTCGCGGTCCACTTGCAGGCCGAACTGCCCACGCTGGACGCGGCAATGCTCGAGGTCGCCGTCGCGGGCGATCGCGTCGTCGACGCGATCCTGGCGGTCCGGGACGTCAAGCCGGGCATCACGTCGCGGCGCATCGCGACACCGCTATGGCGTATCGACGACGCTGGGCTGGCGCGCCGCGAAACCGTGGCCGGCCTGCCGGAAGTCGACGGCGACAACGCGCTTCAGCCGCGCGGCGACGGCCGCTACCTCGTAACCGGCGCGTTCGGCGGGGCGGGCAAACATCTCGTCGAACATCTTGTCGACGATTGCGGATGCCGGAACCTCGTCCTGATGCGCCGACGCGCGTTGACGCCGGACGACGAGGATCACCGATGGGTGGCGGGCCTGCGCGAGCGGTCCGGCGCGACGATTCAACTGCTCGTCGCGGATCTCGCCGCCGCCGAGGTCGACGGTGCGTGGCTGACTGCTCATGCGGGTGCGCTGGACGGCATTTTTCACCTGGCCGGCGCGACCGCCGACCGCAATATCCTGGACACCGACGCGGCGCAACTCGACACCGTTCTCGGCGCCAAGTTGCGCGGGGCGTCGGTGCTCCACGACTACGCGTGCGGGCAGCCTTCGATCGGGTTCATCGTGTATTTCTCGTCGCTGGCGTCGCTGGTCGAATCGCCGGGCCAGATTTCGTATGCGATCGCGAACGCGGGGCTGCAACGGCTGGCCGCGCACGGTGCTTCGCTCGGCCTGCCGGCCATCGTGGTCGACTGGGGGCCGTGGGCGGACACCGGCATGTTGAAGCGGGTCGGGGCGCGCGCACCGTCGCGCTCGCTGCGACGGCTGCAACCGCTCGCCCCGCAAGCCGCCTGCGCGGCATTGACCGCCGCGATGGCGCGCATCGGGCACGGCGCGCATCTGGCGATTTATCGCGTCGTCCCGGAAGCGCCCGCACGATCGGGCGACACGCTCGCGACACGCGACGCAGCCGCGGCCACGATCGGGCCGGCGTCGGCCACGACGACAGCCGATGGCGCGTTCGCGCTGCTGAGCGGGCTGATCGCCGCGGAAACGGGCCATGCGCCGCACCAGATTGCCAGGACGTCGACGCTGGACGAACTCGGGCTCGATTCGGTCGGCACGATCCGGATTCGCAGCGAACTGCAGGGGCGGCTCGGGCTGAGCCTGCCCGCGAGCCTGTTCTTCGACAGCGCGACGCTCGCCGATATCCATGACAGATTGGTGGAGTCGATGAGCCAGGCGACGGCGACGGCTCAAGCCGAGGCCGCGCCGGTGAAGGAGGGCGGTGCACCGGCCCGCGTACCGCTCTCGTACAATCAGTTCGCGATCTGGTACGAGCAGATCCGCCACCGCGACAGCCGCGCCTACAACTGCGCAGTCGGCTGGCGCGTGGCCGGCGAGGGGCTCGACCTGGATCGGCTGGCGGCGCGATGGCGCGCGCTGCTTGGCGAACACGAATTGCTGCGCGCGACGTTCGACGAAGTCGAGCACGAGCCGGGATACGTCATTCATTCGCTTGACGAAACGTTCTCGCGTTGCGCGATCGCGACCGAGGACACCGCATCGGGTGTCGACGTCGACGCCCGGATCCAGGCGTTGCTGGCCGCGTCGCCCGACCTCGCGACCGACTTCGCGACGCGCGTGAACGTGCTGCGCGTGTCGCCGCGCGAATGGTATCTGGTCGTGACGTCGAATCACCTCGTGATGGATGCCGCGACCATTTTCATCGTGGGCGTCCAGCTTCTTCAGGCGATGTGCGGCACCACGGCACCGCTGGTCGATTCCGATGCACCCTATCGCGACTTCGTGGCCACGCAACGGGCACTCGATGCGACGACCCTGACGGCCGCACGCGCATTCTTCGTCGAGCGGATCATCGACGGCGACGGCGTCCCCGTCAGCGTCGACCTGCCGGTGGATCGGGTGCGCACGGAGCAGGGCGCGAAGACCGGCGGCACGGTGCGCGTACCGGTGTCACGGCGCCTGGCCGACCAGCTCAACGCGATGCCGGGCGGACGGCGCGCGGCCGTGCATCTCGCCACGTGGCTGTTGCTGCTCGCGCGATACTCGAACCAGAATCGCGTGATCACGGGCGTCGCGTTCAACGGTCGTTCGGCACAACGCTGGCGCAACACGGTTGGCCATTTCGTCAACGTGCTGCCGCTCGTCAGCGAAGTCGACGAAAACCAGACCGTCACGGCGGCGGTCGACCGGGTCCGGCGCGCACTATTCGAGTTGGTCGATTACCAGGACGTCCCGCTCGCGCTGTTGATGCGCGACGAACGCCTGCGTTCCGCCAGCAGTTCGGCAGGGCTGTTCCAGACGTATTTCAACTACTTCGATGCCTCCGAGATGGTGGTCGACGTCGGTGCCCGGTGCGACGCGACACCGCTCGACATCACGCAGCAGGAAGCGCAATTCGACCTGAGTGCGTGGGTGACGCAACGTCAGCACGATTGGGCGATCGACCTCAAGTACGCCGATGCCGTGTTCGACCGCGCGACGGTCGAACAGATCGCGGAGCATTACGCGACGCTGCTGGTGGCGTTGTCCGACCCCGCTCATGCCGAACGCGAAGTGGGCTCGATCACGATGCTGCCCGCCGACCAGCTGCAGTTGCTGGCATCCGGGCGCGGCCCGGTGCCGCGCGACACGCGGGATGTCGATCCGGGCGACACGGCATGCGTGCACGAGCAGTTCGCCCGGCGCGCGCAAGAGACGCCGGACGCGGTCGCCATCGAATGGGGCGAACGACGGCTGACCTATCGTGAATTGAACGCGCTGGCAGATACCGTGGCCGATACGCTGCACCGCCAGGGCGTGGGCAGCGAGACGACCGTCGGCATCCTGATGCCGCGTTTCGGGTGCCCGGAATCCATCATCGCGATCCTCGCGATCTGGAAATGCGCTGCCGCGTACGTCGCACTCGACCTGAAGCATCCGGCGGCGCGCACGGGCTACATGATCGACACGGCCCGCTGCGCGATGGTGTTGACGCAACGGCACCGGCTGTCCGACGACGTGCGGCAGGCGCTCGCCGAGCGCGACGCGCTGGGGCTGTGCGACGTCGTGCTTCGCGCGGACCACTCCGCGATCGACTGCGACGTCGTGCAAGCCGGCCGCGTGCAGCATCACGCTCGACTGGAACCGAACGGCGACTACGCCGATCGCGGCGGCCAGCTCGCTTACGTGCTGTTCACCTCCGGCAGCACCGGCAATCCGAAGGGCGTGCTGGTCGAGCATCTGGGCCTGACCCAGCGCCTGCGCTGGATGGAGCGCCATTTCGGCTTCTCGGCGAGCGACCGGTTCCTGCAAGGGACGGTGCTGACGTTCGATATCTCGGTGCCCGAATTCTGCCTGCCGCTGATGACGGGCGGGGTCGTCGTGCTAATGGAGGAAACGGACGGGCCGGCCGGCCACGCCGCCGTGTGCGTACGCCACGACGTGACCATGATGAGCACCGTGCCGTCGCTGCTGAACCTGCTGCTCGAGCCGCTCACCCGCTGCCCGACGCTGCGCCACGTGATTTCGGTCGGCGAGGCCTTGATGCAGCCGGTGGTGCGCGCATGGCTCGCGTCGGGCACGACCACGACGCTCAACAACCTGTACGGGCCGACGGAAGTGACGATCTATGCGACGCATCATGCATGCACCCAGGTGCCCGACGGGCCGGGCGCATCGATCGGCCTCGCGTGCGACGGCGTGCGCTGCTGGGTGCTGGACGCACACGGCCGCCCGGTGCCGCCTGGCGTGCCCGGCGAGTTGTACCTCGGCGGCAGCGGCGTGGCGCGCGGCTACATCGGCACGCTCAAGACGCCCGACGCGTTCTCCGCCAATCCGTATCAGGACGGTGCGACGCGCATGTACCGCACCGGCGACATCGTCAAATGGCGGCGCGACGGCGAACTCGACTACATCGGTCGCAACGATTTCCGCGTGAAGCTGCGCGGGCTGCTGGTCGAGCTGGGCGAGATCGAACACGTGCTGATGTCGCACCCGGGCGTCCGTCACGCGAGCGCACTCGTGGTCGATGTCGGCGCCGCCTCGTCAGTCGGACGGCAGATCGTCGGCTGCGTCATTGCGGACGGGTTCGACGAGTCTGCCGTGTTGGCCGGCGCGAAAGCGCGGTTGCCGGATTACATGGTGCCGTGGCGCCTGATGCTGTTCGACGCATTTCCGTCGAACAGCAGCGGCAAGGTCGATCGGAAGGCGCTCACGGAACGCGTGCTGGCCCGGATCGAGCAGGACGCCGATGCACGGCGTCCCGCCGACGCGGCGGAGGCGTTGTCGCCGGAACAGGCGGCCTTGTGCACGCTATGGAAGACGCAGCTCGACCTGGCCTCGATCGGGACCCGCGAGAACTTCTTCCAGCTCGGCGGCGATTCGCTGTCGTTGACGCGCATGGTCCTCGCCGCCGAACGCGAGCTCGCGCTGAAGATCGACTTCAGCCGCTTCCTGACCAACCCGACGATCGACGGTTTCCTTGCCGCATGTGCGCACCGGCCCGACGGGGCGACGACGACGAACGACGCCGTCAACCGGCAGGAGGATGCGCCGTATGCGGCGGATCTGGCGGCCGCCGCGACGCTGCCGGCATTCACGGGGACGGCGGCGAAGGCAGCGGACGCCTATCTGCTGACCGGCGCGACCGGGCACCTCGGCGCGTGGCTGCTGCGGATGCTGCTCGAGGAAACGCACGCGGACGTCTACGTGCTGGTGCGCGGCAACGACGACGCCGACGCGCGCGCGCGTCTCGACGCACGCTACCGTGCCATGTTCGGCGGCGCGCTGCCCGTCGCGCGTGTCCGGATCTGCCGCGGCGACGCAACCTTGCCGCGGTTCGGCATGGACGACGACAGCCATGCGCGGTTGCTGACCCATGTCACACAGGTCGTGCATTGCGCGGCGCACGTCAATCACGCGGCCGACTACGCCTTCATGCGCGAGGGCAACGTCGGCGCGAGCCGGCACGTCCTGGCGTTTGCGTCGGCCGCGAAAGTCGCCCACGTGCACTACATTTCGACGCAGTACACGGAGCTGGGATCGCTGCCGGAACAATGGCTCGACCACGCGGCGATCCGCGCGTTGTCGTCGGGTTACGAACGCTCGAAGTTCGTGGCGGAAGCCTGCTTCGCGCAATCGGTACTGCACGGCTATCCCACGTCGATCTATCGGCTGCCGTTGCTGATCGACGACCGCGATCCGAACCTGAAACGGCAGAACCATTTCGTCGCGTTCAGCAATAAGTGCGTGGCGATGGGCGCTTACCCGGATCTTCCCGTTGCGGTGCCGGTCATGCCGACGGAACACGTGGCCCGCTACATCGTCCGTCGCAGCAAGGTCACCATGATGTCGGCCGTGCGCAATGTCCATATCGACGATCTGGATTTTCGCGCGATCGTGGCGCGGCTGCGCAACGGATCGACGCTGCGCGGGATACCGGCCGCCGAATGGGTGGCCCGCGCCCGCGACGAGACGCCCGAATCCGATCCGTTCTTCAGGATGTTGCCGCTGTACAGCGCGCTCGGCGACGGCGTGGGGTGCGGGCGGCCCGTCGAACATGCCGCGTATCTCGACGAACTCGGCCGGCTGGAAATGCCGGCCGCCGACGACTCGGGCAACTGGCTGCTCGACACGACCGCAGCTTGCCTGGACCGGCTCGCGGCGCTTTGATCCCTTTCCCTGAACCCGGACGGACGGTTGCCCGTCCGTCCGCACGCTGACCATGAAGACATCCAAACTTGCCATTGCCTCGCTGTTCCTGACCATCTTTGTCGATGCCGCCGGCATCGGCATCGTGTTTCCCGCACTGACGCCGATGCTGCTCAACAACGAAACCGGCCTGTTTGCAGCGTCGGTGAGCGAGGCCACGCGCTATCAGATCTACGGCATCGTGCTGGCGCTCTATCCGCTGGCCATGTTCGCCGCGTCGCCGCTGCTCGGCGACATGTCCGATCGGTACGGCCGCAAACGGGTGTTGCTGCTGTGCCTGGGCGGCAACGCGCTCGGCATGCTCGGCACCGCTGCCGGCGTGTACGCCGGCAGTCTGTGGGGGGTGCTCGTCGGCCGCGCGATCTGCGGCCTGACCGCCGCGAGCCTGCCGGTTGCGCAGGCGGCCGTCATCGACATCAGCACGCCGGACACGAAAGCCGGCAACCTCAGCATGATCACTGCGGCGAACGGCGTGGGATTCGCGATCGGGCCGGTCATCGGTGGGGTGTTTTCCGGCACGGGCGGCGGTGCGTTCGGCGTCGCGCTGCCGTTCGTCATCGGTGCCGCCCTGGCGGCGCTCACGCTCGCGTTCGTGATCGCGTTCTTCACCGATCGTCGCGCACACGACGGCACCACGCCCGCGCGACGCACCGGCGCATGGCGGCGCATCGTCGCGAATGCGGCATCGCCGGTACTCCGCACGCCGCTCGTCATCCTCGCGGTGTTCCTGACCGGCTACTACATCTTCTTCAACTACATGTCGGCCTTTTCCCTGTTGCGGTATGGATTCGACGCGTTCTGGGAGGCGATGCTGCTGTCGTTCTACTCGGCCTGCTTCGCCGTGTCGCTGCTGTTCATCATTCCCGCACTGGCGAAGGCGTTTTCACCGCGCCAGAACCTCATGGGCAGCCTGATCGCGCAACCGGTCCTGATCGCACTGGTGATGATGGTCGACGCCCCCGTCAGCCTCTGGGCGGCCGTGCCGCTGCTCGCGCTCGCCGTCTCCAACTGCTATGTCACGCTGCTCAGCATCGCGTCGAACCGCGCGACTGCCGACGACCAGGGGCAGGTGCTGGGCGTCGTCTCGTCGATCAATGCGCTTGCCTGGGGCGTCGCCCCGATCGTGACCTCGTTGCTGCAGCCGCACTCGATCGTCCTCCCGGTCGCGACGTCCGCGCTGGTGCTCGTGACGGCGTGTGTGCTGGGCGGTCGCTTCTGCAACCAGGCGGTCGAACTCGAGGTCAGCCGATGAGCCCGCGTCAAGGTCATTCACCGCGAACCAACTGGAGAATTCAATGAATGCCATCACTCCCCAACTGCCTCATCCGCTGGGATTGCGGCGCGTCGTCGTGACGGGGCTCGGCCTCGTGACTCCGCTCGGCGTCGGTGTCGAACACTCGTGGCGGAACCTGCTCGCCGGTCGAAGCGGCATCACGACCATCGATCGCTTCGACACGTCGAATCTGCCTTGCAAGATCGCCGGGCTGATTCCCGCCGGCAACGCGCGCGACGGCGGCTTCGATGCGACCGAATGGGTCGAGGCGAAGGAAGTCAAGAAAATGGATCCGTTCATCGTCTATGCGATCGCGGCCGCCACGGAAGCGCTCGACGACGCACGATGGCATCCGGACGACCGGGCGCTGCAGAATCGCACCGGCGTCATGGTCGGTGCCGGTATCGGCGGGCTGCCGGGCATCGAGGCTGGATCGCGACAAATCGAGCGCGCGCCCGGCAAGCGGCTGTCGCCGTTCTTCATTCCGTCGAACCTGATCAACCTGGCCGCCGGCCAGATTTCGATCAAGTACGGCTTTCGCGGCCCGACGCACGCAACGGTCACGGCATGCGCATCCGGCGCCCATGCGATCGGCGATGCGGCGCGCCTGATCGCGCTCGACGACGCGGACGTGATGATCGCGGGGGGCGCGGAGGCCGCCGTGTGCGAGGTCGGGATCGCCGGTTTTGCCGCGGCGAAAGCGCTGTCCACGGGCTTCAACGACACGCCGGAGCGTGCGTCGCGGCCGTGGGATGCCGACCGCGACGGCTTCGTGATGGGTGAGGGCAGCGGCATGGTCGTCCTCGAGGAATACGGGCATGCGCTGGCGCGCGGCGCCCGGATCTACGCGGAAGTGATCGGTTACGGCATGTCGGGCGATGCTTATCACATCGTCGCGCCGCCGGACGATGGCGACGGCGCGGCCCGCGCGATGCTGGCCGCCCTCAAGCGTGCGCGCATCGAGCCGGACGCCATCGACTACATCAATGCGCATTCGACGTCGACGCCCGCCGGCGATCTGGCCGAGATCGCCGCGCTGAAACGCGTGTTTGGCGAGCATCTGTTCGGTGGTGCGTCGGTGTCCGCCACGAAGGCGTCGACCGGGCACCTGCTCGGCGCCGCTGGCAGCGTCGAAGCGGTGTTCGCGCTGCTGGCGCTCCGCGACCAGGTCGCACCGCCGACGATCAACCTCGATCGCCCGGCCCCCGAATGCGACGGCCTCGATCTGGTGCCGAACCGCAGCAAGTCGCGGCCGGTGCGTTACACGCTGTCGAATTCCTTCGGCTTCGGCGGAACGAACGCCGCGCTGATATTCGGCCCTCCGCCGGCAGACGCCTGATCCAGGGGCGTGCCGGACACGGCCGTCCGGCACGCCCTTGACGCCACAGGGCATCCGTCCGGATAGTCACTTGCATATTAGAAGTCACGATGTTAGCCTTCACGCCATGAGAACGACCAGCTTTAAATCGATGGAGTGCCCGACCGCGCGCGCACTCGACTGCATCGGCGAATCGTGGACGCTCCTGATCCTGCGGGATGCGTTGCAGGGGTGCACACGCTTCGACGAATTCCAGCGCAGTGTCGGGATTGCAACCAATACGCTGACGCGCAGATTGAAACGCCTGGTCGATCAGGGCCTGCTGGAGCGCCGGCGCTACATGACGCGACCCACGCGTTACGAGTACGTGCTGACGCAGATGGGCATCGACCTGTTCCCGCTGCTGGTCGTGCTGTTCGATTGGGGGAGCAAGTATCTCGTCAACGATGGTGTCGCGGTTCAGCAGATCGATCGGGAGAGCGGTCGGGTGTTGGAATCCGTGGTCGTCGACAGGAATGACCTGCAGCCGATTACCGTGGATCGCGTCCTGCTCAAGGCAGGGCCGGTCGCGTCGGCCGCCGTGCATGAACGTGTCGAGCAGGTGCGCGAGCTGCGCGAAAGTGCGTCGGGCAGCTAACCGCTCCCGTACCGTCGGCACCAGCCGGACTCGCCCCGAGTACCGGCCATGAAATACCGGATCGACCCGCGCGGGCGCCGCTTGTCGGCGGGCGAGCGCGGGGTTTCCGATGGTGTTGATGCGTGCTCGCGTTCGAGATCAGTGAAGAGTCAATACGGAGTTTGAATTGGTAGACGAATTCATGCCTATCCTTCAATCGCAGACGATGGAGGAACTCGGGGCCCACGTGGGAAGTTTCTGCCGCGAGGCCGGATACCAAACTTATATGTATTCGGTTGTCTCGTCCGGGTCCGCCGGCGAGACGGCCTTCAGTCACATCATCTCGAACTGCCCGGCCTGGCAGGATGTCTACGCCGAGCGCCGCTACGCGAACATCGACCCGATACTCGCCCACGCACGCACGTCCTCGCTGCCGCTGCGATGGGAGCGCGCGATGTACAGCTCCGGCGAGCAGCGGTGCCTCGAAGCGGACGCGCGTCGCTTCGGTCTCGTTCACGGCCTGAGCTTGCCGGTGCGCGGCCATCGCGGCGACATCGGCGTGCTGAGCGTTGCCTCCGACGGCTCTGAAGGCATCCCGGCGCACGACCTCGGCCAGACCGCGAAACTCAGTCTGCTTTGCGCGT
This sequence comes from Burkholderia sp. AU15512, assembly GCF_002223325.1. Taxonomy (NCBI): domain Bacteria; kingdom Pseudomonadati; phylum Pseudomonadota; class Betaproteobacteria; order Burkholderiales; family Burkholderiaceae; genus Burkholderia; species Burkholderia sp. AU15512. The sequence goes on from NZ_NKEX01000003.1 coordinate 1,517,156, forward strand.
ACATCGAGGAAAAGGTCACCATGATCGCGCGGGAAACCAAAGGGCAGGGCACCACGCGGATGTCGGGCATGAGTTCACGCGAACGACAATGCCTGCAATGGTGTTCCGCCGGCAAGACGAGCTGGGAGATCGGCGAGATTCTCGGCATCACCGAGCGAACCGTGAATTTTCATATCGGCAATGTCGTTCGGAAGCTCAATGCCAAGGGCCGTCGCCATGCGGTGACGAAGGCCATCTCGCTCGGGCTGCTGTGCGTCTGACAAGTGCGCGTCGGTTGTCTTGCGGCTTGGGTCTGATTGTTCCGTGTCTGATTGTTCCGTCAAGCTGGCGGAGGGAAACGGAACAGTCATCAATCGGCGGCACCCGGGTCCTGACAGCGGTTAGCGTCCTTCGCCCGGTGTCTCGGCATCGATCGCGTCCGCCTTGCCGTGCTCACGTGGCCTGCCGACGAACCGGCGAATTCGGCGGGTCGTCAACGCCAGCCGTTCGGCCGCACGCCATGGCTTGAGCTTGCCGTCCGCCACGTCCTGAATGACCTTGAATCGGTCCAGCTCGCGCATCGTCATCGTGATCCGTTCCGTTACAGCCATCGCAGCCTCCGGCGCCGGACACCCGGCGACCGAACAGCTTACGCGGCCCGAAAGCGGACATTTCTATGTAGCCAAAAGCGGACATTTCAATCTAGCCACTACAACCAAATCCGTCGATAATGTTGATTATGTCAAATACTATATTTCAGCCCCAAACCCCACGACAAGCAGCCTTCAACCGACCGCTGCCGCACTTTTGAGCGCGTTCGAAAACGCTCAGGCAACCGGATTCAACCACTCCGTCAGTCCTTCGCGCGCGTTCAACTCGATGAACGTCGGCAACGCGCGAAGCGCGTGGATATAGCGCGCCAGATTCACCCACGTCGTTGCCGGACGCGGCATGTTGCGCGTCCAGCGCATGAGCATCAGCGCCAGGAAGTCGACCGTGCTCAACCGATCGTCGATCAAATACGAGCGGCCATCGGACAGCAGATCGTCGAGATGCGCCATCGCCCCCTCGACTTGCCCCTGCGAAAAAACTTTCACCATGTCAGCGCATCGCGGATCGCCATCCGTCTCCGCATAAAACCAGTTTCGCATCGCCGGCAAGACGGAATTGGCGAGATAGATCATCATCTCGAACCACGCGGCACGTTCAGGCGAGCCCGGATCCGGAGCCAGGCGCGGCTCCGGATGGCGTTCGGCGAGCAGCATCAGCAACGCGGCCGATTCGGTCCGCGGTTTGCCATCGACGACCAGCGTCGGCACTCGGCCCGCGGGATTCAACCGCAGGTACTCGGGCGTATGCTGCGCCCCCGTATCGATATCGACGAGGCGCGTTTCGAACGGCACGCCGAGTTCGATCAACATCCAGTGCACGGCCATGCTTGCCGCGCCGGGCGAGTAATACAGAACGTAGGACATGGTCTGAATTCGTCTCCTTGAATTGAAATGTCGGTGAACCGTCTGCACGGTAATCGCATTTAATCAACACAACGCTCGAAAATCACCTGTCGAAGCGACCTCACTCCCCCACCACCTCCGCCTGACGATCGTCCCGCTTCGCCACCGCCACCCGCCGTCCGCGTCGCCCGACCGACGCCACGACCCGAAACGCCACCGGCGCGAACACGAGCCCGAACACCGTCGCCGCCAGCACACCGCCGAACGCGCCCGTGCCGATCGACCGCCGGCTTTCCGCCCCCGCGCCCGTTGCCAGCACGAGCGGCACGACGCCCAGAAGGAACGCCATCGACGTCATCACGATCGGCCGGAATCGCGCGGCGGCCGCGTCGACCACCGCCTGCCGCAACGGCACGCCATGCACGACCAGGTCACGCGCGTATTGCACGATCAGGATCGCGTTCTTCGCCGCCAGCCCGACCACGGTGATCATCCCGACCTTGAAATACACGTCGTTCGGCATGCCGCGCGCGAGCGCCGCCGCGATCGCACCCATCATGCCGAGCGGCACGATCGTCAGCACGGACAGCGGAATCGTCCAGCTTTCGTACAGCGCGGCCAGCGCCATGAAAACCGCGAGCACCGACAACCCGACGAGCAGCGGCGTCTGCCGCGCGGCAACCTGCTCCTCGCGCGCCGCATCGACCCAGTCGAAGCCGATCCCGGCCGGCAGCGCAGCGGCAAGCCGCTCCATCTCCGCCATCGCCGCGCCCGAACTCGTGCCGGTCGCCGCCCGGCCGCTGATGTCGAGCGACGGATAGCCGTTGTACCGGTTCAGCATCACCGGCCCGATCGTCCAGTGCGGCGCGGCAATGGCCGACAGCGGCACCATGTCGCCGGTACGGTTCGGCACGGTCAGCGCCATCAGCTGCGTATCGGTCGCGCGTGCCACCGGATCGGCCTCGATGATCACCCGTCGCATCCGGCCCGACGCCGGAAAGTCGTTGATGTAGTTCGAGCCGAACGTGCCGCCCAAGAGCCCCGCGATCCGCTCGAACGGCACGCCGAGCGCGTACGCCTTCGCGCGGTCGACATCGAGCTCGATACGCGGTGCATCCGGCAGGTCCTCGAAATGCACGGCCGAGAGCGACGTGCTCGCCTTCGCACGCTCGGCAAGCTGCTCGCGGGCCGCCTTCAACGCATCGAGCCCGACTCCGCCGCGATCCTCGAGCCGGAACGTGAAGCCGTCCGAATGCCCGATGCCGCGCACCGAAGGCGGCAGCGCCGCCTCGACGTCGCCGTCGAGGATCGCACTGAAGCGCCCGTTGAGCCGGTCGCGCAACGCCATCGCATCGACGTCGCGCTTCGCCCAGTCCTTCAGTTCCACGAACGCCATCCCGACGTTCTGCCCGCTGCCGACGAAACTCCAGCCGATCACGCTCGTCACGTTCGCAATCGCCGGCTCCCCGTGCAGGATGGCCTCCACCCGCTCGACGACCGCGAGCGTGCGCGCCTGCGTGGCGCCGGCCGGCAACTGGATCATCACCTGCAGTTGCCCCTGGTCCTCGGTCGGCAGGAAACCGCCCGGCATCATCCAGTACAGCAGCCCGCACCCGATCACGAGCACCACATAGACGGCCACGACCATGCCGGTGCGGCGCACCGCAAACACGGCGACGCGGCGATAACCGGTTTCGGCGCGCGCGAAAGCCGTACCGAACCGGTCGGCCAGACGCGCGCCGATGCCGCGTCGCCGCGCACGGCCGGCGCCGCCATCGTGCCGCGCGACCGGCTTCAGCAGGTTCGCGCACAGCGCGGGCGTGAGCGACAGCGCCATGAACGACGACACCAGCATCGACGCGATCATCGCCACCGCGAACTGCCGGTAGATGCCGCCGACGCTGCCCGGGAAAAACGCCATCGGCACGAATACGGCGGTCAGCACCGCGGTCACGCCGACGATCGCCCCGCCGATCCGCTTCATGGCCCGGCGCGTGGCGTCGCGCGGCGACACGCCCTCCTCCATCACGCGATGCACGCTCTCGACGACGACGATCGCATCGTCGACCAGGATGCCGATCGCCAGCACGAGGCCGAACATCGTGAACACGTTGATCGACAGCCCGAACGCCCACATCGCGACGAACGCACCCATCAGCGTGACCGGAATCACGACGGTCGGCACCAGCGTGTAGCGCAGGTCGCGCAGGAACAGCCACATCACGCAGAACACCAGCACCACGGCCTCGACGAGCGTCAGCACGACTTCGTGGATCGCGATCTTGACGAAGTGCGCGCCGTCGAACGGAATCTCGACCGCGACGCCCGGCGGCAGCGTCCGCGAGAGTTCCGCGAGCCGCGCGCGGATCGCATTCGACGTTTCGAGCGCGTTGCCGCGCGGGCCGAGCTGAATGCCGACCGTCGCGGCCGGCCGGCCGTTCAGTCGCGAATAGAACGAATAGTCGTCGCGGCCGATCTCGACGCGCGCGACGTCGGCCACGCGTACCACCGAGCCGTCCTGCTTCGACTTCAGTACGATCCGGCCGAACTCCTCGGGCGACGTGAGCTGGCCCTTGACCACGACCGTCGCGGTGAGCTGCTGGCCGCGCACGAACGGCGCGTCGCCGATCGCACCGGCCGTGACCGTCGCGTTCTGCGCGCTGATCGCCGTGATCACGTCGTCGGCGCCGAGATCGTATTCGCGCAACTTGACCGGATCGAGCCAGACCCGCAGCGCCTCGTCGGCATCCCAAAGCTCGGCCGCGCCCACCCCCGGCGCGCGCTTCAGCTCGCGCAGCACGTAGCGGTTCAGGTAATCGCCGAGCTGCGCGGAATCGCGCGTGCCGTCGGTCGACGTCAGCGTGACGAGCATCAGGAACGTGTTCGCCGCCTTGAACACGCCGATCCCCTGCTGGACGACCTGCTGCGGCAGCCGCGGCTCGACCTGCTTCAACCGGTTGTTGACGTCGACGAGCGCGATGTCCGGATCGGTGCTCGGCGCAAACGTCACGTCGATCTCGAGGTTGCCGTGGCCATCGCTGCTGGTCTCGTAGTACAGCAGCCCGTCGGCGCCATCGAGGCTTTCCTCGATGATGCTGCCGACGTCGGCATCGACCGTCTCGGTCGACGCGCCCGGATAGGACGCGGTGATCACGACCCGTGGCGGCGCCAGGCGCGGATACTGCGCGATCGGCAGTTGCGGAATGGCCAGCACGCCCGCGACGACGATCGCGAGCGCGACGATCCACGCAAAGACGGGACGGTCGATGAAGAATGACGGCATCGGCGAGTGTCGGCGAACGCGCTACAGCGTGAGCTCGAATGAACGCGCGAGCAGCCCCGGCAGCTGCGCGCCTCCGGTGGCGCGCTCGCCGTACGTGTCGTCGCTCGCGAGCAGCGCCGGCACCGCGCCGAGCTGCTCGAGCTCCGACCCGAACAGCCGGTAGAAGCTGTCGTCGAACCGCATCGCATCGACCGGCGCGACGATGCGCCCGCCTTCGACCCAGAAAGTCGCGAACCGCGTCATCCCCGTCATCCGGCACGCGATCGGGTCCGAGAAGTTCAGGTACCAGAGGTTGCCGACGTAGAGCCCCGTGTCGAGCGCGGCCAGCACGTCGGCGTCGGCGAGCGTGCCGCCCGCGATCGACAGCGACTGCGGCGCTTCGGCGTTGTCCGCGCCATTCGGTGTGCGCCCGTGCTCACGCGCGGTGCGTGCACACACGAGCTGCCCGGCGCCCCGCCCTTCGACGACGAGCGGCACGCTGTCGCGCCGGTAGCCGTCCGCGTTGAACGCCGGCGCGATGCCCAGCGTGAAATCCTCGGTGATCGACACGCGCGGATCGAGCGCGACCTCGCCCGCATACAGGCGATGCAGCGGGCTGCGGGCGCTCGCCACCGCGCGCGCCGAAAAGCCGCTCCAGCCGAGCAGGCTCGTCATCTCGTGAATGGCGTCCGGCGCGAAATACGCGCGGTAGCGCCCGGGCGCAAGCGCCTTCGGCGCGCGGCCGAGCACGGGCAGCCGCGCGGCGGCCGCGTCGATCTTCGCCGCGAACGCCGCATCGCGCCAGTCGTCGCCCGCATAGACGGTCTTGATCGCGCGGCCGCTCGGGTCGTATAGCGACCAGCTGAAGTTGAAATTCTCGACCTCGTACCAGCCGCGGCTGCCGGTCGACGACGCGAAGCCGCGCGCCAGCGTGCCGCCCGCGTAAAAGCCGACGAAGTCGAGCCCGCGCGCGCATTCGGCCACGATTCGCGCGAGCCCGTCCACATTCGGCAAGCGCCCGGTGCGGCGCGTTTCCTGCACCCACGTCGAGGTATCGAACAGCAGATGAGGATCGTCCTGCGCATCGCGCAGGCCGTCGCGCAGCACGGCGAGCGCGTCCGCCAGTTCGCGCAGGTCGGCCGCCGGATCGCCGCAGACGGTCAGCGCCGAGTGCGCCTGCCGCGCGCCGTCGATGAGCCGCACGGACAGCCGCCCTTGCGTCGCGCGCCCGGTCTGGCGAATCCTGCCGCCGTTGAAACGGATGAAGTCGGACGTTTCGCCGGAGAAGCCGAGCAGGACGGTTTCGGTCGGCGCGGTCAGCCGTTGCGCGTCGTCGGCGAGCCGTGCGAAATACGCGTGCCAGTCGATTCCGGTACGGCGTGCCATCGGATCGAATCCCGTCATCACGCGCCTCCGAAGACGTCGACGCCGGCGAACACGCAGGCCGGCGCGGCGTGGCCGACACGGATGATCTGCGCAGGCTCGCCCTTCCCGCAGTACGGCGTGCCGTAGATGCCGAACGTGCTCGCATCGCCGACCGCGCGCAGGCTGCGCCAGAACTGGGCGGAGATGCCGCGGTAGTTCGGACGCTTGACGACCTGCGTGAGCCGGCCGTTCTCGATCAGTTGCCCGAATTCGCAGCCGAACTGGAATTTGTTGCGGTGGTCGTCGATCGACCAGGACGTGTTGGTGCGCATCAGGATCCCGTGCTCGGTGCCCGCGATCAGCGCATCGAGCGACTGGTCGCCGGGTTCGACGTTCAGGTTCGCCATCCGGTCGATCGGCGCGCGGTTCCAGCTCGACGCGCGCGAGTTGGCGACGCCCGGCAGGCCCGCGCGCTGCTGCGACAGCGCCCCGCCGAGCAGCCGTTCGAGCACGCCGTTGCGGATCAGGTACTGCTTGCGCGCCGGCGTGCCGTCGTCGTCGAATGCGTAGGACGCGGCTTCGGCCGTCGGCTCCGGATCGAACGTGACGTTCAGCAGTGGCGAGCCATATTGATAGTGGCCGACCATCTCCGGCCTGACGAAGCTCGATCCGGCGAAGTTGCGCTCGTCGCCGAGAATCCGGTCGAGCTCGAGCGGATGGCCGATCGACTCGTGGATCTGCAGCATCATCTGGTCCGGCATCAGCAGCAGGTCGCGCCGGCCGGTCGGGCAGTTCGGCGCGGCGAGCAACTGCAGCGCCTCGTCGGCCACGCGCGCGCCGGCGCCGTCGAAACCGTAGCGCGCCAGCACGTCGATGCCGCCCTGCGCCAGCGTGCCCGATTGGCCGAGCGAGCGCGTCTGCGTGTCGCCGTCGCCATGGGCGACGGCTTGCAGCTCGGGCATCAGGAAGCGGAAGCGCTGGTCGATCCGTACGCCGTCGCTCGTCACGTAATTTTGCTCAGTGTGCACGATCATCACGCTCGCCGAACGCTCGACGATACGCGCGCCGAGGTTCGCCGCCGCGCATTCGTGCGCGAGACGCTCGATCCATTCCGCGCGCGACGGCAGCGTCGCATCGACATCGGGCGACGCATAGGTGCCGCTCGCCTGCGGACGCGCGGCCTGGCGATGATCGACCAGCGCCCACGGCGCGCTGGCCCGGGCCCGCGCGGTCGCGATGTCGAGCGCTGCCTGCAGCCCGGCCGGGGACAGGTCGGGCGTCGCCGCATAGCCGGCGCCCGTGCCGGCCCAGGCCGTCAGCATCGCACCGCGCTCGCGCGTGCGCGAAAACGGCTGCGCGACGTCGTTGCGCACCGCGTGTTCGTCGATCGTCTCGTCGACGATGCGCAGTGACCAGAAATCGGCGTCGCTGCGCAACCCCTGTGCTGCCTGCACGGCTCGGGCGCCCGGCGCCCGGTTCTCGTCAATCATCGGCTCTCTCTTGCCTCTCCTGCGGGCCGCGCTCGGGCGCCAGCATGGACGACGCGAGCAGCGCCCGCGTATACGGATGGGATGGCGCGTGCAGTACGTCGAGCGTCTCGCCCGCCTCGACCACGCGCCCCGCCTTCATCACGATGACCCGGTGGGCCATCGCGCGCATCACCGCCAGATCGTGCGTGATGAACAGGTAGCTGAGTTTGTACTTCTTTTGGAGATTCGTCAGCAGATTCAGCACCTGCTTCTGGATCGACACGTCGAGCGCGCTCGTCGGCTCGTCGAGCACCAGCAGTTCCGGCTCCACCGCCAGCGCCCGCGCGATCGCGATCCGCTGCCGCTGCCCGCCGGAAAACTCGTGCGGATAGCGCAGCATCGCCTCGGGCGGCAGGCCCACTTCCTGCAGCAGCGCGGCGATCCGCGCGCGCCGCGCGTCGCCGGCCACCTGCGGCCGGTGCACGGCGAGCCCCTCGCCGACGATCTGCTCGACCGTCATGCGCGGCGACAGCGAGCCGAACGGATCCTGGAACACCACCTGCATGCGCCCGTACAGCGTGCGCCGGCCCTGCGTCGTGCGCAGCGACGCCAGCGGCATCCCGTCGATCTCGATCCCGCCCGACGCCGGCCGCTGCAGCCCGAGCACGGCCGACGCGAGCGTCGATTTCCCCGAGCCCGACTCGCCGACGATCCCGAGCGTTTCGCCGCGCTTCAGGCTCAGCTGCACGTCGTGCACCGCGCGGAACGTCGTCTTGCCGAGCAGCGAGCGCCAGCCCTTCGCCGCGATGCGGTAGTCGACGTCGAGGTGCTGCACGTCGAGGATCGTCTGCGCGCCGGCGGCAACCGGCTCGACCGCCCGTTGCGGCGCGCTGTCGAGCAACCGGCGCGTATACGGATGTTGCGGCGCCGCGAACAGTGCGGCGGTCGTGTTGGTCTCCACCAGCACGCCCTTCTCCATCACGGCCACACGCTGCGCGAAGCGCCGCACAAGGTTCAGGTCGTGCGTGATCAGCAGCACGGCCATCCCGCGTGCGGCGGCCTCCTGCTCCTGCAGCTCGATCAGCAGGTCGACGATCTGCTGGCGCACCGTCACGTCGAGCGCGGTGGTCGGCTCGTCCGCCAGCAGTAGCCGCGGCCGGCACGCCAGCGCCATCGCGATCATCGCGCGTTGCCGCTGCCCGCCCGACAGCTGGTGCGGAAAGCTGTCGATGCGCCGCTCCGGCTCGGGAATCCCGGTGCGCCGCAGCAGCGCGATCCCGCGCTCGCGCGCGTCGCCCGGGCGCAGCCCCTCGTGCAGCCGCAGGCTCTCGGCGATCTGCTTGCCGATCGTATACAGCGGATTGAGCGCGGTCATCGGCTCCTGGAACACCATCGCGATATCGGCGCCCCGAATCCCGCGCATCTGCTGCTCGGTCTTCGCGAGCAGATCCTCGCCGTCGAACAGCATCCGCCCCGACAGCGTCGCGTGCTGCGCGAGCCGCAGGATCGACAAGGCGGTCACGCTCTTGCCCGACCCCGACTCGCCGACGAGCGCCACGCGCTCGCCGCGGCCGATCGACAGGCTCAGGTCCTGTACGGCCGCGTTCGCGCCGAAATGCGCGGAAAACCCGTCGATCTGCAGCAACGGTCTCGTCATCACCGCCCTCCGCCGAATGCCGAACCGCGCGTGCGCGTGTCGAGCGCGTTGCGCAGCGCATCGCCCATGAAGGTGAGCAGCAGCAGCGTCACCACCAGCGCCGCGAACGCCGCGATCGAGATCCACCACGCATCCAGGTTGTTCTTGCCCTCCTGCAGCAGCTCGCCGAGGCTCGGCGTCGGCGGCGGCACGCCGAGGCCGAGGAAATCGAGGCTCGTCAGCGACAGGATCGCCGCGCTCATCCGGAACGGCAGGAACGTGATCACCGGCGTGAGGCTGTTCGGCAGCACGTGGCGCCACATGATCTGTGCGTTCGTCAGCCCCATCGCGCGCGCGGCCTTCACATAGTCGAGCGCGCGGTTGCGCAGGAATTCGGCGCGCACGTAGTCGGACAGCACGAGCCAGCCGAACATCGACAGCAGGATGAACAGCAGCCACAGCGACGGCGTGAAGATCGACGCGAAGATGATCAGCAGGTACAGGTCCGGCAACGCGCTCCATATCTCGATCAGGCGCTGCCCGACCAGGTCGGTGCGGCCGCCGTAGAAGCCTTGCAGCGCGCCCGTCAGCACGCCGACCAGCACGCCCGATACGGTCAGCGCGAACGCCATCAGCACCGACAGCCGGAACCCGTACAGCAGCCGCGCGAGCACGTCGCGCCCGAACTGGTCGGTGCCGAGCCAGTTGCTCGACGACGGTGGCGCCGGATACGGCCGCGACGCGAAATAGTCGATCGTGTCGTAGCGATACCGGTTCGGCGGATAGATCGCGAAATTGCCGTGCGACTCGATCTTCGTGCGGATATACGGATCGAGATAGTTCGTCATCGCGGGAAAGTCGCCGCCGAACGCCGTCTCCGGATAGTCCTTCACGATCGGGAAGTAATAGTGCCCGTCGTAGCGCACGATCAGCGGCCGGTCGTTCGACAGCAGGTCCGCACCGAGACTGAGCGCGAACAGCACCGCGAAGATCATGAGGCTCCAGTAGCCGAGCGGCTGCGCGCGAAAGCGCAGCCACGTGCGCCGCCACGGCGACGGCGACGCCGCGCACGCGACGCACGCCGGATCAGTGGTCCAGGCGGTTGAACTGGATACGGGGGTCGACGAGGACATAGCAGATATCCGCGATGAGTTTGGTCAGCAGGCCGATCAGCGTGAACAGGAACAGCGAGCCGAGCACGACCGGATAGTCGCGGCGGATCACCGAGTCGTACGACAGTTGCCCCATGCCGTCGAGCGAGAACAGCGTCTCGATCAGCAGGTTGCCGTTCAGGAACGCGCCGACGAACGCGGCCGGCAGCCCGGTGAGCAACGGGATCGCCGCGTTGCGCAGCACGTGCTTCCACAGCACGTCGCGCTCCGGCGCGCCCTTCGCACGTGCGGTCAGCACGTACTGCCGGCCGATTTCCTCGAGGAACGTGTTCTTGGTCAGGATCGTGACGATCGCGAAGTTGCCGACGACCGACGCCGTCACCGGCATCACGACGTGCCACAGATAGTCGAGCGCCTTGCCGATCAGCGTCAGGTCGTCGAAGTTGTCGGACGTGAGCCCGCGCATCGGAAATACCTGCCAGAACGTGCCGCCGCCGAACAGCATCAGCAGCAGCACGCCGAGCACGAAGCCCGGCACCGCGTAGCCGGCCAGCACCAGCACGCTCGTCACGGTGTCGAACCGCGATCCATTGCGCACTGCCTTCGCGATGCCGAGCGGCACCGACACCAGGTACGTGAGGATCACCGTCCACATCCCCAGCGTGATCGACACCGGCAGCTTCGAGCGGATCACCGCCCACACGCTGCGGTGCGCGAAATAGGACTGGCCGAGGTCGAACGTCGCATAGCTTTTCAGCATCAGCACGTAGCGTTCGAGCGGCGGCCTGTCGAAGCCGAACTGCTTGCGGATCTGCTCGATCTGCTGCGGGTCGACGCCCTGGCTGCCGTGGTAGCCCCCTGCGCCGCCCGCCTCCCCGCCGCGCGCACTGCCGTGGCGCAACTGCGCGAGCACCTGTTCGACCGGGCCGCCCGGCACGAACTGCGTGACCGCGAACGTGATCGTCACCACCCCGATCAGCGTCGGGATCATCAGCAGCAAGCGCCTGAGTATGTATGCCAGCATCGTCGTTCCTCCGTCAGGCGGCCGGCGCGGGTTTCGTCGCCGGTTGCTTCACGTACCAGTAGTCGATGATCCAGTCCTCGTATTGATAGGAGTCCGGCACGATAGACGGATGACCGAGCGTCGCCTTGTAGGCGATCCGCGCATTCGGCAGGTAGTACTGCGGGATCAGCGCGTACAGGTTGATCAGCACGCGGTCGAGCGCGTGCGTGGCCGTCTCGAGATCGTCGAGCGTGTCGGCCGCGAGCGCCGCGCGGATCAGCGCATCGACGGCCTTCGATTTCACGCCCGGATAGTTCTCGGAGCCCGGCTGCGACGCGGCCGCACTGCCGAAGCGGCGCGTCAGCTCCGCGCCCGGAATCGTCACGGGCAGGTAGATGTACGTCGTCATGTCGTACTCGAAATTGTCGAGCCGCTTCAGGTAGAGCGCGCTGTCGATCTCGTGGAGATACGCGTGGATGCCGAGCATCGCGAGCGCCTGCGTGTACGGCAGGATCAGGCGGTCCATGCCGGGCTGGTCGTCGATGATCTCGATCGTCATCGGCGTGCCGTTCGCGTCGCGCAGCGCGCCGTCGCGGTAATGCCAGCCGGCCTGCGCGAGCAGGTCGCGCGCCTCCTTCAGGTTCGCGCGCAGCGAGTTCGGCGGCAGCGTCGACGGCTGCCGGACCATCGGGCCGAACACCTCGGGCGGCAGCGTCGCACGGAACGGTTCGAGCAGCGCCAGCTCCTTCCCGCTCGGCATGCCGGATGCCGCGAACGGGCTCGCCTCCCAGAAGCTGTTGGTGCGGCGATACTGCCCGTAGAACATCATCCGGCTCATCCAGTCGAAATCGAACGCCAACGCGAGCGCATGCCGCACCCGCACGTCCTGGAACATCGGCTTGCGCATGTTCATCAGGAAACCCTGCATCTGCGCGGGGCCGTCGGGAAACTCGCCGCGCGTCAGCATGCCGTTGCGAAAATTCTTGCCGACGTACTTGCGCGCCCACTGCGTCGCGCTGTATTCCATGCGCGCGTCGATGTCGCCGGCCTTGAACGCTTCGAGCGCCGTGTATTGATCCAGGTACAGTTTGAACGACACGTGTGCGAAGCGGAACATGCCGCGTCGCGACGGCAGGTTCGCCGCCCAGTAGTGCGGGTTACGCACGTAGCTGATCTGCTTGTCGTTCCTGCGCTGGTCGATCAGGTACGGGCCGCTCGCGATCGGCGGCACGTTCGCGATCTGGTCGAACGGCGGTCGCGTGCCGTCCGCGCGTTGCCCCCATTTCGGCGAGAACACCGGCAGGTCGCCCGCGATCAGCGCGGCGTCGCGCTCCACGTGCTTGAACTCGAAGCGCACCGTGTGTCCGTCGACCACCACCGCGCGCTTGATGATCGAAAACTGTGCGTTGTACAGCGGCGACGCCTGCGGGCTCGACAGCGTGTCGTACGAATACTTGACGTCGGCGGCGGTGATCGGGTCGCCGTTCGAGAAACGTGCGGCCGGGTTGATGTGAAACGTCGCCGACAGTCCGTCGGGCGCGATGTCGACGTCGTCCGCGATCAGTGCGTATTCGGATGCGAGCTCGTCCCAGCTGCGCTGCATCAGCGTGTCGAACATCAGGTTCTTGATGTCCGGTGCGGGCGCGCCGCGCACGAGGAACGGGTTCAGCGAATCGTAGCTCTGCGCTTCGTCGTAGTTTTCGAACTGGAGCGTGCCGCTGTCCGGCGCATCCGCATTCGCGTAGTCGAAATGCGCGAAGCCCGGCGGATACTTCGGATGGTCGTATTGCGAGATCGCCGGCACGGCGAGCGCGGCCTGCGGCATGACGCCGCCCGACACGAGCCACACGGCGCACGCGAGCAGCGCGGCGCGCGTGGCGGTGCGCATCCGCCCGTGCGTGCGCGTCAGGTGCGAGTGGCGCGGCACGCGTGCCCGTCGCCCATTCAACAGTCTCATGGTCAGTCTGTCCGGAAGCGTGCGGGTGTGAAGCCTGCGCGCGGTCGATGCCCGTGCCGGACGCCGCATACGGCCGCGTCCCGCGGATGGTTCGTGCTGTTCACGATCGGATGAACTGCGCCGCCGCGCGTCCCGGTTGCGGGCCGTCGTGGCGCCAGGCGAAAAAAGGCCGCCCCGAAAAGGGGGTAGTGGACGTGGAGCGGCCTGTCCAAAGCCTGTCAGTGCATCGCGATCGCCGTCAGAACTTGTACGTCGCGCCGACCTGCGCGAACCGGCCGATGTACGAGTACACCGACGTGTCGTACCCGCTCTGGCTCAGCGTGCCGTTCGCGAAGATCGGGTCGTACGGCGGCGTGCGGTTGAAGAGGTTGTCGATACCGCCGTAGATCGTCCAGTTCTTGAAGCCCGTGTACGTCACCATCAGGTTGAACTGGCTGTACGAACCGACCTTGCTCGGCTCGGGCATCAGGTTCTGCGCGTACGGGCCCGTGAACTGCCACGTCAGCGCCGCATCGAACTTCCGGTAGTTCCAGTCCAGCGTCGTGTTGCCGCGCCAGCGCGGGAAGCTGCCGCCGAACGGCTGCGTGATCGTGAAGTTGTTGCCCGCGCCGTTGACCGGCGCGGCGCCCGGGAAGCCGATCTTGTAGCTGTTGACGTAAGCCCAGTCGCCCGACAGCGTAATCGTGCCCCAGCCCTTCAACGGCAGGCCCTGGCGGAACGTGCCTTCGAAGCCGTTCGTGTCGAGGTAGCCGAGGTTCTGGTACGGAATCACCTTGTACAGCAGCTGGCCGGTCGTCGGGTCGGTCACGACCTGCGATGGCTTGCCCTGGCCGATCACGTTGTCGATGCGGATCTTGTACCAGTCGAAGCCGAGGTCGGTGTAACGGCTCGGCGAGACCTGGAAGCCGATATTGAGGTTGCGCGTGCGTTCCGGCGCGAGGTTCGGATTGCCGACGGTGATCGACGTGTAGTTCTGGCCGGTGGCCGGATCGACCTGGATGCCGAGCGTCTGCGACTTGCTGTCCTCGACGAAGGTCGGCGCGCGGAAGCCGCGGTTGTACGACGTATACAACGTGAGCGCCTTGATCGGCTGGTATCGCAACGCGAAGCGCGGCGAGAAGGCCCCACCCACGTCGGTGTAGTGATCGTAGCGGCCTGCCTGGCTGAACGTCAGGTTCTCGATGATCGGTATGTTGATCTGGTAATAGATGGCCGCGACGTTGCGCTGGCCATCCACCGTCTCGAGGTCCGGCGTGATGACGGCGCCGCTCAGGTACTCGGAGCCCGGCGTCAGCGTTTCGCTCTGGTGCGTGAACTGCGCGCCGAAGCCGATGCCGACGTCGCCGGCCGGCAGATGGAACAGGTTCGGCGTCGACAGCGTCGCATCGATCGTGTCGAGCTTCGAGATGCCGAGGTTGTTCGCCTCCTGGAACAGCCCGTTGAACGCGTTCGGCGTCGCGGCCGGGTTCGCGAAATTCAGCGTGCCGTTCTGGTAGATGTTGTTCAGCGCGTTCACGTTCAGCTGGTTCGTGAACACGTTCGACACCGTGCTCTGCGAATGGCTGACCGACGTCGCCCAGTCCCAGTCGCCGTACGGCAGCGTGAACGACCCCTTGATGCCGGCGGCCGCCCGCCAGTAGTTGGCCCAGGTCTTTTGCGCGACCGTGTTCGGAAACGCGTAGGTGAGCGGCGTGGCCGCGCCGGTCGTGTTGTACGGGTTGCTGGCCGGCACCGTGTAGTTGAACGGCGACAGCAGCTTCGTCTGCGGATTCCACACGAGCGCCGGGTTCTGCGAGTTGCCGATCACGTTGTTCCACAGGCCGTCGTTGGTCGTGGTCGTGTTGTAGCTCTCCATAAAGTCGGCGAACGCGGTCGTCTTGTCGTCGATCTTGAAGTCACCGTGGAGCTTCGCGTTCAGGCGCTCGGTCATCGGCAGGATCGACGTGCTTTCCGCCGTGTTGTACCCGCAGATGGTGCCCGGCAACCCGGCCGACAGCGAATTCGGCGCGGCCGGATGAACCGAGCCGCCGAACGGGCAGCCGCCGTTCAGCGCCTGCGCACTGCCGTCGGGCATGTTCCAGTAGGACGGCGCGAGCAGCGAGAAGCCGCCCGGCTTGCCCGTGAAGTCCTGGTTGCGCGTGGAATCGCGGTCGGCCAGCGTGAAGCCGTTCGACTTGTAGTAGCTGAGCGCGGCCGTCACGTTGAAGCGGTCGGCGTTCAGGTCGCCGAAGCCGCCGAGCACGCCGAATTTCATCGTGCCGTCGCCGTTGCCGGCGTTGATCGCGCTGCCGAGGCTGCCGTCGAGCTGCAGGCCGCGGAAATTGTGTTTCGTGATGATGTTGACGACACCGCCGATCGCGTCCGAACCGTACTGCGACACGGCGCCCGTCTTCACGATTTCGATCCGCTCGATGTCGTTGAGCGGGATCGTGTTGAGGTCGAAGAACGAATCGACGCTGTTCGAAAAGAACGCATACGGCGCGACGCGCTGGCCGTCGACCAACACGAGCGTGTACTTCTCCGAGAGGCCGCGCAGTGCAATGCCGGCCGCGCCGGCCGCGAAGTTGCCCGATTGCCCTTCGCCCCAGCTGTTCGCCGAGTTGGCTGCCGCATCGCGCAGGAAGTCGGCGACGGTCACCGCGCCGCTGGCCTGGATTTCCTTCGGCGTGATCGTCTGCACCTGCTGGAAACCCGTCTTGTCGGCCTGCCGGATCAGCGAGCCCGTCACTTCGAACCGCTTGATCTGCGCGACCTTGCCCTGCCCGTTCGCGGCGGGTGCGGCAGGCGTCGCGTCGGCCGCTGCACCGGGTGCCGCATCGGGCGCCGCAGCGTCCGGTGCAGCGGCGCTGCCCGCCTGTGCAACGGTCACGGGCGCGCCGCTCGCGACCGCATCCGCGATCGCGACGGCGCCCGGCGCCGGCTGGCTCTGGGCGAACGCCGGGGGCGCCAGTACGGCCGTCAACGCGAGTTCCGCCCAGACTATCCTGTTGATGGCCAACGCCAACACTCTCTGCTTCATCTTGTTCCCTCTCGCTCGTAGTAAGACCCCACCTGCTGTGCGCCGGAACCTTGTGAATTCCTTGCGCGTCCTGGGTGCCCGTGTACCGGAACCCGCGATTGCCACGCTATCGACTGCCACGACTCGAACGGATCGGCCTCGTAGCACCAGCGCCATTCGGCATCACCGTCTTGTTCTATTTTGATTCGTCATACTAAACACCTACATTGAGCGCATTGCCTGCTTCTTCCCGGCTCGACGGGCAGCGGATTCCGTACAACGCGAACCTGTGCATGCGCCGTACCGCGCACCCTCTGCCCTCGACCGGGTACTTCTCCTTCCTGCCGGCCGCCTTCGCTAGAACAGCCTCGGCGTACCAACCCAGACGATCACCGCCTCTTCGTCGGCCGTATTGCGCCACGCATGCGGCATCGTCGATTCGTAATGCGCGGTATCGCCCTCGTTCAGCGTGAACGTGCAATCCTCGAGCGTCAGCGCCACCTGCCCGCGCAACACGTAGACGAACTCCTCGCCCGCGTGCGTCGTCATCTCGGACGACAGCTGCCCCGCCGGCATCCGGACGAGAATCGCGTCGAGCTTGCGGCCGTCCACCAGGTTCGTCAGCCTGGCGAACCGGCTGGCCGAGTTCGTGAACTGGAAATACTGCAGCGCGTTGCCGCGGCATACCGAACGCGCCTCCGTCGGCGTGTCGATGAAGTACTGCATCGTCACGCCCAGCGCCTTCGCGATCCGCACCAGCGACGTGATCGACGGCGTCGCCCGCCCGCGCTCGACCTGCGACAGGAACGGCTTCGAAATGCCGGCGATCGTCGACGTTTCGTCGAGCGTGAGTTTCAGGCGCTGGCGCAGCGCCCGGATCTTGTTGCCGAGCGACATGGCGACGAGCACCGACTCATCAGGGGGCAAAACCATGGAAAGACGGTTCCTCGCAGTCGAAATCGGTTTGATGTCGTCAAGCCTCGACCGATGCCGCGACGCAGCCGGCCCGGCGCGATCCCCCGCCGCACGCTGTCGCGACGTGCAAGCCACGCGCGGTGCGGCAGCGCACCGGCGCCGTGGGGCCGCGCGGCACTCGCCCATTTCATTCGGTTTACTAATTAACAAGGTTTCCCCTTTCCATCGGCTGACATGCCCGTCGTGCATGGGTGCGATCGCGGCGGCACACCGCTTTCCGACCGCTCGCGTTGCGCGCGGCCGTGTACTTCCGTTGCGTTACCGGGAGGCCACCACTGTCCAGAGCCGTGCCAGATCACCGGAACCATCGGTGCCCTTGACCGTGCGCAGCACCTGGACCGCACGCGCCTTCTGGCCAGCCACGTAATACGCCTCGCCGAGCCGCAGCCGCGCCGCGTCGGGATGCTCGAGGCCGCCCTTCGCGATCGCCTGCTCCATCATCGGCAGCCCCTGTTGTGCATGGCCCTCGAAGACGAGGTTCATGCCTGCGTCGATCGGCGCTGCCGGCGTCGTGGCGTCGCCGCCCGATTGCGCGCGCTTCGCGGCGAGCGCCTGCAGCCGCTTCTCGCGATCCGCCTGCGCGTCCTTGCCGAGTACGCCGGATGCGAACCCCTGGTCGATTACCTGCTTGCCCTCGGCGGCCGAGCCCGCCACCAGCGCGAGCTGCGTCATTTCCATGTACGCGTTGGCGGTCGTGAGCGAGCCCGTCGCCCGCCGCAACCGGTAGATGTCGAGGTCGAGCGACGGCAGATACCCGGTATTGCCGCGAATGGCCGTGACCATTTCGTCCCAGTACGCGGGGCTCGGATGATAAGCCACCAGCAGCCCGAGCGCACCGCGATACGCGTTGCCGTCCTTCAATTTCTGCGCGCAGGTCGCCAGCATCTGCAACTGCCCTTCATCCGGTGCGTGTCCGCCATTCGCCTGCGCGTCGGTGCTCGCTTTCAACTGGTTCACGAGCGGAGCGCAATCGTTTGACAGGTAGTAAGACTGCGTGAGCAGCGTGCGCATTTCCGGATCCGAGCCACCCGCCTTCAGGTAGCGCTGCGCGACGCGGATCGCCAGCGGGTAGTTCTTCTGCTGGAAGTAGATGCCGGCGAGCGCCGCCGTAGTCTTCTGCTCGTCGTCGCCCGAGAGCCGCCCCGCGTTCAGCACGCTCTCGTACGCCTGCGCGGCCGTACCCGAGTCACCAGCCGCCATCGCTGCCGCCCCGCGCATTTCTTCCACCACGGTGGTTTCGTACGGCGTCCGGTTCGGCACGGCGGCCGCCTGGGCGATCTTGCCCAGCGCGTCGCGATACTTGTGTGCGCGGTACAGTTCCTGTGCGGCCGCCAACGGTTTCGCCACGTCCGGCCGCAGCGCGTCCGCCGGTAGCGCCGGGCGGCCGAGCAGGGCTGCCGCGCCGAGCGCCGTCACCGCCATCATCCGTTTCCATCGTCGCTGGTTCATCGGCTCGTCCGTGTCGTCATTGCATGAACTGTTCGTTACCGATCAGGCCGATCTTGGTCGCGCCCACGCGTTGCGCGGCGGCGAGCACCGCGGCCACGTCCTTGTACGGCACCAGCTTGTTGGGGCGCAGATGAATCTCCGCCTGCACGGGCTCCGCCGCCACCTGGGTCAGTTTCGACTCGAGCGCCGCGCGGTCGGGCACCGGTGCGCCGTTCCATGTCGTCGTGCCGTCGAAGTCGATGTCGATCTGCACGATTTCCGGCGGCGCGGCCGGCGGCGGCGGATTCCCCACCGGCAGGTCCATCTTTACCGAATGCATCTGAATCGGGATCGTGATGATCAGCATGATCAGCAACACCAGCATCACGTCGATCAGCGGCGTGGTGTTGATATCGACCATCACTTCCGGTTCGGCGTTGCTCCCGCCCGAAGGCACATTCATTCCCATCGTCGACTCCTGTCGACCCACGTTAGCGCTTTAGCGCTTACGCGGGTCCCATGCTTCGCGGTCGACCCACGTTAGCGCTTTAGCGCTTACGTGGGTCCCATGCTTCGCGGTCGACCCACGTTAGCGCTTTAGCGCTTACGTGGGTCCCATGCTTCGCGGTCGATCCACGTTAGCGCTTTTGCGCTTACTTGGATCCCAAGCTTCCCGGTCGACCAGCGTCAGCGCTCCACCATTTGCCGCCAGCCCCATGCTCCCCCCGATTCCGCTGCGCGACTATCCCCCGCGCGCCGGCGGCTCCGTAATGAACGACAGCTTCGCAATCCCCGCGCGCTCGCACATCGTGACCACCCGGCCGATGAACTCATAACGCGTGTTCTGATCGCCCCGCACGTGGACGCTCGGCTGCGGCTGTTGCTGCGACACGTCCTTCAGTTTCGCGAGCAGCGTCTGTGCATCCACCAGCTGCTCGCCCCAGAAGAAATCGCCATCGCGGTTCACCGCGATCTCGATGCTTTTCGGCGTCGTCTGCAGCGGCTGCACCGTCTCCTTCGGCAACTGAAGCTGGATCGTGTGCGTCACGACCGGAATCGTGATCAGGAAGATGATCAGCAACACCAGCATCACGTCGACGAGCGGCGTCGTGTTGATGTTGGCGATCACCTCGTCGCTATCGTCCTGCCCGACGTTCATGGCCATCGCGCGTCTCCGTCAGCCGGTCAGTTCGCGAGCGACGCCGCGGCCGGCGACGACGCGCGTGCCGGGCGCCGATTGCCGGCCAGCAGCACGGTATGCAGCTGCGCGCCGAAGTTGCGCACCCGCTCCATTACCGACTTGTTGCGGCGAACCAGGAAGTTGTAGCCGAGCACCGCCGGCACGGCGACGGCGAGGCCGATCGCGGTCATGATGAGCGCCTCGCCCACCGGACCGGCGACCTTGTCGATCGACGCCTGCCCGGCGATGCCGATGGCCGTCAGCGCGTGATAGATCCCCCAGACGGTGCCGAACAGCCCGACGAACGGCGCGGTGGAGCCCACCGTGGCGAGGAACGCGAGCCCGTCCTGCATCCGGTTCGACACGTTCGTGATCGAGCGCTCGACCGACACGTCGATCCACGTGTTGCGGTCCACCGCTTCCAGCAGCGCGTCTTCATGATGCTCGCCGGCCTCGATCGCCGTTTCGGCGATGAACCGGAACGGCGACGCCTCGTCGAGCAGCTTGGCGCCCTCGGCCAGCGACGGCGCGGTCCAGAGTTGCGCATCCGCCAGCTTCGCGCGGCGATTGGCGCGCAATTGCTCCAGGAACTTCGTGATCATGATGTACCAGCTGCCCATCGACATGATCACCAGCAGGATCAGCACGAAACGGGCGACGAAATCGCCGTTCTTCCATAGCGCACCGAGCCCGTACGGATTCTCGACCGCTTCCGTCGTGGCCGGCGCGGGCGGCGGAGCCGGCTCGGCGGCGGCCGGAACCGGGGCCGGCGCGGCCGACGGCGCCGCGGCCTGTGCCGATGTGCCGGCTGCGCCGCTCGCCTGCGCGTGGGCGAGCTGTGGTGCAACGAACCCGTCGATTGCGGCGACGGACATCAGGATGCTTGCCGCCAGTGCGGCCAGTGAACGCTTCGTCATACCCCACTCCAGTTAATTCGAAGAACTGAATACCCCAGTTCGAGATGGTTTTTTCCGGCCCGGATCGCACCGGGCCGCCCACTGCATCAATTCAGATTGAACGAGAACGGAACCTGGACCCGCACCGACTGGCCCTGCGCGACGCACTTGAAGCGCTTCACGGTGTTGAAGGCGGCACGATCGAGGATCGGATCAGCCGACTGCGCCACACGCTCGTTCGTGATGTTCCCTTCCGCATCCACGACGAACTCGATCGTCACGTCGCCCGTGATGTTGTTTTCCTGCGCCTCTTTCGGATACTGGATCGACGCGCGAAGCGTGTCCGAATTCGGGCAGACCACCCCCACGTCATGGCTGACGGGCTTGGCCGGCGCGGGAGGCGCCACGACCGGCGCCTGCACGGCCGGTGCGGACGGAACCGGGGCCGACTGGTGCGTGATCGTCGCCTGCGGCGGCGCCTGCACCGGCACTTCCGGCGGCGGGACGAACGGCGGCGGCGGCGGCGCGAATTTCGGCGGCGGGAGCTTGACCACGGGCATCGGCGGTGGCGGCGGCGGCTTGACCGGCTCGATGATGCGGGTTTCGATCGGGTGCTGGATCACCTGCACGACTTTCGTCGCGAGGCCGTTGAGCAGCGCATAGATCAGCACGGCATGCAGCACCAGGACGATTCCGATGCCGCCGAACCGGCGCACCGGATTCTGTTGCTTCTTGCCGAACTCTCGCGGACGGCCCAGCGTAGCCAGTCCGCTGTTCGACGTAGCCAGACGTTCTTCGACTTTCATGCCCACCATCCATCCCCCAAGCGATTCGCCCAGTATCGGATTGCTGCCGGCGGCAAAGCCAGGTCGGCATCGCCATCGCATCAACCCGAACATTTCATTTCAAATTCAATTAGCAATCCGAATTGAAAGAATTCAATTCGAAAGCAAATTCATTTTTTCAAGGAATCGTTCCGGCCGGCGCGGCCCGGTTATGCACCGAAAAAAACGCGCCAGCACGTTCAGGCAATTGTCAGCTGAGCGGGCGGCACCTTACATTTCGTATGACGACCCACCGTTCGTTACACGGTGATGTCAGTGGCGCCGCTCACTTGGGTGCAGACAATAGCAAGGAAAAAATTTTGACGTCAAACTTTATTTGATGCTCGAATACAAAGTTTGGAGGGTTTATTCAAATAATATTCCGGTAAGCACAAATCAAACTTTTATTATAAAAACGGTAATTGAATTGTATGGATATATGCAAAACCGGATATTAATCTGCTTCAGCATAAATATCGGCATATTTCCCGCGCCGCACCAAAATGGCCCGCTCCGGATGCGACCGCCAAGATGCACGCATCTCCTCATCGGCGTCCCCATCGGTCGCCGGATACGCTGATCAACTGCCTCGAGCTGGTCGACGCAGCTTCTTCAGAACGCCCGAAACACTCTGGATATCCGGAAAGTTAGTCTGCAATGCGATACAAATTTCATGATGGATTGTGCACTCGACAAACCGTCGCAAATAATTTCGCATACCGAATTAACTATCGCACGACCACTTGCCTCCTCTACACGCGACCCGTCAGACACGCACCGACCGGCGCCCACACACCGCGCGCGTCAGGAGTGCATGCCCTGCATCTTGTGCGAGAAATGCGCGCGCTCGGCCGTCTCCATCAGCATCAGGAATTCGTCCTGCATCATGTGGATCAGCGCTTCGTGGTCGCCGGCCTCGAAATAGACTTCCGGCTGCTGCGCGAGACGTTCCTCGAGAAACGTCTTCATCCCGTACGCCATGCACACCGGCGGCAACGCGCCCATGTCGCAATCCTTGAACAGCTCGCGCAGCTCGACCTCCCGGGCGAGCACGAGATGGCGTCCCGTCTTCACCCAGAGATCCGACAGGCGCACGGCGTGCGTGGTCGGCAATACGGCGGCGACGTAGCCTTCGTCGTCTTCGAGGAGCACGGTTTTCGCGAGGCGATCGCCGGGGATATGCGCGGCGGCGGCCGTCTCCATGCTCGTATGGCTATAGGGGTGGTACACCACTTCGTACCGCGATGACTTCTGACGCAGGCAATCCTGCAGGGTGGCTGACACAGGCATGGCACACCTCGTCTGGGCGAAACGGGCGAACGGCGTTCGCACCGGATTCGTTCAGCATAGGTCGCATTCCGGCGGATGGAAAACCTCACCGCTCCCGCGCTTCGCACCGACTCGACACACGGGTTCAGTCCCCCGGATCCAGTCCCTTTTCACGTAGCCATTCCCGATTGAACAGCCGCGCGCGATAGATGTCGCCACGGTCGCACAGCAAGGTCACGATCGTGTGCCCCGGGCCCATCCGGCGGGCCAGCCAGACCGCCGCCGCGACGTTGATGCCGCTCGATCCGCCGACGTACAGCCCCTCCTCGCGCAGCAGCCGGTAGACCATCGTCACGCACTGCTGATCGTCGATCCGCACGGCATCGTCGATCGGCGTGCCTGCGAGGTTCATCGTGACGCGCGTCGATCCGATGCCTTCCGTGATCGAGCTGCCTTCCGCGCCGAGGTCGCCCGTTTTCACGTAACCGTAGAGCCCGCTGCCGTGCGGGTCGGCCAGCACGATCCGGACGTCCGGCTTCTGCTCTTTCAGATAACGGCTCACGCCGGCCAGCGTGCCGCCCGTCCCGGTCGCGCACACGAACGCATCGATCGTGCCGGCCGTATCGCGCCAGATCTCGGGCCCGGTCGTCTCGTAGTGCGCCTGGCGATTGACGACGTTGTCGAACTGATTGGCCCATATCGCGTTGTCGAGTTCGTCCGCGAGCCGCCCGGCAATCTTCTGGTAGTTGTTCGGATCACGGTAGGGCGCCGCGGGCACCGGGCGCACCTCGGCGCCGAGCGTGCGCAGGATCGCCATCTTGTCCGGCGATTGCGTGTCGGGAATCACGATCACGCAGCGATAGCCGCGCGCCGCGCAGATATGCGCCAGGCCGATGCCGGTGTTGCCCGCCGTGCCCTCGACCACGGTGCCGCCCGGCTGCAGCACGCCACGCCGCTCGGCGTCGCGGATGATGTAGTGTGCCGCGCGGTCCTTCACCGACCCGCCCGGATTCATGAATTCCGCCTTGCCCAGGATCTCGCAGCCCGTCTCGGCGCTGAGCTTCGTCAAGCGAATCAGCGGCGTGCGCCCCACGCAGTCGACGAAGCCTTGTCGCACGTCCATGTCGTCCTCCATTGCCTTCGTGCGGCGCAAGCGCCACACACAACGAAGGATAGGCCGCCCGCGCCGCTTTCGTCGCCGGCTGCAGCGTACTAAGCTTGAAGCGCCCATTGCGGCCCACGCGCCGCATCGCGAGACGAGGTCCGCCATGCTGCAACTGCAAACCGTTGCCGTCGACAAGCCCGAGACCGTGAACTTCATCCTCGGCCAGTCGCATTTCATCAAGTCCGTCGAGGACATCCACGAGGCGCTCGTCGGCACCGTGCCCGGCATCCGCTTCGGGCTCGCCTTCTGCGAGGCGTCGGGCAAGCGGCTGGTGCGCCACTCCGGCACCGATGCGGCGCTCGTCGACCTCGCCTGCCGCAACGCCAGCGCGATCGGCGCCGGTCACGCGTTCATCGTGTTCCTCGGCGACGGATGCTTCCCGGTCAACGTACTCAACGCGATCAAGGCCGTGCCGGAGGTCTGCCGGATCTATTGCGCGACCGCGAACCCGACCGAGGTGATCGTCGCCGAAACCGATCAAGGACGCGGGATCGTCGGCGTCGTCGACGGCTTCGGCCCGCTCGGGGTCGAAAATGACGACGACATCCGCTGGCGCAAGGATCTGCTGCGCACGATCGGCTACAAGGCGTAGGGACGCCCCCCCGCCGGTGGCCTGTAGACCTGGCTGCATGGAAAGCGCGTTGCCGCCGGGATTCGAAGACGGGCAACACTCAGACCGTTAGTTGCATTTATGACCACAGATGCGCGCCGCCCTCCGCGTCGTGTCGCCGCCGTCCGCCTGCCCTATACTGCCCGCAGCAGACTGACTGACGGCGCGCTGACGCACCGGCCGCCGCGATCCTTTCCGGAGCCGCCATGCATTACCAGTTGACTTACGAACTCGTCGACGATTACCTGTCCCGCCGCGAACCGTTCCGCGCCCAGCACCTCGCGCTTGCGCAGGCTGCGACCGAGCGCGGCGAACTCGTGCTCGCCGGCGCGCTGTCGGATCCGGCCGACCAGGCCGTGCTCGTGTTCGAAGGGGATTCGCCGGAGGCGGCCGAGTCGTTCGCGCGCGCCGATCCGTACGTGCAGAACGGCCTCGTGAAATCGTGGCGCGTGCGGCCGTGGCGCGTCGTGGTCGGCAAGCACGCGCCGCCCCGCACGTAAAGCGGGGCTACAGCCACCCTGCCCGCTTGAAGCGCCACCACAACCCGAAGTCGGCGGCCACCATCACGGCGATACAGCCGTAGAAGCCGTATTTCAGGTGCAGTTCGGGCATGTTCGCGAAGTTCATCCCGTAGATGCCGGCGATCATCGTCGGGATCGCGAACAGCGCGGCGAACGAGCCGAGCCGCTTCGTCACCTCGTTCTCGGCCAGCGAGATCATCCCGAGGTTGACCTGGATCGCCGTGACCACCATCTCGCGCCGCCCTTCGATCGTCTTCACGATCCGCTGCAGATGGTCGTACACGTCGCGAAAGTACGGCTCCATGCCGCTGCAGACTTGCGGAATGCGCCCGCCGGTGAGCTTCGCCAGCGGCTCGAGCAGCGGCGCCGTGTGCTGGTACAGCATCACGAGCCGGCGCTTCAGCGAATAGAGATCCTCGATGATCGCGCGCGACGAGGCGGGCGTGGCCTTCGCGAAGATGCGGTCCTCGAGTTCCTCGAGCTCGGCGCCGAGCGTTTCGAGGATCGGGAAATAGCGGTCGACGACCTGGTCCATCAGCGCGTAGAACACGAATGCCGAACCTTCCTGGAGCAGATGCGGCTCGCGCTCGCAGCGCTTGCGCACGTCGCGAAAATCGTGCTCGGTATGGTTGCGGATCGACAGCACGTAGTTCGGGCCGACGAACACGTTCAACTCGCCGACATTGAATTCTTCGTCGTCGTCCAGCTCGACCGTATGCAGCACCGCGAACAGCGAATCGCCGTACTCCTCGATCTTCGGCCGCTGATGCCCCTTGCGGGCATCCTCGATCGCCAGTTCGTGCAGCCCGAATTCCTCGCCCATCAGGTCGAGTTCCTCGGGCGTCGGATCCTTCAGCGCGACCCACACGAAGCACTCGGGCTTCGACACGTAGTCGCTGATGGCGTCGATATCGATGTCGGCCAGCTTGCGGCCGTCCTGGTATGCAGCACAGTTGATCAGCATGGTGTCCGTGACGTTGCGGTTTGCGCATCAGTTTACCGGTTTGCTGCGCGGGCAACCCGGCTTGCGCGGCTCGGCGATATTGGTCATGATCGGGCTGCGTGCGCCGCAGCATGCGCACCCGGCAGTTCGAACCACCCGCCGCACGGCCGTGCGGCCCAACCGTCAAGGAGACAGACCCATGTGGTATTTCTCGTGGATACTCGGCATCGGCGTGGCGCTCGGCTTCGGCATCATCAACGCGATGTGGCTGGAGGCGGAAGTCTTCTCGCGCGGTGACAAGCGCAACGGCGCGTCGAGCCCGCGCTCGGGAGGCAAGGCTTCGTGACGCATCTGGTGTTCTTCTGCGGTCACGCCGGCACCGGCAAGACCACGCTCGCGAAGCGGCTCATCGGGCCGCTGATGCGCGCCACCGGCGAGGCCTTCTGCCTGCTCGACAAGGACACGCTGTACGGCCGCTACAGCTCGGCCGCGATGGGTGCGCTCACCGAGGATCCGAACGACCGCGACAGCCCGCTCTACCTGAAGCACCTGCGCGATCCCGAATATCAAGGGCTGCTCGACACGGCCCGTGAAAATCTCGCGCTCGGCATCGGCGCGCTCGTGGTCGGCCCGCTGTCGCGCGAAGTGCGCGATCGCCGCATTCTCGACCGCGCCTGGCTCGGCATCGCGCCCGACGTCGCGCTGACGGTCGTGTGGGTCCACACGTCGGAAGACGTCGCGCACCAGCGGATCGTGGCGCGCGGCAACCCGAACGACGCATACAAGCTCGCGCACTGGGACGAATACCGGCAGCGCCGCTTCGTGCCGACCGGCCACGAATGCGACGGCATCGTGATGTTCGACAACACCGCGCCCTCCGATGCCGACGTCGATGCGCTGCTGTACCGCATCGCGCCGCCTCCGCCTGCTGCCACGATCGTCCCGCCGCTGCCGGCCTGACCGGCCGCTCTTTTTCGTCACCCGCAAAAAACAACGCCGGAAGCGCTGTTGCGCTCCCGGCGTCGTACGGCCCTCGTGCCAGAGGCTGACGGGTGGTCAGGCCACTTCGTGCACGCGCTCCATCGTGCCGCCTTCGTACAGCTTGCCGAAGCGGTTCGACAGGAACGCCTTCAGCGACACCTTTTCCTGCGGGATGAAACCGCTCTGCGGCAGCTTCTTTTCGCGGAACAGATCCAGCACCGCGCACATCGCGCCGGCCGTCGTGATCTGGATCGCGCTCATGTGCATCCCGCACACGTCCTTCGCGAAGATCTTGCGCGTGAACACGTCCTGCACCAGCTGGCCGTCCTTCACGCCCGTCACCGTGATGAACACGAGCACGACGTCCTGCTTCGTCGACGGCACCGCGCGGCGCATGATCGACTTCAGCGTATCGCGGTCGGTCGACAGGCGCAGGTCTTCGAGCAGGAACTGCACGAGATCGCGATGGCCCGGATAGCGCACCGACTTGTAGTCGAGCGTCTCGACCTTGCCCGACAGCGTCTCGCACAGCGTGCCGAGGCCGCCCGACGTGTTGAACGCTTCGTATTCGGTGCCGTCGAGCGAGAAGTGCTCGAGGCCTTCGAGCGGCTGCACCCACTGCTTGCGGCCGTCGCGGATCGCTTCGCACGGCTGGCAGTATTCGTTGATCAGGCCGTCGACGCTCCACGTCAGGTTGTACTTCAGCGCGTTGGTCGGATACTCGGGCAGCGCGCCGACGCGCATCTTCACGTCGCGCACTTCGCTGAAGCCGTTCACCAGCTCGTGTGCGGCGAGACCGATGAAGCCCGGTGCGAGGCCGCACTGCGGCATGAATGCACGGTCGGAGCCTTCGGCCAGTTCGCGGATCGCGTGGGTTGCGCGCACGTCTTCGGTCAGGTCGAAGTAGTGAACGCCGGCAGCCTTCGCGGCGGCGGCCACGTTGACCGCGAGGTAGTACGGCAGCGCGTTGACGAGCGCATCGAAGCCCTTCACGGCTTCGCGAATCGCGTTTGCATCGGCCGAATCGACCCGTTGCGTCGCGATGCCTTCGCGCGACAGCTTCGCAAGCGCATCCGCGTCACGGTCGAACGCGACGACTTCGTAGTCGCCCGTTTCACGCAGCATGTGAGCAATGGTGTGGCCGATCAGACCTGCGCCGACGATGGCGATTTTCATGCGCTTATCTCCTGATGATGGGTTGGTGTTGTGAACGGCGTTGAGCCATGAACACAGTGTAGGGACGCTCAAAATCAGTTCCAAGACGAAGAATGATGCGAAACGACCGATAATTTCGACGTTTCGACGACACATTTCGTCTAAACGTCGAAATGACGTTTTTTCCCGCCGCCAGCCCCGCTATGGCTGGCCTAAGTCTTCCGTTTCAGACTGCATGCCGACCACCCGACTTCCAAGGAGGCATCGCATGCAATCCCTGCCCGCTCATCGCACGCCGCACTGGCTGAACAAGGTGCCCGACGTCGCGCTGTCGTTCTGGATCATCAAGATCATGTCGACCACCGTCGGCGAGACCGGCGCGGACTTTCTCGCGGTCAACGCGGGGCTCGGCCAGACCGTCACGCGCGTCGCGATGGCGTCGCTGCTCGCGATCGCGCTGTGGCTGCAGTTGCGCACGCGCCGCTACGTGCCGTGGATCTACTGGCTCACGGTGGTGCTGGTCAGCATCGTCGGCACGCAGATCACCGACCTGCTCACCGACGGCCTGAACGTCAGCCTCTATGCGAGCACCGCCGCGTTTGCCGTCGCGCTCGCCGCGATCTTCTTCGTGTGGCATCGCGTCGAAGGCACGCTGTCGATCGACACGATCGTCACGCCGCGGCGCGAGCTGTTCTACTGGTCGGCGATCCTCTGCACGTTCGCGCTGGGCACCGCCGCAGGCGATCTCGCGACCGAGGCGCTCGGGCTCGGCTTCACGCTCGGCGCGCTGTGCTTCGGCGGCCTGATCGCGGCCGTGTTCGTGATGTGGCGGCTCGGCGCCAATGCGGTACTGGCGTTCTGGATCGCGTACATCCTGACGCGCCCGTTCGGCGCATCGCTCGGCGACCTGCTCACGCAGGCCCGCACCTACGGCGGGCTCGGCTTCGGCGCCGCCTGGACGAGCCTGCTGTTCCTGACCGTGATCGTGCTGCTCGTCGCCGTCGCGCAGTTCGGCAGCGGCCCGCGCACGCAGGCCGGCACCACCGAATGACGCCCTTTCCTTTCCGCGCTTTCCATTCATCGAATCGAGGACACGCCATGCGCATCCCCCATCCCGTTTCCCGTCTCGCCGTTGCCGTTGCCACGATTGCCCTGCTGAGCGCCGCCGCCGGCTGCTCGAAGCAGCAGGACGCGAACGCAGCGACGTCGGCGCCGGCCTCCGCCGCCGCATCGCCCGCGGCAGCCCACGCATCGAAGCTCGGCGACCTGTCGCAGTTCCGCACGATCGCCGTCGACGTGAACACGCTCGTCGCCAAGGGCGACCTGCCCGGCGCGAAAACGCGCATCAAGGATCTCGAGATCGCGTGGGACTCGGCCGAAGCCGGCCTCAAGCCGCGCGCCGCCGCCGACTGGCACATGGTCGATCAGGAGATCGACCGCGCACTCTCCGCGCTGCGCGCCGATCATCCGACCCAGGCCGATTCGGCCGCCGCGATGAAGAACCTGCTCGCGACGCTCGACCGGTTCAGCGGCAAATAAGGATCGCAGCGCGCCGCCGCACGTGACGCCCGTGCGGGAATCGCATACGCTGGCGGCGTTTGCGCCGCACGGAGAACACGCATGCGAATACTGCTCGTCGAAGACGACCCGATGATCGGCGAGGCCGTCCATGCCGCGCTGAAGGACGCGTCGTACGCCACCGACTGGGTCACCGACGGCGTGCGCGCGTTGACCGCGTTCGCCGCGCAGCCCTACGACCTGGTCCTGCTCGATCTCGGCCTGCCCGGCCGCGACGGGCTCGACGTGCTGGCCGCCATCCGCGCGAAGGACGCAAGCGCGCCGCTGCTGATCGTCACCGCCCGCGACGGGCTCGACGATCGGCTGGCCGGCCTCGACGGCGGCGCCGACGACTACATCGTGAAGCCGTTCGAGATGGCCGAGCTGCTCGCGCGAATTCGCGTCGCGATCCGGCGCCGGGCCGGTTCGGCCGCGCCGCTGTTGAGCAACGGGATCGTGTCGCTCGACCCGGCGACGCGCGAGGCCGCCGTCGACGGGCACGCGCCGGTGCCGCTGTCGAATCGCGAGTTCGCGCTGCTGCGCGCGCTGCTGGTGCGCCCGGGCGCGATCCTGTCGCGGCGAGAGCTCGAGGATCGCCTGTACGGCTGGGGCGAGGAAGTCGAAAGCAATGCGGTCGAATTCCTGATCCATTCGCTGCGCCGCAAGCTCGGCAGTACCGTGATCAAGAACGTCAGGGGTGCGGGATGGATGGTTTCAAGAAGCGCCTGAGCGAGTCGATCGGCTTCCGGCTGTCGGTCGCGCTGTCGGCCGCGATCCTGGTCGTCGCGACGGCCGCGGCCGCGTTCGCGTTTTCATCGGCGTTCGACGAAGCGCACGAACTGCAGGACGACGTGCTGCGCGAGGTCGCGACGCTGCTCGACCGCGAGCACGCGTCGTCGCTCCATGCCGACGGCACCGGGCCCGCGCGCGAAAGCGACGAGCTGTCGCGCGTGTTCGTGCAGCCGCTCGGCAGTGCACCGCAACCGCAGCCGGGCAGCGACGGCACGCCGCGGCTCGCGCTGGCGCCGACGCTCGCCGACGGGCTGCATACAGTCGATGCCGGCGGCAGCACGTATCGCGTGATGGTTCGAACCTTCGCGAACGGCGAGCGCATCGCGGTCGCGCAGGAAGCCGGCGTGCGCGACGATGTCGCACGCGAAAGCGCGTGGCGCACCGCGTTGCCGCTGCTGATCCTCGTCCCGATCCTGCTGCTGCTCGTCGCCGATCTCGTGCGCAAGCTGTTCCGCCCGGTGGCCGCGCTGTCCGCCGGCATCGACGCCCGCGACGAGCACGACTTGCGCCCGGTGCCGGCCGAGCGCGTGCCGGTCGAGGTGCGGCCGTTCGTCGTCGCGATCAACCGGATGCTGGCGCGCGTCGCGCAGTCGGTCGCCGCGCAGCGCCGCTTCGTCGCCGACGCCGCGCACGAACTGCGCTCGCCGCTCACGGCGATGTCGCTGCAGGCCGAGCGCCTCGCCGAGGCCGACCTGCCGGACGATGCGCGCGCACGCCTCGCCGCGCTGCGCGGCGGGCTCGACCGCAGCCGCCACCTGATCGGGCAGCTGCTTGCGCTCGCGCGGGCGCAAAGCGCGCCGGCCGCGCCGCCCGGCGACGTGTCCGTCCATGCGATCTATCGGCGCGTGCTGGAAGACCTGATGCCGCTCGCCGACGCGAAAACCCTCGACATCGGCATCGAGGACGGCCCGGACACGCACGTGCCCGTCGACGAGCTCGAACTCGTGTCGCTCGTGATGAACCTGGTCGACAACGCCATCCGCTACACGCCGCCGGGCGGACGCGTGGACCTGTCGACGCAACGCACGGACACGCACGTGTGCGTGACGATCGCCGACACCGGGCCGGGCATCGCGCCGCACGAACTCGAACGTGTTTTCGACCCGTTCTACCGGGTGCCCGGCAACGCGCAGATCGGCTCCGGGCTCGGCCTGTCGATCGTGAAGATCGTCGCGGACCGGATGGGTGCCGACATTACGCTCGCCTATGCGGATGAAACGGAAGCGCGCGGGTTGCGCATCTCGGTGCGGATTCCGCTCGTGCGGCCGCCTGGCGCGGCGCAGCCCGACAGCCGGGCCGATACCCCGGCGCAACACGCACGACGCGACGCAGGCCGCGCATGAGCGTCAGCCGCCGATGGTCCCGCGATCGATCTTGCGCGACAGGATGATCGACGTCGTCGTGCGTTCGACGCCTTCGAGCGTGCCGATCTGGTCGAGCAGGTCGTTGAGCCGTTCGGGCGAATCGGCGCGCAGCCACGCGACGTAGTCGTACTCGCCGCTCACCGCGCACAGCAGTTGCACCTCGGGCATCCGGTCGAGCTTGCGCAACACGTCCTTGCCGAACTTCGGCGTGAGGATGATGCCGACGTACGCGTAAATGCTTGCATCGAGCACGTCCTGCCCGAGCCGGACGCTGTAGCCGGCGATCACGTTGGTGCGTTCGAGCCGCGCGATGCGGGCGACGACCGTCGTGCGCGCGACGTCGAGCTGGCGCGCGAGATCCGCGACGCTGGCACGCGCATCGGCCTGCAGCAGCGCGACCAGTTGCCGGTCGAGATCGTCGAGTTGGTCGAGGCGGGGTGGACGCATGAGGCTGGGCCGGGGCACGACGCGCCGGCTGAGTGGAAGGTGACGCGATGATAGCGCCGAACGCCGGCCCGCCCAAACGGCGCCGCCACGATCCGGCCGGATCCTTTCAATTTCGATTCGTATCGGATGTAAGCAAGTGTCGCATTCGCTGCTGCACCGCATTCAACGTGCTACTAATAGCTGGCGACGCGAGAAGCGCGCTTGCGGCACTCGCCGCCGCGCCCGCTCGCAAGACACCACCCGGAGAGCCAACCATGAAGAAAATCTCGCTCACCCTCGCTACGCTCGCCGTTGCAGCCAGCGCGTTCGCGCAAACCCCGGCGCAGCCGCAAGCGCCCGCCCAGGCCCCCGCAACGACGGCCGCGGCGTCGGCCCCGAGCGCCGAGCAGCGCGCGGCGCGCCACGAAGCGCGCGTCGAGCAGCGCATCAAATACCTGCACGACCAGCTGAAGATCACGTCGGCGCAGGAACCCCAGTGGAAGGCGTTCGCGGACACGATGCGCGATAACGGCGACACGATGGGCCGCCTCTATCGCGAGCGGATGGCGAAGCACGACGTCTCCGCACTCGACGACATGAAGCAGTACGCGGAACTGTCGCAGGCGAACGCCGACGGCGCGAAGAAGCTCGCCGACGCCTTCGCGCCGCTCTACGAGAGCTTCCCGGCCGACCAGAAGGCGCTGGCCGACACGACGTTCCGCAGCTGGCTGCACCACGGCAGCGAGCACCGCGGCAAGGGCAAGACGAAGGGCACGGATGGCAAGGCGGCAGCCGCGCCGGCCGCCAGCGCACCCGCGCAGCCCTGACGCCCGCCCTGCCGGCGCCGTACCGCCCGTCCGGGCCGAACGGCGCAGCGCCCCTCCAGGCGACCGGCGCGTCACACGGCGCGCCGGATTCGGGATAAGCTCCCGGCTTTTACCGCTTTCCCGCCCTTTCCCGCCATGCTCGAACTCAAGCACCTCGACCTGCGTACCGATCCGCAGGCCCGTCGCGTCGTCAAGGACGAAACCGTCGCCGTTGCCTTCGCGGAGGCCGACGGCGAACTGATGAGCCTCGAAGGCCCGAACCGCTATGCGGCGGGCGACGCGCTGATCACGGGCTCGACCGGCGACCGCTGGGTCGTGTCGCGTGCGCGCTTCGACGCCAAATACCTGCCCGCCGATCCGGCACTCGCACACGGCGCACCGGGCGCCTACCGGAACCGGCCGGCCGTCGTGCTCGCCCGCCGGATGGACGAGCCGTTCACGATCGCCCGCTCGGAAAACGGCGACACGCTGCGTGGCGTCGCCGGCGACTGGGTGATGCAGTACGCGCCCGGCGACTACGGTGTCGTGCAGGCGCAGCGCTTCGCGCAGGTCTACCGCGACGCGTAATGCAGCGCGCCGGCATGGCGCCGGCGCGAACGGTCACGCAAAGTCTTCGTCGAGTACGAGTTCCGCGTCGCGCTCCACGGCCTCGCCGGCCGCGTGACGCTCCTCGAGCGACCCGAGCATCGCTTCCGTATACGCATGCAGCACCGCATGGCTGCGCGCCCGTTGCATCGGCTTGAGCGCCAGGTAGCGCGCGAGCGCGGCCGGCACGATGCGGATATCGAGCGTCATCCGCTTCGGCGCCGAGCCGAAACGCATCGCGAGCCACTGCACGGACAGGAACCGCCCGCGTGCGTCGCTGCTTTCGGCGAAACGCGTCTGCTCCGGAAAGAGATCGCAGATCACGCGTGCGAGCGCGTCGAATTCCGCGCTCTGGCATTCGATCAGATAGTCATCCATCCCGTCTCTCCCGTCAGGCTGCCGATTGCGACGGCCGGCATGCCTTCACCAGCACGACGACCAGGATCGCGGCGAGCACGAAATACGCGGCCTCGACCCCGGCGGCCGGCAGCACGCGCACCTGGTACAGCAACGCCGGCGCGGCCGCGAGCGCGTGCAGCAGGATCGCCAGCGGCAACACGCCCGCGCGGCCGGCGCGCACGCCACGCCAGACCAGCACCGACAGCGCGAGCTGCAGCACGAATGCCGTGCATCGTTCGAGCAGCAACAGCAGCATCGACTGCGCCGACAGCGTCGCGAGCATCACGTGCAGGCGCACGACGGTATCGCCCGGCAGGTCGGCGAGCTGCGTCTCGAGCTGGCCGCGGCTCGCGAGCCACGCGAGATACGACCACTGGCCCCACACGAGTACGCCGACGAACCATGCTTCGGCGCCACCGTGACCGATCCCGTAGCCGATTCCGCGGCTGTCGCCGGCCGACGACGGGCCATAGCGGCGATTCAGGAAACGCATCCCGAGATAGCGGCCGGCTTCCTCGAACACGGCGGTCGCGAGCGCGCTGTACGCGACGAACGCGAGCGGCTGCGTGAGCCAGCCATCCGGCGGCGTCTGGCTCAGCACGAGCCCGTGGAACGCGCGTTCGAGGATCATCGCGAACAGCGTGAAGACGGCCACGCCGACGATCGTGTCGCGGCGGTTCAGCGCCAGCGGCTTGCGCAGGAGTCGGTAGAGGACGAGCGGCAGGAGCGCGATGATCAGCGTGGCGGCGATCAGCACCGCCAGCGTGACGGGAGCGACAGTCATGTATTTCCTTGTTCGGGGCAGCGCACCTGACGCGCTGCGTGCCCCGAATGATACTCAGCTTGCGGTCGACGCGCGCGCAACCAGCTCGCCCGGCAACAGCGAGACGCGTACGTCGCCCGCCGCGCCGTCGATCCGCTCGTGCACGAATTCGACGGCCTTGTAGCCGATTTCGTAGGTCGGCTGGCGGATTGTCGTGATCCCGATCAGCTCGGCCCATTCCGGATCGTCGATCGACAGCAACGCCGCCCGCTGCTGCCATGCGGTGCCGAAACGCGCGCGCAGGTGGCGCGCGATCGCGAGTGCGACCGGCGCGTTCGCGGCGAACAGCACCGCGCGCACGCCACGCCGTGCCGCGTCGTCGATGCGGGCATCGATGTCGGCCAGCGCCGCCGTGACCGCGTCGGGCGCGTCCAGATCG
Organism: Burkholderia sp. AU15512; assembly: GCF_002223325.1. Classification (NCBI taxonomy): domain Bacteria; kingdom Pseudomonadati; phylum Pseudomonadota; class Betaproteobacteria; order Burkholderiales; family Burkholderiaceae; genus Burkholderia; species Burkholderia sp. AU15512. The sequence continues at coordinate 1,552,490 of NZ_NKEX01000003.1, forward strand.
AGCACGACCGTCGACGGCACCGTCAGCCCGCGCGCCGCCAGTGCCGTGCGGAACGCGGCCTCGCGCAGGCGCCGCGAGCTGACGCGCTCGAACGGCTGCACGACGAAATGGATCGCGTCGAAGCCGTGTTCGACCAGGTGCGCGAGTGCCGTCTCGATCGCGTCGGCGTTGTCGAGGCCGATCAGGTCGGCCTCGAAGCCTTCGACCGTGCGGTCGACGAGCACGGCCGGGATGCCGGCGCCGCGCAGCGGGCGCAGCACGTCCTCGTCGGCGCCGAGCGCGTTGACGATCAGCCCTTCGACGCGGTAGGTCGTGAGCAGCTGCAGGAAGCGGCGCTCCATCTCGACTTCGTTTGCCGCGTGACAGATCAGCGGCATGTAGCCGAGCGCGTGGCATGCGGCCTCGACGCCCTGCAGCACTTCGACGGTATAGGGATTGGTCAGGTCGGCCGCGAGCATGCCGAGCAGGCGGTTGCGGCCGCGCTTGAGCCCGCGCGCCATCTGGTTCGGCCGGTAATTGAGCCGCGCGATCGCCGCTTCGATCCGCTGGCGCAGATCGGTGGACAGCACGTGCGTCTCGCCGTTCAGGTAGCGCGACACACTGGTCTTGCCCGTGCCGGCCTCGCGCGCGACATCGCTGATCGTCGCCGGACGCGTCGTGGTTAGTTGCGAATCGGTCACTGTCGTGCCTCGCGACGTACGATCCGCGCCGCTTCGTGAGCAGACGGACCTTTGTTGTTGGAAACGTAAGCCACCCGGTGGAATCTCCCTGTCGGTCAGCGTTGGCGCTTTAGCGCTTACGCTGACCCCATGCTTCGCGGTCGGTCAGCGTTAGCCCTTCAGCGCTTACGCCGCCCCCCCTGCTTCGCGATGATCAGCGCCGGCGCGTCGGCATCCGCCCCAGTCACCTGCAACAGCAGTCGGCCGCACCGGATCTGGCGCGGATACCCGTCGCGAAACGCCGCCGGCAGCATTGCCGGGCGCGTCGATACGACGCGCGGGGATCATAACGCAGCCAGCCCTCCGGCACCAAGACCATCGACTCTAACGAAGCCGGCGCCCCGCCGGCCGGGGGTCGGCCGGGGTCGCCCCGCTACCGCCGCGGCTCAAGCGCGTGCGCGCGCGTCCGGATTGACGAGATTCGTGCGCAGCGTGCCGGCCAGCGCGCCGACCAGGTTTTCCGCGGCGCAGCGCGCCATCGCGTGGCGCGTCTCGTGCGTCGCCGAGCCGATATGCGGCAGCGCGACGACGTTCTTCATCTGCAACAACGGCGAATCCGCCGCCAGCGGCTCCTTCTCGAACACGTCGAGCCCCGCGCCGCGGATCGTGCCCGCGCGCAGCGCATCGATCAGCGCGGCTTCGTCGACTACCGGCCCGCGCGACGCGTTGATCAGGATCGCACCGCGCTTCATCTTCGCGAATTCGGCCGCACCGATCAGGTGGTGCGTTTCCGGCGACAGCGGCACCTGCAGGCACACGAAATCCGCTTGCGCGAGCAGTTCGTCGAGCGTGACGCGCCGCGCGCCGTACTGTGACTCGGCTTGCGCATGCGCGGAGCGGTTCGCGTACAGCACCTGCATCCGGAAGCCGAGCGCCGCGCGGCGCGCGACCGCGCCGCCGATCCGCCCGAGTCCGACGATGCCGAGCGTCTTGCCCTGCACGTCGGTGCCGTACAGGTCGGGGCCGATGCTGCGATGCCAGTGGCCGGCCTTCACCCACTCGGCCAGCTCGACCACGCGTCGCGCGGACGCGAGGATCAGCGAGAACACCGTATCGGCGGTCGATTCGGTCAGCACGTCCGGCGTATGCGCGAGCACGATCCCGCGCCGCGTGAGATCCGCGACGTCGAAGTTGTCGTAGCCCACCGAGATCGTCGACCACGCTTTCAGCCGCGGTGCGCGGTCGAGCATCTGCGGCGTGACCTTCAGGCTCGCGCCGATCGCGCCGTCCGCGTCGCGGAGCGCATCGGCGAGGGCGGCGGCGCCGTCGGCCGGCACGACGTCCGCATGCTCGCGCAGGTACGCGAGGACGTCATCGGGCAGCGGCTTGTACGCGACGATACGGGGCTTCATCGGATTCATTTTCCTTGCAGCGGCGTCGCGAGCGGATGCGTATCGCGCGCCTGGGGTTTGACGGACAGCGTGAGGATCACCGCGGCGACGAGCGCGGCGCTCATGAACGCGTACGACGCGACGGGCGAGCCGGTCGCCCCGTTCAGGTAGCCGACGAAGTACGAGCCGACGAACGAACCGAGCGCGCCCATGCTGTTGATCAGCGCCATCGCGCCGCCGGCGACATTCTTCGGCAGCAGTTCCGGCACGATCGCGAAGAACGGGCCGTACGGCGCGTACATCGCGGCGCCGGCCACGACCAGCAGCGCATACGAGATCCAGAAGTGCGACGAGCCGAGTGCGTACGATGCGGCGAACGCAGCCGCGCCGATCAGCAGGAACGGCCACACGAAACCGCGGCGGGAGCCGACCTTGTCGGACGCCCACGACGCGGCAATCATCGCGATCGTCGCGGCGAGGTACGGCAGCGCCGACAACCAGCCGGTCGCGACCATCCCGAGGTCGGAGCCGTTCTTGACGATCGACGGCAGCCACAGCACGAAGCCGTACACGCCGATGCTCCAGCAGAAATACTGTGCGCACAGCTTGATCACGGCCGGCGAGCGGAACGCTTCGCCATAGTTGCGCACGGGCTTGATCGTTGCCTGCTCGGCCGCGAGCGCGGCGTCGAGGTCGCGCTTTTCCTGCGCGTTGAGCCACGGCGAATCGGCCGGCTTGTCCTGCACGAGGAACCACCAGCACACGGCCCAGAGCACGGCCGGCACGCCTTCGGCGATGAACATGTGGCGCCAGCCGAATTCGTGCACGAGATAGCCCGACACGATCGACATCCACAGCACGGTGACCGGGTTGCCGAGGATCAGGAACGTGTTCGCGCGCGAGCGTTCGTTCTTCGTGAACCAGTTGCTGATGTAGATCAGCATCGCCGGCATCACGGCCGCCTCGACGACGCCGAGCACGAAGCGGATCGCCATCAGCGACGGGATGTTGCTGACCACGCCCGTGAGCGCCGCGCACGCGCCCCACAGGATCAGGCTGACGAACACGAGCTTCTTCACGCTGCGGCGTTCCGCATAGATCGCGCCGGGAATCTGGAAGAAGAAATAGCCGAGGAAGAACAGCGCGCCGATCAGCGACGACAGGCCCTTGCTGATCCCGAGGTCCTGGTTGATGCCGGCCGCGGCCGCGAAGCCGTAGTTCGCGCGGTCGAGGTAGGCGAGGCTGTACGTGATGAAGACGATCGGCATGATCGTCCACCAGCGGCGGGCAGCGAGTGTGTTGGCCATCAGAATGTCTCCTGTGTCGATCCACGTTAGCGCTTTAGCGCTTACGTGGATCCCATGCTTCGCGGTCGATCAGAGTTAGCGCTTTAGCGCTTGCTCTGATCCCATGCTTCGCGGTCGATCCACGTTAGCGCTTTAGTGCTTACGTGGATCCCATGCTTCGCGGTCGGCCGAAGTTAGCGCTTTTGCGCTTATTCCGGCCCCACGCTTCGCAGTCGACCAGAACAAACGCTTTAGCGCTTATTCCGGCCCCGTACCTTGCCGTGCGCCTGCACGACGAAATGAGTCCGCGGATTGTGCCGTGTCCGGCCTCTCATTGCGCGGTGAAGCTTTCCTCTAAGCGATCGGTGCGATTGCTGACGTTTTCGAATCGATCGAGCGCGGCGCGGGTCGGCAACCCTTCCGAGTCGCCGATCACCTGGATCGCGAGCGCACCGATCCGGTTGCCGCGCGCCACCGCCTGCTCGACCGTCCTGCCCTCCAGCAGCGCGCTGACCACGCCGACCGCGAAGCCGTCGCCGGCGCCGACCGTATCGACGACGTTCTGCACGCGCACGCCCGCCACGGTTCCGTCACGGCCGTCGGCCATCCGGTAGTACGCGCCTTCCGCACCGAGCTTGATCACGACACCGCGCGCGCCCTGTGCAAGATAGAAGCCCGCGATGTCGGCCGGCGTGTCGTGCCCGGTCAGTTGCCGCCCTTCGGCGATGCCCGGCAACACCCAGTCCGCGAGCGACGCGAGCGCGTTCAGCGTCTTCGCCATCACGTCGGCGGACGGCCACAGCGTCGGGCGCAGGTTCGGGTCGAACGAGATCGTCTTGCCGGCCGCGCGCATTTCGCGCGCGAGCTTGAACGCGAGCTCGCACGACGTCGCGGAGAGCGCCGGCGCGACGCCCGTCAGGTGCAGGTGGCGCGCGCCGAGCACGTAGTCGGCCACGTAGTCGTCGCACGACAGGTGGCTCGCGGCCGAGCCCTTGCGGAAATATTCGACGGTCGGGTCGCTGCCGTCGTCGTTGCGCGACTTGAGCTGGAAACCGGTCGGGTAACGCGGATCGACGCTCACGCACGACGCGTCGATGCCCTCGCGCGCCAGCGTGTCGAGCACGTAGCCGCCGAACGAATCGCGGCCGACACGGCTCATCCAGCCGACCCGGAAGCCGAGCCGCGACAGGCCGATCGCGACGTTCAGGTCGGCGCCCGCGACCCGCTTCGTGAACTGCGTCGCGTGCGCGAGATGGCCGGGCTCGGTCGCGACGAACATCGCCATCGCTTCGCCGTAGGTCACGACATCGAGTGCTGCTTTCATGAATGTACTCTCCAGGATCCTTCCGCCGTCACGCCGTGGCGAGCCACGCAACGCGCCGGCATGCATCGCCCGCCAGGTCGGCCGCGTCGAACGGGAACTCGATGCCGCGCGGCGCGTGTTGCGGCAGCACCGCGAGCACGCCGGTCACGAGCGGGTCGTTCGGGGCCGGCGCGGTGGCGAAACGGCGCGCGCCCTCGCCCGCGACTGCCTTGCAGTGAATGTATTCCACATGCGGCGCGAGCACTTGCGCGCAATCAAGCGGCGCTTCGCCCGGCCACTGCCAGTTGCCGATGTCGAACGTCATCCCGAGCGCATCGGGCATGCCCGCCGCGGCCAGTGCGTCGAACAGCCCGCGGAACTGCGCGAGCGCGCCGCCGGCCGGAAGCTGACCGTTCTCGACCACCACGCGGGCCCGCGCGCCGCGCGACAGCGCGACGATCTCGGCCGCGTGCGCGTCGCCGGCGAAGCCGCCGAGCTGGAATTTCACGAAGCGCGCGCCGAGCGCGTCGGCTTCCGCGAGCGCGCTGCCCAATGCGTCCGCATCGAGCGCGCCCGCTTCCGTGTACAGGTTGGCCGGCGTCGAATAGACCGACCACAACCCGTGGCTGGCCAGTTGCGCGCCAAGCGCGGCCAGCGCGCCGGGCGCAGTATCGTCTTCCGACGCGAACAGTTCGCGCCGCACCTCGAAACCGGTCGCACCGGATGCCGCCGCGGTCGCGACGAATGCACGGTGGCCCTCCTGTCGCACCCGGTCCATCCCGAATGCGCTCGCCACGATCACGATGTCTGCCATATTGCCCTTCTATTTCCGGAATGGAACCGGTTCCATTCATTTGAGACGGATGGTGCGCCTCGGACGGGGTCCGCACCATAGTGGAAATCCCTAGCAGGCTGTTCATCGCGGGACGGCCGGCGCCATCACGCTGCGTGGCCGCCGCGGACTGGATCGACGGATACTCGACCGCGCGCACGATGATCCGCCGGGCCGGTGTAGTCATGGCGAAGGCCCGGCGCGCGCGTTGTCCGACCACGCGAAGCCGGCAAGCGCGAGGTTGTTCGCTTCGGTCGCGCCGCTCGTGAACACGATCCATTCGGGCGTGACGCCGACGCGTGCCGCGACGGCCGCCCGCGCGCCGTCGAGCGCATCGCGCGCGAGCCGCCCCTGCCGGTGCGACGCCGACGGGTTGCCGTACACGCCGCGCCAGTACGGCGCCATCGCATCGATCACTTCCGGCGCGACGGGTGTGCGCGCATTGAAGTCGAGGTCGACGAACCGTTCGCCCGCGCCCCGCCCTGTCGCGTCGGCCCCGCTCATAGCGAGAAGAAGTCGACCTTCAGCCGCGGCACGTAGTTCGACATGTCGGTGTAGTACTGGATCACCTGGTCATGGAACTGATCGAACGCGTGCTTCACGTCGTGCATGTGATTGATCGCGACGTGCGCGGCGTCGGCCGACACGTCGGGCGTGCGCGCGAGCGCCTGCTCCAGCAGGCCCGCATGGCCCGCGCCGACGTCGATGCGCATATGGCGCATCAGGCCGTCGAACACGTCCGCGTCGAGCCCGGCGGCGCGCGCGATCTCGCCCCACGCGCCGCGCGCGCCGGCCTCGTCCTCCGGGCTCGCCTCGATCAGCTTCAGGCAGCACAGGTAACCGAGCGACGACGCGCGGCCGACCTCGCACAGCATGTTCACGAGCGACAGCGTACCGATCACGGGATGCGCGTCGCGGATCTGCTCGCGCGGGATGCCGAGCTTCTCGACCGATGCGGCGATCAGCCCGTGATGCGCGTACTCGTCGGCCAGGTAGCCGCACAGCAGCTCGGCCGTCGCCTGGTCGCGGCAGTGCGCGATCGCCGCGCCGACGTGACGCGGCGCGAGCCGCACGAAGTGGTAGGTCTCGAGCAGCAGCCCGGCGATCAGGTCGCGGCCGGCCTCGCCCCGCTCGAGCATGCCGAACAGCCGGTGATAGCCGATCTGCGCGCGCCACATTCGGGCGCTGCGCTCGACCCGCTCGAGAAAGTCCGCCGCGGCGATCGTGGTGGCCGGCCGTTCGCGGCGCAGCAGGCCGAGTTCGTCCAGTTGCCCGACGATCGTCCGCACGCTGCCGAACGACACGTCCGAGCACTGCGCGATGTCCTCGAGCGTGTGCCGCCCGTCCAGGTAGCGCTTCATGCGCAGGAACGCGTCGCGCGTGCCCTGCACCTGCTCGAGCTCGAAGCGCTCGTCGCCCACGATCATTGCCAGCCGCTCGCCGGCCAGCGCGACGAGCGTGCAATGCCGCAGCCTCGGCCGCACGCCGGTTTCCGTCGTCTCGCCCATGTCTTGGTCTCCTGGTTCGCTCGACCACCCGTCGATGCATTTTTCGAAACGATCGACGCATGTGCTGATTCAGGGAAAATAATCGCACATGCCATTAAATCGATCTTGAATCGCGCAAACGTTGTACTAGATTATCTCCAGGATTCCGGTAATTCAAGAAATCCGCAGATGCTTAAAATAACTTTCACTTTTACAAGAAGATAAAACGGGGCTCCATTCCAGCGAATCATTCCACCATATTTGAAGATCGGAGATGCCGCCGCTCCGGTGCCGCCTTGGCCGCGGCATGGCTGCGTGCCGCGCTAATGGCGGCTGGGCGCTTGCGCCCGTTCTCATCGTCGGAGGTTGCTATGAGTGAACCGCTTACTGTCATCGTGCCGCGAGGCACCAAGGTCGCCGTCAAGGAGGTCGACGCGTTGCAGACCGTCGACCCGCGCGCCGGCGCCGATCGCCACGCGCTGATCGTCGGCGGCGCGGATCTCAAGGTCGCGATCGCGAAACAGGCGGACGGCTTGCCGCTTTCGGCACGGGCCGCATTCATGACCATGTGCGGATGAATATCGACCAATTAATCATCCGCACAACGGATGAAAGGAAATAAACCAGACATTCTCATTTCGTTCCGGATTTCGCTGCAAATTCTCCAGCCCGATTATTCGAATCAGGCCGGATGCCCTTTCATTTTTCAAACGGTGATCGATATGGCAAATACTCAGCAGGCAACGGTTCATGAAGTGAAAAACGCCGAACCGGGCAAGAACGTGTTCGACGGCCACAAGGTGGATCTCTACATCAATACGGGCACGCTCGGCGGCAAGCACTACCTTGTCACCGTCAACAAGCCCGATGGCACGCCGACGCTGATCGCGATCCACCTGTAATCGCCGCCGCACCGGTTCAGCCAGTTGCGGGGCGAGCCGCACGCCCGCCCCGCGCGCCCACTTCGGGAGCCTCATCATGGAACGGATCGAATCGCCCGCGCCCCGCCCGCGGCTGGTGGCGCCCGTGGCGCTGCGGCACGTCGACGCGCTGCCCGGCAGCCCGCATGCCGCCGTCGCGCTGGCCCGCACGCTTGACCAGTTCGACGGCCGCCACGATCTCGACGAGATCGCGCGCGACGAGTCCGAGCTGCCGCGCGCGCTGCTCGACGAACTGGTCGGCACGCTCGACGAGGCCGGCCTGATCGACGACGACGCGCCGGTCGCGAGCCGCGCGGGCTCGGAAGTGATCCTCGAGATCGAGGATCTCGTCGAGCAGTACTGCGAGCAGACGCTCTACCGCAATCCGTTCTGGCGCGCGTGCCTCGACACGCGCTCGCCGGGCGACCTGCCCGAACGGCTCGCGATCGGCATGGTGATCGAGAACTGGCACTTCCTGTTCCGCGAAAGCTATTTCGATGCGCCCGTGCTGTCCTACGTGCCGAGCACGCCGGTGCGACTGACGCTCAACCGTTTCTTCTCCGAGGAGTACGGGCACGACGAGATCCTGCTGCGCGCACTGAATTTCGCGGGGCTGAGCCGCGCCGACATGCTCGATGCGATCCCGCTGCCCGAGACGATGGGGCTGTGCAACGCGCTCGCGTACTGGTCGCACAGCGATCCGCTGTTCTTCTTCACGACGCTCGGCCTGCTCGAAGGCCAGGGCATGCAGCACGACAGCTTCATCCAGGCGTGCGAGCGCGCGCAACTGCCCGACGGGCTCGTCGGCCCGCTCAAGACACACGCGAACATCAACCTCAACGCCGCGCACGGCAGCCTGACACGCGCGATCTTCCAGGACGTCCCGGTGCTCGACGCCGCCACCGTCGCGCGCGTGAAGGCCCAGCTGCGGCTGTTCGTCGAGCTCTACGACGACTTCTACACGGCCGTCTGGCATTACTACACTTCCGACGCGCCGCTGCTGCGGCGCGTGTCCGACCTGTGAGGCGACCACCATGGACAGCTCGCTAGCAGCTCCTGCGATGCCGAAATTCCGCGGCATCGTCACCTCGCAGCTCACGGATACCGACGCCGTGCTGTGTGCCGGCGTCCGGCAGTGCACGTTCCGCTTCGCGCCGGACGAGGCGACCGACGTCGCACGCCTGATCGGCGACCTGCACGTGGGCGGCCTGACGCCCGAGGAACTGGCCACGCGCTCGCGCCGCATCGCCGACAAGATTCCGCCTCTGCTCGCCGATTTCAACGCGCTGCGCCTGCTGATCGAATCGGATCCGCGCCGCGCCGCGGTCGCGACGAGCGGCGCGCAGCTGTACCGCGACATCCGCCGGATCGCGGATCGCACCGCCGCGCGCAGCGCGCGCTCGGCATTCCTGCGCGCGCTGGTCGAACAGCGCGCGACACGCCGCCAGTTGATCGGCTATGCCCTCGAGTATTACTGGATCGTGCGCGCGGCGCCGGGGCTGATCGGCCCCGCGCTCGGCTGGGCCGCCAGTACCGCGGAGCGCACGCTGCTGCAGGACTTCCTGAAATCGGAGCTCGGCCACGACCGGTTTCTCGCGGCGGCGCTGAAGGCCGCGGGGCTCGCCGATGCCGAGATCGAGCAGCACCAGCCGCTGCCCGCGACGTTTTCGCTCGCGGCCGCGCTCGGCGTGCACGCGCGCCAGCATCCGCTGTCGTTCAAGGCGAGCCTGTTCCTGTTCGAGCGCGCGCAGCCCGCGTTCATCGACGCGTTCGACGCGCGCTGCGTCGCGCTCGGCCTGCCCGAAGGGTTCTACCGGCCGCTGCGCGCACACGCGGACCTGAACGACACGTACCGGCACGAGGACATCTCGCGGCAGTTGATGGCGCTCGACACCGCGATCGATCCCGAAGCCTGCACCGTCACCAAGCGCAACGTCTCGCTGATGGTCGAGACGCTGGTGCGCCAGGAACACACCATCCTCGCCTACTACGCAGACGACAGCGCGCCGCTGCCGCGCATCTTCCACTGAGGGCCGCCATGGAGCTCTGGACATTTCAGCGTTATCAGTCGCCGCGCCTCGTCATCGACGCGATCCACCACGAGCCCGGCTCGGCGCTCGTCAGCATGCGCGCAGGCGCCCACGAATACCGGCTGGCGTTCGACGCGAGCGACGCCGCCGACCAGATCGCGGCGCAGCTCCACGGCCTGACCGACACGGCGTCGCCGCTGTGGTCGACGCTGCTCGACAGCGAACCCGACTCCGGCTGGCACGCGCTCGGCACGTTTCTCGACACGCATTCGCTGATTGGCGAGGCCGTCGATACGGCCGCCGATGCGCTCGCCGCGCAGGCCGCGCGGATCGACTCGTGCATCGCGCAGACGGTCGCCGCGAGCCTGGCCGGGCTCGACTCCGCGCGGCGCGATGCGATCGCGCGCGACGCCGCGACGCTGCGGCTGCACCTCGACCGGCCCGCCTCCGCGCGCACGCTGTTCGACGCGCACGACGATCCGTTCGACGCGCAGGTCGAACCCAACTTCCATCTCGCGCTGCTGCGCATCGAGTTCGAATACTTCCACCGCGCGGCGCCGCTCACGCTGGCAGCCGTCGACCTGATGCTCGACGTGTTTTCCGGCACGCCCCGCGCGAGCGCCGCGCAGGATCCGCGGTTCGACACGGCCGGACTGTACGACGAGCACGATCTGATGTCGCATCTGTGGCTCGTCGCGTCGAGCCTCGTCGCCGCGAGCGGCGACGACGCGCAGCGGCTGCCGTGCGCGGACCTGCCGGCCGTGTCGCTGTCGAGCGGGCTCGAGTTCATGCGCCAGACCGAACTGATCACGCGCGAAACGCTGAACCGCTGGGGCGCGAATCCGTACGTGAGCGCGATCGATGCGCTGAACGGCGGCTATTCGCCGCTCGTCGCGGGCCCGTTCATCGAGCAGTACCACGTGACGCGGCGCTTCGTCGAAATCATCGCGCCGCTGCTGAGCATGCGGCTCAGCATCCCGCTGCGCGCGATGATGTTCCGCTACTACGGCGAGGAATACGGCCACGAGGCGCTCGAAAGCACGACCTGCGAGGCGCTCGGCGTCGCGCGCCACCTGCTCCCGCAGATCGTGCCGCTGCCGCTGCACTTCGCGTTCGTCGACACGCTCACGCTGCTCGCCGATGCCGATCCGGTGTCGTCGTTCGCCGCGATCATGGTCGTCGAGGGCATCTTCGGCGAGCCGCCGAAGATGTCGCTGCGCCTGATGGCCGCGGTCAAGGACAACGACGCGTTCCACAGCGTATCCAGCGATCACGAGGAGCTGAACGAATCGCTGAACCACAACAGCATCTCCCGCGACATGTTCGAGCGGATCGCCGCGATCGATCCCGCGCGCCAGGCGATCGCGATGCACCGCATCCTGTTCCTGCTCGAACTGAACCACCGCGCGTGGAGCGGCATCGCCGGCTTCTACGGCGCGCAGTCCACGCTCGCGCTGCACGGCCCGTACGGCCGGCTGCTCGACCCGCGCGGCTGACGGCACCGCGCCGGCTCACACGCACCAGGAGAACCCCATGGACGAACACTACGACTACATCGTCATCGGCTCCGGCTCGGCGGGCAGCATCGTCGCCGCGCGACTCGCCGCCAACCCGTCGATCAAGGTGCTGCTGCTCGAGGCCGGGCCGCTCGCGTCGCATTACCCGCCGATCCGCGACCCGAACCAGATCAACTGCCTGTATCGCATCGACGCGATTCACTGGGGCTACAAGAGCGTGCCCCAGACGCGCATGAACGACCGCGTGATGGACGTCTGGCGCGCGAAGGTGACGGGCGGCTGCACCGCGCACAACGACATGGTCTACGTGCGCGGCGCGCCCGCCGACTTCGACCAGTGGGCGAGCCAGTACGGCTGCGCCGGCTGGCGCTACCAGGACGTCGCGCCGCACTTCGAGCAGGTCGAAAGCATGCTGCAGCCGACCACCACGACGCGCAACGCGTTCGGCGAGGCGTTCGTCAGCGCGAGCGAGCAGCTCGGCCACCGCTACAACCCGAACTACAACGACGGGCGTCCGATGGCCGGCGTGTCGCCGCTGCGCTCGACGATCGACACGCGCTTCCAGCGCGTGACGAGCTACCAGCGCTACGTCGAGCCGCTGCTCGCGCGGCAGTCGAACCTGACGCTGGCCGCCGAATCGCTCGTCGAACGGATCGAGTTCAACGGCACGGGGCGCGCCGCCGCGGTGTTCTACATCCGTGGCGGCACGCGCGTGCGCGCGGCGGCCGACCGGGAAATCCTGCTGTGCGCCGGCGCCATCAACTCGCCGCAGATCCTGATGCGCTCGGGCGTCGGCGACGCCGCGCAGTTGCGGCGGCTCGGCATCCCCGTGCAGGCGGACCTGCCGGGCGTCGGCGCGAACCTGATGGACGCGCTGATCTTCCAGGGCATCTGGACGTCGCGGCAGCCGATCCTCGACCAGCCCGTCAACGAGGGCTACGCGATCGTCTGGGCGAACGCGAATGCCGACGGCCAGCCGGCCAATGCGGCCGAGATGATGCGCGGACGCTATACGTGCGGCCAGTCCGAGCAGGAGCTGCGCGGTTTCTATTCGGTCACGGGCGACATGATGCGGCTGCAGAGCCGGGGCCGCGTCGCGCTGCGCTCGGCCGATCCGGCCACCGCGCCGCTGATCGACATGAACTTCCTGTCGGCGCCGGGCGACTTCGAGCAATGCGTGCAGGGCTTCGAGCTGATGCGCTCGCTCGGCAACGCGCCGGGGCTGTCGGCCTGGCGCGGCGAAGAGCAGACGCCCGGGCCGTCGGTACGCACGCCCGCCGAGATCCGCAACTGGATCCTGAGCAATGCGGGCTCGCTCAGCCACCCGGTCGGCACGTGCCGGATGGGCACCGGCAACGACGCGGTGGTCGATCCGCAATTGCGCGTGCGCGGGGTCGAGGGGCTGCGGGTCATCGACGTGTCGATCATGCCGCGCATCACGTCCGGGCACACGCAGGGACCGGCGCTGATGATCGGCGAGAAAGGCGCCGCGCTGGTGCTCGCACACGCGTGACGGCGCGCGCGGCCCGTCACGCGGGCGTCTGCGCGAGGCTCATCGCGAGGAACTGCGCGGCGAGCCGCGACGGCGCGCCGCCATGCGGCACGAGGATCGAGAAGTGCCGCGTGAGCGGCTCGGGCGCGAGCGACCGCATCGCGAGCGCGGCATCGTCGTGACGCAGCGACATCGCCGATACGAACCCGACGCCCATCCCGGCCCGCACGGCTTCCTTCACGGCCTCGACGCCCGCGATCTCGAACGCGACGCGCATCGGCGCCGCGCCTTGCGCGAACGCGCGCTCGACGAGCTGCCGCACGGCGGAACCTGCCTCGCGCAGCACGAGCGGATGGGCCGCCAGCGCGTCGAGCGTGACCCCCGACGCGTATTCGGGCGCCGCCAGCGGATGCCCGGTCGGCACGATCGCCACGATCTCGTCCTCTCGCCACGCGTGCACCGCGGTGCCCGGCGGCAGCGCCTCGCCGGGCGGCCCTTCGATCATCGCGATATCGAGCGACGGCAGCGCCGCGACCACGTCGGCCGTGTTGCCGCTCATCGTCTGGATCGCCACGCGCGGCGCGCGCGGCTGGAACGCCGCGATCAGGTACGGCAGCAGGTAACTCGCGGGCGTCGTGCTCGCGCCGATGCGCAGCGTGCCGGCCTCGAGGCCGCGTACCGCGTCACGAAACGCACGCGCCTGCGCAAACGTGTCGCGCTGCGCCTTCGCGTACTGCGCGAGCTGTTCGCCGACGGGGGTCAGGCGGATGCCGCGGCCGTCGCGCTGGTACAGCGGCTCGCCGAATTCGTCCTGTAGCAGCCGCAACTGGCCCGACACGGCCGGCTGCGACAGATGCAGCGCCACGGCGGCGTGGCTGATGTTCAGGTGCTCGGCGACGGCGGCGAACGTTATCAGTTGATCCGGGGTCATGGGGATAAATTATCGGCTTTCCGGATAGTTTACGTCACAAATCACAATTTTTCATATCGATATAACGAAATTAGGATTACACCATCGCCACACGCTCCATCACGGTGCTTCCATGTCCACTGCTCCGAGTCCCCATCTCAGCCCCGCCGCGCCGTCGATGCGCGGCCAGTTGAACGGCGTGCTGTTCGTCGCGCTGTTCGCCGCCGCCGTCACGAGCCTGTCCCAGCTTCCCGCGATCGCGGGGCTCGGCCTGTCGCCGCTGATCGTCGGCATCGTTGCAGGCGCGTTGTACGGCAACGCGCTGCGCGACGGCATGCCGGCCAGCTGGGCGGCCGGCGTCAATTTCTCCGCGCGCAAGCTGCTGCGCATCGCGGTCGCGTTCTTCGGGTTGCGCGTGAGCCTGCAGGAAATCGCGCAGGTCGGGCTGCCGGGCCTGACGGTGTCGGTGCTGGTCGTCGTCAGCACGCTCGTGATCGGCACCTGGGCCGGCATCAAGATCATGAAGCTCGACCGCGATTCGGCCCTGCTGACCGCCGCCGGCAGCGCGATCTGCGGCGCGGCCGCCGTGCTCGCGTTCGAATCGACGCTGCAGTCGAAGCCGCACCAGAGCGCGATGGCCGTGGGCAGCGTCGTGCTGTTCGGCACGCTGTCGATGTTCCTGTACCCGATCGCGTATCACGCCGGGCTGCTGACCCTCGATCCGGCTGGCCTCGGCCTGTTCTTCGGCGGCACGATCCACGAGGTCGCGCAGGTGGTCGGCGCGGCGAGCGACATCAGCCCGCAGGTCGCGCACATCGCGACGATCGTCAAGATGACCCGCGTGATGCTGCTCGTGCCGGTGCTGCTGGTGCTCGGCGGGTGGCTGGCCCGCTCGGCACGTGCGACCGCCGGCGGCGCGCAAGGCAAGCGCAAGGTGGCCGTGCCCTGGTTCGCGCTCGGTTTCCTCGGTTTCGTGATCGTCAATTCGCTGAACGTGCTGCCCACCGACGTCACCCACACGCTGAACGTGCTCGACACCTTCGCGCTGACGATGGCCATGACCGCGCTCGGCATCGAAACCCGCGTCGCGCAGATCCGCGCAGCCGGCCCCCGGGCGCTGATGACCGGCCTGATCCTGTACGTGTGGCTGATCGCCGGCGGCTACGGGATCACCTGGGCCGTTCAGCACTGGCTTGGCTGAGTTGCCCGCCCGTGACACTTCGCGCGCCGCGCCCGACGGTAGGATCCCGCGGGCGCGGCGCAGTGCTATGCTTCGCGTCGTTTTCCATCGCCCTCTTTCAGCCGTGCTCTCGTTCCTGCTGAAGCTGCGCACTCGCGCCCAAACGCTGTTCCGCCTGTCGGACGCCCATACGATGCTGATCTGGTCGGCCATCGTCGGCGTCGGCGGCGCCTTTGCCACGATGGCGTTCCGCGAAGGCATCGACCTGATGCAGCACCTGATCTCCGGGCAAAGCGGCAGCTTCGTGCAGATGGCCAAGCGCCTGCCGTGGTACGTGCGGTTCTGGATGCCGGCCGCGGGCGGCTTCCTCGCCGGCTGCGTACTGCTGCTCGCGACCCGCGGCGCCAAGCAGGCCGCCAAGACCGACTACATGGAATCGGTCGCGCTCGGCAACGGCATCGTGCCGGTCCGCCAGAGCCTGTGGCGCAGCGTGTCGTCGCTGCTGACGATCGGCAGCGGCGGCTCGATCGGCCGCGAAGGCCCGATGGTGCAGCTCGCGGCGCTCGCCGCGTCGCTGGTCGGCCGCTTCGTGCACTTCGACCCGCCGCGCCTGCGCCTGCTGGTCGCCTGCGGGGCGGCCGCCGGCATCACGTCCGCGTACAACGCGCCGATCGCCGGCGCCTTCTTCGTGTCGGAGATCGTGCTCGGCGGCATCGCGATGGAAAGTCTCGGGCCGATGATCGTCTCGTCGGTCGTCGCGAACATCGTGATGCGCGAATTCGCCGGCTACCGGCCGCCGTACGAGATGCCGGTGTTTCCGGCCGTCACCGGCCCGGAAGTGCTGCTGTTCGTCGTGCTCGGCGCGCTGTGCGGCGTGCTCGCGCCGCAGTTCCTGCATCTGCTCGATGCGTCGAAGAACCAGTTCAAGCGGCTGCCCGTGCCGCTGCCCGTGCGGCTCGCGCTCGGCGGCCTCGTCGTCGGCGTGATCTCGGTCTGGGTGCCGGACGTGTGGGGCAACGGCTACAGCGTGGTGAACCTCATCCTCCACTCGCCGTGGACCTGGCAGGCACTCGTCGCGGTGCTCGTGTTCAAGGTGATCGCGACCTCCGCCACCGTCGGCTCCGGCGCGATCGGCGGGGTGTTCACGCCGACGCTGTTCGTCGGCGCGGTGTTCGGCTCGCTGTTCGGGCTCGCGATGCAAGCGGTGTGGCCCGGCCATACGTCGGCGTACTTCGCGTACGCGATCGTCGGGATGGGCGCGTTCCTGACGGGCGCCACGCAGGCGCCGCTGATGGCGATCCTGATGATCTTCGAGATGACGCTCAGCTACCAGGTCGTGCTGCCGCTGCTGGTGTCCTGCGTATTCGCGTACTTCGTCGCGCGCGCGACCGGCACGACGTCGATGTACGAGATCACGCTGCACCACCACCAGGATGCCGAGGAACGCAGCCGGATCCGCACCACGCAGATGCGCGAACTGATCCAGCCCGCGCAGACGGTCGTGCCGCTCACCGCGAGCGTCGCCGACATGACGCGCGTGTTCCTCGAATATCCGGTGAAGTATCTGTACGTGACCGACGACGCCGGGCGCTTTCGCGGCGCGGTCGCGCTGAAGGACATCACGTCGGACCTGCTCGACAAGCGCGACACGGCCGACAAGACGGCCGCGCACTATGTGCACACGCCGTTTCCGCTGCTCACGCCCGACATGCCGCTCGCCACCGCGCTCGAACGCTTCATGGCGTTCCAGGGCGAACGCCTGCCGGTGATCGAAAGCGAAGCCGAGCCGACGCTCGCCGGGGTCGTCTACAAGACGTCGCTGCTCGATGCGTACCGGCGAATGACCGGCGAACGCTGACCGGCCGGTTCGCCGCCGGCAGCGTGACGAAGGGGGTTCGAGGCCGGGGCCCGCTCAGTCCGGCGCGCGCCCGAGCACCACGCGCGCGAAGAATCCCGCCAGCACCGACTCGGCCACCTCGGCCGACACGTGCTGCGGATCGGCCGAGTAGTACGACTGCACGCCATCGCACAGGCACATCAGCCCGAACGCCAGCGTCTCCGCCGGCAGCAGCAGCGGCGTGCCCGCGCGTTCGGAGAAGCGCCGGATGAACTCCGCCATCTGCAGGCGCTTGCCATGCAGGAACTGGTTGAAGCGCACGCGGAATTTCGCGTCGCGCGCGGCCTGCAGCTTCGCCTCGCCCCACAGCAGCGAATATTCGTCGTCCTGAAACAGCGTCCGGTAATACGCGAGCGACATCGACTCCATCTGCTCGCGCGTTCCGCCCCCGTCGAAGATCGCCTGGAAATCGGCCTGCACCTCCGCGTGATCGCGCTCCAGCAATGCCAGCAACAGGTCGGACTTGCTGCGGAAATTCGAGTAGAACGCGCCGCGCGTATAGCCGGCCGCGGCCGCGATGTCTTCGACGCTCGCGGCGACAAAGCCTTTCTTCAGAAAAATACGGTGTGCGGCAATCAGCAGACGTTCGCGCGTCTGGTCCCTGCTCTGCTCGCGAGTTAAGCGCTGAGGTTTCATGGCGCGCAGTCTAGCACCCTTTCCCTTACGGATTCATCTTTGCATTCAGATACAGGTGTGTATTAGAATTCGCCACAGTTTCTGAAAGATGGTGTCCGCACGCCCGTGCCGGCGCCGCTCGGGGCAAGCGCCCGCCGCGCTTGCCGGCTTCGTTCCGCTCTCGCTCTCACCTCATCTGGGGGTTTCGTGAATCGCTCCGGTTCCCGCGTCGCGCTGCTGGTCGGCGCCGCGCTCGTCGTCGCCGCCTGTCATCCGAAAGAATCCGCGTCGCCCGCCCCGCGCCCCGTCGTCGCGCTGCCCGCCCATGCCGACGACGCTGCCGTCGCACGCACGCTCCCCGGCGAGATCCAGCCGCGCTACGCCACCCCGCTGTCGTTCCGCATCGCCGGCAAGATCATCGAGCGCAAGGTGCGCCTCGGCGATACGGTCAAGGTCGGCCAGGTCGTCGCGCTGCTCGATCCGTCCGACGTCGAGAAGAATGCCGCGAGCGCGCAGGCGCAACTCGATGCCGCGACGCACAGCCTCGCGTTCGCGAAGCAGCAGCTCGACCGCGATCGCGCGCAGGCGCGCGAGAACCTGATCGCGACCGCGCAGCTCGAGCAGACCGAGAACAGCTACACGTCGGCGCTCGCGCAGCGCGAGCAGGCGCAGCAGCAGCTCGCGCTCGCGAAGAACCAGCTCCGCTACGCGACGCTCGTCGCCGATCACGCGGGCTATATCACCGCCGAACAGGCCGACACCGGCCAGAACGTGTCGGCCGGCCAGGCCGTCTACCAGCTCGCGTGGTCCGGCGACGTCGACGTCGTCAGCGACGTGCCCGAGGCCGCGCTTGCATCGCTCACGCCGGGCCACGCGGCCACCGTCACGCTGCCGTCGCTGCCGGGCCGCCCGTTCGCCGCGAAAGTGCGCGAAATCGCACCGGCCGCCGATCCGCAAAGCCGCACGTATCGCGTGAAGCTCACGCTCGCCGCGCCCGACCCGGCGATTCGGCTCGGGATGACGGCCAGCGTCGCGTTCGACGGCGCACCGGCCGCCGGCGACGCGCAGTCGATCACGCTGCCCGCGACCGCGCTGTTCCACGACGGCCCGCAACCGGCCGTGTGGGTCGTGCGCACGAAGGACGACACGCTCGAGCTGCGCCGCGTCGACGTCGCGCGCTTCAACGAGCGCACGGTCACGGTGTCGCACGGGCTGCAGCCCGGCGAGCGCGTCGTGCTGCAGGGTGTGCATACGGTCAGCGCGGGCGAGAAGGTCCGCGCGATCGCGCCGCTGCATCCGGAGGACTTCGCATCGTGAGCGTTTCCTACGAAGAAGGCCGCTTCAACCTGTCGGCGTGGGCGCTGCGCCACCAGGCGCTGGTCGTCTACCTGATCGCGCTCGCGACGCTCGCGGGCATGCTTGCCTACACCCGCCTCGCGCAATCCGAAGACCCGCCGTTCACGTTCCGCGTGATGGTGATCCGCACGTTCTGGCCCGGCGCGACCGCGCGGCAGGTGCAGGAACAGGTCACCGACCGGATCGGCCGCAAGCTGCAGGAAACGCCCGCCATCGACTTCCTGCGCAGCTATTCGCGCCCCGGCGAATCGCTGATCTTCTTCACGATGAAGGATTCGGCGCCGGTGAAGGACGTGCCGGAAACCTGGTACCAGATCCGCAAGAAGGTCGGCGACATCGGCTATACGCTGCCGCCCGGCGTGCAGGGCCCGTTCTTCAACGACGAATTCGGCGACGTCTACACCAACATCTGGACGCTCGAAGGCGACGGCTTCACGCCCGCGCAGCTCCACGATTACGCCGACCAGTTGCGCACCGTGCTGCTGCGCGTGCCGGGTGTCGGCAAGGTCGACTATTTCGGCGACCCCGGCCAGCGGATCTTCATCGAGGTGAACAACGCGCAGCTCACGCGCCTCGGCATCTCGCCGCAGCAGCTCGGGCAGGCGATCAACGCGCAGAACGACATCTCGTCGGCCGGCACGCTGACGACCAGCGACGATCGTGTGTTCGTGCGGCCGAGCGGCCAGTTCGACAACGTCGACGCGATCGCCGACACGCTGATCCGCATCAACGGCCGCACGTTCCGGCTCGGCGATCTCGCGACGGTGAAGCGCGGCTACGACGATCCGGCCGTCACGCAGATGCGTGCGGGCGGCAAGGCGGTGCTCGGCATCGGCGTCACGATGCAGCCGGGCGGCGACGTGATCCGGCTCGGCAAGGCGCTCGACGCCGAATCGAAGGACCTGCAGGCGCAACTGCCGGCCGGCCTCAAGCTGACGCTGGTATCGAGCATGCCGCATGCGGTCGCGCATTCGGTCGACGACTTCCTCGAAGCCGTCGCCGAAGCCGTCGCGATCGTGCTGGTCGTGAGCCTCGTGTCGCTCGGCCTGCGCACCGGGATGGTGGTCGTGATCTCGATTCCGGTCGTGCTCGCGGTCACCGCCCTCTTCATGTACCTGTTCGACATCGGGCTGCACAAGGTGTCGCTCGGCACGCTCGTGCTCGCGCTCGGGCTGCTGGTCGACGACGCGATCATCGCGGTCGAGATGATGGCCGTGAAGCTCGAACAGGGCTACACCCGTGCCCGCGCCGCCGCGTTCGCCTATACGAGCACCGCGTTCCCGATGCTGACGGGCACGCTCGTCACCGTGTCGGGTTTCCTGCCGATCGCGCTCGCGAAATCGAGCACCGGCGAATACACGCGCTCGATCTTCGAGGTGTCGGCGATCGCCCTGATCGCATCGTGGTTCGCGGCGGTCGTGCTGATCCCGCTGCTCGGCTTCCACCTGCTGCCCGAGCGCAAGCGGCAGGCACATGAAGCGCACCTGCCCGACGACCACGAGCACGACATCTACGACACGCGCTTCTACCGGCGGCTGCGCGGCTGGATCGACTGGTGCATCGAACGGCGCTTCGTCGTGCTGCTGATCACGGGTGCGCTCTTCGTCGTCGCGCTGATGGGCTTCACGCTCGTGCCGCAGCAGTTCTTCCCGAGCTCCGACCGCCCCGAGCTGCTCGTCGACCTGCGGCTGCCCGAAGGCGCGTCGTTCGCGGCGACGCTGCGCGAGACCGAACGGCTCGAGAAAGCGATCGACAAGCGCCCCGAGATCGATCATTCGGTGAACTTCGTCGGCAGCGGCGCGCCGCGCTTCTACCTGCCGCTCGACCAGCAGCTTCAGCTGCCGAACTTCGCGCAGTTCGTGATCACCGCGAAATCGGTGAAGGACCGCGAGAAGCTCGCGGCCTGGCTCGAAACCACGTTGCGCGAGCAGTTCCCTGCCGTGCGTTCGCGGCTGTCGCGGCTCGAGAACGGCCCGCCGGTCGGCTATCCGGTGCAATTCCGCGTGAGCGGCGACAGCATCGCGACGGTGCGCTCGATCGCCGAGAAGGTCGCGGCGACGATGCGCGGCGACGCACGCACGGTCAACGTGCAGTTCGACTGGGACGAGCCGGCCGAGCGCTCGGTGCGCTTCGAGATCGACCAGAAGAAGGCGCGCGAGCTGAACGTCACGTCGCAGGACGTGTCGAGCTTCCTCGCGATGACGCTGTCCGGCACGACCGTCACGCAGTACCGCGAGCGCGACAAGCTGATCGCGGTCGACCTGCGCGCGCCGCGGGCGGATCGCGTCGATCCGGGCAAGCTCGCCGGCCTCGCGCTGCCGACCCCGAACGGCCCCGTGCCGCTCGGCTCGCTCGGCCGCTTCAAGCCGACGCTCGAATACGGCGTCGTGTGGGAGCGCGACCGCCAGCCGACCATCACCGTGCAATCGGACGTGCGCGCCGGCGCGCAGGGCATCGACGTCACCCATGCGGTCGACGCGAAGCTGAACACGTTGCGCGCGCAACTGCCGGTCGGCTATCAGATCAACATCGGCGGCTCGGTCGAGGAAAGCGCGAAGGCGCAGAAGTCGATCAACGCGCAGATGCCGCTGATGGCGATCGCCGTGTTCACGCTGCTGATGATCCAGCTGCAGAGCTTCTCGCGCGTGCTCATGGTCGTGCTGACCGCGCCGCTCGGGCTGATCGGCGTGGTCGCGACGCTGCTGCTGTTCGGCCAGCCGTTCGGCTTCGTCGCGATGCTCGGCGTGATCGCGATGTTCGGGATCATCATGCGCAACTCGGTGATCCTCGTCGACCAGATCGAGCAGGACATCGCAGCCGGCCACGGCCGCGTCGACGCGATCATCGGCGCAACCGTGCGGCGCTTCCGCCCGATCACGCTGACGGCCGCGGCCGCCGTGCTCGCGCTGATCCCGCTGCTGCGCTCGAACTTCTTCGGGCCGATGGCGACCGCGCTGATGGGCGGCATCACGAGCGCGACCGTGCTGACGCTGTTCTACCTGCCCGCGCTGTATGCGACGTGGTTCCGCGTGAAGCACGACGAACGCGACCCGCAGGACGGCCCGCCGCCTGGCGGCACGCCTGCCGCGCCGTCGGGAGCCTGACCATGGATCGATCGATGAACCTGAAAACCCAAGCCGTGCGGGCACTCGCGGTGGCGAGCCTCGCCGGCCCGCTCGCGGGCTGCGCCTGGTTCGCGCCGAGCGGCGAGCCGCCCGCGATGCCGTCGCCCGCGCACTACGGCGCCACGCCGCAAGTGCAGCAGACCGTGTCCGCGCAAGGCGTCACGCAGCAGTTCGAGGTCGGCGCGAAGCCGGTGCCCGACTGGTGGAAGCAGTACCGCTCCGACGCGCTGAACGCGCTCGTCGACGAAGGGCTGCGCAACAGCCCGACGTTGAGCGCGGCATCCCACTCGCTCGATGCCGCGCGCGAACAGTTGCGCGGGCAGATCGGCAGCTCGATGCTGCCGTCGATCGACGCGGGCGGCCAGGCCACACGCCAGCGTGCGCTCGGCGTGCCGATTCCCGCGCTCGGAGCGCCGACGCTGCTGTACGACACGTTCGTCGGGCAACTGCAGGCGAGCTACACGATCGACCTGTTCGGCGCGTCGCGTTTCGCGAACCGCGCGCTGGCGCGCCGCGTCGACGTCAGCGCGTTCCAGCTCGACTCCGCACGGCGCGCGCTGGCCGCGAACATCGTCACCGCATCGATCACGGTGTCGGTGCTGAATGCGCAGATCAATACGACCGAGCGGCTCGTCGCGCTCGCCAACGACCAGGCGCACGATGCCGAACGCCGTTACGCGCTCGGATCGGCGTCGCGCAGCGACGCGCTGAACGCGCGGCAAAGCGCCGACACGTTCGCGGCGAGCCTGCCCGCGCTGCGCCAGCAGCGCGACTCGGCACGCCACGCGCTCGCGGTGCTGGTCGGCCGCACGCCTGACCAGCCGCCAGCCGATCTGACGCTCGCCGATCTGCACCTGCCCGAGCAGGTGCCCGTCGTCGTGCCGTCGGACCTGCTGCAAAGCCGCCCGGACATCCAGGCGGCCGACGCGGGGCTGAAGGCGGCCGCGGCCGAAGTGGGCCTCGCGACCGCGCAGATGTTCCCGCAGCTGTCGCTGTCGGCCGCGATGGGCAAAGGCGGCTTCAGTTGGCCGACGATGCTGTCGGGCGCCGGCGCGATCTGGAACGTCGGCGCGTCGCTGAGCCAGCCGATCTTCCATGGCGGCGCGCTGCTCGCGCAGCGCCGCGCGGCGAAGGCGACCTACGAGGCCGCCGTCGACCAGTACAAGCAGGCCGTGCTCGGCGCATTCCAGAACGTCGCCGATTCGCTCGCCGCGCTCGAGCACGATGCGGAGGCGCTCGATGCATCGTCCCGTGCCGCGCTGTCCGCGCGCGGTGCGTACGACGACGCGGCGGCCCGCGTGCGGCTCGGCGCGCTGCCGCCGTCGGCCGCGCGCGCCAGCGAGCTGCAGTACCGCAACGCACGGCTCGACGAGATCCGCGCGACCGGCGCACGGTTCGCGGACACCGCGCGGCTTTACCAGGCAATGGGCACGCCGCCGGTCGACAAGGCCGGCCAGTCCGGGAAGACCGGCAACGCGGCCGACGCTTCCGCCACCGGCCAGCAAGCGCGCGCCACCGGCGCCGACACCCCGCCGTTGCCGCAATAAGCCCGCCCTGCGATCGGGTGCGCGGAATTCCCCCGCGCACCCGATTCCCGATCTTCCGCTTGACCCTCACGTAGCGTAACGTTCGAGACTCCCGTGTGCGACCCGAATGGAGGAACGAATGCGACTGAAAGTGGGAGAACTGGCGAAACGCAGCGGGCTGACCGTCCGCACGCTTCATCACTATCACGCGATCGGTCTGCTGACGCCTTCGGCGCGCGCCGACAACGGCTACCGGCTGTACGACCGCCACGACATCGCCCGGCTCCATCAGATCCAGGCGCTGCGTCGCTTCGGCCTGTCGCTCACCGAAATCGGCGACCACTTGAACCAGCCCGACACGCCGCTCGTCGAGATCGTCGCGAAGCAGATCGCGCTGCTCGACCGTCAGCTCGCGCAGACCGCGCAGTTGCGCGAGCGGCTCGTGAACCTGCACGCGCAGCTCGCTGCGGGCACGGAGCCGGAGCTGGCCGATTGGCTCACCACACTGGAGTTGATGACCGTGTACGACAAATACTTTTCCGAGGAAGAACTCGCGCGCCTGCCGATGTACCAGAAGAGCCAGACGGGCGACGCCGAATGGATCGCACTCGTCGATGAAGTTCGCGCGCTGCACGACGCGGGCGTGCCCGCCGAGGACGAACGCACCCGTGCGCTCGCCAGCCGCTGGATGGCGCTGCTCGTGCGCGACACGAACAACGATCCGCGGCTGCTGGCGAAGCTGAACCTGATGCACGAACACGAACCGGCGATGCAGTCGAAGATCGGCATTTCGACCGCGCTGCGCGACTATGTGTTGCGCGCGTCGTCGGAAACCAAGATGAGGATCTTCGAGAAGTATCTTGCGCCGGACGAGATCCGCTTCATGCGGGCCCACTACGGCGAAAGCGCGATGGCATGGCCGCAACTGATGGGCGACGTGCGCGACGCGATCGATGCGGGCGCCCGGCCGGATTCACCGGAAGGCCGCGCGCTCGCGCAGCGCTGGCTCACGCTGTTCTGCAGCTATGCGGGTAACGATCCGGCCACGCATGCGAAATTCCGCCAGGCGATGATGAACGAGCCGTCGCTGACGAAGGATTCGTGGATCGACGACACGTTGATCGGCTTCGTGCGGGAGGCGATGGCGCAGCTGGCGCCGGCGCGCTGAGCAACGTGAGTGCGTGACCGTGCGGGCGGCAGGCGAGTTTTCCGCGTGCCGCCCGTTTCACCGACCGGGGCCCGTCGCACGCACCGTCGCAATCGCCCAGCGCATGGCTACCGATAGTCGCGCACGCTGATCCCGTGCCAGTGCTTCGTCATGTAGCGCAGAAACTCGGGTTGGGCTTTCAGGTCCGCATTCGGCACGGGCGCCGCGCCGCCGTCCATGAACTTGCCGTTGACCGTGACCGTCTCCTCGCCGCGCAGCACGTACTTCGTGCCCTGGTCGATCAGGAAGTATTTGACCTGGTCGGCGCTGACGTCGCCGCGACAGCCGATCTTGTACGCGAACAGGAACTGCTTGCGGCCGGTGCCGAGCAGGTCGCGCATTTCGATCGACGCGGGGACGACGTCGAGAATCACGTCGACCGGGCAGGCCTTCACGTAGTCGCGCACGGTCCAGTCGGGCCGGCCGTCAAGCGTCGCGGCGACCTTGAGTTCGACGTCGTCGCCGGACTCGGTTCTCGCGAGCGTCACCGCATGCACGCCGGCCGCGTCGGTCCACGTGTACTCGGCGGCGGCCTGCGCCAGGTTGCACAGCGCAGTGGCGGCAAGAAACAGGCAAGGCGAAAGGAAGCGGCTCTTCATCGGCGAAGTGGGGGCTGGATTGAACGCGTCATTATCGACAAAGCCGCTTGCCACTGCCAGCCACCCGTCGCATGCGCCCGTTCAGCGCTCGCGCGCCCCGAGCCCGAGCGCCTTCATCCGCCGGTACAACGTCCGCTCGCTCATTCCGACCTGCTCGGCGAGCGCCTTGCGCGTGCCGTCGAACGTGCGCGCGATCCGCACGAGTTCCGCATCCGACACGCCGCGCGCATCGACAGCCCGGTCCTGCGGCGCGGCCGATGCGGCGACCAGCTCGGCCGGCAGATGCTCGATCCGGATCGTCCCGTCGTCCGCGAACAGGCACGCGCGTTCGAGCACGTTGCGCAGCTCGCGGATATTGCCCGGCCACGCGTACGCATCGAGACACGCGAGCGCGCGCTCGGTCAGCACGAACGGCCGGGCCGCGAACGGCCGCGCGCCCGCGTCGCCCGCGCTGGCGCGCGTGTTCGCGATCCGCCGCAGGATCGACTCGGCCAGCAGCGCGACGTCCCCGCGCCGCTCGCGCAGCGCCGGCAACGGAATCGGAAACGCGTTGATCCGGTAGTAGAGGTCCTGCCGGAACCGGCCGTCGTCGATCATCTCGCGCAGCGGCTTGTGCGTGGCCGCGACCAGCCGGAAATCCGCGCGCAGCGCCTCGACGCCGCCGACGCGGCGGAACGTGCCCGACTCGATCAGGCGCAGCAGCTTCACTTGCATCGGCAGCGGCACGTCGCCGATCTCGTCGAGAAACAGCGTGCCGCCCTGCGCGGTCTCGACGAGGCCCGGCTTGCGCTGGTTCGCGCCGGTGAACGCGCCCTTCTCGTAACCGAACAGCTCGCTCTCGAACAGCGTCTCGGCGATCCCCGAACAATCGACGACGACGAACGGCCCCATCGCGCGGTCGCTCGCCTCGTGCAGCGCGCGGGCGAACAGCTCCTTGCCGGTGCCCGATTCGCCGAGCAGCAGCACCGGCAGCATCGAGGGCGCGACGCGCTGCAGTGCGCCGAGCGCCGCATTGAACGCGTCGGCGCCGCCGACGAGCCCTTCCGCGCTCGGCTGCGCGGATGCGCTGCGCACCGTCGTCAGCCGCTCGACATAGGCGATCACGTTGCCGTCGGCATCGAAGATCGGCCGCAATTCGACGTCGACATGCTCGGGGCCGCGCGGCGTGTGGTGGATATGCAGCACGCGGTTCAGCCCGCGCGATTCGAGCGCCTGCTTCATCGGGCAATGCTCGCCCGCCTGGTCGCACGGCACGTCGTAGTGATGCGAGACCTGGAAGCAGTGCCGGCCCACATGCTCGACGCCCGCGACGCCGAACTGGCGCCGGTACGCATCGTTCGCCGCGAGGATGCGGTAGTCGGGATCGACGACGATCATCGGCTGCGGATCCTGCTCGAGATACGCGACCAGCGCGCGCACGTCGGGCATGACGTCGTGGCGCGGCGCGGGGACGATCGGGATGGTGTCGTGCGGATTCATGCGGACGCTCGGTGAAGGGGCGGACTGACAAACTGCCAGACGGACTGCCAATTCTGCCACGACACTGCCAGATGTGGCAGTCGGCAGCAGCAACCGGATGCCGCCGACACCGGCGCATCACCGCGGCCGCACCGAAAACCCGAGCCGAATCAAGTCCCTGGCGGATCGGCGGCGCTGCGATACAGGCTGGCACGCTTCTTGAGTTACCCATCCCGATTGCAGATGCAGAACCCGATCGAGGACACCCCGTGAGCCATGCCACCACGCTGTCGGTCGAAGGCTTTTTCGACCCGGCAACCCACACCGTCAGCTATCTGCTGCTCGATACCGCGAGCCGCGCGTGCGCGTTGATCGACAGCGTGCTCGACTACGACCCGAAATCCGGCCGCACGCACACCGCGAGCGCCGACCGGCTGATCGCCCGCGTCGCCGAGCTCGGCGCGGACGTGCACTGGCTGCTGGAAACCCACGTGCACGCCGACCACCTGTCGGCCGCGCCGTACCTGAAGGAACACGTCGGCGGCCGGATCGCGATCGGCTCGCACGTGCGCCGCGTGCAGCACGTGTTCGGCACGCTGTTCAACGCGGGCCCCGGCTTCGCACAGGACGGCCGCCAGTTCGACCGGCTGCTCGACGACGGCGACACGCTCGTGCTCGGCGCGCTGACGATCCGCGCGCTGCATACGCCGGGCCACACGCCCGCATGCATGACCTACTGCATCGATGACGCGACACAGCGCGCGGCATTCGTCGGCGACACGCTGTTCATGCCCGACTACGGCACGGCCCGCTGCGATTTCCCCGGCGGCGACGCACGCACGCTGTACCGCTCGATCGCGCGCGTGCTCGGCCTGCCGCCCGACACGCGCCTGTACCTGTGCCACGACTACCAGCCGGGCGGCCGCGACGTGCAGTTCGAGACGACCGTGGCCGAGCAGCGCCGCGCGAACGTGCACGTGAAGGACGGTGTGACCGAGGACGATTTCGTCGCGATGCGCACCGCGCGCGACGCCACGCTCGCGATGCCCGTGCTGATGCTGCCGTCCGTGCAGGTCAACATGCGCGCCGGCCACCTGCCCGAGCCCGAAGACAACGGCGTGCGCTACCTCAAGATCCCGCTCGACGCGATCTGAGCGACACGCCCCGCCCCATCCGGAGACACCCGACATGACCATCCGCAAGCTGACCGACACGCTGTCGGTCTCGCCGCAGATCGCGGCGGCCGACCTGCCCGCGCTTCACGCGGCCGGCATCCGCGCGATCATCTGCAACCGCCCCGACGGCGAAGGCCCCGACCAGCCGACCGTCACCGAGATCCGCGCGGCCGCCGCGCCGCTCGGCATCGACGTGCATTACCTGCCGGTCGATACCGGCAAGGTGACCGACGATCAGGCCGCGCAGTTCGGCGCGCTCGTCGCGTCACTTGAAGGGCCGGTGCTCGCGTACTGCCGCAGCGGCACCCGCTCGGCCACGCTGTGGGCGCTGTCGCAAGCCGGCATGCGCCCGCTGAACGACATCGTCGCGACGGCCGCTGCGGCCGGCTACGACCTGCACGCGATCGCCTCACGCGTCGCGCAAGGCGGCAGGCAGGCGGCACCGGCCGTCGACGCGCGGCACGACATCGTGATCGTCGGCGCGGGCGCAGCAGGCATCGCGGTTGCATCGAGCCTGCTCGCGCGTGACGCATCGCTCGACATCGCCGTAATCGATCCGGCCGACGTCCACTACTACCAGCCGGGGTGGACGATGGTCGGCGCGGGCGTATTCCGGCCCGAGACCACCGCGCGCCGGATGACCGACGTGCTGCCGCGCGGCGTGCACCGGATCCAGGCCGCCGTCGCGGGCTTCGAGCCCGACGCGCACACGGTCGTGCTCGACGGCTGCCGCCGCATCGGCTATCGCAAGCTCGTCGTGTGCCCGGGGCTCAAGCTCGACTGGCACGGGATCGAAGGTCTCGCCGACACGCTCGGCCGCAACGGCGTCACGTCGAACTACCGCTACGATCTCGCGCCGTACACGTGGGAACTCGTTCGCGCATTCCGCGGCGGCAACGCGCTCTTCACGCAGCCGCCGATGCCGATCAAGTGCGCGGGCGCGCCGCAGAAGGCGATGTACCTGTCGTGCGACCACTGGCGGCGCGCGGGCCGCCTCGAGGCCGCGAACGTCGAGTTCCTGAATGCGGGCGCCGCGTTGTTCGGCGTCGCCGACTACGTGCCCGCGCTGATGGAATACGTGAAAAGCTACGACATCGCGCTGTCGTTCGGCCACAACCTCGTCGCGATCGACGGGCCCGCGCGCCGCGCGACGTTCGCGCGCGCGCTGCCGGACGGCGGCAAGGAAACCGTCGTGCGTGCGTTCGACATGATCCACGTCGTGCCGCCGCAGAAGGCGCCCGACTTCGTGCGGTCGAGCCCGCTCGCCGACGCGGCCGGCTGGATCGACGTCGATCCGGCGACACTGCGGCACAAGCAGTATCCGGACGTCTACGCGCTCGGCGACGCCACCAACACGACCAACGCGAAAACGGCCGCGGCCGCCCGCAAGCAGGCGCCGGTGGTCGCGCACAACCTGCTCGCATCGCTCGGCCGCGCGCACGGCGACGCCGCGTACGACGGCTACGGCTCGTGCCCGCTTACCGTCGAGCGCGGCAAGATCGTGCTCGCCGAGTTCCTGTACGGCGGCAAGGTCGCGCCGACCTTCCCCGCGTGGCTGATCGACGGCAAGCGCCCGTCGCGGCTCGCGTGGCTGCTCAAGGAGCGCGTGCTGCCGCCGCTTTACTGGAAGGCGATGCTCAAGGGCCGCGAATGGCTCGCGAAGCCCACGATCGCACGTTGACCGGAGCCCGCTGACGTCATGCTGATTTCCCTCGTACTAGGCGGTTTCGTCGGTGCCGTGCTCGGCCTGACCGGCGCCGGCGGCGGCATCCTCGCGGTGCCGGCGCTCGTCGTCGGCATGAGCTGGCCGATGCAGCAGGCCACGCCCGTCGCGCTCGTCGCGGTGGCCGGTAGCGCCGCGCTCGGCGCGCTCGAAGGGTTCCGCCGCGGGCTCGTGCGCTATCGCGCGGCGCTGCTGATGGCCGTGGCCGGCGTGCCGCTGACCACGCTCGGCGTGCGGCTCGCGCACGTGCTGCCGCAACGCCTGCTGCTCGCACTGTTCGCGCTGACGATGCTGGTCGTCGCCGGCCGCCTGTTGTTGCAGGCGCTGCGGCACGCGCCGGTCGACGCGGAAGCGTCCCCGCTGTGCGTCGGCCGCATCAACCCCGATACCGGCCGGCTCGTGTGGTCCTGGCCGGTTGGCGTCGCGCTGGCGTCGACCGGCGCGATGACGGGCCTGATGACGGGCTTGCTCGGCGTCGGCGGCGGCTTCGTGATCGTGCCGATGCTGCGCAAGTTCACGAACGTGTCGATGCACGGCGTCGTCGCGACGTCGCTGATGGTGATCGCGCTCGTCGGCACCGGCGGCGTGTTCGCGACGCTCGTGTCTGGCACGCGCGCACCGCTCGACGTGACGCTGTGGTTCACCGTCGCGACCGCGCTCGGCATGGCCGCCGGCCGCGGCGCGTCGCGCCACCTCGCCGCGCGGCACGTGCAGGCCGGGTTCGCGGCCGTGCTCGTGTGCGTCGCGCTCGGGCTGCTGGCGAAGGCGGCGTTCGGCGCGTAAGGCGGCGCGCGACCGGGCGCGGGAATCGAACCCGCGTCCCGTCTACGATGCCGTTCATCTGTCGCAATCGCGTATAGACCGGCACCGATCCACACGCAGCGCCACCCAAACAAAACGCCCGGCCCGACTCGTCGTCGGCACCGGGCGTTTTTTACG
The DNA here is from genome assembly GCF_002223325.1 of Burkholderia sp. AU15512. Classification (NCBI taxonomy): domain Bacteria; kingdom Pseudomonadati; phylum Pseudomonadota; class Betaproteobacteria; order Burkholderiales; family Burkholderiaceae; genus Burkholderia; species Burkholderia sp. AU15512. The sequence goes on from NZ_NKEX01000003.1 coordinate 1,583,117, forward strand.
GCAGCAATCCCAACCCGAACGTCAGGCCGCGAACCCCGCCATCCGCTTGCGCTCCTGGCGCAGCATCACGAAGTTCGCGATCACGACCCCGGCCGTCACCGCGACAATGAACAGCGTCGCGAGCGCATTCATCTCCGGGTTCAGCCCCAGCCTCACACGCGAGAACACCACGAGCGGCAGCGTCGTCGAGCCGGGGCCCGACAGGAACGCCGACAGCACGAGGTCGTCGATCGACAGCGTGAACGACAGCAGCCAGCCCGCGATCAGCGCCTGCGAGATCAGTGGCAGCGTGATCGTGAAGAACACCTTCAGCGGCGTCGCGCCGAGATCGAGCGCGGCTTCTTCCAGCGACGGGTTCAGCTCGCGCACACGCGACTGCACGATGATCGCGACGTACGAGATGCACAGCATCACGTGGCCGAGCCAGATCGTGAACACGCCGCGCTCGGCCGGCCAGCCGATCCACTTCGCCAGCTCGATGAACAGCAGCAGCAGCGAGATCCCCTGGATCACCTCGGGAATCACGAGCGGCGCGTTGATCATCCCGCTGAACAGCGCGAAGCCGCGGAAGCGCCCCATCCGCGCGAGCACGAAGCCGGCCCACGTGCCGATGAACACCGACGCGAACGCGGTCAGCACGCCGATCTTCAGCGACAGCCACGCGGCCGTCAGCAGCTCGTCGTCCTCGACGAGCGCCGCGTACCAGCGGAACGAGAAGCCCGACCACACGGTGACGAGCTTCGACTCGTTGAACGAATAGACGATCAGGCTGATGATCGGGATGTACAGGAACGCGAAGCCGGCAAACAGCGCCGCGAACTGCAGGTAACGATTCGGCTTCATCGGCGGCCTCCCTGCTCCTTCGCCTGGAAGTGCTGGAACATCGCCATCGGCACGAGCAGCAGCAGCACCATCGCGCAGGTCACCGCCGACGCCATCGGCCAGTCCGCGTTGTTGAAGAACTCGTTCCACATCACGCGGCCGATCATCAGCGTGTTCGCGCCGCCGAGCAGTTCGGGAATCACGTACTCGCCGACCGCCGGGATGAACACGAGCAGGCAGCCCGCGATGATCCCGTTCTTCGACAGCGGCAGCGTGATCTGCACGAACGCCTTCCACGGCTTGGCGCCGAGGTCGTACGCGGCTTCGAGCAGGCGCAGGTCCATCTTCACGAGGTGGGCGTAGAGCGGCATCACGAGGAACGGCAGGTACGAGTACACCATCCCGATGTACACCGCGTAGTTGGTGCGATACAGCTCGATCGGCGTATGCGTGAGCCCGATCCACATCAGGAAGTTGTTCAGCAGCCCGTTGTTCTTCAGGATGCCGATCCACGCATACACGCGAATCAGGAACGATGTCCAGAACGGCAGCATCACGCCCATCATCAGCAGGTTGCGGGTAGCCGGGTTCGAGCGCGCGATGTAGTACGCCATCGGATAGCCGATCAGCAGACACAGCAGCGTCGTGATCGCGGCCACCCACACCGAATTCACGTAGGTCGCGAAATACAGGCTGTCCGTGAACAGGAACGCGTAGTGCGACAGGTTCAGCGCGACATGTACGACGCCGTCCGCGTACGACGCGAGCTCCGTGTACGGCGGAATGCCAAGCTGCAGCTCCGCGAAACTGATCTTGACGACCAGCGCGAACGGCACGAGGAAGAACAGCACGAGCCACGTGAACGGCCCGGCGACAACCGCCGTGGCGCCCGTCAGGTTGAAGCGCCGCACCGGCCACTCGAGCAGGGACTTGAACGCGGTCATGACGTCAGCACCACGCCGGCCGTCGCGCTCCAGCGCACGTAGATCTCGTCGCCGAGCGCCGGCGTCTCGAGCTCCGAAATCGCGAGGCTCGACACGTTCGCGATCACCGTCTTGCCGCCGTCGAGCTTCACGTGATACAGCGAGTAGCCGCCCATGTAGGCGACGTTGCTGATCCGGCCGCGCGCCCAGTTGAACGCGCCTTCGGGCGGCTTGCGCGTGAGCGCGATCCGTTCGGGGCGCACCGACACGGTGACCGGCATCCCGAGCGGGCCCGAGATCCCGTGACTCACGTACAGCCGGCTCGGCAGCTCCGGCGACTCGATGTACACGTGGTCGGGCTCGTCCTCGACGGTCACGCCGTCGAACAGGTTCGTCGAGCCGATGAATTCGGCCGAGAAGCGGCTGTTCGGATATTCGTACACCTCGTTCGGCGAGCCGATCTGCACGATCTGCCCTTCGCTCATCACCGCGAGGCGATTGGCCATCGTCATCGCTTCTTCCTGGTCGTGCGTGACCATGATGCAGGTGACGCCGACCTTGTTCAGGATGTTGACGAGCTCGATCTGCGTGCGCTGGCGGATCTGCTTGTCGAGCGCGGACATCGGCTCGTCGAGCAGCAGCAGCTTCGGCCGCTTGACCAGCGAGCGCGCGAGCGCGACGCGCTGCTGCTGGCCGCCGGACAGCTGATGCGGCTTGCGCTTCGCGTACTTGCTCATCTGCACGAGTTCGAGCGCCGAAGCGACGCGCTCTTTCAGCTCGGCCTTCGGCGTGCCTTCCTGCTTGAGACCGAACGCGACGTTCGACTCGACCGACATGTGCGGGAACAGCGCATACGACTGGAACATCATGTTCACGGGCCGCTTGTACGGCGGCATCTGCGCGAGGTCCTCGCCGTCGATCAGGATCTTGCCCGACGTGACCGTCTCGAGGCCCGCGAGCATCCGCAACAACGTCGACTTGCCGCAGCCCGAGCTGCCGAGCAGCGCGAACAGCTCGCCCTGGCGCACGGTCAGGTTGACGCTGCGCACGGCTTCGGTGTCGCCGAATTTCTTGACGACGTCGACGATCTGGACAAAGGACTCGGCGCGCGCATCGGCGCCGGAGGAGGAAACGGAGGACGGCGCGCCCGCGACCGGCGCACCCGACTGGCTATTCATGATGTGCTGCTTCTCTCCTGCGTTGAACGAACAAAGCCCCCGGGGGTACCAGGGGCTTCATGACTGCCGGGAACATCGGCTCGCGTCAGCGGCCCGACTTCAGCTCGGTCCACAGACGCGTCTGCAGACGCTGGATTTCAGGCGGCAGCGGCTTGAGCAGGAACAGCGTCTTCACGACGTCGGCCGGCGGATAGACGGCCGGGTCGTTCGCGACGTCGGGCCGCACGTACTTGCGGGCCTCTGCGTTGGCGCTCGGGTAGTACACCGCATTCGTGATCGCCGCGTGCACCTTCGGATCCTCGATGTAGTTGATCCACTGCAGCGCGGCATCCTTGTTCTTCGCGTCCTTCGGGATCGCCATCACGTCGAACCACACCGGCGCGCCGCCCTTCGGAATGTAGTACTCGACCTTGTACGACTTCTTCGCCTCGATCGCGCGATGCTTCGCGATCACGACGTCGCCCGACCAGCCGAACGCGAAGCAGATGTCGCCGCCGACCAGGTCGTTGATGTAGCCCGACGAGTTGAATTGCGTGATGTACGGGCGGATCTTCTTCAGCACGTCCATCGCGGCCTTGTAGTCGGCCGGGTTCGTGCTCATCGGATCCTTGCCGATGTAGTGCAGCGTCGCCGCGAACATCTGGTCGGGGGCGTCGAGCACCGACACGCCGCAGGTCTTCAGCTTCGAGATGTTTTCCGGCTTGAACAGGATGTCCCAGTTGTCGAGCGGCACCTTGCCGAGCGCCTGCTGCGCCTTCGTCAGGTTGTACGCGAGACCGGTCGTGCCGTACGCCCAGGGCACCGAGAACTTGTTGCCCGGATCGGCGCCGGCGACGAGCGCCATCAGTTGCGGATCCAGGTACTTGAGGTTCGGCAGCTTCGACTTGTCGAGCGGCGCGAAGATGCCGGCGGCGATCTGCTTGCCCGCGTAGTTGCTGGTCGGCACGACGATGTCGTAGCCCGAGCTGCCCGTCAGCAGCTTCGCCTGCAGCGTGTCGTCGCTGTCGTAGTTGTCGTAGCGGACCTTGACGCCCGTCTGCTTCTCGAAGTTCGGGATCGTGTCCTTCGCAATGTAGTCCGACCAGTTATAGACATTGAGCTGCGACTCCTTCGCCGCTGCCGCCGATGCACCCACGCACAGCGCGAGCGCTGCGAACCGGCCCACTACCTTTGCTTTCATCCCGTTCTCCCTCCGGCCGGACCGTGTGTCCGGCTGCCGTCTGCCTCGTCATGACGGCGCATTCTGGCGCGCCGCCCCTCGAAAACCCCGAAAACTACCATCATTCGCGCCCCGTCACAAAAAAATCATGCCGGTGTCGCGCAAACGGAACAGATTACCGCCGCCGGCCAGGCTGGCCGCCCGTGCGGCGGGGCGTTCCCGGGGAATTCTATCGGGTAATCGGCGGCTGTCCACCGGGAAAAACGGGCGGCGGCGCACCCGCGTCCGCCGGCCGGACGCGAACCGCCCGGCGGCCGTGCCCGAACCCCGCCGTACTGTCACGCCGCTGCACCGGTACGGCATGCCGGCGGCGCCCGTCGGATCGTCCGGCCGCGATGCATTAAAATGGCGGCTGACGATTCAACGGCGTGAACCCTTCCGATGGCCTCCAATCTCCACGACCTGCCCGACAGCCCCTGCATCGGCGTGTGCTCGACCCTCTTCGACGAAGTCTGCAAGGGCTGCGGCCGCACGGCTGCCGAAGTGTCGAACTGGGTGTTCCTGAGCGACGACGAAAAGCGCGCGGTATGGGAGCGCATCTCGCGCGAAGGCACCGCGATGCGCTTCCAGTACGACAAGCTGTAAATCCGCCGCGCAAAAAAAGAGCGGCATGCCGACCGCCATGCCGCCAACCCCAACTCTGTTCTTTTCCCGCCGCGTCTAGAACTTCATCCCGACGCCCACGCCGACGATCAGCGGATCGATGTGCAGCGTGCCGATGCCCTTGTCGCCCAGCGTCGCATCGGTGCTCATCCAGATCTTCTTCACGTCGACGTTCATGAAGACCTTCTTCGTCAATTGCACGTCCACGCCGAACTGCAGCGCGGGGCCGAAGCTGCTCTTGTTGATCGACACGCCCTCGCCGCCGACGTTGAGCCCGTTGTTGTAGAAGTACGTGTAGTTCACGCCCGCGCCGACGTACGGACGCACCTTGCCGGCATGGTTGAAGTGGTACTGCAGCAGCAGCGTCGGCGGCAGCACGCCCACGCCGCCGAGATTGCCGATGCTCGACGTCAGCTGGTGCCGCGACGTACCCAGGATCAGCTCGACGCCGAGGTAGTCGCGGATCATGTACGTGAAGTCGAGCTCGGGCACGATCGCGTTGTTCACCCCGACGTTGAGCGCGCCCAGCGTATCGCTCGCGCGTTCGTTCGGCTGGATGCTGATCGCGCGCAGCCGGACCAGGACGTCGCCCTGGTTGATGCCGTCGCCCGGCGAGGCTGCGTGCGACAGCGAAGGCATCGCGGCGAAAGCGGCCGCAACGGCGGCAGCGGTGACACAAGTTCGAATCGTTTTATGCATGGTACGGACCCCCAAAGAATGGTTTCCATTCTCTCTGTAGGGTCTTTTCTTCATCTTGATATTCGTCAAGCCAGCGTAAACGTGGGGCGGTTTGCCGCAGGCTCCGTCGCAGCGCCCGTCAGCAACAGGTCGAGCAGATCGCGCACGCTGCGGATCGCACGGCCGAACGGCAACGCTTCGCGGCCGCGGAAGAACAGCCCGTTCGCGACGTCGCCGCGCAGCGCGGCCGCGAGCCGCGTGTCGATGCAGAAATGGCCGAACTTCTCGATGCCGTCGCGCAAGCCGCATACGCTCAGGCATTCGAGCGCGGTCGGGCAGCGCTGTTTCAGCGCGCCGAGCTTGGTACGGATGCGCGTCTCGTTGCGCAGGTAACGATCGAGCCACGGCGTCTTCACCGCGCGCGCGGGCAACCCCGTCACGCTGACGAAGTCGACGATGTCCTCGGGTGTCGCATCGGCCAGCACGCGCTTGAAGTGCGGATGCGCGTCGCCCTCTTCCGTCACCGCGAACGGCGTCCCCACCTGCACGCCGTTCGCGCCGGCGTCGAACGCCGCGCGCACCGCGTCGTGACTGTTGATCCCGCCCGCAACGATCAGCGGAATCGTTTCGCGTGCGAGGCCGAGCGTCGCCATCACCTGGGCGGTCTCGTCGAGCACGCGCGCGAAATCGAAGCGGGGGTCGTGCATGTCGTCGATCTGCGTGACGCCGAGATGGCCGCCCGCATGCGCCGGATGCTCGATCACGATCGCGTCGGGCAGGCGCCCCTTCTTCATCCACTTCTTCAGCACGAGCGCGATCCCGCGGCTGTCCGACAGGATCGGAATCAGCGCGATGTCGTGTCCCTGCGTGAGGTCGGGCAGGTCGAGCGGCAGGCCCGCGCCCATCACGATCGCGTCCGCCCCCTCGTCGCACGCCACCCGCACGTAGTCCGCATGCGCGCTCACGGCCTTCATCACGTTGACCGCGATCATCCCGCGCCCTTCGCTGTAGGTCTTCGCGAGGCGGATCTCGCGTGCGAGCGCCTCGAGGTTCGCGGCCTCGAGCGTCGCGCGATCGGGTTGCGCGCGGCAACGCGCGAGCAGGTCCGCATGATGGTGGCGCAGGTCGATGCTCGCGATCGTGCCGACCGCGCCTTCGCGCGCGACGCTGCCCGCGAGCCGGTGCGCGGAGATGCCGACACCCATGCCGCCCTGCACGACGGGCAACAAGGTGCGGCCGCGAATCGTCAGCGGCGGAAAGGAAGTGCGTACGGTCATCTGAAACCTCGTCGGAACATCGGAACCGCGATGATCGACGATCCACCGACGCGCACCTTGACGGCCGTCAATAAAAAAACGGCACGCGAGCGTGCCGTTTCCGGTTCAGGCCGTGACAAACGCTCAGGCCGGCTTCGCGGGCTTCAGTTGCATCGACTTGTACTCGAGATATTCTTCGAGCCCGTACACGCCGTTCTCGCGGCCGTGCCCCGACTGCTTGTAGCCGCCGAACGGCGCGGCCATGTTCCATGCGCCGCCGTTGATGTCGACCTGCCCGGTGCGGATGCGGCGCGCGATGCCCATCGCGCGTTCGTCGCTGCCGGCCCATACCGCGCCGCCGAGCCCGTACGGCGAATCGTTCGCGATCCGCACGGCCTCGTCTTCATCGCGATACGTGATGATCGACAGCACCGGCCCGAAGATTTCTTCCTGCGCGATCGTCGATTTCGGATCGACGCGGCCGAACACGGTCGGCTTCACGAAGAAGCCTTTATCCAGCCCTTCCGGCAGGCCCGTGCCGCCCGTCACGAGTTCGGCGCCTTCGTCGATCCCGCGCTGGATGTAGTCCTGCACACGCTGCTGCTGCACGGCCGATGCCAGCGCGCCCAGGCGCGTCGCATCCTGCCGCGGATCGCCGGCGACGTAGGTTTCGGCCGCCGCCTTCGCGAGCTCACGTGCCTCGTCGTAGCGCGCTTCCGGCACCAGCATGCGCGTGTGCGCGGAGCAGGTCTGCCCCGCGTTCAGGTAGCACGCGTTGACCGTGCCCTTCACCGCCGTCGCGAAATCGGCATCGTCGAGGATCACCGACGCCGACTTGCCGCCCAGCTCGAGTGCAACGCGCTTGACGCCCGCGGCCGCCAGCTCGGCCACGCGCTTGCCGGCGCGCGTCGAGCCCGTGAACGACACCATGTCGACGTCCGGATCGGTGGCCAGCACTTCACCGACCACCGGGCCATAGCCGCACACGAGGTTGAACACGCCGGCCGGCAGCCCGGCTGCGTGAATCGCTTCGGCGAGCATGAACGCGTTCAGCGGCGCGACTTCGGACGGCTTCAGGACGACCGTGCAGCCGGCCGCGAGCGCCGGCGCAACTTTCAGCGTGATCTGGTTGAGCGGATAGTTCCACGGCGTGATCGCCGCGACGACGCCGACCGGCTCGCGCACGACGAGCGAGTTGCCGACCTGTGCCTCGAATTCGAACGACTCGGCGAGCTTCGCATACGCCTTCCAGTTGTAGATCGGGCCGCCGACCTGGATCGCGCGCGACAGCTTGATCGGCATCCCGACTTCGCCGGTGATCGACTGCGCGAGTTCCTCGCTGCGCGCCTGCAGATGCTCGACGATCTTGCGCAGGTAGCCCGCGCGTGTCGCGGGCGGCGTGGCCGCCCACGCGTCGAAGGCTGCGCGTGCCGCGCGGATCGCGTCCTGCGCGTCGGACGCGACGCCTTCCGGGATCCGGCCGATCACCGCCTCGGTGCCCGAGTCGATCACGTCGATCGTGCCGGTGCCGGCCGGTTTGCGCCATGCTCCGTCGATATAGAACTGGTCGTAGATTTTCATCGCTTTCCGCCTCCAGGAAAGCCGCCATTCTAGCGAGCGTTCCGGTCCGCCGGTGTGACGCGGCGTGACGATTGACAGCCATTCGAAAGGTCTTTAGCCTCGGCGCCTCATTCATCATAAGAAAGGAGAATGCCTTGAGCATCCTGACCAAAATCGAGGGCGGCTATCTTCAGGTATTGCGCGTGATCGTGCTGTTGTTCGCGACCGCAGTCCTGATCGGCGGGGTCATATTCGGCGTGGTCGCACTCGATGCGCGCCTGTCGAAACCGCCGAAGGTCGATTCGGCCATCCAGGTCGATCCTGCATCGTTCGCGTGGGAGAACGATGCGCCCGCCAAGGCCGCGCCGGCCGCCGGCGGCGCCGCAGCCAAGGACGACGATGCGTCGCCCGCGCTGCGCCTGTCGACGCAACTGTCCGGCATCGTGCAGAAGCACGGCCGGGCGGCCCTGTCGCCGGACTACGCGGTCGATCGCGACGCGTACGAGCCGTCGTTCCAGCGCGTGCTCGGCGACGACGACCATCCGGACGTCGCGTACTACGAGCAGCAGATCGCGTATCTCGACAAGGTACTGTCGCGCCCGGACGTCGCGGCCAGCGTCAAGAAGAAGGTCACCGGGCACGGCGACGAATATGCGCGCGAGCAGGCGTACACCGACGTCGTGTCGGCGGTCATGCGCGACTTCTCGCAGCGCTACGACGCACGCCGCACCGCGATCGACGACGAAAAGAAGGCCGCGGAAGAAACCGCTGCCGAGAACGGACAGACCGCGCGCTTCGCGGGCGTCGCCGCGCTCGTCGCGCTGTATTCGTTCGTGTCGCTCGCGGTGCTGATCATCCTGATCCGCGTCGAGCGCAGCATCCGCTCGATCGCGCGCGCCACGCACACGACGACCTGAGTTCGCTCATCGGCAGCCGGGCCCGCGCGCCGGGCTGCGGCGGGCCCGGCAACGGGCCCGCTTCATGGCGCCGGCGGCCGTTCCCCGGCCGCCTCATCCCGCGCCGCGCCTCACGCGCTTGCGCACTTTCCGTTCCCGCTGCCCGCTCACATCGCCGTCGGCGATCCTCGCCGGCGCGGCGTCCGTTTCACCACCGCGATGTCAGCATCCGCCCGGGTGCGCGGTCGGGCCCGCATCGTGCTATGTTTTTATTATCGGCACCGGCCCAATGCAACCGGCGCCGCCCGGAATCGACGTATTTCGTGAGCGCTGCCATGTCCGACGCACCCCATATCCTCGGCTCGCAAGACCGCCTGGAACTGCTTTGCTGGCTCACCTGCGGCAATCTCGGCGCGTTTTACCTCAACGAATCGTGGCCGGACGCCACGTTCCAGGTCCAGGCCGCTCACCGCTGGCTCGACCGCCATCATCGTCAGGCCGACTGGCTGGCCGTTGCCAAGCTCGCGGCGCTCGCGCAGGACATCGCGAAGCGGCATGCCGGGTTCGTCGATGCGTCATGGGCGCGCGACGCGGTCGAGGAAATCGTCGATACCGACGATCTCGATTATCGGGCGAAACTCGTGCAATGGGTCTACGAAGACTGCTGCAAGGCGCTCGCCGACAAGCGGCTGGCCGATTGAGTCCGTGCGTGCGGGCCTCGGCATCGCGCGGCCGCCCGCCTTCTCCTCGATGATCTGCGCGGGGCGGCCGGAATGGCCTGCGGAAGCGGTACGCATGGCACCGCCCCCTGCACCGCCCCGCGACGAATCGCTTACAGCAGTGACTTCGCCTGCGTCAGCACCTTGTCGCAGATCTGCTTGGTCACCTGCTGCTTCAGGCCGCCGCCGCTCAGGTCGAGCTTGCTGCCGTTGCCGGCATCGAGGACCCCGCTCGCGCCGCTGGTATAGCCGCTGTCGGACGATGCGTTGCCGCCGAGCTTGCCGATCAGCGCGTCCTTCACCGACGACGCACCGCCGGACGCCCCGCCGAGATAGTTGTTCTGGATGCAGAACTGCAACAGGCCGGCGACGTTCCCGGTGCTGCCCGGCGTCAGCGACGCACCGCCCCCGCCCGTCAATGCACCGCCGAGGCCGCCGAGATTGCCGAGCGCACCGCCCGCGCTGCCGCCTGAGTCGCCACCGCCGCCGACCTGCTTCAGGACATCGCCCAGCTGCGCATGCGCCACCGAAAACGGTGCGAGCAATCCGATCAGCGCGCCGGCAACGGTCGCGCGGTATAGACGTGCATTCATGTGAAGCCTCCCGGTTGTGATGGCATGAGTACCGCGAATCGAATCCAAGGATACTCAATCGAACCGTGCATGACAGCCTTCGAAGGCGGCCTGAAACGTCAGGCATCGTGATATCGCCGCAATTTGACAAAGCTTGACGGCGCACCGTGTGCGGAACGTCGGTTTGACGCAGGCTCGCGATCGCTGTGCCGGGTCGCCGGCGCACGTGAAGCGTCATAGAATCGTCGGGCCGGCCGTTCGGACCCTCCGGCCCGATCCCCATCCCGAACCTGAAGGATGCTCGCGTGATGCTTGCCCATCGACTTCTGCTGATCGCCGGCGCGTCGGCCGCGCTGCTTTGCGGTTCCGGCACCGCCCGCGCGGCGACGGCGACGGCCGCCGCCGCATGCCCGTCACCTTCGTTCGACCGCTATCCGGCGCTCGCCGCGAGCGCGCCGCCCAAGCCGGCCGCGGCACCCCGCCTGACCACGAGAGAAACCCGCCTCTACCGCACCGTCATTCGCGACGAATTCACGCAACCGGCCAATTTTGCCGGCCACTACCGGGTCGCGATCTGGGGTTGCGGAACGGATTGCCGGAATTTCGCGATCGTCGACAAGTACACGGGCGCGACGTACACGATGCCCGGCGTACAGGCCATCGCAGGCGTGATGGGCAACGACGAGGAGCGCGTCGATTTCCGCCCCGGCAGCAGGCTGCTGATCGTCGCGGGCTGCTTCAACGACGAATGCGACGACAACAGCGCGAAGGCCGCGCGGTTCTTCTATGAATGGACCGGCACGCAATTGCGTCGGATCGGCACCTGTCCGCTGGCGATCGAGCCGCTCCAGTAGCCGGCCAATGAGCGCGCCGGCCGCCGCTCGCCGCGACTTGCGCTATCGTTGCTCCGGTATAACTTGAACGGCGCCCCCGCCCGCAATGTCCATTCGCCTCAGTTTCGACGACGGGCCCGGTCCCTCGACACCCTTCTTGCTCGATGTTCTACATGCCGCGTCCTGCCAGGCGACCTTCTTCCTGCTCGGCCAGAATCTCGCAGGCGCACTCGACGTCGCGGCAAGAATGGCGAGCGAAGGCCACCTTCTCGGCAATCACACGCATTCGCACGCGAGGCCGGGCGCGCTGACAGACGACGCGCTAATCGACGAAATCGACGCAACCGACGCGCTGATCCGTGAAGCCTATCGTCGAGCCGGCGTTCCGGCGCCAGCCACGATTCCATTGCGCCTGCCTTACGGCCTGATGCCGCAGGACAGTCGCGCCGGCGTGCTGGCGCGGCTGCAGCGCGAACACACGGGCTGGACCGCGATACTGGACGACTGGCAGCGGCCGGCGCCGTCGCCGCAGGCGCTGTTCGACGCGATGTGCGCGCACGTCGACGCCAGCGCGGCACGGCAACATGACGTGCTGTTCTGCATGCACGACGGATCGCGGCGCGGCGAGGCGCGGCCCCATACGGTCGAAGCGGTGCGCCTGTTCCTGAATCGGCCGCGCTGACGAAGCAGCCGGTTAACGTCCCGGCGCCGCACCCTCCAGCAACTGCCACCAGCCGCCGAGAAAACCGATGCCCGCCCCCGGCGTCCACAGCCCGCGCTGTGCAGCTTCGAGATGGATCAGCGTCTGGTCCGCGCAGAACAGGGCCATCAGCGCATCGCGTCGGTCGTGCATCCAGTCCGGCACGTCATCGGGCCGCGTCGCGGCATAGGCTTGCAGGCCGGCGTCCCAGCGCCGCGCATCGAATACGAAGCGGTCGTCCCTGCCCGCATCGCGCGACAGCGCGAACAGCGCAAAAGCCGCTTCGAGCCACTGCGCGCCCTGCCCGACATCGTCGAAATCGAGCACGCCGTTCACCGCGTGCCCCACGTACAGCAAATTGCCCGCGTGATAGTCGCCGTGCAACCAATGCACCGTCCCCGTCAGCCAGCGGGCAGCACCGTCGAGATCCGCGCCGATCCGACGCATCGTCGTCTCGTAGTGGCCGCTCAAGCCACCCGGCAACGACGGCGCGGCACGCGCCGCTACACGTGCGTGGCGTGCCGACAGCCAGGCCAGCGGCGCCGATTCGGTCACGGGCATCACCGCCATCGCCGCCATCGCCGCATGCAGATGCGCGAGTGCACGCATCGCATCGATCGCGCCCGCCTCCGCATCGTCCGGCAGGCCGGGGCGGCCGTCGATATGCTCGAACAGATGCAGCCAGCTTCCATCAGGCAGTTGCACACCGGACTGGGCGTCCACGGTCGGCCGCAGCTTCGGCAGCACAGGCAGCGTCGGCGCCGTACGCGAGCGGCCGAGATGGCCGAGCATCGCCGCCTCGCGATGCACCTGCTCGACCGCCTTGCCGGGCCACGACACGCGCAGCACCGCGCGCCCCGCATCGCACTCGACGAGATACGTTTTGTTAGTATGGCCCGACGCCAGCGCCTGCAGGTGCGCCGGCCCGATGTTCCAGTACCGGTGAAGCCACGGTTCCAGCGTTTTCACGTCACTCCTACTCGTTGCATTGACCATGTCAGAGCGTCCCTCGGCCCGCATGCGGGACATCAATATCGAATGGCTGACGCGCGCTGCCGAATTCGACCATCTGTTCCATACGCGCTGGCTCGGCGAGCGCTTCTTCCACCTGCCCGGCGACATGCTCGCGCTCCAGGAGCTGATCTGGCGCGAGCGTCCCGACTGCATCGTGCAGACCGGGATCGCGGCGGGCGGCGGCGTCGTATTCTCCGCGTCGATGCTGGAGCTCGCTGGCTTCAGCGGCCGCGTCGTCGCGATCGAACCGCGCCTGCGCGATGAGGTCAGGCAGCGCCTCCAATCGCACCGGCTCGCCCACCGGATGACGCTGATCGAAGGCGAATCATGCGCGGCCGACACGCTCGCATCGGTGCGTGCGCAGATCGATGACGGCGCACGCGTGATGGCGATCCTCGATCTCACGCACACCCACACGCACGTGCTGCGCGAGCTCGAATGCTATGCGCCGCTCGTGACGCCCGGCAGTTACGCGATCGTGATGGACACCATCATGGAGTACCTGCCCGCGTCGATGTTCGACGGCAAGCCGTACGGCAAAGGCAACAACCCGGCCACCGCCGCGCATGAATTCCTCGCTCGCGACAACCGCTTCGAGATCGACTACGACATCGAGGACCGCGTCCTCATGACGCTGTCGCCCGGCGGCTTCCTGAAGCGAGTGCGCTGATCAGGCGCGCCGCCTCGGCAGAACCGTCGCACGACGCGTAGCTCGCGCGGATCCGCGCCGCCTGCTCGCGCAACGTCCCGGGCCGCAACAGGCGCTCGAGCGCAGCGGCGATGTCCGCCACGCCGGCCTGCTGCAGATCCAGCACGCACCCCGCGCCGGCCTGCTCGACGAAGTGCGCCGAATGGAACTGGTCATTGCAGAACGGCGACAGCAGCATCGGCACGCCGCACGCAAGCGACTCCATCACCGAATTCGCGCCGCCGTGACTGACGAACGCGTGCGTGCGCTGCAACAGCGCCAGTTGCGGCACGTAGCGCACCGCAATCACGCGCTCGTCGTCGGCCGGCAGCAGATCCGAATCGACCAGTTCGCCCACCGACAGCACCAGTTGCGCCGACGTCGCGCGCGTCGCCTCGATGACCTTCGCAAACACGTCGGGATGGTAGTAAAGCTGGCTGCCGAGCGACATGTAGACCAACGGACGATCCGCATCGACGCGATCCCACGGAAACGGCGTCTCGTCGCCGCGCGGGCCGGACGGCATTGCCGGGCCGACCAGCTCGACACCCGGCGGCGGCGCACCGACCAGCGCGTCGGTCGTGAACGCGAGCGTCAGATGCGGAGAGAGGATGTCGCATCCGCGAAAGCGCGCATCGAGCCCGTAGCGCGCGAACAGCCGCGTGCGTTCCGGCGTGAGCCATCGCACCGTACGCAGCAGTTCCGAATCGAGATCGTCCGGCAGCACCGGATTCAGCGAATTCGACATCGAGACCCACGGCAGCCCTTCCAGTTCAGCGGCAATCGCCGCCGCATAGAGCAGCGGATCGATCACGACCACGTCGGGCCGCCAGTCGCGCAGCACCGTGCGGATACCGTCCACCTGTGCGGGCGCGAGATCGATCAGCAGCGTGCGGATCCAGTGCCGCAGCCAGTCCGCGTCGCGGATGTTCGCGGCGAAGCTCGCGCCGCGCGACAGGTCGTGGCGCTCGGGCGTCTCGCGCGGCCCGACGAATTCGAAGCCGCCGGCACCGTCGAGCTGTGCGCTGAGATCGGCCGGCGCATAGAACGCGACGTCGCACCCGGCGGTACGCAGATGCTGGGCCGGGCCGATACACGGATTGACGTGCCCCTTTTCGGGCACCACGCAGAACAGGATGCGTTTCATGAACGATTCAGGTTGGGCGATGCGCGGCATCGAGGTGGTCGAAATGATCGAGGATCAGCGACAGCGTCGTCCACAGCACGCGTTCGGTATCCGCCTGCAGCGTGGGCGCGGCCAGGCCGAGCGTGTCGGCCAGCGCGTGTGTGCGGTCGCGATCGAGCAGCGCCGCGAGATCCATTGCCGGGGCGAGCCGCCCGCGCTTGGGGCCGTGCACGAGACGGTCCGGCAGGTTCAGGCGCGCACCCAGGTCGCGCAGGCATTGCTTGTCCGGGTCGGGCGCGATGCTCGTCAGATGCGCGACGACGGCAGCGTCGACGAACGGCGGATGCAGGTCGACCGACGCCGCATCGAACAACGCACGGCACAGCGGCAGATAGTTGGCCGACTGGTCGCGGCGCAGCACCTGGTCCGCGCCGTCGCCGGTGATGGCCACCTCGACGCCATCCCCGGCCATCGCCTCGGCGAGCAGCAGCTTCGCGACCGGATGCAGGTTGAACATCGGCTCCTCGACCGCATGCGTCGTTCTCGGCAGCGCCGCGACGAAATCGGCCTCGTTCGCGCGCACGATCTTCACGTTCGCCTGCATCTGCGCGGCCAGTTCGAGTGCGGCATCGCGTTCGCAATAGTCGGGCATGTCGGTCACGAGGACGTAGGACGTCACGTGCCGCTGCGCGCCGAGTTCGCGCAGCAACGCGAGCAGCAGCGCCGAATCGAGCCCGCCGCTCAGCGCCAGCGCAACGCGCTTGCCGCTGTCGAGCGCGCGCTGCAGCGATGCGCGCAGCACGGTTTCCAGATCGGCATGCTGCGGCTGCCCGGGTGCCGGCAGCACGGTCAGCCCTTGCGGCGAACGGATCAGCGCATGGCCGGGCGGCACCGCGCGCACGTCGCGCAACACGGTGCGGCCGACCAGCCGCTCGCCGCTCAGGTAACCGGCGATGGCCGCCGCGTCCGGCTCGCCGGCCGGTTGCCCCGACGCGTGCAGGACGGCCCGGATGCCGGACGCCGCCGCACCGCTGCGCGGATGGTAGTGAAGCCGGTCGAAGCCGAACCGGTCGCGCGTGCCGACGATCATGGATAACGCGCCTTCAAGGCGTCCACTTCGATACGTTTGAGGATGCGATGCGGCGCCACCGGTGCGCTGCCGCCCTGGCAATGCAGGCACGCTTCGAGCGGCGTCTCGCGTTGCAGATAGGCGAGCATCGCGTCGAGCATGCCAGCGTCGTCGCGCAGCGGCAGCCCATCGGACTGAAAATCCTTCTCGCCCTGGTAGAGCGTATGGAAATGCGCGGGACGCGTGCACGTGTAGAACATGCCGTCGCGAATCATATGGCAGCGCTCGCGGATCCAGCAATCGTGATAAAGGCGCTGCGCTGCGTCACGATCGGTGCTGGGCTGCGCGCGGTTCATCGTCGTGAACACGTTCTGCACCTTCCAGTTCAGGCGCACGTCGAAGCGCGCGGCCTGGCGCTCGATGTGCGCGACCAGGTCGGGCGACAGCGACGGCTTCGGATAGCGCGAGATCGTCAGCGCATCCACCGCCTGCCAGAACGCGTCGCGCATCTCGCCGAGCTTCAGGCCGTTCGTCGTGACGGAGATCACGGGCGCGATGCCCGTGGCGCGCACGCGCCGGACGAGTTCGACGAGCGCCGGATGCAGCAGCGGCTCACCGCCGACCAGCTTGAACATGCGCGGGCGCAGCACCTTCTCGGCGCGGCGCAGATCGGCTTCGATCGATTCGGGGCGCGCATACCACTCGGGCAGCAGCGGCGACAGCGAGCAGCATTCCGCGCAGGTCAGGTTGCAGTGATCGACGATGTGCGCTTCGAGCGAGCGCGTCAGCACGCGCCCGTCTTCGACGCGGTAATCGCGATCCAGCGGCGGCGGAAACACATGCTGCCGCTCGGTGGGCGGCGTCGGATTCGACATCCGGTTCAGATTCGCATTCACTTCAGCGTCCTGCTTCCACACAACGGGAAAAGAAATCGACCAGACGGTCGCGCGCATCCACCATCGCGGTGGCCATCGCCACCGCGCCGTTCAGATGCGATGCAAAGCGCGACGGATCGTCGAGCCAGCCTTGCACGATCCAGAGCTTGAGCGCGTGCTGCAGACACGCGGCATCGACCGCCCATGCAAGGCGCGCGGGATCGACCGGCCGGGTCCGCCGATAGGCCAGCACGAACGCTTCCGCCAGATGCGGCGCCTCCAGCGGCAGATGGTTCAGGCAACGCACCAGCTCGTATTCGCGCGGCGCGCCGATCGACGCTTCCCAGTCGAGGATGAGCGGCGGCAGCGTGCCCGTGAACAGATAGTTGAACTGGTTGTAGTCGTTGTGGATCGGGTGCTGCGGATCGTCGGCGGGAAACGCGTCGATGCTGCCCGGATAGTAGCGGTCGAGCAGGCGCAGCGCGAGATCGACGTAGCGGCGCAGGTTGTCGGCGGCGTGGTTCGAGCGTGCGCGATCGAGTGCGTCGTGCAGGCTGCGGCGCACCGCGTCCGCATCGATCGCGGTCAGGCGTGCGCGGATCGTGTCGAGCTGCGGCAAATGAAGCGGCTCGAGACTCAGATGCAACGCGGCCAGGCTCGCGCCGAGCGCATCCCATTCGGCCGGCGAAAACGTGTCGTAGGTTCTGAACTGCCCGGCTTCCCAGTGCGTCAGCATCGCGTGCGAGCCTTGTCCCGTCCACAGCGGCTCGCCGGACGTCGTGCGTTTCAGCGCCTGCACATGGAAACGCGCATCGCGATGCGTCTCGAAGTGCGCGAGCACGGCGGCCTCCTTGGCCGCACGCGCATGATGGTCGAGCGCGTAGAGCTTGACCGCGACGCCGCCGTCATCGGTCGGCAGGTGCCATACGCGTTCGCCGACCTGGCGCGGCGGCCCCATGCGGCCCAACGCGTAGGCCTCGCGGATCTCGTCGAAGGTCGCGGCGAGCGAGTCCATTCAGATGTGCTCGGCCGGCCCGTATCGATACGGATGACCGCTCAGGAACGTGTTGTGACCGACGTAGCGCACCTTGTACATCGCCGGGCGGAACAGCACCGAAGGGTCGTTGTTCGCGATGCCGAGCAGCGGATACAGGTCCTGCCGCACGAAGAACGCGTTGTTGCCCATGTCGTCGCAGCAGACGAGTTCATAGCCCTTCTGCCTGCCGAGATGGACGAGCGATTCGAGACTCGCGCCGTAATACGTCGAGCCGTCCCATTCGTGGTCCGGGTTGAAGCACATGACCCAGCGCTCGGGCGGCGTGTAGTACGGGTTGTATTCGATCACGACGATACGCGGCTGGAACGCTTGCAGGCCGCGCCAGACCCAGTAGTCGTTGCCGTCGATGTCGATTGACAGCAGGTCGAAGTCGGTTGGCGTGTTGGCATCGGCGAGCAACGTGTCGATCGTGTCGGGCTGAACGCGGTCGTGATGCAAGCGAACGCGGTCTACACCTGCGTAGTGGGCGGCCAGCTTGCCGAAGCGGTACGCACTCCCTTCCACCAGCACCCCGGCCCAATCCCGTTCGCGCAGCAGCCGCGCGGTGTTGCTGTTGCGCAGGCCGTCGCTCGCGCCGATATCGACGCAGAAGCGGTTGGTCGGCGCGATCCGCTCCATCAGGCGCGACAGGATGCCTTCCTCGGTGCCCTGTGCATAGAGGCTTGGCGCAAGGCCGGATAAATCGAGCGGGAGAGGATGGTCCTGCATCGAGGGCGGCTCCGGGTCGGAATTGAGGGTGGTATCCGGAGCGTAATTTACCCGAAGTCGATTGCGAGGAGGAAACGGGAATGTGCGCCCCCGCGCTTTACCGGCACGGAAATGAAAAAGCCCGCATCGACAATACTGTCGATGCGGGCCCGATGCGCTTCTCGCGGCTTCGCGTTGCTATGCGCTCCAGCTTCGTACCACGGCCAGACCGCAACACATGAACGGAAGCGTCAGGACACTTACTCCTGCCCCTGACTCGTCAGGAACTCCTCGTAATTGCCGCCGAAGTCGAACAGCGTGCCATCCGTACGCACTTCGATGATCCGGTTCGCCAGCCCGCTCACGAACTCGCGGTCGTGCGACACGAAAATCAGCGTGCCTTCGAACTGCTCGAGCGCGATCTGCAGCGACTCGATCGACTCCATGTCCATGTGGTTGGTCGGCTCGTCCATCAGCAGCACGTTGTGGCGGCCGAGCATCAGCTTGCCCCAGATCATGCGGCCCTTCTCGCCGCCCGACAGCACCTTCACCGACTTCTTGATGTCGTCCGACGTGAACAGCAGGCGGCCCAGCGTGCCGCGCACCATCGTTTCGTCGTCGCCGTCCTTGCGGTACTGGTCGATCCAGTCCATCAGCGTGATGTCGTTCGGGAACTCCTCGTACGTGTCCTGCGGCATGTAGCCGACGTTCGCGTTCTCGGACCACTTCACCGTGCCGTGCTCGAGCTCGAGCGCGCCGAGCAGCGAACGCAGCAGCGTCGTCTTGCCCGCGCCGTTCTCGCCGATGATCGCGATCCGCTCGCCCGGCTGCACCGACAGGTTGAAGTTCTGGAAGATCGTGCGCTCGTACTTCTTCGTGATCTCTTCAGCGACCACCGCGACGTTGTGCAGCTTCTTCTCGAACTCGAAACGGATGAACGGGTTCTGGCGCGACGACGGCTTGAATTCCTCGATCTTGATCTTGTCGATCTGCTTCGCACGGCTAGTCGCCTGACGGGCCTTCGACTTGTTCGCCGAGAAGCGGCGCACGAAGTCCTGCAGTTCCGCGACACGCTCCTTCGCACGCGTGTTCGCCGCGGCCTGGCGCTCGCGCGCCTGTGCCGACGCGAGCATGTAGTCGTCGTAGTTGCCCGGCCAGACCTTCAGCGTGCCGAAGTCCATGTCGGCCATGTGCGTGCACACCGAGTTCAGGAAGTGACGATCGTGCGAGATGATGATCATCGTCGAGTTGTACTCGTTGAGCGTTTGCTCGAGCCAACGAATCGAGTTGATGTCGAGGTTGTTGGTCGGTTCGTCGAGCAGCAGCACGTCCGGCTTCGAGAACAGCGCCTGCGCGAGCAGCACGCGCAGCTTCCAGCCCGGCGCGACGTCGCTCATCGTGCCGTTGTGGAATTTCTCCTCGATGCCGATGCCGAGCAGCAGCGCGCCCGCGCGCGCCTCGGCGTCGTAGCCGCCGTATTCGGCGAACTTGCCTTCGAGCTCGGCGGCGTGCATGTAGTCGTCGTCGGTGGCTTCCGGGTTCGCGTAGATCGCGTCACGCTCGGTCATGGCGGCCCACATTTCGGTGTGGCCCATCATCACGACGTCGAGCACGCGCACGTCTTCGTACGCGAACTGATCCTGGCGCAGCTTGCCGAGACGCACGTTCGGCTCCAGCGCGACGTTGCCGGCGCTCGGCTCGAGGTCGCCGCCGAGGATCTTCATGAACGTCGACTTGCCACAGCCGTTCGCGCCGATCAGACCATAGCGGTTGCCCTCGCCGAATTTGACCGAGATATTCTCGAACAAGGGCTTCGGCCCGAATTGCATCGTGATGTTGGCAGTAGAAAGCACGGCAGGTCCCGTTAAAGGATAAATCGACGGAAAACCGTGTATTTTAGCAGGTGTCGGAGAAACTGCCGACCACGCCGTTCCGGCAGCGCATTTCCGGCCTCCCCGGCCTGCGGCCCGACGGCCCGCCAACACGACGGCACGCGCCCCACCGCCGCCTTACCGGAATCCCGCATGCTTGCCAGCCAGCTTCGCGAACAACTCGTCGGCGCATGGCGCCTCGTATCCTACGAAGTCCGGCCGCGCGACGGCAGCGCGGTCACCTATCCGCTCGGCCGCGACGCGCGCGGCTGGATCCTGTACACGCCGGACGGCTACATGTCCGCGCAGCTGATGGCCGCCGGCCGGCCGCCCTACGCGGACGGCGACCTGCAGGGCGGCACCGCCGACGAGCGCGCGGCGGCCGCCGGCGGCTACATCGCGTATTCCGGCCCCTTTCAGGTCGCCGACGACGGCACGCTGACCCACGAAATGGACGTCAGCCTGTTCCCGAACTGGATCGGCAACGTCCAGCAGCGCGCCGTCAGGCTCGACGGCGATCGCCTGCAGCTCGGCACGGCCGCCCCGGTACGGATCGACGGCCGGGAAGTCGATGCCGTGCTGCTCTGGGTGCGCGCGGGCCGCTGACGCGCACGCGCGTCACTTGCCGGCCTTCGCCGCTGCCCGCTGGGCCGCCTTCGCGTTCATCTGGCCGAACAGCTCCGAACACGGCACGTCGCGGTTGTTGCTCGGCGCGATCAGCGGAATCAGGGCCGCGAACGGGTTGATCAGCCCGAGGCCGACCATCGCGCCGGCGCGCAGCGCGAGCGCACCTGCATCGACGCCGACGTTCGGGTTCTTGAACGTGCCCTTCGCGTACAGCGGCGAGCGCAGCGAGAAGATCCGGAAGCCCTTCGTGTGCGGGTGGATCTTCAGGTTCAGCGTTTCGTCGCGCAGGCTGATCGGGCCGTCGACGTTGATCAGCGCGTCGTCCGTATCGAGCGCGAACACCTTCGGGTCGAGAATGCCGTTGGTCGCGACGAAGTCGATCGCCGCGCAATTGATCTTCACGTCGTTGTTGCCGAACAGCTTCTCGTAGACGACGTTCGCGACGTTCAGCCCCGCCGCTTCCATCAGCAGGCGGCTGATGCGGCCGTCCGTCACGAGCGCCTTCACCTCGCCGGTCGACGTGGCGGCCAGCGCGGCCGGCGAGTTGCCGGTCGCCGACAGCGACGCATCGCCGTTGATCTCGCCGAGCGCCGACTGCATGACCTTCTGCGCCGGGAACAACTGCTTGAGCTTCAGGTGCCGCGCCGCCACCGTGAAGCGCCCCTTCAGCGGCGCGCCGCTGCCGTCGAGATGCGCGGTCGTGGCGAGCGTGCCGCCCGCGACGCCGAACTGCAGCGGCTCGAGCGACAGCACGCCGTCCGTCATCACGATGTGCGTGTACAGGTTGGTGATCGGCAGGTCCGAACTCTTGATCAGCTTGCGCCCCGTGAACTTGACGTCGGCGTCGAGCGCACGCCAGCGGTCGGTGCGGAACGTCTCGACCGGCAGCACGCGGCTCGACGGCTGTTTCGTCGTGTCGCCGCGCTTGGCCTTGCTCGCGGCCGTATCCGCGCCGATCACCGGCGCGAGATCGGAGAATTGCAGCAGGTTCGACACGAGTTCGCCCGACAGCTTCGGCCGCGGCTCGCGCTGCTCGTAGACGAGCGTGCCGCCGAGATCGCTGCCGCCGACGCGGCCGTTGAAGTTCTCGTAACGGAAGGTGCTGGCCTTGCGCTTGAAGTTGCCGATCAGCCGCCCTTCGGTCGCGTAAGGCGGCGTATCGGGCAGCGTGATGCCGCTGAGCTGATAGAGATGCGACATCGACGTGCCCTGCAGCCACAGCCGCAGGTCGATGGCCGCGAGATGCATCGGGTCGGTCAGCGTGCCGACGATCGCGAGCCGCGTGTCGCCGGCCTTCACGTCGGCCTGCAACGGGAACGGCCGCGACGCGTCCTGGATCGCGAGCACGCCGCCCAGCTTGCCGGTGCCGCTGATCGGCACGTTCTTGTAGCGGCCGTCGACCTTCAGCCCGAACGCATAGGTCGGGCCGGACGGCTTCGCGGGCGCTGCGACGCTGCTTGTAACGCTTGCACCCGATGCGGCAGCGGCAGACGATGCCGAAGAGGTAGGCGAGGAAGACGACGCCGACATCACGGCAGACCCGGCCGAAGCACCGGTGGTCGAGGCCGCACTCGCAGCCTGCGCAGCGGACGCACTCGACGCAGCCTCCGCGTTGGCCTTCGCGCTCAACTGCGCGGCGCCATGCTTGCCGACCCGCTGCGCCGATGCCGCCCGCGACGTCTGCTCCTGCTCCTTCAGCACGTCGCCGAGCGGAATCGGCTGCCCGAGCGTATCGATCGCGACGGTCAGGTCGGCCTTCGTGATCGCGTCGCGGTACGTGACGGTGCCCTTCGCGAAGCCGAAGCTGTCGAGCCGCACCTTCCACGGCGACGGCTGCGACGATTGCTTGAACTGGAAGGTCCACGTGTTGCGGCCGTCGGCGAGCCGCTCGAGGTCGACGGCCGGATTCACGACGTCGATCGACGGGATCACGATTTCATGCGCGAGCAGCGGCAGGATCGCGAGATCGAAGTGCGCGGCATCGAGCGTGACGAACTTGGGCATCTTCGCCCAGTCGGGGTTGCCGATCTCGAGCTGCGTGGCCGTGAAGCTCGGCCAGGGCACCCAGGCGCGCCAGCCGGTTTCGCCGTCGGGGCGGCGCCAGCCGACCTTCAGGTCGCCGTTGATCGCGAACGGGCGGCCGAGCGCGGCCGTGACCTGCTCGTTGACCCACGGCTTCGCGCGGTTCCAGTCGAAGATAAAGAGAAAGACGCCGGCCGCCGCGATGAGCACCGCGACGATACCGACGATCCATGCAGCCGATTTGCCGATGGCTCGGGCTAGCGTCATGGCGGTTCCGTTGTTGTTCTGAAATGTTGCCGCACCATGCCGGGCCGCTTGCGTGGACGAACGGCGCACGACACCCGCGGCTTTTCAATCGGTATTATGACGCACGCCATGGTGACGTTTCGGCGCCATTAACGCTTTTTTTCATTTGTGACATGACAGCCCCCACCGGCCTCATCGATGCGGCGCGCATCACGCGGCGCGATGCCAGCAGCGGCAAGACCCTGCTCGCCCCGACCGATTTCAGCCTCGCGGCGGGATCGCGAATTGCTATCACCGGGCCGTCCGGGTCGGGCAAGAGCGTGCTGCTGCGCGCGCTCGCGCTGCTCGACCCGCTCGACGGCGGCCACATCCTGTGGCGCGGCAAGCGGATCCGGCGCAACGCGATCCCGCGTTACCGCCGCAGTGTCGCCTATGTGCGCCAGCGCCCCGCGCAGATGGACGGCACCGTCGAATCGCAGTTGCGCTACCCGTACTCGCTCGCGATCTATCGCGACGTTGCGTTCGATCGCGCGCGCGCCGAAGCGCTCGCCGCGCAGGCCGGCCGGGGTTCCGACTTTCTCGACAAGCGCGCGAGCGACCTGTCCGGCGGCGAAGCGCAGATCACCGCGCTGCTGCGCGTGCTGCAGCTCGACCCCGACGTGCTGCTGCTCGACGAGCCGACGTCCGCGCTCGACCCCGAATCGGCGCGCGCGATCGAGGCGCTCGTCGGCGCATGGTTCGACGCGGCGCCCGACGCCCGCGCGTACTTGTGGATCTCGCACGATCCGGCCCAGGCCGCGCGGATCGGCACGATGCGGCTCGTGATGCAGGCCGGCGTGATGCACGTGGCCAACCCGACGGAGGCCCCGCAATGAGCCCCGCACTGCAGGATCTGAGCCTCGTCGACGTCGGCATCGCCGCCGCGCTCGTCGCGGTCAACGGCGCGATCTCGATGGCCCTGTCGCTCGGCCTCGGCCGCAAGCTCGCGCTCGCGGCCGTGCGCACCGTCGTGCAGTTGCTCGCGATCGGCTACGTGCTCGGCTGGGTGTTCGGTCATCCTCACTGGTACATCGTGCTGCCGCTCACCGCGCTGATGACGCTGATCGCCGGGTTCGCCGGCGCGGGGCGCGGCAAGCGCACGTATCGCGGCCAGCGCATCGACAGCATCGCGTCGATCTGGTTCAGCAGCTGGTTCGTCGCGGCGGTCGGCCTGTTCGTCGTGATCCGCATCCATCCGTGGTACGCGCCGCAATACGCGATTCCGATTCTCGGGATGATTCTCGGCAATACGCTCACGGGCGTGTCGCTCGGTGTCGAGCGGATGATGGAAGAACTCACGGCGCGCCGCGATCGCGTCGAAACCGCGCTGGCGCTCGGCGCGACGCGCTGGGAAGCCGCGCAGGACGCCGCGCGCCAGGCCGTGCGCGCCGGCATGCTGCCGACGCTGAACCAGATGGCCGTCGTCGGCGTCGTGAGCCTGCCGGGGATGATGACGGGCCAGGTGCTGGCCGGCCAGTCGCCGCTGCAGGCCGTGCGCTACCAGATCGTGATCATGTTCCTGATTGCCGCGGCCTCCGCGCTCGGCACGGTCGGCGCGGTGCTGATGACCTATCGCCGGCTGTTCTCGGCGGATCACCGCTTTCTCGCCGCGCGGCTCGAAGAACGCGCGCACTGACACCCGGCGCCATCGCGCGACGCGTTCGCGCGGTTCGCCAGTCAGCGCGCGCCGTGGCGTTTGCCGAGCGCCTGCCGCAACGCGGCTGGGATGTCCGCGTCGGGCGCGAGCCCGTCGACCGACGCGACGAGCTTCACGGCGCGCGGTGTCGTCACATAGGCTTGCGCGCCGACATAGCCGCCGCTGCCGGCCGAGCGCGTCGTCACGACGAGCGCCTGCGGCGCACGTGCACCGAGGTCGGCCGTGAATGCATCGGTAACCGTACCATCACGCGCATGCAGCGCGCCCGTCACGTAATCGTCGGTATCGAAGCCGGGGGCGGCATGCGCGGTCGAATACACGCGCACCGCGTAGCTGCCGGTCGAGCACGGTTCGAGCGCGCCGCTCGACACGACCGCCACCTGCTGCCGCGACGACAGCTCGACTTTCTTCACGAAACCGCAATCGTCGGCCGCGTGCGCGTGCACGGCGACGAACGCAAAAACACACAACAGCGCGCGCATTCGGTATTTCATCGGGATGTCGTGACAGGAAGGTGATGATGCGGGCGAGCATAGCGTGACAGGCTCATGACGTCACGCGGGTCGCTACGCGACGCCACCGCACGGCGAACGGCCGCCATGCCGCTGAAGCAGGTCGCGAGAAAGCACTGTGACGGCGACACGAAACGGTCACGTGTCGCCGCGTGGTACCGCAAGTCGAATCCGTTGCGCGCGCACCGGCTCCGACGCCGGCCCATGCGCACCGCTCAACGCTTGATCGACACCGTCACTTTCGTACTATCGCTCATCGTGACGGACTTCGACCCGCCGTTGGTCGGGATCGACACCCACTTCACCTGGCTCACCGACACGACGTCCGGACACTGCAGCGACTTGCCGCCGGCCGTCACGTTGCGCGTGCCTTTCGGCGCGGCTGCCTGGAAGCTCAGCTGCACGTTGGCGATCCCCTTCGCGTCGATCGACGGCGCGAGCCGCACCTGGGTCTGGCGCACCATCGCGCCGTTCTCGTCGCGCGGCAGGTTGTCGGCGTTCGGGCAACCGTCCGGCATCGCGACCGCCCCGCTCGGCGGCACCGACTTCCAGTTGAAGTCGTCCGTCTCGCCCGAGCGGATCTTGCGGGTCTCCTGCGTATTGCCGAAGCTCTTCGAGTCGACCTTGACGGTGTATTCGAGCTGTCCGGTGCCGCCCCCCTTCAGGCTGCCCTTGACCGGCGGCGCCGCGAATACGCTTGCGCTGACGCACGCCGCCGCGAACACGACCGACCACGTTGCGGCGACTGACAAGCTGCGTTGGCTCATGCTGACCTCCTTGGTATGCGGCGGCACGCGCGTGCCGCGCGGTTTTCGATGCATGATGCGCTGCCAGTCTACCGCCAAGCGGCATGCAATGCGCCGCAAACGCATCGGGTGTTACCCCGCTTGCGTTCGCGGCGCCGCAACCTTACACGCGAGGCCGGCTCAGAAGCCGCTCAGCACGAGCTTGCCGATCGAACGCCCGGCCTCGAGCAGCTGGTGCGCGCGCCGCACGTTCGCCGCGTTGATCGTGCCGAGCTGTTCGCCGACCGTGGTGCGCAGCGTGCCGCCGTCGACGAGCCGCGCGACTTCGCCGAGGATCCGGTGCTGTTCGATCATGTCCGGCGTCTCGAACATGGCGCGCGTGAACATGAATTCCCAATGAAACGCCGCGCTCTTCGCCTTCAGCAGTTCGACCGGCACCGGCTTGTCGTTCTCGACGATCGTGCAAATGCCGCCCTGCGGCCGGATGACCTCCGCCGCGGCAGGAAAGTGACGATCCGTGTCGTTGAAAATCAGCACGTAGTCGACGTTCGGATACCCGGCCTCGCGCAGCTGCGCAGGCAGGTCGCCGAAATGGTCGACCACCGCGTCCGCGCCCAGCGAGCGCACCCACTCGGCCGACGCCGGCCGCGACGCGGTCGCGATCACGTGCAGCTTGCCGAGCGTCTTCGCGAGCTGGATCGCGATCGAACCCACGCCCCCCGCGCCGCCGATGATCAGCACCGACTTGCCGGCGTCCGCGCCCTGCGGCGAGACACGCAGCCGGTCGAACAGCGCTTCCCACGCGGTCAGCGCGGTGAGCGGCAGCGCGGCGGATGCGGCGAAATCGAGCGTGCGCGGCTTCAGCGCAGCGATTCGCTCGTCGACCGTATGGAATTCGCTGTTCGCGCCCGGCCGCGTGATGCTGCCCGCGTAGAACACTTCGTCGCCGGGCCGGAACAGCGTGACGTCGGCGCCGACCGCGACCACCGTGCCGGCCGCATCCCAGCCGAGCACGCGCGGCGTGTCCTCGACCTGCGGCTTCGGCGCGCGCACCTTGAAATCCACCGGGTTCACGGAAATCGCCTCGACCTTCACGAGCAGGTCGCGCGGGCCCGGCACGGGCTGCGGCAGCTCCACGTCGAGCAGCGCTTGCGGGTCGTCGATCGGCAGATAACGGGTCAGTCCAACGGCTTTCATCACGACACTCCTTCAAGGAAACCTGTGGGCCGCGGCGCAGCCCCATGAACGTCATCGTAGGCAACCCGATCATTCGAGAAAAGCGCTATATTTCCTGAAACATTTTCAGGAATTTCAGAATAATGGCCTCCGATCCGATTCCGGCCCCCGACAAGCCGCTCGACCTGCTCGACGTCGCGCTGTTCGTGCGCGCGGCGCTGCTCGCGAACGTCACCGCCGCCGGCCGTGAATTCGGTGTCTCGGCCGCGGTCGCGAGCGCGCGCATCGCGCAGCTCGAACGCCAGCTCGGCGCGCGGTTGCTGCACCGCACCACGCGCCGCATCAGCCTCACGCAGGACGGCGAAGTCTTCATGGCGCACGCCGACACACTGCTGTCGGCCGCCGATGCCGCGCGCGCATCGGTCGGCCACGGCCGCTCCGAGCCGTACGGGCGGCTGAAGGTGTCGATGTCGTCGTCGTTCGGCCGCCAGCATGTCGCGCCGGTGATTCCCGCGTTCCTGCGCCGCTATCCGTCCGTGTCGCTCGACCTGCGGCTGTCGGACGAGATCGTCGACCTCGTCGACGACGGCTACGACGTCGCGATCCGCCTTGGCGCGCTGAAGGATTCGACGCTCGTCGCGCGCAAGCTCGCCACGAACCGCCGCGTGCTGTGCTGCTCGCCCGCGTATCTCGCCGAACACGGCACGCCGCGCCATCCGGCCGACCTCGCGCGGCACGAGTGCGTGATCCTCGGCGACCAGCGCGACTGGTCGTTCGCCACGCCGCAAGGCCCGCTCACCGTGCGGGTGGGCGGTCGGCTCGTCGCGAGCAACGGCGAGGCGATCCGCGAAGCACTCGTCGACGGCTTCGGGATCGCGATCAAGTCGACCTGGGACGTCGGCCCGCTGCTCGCGAGCGGCGCGCTCGTCACGGTGCTCGACGACTATCCGTTCGCGGAAGACATCGCGATCTGGGCCGTCTACCCGAGCCGCGCGCACGTTCCGCTGAAGACGCTCGCCTTCATCACGTTCCTGGCCGAGCATTTCGGCGATCCGCCGTACTGGGATCGCGCGGACGGGCCATGACCGCCCCGCCGCGCACGGTTTCGATCCGCATCCGACCGCCGCGTGCGGCCAACCGGCTACAATGACGCGTTCGCCACGCAAGGGCCCGACGCCGGACGGGGCCCGCTTCGGCAGGCGGCCGCCCGTTGGCCGCAGACGCATTTCATTCGCTTCCCAACCATCCCGTCATGACCCACAACCTCGTCATCCAGAGTCTTGCGCCGCTGTCGGACACCCATCACAAACCGCTGCTCGCGCTGTCGCGCGGCACCCGCATCGTGCAGACCGACGATCATGCGCTGCGGATCGACCACGCAAACCCGGCGCAGCGCCTCGACATCGATGCCTACTGCGGCACGCACGCGCTCGACTTCGCGTTCGTCGAGGCCGGCCTCTCGCTCGGCGATTTCGGGCTCGCCGTGATGGACATGGATTCGACGCTGATCACGATCGAGTGCATCGACGAGATCGCCGATTTCTGCGGGCTGAAAACGCAGGTCGCCGAGATCACCGAAGCATCGATGCGCGGCGAAATCCGCGACTTCAACGAAAGCCTCACGCGCCGCGTCGCGCTGCTGGCCGGGCTCGACGCGCACGCGCTCGAACGCGTGTACGAGGAACGGCTGCAACTGTCGCCGGGCGCCGAGAAGATGCTCGCCGGCGTGAAGGCCGCCGGCATGAAGACGCTGCTCGTGTCGGGCGGCTTCACGTTCTTCACCGAACGGCTGAAGGCGCGCCTCGGCCTCGACTACGCGCATGCGAACACGCTCGAGATCGTCGACGGCAAGCTGACCGGCAAGGTGCGCGGCGAGATCGTCAACGCCGACGTGAAGGCGCGCCTGCTGCGCGAGACGTGCGCGTCGCTCGGCCTCGAGCCGCGCCGCGCGATCGCGATGGGCGACGGCTCGAACGACCTGAAGATGATGGCCGAAGCCGGGCTGTCGGTCGCGTACCACGCGAAGCCCGTCGTGCGCGATGCGGCGACGGTCGCGTTCGATCACGTCGGCCTCGACGGGCTGCTGCGACTGTTCTGATCCCGCGGCAGCCGACATGAAAAACGCCGGCGCGATGCAACATCGCGCCGGCGTCTTGTTTTTCTGCCGAACGTTGTCGGCGCGCGATCAGCCCAGCGCAGCCTGCAGCGCGCGCTCGATGTCCGCACGCAGGTCGGTTTCGTCTTCCAGGCCGACATAGAAACGCACCAGCGTGCCGCGATGCGCCCAGTCCGGACGCATCGACGCGACGTCGTAAGGCATCGCGAGGCTACATGCGCCGCCCCAGCTCCAGCCGATCGCGAACAGCTCGAGCGACTCGACGAAGCGGTCGACCTGCTCCGCACTGTAGCGTTCGTCGAACACCACCGAGAACAACCCGCCCGCGCCGGTGAAATCGCGCATGAACGACGCGTGCCCCGGGCAATCGGCGATCTGCGGGTGCAATACCGCCGCGATCTCCGGCCGCGCCTTCAACCATTGCGCGAGCGCGAGCGCACTCTTGCTGTGCGCGTCGAAACGCACCTGCATGCTCGGCAGGCTGCGCAGCACGAGCGAGCAATCGTCGACCGACACGCCGATGCCGCAGCGCATCCGCGCGAGCTTCAGCTGCGCATGCAGCGCCGCGTTCGCGGTGATCGTCGCCCCCATCAGTACGTCGCTGCCGCCCGACTGGTACTTGGTCAGCGCCTGCACCGAGATGTCGACGCCGTGTTCGAACGGCTTGAACGCGAGCCCGGCCGAAAAGGTGTTGTCGATCGCGGTGACGATGCCGCGCGCCTTCGCGGCCGCCGTGATCGCCTGCACGTCCGGCACTTCCATCGTCACCGAGCCGGGCGCCTCGATCCAGATCAGCCGCGTGTTCGGCTGGATCAGGTCGGCGATGCCGGCGCCGATCAGCGGATCGTAGAAGCGCGCGGTGATGCCGAAATCCTTCGCCAGCCAGTTACCGAAATCGGCGTTCGGCCCGTACACGTTGTGCGGAATCAGCACGTCGTCGCCGGCTTTCACGATCCCGAAGTAGACATTCATGATCGCCGCGAGGCCCGAAGGCTGCAGCAGCGCATGCGTGCCGCCCTCGATCTCGGCCAGCCGCTGCGCGAGCGCGAGCGACGTCGGCGTCGCATGCAGGCCGTAGCGCCACTGGTTGTCGTTGTGCCAGACGAGCGCACGCATCGTCGCGAGATCGGGAAACACGACCGTCGACGCGCGCGCGACCGGCGGCACGAACGAACGGAAGCCTTCCGGGATCACGTCGTCGGGTTGAACGATGCGGGTTTGCAGTGCGCGCTTGGGAGTGGATGCAGTCATGACGGGAAGCCGGGCACGAGGCCGTTCGGTTGCGGAATATGCAGCTAGATTAGCCAAAATCGGCGCAATTGGCCCGGTACAATGCGCGCCGCGCGCACCGAGCCAGCGCGGGTTCAGTCGTCGGTGCGCAGGTTGACGACGCCGCCCACCGTCTCGATTTCCTGTACGCGGCCGTCGCGCACCTGCAGCGCCGCACGCTTGCCCGGCGCGAGACGCAGCACGACGGGCTGCGGATCCGACTCGTCCGAATTCATCCGGTCGGCCTTCAGGGCACCCGTCGCGTCGAAGCGGCCGATCCACACGCCCGTGATGTTCGTGCCGTCGTTCGATTCCTCGATTTCGAGCGTGTCGCCGTCGCGATCGCCCGCGAGCAGCACGACCTCGCCCGTATCGGCGAACTGGTATTCGCCGTGCACGCCTTCCTCGTCCGTCTTCGGGCCGAGATGCACGACGATCGGCCGGTCACCGAGCGTGCCTTCGTAGCGCGGCAGGCGGGCGAACTCGGGATTCGGCTTCAGCGGCCGCGCCATGGCCGGTTCATCCTGCTGCGCGCCCGGCGTGGCGGCCTGCGCCGCCGAGACGCCCGGCATCGCCATGCCCGCCGCCAGCGCGCCCGCGACGACGAGCGCCCGTTGCCATTGCGAATATCGACCCACCGTGTGTTGCTCCTTGCTTCAGATTCGCTCGAGAATCGCGGCGATGCCCTGCCCGCCGCCCATGCACATCGTCACGAGCGCATTGCCGTGGCCGGCGTGCGCATGCCGCGTCAGCCCTGCATCAGGCGCTCCACCGCATCGCGGTGCGGAATCGGCGCGACCGCGCCGTAGCCCGTCGTCGACAGTGCCGCCGCGGCGTTCGCATAACGCGCCGCCGCGAACGGATCGTCGCCCGCGACGATCCGCGCGACGAACGCACCGCCGAAGCAATCGCCCGCGCCCGTCGCGTCGACGGCCCCGACCGCGAAGCCCGGCACGACGCGCCGTTCGTTCGGCGTCGCCACGTAAGCGCCTTCCTTGCCGAGCTTCAATGCGACGATCTGCGGCCCGTGTTCGAGCATCGCATCGACGATCGCATCGCGATCGTTCGCGCCCGTGAGTGCCGTCACGTCGTCCCAGCTGGGCAGGCAGATGTCCGTCTGGCGCAGCGCTTCGCGCATCACCGCGCGGGCGCGCGGCAGCGGCCACAGCTTCAGCCGCAGGTTCGTGTCGAAGCTGACCTTCGCGCCGTGGCGGCGCGCGTGGTCGATTGCCGCGAATGCGGCGTCGCACGCAGCCGTGCTGATCGCCAGGCTGATGCCCGACAGGTGCACCGCTTTCGCGGCAGCCAGCGCTTCGAGCGGCAGATCACCGGTTGCATAACGGCTCGCCGCCGAGCCCGCACGCAGGTAGTCGAACTGGTGACCATCGGCGCCGTGCGTGACGAAGTACACGCCGGTCGGCGCCGTGCGGTCGATCCGCACGTACGTCGTGTCGACGCGTTCCGCGCGCCACATGTCGGCCAGCAGGCGGCCGAACGGATCGTCGCCGATCGCCGACACGAAGCCCGTCGATGCGCCCTGGCGCGCGGCGGCGATGCAGAAGTTCGACGTGTCGCCGCCGAAGCCCTGCAGGAATTCAGGCCGGCCCGGCTGCGACTGGTTGAATTCGATCATCGCCTCGCCGAGCGCGAGGATCTCCGGAAATGCGGCGGCCATCGCTTACACCTCGCCCCACAGATCGTGGCCGTCAGCGCCCGTGATCTTCACGGACACGAAATCGCCGACCTTGTAGCGCTTCGATGCCTTCGCCGCCGGCTCGACATAGACGACCCCGTCGATCTCCGGCGCATCCGCGGCCGTACGGCCGATCCCGCCTTCCTCGCTGACTTCGTCGATCAGCACCTTGAGCGTCTTGCCGACCTTGCGCTGGATGCGGTTCGCCGACACTTCCTCAGCGACTTCCATGAAGCGCGCGCGGCGTTCCTCGCGGACTTCATCCGGCAGCGCGCCGTCGAGTTCGTTCGCGGTCGCGCCTTCGACCGGCGAGTAAGCAAAGCAGCCGACGCGATCGAGTTCCGCCTCGCGGATGAAGTCGAGCAGCGTTTCGAACTGCGCTTCCGTCTCGCCGGGGAAGCCCGCGATGAACGTGCTGCGAATCGTCAGGTCCGGGCAGATCTCGCGCCACTTCTGCACGCGCTCGAGCACCTTCTCGGCGTTCGCCGGACGCTTCATGCGCTTCAGCACTTCCGGGTGCGCGTGCTGGAACGGCACGTCGAGGTACGGCAGCACGTGGCCCTTGAACGGGCCTTCGGCCATCAACGGAATCACTTCGTCGACGCTCGGATACGGATACACGTAGTGCAGGCGCACCCATGCGCCATACTGCGCGGCGAGTTCGCCGAGCGCGGCGACCAGGTCGGTCATGCGCGTCTTGATCGGCTTGCCGTTCCAGAAGCCCGTGCGGTACTTCACGTCGACGCCGTACGCGCTCGTGTCCTGCGAGATCACGAGCAGTTCCTTCACGCCCGACTTGAACAGGTTCTCGGCTTCCAGCATCACTTCGGCGACCGGGCGCGACACGAGGTCGCCGCGCATCGACGGGATGATGCAGAACGTGCAGCGGTGGTTGCAGCCTTCGGAGATCTTCAGGTATGCGTAGTGGCGCGGCGTGAGCTTGATGCCGGCGGCAGGCACGAGATCGGTGAACGGGTCGTGCGGCTTCGGCAGGTGCGAATGCACGGCCTGCATCACTTCGCCCACTGCGTGCGGGCCGGTGACGGCGAGCACCTTCGGGTGGACTTCCTCGATCAGGTTCGACCCGCTGGCGCTCGACTTGGCGCCGAGACAGCCGGTGACGATCACCTTGCCGTTCTCGGTCAGCGCTTCGCCGATCGCGTCGAGGCTTTCCTGCACGGCTTCGTCGATGAAGCCGCAGGTGTTCACGACGACGAGGTCGGCACCGTCGTAGGTGCCGGAGATTTCATAACCTTCGGCGCGCAGTTGCGTGATGATCTGTTCGGAGTCGACGAGCGCCTTCGGGCACCCGAGGGATACGAACCCTACTTTGGGGGATTGGGACATCTGGAATGTGGGGGCGTGGCAGCAAAAGCGTGAGTTTACAGCCATTTAGGGGTGGCGAGGCAAAACAGGCGATCGGCGGCGGCATCGACCGTCGAATCGGATGCACGGCGCGCCGGCGGGGGCGCCGTCATGCGACGGCTGCCCGATGCGCCCCTTTCACTTTGAAACGGTGCATTGCCGCGCGACCCGCTCACGCGATGTCCGAAACCAACGCATTTGAAGCGCTGATGGCGCCGCGCTTCCTTTGATCCCGGTGAGACTCTCGATCGAGCGGAAGGCAAAGCGCACCTGCATTCACGATCTTTCATGGCCGGGGCCTGCCGACGAGTGCGCCGGCTCTGCCCCAAACATTCGAACTCGTCTCATTTCACGATAATGGGGCGCAAAGTAGCATTGCGCATGCGTCGCCCTGCCCCTCGGCTGCACTGCCGCATGGGGTGAAATCTGGCGCATCGGCTTCCTCCCGACGTCGTTTGCCGGCAAACCCAAGGACGATGCGCCACTGAAGAAGTCCAGGCCCGACAATCGCTTTCAGGTGATCTGCACGTTCAACGGGGATCGCGCCGTCCGTCGCTACACGTCGACGGTCAAGCAACGTACGGCCGTCGACGAACGCATCACGGCTGCGACGCCCCCGCAACGCGCCATCGGTCAACACGCATCGAAAAGTATGAAAAACTCCACGTTCGCCGCGCTCGACGCATCGCAGTCAACTGACCGCCGAGCCGGCGCCCGATCTTCCGCGTTCATCCTGCCTATACAAAAGGACGCTACATGTCAGTACGACGTTTGATATGCACCTGGCTCTCGCTGTGCCCGTTGATTGCGGGCACGGCGATGGCCCAACCCGTCGAGGTACCGGGCTTTACCCACGTGCGCTCCTTGGGCGGCATCAACGAATACCGCCTGGATGGCAACGGCCTTACCGTGCTTGCCGTGCCCGATTCCGCTGCGACGGTGGTCAGTTTCCAGGTGTTGTACCGGGTGGGTTCACGCAACGAAGCCGCGGGCACGACCGGCGACACTCACCTGCTCGAGCACCTGATGTTCAAGGGCAGCCTGCACTACAACAAGGCGCTCGGCAATGCACTGAACAGCTACATGGAGCGAGTAGGCGCAACCTTCAACGCCACCACTTCGATGGACCGCACCAACTACTTCGGCACGCTCGGGCGCGATGCGCTGGAAGGCTACATCGCGATCGAGGCCGACCGCATGCGCAACCTCCTGCTGCGCCCGGAAGACCTGGCCAGCGAGATGACGGTGGTACGCAACGAGTACGAGCGAGGCGAGAACAGTCCTTTCACCGCCTTGTTCCAGCAGGTCATGGCCACGGCTTACCAGGCGCATCCCTACCACCATCCCACCATCGGCTGGCGTAGCGACATCGAGCATGCGAGCGTGGACAAGCTGCGCCGTTTCTACGACACGTTCTACTGGCCGGACAACGCCACCGTCATCCTGGTCGGCGATTTCCGGCCGGACCAGGCGTTGGGGTGGGTCAGGCAGTATTACGGCGGCATCCCGCGCGCGCCCCAGGCCATTCCCGCTGTCACGACCGAGGAGCCGCCGCAGCAGGGGCCGCGAAGGCTGGTGCTCAAACGCGCGGGCGCAACGGGCAGTCTGATCATCGCCTTCAAGGGGCCGCGCGCGCTCGACCCCGATGCGCCTGCGTTGACCGTACTGGGCCTGGTATTGAGCCAGGGCAAGAGCAGCCGGCTGTATCGCGCACTGGTCGACACGACGGTTGCCACGCAAGCCGGCGCCGGCTTCCACGCGCTGCGCGATCCCGGCCCGTTCGTCGTGACGGTCAGCCTGCCGCCCGACGCGAAACACGAGCAGGCCGAAAAAATCGCCTGGACCGAACTGGAGCGGATCAAGACCGAGGGCGTCACTCGCGAGGATATCCAGCGGGTGCTGGGCCCCTACCGGGCCGACCAGGTCTACCAGCGTGACGGCGTCCGCGCGACGTCCGCCCGATTGGGCAACGCGGTCTCGCAGGGCGACTGGACACGGTTCGTCACCGAGCTCGAAGAACTCGAAAAGGTGACGCCCGCCGACGTGCAGCGCGTCGCCCGCAAGTACCTCGTTGAAAACCAGAGCACCACCGGCTGGTTCGTCCCGGAGAAATCGTGATGAAGCATGTTCGTTTCAACCCTCTGCGGACGTGGTTCGTGTGGTTCGCCATGCTGTGCCTGCCTGTTGCGGCTCAGGCAGGCATCGCCGACCGTATCGTGCGCGCCCAGGCCGGCAGCATCACGCTATTGACCTATTCGATGTCGCCGCAGGAAATGGTGTCCGTGACCGGAGTGATGCCCCTGGGCGATGCCGACACGGCCAGCAAGGCGGCCAATCCCGCCGTGCCGTTGCTGACCGGCATGTTGCTGCAGGAGGGCACCACCCGTCGCGACAAGGTGGCGATCTCCGCGCTGCTGGAAAGCCTGGGCGCCCAGTTGTCATTCCAGACCGACGGTGGCTATGTCGGCATACACGGCCAAAGCCTGACCAAGGATTTGCCGACGCTGATCGACCTGATGGCCGAGCAGTTGCGCCTGCCGGCCTTCAAGCCGGAGGAGCTGGCCAAGGCCAAGAGCCGGCTGGAGGCCGCGGTCCGTCACGCCGGAGAAAACCCGTCGGTTCGAGCCACCGAGGCGCTGGATCGTTCCATTTACCCCGCTGCCCACCTCAACGCACCGGTGCCACGCGAACGGATGCTCGACGCAATCGCCGCTGCCACGCTGAACGACATCAAGGCCTTTCATCAAGCCTATTACGGGCCCGCCCACATGACGCTCGTCGCGGTCGGCGGCGCGGACCCTCGCCGCCTGCAGTCCATGGTGACCGAAGCCTTCGCGGGCTGGAGCGGGGGCCGGGCACTCGTGCGACAGGGCCCGCCACGCAAAGCAAGCCGGCCCGACACGCAGCGCATCGCCATGGGGGACAAGGAATCCGTCAGCGTGATGCTGGGTCAGGCCATCGACCTGCGCGCCAACGATGCCGACTATCTGCCCCTCAGCGCGGGTGTCAACATCCTGGGCAACGGCTTCACCGGCCGCCTGATGGCAGGAGTCCGCGACAAGGAAGGCCTGACCTATGGCATCCGCGCCGGCCTGTCCGGGCTCTCCCTGATGGACGGCGGATTCGTCATCACCAGCAGCTTCGCCCCGCCCCTGCTGAACAAGGGCGTCGCCAGCACGCGCCGGATTCTGGATGCCTGGTGGAAACAGGGCGTGACCCAAGCGGAACTGGATGCACGCAAGGACGGCATGATCGGCCGCCATCAAGTCGCGATGGAAACCACCAGGCAGATGGCCGCCATGATCGCCCAGACGGTGCTCCAGGATCGCCCGCTGAGCGACCTGGACACCTATCCCGAGCGCGTCCGCGCGTTGACCGTCGAGCAGGTCAACACCGCCATCCGCAGGTACCTGGCCCCCGACAAGATGACGTTGGTGGAAGCAGGCACGTTTGCGGAGAAATAATCGCCGCCTCGCTTCGTGCCGTGCCCCGCCCGGCTTCGGCCGGGCCGCTGCCATTGCACGATCGTGCGTGCGCCTGCGCTTCGCAGAACGCCACCGGATGCACCTTCGCGCCGATGGTCGCACTCACCGACCGGTCTTGATCATCCGCGCCGGTCGCCCAGTCCTTGCTCTGGCTGCCGATCCGTGCACGATGCTGCACATGGATCGCGCCGAAACACGCATGGGAAACATGCGTGCCGCTCACGTCGGTTTGATGCGGGATGACGGGCTGTCGGCTTACCGTCAACGCCACGTGCGGCAAGATGCGTGGCCACTTCCCGAACGACGAGGCGGCGATCAAGCTGCTCTGGCTGGGGCTGCACAACGGGCTGGCCAGGACCGTGCAGTCCGCCTTCGACTGGAAATCGGCGAAGTGACGGGATCCACGCGCACGCGTCACTTCCCGACAATTCCGGCGGAACCGCGCCGTCGCTATGCGAAAATCGCAGCGTCCACGCTCTTCCCTCTCTTCCATTACCCAACGGGGCTCGCATGACCACCCACATCACGATCGAATTCACCGAACACGCAGCCGAAACCATTGGCGAGCAAACCAGCACGAGTTTCTCCTACGACCAGGGCGCGCACGTGCCGCAACCGGGCGACTTCGTCGAGCTCGAGAATTCGCGACAGACGTTCCTCGTGATCGGCCGCGTGTTTTCGCTCAAGGCGAACTACTGCGCGGTCAAGCTCGTGCTCGATCTGCCGCCGCACGACGACGAGCAAGGATTCCCGGCATAAGACAAGCCGGGCCGGTAACGTCGGCCATTGCGCACACCCGGCCCGCCTCGTAGTGAACCGCCAATCGCGAGCACGTAAAAACGCCCGCCGAAGCGGGCCCACACAACAGACCAATCCAATCCGGCGCTCACGGAAACTTCGCAGCGGTCAAGCAGCGCTCGAACCACAAAGCATCGTCGCCATCGCCGATCGGCCACATTTCCGCATCGAGTTGCGGCAGCCCCGCTACCGGCGCTGACGCGTGGTTATCGCCACCGGACGCCCCCGCACGCATCCACGCCGATTGCGCGCCACCGGTGTCGCACGCACTCCCATGGGCCTGCGCTTCGCAATACGCAACGGGTCGCACCTTCCCGCCATCGGCCGTGCTCACCGACCGGTACTGATAGACCGCCCCGGTCGCCCAGTCCTCGCTCTGGCTGCAGACCCGAGCACGATGCTGCACATGGACCGCGCCGAAACATGCGTAGGAAACGTGCGCGCCAGTCGCATCGTCGGGAATGAAGTCGCAGTTTGCATCGAAACCGGTAAGCGGGCCGCCCGTGTATTTCGCGAGCCACTGGCGCTCGGCCTGCGCACGCGCGATCAACCCTTTGTTCGATTGATCGGCCAGTACGGTGGTGCGCCGATCGATTGCCTTGCGCACTTCGTCGACGGCGAGCGGACGACCCTCGTAATCGGCGTCGAGACGATTGTTGCGCGCGCTGATCCAGCGGCGCTGGCTGCGCACCAGCATGTCGCGGGTCGCCGTGTCCGGTGCAGCCTTCAGCGCACCCGTGTACGCCGAATTCATCCGCGCGTCGGCTGCGCGCAGGATGGAGCTCGCGCAGATGCGCTTCTCGATCGACTGCACGGTTTTCGCGCAGTCCATCGCAAAGGCAGGCACCGCCATGCCAACGCCCAGCATGAACATCGAAGCTAAACCAGCCAGCCGGCCGGCTGGTGCCACTCGAATCCCACGCATGCTTTCTCTCAGTCGGTTTTTTCTTGATCGCATTGCCTCGACGCGGCGTCGCGCATCACGGCCTGTCGTGCCCGGGCGGCGTCATTGCATTTCGCCGAACGCAGCTTCCACGCCACACCGCGCAGCGCAGCGCAGCGCAGCGCCGCTCATGGTACGCGTGCCCGCACGAACGCGCACCATGAGGCACGACACGCCCCGGTGTTCCTTCGCAAGCGACGGGATCTCGATCGACTGAACGACGGCCACGCACGCCCGAACCCGGGATGCGCATTCGGTGCCGACGGTCATGAACGACCGTCGGCGAGAGGATCCGGCAGGCGGCGGCCACACACATCGTCGCGCCCGAATGCACGATCGGCCGACCCGCGCCGCGCCGCTTCGCGGCACCGACGCCCGGCGGGTTGCCCGCCGCGGTCGGCCTGCCGCGAGACCGTTACTTCTTTTCCGGCTCCGACGCGCCCGGCTGCTTGAACGGGAACGTGCTGAACATCGACTTCGCCTGGTTCTGCATCTGCTCCTGCATCTGCACGAACATGTTCTTCGACTGCTCGATGTAGCTGGTCATCATCCCTTGCATCATCGGCGCCTGCATGTTCATGAACTGCGACCAGACTTCCGGATTCATCGCATTGCCTTCGTACAGGTTCTTCGACTGATCCGCGAGCTTGTTCTGGATGTCGATGAACGCCTGGATGTTCTTTTCCAGGTACGTGCCCATCATGCCCTGCATCGCATGCCCGTAGAAACGGATGATCTGCGACAGCATCGACGACGAGAACATCGGCACGCCGCCGCTTTCCTCTTCGAGGATGATCTGCAGGAGGATGCTGCGCGTCAGGTCTTCGTTGGATTTCGCATCGACGACCTTGAAGTCCTCCTGCTCCAGCACGAGTTGCTTCACGTCGGTCAGCGTAATGTACGTGCTTGTCTCGGTATCGTAGAGCCGACGGTTCGGGTACTTCTTGATGAGCCGTTCGGCCGTCTTCTTTGTAGTAGTCATGTAACGCCTTTGAGTGCAGCGTAGCGGAAGTGACGAATCCCCGCCGCCCGAATCCGGGAGGCGGGGGCCTTCGGAAAACGTCCGGCTGCGCGGCCACCCGGCCCGCGCAGCGCGGACGCTCAGCCCATGTGCAGGCCGCCGTTCAGCGAGAAGTCTGCGCCCGTCGCGAAACCGGAATCGTTCGACGCGAGCCACGCGACGATCGAACCGATTTCCTCCGGCCCGCCGAGACGCCGCACCGGGATCGTCGCGACGATCTTCTCGAGCACGTCCGGGCGAATCGCCTTCACCATGTCGGTGCCGATGTAGCCCGGCGACACGGTGTTGACCGTCACGCCCTTCGTCGCGACTTCCTGGGCGAGCGACATCGTGAAGCCGTGGATACCGGCCTTCGCGGTCGAGTAGTTGGTCTGGCCGAACTGCCCTTTCTGGCCGTTCACCGACGAAATGTTGATGATCCGGCCCCAGCCGCGTTCGACCATCCCGTCGATCACCTGCTTCGTCACGTTGAACAGGCTCGTCAGGTTGGTGTCGATCACGGCGGTCCAGTCTTCGTGCGTCATCTTGCGGAACACGACATCGCGCGTGATGCCCGCGTTGTTGACCAGCACGTCGATCTCGCCGACTTCGGCCTTGACCTTGTCGAACGCTTCCTTGGTCGAGTCCCAGTCGCCGACGTTGCCTTCCGACGCGATGAAATCGTACCCGAGCGCCTTCTGCTCCTCGAGCCATTTCACCCGGCGCGGCGAGTTCGGGCCGCAACCTGCGACCACCTTGAAGCCGTCTTTCGACAGGCGCTGGCAGATGCTGGTGCCGATGCCGCCCATCCCGCCCGTTACGTACGCAATTCGCTGAGACATAAATCTCACTCCATTTTTTGGTTTCGAGAGCTGCCGGAGGCCCCCTCTGACTTCACGTGACGCCGACCGAAGCCGCAATCGGCCGGCACACGAATTCGGTTCGCTTGTGGCGAATGACCGCTGACGGACAGCCGCTTACGGAGGGCCGCTTACGGACGCTCGACCGCGAGCGCGACCCCCATCCCGCCGCCGATGCACAGCGACGCCAGCCCGCGCTTCGCATCGCGCCTGGCCATCTCGTGCAGCAGTGTCACCAGGATCCGGCACCCCGACGCGCCGATCGGGTGCCCGATCGCGATCGCCCCGCCGTTCACGTTCACCTTCGACGTGTCCCAGCCCATCTGCTTGTGCACCGCCAGCGCCTGCGCCGCGAATGCCTCGTTGATCTCCATCAGGTCCAGGTCGCCCGGCGTCCAGCCCGCGCGCTCCAGGCAGCGGCGCGATGCCGGCACCGGGCCCATCCCCATCACGCTCGGATCCACGCCCGCGTTCGCGTACGCCTTGATCCGCGCCAGCGGCGTCAGGCCCAGTGCCGCCGCCTTCTGCGCCGACATCACCAGCACCGCCGCCGCGCCGTCGTTCAGCCCCGACGCGTTCGCCGCCGTCACCGAGCCGTCCTTCGAGAACGCCGGCTTCAGCCCGGCCAGCGATTCCGCCGTCACGCCGTGACGCACGAATTCGTCGGTGGCGAACTGCAGCGGCTCGCCCTTGCGTTGCGGAATCGCCACCGGCACGATCTCGTCGTCGAAGCGGCCGGCCTTCTGCGCGGCTTCCGCCTTGTTCTGCGACAGCGCCGCGAACGCGTCCTGCTCTTCGCGCGTGATCCCGTATTCCTTCGCGACGTTCTCCGCCGTGATGCCCATGTGGTACTGGTTGTACACGTCCCACAGGCCGTCGACGATCATCGTGTCGACCAGCTTCGCATCCCCCATCCGGAACCCGTCGCGCGAGCCCGGCAGCACGTGCGGCGACGCGCTCATGTTCTCCTGGCCGCCTGCGATCACGATGTCCGCGTCGCCCGCGACGATCGCGTTCGCCGCCAGCATCACGGCCTTCAGGCCCGAGCCGCACACCTTGTTGATCGTCATCCCCGGCACTGCCGTCGGCAGCCCGGCCTTGATCAGCGACTGCCGCGCCGGGTTCTGCCCGGAACCGGCCGTCAGCACCTGGCCCATGATCACTTCGCTGACCTGCTCGGGCTTCACGCCCGCACGCTCCAGCACCGCGCGGATCACCGTCGCGCCCAGCTCGGGCGCCGCAATCTTCGCAAGCGAACCGCCGAATTTGCCGACCGCGGTCCGCGCGGCCGATACGATCACTACGTCCGTCATTTCCCTTTCCTCCAGGCCCGCACGACACGGCGCATCGCTACCGGCCCTGTTAAAAAAACTGCGGTGCACCGGACAGCCTGCGCCGCTGTCCGGTTTTCGTCAATCGCGCTGCAATACGTAGCGGCCCGGCGCCGGCTCGATCACCGGGAACTGCGCGGTACCGGGCTGGGCAGGCGGCTCCACCTTGCGGCCGCCGTACTGGTCGAGCCATTCGACCCAGGTCGTCCACCAGCTTCCCGGGTGCTCGGTTGCACTGGCGAACCAGTCGTCCGCCGATTCGGGCAGGTCGCTGTCGTTGACCCAGTAGCTGCGCTTCTTCTTCGCCGGCGGATTGATCACGCCCGCGATGTGCCCCGACGCGCCGAGCACGAACTTCAGCGGGCCCGACAGGATCGACGTCGACGCATAGGCCGTCTGCCACGGCACGATGTGATCCTCGCGCGAACCGTAGATGAAGGTCGGCACGTCGATCAGCGTCAGGTCCACCGATTCGCCGCACACGGTCAGCGCGCCCGGTTCGCGCAACTTGTTCTCGAGATAGGTATTGCGCAGGTACCACGCGTACATCGGGCCCGGCAGGCTCGTCGAATCGCTGTTCCAGTACAGCAGGTCGAACGGCGCCGGCGTGCGGCCCTTCAGGTAGTTGTCGACGACGTAGTTCCACACGAGGTCGTTCGGCCGCAGGAACGAGAACGTGTTCGCGAATTCGACGCCGCGCATCAGCCCCGGCTGCGCGCCGTTCTTGCCGCCGATGGTCTGCTCGCGCATCTGCACGTGCGCCTCGTCGACGAACACGTCGAGAATGCCGGTGTCGGTGAAGTCGAGCATCGCGGTGAGCAGCGTCATCGACGCGGCCGGATGTTCGCCGCGCGCGGCAAGCACCGCGAGCGCGGTCGCGAGCATCGTGCCGCCGACGCAGAAGCCGAGCGTGTTGATCTGCTCGCGGCCGCTCACCTGCTGCACGGCGTCGATCGCCGCGAGCAGCCCTTCGTTCATGTAGTCGTCCCACGTCTTGTGCGCGACCGATGCGTCCGCGTTGCGCCACGACACGAGGAACACCTGATGGCCGTTCGACAGCGCATGCGCGACGAGCGAATTCTCGGGCTGCAGGTCGAGGATGTAGAACTTGTTGATGCAAGGCGGCACGATCAGCAGCGGCCGCTCGAACACCTTGTCCGTCTTCGGCGTGTACTGGATCAGCTGGATCAGGTCGTTCTCGTAGACGACCGCGCCTTCAGTACACCCGAGGTTCTTGCCGACCACGAACTGCGATTCGTCGGTCTGCGAAATCTTGCCGCGCTGCATGTCGCCGAGCAGGTTCATCATCCCTTGCCGCAGGCTTTCACCCTGCGTTTCGAGGATCGATTTCTGCGCGTCGGGATTGAGTGCGAGGAAGTTGCTCGGCGCGGCGGCTGCCGTCCATTGCTGGACCGTGAAACGAATGCGCTCGCGCGTCTTCGGATCGGTCTGCAGCGCATCGGCCAGTTCCTGCAGATAGCGCGCGTTGAGCAGATACCAGGCCGCCGCGAACGCATGCGCCGGCGACGCCTTCCACGCATCGCCGCTGAAACGGCGGTCCTTCAGCTCGGGCGACTCCAGCTTCGCCGCGGCCGCCTGCTGCATCAGCGCCATGCAATCGCGCGCGTAGTCGGCCTGCAACGCCTGCAGCCGCTCGGGCGGAATCGCGGCGGCCGGCAGCTTCAACCCGGCGAACGGCGACGCCATCGCGCCGAAATCGGGCATCGACGGCATCTGGAACGGGAACGATGTCGGAAACTGGAATGTGGCGAACGGATTCACGGTGGCCGACGCAGTCGCGGCGCGTGCCGGATCCGCAAAACCGCGCCACGCGTTCAACCACGACTCGAACATCTGCTGCATCGGCTGGGCGGCCGGATCGAAACCAATGCTGCCCGGGGAAGTGCCCGCCTGAGCGGACGTCGACGATTTTTTCGATGCTGTCATTACCTGCCTTACCGGTGATTCGTGAGCGTCTATCGTGAAATCCTGCTCGCGCGCGGCATGCCGGCTGCGAGCCGGGCCGTCATGCTCTGGAGAGGCGTCTCCAGATTCTGCCGCAGTGCGGTATTTTTATCATTATCGTTTTCCCCATGTGAAGCGCCATGTCAAACCACTGAACATTTCCGTACGGAGATAATCCTCGCACAACAGACGGGACAAGGGTTCCGGCGAAACATAAAACATTTTGGTTGACTTGACTTCGGGATTTTTCA
This sequence comes from Burkholderia sp. AU15512, assembly GCF_002223325.1. Taxonomy (NCBI): domain Bacteria; kingdom Pseudomonadati; phylum Pseudomonadota; class Betaproteobacteria; order Burkholderiales; family Burkholderiaceae; genus Burkholderia; species Burkholderia sp. AU15512. Next base: position 1,627,564 of record NZ_NKEX01000003.1, read on the forward strand.
TTCAATCGCGCATGCAGCGCGGCATCGCGGCCGAAATATCGAGATAACCCGATTTTGCGGCGCAATAAACTCCACGCGCATGCGCATGCCGTCAATCGGCCAGCCAGATCGCAGCTGCCATGCGGCCCGTCACGCGATCGCGCCGGTACGAATAGAACCGTGTCTGTTCGGTGACCGTGCAGGCCGTCCCACCGCTCACGTGCGCAACGCCAGCACGAGCGAGACGCAGGCGCGCGAGCGCATAAAGATCGGCGAGAAACTTGCCGGGCGCGCCATCGATCGCGACGAACGCAAGCCGGGTTTCATCATGCTCCGACTGCGGGGCCGTGTCGAGAAACGCGTCACGCACGTCAGCGCCGACCTCGAACGCCCGCGGGCCGATCGCCGGCCCGAGGTATGCATGAAGCGTGTCCGTCGCACCGCCCGCGAGTGCCGCGACACGCGCCGCGGCCTGCTCGACGATGCCGGCCGCCAGCCCGCGCCAGCCCGCATGGGCGGCGCCGACGGCGCGGCCCTGCGTGTCGCACAGCAGCACGGGCAGGCAATCCGCGACCATCACGACACAGACGGCACCCGCCCGGTCGGTGACGCTCGCGTCGGCCTGCACCGGCGCCGTCGCCATCGGCGCCGTCGCGATCACCTCGTCCGCACGCACGATCTTCGCGCCGTGAACCTGCTCGAGCCACGCAGCGCTCGACTGGCCTGCCAGCGCCAGCAAGCGTACGCGATTCCCTGCCACATGGGCCGGGTCGTCACCGGTATGCAGACCGAGATTCATCCCGCCCGGCAGCGCGTCTCCGCGCTGCCAACGCCCGTACGGGCCTTCGCTCACCCCGCCGTCGCGCGTCGTGATCAGCGCGCGCACGCGCGGCGACACCTGCCAGTCGGGCTGTATGCAGTCCTGCCACGTCAACGGCGCCAGGTTCGTCATCGGCACTCACTCCTCCTCATCGTCCAGGTCCGGCTCGTCGTCGTGATACTCGCCGCCGAAATCGTCATCGTCGTAGACACCGTCATCGTCGTCGAATTCCTCGTCGCCCTGCCCGAAGCCGAGCGCCGCGACGAGTGTGTTCAGGTCGTCCGGCAGCGGGCAACGCCACTGCATCGCCTTGCCCGTGACCGGATGCACGAGGCCGAGCCGCCACGCATGCAGCGCCTGTCGCGCGAACCCGTCCGGCAGCGGCGTGACCGAGCGCTTGCCGCGCGCACGTCCGTACACGGGATCGCCGAGCAGCGGATGCCCGGCGTGCGCGCAGTGCACGCGGATCTGGTGCGTGCGACCGGTCTCGAGATCGCACTGGATCGCTGAAACCGGCTGACGTTGCCACAGGCATGTGTCAACCGTGCGGAAATGCGTGCGCGCGGGCTTGCCCGATGCGCCCGTGACGACGGCCATGCGCGTGCGTTCGCGCGGATCGCGGCCGATAGGCGCGTCGATCGTGCCTTCCTCGGGCATCGTGCCCCACACGAGCGCGAAATAGCGGCGCTTCACCGTGCGCGCCTGCAACTGGCGTACGAGGTCCGTCTGCGCGGCCAGCGTGCGCGCCACCACCATCAGGCCCGACGTTTCCTTGTCGAGCCGGTGGACGATCCCCGCGCGCGGCAGGCCGGCCGCCGCGTCGCCGTAGCGATGCAGCAGCCCGTTGAGGATCGTGCCGCTCCAGTTGCCGGCGGCCGGATGCACGACGAGGCCGGCCGGCTTGTTGATGACGACGAGCGCGTCGTCCTCGTAGATCACGTCGAGCGGCACCGGCTCCGGCGTAAAGGCGAGCTGCTCGGGGAGCAGATCGGGCACGAGCTCGATCTTCGCGCCGAGCGGCACCGGCTGGCGGATCTTCGCCGGCGCGCCGTCGACGAGCACGCGCTTCGCCTCGATCCAGCTCTGCAGGCGGCTGCGCGAGAATTCGGGGAACAGTTGGGCGAGCGCCTTGTCGAGGCGTTCGCCCGCGAGCGACATCGGCACTTCGACGATGCGCGGCGCTTCATCGACCGCCGCGGACGGCACGACGGGCGGCTGCATTGCGTCGCCGGTCAGATCGTCATCGAGGGAATCCCCCGAGGCGGCGTCGGCGGGCCGATCGCTTGGGCTATAATCTTCGCGATTTGGTGTGCCCGGCTGGGCATTCTGCGAACTTGAACGGGTCATTTAGACTGGGTCACCGAGACTTGAAGCTAGGACATGCGAGCATGATGAATTCGACCAAACGCACGGCCAGAACCGTCGCCGCCCGGGCTGCGGCGGTAGCGGCCGCGGCCCTCATCGCCGGCTGCCACGGCTTGCCGCAGAAGCAGGACGAGACGGCTACCTGGTCGAACAACAAATTATACTCAGAGGCCCAGGACGCACTGTCCGGCGGCGACTGGGGCAAGTGCGCGAAATATTTCGAATCGCTGCAAGGTCGCGATCCGTTCGGCCATTTCGCGCAGCAGGCGCAGATCAACGTTGCATACTGCAACTGGAAGGATAACGAAGCGGCCGCCGCCGACCAGGCCGTCGATCGCTTCATCCAGCTCCACCCCGATCATCCGGATATCCCGTACGCGTACTACCTGAAGGGGATGATCCACTTCAACGACGATCTTGGCCTGTTCGGCCGCTTCTCTGGCCAGGACATGAGCGAGCGCGATCCGCAGGCACTGCGCGAATCGTACGATGCGTTCAAGGTCGTCGTCGACCGCTTCCCGAAGAGCAAGTACGCGCCCGACGCCGCCGCGCGGATGCGCTACATCGTCAACGCGCTCGCATCGCACGAAGTGCACGCGGCCGACTACTACTACCGGCGCGGCGCCTACGTCGCGGCCATCAACCGTGCGCAGCTCGCGATCAAGGACTACAAGGGCGCCCCGGCGATCGAGGACGCACTGCACATCATGATCCTGTCGTACGGCAAGCTGAACCAGCCGGAACTCGCCGAGGACACGAAGCGCGTGCTCGCCGGCACGTTCCCCGACAGCCCGTACGTCACGGGCCACTCGCGCCCCGGCGCGAAGAAGTCGTGGTGGCAGTTCTGACGACAGCACCGTGCGGCACGCGCTGCACGCACAAAAAACCCGGCCATCGAGCCGGGTTTTTTTATGGGCGCCACATTCAGGCGGCGCCGGTGCGATCGCGCGACGATCGCCGCACGCACCGTCACGTGCGCTTTGCCGAACGGTGCTCGTCGAAGAAGTCCTGGACGACCGCGATCTCGCGGGTCCGCTTGAACGGCGGCAGGCTCTGCCAGATCCGGCGCCCGTAGGGCTTGTCGACGAGCCGCGTGTCGCAGATCATCAGCACGCCGCGATCCGTCTCCGCACGAATCAGCCGGCCCGCGCCCTGCTTCAGCGTGATCACGGCCTGCGGCAACTGGTGCACGGCGAACGGGCTCAGCCCCTTCTTCGTCAGCGCGTCGAGCCGCGCGGCCAGCACCGGATCGTCCGGCGGCGCGAACGGCAGCTTGTCGATCACGACGAGCGACAGCGCGTCACCGCGCACGTCGACGCCTTCCCAGAAACTCTGGCTGCCGACCAGGATCGCGTTGCCATACGCACGGAAACGGTCGAGCAGTTCGGTGCGGCTTGCATCGCCCTGCACGAGCAGCGGCATGTTCCAGCCGCGCGATTCGATCACGTCGCGCAGCTTCGACGCGATCCGGTCGACCGCGCGCAGCGTCGTGCACAGCATGAACACGCCGCCGCCGGACGCCTCGATCGCCGGCAGCGCGGCATCGAAGACGGCATCGGTAAACGCCGGCGAAGACGGTTGCGGCAGATTGCGCGGCACGTACAGCAGCCCTTGCGACTGGTAGTCGAACGGGCTCGCGAGCGTCATCGAGCGACGCGAGCTGAGGCCCATTTGCGCCGCATAGTGCGTGAAGTCGCCGCGCACCGACAGCGTGGCCGACGTGAACACCCAGGCACGCGGCACGCCCGCGCGCTGCTTGGCAAAGATCGGCGCGACCGACAGCGGCGTTTCGTGCAGCTGGACCGTATGCGCGAACACTTCGACCCAGCGCACCTTCTCGTTCGGATCGCCGTCGGAGGCCGCCTTGTCGCCGGCCGCCGTTGCGTCGGCCTTCGCCGCCGCTTCCGTCGCGCCGGGTGCGACCCAGCCGGCCAGCAGGTCCTGCAGCTCGCGTGCGCGCCGCAGGCATGCGCCGAGCGATTCCGCCCGTTCGGCCTGGCTGGCAAGCGCCGACGCCAGCGCGTCGAGCGCAGCCTCGAGCGCGTCGAGCGCACCGAACATCGGGTGATCGTCGCCGAGCTGGGCGAGCGACATGCGGACGATCTGGTCGTTCGCGAACGCCAGGCGCAAGTCGCGCGCCGCGCGCTCGAGATCGCCGCCGAGCTTCACCCACTCGACCGCGTCGCGTGCATGGCTCAGGCCTTCCGCCACCGTGTCGCGGGCGAGCTCGAGAATCTGCGTCGTCGACAGCGTTTCGCCGAAGAACAGCGTCGCCGTTTCCGGCAACTGATGCGCTTCGTCGAAGATGACCGTGTTCGCGTTCGGCAGCAGCTCGGCCATCCCCGTATCGCGCAGCATGATGTCCGCGAAGAACAGGTGGTGGTTGACGACGACGACGTCGGCCTGCTGCGCCTCGCGCCGCGCCTGCATCACGAAGCAATCCTTGTAATGCGGGCATTCCTGGCCGAGGCAGTTGTCGCGCGTCGACGTGACCATCGACCACACGGGTGCCGTTTCCGGCACGCTCGCGAGCTCGGCCTTGTCGCCGCTCTTCGTGATCTTCGCGAAGCGGACGATTTCCTGCAGATACGCCGTATCCTGCCGCGACGGCAACCGGCCGTTGTCGGCCGTGCGCTGCAGGTAGTAGTGGCACAGGTAGTTGGCGCGGCCCTTCAGCATCGCGACCGACACCGGCACCGCCAGCGCGTTGCGCACGGTCGGGATGTCGCGCGCGAACAATTGGTCCTGCAGGTGTTTCGTGCCGGTCGACACGATCACCTTGCCGCCCCACAGCATCGCAGGCACGAGGTACGCATAGGTCTTGCCGGTACCCGTACCGGCCTCGACGATCAGCGTGTTGTCGCCGGCATCGCCGTCGACTTCGGCTGCCGCGGCGGCGTCCGCGCCCGTTTCGGCCGCCTTGTCGCCGTCGCCGAGGCGACGCGCCGGCCGCTTGCGGGTTTCGAAGATCTCGGGTTCGGGCATCCGGCGCGCGGACGCTTCCATCGCGGACGCGACGGCACGTGCCATCTCGATCTGCGACTGTCGCGGCCGATAGCCGTCGAGCGCACGCGCCAGCAACCCGCCTTCGCCGAAGATCGTGTCGAGTTCGTCGACGCGCTTGCGGCTCAGCTCAAAGGTGCCTTCGGGCGCACGAGCGCGCCCGGCGGGCGACACGTCGCGCCGGGCATCGGGGGTGGCTTCAAGCGGTGAATTCAAGGCAAGCGTTCCTGTGTCCAGCGCCCGGGCGGCGCCGGCGCTTGCCAGGCCGCGCTCAGGCGCGCTTATCCGGTTCCAGCTGCGATTGCAGCAAAATGATTTTGTCCTTGGCCGCCAGCTTTTCCTTCTTCAGCCGGTGCAGCGTGATGTCGTCGATGTCGGAGTGCCCTTCCTTCAGCTCGATCTCCCGAGCGAGCTGCTGGTGCTGCTCCTGCAATGCAGCCAAACGGTTGTGCAACTCCTGCTGCTGTTCCGTGTGACGGTTTTGCATACTTGCCTCCTCATCGAAGCAGCGCGCCGACCGGCGTGCCAGCGCGCCCGAGACTGATCTCGATCAATCCAACACGTTACTGCCCCTGCTGTTGCTTCTGCTGCGCCTTCTCGGCCGCTTCCTTCTGACGCTGCTCGACATCGGCCTTGTGCTGCACGGCTTCCTTCTGCTTCTGCTCGTAGCGCGCGGCGTTGTCCGCCCGCTCCTGCGCCTTCTGCGCGGCCTGCTGGTGCGCCTGGTCGAGCTTGCGCTGGAAGTCGCCCTGCTTCTGGTCGTATGCCTGCTTGTTCGCCGCGCGCTGTGGCCCTTCCGCACCACGCTGCGCCTGCTTCAGCGCATTCTGCTCCTGCTTGTCGCGGAACGCAGCCGCGTTTGCCGCGTCGTTCGCCGCGCGCTGCGGTGCTTCCGCCGCGTTCTGCGCCGCCTTCAGCGCCTGCTGCTGGTCGCGCTGCTGCGCATGCACCGCCCGCTGCTCGTCGTTGAGCGCGAGTTGCTCCTGGCGGATGCTCGCCCGCTCGTCGCGCATCTGTTCACGCGCCTTGCCGAGACAGTGATTGACGAAGAACTTGCTGTAGCAATCGTGCTCGGCCACCGCATAACGATAATCGTTTTCTGCGGAGCGTTGATTGAGCACTTTTTGACGGGCGTCGAAATCCGGTGCGGCCGTGGCCGTCACGGGCGCAGCCGCGGCGGCGGCCGGCGCGGTGGCGTCCGACGCTTGCGCGAACGCGCCGGAAGGCCCTGCAGACAAAGCCGCGGCGAGCGCTGCGCCGAGCGCGACGAGAGAAATTCGGGAAGTTGGCAACGTCGTAGGAAAGCTGCGGGACATGTGTCAAATTCTATCACCCCCGGCTGGGCGCTCCGCCATTTATGGCAAAATGCCCCGCTTCACTCACCCGCGGCATCCGGCCCGTCGGGCCCGCCACGCAGCCCGCCGCCTCGGGCCTGCCGGCCCCCGCCGCGATTTCAGCAGGCAGATCATCCACGACATGACGGAAACCGTAGCACTCAAGATCGTACAGCGCATCGCCACCGAACTGTCCGTCCAGCCGCGCCAGGTCGCGGCGGCCGTGCAACTCCTCGACGAAGGCTCGACCGTTCCGTTCATTGCCCGGTACCGCAAGGAAGTGACCGGCAACCTGGACGACACGCAGTTGCGCCAGCTCGAGGAACGCCTCCTGTATCTGCGCGAACTCGAGGATCGCCGTGCGTCGATCCTGTCGAGCATCGACGAACAGGGCAAGCTGACCGACGAACTGCGCGCCGCGATCGACGCGGCCGACAGCAAGCAGGTGCTCGAAGACCTTTATCTGCCGTACAAGCCGAAGCGCCGCACGCGTGCGCAGATCGCCCGCGAAGCCGGCCTGGAGCCGCTTGCCCAGGCGCTCCTCGCGAACCCGCTGCTCGACCCGCAGGCCGAGGCAGCCGCGTACGTCGACGCCGAGAAGGGCGTGGCCGACGTAAAGGCCGCGCTCGACGGCGCGCGCGACATCCTGTCCGAGCAGTTCGGCGAGACGGCCGAGCTGCTCGGCAAGCTGCGCGACTATCTACACAACCAGGGCGTCGTGTCGTCGGCCGTCGTCGAGGGCAAGGAAAACGAGGAAGGCGAGAAATTCCGCGACTATTACGACTACGCGGAAACGATCAAGACCGTGCCGTCGCACCGCGCCCTCGCGCTGTTCCGCGGCCGCAACGCGGGCGTGCTGACGATCAAGCTCGGCCTCGGCGAAGAACTCGACGCGCAGGTGCCGCATCCCGGCGAGGCGATGATCGCGCGCCATTTCGGCATCGCGAACCAGAACCGCCCGGCCGACAAGTGGCTGTCCGACGTATGCCGCTGGTGCTGGCGCGTGAAGGTGCAGCCGCACATCGAAAACGAGCTGCTCACGCAATTGCGCGAAACGGCCGAAACGGAAGCGATCCGCGTGTTCGCGCGCAACCTGAACGACCTGCTGCTGGCCGCGCCGGCCGGCCCGAAGGCCGTGATCGGTCTCGACCCCGGCCTGCGCACGGGTGTGAAGGTCGCGGTCGTCGACCGCACCGGCAAGGTGCTCGCGACCGACACGATCTACCCGCACGAGCCGCGCCGCGACTGGGATGGCTCGATCGCGAAACTCGCACGCATCGCCGCGCAGACGCAGGCCGAGCTGATCAGCATCGGCAACGGCACGGCGTCACGTGAAACCGACAAGCTCGCGGGCGAACTGATCGCGAAGCACCCGGAGCTGCGCCTGCAGAAGATCGTCGTGTCGGAAGCCGGCGCTTCGGTCTATTCGGCATCCGAGCTGGCCGCGAAGGAATTCCCGGAGCTCGACGTGTCGCTGCGCGGTGCCGTCTCGATTGCACGCCGCCTGCAGGATCCGCTCGCCGAGCTCGTGAAGATCGAGCCGAAGGCCATCGGCGTCGGCCAGTACCAGCACGACGTGAACCAGCGTGAACTCGCCCGCTCGCTCGACGCGGTCGTCGAGGACTGCGTGAACGCGGTCGGCGTCGACGCGAACACCGCGTCGGCCCCGCTGCTCGCCCGCGTATCGGGCCTGAACGCGACGCTCGCGCGCAACATCGTCGACTACCGCGATGCGAACGGCCCGTTCCCGTCGCGCGAGCACCTGCGCAAGGTGCCGCGCCTCGGTGACAAGACCTTCGAACAGGCCGCGGGCTTCCTGCGCATCAACGGCGGCGAGAATCCGCTCGACCGCTCGTCGGTGCACCCGGAAGCGTATCCGGTCGTCGAGCGGATGCTCGCGAAGATCAGCAAGCGCATCGACGACGTGCTCGGCAACCGGGAAGCGCTGTCGGGCCTGTCCCCGACGGAATTTGTTGACGAACGTTTCGGCCTGCCCACCGTGCGCGACATCCTGTCCGAACTGGAGAAGCCGGGCCGCGATCCGCGCCCCGAATTCAAGACCGCGACGTTCCGCGAAGGCGTCGAGAAAGTGTCGGATCTCGTGCCCGGCATGACGCTCGAAGGCGTCGTGACGAACGTCGCCGCGTTCGGCGCGTTCGTGGACATCGGCGTCCACCAGGACGGCCTCGTCCACGTATCCGCGATGTCGACCAAGTTCATCAAGGATCCGCACGAAGTCGTGAAGGCCGGCCAGGTCGTCAAGGTGAAGGTGATTGACGTCGACGTGAAGCGCCAGCGCATTGCGCTGACGATGCGCCTCGACGACGACGCGGCGGCGCCCGGCATGTCGTCGCGCGGCGGCCAGGATCGCGGCAACGCGGGGCGCGGCGCGGCCCGCCCGCAGCAGCGTTCGCGCGAGCCGGAACCGGCAGGCGCGATGGCCGCGGCATTCGCGAAGCTGAAGCGCTGAGCACCCGCAAGCCCCTGCGCGACAGATAAAAAAGCCCGCCGAAAGGCGGGCTTTTTTACGACTTCGGCAAACACGGCGCGCGGCCCGACGGCCTACGCGCCACACCTTGTGTCAGATCTCGATCTTCGTCCCGAGTTCGACCACGCGGTTTGCGGGGATCGAGAAGAAGTCGGTCGGCTTCGCGGCATTCTGGTGCATCCAGGCGAACACGCGCTCGCGCCAGATCGACATCCCGGGCAGATGCGTCGGCACGACCGTTTCGCGCGCGAGGAAGAACGACGTGTCCATCAGCTCGAACGTCATGTCGTGCGTGCGGCCGAATTCCTCGAGCACGGCCTTCACGTCCGGCGTCTCGTTGAAGCCGTACTCGGCCTTGACGATATACAGCCCGCCGCCCGCATCACGCGAGGACTGACGCTTGTCGTCGCGCACGTAAGGAAAGTCGCGCGTGACGAACGTGAGGAAAATGGTGCGCTCGTGCAGCACCTTGTTGTGCTTCAGGTTGTGCAGCAGGCTGACGGGCACGAGCTTGTCGTTGCCAGTCAGGTAGATCGCGGTACCCGACACGCGATGCGGCGGATGCGCGAGCAGCCCCTGCAGGAACGGTTCGAGCGGGATACCGTCGGCCGCCGTGCGCTCCTTGACGATGTGACGCCCCTTGTACCAGGTCATCAGCAGGAAGAACAGCAGCGCGCCGATGCCGAGCGGCAACCAGCCGCCCTGCGCGACCTTCAGCAGGTTCGCGCCGAAGAAGCCAAGGTCGACTGCGAGAAACACCGCGATGATCGCGCCGACCAGCAGCCGGTTCCAGTTCCACACCTTCACCATCACGACCGCGGCGAGCACGGTCGTGATCACCATCGTCGCCGTCACCGCGATACCGTACGCGGCCGCGAGGTTGTCGGAGCTCTTGAAGCCGATGACGATGCAGAGGATCACGAACAGCAGCAGCCAGTTCACGACCGGCACGTAGATCTGGCCGATCGCGAGTTCCGACGTGTGCAGCACCTTCATGCGCGGCACGTAGCCGAGCTGGATGGCCTGCGACGTCAGCGAATACGCGCCCGAGATCACTGCCTGCGACGCGATCACGGTCGCGACCGTCGACAGCACGACGAGCGGCAGCAGCCCCCATTCGGGCGCCAGCAGGAAGAACGGGTTCTCGATCGCCTTCGGGTTCTGGATCAGCAACGCGCCCTGGCCGAAGTAGTTCAGCACGAGCGACGGCATCACGAGCCCGTAGGCGGCGATGCGGATCGGCTTCGCGCCGAAGTGCCCCATGTCCGCGTAGAGCGCTTCCGCGCCGGTCAGCACCAGCACGACCGAGCCGAGCACGACGTACGCCTGCAGCAGGTGATCGGCCATGAACGACGCCGCGTAATACGGGTTGATGGCAGCCATGATGCCCGGCACGCGCACGATGTGGTAAACGCCGAGCGCTGCGATCACGACGAACCACAGCACCATGATCGGGCCGAACAGCTTGCCGACCAGTGCGGTCCCGTGACGCTGGATCCAGAACAGCGCGATCAGGATCACGATCGTGATCGGCAGCACGAGATGGGACAGGTGTGGCGTCGCGATTTCGAGACCTTCGACCGCCGACATCACCGAGATCGCCGGCGTGATCACCGCGTCCCCATAGAACATGCACGCGCCGAAGATCCCGAGCGCCATCAGCGCGCCCGCGACGCGAGTCTTCGAGTCGAGCGGCCGCAACGACAGCGCCATCAGCGCGAGCACGCCGCCTTCGCCGTTGTTGTCCGCGCGCATCACGAACAGCAGGTACTTGATGCCGACCACCAGGATGATTGCCCAGAACAGCAGCGAGATCACGCCGAGAATCGATCCTTCGGTGAGCGGAATGCCGTGTGCGGGGCTGAACGCCTCTTTGAGCGAATACAGCGGGCTGGTGCCGATGTCGCCGAACACGACGCCGATGGCTGCTATCGCTAGCGCCCGCATCGAATGTTGTTGCGTCGAATGCGGCGCGTGTGCTGCGTCGGTCGCGTGGATCGTGTCGTTCATATGAAGCGTAATAATCGGGTCCGGGTCGGACAAAACGAGCGCTATTCTACTCGCGCCCCCGTGAAACGCCGCCCTGCTCTGTTGCCTTGTCACCACGTGATCCACGCTGCGCATGCAATCCGGCGCGAGCTGTGGCAGGGCTGCCAATCATAGCCGGGGCAGCGCCGTCTGCCTACCCGAGCCACGGGACGCGCGGCGCCAGCGCGTATGACGCCCCAATGAAAAACGGCGCCGCAAGCGGCGCCGTACAAGGCTTTCCTTCGATTGGCCGGCCGCTTACGCGCCCGAGCCGTCGCGCTGTGCGCGACCGCGCTTGATCCACGCCTCGAGGTTGTGCGGGCGAACCGTGTCCCACTCTTCGAACGGCTGATGAATCCACGGATTCGTCGGCAGGAACTGCGTGTGATAGTCGGGCTTGACCTTCGAGCAACCCTTGTACCAGAGTACCGCCGAGCGCACGGCGGTCACCGACGGATAGCGCTCCTTCAGGTGCTCCTGCACGCGCGCAAGCGTGACGCCCGAATCGACGAGATCGTCGACCAGCAGCACGTTGCCCGCCAAGTTGCCGCGCGTCATCGTGATGTACTGCGCGATGTCGAGGTCGCCCTGCTCCGTGCCGGCCGCTTCGCGGTACGAACTCGTCGCGAGAATCGCGAGTGGCACGTCGTAGATGCGCGACAGTTGATCGCCGACGCGCAGGCCACCGCGCGCGAGGCACAGGATCTGGTCGAACTTCCAGCCCGATGCATGCACCTGGAGCGCGAGCAGCTCGATGAGACGGTGATACTCGTCCCAGCCTACCCACAGGTTCTTGTCGTCGTTGCGCGGATCGGTCATCAAGTCTGCCGCCGTCATCGTGATTTGCTGCGTCATCTGAAAATTACACCTTGAACGGATGGCGGAGCAGGATCGTTTCGTCGCGGTCCGGACCCGTCGACACCATGTCGACCGGCACGCCAGCCACTTCCTGGACGCGGGTCAGGTAAGCCTGCGCATTCGCCGGCAGTGCTTCCCACGTCTTGATGCCGACCGTGCTTTCCTTCCAGCCGGCAAACGTCTCGTAAACAGGCTCGCAACGGGCCACATCAGCGGCGCCGCGCGGCAGGATGTCCGCATCCTTGCCGTCGATCTTGTAGCCGACGCACAGCTTGACTTCGTCGAGGCCGTCGAGCACGTCGAGCTTCGTCATGCACAGGCCCGACACGCCGTTGATCTGGATCGAGCGGCGCAGCGCGGCTGCGTCGAGCCAGCCGGTGCGGCGCGGACGGCCGGTGACCGAACCGAATTCCTTACCGACGTTCGCGAGCGTGACGCCAACCTGGTCCTGACGCTGCGGATTGTCCGCATCGTACAGTTCGCTCGGGAACGGGCCCGAGCCGACGCGCGTGCAATACGCCTTCGTGATGCCGAGGATGTAGTTGAGCTTCTGCGGACCCACGCCCGCGCCAGCCGACGCCGCACCTGCCACGCAGTTGCTCGACGTGACGAACGGATAGGTGCCGTGGTCGATATCGAGCAGCGTGCCTTGTGCGCCTTCGAACAGCAGGTTCTGGCCCGCATTGTTCGCGTCGTACAGGCGGCGCGACACGTCGGCCACCATCGGCTTCAGGCGGTCGGCATAACCCAGCATCGTGTCGAGCGTGGCCTGGAAATCGACAGCCGCGCCGCCCAGGTACTGGGTCAGCACGAAGTTGTGGAAATCGAGGTTTTCACGCAGGCGGTCGGCGAAGGTCTTCGCGTCGAACAGGTCCTGCACGCGCAGCGCGCGGCGGCCCACCTTGTCTTCGTACGCGGGGCCGATGCCGCGGCCGGTCGTACCGATCTTGCCCGCGCCCTTGCGCGCTTCACGCGCCTGGTCGATCGCGATGTGGTACGGCAGGATCAGCGTCGTGGCTTCGGAAATGAACAGGCGGTCGCGCACGTTCACGCCCGCTTCTTCCAGCTCGCCGATTTCCTTGAACAGTGCTTCGGGGGACAGGACGACGCCGTTGCCGATGTAGCAGGCGACGCCTTCACGCATGATGCCCGACGGAATGAGGCGCAAGATCGTTTTCTTGCCGCCGATGATGAGGGTGTGGCCGGCGTTGTGACCGCCCTGGAAACGCACGACGCCCTGAGCGTGGTCCGTCAGCCAGTCGACGATCTTGCCCTTGCCTTCATCACCCCATTGCGTTCCCACGACGACGACATTGCGCCCGGGAGTCACGTTCACTGCGCTGGCAGACATGTTGATTCGTTAGCTGGTTAAAAACGTATTCTACCTATGTTCGCGGGCGATTCCGAATTTTTCCGTTTCGCTTCAACGATATGCACGCCGAAGCACGTCCCGCGAACGCCTGTTTATCGGGGTTCGACCACCCATGCGCCGTTGCGCTCGACGAGCGAACGGTCGCACGCGAACTCGTCGAGCACATGATCGTGGCCCGGCAGCGCCTGGATCACGACCTCGCCCGCATCACGCAGCGCCGCGACGGCCGCGCTCAGCGCATCGTCCTGCGCCCACGGCGCGAGAATCGCGGTGCCGCGCGCCTCGACCGGCGAAATCCGCGCGAGCTCGCGCAGGTCGAGCGAGAAGCCCGTGGCGGGACGGGCACGCCCATATGCCTGGCCGACGTGGTCGTAGCGGCCGCCCCGCGCGATCGCGTTCGGCACGCCGTCGATGTAGGCGCTGAACATCGCGCCGCTGTGATATGCATAGCCGCGCAGGTCGCCGAGATCGATCGCCACTTCGGCACCTTTCGCCTGTGCCGCGAGCTGCGCCAGATCGTCGAGCGCCCGCGTGATTTCGGGCAGCACCGGCAAGCGTGTACGCGCCTCGGCGAGCACGCTTGCGTCGCCATAGAGATGCGGCAGCGCGCGCAGCGCGGCGCGCGTATCGGCGCCGAGATCGTCGGTGAGTTCGTTCAGCAGCGGCACGTCCTTGCCCGACAGCGCGTCGTACAGCGACTCGCCGCGCTCGGCGGCCTGCGCATCGCGCGCCAGCAGCGCCGCGAGCACGCCCGCGTGGCCGAGGTCGAGACGAATGCGCGACAGGCCCGCGAGATGCAGCGCGTCGAGCATCAGCTGCTGGATCTCGAGGTCGGCTTCCAGCCCGGCATGCCCGTAGATTTCGGCGCCGATCTGGATCTGCTCGCGCGTCGCATGCAGGCCGCGCGGACGCGTATGCATCACGTGTCCCGCATAGCAGAGGCGCGTCACGCCCTGGCGGTTCAACAGGTGCGCGTCGATCCGCGCGACCTGCGGTGTGATGTCCGCACGCAGGCCGAGGGTGCGACCCGACAGCTGGTCGACCAGCTTGAAGGTGCGCAGGCGCAGGTCTGCACCGCCGCTCGTCAGCAGCGATTCGAGATACTCGAGCAGCGGCGGCATCACCATTTCGTAGCCATACGAACGGAAGCGGTCGAGCAGCCTGCGGCGCAGCTCCTCGATCTTGCGCGCTTCCGACGGCAATACGTCGGCGATATTCTCGGGAAGTAACCAGGTCGACATCGGTACGGTCCTACGACGGGAAACAGCGCGCGACACGCGCGCCGCGATGTGAATCGGAAATTCTGAATTCGGGCGGGACGAACGGCGGATGAGCCGTCCGGATCAGGTCTCCGGTCAGGTGGCGAGCAGCAGCAGTATGAGCCCGAGCACCATCACGATCAGCCCGCCGATCCGGATATGATGCGGCGGCCGCTCAGCTATTCTACGAAACGTGTCGCGCCAGGCGACGGGAAACACGAAGGGGAACGCCCCCTCGATGATCAGCATCAGCGCTACTGCGAGCAACAACGAGCCAGCCAGGTCCATGCGAGCGACGGCGCCGCTCGACGCGGCGCCCCAAGGTCAGTGTTTGCGGGGAGCAGGCGCCGCCGGTGCGGCACCGCCCGTCGGGCTGCGCATGAAGCGGAAGAACTCGCTGTCGGGATCGACGACGATGATGTCGTTGCGCTTGAACGTGTTCCGGTAAGCCTGCAGGCTCGCGTAGAACTGGTAGAACTGCGGATCGCGGCCGAACGCGTCGGCGGCAATCATCGCGGCCTTCGCGTCGCCCTCGCCCTTGATCGTCTGTGCGGACTTGTACGCGTTCGCGAGCACGGCCTGCTGTTCGCGTTCGGCGTCCGCCTTGATCTGCTCGACGTCGGCCGCGCCTTGCGCACGCACCTGCGCCGCCTGATCTCGCAGCGCGCCGATCATCCGCTGATAGACGGCATCGGTCTGCGCGGCCGGCAAATCGACGCGCGTCAACTGGACGTCGACCACGTCGACGCCGAAACCGGACGCCTTCGCCTTCACTTCGTCACGGGCCGCATCGGCGATCGCACGCTGGCCGCCGAGCGCGTCGTCGAGCGCGCGCTTGCCGAACGCGTCACCGAGTGCGCTCTTCAGCGCGCCGGCGAGACGATCGCCGGCTGCCGACGGGTCACCGCCCGTCGTCGTGAAATACTTCATCGGATCGCTGATCCGGTACTTCACCGCGTAGGCGACGAGCAGGTCGCGCTTGTCTTCCGTTGCCAGTTGCAGCGGATCCGACGACTCGAGCGATTGCAGGCGCGTGTCGATCAGCGTGGCCGTCTGCAGCGGCGGCGGCAATTTGAAATGGATGCCAGGGCCCGCCAATTCGGGTTGCGCGCCGTCGCGCCCCGACAGCACGGCCGCATGGCGCGGATCGACGGTAAGGACGGTCGACGATGCCGCGAAGGCAACGATCACGATTGCGACGACGAGCGCAATGATTCGGTTCATGTTCTGCGCTCCCCGTTACTTCAGATCGTCTTCGCGCGACCGGCTGCGAAACGCCTCGCGCGATCGCAGCACGTCGGTGCCCGACGCCGCCACGGCCGACGCCGCACTTGCGGGCGCCGCTGCAGCCGGCGCGGCAGCCGCCGGTGCCGACGCGGCGTCGGGTGCGGATGCGCCCGTGGACGTCGCGGCGTTTTGTCGCCCCTGCTCGACGAGCTTGTCGAGCGGCAGATACACGACGCTGTTGCCGCCCTTGTTGCCGACGAACACCTTCGTCGAATTCGAATAGATTTCCTGCATCGTCTCGAGATACATTCGCTCGCGGATCACCGCGGGCGCCTTCGAGTACTGCGCATAGACCTGCTTGAAGCGGTCGGCATCGCCTTCGGCTTCCGTGACCACGCGATCGGCATACGCCTTCGCTTCGTCGACGAGCTTCGCCGCATCGCCCTGCGCCTTCGGCAGCAGGTCGTTTGCATACGCTTGCGCGGCGCGCTTCGCGGCCTCGCGCTCGTCGCGTGCCTTCGCGACTTCACCGTACGCGGCCTGCGTCTGCTCGGGCGCCGCAACGCTCTGCATCGTGACGGCCGTCACCTCGAGCCCCGACTGGTAGCGATCGAGATCGCGCTGGATCGCGGCCGCGAGCTGCTCGCGCAGCGCGTCGCGGTCCTGGTTCAGCACGTCGGCCGCGCTGCGCGTGCCGACGATCGCACGTACCGCGGCCTGGGCGGCCTGCGAGACACTGCGCTCGGGGTCGACACTGCGGAACAGGTAATCGGTCGCGGAACGGATGCGGTACTGCACGATGAAGCGCACGTCGACGATATCGGCGTCGCGCGTCAGCATCGCCGCTTCCTTCACGTTCGCGAGACGCACGACGTTGTTGCGGCCGATTTCGATCGAGCGGACCTGCGACGTATCGACGATCTCGTGCGACGCGAACGGATACGGCGCGCGCCAGTGCACGCCCTGACCGACCGTGCCCGACAGCTTGCCGAGCTGCAGCACGACGCCCGTCTGCCCTTCCTGCACGACGAACAGCCCGCTGCCTGCGTAGACCGCGACCAGCACGCCGATCACGATGCCGACGCCGACGCGCGCGGCTCGCCCGTTGTCAGGACGGAAGCCGTTGCCGCCCTTGCCGCCGAACAGGCCGTTCAGGCGCCGGTTGAAGTTGCGCCACATCTCGTCGAGATCGGGCGGACCATCGCCGTCGCCGCCTTGCGGACGCTTCGATTCGTTCGGGCGGGGACGGGATCCGTCTTTGCCATTGCCTTCGCCGCGTCCCCAGCGGGGATCGTTGATCGACAGCAAGGCGCGCATCCGCCGCCAGGTACTCCGCTCGTTGTATTCGTTCACCAGAGTTTGTTCACCAGATTAGACGCCGACGAACCGGCCGGGACCGGTTAGCGCCCGTGTTCGGAAATCGTGTGGTCTTCGTGTGGTTCAGCGGGGGCGCCGTCGAGCGCGCCGTTGGGTAACGTCGCGCTGGAAAGGTGTTCCGCGGAGGCGATTTCGGCGATGGCGGCACGCAACGCGTCAAGACCCTGACCGGTGCGCGCGCTCAAAAAGACGCGCGAAATATTACCATACTCGTCCCGCTCGACCGCGTCGCCGCGGGCCGCCAGTTCAGGCACGGCGTCGATCTTGTTGAACACCAGCACCTGGCGGATCGTGTCCGCGCCGATCTCGTGCAACACGCCATTGACCTGCTCGATCTGTTCAAGCCTGACCGCGCTCGATGCATCGACCACGTGCAGCAGCAGATCCGCGTGGATCGTTTCCTCGAGGGTCGCGCGGAATGCGGCGACCAGCTGGTGAGGCAACTCGCGGATGAACCCGACCGTATCCGACACGACGATCTGGCCGACCTCGTCGCCGAGGTACACGCGCCGCGACGTCGTATCGAGCGTGGCGAACAGCTGGTCGGCCGCGTAGGCCTGCGCTTTCGTCAGCGCATTGAACAGCGTCGACTTGCCCGCGTTCGTATAGCCGACGAGCGACACCGACATCGTGCCGCTGCGCGCACGCTGGCGGCGTTGCGTGCTGTGTTGCCGGCGCAGCCGGTCGAGCCGCGACTTCAGCATCTTGATGCGCTCGCCGATCAGCCGGCGGTCGGTTTCGAGCTGGGTTTCACCGGGGCCGCGCAGGCCGATACCACCCTTCTGCCGTTCAAGGTGGGTCCATGCGCGAATGAGCCGCGTCGACAGGTACTGAAGCTGCGCGAGCTCGACCTGCAGCTTGCCTTCATGGCTGCGGGCACGCTGGGCAAAGATGTCGAGGATGAGGCTGGTGCGATCGACCACGCGCCTGTTAAGTGCCTGCTCCAGATTACGTTGCTGGGCGGGCGCCAATGCGTGGTTGAAGATGACGATTTCGACGTTGTGCGCGTCGCAGGCGAGCCGGAGTTCTTCGGCTTTGCCGCTGCCGATGAACATCTTGGCATCGGGACTGGAACGACGCCCCGTGAGGGTGACTGCGGGACGGGCTCCCGCGCTGGAGGCGAGAAGACTGAGTTCTTCGAGGCTGGCTTCGAAATCGGTCTTGCCGAAATCGATGCCGACGAGCGCTGCGTTGATCAAATTTTCAGGTGTCAAGATAAGGCGGCTGGCATCGGTCGCTCGCGGCGACCGGATGCCGGCCGCTGCGATAGGTTAGGACGAGGCTTCCGCGTCCGGGTGGAAATTCACCGGGCGCGCCGGCACGACCGTCGAGATGGCGTGCTTGTACACCATCTGGGTCACCGTATTACGGAGCAACACGACGTACTGGTCGAACGATTCAATGTTCCCTTGAAGCTTGATGCCGTTGACGAGGTAGATCGAAACGGGAACGTGCTCTTTGCGCAGTGCGTTCAAAAACGGGTCTTGTAACAATTGCCCTTTGTTGCTCATGGCGTACTCCATCTTTTTTTGCAGGTTGATCTGGACTGGCGGCGAAGAAAAAGAGATCCGGCGCCAATCGCTACACTATAGCCGATTTTGCCTGGCCCGCCGGGGGCATAGGCCTTGCGGCCAACCCCTTGCGTGACGCGTGTAACAGACGTCTTCAGCTCTTGTCCGCGTACGGATTGTTCGACGAACGGAACTCTATGCGCAATGGAGTCCCTGTCAGCGAGAAAGTTTCGCGGAACCGGTTTTCCAGGTAACGCTTGTACGTTTCCGTCACGGCGTCGAGCGCGTTACCGTGGATGACGATGATCGGCGGATTCTGGCCGCCCTGGTGCGCGTAGCGCAGCTTCGGACGCACCGGGCCGCGACGGCGCGGCTGCT
The DNA here is from genome assembly GCF_002223325.1 of Burkholderia sp. AU15512. NCBI lineage: Bacteria > Pseudomonadati > Pseudomonadota > Betaproteobacteria > Burkholderiales > Burkholderiaceae > Burkholderia > Burkholderia sp. AU15512. The sequence goes on from NZ_NKEX01000003.1 coordinate 1,646,563, forward strand.
GGAATTCGACTGCCTCGATCAGCGCGCGCGTGAGCTTCGGCGTCGGCAGCTTCGCCATCGCCGCGGCGTACGCGTCGTCGACCGAGCGCATCAGCGTGCCGATGCCTGTCTTCTTCGTTGCCGAAATGAAGTGCGATTTCGCGAAGTCGAGGAATTTCAGCTTACGGGTCAAATCCGCTTTCGCGCGATCGCGCGCATGCTCGTCGAGCCCGTCCCACTTGTTGACGCCGATCACGAGCGCGCGACCCTGTTCGACGACGAAGCCGGCGATGTGTGCGTCCTGGTCGGAAATGTCCTGCTGCGCATCCAGCAGAAGAATGACCACGTTCGCGTCTGAGATCGACTGCAGCGTCTTCACGACCGAGAACTTCTCGATCGCCTCGAACACCTTGCCGCGGCGGCGCAGGCCGGCCGTGTCGATCAGCGTGTACTTCTTGCCGTTGCGCTCGAAGTCCACGTAGATCGAATCGCGCGTCGTGCCCGGCATGTCGAACGCGATCACGCGATCCTCGCCGATCAGCGCGTTCACGAGCGTCGACTTGCCGACGTTCGGGCGGCCGACGATCGCGATCTTGATACCGCGCGAAGGATCGTTCTCGTCCTCTTCCTCCGGACGGTCCGCGTACGCGACATCCAGCGCCTCGTTGATCATGTCGGTGACGCCGTCACCGTGCGCAGCCGAGATCGCACGCGGATCGCCGAGCCCGAGCTCGTAGAAGTCCGTCGCGACCGCCGTGTACTTCATCCCCTCGGCCTTGTTGACGACCAGGAAGATCGGCCGGCCGGTCTTGCGCAGGTAGTCGGCGATCGACTTGTCCTGCGGCGCGAGCCCGTTGCGGCCGTCGACGATGAACACGACGATGTCGGCTTCCTCGACGGCCTGCCGCGTCTGGCGCGCCATCTCGTGCAGGATGCCGTCCTTCGCGACGGGCTCGAAGCCGCCCGTGTCGACGACCAGGTACGGCCGCTCGCCGACGCGCCCTTCGCCGTAATGGCGATCGCGCGTCAGGCCCGGCAAGTCGGCGACCAGCGCATCGCGCGAGCGCGTGAGCCGGTTGAACAGCGTGGATTTCCCCACATTGGGGCGCCCAACGAGGGCAATGACCGGTTTCATCTGTGTTTTCTACGGTGAAGCGCAGCAGCGGGAGGCCCGCTGCTGCGGGCGGCTGCGCTGAATGAAAATATCACGAATTCGCGCCGCGCCGGATGCGCGCGCCTGGCGCGCGCTGCGCGCCATCGTCTTTCGTCTCGAACTGCCTTTCAAATACCGAGCGGCCGGGAGCACCGGCCGCCTTCAAGTCACGCGGCCGCGGCGCACGGGACAAGCCCGTCGCGCCGCGGCCGCGCATGTTTCCTGCGCGTCAGCGCGGACGGAATCCGTACAGGCCGCCGTCCTTCGTCTGCACGACGAGCGTATTGCCCGCGAGGACCGGCGCCGCCGTAATCGCGCTGCCGTCGGTCTTCATCCGTGCGATGAAGCTGCCGTCTTCACGCGACAGGAAGTGCACGAAGCCCTTGTAGTCGCCCAACACGACCGCATGCCCGAGCAGATACGGCACGCCGACGTCACGGCTCTTCAGCTTGTCGTTGCGCCACAGCTGGTTGCCCGACGCAGCATCGTACGCGGTCACGACCGACCAGTCGTCGCCGCCGGCGACCACCGAATCGTCCTGCGCGAGGCCGCTGCGGCTCGAGAACGCCTTTTCCCACAGCGGGCGGCCCGAGTTCGCATCGAAGCAGCCAAGCTGCCCCTGGAACGTCACCGCGCAGGCTTCCGCGCCCACGAGCGTCGGCGGACCGCTGACGTCGTTGATGCGCTCGACCTCGGTCACACCCTTCGGGAACGACACCGGCGTCTGCCAGAACGGCTCGCCCGTCTGCAGGTTGATCGCGACCAGCCCGCCGCCGGGGAAGCCCGCCAGCACCGCCGCGTCACCCGCGAACGTCATGCCGGCCGACACGCGCAGGTTCAGCGGCACCGCACGGTTGCGGTAGTTCCACTTCTGCTCGCCCGTCTGCGCATTGAACGCGATCACCTGGCCGTCGATCGTGCGGACGACCACGAGGCCGTTGCCGACGAGCGGCGGCGAGAAGATCTCGCCCTGCACGGTGGTCTTCCACAGTTGCTTGCCGTCCGGGCCCAGCACGAACACACCGCCCTTCAGCGCGCCGACCGCGGTCAGGTTGCCGTCGCTGCCGACACCGGCCGACAGGTCGGAGCCGACCTTCGCGCGCCAGAGCGTCTGGCCCGTCTTCGCGTCGATCTTCTCGACCGAACCGTTTTCGCCCGCTGCATAGACGGCGTCGCCCACGGCTACCGGCGAGAACAGGTAGCGCCCGCCCTTGCCGACGCTCGCCTTCCAGACCTGTTGCACGTCCATCACGGGCTTGAACTCGGTGAGCGGCGTCGGCACGCGGCGCGCGTCCTTCGACGACGAGCAGGCCGCCAGTGCAAGGACAGCCGCCGCGCAGGCAACGGGCACAGCGTAACGTTTCAGCAAATTCATCGGTTAGCGAAGCAGAGTTAAGAGGTTGAGGGGACCGGGGTTCAGCCGCCGAGCGCGTCCAGCTTGAACTGCACGAGCTGACGCGCGGACTGGTCGTCCTTCGACAGGCCGTCGAGCGCGAGCTTGTACGCCGCGCGCGCATCGTCGGTCTTGCCTTGCGCGGCAAGCAGATCGCCGCGGCGATCGGCCACGAGGCCCTTGAATGCATCGACCGGCGTACCCGACAGCAGCGCGAGGCCCGCATCGTACGCCTTCTCGTCGAGCAGCAGCGACGCGAGACGCAGCTTCGCGATCTGCTTGTACTCGTCATCCTTGGCGTGATCGACGGCCCATTGCAGCTGCGCCTTCGCACCGGCCGAGTCGCCGGCTGCGTACAGCGTCTTCGCAGCGGAGAGTGCGGTCATCTGCGCATACGGCGTGCTGCCGAACTTGTCTTCCATGTCGGCGGCCGCGCGCGCGATCGTCGCCTTGTCGTTCGCGGCGGCGGCCTTCTGGACCTGTTCGTACAGCCCGGACGCCTCGGCAGCCTGACGGCGCTGCCAGTAGTTCCAGCCGTTGAAACCGGCCGCGACGACGAGCGCCGCGAGCACGATCCACGTGGTGAGGTTGCCCCAGCGGGCCCACCACGCCTTGACACTTTCAATCGATTCTTGTTCGTCGTGGTAACTCATCGGCGAGCGATTCCTTCCTGTTCAGGCTTTTCTTGTCGAGCGGATGCCAGCGCGATCAGTCGTCGCCGTCTTCGGCGGATGCAACCATCGCATTGATTAGGAATTCGGTCAAGCCTTCGACCGGTACGGTCTGCTGAACGTTCTTTTCCCCGTCTCCGCCCGCACCGCGCAGCGCTTTCACGCCCACCGTGCCGTTTGCAACCTCTTCTTCACCGAAGATCACCGCGAACGCGGCGCCGCTTGCGTCGGCCCGTTTCATCTGCGACTTGAAGCTTGCCGGCGCGCCGTCGGCGCTGCAGTGGAAGATCACGTCGAGGCCCGTGTCGCGCAGGCGCTCGGCCGCGATGAACGCCTGTTCACGCGCGGTCTCGCCCTGGTGCACGACGTACACGTCGACGCCTTCCTGCTCGGGTGCGAGATCCTCTTCCTTCAGTAGCTCGAGGATCCGCTCGATGCCCATCGCCCAACCGCATGCGGCGGTCGGCTTGCCGCCGAGCTGCTCGATCAGCGGATCGTAGCGGCCGCCGGCTGCGACCGTCCCCTGCGCGCCGAGCTTGTCGGTGACCCACTCGAACACGGTCAGGTTGTAGTAGTCCAGGCCACGCACGAGACGCGGGTTGATCTTGAACGGAATGTTGTTCGCGAGCAGCAGACGCTGCAGCCCTTCGAAGTGCGCGCGCGATTCGTCGCCGAGGAAGTCGATCAGCTTCGGCGCGTTCTGCGCGATTTCCTGCAGCGCGGGGTTCTTCGTGTCGAGCACGCGCAGCGGGTTCGTATACAGGCGGCGCTTCGCATCCTCGTCGAGCACGTCGGCAAACTGCTCGAGGTACTTGATCAGTTCGACGCGATGCGCGGCACGCTCTTCGGCAAGGCCGAGCGAGTTGATCTCGAGCTTGATGCCGGTCAGGCCGAGGTCGTCCCACAGGCGCTGGCACATCATGATGATCTCGGCGTCCGCATCAGGACCCGCGAAGCCGAGCGCCTCGACGCCGACCTGGTGGAACTGACGATAGCGGCCGCGCTGCGGACGCTCGTGACGGAACATCGGCCCGATGTACCACAGGCGCTTCGGGCCGTCGTACAGCATGTTGTGCTCGATCGACGCCCGCACGACGGCCGCGGTATTTTCCGGGCGCATCGTCAGGTTTTCGCCGTTCAGCGCGTCGGTGAAGCTGTACATCTCTTTTTCGACGATGTCGGTGACCTCACCGATGCCGCGCGTGAAGAGCTGCGTGTGCTCGACGATCGGCGTGCGGATGTTCTGGTAACCGTAGGCGCGCAGCAGCGATTTCACCGTAGCTTCGAAGAACTCCCAAAGGCCGGCATCCTGCGGAAGGATGTCGTTCATGCCCTTGACGCCGGTGAGCTTCTCGATCTTGCGTTTTTGTTCAGTCATCGTGTGTGTGGACGAATTAGTTCGTGGCCTCAGCGCGGCCGTAGTTGCGTTCGACGTAGTCGCTGACGATCTGCTGGAATTCCTCGGCGATCCGCTCGCCGCGCAGCGTCTTGACCTTCTCGCCGTCGATGAAGACAGGCGCGGCCGGGTTCTCGCCCGAGCCCGGCAAGCTGATGCCGATGTTCGCGTGCTTCGATTCGCCCGGGCCGTTGACGATGCAGCCCATCACCGCGACGTTCATTTTCTCGACGCCCGGATACTCTTTGCGCCAGACCGGCATCTGTTCGCGCAGGTAGGTCTGGATCTGCATCGCGAGTTCCTGGAACAGCGTGCTCGTCGTACGGCCGCAGCCCGGGCACGCGATCACCATCGGTGCGAACGAGCGCAGGCCCATCGTCTGCAGGATTTCCTGGCCGACGATCACTTCGCCCGTGCGCGACGCGCCCGGTTCCGGCGTCAGCGAGATGCGGATCGTGTCGCCGATCCCTTCCTGCAGCAGCACGCCGAGTGCAGCCGTCGACGCGACGATGCCCTTCGAGCCCATGCCGGCCTCGGTCAGCCCGAGGTGCAGCGCGAAGCCGCAGCGGCGGCTGAGTTCGCGGTACACGGCGATCAGATCCTGCACGCCGCTGACCTTGCACGACAGAATGATGCGGTCGCGGCCGAGACCGAGTTCGACCGCACGCTCGGCCGAGCCGATCGCCGACTGGATCAGCGCCTCGTACATCACGCTCTGCGCATCCCACGGCTGCGAACGCGCACCGTTCTCGTCCATCATGCGCGCGAGCAGGTCCTGGTCGAGGCTGCCCCAGTTCACGCCGATCCGCACCGGCTTGTCGTACTTGGCCGCCGCCTCGATCATCTGCGCGAACTGCGTATCGCGCTTCGCGCCCTGACCGACGTTGCCCGGGTTGATCCGGTACTTCGACAGCGACTCGGCGCAGCCCGGGTAGTCGCGCAGCAGCAGGTGGCCGTTGTAGTGGAAATCGCCGACGAGCGGCACGGTCACGCCCATGCGATCGAGCTGCTCGCGGATCGCCGGCACGGCGGCCGCGGCCTCCGGCGTGTTGACCGTGATGCGCACCAGTTCGGAGCCCGCGTTCGCGAGTTCCTTGATCTGGATTGCCGTGCCGATCGCGTCGGCCGTGTCGGTATTCGTCATCGACTGCACGCGCACGGGCGCGTCGCCGCCGATCGTCACGAGCTGCCCGCCCCAGCGGACATCCACCGCATGCGATACGCGGCGCGGCTGGTGCCCGCCGAACACCGGCTCGGTTGAACAAATCTGACTGCTGCGTGGGGATTGAGCTTCGGATTGCATCGATAGATCCATTTACGCGGAATGCACCGCGACGCGGCGCATGAATTGAAAAAGCGCCGTGCCCTCGCGGCCTGTCGATATCGACGACAGGCCTTCGCCACGGCGCTTGACGTCAGGGCAACGTGAACCGCGCCACATTACCCCGCGCTGCCGAATATTTTGCCGGATCGACAGGTTTTCCGTCGAACGCGATCGCGTCGAGGCCCGCCTTGTTGCCGATCGTGACCTTGAACGGGCCGTCGCCGGCGACCTGCTTCGCCTCGCCGCCGTGCACCAGCCCGGAGAACAGTTCCTTGCCGCTCTTGTCGCGCACGCTGAACCAGCTGTCCTGCTTGACCTTCAGTTCGATCAGCGACTGGCCGGCCGCCACCGCGACGCTCGCCGGCTGGGCCGGCACGGCGGCGCTTGTCGCCGTCGTTGCCACGACGGGCTGCGATGCGGCTGCCGTCACGACCGGTGCCACGGGCGCAGGCGCCGGAGCAGCCGACGCAACCGCCGGCGCCGGGGCTGCAGACGCAACAGCCGGGGCCGGAACCTCATTCGCGACGACGGCAGACGCACCGCTCGAGGCCGCCTCTTCGACGGAAGACGATGAGGCGGCAGGCGCGCTCGCGGCCGACGCATGCTCGGCATCGCCGCTCTTGAAGCGCGCGAGCAGGCTCGACGAATCGCCGCCAGTGTGCCACATCAGTACGGCAACCACCGCGACGACGACGATCCCCGTGCCCCAGAGCCACGGGTGATGCCGCGACGACCCGCCCAGCGGAATCGACACGCGACCGCGCGGCAGATCCGTGCCCGACGACGCGGGCATCGACAGGTCGACTTCCGGCACCCCGCGCTCGCGGCGCAACGCCTGCGCGAACGGTTCCGGATCGACGCCGAGCATCTTCGCGTAGCTGCGCACGACACCGAGCGCGAACGTCACGCCGGGCAAATGGCTGATGTCACCAGCCTCGAGTGCCCGAAGCTTCTGCGGTGCGACCTTGAGTCGCGCCGACACGTCGTCGACGGTCCAACCCCGTGTCTCCCGAAGCTGCGCCAGTCGGCTGCCGACTGCCGCAAGCGATTCCAACCCTGCCGGTGCCGGCTTCGCGCCATTCGTCTCTGCGCCGTTAGACGGCTGCGGCTCACTCATCCTTGTCCTCGCGTCGATTCTTCTTCACTGGCGGCCGCCGCCGGTTCCCGCCGGCCGGCACCCGCAACTGTCCATACCATGCGCGACGCCGAGGCGCCGCGACCGATCGCTATTCGCGTGTTGTACCGCTTAAAGACCCTGGCATCCCCGGCCAGGCATCCCTGTCAAATCGCCCGAACTTCGATGATTTTTCCTGCTGCGCCCGTCCGTTCCGCGAGGCGCGTGCGGTCCTTCACTGCGCCGGCCAGCTGACCGCACGCGGCATCGATGTCGTCGCCGCGCGTCTTGCGCACGGTCGTGACGACACCCGCGTCGATGAGGACCTGTGCAAAGCGCTTGATCTGCTCCGGCTTCGAGCGGATGAGGCCCGATTCCGGAAACGGATTGAACGGGATCAGATTGAACTTGCACGGCACGTCGCGTGTGACGGCCAGCAGTTCGCGTGCATGCGCTTCGGTGTCGTTGACGCCGTCCAGCATGCAGTATTCGAAAGTGATGAAGTCGCGCGGCGCGACTTTCAGATAACGCTGGCAAGCCGCCATCAGCTCGCGCAGCGGATACTTCTTGTTGAGCGGCACCAGCTCGTCGCGCAGCGGATCGTTCGGTGCGTGCAGCGACACGGCCAGCGCAACCGGCAGCTCGGCGCCGAGGCGGTCCATCATCGGCACCACGCCGGACGTCGACAGCGTGACGCGGCGGCGCGACAGGCCGTACGCGTTGTCGTCGAGCATCAGCCGCATCGCCGGCACGACCGCGCTGTAATTCAGCAGCGGCTCGCCCATGCCCATCATCACCACGTTGGTGACGACCCGTTCGGCCTTGCCGTTCGGGCCGGGCGCGCGGCCCAGGGACGCTCGCAACGCAAATTCGGCCATCCGGAGCTGGCCGATGATTTCGGCTGTCGACAGATTGCGGGAAAAGCCCTGCTTGCCCGTCGAACAGAAGCGGCAGTTGACCGCACACCCGGCCTGCGACGACACGCACAGCGTGCCGCGCGTCTCTTCCGGGATGAACACGGTTTCGACCGCATTGCCGTTTCCGACATCGATCAGCCACTTGCGCGTGCCGTCGGTGGAAACGTGATCGCTGGCGATCTCGGGCATGCCGATCGACGCGCGGCCCTTGAGTTTTTCTCTCAAGGACTTCGCGAGATCGGTCATGCCGTCGAAGTCGCCAGCGTTGTACTGGTGGATCCAGCGCTGCAACTGCTTGGCGCGGAACGGCTTCTCGCCGAGGCTGCCGCAGTACGCGACAAGACCCTCGGCATCGAAGTCGAGAAGATTGACGGAAGTTTCGCTCGTCATGATGTGCTGCCTTGCCGCGTGCGCTGAATCCTGCCTACTTGCTGCCAGCCAGGGCTTAGCGCGAGTAAACGTTCATTTCCGGGAAGAAGAACGCGATTTCGACCGCTGCCGTTTCAGCAGCGTCCGAGCCGTGCACGGCGTTCGCGTCGATGCTGTCGGCGAAGTCGGCGCGGATCGTGCCCTTTTCTGCCTTCTTCGGATCCGTTGCGCCCATCAGGTCGCGGTTCTTCAGGATCGCGCCTTCACCTTCCAGAACCTGGATCATCACCGGGCCCGAGATCATGAAATCGACGAGGTCCTTGAAGAACGGACGCGCTGCGTGAACCGCGTAGAACTTCTCTGCGTCAGCACGCGACAGGTGCGCCATGCGCGATGCGACGATCTTCAGGCCGGCGCCTTCGAAACGGCTGTAGATCTGGCCGATCACGTTCTTTGCCACCGCATCCGGCTTGATGATCGACAGGGTGCGCTCGATTGCCATAAAAACTCCAAAAAATTAAGAAGTTACAGGTTCAAATGAATCCGCTATTGTAGCACGATCCCGTGTATCATTGCGATTGAACCCTTACACACGTGAAAGGTTCCGAATCCATATGTTTTGTGCTGCCTGGCCATTGAAACCTCCCGGCACGGAACGTATCTTAGCCATAGCTGCTCCGGTTTGCTGCGCCGCACACCGCGTGTGCCGAACCGGCCCCGGACGCCCACGCGTTCAATGTTAGGAGAAACCATGAACGACTATCCGTACAATTTCGGCCGCGGCGGTTCCGTCAGCACCGCCGAGGTTCGCAACCGCGTGCTGCGGAACACGTACTGGCTGCTCGCGCTGTCGATGGTGCCGACCGTGCTGGGCGCCTGGGTCGGCGTCGCGACGGGCTTCTCGCTGTTCGCGGCCACGAGCCCGATGATGAGCCTGCTCGCGTTCTTCGCGATCGCGTTCGGCTTCATGTTCGCGATCGAGCGGACCAAAAACAGCGCGGCCGGCGTATTCGTGCTGCTCGGCTTCACGTTCTTCATGGGCCTCATGCTGTCGCGGCTGCTGAGCTTCATCCTCGGCTTCTCGAACGGCCCGTCGTTGATCATGCTCGCGTTCGGCGGCACCGGCATCATCTTCGCCGCGATGGCGACGATCGCCACCGTCAGCAAGCGTGACTTCTCGGGGCTCGGCAAGTGGCTGTTCATGGGCGTGATCGTGATCCTGCTCGCCTCGGTCGCGAACATCTTCCTGCAACTCCCGGCGCTGATGCTCACCGTGTCGGTACTCGCGATCGCGATCTTCTCCGCCTACATGCTGTTCGACGTCCAGCGCGTCGTGAACGGCGGCGAGACGAACTACATCTCGGCCACGCTCGCGATCTACCTCGACCTGTACAACGTGTTCACGAACCTGCTCGCACTGCTCGGCATCTTCGGCGGCAACCGCAACTGACGTTCACTGCACCCCATGAAAAAACCGGCCCGCGGGCCGGTTTTTTTACGTCCGCCGCCTGACTCAGTCGCGCTCGAACAGCGCGATCGATTCGACGTGCGACGTATTCGGGAACATGTTCACGACACCGGCGCCCTTCAGGCGGTAGCCGGCCTCGTGCACGAGCAGGCCCGCGTCGCGCGCCAGCGTCGACGGGTTGCACGACACGTAGACGATGCGCTTCGGCAACGGGCCTTTACCGCTCTGCGCGATCTCGGCCAGCGCCTTCGACACCGCGAGCGCGCCTTCGCGCGGCGGGTCGATCAGGAACTTGTCGAATGCGCCGAGCGCACGCATGTCGTCGCCCGTCACTTCGAACAGGTTCCGGCATGCGAACGTCGTGTGGCCGTCGACACCGTTCTCGCGCGCATTCGCCAGCGCGCGCGTCGTCAGCGTATCGCTGCCTTCGATGCCCATCACCTCGCGCGACAGCCGCGCGAGCGGCAGCGTGAAGTTGCCGATCCCGCAGAACAGGTCGAGCACGCGGTCGTCGCGCGACGGCGCGAGCAGGCGCAGCGCGCGCCCCACCAGCACGCGGTTGATTTGATGATTGACCTGCGTGAAATCGGTCGGCTTGAACGGCATGCGGATGCCGAATTCCGGCAGCGTGTAGTCGAGCGATACGTCGAGCGGATAGAACGGCGTCACCGTGTCCGGCCCTTTCGGCTGCAGCCAGAACTGCACCTTGTGCTCGTCCGCGAACGCGCGCAGCAGCGCTTCGTCGTCCGCGTTGATCGGCTCCAGCACGCGCAGCACGAGCGCCGTGACTTCTGAACCGACCGCGAGCTCGATCTGCGGCATCCGATCGCGGATCGACAACCCCTCGACCAGCCGGCGCAGCGGCACGAGCATCGCCGACACGTGCGGCGGCAGCACTTCGCAGCTCGTCATGTCGGCGACGTAGCTGCTCTTCTTCTCGTGGAACCCGACCAGCACGCCGCCCTTCTTCGCGACGTTGCGCACGGTCAGGCGCGCGCGGTAGCGATAGCCCCACGACGGGCCGTGAATCGGCGCGAACATCGTTTCCGCGCGCAGCTTCGCGAGGTGCCACAGGTTGTCTTCGAGCACGCGCTGCTTGACCGCCACCTGCGCCCGCATGTCGAGATGCTGCATCGAGCAACCGCCGCAGGTGCCGAAGAACGCGCATTTCGGCTTCGTGCGCATCACGCTCGGGCGCAGAATGTCGACGACCGTCGCCTGCTCGTAGCTCGGCTTGCGGCGGAAGCTCGAATAGGTCACACGCTCGCCCGGCAGCGCGCCCTCGACGAAGATGACCTTGCCCGGCTCGCCGTCCGCGGTGATCGTGCGGCCGACACCGCGCGCTTCCATGTCGAGCGATTCGATCTCGAGGACCGGGGCGATTCCGGGCGCGACGGGCGCGTTTCTTGATTTGCGCGCAGAAGTGGGGACGGCTTCGGACACCAGCTTTTCCTGACAAACGTTGAAGAAGGCGAGATTGTAGACGACGCAGGCCCGCATCGCCCGCTTTGCATGCGCCAAGCGCCGATACTTAAGCATAGACGGCCCGGCATTGCGCCGGAACGGCCAGACAGGCGGGCCCCCGAGAGCGCCAGCGGCCACGTGGCCCGTGGCGCCGACTCAGGTAAGCCCGGGCCCGAGATCCCCCCGACAGGAGATTCGACCATGCAACTGATCGACTGGAACATCCAATGGGGTCGGGACGCGGACGGCGGCGTCGATCTTGCGCGCACCGTCGCAGCGATCCGCGCGCTCGGCGACTTCGACGTGCTGTGCCTGCAGGAAGTCACGCGCGGCTTCGGCGCACTGCCCGGCCGGCCCGGTGCCGACCAGTTCGCCGAACTCGCAGCGCTGCTGCCCGGATATACGATCGTCGAAGCGATCGGTGCCGACTTGCCGCCCATTGAAACCGGCGCACCGCGCCGCCAGTTCGGCAACGCAATCGCGACCCGCATGCCGGTCGGGCGCGCACTCCGCCAGTTGCTGCCGTGGCCGGCCGACGCCGGCGCGCCGTCGATGCCGCGCGTCGCGCTCGACGTCGCGTTGCAGGCGCCCTTCGGGCCACTGCGGGTGGTCACCACGCATCTGGAATATTATTCGGCGCGCCAGCGGCTCGCGCAGGTTGACGCATTGCGCGACCGGCACCGCGAGGCCTGCGCGCACGCGGCACGACCAGCGCCCGCCGAAACCGCCGAGGGGCCGTTCAGCGCAACCGGCCAGCCACGCGATGCGATCATCTGTGGCGACTTCAACAGCGCGTTCGGCAGCGACGCCTATTGCCGACTCCTGGAGCCAATCTCGGACGCGCCGCGCTTCATCGACGCATGGGTCGCTCGGCACCCGGGCCGCATGCCACCGCCGACGGCGGGTGTCTACGATACGGTGCAATGGTCGGAGGGGCCGCTCGCGTGCGACTTCGTGTTCGTGACCGATACGCTGCTGCCGCGCGTCATGCGCTGTGAAATCGACGGCGACGTGCGCGCGTCCGATCACCAGCCGGTGCTGCTCGAACTGGCCTGATCGCGCCGCCGGCCGCAGCGCACTCGCCCTCGCTATGCGTCGAAACCGGCCAGGTATTCGGCCCAGTGCGACGCAGGCTCCTGTGCAAGCGAGTTCTTCACGAGCAGGATCTCGTCCGCATACTCGCTCGGCGTCAGGCCGCCGCGCATCAACTGGAACCGGCAGTACAGCAGGTAGGTATTGACGACGTCGGTTTCGCAATAATTGCGGATTTCCTCGATTCGCCCGGCCTGGAACGCCGGCCACACCTGGCTGCCGTCCATGCCGAGCTTGCCCGGAAAGCCGCACATCTTCGCGAGCGCGTCGAGCGGCGCATTCGCGCGCGCCTGATACATCGCGAGCACATCCATCAGGTCGGTATGCCGCGAGTGGTAGCGCGAGATGTAGTTGTTCCACTTGAAATCGCGGTCGTCCTCGCCGAGATCCCAGTAGCGGCTCGCGGGGATGCCGTGCACGAGCGCGCGGTAATGGAGCACCGGCAGATCGAAGCCGCCGCCGTTCCACGACACGAGCTGCGGCGTGTATTTCTCGATCACGCGGTAGAACGACTGGATCAGCGTCGCTTCGTTGTCCTGCGGCGTGCCGAGCGAGCGCACACGAAAACCGTTGTTGTCGCGGAACACGCATGAAATCGCCGCGATGCGCTGCAGGTGGTGCGGCAGGAAATCGCCGCCGGTCTTCTCGCGGCGGGCGGCGAATGCATGCTCGGCCACCGCGGCATCGTCGAGCGTCGCGGGCAGGTCTTCCAGACGGCGAATGCCGTCGACATCGGGAATCGTCTCGATGTCAAAAACGAGAATCGGAGTCATCAGTTACAGAACGGCGTCCTTGCGCACGCCGTTGGAGGCGAAAAACCGCTTGAGGCGCACCAGCGCTTCCTGCTGGATCTGGCGCACACGCTCGCGCGTGAGCCCCATCTCGTCGGCCAGCTCCTCGAGCGTTGCCGGTTCGATGTGGTTCAGGCCGAAGCGGCGCTCGATCACGTGCCGATGCTTGTCGGACAGCCGCGACAGCCACGCGCGCGTCAGCGTCTCGAGCTCGCGGTGCTGCACCTCGGCGTCGGGCGACTGGCTCTGGTCGTCAGGCAGCAGGTCGAGCAGGCTGCTCGCGGGATCGAGGTCGAGCGGCGCGTCGAGCGACGCCGTGTGCTCGTTGAGCGCAAGGATGTCGGTGACTTCCTCGGCGGTCTTGCCGGTGAGATAGGCGATGTCGTCGATGCTGGCTTCGCGGCGCTCGGCCGCCTCGCCCGTCGACATCGAGTTCTTTTCGAGGTGGCGCTTCGCGCGCAGCACCTGGTTCAGTTCGCGGATCACGTGCACCGGCAGGCGCACCGTGCGGGCCTGGTTCATGATCGCGCGCTCGATGCTCTGCCGGATCCACCACGTCGCGTAGGTCGAGAAGCGGAAGCCGCGCGTCGGGTCGAATTTCTCGATGGCATGCATCAGGCCGAGGTTGCCTTCCTCGATCAGGTCGAGCAGCGGCACGCCACGGTTCAGATATCCCTTCGCGATGCTGACGACGAGACGCAGATTGCGCTCGATCATCACCTGCCGCGCCTCGAATTCGCCGGCCTTGGCCAGACGCGAATAGCGCTGCTCCTCCTCGACGGTGAGCAGCGGCTTCACGCTGATGCGGTTCAGGTAATGCTGGATCGTGTCGGCCGTGAGCTCGGCCTGCAGCATCGTGCGGAAATCGTCGACATCGGGCGCCGCCTCGACACGGCCTTCGCGCTCGTCGTCGCCACCGTCCGCGTCGGCGTCGCGTGCCTCGAGATCACGCTCGTTGTCCGCGACGTCGTCTTCGTCGTCCGTCGAAGCACCAGCTCGCCCCACCGATGCTTGCGTGGCTCGACTGATTTTCTCAGACTCGGCTTGCGGCTCGTGGCGCTTCGATTTCGGCATGGTCGTCTCGGTTATTGAGGCGGCAAATACTTCAGCGGATCGACAGGTTTACCCTGCCGGCGAACCTCGAAATGCAGCATCACGCGGTCGGAATCGCTGTTCCCCATCTCGGCGATCTTCTGCCCCTTCGTTACCGCGTCCCCCTCTTTTACCATCAAAGCGCGATTGTGTGCATACGCCGTGAGGTAAGTTGCATCGTGCTTGATGATAATGAGGTTGCCGTAGCCGCGCAGGCCATTGCCCGAGTAGACGACGCGACCGTCGGCCGCCGCCTTCACGGTCTCGCCGGCCGACCCGCCGATATTGACGCCCTTGTTCTTCGCGTCGTCGAAACCGTTCAGCACGGGACCGCGCGCGGGCCATGCGAACGTCACGGGGCCGCTCGGCGCGGCTGCCGTATCGCTCGATGCGGCTGCCGCGGCAGGCGGCGTCGCGACCGACGACGACGTGCCGGCGGCCGGCGTTGCCGGGCCGCTGCTGAGCGGCGCGGTCGCAACAGCGGCGCCCGCGATCGGTGCGGCGACCTGCGTGCCCGTAACGGCGGCACCAGCCTGCGGCGAAACGCGCAGCAGCTGGTCGACTTCAATCTGATTCGGGTTCGCCAGGTTGTTCCACGCGGCGATGTCGCGATAGTTCTGCCCGTTTTCGAGTGCGATCCGGTACAGCGTGTCGCCCGGCTTCACCCGGTAGTAACCCGGCGGCGCCGGAGGAAGCGGCGCCGCGGGCTGCGCGGTGCCGGTCGTGCCGAGCGAACCGGAGCGATCGACGACGGGCGCGTTGTCGAGCCGCGTCGCACAGGCGGCCAGAAGCGTGGAGAACGCAGCTACGCAGATCGCCCGCTGGGCGAGCGTGAGCGGTTCCCTGGAACGGTTGTTTTGCATCGCGCGCAACATACTCATCGGTTTCAAATTACTCCGGATTTTAAAGGGACAAAGAAAACGCGATCAAGCCGTGACTCTCGCCATTGCGCGTGCGCGACGCGCTCGACGAGCGTGAGCACCTGGTGCTGCCCGCTCTGCGCGCCGACCGGCGCGACGAGCCGCCCGCCGATCGCGAGCTGCTCGAGCAGCGCCTGCGGCACGTCGAGCCCTGCCGCCGCGATCACGATCGCGTCGAACGGGGCTGCGGACGGCAAGCCGACACGCCCGTCGCCGTAGTGCAGACGGATGTTCGGCACGCGCAGCGGCCGCAGGTTCAGCTTCGCGCGCTCGTAGAGCGGCTTGATGCGTTCAATCGAATACACGTCGCGTGCCACGTGGCTCAGCACGGCGGCCTGATAGCCGCAGCCCGTGCCGATCTCGAGAACGCGCTCGAGCGTGCGGCCGGCCATCGCGAGCTCGATCATGCGCGCGACGACCGACGGCTTTGAAATGGTCTGCTGGTGGCCGATCGGCAACGCCGAATCCTCGTAGGCCTGCGTCGCGAGCCCCGGATCCACGAACATGTGTCGCGGCACCGCGGCCATCGCTTCCAGCACACGCGCGTCGGTCACACCGTTCGCGCGCAGCCGTTCGACCATCCGTTCGCGCACGCGTTCCGACGTAAGCGCGAACGCGCCGGCCGGCGCGACGCTCGGTGCGGCCGGCTTCGGCATCGCCGGCTTCAGTGCGGTCGGCTTCGGCGCGGTCGCCGGCTTCGCGGCGGCGGAGCCGGGCAACGCCGATCGCGTCGCAGCGGGCTTCACCGCAACCGGTTTCAGCACGGCCGCAGGCTTGTCGGCGGCCTTCGATGCCGCAACCGCCGCATGGCGTTCGCCGGCCCGACCTTCCGACTTGCGTGGCGCTCGCTTGAGATCTTCGAGCGCGAGCGGGAACCGCTTCGCGCGCTCGCCGCTCATGAAGCCCGCCCTCCGGCGCGCGCCCATTCGCGCGTCGCGGACAGCATCTGCGTGTGCGTGAGGTCCAGCTGCAGCGGCGTGATCGACACGAAACCGTTTGCCACTGCATGAAAATCGGTGCCGTCGCTGGCGTCCAGCGCTTCGCCCGCCGCGCCGATCCAGTAGATCGGTTCGCCGCGCGGGTCGGTCTGGCGAATCACCGGCTGCGACGGATGACGCTTGCCGAGGCGCGTGACCTTCCAGCCTTTCAGTTCGTTATACGGCAGGTTCGGAATATTGACGTTGAGCAGCGGCTGGCCCGGCAACGGATGCGCGAGAGAGTGCTCGACGATTTCCGCGGCGACGCGCGCGGCGTCCGCCAGATGGGCCCAGCCCTTGTCGACCAGCGAGAATGCGATGGCCGGCACGCCGAACATGATGCCCTCGGTGGCGGCCGCAACTGTCCCCGAATAGAGCGTGTCCTCGCCCATGTTCTGGCCGTTGTTGATCCCGGAAACGACGAGGTCCGGCCTGGCGTCGGCCATCCCCGTCAACGCGACGTGTACCGAATCGGTCGGCGTGCCGTTCACGTAGAAGAAACCCGTACTCGCCGCGCGCTGCACCGACAGCGGCCGCGACAGCGTGAGGGAATTCGACGCGCCGCTGCAGTTCTGCTCGGGCGCGATCACCGTGAGCTCGGCCAGCGGCTGCAGCGCGTCGCTGAGCGCGGCGAGACCGGGGGCGAGATAGCCGTCGTCGTTGCTGAGTAGGATTCGCATCCGGCGATTGTAACCGAGGAAAGATGGCGCGAGAGCGACAGTCCGGCGACTGCGGAGCGACGGCTGCGGGCACCCGGACACGCTGCGCCGCCGCGTTGCGGCGCGGCGTTCCGCGTGCTCAGGAAAACGTCGCGCCGCCCCGGTTTCCCCCCCGCCAACGGAGCGCCCTGGCAGAATGCGCCGTTCCGGAAGCCCGGCGCGAAGCGACAGGCCCGAGGGTGGTCAAATCGCGCCCGCTTCGCGCAGTGCGGCAATCGCCGGCGCGTCGTAGCCGAGGCCGCGCAGCACCTCGTCCGTATGCTCGCCGAGCTCGGGCCCGAGCCAGCGCGTTTCGCCCGGCGTGTCGGACAGCTTCGGCGTGATGTTCGGCAAAGGAATGTCGGTGCCGTCGGCCAGCTTGAAGCGCTGGATCATCTGCCGCGCGACGAACTGCGGATCGGTAAACATGTCGGCGGCGCTGTAGATGCGGCCGGCGGGCACGTCGGCCGCGTTGAGCACGACGAGAGCTTCTTCGATCGTGCGCGGCGCAAGCCACGCGGCAATCGCGTCGTCGATCTCCTGCGTGCGCGGCACGCGCCCGTCGTTTTGCGCGAGCGCAGGATCGTCCGCGAGGTCGTCGCGCTCGATCGCCTTCATCAGCCGCTTGAAGATCGGGTCGCTGTTGCCGCCGATCACGATGCTGCCGTCGCGGCACGCATACGTATTCGACGGCACGATGCCCGGCAGCGACGCGCCGGTGCGCTCGCGCACCATCCCGTACACGCCGTATTCGGGCACGACGCTTTCCATCATGTTGAAGACGGCTTCATACAGTGCAACGTCGACCACCTGCCCCGCCCCGCCGTTGACCTTGCGGTGATGCAGCGCCATCAGCGCGCCGATCACGCCGTGCAGCGCGGCGATCGAATCGCCGATCGAGATGCCGATGCGCGGCGGCGGCAGTTCGGGATAGCCGGTGATGTGACGCAGCCCGCCCATCGATTCGGCGATCGCGCCGAAGCCGGGCCGGTCGCGGTACGGGCCGGTCTGCCCGTAACCGGACAGGCGCACCATCACGAGGCCCGGGTTCTCGGCCGACAGCACGTCGTAGCCGAGCCCGAGCTTTTCGAGCAGGCCCGGGCGGAAATTCTCGATCACGATGTCGGCCTCGCGCGCGAGTTGCCGCGCGATCGCCTTGCCGGCGTCGGCCTTCAGGTTGAGCGTGACCGATTTCTTGTTGCGCGCCTGGACGGACCACCACAGCGACGTGCCGCCCTGCTCCGGATGGAGCTTGCGCCACTTGCGCAGCGGGTCGCCCCCGTTCGGATCCTCGATCTTGATCACTTCCGCGCCGAATTCGGCGAACAGCCGCGACGCGAACGGTCCCGCGATCAGCGTTCCGAATTCGAGCACTTTGACGCCCGCGAGCGGGCCCTGGCTGGTGCTCATGTGTCTCCTAGGGTCTGTTTACATATGGAACGTGCATGCGTTGCCACGAGAACGGCCGCTCGCGAGGCGCGCGACGCCGCGAATACTGACGTATCGCCAAGGAGCGCAACGCGGCGAGCGGCCGGCGGCGCCCGGCTTACATCGTGCGGCGGTCGAGCATTGCGCGGGCGATGGTGCCCGCGTCGACGTATTCGAGCTCCCCGCCCACCGGCACGCCGCGCGCGAGGCGCGTGACCGCGAGCCCGCGCGCCTTCAGCGTCTGGCCGAGGTAGTGCGCGGTGGCTTCGCCTTCGTTCGTGAAGTTGGTCGCGAGCACGACTTCCTTGACGACACCATCGGACGCGCGCCGCACGAGGCGGTCGAAATGGATTTCCTTCGGGCCGATCCCGTCGAGCGGGCTCAGCCGGCCCATCAGCACGAAATACAGCCCGCGGTAAGTCATCGTCTGCTCGAGCATGATCTGGTCGGCAGGCGTCTCGACGACGCACAGCAGCGTCGGATCACGCTCTTCGTCGCTGCAGACCTCGCAGATCTGCGCTTCGGTGAACGTGTTGCACTTTTCGCAGTGCTGCAGGTGCTCGGTCGCGAACAGCAGCGACCGGCCGAGCCGCTCCGCACCCTCCCGATCGTGCTGCATCAGGTGGACCGCCATGCGCTGGGCGGATTTCGGCCCGACGCCGGGCAGCACGCGTAACGCTTCGACGAGCGCGGACAGGGCGGACGGCTGTTTCATACGGCAGCAAAAAGTGACACGGACGCTACGCTCAGAACGGCAGCTTGAAGCCCGGGGGCAACGGCAGGCCCGACGTCATGCCGCTCATCTTTTCCTGCGACGTCGCTTCGGCCTTGCGCACGGCGTCGTTGAACGCAGCCGCGACGAGATCCTCGAGCATGTCCTTGTCGTCCGCGAGCAGGCTCGGGTCGATCGACACGCGACGCACTTCATTGCGGCACGTCATCGTCACCTTGACGAGGCCGGCGCCCGACTGCCCTTCGACTTCGATCAGCGCAAGCTGCTCCTGCATCTTCTTCATGTTTTCCTGCATTTGCTGCGCTTGCTTCATCAGTCCGGCGAGGTTGCCTTTCAACATGGGAATACTCCTTCTTGATCGTGTGAAAACCGGCACGCGGCGCGTGCCGGCCAATGTGTGGGCGTGATTGTGCCTGTCGCGGGGCGCTCAGTTCAATGCAGCGTCGGCGGCGGGCCGTCCGGCGCCGCGTCGGCGAGCGGGCGCACCGAACCCTCGACGATACGCGCACCGAAATCGCGCACGAGCTGCTGAACGAACGGATCGCCGTGAATCTCCTGCTCGGCCTCACGCTGGCGTGCCGCGCGCGCGGCCGCATCGAGCGCCGCCGCCGTACGCCGCGCGGGCCCGACTTCGACGGCCACCTCGACCGGCTTGCCGAGCGCATCGGCCAGCGCGGCCTTCAGCTTCGCCACCTGCGCGGCGTCCGCATATTGCGGCACCGGCACGGAAAGTTTCAACGTGGTCGCATCGACCGCCGTCAGTTCACTGTTGAACGCGAGCTGGTAGGCGACGCCCTTAAGCGGCAGCTGTGCGGCCAGCGCCGGCCATTCGCCGTCGAAACCGACCGGATCGAGTGCGATCGCGGGCGGCAACGGACGCGTGTCGACCGGTGCGGACGGACGGGTTTCCGCCGGCTTCGGCGTGACGCGCACGTCGTCGGGGCCGCTGTCGAACACCGGCACGAAGCCATCGTCGGGCGGGCCGCCGAACATTTCGTCGGCACTGAGCGGCACGTAGTCGTCGGGTGGAATGTCCTCCCACGGCGGCGACGCCTGGCGCGAATCGGCCGCCTGCGGCGCACGGGCCGCAGCGCGCGGCGTCGGCACCTGGACGGCGGCGGGACGCGGCACGGCCGGCTTCTCGGCGGCCGGCTGGGCTGCCGGTTTCACGGCGGCGGCGCCTGCGCGCCCGCGGTCGGACGACACGCGCATCCCCGCATTGCGCAACACGTCGAGCGCGGCGGCGGCGCCTCCGGAACGTGCCGCCGGACGCGCGGCAGGCTCAGGCGGCGCAGCACGCGGCATCGGTTCGACCGGCACAGCCGGCTCGTCACTTCGCTGCGCAACGGCAGCAGGCGGCTCGGGCTCCTTGCGGACAGGCGTCGGGTGATCGCCGGCCGGTTCCGCTTGCGGTGCTGCAGCCGTCTGCGGCTGCGGCGTTTCGATGACTGGCGCGTCAACCGGGGCCGGCGCGGCTGCTTCGACGGCAGCCGGTTTCACGGCCGGCCGGTCTGTTTCGTCGCCGGACTGCACCGGCGCCGCACGCACAACCGGTGCCGCGGGTGCTACCGGGGCAATAGCCTGCGGCCGCACTGCTTCGGCAGGTGCAGCCGATACCGGCTTCGCCGCAGCGGCCGATGCCGCCGCCACGCGCGAGCCCGGCACCGCACGCGGCGCGGACGGCTGGCCGACCGGCGCACTGCCGGCGGCAACCGCCGGCTCGAACGCAAGCATCCGCAGCAGCGTCATCGTGAAACCGGCGTACTCGTCCGGCGCCAGGCCGAGCTCGGCGCGACCGACCGTCGCGATCTGATAGAACAACTGGACCTGCTCGGGGCTCAGCGTCTCGGCGAAGCGACGCAGGTCGCCCGCTTCGGGCCATTCGTCGAGCACCGAGCCCGGCGCGAACTGCGCCCACGCGATGCGATGCAGCAGGCTCGCGAGATCCTGCAGCGCGGTCGAGAACGACAGGCTGCGCAGCGACATCTCGTCGGCAATCGCGAGAATATCCGGGCCGCCGCCTGCGGCGAGCGCGTCGAGCAGACGCACCATGTAAGTCTGGTCGAGCGCGCCGAGCATGCCCGACACGGCCGACTCGGTCACCTCGTTCGCCGAATAGGCGATCGCCTGATCGGTGAGGGACAGCGCGTCGCGCATGCTGCCCTGCGCGGCGCGCGCGAGCAGGCGCAGCGCTTGCGGCTCGAACGTGATCTGCTCTTCGCCGAGGATCCGCTCGAGATGCGACACGATGTGCCCGGCCGGCATCTGCTTCAGGTTGAACTGCAGGCAGCGCGACAGCACGGTGACGGGGATCTTCTGCGGATCGGTGGTCGCGAGGATGAACTTGACGTGCGGCGGCGGCTCCTCGAGCGTCTTCAGCATCGCGTTGAACGCGTGATTCGTCAGCATGTGCACTTCGTCGATCATGTAGACCTTGAAGCGCGCATCGACGGGCGCGTACACCGCGCGCTCAAGCAGCGCGGCCATTTCGTCGACGCCGCGGTTGCTCGCGGCATCCATCTCGACGTAATCGACGAAACGCCCTTCGTCGATTTCGCGACAGGCGCGACACACGCCGCACGGCTGCGACGTGATGCCGGTTTCACAATTGAGTGCCTTGGCGAAGATCCGCGACAGCGTCGTCTTGCCGACACCGCGGGTTCCGGTAAACAGATAGGCGTGATGGAGACGCCCGCCGTCGAGCGCGTGCGTAAGCGCCCTGACGACATGCTCCTGGCCGACGAGCGAAGCGAAATCCTTCGGACGCCACTTGCGTGCGAGAACTTGATAGGTCATCGGGAAATTGTATCAGTAACGCTGCGTCGCGCCGACACGCGAAACGGTGCGGAAGACAGGCAAACGCGCAGGTAAAACGGAGTGGGGTGCAGAAATAAAAAACGCCCGGCGAACGGGGCGAGATGGAAGGTGACGAGCCCAACCCTCGGCACTGGCGGAAAACGATTGTGGCTGCTTCGTTCCCGACCTGACCAGGTTCACCGCCCCACCATGCGAGGAGGCCCGTCACGGCATATTCTATCACCGCTTCCGGATGAATGCGACCGTTTGTTCGCACCAAAGCGAATATGACCGGACAAACCGACGCGCACCGGGCCACGAAGCTCACCCGACGCGAATGGCCCGCGCGCCCACCCCTTGTAATTTGCGAGCCGGCCTCCACCTGCTGGACACAACGGTCGAACGCCGCGTCGTACCCCTACTCGCGTAGCGGCTACTATCGCCGCCCGCAGCAGATAGCAATTTAGGCTAATATGACGCCCGAACGACCCGCGAGCCGCGGCATGCAGCGCTTACACGCCTCCTTTCCGGAGAGTGGAGTGACCTGCCGCAGCGGCCGGCCGCCCACGGCAGCCGGTACGCCGCAACGCGCAAGCAGGCAGTCCCCGAACCGTAAGAGGTATTGACCCAATGAGCGAACAGATCAAACACATCAGCGACGCATCGTTCGAACAGGACGTCGTCAAATCCGACAAGCCCGTGCTCGTCGATTTCTGGGCCGAATGGTGCGGCCCGTGCAAAATGATCGCCCCGATCCTCGACGAAGTCGCGAAGGACTACGGCGACAAGCTGCAGATCGCGAAGATCAACGTCGACGACAACCAGGCGACGCCCGCGAAGTTCGGCGTGCGCGGCATCCCGACGCTGATCCTGTTCAAGAATGGCGCGGCCGCCGCGCAGAAGGTCGGCGCGCTGTCGAAGTCGCAGCTCACCGCATTCCTGGACAGCCACCTGTAATACAGGCCGTTCCGCGGACGTGTTGTCAGCCGGCAACACGTCCGTCGACAAGCCGCCGATCGCTCGCTCAAGCGCGAATCGGCCTATGCTAGAATTAAAAAACGTCTACAAGACGCATTTAAGTCTCTGAGCGCTTCCGCTCGCCCTCCTCCCTTTATTTCTTTCGTCGTCTCCTCCCTGGCGGGTTCTCCGTATGCATTTATCCGAGCTCAAGTCTCTGCACGTCTCCGAACTGATCGAAATGGCCAATGGCCTGGAGATCGAAAACGCGAACCGCCTGCGCAAGCAGGAGTTGATGTTCGCCATTCTCAAAAAGCGCGCCAAGACGGGTGAGACGATCTTCGGCGACGGTACGCTCGAAGTGCTGCCGGACGGCTTCGGCTTCCTGCGCTCGCCGGAAATGTCGTACCTCGCGAGCACCGACGACATCTACATCAGCCCGTCGCAGATCCGCCGCTTCAACCTGCACACCGGCGACACCATCGAAGGTGAAGTCCGCACGCCGAAGGACGGCGAGCGCTACTTCGCGCTGGTGAAGGTCGACAAAGTCAACGGGCAGCCGCCCGAGGCCTCGAAACACAAGATCATGTTCGAGAACCTCACGCCGCTGCACCCGAACAAGCCGCTGTCGCTCGAACGCGAAATGCGCGGCGAGGAAAACGTCACGGGCCGCATCATCGACATGATCGCGCCGATCGGCAAGGGCCAGCGCGGCCTGCTCGTCGCGTCGCCGAAGTCGGGCAAGACCGTGATGCTCCAGCACATCGCACACGCGATCAAGCAGAACCACCCGGACGTGATCCTGTTCGTGCTGCTGATCGACGAGCGCCCTGAAGAAGTGACCGAAATGCAGCGCTCGGTCGCCGGCGAAGTGATCGCATCGACGTTCGACGAACCGGCCACGCGCCACGTCCAGGTCGCCGAAATGGTGATCGAGAAGGCCAAGCGCCTCGTCGAAATGAAGCACGACGTCGTGATTCTGCTCGACTCGATCACGCGTCTCGCACGCGCGTACAACACCGTGATCCCGGCATCGGGCAAGGTGCTGACGGGTGGTGTCGACGCGAACGCACTGCAGCGTCCGAAGCGCTTCTTCGGCGCGGCGCGCAACATCGAGGAAGGCGGCTCGCTGACGATCATCGGCACCGCGCTGATCGAAACCGGCAGCCGCATGGACGACGTGATCTACGAAGAGTTCAAGGGCACCGGCAACATGGAAGTGCACCTCGAGCGCCGTCTCGCGGAAAAGCGCGTGTATCCGTCGATCAATCTGAACAAGTCGGGCACGCGTCGCGAAGAAATGCTGATCAAGCCCGAGATCCTTCAGAAGATCTGGGTGCTGCGCAAGTTCATCCACGACATGGACGAAGTCGAAGCGATGGAATTCCTGCTCGACAAGATCCGCCAGACGAAGAGCAACTCCGAGTTCTTCGACCTGATGCGCCGCGGCGGCTGATCACCGTCGCTCCGCGCCCCAAAAACGGCCGCCCGCGCATCTTGCCCGGCGGCCGTTTTTCGGCGCCAACCTGAACGTGAACGTACAGGTTGATCTATAATCGCGCCATCGCTCGAACCCCATCCGCCTCCCGATGCCGAATGACACCTCCACCCCGCTGCTGACCGTGAGCGATGCGGCGTCACGGCTCGGCGTCACGCCGCGCACGCTGAAGTATTACGAAGAGCGCGGGCTCGTCACGCCGTCGCGCAGCGAAGGCCGCTACCGCCTGTACGACGAGGCCGACCTCGAGCGCTTCGCACGCATCCTGCGGCTGCGCGCGCTCGGTTTTTCGCTGCACGGCATCACCGAGATGCTGAAGCGCCCGCTGGAAGAAACGGGCGACGGCCGGCGCCGCTATTCGGACGCGTCGCTGCGCGAGATCCGCGCCGGCCTCGCCGAGCAGGTCGACACGCTCGACCGGCGGATCGCGGCCGTCCAGCGCGAACTGACGGAAGCCGTCGCGCTGCGCAAGGAACTGCAGCACGACATCGACTACGTCGAACGGCGTCTTGCCGGCGAAAACGCCGATGCGCTGATCGCGCAGCGGCAGGCCGAAGCCGGCACGCGGCGCGCGCGCAAGGCGCGCGAGTGAGCGCGATGCCCGGTCGCTCGCCACTGTGGAGCCGCGCGAACCTGCGTGCGGACCTGTTCCCGTGGGCGCTCGCACTCGTTACCGGCATCGACTACTTCGACAACGCGATCTTCTCGTTCTTCGCGAGCTACATCGCGGGCGGCATCAACGCATCGCCCGATGAACTCGTGTGGTCGTCGAGCGCCTACGCGGTCACCGCCGTGCTCGGCATCCTGCAGCAGCAATGGTGGGTCGACCGGCTCGGCCATCGCCGCTACGTCGCCGGCTGCATGCTGATGTTCTCGTTCGGCGCGATCGCGGCCGCGCTCGCCGACACGTCGCTCGAGCTCGCGTTCGCGCGCGGCTTTCAGGGTTATTTCATCGGCCCGATGATGGGCGCGTGCCGGATCCTGATCCAGATCAGTTTCAAGCCGCAGGAACGGCCGCCCGCAACGCGCGCGTTCCTGATCATGATCCTGCTCGGCAGCGCGCTCGCGCCGATCGTCGGCGGCCTGCTCGTCGCACATTCGACGTGGCGCGCGCTGTTTGCGTGCTCGGCGCCGGCCGGCATTGCGTTCGCGATCCTCGCGCTACTCACGCTACCCGATTCGGGCCGGACACCCGACGACGAACGCGGCTCCGGACACTTCTGGCCGTATGTCGTGTTCGCGCTCGCGCAAGGTGCGCTGCAGATCGTGCTGCAGCAGGTGCATTACCAGCTCTATAGCGGCTCGCCGATGCTGATCCTGCTGACGATCGCAGGGATCGGCGCGCTTGCGTGGTTCGCGTATCACCAGTGGCATCATCCGACGCCGCTCGTGCGCCTGCACGCGTTCCGCGAGCGGACGTTCCAGGTCGGGCTGCTGCTCTATATGTTCTATTACTACGAGTCGACGGGCTTCAGTTACCTGACGTCGCGTTTTCTCGAAAGCGGGCTCGGCTATCCGGTCGAAAACGCCGGGCGACTGGTGGGCACGATGTCGCTGATTTCGGCCACCGCGCTGTTCGCGTACCTGCGTTACGCGAAATTCGTCACGCACAAGAAGTGGTTCGTCGTGCCGGGGTTCGCGGTCGCCATCACGGCCGCGCTGTGGATGACGCGGATGACGCCGCAGGTCGGCGAAGCCGCGCTGATCGTCCCGCTGCTGCTGCGCGGATTGCTGCTGCTCTTCATCGTGCTGCCCGTGGCCAACCTGACGTTCCGGATCTTCGCGATCGACGAATATACGCACGGCTACCGGTTGAAGAACATCGTGCGGCAACTGACGATCTCGTTCGCGACGTCGTCGGTGATCATCGTCGAACAGCACCGCGTGGCCGTGCACCAGACGCGGCTCGTCGAGCGTGCAAATGTGTTCGATCCGCTGTTCCAGCAGACCGTCGATGCGCTGACGCACAGCTATGCCGCCGCCGGTCATGCGCTGAGCGAGGCGCACGGCCTGGCGATCGCGTCGATCGCGCGCATGGTCGCGCAACAGGCGTCGTTCCTCGCGTCGCTCGACGGCTTTTACTTCCTGGCGGGCGTGGCGCTCGTCGGCGGCCTTTTTGCGGCATGGCAAAAAGAGATCGATTGAGTTAAAAGACAGGCTTTGGATTTCCGCGAGCCGCCTTCATGCTCTCGAAACTGACCCGCTGGTTCGACGACCGCCGCCGCGACCGCGCGCTGCGCAGCCACCCGATTCCCGACACACTGTGGCAGGACACCGTCGAGCGCCTGCCGTTCCTCGCGGCACTGCCTCCCGACGCGCTCGGCCGGCTGCGCGAACTGACGAGCCTGTTCGTCGCGAAGAAATCGTTCTCGACCGCGCACGGGCTCGAGTTGACCGACGCGATGATCGTCTCGATCGCCGCGCAGGCCTGCCTGCCCGTGCTGAATCTCGATCTGTCGCTGTACGACGGCTGGGTCGGCGTCGTCGTGTATCCGGGCGAATTCGTGATCCGCAAGACGGTGCAGGACGAGGACGGGGTCGTGCACGAAGTCGAGCAGGATGCGAGCGGCGAGGCCTGGGAAGGCGGCCCCGTGATCCTGTCCTGGGAAGACGCGCAGATGACGGACGGCCACGACGCGTACAACGTCGTGATCCACGAGTTCGCGCACAAGATCGACATGGTCAACGGCGCGGCCGATGGCTATCCGCCCCTATTTCGCCGCTGGCACGCGCCGCACCTCGATGCGCAGGCGTGGGCCGACGTGTTCGAGCACGCGTACGACCAGTTCTGCGCGCGCGTCGACGCGGTGCCGGACCGTGCGTGGGCGCGCTTCGAGCGGGACTCGCTGATCGATCCCTATGCCGCCGATCACCCGTCGGAATTCTTCGCGGTATGCAGTGAAGCGCTGTTCGTCCGGCCGAAAGCGTTCGAGTCCGAATTTCCGGAGTTGTACCGGCTGCTCGCGCGTTACTACCGGCAGGATCCGGCCGGTACCGGCGCGCTCGACGCACCGTGAAAATTATTCGTCAACCATCTGATTTTCTGGCATAATCGCCGTTTTTCGACCTTAGGCAAGTGGCTCGCGCCGGGCTTGGCGTCGTCTGGTTGGCGCAATGTGCGCGTTCCGGCACGGCAAGCGGCGGGTTGGCTACCGCTCTCACCAAGGAAAGACCATGAAAGAAGGCATCCACCCGAACTACCGCGAAGTCGTCTTCCAAGACATGTCGAACGGCTTCAAGTTCATCACGCGCTCGACGATCCAGACGCGCGAAAACATCGAACTCGACGGCAAGACCTACCCGCTCGCCAAGATCGAAGTGTCGTCGGAATCGCACTCGTTCTACACGGGTCAGCA
This sequence comes from Burkholderia sp. AU15512, assembly GCF_002223325.1. Lineage (NCBI taxonomy): Bacteria > Pseudomonadati > Pseudomonadota > Betaproteobacteria > Burkholderiales > Burkholderiaceae > Burkholderia > Burkholderia sp. AU15512. Next base: position 1,674,149 of record NZ_NKEX01000003.1, read on the forward strand.
AAAGATCATGGACACGGCAGGCCGTGTCGAGAAGTTCAAGAACAAGTTCGGCGTTCGCGCCAGCGGCAAGGCGAAGTAAGCTTCGCACTGCATCCGGTGGTTGCATTGCACCGGTACCGCACAAAAGGGCAGCCCAGGCTGCCCTTTTTTGTCTCTGCTCGCCCGGCAGGCGCCAGCCGGCGCCCGGGCATCGACCTGACGCGCAACAGCGGGCGCGTCTACAATGCCGGATGCTCGAAACCGGCTCGACCGCGCGCATCCGCGCCGGCCACCCGCCCATAACAAATCGCTCATCTGCATGAAGCCTGTCGTCCGTCTCACCGCCTCCGCCACGCGCGCGCTGCCGCGCTGGCTGCTGCTCACGCTCTGCTTCGTCTACGCCGCGTTCGGCCTGTTCGGCCGCGACCCGTGGAAGAACGAGGACGCGGCAGGCTTTGGCGTGATGTGGACGATGGCCAAGGGCGGCTGGCACGACTGGCTGCTGCCGAACCTGGTCGGCAAGTTCATCACGACCGACGGCCCGCTCGGCTACTGGCTCGGCGCGCTGTCGATCCGCGGCCTCGGCCCGTGGGTCGACGCAAGCAACGCGTCGCGCGTCGATACCGGCGTGCTGTTTTGCGTCGCGTGCGCATTCGTCTGGTATGCCGCCTACCTGCTCGGCCGGCGTGCCGAGGTCCAGCCGTTCAAGTACGCATTCGGCGGCGAGCCCGAGCCGCGCGACTACGGCCGCACGCTCGCCGACGGCGCGCTGCTGGTGCTCGTCGCCTGCTTCGGTCTCGCGGAGCGCGGGCACGAAACGACGCCGCAGCTTGCGCAGTTCGCGTGGATCGCGATGCTCGTCTACGGGATCGTGCGCGGCATCGACAAGCCGATGCAGGGCGCGCTGTGGTGGGGCCTCGCGATGGGCCTCGTCGCGCTGTCCGGCAATCCGGTGCTGGTGGTCGCGCTGCTCGCCGGCACGGCCGTGCTGTGGCTCGTCACGCCCGAGATGCGCAACCTGCGCCTGCCGCTGGTCGGCGTGCCGCTCGCGGCCGCGATCTTCGCGCTGTGGCCGCTGGCCGCGTTCGTCGCGGCGCCCGACGATGCCGCATGGTTCTTCAACCAGTGGATTCACGGCAGCCTGATGCGCTTTTCGGGCCCGCCGACCGCGGTGCTCGGCTATGCGGCGAAGAACCTGCCGCTGTTCACCTGGCCCGCGTGGCCGCTCGCGATCTGGGCATGGTGGAGCTGGGCCGGTATGCGCCGCCGTGCGCACGTCGCGATTCCGCTGTCGGTCGCGGTGCCGCTCGTCGCGCTCGTGATCCTGCAGAGCCAGCAGTCGAACCGCATGTACATGCTGCTGCTGCCGCCGCTCGCGGTGCTCGCGACGTTCGCGCTGCCGACCCTCAAGCGCGGCGCAATCAATGCGATCGACTGGTTCGCGGTGCTGAGCTTCACGATCCTCGGCACCTTCGTGTGGCTCGTGTGGCTCGCCTCGATCACGGGCTTCCCGCATCCGCTCGCGCGCAACCTCGCCCGCCTCGTGCCCGGCTACGAGCCGCACTTCAAGATCCTGTCGTTCATCTGCGCGGTGATCGCCACCGTATGCTGGTGCTTCCTGGTGCGCTGGCGCATCTCGCGGCAGCCGAAAGTGCTGTGGCGCAGCGTCGTGCTGTCGGGTGCGGGCACCACGCTGATGTGGGTGCTGCTGATGACGCTGTGGCTGCCGATCGTCAACTACGGCCGGACCTATCGCGACGTCGCGCAGCAGATCGCGGTGCACCTGCCGTCCGACTACGAGTGCATCTCGCCGGTGCGGCTCGGTGACGCGCAGATCGCGACCTTCGCGTATTTCGGCAACATGCGCTTCGATTTCTCCGGCGACTGCGACGTGATCCTGCGCCAGGACCGCTCGGATTTCGGCGAGCCGAGCTCGATGTCGCAATACGTGTGGCGTCTCGTGTGGGAAGGCCGCCGCGCCGCCGACCGTGACGAGCGGTTCCGCCTGTACGAGCGCATCGAACGGCCGAAGACGCCCGTCAAGCGGCGCCCGCCGCGCCGCCAGCCGGCCGATTGACGATGTTCGGCGACATCCGCCGGATCGTCGGTCTCGCGTGGCCGGTGCTTGTCGGCCAGCTCGCGATCATCGCGTTCGGCGTGATCGACACCGCGATGGTCGGGCGCTACTCGGCCGTCGATCTCGCCGCGCTCGGGCTCGGTTCGTCGATCTACATTTCGATCTATATCGGCCTGACGGGCATCCTGTCCGCACTGCAGCCGATCACCGGGCAGCTGTACGGCGCGCGCCGCTATGCCGAGATCGGCGAGGAAGTGCGCCAGGCGCTGTGGCTCGCGCTGCTGCTCGCGGTGCCCGGCTTTCTCCTGCTGCATTTTCCCGAACCGCTGCTGCGCGTCGCGCACACGCCCGCCGCGCTGCACGACCGCACCGTCGACTACCTGCGCATCCTGTCTTACGGGCTGCCCGCCAGCCTCGTCTTTCGCATCTACAACGCGCTGACCAATGCGGCCGGCAAGCCGCGCCTCGCGATGATCCTGCAGATCGGCGCGCTGCTGCTCAAGTTTCCGCTCAACGTGTGGTTCATCTTCGGCGGGTTCGGCGTGCCGGCGCTCGGCGGCCCCGGCTGCGGGCTCGCGAGCACGCTGATCAACTGGGCGCTCGCGCTGATCGGCTACACGCTGCTCGCGAAGCTCGACGTGTTCGCGCCGCTCGCGATCTTTTCGCGCTTCTGCTGGCCGGTCTGGGAGCGCCAGAAGGCGATCCTGAAACTCGGCGTGCCGATGGGCCTGTCGTACCTGATCGAGGTCACGTCGTACACGTGCATGGCGCTGTTCATCGCGCAGTTCGGCACGACGACGCTCGCCGGCCACCAGATCGCCGGCAACATCGGCGCGGTGCTGTACATGACGCCGCTGTCGATCGGCGTGGCGGCGTCGACGCTGGTCGCGCGCGCGCTCGGCGCCGGACGGCCCGAGGAAGCCCGGCTGCTCGGCCGGCACAGCGTGATCTTCGCGTGCGGCATCGCCGCGACCTACGGCCTGCTCGTGTTCGTGCTGCGCCCGCTGATCATCGGCGGCTATACGCCGAACCCGGCCGTCGCCGCGGCCGCGATGCCGCTCGTCGCGATCGTCGCGTGCTACCACGTCTTCGATGCGCTGCAGGTCACGTCGGCGTTCGTGCTGCGCGCCTACAAGGTCGCGGTCGTGCCGACCGTGATCTATGCGGTCGCGCTGTGGGGCGTCGGGCTCAGCGGCGGCTATGCGCTGGGTTTCGACGTGGGCGGCATCGCGCCCGCATGGCTGACCGGCGCGCGCGGCTTCTGGTTCGCGAACACGATCAGCCTGATGCTCGCGGGCGCCGGGCTCGTGCTGTACCTGCGCCGCGTCAGTCGTGCGCATGCCGCTGCTTCCACGTCCGCCTGACGCGCCGCCCGCTACGTCTCCTCCAGCACGTCGGCCGCGTGATACGACGACCGCACCAGCGGGCCGGCGACGACTTCCCTGAAACCGAGCAACAGCGCCTCGTCGCGCCACGCGGCAAATGCGTCGGGGCTCACGTAGCGCCGCACGGGCAGATGGTGCGCGGACGGCGCGAGATACTGGCCGAGCGTCAGCACGTCGACGTCATGCGCACGCAGGTCGCGCAGCGTGTCGCGCACTTCGTCGTCGCACTCGCCAAGGCCGAGCATCAACCCCGATTTCGTCACCAACTCCGGCCGTGCCCGCTTCGCCCGCGCGAGCAGTTCGAGCGAGCCGCGATAGTTGGCGCCCGGCCGCGCCGCGCGATACAGCGACGGCACCGTCTCGATGTTGTGGTTGAACACGTCGGGCCAGGCCGTCGACAGCGCATCGAGCGCGCGGGCCACGCGGCCGCGGAAGTCCGGTGTGAGCACTTCGACGCCGATGCCCGGCACGCTCGCGCGCACCGCCGCGATGCATGCGGCGAAATGCGCGGCGCCGCCGTCGCGCAGGTCGTCACGATCGACCGACGTGATCACGACGTAGCGCAGCCCGAGCGCCGCGGCCGCATCGGCCAGCCGCGCGGGCTCGTCGGCGTCGAGCGGTTCGGGACGGCCGTGCGCGACGTCGCAGAACGGGCAGCGCCGCGTGCACAGGCCGCCCATGATCATGAAGGTCGCCGTGCGCTGCGCGAAGCATTCGCCGATGTTCGGGCACATCGCCTCCTCGCAGACGGAATGCAGCCGATGGTCGCGCAGCACGGCCGCCATGTCGGCGACCGCCGCGCTCATCATCGGCCGCGCGCGCAGCCACGGTGGCTTCGGCAACGCCGCACCGGCCGCGGGCTCGACGCGCACCGGAATGCGCGCGAGCTTGTCACGGCTTCTCGCGCCCGGCTGGCCGAGCGCCGTGAGGCTGGGTCGTTCGAGCGCGGCGGCCATCGTCAGTCTCCGAGAAACGCGACGATCAGGCGGTTCACGTCGGCGGCCGCCTCCATCTGCACCATGTGCCCGCTGCCGGCGATCACCTCGGCACGCACGCCGTCAGGCAAGCCCTGCGCGTGCTGAGCCGGGATCACCTGGTCGTGCTCGCCCCAGATCACGAGCGTGCGCGGCGCAAGTGTCGCGAGCCGGTCGCGGAACACGCGCCGCTGCGCGGCGCCGTCGAACGCGGCATGCGCGATCTTCTCCAGCGCGGCCTGCACGCCTTCGAGCCGCTTGTACTTGACGAGATCCTCGACGAGCTGCCGTGTGACCAGCGCGTTGTCCGCGAACAGCGCGCCAAGGTGCGGCTTCAACGTATTGCGGCTGTTGCCGGCGACGAAGCCGTCGATGTAAGCGCGGTTGATGTCGGTGCCGAGCCCCGCGCTCGCGATCAGCGTCAGCGACGCGACCCGTTGCGGCGCGCGCTCGGCCGCCGCCATCGCCACCGCGCCGCCCATCGAATGGCCGATCAGGTGGGCCTGGTCGATGCCCTTCGCATCGAGCAGCGCGAGCACCGCGTCGGCCAGTTCATCGAGGCTGCCCGTCTCGACCGCCTTGCCCGACTCGCCGTGACCGGGCAGGTCGAGCGCCCACACCGGCCGGTGCGCGGCGAGATCCGCGTGATTGAACAGCCAGTTGTTGAGATCGCCGCCGAAGCCGTGGATCAGCACGGCGGGTGTGCCGCTGCCTTCGCCGAGCTTCAGGAAACGCACCGTCCGGCCGCCGATCTGCGCCTTCTCGGGCTGCGGGCCCGCGACTTCGTCGGACGCCGCGCTCGGCACGAAATCGCGCTGGAATTCGGCGATCGCCGCGTCGATGTCGGCATCGCTCGCGTCGGCGGCCGCGACGACGCCGAGCAGCGCGCCGACCGGCAGCGTCTCGCCTTCCTGCGCGACCTGCCGGCGCAGCGTGCCGTCGAACGCGCATTCGACGCCCGACGAGATCTTGTCGGTCTCGACGTCGAGCACTTCGTCGCCCTTCGTCACGCGTTCGCCGAGCGCCTTCAGCCAGCCGTTGACCTGCCCCTGCTCCATCGACAGCCCCCACTTGGGCATCGTGATCATGTGAATCGACATCGTGTCAGCTCCTCGTTTTCAGGACCGCCTGCGCAATCGCATCGGCGGACGGGATATACAGGTCTTCCAGCACGCTCGCGAACGGCGCGGGCGTATGCGGCGCGGTCACGAGCTCGATCGGCGCCTTCAGCGCATGGAACGCACGCTGCGCGACGAGTGCGGCAATATCGGTCGCGATCGAGCAGCGCGGATTCGCTTCGTCGACGACCACCACGCGCCCGGTGCGCTCCGCGCTTTCGAGGATCGTGTCCTCGTCGAGCGGCGACGTCGTGCGCAGGTCGATCACGTCGACCTGGATCCCGTCCTTCGCGAGTTTCGCGGCCGCGTCCATCGCGAGATGCACCATCCGGCCGTACGTGACGATCGTCGCGTCGTCGCCGTCGCGCATCACGTTCGCTTCGCCGAACGGAATCGCATAGGACTCCTCCGGCACGTCGCCTTCACGGGTATAGAGCAGCTTGTGTTCGAGGAAGATCACGGGATCGTTGTCGCGGATCGCCTGGATCAGCAGCCCCTTCGCGTCGTACGGCGTCGACGGGCACACGACCTTCAGCCCCGGAATGTGCGTGAACAGCGACGTCAGCATCTGCGAATGCTGCGCGGCTGCGCGCAAGCCGGCACCGTACATCGCGCGGATCACGACCGGCGTCACGGCCTTGCCGCCGAACATGTAGCGGAACTTGGCGGCCTGGTTGAAGATCTGGTCGAAGCACACGCCCATGAAATCGATGAACATCAGCTCCGCGACGGGCCGCATCCCGCACGCGGCGGCGCCGACCGCCGCGCCGATGTAGCCGCCCTCCGACAGCGGCGTATCGAGCACGCGGCCCGGAAACTTGTGGAACAGCCCCTTCGTCACGCCGAGCACGCCGCCCCACGCGTCGTCCTCGCCCGGCGCGCCCGCGCCGCCCGCATTGTCCTCGCCCATCACGATCACGCTGTCGTCGCGCGCCATTTCCTGCGCGAGCGCCTCGTTGATCGCCTGCGAATAAGTGATTTTCCTTGCCATGTCTGTCTCCTGGAATGTTCGGTTCGCCGTGTCGGCCGTGGTATCAGGCCGCGCTCACGGGTACGACACGTAGACGTCGGTCAGCAGGTCGGCGGCGTCGGGTACCGGCGCGGCCTTGGCCTGCGCGACCGCATCGTCGATCAGCGCCTTCACCTGCGCATCGACCGCGCGCAGGTCGGCGGTCGTCAGCGCTTCGGCCCGCACGACGCGCGTTTCGAAATGCTTCAGGCAGTCCTTCTCGTCACGCAGCTTCTGCACCTCGCCGGGTGCGCGATAGGTTTGCGCATCGCCTTCGAAGTGGCCGAAATAGCGTGTGAATTTCACCTCGACGAGCGTCGGGCCGCCGCCGTTGCGCGCGCGCTCGACGGCTTCGCCGAGCGCTTCATGTACCGCGAAGAAGTCGAAGCCGTCGACGATCACGCCCGGCATCCCGAACCCGTTCGCGCGATCGGCGATGTTGTCGGTCGCGACCGACCAGCTCGACGACGTCGCTTCCGCATAGCCGTTGTTCTCGGCCACGAAGATTGCGGGCAGCCGCCACACCGACGCGAGGTTCATCGATTCGAAGATCACGCCCTGGTTCGATGCGCCGTCGCCGAAGAAGCACACGCCGACGCCGCCGGTCTTCCTGTGCTTCGCCGCGAGCGCGGCGCCGCAGACGAGCGGGCCGCCCGCGCCGACGATCCCGTTCGCGCCGAGCATCCCCATCGACAGGTCGGCGATGTGCATCGAACCGCCCTTGCCGTGGCAGACGCCCGTCTTCTTGCCGTAGATCTCGGCCATCATCCCGTGTACGTCGACGCCCTTCGCGATGCAATGGCCGTGGCCGCGGTGCGTGGTCGCGACGTAATCGTCGAGGCCGAGGTGCAGTATCGTGCCGACCGCGGACGCCTCCTCGCCCGCATACAGGTGAACGAAGCCGGGGATCTCGCCGGTCGCGAATTCGACGTGCAGGCGCTCCTCGAATTCGCGGATCGTGCGCATCAGCCGGTAGGCGTCCAGCAGTTTGTCCCTGCTGAGCTGTGTCGAAGCGGTCATGTGTGTCTCCTGAGTAGGTCTGACTGCGAATGCCGCCGCGGCCGGGCCGCGGCGACGGATTGCACGGCCGGCGGCCGTCAGTGGAACGTGAAGCCGCCGTCGACGTTCACGGCCTGGCCGGTCACGTTGTCCATCGTCGCGAAGAACAGCGCGAGCCGGCCCATGTCCTCCGGCGTCTGCGCGCGGCCCTGCGGAATCAGCGTCAACTGGTGCCGCTGCCACGATTCCTCGACCGATTCACCGTCGGTCTTCCATTCGTCGGACAGCCGGTCCCACATGTACGTCCGCACGATGCCGGGGCAGATCGCGTTGACGGTCACGCCGTCGCGCGCGACCTCCTTCGCGAGCGCGTTCGTGAAGCCGACGACCGCGAATTTCGATGCGCTGTAATGCGCGAGATTCGGAAAGCCCTCCTTGCCGGCGATCGACGCGACGTTGATGATCCGGCCGCGGCCCTGCGCCTTCAGCGGCGCGAGCGCCGCCCGGCAGCCGAGGAACGTGCCCTTCGCGTTCACGTCCATCACGAAATCCCAGTCGCGCTCGGTCAGTTCGCCGACCGGATGAATGCTGATCACGCCCGCGCAGTTCACGAGGATGTCGAGCCGGCCGAGGTCGGCGAGCGCCTGCGCAACCATCGCGTCGACCTGCGCGGCCTGCGTGACGTCGACCTTCGCAACGGCCGCCCGGCGGCCGAGCGCGCGTACTTCGCGCGCGGTGGCGTCGAGTGCGTCGTCGAGCAGGTCGGCCGGCAGGATGTCGGCACCCGCGCCGGCAAGCGTCAGCGCAATGCCGCGGCCGATGCCGCGCGCGCCGCCCGTGACGATGGCGACCTGTCCTTCGAGTGGGGCTGTCATGGCGATGTCTCCTTGATGATCGTTATGGATGTCGAAATGTCACTCGGTAAAACATTGCTCAATAGCGCCACTCGCCGGCATCGCGCAGCAGCTGGCGTGACGACGCGTAGCGCAGCGTGCGCCCGACGTCGACCGTCAACGGCCCGCGCCAGTCGAGCGAGATCTCGTAGCGATCGCCGCGCGCGACCTCGATCTCGCGCTCGCCGTCGAACGCGAGCGTGCCGTGCTCGAACGGAATCGTCTGCCATGCACCCGGCTCGAGCCGCTCGCAGCTGCGCATCACGACGCGATCCACGCGGCCCGGTGCAATCGGCGCGACGAGCGGCGTGCCGGCGGTCTTGCCTTCGGCCGCGAAGCGCATCGCGAGCCCGTGCGGCGCGCTGCGCTCGAGCGGCGCCCACGCGCCGCCGAGCGCGGACAGGCCGATCCCGTCCGGTTCCGCAAACGTCAGGTACAGCGAATCGATGTCGTCGGACCCCGAGATCGCGCGGGCGCCGATGAAGCGCTGCCGCGCGGCGCACACGTCGACGAGTGCGATCTCCTCGCGCCCCGGCTGCGCGCCCGCCACGCAGCGCACGACGAGCCGCTTGTTGCGCGTGAACGCGACTTCGGCCGGCACGGCGCCAGTCGCGGCGAGTCCTGCCGCGACGCCGGCGACGGTGGCTTCGCGATGTTCGGGAAATGCGTTGTTGGTGCCGGTGGACAGCGCGACGAGCGGCGTCGCGCCGCAATGTGCGGCAACCGCACGATGGGTGCCGTCGCCGCCGAGCACGACGATCAGCGCGACTTCCATCCGGTGCAGGTACGCGGCGCCGGCCTGGGTATCGGCGACGGTGTCGGTGATCGGCAGGTCGACGAATTCGACCTCGGGCCAGCGCTCGTGCGGCGCGACCGCACGGTGCGTGTCGATCGCACGCAGCAGCAGCGTCGCGATGCCGGTCCGGTCGCGCAGCGTCAGCACGCGTTCGACGCCCATCGCGCCGAGGCCGGCCAGCAGGCGCACGATCATGTTCACCTTCTCCGCCGTCGGAAACACGGAGGCATGCGTCGTGAGGCGGCGGATGTCGCGCCCCGATGCGGGGTTCGCGATCACGCCGACGGTAACGAGCGTCGTCACGGGTTCGTCTCCATCCAGTTGGCCGGCCGCGGCGCGTGGGCGTGCCGCGGCTCTGCCTGTCTCGTCCGCTGCCATCGCCGGGCGGCGGATCGTCGTCGACGCGACCGCGCCGACTTGCCCGTGATCTCTGCAAGCGGCGTGCCACCCTACGTGCGATGAACGTGAAACCCTTGTGAATGCTGACGCGGCTGGGATGCCCGTGATCCGGAATCGCTGCTGGAAGGACGGAGCGCGCGGCCATTCGGCCCGCTCGTCTCACGGCGTCGATACGACGAAACGGTCACCGCGACGCCGGTGCAAGCGCACCGCCCTGCCCGCAAACCCCGCCATGTCGCGGCGCCGCGCAGGCCGCGTCATGCCGGACGATCTCCGTCTGTCGCACACCAACGCGTCTCAACGACACGAGACAGCCCGCGATACCGTGAGACGAACGTCTCAGGCTCGCCGCGTGCTGCGATGCAATGTGATCCGTCGAACGGGATGTGCTACAAGAACATCGCATCCCCGCCGTACGGAACCGGAGCCGACCATGCCCTACGCCGTCCCCCAGGCCCAGCACGCCGACCGCGTGCTCGGCGCGCTCGCCGGACGCCTGCCCGCGCCGGCCGACTCCACGCGCCTCGTGTCGTCGTGGCAGCGGTCGCTGGAGCGTTACAGCCTCGACCCCGCTTCGTCGATCGGCCCGCGCGTGCTGACCGCGGCCGAGCTCCGTGAAGTACGCGACAAGGAGGAGGCCTTCCTGCGCGCGTCGGGCCAGTGCCTGACGCGGCTGCACGACATGATTCGCGTCGCCGACTACTGCGTGATGCTGACCGACGCGCACGGCGTGACGATCGACTACCGGATCGACCGCGAGCGCCGCAATGACTTCCGCCACGCGGGGCTGCACATCGGCTCGTGCTGGTCGGAAAGCGAGGAAGGCACCTGCGGCGTCGCGAACGTGCTGACCGATCTCGCGCCGATCACCGTGCACAAGACCGATCACTTTCGCGCGGCGTTCACGACGCTCACCTGCAGCGCGGCGCCGATCTTCTCGCCGGGCGGCGAGCTGATCGGCGTGCTCGACGCGTCGGCCGTTCATTCGCCCGACGGCCGCGACAGCCAGCGTCTCGTCTATCAGCTCGTGCGGCAGAGCGCGGCGCTGATCGAGGACGGCTACTTCGTGCACAGCACCACGCAGCACTGGATCCTGTTTGGGCATCCGAATCGTCACTACGTCGAAGCGCAACCCGAGTGGCTGATCGCGTTCGACGAATGCGGCAACATCGTCGCCGCCAACCGGCAGGCGCGCGACGCACTGCCGGCGCTGCGCGAGCCGCGCCATATCGACGAGATCTTCGACGCGACCGAGATGCCGCTGCGCGATGCCGCGCGGCTCGATGCGATCGTCGCGCTGCGGCTGCGCGCGACCGGCGCGCCGCTCTATGCGCGGCTGCGTGCGCCGCTACGGCGCACCGGCCGCGAGCCCGGCACGGCCTCGCGCCGCCCGGGAAGCGCGCAACGCCACGTCGGCGCACTGACGCCGTTTCTGCACAGCAGCGACGCGCATATCGCGCAGCAGGCCGAACTCGCGCTGCGTGTCGCAAGCAAGCGGCTGCCGATTCTCGTGCTCGGCGAAACCGGAGCGGGGAAGGAAGTATTCGCGCGCGCGATCCACGATGCCGGCGCGCGGCGTGCGCGGCCGTTCGTCGCGGTCAACTGCGGCGCGCTGCCGGAAGCGCTGATCGAGAGCGAACTGTTCGGCTATGCAGCCGGCGCGTTCACCGGCGCACGCAAGCATGGCGCACGCGGCAAGATCGCGCTCGCCGACGGCGGCACGCTGTTCCTCGATGAAATCGGCGACATGCCGCTCGCGCTGCAGACGCGCCTGTTGCGCGTGCTCGCCGACGGCGAAGTCGTGCCGCTCGGCAGCGATACGCCCGTCCGCGTCGATCTCGACGTGATCTGCGCGACGCACCGCGATCTCGCACGCATGGTGGCCGACGGCACGTTCCGCGAGGACCTGTACTACCGGCTGAGCGGCGCGACGTTCGAACTGCCGCCGCTGCGCGAGCGTGCCGACGTGCGCGACGTGATCGCCGCCGTATTCGCCGAGGAAGCGCAGGCCACCGGCCACGTGCTGACGCTCGATGCGACGCTCGCCGAACAGCTCGCCGCGTATCCGTGGCCCGGCAACGCGCGGCAATTGCGCAACGTGCTGCGCTATGCGTGCGCGGTGTGCGACGCCGCGCGCGTGACGCGGCGAGATCTGCCGGCCGAGATCGCCGCGCAACTCGGCGGCGTCGTACCCGGCACGCTGCCCGACGACGAACGCGGCCGCATCGTCGCGGCGCTCACCGCGCATCGCTGGCGGCCCGACGCGGCCGCGCAGGCGCTCGGCATCTCGCGCGCGACGCTGTACCGACGCATCGCGAAGCACCGGATCGTCGCGCCGCACCGCGCGTGACGCGCCGGCGCGCGCTTCGTCATGCGGGCTGCCCGGCCGCTTCGTTCGCGCCTGCCGCGTTGCCGGCCGCCTCATCGCGCCGCGTGAACACTTCATGCGCGGCGAACAGCGCGTTGAGCGCGGCCGGCATCCCCGCGTACACGGCCATCTGCATGAACACCTCGACGATCTCGTCGCGCGTGCAGCCGACGTTCAGCGCGGCCTCGATATGCACCTTCAGCTGCGGTTGCGCGTTGCCGAGCGCGGCCAGCGCCGCGATCGTCGCGATCTCGCGCGCTTTCAGGTCGAGTTGCGGCCGGCTGTAGATGTCGCCGAAGCTGAATTCGACCAGGAGCCGCCCGAAGTCCGGCGCGATCGGCGCGAGCGCCGCGATTACGCGCTCGCCCACTTCGCCGTCGATTTCCTTCAGTTTGTTCCAGCCACGCGTGTAGCGGTCTTCAACGAGTCGTTCCATTGTGTCCGTCCTGTTCCGATAGAGAGTGAGAAAGTCTTGCCCGTCGTGCCATCTCCCGCTCCTGTGCCTCATAGTTCACGATCTTGTCGCTGATCACATCGAGGCTCGCCTGCAGCTCCGCGATATGCGCGCGCACTGCCTCGTAATGTGCGACGAGCAGGCTGCGCCGCGCCCCGAAGGTCGACTCGCCTTGCGCGCGCAGCGCCGCGAACGCCTGCATTTGCGCGATCGGCATGCCGGTCGCCTTCAGGCGCATCACGAAGGCCAGCCAGTCAAGGTCGGCCGGTGCATAGAGCCGGTGCCCGGCCGCCGTGCGCGAAATCGCGCGCAGCAGGCCGGCCTGCTCGTAGTACCGCAGCGTATGCGTCGACAGGCCGGTCATTTCGGCGACCTGGCCGATCGTCAGCGGGCCGGCGGGGGCAGAGGAAAGTCGGGTTACGGTTTGCGACATGGCAGGAACAAGGTTAAGAGTTGGAGTTCACTCTAAGTCAAGCCCTGTCGAACAGCCAGTGCAACGTCCATCGGCGACACCGTAAAGAATGGTCAAAACCGCCGCCCGGCGCAGGTTTCGGTCTTTACAGCGCCGCAAGCCTTCAGCAAGATTCGGTCAGCCTGTCTTAAAAAGGGCACGCATTTGTCCTATGCTTAACGGCGACGCCCGGCCGGGCGTCACGCCGCCGTCCGTTGCAACAGCCATTCATCCGTCAGAACCAGGGAGCCTTTGCCATGCTGAAAAAGCTGCTGATGCTGTTCGTCGCGCTATCGCTGTCGCTCGCCGCAGGCCTTGCCGCGGCCGTCGAAGTCAATACGGCTGACCAGGCCGCGCTCGAATCCGTGAAGGGTCTCGGACCCGTGAAGTCGAAGGCGATCATCGACGAACGCACCAAGAACGGCCCGTTCAAGGACGCGGACGATCTCGCGAATCGCGTCAAGGGCCTCGGCACGAAGTCGGTCGGGCATCTCGAGGAAAACGGCCTGACGATCGGCGGTGCGTCGACGCCGCCGAAGGGCGTGAAGCTGTCGAAGCCGGCCGCGACGACATCGACCACCACGTCGGCCACGACGTCGGCAGGCACGGCGTCGACGTCCACGACCGCGACGGCCGGCACGACGGCCACCGCACCGGCACCGGCCGCAAGCGCGCCGGATACGGCGGCGAAGCCGGCCAAGACAAAGCGCCTGACGAAGAAGGAAAAAGCGGCCGCAGCAGCGGCGGCATCCGCCGATGCGGGTGCGAGCGCACCGGCCGCAGCGTCGTCGACAAAAGCGACGAAGGGTTCGAAGAAGAAAGGCAAGAAGGACAAGGCAGCCTCCGCCGCCGCGGCGTCGGGCGCCTGATGTGCGCCGCGCGCGCGACGGCGTGCGCGCGGCATTCGTTCAACGGGCGCCCACGGCGTGGCGCCCTTATCGGTAAAGGTGAAGAACCATGGGTCTCCTCGACATCGTTGGCGGTCTGCTCGGCGGCCAGGCCGGCGGCAACTCGCAAAGCGCGCTGATCACGACCGCGCTCGAATTCATCAACAACCAGCCGGGCGGCCTGAATGGCCTGATCGAGAAGTTCAAGGCCGGCGGCGCCGGCGACATCATCGGCTCGTGGGTCGGCACCGGCCAGAACCAGCCGATCTCGCCGGACACACTGCAGAACGTGCTCGGCTCGGACGCGATCGGTGCGCTCGCGAGCAAGTTCGGTGTCGATCCGTCGATGGCGTCGACCGTCCTCGCGCAAGTGCTGCCGCACGTCGTCAACCACGCGACGCCGGACGGTGCAGTGCCGGCCGACGGCCAGGCACAGGTCGACCCGTCGAACGTGCTCGGCTCGCTGTCGCAGATCGCCGGCATGTTCGGCGGCAACAAGCAGGGCTGACGCGCTGCGTCGTTGCGACGCGCCATAAGCAAACACCCCGCCGAGGCGGGGTGTTTGTTTTTGCGCGCCCGGCGCGAACCGGGCGGCGGCCGAAGGCCTGCGATCAGTGCACGACGCGGTCGAACACGAACTGGCCGTCGTTGACGTCGACCGGAATCACGTCCTTCGGACCGAAGCGGCCCGCGAGGATCAGCTTCGCGACCGGGTTCTCGATCTCCTGCTGGATCGCGCGCTTCAGCGGCCGCGCACCGAACACCGGATCGTAGCCGACCTTCGCGATCTGTTCGAGCGCCGCCGGCGACACGTCGAGCGCCATGTCGAGCTTCGCGAGCCGGTCATGCAGGCGTGCGAGCTGGATCTTCGCGATCGACTCGATGTTGCTGCGGTCGAGCGCATGGAACACGACGACGTCGTCGATCCGGTTCAGGAACTCGGGGCGGAAATGCTGCTTCACCTCGAGCCACACGGCGTCCTTGATCTCTTCCTGCGGCGCACCCGTCATCGCCTGGATGACCTGCGAGCCGAGGTTCGACGTCATCACGATCACCGTGTTCTTGAAGTCGACCGTGCGCCCCTGCCCGTCCGTCATGCGGCCGTCGTCGAGCACCTGCAGCAGCACGTTGAACACGTCCGGATGCGCCTTCTCGATCTCGTCGAGCAGGATCACGCTGTACGGCTTGCGGCGCACGGCTTCCGTCAGGTAGCCGCCTTCCTCGTAGCCGACATAGCCCGGCGGCGCGCCGATCAGCCGCGCGACGCTGTGCTTCTCCATGAACTCGCTCATGTCGATGCGGATCAGGTGCTCTTCCGAGTCGAACAGGAACGACGCCAGCGCCTTGCACAGCTCGGTCTTGCCGACACCCGTCGGGCCGAGGAACAGGAACGAGCCGTACGGACGGTTCGGATCGGCGAGACCGGCGCGTGAACGACGGATCGCGTCGGCCACCGCGCTGATCGCCTCGTCCTGGCCGACCACGCGCTCGTGCAGCTTTTCCTCGATGTGCAGCAGCTTCTCGCGTTCGCCCTGCATCATCCGCGACACCGGGATCCCGGTCGAACGCGACACGACTTCCGCGATTTCCTCGGCGCCGACCTGCGTGCGCAACAGGCGCGGACGCGTCGGGTTGTGCTGCTCCTGCTCTTCGGCCTGCGTGACCTGCTTCAGTTGCGCCTCGAGCTGCGGCAGCTTGCCGTACTGCAGCTCGGCAACCTTCTCCAGCTTGCCGTCACGTTGCAGCCGCGCGATGTCCGCACGCACCTTCTCGATCTCTTCCTTCAGCTGCGCGCTGCCCTGCACCGCGGCCTTCTCGGCGGTCCAGATTTCCTCGAGGTCCGCATATTCGCGGCCGAGACGCTCGATCTCTTCCTCGATCAGCTGCAGGCGCTTCTGCGACGCTTCGTCCTGCTCCTTCTTCACGGCTTCGCGCTCGATCTTCAGCTGGATCAGGCGACGATCGAGCTTGTCCATCTCTTCGGGCTTCGAATCGATTTCCATCTTGATCTTCGAAGCGGCTTCGTCGATCAGGTCGATGGCCTTGTCCGGCAGGAAGCGGTCGGTGATGTAGCGATGCGACAGCTCGGCCGCGGCAACGATCGCCGGGTCGGTGATGTCCACACCGTGGTGCAGTTCGTACTTCTCCTGCAGCCCGCGCAGGATCGCGATCGTCGCCTCGACGCTCGGCTCGTCGACGAGCACCTTCTGGAAGCGGCGCTCGAGCGCGGCATCCTTCTCGATGTACTTGCGGTATTCGTCGAGCGTGGTCGCGCCGATGCAGTGCAGCTCGCCGCGCGACAGCGCCGGCTTCAGCATGTTGCCCGCATCCATCGCGCCTTCGGCCTTGCCCGCGCCGACCATCGTGTGGATTTCGTCGATGAAGACGATCGTCTGGCCTTCGTCCTTCGCGATGTCGTTGAGCACCGCCTTCAGGCGCTCCTCGAATTCACCGCGATACTTCGCGCCGGCGAGCAGTGCGGCCATGTCGAGCGACAGCACGCGCTTGCCCTTCAGCGTCTCGGGCACTTCGCCGTTGACGATCCGCTGCGCGAGCCCTTCGACGATCGCCGTCTTGCCGACGCCCGGCTCGCCGATCAGCACCGGGTTGTTCTTGGTGCGGCGCTGCAGGATCTGGATCGAACGGCGGATTTCGTCGTCGCGGCCGATCACCGGATCGAGCTTGCCCGCACGGGCGCGCTCGGTCAGGTCGACCGTGTACTTCTTCAGCGCCTCGCGCTGGCTTTCCGCGTCCTGGCTGTGCACCTGCGAGCCGCCGCGCACCGCGGCGATCGCGGCTTCGAGCGCCTTGCGCGTGAGGCCGTGCTGGCGGGCGAGCTTGCCGGCGTCGCCCTTGTCGTCGGACACGGCGAGCAGGAACATCTCGCTCGCGATGAACGTGTCGTTGAGCTTCTGCGCTTCCTTGTCGGCCTGGTTCAGCAGCCCGGCCAGTTCACGGCCGATCTGGATGTCGCCGCCCGTGCCC
Organism: Burkholderia sp. AU15512; assembly: GCF_002223325.1. Lineage (NCBI taxonomy): Bacteria > Pseudomonadati > Pseudomonadota > Betaproteobacteria > Burkholderiales > Burkholderiaceae > Burkholderia > Burkholderia sp. AU15512. Next base: position 1,690,923 of record NZ_NKEX01000003.1, read on the forward strand.
GTCACTTGCGGCAGGCGCGAAATGGCCTCGTTCAGCGCGCCTTGCAGCGCCTGAATGTGAACGCCCGCGCGCGACATCAGCGAGCGGGCGGAACCGTCCTGCTGCGCGACCAGCGCCGCGAGAACGTGAACGGGTTCGATGTATTGATTGTCGCGCCCTGCCGCGAGGCTTTGCGCGTCCGCGAGTGCTTCCTGGAACTTGGTGGTGAGCTTGTCGATTCTCATTTAGTCGAGACCTCCAATTTTCGATTACCACCAAGATGAGGATGGTTATGCGGCTTTCAAGCGAAATTCGGGTTGATTCAGCGCAAAAATCGATGGATATCCTTGAAGCGGCCCCGGGACGGGCCACGGCCGGATCGAGATGCGCGGCGAGCGCGTGTCAGCGCGCCGTCGACGGCGGCTCGACGGACGCCGGTGCGTCTTCCGGCAAAGGCTCGGCATGCAGGCGCACGACCGGGCGGATGCCGAGCAACGCGGCGAGCGGCGAAGCGGGCTCGATCAGTGCGCCGAGCGTGTGACGGTCGAGTTCGGCGAAAAACGCATCGCGCGCGGCCGCCAGTACGCCCTTCAACCGGCAATGCGGCTCGATCACGCAGCCGCGCGATTCGCCATCGGCCGAGAAGCAGCCGACCAGCGCGAAATCGCTCTCGGTCGCACGCACGACCTCGCCGACGGTCAGTTGCAACGATTCGGGGAACAGCCGCAGCCCGCCATTGCGACCGCGGACGGTGTCGACCCACCCCAGCTCGCCGAGCTGCTGCACGACTTTCATCAGATGGTTCTTCGAGATGCCGTAGGCGTCCGAGATCTCCTGGATCGTAGCGAGCCCCTCGCCGCGCACGGCAAGGTACAGCATCACGCGCAGCGAATAGTCGGTGTAGTCGGTGAGTCTCATGGGCGAATACGGAAAAAATCGATCGTACCCCCGATTACGTGAGCCGGGCCGACCGGGATGCGCACGAGGCCGGTTGGCGGCCCTGCACCGCGGCCCCGAGTTGCCGGGATGACGCGCGCGCAATAAGATGCGTGACACTTACACGTTTTTCAGGGGTGTTGGACGCTATTTTGCGTCAAAATTCGGCCGGCGTCCTACTCGATGCCCGCGCCGCCCCTGTCGTTGCCTATTTCTGCCGGCCCTTTTGCCATGACCGTCCTGCCCGCCTCGCCCGATACCGCCCCGGCCCGCCCTCGCGACACCGAGCCGACCGAAGCGAACATCCGCGATCTCGTCTACGCGTTCTACGACCGCGTGCGCGCCGATCCGCTGCTCGGACCCGTGTTCGACGCAAAGCTGGCCGGCCGCTGGGACGACCACCTGCCGAAGATGGTCACGTTCTGGTCGAGCCTCGTGCTCGGCACCAAGGGCTATCGCGGCAACGTGCAGCAGGCGCACCAGCCGCTCGACGGAATCGAGCCCGCCCATTTCAGCCGCTGGCTGTCGCTGTTCCTGAATACCGTCGAGGCGCGCTACGCGCCGCCCGCGGCAATCCGCTTCATGGAGCCGGCGCTGCGGATCGCGCAGAGCCTCCAGTTGAGCCGGTTCGGCTGGGACTACCCGATTCCGCCCGAGCAGCAGGCGCTGCTCGACGCGATCGCGCCACGCCGTCGCGATGCAGGCGACGATCCGCAGGCGTTGCCGTCGCGTGCCCGCGGTGAGCCGTTTCCGACGAAGATCATCGGGCGCAGCAGCGATCCGGACGCGTAACGGGCAGCCGGTGCGCGCGAGGCTTGCGCGCATGCGGCATCGCGCCGCATTACCCTGGCGCTACGCTCAGCGCCGCGTATTCCCCGATTCGATGCCCCAGCGCGCGAGCGCGGCATCGTCGGTGCTGCGCGCATCGACCCAGCGCTCGCCATCAGGCGTCGTTTCCTTCTTCCAGAACGGCGCTTCGGTCTTCAGGTAGTCCATCACGAACTCGCACGACGCAAACGCATCGCCGCGGTGCGACGCCACCGTTGCGACCATCACGATCTGGTCGAGCGGCAGGAGCCGGCCGACACGATGCACGATCGCGACGTCGATGCCCGGCCAGCGCCGGCCGGCCTCGGCGGCAATCTTCTCGAGCGCCTTCTCGGTCATCCCCGGATAGTGCTCGAGTTCCATCGCGGCCACCGAATCGCCTTCGTTCAGGTCGCGCACCGTGCCGACGAAGCACGCGACCGCGCCGATCTTCGGGTTACGCGCACGCAATGCCGCGACCTCGGCGTTCAGGTCGAAGTCGTCGGTCTGGATTCGTACCGTTGCCATCGCCCTCGCCTCAACCGCCCGTCACCGGCGGAAAGAACGCGACTTCGCAGCCTTCAGTCAGCCGCGTATCGGGATCGGTCATTTCGTGATTGCACGCCATGCGCAGTGCGCGCCCTTCCGAGAGCGTCTCGGCCCACGCCCCGCCGCGCACGCGCAGCCACGCGCGCACGTCGCCCACCGTCGTGACGCTGTCCGGCACGTCGGCCTGCTCGTCGGCCACGCCCAGTGCCTCGCGCACGCTTGCAAAAAATTTCAGTTGAATCTTCATGGTTCGGGAAGCCGTCGCGTTACGACAGCAGTTCGGAAAACGGAATGAAACGCACGGTCTCGCCGGCGCTGATCGCGTGCTGCGGCGGATTGTCGATCAGGCCATCGCCCCACACCGTCGACGTCAGCACCGCCGAGCTCTGGTTCGGGAACAGGTCGAGGCCGCCGGCCGCGTTGACGCGCGCACGCAGGAATTCGTTGCGCCGGTCGCCCTTGTTTTGCGAAAAGTCGGCGCGCAGCGACAGCGCGCGCGGCGCGACATCGCGCACGCCCGACAGGCGCAGCAGGAACGGCCGCACGAACAGCAGGAACGTGACGAAGCTCGACACCGGGTTGCCGGGCAGTCCGATGAAGTGCGCGTCAGGGCGATCGTCGCCGCGGCGCACCGCACCGTACGCAAGCGGCTTGCCGGGCTTCATCGCGATCTGCCACAGCGCGAGCCGCCCTTCGGCCTCGACGGCCGGCTTCACGTGATCCTCGTCGCCGACCGACACGCCGCCGCTCGTCAGGATCACGTCGTGATCGCGTGCAGCCTCGCGCAGCGTGTCGCGCGTCGCGGCGAGCGAATCGGGCACGATCCCGTAGTCGGTCACGTGGCAGCCGAGCCGCTCCAGCAGCCCGCGCAGCGTGAACCGGTTCGAGTTGTAGATCGCGCCCGGCTTCAGCGGCTCGCCCGGCATCGTCAGTTCGTCGCCGGTGAAGAACACCGCGACGCGAATCCGGCGCGCAACCGGCAACTGCGCGCAGCCGACCGATGCGGCCAGGCCGAGCGCCTGCGGCGTGAGCCGCGTGCCGGCGGGCAGGATCACCGAGCCCTGCCGGATATCTGCGCCCTGCGCGGTGATCCATTCGCCGGCCTTCGGCGTGTGCAGGATCTCGACCGCATCGCCGTCGGCCGACGTCTGCTCCTGCATCACGACGGCGTCGGCGCCGGGCGGCACCGTCGCGCCGGTGAAGATCCGCGCGGCCGTGCCGATAGCGAGCGGCGCGGCCGGATGACCGGCCGGAATACGCTGCGACACCGGCAAGCGCCGCTCGCCATGCAGCAGGTCGGCGACGCGCACCGCATAGCCGTCCATCGCGCTCGTATGCATCGGCGGCACGTCGAGCGGCGAGCTCACGTCGGCCGTCAGCACGCGGCCGAGCGCGTCGAGCGTGGCGACGGTTTCGGCACCGGGCAACGGCTTCGCGGCATCGAGCAGCGCAGCGAGCGCCTCGGCGGTCGACAGCATCGGCGCGCGCGGCGCCGCGGGATTCGGGTTCGACATCGATGGAATCGGGGATCGTTGGATTCAATACGTCATTGTAGCGACGCCGTCGCGCGGGCGCGCGATATGGCCGACATGCGGAAACTGTGATTCGCGCGAGCACGCCGGTCTGACACTTGTTTCGGTGTAGCGCGTCTGTCGCCGCGCGGCACCGCCAAACGAAACGGCCGGAACCCCGATCCGTTCGACGAATCGGCGTTCCGGCCGTCCTGCGCAACCGGGCCCGCAGGCCCGGCCGTGCGTCATGCGCCCGTATGGGCGGCGATGAAGTCCTTCACCTGCTGCGCGTCGGCCTTCACGACCTCGAAACGCTGCGGCAGCGCCTCGAGACCGTCGAATGCGGCCGGCCGCTCGGCTTCGCGATCGAGTGCTTCGCGAATCGTCTCGCCGAACTTGATCGGCTGCGCCGTCTCGAGCACGACCATCGGCACGCCCGCGTCGAGATGCTCGCGCGCGACTTTCACGCCGTCGGCGGTGTGCGTATCGATCATCGTGTCGTAGCGCGAGAACACGTCGCGGATCGTTGCGATGCGGTCCGCGTGGCTGCTGCGGCCCGACACGAAACCGAACTCGGCGACGCGCGAGAAATCGCCGCTCGCCGCGAGATCGAAGCCGCCCTTCTCCTCGACGTCGCGGAACAGCTGCATCACGCGCGCCGGATCGCGGCCGAGCAGGTCGAACACGAAGCGCTCGAAGTTCGACGCCTTCGAGATGTCCATGCTCGGGCTGCTCGTGTGATAGGTGTTCTCGGCGCTGCGCACGCGATACGCGCCCGTGCGGAAGAACTCGTCGAGCACGTCGTTCTCGTTGGTCGCGACCACGAGCTTCGCGATCGGCAACCCCATCATCCGCGCGATGTGGCCGGCGCAGACATTGCCGAAGTTGCCCGACGGCACCGTGAACGACACGCGTTCGTCATTCGACCGGGTGGCCGCGAAGTAACCCTTGAAGTAGTACACGACCTGCGCGACGACGCGTGCCCAGTTGATCGAGTTGACCGTGCCGATCTTCTGCTGCGCCTTGAACGCGTGATCGTTCGACACGGCCTTCACGATGTCCTGGCAATCGTCGAACACACCTTCGACCGCGAGGTTGAAGATGTTCGGATCCTGCAGGCTGAACATCTGGGCCGTCTGGAACGCGCTCATCTTCTTGTGCGGCGACAGCATGAACACGCGCACGCCGGCCTTGCCGCGCATCGCGTATTCTGCCGCGCTGCCCGTGTCGCCGGACGTCGCGCCGAGAATGTTCAGCGACTGCCCGTGCTTCGCGAGCGTGTACTCGAACAGGTTGCCGAGCAACTGCATCGCCATGTCCTTGAACGCGAGCGTCGGGCCGTTCGACAGTTCGAGCAGCGAGAGCGGCGCGCCGTTCTCGGTACCGAGCGTCTTCAGCGGCGTGATGTCGGACGCGTTCTCGCCATGGCGCGTGTTGCGGTACACGTCGGCCGTGTATGTGCGGCGCGTGATCGCGCGCAGGTCGTCGGCCGGCACGTCGTCGCAGAACTTCGACAGGATCTCGAACGCGAGATCCGCGTACGACAGCGTGCGCCAGCGTGCGAGCTCGTCGGCGGATACCGTCGGATACTCGGCCGGCAGGTAGAGCCCGCCGTCCTTCGCGAGACCGCCGAGCAGGATGTCGGAGAACGTGTGGCGCTCGCCGATGCCGGCGCCGCGCGTGGAGATGTAGTTCATGTCGTCCTCAGCTCAGTTCAGCGCTTCCATGCGCAGCTTCGTCACCTTCGAGACCACCGTCGCGAGGCTCTCGATCTGCGCGATCGCCGCATTCACGTTCTTCTCGACCGTGACGTGCGTGATCAGGATGATGTCGGTTTCGCCGTTCGCACCGTCGACCTGCTCCGACTCCTTCTGCAGCAGTGCGTCGATCGAGATGCCCGATTCGGCGAGGATGCGCGTGATCGCGGCGAGCACGCCGGTCTGATCGGCGACGCGCAGGCGCAGGTAGTAGCCGCTCGTCACTTCCTCGATCGGCAAGATCGGCGTGTTCGACAGGCTGTCGGGCTGGAACGCGAGGTGCGGCACGCGATGCTCGGGGTCCGCCGTGTGCAGGCGCGTGACGTCGACGAGATCCGCGACCACGGCCGATGCGGTCGGCTCCGCGCCCGCACCCTTGCCGTAGTACAGCGTCGTGCCGACCGCGTCGCCGTGCACGACGACCGCGTTCATCGCGCCTTCGACGTTCGCGAGCAGGCGCTTCTCCGGGATCAGCGTCGGGTGTACGCGCAGCTCGATGCCGTTTTCGGCGCGGCGCGTGATGCCGAGCAGCTTGATCCGGTAGCCGAGTTCTTCCGCGTAGCGAATGTCGGTCGCGTCGAGCTTGCTGATGCCCTCGACGTACGCGCGTTCGAACTGCACCGGCACGCCGAACGCGATCGCGCTCATGATCGTCGCCTTGTGCGCGGCGTCGACGCCTTCGATGTCGAAGGTCGGATCGGCTTCCGCGTAGCCGAGCTCCTGCGCCGCCTTCAGCGCGGTCGCGAAGTCGAGCCCGCGATCGCGCATTTCCGACAGGATGTAGTTGGTCGTGCCGTTGATGATGCCCGCGATGTACTGGATGCGGTTCGCGGTCAGGCCTTCGCGCAGCGCCTTGATGATCGGGATGCCGCCGGCGACGGCCGCCTCGAACGCGACCATCACGCCCTTCGCGCGCGCGGCCTCGAAGATCTCGGTGCCGTGCACCGCGAGCAGCGCCTTGTTGGCCGTCACGACGTGCTTGCCGTTCGCGATCGCGCGCAGCACGAGCTCGCGCGCGATGCCCGTGCCGCCGATCATCTCGGCGATGATCGCGATCGACGGATCATCGACGACCGAATTGAAATCGTCGGTGATCTGCGCGGCGCCGGCGTCGCCGCCGAGCGCGGCCAGCGCCTTCGCCGGGTTGCGCACGGCAATGCGCGTCACCTCGATGCCGCGCCCCGCGCGTCGCTTGATTTCTTCCTGGTTGCGGCCCAGCACCGTGAAGGTGCCGCTGCCCACCGTGCCGAAGCCCAACAGGCCAACTTTGATCGGTTCCATGCTGCGTGTGATCGAATGAGTAAGTAGTAGTGAGTCCGTGTGGCCGTGCCGCTCAGGCCGAATGGCGCTTGCGGTAGCCGTCGAGGAAGCGAGCGATCCGGTTGATCGAATCGGTCAGGTCGTCGAGGTTCGGCAGGAAGACCACGCGGAAGTGATCCGGCGTCGTCCAGTTGAAGCCCGTGCCCTGTACGAGCAATACGCGCTCCTCGAGCAGCAGGTCGAGAATGAACTGCTGGTCGTTCTGGATCGGATAGAGCTTCGGGTCGAGGCGCGGGAACATGTACAGCGCGGCCTGCGGCTTCACGCAGGTCACGCCCGGGATCGACGTGAGCATGTCGTACGCGAGTTCGCGCTGCTTGTACAGGCGCCCGCTCGGCACGATCAGCTCGTTGATGCTCTGGTAGCCGCCGAGCGCCGTCTGGATCGCGAACTGGCCGGGGACGTTCGCGCACAGGCGCATCGACGACAGGATGCCGAGCCCCTCGAGATAATCCTTCGCGTGCCGGCGGTTGTCGCCGCCGAGGCCCGACACGGCCATCCAGCCCGCGCGATAGCCGCACGAGCGATAGCTCTTCGACAGGCTGTTGAACGTGACGGTGATCACGTCCTCCGACAGCGAACCCAGCGCCGTGTGCTCGAGGCCGTCGTAGACGATCTTGTCGTACACCTCGTCGGCGAACACGATCAGCCCGTGCTGGCGCGCGATCTCGAGCAGTTCGAGCAGCAATTCGTCCGAATAAAGCGCGCCCGTCGGGTTGTTCGGGTTGATCACGACGAGCGCCTTCGTGTTCGGTGTGATCTTGCGGCGGATGTCGTCCAGATCGGGCATCCACGCGTTCTGCTCGTCGCAGACGTAATGCACCGGCGTGCCGCCCGACAGGCTGACAGCCGCCGTCCACAGCGGGTAGTCGGGCGCGGGCAGCAGCACTTCGTCGCCGTCGTTCAGCAGCGCCTGGGTCGCCATCACGATCAGCTCGGACGCGCCGTTGCCGATGTAGATGTCGTCGAGGCCGACGCCCACGACGCCCTTTTCCTGCGTGTAGTGCATCACGGCCTTGCGCGCCGAGAACACGCCCTTCGAATCCGAATAGCCGGACGACGTCGGCAGGTTGCGGATCATGTCCTGGATGATCTCGTCCGGCGCGTCGAAACCGAACGGCGCGAGGTTGCCGATGTTCAGCTTGATGATGCGGTGGCCTTCTTCCTCGAGGCGCTTCGCGTGCTCGAGCACCGGGCCACGGATGTCGTAGCAGACGTTGAGCAGCTTGTTCGACTTCTGAATCGGTTTCACGACGACACGGTTCCTGGATTGGCCTTGCGGCCGGGGGGGACGGGATCAAAACTGGAAAGCGGCCGGTCTGTGCGCGCTGTCTAGACTGGGAAAAAGCGGGCGGTCGGGCGCGGCTTGTGGCGACGCGCGACGCAAGTGGCGCCCGGGGGCGACCAAAAAGTTATAATTTAGCGGATTTTGGCTGACTTTCGCAATGCACCATAGCCGCGCCGGGCCCGCGCCGTCAGGCGTCCCGCGTGCTCGGGCAAGCGAAACCGGCCATCCGGGCCCGTGTGGCCCTGCGATACATTCCCCCTACGGAACCGCGGAATACCGATTTGAAACTGCACCAGGACGCGAGCGGCGCGCTCAACACCGTCACCGGCTACGGCCCCGATTATGTCGACGTCAACCTCGAACGCCATGAAACGAGCGTCATCGTGCTGCCCGGCGCGCCGGTCCAGGCATGGCCCGTGTCGTCGTTCGACGCGCTCGCGCCCGAGCATTTCGCGATGCTGCTCGACCCGACACCCGAACTCGTGATCTTCGGCAGCGGCGCGCGGCTGCGCTTCCCGCACCCGCGGCTCGTCGCGGCGCTCACGGCGAAGCGGATCGGCGTCGAGACGATGGATTTCCAGGCGGCCTGCCGCACCTACAACATCCTGATGGCCGAGGGCCGCAAAGTCGCCGCCGCGCTCTTAATTGAACGTTAATCCCGGATGCGGTAAAACTCGGGCCGGCGCAGCGGGTCGATCCCCCGGATCGGCCCGGCCAGGCCGCCCGCCCCCGGCGCAACCCGCCGGCGGCCCGTCACAACAACCAACAGGCTGAAAATCCATGAACGATACGCCGTCGAGGCTACCGCTCAATCGCATCACGCTCGCCCTCCTCGTCATCGCGCTCGCGATCGTCTGGTTCGCGCCGCTCGGGCTGCGCCACCTGATCCCGAGCGACGAAGGCCGCTATGCGGAAATGGCGCGCGAGATGTTCGTCACCGGCGACTGGATCACGCCGCGCTACAACGGCTACAAGTATTTCGAGAAGCCGCCGCTGCAGACCTGGCTGAACGCGCTCACGTTCGCGTGGTTCGGCATCGGCGAATGGCAGGCGCGCCTCTACACGGCCGTCGCGAGCTTCGCCGGCATCCTGCTGGTCGGCTACACCGGCGCGCGCCTGTTCAACCCGCTGTCGGGCTTCCTCGCCGCCGTCGTGCTCGCGTCGTCGCCGTACTGGAACCTGATGGGTCACTTCAACGCGCTCGACATGGGGCTCGCGTTCTGGATGGCGCTGTCGCTGTGCTCGCTGCTGCTCGCGCAGCGGCCCGGGCTGCGCCCGGCTGCGGCACGCGGCTGGATGTGGGCATGCTGGGCCGCGATGGCGTTCGCGGTGCTGTCGAAGGGCCTCGTCGGCCTGATCCTGCCCGGCGCCGTGCTCGTGCTCTATACGCTGATCGCGCGCGACTGGGCGCTGTGGAAGCGCCTGTACCTGGTGAGCGGCCTCGTGATCTTCTTCGCGATCGTCACGCCGTGGTTCGTGCTCGTCCAGCAGCGCAACCCCGAGTTCTTCAATTTCTTCTTCATCGTCCAGCAGTTCCGCCGGTACCTGACCCCGGAACAGAACCGCCCGGGCCCGCTCTACTACTTCGTGCCCGTGCTGCTGGTCGGCTTCCTGCCGTGGCTGTCGGTCGCGTGGCAGAGCATCCGCCATGCGCTGCGGATGCCGCGCCAGCCGAACGGCTTCTCGCCGATGCTCGTGCTGCTGATCTGGAGCGCATTCATCTTCGTGTTCTTCAGCGCGTCGCATTCGAAGCTGATCTCGTACGTGCTGCCGGTCGCGCCGGCGCTCGCGCTGATCATCGGCGCGTACCTGCCGCTGATCAGCGCCGACCGGTTCCGCCGCCACCTGCTCGGCTACCTCGTGTTCCTCGTCGTCGCGGCGTTCGGGATCATCTTCCTCGCGTACCAGGGCGATGCCCGTACGCCGAACGCGCTGTACCGCGCGTTCCAGATGTGGCTGTACGCGGGCCTCGCGGTCGCGGCCGCGCTGACCCTCGCGGCCGCATGGCTGAACCGCCGCGCGGGCGTGGCCGCCGCGCTCGCGGCCTTCGGCGCCGCCTGGCTCGCGTTCGGCACGATCGGCGGCACCGGTCACGACGAATTCGGCCGCTACAGCTCCGGCGCGCTGCTCGCGCCCACCGTGCGCGCCGAACTGGCGAAACTGCCGGCCGACACGCCGTTCTACTCGATCGAGATGCTCGATCACACGTTCCCGTTCTACATGGGCCACACGACGATCATGGTCCAGCGCCAGGACGAGCTCGCGTTCGGGATCTCGATGGAGCCGAACAAGTGGATTCCGACCGTCGACGAATGGATCACGCGCTGGAAGCAGGAAACCCATGCGCTCGCGATCATGCCGCCCGGCGAGTACGACACCCTGGTCAAGCAAGGCGTGCCGATGCGCGTGATTGCACGCGACAACCGCCGCGTGATCGTCGAGAAACCGCAATCGTAAGGACGCCCGCTGCATGAATCCCGTTTCGTTCGTCTGCATCATCACCGGCGTGATGCTCAACGCCTGTGCGCAACTTCTGCTGAAAGCCGGCGTCAACGCCGTTGGACACTTTGAATTCAGCCGTGCGAACATCATCCCGGTCGGCCTGAAGATCGCGACCCAATTGCCGATCATCGGCGGCCTCGGCTGCTACGTGCTGAGCGTCGTGGTCTGGATCGTCGGGCTGTCGCGGGTCGACGTGTCGATCGCGTACCCGATGCTGTCGCTCGGCTACGTCGTCAACGCATTCGCGGCCTGGTACCTGTTCGGCGAAGTGCTGTCGGTCCAGCGGCTCGTCGGCATCGGCATCATCCTGATCGGCGTGCTGGTGCTCGCGCGAAGCTGAGCCCGCCCGCCGCGCGCATTAAGCGTCTGCCTACAAAAAATCACGGTGCGATTGCGCCAACCGGTGTTTAATGCCGGTTTCGGCCGGGATCGCCCGACCCTTTTATTACACGCCATTACAGGCCAAAACGTACATGAGCCAGACTACCGCTCCGTTTCTGCCGTTCACCCGCCCCGAGATCGATGAGGAAACCATCCAGGGCGTCGTCGACGTGCTGCGCTCGGGCTGGATCACCACCGGCCCGCAGAGCCAGAAATTCGAAGCGGCGCTGTCCGAATACTGCGGCGGCCGTCCGGTCCGCGCGTTCAATTCGGGCACCTGCACGCTGGAAATCGGCCTGCGCATCGCGGGCGTCGGCCCCGGCGACGAAGTGATCACGACGCCGGCGTCGTGGGTCTCGACCAGCAACGTGATCCTCGAGACGGGCGCGACGCCCGTGTTCGCCGACATCGATCCCGTCACGCGCAACATCGACCTCGACAAGCTCGAGCAGGCGATCACGCCGCGCACGAAGGCGATCATCCCCGTGTTCCTGTCCGGCCTGCCGGTCGACATGGACCGCCTGTACGCCATTGCGCGCGCGCACAAGCTGCGCGTGATCGAGGATGCGGCGCAGGCGTTCGGCTCGACGTGGAACGGCAAGCGCATCGGCGCGATCGGCGACATCGTGTCGTTCAGCTTTCACGCGAACAAGAACCTGACGACGATCGAAGGCGGCGCACTCGTGCTGAACAACGAGGAAGAAGCGACGCTCGCGCAGAAGTACCGGCTGCAAGGCATCACGCGCACGGGCTTCGACGGGATGGACTGCGACGTGCTCGGCGGCAAGTACAACCTGACCGACGTCGCCGCGCGCGTCGGCCTCGGCCAGCTGCCGCACATCGAACGCTTCACCGCGCAGCGCCGCGCGCTTGCGCGTGCCTACTTCGCCGCATTCGACGGCAGTGCGGCCGTGAAGCTCGGCGTCGGCCTGCCGATCGCCGAATTCGAGAACGGCAACTGGCACATGTTCCTGATCACGCTGCCGCTCGAGCGCCTGACGATCACCCGCGCCGAGTTCATGGCGCAGATGAAGGAACGCGGCATCGGCACGGGCATCCACTACCCGGCGATCCATCTTTTCACGCTGTACCGTGCACGCGGCTTCAAGGAGGGCATGTTCCCCCACGCCGAACGGTACGGCGCGTCGACCGTCACGCTGCCGCTCTTCACGCAGATGACGGAAGGCGACGTGCGTCGCGTGGTCGACGCCATCAACCAGATTTGCGAACAATACGGAAAATAAGCGTACATGAGTCACCTTGAAGCACGCGCCGGGCATCCGGCCGCCGGGCACCTGGACGCCGGCCGGCCCGAAGTATCGGTCATCATCCCCGTGTACAACGAGGAAGACGGCCTCGCTGCGCTGTTCGCGCGGCTGTATCCGGCGCTCGACGCACTCGACACGTCATACGAAGTGATCCTGATCAACGACGGCAGCCGCGACCGCTCGGCGGCGATGCTCGCCGATCAGTTCCACGTCCGTCCCGACACGACACGCGTCGTGCTGCTCAACGGCAACTACGGCCAGCACATGGCGATCCTCGCCGGCTTCGCGCAATCGCGCGGCGAGATCGTCATCACGCTCGACGCCGACCTGCAGAACCCGCCCGAGGAAATCGGCAAGCTGATCGCGAAGATGCGCGAGGGCTACGACTACGTCGGCTCGATCCGCAAGCAGCGCCAGGACAGCCTGTGGCGGCGCAAGGCGTCGCAGATGATGAACCGCCTGCGCGAGCGCATCACGCGCATCAAGATGACCGACCAGGGCTGCATGCTGCGCGCGTACAGCCGCCGCATCATCGACACGATCAACGTGTGCGGCGAAGTCAACACGTTCATCCCGGCCCTCGCGTACACGTTCGCGCAGAAACCGACCGAGATCGAGGTCGCGCACGAGGAGCGCTTCGCCGGCGAGTCGAAGTACTCGCTGTACAGCCTGATCCGGCTGAACTTCGACCTCGTGACGGGCTTCTCGGTCGTGCCGCTGCAGTGGCTGTCGTTCATCGGCGTGATCCTGTCGCTCGGCTCCGCCGCGCTGTTCGTGCTGCTGCTCGTGCGACGCTTCATCGTCGGCGCGGAAGTGCAAGGCGTGTTCACGCTGTTCGCCATCACGTTCTTCCTGCTCGGCGTGATCATCTTCGCGCTCGGCCTGCTCGGCGAATACGTCGGCCGCATCTACCAGCAGGTGCGTGCACGGCCGCGCTACCTGATCCAGGCCGTGCTCGAGCAGCACGACGGCGTGCCGCCGGTGCCGGCCGGCGCGAATCGCACGGGTACCGCGCAATGAAGCCGCGCGCAGTCGTCTTCGCGTATCACAACGTCGGCGTGCGCTGCCTGCAGGTGCTGCTCGCGCGCGGCGTCGACGTCGCGCTCGTCGTCACGCACGAGGACAACCCGAACGAGAACATCTGGTTCGGCAGCGTCGCGTCCGTCGCGGCCGAGCACGGCATTCCGGTGCTCACGCCGGCCGATCCCGCCGATCCGGCGCTGCGCCGCGCGGTATCCGACGCGCAGCCGGACTTCATCTTCTCGTTCTACTACCGGCACATGCTGCCGGTGGACCTGCTCGCGATCGCGCCGAAGGGCGCGTACAACATGCACGGGTCGCTGCTGCCGAAATACCGGGGTCGGGTACCGACCAACTGGGCGGTGCTGAACGGCGAAACCGAAACCGGCGCGACGCTGCACGAGATGGCGGCGAAACCCGACGCCGGCGCGATCATCGGCCAGACCGCGGTGCCGATCCTGCCGGACGACACGGCCACGCAGGTGTTCGACAAGGTCACGGTAGCCGCCGAGCAGACGCTCTGGCGCGTGCTGCCCGCGCTGCTCGCGGGCGAGGCGCCGCACCTGCCGAACGATCTCTCGAGCGGCAGCTACTACGGCGGGCGCAAGCCCGAGGACGGCCGCGTCGACTGGTCGAAGCCGGCCGCGCAGGTCTACAACCTGGTGCGCGCGGTCGCGCCCCCGTATCCGGGCGCGTTCACGGACGTCGACGGCACGCGTTTCGTGATCGCGCGCGCGCGCCTGGCGGCACCCGGCAGCGCGGCGGCCGCCGCCGCGGCAGATTTGCCGCCCGGCCTGCACGTAAGCGATAATGCGCTATTCGGCGTCTGCGGCGACAGCCGCGCCCTATCCATTCTCGAGCTGTGGCAGCAGCGCGACGGCAGCGAAACCGTCGTGACGCCCGCGGAATTCGCGCAGTTCATTCATTCTTCCCGTCATTCATGAAAGCAAAAAAAGTCCTGATCCTGGGTGTGAACGGCTTCATCGGCCATCACCTGTCGAAGCGCATTCTTGAAACCACCGATTGGGAAGTGTTCGGCATGGACATGCAGACCGATCGGCTGGGCGACCTCGTCAACCACGAGCGGATGCATTTCTTCGAAGGCGACATCACGATCAACAAGGAGTGGGTCGAGTATCACGTGAAGAAGTGCGACGTGATCCTGCCGCTCGTCGCGATCGCGACGCCCGCCACCTACGTCCAGCAGCCGCTGCGCGTGTTCGAACTCGACTTCGAGGCGAACCTGCCGATCGTGCGTTCGGCCGTCAAGTACGGCAAGCACCTCGTGTTCCCGTCGACCTCCGAGGTCTACGGCATGTGCTCGGACGAGCAGTTCGACCCGGATGCATCGGCCCTCACCTACGGCCCGATCAACAAGCCGCGCTGGATCTACGCGTGCTCGAAGCAGCTGATGGACCGCGTGATCTGGGGCTACGGGATGGAAGGCCTGAACTTCACGCTGTTCCGTCCGTTCAACTGGATCGGCCCGGGCCTCGACTCGATCTACACGCCGAAGGAAGGCAGCTCGCGCGTGGTCACGCAGTTCCTCGGCCACATCGTGCGCGGCGAGAACATCAGCCTCGTCGACGGCGGCTCGCAGAAGCGCGCGTTCACCGACATCGGCGACGGCATCAGCGCGCTGATGAAGATCATCGAGAACAAGGACGGCGTCGCGTCGGGCAAGATCTACAACATCGGGAATCCGAAGAACAACTTCTCGGTTCGCGAACTCGCGCACAAGATGCTCGAACTGGCGGCGGAATTCCCCGAGTACGCCGATTCGGCCAAGCAGGTGAAGCTCGTCGAGACGACGTCCGGCGCCTACTACGGCAACGGCTACCAGGACGTGCAGAACCGCGTGCCGAAGATCGACAACACGATGCAGGAACTCGGCTGGGCGCCGCAAGCGACGTTCGACGACGCGCTGCGCAACATCTTCGAAGCGTATCGCGGTCACGTCGCCGACGCACGCGCGCTCGTCGAACAGCAAGGCTGATCGGGACGTTCGCTTGGCTCGCATCGTCCTCAAGATCGACGTCGACACGCTGCGCGGCACGCGCGAAGGCGTGCCGAACCTCGCGCGCATCTTCGACCGCTTCAATGCGCGCGCGACCTTCCTCTTCAGCCTCGGGCCCGATCACACGGGCTGGGCGCTGCGGCGCGTGTTCCGCCCCGGCTTCCTGAAGAAAGTGTCGCGCACGTCGGTGGTCGAACACTACGGCGTGAAGCAGCTGATGTACGGCGTGCTGCTGCCGGGCCCCGACATCGGCCGCCGTGCAATCGCCGACATGCGTGCGATCCACGAGGCCGGTTTCGAATGCGGGATCCACACGTGGGATCACGTGTACTGGCAGGACAACGTCCGCGCGCGCGATCGCGACTGGACCGCGCGTGAAATGCAGAAGAGTCACGCGCGCTTCATCGAGGTCTTCGGCGCGCCGCCCGTCACGCACGGCGCGGCCGGCTGGCAGATGAACGATTCCGCGTTCGAGCAGATCGACGCATGGGGAATGCGCTACGCCTCCGACGGCCGCGGCCATTCGCCGTACCTGCCCGTCGTCAACGGCTGCACGCTGTCGCACGTGCAGATGCCCACCACGTTGCCGACGCTCGACGAAGTGCTCGGCATCGACGGCATCGACACGCGCAACGTCGCCGCGCACATCCTCAAGTTCACCGAAACCAATCCGCACGACCAGGTGTTCACGCTGCATGCGGAACTGGAAGGCCAGAAGCTCGCGCCCGTGTTCGAGCAACTGCTTGCCGGCTGGCGCGCGCAAGGCCACACGTTCGCGACGATGGGCGACTACCACGCGACGCTGGACCGCGACTCGCTGCCATCGTACCCTGTCACGTGGGGCGAAATCCCCGGCCGCTCCGGCGAACTGATCGTCCAGCCCGACTGAGTTCGCACGAGCCGGCGTCGCCCGCTGCGCCCTTGCGGCGCGCGGCCGCGACGCCCCGCCGAACCGCGCCGCCGCAGCGGCGCCTTTCCATAACAACAGGAGAAACACGTGTCCGTCGAAGTTGACCGTCAAGTTCCCGATTTCACCGCACCGGCCACGGGCGGCGACATTTCGCTGTCCGACCTGAAGGGCAAGAAACTCGTGCTGTACTTCTATCCGAAGGACAACACGCCGGGCTGCACGACCGAAGGGCTGCAGTTCCGCGATCTCTATCCGAAGTTCAAGAAAGCCGGTGCGGAAGTCATCGGCGTGTCGCGCGACAGCCTGCGCTCGCATGACAATTTCAAGGCAAAGCTCGAACTGCCGTTCCCGCTGATTTCCGATGCCGACGAAGCGCTGTGCGCCCTGTTCGATGTCATCAAGATGAAGAAAATGTATGGCAAGGAAGTGCGCGGAATCGAGCGCTCCACGTTCCTGATCGACGCCGACGGCGTGCTTCGCCAGGCATGGCGCGGCATCAAGGTACCGGGTCATGTGGACGACGTGCTAAGTGCTGTACAAGCGCTTTGAGGCGCGTTATATTGGGCCGCAATGAATGCCAGTTCGCCCCATATTTCTCGTAGCTGCGCCGGTGCTCGTTGCGATGCTTGCCGGCACCTGACGCGCATTACGACCGTATCAGCCAAGCCGCATGCCTCTATCGACGAGGCAGCGGCTTTTTTTATGGATTGCGCGCCGGGCCTCGGTCCGGCCCTCACCGCGTCAAGGAGCTGATCGACACTTAGGCGAACCGGCTAGACGAACTTCCTGTGCGCCACCGCGCGCAAACTGCATGCGTCTACGTCACGCAGGATGCGATCAGCGGCGCACGCCATGCGACACGATTCCTCCCGAGGGACACCATGCCTTTGCCTACTCCCCCCAGCAAGCTCGGCAGCCTGCTGCCGCCCGACGAATACAAGGCGAAAGCGCGGCCCGCGAAAGCCGCGAAGAAATCCGCCGAAGGGGACGCATCCACAGCCGGTGACTTTGGTCCGGCGAGCGTGGCCCAACCGATGACCGAAGCCGCGAACACGGCCGCGCCCTTGCGCGCCGTCGCGTCTTCGGCGCAAGATGCCGCGAGCGCACCCGCACGCGGCCGCAAGACCAAACAGACGGCCGCCCTGCTGCAGCCGATGCCGGCGCCCGCCGAACCCGCGGCACCCGTCGTTGCACGCAACGACAAACCGGCTGCCGACAAACCGGCCGCCGCCCCCGCGCGCGATACCGGCGCCGCGACGAAGTCGCGCAGCCGCAAGCCCGCCGAAGCCGAGCTGCAGAAACTGTTCGTGCTCGACACCAACGTGCTGATGCACGATCCGAGCAGCCTCTTCCGCTTCGAGGAACACGACGTCTATCTGCCGATGATGACGCTCGAGGAACTCGACAACCACAAGAAGGGGATGTCCGAAGTCGCGCGCAATGCACGCCAGGTCAGCCGCACGCTCGACGCGCTCGTCGCCGATGCCGGCCCGATCACGGCCGGCATCCCGCTGTCGCGCCTCGGCAGCCGCGAGGCGCTCGGCCGCCTGTACTTCCAGACGAAGCTGGCGGACATCGCGCCCGTCGAAGGCTTGCCCGAAGGCAAGGCCGACAACCAGATCCTCGGCGTCGTGCGCGCGCTGCAGCGCGACCGGCCCGATCGCCAGGTCGTGCTGGTGTCGAAAGACATCAACATGCGGATCAAGGCGCACGCGCTCAGCCTGCCCGCGGAAGACTACTTCAACGACCAGGTGCTCGAGGACAAGGACCTCCTGTACAACGGCGTGCGCGAACTGCCGCAGGACTTCTGGACCAAGCACGCGAAGGGCATGGAGAGCTGGCAGGATACGAAGACGGGCACCACGTACTACCGCGTGACCGGCCCGCTCGTCGCGTCGATGCTCGTCAACGAGTTCGTCTATCTCGAGCCGCAGAACGGCGAGCCGACGTTCCATGCGATCGTCCGCGAGCTGAACGGCAAGACGGCGCTGCTGCAAACGCTGCGCGACTACAGCCACCACAAGAACAACGTGTGGGGCATCACCGCGCGCAACCGCGAGCAGAATTTCGCGCTGAACCTGCTGATGAACCCCGAGATCGACTTCGTCACGCTGCTCGGCCAGGCCGGCACCGGCAAGACGCTCGTCGCGCTCGCGGCCGGCCTCGCGCAGGTGCTCGACGACAAGCGCTACAACGAGATCATCGTGACGCGCGCGACCGTGCCGGTCGGCGAGGACATCGGTTTCCTGCCGGGCACCGAGGAAGAGAAGATGCAGCCGTGGATGGGTGCATTCGACGACAACCTCGAAGTGCTGCAGAAGACCGACGACGCGGCCGGCGAATGGGGCCGTGCCGCGACGCAGGAACTGATCCGTTCGCGCCTGAAGGTGAAGAGCATGAACTTCATGCGCGGCCGTACGTTCGTCGACAAGTACCTGATCATCGACGAGGCGCAGAACCTGACGCCGAAGCAGATGAAGACGCTCGTCACGCGCGCCGGCCCGGGCACGAAGATCGTGTGCCTCGGCAACATCGCGCAGATCGACACGCCTTACCTGACCGAAGGCAGCTCGGGCCTCACGTACGTCGTCGACCGCTTCAAGGGCTGGGGCCACAGCGGCCACGTGACGCTTGCGCGCGGTGAACGCTCGCGGCTCGCCGACTACGCGTCGGACATCCTGTAACGCGGCTGGCCGGCCGATCGGCCGGCTGTCGACGCCTCGCGGCGCTCCTGTCAGGAGCGCCGTTTTTATTTGGGGTCGAAGACGTAAGTAACGCTTCGTCACGCAACAACGCAGTTTACGCGCGAAACTTCAAGTAAATTCTCAAGAATGGTTGCTTAAGCCCCGCCGGAGCGTCTACCATCGGGTCTGTCTGTTGTCATACGATTCGCGAGCGCGCCGCGCTTGTCCGCCTTGCCATGCTTCGAATTTGGGTTCCCGTCGCCGTCGTTTCCCTGCTTGCGGCCTGCTCCAGCGTGCCGCCGCAGTCGGCATCGCGCTCCGATTCAGGTATGAGAATCACGACACCGCGCGCGTTCCCCGCCCCCGCCAATTTCCCGAAGTTCGTCGATCACAGCGTCGGCCAGGAAGAAATCTCGATCCAGGCGATGAGCCTCGTCGGCGTCCCGTATCGCTGGGGCGGCAACACGCCGACGAGCGGCTTCGACTGCAGCGGGCTCGTGCGCTACGTGATCGGCCGGGCGGCCGACGTGAACCTGCCGCGCACGACGGCCGACATGAGCGGCCGCGGCGTGTCGATCGAGCCCGACCAGATCGCGCCGGGCGACCTGATCTTCTTCAATACGACCGGACGGCCGCATTCGCACGTCGGCATCTATGTCGGCAAGCTGCGCTTCGTCAACGCACCGTCGACGGGCGGCACCGTGCGGCTCGACTACCTGACGAACCCGTACTGGGCCAAGCGTTTCGACGGCATTCGCCGCGTCGCGCCGCCGCGCGGGGCGCCGACGCCGTTCGATGCACCGACCTACGATGCGAAGCGCGACGAGCCGCGCAGCGCGACGGCTGCCGCACCGGCCCCGGTGGTCGTGACTGCCGCCGCGCCGCGGCCGCCTGTCTATGCCTCGTCGCAAGCGAGGACCGCGCAGGCGCCTGCGCCGGTCATCGCTGCCGCGCCGGTCGTGACGACCGCCGCAGCCGCACCCACGGCCCCGGCCGCCGATCCGTACGAACCGCCGCCACCGCGCAGGCAGGCCGCGCAGCAACAGGCAACGTCAGTGAATGATGGGATGACCGCGATGACGGCCAATGCAGCGCCTGCCGCCCTGGTCGAGTCCGGCACACAGATTCCGACGACGGCGCTCACGGCCGCCCAGGCTGCCGCATTCGATGCCGAACCGCCGCCTGCCGCCGCGCCGGCATCTCCGCGCAGTATCGAGCCCCCACCTGTGCAGGTATGGCGCGCATCGACGCAATCCGCGCCCGTCAGCCCGCGCACCAGTACAGCAGACGATCCGATCGCGCGGTTTGCGAACGGAAGCTACTGACCGGTTGCCCGAACCTCGACAGTCAATCACGTTGGCGGTATCCGCCGCCGCCCCGCCCGTTCCGCCGCGAACTCCCCGCTCCAAAAGAAAATGCGCCGCAGCCTTTCGGCTGGCGGCGCATCGGATGTCGATCCGGCTACGTCGGCGATCAGAAGATCTGGTGACCGAGCCACCATCCGCCGGCTGCGAACAACGCGGCCGCGGGCAGCGTCAGCACCCATGCCCACACGATGTTGCCGGCTACCCCCCAGCGCACGGCCGACAGCTTCTGCGTCGCGCCGACACCGACGATCGCGCCGGTGATCGTGTGCGTGGTCGACACCGGAATGCCGAGGAACGACGCGAGGAACAGCGTCATCGCACCACCGGTTTCCGCACAGAAACCCCCGACCGGCTTGAGCTTCGTGATCTTCTGGCCCATCGTGCGCACGATGCGCCAGCCGCCGAACAGCGTGCCGAGGCCCATCGACAGGTAGCACGCGCCGATCACCCACGCCGGCGGCGCATCGGCGGTCGCCGACGCATAGCCCGACGCGATCAGCAGCATCCAGATGATGCCGATGGTCTTCTGCGCGTCGTTGCCGCCGTGGCCGAGGCTGTACAGCCCGGCCGACAGCAGCTGCAGCCGACGGAAGCGCCGGTCGACCTTGCTGGGCGCGGTGCGGAAATACAGCCACGACACCCCGAGCATGAACAGCGAACCGAGGATGAAGCCGAGCAGCGGCGAGATGAAGATGAACGCGATCGTCTTCAGCAGCCCGTCGATGTTCAGCGAGCTCCAGCCCGACTTGGCGAGCGCCGCGCCGACGAGGCCGCCGATCAGCGCGTGCGACGAGCTCGACGGAATCCCGTAGTACCACGTGATCACGTTCCAGCCGATCGCACCGACCAGCGCGCCGAAGATGACGTAGTGGTCGACGATCTCGGGGTCGATCGTGCCTTTACCGACGGTCTGGGCGACTTTCAGGTGGAAGATGAAGTACGCGATCACGTTGAACGCGGCCGCGAACACGACGGCCTGCTGGGGCTTCAGCACCCCGGTCGACACGACGGTGGCGATCGAGTTCGCCGCGTCGTGAAAGCCGTTCATGAAGTCGAATATGAGCGCGACGAGCACGAGTGCCGCGACCATCCATAGGGCGAGTTGTATCGAATGCATCGTGGTCCGCTCAGGCGTTTTCCAGCACGATGCCTTCGATGATGTTCGCGACGTCCTCGCACTTGTCGGTGATCTCTTCGAGCAGCTCGTAGATCGCCTTCAGCTTGATGAGCGTCTTCACGTCGTCTTCCTCGCGGAACAGCTTCGACATTGCGGCGCGCAACACGCGATCGGCTTCCGACTCCCAGCGGTCGATCTCCTCGCACTGCTTGAGGATCTGCGCCGACTGCTTCATGTCGGACAGCAATCCGACTGCCTGTTGCACGTGCTGGGCCGACTGCGTGACGATGTGCGCGAGCTGGCTCGCTTCCGACGTGACGGAACGTACGTCGTACAGCGACACGGCCGTCGCGACGTCTTCCATCAGGTCGAGGATGTCGTCCATCGTCGTGATCAGCTTGTGGATCTCGTCGCGATCGAGCGGCGTGATGAACGTCTTGTGCAGCAGATCGATCGCCTCGTGCGTAAGCTTGTCGGCGGCCTTCTCGGCGGTTTGCACGTTTTGCTTGTGAATCTCGGCATCGGCGAGATTGTCGATCAGCAGTTCGAGTTCGCGCCCGCCGGCAACGATGTGCTTCGCGTGCGCGTTGAAGAGTTCAAAGAACTTGCCCTCGGTGGGCATGAATCGACCGAACATGGGATTCCTGAGAGATTGTCAAACTACTGTCACGAAAACGGGCGGTATTGTACCGTTTCCGGTCGCGCCGCGCCGCGCGCATGTGCGCACGGCGGGATTGGATACAACGTTTGGCGATTTAGGACTTTACAACCGGCGTTACTCGCCGTAGAAGGTCTGCGCTCCAGCAAAGTTGTCGAACTTCGTGTATTGCCCCAGGAACGTGAGCCGAACGGGGCCGATCGGACCGTTACGCTGCTTGCCGATGATGATTTCGGCCGTGCCCTTGTCGGGGCTGTCCGGGTTGTAGACTTCGTCACGGTAGATGAACAGGATCACGTCCGCGTCCTGTTCGATTGCGCCCGATTCGCGCAAATCCGACATCACCGGGCGCTTGTTCGGGCGTTGTTCGAGGCCGCGGTTCAGCTGCGACAGCGCGATCACCGGCACGTCGAGTTCCTTCGCGAGGCTCTTCAGCGATCGCGAGATTTCCGAGATTTCGGTCGCGCGGTTCTCGCCCTGCGACGAACCCGACATCAGCTGCAGGTAGTCGACGATGATCAGGCCAAGCTTGCCGCATTGCCGCGCCAGCCGCCGCGCGCGCGAGCGCAATTCCATCGGGTTCAGGCCGCCGGTTTCGTCGATGAAGAGCTGTGCCTCGCTCATCTTCTGCACCGCGTGCGTCAGTTTCGGCCAATCCTCGTCCGTCAGGCGGCCCGTGCGCATCCGGTGCTGGTCGAGCCGGCCGATCGAGCCGAGCATCCGCATCACGAGCTGGGTACCCGGCATTTCCATCGAGAACACTGCGACCGGCAGCCCGTACTCGACCGCGACGTATTCGCCGATGTTCATCGAGAAGGCCGTTTTACCCATCGAGGGTCTTCCGGCAACGATGATCAGTTCACCGCCGTGCATCCCGGACGTCATCCGGTCGAGGTCGACGAAGCCCGTCGGCGTGCCCGTGACGTCGCTCGGGTTCGCCGTGTGGTACAGCGTATCGATGCGCTCGACGACCTGCGTGAGCAGCGGGCCGATCTCGAGAAAGCCCTGGTTGCCGCGCGCGCCCTCTTCTGCAATCGAGAACACCTTCGACTCGGCCTCGTCGAGCAGCTGGCGGACTTCCTTGCCCTGCGGGTTGAACGCATCGGCCGAGATTTCGTCGGCAACCGACACGAGCCGGCGCAGCACCGCGCGGTCGCGCACGATTTCCGCATAGCGGCGGATGTTCGCCGCGCTCGGCGTGTTCTGTGCGAGCGCGTTCAGGTAGGCCAGCCCGCCGACGTCGTCGGCCTTGCCGGACGTGGTCAGCGCTTCGTACACGGTCACGACGTCGGCCGGGCGCGTCGACGCGATCAGGCGGCCGATGTGCTCGTAGATGATCCGGTGGTCGTAGCGGTAGAAATCGCCCTGCGACAGGAAGTCGGCAATCCGGTCCCAGGCCGCGTTGTCGAGCAACAGGCCGCCGAGCACCGACTGCTCGGCTTCGACCGAATGCGGCGGGACTTTCAGCGATTCGATTTGAGGATCTTGCGGCGCGTTCATGGGTTGGGATTATCGCGAATTACACAGGGCGGCGCCATACCGGCCACCGGCGAACGAGCAATAAAAAAGGCAGGCCCCGGTTGCCCGGGCGCCTGCCCTTGTCCGGACGGCGGAAGCCGCCCGGAAAGCTTGCGTACGCTTACGCGTGGTCGCCGATCACGTTGATCGTGACGTCGACGACGACGTCCGTATGCAGCGCGACCTGGACGTTGTGCTCGCCGATCATCTTCAGCGGGCCTTCCGGCATGCGAACTTGCAGCTTCTCGACTTCGAAACCTGCCTTCTTCAACAGTTCCGCGACGTCGCCGTTCGTGACCGAGCCGAACAGACGGCCGTCAACGCCCGACTTCTGCGTGATTTCGAATGACTGGCCGTTCAGCTTCTCGCCGACTGCCTGCGATGCCGCCAGCTTTTCAGCGGCGATCTTTTCGAGTTCAGCGCGGCGAACTTCGAATTCGGCGATCGCTTCCTTCGTTGCACGGCGAGCCTTGCGGTTCGGGATCAGGAAGTTGCGAGCGTAACCGTCCTTGACCTTGACGATGTCGCCGAGGTTACCCAGATTGGCGACTTTTTCCAACAGAATGATTTGCATTCGAATTCTCCTTATTGCGTCGCCTGGTTACGCCTTGTGCTGATCGGTGTACGGCAGCAGCGCGAGGAAACGCGCACGCTTGATGGCCGTATCCAGCTGACGCTGATAGTGCGCCTTCGTACCCGTCAGACGAGCCGGCGTGATCTTGCCGTTTTCGCCGATGAAGTCCTTCAGCGTTTCCGTGTCCTTGTAGTCGATCTGCTCGACGCCTGCAGCCGTGAAACGGCAGAACTTCTTGCGCTTGAAGAGCGGGTTTTGTTGCTGACGACGCTTGTCGAATTTCTTACCAGTCGGGCGGGGCATGATTTCAGTCCTTTCCAATGTCCTGCAATGCTGTGATGTGAAACACCAAGGTTCTCGCGTTGCGGCTTTTCTTTGCCAGGAAGCCCGTGAACAGCGTTTCGACGCCCATTTCACGACTCTCCAGCCTGCCGCTCGCCTCACCGGCCGCCACCGCCTCGATCGTCATTTCGACCTGACGGGGAATGCCTGCTTCGACGACTTCCGTGCGGTGATGCAATGTGGCGCTTGCGATCGGAACACCTGCCGGCGTATATCGCACCGGTGCGCGTTCGACGACGCTTGCCGTCAATTGCAACCTGTTCACGTGAGTGACGCGCTCCTTGATGGCTTAATGAATGACGAACTTAAGCCTGCGCTTCGGTCGGCTGAGCTGCAGCCGCCTTCTTGGCTTCTTCGCGCTGAACTTCCTTCATCATCGGCGACGGGCCGGTTTCGGCCTTCTTCATCTTGACGATGAGGTGGCGCAGCACGGCGTCGTTGAACTTGAACGCGTGTTCGAGTTCGTCGAGCGTCGTCTGGTCGCACTCGATGTTCATGCAGACGTAGTGAGCCTTCGCGAGTTTCTCGATCATGTAGGCCAGTTGGCGACGGCCCCAGTCTTCGACGCGGTGGATCTGACCGCCGTGCGACGTGATCGTGGTCTTGTAACGCTCGATCATCGCGGGCACTTGCTCGCTCTGATCGGGGTGCACGATGAATACGATTTCGTAATGACGCATTACACACTCCTTGTGGATTAAAGCCACCCGGGCGTCTGAACCGGTGTGGCAAGTGAGAAGCCGAAGATTCTAACCCGGATACGGGGCGCATGCAAGGCAAATCGACGGTTCGTGCGCGGATTCGGCCATGTTTTCAAAGACTTGAGGGGGCGAACCCGGGCAGGTCGGGCGCTCTTGGGCGCATTTCCCGGTCAGGGTCGGAACAGAAACGCGCGACAGGCGGCAGGCCGCCGCCCGCCGCCGTCACTCGGTGCGTGTCACGCCGAGTCGCGCATCGAGCGCGGTCCTGAACGCCGCGAGCGCCGACGGTTCGGCGTCGGTCACGGCCCACCAGGTCATGCCGGCCGCCTCCCAGCGGTCGAGCGCGTAGCCTTGCGACACGGTCGTGTACGGCGCCCCCGGCCCCTCCCCGGCCGGCCGCACGTAGACGTCGATCACGTGCTGCCGGTGACGGTAGACGAGCACCGCGACGCGACGCCGCCCGACGTAGTCGAGCCGGCCGCCGACCAGCGCGAAGCCGTCCGCCGCGAGATCCTCGACCGGCGGCGCATAGTCGATCCGGCCGTTGAACCACGGCTTGACCGTGTGCCGGTCGGTCGAGATCACGTCGATGTCGCGCGCCGACAGGTCGGCCCGCACGTGGCTCGACACGAGTTCGTCGACCGTGCGGTCGGTGTCGGCGTGGCGGGCGGACAACGTCATCCCGCCCGCCGCGGCAAGCGCCACCAGCAGCGCGACGCCCCAGCCGAGGCCGGGCAGCGCGGCCACGCGCGGCCCCATGCCGGCCGACGCCGGGCGCGCCGCCCCGCCTTGATCCGTCAGCCACGAAAACCAGCGGCGGCCACGCGGACGCGGCTGCGGCGTTGACCGCGGTTCGGGCTGCGGATGCGCCTGCTCGCGCACGGGCGCATCGGCCGCCGCCGGCAGGCTCGCGAGAATGCTGGCCCGCAATGCATCCGGCGCACGGTGGTAGTCGGCCTGGCGCACGGCCTGCACCAGCGTGACGATCCGCGCGCGTTCGCGGCGGCACGCTTCGCATCCTTCGACATGCTGCTGGACCCGCAACGCATCGGGCGCCGACAGCTCGCGGTCGACGTCCGCGTCCAGCAACGCTCGCGCTTCGTTACAGTCCATCGATAGCCTCCGATGCGGTTCCGCCAGCCGGCGTACGGCCCTGCCTGCCTTCGGCCGCCGGTGCGGGCTCGCCGCCCAGCAGCGCGGCGAGCTTGCGCCGGCCGCGTGCGAGCCGCGACATCACGGTGCCGACCGGCACGTCCGCGATCGCCGCGATCTCGCGGTAGCTCAGGTCCTCCATCTCGCGCAGCACGAGCACCTCGCGGTATTCGGGCGCCAGCTTCGCGAGCGCTTCGTTCACGAGCCGCACGTTCTCGCCGCGCAGCAGGTGCGCGAGCGGATCGTCGGTCGCGGGTTGCCAGTCGTCGGGCACGTCGGTGTCGTCGAGCGTGTCGGGCAGCGCAACCTCGTGCGCATGCGTGCGGCGCCGCCATTCCGTGTACCAGGTGTGGCGCACGATCGTCAGCAGCCACGGCCGGGCGTTGTCGCCACGACACGAATCGACGAAGCGCAGTGCGCGCATGCACGCGTCCTGGACGACGTCGTCCGCATCGCCGGCGTTGCCGCTCAGCCAGCGCGCGAGGTTGTACGCGGCGTCGAGATGCGGCAGCACGAGCGTACGAAACCGCTCGCCGCGCGCCACCGCGTCGTCTGCCGACCGCTCTTCGATCGCCTGTCCGGCTTGCCCCACATGGCCTCCCTGGTCCCGGCGGCCGAAGCCGCGCCCGTTCCGAGCACGACGCCCGGACAGACTGGCAACGTGCACGCTTGATGACCTTACCGTCGTTGCGTCGAGTTTATTCCCGCGCCGCGCGCCCGAAGCGTAAAAAATCGCCGGTCGGTCCTGCGGCCGGGCCGCCCGCGCCGGTTACGGCGTGGTGCTCCAGTAGCCCGGGCTCGCGTAAGCGGCGCGCAGGTAGTCGATGAAGTAGCGCACGCGCGCCGGCACGTAGCGCTGCTGCGGGTAGACCGCGAGGATGTCGTAGTCGGGCAACGCATATTCGTCGAGCACGGTTTCAAGCTCGCCCGTCTCGAGCTGGGCGGCGATCTCCCACGTGGAGCGCCAGCCGAGCCCGAGACCTTCGGCCACCCAGCGGTGCAGCAGCTCGCCGTCGTTGCAGTCGAGATTGCCCGCCACGCGCATCGTCGCGATCTTGCCGTGGCGCTGGAAATACCAGCCGCGGTTCTGCCCGCCCTGCAGGTTGAACGCCAGGCAGTTGTGCTTGAGCAGGTCGTCGAGCGACTTCGGCCGGCCGTGCTGGCGGAAA
Organism: Burkholderia sp. AU15512; assembly: GCF_002223325.1. Classification (NCBI taxonomy): domain Bacteria; kingdom Pseudomonadati; phylum Pseudomonadota; class Betaproteobacteria; order Burkholderiales; family Burkholderiaceae; genus Burkholderia; species Burkholderia sp. AU15512. The sequence continues at coordinate 1,718,450 of NZ_NKEX01000003.1, forward strand.
TACTCGGGCGTGCCGCATACGACACGCCGGTTCGATGCGAGCTTCACCGCGACGAAGTTCGGATCGACCGCCCCGCCGATCCGGATCGACAGGTCGTAGCCTTCGCGCACGAGATCGACGACGCGGTCGGTCAGGTTGAACGACAGCTGCATCTCGGGCTTGTCGGCCAGAAAGCCGGGGGCGTGCGGCGCGACGTGCTTGCGCCCGAATGCGGCCGGCGCGGACACGATCAGGTGGCCGCTGACCGCGCGCCGCCCGGCGGCCAGCTCGTTTTCGGCCTGGTCCCATTCGGACAGGAGGCCGCGACAACGCTCGAGGAACGCGGCGCCCTCCTCGCTGACCACCAGCCGCCGCGTCGAGCGGTACATCAGCTTCACGCCGAGACGCTTTTCGAGCGCGTCGATGCGCCGCCCGAGCACCACCGGCGACACGCCCTCCTCGAGCGCCGCCGCCGCGAGGCTGCCGGCATCGGCCACCCGCACGAACGTCTCGATCTGCTTGAAGCGATCCATCTCCCGTCTCCGTCTCTGCGGCGGCACCGGCGGAAAGCCCCGCCCGGCCGTCATTCCATACTTTTAGTTTCGAAAAAAGCGACTTCGGCTGATCTTATCAAACCTTTCCTGCATCCCTAAACTGTCCCCAACAGATCCATTTGCAAGATCCACCCCATTCAAGGAGACATTCATGGCCAAGATGAGAGCCGTCGACGCTGCTGTGCTCGTGCTCGAGAAAGAAGGCATCCAGACCGCGTTCGGCGTGCCGGGCGCAGCGATCAACCCGTTCTACTCGGCCATGCGCAAGTCGGGTGGCATCAGCCACGTACTGGCACGCCACGTCGAAGGCGCGTCGCACATGGCCGAAGGCTTCACGCGTGCGGCCCCGGGCAACATCGGCGTGTGCATCGGCACGTCGGGCCCCGCCGGCACCGACATGATCACCGGTCTCTATTCCGCTTCCGCCGACTCGATTCCGATCCTCGCGATCACCGGGCAGGCACCGCGTGCCCGCCTGTACAAGGAAGACTTCCAGGCCGTCGACATCGAATCGATCGCGAAGCCCGTCACGAAGTGGGCCGTCACCGTGCGCGAGCCGGCGCTCGTGCCGCGCGTGTTCCAGCAGGCGTTCCACCTGATGCGCTCGGGCCGTCCGGGCCCGGTGCTGGTCGACCTGCCGATCGACGTGCAACTCGCCGAAATCGAATTCGACATCGACACGTACGAACCGCTGCCGGTCTACAAGCCCGCGGCCACCCGCGCGCAGATCGAGAAGGCGCTCGCGATGCTCAACGACGCGGACAAGCCGCTGATCGTGTCGGGCGGCGGCGTGCTCAATGCAGCGGCGGAAGACCTGCTCGTCCAGTTCGCCGAAGCGATCGGCGTGCCGGTGATCCCGACGCTGATGTCGTGGGGCGCGATTGCCGACGACCACCCGCTGATGGCCGGCATGGTCGGCCTGCAGACGTCGCACCGCTACGGCAACGCCACGATGCTCGCGTCCGACTTCGTGCTCGGCATCGGCAATCGCTGGGCGAACCGCCACACGGGCAGCGTCGAGGTCTATACGAAGGGCCGCAAGTTCGTGCACGTCGACATCGAGCCGACGCAGATCGGCCGCGTGTTCGGCCCGGACCTCGGCATCGTGTCGGACGCGAAGGCCGCACTGGAACTGTTCGTCGCCGTCGCACGGGAATGGAAGGCCGCCGGCAAGCTGAAGGACCGCAGCGCCTGGGTCGCGGAATGCCAGGAACGCAAGCGCACGCTGCAGCGCAAGACGCACTTCGACAACGTGCCGGTCAAGCCGCAGCGCGTGTACGAAGAGATGAACAAGGTGTTCGGCCGCGATACGTGCTACGTCAGCACGATCGGTCTGTCGCAGATCGCCGCCGCGCAGTTCCTGCACGTGTTCAAGGCACGTAACTGGATCAACTGCGGCCAGGCCGGCCCGCTCGGCTGGACGATCCCCGCCGCGCTCGGCGTGCGTGCAGCGGACCCGAGCCGCCCGATCGTCGCGCTGTCCGGCGACTACGACTTCCAGTTCATGATCGAGGAACTGGCCGCCGGCGCGCAATTCAAGCTGCCGTACGTGCACGTCGTCGTGAACAACTCGTACCTCGGGCTGATCCGCCAGGCGCAGCGTGCATTCGACATGGACTACTGCGTGCAGCTCGCGTTCGACAACGTGAACGCGCCGGAACTGAACGGCTATGGCGTCGACCACGTCGCGGTTGCGGAAGGCCTCGGCTGCAAGGCGCTGCGCGTGTTCAAGCCGGAAGAGATCGAGCCGGCGCTGCGCCAGGCGCAAACGCTCGCGGAAGAGTTCAGCGTGCCGGTGGTCGTGGAAGTGATCCTCGAGCGCGTGACGAACATCTCGATGGGCACCGAAATCGACGCGATCAACGAATTCGAGGATCTCGCCGAAAAGGCCGAGCACGCACCGACCGCGATCTCGATGCTCGACTGAACCGCACGACATTTTTGACTGACCGACCGAAGAGGCTTAGCTCATGCCGAAGTTTGCTGCAAACCTGACCATGCTGTTCAACGAAGTGCCGTTCCTCGACCGCTTCAAGGCGGCCGCCGACGCGGGCTTCGACGCCGTCGAGTTCCTGTTCCCGTATCCGTACGCGAAAGAGGAACTCGCCGAGCGGCTCGAGACGCATCGCCTGCGCCTCGTGCTGCACAACCTGCCCGCCGGCAACTGGGACCAGGGCGAGCGCGGCATCGCGTGCCTGCCCGATCGCGTCGGCGAATTCCAGGAAGGGGTCGGCCGTGCGATCGAGTACGCGAAGGCGCTGAAGGTGCCGCAGCTGAACTGCCTCGTCGGCATCCCGTCGGCCAGCACGGCGCGCGACAAGACGTTCGTCACGATCGTCGACAACCTGCGCTTTGCCGCCGATGCGTTGAAGCGCGAAGGCATCCGCCTGCTCGTCGAGCCGTGCAACAGCTTCGACATCCCGGGCTTCGCGCTGAACCGCTCGTCGGAAGGGCTCGACGTGATCCGCGCGGTCGGCTCGGACAATCTGTTCCTGCAGTACGACATCTATCACATGCAACGCATGGAAGGCGAACTGGCCGCGACGATCGAACGCAACCTCGCATCGATCGGCCACGTCCAGCTCGCGGACAACCCGGGCCGCAACGAGCCGGGCACGGGCGAGATCAACTACGCGTTCCTGTTCGCGCTGCTCGACCGGCTCGGCTATGCCGGCTACGTCGGCTGCGAATACAAGCCCCGCACCACCACGACGGAAGGCCTCGGCTGGCTGCAAAGCGTCGCCGGCTGCGCACCGGGCTCGGCGCGTCGCGCCGCCTGAGATCCGCCCTTTCCGTTTTCAGCCCTATAGGAGACTTTCACATGGCAACCATCGGTTTCATCGGCCTCGGCATCATGGGCGCGCACATGGCGCGCAACCTGCTCAAGGGCGACCACCAGCTCGTCGTGAACGGCGCGTTCCCGATCCCGGACGACCTGCGCACGAGCGCGAAGGTCGTCGCGAACTCGACCGAAGTCGCGAAGAACGCGGACATCATCATCTCGATGGTGCCGGATACGCCGGACGTGCGTAACGTGCTGTTCGCCGACGACGGCGTCGCGAAGGGCCTCTCGGCCGGCAAGCTCGTGATCGACATGAGCTCGATCTCGCCGCTCGACACGCAGGAATTCGCGAAGCAGATCAACGCACTCGGCTGCGACTACCTCGACGCGCCGGTGTCCGGCGGCGAAGTCGGCGCACGCGAAGCGACGCTGACGATCATGGTCGGCGGCCCGGAGGCGGCATTCGAGCGCGCCAGGCCGCTGTTCGAGAAGATGGGCAAGAACATCACGCTCGTCGGCGACAACGGCGCGGGCCAGACCTGCAAGGTCGCGAACCAGATCATCGTCGCGCTGAACATCGAGGCGGTCGGCGAAGCGCTGCTGTTCGCCGCTCGTTCGGGCGCCGACCCGGAGCGTGTGCGCCAGGCGCTGATGGGCGGCTTCGCCGCGTCGCGCATCCTCGAAGTGCACGGCGCGCGGATGACCAAGCGCACGTTCGATCCGGGCTTCCGCATCGAGCTGCACCAGAAGGACCTGAACCTCGCGCTCGACGGCGCACGCAAGCTCGGCCTCGCGCTGCCGCATACCGCGAGCGCGCAGCAACTGTTCAGCGTGTGTGCGTCGCACGGCGGCAAGACATGGGATCACTCGGCACTCGTGCGCGCGCTCGAGATCATGTCGAACTTCGAGATCGGCCAGACGCCGGCCACGTAACACGGCTGCAACGATGCGCGTTTCCGCTGCGATGGCGGACGCGCGCGACAGACACGCGTGACCGGCACGGCCGGTCGCATCGATGCGCGAGGCGCCACGCACTCGCGCATCACGGTGGGGCGCCCCGCCCTGCACTGCCGATGGCATGCGGGACGGGGCGAAAAACGCCGCTCTGGGCTGAGAGCGGCGTGGTGGGGTCCGCAGCGGCACCCGGCGACGCCGGGGAAGCCTTGGTCGGTCAGACGTCGTCGTCGGGTGTCCGCCTGTCGGATTTCGCGTATTACATTTCTTTACGTTCAAGCGTGCGATTTTTCATGCAATCGTCGTCATGAACGCCTACACTTTCGCCACGCCTTTCGAGAAAACCGCCGCGCTAGCGTTCACCTCCGGTGACCGCGCCCAGCGCGGTGTTTTTTTCGCCACTTCACGGCGCGTTTTCTTTTCAACCACCTAAGGAGTGCAACGATGGGTCTTCTTTCGTTTATCAAAGAGGCGGGTGAAAAACTGCTGGGTCATGCCGATGCGCAAGCCGCGGAAGATCCGAATGCTGCAAACCAGACCGCGGCCGATGCCATCAAGAACTACATCAACACGCAAGGTCTCGACACGTCGAACCTGACCGTGGCGTTCGACGGCGCCTCGCGCACCGTGACGCTGTCGGGCAGCGTCGCCGACCTCGACACGAAGGCCAAGGTCAAGGTCGCGGCCGGCAACGTGCAAGGCGTCGCGGGCGTCAACGACGACGATCTGCAGCCGGACGATCCGGAAGTGCAGTACCACGACGTGAAGCCGGGCGACACGCTGTCGGCGATCGCCAAGGAAGTCTACGGCGACGCGAACAAGTACCCGGTGATCTTCGAGGCGAACAAGCCGATGCTGTCGAGCCCGGACCGGATCTACCCGGGCCAGAAGCTCGTGATTCCGCCGCAGTCCTGAGCATTGTTGCCGGACTGACGGACGCTAAAAAGGCAGGCCGATGGCCTGCTTTTTTTCATGATGACGCGCGCGGCCCGCGCCGCGCGTATCGGTCAGCCGGTCACAGCGTATCGAACACGCGCTGCAGCGCGTCGCGGCCGTGAATGCCGTTCGCGAGCGCGAGCATCAGCAGCACGCGCGCCTTGAACGGGTTCAGCGACCCTGCGCTCACGAAGCCGAGCGCATCGTCGCTCGCCGCGCCGTTGCGCATCACGTGCCCGGACCCGACGCGCGACGCGCGAACCACCGCGACGCCCGCGTTCACCGCATCGGCCAGCGCCGCCTGCAGCGTCGCATGGATCGAGCCGTTGCCCGTGCCCGCGACGACGAGACCGCGCACGCCGGCCGCGACGAGCGCGTCGACGGCCGTCCGCGTCACGCCCGCGTAGCTCGCGACGACGTCGACAGGCGGCCACGCGGCGGCGATCGCCAGTGGCGTGTCGCGCGAACGCGTGACGCGGCGGGCGAATTCGACCCGGCCGTCCTGCACCCAGCCGAGCGCGCCGAGTTCCGGCGACTGGAATGCATCGACCGCATAGGTGCTCGTCTTCACGACGTCGCGCGCGCCGTGGATCCGGTTGTTGAATGCGACCAGCACGCCCTGCCCGCGCGCGGACGGATGCGCGGCCACCGTCACCGCATTCAGCAGGTTCAGCGGGCCGTCGGACGACAGCGCGGTCGCCGGCCGCATCGCGGCCGTCAGCACGACCGGCTTGTCGCCGTCGACGACCAGGTGCAGCGCATACGCGGTTTCCTCGAGCGTGTCGGTGCCGTGGGTGATCACGATGCCGTCGACCGCCGGGTCGGCCATCAGCGCGTCGATCCGCGCGGCGAGCGTATTCCACAGCGGCAGCGCGAGATCCTTGCTGTCGATACTGGCGATCTGCTCGGCGTCGACGCGCGCGACGGACGCGAGCGCCGGCACCGCGTCGACCAGGAAAGTGACGCCCAGCGCGCCGGCCTGGTAGCCGGCCGTGCTGGCGGCGTCGGGCGCGGCGCCGGCGATCGTGCCGCCGGTGGCGAGCACGGCGATGCGCGGCAGGGCCGCCGCGGACGAAGGGGATGCGGAATTCGAAGTGTTCATGGCCGCGATTGTAAAGGCTTGCGGCCAGGTTCCGGCGCGGCGACCGAGGCCGGCCGCCGCGCATCATGGTTTGTCCCGATCGTCCGGTGACGCGTGCCGTCAACGGCCGTGGCGTCCGCAACGTTATAGAAAGTGCCGTTTTGGTGTTTTCACATTGATTTGCCATAATCGGAGCGCGCTGTGCGATGCGACCCTATCCTCATTGCACGGTGCTTCGTGGCGGCGTCGATCACACGCAATTCACCCCATGGGAGTGTCGAAATGAAAATCCAATCGCTCGTAGCCGCAGTGCTTCTCGGCGGCATGCTGGCTTCCCCCGCGTTCGCGGCGAACAGCCAGCAGGACAAGATGAAGGCCTGTAACACCCAGGCAGCCGGCAAGACGGGCGATGAACGCAAGGCGTTCATGAAGGACTGCCTGTCGGCGAAGCCCGCGAAAGCCATGTCGCAGCAGGAAAAGATGAAGGCGTGCAACACGCAGGCCACCGGCAAGAAAGGCGACGACCGCAAGGCGTTCATGAAGAGCTGCCTGAGCAGCCAGCCGGCCGCCTGAGTTCCGGCGCTCCCGTATCGAATGCCGCGCACCGCTTCGGCGGGCGCGGCATTTTTGTTTTCGTTGCACGCGCATCGACGCGCCCCGCCCCCGCGTTTCTTCCGCGCATTTGTGACGCCTCCCGCCCCGCTTTCCCGGCCCGCCGTGCCGGCGCCGCCACATGGTGCGGCAATTCGCCGCGTTTTCTTCTATGATGGCTGCAACGCGGCCCATCCAAGTACAAGAAGCGCCATCGGGCCGCCCTCGAGACAGACGCGCACACGCGTCAAACGGAGGCATGGATGGCATGGAGACAACACCGCTGGTTCCGCCGCTGGCTGATCGTGATCGTATTCTGGGCCGTGCCCGTCGCGATCGTCGCCGTGCGCGAGATCCGCGAGGAGATGGCGTACAACAAGGCGGACCTGCAACTCGCGCTGACCACCTGGCAGCTCACCGATGCGCAGCAGGCCGCCGGCGCCGCCGCGAAGTGCCACGGGGAATCTGACGAGGCGCGCGCGGCCGGCTGCCCGGCCGACGTGCTCGCCGCCAATGCGCCGCGCCAGCAGGCGGCCCGCGACGAATACGTGGTGCGCCGCAATACGCTCGCAGGCTATCTGTGGCATGCGTTCGTCGGCTATTGGGTCGTGCCGGCCGCGTTCCTGTTCGCCTGCGGCGTCGTGATCGCGCTGATCCGCCGCGCGCTGCGCCGCCCGCCGATCAAGCCGCCTGTTCCACCCGTCACGCACTGATGCGCGCGGCAGGCGCCGCCATCCGATCGACCATCGTGTTTCCCGCATGCCGATACGACGTCGGCGCGCGGGTGCCGGTTCGTCCGTTGGCGCGCCGCGACATCCCCGAGCGATTTGACGCTTTTTCACGTCGCAACGAAAAGAGGCTGTAATCCGCTGTGATATAACTGCCGACGTGATCCGCTCCCTGAGCGAGACTCACTCCGAACATCATCCGATGGAGAAGAACGATGCAAAAACGGAATCTTGTGCTGAAAGCCGCCGCTGCGCTCATCGTCGGTAGCCTCGCGCTCACCGGTTGCACCACCACCCCGGACAAGCCGGACAACGCCGCAACGAACGCGTCGAAGCGTCAGGCAATCGACTCGAGCGTCGACGCCACGCTGTCGCGCATGTACTCCACGGTCAAGGGCTCGCGCGAACTCGTCGCGAAGTCGCGCGGCGTGCTCGTCTTCCCGGACGTCATCCAGGCCGGCTTCATCGTCGGCGGCCAGTCCGGCAACGGCGCACTGCGCGTCGGCGGCAGCACGGTCGGCTACTACAACACGTCGTCGCTGTCGGTCGGCCTGCAGGCCGGCGCGCAGTCGAAGGCGATCGTGTTCCTGTTCATGACGCAGGAAGCGCTCGACGAATTCCGCGGCTCGGACGGCTGGGCGGCCGGCGCCGGCGCATCGGTCGCGCTCGTGAAGATGGGCGCGAACGGCGCGGTCGACACGACCACGGCCACCGCGCCGGTCCAGGTCGTCGTGCTGACGAACGCGGGCCTGATGGGCGACGTGTCGATCAACGGCACGAAGGTCACGAAGCTGAAGATCTGACGCTCGCGCACCGCCCGTGCGCACCGCGCGCAGGCCATGCACAAACGGCGATGTCCTTGCGGGCATCGCCGTTTTTTCATCCGCGCGCGTCGTGCGCGTCGCGCGTCAGGTCGTCGAGTCGATCACCTTGAAGCGTGCGCGCTTCTGCGCACGGATCACCGACTGGTAGACGTCGACATACTGCTGCGCCATGCGGCGCGACGTGAAGCGTTCCTCGAAGCGCTGCCGCACGCGCGCTCGCGGCAGCAGGTGCAGCCGGTTCACGGCGGCCACCGCGCTGATTTCGTCCTCGACGATGAAACCCGACACGCCCTCGTCCACCACTTCGGGCACCGCGCCGCGATTGAACGCGATCACCGGCGTGCCGCACGACATCGCCTCGATCATCACCAGGCCGAACGGCTCCGGCCAGTCGATCGGGAACAGTAGCGCATGCGCGCCCGACAGGAATTCGGCCTTCTGGTGATCGGCGATTTCGCCGATGAATTCGACGTGCGGCAGCGCGAAGAGCGGCTTGATCTCGCGCTCGAAGTATTCCTCGTCGGCCGCGTCGATCTTCGCGGCGATCTTGATCGGCAGCCCGCACTGGCGGGCGATGCGGATCGCCGTGTCGACGCGCTTCTCCGGCGAAATGCGGCCGAGGAACGCGAGATAGCGCGGCTCGACCGGCTGCGGCATGTACAGCGTATCGGGCAGCCCGTGGTAGACCGTCGTCAACCATTTCGCCTGCGGCAGCGGCTGGCGTTGCGCGTTCGAAATCGAGATCACCGGCGCCGTGTTGAACGTGTCGAACACCGGCTGCTGCTCGGGCAGGTCGAGCCGGCCGTGCAGCGTCGTCACGTAGGGCGTTTCCTGCCGGTTGAAGACCGAGAACGAGTAGTAGTCCATGTGGAAATGGAGCACGTCGAAGTCCTTCGCGCGGCGCGCGACCGTCTCCATCAGCAGCATGTGCGGCGCGACCCGGTCGCGGATCGACGAATCGAGCCGCAGCGCGCGCGGCCAGACCGGCTCGAGCTTCGCCCGCGTCGTCGAATCGCCGCTCGCGAACAGCGTCACATCATGGCCAAGCTCGACGAGCGCCTCGGTGATGTAGGACACGACGCGCTCCGTGCCGCCGTACAGCTTCGGCGGCACCGATTCGGTCAGCGGCGCGATCTGGGCAATTCTCATGGTCCACGTCTCCTGTGTCCTGTCCGTTGCGTCACGGCCGGCGGGCCTTCGGGCTTTCACGCCCCGGCCCCCCATGCAGCGCCAGCCGGATATCCCTTCATTATTCGCGATCCCGCTGCGCGGAACCGCCCGTCTTTCATTTTATGGGTGTTGTTACAGGCAGGATACATTCCGCGTTTCGGGCCGATCCGGCCCCCTATGCGACGATCGCGCCCGAACGCGTGCCGCCGCCCTGCCCGTCAGCGCGACGGCCACTTCCATGGCGGCAGGTCGCGCGTATCGGCATCGACGAGCCCGGTCGCGCCGAGCTGCTTGTCGAGCACCAGCGATTCGCAGCCGGCCTCGCGCTCGAGCGTCGCGATGAGCCGCGCCGCGTGCGACACGACGAGCACCTGCGAACGCTGCGCCGCCTGCGCGATCAGGCGGCCGAGCGCCGGCAGCAGATCGGGGTGCAGGCTCGTCTCCGGTTCGTTCAGCACCATCAGTGCCGGCGGCCGCGGGGTCAGCAGCGCGGCCGCGAGCAGCAGGTAGCGCAGCGTGCCGTCCGACAGCTCGGCCGCCGCGAGCGGCCGCAACAGCCCCGGCTGGCGCATCAGCACGTCGAAGCGGCCACGGCCGCCCGGATTGTCGATCTCGACCGACGCGCCGGGAAACGCGTCGTCGAGCGCCGCATCGAGTGCCGCGCCGTCGCCGATCTCTCGAATCGTCTGCAACGCGGCGGCCAGGTCGGCGCCGTCGTCCGCGAGCACCGGCGTATGGGTGCCGATGTGCGACTGTCGCGCCGGCGCCTGCGCATCGGTCCGGAAGTGATCGTAGAAGCGCCACGAGCGGATCCGTTCGCGCACCGCGATCATCTCGGGCGCGCCGGTTGGATCGGCGAACTCGGTCATCATGCTGTCGAAGCTCGCCACCGGCTGCGGAATCGTCTGCCAGTCGCCCGACGCGGTACGCGCGCGGATCTGCGCGCCCTGACGGTCGACCAGCAGCGTCGACGGGCGCAACATCGCGCCGCCCCAGATGCACTCGCGCTTCACCACCGGATCGAGCGAGAACTGCGTCGCGTCGTTCTTCACCGGCATGCCGAGATCGATCGCATAGCCGAAATCGTCGCAGGCGAAGCCGAGCTTCAGGCTCACGGGCCCCTTGCGCACCGTGCCGGTAACCGGTGCGTCGCCGTCCAGCATCGCCCGCGAAAAGCGCTCGGGGCCGGCCCACAGCGTCGACGGCAACCCGCCTTCGCGGGCGAGCGACGGGATCACGCGCCCCTGCGCGGTGTCGGCGAGCAGCCGCAGTGCGCGGTACACGCTCGACTTGCCGCTGCCGTTCGGCCCCGTGACGACGTTGAGCGCCGAGAGCGGCACGATCAGCTCGCGCAGCGAGCGGTAATTGGCGATGGCGAGCGTGTTCAGCGCGGTCATGACGATGGAGGATGAGCATGCGGGCCGCTGTCAGCGGCCTTCGGCGGTCTGCGGGTCGGCCGCGGTATTGGCCGCCGTGCTGGCGGCAGGCGAGCGCGCGTGCGGCCGTTCGGGATTCGGCGCATCCGGCGCGGCATCGTGCGGATACAGTTCCATTCGGCTGCGCGGCAGGCATTGCGGATAGCGATCCTGCAGGTACGCGATCAACCCTTCGCGCACGCGGCAGCGCAGGTCCCAGCACGACGACGAATCGGCCGCGCTGACGAGCGCGCGCAATTGCATCGTGCGCTCCGTCGCGTCGGTCACCTGCAGCACCTGCACGCGGCCGTCCCACTCCGGCGCCGCGTGGACGAGCCGCGCGAGCTCCTCGCGCAACGGCGCGAGCGGCGTGCGGTAATCGACCGACAGATAGACCGTGCCGATGATTTCCGAGCTGCTGCGCGTCCAGTTCGTGAACGGGTTCTCGATGATCCACTGCAGCGGCACGACGAGGCGCCGCTGGTCCCACAGCCGCACCGACACGAACGACCCGGTGATTTCCTCGATGCGCCCCCACTCACCCTGGATCACGACCACGTCGTCGAGCCGGATCGGCTGCGTGAGCGCGATCTGCAGCCCGGCGATCAGGTTGCCGAGCACCGGCCGTGCGGCAATACCGGCGACCAGGCCCGCGACGCCGGCCGACGCCAGCAGGCTCGCGCCGACCTGGCGCACGTTCGGGAACGTCATCAGCGCGGCGCCGGTGCCGATGATCACGATCAGCACCATCACGGTCCGCACGAGCACCTTGGCCTGCGTATGGATGCGCCGGGCCTGCAGGTTGTCGGCCGTATCGATCGGATGCGCCTGGATGATGGCGTCGCCGACGCCTGCCGCCAGCCGCACCAGCAGCCACGTGAGCGAAACGATGGAGCCGACCGCCGCCGCCGTGCGCATGCCGCGCACGAACGACATGCCGTCGTCGGCCTGGACCCACAGGAATTCGAGCGCAAGCAGCGCGAGCACGACGAGCGACGGCCGGTCGATGTAGCGCAGGATCGCGCTCATCAACGGATACGGCTGCGCGATGCGCTTGACGATGCGTGCGCCGAGACGGTGCACGACCGTGACGACCAGCAAGACGATGATGGACACGGCCAGCGTGCCGAGCCATGAATGCAGCGGCGCATCGGTGATGCGCTGCAGTTCCTCGATTGAAATCATCGGCGCCCTTGGGTAATGAGGCGCGCACGCCTCGTCCTGGATGCGTCGGCGACGCCCGGCCCGCGCGCGGGCCCGGACACGGCGTCAGGTCAGCTGCCGCTCCTGCAGGGAAACGCCTTGCCGAGACCGAGCGACACCGCGGTGCTCGCGTTGTAGTCGGCCAGCTTCGGATTTTCCGCGATGTACTTGCGCACCGCGTCGGTCATCTGCTGCGCCCGGATGTCGGGCGGCAGGCAGAAATACTGGCCGACCCGCGGCCCCGTCGTGCCGCCGATCGCATCGATGGTGTTGTAGACGCCGTCGGCGGCGCCTTCGATGTAGGCCGCGCACGACGCCCGCGACTTGACGTCCGTCTTCGCGCACAGCCGGTCGAGATCAGCGCCCGTGAAAGCCGCCGCCGACAACGGCACGGCAAACGCCGCGGCACAAAACATTGCGCGCAACATGGTGTTCCTTATGTCAATGCGGCCCGAGACCGCCTGCTGCCTTGGCCGGCGCGGCGCCGGGACGCCCTGCTCCGGCCGGAATCCGGCCGGGCGGGCACCGTCTGCCGCACCGAAAACCGTCATTTTGCACTCTTTTGCGCCTCTGCCGGCGTCGATGCCCCGATGCGGGTCGTCCGCTTGCTCAGGATCTCGATCGCGTCCGGCGCGTTGTAGTGCTTCGCGAATTCGAGCGCGGTGATGCCGAGCTGGTTCTTCACCTGCGGATCGGCGCCCTGGTCGAGCAGCAGCGTGACCGTCGACGGATGGTTGCCGCGTGCGGCCATCATCAGCGGCGTCGTGCCGTTCGGCGAGGCGGTATCGATGTACGCGTCGTGGTCGAGCAGCAGCTTCACCACTGCATCCTGGCCATTGGTGGCCGCGTAGTGCAGCGGCGCCCAGCCCTTCTTGCTGACTTCCGCGCCCTTGTCGATCAGCAGCTTCGCGAGGCCGACGTCGCCGTTCAGCGACGCGAGCATCAGCGCGGTTTCGCCGGCCTTGTCTTCCTTCTCGAGGTCGACGTTCGGCGTCGTGGCGAGCGCCGCCGCGACCTTGTCGGACTTCTCGCGCGCGGCGATCACGATCAGCGGGTCGCCGTTCGGCGCGATCGTGTTCGGGTCGAGCTTACCGCTCTTGAGCTGCTTGCCGATGTCGGCGATGTCGTCGAACTTGACGGCCTTGACGATCGCATCGAGCGATTCGGCATGCGCGCCGGCTGCCGCGAACAGGCCGCTCGCGACGAGCGCGGCGGCAACGAGTGCACGTTTCGGCAGATGGTTGGTCGGCTTCGTCATTGTTGTGGGCTCCTTCCCTGGGTTGTCGGCTGCGCACCCGTCGTTAGCGGGCGATCTTGAACAGCCGGAAAAAGTTCTGCGTCGTCGCATCGGCGAGCGCCTCGACGGCGATCCCGCGCTCGGATGCGATAAAGCGTCCGACATGGCTGACGTACGCAGGTTCATTCGGCTTGCCGCGATACGGCACCGGCGCGAGGTACGGCGAGTCGGTCTCGATCAGCAGCCGGTCGAGCGGCACGCGCCGCGCGACGTCCTGCACGTCGGTTGCATTCTTGAACGTGACGATGCCCGACAGCGAGATATGGAAGTTCTGCGCGAGCGCCTGCTCGGCCACCGGCCACGGCTCGGTGAAGCAGTGCATCACGCCGCCCGGCACGCCCGCACGTTCCTCGGCCATGATCCGCAGCGTGTCTTCCGACGACGAGCGCGTGTGGATGATCAGCGGCTTCATCGTCGCGGTCGCCGCGCGGATATGCGTGCGAAAGCGTTCGCGCTGCCATTCCATGTCGTCGATCGAGCGGCCTTCGAGCCGGTAGTAGTCGAGGCCCGTTTCGCCGATCGCGACGACCTTCGGGTGCGCGGCCAGCTCGACGAGCTCCGCGAGCGTCGGCTCGTGCATGTCCTCGTGATCGGGATGCACGCCGACCGACGCATAGACGTTGTCGTGCGCGTCCGCGATCGCCAGGACCTCCGGCAGCGTCTCGAAATCGACCGACACGCACAGCGCGTGCGTAACGTCGTGCTCGCGCATGTTCTCGAGAACGGCCGGCAGGCGGTCGGCCAGGCCCTTGAAATTGATATGGCAGTGAGAGTCGACGAACATCGTGTTTCCTAATACGTAAGGCGGGCGCTCATGCGCGCACCGGCATGCGGCAACGGGCGGCGTTCGCGGGCCGGACGGCCACGGTCGCGTCGCGGCGTGGGCCCGTCATCGTTTCGCAACCCGCGAGAAACAATGCCGGATCACGCGAACATTTCCCGATATCCGAGAAACAGTTCCTCGAATACGAGCCGCGCGTTGAGCGGATGGTTCTCGACCGTCCGCTGCCGCGTCACGGCCTTCATGAAGCGGGCGAACGCGTTCGCATCGACCGCTTCCGCGCAGCGCGCGAGCGCCGCCGCGTGCATCGGGAAGTAGCGCGGCGCGCCCGCCATCCGCTGGGCGAGCAGGTCGTACAGCCAGCGCTGCAGCCAGCCGAGCACCAGCGGCACCGGCAGTTTCTGCAGCGTCTCGCCGCATGCGAACGGGTCGCAGGCCGCCCCGGCCGCGAGCTGCCCGAGCGTGTAGTCGCGCAGCGGGCGGTTCTCGTCGCTCGCGAGCGCCAGCGCGGCGAGCGGCGCACCGCCGGCCTCGGCGAGCAGCGCCGGCGCGTGATCGACGCCCTGCGCGGCAAGCCAGGCCGCGGCCGCGTCGGGCGCCGGCACCGCCATCGGCCACTGCCGGCAGCGGCTGACGATGGTCGGCAGCAGGCGGTCGATGCGCGCCGACACGAGCAGGAACACGACGCCGGACGGCGGTTCCTCGAGCGTTTTCAGCAGCGCGTTCGACGCGGCGACGTTGAGCGCTTCGGCCGGATACAGCACGACGACGCGCGCGCCGCCGCGGTGCGAACCGACCCCGCAGAAGTCGAGCAGCGCGCGCACCTGCTCGATCTTGATTTCCTTGCTCGGCGCCCGCGTCTTCTTGCCGCCTTCGTCCGCGTCGGCCGCCTTCGCGTCGTCCGCAGCGCCCGGCGCCTCGCCCGCCAACGCCTCGGGCAGCACGATCCGGTAGTCCGGATGGTTGCCCTGCGAGAACCACGTGCAGGCCGCGCAGGCGCCGCACGGCTCGCCGTTCGGCCGCGGCGATTCGCACAGGAAGCCCTGCGCGAGATGCTGCGCGAACTGCAGCTTGCCGATCCCGGCCTGGCCATGCAGCAGCAGCGCGTGCGGCCATTGCGCGCGCAGTTGCTGCAGGCGGTTCCAGTCGTCGGTTTGCCACGGATAGATCATGGGGTGCGTTCCTTGCGAATTACAGCGCGGCGAGCACGCGTTCGAGCTGCTGGCGGATCTCGGGAATCGTCTGCGTCGCATCGACGATCGCGAAGCGGTGCGGCGCCTCTTCCGCGCGCCGCAGGTACTCGCTGCGCGTGCGCGAGAAGAACGCGTCGGATTCGCTCTCGAACTTGTCGGGCATGCGCGCGGCACCGCGGCGCTCGCTCGCGACTTGCGGCGCGACGTCGAACAGCACCGTCAGATCGGGTTGGAACCCGCCCTGCACCCAGCGCTCGAGCGTCTCGAGCTTGTCGCGCGGCAGCCCGCGGCCGCCGCCCTGGTACGCGAATGTCGCATCGGTGAAGCGGTCGGATACGACCCAGTCGCCGCGCGCGAGCGCCGGCTCGATCACGAGCGCGAGATGCTCGCGGCGCGCGGCGAACATCAGCAGCGCCTCCGTCTCGAGATCCATCGGCTGGTTCAGCAGGATCTCGCGCAGTTTCTCGCCGAGCTGCGTGCCGCCCGGCTCGCGGGTGACGACGACTTGCCGACCGGCCGCGGCCAGCTTGCCCTGGAGGCGTTCGCAGAACCATTGCAGGTGGGTGGTCTTCCCCGCCCCGTCGATGCCTTCGAACGTGATGAATTTACCGCTCGCCATTATTGACCTCGTATGTACTTGTCCACGGCCTTGTTGTGGTCGCCGAGCGTGTCCGAGAACACGCTCGTGCCATCGCCTTTCGCGACGAAATAGAGCGCGCTCGTCGGTGCCGGATTGATCGCCGCCTGCAGCGCGGCCACGCCCGGCAACGCGATCGGCGTCGGCGGCAGCCCGCGTCGGGTGTAGGTATTGTAAGGAGTGTCGGCCTGCAGGTCGCGCTTGCGCAGGCGGCCGTCGTACGCATCGCCGAGCCCGTAGATCACCGACGGATCGGTCTGCAGCGGCATGCCGATGCGCAGCCGGTTCGCGAACACGGCCGCGACGAACGCGCGGTCGGCCGCATGGCCCGTTTCCTTTTCGACGATCGACGCGATCGTCAGCGCTTCGTAAGGCGTCTTGTACGGCAGGCCCGGCACGCGCGCGGCCCAGGCCTCGTCGAGACGCGCCTGCATCAGATGGTACGCGCGCCGGTAGATGTTCAGGTCGCTCGTGCCCTTGTCGAACAGGTAGGTGTCGGGGAAGAACAGCCCCTCGCCGCTGCCGCGCTGCACCGCGCTTTCCGGCGCGCCGATCGCGCGCAGCAGCTCGGCGTCGCTCATGCTGGCCGTCGCGTGCGCAAGATCGGGGTTCGCGTCGAGTTCCGCGCGCATCCGCTTGAAGGTCCAGCCTTCGATGACCGTCGCGACATACTCGTTCACGTCGCCGCGCGCGATCTTCTGCAGCACCTCGTAAGGCGTGATGCCGGTCTTGAATTCGTAGTTGCCGGACTTGAGCCGGCTCGACAGCCCGAGCACGCGCGTCATCGCGACGAAGCCGAGCGGCTCGACCGGCACGCCGCCACGCTTCAACTGCAGCGCGACGCTCTTCACGCTGCTGCGCGGCTTGATCGTGACGTCGAGCGATGCCGAACCCAGCAGCAGCGGCCGGGTTGCCCAGTAATATCCGCCGCCCGCGCCGGCAGCGGCCACGACGACGGCCAGCGCCACGATCGTCGCGGCGCATTTCTTCAGTAGGGACATGGAAACGTGACTCAGGTAAGACCCATATAATACTTGCTCGCCTCCGTCAAAGTCAGGGTTGACTGTTCCCTCATTCCATGAGCACACCGTTCGCTTCACCGGCAGTCCAGGCCGCACCCGCCTCGCTCCCCGTTTTCCCCCGCCCGTCCGCCGCCGATTTCGATGCGCCGGGCGCATGCATGCCGTTGCCGCAGTTCGGCGTGATCGACGTGGCCGGCGATGATGCCGCGACGTTCCTGCACAGCCAGCTCACCAACGACATCGAACATCTCGACGCCGCGAGCGCGCGGCTGTCCGGCTACTGCTCGCCGAAGGGGCGCCTCCTCGGCTCGTTCCTCGCGTGGCGCGCCGGCCACGGCGTGCGCCTGCTGGTGTCGAAGGACGTGCAGGCCGCCGTGCAGAAGCGGCTGTCGATGTTCGTGCTGCGCGCCAAGGCGAAGCTGACGGATGCGAGCGACACGCTCGCGGTGGTCGGTTTCGCGGGCGACGTGCGCGACGCGCTGTCGGGCATCTTCGACGCGCTGCCGGACGGCGTGCACGTGAAGGTCGACGGCCCCGCCGGCACGCTGATCCGCGTACCCGACGCAGCCGGTCGCAAGCGTTATCTGTGGATCGGCCCGCGCACCGAAGTCGACGCGCGCATCGCCGCGCTCGGCGGGTCGCTGCCGGTCGTGTCGCCGGCCGTGTGGGACTGGCTCGACATCCGCGCGGGCGAACCGCGCATCACGCAGCCTGCCGTCGAACAGTTCGTGCCGCAGATGGTCAACTTCGACGTGATCGGCGCCGTCAACTTTCGCAAAGGGTGCTACCCGGGCCAGGAAATCGTCGCGCGCAGCCAGTACCGCGGCACAATCAAGCGCCGCACGGCGCTCGCGCACGTCGCGGGCGAGACCGATACCGTGCATGCCGGCGTCGAGCTGTTCCACAGCGACGATCCCGGCCAGCCCTGCGGGATGATCGTCAACGCGGCGGCCGCGCCCGCGGGCGGGGTCGACGCGCTCGTCGAGATCAAGCTCGCCGCGCTCGACAACGGCACGGTGCACCTCGGTGCGGCCGACGGCCCGGCGCTCGCATTCGATACGCTGCCGTACGCGTGGCCGACGGAAGCGTGATGCACTGACAACCCGTTCGGGCGCCGGCTCGCGAGTCGCAGCCGGCGCCCGATGTTTCCTGCGAGAGATTCGCCCGATGTGTCTGATTGCCTTCGACTGGCAGCCCGATGCCGCCGCCGGTCCCGTCTTTACCCTCACCGCCAACCGTGACGAGTTCTTTCGTCGAACCAGCGCGCCGCTCTCGTGGTGGGAAGATGTACCGGGCGTGCTGGCCGGCCGCGATCTCGAAGCGGGCGGCACGTGGCTCGGCGTATCGCGCGACGGCCGCTTCGCCGCGCTGACGAACTACCGCGCGCCGTTCGACATCCGCGCGGGCGCACCGACCCGGGGCAAGCTCGTGTCCGATTTCCTCGGCGGCCCGTCCGTCGCGCCGCTCGACTACCTCGGACAGCTCGCGGAGCATGCGGCCGTCTACAACGGCTTCAACCTGCTCGTCGGCGACTGGCGACGGCGTGAGCTCGCGTGGTTCTGCAATCGCGCGCCCGAAGGCGAAAGCAGTGTCGCCGCGCCCGTCGCGATCGCGCCCGGCGTGCATGCGCTGTCGAATGCGCGGCTCGATACGCCCTGGCCGAAAGTGGTGCGCAAGCGCGCGGAGCTCGGCACGCTGCTCACCGACAATCCGACCCCGTCGCTCGACGAACTGATCGCGCTGATGCGCGACCCGCATGTCGCGGACGACGACGCACTGCCGCATACCGGCATTCCGATCGAGCGCGAGCGTGCGCTGTCGGCTGCATTTATCGAGACACCCGAATACGGTACGCGCGGCACGACTGCGCTGCGCGTCACGATGAAGGAAGGCGTGCGGCTGACGGTCGAGATCAAGGAGCGCTGCGACGACGACGGCTCGCACCGCACCGTTCGCCCGGGCACGTTCGAGCGCGCGTTCACGTTCGACCTCGACGCGACGCCGCGGCGCTGAGCGCGCGAACAGGCGCTGCGCTACGGCGCGCGCGCCATCTCGACGTGCGGCACGCCGGCTTCGACGAACGGTTCACCGACCGCCGCGAAGCCGTGCCGCAGGTAGAACGACACGGCCGAATCCTGCGCGTAGAGCCGCACGACGATTTCGCCGCGGCGCCGCGCCGCCTCCAGCAGCGCGTTCAACACGGCTGACCCGACGCCCTGCCCGCGTGCATCGGCCAGCACCGCGACGCGGCCGATCGTACCGGACGGCAGCAGCCGCCCCGTCGCGACCGCGCGCCGCGCGCCGGTCGCCGCATCGACGCGGTACGCCACCGCATGGAGCGACAGCGGATCGTCGTCGTCGAGTTCCCATTCCGGCGGTATCTGCTGCTCGCGCACGAACACCGCGTCGCGGATCCGCGCGGCGTCGCCGCCGAGTACCGTCCAGTCGCCCGTTTCCACCACGCCATTCGTCATCGCAGCTCCCATGCGGCGCGGACGCCGCCAAACAACCACCGTCAAACGTCGTCGAATGCTGCCTTCAACGCCGCGACCGCGTCGGCATGCGCGGCTCGCACCTCGGGCACGTAGCCGCCCATCTTGAAGAATTCGTGGATCATCCCCGGATAGCAGACCAGCGTGACCGCGTTTCCCGCCGCGCGCAACTTCTCCGCATACGCGGCGCCTTCGTCGCTCAATGGATCGTATTCGGCCGTCGCAATCCACGCCGGCGCGACGCCCGCGAACGACGGCGCATCGCGCGTGCCGTCGAGCGGCGCGAAACGCCAGTCGTCGCGGTCCGCCCGATCGCGCACGTATTGCGTGAAGAACCACTGGATCGTGTCCTGCGTCAGCAAGTAGCCGTTCGCGAGCCGTGCGTGCGATTCGGTGTCCTGGAAGCCCGTCACACCCGGGTAGATCAGCATCTGCAGCGCAAGGCGGATGCCCGCATCGCGTGCGAGCACCGCGCAGACGGTCGCGAGCGTGCCGCCCGCGCTGTCGCCGCCGACGGCCAGCCGTTCGGCATCGATGCCGAACGTGGCCGCTTCGCGATGCAGCCATTGCAGCGCGTCGTCGGCGTCGTTCACCGCGGTCGGAAACCTGTGTTCGGGTGCGAGCCGGTAGCCGACCGACAGCACCGCACATTGCGCATCATGCGCGAACATCCGGCACAACGCGTCGTGCGTATCGACGCTGCCGACCGTGAAGCCACCGCCGTGGTAGTAGACGAGCGCGGGCAGCGGCTCCGCGAGGCTCGGCGCGACCGGCAGGTACAGCCGTGCACCGATCGTCCGACCATCGCGCGTCGGCACGACGCACGCCTCGACCGAATGCATCGGCGCCGGTGCGACGTCGAGGATCGGCGCGCTCTTCTCATACGCGGCGCGCGCCTGCTGCGGCGTCTGGTGGTGATAGGACGGACGTTTCGCGCGCTCGATCATGTCGAGCACCTGGGCGATCTTCGGATTCAGCGGCATCGGTGAGGACGGCGCCTGCGGGGCACCGTGAACGAACAAGCGTGCATGATGCCATGCGTGCGTCAGGCGGGCGTGATGCGCCGTACGTTGCGACATGCCGCGGTGGGCGATGCACGCCGCAAAACAAAACGGCCCTGCCGGTTAAGAGGCAGGGCCGCCGTGCGTCCGGGCGCTTACGCGTCGCTCGGGCCGGGCTGGGCGTCCGGCGCGGTGCGCGAACGTTGCCGCTTGATGTCGCGGCCCACCGCGAGCCGCCGCATGTACTTGAACGTGCCGAGCGCCTTCGCGACGAAATTGCCGTCGCTGTCGCGCACTTCGCCTTCGCAGTAGGCCATCGTCGTCGAGCGATGCATCACGCGCCCGTAAGCGCGCAACTCGCCGCGCCCCGGCTGCATGAAGTTCACCTTCATCTCGACCGTGACGACGCCGATACCGTCGTCGGTCAGGCTGCGTGCGGCCATCGCGAGCGCGATGTCCGCGAGCGTCATCGTCACGCCGCCGTGCGCGATGCTCCACGTGTTCATGTGCCGCTCCTCGAGCGGCAGCACAATCTCGCTTGCGCCGTCCTTCGCGGACACGAGCTGCACGCCGAGCATGTCGACGAACGGGCTTTCGATCGACGGGCCGTCCGTCGGGGTTGCCGCGTCGCTCATCGTGCGCTGTCGACGATGTAGTCGACGCACTCGCGCGATTCGGCCACCGCGACGACGAATTTCTTCACTTCCTGGTGAACCGGATGCACCTGGTAGGCATCGAGTGCGGCCTTGTCCGCGAAATCGGATACCAGCACGATGTCGGCGGTCGCGTCGAGGCCGGGCGTCGCCACGCCGACGTCGATCTGCAGCGTGCCCGGCACGAGGTCGCGGCAGCCTTCGAGCTTTTCCTTCAGCTTCAGCGCGTTCTGCGCGCGCGTCGCGCCTTCGGCCGATTCTTTCAACTTCCACATGACGATATGACGGATCACTTCGGTTGCTCCTGTTCGTTCCGGTTCGGCGACTTGCCTGTCACCCTTGCCAATCGGGCATCTTACGCCCTTCGGCCGTTCGCTTGCGTTCGCCGGACAATGCGTCTAGCCGAGAAAGCAGGGGTATTACCGGGGGTATCATTTCAAGCATCCGGGGACGATACCCCCTTCTTCACCGCGCCGCTTAGCGGCATCAGGATCCGACAAGCGAAGGCAGACAACAAGCCTACCAAACTTACTGATGGCTATGGACTGTATCTTGGTAAATCCGCCCAGCTCCAAACTCTAGCGATACAAGTACAGAATTGCCGGGAAGGCGAATCTCTTCGCGATCGACGTATGCCGATGTCCATCGGCTGATTCTCGAAGTGCCACACCTACGAATTGCGCTGCGTGAGATAAGCACCCTGACCGGCAATGCCACGAGAATGATCGCGTACCTCGATCGTGCCGACGAGCTGCAATACGCGGCCCCGCTGCGCCGCCTGTCAAACAAGCTCGACAAGGAGATCATGCGGGCCGGACGCATGGGTAATTCGCGCGCATCCGTTGCTCCGTTCTCTGACGAGTGGCGTGCACGCGAAACCATGAAATGCAGGCGCCACGACGTCCCCGGCGAACCCGATCGCGGCTCCGACAAGGCAACTAAGCTGCCTGAGTTCCAACGCCTGACATGGGAGGAGTTGCGCGACGCATGGAGCGCGACCGCCTCCAAGAAAAATCGGGCACTCACGATCGAACAGCGCTTTGTGTTGGAAGTCGTGCACGTGCGCCGGACGCTGCGGCTCATGGAGAAAATGGTCTGCGCTGCCGAGCTGGAATTGAAGAAGAACGGCTATCCCGACTTGTTCGCGCTCGACCAGCTCCGGCATGATCGAGGGCACTCGCTTCGATTGGCGCTGCCGCCTGCCCGTGAACGCGATGCCGACACGATTAATCGCACCGGCATCATCACCCAGAACAGCCCCACGGGCCGCGCCGCATCAGTTGAAGTAGATAATGACCTGCGGTCGACCGGAACCTGCGTAGGCCGGAGTGCGTAGGCAATCAGTTCCGTCACATGTTGCCTTATAGGGCAGGCCCGGACCATTTATAGCTCCGCTGTCAATTTGTGAAGTCCACTGCCCCGGAAACCCCCAAACATTATAGTCGTGATGCCACTCAACCGGATTACTTGGCCCACCCACGGCAACAATGCTCCACTTCACATATTTCTGCGTCTGAGAACACGACGGCCACGAATCATTATCACTCAAATTTATTTGATATGCCGAACCAGCCGGAATATCAAGAGATTGGTTTCCGGGTCCATACATACACTGGTAGTCGCCTCGCGTGATCTTTAATTCGTAAGAGCCATTACAATTATTGAATGTCACATCATGATACGCTTGCTTCGAACGATGGGCATCGTTGCAATTTATCCAACCATCAAGATTTTGCTCTTTCGGGTTCGGATTTTTCGCCTGAACATCTTCACCTTGCCTCGACGCACTTGGCCCGCCTGCCTCCTCCGCATGCGCAACATTGATTACAAAAAATAAAGCGAAGATTAGCATCACAGACCAGCATGCACTGACTAGCAGAGATGACCTCTTAACACTTTTCAATGACATTGATTTCGAACGGACATGCACTCCCTCGTTAGCCAACTCGAACACCAAGGCACTGACGTCGCCATATGAATTCATACACCCCCCGAAATGAAGCGTTAAATTTTCACAACCGCAAGACATTCAATCCGCTCAACCACCACTCAACATAAAAAGCCAATCCAAAGCCCCCCCCGATACACCGCCTTAAATTTAATAAATTCATTTATTAAAATAAAAAAACAATCACCCTCACCTTATCCACTGATTCCTCAACAATCAATTACAGGCCATTACACACCTTCAATCGCAGCAAAAATTGCCAGCAAATCTTTCAGAGAATCCGGTCCACCTACCCGTAGGTAGCATGGCCTCGGCCGATTCACTGACACAGACAGCCGAAAGGCAACCGGGAAGCGTATCGCTGCACACTTTCCGGCCGCCTTGTTTCTCTCGAGACCGCTCGGCCTCGATTGCCGCGCTACTGCGGCAGATTAGTTTGCGTGTCGCTGCTCAACGCGTCGTAACTCCGCTCGCACTGCCGGCCGGCGACGCCGCGCTCGTCAGCGATCCTCGCCAACTCTCCCGCGCGCTCGTCAGCCCGGCCGAACACATCGGCAAGCAGATCGAGGGGGCACCGGCTGTCGTGCTTCCACCGGCAGCGCCGGCACGCCGGACGTCGGCGATAAGCGCGGCGACCTGCTTACGCAGCCCATCAGCAGCTCCACCAGCAGCGGCGGCATCAGCCACCGCCTGATCACATTCTTTCGCAGCATCGGTTGCGACCGCGAACACGAAAGCTGCAGCAGCCGCTGCCGGTGCAACGTCGGCGGACCTGTGGACGACGCCTTACGAATCACTCCGCTATGACCCACGCGACAACGTTCGCCCGGTCGATCCGGAGTGGGTCAAGGAGCTGACCGCGTTGATGATGCAGAACGGATACGACAAGGCCGCCCCGCTGCACTGCTATGTGCGCAAGGCGGACGGGGAAGACTACTTCTACGTCTTCAAGGGGCAGCACCGCTACCTCTCAGCAGGCGCGGCGATTAAGGCCGGGAAGGATCTGGGAAAGATTCCGATTGTCGTGCTGGATTCTCGCGAAGTGAAGCGACCGAAGATGGTCGTCGACGGTTACTTGAGCAATCGCTCAAAGCCATCGTCGCCGCTCGATCTCGCGACCTCGATCGCTGAACTGCGGGACGTTCACAAAATGAACGCGGACGACATCTGCGCCCAGTTGAACATTTCCGAGCAGTCGATCCGTGATGCAGCACTGCTTGAAAAGGCACCCACCGAACTGCACGACCTCGTCCGCAACGGCTCGATCGCAGGCACCGTCGCGATCGAAGAGATCCACACGCACGGCGGCGACAAGGCGCTTGAACGCATCGTGTCCGGGCCGTCGAAAGCGAAGGAAGCCGGTAGGAACAAGGTCACGAAAAAGCACCTGACCGGCGGCACGTCGAGCACCGAGCCGGCAGCGGCCAAAGCAGCAAAGATCAACGACGCGTGTGCAAAGCAACTTTTGCAAGCGTTGCAGGCGGTCCTGCACGACCCCGTTTTCGGCAAGCTATCCCCCGGAACGATCCGCGGTGTCCACACAGCGCTCTCGCCGCTCGCCGATCTCCTCGACACTCCGCAAAAACCACGAATCTACCCCGTGACCGCACCGGATCAAGACGGCCGCTGTGTCGCGACCGATACGCTTCGCTCACCCAACTGCAAGCGGACGAAGAAACCGATCGCCGAGATCTACGTGGCCCAACCGAAAGTGGATCAGTGGATTTGCGCGGCTATGTACAACTTCGACGACAGCTTCGCATCGACGCCACTGAAATATGGCCCCGGCACCACGAGCTATCCGACGCGGATGCAGGCGGTTCAAGAAGGGGCTCGGTGGCTTAGAAAGGTTCTCGCCAGTGAAAACATCAAGCGACAAAGAGATCTGCCGGTCGTTCTTCAGTGGCTCGACGACATCCTCCAGTTGCCCGACCCCGACTGGACGCCCGAGACGGCGCAGGAGGCCGCCCGATGACCTCGCGCCCGGCTAACGCACTGGCGAGCGTCAGCAGCACTTCGATGCAGTCGAACAACGTCGGGCTGACGCCCGCAAAAGCGATCCAGAAAGACGAAGCGCCGCTCGCGCGGCGCAAACCTATCCAGACGAACGAAGCCTTGGCGAATAGCCGCCAAGTCAGACTCGCGCAACTCGACGCCCTTCGCATCAAGATCCGCTCACTGATCAGCGAGATCTCGCACGCGGCCGACGTCGAGCTGCTGAACCTGATGGCCGACGAGATCGGATCATTCGCTCGCCACAAGGCGGCGCAGGATGCGCGCACCTGGGCCGCGACCGCTACGATCACGCTTGAAACGGGGCTAATGCAACTCGCCCGTGCAACTCAGCCCGTCACCGAATAACGAGGTACAGAGAATTGAGCACCACCACCGAACGACTGTTGCGACTTCCGACCGTTCTGGACATGGTCGGCTTGGGCAAGACGACGATCTACGACTTGATGAAGGAAAGTAGTTTCCCAAGACCACGAAAATTTCGCAATCTCTCACTATGGGCAGAGACAGAAGTACAAGCATGGATTCGTTCCATCACATCGCACGAAACGTCCATCGCCCAATCATCTGCCTAAGTCGAGACCTGATCCGTCAGCCAGCATCGGATCAGGTCTAAAGCTACTTGGGTAGTCACCTCCCTTTGATCAGAAGCAGGACAACCAGGATCGCGACCAGCGCAGCGAGCCACTTCAAGCCAGCGAACACCTTGTCGAGCCGTTCCGTCAGCGCCACGACGGGATTCCTGCCGTCCGTGCGCAGCGGCATCTGCGCTGAGCGGCCATCTCCCGGCAGGCTGACCTTCGGGAAATCAATGGCGAGATACACGACATATCCGCTGGCAGTTGCCGGTGTTTCAAATGTGCTGCCATCCTCGCCGGGCCTGAGGAACGCGCGGAATCCACTCGTCAGCGCAGCACCGGACGGGATCGACGTGTAGACGTCCCGCAGGCACAGCCCGGCCCTGACGGCAGTGACCTGTCCCGCCTCGACGCCGTCGGCAAGTGCCTGCATGCTGCTCGCCGGCACGTCACACATTGCCCACCACTGAGCCGGTTCCAGCATCTCGTCATCGGACTCGTTGTAGCCGAGCCTTGCCGTGCCAAGCGGATCGTCCGAATGGGCGATGCCTAGTGCGTCCTGCAAGTTGCGAAGGCCTTGCCGTTCAGTCTCTCCGATCTCGCGAGCCGCGAAGGTGATGTGTACCGTGCGCGTGTCGTTCTGCCCATCCCCAATGATCGACAGACAGCAGTCGTCCAGACTTGCAGTCCCCTGGACATAGGTTGACAGCATCGAGTGTGTTGTCCCGCCAGCCGGCTCCAGTCGCCTGATGACCTGAATGTCCTGCAGAGTGAGCCACAGCGACTTCGCCGGGTAGTACGTCTGCACGCTGCCATCGGTACTCACCTGCTGAAGCGTGTGGTCGTTGCACTCCCTGATTTCGATACCATTCTGCGCGTCCTCGCGCAATCGGCCACCGCTTTCATGCCGGCGCTGTTCATCGTATCCGGGAAGTTGACCAATATCGGGAAATGTCGCGCACGTCCTGGGCGCAACCTTGACGTTATCCAGAATGTCATCACGAGTGCGGATCTTCGTAACCAGCATTCCGTCGCGTCCGCCCAATGCAGAACAAGATCGTGAGAGCTTCCCGAATTGCGTAACGGTGACGGGAAGCACGTCGCGGGCACCCGGGCCGGGTGTTGCCTCGGTCACCTGCCGCGTGAACGGATCAACATGCTGGGGCCGAGGGGTGTCTGAAACCTTCACAAGCGCCGGAAGCAGCCGGCTCAGCAGGTCTGCGCATGGAGCAAGCAGTGGCAGGAACAGGCAGGCCAGCGACAGATTGAACAGGGTATAAAAATCGGCCACCACCCGCCCGTTGTCCGGCTCGATTCTGACCATGACGCAGCCGATCGGCGTGAGGGCTGCAAGAACAAGCACGACACCGACCGACATGATGAGCAGATTGCCAACCGGCAAGCGCCTGGACACAGGATCGTGCGTGACGGTTCCGTCCAGCACCGGGTGGATGGCAGCGCCCAGATTCGCGCCCAACACCAATGCGAAAGCTGTATCGGGTGGAACCACGTTCTGCCCGCAGAGTGACACGATCAGGAGAACGGCTGCCACGTTCGAATCGGCGGCCCAAGTCAGGCCAGCCGCCAGCAGGAAATCGACCAGCGGTTCCGTCGAGGCGGCACCCAGCAACATCCGAAGGCTCGGCGCATCCTCGTAGTCTGTCATCAATTCCTGCAGGTGATGCAATGCGAGCAGCAACAGGCCCAGACCGATGAACATGCGCCCCAAGTCGTGCGCGCGCGTGTTGGATGCCTTGCGGAACATCAGCACGCCAACGAGGACCAGTGCAGGCGACACGGTCTCGACTGCGAACGAAAGCGCCTGCACGATCAATGTCGCACCCACGTTCGCGCCAAGCATGACGGCCAGCGAGGAAACCAGGTCGACGCGCCCTTCCGTTGCAAACTCCCGCGTCATGACTGCCGTTGTCGCACTGCCTTGCAGCACCGCCGTGACGCCCAGGCCGCCGAAGAAGGCAGGAAATCGCCCGTGAAGCATCCGCCCCAGAAGTGCCCGAAGTTCAGCGCCGAATGCGCGCTGCACGCCGGTCTGAGCCATTTGCGTGCCCAGTAGCACCAGTGCAATTGAGCCCGCGAGATCAATCAGCGTAAACGTGAATGTCATAGTTCTTGCTCCCCGACGCCGATCAGTTGCTTTTTGCAACGTTCTCCGTACTGCGGTTCGCTCACGCCCGTAGCCAGTTCGCAAGAAAAGGCGAACTCGAATGCGTCTCGTCACGATGGAGATACGCACGACCGAACCGTAGATCAGGCGACGCGACCTTCCCCCGAAGACTCCGTGCGCCAGGTTTCGGTCAACCGCGGCGGTTTCCATGAAATCACGCGCCTGAACCCATTCCCCATTGCAAGTGGCGTGCCATCAATGCCGGATGGGCGTGCATGGGGACTTGAAGCCAGAAATACGGAAATGGGCACGCCGGCCGAATGAATGTGTTTCAGCGCTGATACAGG
Organism: Burkholderia sp. AU15512; assembly: GCF_002223325.1. Lineage (NCBI taxonomy): Bacteria > Pseudomonadati > Pseudomonadota > Betaproteobacteria > Burkholderiales > Burkholderiaceae > Burkholderia > Burkholderia sp. AU15512. The sequence continues at coordinate 1,746,754 of NZ_NKEX01000003.1, forward strand.
CCCGCATCTATCGTGCGACGGCCTATGTCGATTGCCGCTGCTGCGAGCGCCCAGTGTCCGTGCGGCGGCATCGCCGGCACGAGCCGGCCGAGCGCGTCGCTTTTCAGACGCATCGGATCGTTTCGAAATTGAAACGCGCGGTGCGACACGTCGACGAGTACGGCCAGGTAGGAGGCAGAGAGCGCACCTGGGTCGGCGGCCTTCAGAGATGGCTGTCCAACGTCGATTCCGCCGGAACGACAGGTAGGCCGGTCGACGACGCGTGCGGATGGCGCCTGACGGCCGGTGGCCGCCGGTCGTGACCGCCGGGAACTGGCCGGACTACACGTCGACCGTTGGAAGCGCAATCTCGTGCATCTTCCTCCAGCGGCCCAACGAGTTCTCCAGCAAAGCGACAGAGCGACAGCATGTTCGAATCGCCTCCCGCGCAGACAGACGACGTTCGAGTTCGACGGCCGCCCATTGTGCTGTCGCGGCATCCCCGTGCGCGACAGTCAGATGCGGAACGATGCCATCGTGTGCACCACCATAGTGGCGAAACATGGGAAAGCGCTCGGCCAGCGCAGTCGTCAAGGCGACGAACGGTTCCGCCGGATCGGGAGCAAGATAAGTGGTGACTGCAAACCGCTCGACCTTCCTCAACGAAAATTCGAATGGCTGCACAACACTCAGCGCGCTTTGCGCCTGACGCAGAACGTCGGGCGTAATTTCGTCAGGCGGCATGAAGGGAAACAGAACCGTGACGTGCGCCGGCACGCCCAGGTCGGAGGTAGCATCAAACCGACTCCGAAGGTCCGCTACAGTTGACTCGGCTGCAGGAACCTCAACGACGAACGCTGTTGTGAGCATTCACGAATCCTCTCGCGTCGATTGGCCAATGATGATGAACTTCCGTCGGCAACACTCCTCACGACTGCCAGTAGCATTTCTAAACGATGATGGTCACACGGGGCCAGCGGTCCTTGTATCTTTTCTGCTGGATTCGCCGAAGATAGGTATCCATGCTGACGCGCGCTGGATTGCGTCGCACCACCATGGAAAAAAGGTCATCGAGTCCGTATGGCGCACAGACATCAATTGTCCCGTCGTTCAGCAATGTAAGTCCGACCGCCGTCGCGTACTCTGGCCACGACGCAATAGCTTGGGCCAGTGATCTGAACGGAGACACGGGATGCTCAAAGGTCCTCTCGAACCAGAGATGTACAGCGGCCTGATTAGTCACCTCCCATGGAAGCTCGGGCTGCATGGCCGCCAGCAGAAACTCAAACGTCGCGTCGCGATGCGCAGAAAGATCCGTGCCGTCGAAGTACGCAACATCGATGTCAGACAATGCCGACGGCGCGTCCAGCCCATGCAACGAGTCCCACACAAGGTTTCGGACCGCACCCGCACCGATGCACCACGAAGGTAGATTGAGAGCTCGAACCGCAACCAGTGCAGGCCAAAACCATGACGACTCCCGCGCAAGGGCAATGAGACTTGCTTCGAAATCGGTCGATGACATGAGTAACGAGCCCGCTGCGTCGACGATGACCTGCTGCCTATGGAACTCGCTGCCCGACGGCAGACATCGGACAGGCAATCAGGACCACCGCGCTAGAATACTAAAAATACTCAAGCCGCAGCCGTCATGAGCGTCCAAGATTGCGTCGATGTACCCATAAAAGAACGCGCAACTGTAGTGTGCCTCCAAGGGAACCGTGTGTTGCTGGTCGCGCGCGCGGCATCCCGATGGGCCCTGCCAGGCGGGACAATTAAGGCCGGCGAGACGCCTCTGGAAGCGGCGCATCGAGAGTTGCAGGAAGAGACCGGCTTGGTCGGCCTGGACCTTACCTATGCCATGCACTTCGGCGGTCTCTCAAAGCTGCACCACGTATTTGTTGGCGAACTCAACGCCGACCTGAAGCCGCAACCCAGCAACGAAATCGCCCGCTGCAAACTGTTCCGTCACGATGACGTCGCAAAATTGCGGGCGAGCATTCCTACGAAGAAAATCATCGAGTTGGCCTACGGCAACGACTGGCGCCCATAGGCAAGATTCATGTCGCTTTTCGAGGGCACGTAACTATACTTCGGCGTGCAAACCTTCAGACGTCGCTCTACCCGCAGCGAGGCGAACATGACCAGCTCATACACCTACCGTGGATATACGATCGACGTTCATTGCGAACATAAGACCGAAGTGTCTCGAGAATCTTCGGTCACTTGCGAGACACCGCTCGGCTACCTCGCAATAGTCCAGGTGCGCGCAGCACACACGCGATCTTGCTTCCTAGCGCCGATTCGCTTGGCCGACGATCAGGGCAAGCCGTTTGCCGACAGCCTCGATGCGTTGCGCGCCGGCCGTTCTGCAGGCGAGATCATCGTCGACGACCTACTCGTCGACACATGCAGTGCCAGCATTGGCCTTCAGCGATGATGCTGCCGCAGCGTCTCGCGGACAGCGTAAACGCATAGAAAGATTCCAAGCATCGTAACGCCGGATGAGACGAAATCGTTCAGCGAGCCGGTGCTATCCAGGAGCTTGGGAAAGAGTCCCATGCTGAGCCCAACTGCGGTCAAAAGAAGGCCCCCGACAACACCCCAGATGGGGCCTGCGTTCTCATTGTGCGTGTATTTCATTTTGCCCCCCGTCCTGAGTCCCATCCCCGAGACACTTTCAATATAGCTGATCAATATTTGGGACCAAAGCGACTTTGACGGACACGCCCTACATGCAAAAAATCCCGCCCTCGGGGGGAAAATGAGGGCGGTAATTGAAACGGACACCTCTGGCACGAGACGGTCCAAGAGGGTTATCGGCGGTATTCCAAGAAACTGAAGAAGACCACTGGAGGTACGGAAATTCATCCCTCCCGGCTTCTGCTCCAGCGAGGAAAAAGGGGGAATCGACGGGGGGTATCAATCGATCAATGGAAGTTGAATTTCCTCAAATATCAATAGATTAATCGTTGATATTTCAATGCAACTTCCACATGACGATATGTCGGAGCACTTCGGTTGCTCCTGTTCGTTCCGGTTCGGCGACTTGCCTGTCACCCTTGCCAATCGGGCACCATCCGTCCGGCTCCAGGCGGTGGCCGTACAAGTACAGAATTGCCGGGAAGGAGAATCTCCTTGCCATCGGCGAAGGAAAAGCAACTTTTCGAGCAGGGCGTGACTTCCGTTCCGTGGCGAATTTGGTGAGCGATGCCCACCTACCCGGCACTACATCATCAACGATCGGACCGTCAAATCGCACGAGCGAATCCGCACCCGAAGCATCACCGTCATATAGAATGGTGCGCTTTGCCCGTACTCCTATGTGGTTCAAGAACCTTCAGCTTCATCGTCTTCCGGCACCTTGGGCCGTTACCCCCGATCAGATGGAAAAATGGCTGGCGCCCCATGCGTTTCAGCCGGGCACCAGCGTCGAGATGCAGAGCCATGGATGGGCGTCGCCGCGTGACGACGGCGCACTCGTGTATTCGATCAACCGGCAGATGTTGCTGACGTTTCGTGCCGAGAAGAAGCTGCTCCCGGCGTCGGTCGTCACTCAGGTGACCAAGGCACGTGCGCTTGAAATCGAGGAGCAGCAGGGCTTCAAGGTCGGGCGAAAGCAGATGCGCGAACTCAAGGAGCAGGTGACCGACGAACTGCTCCCGCGCGCGTTCACCATTCAGCGCGATACCCGCGTGTGGATCGATACGGTGAACGGCTGGCTCGTCATCGATGCGGCTTCACAGGCTGTTGCCGACGACGTTCGCGGCCTGCTCGTCAAATCGATCGATCAGTTGCCGCTCGCCGGTGTTCAGGTGGTGCGTTCGCCGGTCGCCGCGATGACGGATTGGCTGTTGTCCGGCGAGGCGCCGGGCGGATTCACCGTGGACCAGGACGCCGAATTGCGCTCGAGCGGCGAAGGCGGCGCCACGGTGCGATATGTCGGCCACGCGCTGGAAGCGAACGACATGCGCCGGCACATCGAGGCCGGCAAACAATGCATGCGCCTGGCGATGACCTGGGACAACCGGATCTCCTTCGTGCTGACGCCGTCGCTGACGATCAAGCGCGTGACGCCGCTCGACGTGATCAAGGAAGCGGCGGATCCGACCGCGCAGAACGACGATGAACGCTTCGACTCGGATGTCACGCTGATGACCGGTGAATTGGCGCGGATGTTGGCCAGCCTCATCGATATCCTGGGTGGCGAGCAGCGCGACTCTGCTCATCAGGCGGCAGCGGCCTGAACGCCGGCGGCGACCGAGAAACCTCGCCGCCCCGCAACGGCGAGGTTTCGAGCCGGCGCGACAGTTCAACGAGGACTGTCGTCGCGCTGTCGGAAGTTCACGACCGGGCACTCGCGCACGATGCCCGATTTTTCTCCGTCTCGCCCACCAACGCGACGGCCCCGCCCGCGACCGCCGGCAGCCAGCCGGCCAAACCTGACGGCGCCAATGCGCCGACATCCCGAGATTCACGCATCCGACTCCAGGAACGCTGTTCCCGTCAGCGCACGAGCGCTGCGGCTCACTTGATCAGGCGCAGCACATCGCGAAAACGCGGATGCCGGCTGGAACCCAGCCATTCGAATCCGATCATCTCGACCGTCGCGATTTGCACTCCCGCCGCCGCGAGCCGGGCGATCCCCGCGTCCCGGTCGATCGTCCTGCGCGACCCCACGGCATCGCTGACCACCGTCACTTTGCGGCCGCTGCGCAACAGCCCGAACGCCGTTTGCAACACGCACACGTGCGCCTCGCAACCGGCGACGATGACGCTGTTGCGCCCGTCCGGCAAGGCCTCGACCAGACCCTCCGCGCACGCATCGAAATGATCCTTGACGACGGTGCTGGAGCACAGATCCGAGATCTCCGGTACGTTCCGGCCCAGCTGGACGGGGCTCTGCTCGGTACCCATCACCGGCAACGCGAGTATCTGCGCAATACGGGCAAGTCGGACAGCCTGCGTGACGACGGACACCCCATCGTGGATCACCGGCATCAGCCGCGTCTGAAAATCAACCAATACGACCACTGAATCGTCGGGCACGTGCAGCACGGCGCATTCTCCGGAGTGAAGGCGACGTCAACCCCCATCGGCCATCGATGGAGAGTCGCTCTGTCGCAAGATCGTCAGTCCCGCAAAAGGCGGATATCGAATCGCATCAATGACCGACTGCGGCAATTCGGTAAGCGGAAGCGGTTCCCAAGCCTACCAAACTTGCCGACACCGCTGGCGCGATCGCATGGAGCCCGATTCACGGAGTCACGCGCCAGCCCGGTCGCAGGAACGCCGGTTGCTCACCCCTCCGTATTGCCGAATCCACCACATTCCACGGCTTCGTTTGCACCGCCCGAGACACGGCGACAGGCAAACCGCCACGATTCAATCCCGGTTCGCAATCAATCACCAATACCGACATCGATTGCCAATCGATTTTCACCAAACTCGATAATCAGCACATCTCCACTCCCCCGTAAAAGCGCACATTTTACCGACCTGACAAGCAATAATTGCACCCCACTCCATAACATTATTCTAAAACCATCAAATCATTATTGACTTCGACTTTATCCGAACTTTAGAATCCCCTACGACAGCTTACGTTTCGCTTTTCACTCCGTGCACGCCCCATGTCGGCACCGCACCGGAACGCCAACAGAGAAGTGTTTCATGCCTGGCCGGGGCAGCGCCTCCTTTTGCCTTCAATTCCGGCATTAACCATCAACCGGTTAATTACCATTCAATTCGCCCCAGAATCACGCCCGGATTAATTCCGAATTTCCCAGGAATTCCGCAATACCGGACGAAGCAGATCGAGCACCCGCTCATTCGATAATTCTCATAAAAATCGCCAGTCATCAGGAGGGACATCAACATGCATCGCCTTGCGAAGTCGCTGTGTCTCGGATTCATCTGCGCCGGCCTGCTCGCGGCCTGCAATGACGACGACGTCAAATCGAGCAACCCGCCGCCGAACAACGCCGCACTGTCGTTCCGCATGGACACCGGCGGCCAGATCAACGCGTTCTATCGGCAGGACAACGTCGCCGCACACCTGCTCGCGCGCTCGTCGACGAAGCCGCGTCTGCTCGTGGTCTTCCCCGCCGGCAACAGCGGCACCGGGCTGTGGTTCGACGACACCGCGCAGCCGGTGAACTGGAGCCTCGACACGCCGCCGTCCGCGCTATCGGCACCCGACACGCACGGCCGTCCGCTGTACGGCATCGGCGCCGACGTGTCGGTGGACACCAACACGCTGACGATCCGACAGGGCGTGCTCAGCAACGTGCGCTTCCTGCGCGACTTCAACGGCGGCGCCACGATTCCGCAGGAGATCCTCGCCGCGCCGACGGTCCAGGGCAGCGCCGCGCAATGGCAACGCGACCGGATCGACGGCGCGCCCGGCTATTCACTGCGCATTACGCTGCGCGACGGTGGCAGCATCGCGCCGGCAGCGGACGGCAAGCTCGTCCTGAGCGCACCGGCGGGCTCGCACACGCTGCGGCTGCATGTCGATGCGCTGTCGGGCGAGACGCCGTTGTCGCCGATCACGCGCGCCGAACTGCTCGGGCCCTCGGTGAACCCCGACCCGGTGAGCCAGAACGTGCTCGAGTTCCTGAGTTTCCACGACAAGCTGCTGGCCGGCTCGTGGCAGTACGACACCTACTTCGGCCGCGACACGCTGATCTCGGTGCGCATGCTGATGCCCGTGCTCGAACCCGCGGCGATCGAGGCCGGCCTGTCGTCGGTGCTGAGCCGGCTGTCGACCGACGGCAAGGTCGCGCACGAGGAAGGGATCGGCGAATTCGCCCTCGTCGACAACCAGAAGAACGGCCGGCCGAACGATCCGACGCCGACCTACGACTACAAGATGATCGACAGCGACTACCTGCTCGCGCCGATCGCGGCCGCGTGGCTGATCGACGATACGCGCGGCCAGGCCCGCGCGGCCGCCTATCTCGCCCAGCGCGGCAGCGACGGGCAGACCAATGGCAGCCGCCTGGTCGTCAACCTGCTGCACGTCGCGACGACCGCTCAGCCGTTCGCGCAACAGCCGACGGTCGCGAACCTGATCCACTTGCGGCCCGGCGAAATCGTCGGCAACTGGCGCGACAGCACCGACGGGCTCGGCGGCGGCGTCTATCCGTACGACGTCAACGCGGTGCTCGTGCCGGCCGCGTTGCGCGCGGCGAACGCATTCCTCGCGCGCGGCCTGCTCGATCCGTATCTGGATGCCGGGCAGCGCGCGACGCTCGCCAACACGGCTAACCAGGCGGCCACGTGGGAAACCCAGGCACCGCCGCTGTTCCAGGTCAGCGTGCCGGCCACACAGGCAGCCACCGACGTGTCGGCCTATGCGCCGTCCGCCGGCGTGCCGGCCGGCGCCGCGCCGGGCACACCGCTGGCGTTCTACGCGCTGTCGCTCGATCAGCAGGGCAATCCGGTTCCGGTGATGAATTCGGACGGCGGCTTCGCGCTGCTGTTCGGCACGCCGCCGGACGACGAGCTTCAGCGGATCGTCACCGACGTCACGCGGCCGTTCCCGACCGGGCTCGTGACCGATGCCGGGATGCTGATCGCGAATCCGGCGTATGCAAGCCAGGCGCTGTGGCCGAAGTTCACCAGTTCCGCGTATCACGGCACGGTGATCTGGTCTTGGCAGCAGGCGATGTGGGTGGCCGGGCTCGATCGCCAGCTCGCGCGCCAGGACCTGTCGGCCGCGACACGCACGCTGCTCACGCAGGCACGGCAGACGATCTGGCAGGTGATCTCGAACGGGCGCGACATGCGCACGTCGGAGATGTGGACGTGGTCGTACGTGAACGGCAAGTACCAGACCGATGCATTCGGCACGCGCAGCGCCGACGCCACCGAAGCGAACGCGGCACAGCTCTGGAGTACGACGTATCTCGCGATCCGCGACCCGCAGCAGCGCGCGGGCAAGTACTGGTGGCAGGCGTCGCAGCGGATGCAGGATGCGCAGCCGAAGCTGAGCGCGGCGGCGCTGGCAGCGCGGTAGCGCGTCGCCAGTCGCGTGCCGACCGGGCATGCAAAAGCCCCGGGGCGTGACCGCCTCCGGGGCTTCGTCAGAAATCGAGGCGCTGGACACAGCTTCTGTACGCCCGGGCGGCCGAATGTTCTGCGTCCGTTCACCCGCGCCCGTGTGCCGCGCCAACCCGTATCACCGCGCCACGACCCGGTTCCGCCCTTCCCGCTTCGCCTGGTACAACCGTTCGTCGACCACGCGCAGCAACGCATCGACCGTGCTGCCGTCGGCCCCGTATTGCGCGACACCGACACTGACCGTCACCTGCACGCGCTTGAAATCGAGCCCGAACGGCGAACTCGCGATCGACGAGCGTACGCGTTCCGCCGTCATCCGCGCGCCTTCGAGCGGCATGTCCGGCAGCAGCGCCATGAACTCCTCGCCGCCGACCCGCGCCAGGCCGCCCGCGGGCCGGATCGCATCGAGGCACTGGCGCACGACGCCGCGCAGCACCTCGTCGCCGATCTGATGCCCGTACGCATCGTTGATGTTCTTGAAATTGTCGAGATCGAGCGCGAGCAGGCAGAACGGTGTGCCGTCGCGCTCGGCCCGCACCATCTCGCGCTCGACCTGCGCGATGAACTGCCGCCGGTTCGACGCGCCCGTCATCGGATCGGTCGCGGCCATGTATTCGAGCTTCTGGTTCGTGCGCCGCAGTTCCTGCAACGCGCTCTCGGTGCGCGCCATCGATTCCGACAGCCGGCTCATCAGGTCCTCCTGGCTGTAGATCGCCGAGAACGAGCGCGTCGTCTGCAGCGCCTGCACGACACCGTAGCTGAGCAGGAAGAAGCCGCCGGCAAAAATCGCATGCGCGAGCCACCACATGTGATTCCACGGCTTGCCGAGAATGAACGCGAGCGACGACAGCGCGAACGCCATGATCGACACGCCGTAGATCACCATCAGCGGCGAGCGGATCCGTCGCGCGAGCAGCACGGCGACGTTCAGCAGCGAGAACACGAGCGCGCCGCCTTCCATCGACAGCCGCGTGCCCGGCGCGCCCGCGACCGGCGAATACGCGATGTACGCCACGGCCACGTTGACGATCACGAAGAACACGATCCACGGCAGCCACGTGCGCACGCTCGTGCGCTTCTCGAGGCGATCGGGCGGACGCGAATACGACAGCAGGCCCGTGAGCAGCAGGATGGACATCACGAGCCGCGACGCGGGTCCGTACAGCAGGAACAGCCAGATGTTGTGATGCGCCATTCCGGTGAACGCACCGTGCAGCGCATAGATCATCGCGAAGCCGAGAAAGCCCAGCGTCAGCCAGCGCAGCAGCGGCTCGCCGGACGACCGGTAGCAGACCCACGTCACGTAGGTGACGAACGCGCCTTCGAGGGTCGCGGCGGCGATCGCGATTTCATGGAACGCGTGGTTCTCGAACACGACGTGCGGGTCGCTGAAGAACCACAGATAGGCGATCAGATAGGCGGGCAGCAACGCGAATCCGACCAGCAGGCATTTCGCGTAGAGCCTTGCGGCCGCGCTGACGACGCGCGGCGGTTCCCCGGCTGCATAGGTCGTACTCATTCGGTCCCCGGTCGGTCTGCTGCGTTGGTTCGAACCTTCGCGGCACGGATCGCACGACGCACGATCCGGCCCATCGTGCCGAAAGGCAAATGTCAGAGCAAGTATAGGTGGGGCAATTCGTTTGACAAGTAAGGGGAAACGGCATTGCCGGGCGCATGCCTTTTGCTTCCCGATTGTTTCGAATGGCGGATCAGTCGCGCCGATTCGCGTCGCGGCCGCCTGTCTCGCCGAAGCGAAACCGCGGCCGCTCCGTGCCAAAGATCAGAGGATTTCGAACAGGCCGGCCGCGCCCTGCCCGCCGCCGATGCACATCGTGACGACCGCGTACTTCACGCCGCGCCGCTTGCCTTCGATCAGCGCATGGCCGGTCAGGCGTGCGCCCGATACGCCGTACGGATGGCCGACCGCGATCGCGCCGCCGTTCACGTTCAGACGATCCTCAGGAATCCCGAGCGTGTCGCGGCTGTACAGCACCTGCACCGCGAACGCTTCGTTCAGCTCCCACAGGCCGATATCGTCGACCTTCAGCCCTGCCTGCTTCAGCAGCTTGGGCACCGCGAACACGGGGCCGATGCCCATCTCGTCCGGCTCGCAACCGGCCACCGCGAACCCGCGGAACACGCCGAGCGGCTGCAGCCCTTCGCGCTGCGCGGCGTCGGCGCTCATCACGACGCAGGCCGACGCGCCGTCCGAGAACTGGCTCGCGTTGCCCGCGGTGATCACGCCACCCGGCACGGCCGACCGGATCTTCGATACGCCTTCGAGTGTCGTGTCGGGGCGAATCCCTTCGTCGGCCGAGACCGTCACTTCCTTCGTGAACAGACGGCCCGTCGCCTTGTCGGCCACGCCCGCGAGCACGGTGATCGGCACGATCTCGTCACGGAAACGCCCGGCTTCCTGCGCGGCCGCCGCGCGCAGTTGCGACTGCACGCCGTACTCGTCTTGCCGCTCCTTCGAGATGCCGTAGCGCTTCGCGACGTTCTCGGCCGTCTGCAGCATGTTCCAGTAGATCTCGGGCTTGTGCTGGACGAGCCAGCCTTCCTGGATCATGTGGTGGTTCATCTCGTTCTGCACGCACGAGATCGATTCGACGCCGCCCGCGACATACACTTCGCCTTCGCCCGCGATGATCCGCTGCGCGGCCAGCGCGATGGTCTGCAGCCCGGACGAGCAGAAACGGTTCACCGTCATCCCCGGCACCGTCACGGGCAGCCCCGCGCGCAGTGCGATCTGCCGCGCGATGTTCGCGCCGGTCGCGCCTTCAGGGTTCGCGCACCCCATGATCACGTCCTCGACGCGTGCGGGGTCGAGCTTCGCGCGTTCGACAGCGGCCGCGACCGCGTGGCCGCCGAGCGTCGCGCCGTGCGTCATGTTGAACGCACCGCGCCAGGATTTCGCCAGCGGCGTGCGGGCGGTCGATACGATTACGGCTTCGGTCATGCGAGTCTCCTTCGGTCCTGCTTCACCTGAATCGGATGGGGAATTGCGCTACGCCGCCGGGCGCGCGCCCGCGGACGTCACATGCGCGACGCCCGCTGCCTGCATCTGCTGCCATGCGTGGGCGAGCGACCCGTTCAGGTCGATCGCGCGGCACGCATCGTTGATCACCGCGGCTTCGAAACCGGCCGCGCGCGCATCGAGCGCCGACCACGCGACGCAATAGTCGGTCGCGAGCCCGCAGCACCACACACGCTTCGCGCCGAGCTCGCGCAGATAGCCCGCGAGCCCGGTGCGCGTCGTGCGGTCAGCTTCGACGAACGCGGAGTAGCTGTCGACCTGCGCGTCGCCGCCCTTGCGGATCACGAGCCGCGCATGCGGGATATCGAGATCGCGATGCAACGCCGCGCCGTCGGTGTCCTGCACGCAGTGCACGGGCCACAGCACCTGCTCGCCGTACGGCAGCGCGAGCGTGGAGAACGGTTCGCGGCCCGGGTGATTCGCCGCGAACGACACGTGCTCGCGCGGGTGCCAGTCCTGCGTCAGCACGACCTGGTCGAAGCGTTGCGCGAGCGCATTGATCACCGGCACGACCGCGTCGCCGTCGGGCACCGCGAGCGCGCCGCCCGGCATGAAGTCGTATTGCACGTCGATCACGAGCAGGACGTCGTCGGTGCGTTTCATTGCGTTTCTCCGGGTGTGCGTGGCGCCGCGATCCGGCGCGTCAGCCGTTGAACCCGCGGCCGGCCTTCGCGAGTTCCGCGATCGACGGCGCGAGTTGCCATGCGTCGCCGTTCGGTGCCGCCGCATAGCGGCGAATCGCGCGCTCGACGTTGTAAAGGCCGACCACGTCCGCGTACAGCATCGGGCCGCCGCGCCACAGCGGGAAGCCATAGCCGGTCAGGTAGACCATGTCGATGTCGGACGCCTTCGACGCGATCTTCTCCTCGAGGATCTTCGCGCCTTCGTTGACGAGCGCGAACACGAGCCGTTCGACGATCTCGTCGTCGCCGATCTTGCGACGCTCGACACCGCGCTCCTTCGAATACGCGACGACCATCTCGTCGACGAGCGACGACGGCTTCGCCTTGCGATCGCCCGGCACGTAGTCGTACCAGCCGGCGCCCGTCTTCTGGCCGAAGCGGCCCTGTTCGCACAGGCGGTCGGCGATCTTCGAGTAGTGGAGCTCGGGCTGCTCGACGTAGCGGCGCTTGCGGATTGCCCAGCCGATGTCGTTGCCGGCGAGGTCGCTCATCCGGAACGGTCCCATCGCGAAACCGAATTTCTCGATCGCACGATCGACCTGCGCGGGCAGCGCGCCTTCCTCGAGCATGAAGAGCGCCTGGCGGATGTACTGCTCGATCATCCGGTTGCCGATGAAGCCGTCGCACACGCCCGACACGACCGCCGTCTTGCGGATCTTCTTCGCGACGGCCATCACGGTGGCGAGCACGTCCTTCGCGGTCAGCGCGCCGCGCACGACCTCGAGCAGCTTCATCACGTTCGCCGGGCTGAAGAAGTGCATGCCGACGACGTCCTGCGGACGCTTCGTGAACGCCGCGATCTTGTCGACGTCGAGCGTCGACGTGTTCGACGCGAGGATCGCGCCCGCTTTCGCGACTTCGTCGAGCTTCTTGAACACCTGCTCCTTCACGCCGAGTTCCTCGAACACGGCCTCGACGATCAGGTCGGCGTCCTTCAGATCGTCATAGGACAGCGTCGGCGTGATCAGCGCCATGCGTGCGTCGAGCTTCTCCTGCGAGAGCTTGCCCTTCTTCACCTGCGCATCGTAGTTCTTGCGGATCGTCGCAACGCCGCGCTCGAGCGCTTCCGGTTTCGTCTCGAGCAGCGTGACGGGCAGCCCCGCGTTGACGAAGTTCATCGCGATCCCGCCGCCCATCGTGCCCGCGCCGATCACGCCGACGCGGCGGATCTCGCGCAGCGGCGTATCGGCCGGCACGTCGGGAATCTTGCTCGCGGCACGCTCGCCGAAGAACGCGTGCCGCAGCGCGCGGCTTTCCGGCGTCATCATCAGCGCGACGAAACCCTCGCGCTCGGCCACGCTGCCCTTGTCGAAGCCGTGCAGCACGCCGGCCTCGATCGCGTCGATGCACTTGTGCGGCGCGGGGAAATTCGGGGCGGCAGCCTTCGCGGAATTGCGCGCGAACTGGATGAAGCCGGCGGCGTTCTCATGGACGATCTTGCGATCGCGCACACGCGGATGCGGCCCCTTCTGCGCGCCGACCTTGCGGGCGAATGCGACGGCCGCGTCGAGCAGGTCGCCATCGGCCATTTCATCGAACAGCCCGCTCTTCGCCAACTGCTCCGACGGCACGGGTGCGCCCGACACGATCATGTTCAGCGCGGTTTCGAGCCCCACCGCACGCGGCAGGCGCTGCGTGCCGCCCGCGCCCGGCAGCAGGCCGAGCTTCACTTCGGGCAGCGCGACCTGCGCGCCCGGTGCCGCGACGCGATAGTGCGCGCCGAGCGCGAGCTCGAGGCCGCCGCCCATCACGACGCTGTGCAGCGCCGCGACGACGGGCTTCGCGCTCGTCTCCACCGCGCGGATCACGGTGTGCAGCGTCGGCTCCTGCAACGCCTTCGGCGTATTGAATTCGGTGATGTCGGCGCCGCCCGAGAATGCGCGTCCCGCGCCGGTCAGCACGATGGCTGTCACCGACGGGTCCTGCGCGGCGCGATCGAGCGCGTCCATGACGCCCTGACGGGTCGACAGGCCGAGCCCGTTGACGGGCGGATTGTTGAGCGTAAGGACGGCCACGCCGTCGCGAGTCGAGTAATCCACTGCCATCTGCCTGCCTCCATGCATCGCGCGCCGGGGTGGCTGCGCTTCATTGTGCGCGGTCGAACAGCCGCATGTCCTGATGAACGGAGGCAGCATACAACGAAAAAGCACGGTCGTTCAATTTGAATTTTGTTCCCGATGCCGGTTGCCCGATCCGGGGACGGATCGGGCAAACGTCTCACGAGCTGCTTCCGGCCCGGACTCGAGTTACGGCTCGCAGACCGCCGTCGGCAACACGTAGTCGCGGAACGTCTCGCGCAGCTTCAGCTTCTGCAGCTTGCCGGTCGCGGTGTGCGGCAGCGATTCGACGAACACGACGTCGTCGGGAATCCACCATTTCGCGACCTTGCCTTCGTAGAACGCGAGCAGCGCGTCGCGGCTCAGGTTCGCCCCTTCGCGCGGCACCACGACGAGCAGCGGGCGCTCGGTCCATTTCGGGTGCGCACAGGCGATGCAGGCGGCCTCGGCCACGCCCGGGTGCGCGATCGCGACGTTCTCGATGTCGATCGAGCTGATCCACTCGCCGCCCGACTTGATCACGTCCTTGCTACGATCGGTGATCTGCAGGAAGCCGTCGGGGTCGATCGTCGCGACGTCGCCGGTCGGGAACCAGCCGTCCGACAGCGGCGACGATTCGCCGCGAAAGTAGTGATCGATCACCCACGGGCCGCGCACCTGCAGTTCGCCGAACGCGACGCCGTCCCACGGCAGTTCGCGGCCGTCCTCGCCGACGATCCGCATGTCGACGCCGCAGATCACGCGCCCCTGCTTCTCGAGCAGCTTGCGCTGCGCGTCGAGCGGCCGCTGCGACTGCGCCCAGTTGAGCTTCGCGAGCGTGCCGAGCGGCGACAGTTCGGTCATGCCCCATGCGTGAATCACGCGCACGCCATATTCGTCCTCGAAGGTGCGCAGCATCGCGGGTGGGCACGCGGAGCCGCCGATCACCGTGCGGTTCAGCGTCGAGAAGCGCACGCCGGCCTCGCGCATGTAGTTGAGCAGGCCGAGCCACACGGTCGGCACGCCCGCGGAAAACGTCACGCGCTCGGTCTCCATCAGCTGGTACAGCGATTTTCCGTCGAGATCCTTGCCGGGCAGCACCAGCTTGCCGCCCGTGAGCGGCACCGCGTACGGCAGCCCCCATGCGTTGACGTGGAACATCGGCACGACGGGCAGTACGGCGTCCATCGCGGACAGGTTCATCGCGTCGGGCAGCGCGGCGCCGTACGCGTGCAGCACGGTCGAACGGTGCGAATACAGCACGCCCTTCGGGTTGCCGGTCGTGCCCGACGTGTAGCAGAGCCCCGACGCCTGCTGCTCGTCGAGGCGCGGCCAGTCGTAGCGGCCATCCTCCGCTTCGACGAGCGTTTCGTAGCAGAGGAACGGTGTCGTGCCGGACGGCAGGTGCGCGGCGTCCGTCATCGCGACCCAGCCCTTCACGTGCGGGCATTGCGGCGCAATGGCCTCGACGAGCGGCGCGAAATTGATGTCGAAGAAGACGTAGCGGTCTTCCGCATGATTGACGATGTACGCGATCTGCTCGGGAAACAGGCGCGGGTTGATCGTGTGGCACACGGCACCCATCCCGCCGATCCCGTAATAGGCTTCCAGATGCCGGTAGCCGTTCCACGCCAGCGTGCCGACGCGATCGCCGGCTTCGACGCCGAGCCGCGTGAGCGCCTGCGCCAGTTGCTTCGCGCGGCGTTCGCAATCGCGGTACGTGTAGCGATGCAGGTCGCCTTCCACGCGCTTCGACACGATCTCCGTATCGCCGGCGTGCCGCGCGGCATGCGAAATCAGCGAGGACACCAGCAACGGCATGTCCATCATCTGGCCCAGCAACGGCTTACCCATCGTCTTGTTCTCCGTGAGGATGCGAATCGGTGCCTCTGCGGCGCGCCCGTCAGCGGCCCCGGACGGGCGTGGCGCACGGTGCGCGGGCCACCATGCGGGCGGCGCGGCGCCGCCTTACAATATCGGCTTACCCAGAGGCGCTCAACATGTCGTTTTCCCGAAGCGCAGCCGATCCGGCTGACACCCTCCCCGACCTCGCCGCCACGCTCGGCGAGCCCGCCACTGGCGCGTTCGTCACGCTCGGCGACGCGTTTCATACGCGGCTGCCGGCCGCGCCGCTTGCCGCGCCGTATGTCGTCGGCTTTTCCGACGAAGTCGCGCAACTGCTCGACCTGCCGCCATCGATCGCCGCGCAGCCCGGCTTCGCCGAGCTGTTCGCCGGCAATCCGACGCGCGACTGGCCCGCGCACGCGATGCCGTATGCGGCGGTGTATTCCGGCCACCAGTTCGGCGTGTGGGCCGGCCAGCTCGGCGACGGCCGCGCGCTGACGATCGGCGAGCGCACCGGCACGGACGGCCGCCGCTACGAGCTGCAGCTGAAAGGCAGCGGCCGCACGCCTTACTCGCGGATGGGTGACGGCCGCGCGGTGCTGCGCTCGTCGATCCGCGAATTCCTGTGCTCGGAAGCGATGCATCACCTCGGCATCCCGACCACGCGCGCACTGACGGTGATCGGCTCCGACCAGCCGGTGGTGCGCGAGGAGATCGAGACGTCGGCCGTCGTCACGCGCGTGTCGGAGAGCTTCGTGCGCTTCGGCCACTTCGAGCACTTCTTCTCGAACGATCGCCCCGACCTGCTGCGCCAGCTCGCCGATCACGTGATCGACCGCTTCTATCCGGATTGCCGCCACGCCGACGATCCGTACCTCGCGCTGCTCGAGGCCGCGACGCTGCGCACGGCCGACCTCGTCGCACAGTGGCAGGCCGTCGGTTTCTGCCACGGCGTGATGAACACCGACAACATGTCGATCCTCGGCGTGACGATCGACTACGGCCCGTTCGGCTTCGTCGACGCGTTCGACGCGAACCACATCTGCAACCACTCGGATACGAGCGGCCGCTACGCATACCGGATGCAGCCGCGCATCGCGCACTGGAACTGCTATTGCCTCGCGCAGGCGCTGCTGCCGCTGATCGGCCTGCAGCACGGCATCGCCGACGACGATGCGCGCGCCGAGCGTGCGGTGGAGGACGCGCAGGCCGTGCTCGCAAAATTTCCGGAACGTTTCGGCCCCGCGCTCGAACGTGCGATGCGCGCGAAGCTCGGCCTGGCGCTCGAACGCGAGAACGATGCCGAGCTCGCCAACAAGCTGCTCGAGACGATGCATGCGAGCCACGCGGATTTCACGCTGACGTTCCGCCGGCTCGCGCAGATCTCGAAGCACGACGCGAGCCGCGACGCGCCCGTGCGCGACCTGTTCGTCGACCGCGACGCGTTCGATGCGTGGGCGAACCTCTACCGCGCGCGGCTGTCCGAGGAAACACGCGACGACGCGGCACGTGCCGCCGCGATGAATCGCGTGAACCCGAAATACGTGTTGCGCAACCATCTGGCCGAAGTCGCGATCCGGCGCGCGAAGGAGAAGGATTTTTCGGAGGTCGAGCGGCTCGCGCAGATCCTGCGCCGCCCGTTCGACGAACAACCGGAGCATGAAGCGTACGCGGCGTTGCCGCCCGACTGGGCCGGGTCGCTCGAAGTGAGCTGCTCGTCCTGAGCCCCGACCCGCGCGACTCGACCGACCGATCAGGAGAACCCCACATGTCCCACGATTCCGACGACAAGACCTTCCCGTACCAGAAGGACGACGCCGAGCTGCGCCGCCGGCTCACGCCGATGCAGTACGAAGTCACGCAGCATGCGGCAACCGAGCGCGCCTTCACCGGCGAATACACCGACACCGAAGACGACGGCATCTACAAATGCGTCGTCTGCAGCACGCCGCTGTTCGAATCCGGCGCCAAGTTCCACTCGGGCTGCGGCTGGCCCAGCTACTTCAAGCCGCTCAACGGCGAGGTGATCGACGAAAAGGTCGACTACTCGCACGGGATGGTGCGCGTCGAGGTGCGCTGCAACCACTGCGGCGCGCATCTCGGCCACGTCTTCGAGGACGGCCCGCGCGACAAGACCGGTTTGCGGTACTGCATCAATTCGGCTGCGTTAAACTTCGAGTCCCGACCCGAAAACGAATGAGCGGCGCCGGGCGGATCCGCGGGGCGCCCCTCGCGCCGCCGCCCCGATCCGCTCCGGCGGTGCCTGGCGGGTCCCTACAACGGTGAAAGGCCGCGCAAGCGGCCTTTCACGCAGCTGCGAGCGCCATGAAATTCCTGTTCGATCTGTTTCCGATCATCCTGTTTTTTGCCGCCTTCAAGGTCTGGGGCATCTTTACCGCCACCGCCGTCGCGATCGTCGCGACGCTGGCCCAGGTCGCCTGGGTTGCCTTCCGGCACCGGAAGGTCGACACGATGCTGTGGGTCAGCCTCGGCGTGATCGTCGTTTTCGGTGGCGCCACCCTCGTCCTGCATGACGAGAAATTCATTCAATGGAAACCGACTGTGCTGTACTGGCTGTTTGCGATCGGGCTGCTCGCCGCGCGCTATGCGTTCGGCAACAACCTGATCGAGAAGATGATGGGCAAGCAGCTCACGCTGCCGCACCCCGTGTGGGACAAGCTGAACGTCGCCTGGGCGCTGTTCTTCGCGGTGCTCGGTGTCGCGAACCTGTACGTGGTGCACAACTTCACCGAATCGCAATGGGTGAACTTCAAGCTGTTCGGCACGACGGGCGCGATGGTCGTATTCATCATCCTGCAGAGCCTGTGGCTCACGAAATACCTGAAGGACGAGTGACATGACGGACGCCTTTCTCCACGCGTCGCCCGACGAACGCATCGCGCTGATCGAAGCGCGCCTCACCGCCGCGCTCGCCCCGCTGTCGCTCACCGTGCGCGACGACAGCGCGCAGCACGCCGGCCACGCCGGCGCGTCCGCCGGCGGCCATTTCACGGTCACGATCGTGTCGGCCGCCTTCACGGGCAAGCCGCGCGTCGCGCGGCACCGGCTGGTGTATGATGCGCTCGCTGATGCGATGCAGCGCGGCATTCACGCGCTCGCGATCGTGGCTTACACGCCCGAAGAATTCAACGAATCTTCAATCTAGTCTCATTAGGAATTCCCGATGATCCTGAAATCCCCCCGCCTGTGGGTCGCGGCGGCTGCTTTTGCAGCGGCACCGGCATTTGCCCAGAACATCGCCGTCGTCAACGGCACGCCGATTCCGAAGTCGCGCGCCGACGCGATGGTGGCTCAGCTCGTCCAGCAAGGCCAGACCGACAGCCCGCAACTGCAGCAGGCCGTCCGCCAGGAACTCGTGAACCGCGAAATTCTGATGCAGGAAGCGATCCGTGAAGGCATCCCGAACCGTCCGGACGTGAAGGCGCAGGTCGCCGTCGCGCAGCAGACCGTCGTGCTGCGCTCGATGATCGAGAGCTTCCTGAAGAAGAACCAGCCGACCGACGCCGAAGTGAAGGCGCGCTACGACGACCTCGTCAAGGGCGCCGGCGGCAATCGCGAATACCACCTGCACCACATCCTCGTCAGCGACGAGCAGCAGGCGAAGGACTTGATCGCGAAGATCAAGGCCGGCGCGAAGTTCGAGGATCTCGCGAAGCAGTTCTCGAAGGATCCGGGTTCGGGCAAGAACGGCGGCGATCTCGACTGGTCCGACCCGAAGGCGTACGTGCCGGAATTCGCGGCGGCCGCGCAGAAGCTGCAGAAAGGCCAGATGACCGACACGCCGGTGAAGACGCAGTTCGGCTGGCACATCATCCGCGTCGACGACATCCGCGACATCGCCCCGCCGCCGCTCGAGCAGGTGAAGCAGCAGATCGCGCAGCAGCTCGTGCAGCAGAAGTTGCAGGCGTTCGAGGAAGGTCTGCGCCAGCAGGCAACGGTCAAGTAACGCCGGCACGCGCCGCACGCGCATCGAAAAGCCGCTCTTCGGAGCGGCTTTTTTATTGCCCGCGCACCCTGCCTGCGGACGAGTCATGATGCTTCGCTTGCAGCCCGGCAAAAGAAACAGGCCGCTCCAAAGAGCGGCCTTTCCCGTGCCGGATTCACGCGCACCGCCAGCGCGGCAGGCTACGCAGGATGGAACACGTCGTGATAGCGAACGTCACCCGACGGCCGCGGCGCCGAATCGTCGAGCGACAGCGCGAGGAAATACTCGGGCGGCACGCCCGGGAACACGATGTCGCCGGATGGCGCAAAGCCGAACCGCGTGTAGTACGCGGGTTCGCCGAGCAGCACGCAACCGCGCGCGCCAAGCCGGCGCAACGCGTCGAGCCCCGTACGCACCAGCCCCGCACCGATACTCCGCCGCTGGCAATCGGGCAGCACCGCGAGCGGCGCCAGCCCGTACCAGCCCTGGCTGCCGGACGGTGCGCCGCCGATCGACACCGGCGAGAACGCAACGTGCCCGATCAGGCGGCCGTCGCGCTCCGCGACGAGCGAGACGCTCAACGCACCGTCCGCCCGCAACGTATCGACGATCCGCCGCTCGAACTGCCCGCCTTCCGGCTCGCCCGCGAACGCGACGACGATCACGCGGCCGATCGCGTCGGCCTCGCTGGCACGCTCATCGCGCAGCGTGACGACCTCGACCGGCGCGTTCGGGTCGAACATCATCCCGATCAGCCGATCCAGCGGCGCGCGTTGCGGAACACGCGCATCCACGGGCTCGCTTCACCCCAGCTTTCCGGGTGCCAGCTCATCGCGACCGTGCGATGCACGCGCTCCATGTGCGGCATCAGCACCGAGAAGCGCCCGTCGGCCGTCGTGACCGACGTGATGCCGGCCGGCGAGCCGTTCGGGTTGAACGGATAACGCTCGGTGGCTTCGCCGCGGTGGTCGACGTAACGCATCGCGACCGCGACGCGATCGATGTCGCCCTGCTGCGAGAAGTCCGCATAGCCTTCGCCGTGCGCGACCGCGACCGGAATCCGCGAACCTTCCATCCCCGCGAAGAAGATCGACGGCGACTTCTCCACTTCGACGAACGAGAAACGCGCCTCGAACTGCTCGGACTTGTTGCGCGTGAACTTCGGCCACGCCTCCGCGCCCGGGATCATCGACGCGAGGCTCGACAGCATCTGGCAACCGTTGCAGATGCCGAGCGCGAACGTGTCGGGACGTGCGAAGAAGGCCGAGAACATGTCGGCGAGGTTCGCGTTGAAGCGGATCGTCTTCGCCCAGCCTTCGCCCGCGCCCAGCACGTCGCCGTACGAGAAGCCGCCGCATGCGACCGCACCCGCGAAATCGGCGAGCGTGGCACGGCCGGCGAGCAGGTCGCTCATGTGCACGTCGTGTGCATCGAAGCCCGCGCGGTCGAACGCGTAGGCCGTTTCCAGATGCGAGTTCACGCCCTGCTCGCGCAGGATCGCGACGCGCGGCCGTGCGCCCGTCGCGATGAACGGCGCGGCGATGTCGTCGGCCGGATCGAAGCTCAGCACCGGCGAGATACCCGGATCGGCCGCGTCGAGCAGTGCGTCGTATTCGGCATCCGCACACGCGGGGTTGTCGCGCAGGCGCGCGATGCGCCAGCTCACTTCGCTCCATGCGCGATGGAGTTCGGTGCGCGGTGCGTCGAAGATCTTCTTCGCGTCGCGGTATACCTCGATCACGTCGCGATCGTTGACCGAGCCGATCACGTGCGAGCACGCCGACAGGCCGAACTCGCGCAGCGCGCCGAGCACCGCGTCGCGATCGGTTGCACGCACCTGCACGACGGCGCCGAGTTCCTCGGAGAACAGCGCGCGCAGCGTGCGATCCTCGCGGCGGCCGCTCGTCTGCTTCGCCCAGTCCTTCGCGTCGCCGTAGTCGGATTCGTGATTCGGGTCGAGCGTCAGCATGTCGACGTTCAGCGACACGCCCGCGTGGCCCGCGAACGCCATTTCGCACACCGTCGCCCACAGGCCGCCGTCCGAGCGGTCGTGGTAGGCCAGCAGCTTGTCTTGCGCATTGAGCGACTGGATCGCGTTGAAGAAGCGCTTCAGGTCTTCCGCGTCGTCGACGTCCGGCGTCGTGTCGCCGACCTGCTGCGTGACCTGCGCGAAGATGCTGCCGCCCATTCGGTTCTTGCCGCGGCCGAGATCGATCGCGATCAGCACGCTGTCGCCCGCGTCGGCGATGCGGCGCAGTTGCGGCGTCAGGTGACGGCGCACGTCCTCGACCGGCGCGAACGCGGAGATGATCAGCGACACCGGCGACACCACTTCCTTCGCGACGCCCTGCTCGTCCCACTTCGTCTTCATCGACAGCGAATCCTTGCCGACCGGGATGCCGATCCCGAGCGCCGGGCACAGCTCCATGCCGATCGCCTTGACCGTATCGAACAGCGCGGCGTCCTCGCCGGCCGTACCGCATGCCGCCATCCAGTTCGCCGACAGCTTCAGCTTGTCGAGCGCCGCGATCGGCGCGCTCGCGATGTTCGTGATCGCCTCGCCGACCGCCATGCGGCCCGATGCCGGCGCATTGATCACGGCGAGCGGCGTGCGCTCGGCCATCGTCATCGCCTCGCCCTTGAAGCCCGCGTAGTCGAGCGCGGTGACCGCGCAGTCGGCCACCGGCACCTGCCACGGGCCGACCATCTGGTCGCGCACCGACGTGCCGCCGACCGAGCGGTCGCCGATCGTGATCAGGAACGACTTGCTGCCGACCGTCGGGTGCTTCAGCACGTCGACCGCGACCGCCGACAACACGATGCCCGTCACGTCGACCGGCGCACGCTCGGTCGCCACGCGCGTGACGTCGCGATGCATGCGCGGCGGCTTGCCGAGCAGCACTTCCATCGGCATGTCGACCGGGTATTCGTCGGCGCCCGTCGCTTCGTCGTCGACGAGCTTCAGCTGGCGCTCGTCGGTCGCGACACCGACCACCGCGAACGGGCAGCGCTCGCGGGCGCAGATCGCCTCGAAGCGCGGCAGATCGGCCGGCGCGATCGCCAGCACGTAGCGCTCTTGCGCTTCGTTCGACCAGATTTCGCGCGGCGACAGGCCCGACTCCTCGAGCGCGACCTTGCGCAGCTCGAAGCGCGCGCCCTTGCCCGCACCGTCGACGATCTCGGGGAACGCGTTCGACAGGCCGCCCGCGCCGACGTCGTGGATGCTCAGGATCGGGTTTTCCGCGCCGAGCTGCCAGCAGCCGTTGATCACTTCCTGGGCGCGACGCTCGATTTCCGGGTTGCCGCGCTGCACCGAGTCGAAGTCGAGTTCGGCCGTGTTCGCGCCGGTCGCCATCGAGCTCGCGGCGCCGCCGCCCATGCCGATGCGCATGCCCGGGCCGCCGATCTGGATCAGCAGCGAGCCGGCCGGCACGTCGTGCTTGTGCGTATGTTGGTCGGCGATGTTGCCGAGACCGCCCGCGATCATGATCGGCTTGTGATAGCCGTGCACCTTCCCGCCGACGTTCTGCTCGTACACGCGGAAATAGCCGCCGAGGTTCGGACGGCCGAATTCGTTGTTGAACGCGGCGCCGCCGAGCGGGCCGTCGATCATGATCTGCAGCGGCGACGCGATGCGGTCGGGGCGGCCGTACGGGCCGTGCGCCTCGTTCGGGTTGCGCTCGCCGACCGGCTGGGCCGCGTCGCGCGCGTTTTCCCACGACTGGCGTGCGTCGGGCAGATCGAGGTTCGACACGGTGAAGCCCGTGAGGCCGGCCTTCGGGCGCGCACCGCGGCCCGTCGCGCCTTCGTCGCGGATCTCGCCGCCCGCGCCGGTCGCCGCACCCGGGAACGGCGAGATCGCCGTCGGGTGGTTGTGCGTCTCGACCTTCATCAGCGTGTGCGTGAGCTCGGTGTGGCGGCCATAGCGTTCACCCGGCTCGCCGGCCGCGCCTGTGTTGCGCGGGAACCAGCGTTCGGCTTCGGCGCCGACCATGATCGACGAGTTGTCCGAATACGCGACGATCGTGCCCTGCGGGTTCAGCTTCTCGGTGTTGCGGATCATCGCGAACAGCGACATGTCCTGCGGTTCACCGTCGATCGTCCACTGCGCGTTGAAGATCTTGTGGCGGCAGTGCTCGCTGTTCGCCTGCGCGAACATCATCAGTTCCACGTCGGTCGGGTTGCGTTCGAGCTTGCGGAACGCGTCGACCAGGTAGTCGATCTCGTCGTCGGCGAGCGCGAGGCCCAGCTCGACGTTCGCGCGTTCGAGCGCGCCGCGGCCGACGCCCAGCACGTCGACGCGCGCGAGCGGCTTGGCCGGCAGTTCGTCGAACAGGTGCTTCGCGTCGTCGCGTGCGGCGACCACGCTTTCGGTCATCCGGTCATGCAGCGCGGCTGCCACGGCTGCGCGCGCGTCGTCCGACAGCGCCTTCTTGCCGCCGAGCAGGCCCGACTTCAGCGTGACCGTGAATTCGACGCCGCGCTCGATGCGGCGCACCTGCGTGAGGCCGCAGTGCTGCGCGATGTCGGTCGCCTTGCTCGCCCACGGCGAGACCGTGCCGAAGCGCGGCAGCACGACGAAGGTCTCGGCGGTGCCCTTCTCGGTCGCCGGCTCGAACGGCGCGCCGTAGTGCATCAGCGCGTCGATGCGCGCGCTGTCGTCGGCCGACAGCGGCTCGGCCGCATTGACGAAGTGCAGGAACTGCCCGCGCACCGCGACGATGTTGGCGTCGATTTGCTTGAGCGTGTCGAGCAGACGGGTTTGACGGAAATCGGAGAGGGCCGAAGCGCCGGGAAAACACGAGAAGTGAGCCATGGGCTGGACTGACGTCGATGAGTCGCGCGAGGTGGCGACGTGGGGCGAAAGGAAGGCCGTAATTATACCCGGAAGTCGGTCGCCCCAGACCGGCCAATCGGTAGCCCTCATGCACCGCAACGGTGCCACGGTGCGCGCCGCGCACAGCCCGCCCGCCGGGCCGCCCCGCGCGGGCGCGGCAGCCGGCGGCCGTGGCGCGGCTGCACGGACCGTGCTCGCCCGGCGCCGGTTCCCGCGATTTTGGCGCTATCATTCCGGGTTCACCGGGCCGGGGCCCTCAGCGAATTCTCACCGGGCGGCGCCTGCGCGCCGCCCGTCATCGAAGCAATCCATGGATGTCATCGTCATCGGCGGCGGAATCAGCGGCGTCGCCACCGCCTACCAGTTGCGCGCGGCCGGCCATCGCGTGTGCGTGGTCGAACGTCACGCCACCGTCGCGCAGGGTGCGACCTACGGCGACGGCGGCGCGCTGCTGCCGAGCCCGCTCGACGTCTGGTTCGGCCCGACCTTCATGCGCCAGCGCCAGCCGCGCGACAGCGGCATCGTCTACAAGCCGGGCTTCAACGGCGGCGTGCGCCGCTTCGTCAAGCAGCTCGGCACGCTGCGCGAACCCGACGCGTTCGCCGCCCAGTACGCGCGGCTGCGCCCGCTGATCGATGCGTCGCGCGACACGCTCGCCGACATCGAGACGCGCCTCGAACTCGAATTCGAACAGAAGCCCGGCATCCTGCACGTGGTGCGCGATCCGCGCGACTGGGACGCGATGCAGCCGGCGCTCGACCTGCTGCGCACGCTCGACCAGCCGTACCGCCTGCTCTCCGCCGACGAATGCGCGACGCTCGAACCGTCGGTGCCGGCCGAACCCGGCTTCGCCGGCGGCGTGCTGCTCGAGACCGAACGCACCGGCAATTGCCCGCTGTTCGCGAAACTGGTCAAGCAGACGCTCGACGAGCACGGCGTGCAGTTCCGCTTCGGCGCGGAAGTCGCCGCGATCCGCGTCGACACCGGCCGTGCCGCGGTCGAGCTCGTCCCGCCCGGCGACCGGCGCGCGTCGAACGCACGCGAGGTCGACGTGATTTCCGCCGATGCGATCGTGGTCGCCGCCGGCGCCGGCAGCCTGCCGCTGCTCGACCGGCTCGGCTGGCGTCTGCCGCTGCACCCGGTGCGCGTCCATACGCTCACCGCACCGGTCGCGTACGAAGAACACGCGCCGCACCTGAACGTCATCGATTCGATTAAGCGGATCTCTATCACGCGCACTCACCAGCGGCTGCGCGTCGGCGGCGGCGCCGTGCTGCAGAGCCTGCCCGATACCGCGAAGCCGCTCGCCGAGCCGCTGTCCGAGGCCGCGCTCGCGCTGCTCGGCCAGGCCGTCCACGACTGGGTGCCCGGCGCCGCGCGCATCTCGGCCGCGTTGTCGTGGCAAGGCACGCAGTTGCTGTCGCCGGACGGCCTGCCGGTCGTCGGTCCGACCCCGCATCCGCGCGTGTTCGTCAATTTCGGACACGGCCCGGCCGGCTGGGGGCTCGCCTGCGGGTCTGCTAAAGTGGTGACCGACTATCTGGGCGGCGACGTGCAGCACTGGCCCGCCGACACGCTCGCCGCGCTGCGCGCCGGGCGCTTCACGACCTGACCGCCGCGGGCCCGCTCCCGGCGGCCACCTAGCCAGCCGCCACGACCCCGCGATGACCGTCAATACCCGCCCGCTCCCCGATTCCGATCCGATCGCGCTGCTGCGCGTCACCGAGCTGCGCACGGCCGAAACCGACGCCGCGGCGGCGCTGCCGCCGCATACGCTGATGGGTCGCGCCGGCGCCGCCGCCGCGCACTGGCTGTCCGAGCGCATGGCCGGCGACGACCGGCCCGTGTGGTTCGCGGTCGGCCCGGGCAACAACGGCGGTGACGCGCTGGTTGCCGCCGCTCACCTCCAGCAGCTCGGCGTCGCCACGCAAGCGTGGATGCCGGTGCCAGTCAAACCAGACGACGCGCAATGGGCGCTCGGCCTCGCGCGCGCGGCGGGCGTACCGCTATCCGCCACACCGCCTGCTTCGCTGGACAGCTTTGCATGGATCGTCGACGGGCTGTTCGGCATCGGTCTCGGCCGCGCGCTCGACGGCGCATTCGCCGAGCAGGCCCAGCGCATCGCCGCGCATGCGCGCAGCGGCGGCCACGTGCTCGCACTCGATGTGCCGAGCGGGCTCGACAGCGATACGGGCCAGATCGTCGGCGCGGGCGTCGCCGTCGCCGCCACCCATACGCTCACCTTCATCGCCGCGAAGCCGGGCCTCTATACGGGCGAAGGCCGCGATCTCGCCGGCGAGATCGACGTCGCCGCGCTCGACGTCGCGCCCCCCGCCGCGCCGGCCATCGTGCTGAACGCGCCCGCGCGGTTCGCCGCCGCCCTGCCCGCGCGCGCATTCGCGTCCCACAAGGGCACGTTCGGCAGTCTCGCGGTACTCGGCGGCGACACGGGCATGTGCGGCGCGCCGATCCTGGCCGCCCGCGCCGCGCTGTTCGCCGGTGCCGGCAAGGTGCACGTCGGCTTCCTCGGCGCCGGCGCGCCGCCGTACGACCCGCCGTTCCCCGAACTGATGCTGCATCCGGCCGACGGCCTCGATCTCGGCGCGATGACCGCCATCGCGGCCGGCTGCGGGCTGGGCACGCGCGAGGCGGCGGCGACGCTCGTGCGCGACGTGCTCGCACACGATGCCGCGACGCTGCTCGATGCCGATGCGCTGAACCTCGTCGCGACACATGCCGATCTCGCGACCGCCGTCGCCACGCGCGGTACGCGCGGCAATCCGTGCGTGCTGACGCCGCATCCGCTCGAAGCCGCCCGGTTGCTCGGCAGCGACACGGCGACGATCCAGCGCGACCGCGTGACGGCCGCGCAAGCGCTCGCGGCTCGCTACGTAGCGAACGTCGTGCTGAAAGGCTCGGGCACGGTGATTGCGGCATCCGACGGCCGCGTGACGATCAATCCGACCGGCAATGCGGCGCTCGCCACGGGCGGCACCGGCGACGTACTCGGCGGACTGATCGGCGCGTTGCTCGCGCAGCGCGTCGCACCGTACGAGGCAGCGCTCGCGGGCGTCTACCTGCACGGCCTCGCGGCCGACACGCTGACCGCACACGGCACCGGCCCGGCCGGCCTCACGGCCGGCGAACTCGCGCCGATGGTGCGCACGCTGATCAATCGCGTTTTTTACGCGTCGCCGCGCGCCGACACATAACGCCGCTATACTGACTGCCCCGCCGCACGGCGGGCCCTCTCGTCCGCCGGCCTTCCGATCCCGATGAGCCGGCGCGGCATTCCTCCCGATTCACGCTTCACTCGAACCGCCATGACGCTGAATTCGCTCCCCGCCTGGACTGCCCTTCAATCCCACTTCGAGCAAATCCGCCATGCTCGCCTGCGCGACTGGTTCGCGCCGGAACACGACCACGCGCCGACGCGTGCCGAGCGCTTCACGCTCGCAGGCGGCGGCCTCGCCGCAGATTTCTCGAAGAACCGCATCAATGACGAGACGCTGCGCCTGCTCGTGCAACTCGCGCGCGACGCGGGCGTCGAAGCACGCCGCGACGCGATGTTCGCGGGCGAGATCGTCAACCCGACCGAGGGCCGTGCCGCGCTGCACACCGCGCTGCGCGCGACCGATCCGCAAGCGCCGTTCCACGCACAGATCAGCGCCGAGCGCGCGAAGATGGCGACCTTCGCGCGCGCCGTGCGCAGCGGCACGTGGACGGGCTACACCGGCAAGCGCATCCGCCACGTGATCAACATCGGCATCGGCGGCTCCGATCTCGGGCCGAAGATGGTCGTGCATGCACTGCATCACGTCGCGACGCCTGACATCACCACGCACTTCGTGTCGAACGTCGACGGCGCCGATCTCGCGCGCGTGCTCGAGCAGGTCGATCCGGAGGAAACGCTCGCGATCATCGTGTCGAAGACTTTCACGACGCTCGAGACGATGACGAATGCTCGCTCGCTGCGCGACTGGTTCGTCGCGCGCGGCTGCCCCGAGGACGCGCTCGCGAAGCACTTCGTCGGCGTGTCGGCGAACCCGGCCGAAGTCGTGAAGTTCGGCATCGCCGCGGACAACGTGTTCGAAATGTGGGACTGGGTCGGCGGCCGCTATTCGTTGTGGTCGGCAGTCGGCCTGTCGATCATGATCGCGATCGGCCCCGAGCAGTTCGACGAGCTGCTGGCGGGCGCGAACGACATGGACCGACATTTCCGCGAAGCGCCGCTCGAGCGCAACCTGCCCGTGCTGCTCGGCCTGATCGGCATCTGGTACCGGAATTTCTTCGGTTCGCAGAGCTATCTCGTCGCACCGTATTCGGAAGCGCTGCACTACCTGCCGTCGTACCTGCAGCAGCTCGAAATGGAGAGCAACGGTAAATCCGCGCGCCTGGACGGCACCTTCGTCGACTACCCGACCTCCGCCGTCACGTGGGGCGAGCCGGGCACCAACGGCCAGCACGCGTTCTTCCAGATGCTGCACCAGGGGCCGACGATCGTGCCGATCGACTTCATCGCGGTGCTGACGCCCGAGCATCCGCTCGCGAGCCATCATCCGAAGCTGCTGGCGAACTGCTTTGCGCAGAGCGAGGCGCTGATGCTCGGCCGCACGCTCGACGAAGCGCGCAAGGTGGCGGGCCCGGGCAAGGAGGCGCTCGCGCCGCACCTGACGTTCCCGGGCAACCGCCCGACGACGACGCTGCTTGTCGATGCGCTGACGCCGCGCACGCTCGGCGCGCTGATCGCGCTGTATGAACACAAGGTGCTCGTGCAGGCAACGGTGTGGGACATCAATCCGTTCGACCAGTGGGGCGTCGAGCTCGGCAAGATTCTCGGCAAGGTGGTGGAAGCCGACCTGACGTCCGAGTCGGTCGATCCGGCCAAGCACGACTCGTCGACCACCGCGCTGATCGAGCGCGCCCGCGCGGCGCTGAAGCGCTGACGCTCTCAGGTATCGGCGTCATGCCGATGCCGGCCGCGCAGCCCTGCTTGCGCGGCCGGCCGCTCAATTCAGGTGCCGCGCTGCTCCGCGTGCGGCTCGACGATGCGTCCGGCGTCGATCGTCACGGTCGTCGCGCAGCGGCGTGCGAGTTCGACATCGTGCGTGACGAGCACGAGCGTGGCGCCGTGCGTGCGGTTCAGCTCGAACATCAGGTCGATGACCGCATGGCCGGTGGCCGCATCGAGGCTGCCGGTCGGCTCGTCGGCGAACAGGATCGCCGGGCGCGTGACGAATGCGCGCGCAAGCGCGACACGCTGCTGCTCGCCCCCGGACAACAGCTTCGGATAATGCGCGGTACGCTCGCCGAGACCGACCTGCACGAGCAGCGCCCGGGCACGATCGGCTGCTTCACGCGCGCTGATGCCGCCCTGCAGCTCGAGCGGCAGCATGACGTTCTCGAGCGCCGTCAGGTGCGGCATCAACTGGAACGACTGGAACACGAAGCCGACTGCGCCGTTGCGCAGCGCCGCGCGCGCATCCTCGTCGAGCTGGTCGAGCGCGCGACCGAGCAGGCGAACCGTGCCGCTCGTCGCGCTGTCCAACCCGGCAAGCAGGCCGAGCAGCGTCGATTTACCCGAGCCCGACGCGCCGACGATCGCGAGGCTGCTGCCCGGCTGCACGGCGAGCGTGATGCCGTCGAGGATCGTCAGCTCGCCCGTTGCATCGGCGACCCGCTTGCATACGTCATGGACTTCGATGATCGGATCGGGAATCTTGAACATGGACACGACATTTCGCTGGAAAAGACGCGCGGCGGTCGCCGCGCTGCTGGGCACCCTGCTCGCTGCCACCGTGCCGGCGCGCGCCGCAACGACGCCGGCGGCGACATCAGGCCAGCCCGTGATCGTCGTGCTCGGCGACAGCCTGTCGGCCGAATACGGGCTGCCGCGCGACACCGGCTGGGTGGCATTGCTGCGGCAACGGCTCACGACCGAGCGAATCGATTATAGCGTCGCGAACGCCAGCGTCAGCGGCGACACCACGAGCGGCGGCCGCGCGCGGCTGCCCGCGGTGCTGCAACGGCTCAAGCCGTCGATCGTCGTCGTCGAGCTCGGGTCGAACGATGCGCTGCGCGGCGTGCCGCTCGCCACGACCGAGCAGAACCTGCGCGACATCATCGCCGGCGCGCGACAGGCGCGGGCGAAGGTCGTGCTGGTCGGCATGTATGTGCCACCCAATTACGGCCCCGACTATACGCAGAAGTTCCACGCCGTCTATACGCGGCTGTCGAAGGATCTCGGCGTGCCGCTCGTGCCGTTCCTGCTGGCCGGCATCGAGAACAAGCCGGAGTTGTTCCAGGCCGACCAGATGCATCCCGCGCAACAGGCGCAAGGCATTCTGCTCGACAACGTCTGGCCTGCGCTGAAGCCGCTGCTCGGCAAGCCGCGCGGCTGACGCTGCCGCCCCGCCGGAAAACAAAAAGCCCCGCATGAAGCGGGGCTTTTTGTTGCGTGCGAAACGACGCTCAGTTGTCGCCGTCCTGCGACTGGCTGGCCGTCGAGCCGTACAGCTTCACCTTCGAGCGGTCACGCAGTGCGGCGAGATACGCTTCGCCTTCGCTCTGCGCGTCGACCTGCGCCATCTGCTGCTGTGCGGCGGCCAGTTGCTGCGGATCGACCGCCGAACCCGGGATCACCGCGTTCACGCGGTAGATCGCATAGCCGTCCGCGCCGAGATCGACACCGACGTACGCCGGCAGCGTCTTCGCATCGACCTTGTACACGGCGCTCAGTGCCGCCGGCGTCAGGCCCTGCGACTGCGTGCGCGACACCTTCTGCGCGGCCGCGAACCCGTCGACCGACTTCGACTTCTGCAGTTCGGCGAGCTTCGCCGCGCCGTCCTTCTTCGCGAGTTCCGCAGCCTGTTCGGCCACGACCTTCTGGCGCACGACGTCCTTGATCGCGTCGAGCGCGGGCACGGCGGCCGGCTTGTAGTCGGTCACGCGCGCCGAGATCAGCGTGTTGTTGCCGACGTCGATCGCCTGCGTGTTGTTCTGGCTCTTCACCGAGTCGTTGGCGAACACCGCGGCCAGGAACTTCGGATTGTTCAGCGGGCTCGTCGGCGGCAGCTGCGGATTCGGCGTCGGCGTGACGGTGGCCGTCTGGATCGTCAGCTTGTACTTGTCCGCGGCCGGCTGCAGCGTCTTCGCCTTTTCATAGACGGTGGACGTGAAGCCTTCCGCGTTGTCCGTGAACGCCTTCGATGCGTACTGCTGCTTGAGCTCGACTGCGATCTGGTCCTTCACGTCAGCGAACGGCTTGACGGCGGCCGGCTTCACTTCCGTTGCCTTCAGGATGTGGAAGCCCAGATCCGACTGCACGACACCGCTCACGTCGCCCTGCTTGAGCGCGAACGCGGCATCGTCGAACGCCTTGCCGCCTGCCGTCGAGCCACGCGTGATGAAGCCGAGGTCGCCGCCCTTCGCGGCCGACGGTGCGTCCTGCGAGCTCTTCTGCGCGATCTGCGCGAACTGGTCCGGATGCGCCTTCACGTCGGCCAGCAGCTGCTCGGCCTTCGCCTTCGCCGCAGCCTTGTCGGCCGCGCTTGCGTTGCCCGGCGCGGCGATGAAGATGTGGCTCACGCGCACCTGTGCTTCGGTGCGGAAGTGCGTCGGGTTGTCGTCATAGAACTTCTTGATGTCCGTCTCGGTCGGCTGCGCGCCCGCGGCCGCTGCGGCGGGCGAATAGACGAGGTACTGGATCGTCGCGGTCTCCGGCGTCGCGAAGCTCTGCTTGTGCGCGTCATAGTACGCGGCGAGCTGCGCATCGGTCGGTTGAACCTTCGCGGCGAAGTCGCTCGTCTTCAGCACGAGCGCCTGCACTTCGCGCTGCTGCGCCGCGAGTTCGGACAGGCGTTGCGCGAGGCTCTTCGGCGTGAATGCGCTCGACACGATGCTGGCCGGAATCTGTTGCAGCGAGAGGCTGTAGCGCACGCGCTCCTGATACTGCTCGGGCGTCATCCCCTGGAACGACAGCAGTTGCGCATAGCGCTCGACATCGATCGAACCGTCGGGCTTCTTCAGCGACGCAATCATCGGGTCGCTCATCAGCGCGTCGCGCACGGCGTTGTCGGATGCGGTCAGGTGCAGACGTTGGGTCTCGTCGGCCAGCACGCGTTGCTGGATCAGGCCGTCGAGCACCTGCTTGCGGTGCTCGGGCGTATCGAACATCTTGATGTCGAACTGCCCGCCGAGCGCCTGACGCGCCTGGTCGATCTGCTGACGGAACGCGCCGTCGAATTCGACCCGCGTGATCTTGTGCCCGTTGACTGCCGCGACGTTCGCGCTGTCGTCGAAGAAGCCGCGGAAGCCTTGGATCCCGACGAAACCCAGCCCCGGCAACACGATCAGGAGCAGGAGCGCCATCATCAGGCGCTGGTGATTACGGAAGAAATCGAGCATGCGTGACGGGAAAATTGGACAAAACGTCCGATATTACAACATACGGGGTGGGACGGGAGAAAAGCAGGCGTCGCGTGGGCGACTACGGCGCGGCAAACAGGCGCACAAAACAAAAATGCCCGCACTCGGCAGGCATTTTTGTTCGTTTGGCGGAGCGGACGGGACTCGCCTACATCCTGCAGGCGGCGGCTGCGCTTGCAAGCGCAGTCCTTCCGGCCCCGCCGGAAGCCGCGCAGGCAGCTTCCTCCACTCCGCAGTCACGCGCCCGGCAAGCGGGCGCAACGGACGATGCAAATGAAAAAGCCCGCACAAGGCGGGCTTCTTCATCTTCTGGCGGAGCGGACGGGACTCGAACCCGCGACCCCCGGCGTGACAGGCCGGTATTCTAACCGACTGAACTACCGCTCCTTGGTCTGGCTGAATCAGGAAACTGGTGGGTGCTGAGGGGTTCGAACCCCCGACCTACGCCTTGTAAGGGCGCCGCTCTACCAGCTGAGCTAAGCACCCGTTTCCGATTCGTTCTGGCTGCGATCTGCGTTTCGGCATCAACAACCAGCGAGCCCGCAAGTTTAATTCATCCCCGATCATTTTGCAAAGCCCTGACGCGAATTTTTTAAACGTTCACGCACACGATTCGGCGACGCATAAAAAAACCCGCGGCCATGCCGCGGGTTTCGTGAACAACCGTCAGGAACGACGATGTTCCGATGCTTAGTGCTTGACGAATTCCGTCGAGCCGGCATCCTTCGCCGCATCAGCAACCGGTGCCGCCGCCTTCGCCTCTTCTTCCGGCGGCAACGGGGTCGGCGAACGCTCGAGCGCGAGTTCCAGCACCTTGTCGATCCAGCGGACCGGCACGATCTCGATCGCGTTCTTCACGTTGTCCGGAATCTCGGCGAGATCCTTCACGTTCTCTTCCGGGATCAGCACGAGCTTGATGCCACCGCGATGCGCGGCGAGCAGCTTCTCCTTCAGACCACCGATCGGCAGGACTTCACCACGCAGCGTGATTTCGCCCGTCATCGCGACATCGGCACGCACGGGAATACCCGTCAGCACCGACACCAGCGCGGTCGTCATCGCACCGCCTGCGGACGGACCGTCCTTCGGCGTCGCGCCTTCCGGTACGTGGATGTGGATGTCCTGCTTCTCGAACGCTTCGTCCTTGATGCCGAGACGACGCGAGCGCGAGCGCACGACCGAACGTGCCGCCTCGACCGACTCCTTCATCACGTCGCCGAGCGAACCCGTACGGATCACGTTGCCCTTGCCCGGCATCACCGCGGCTTCGATCGTCAGCAGATCGCCACCGACTTCCGTCCACGCGAGGCCCGTCACCTGACCGACCTGGTTTTCCTTCGCCGCGAGGCCGAAGTCGTACTTGCGTACACCGAGGAACGTATCGAGGTTTTCGCCGTCGACCTTGATCGCGCCCGATGCCTTCTTCAGCAGCAGCATCTTCACGACCTTGCGGCAGATCTTCGACACTTCCCGCTCGAGCGAACGCACACCGGCTTCACGCGTGTAGTAGCGGATGATGTCGCGGATCGCCTGCTCGGTGACCTCGATCTCGCCTTCCTTCAGCCCGTTGTTCTTCTTCTGCTTCGGCAGCAGGTAACGCTGGGCGATGCTGACCTTCTCGTCTTCCGTGTAACCCGACAGGCGGATCACTTCCATCCGGTCGAGCAGCGGCGGCGGGATGTTCAGCGAGTTCGACGTCGCGACGAACATCACGTCCGACAGGTCGAAGTCGACTTCGATGTAGTGGTCGGCGAACGTGTGGTTCTGTTCCGGATCGAGCACTTCGAGCAGCGCCGACGACGGATCGCCGCGGAAATCCATGCCCATCTTGTCGACTTCGTCGAGCAGGAAGAGCGGATTGCGCACGCCGACCTTCGTGAGGCTCTGCAGGATCTTGCCCGGCATCGAACCGATGTACGTCCGGCGGTGGCCACGGATCTCGGCTTCATCACGCACGCCACCGAGCGCCATCCGGACGAACTTGCGGTTCGTCGCGCGGGCGATCGACTGGCCGAGCGAGGTCTTGCCGACGCCCGGAGGCCCGACGAGGCACAGGATCGGCGCCTTCACCTTGTCGACGCGCTGTTGGACCGCGAGATACTCGAGGATACGTTCCTTCACCTTCTCGAGGCCGAAGTGATCCTCGTCGAGCACCTGCTCGGCGTTCGACAGGTCGTTGTTGACCTTGCTCTTCTTGCGCCACGGCAGGCCGATCAGCGTGTCGATGTAGTTGCGCACGACGGTGGCTTCCGCCGACATCGGCGACATCAGCTTCAGCTTCTTCAGCTCGGCGTCGGCCTTCTTCTTCGCTTCCTTCGGCATGCGCGCGGCATTGATGCGCTTCTCGAGTTCCTCGAGATCCGCACCCTCTTCGCCTTCGCCCAGTTCCTTCTGGATCGCCTTGACCTGTTCGTTCAGGTAGTACTCGCGCTGGCTCTTTTCCATCTGGCGCTTCACGCGCCCGCGGATGCGCTTTTCCACCTGCAGGATGTCGATCTCGGCTTCGAGCTGCGCGAGCAGATGCTCGAGGCGCTCGATGACCGGGAACATCTCGAGGATGTGCTGCTTCTGGTCGAGCTTCAGCGGCAGGCGCTCGGCGATCATGTCGGCGAGGCGGCCTGCTTCGTCGATGCCCGACAGCGACGTGAGGATCTCCGGCGGGATCTTCTTGTTCAGCTTCACGTACTGGTCGAACTGCGACACGATCGCGCGGCGCAGCGCTTCCGTTTCAGCGCTGTCGGCGTGATCGGGCTCGAGCGGCATCACTTCGCAGGAGAATTGCGTTTCCTGCTCTTCGATCGACAACGCCTTCGCGCGCTGCAGGCCCTCGACGAGCACCTTCACGGTGCCGTCCGGCAGCTTCAGCATCTGCAGGATGTTGGCGATACAACCGACCTCGTACATGTCCTTTTCGGTCGGTTCGTCCTTGGCCGCGGTTTTCTGGGCGACGAGCATGATGTGCTTGCCGCCTTCCATCGCTGCTTCGAGGGCCTTGATCGATTTCGGCCGGCCCACGAAGAGCGGAATCACCATGTGCGGGAAAACGACGACATCCCGCAGCGGCAGCAGCGGGAGCGTGATGCGTTCCGGCGGGAGAAGTTGGGTGCCTGACATTTCATTTCCCCATGAGTGGAATCAATTGTTCGGTAATTGAGGCCGCCACAACGAATTGCAAGCCTTCAAGTGCGGGAAATATTCGGTAAGAAAGTAACCACCGCGTGTCGAGTCAGAGTTACCCACAAGATAAACGAAAAAAAGCCGCCCACGGTCTCATGAACGGCCTTTTTCGCAGAACATCGTCTCGGCAAGCCGGTCAGTTCGAACCCGCCACCTTCGGCGTGTCCTCGTAGATCAGCAAAGGCTTGCCGTCGCCATCGATAACGTTCTCGTCGATGATGACCTTGCTGACCCCTTTCATCGTCGGCAGCTCGTACATCACGTCGAGCAATGCCTGTTCGATGATCGAACGCAAACCGCGCGCGCCGGTCTTGCGGCGGATCGCCTTGCGGGCGACTGCCTGCAGTGCGCCCGGCCGGATCTCCAGCTCGACGCGCTCCATCGCGAACAGCTTGTGATACTGCTTGACGAGCGCGTTCTTCGGCTCGACCAGGATCTTCATCAGCGCGGCTTCATCGAGCTTGCCGAGCGTCGCGACCACCGGCAGGCGGCCGATCAATTCGGGGATCAGACCGAATTTGATCAGGTCTTCCGGTTCCGTTTCGCGCAGCACTTCGCCCGCGTCGCGTTCCTGCTTGCTCTTGACCGTCGCGCCGAAGCCGATGCCGGTTTTCTCGGTACGGTCGGTGATCACCTTCTCGAGGCCGTCGAATGCACCGCCGCAGATGAACAGGATGTTGGTCGTGTCGACCTGGATGAAATCCTGGTTCGGGTGCTTGCGGCCACCCTGCGGCGGCACCGACGCCATCGTGCCCTCGACGAGCTTCAGCAGCGCTTGCTGGACGCCCTCGCCCGACACGTCGCGCGTGATCGACGGGTTGTCCGACTTGCGGCTGATCTTGTCGATTTCGTCGATGTAGACGATCCCGCGCTGGGCCTTGTCGACCTCGTAGTTGCAGTTCTGCAACAGCTTCTGGATGATGTTCTCGACGTCCTCGCCGACGTAGCCGGCTTCGGTCAGCGTCGTCGCATCGGCGATCACGAACGGCACGTTGAGCAACCGCGCGAGCGTCTGCGCGAGCAGCGTCTTGCCGGAGCCCGTCGGGCCGATCAGCAGGATGTTGCTCTTCGACAGCTCGACGTCGTCCTTCTTGTCGAGATGCTTCAGGCGCTTGTAGTGGTTGTACACGGCCACCGCGAGGATTTTCTTCGCACGCTCCTGGCCGATCACGTACTGATCGAGGATGTCGCGAATTTCCTGCGGGCTCGGGAGATCCGACCGGGACAGGCTGGCCTCGACGCCGGCGGCAGCCGCCTCGTCGCGAATGATTTCGTTGCAGAGGTCGATGCATTCATCGCAGATGAACACCGACGGGCCCGCGATGAGTTTTTTCACCTCATGCTGGCTCTTTCCGCAAAACGAGCAATACAACAGCTTCTCGCTGTTCGAACCTTTTTTGTCCGCCATGAATGTAGAGCCTCCGGACAGGTAAATGACATGATACGCCGATTGCTCCGGACGCCGCGCCTAGGGCGCGACCGGAGCCGGCTGGATGCGCTTGCCGCAGATGCTCAGGGCACTCGGGACGTTTGATGGCGCCGCCCGAATCGGGGCGGCACCCCGTTTAAGCTCACGGGCGCTTCAACAGCACCTGATCGATCAGCCCGTACGCCTTCGCGTCCTCGCTCGACATGAAGTTATCACGGTCGGTGTCGCGCGCGATGCGCTCGACGTCCTGGCCCGTGTGCTGCGCGAGCAACTGGTTCAGCCGCTCCTTCAGGTAGAGGATTTCGCGTGCCTGGATCTCGATGTCGGATGCCTGGCCGCGTGCGCCGCCGAGCGGCTGGTGAATCATCACGCGCGAGTTCGGCAGCGCGAAACGCTTGCCCTTCGCACCCGACGCGAGCAGGAACGCACCCATACTGGCCGCGAGGCCCATGCACAGCGTCGACACGTCCGGCTTGATGAACTGCATCGTGTCGTAAATCGCCATGCCGGCCGACACCGACCCGCCCGGGCTGTTGATGTACAGGCTGATGTCCTTGTCGGGATTCTCGCTCTCGAGGAACAGCAGCTGCGCGACCACGAGGTTGGCGGTCTGGTCGTTCACTTCGCCGACCATGAACACCAGGCGCTCCTTCAGGAGACGCGAGTAGATATCGTACGAACGCTCGCCGCGGCCGCTCGTTTCGACGACGATCGGCACCAGCCCCAGCGCTTGCGCCTCGAAACCCTGCGGCGCGTTCGAAGCAAGCATGTCCAGCAATTCAGCGCGAGTGATCATTCAATGAACCTTGTTCGAATGGAAAATTGAACGGAAGGAAGCCGCCCGCTCAATCGCCATATTAATGGCAACCGTGCGCTTGACGTAAAAACGGCGTGCGGGCCGTCGCTCCGACAGCCGGCACGCCGCTAGAGCAACACTTACGCTTGCGCCGATGCGCTCGCGAGTGCTTCGAAGCTCACTTCCTTGTCCGTCACCTTCGCCTTGCCCAGCACGAAATCGACGACGTTGCTTTCAACGACGAACGCTTCCATCTCGGCGAGGCGCTGCTGGTTCGAATAATACCAGCGGACCACTTCCTTCGGGTCTTCGTAGCTCTTCGCGAACTCGTCGACTTCCGCGCGGATCTGTTCCGGCTTCGCTTCGAGGCCGTTCGACTTCACGAGCTCGGCCAGCACGAGGCCCAGCTTCACGCGGCGTTCTGCCTGCTCGGTGAACATCTCGGCCGGGATCGGTGCGTCCTTCGCGTTCGGCACGCCGCGCTGCGCCAGGTCCTGGCGAGCCATTTCGACGAGACGTTGCTGGTCCTGCTCGATCAGCGCCTTCGGCACGTCGAGTTCGGAGATCTTCAGCAGCGCGTCCATCACCTGGTTCTTGACGATCGACTGCGTGCGACGCTTCGCTTCGCGCTCGAGGTTTTCCTTGATCTCGGCGCGCATCTTCGTGAGGTCGCCGTCTTCGATGCCGAGCGACTTCGCGAATTCCGCGTCGATTTCCGGCAGGTGCGGCCACTCGATCTTCTTCATCGTGACCGTGAACTGCGCCGTCTTGCCCGCGACGTCCTTGCCGTGGTAGTCCTCCGGGAACGCCAGGTCGAACGTGCGCGATTCGCCGACCTTCAGGCCCAGCGCCGCGGTTTCGAATTCCGGCAGCATGCGGCCTTCGCCGAGCACGAACGGGAAATCTTCAGCCGTGCCGCCCTGGAACGCGACGTCGTCGATCTTGCCGACGAAGTCGACCGTCACGCGGTCGCCGTTCTTCGCTGCGGTGTCCGCGCCGCCGTCGCCGTGCTCGCCGGCTTCGCCACGTGCGTGGAAGTGCACGCGCTGCTTGCGCAGGATGTCCAGCGTGCGGTCGATTTCGGCGTCGCCGATCGACGTCGTCGAGCGCTCGACTTCAGCCGTCGCCAGATCGCCGATCTTGACTTCCGGGTAGACCTCGAACGTCGCGTCGAACGCGTATGCACCTTCAGCCTGCTCCTGCTTCGGCTCGAAGCTCGGCTGGCCAGCGACGCGCAGGTTTTCCGCGCGGCTGATCGTGAAGAATTCCTGGCCGATCTTGTCGCTCAGCACTTCCGCCTCGACCTGGCCCGCGTACTGTTGCGCGACCATCTTCACCGGCACCTTGCCCGGGCGGAAACCCGGCATGCGCACGGTCTTCGCGAGTTTCTGGATACGGGCGTCGATTTCCTTCTGCACGGTGTCTTTCGGCAGGGAAATCGTCACGCGGCGTTCAAGCTTGCCGAGGTTCTCAACAACGTTAGCCATGGCTTCAATCGTCCTAAAATTATTCGAGCGAATCGGGTTTTCCTTGCCGTGCCTGCCTGCGGCGTGATGTGTGTCACATCCACTCGCCGCGCCGGAGCGCCACGCCATCCCTGCACGCGCCGGATGGCTAGCGCAAGCGGCTCGGAGCACGGCTTTGGCCGGAAGAATCGACTATTCTAGCAAACAATTTTCATCACACCGCCAGATCGGCGCGACGCGCATGCGTCCGCGCCGCGTCAACCGCCCTTTGCACGGCAATGCAAGCGGATCGCCGCTATGCCGAACGCCGTATCCACCACGGCCCCGCCATCCTGTAAGCTCCGATTGAGAGGTCGCCGCCGTCGCGGCCCCAATATTCGTCACACCAATCACGCCTTCCGGAGACACCATGCCGCAACACCCGTCCGCGCCTGTCGTCGTCATCGCGCCCGATTCGTTCAAAGGCTCGCTTTCCGCCGAGCAGGTCGCGGACGCGATCGCCACCGGCATCCGCCGGGCCCGGCCCGACGCTGTCGTGCGCTGCTGCCCGATGGCCGACGGCGGCGAAGGCACGCTCGACGCGATGCTGGCGGGCGGCGGCACGCGGCGCGCGCTGCGGGTGGCCGGCGCGTCGCTCGCGGCACGCGATGCGGCGGTCGGCGTGATCGATGCGCGCACCGCGATCGTCGAGACGGCCGAGATCGTCGGCATTACGGATCCGGTCGGCATGAGCGTACCGGTCGACGCGCGCAGCACGCGCGGGATGGGCGAGGCGATCCGCACGCTGCTCGACGAAGGCGTGCGCCGCTTCTTCGTCGCGCTCGGCGGCAGCAGCACCAACGACGCGGGCGCCGGGCTGCTCGCGGGCCTCGGCCTGCAGTGCTTCGACGCGGCCGGCCAATCGGTCGAGCCCGTGCCGTCACGGCTCGCCGACATCGCGCGCATCGACGCGTCGGGGCTCGACCCGCGGCTGAAGGAAACGGAATTCGTCGGCATGTCCGACGTCGACAACCCGCTGACGGGCGCGCACGGCGCGACCGCCGTGTTCGGCCCGCAAAAAGGCGTGACGCCCGGGCAGGTTGCCACCCTCGACGCCGCCCTCGCCCGCTTCGCCGACCTGCTCGAAGCCGCGCTCGACCGTCGCAGCCGCGACCTGCCGGGCGCCGGCGCCGCGGGCGGCCTCGGTTTCGCGCTGCACATGCTCGGCGCGCAGTTCGAAGCGGGCGCCGAAGTGGTCGCGCGGCAGGTCGGGCTCGATACGGCGCTCGCGGGCGCCGACTGGCTGATCACCGGCGAAGGCCGCTCGGACGTGCAGACGCTGCACGGCAAGGCGCCGTTCATCGCATGCCGCCACGCGCAGGCCGCCGGCGTGCCCGCGTCGCTGCTGTCGGGCGCCGTTGACCCGGCCGCGCTGCCGCGCCTGTCCGAACATTTTTCCGGCTGCTTCTCGCCGGCTCCCGGGCCGATCACGCTCGACGTCGCGATCCGCGACGCGGCCAATCTGCTCGCGAACGAAGCGGAGCAATTGACACGCCTGAAGTACGGCGCACACTGACCGTTGACCCGAGCGCGCGATACAGGAACAATCGGGCCCGCCCTTTTTCTTCAGGATTCGACATGAAAGGCCGTCAAGCCGGGCTCGATCAGTTTCTGACCTATCGCCTCCATGCGCTCACGAAGCGCTCCGACCGCGGGATCGGCGAGGTGTACCGGCACAAGCTCGACATCTCGCTGCCCGAGGCGCGCGTGATCGCCGCCGTCGGCGCCTTCGGCCCGTTCTCGATCATGGATCTCGCACGCCACACCAATCTCGACAAGAGCCAGGCGAGCCGGGCAGCCGAGGCGCTGCTGCGCCAGGGGCTGCTCGAGCGCAGCGCAAGCGAGGAGGATGGCCGGATCGTGCTGATCGCGCTGACCGCCGACGGCCGCGCGCTGCATCGCAAGATCATGCCGATCGTGCGCAAGTGGAACGACGGCTTGCTTGCGTGCCTGTCCGACAGCGAACGCCAGACGTTCGAACGGCTGCTCGACAAGGTCGTCGCGCACGCGACCGAGCGCGACGACTGAACCGCGACACGAGCAAGGCGCCCGCAGGTTTGATCCGACGAATTCGACGGGCCGCCCCGGTCGCTTGACCCGCGACTTGGGCGGCCCGCTTTGCGTCATGCCGCGCTACGCGATGCAAACGGACCGCAGCGCCCGGCCTTGCCTGCGTCGAGCATGCAGCGGCCCCGCCCGCGCTACAACCCGCTGTTCGCCGCGCGCTGGCGCAGCAGCCCGAGCACCGCGTCGCAATACGGGGTCGGCACGCCGAGTTTGCGCCCGAGTTCGGGAAACACCCCGAGGATCGGCCCGATCTCGAGCGCGCGCCCCGCTTCGAAATCCTGCAGCATCGACGTCTTGAACGCGCCGAGCTTGCGCGTGACCGCGATCCGCTCGGGCCCGCTCATTCCCGTCGAGAGACCGAGCCTCGCGCCGATCGCGGCCGCCTCTTCCATCATCCGCAGCGCGAGATCCTGCGTGAACGGATCGTCGAGCAACTGCTCGGCCGTCGACCCCGTCAGCGCGCTCAGCGGATTCATGTTCATGTTGCCCCACAGCTTCGTCCAGATCTCGGTCCGGATCGCGGGCGTCGACTCGACGTCGAAACCGCCCGCGGCGAGCGCCGCGGCGAACCGGGCCGTGGCGACGTCAAGCCGCGGATCGGGCGCACCGACGATCAGCCGGTTGCCGCGCCCACGGCGCACGATGCCCGGCGCGTCGGTACTCGACGACAGGTGCACGACGCAACCGATCGCCTGCGCGGGCGGCAACGCCGCCGACACCGCGCCGGCCGGATCGACCGCATCGAGCGACACGCCGTCGAGCGCGCCTGCGAGCCCGTGCGTGAACCACCACGGCAGCCCGTTCATCGCCGCGACGATCACGGTGTTCGGCCCGACCAGCGGCGCAATTCGGGCGGCCAGCGCCGGCAGCACCTGAGCCTTCAGTGCGATCACCACGTAGTCCTGCACGCCGAGCGCGGCCGCATCGTCACTCGCTCGCACCGGAACCGACGATGTCTCGCCCGCCTCGTCGATCACACGCACGCCGTGCGCATTCAGCGCATCGAGCGTTGCGCAGCGCGCATACGCACTCACGGTCATGCCGGCCCGCGACAGCGCGGCCGCGAGCAACCCGCCGATCGCGCCGACCCCGACCACCGCCGCGCGCACCGACCCTGAATTCGTGTCGTTCATGATGGAATTCCGTCTCCTGGGAGCTGACGAGCATAACGCTCAATAGTTGCGGGCACAACCATTCTCGCGACCGCATGCGATGTGCGGCGGTCGTGCGACTCAGCGCAATTCAGCGCGACTCGCCCCCGGCTTCCACCGGCTCGCCGTCGGCTGCGCTGCCCGTTGCGCCGAGCACGCCCGCGATCTGGCTCTTGTCGTGCATGCCGAGCTTGCGGTACGCGCAGCGCAGGTAGTGGCGCACGGTCGTCGGCGAAATCGCCATCTGTTGCGCGACTTCCTTGTGCGAGCGCCCTGCGCCGTAATAGCGGATCGCCGCGAGCTCGCGCGGGCTCAGCCGGTCGAGCAGCGAGCGCGGCCGCGCCTCGATCTGGAACAGGCCCGCAACCGGCACGCACTGGATTCGCAGCGCATCGCCGACGAACGGCTGACCCGGCTGGCGCCGCAAATGCGCGACGAGCGGCTCCGGCACGCGCGCACCGGCCCATGCCGGCCATTCGGTGCGCAGCACGTCGTCGAAACCGTGATCGGCATGGTGAAGCACGCCGAAGTTGTCGCACAGTGCACGCGCCGCCGGCGCGACCGTCTCGCCGCGTTCGCGCGTGAGCTGCGCCGCGCGATTGATCGTCAGCGCCGCCGCGAGATGCGGGATCACTTCCTCGAAGCGGTGTGCATCGTCGTCGCTGAACGGACGATTCAGGCCCTGGCGGTAGATCGACATGAACGTCGTCAGGCCGAACCGGCGATCGAGCGTGCACACGCACATCAGTTGCGCGAGCCCGTACTTTACGCACCAGTCGCGAAACCGCGCATCGAGCCCCGGCTCGACGACCGACAGCCGCACCGCATGGCCATGCGCGCCGCGCAACGTGCGGTGCGCGAGCGGGTCGCAATCGCGCACGCGCTTCCAGTCGCTGAAGAACGCATGCGGCAGACGGTACAGGAAGCTGTTGTGCATCACCGGGCCGGTCGGCACGTGGGTCGCGACGCCCGTCCATGCGGCGTCGAACGGGATGAGCGCCTGCAACAGCGAAAAGAAGCGGAATTCGAATTCGCCGATGCCGGACCGTGCGGCAACCGCGTACAGGTCGAGCAGCATCAGCCCGAGTTCGCGCTTCGATGCGTCGCCGCGCGTGACGCCGTCGAAATCGGCGCGCCGGGACGGCAGCGGCGGCCAGGCGAAGTCGTCGAGCACGATGGCGGCCGGCACGTCGCGCAGCGCATCGAGATCCTGCCCGATATCCGTCGTGATCCTCACCTTCCGCTCCCCTGCCCGATCGGGCTGCTGATGTGCGCAACGACACCGGCCGATTATAGCGATCGGCTTTTTTGACGGGCCACGGTGCCGGAACGGGCGCCAGCCCCATCCATTTGAACGGTGCACGGCACGTTGCTGCTCCGCAGCACGCCGCGCCACGGCTACTCGCCGCTTGCGTGCCGCGCACC
Organism: Burkholderia sp. AU15512; assembly: GCF_002223325.1. Taxonomy (NCBI): domain Bacteria; kingdom Pseudomonadati; phylum Pseudomonadota; class Betaproteobacteria; order Burkholderiales; family Burkholderiaceae; genus Burkholderia; species Burkholderia sp. AU15512. Next base: position 1,791,161 of record NZ_NKEX01000003.1, read on the forward strand.
ACGGGTTTTCCACACCGTTCATCTGTACGACTGTTCGAAGGTTTTCCCGCTGCGGACACTGCGTCGCGACAACACCAACGACAAACCGATGCAGGACGGTATGGAGAACCCCACGTGACGAAACCCCGCTTCATCCGCACGGCCGCGGCCGTCGCGACGCTTGCCGCGTGCAGCGCTGCCGCGCACGCGCAGTCGAGTCTCACGCTGTACGGCGCGCTCGACGCCGGCGTGCAATACCTGACGCATGCCGACGGGCGCCACTCGGCCGTTCAACTGCGGAACTACGGCATCCTGCCTTCCCAGATCGGGCTGAAAGGTCACGAAGATCTCGGCGGCGGCTGGCGTGCGCTGTTCAAGCTCGAACAGGGCCTCAACCTCAACGACGGCACCGCGACCGTGCCCGGCTATGCCTTCTTCCGCGGTGCGTACGTCGGCATCGCGGGGCCCGTCGGCACCGTCACGCTCGGCCGGCAGTTCAGCGTGCTGTTCGACAAGACGCTGTTCTACGACCCGCTCTGGTATGCGTCGTACAGCGGCCAGGGCGTCATCGTGCCGATGACCGCGAACTTCATCGACCACTCGGTCAAGTACCAGTCGCCGACGTTCGCCGGCTTCGACCTCGAGGCGCTTGCCGCGACATCCGGCGTCGCCGGCAATACGCGCGCCGGACGCGTGCTCGAACTCGGCGGCCAGTTCACGAGCAACGGCCTGTCGGTCAGCGCGGTACTGCATCAGGCACATGGCGAGGTTTCGGCGGCCGACGACACGTCGGCGCGCCGCCGCGAACTCGGCACGCTCGCCGCGCGCTATGCGTTCGCCACACTGCCGCTCACCGTCTATGCGGGCGTCGAGCGCCTGACCGGCGATCTCGACGCGGCACGCACGATCGTCTGGGGCGGTGCGCGCTACCAGATGTCGAGCGAGATCGGCCTGAACACGGGCGTCTACCACACCGACTCGCGCACGCCGGCAATCGGCCACCCGACGCTGTTCATCGCGAGCACCACGTACGCGCTGTCGAAACGCACCGTCGCGTACGTGAACCTCGGCTACGCACGCAACAGCGGCCAGAGTTCGCAGACCGTCTACGAATACGACCCGACGCCGCTCGCCGGCGCATCGCAGTTCGGCGCAATGGTCGGCATGTACCACCTGTTCTGATTCCCCCACACGAGAACCCGCCATGAAAACCCTTTCACCGGATGCCGCACTCCCGTCCGACGGCCGCGCATCGACCTTCGCGCGCTCGACGCTCGTCGCGCTCGTCGTGTTCGCGGCCATCACGCCGCTGCTGCTGCTCGTGGCACCCGCCGTCGCGGGGCAGCTCGCGACGCAGCTCGGGCTGTCCGCGTCGCAGATCGGCACCTACTTCTTCGTCGAACTCGGCGCGTTCAGCCTCGCGACCGTGCCGTCGTACCTGTGGCTCGGCCGGGTCGATGCGCGCCGCGTCGCCGCATTCGCCATCGCGCTGTTCGGCGCGGGCAACCTGCTGACCGCGCTGTGGATGCCGGGCTTCGTCGCGCTGCTCGCGCTGCGCGCCGTCACCGCGCTCGGCGGCGGCTCGCTGATGGTGCTCTGCATGACGAGCGCCGCGACGAGCGAGAACAGCGACCGCGTGTACGGCCTGTGGGTCGTCGGCCAGTTGATCGCGGGCGCGATCGGCCTGTTCGTGCTGCCGCATGTGTTCGCGGCGTTCGGGTTGCGCGCGCTGTATGTCGCCCTCGCCGCCCTCGCGCTGATCGCGGCGCCGCTGTCGCGCGGCTTTCCGTCCACGCTGGGCACGCGAGCCCCAGCCGCGCAGAACGCGCGCAACGCTGCGGCGCAGACACCGCAACGCTTCGTCGTGCTCGCGATCGGCGCGGTGCTGACGTTCTATCTCGCGATCGGCAGCGTGTGGACGTTCGCCAGCCGCGCCGCGACCGAAGCCGGGCTCGATCCGCAGTCGACCGGCAACGTACTCGCGATCGCAAGCGTGATGGGCATCGCCGGTGCGGCGCTCGCGTCGTGCGCAGGCGGCCGGCTCGCACGGCGCGCGATGCTCGCGGCCGGTTACGCGCTGCTGGCGGCCTCGCTCGTCGCGCTCGCGGTCATGCGGCACGCCGGCGGCTATAGCGCGGCGATCTTCGCGTTCAAGTTCGCGTGGACGTTCGTCCTGCCGTTCATCCTCGCGACCGTCGCGCGGATCGACACGTCGGGCCGCCTCGTGGCCACGCTCAATTTCGTGATCGGCGCGGGGCTCGCGGCCGGCCCGCTGCTAGCCGGGCTGATGCTCGATGCCGGCGGCACGATGCGCGTGCTGTTCACGGCCGCGACGGCCGTCGCGATCGCGTCGTTCGCCGCGTTGCGCCACATCGATCGCCGCATGCGCCCTTCCATTTCCACCCAACCGTGACAGGTCACGCACATCCATGAATCGCACTGCCTTCTTCACCGACGAACGCACTTTCTGGCACACCGGCGGCACGCACGCGCTGTTCTTCCCGGTCGGCGGCTGGGTCCAGCCACCGTCGAGCGCGGGCTACGCGGAATCGCCCGATTCGAAACGCCGCTTCCTGTCGCTCGTGCAGGCCTCGGGCCTGGCCGCGCAGCTCGACCTGCGCGGCGCCGAGCCGGCCTCGACCGCCGACCTGCTGCGCATTCATCCCGCACACTATCTCGACGCGTTCCGCGCACTCAGCGACGCGAACGGCGGCGACCTCGGCGATCTCGCGCCGTTCGGCAAGGGCAGCTACGAGATCGCTGCGCTGTCGGCCGGACTCGCGATCGCGGCCGTCGATACGGTCCTCGGCGAACGTGCGGCAAACGCCTTCTCGCTGTCGCGGCCGCCCGGCCATCACTGCCTGCGCGACCGCCCGATGGGCTTCTGCCTGCTGGCGAACATTCCGATCGCGATCGAGGTCGCCCGCGCGAAACACGGCATCGAGCGCGTCGCGGTGATCGACTGGGACGTGCACCACGGCAACGGCACGCAGTCGATCTACTACGACGATCCGGACACGCTGACGATCTCGCTGCACCAGGATCGCTGCTTCCCGCCCGGCTACGGCGGCGCGGACGATTGCGGCGAAGGCGCGGGTATCGGTGCAAATCTGAACGTGCCGCTGCTCGCGGGCAGTGGCGACGATGCGTATCGCTACGCGTTCGAACGAATCGTGCTGCCGGCGCTGGAGCGTTTCCGGCCCGAGCTGATCATCGTCGCGAGCGGCCTCGACGCAAGCGCGGTCGATCCGCTCGCGCGCATGCAGTTGCATACCGACAGCTACCGGTTCATGACGCGGGCGGTGAAGGAGGCCGCGCAACGCCATTGCGGCGGGCGGCTCGTGATCGTGCACGAAGGCGGCTATTCGGAGGCGTACGTGCCGTTCTGCGGGCTCGCGATCGTCGAGGCGCTGGCGGATGTTCGCACCGACGTCGCCGATCCGATGCTCGACCTCGCGATCGCGCAGCAGCCCGGCGCGCGGTTCGTCGCGTTCCAGCGCGAATTGCTCGACGAACTGGCTACGTCGTTCGGGTTGTAGCGCGCGCCGGCGGACGCGACGAAGGCCGGCCAGCGCCGGCCCTCTTGCGCGATCGGAGCGGATGGGGTTTCCTGTGCTTTTACCCCCTTCCGGCCCGAAGCCGCACTCTTCCGATGAAATCGTCCCCGCGTGATCACAATGACGATGCCAAGACGCGCCGCCAGCCTTCGAAGCTGGTCCTGAACATCGCCGCCGTGACGGTCGGCCTCATCACGTTCGCGATCGGCGCGGCGTGGGTGATCTATAGCTGGGTCGTCGATCGCGAAGCGCAATATTTCGCGATCCCGCTGGTGTTCTCGGTGCCGGTGATCGTGGCGGTCGCGATCCGGAGCTTCTGGGAATAGGTGCGCGTCAAATGACGCAGCGCCGCGGGTCGGGCGACGCGCGGCGCTGCGTGTCTGGCTTGTTTCAGATGAAGCGGGAATTCCCGCGGTTCGCTCGCGGGCCGGTCACAGCCCCGGGCGCGCACACGGATTGGGGGCTGCGCCCTGATATCCCCCTGCGACCGCGCCCAGCGCGGCGCCGGCCAGCGACGTGCCGACTGCTTTCAGCACGTTTTCCGTCGAGAACGTCTCGCCGCTCGACATCACGCGCCCCGAATACGCAGTGCACGCCGACGGCGACGACGATGCCCCCGTCTGCACGGGCTTGGCGCTCCACGCAATGTTCTCGGCAGGCGTATTGGCAAATGCCGGCGCGACCAGCATCAGCGCCAGTACGGAAATCGGAATGCGTACGTTTTTCATCGTTGGTCCTCGGCGTGATTGTGTTTCTTATAGGTGAAGCGAACACAATATTACACGCGGCACGAATATTCGCGCACCGCTTGCCCGGCTCGCGTACCGGGAGCAGCACCGACATCAACAAAAAAGCGCTGCGGTCAATCGACCGACAGCGCTTTTGGGTGAACGGCCCCTGATTGAGGCGCATTCGACTTCTGGTGCGTGAGGCCGGACTCGAACCGGCACACCCTTGCGGGCGTCAGGACCTAAACCTGGTGCGTCTACCAATTTCGCCACTCACGCGCATTTCTGTCGCCTGACCACGCGGCACGAAAGATGCGTGACCACGCGCCCGGGACATCGCACCGGTTGGTTTGTAACCGGCACGCCCGATCAGGCGAGCGCGAGATTCTACCCGATCCGCGCGGGCTTGTCTCGCCCCTGCCGGCACCCGTCGTGCAGCGGTGCTAGAATGCCGCGCTCGACGTTTCGGCACCGCGCCGCCGCGCGTCCCCCGAACCCCGCCCCCCACACGATTCCGCCCGTGAACTTCGACGACTACTGTCAGCAAAAGGCCGCCCCTGCGGGCTCCAGCGTCTACTACGCGCTGCGCCAGGCACCGCGCGCCACGCAGCCGCGCCTGACCGCGCTGTTCGCGCTGCGCCGCGAACTCGAGGAAACCGTCAAGGAAACCAGCGACCCGACCGTCGGACACACGAAGCTCGCGTGGTGGCACAAGGAACTCGCGGCGCTGGCCGACGGGCAGCCGTCGCACCCGGTCACGAAGGCGCTCGCGCAGCATCATCCGGCGATCGCCGCCGAGGCCGATGCATTGCGCACGCTCGTCAACGGTTACGGGATGGATCTCGAACAGGCGCGCTACCTCGATCTGGCGAACCTGCAGCGCTATATCGCACAGGTCGGCGGCACCTTCGCGTCGCTGGTCGCGCGCGCAAGTTCGCCAAACCCAGCGGACCCGCAACCGTGGGCCGCGCATGCCGGCCGCGCGCTGATGCTCGCGCAGTTCGTGCAGGATCTCGGCAACGATGCACGCCACGGCCGCATCTATCTGCCGATCGACGAACTGCAGCGTTACAACGTGACCGCGGCCGATCTGCTGAACCGCCGCTACAGCCCGGCCTTCACCGAATTGCTGCAATTCCAGACGGCCCGCGCGCGCGAAGCACTCGTGGCCGCCGAAGCGGCGATCCCGGCATCCGAACGCCGCGCCCAGCGCACGCTGCGCGCGCAGATCGCACTGGCCGGCGCGCTGCTCGACGAAATCGCGCGCGACGGCTACCAGGTGCTGCATCAGCGCATCGCGCTGACGCCGATCCGCAAGCTGTGGATCGCGTGGCGCACCGCGCGCCGTCGCTGATCCTCACGCCTCACGCCTTCAACAACGGCAGCGTATCGAAGCGCTGCTGCAGCACGCGGGTGGCATCGAGCCCCCACCATGGCCCGAGCACGGTCGCGTAGAGCTGGCGGAAATCGACCGCGACCGGCAGGTTGCCGTTGCCGTCGAGCCGCCCGAGCGCCGGCGGCGCACCGTACAGCCCGCCGGCCACGCGGCCGCCCATCACGAAATGCGGCGCGGCCGTGCCGTGATCGGTACCGTTACTCTGGTTCTCGCGCACGCGCCGCCCGAATTCCGCATACGTCATCACGAGCGTCTGGTGCCAGCGCCCCAGTTCGATCAACGCGCCGCGCATCGCGCTCATCCCTTCCGCGAACTGCTTGAGCAGCGCGGCCTGCTGCCCCGGCTGGTTCTGGTGCGTATCGAAGCCGTTGAGCGTCAGGCGCAGCACCGCGACGCCATCCTGCGCGCCCGGCCCGGACGCTTCGCACGCGGCCAGCACCTGCATCGCGGTCTTGACCGACGTGCCGAACGCGCCGGCCGGAAAGGCAGTCTTGAATTCACGCATCCCACCACGCGGACGCAGCCGGTCGGCCGCCTTCACGATGTCGTTCTCGACGTCGATGATGTGGGCGAGCGCGGGGTTCTGTTCGCGCAGCGACGACGGCTCGGCAAGCCGGGCCGCACGAATGAACTGCGCGGGATTGACGAGCGCGATCGCACGCGCACCGTTCGAGAGCGGCCCCATCTCGGCACTGCCGAGCACGACGCCGTCGGCGGCGAAACCGGGCGGCACGGGCGCCTGCGCGAACGTGCGCGTCAGCCAGCCTTCGTGCAGATATTGATCCGAGCGCGATGCGGTATCCCAGATCTCGATCGAGCGGAAATGCGACAGGTTCGGCTGCGGATAGCCGACGCCCTGCACGACCGCGACCTGCCCGTCGCGCCACAGCGGCATCAACGGCGCGAGCGACGGATGCAGGCCCGTGTGCGCGTCGAGTTGCAGCACCTGCTCGCGCTTGATGCCGATGCTGCGGCGGAACTGGTAATACAGCGGGTCCGCATACGGCACCACCGTGTTGAGGCCGTCGTTACCGCCCTTCAGCTCGACGAGGATCAGCACGTTCGTGTACCCGGCCGCCGATGGGCGCCCCGCCTGCGCCACGGAAGCCGCCATCGCAGGCGCCTGCCACATCGACACGCCGGCCGCGGCCGCGGCGCCCGTCAGCGTCAGAAAATCACGTCGGTTCATCGCGCATCCTTTGGTTCACCGTCCGACACGTTTGCCGCACCGGCTCCCCGCTTCATCGTCGTTCGAATCATTTCAGTTGATAGGCCGGATCCATCAGCAGCGCCTCGAGATACGCGCTGCCGGTCGAATCCGTGTCGATCGCCGCGACCGGCGACAGTTGCAGCACCGCATGTTGCAGTTGAAGCTCGGTCGACAATCCGGCGATCGCCTGCGGCCGCGCGCGATATTGCGCCAGCCAGCGTTCGAGGTCGAATCGCAGGCCGGCGCGCGCGGGCTTGGCAGGTGTTCCGTGCATGCCGGCAGCGGACGCCGTCTCGACCGCCGGCATCGCATGCGCGCGCGCATTCGGCGGCGGCACCATCGCATGCGCCGACGGGTGCATGCCGGCCGTCTCCGTCGCGCGGAACAGTTGCTCGACGAACTGCTTGCGCGCGAGCAGCGTGGTGCTGTTGATCCACAGCGCGCCGCCCGGCCAGCCCTTCACGTTCGGCGGATAGAACAGGTTCTGCCCGAGCGTGCGCACGGTGTTCGCGAGCATCTGCGGATCGCCGTATGACACGTCGAACAGCCGCACCGACCCGACGACGAACTCCACGGGCGACTTGACGAGCACGCCGCGATTGCGAGGATCCCAGAAGGCGTCGGTCGACCACAGCGCGGCGAGCGTCGCGCGAATGTCGTAGCCGCTCGAACGAAACCGTTCGGCCACCGCATCGAGCGCGCCCGGATCGGGCGTATCCGACACGAACTCGCGCCACAGCTTGGCGGCGATGAAACGCGCGGTACCGGGCCGCTTCAGCAGGATGTCGAGAAAGCCGTCGCCATCGAACGGCCCGGTTTCGCCGAGGATCGTCTTGTCGCCGGCGTCGTGCAGATCCGGCCGAACCTCGAAGCGATACGTATCGGGATCGACCGTCCAGCCCGTCATCGCACGCGCGGCTTCGGTCACGTCGTATTGCGTGTAATGCCCTTCGCCGAGCGTGAACAGCTCCATCACCTCGCGCGCGAAATTTTCGTTCGGGCGCCCCTTGCGATTGCTCGCGCCGTCGAGGTACTGCAGCATCGCCGGATCCTTCGCTACCGCATGCAGCAGCACGCCGAAGTTGCCGAGCGCCTCGCGGCGAAACAGCGCGTTCTGCACCGCCATCGTCTGCGGGTAAGGCACCTTGTCCTGCCCCGACGTGAAGTGCCCGTGCCAGAACAGCGTCATGCGTTCGGTGAGCGGCGACGGCGTGACGATCATCTCGTTGACCCACGCCGCGCGCAGCGCATCGTACCGAACGTTGCGCTCGCGCTGCTCGTCGCGCCGCATGTCGGGCGTCAGCGCCTGGCGCTGCGCGCGCGTCGGCGGCAACTCGGCGATCCAGTCGGGCCAGGTCGTGACGGGATCGCGGCGAACGTTGCCGAGCGTGTCGGCCACGACTTGCGCGCGCGTCATGCCGACGACGCGCGCGACATCGGCGGGCGCAGGAGAAAAACCGGTACGACTCAGGAAAAACAATGCATCGTCGGCGTCGAGCGGCGACTGCATGGCGGGCGACGGCGCCGGTGCGGCAGCGTTCGCTTTCATCGTCATGGACTCCCGGAGCGCACCGGCGGTGCGGATGCCGGTACAACGGCAATCGGCAGGCGAAAGTTGACGGAAAAATTGCTACGAAACTTTTCCGCGCGGTGAATTCCGCGCAGGGAGAAAGACGGCGTGTCAGCGCTTGTACAGCTCGCGAACGGCGTCCTCGATGTGCTGGCGCAAAAGGTGGCGTTCCTCGGGCGTCATGTGCCCGTCGCGGCGGCGCTGTTCGAGATCGGGAGGCACGGCGGAACGAACCGTCATCTCGGCGGTACGATCGGACTGCGGCGCTTTGCCGCGCGGCAGCTTGCGCGACGATGCGCCCTGCTCGGGGCGCTGCGCATACGCGAAGTTCGACGCATACGGACCGGCGAGCGCGATCGTCAGCATCAGTGCAATCCGGGCAGATCGCATGACCGTCCTCGCTTCTTTGGTCGATTTGTTCCCTTCGTCACGCGGCAACCGGCTACCTCTGGTACTTGAAAAACCCTGCGGAATTCGGGTGTGCAAAGATGAATGATGGAGTGCAGGGGAGTATCTACCGAATTTCGGCTTCGAGTAAAGGAATCTCTATAGCCTGCCTTTACTCGGCGCGACACTACGGGTAAATTTTGTAACCGACTGTAACGCACGAAAATTCACGGCCGTGCGTCAATTCCCATTCGCGATAAGATGCCGATCATGGAAACGAAAAACCCCTCCAAGATTCTCGTCGTCGACGACGACCCGCGCCTGCGCGATCTGCTGCGCCGCTATCTCGGCGAGCAGGGTTTCAATGTCTACGTCGCGGAAAACGCGACTGCAATGAACAAGCTCTGGGTACGCGAGCGTTTCGACCTGCTCGTGCTCGACCTGATGCTCCCGGGCGAAGACGGCCTGTCGATCTGCCGCCGCCTGCGCGGCAGCAACGACCGCACGCCGATCATCATGCTCACCGCGAAGGGCGAGGATGTGGATCGCATCGTCGGCCTCGAGATGGGCGCCGACGATTACCTGCCGAAGCCGTTCAACCCGCGCGAACTCGTGGCGCGCATTCATGCGGTGCTGCGCCGCCAGGCGCCGGCCGAACTGCCGGGCGCGCCGTCGGAAACCACCGAGGTGTTCGAGTTCGGCGAGTTCTCGCTGAATCTCGCCACGCGCACGCTGACGAAGTCCGGCCAGGAAATTCCGCTCACCACCGGCGAATTCTCGGTGCTGAAGGTGTTCGCGCGTCATCCGCGCCAGCCGCTGTCGCGCGAAAAGCTGATGGAGCTCGCACGCGGCCGTGAATACGAAGTGTTCGACCGCAGCCTCGACGTGCAGATCTCGCGCCTGCGCAAGCTGATCGAACCGGATCCGGGCAGCCCGCGCTTCATCCAGACCGTCTGGGGCCTCGGCTACGTGTTCATCCCGGACGGCGCCGCCTGATCTTTTTCCTTTCCGGTTTCGCCCGCCCACGGCCCGTCCCATGCGTATCGACCGGCGCCTCCTGCAGCTCGCGTTCGGCGGGCTGTTCTGGCGCACCTTCCTGCTGATCGCGCTGCTGATCTCGGTCAGTCTCGCCGCGTGGTTCCAGAGCTTTCGCGTGATCGAGCGCGAGCCGCGTGCGCAGCGCGTGGCTCTCCAGCTCGTCGCGATCGTGAAGCTCACGCGCACCGCCCTGCTCTATTCCGATCCCGATTTGCGGCGCGCGCTGCTGCAGGACCTCGAGAGCAACGAGGGCGTGCGCGTTTACCCGCGCGAGAAGACCGACAAGTTCAAGCTGCAGCCCGACGAATCGCTGAACCGCCTGATCGAACACGACATCCGCAGCCGCCTCGGCGACGATACCGTGATCGCCCAGTCGGTCAACGACATTCCCGGCGTGTGGATCAGCTTCAAGATCGACGACGACGATTACTGGGTCGCGCTCGACCGCGACCAGCTCGACAACGTCACGGGCCTGCAGTGGGCCGGCTGGGGGCTGTTCGCGCTCGCGTTGTCGCTGTTCGGCTCCGCGTTCATCACCAGCCTGGTGAACCGGCCGTTCTCGCGGCTCGCGCTCGCCGCGCGGCAGATCGGCTCGGGCCAGACACCCGAGCTGCTGCCCGAGCGCGGAATGGGCGTCGCGGCCGAGACCAATCGCAGCTTCAACCAGATGGTGCGCGACCTCGAACAGCTCGAGGCCGACCGCGCGCTGATGCTCGCGGGCATCTCGCACGACCTGCGCACCCCGCTCGCGCGGCTGCGGCTCGAAACCGAAATGAGCCCGTCCGACCAGGCGACCAAGGACGCGATGGTCGACGACATCGAGCAGATGGATCGCATCATCGCGGCCTTCATCGACTACGCCCGCCCGTCGCAACGCAAGCCCGAGCCCGTCGATCTGTCGTCGATCGCGCAGGAAGTCGCCGCCCGCGTGTCGGGCGAGGATGGCGTCGAGATCCGCACGCGGCTCGCGCCGAGCGCGGTGATCGAAGCCGACGAGACCGACATGCGCCGCGTGATCGGCAACCTCGTCGAGAACGCGCGCAAGTATGGCCAGAGCACGCAGGACGGCGTGTCGCGCATCACGCTCGAGACGCGCGTGTCGCATGCGCGCGTCGAGCTGTCGGTGAGCGACGAAGGCCCCGGCATTCCCGAGGATCAGCTGCCGCTCGTGATGCGGCCGTTCTACCGCGTGGACACCGCGCGCACCAAGGCGGACGGCACGGGCCTCGGGATGGCGATCGTGCTGCGCCTCGTCGGCCGCTATCGCGGCGCGCTGCGGCTGCGCAACCGCAACCCTGAAGCGGGCCTCGAAGTCACGCTCGAATTCCCCGGCGCCGGCAAGGCGCGTGCGACTGCGTGACGCGCTCGCGCACGCTTCTTGCGCTGCACACTATCGATCCGGTTGAAAAAAGCTATGAGGCTCGTTAGTCAAAATCTATTGAAGCGACTAACTAATAGTGTTATAGTTTTGCCCATGCTGTCACATCATCGTTGCAGCACCGAGGTAGCTTGACTCAGTCTTCTTCCCAACTCATACAGGAGTATCCGCATGAAAACCGTGGGCGATAAACTCGAAGCTTTCACCGTCGTAGCCGCGAAGCCGGGCTTCAACAATCACGAGGAAAACGGCCAGTCGGCGTTCGAGACCGTCACCGAAGCGTCGTTCCCGGGCAAGTGGAAGATCATCTACTTCTATCCGAAGGATTTCACGTTCGTGTGCCCGACGGAAATCGTCGAATTCGCGAAGCTCACGAAGCAGTTCGAAGAGCGCGATGCCGTCCTGCTGGGCGGCAGCTCGGACAACGAATTCGTCAAGCTCGCATGGCGCCGTGAACACAAGGACCTCGACAAGCTGAACCACTACTCGTTCGGCGACGTCAAGGGCGAGCTGATCGACCAGCTCGGCGTGCGCGACAAGGAAGCCGGCGTGGCCCTGCGCGCAACGTTCATCGTCGATCCCGACAACACGATCCAGCACGTTTCGGTGAACAACCTGAACGTCGGCCGCAGCCCGGAAGAAGTCCTGCGGATTCTGGACGGCCTGCAAACGGACGAACTGTGCCCGTGCAACCGTGCAGTCGGCGGCGCAACGCTGTAAGCGCATCGATGCACGAAGCCCGCGGCGCACGTCCTGCCTGCGGGCTTTTTTAACGGCCAACCCATAGGAGATATCAATGGAATTCATCGACTCGATTAAGGCACGTATTCCCGACTACGCGAAGGACATTCGCCTGAACCTCGACGGCACGATCTCGCGCTCGTCGCTCGAAGGCACCGACGCGGTGGGCGTCGCGCTGGCGGCGGCCATCGCGGCGAAGAGCACGGTGCTCATCAAGACGATCCGCGAAGCCGGCGTCCTGTCGCCCGAAGAGACGAACGCCGTGCTGACGGCGGCCGCGCTGATGGGGATGAACAACACCTGGTATCCGTATGTCGAGATGGCCGACGATGCCGACCTGAAGACGCAACGCGCCGAGCTGCGGATGGGCGCGTATGCGACGCACGGTGGCGTCGACAAGCGCAAGTTCGAGATGTACGCGCTCGCCGCGTCGATCGTCGGCAAGTGCCACTTCTGCGTGAAGTCGCACTATGCGCTGCTGAAGAACGAGCAAGGGATGACCGTCACGCAGCTGCGCGACGTCGGCCGTATCGCGTCGGTGATCAACGCCGCCGCGCAAGTGATCGCCGCAGAAGGCGAATAAGCGGTTGCCCCATCCGGCCGGCAACCGCGCCGGCCCGGTCGCCGCTGCAAACGAAAATGCCACGCACCCGCGTGGCATTTTTCATTTCCGCAGCGCGGCGGGCGAACCGTGCGCCGCCGCAGCCCGGCGTCAGCCGCCCTGCTTCACCAGGAGCGCGGCGGCCTGCGCCTCGATCCCTTCGCCACGGCCGAGATAGCCGAGCTTCTCGTTGGTCTTCGCCTTCACGTTCACGCGCTCGAGCGGCAGCCCGAGATCGGCCGCGATGTTCGCGCGCATCCCGTCGATATGCGGCGCCAGCTTCGGTGCCTGCGCGATCACGGTGCTGTCGACGTTCTGGATCGTGAAGCCGGCAGCCTTGACGCGTGCGGCGCACTCGCGCAACAGCGCGCGGCTGTCGGCGCCCTTGAACGCCGCGTCCGTGTCGGAGAAGTGGCGGCCGATGTCACCGAGCGCCGCCGCGCCGAACAGCGCGTCGGTGATCGCGTGCAGCAGCACGTCCGCGTCCGAGTGGCCGAGCAGGCCGCGTTCGTACGGAATCGTCACGCCGCCGATGATGAGGGGGCGCCCCTCGACGAGCTGGTGCACGTCGTAGCCTTGTCCGATTCTGAAATCCATGCGTATTCCGATTGTGAGGGGGTGAAAGTCAGGAAGCGTTCGTGGAACGCGCGAGGATCGCTTCCGCGAGCGCGAAATCTTCCGGGTACGTGACCTTGAAATTGCGCAGGCTGCCCTGCACGACGCGCGGCGTATGGCCGGCCCATTCGATCGCGCTCGCCTCGTCGGTCAGGTCGTGCCCTTCGCGCTGCGCGCGCAGGATCGCCTCGCGCAGCATGCCGATGCGGAACATCTGCGGCGTCTGCGCCTGCCACAGCGCGTCGCGCGACTCGGTGCGCGCGATCGCGTCGCCGCCGGCCGGCACGCGCTTGAGCGTATCGGCCACCGGCAGCGCGACGATGCCGCCGACCGGATCGTCCTTCAGCGTCGCAACGAGCGTGCGAATCAGCTCTGGCGTGATGCCCGGGCGCGCGGCGTCGTGCACCAGTACCCAGTCGTGGTCGGTCGCGCCGAATTCCGCCAGTTCGAGCAGCCCGTTCAGCACCGACGCCTGGCGCGAGCCGCCGCCGCAGCGGCGCACCGCGAAGCGCAGGCCCGCGAAGCGGCGCGCGTCGAAGTGGGAATCGTCGGGCGCGAGGACGACGAGCGTCTGCGCGAATTCGCTGCACGCGTCGAACGCGGCAAGCGTGTAATGCAGCAGCGCGCGGCCGGCCAGCGTGCGGTATTGCTTCGGCACGGCCGAGCCGGAACGGCTGCCGGTGCCGGCACAGGGAATCAGGGCGAAAAGTCGGGGAGTCACGAAGGGAAACGCCGGAAAGATGAAATCGAGAAGCGGATTTTATAATAGGTCTTTCGTCTCGACCGGCGCACCGCGATGCGCCCGTGCACGCCACCCCTGTCGTCCCTATGCCAGATAACGCTTCCACCCCGTCCGCCTCGCCCGTTGCCCGCGTCAAGCCCGGCCAGCGCTTCGCCTTCGACGGCGCGCATGGTTCCGCCGACGCGCTCGCCATCGCCCGTTATCTCGCCGACAACCGCCAGGACGTGCCGCTCCTCGCGGTGATCTGCGCGAACGCGGTCGACGCGCAGCGGCTCTCGCAGGAAATCCGCTACTTCTCGCCCGACGCGCGCGTACGCCTGCTGCCGGACTGGGAAACGCTGCCGTACGACACGTTCTCGCCGCACCAGGACCTTGTATCCGAGCGGCTGGCCACGCTGCACGACCTCGGCGAGGGCCGCTGCGACATCCTGCTCGTGCCCGCGACCACCGCGCTGTACCGGATGCCGCCCGCGTCGTTCATGGCCGCGTACACGTTCGCATTCGCGCAGGGCGAGCGCCTCGACGAGGCGAAGCTGAAGGCGCAGCTCACACTGGCCGGCTACGAGCACGTGAGCCAGGTCGTGCGGCCCGGCGAATACTGCGTGCGCGGCTCGCTGATCGACCTGTACCCGATGGGCTCGCCGCTGCCGTACCGGATCGACCTGTTCGACGACCAGGTCGACTCGATCCGGGCGTTCGATCCCGACACGCAGCGCAGCCTGTATCCGGTGCGCGACGTGCGCCTCCTGCCCGGCCGCGAGTTTCCGTTCGACGAAGCCGCGCGCACGGCCTTCCGCAGCCGCTGGCGCGAAACCTTCGAAGGCGACCCGAGCCGCGCGCCGATCTACAAGGACATCGGCAACGGCGTGCCGTCGGCCGGCATCGAGTACTACCTGCCGCTGTTCTTCGACGAAACCGCCACGCTGTTCCACTACCTGCCGCAGGATGCGCACCTCGTGTTCACCGGCGATCTCGAGGCGTCGATCCGCCGCTTCACGGCCGATACGAAGCAGCGTCACGCGTTCCTCGCGCACGATCGCGAGCGGCCGATTCTCGAACCGCAGCGCCTGTTCCTGTCCGACGAGGATTTCTTCGCGTTCGCGAAGCCGTTCGCCCGCGTCGTGCTGCCCGCGCAGCCGGCCGGCGGCTGGGCGACGGCGCTGCCCGAGCTCACCGTCGACCGCCATGCCGACGATCCGCTCGCATCGCTGCGCACGTTTGTCGAATCGTCGGGCAAGCGCGTGCTGCTGACCGTCGAATCGGCCGGCCGCCGCGAGACGATCCTGCAACTGCTCGCCGAACACCATCTGCGCCCCGCGTCGAACGACCACTTCGCCGGCTGGCTCGAGAGCGACGCACGCTTCGCGCTCGGCGTCGCGCCGCTCTCGAACGGCTTCGCGGTGCCGGGCGAAGGCTACGCGGTCGTCACCGAAACCGAGCTGTACGGCGCGCTCGGCCGCCGCGCGGGCCGCCGTCGGCAGGAACAGGCGAGCAACGTCGACGCGATGGTGCGCGACCTGTCGGAGCTGAAAGTCGGCGACCCGGTCGTCCACGCGCAGCACGGCATCGGCCGCTACATGGGCCTCGTGTCGATGGATCTCGGTGAAGGCGAAACCGAATTCCTGCATCTCGAATATTCGGGCGACAGCAAGCTCTACGTGCCCGTCGCGCAATTGCACGTGATTTCGCGCTACAGCGGCGCCGATCCCGACAGCGCGCCGCTGCACGCGCTCGGCTCCGGCCAGTGGGAGCGCGCGAAGCGCAAGGCCGCGCAGCAGATCCGCGATACCGCAGCCGAGCTGCTGAACCTCTACGCGCGCCGCGCGGCCCGCGAAGGCCATGCGTTCTCGCTCGATCCGCGCGACTACGTGAAGTTCGCCGAAAGCTTCGGCTTCGAGGAAACGCCCGACCAGGCGGCCGCCATTGCCGCCGTGATCGGCGACATGACGAGCGGCAAGCCGATGGACCGCCTCGTGTGCGGCGACGTCGGCTTCGGCAAGACCGAGGTGGCGCTGCGCGCCGCGTTCATCGCGGTGCTGGGCGGCAAGCAGGTCGCGCTGCTGTCGCCGACCACGCTGCTCGCCGAGCAGCACACGCAGACCTTCGCCGACCGCTTCGCGGACTGGCCGGTGCGGATCGTCGAGCTGTCGCGCTTCAAGACCACGAAGGAAGTCAACGCCGCGATCGCGCAGATCAACGAAGGCAGCGTCGACATCGTGATCGGCACGCACAAGCTGCTGTCGTCGGACGTGCAGTTCAAGCGCCTCGGCCTCGTGATCATCGACGAGGAACACCGCTTCGGCGTGCGCCAGAAGGAAGCGCTGAAGGCGCTGCGCGCGGAAGTCGACGTGCTGACGCTCACCGCGACGCCGATCCCGCGCACGCTCGGGATGGCGCTCGAAGGGCTGCGCGATTTCTCGGTCATCGCCACCGCGCCGCAGAAGCGGCTCGCGATCAAGACCTTCGTGCGCCGCGAGGAGGAAAGCGTGATCCGCGAGGCGATGCTGCGCGAACTGAAGCGCGGCGGCCAAGTGTACTTCCTGCACAACGAGGTCGAGACGATCGAGAACCGCAAGGCGATGCTCGAGGCGCTCGTACCCGAGGCACGCATCGTGATCGCGCACGGCCAGATGCACGAACGCGAACTCGAACGGGTGATGCGCGATTTCGTCGCGCAGCGTGCGAACGTGCTGCTGTGCACGACCATCATCGAGACCGGCATCGACGTGCCGAGCGCGAACACGATCATCATGCATCGCGCGGACAAGTTCGGCCTCGCGCAGCTTCACCAGCTGCGTGGCCGCGTCGGCCGCTCGCACCACCAGGCGTATGCGTACCTGCTGGTCCACGATCCGCAGGCGCTGACCAAGCAGGCGCAGCGCCGGCTGGAAGCGATCCAGCAGATGGAGGAACTCGGCTCGGGCTTCTATCTCGCGATGCACGACCTCGAGATCCGCGGCACCGGCGAAGTGCTCGGCGACAAGCAGTCCGGCGAAATCCACGAGATCGGCTTCCAGCTCTATACGGACATGCTGAACGACGCGGTGAAGGCGCTGAAGAACGGCAAGGAGCCCGACCTCACCGCCCCGCTCGCCGCGACGACGGAAATCAACCTGCATGCGCCGGCGATCCTGCCGGCCGACTACTGCGCGGACGTGCAGGAGCGGCTGTCGCTGTACAAGCGTCTCGCGAACTGCGAGCACGGCGACGCGATCGACGGCATCCAGGAAGAGCTGATCGACCGCTTCGGCAAGCTGCCGCCGCAAGCGCACGCGCTCGTCGAGACGCATCGGCTGCGGATCGCCGCGAAGCCGCTCGGCATCGTGAAGATCGACGCGAGCGAGGTGGCGATCGGGCTGCAGTTCGAGCCGAATCCGCCGATCGATCCGATGCGGATCATCGAGATGGTGCAGAAGCACCGGCACATCAAGCTCGCGGGCCAGGACAAGCTGCGCATCGAGACGCGCTCGCCCGATCTCGCGATCCGCGTGTCGACGATCAAGGAAACGCTGCGCGCGCTCGGACCCAAGCAGGGAGCAGCTGCCGCGGTGCGCTGATGCGCTGGCGGCAGATGCGGCGTTGCTGCACCGCACTGCGCCCGACGCGGGCGGGCCGACGCGTTTTTGAGTATGATTTTCCCATTCATCAGACGGAGTCTTGCCATGTCCACTCTCGACGCGACAGCGCCGTCCGCCGCCCCCCAAGGCGACGCGTCGCTCGTCAGCCTGCCCTGGATCAAGCAACTGGTGTCGATGGACACGACGAGCCGCGTGCCGAACCTCGGCCTGATCGAAACGGTGCGTGACGCGCTCGCCGCGAAAGGCATCGCATCGACGATCACGCACGATCCGCGAGAAGGCTGGGCGAACCTGTTCGCCACCGTGCCCGCGCACGACGGCTCGACGAACGGCGGCATCGTGCTGTCCGGGCATACCGACGTCGTGCCGGTCGACGGCCAGCAATGGGACAGCAACCCGTTCGCGCCGGAAATCCGCGACGGCCGCCTGTACGGCCGCGGCACCTGCGACATGAAGGGCTTCATCGGCGCCGCGCTCGCGCTGCTGCCCGAGATGCAGGCGACGAAGCTCGCGAAGCCGATCCATTTCGCGCTGTCCTATGACGAGGAAATCGGCTGCGCCGGCGCGCCGCTGATGATTGCGGATCTGGTCAAACGCGGCGTGCAGCCATCCGGCTGCATCGTCGGCGAGCCGACCAGCATGCGGCCGATCATCGCGCACAAGGGCATCAATGCCTACCGCTGCTGCGTGCGCGGCCACGCGGCGCATTCGTCGCTGACGCCGAAGGGGTTGAACGCGATCGAGTATGCGGCGCGTCTCATCTGCCATATCCGCGACATCGCCGAGCGCTTTCGCGCCGAAGGCCCGTTCGACGAACTGTACGACGTGCCGTTCACGACCGCGCAGACGAGCACGATCCAGGGCGGCAACGCGATCAACACGGTGCCGGCCGAATGCCGGTTCGACTTCGAGTTCCGCAACCTGCCGACGCTCGATCCCGAGCAGATCTTCACGCGCATCGAAGCGTATGCACGGGACACGCTGCTGCCGCAGATGCTGCGCGAGCATCCGAATGCCGCGATCGAGTTCTCGAAGATCGCCGCGGCGCCCGGCCTCGACGCCACCGAGCAGGCCGCGATCACGCAGCTCGTGCGCGCGCTGACGGCCGACCAGGACAAGCGCAAGGTCGCGTACGGCACCGAGGCCGGTTTGTTCGAACGCGCGGGCATCCCGAGCGTCGTGTGCGGGCCCGGCAACATCGAGCAGGCGCACAAGCCGAACGAATATGTCGAGCTCGCGCAGCTCGCCGGCTGCGAACAGTTCCTGCGCAAGTTCATCCGCAGCATGTCGGTCGACGCGCACTGACTGCCCCCCGCCACGCCGGCCCGCGTGTGCGGGGCGGCCCACTTCGCCACCCGCAACGTCATGTCGACTGAACAACAGGGCGCCGCCCATACGACGATCGACGGCGAGCCGATCCCGACGCTCGACGAAATCGCCGCGCAGCATTTCGCGCTGTCGCCGTGGGTCGCGCGTACGCCCGTGTTCGAACGCGCCGACCTGCCATCGCTTGAAGGCACACACGTCAACTTCAAGTTCGAGCTGCTGCAGGTCAGCGGCAGCTTCAAGGCGCGCGGCGCATTCACGCACCTGCTCGCACTCGACGAGGCGCGCAGGAACGCCGGCGTCACCTGCGTGTCGGCCGGCAATCACGCGGCGGCCGTCGCGTACGCGGCAATGCGGCTCGGCAGCAGCGCCAAGGTCGTGATGTTCCATACCGCCAGCCCGTCGCGCATCGCGCAGTGCAAGCAGTACCGCGCGGAAGTCGTGCTGGCCGGCAGCGCATCGCAGGCATTCGACCTGGTCCGGCGGATCGAAGCCGAGGAAGGCCGCTTCTTCATCCATCCGTTCAACGGCTATCACACGATCCTCGGCACCGCGACGCTCGGCTACGAATGGGCGACCCAGACGCCCGACCTCGACGCGGTGATCGTGCCGATCGGCGGCGGCGGGCTCGCGGCCGGCATGGCGACCGCGTTGCGGCTCGCGAATCCGCGTGTGCACGTGTACGGCGTCGAGCCGGAAGGCGCCGATGCGATGAGCCGCAGCTTCGCGGCGAATCACACGATCAAGATGAGCGCGATGCAGACGATCGCCGATTCGCTGATGGCGCCGCATACCGAGGAATACAGCTACCAGCTGTGCCGGCGCCACGTCGACCGCATCGTCACCGTGTCCGACGACGCGCTGCGGGCCGCGATGCTGTTCCTGTTCTCGCGGCTGAAACTGTCGGTCGAACCGGCGTGCGCGGCTGCGCTGGCCGCCCTGCTCGGCCCGCTGCGCGAAACGCTGCAGGGCAAGCGCGTCGGCGTGCTGCTATCGGGCACCAACACCGACCCCGCCACACTCGGCATGCATCTCGCGCACGCGACACTGCAGCACTAACCCCACATCGGGCACGCGTGGACGAACCTAGGGTTATCCCCAGATTATGTTGACAGCCCTGTTGATAACCCGCCGGACAAGCACGCAAGTGGTTGAGCGCGCAGCGTTTTGCGCGCGCGGAGGTCGATCGTCACGAAATGGGCAGATGCGGCCGCTGGCCGCCTGCGTCATGGCGATCACCCTGCTCGCCGGTTGCGCGGCACCGCCGTCGCCCGTCGTCGACGCACCGCCGGCCTGCACGCAGCCCGGCGAAAACCGCATGCTGCAGGCCGACCTGCTGTTCGGGCGCGACATCACGGGGCGCGGCCCCGTCACCGATCCGGAGCGCGCGGCATTCCTCGCCGACACGGTCACACCACGGTTCCCCGACGGCCTCACCTACTGGGACACACACGGCCAGTGGCGCGACCAGACAAGCGGCCGGATCACGCGCGAAGACAGCTTCGTGATCCGTATCATCGCCGACGATACGCCCGAGACACGTGCGCGGCTCGCCGCGATCCGGCAAGCGTACATGCAGCGATTCCACCAGCAATCGGTCGGCATGACGGTCGCACCGGCCTGCGCATCGTTCTGATTCACGCGTCTCCGTTTGCCGGCCGTTCGCACAAAAAAACGGGCGCCCGAAGGCGCCCGTCGCATGCCGGACCGAAGCGTGCCGCTTACTTGTTCTCGAACATGTCCATGATCTGCTGCTTCTCCTGCGGCGTGACGGGCGGCGGTGCAAGCCCCGCCGCGCCAGCCGAGCCGAGCGCATCGTTCGCGCTGATCGAATTCTCGGCCGGGTTGATGTCGACGTTCGCGACGAAGCCGTTGCCCGGCGTGCGATCGGCGTAGTACAGCTCGCCGTCGATCGACGTCAGGCCGTCCGGCATCGGCATCTGCTGCTCGGGCACGCCGTTCAGCGCGGTGCGCATGTAGTTCACCCAGATCGGCAACGCGAGCTGCGCGCCGAACTCACGACTGCCGAGGCTCTTCGGCTGGTCGAAGCCCATCCACGCGACCGCGACGAGCGATTGCTGGTAGCCGGCGAACCAGCCGTCCTTCGCGTCGTTCGTCGTACCCGTCTTGCCCTGCAGGTCGCTGCGGCCCAGTGCGTTGGTGCCCGCGCCCGTGCCGGCCGTCGCGACCGAATGCAGCAGGCTGTTCATCACGTACGCATTGCGGCCTTCGATCGTACGCGGCGCCGTGCTGCCCGCGAGTACCGGCTGCGACTTCTGCAGCGCCTGGCCGCGTGCGTCGTCGACCTCGGCGATCAGGTACGGATCGACCTTGTAGCCGCCGTTCGCGAACACCGCATAGCCGGTCGCGAGCTGCAGCGGCGTCACGAGGCCCGCGCCGAGCGCCATCGGCAGGTAAGGCGGCGTCTTCGCGGGATCGAAGCCGAAGCGCTGCGTCACGTACTGCTGCGCATACTGCGTGCCGATCGATGCGAGGATCCGGATCGACACGAGGTTCTTCGAACGCTGCAGGCCGGTGCGCATCGTCATCGGGCCGTCCGGCTGGTCGTCGTCCTTCGGCTCCCAGGCGGTGCCGCCCGGGACGCTCGGCGGGAAGTACAGCGGCGCGTCGTTGATCATCGTCGCCGGCCCGAGCCCCTTGTCGAGCGACGCCGAGTAGATGAACGGCTTGAACGACGAGCCCGGCTGCCGCCAGGCCTGCGTCACGTGGTTGAACTTGCTCTTGTTGAAGTCGAAGCCGCCGACGAGCGAGCGGATCGCGCCATCCTGCGGCGCGATCGCGACGAGCGCGCCTTCGACCTGCGGCAGCTGCACGACCTGCCAACCCGTCTTGCCGTCCTTCAGCACGCGCACGACCGAGCCCGGCTTGATGCGCAGCGTGTCGTTCGCGCGGGGGCTGAGCGCGCCCGCCACGAAGCGCAGCCCGGCCGGGCCGATCGTCGTGGTCGCGCCGCCGACGAACTGCACCTCGACCGCGTTCGGCGATGCCGACAGCACGACCGCCGACTGCAGGTCGCCGTTGTCCGGGTGATCGGCGAGCGCGTCGTCGATCGCCTCGTCGCGGTCGTCGCCGGCCGCGGGCAGCTTGATCGACGCTTCCGGCCCGCGATAGCCGTGGCGGCGCTCGTAGTCGAGAATGCCGCGACGCACGGCCTGGTACGCGGCTTCCTGGTCGGACGAGTTGATTGTCGTCGTGACGGTCAGCCCACGCGTATAGGTTTCGTCCTTGTACTGCTGGTACATCATCTGCCGCACCATCTCGGCGACGTACTCGCCGTGCACCGCGTACTGGTTGCCCGGCGTGCGCACGTGGATCTCTTCCTTCACGGCCGCGTCGTACTGCGGCTGCGTGATGTAGCCGACCTCGAGCATGCGCTTCAGGATGTATTCCTGGCGCACCTTCGCGCGCTTCGGATTGACGACCGGGTTATACGCGGACGGCGCCTTCGGCAGCCCCGCGAGCATCGCCGCTTCCGCGAGCGTGATGTCCTTCAGGTCCTTGCCGAAATACACGCGCGCGGCGGCCGCGAAGCCGTACGAGCGCTGGCCGAGATAAATCTGGTTCATGTACAGCTCGAGAATCTGGTCCTTCGTCAGGGCCTTCTCGATCTTGTACGCGAGCAGCATTTCGTAGATCTTGCGCGTGTAGGTCTTCTCGCTCGACAGGAAGAAGTTGCGCGCGACCTGCATCGTGATCGTGCTCGCGCCCTGGCGCGCGCCGCCGTGCATCAGGTCGGCGACACCCGCGCGCAGGATGCCGACGAAGTCGACGCCGCCGTGTTCGTAGAAGCGGTAGTCCTCGATCGCGAGCACCGCCTTCTTCATCACGTCCGGAATGTCCTGGAAGCGCACGAGGCTGCGGCGCTCCTCGCCGAATTCGCCGATCAGCACGTGGTCGGCCGTGAACACGCGCAGCGGCACCTTCGGCTGATAGTTGGTCAGCGCATCGAGCGACGGCAGTTGCGGCGCCATCACGACCAGCGCGTAGCCGACGATCAGCGCGCCGACGATCGCCAGCGTCGCGATGAGGCCGGCGAACCACAGCATGACGCGCGAGCCGAACGAGCGGCCGCGCCCTCCGCCGCCGCTGCGCTGGGTGCGGCGGTCGTCGTCGCGATCGTCGTCATTGGGGTAATAGGCTCCGGACGGCGAACGGCGCAGCGTGTAGTGGGGTTCGTTCCTGTCGGAAGAAGAAGGCGGTCGTTTGATAATTGGCATGTCGGAATGGCGGGCGGTCGTGGCGCCCTCGGACGCATGCGGAAATGCAGGCGAATGAATCAGAGCGGATACAGCGTGATGCGGCTGTCACGTCGACAGACCCCGCCGCGCGGCGATCCGTTCCCGCGACGTGACAGCGCATTTTAATGAAATCGACCGGGTGCCTTCGCGATTTTTTGTAAAAATTCCCGCAATGCCGTGATTTAAGGAACGTATTGTCGGCATCCTCTGCCTATCATGGACACGCGATATCGCGCGCGCGCACCGGCTTTCTTTCAATCGCGAAAGGTTCGACATCCTGATGCGCAAGCCGCTTGAACTCGCGCGTTTAAGCCGTATTTAAGTGAACCGGTGGTGTAATATCCGCCGGCTCATGCGGGTCGGAACCGGCTCGCAACGGGCACTGCCGCTCTCACGCGGCGCCTTTCAACCACGGAGGATTTCATGTCGCTTTTCGACTCTGTTTCGCGCACGATCAAAGGCCTGCTGAACGATGCGGCCGATTCGGTACAGGATCCGTCGCGCGACGCACGGCAGATCGTGCGGGAGCTCGACGACAGCATCGGCCGTGCCGAGAATTCGCTGATCGAGATCGAGGCACAGGTCGCGACCCAGCGCAGCAAGCGCGATGCGGCCGACGACAAGGTGAAGAAGTACGAGGACGGCGCGAAGCGCGCGCTGCAGTCCGGTGACGAAGCGCTCGCCCGCGAAGCCCTCGCCGCACAGTCGAACGCGGAAGCCGAGCGTGACGCGCTCGCAGCCGAATTGACGACGCTCGAGCCGTCGGTCGACAAGCTGAAGGGGCAGATCGCCGACATGCGTCAGCGCCGCAACGACCTGAATGCACGCTCGAACATCCTGCAGGCCAAGCAGGAAATCGCGCAGGCGAAGGACGTCGCGGCCAGCGCCCTGGGCGGCATCGGCGGCAAGAACCTGTCCGAGGACTTCCAGAAGCTCGAGGACAAGGTCGCGCTGCAGAACGCCCGCTCGGACGCGCGCCTGAATTCGGCCGACACGTCGAGCGGCAAGGCGCTCGACGACAAGCTCGCCGCGCTGAACAAGGGCCCGTCGGTCGAGGATCGCCTCGCCGCGCTGAAGAAGCAGCTCGACACGCCCGCGCAGTAACGGCCACTGCGGGCCACCGCGCCGCCGCCCGCCCCGGGCGCGGCGCGAACCGATCGTCAGGAGACGGGCGCCTGCGCCCGGTTCGACCATGAAGAAATCTCTCGCCGCACTCGGCCTCTCGCTGATGGTGCTGTCGTCCGCCGCGTTTGCGGTCCCGTCGCTCCAGCAGGTCGAGCAATCGATCGCGCAACGCAACTGGCAGCAAGCCGACACGCAGCTGTCGCAAGTCATCGACGCCCATCCGAACAACGCGCATGCGCGCTACCTGTACGCACAGGTGCTGGACCGCGAGGGCCGCGCGTCCGACGCACTCGAGCAGCTGCAGCGCGCGAAGACGCTCGATCCGCAACTCAAGTTCACCGACGCATCGCGCTTCGCGCAGACCGAGTCGCGTATCCGCGCCGACGCTGCGCGCGTGGGCGGCAACGTGCCTTCGGCCACGCAGGCCGGGACGCTGCAGCCGGGGCTCGCGCCCGCTGTCGCGCCGGCGGAAAAACACGGCCCGTCGACCGGCATGTGGATCGTCCTCGGGCTGATCGTCGCGGTGATCGCGCTGGTGCTGCGCTGGACGCTGAGGCGCGCACGCACGGCCGACGACAGCCGCGCCGACGACGAACGCCGCACGCAGCTCAAGCGCGCCACCGACGTGCTGAACGACATCCGCCCGCTGAAACTCGACGCGAAGCTGTCGGCGGCGCCCGGCGCCGCGGCGCTCACGGGCGAACTCGATGCGATCGAGACCGATGCGCGCACGCTCGTCGAAACGCTGTCGAACGGCAAGAACCCGGTGCCGCCGTATCGCGTCGATGAACTCGAACAGCGTCATGCAAGCGTGAAGGCACGCGTCGAAGGCCGTCCCGACCCGGCCGCGCAACCCGCGGCACCGGCGAACGGCAGCGGCTCTGTGTATGCGCAGGAAGCCGACCGCATGACGGGCGCGCAAGGCCAGCCGTATCCTCAGCAGCCCTACCCGCAACAGCAACCGCCGGTGGTGATCCAGCAAGGCGGCGGCGGGTTCGGCGGCGGCATGGGCGGGTTGCTGACCGGCGTATTGCTCGGCGAGGCGATGTCCGGCGGTCGCGAGCGCGTGGTCGAACGCGACGTGATCGTCGACGGCGAGCGCCGCCGGCAGGAGAACGACCCGGGCTTCGACCTCGGCCGCGGCGACAGTTCGAACTGGAGCGACGGCAACGTCAGCGGCGGCGGCATGGATCTCGGCAGCAACGACGACGGCTGGACCGACGACAACACTTGAAGCTACGCAGCGCGTCGACGCCCCCGCGACGCGCTGCATTGCACGCCCCGCTCCCCTGCAGGGCCGGCCGCGCCGACGCGCGGATTTGTCAATCATTTCAAGATGGACTACCGGCAATGGGGAGCGTTCGCTATCATGCGGCCATCGGCGTGCCACCGACCCTCATTCGACGCTCTGCATCCCTGCGCGTCGCGGCACGCCTCCCCTCGCCCCAAACAGGAGAAAGCCGCTCATGAGCATCATCAAGGAATTCAAGGAGTTCGCCGTCAAGGGCAACGTCATGGATCTCGCCGTCGGCGTGATCATCGGCGGCGCATTCTCGAAGATCGTCGACTCGGTCGTGAAAGACCTCATCATGCCGGTCATCGGCGTGCTGACCGGCGGCCTGGATTTCTCGAACAAGTTCGTTCTGCTCGGCACCATCCCCCCGACGTTCAAGGGTAATCCCGATTCGTTCAAGGACCTGCAGGCCGCGGGTGTCGCCGCGTTCGGCTATGGCTCGTTCATCACGGTGGCGATCAATTTCGTCATCCTCGCGTTCATCATTTTCCTGATGGTGAAATTCATCAACAAGCTGCGCAAGCCGGAAGACGCCGCACCGGCCGCGACGCCGGAAGATACGGTGCTGCTGCGCGAGATCCGCGATTCGCTGAAGCAGCGCTGATCACCAAGCGCTCCGCCAGCCAGGCCCGCCCCGCGCGGGCCTTTTTATTGCGCGCGCGATGCACCGCCGCGTGCGGCCCATCTCACTTTTTTGTGACGGGCGAATGCACGCGCGGGGAAAGCAGGTCTATGATGGAGACTAAACGACAGTACGGGCGCCAAGACGCTGGCTGTGTCGATCATGGCGAGCAGGTCGACGGGAGACATTGATCGTCGTACTGCACGAAGGCAGCATTTTCGTGTGCTATAAAGGATCGACATGCGGCGTACATAGCCGGGAGTGGGTCGCATGAAAGTGCCGCATTTCTTGCAATTGTTTTTGAGGCGAGTGTTTATGTCCTTCCCGAAAAAACGTCGGCGTGCCCAGCAGGATGGCCAGGAGTCATTCCTCGCGGTATTGCGCCACTCGAAACCGTTTGCCCAGCTCGACACCAAGATTGCCCGCGCCCGCGCGCAGGACGAACCCGTCCTGTACGCACATGTGCTGCCCGGTCTCGACGTGCTCCTGTGCAGCGTACGCGGCGCCCAGCCGCCCTATCCCGCCATCGCCGAGTTGCGCAAGCGCTGCATCGAATCGATCGCCAACGCGCTCGAGCAGCCGCTGGACGGCCTCGAGAACGGCGGATACTGGTATGAAGCAAACGGCTTCGGCTTCCTCGTGTTCGCGAGCCGTGCGCGTGCGCGCATCCTGCCCGAGTTTGGTGCAGGCACGAAAGCGAGCCTGCGCGGCGGGCTCGGTCGCCAGAACGCCGGCGACACGACACCACGCTCCCTCGGCTGATCACCCTGCCATTCGATGGGCCGCCTCCGGGCGGCCCATCTGTCATTCACGCGCCCCGCTTGCCCGTCACGACACCTGCTGACGCCCGTTGCCGGGTCGCACGATGTCGATGAATGCGGCGAAATCGGCACCGGCGAGCCCTTGCGCGGCGCCGAGCCGCAACACCTGCTGCACGGTGGCCAATACGGGCATCACGGCGCCCGTGTCGCGCGCCGCGTCGGCGATCGCATCGACGTCCTTCTGGAACGTGCCGAGCGCGCCGATCGGAGCATGACCGCCCGACGTCATGCGCGGCACGAACGTCTGCAGCAGCACCGAATCGGCCCAGCCGCCGGCCAGCGCTTCGGCCAGCCGCGCGGCATCGATGCCGCTCGCCTGCGCCAGACCGACGGCCTCGGCGATCGCGGTCACCGTCGCGGTGACGATCGCCTGGTTGCACAGCTTCGCCGTCTGTCCCGCGCCCGCGTCGCCCATGTGCGTGATCCGCGACGCGTAGGTACCGATCAGCGGCCGCACCGCGTCGAGATCGGCCGCGCGGCCGCCGGCCATCACCGCGAGCGTGCCGGCCTGCGCGCCGGGCACGCCGCCCGACACCGGCGCATCGACCCAGCCGACGCCGAGCGCCGCTGCACGCGCCGCGTAGTCACGCGTGGCGGCGGGCGCAATGCTCGAATGATCGACGATGCGCTGCAGGCGACGCGCACGCGCATCGCCGGACAGCAGGCCGTGCTCGCCGAACACGACATCGCCCACCGCGCGGCCGTCGAGCACGCACACGAATACCGTCTCGACGCGCTCCGCCAGTTCACGCGGCGTGCCGACCACCTGCGCGCCGTCCTCCACGAGCGCCTCGGCCTTGTCGCGCGAGCGATTCCACACGCTGACCCGATGCCCTGCCGCCAGCAAGTGCCGAATCATCGGCGCGCCCATCAATCCCGGTCCGCAAAATCCGACTTCCACGATGCTCCTCGTCTCCGATATGGGTTGAACTTGCCGCCCATCATACCTATCACTCAAGAAGCCGGGCACGCGCGGCGCCGCTTCGGGACCACGGCTTGCGCCGGCCATTTATACCGACATCCCAGGGAGCGCATCATGAGCGACCACGTGTACAAGATGATCGAGCTGACCGGCTCGTCGAAGCAATCGAGCGACGACGCGATCCGCAACGCGATCTCGAAAGCCGGCAAGACGCTGCACAACCTGCACTGGTTCGAGGTGACCGAAACGCGCGGGCACATCGAAGGCGATCAGGTCGTGCACTGGCAGGTCACGCTGAAGGTCGGCATGCGCATCGACGACTGACGCGCCCCCTGCATCACACGCCGCGCCGCTGACCGGATTCGTGCAACGCGCTTCCGCGCGGCGCCGCGCGCTTCACTTCGCCCCCGTTCGGGCCCCTTGTCGCGGCCCGGCCGGCGGGTACCTGCGGGTATCCATCTCTTGACGCTGATTTTCGTTCATATTAAAAACAATATACCCACCCCACCCCTCGATCAGCCCAGCCATATAAACCGGAGATAACATGAGTCAGCAACGCGAGGCGATCGACACGTACCTCTTGCGCGTCTTGCACACCTTGTTGATGGAGCGCAGCGTCACGCGCGCGGCCGTCAAACTGAACCAGTCGCAACCGGCGATCAGCGCCGCGCTGCGGCGCCTGCGCGACATCACCGGCGATCCGCTGCTGGTGCGCGGCAAATCCGGCATGGTGCCGACCGAATACGGGCTGCGCCTGCTCGAGCCCGTGCAGAACGCGCTGCGTGAAATCGAGCGCATCAAGTTCCAGCAGCACAATTTCGACCCGGCCACGTCGATCCGCTGCTACCGGATCGGCTGCCCCGACTACCTGAACGTGCTGTTCGTGCCGACCGTGGTCGAGCGCTTCCGCCAGGCCGCACCGAACGCAACGCTCGAGTTCCATTCGCTCGGCCCCGCGTTCGACTACGAGCTCGCGCTGGAAGACGGCAAGCTCGACATCGTCGTCGGCAACTGGCCCGAGCCGCCCGAGCAGCTGCACCTGTCGAACCTGTTCGTCGACGAAATCGTCTGCCTGATGAGCAATACGCACCCGTTCGCGAAGCGCGGCGGGCTCACGCTCGACCAGTACCTGAACGCCCCGCATCTCGCGCCGACGCCATACTCGGTCGGCCAGCGCGGCGCGATCGACGTGCATCTCGCGCGCGAACGGCTCAAGCGCCACGTGGTCGTCACGCTGCCGTACTTCAACCTCGCACCGTACGTGCTCGTGAAGTCCGACCTGATCTTCACGACGACGCGACTGTTCGCCGATCACTACGCGAAGTTCCTGCCGCTGTCGGTCGTGCCGGCGCCGCTCGACTTCCCGCCGATGCAGTACTACCAGCTGTGGCACGAGCGCTGCCATTACTCCGACGAAGTGCGCTGGCTGCGCAGCCTCGTCGCCGAAGCCACCCGCACGCTGATCGAAGCGTAACGGCGCGCACCGCCCGCGCCGTTTCGGCGCGGCGACAGCCGGCGGCCTGCCCCGGCGGCAACACCGCCGCCGGATGGCGCCTCAGCCTTCCTTCAGCGCGATGCCTCCACCAGTGCCTGCGCGAGCGCGTTGTGACGCGCGATGACGGGCGGCAGGTCGAGCGTCGCCAGACGTCCTTCCCTTACCACCACCTTCCCGTTCACAACCGTGTACGCCGTCTGCGACGGCGCGCAGAACACGAGCGCCGCGACCGGATCGTGCAGCGCGCCCGCGAACAGCGGCTGGCGCAGGTCGAATGCGGCGAAGTCCGCGGCCATGCCAGGCTTCAGCGCACCGATGTCGTCGCGGTTCAGCACCTTCGCGCCGCCGAGCGTCGCGATCTCGAGCGCTTCACGCGCAGTCATCGCATCGGGCCCGAAGCCAACCCGCTGCAACAGCAGCGCCTGCCGCACTTCCGCGACCATCTGCGCGCCGTCGTTCGATGCCGAGCCGTCGACACCGAGGCCGACCGGCACGCCTGCGAGACGCATCTTCTTCACCGGCGCGATACCCGACGCGAGCCGCATGTTCGAGCATGGACAGTGCGCGACGCCCGTGCCGGTGCGCGCGAACAGGCTGATACCCGCATCGTCGAGCTGCACGCAGTGCGCATGCCACACGTCGTGGCCGACCCAGCCGAGATCTTCCGCATATTCCGCCGGCGTCATCCCGAATTTCTCGCGGCTGTACGCGATGTCGTTGACGTTCTCCGCGAGATGCGTGTGCAGCGACACGCCGTATTCGCGCGCGAGCACGGCCGCGTCGCGCATCAGGTCGCGGCTCACCGAGAACGGCGAGCACGGCGCGACGACCACGCGCAGCATCGCGTAACGGCCTTCGTCGTGATAGGTCTCGATCAGGCGCTGCGTGTCGCGCAGGATGTCGGGCTCGCGCTCGACGACCGAATCGGGCGGCAGCCCGCCGTCGCGCTGGCCGACGCTCATCGCACCGCGGCTCGCATGAAAACGCATGCCGATCCGCTGCGCGGCGCCGATGCTGTCGTCGAGGCGGCTGCCGTTCGGGTAGATGTACAGATGATCGCTCGACGTCGTGCAGCCCGACTGCAGCAGTTCGGCCATCGCGGTGAGCGTCGACACCTCGATCATCTCGGGCGTCAGATGGGCCCAGATCTTGTACAGGTTCGTGAGCCAGCCGAACAGCTCGGCGTTCTGCGCCGCAGGCACCGCGCGCGTCAGGCTCTGGTACATGTGGTGGTGCGTGTTCACGAGCCCCGGGATCACGAGGTGGCCGCGCAGGTCGAGCACTTCGTCGGCCGTCTCGGGCAGCTCGGCGGTCGGGCCGACCGCGACGATCCGGTTGTCTTCGATGTAGAGCCCCGCATCGCGCAGCTCGCGACGCGTGTCGTCCATGGTCACGAGCACGTCGGCGTGCTTGACCAGCAGGGTTGTCGGGCGGGATGAGGAGGGGTTCGGCGCGCGTGCGCCAGCGTGCTGCTCGAGGTTCATGCGTTCTCCGCGTCGGTCTGCCCCCAGGGGCGGATCCTGGGGACGGTCACACAGCCGTTCGAACGCTGAATCGCGGCACGTTCCGGTGCCTGCGTCCGTTCGAACGCCCTGGCCCGGTTACCCGGCGTGCTCGCCGTCTTCGGGGTACGCGCGGGCCACAAGGCCGACGCGCACGCTGGGAGGATCGCCCAAGCGCGCGCCGCACACAATGCGCGATCCGGAATACCGCGTTTCACGGATTCGATATGGTACGCCGCGCAGCGCCCCGCCGGCGGCCCGAAATGCCCGCCGGAAGCCCGCCGGAAGCCGCCTCCGGCGTGCCGTCGACAGCCGCTCATGCGCGGCGCATTATCTTTGATATCGCGCCCGTATTTGCGTGGGGAACCTTTTTACAATGCCTGCACGGCGCTCGCTTCAATCTCGCCGACGGGTATGTAGCCACGTGACGTGGAGCCTCGATCCGCCGCACAGTCAATGGATCGAGTCGCCGCCGAACCTCGCATTCACACAAGGACACAACGAATGGGAAAGCTCACTACCCACGTACTCGATACGGCGCACGGCCGTCCCGGCGCTGCAATCAAGGTGGACCTCTACGCGCTGGACGGCGAATCGCGCCGCGCGATCAAGTCCGTGCTGACCAATAGCGACGGCCGCTGCGACGAACCCCTGCTCGAAGGCGCCGCGCTCGCCGCCGGCGAATACGAACTCGTGTTCCATGCCGGCGACTACTTCGCGTCGCTCGGCGTGAAGGTGCCCGAACCCCGTTTCGTCGATCGCGTCGTGCTCCGCTTCGGCATCGCCGACACCGGCTCGCACTACCACGTGCCGCTGCTCGTGTCGCCGTGGTCGTACAGCACCTATCGCGGCAGCTGACATTCGAATCAGCGCCCGCATCAAACAAACGATTTGAGTCTGGAGGAGTTTCATGGAAGGCTTCATCACCGACTGGCTGAACCTCGCGCTGCGATGGCTGCACGTCATCGTCGCCATTGCGTGGATCGGCGAGTCGTTCTATTTCGTCGCGCTCGACAACAGCCTGAAACCGCCGACCGACCCGAACCAGCGCAAGCGCGGTGTGTTCGGCGAGCTGTGGCACGTCCACGGCGGCGGCTTCTACAACATGCAGAAGTACACGGTCGCCCCGCCGGAAATGCCGGATGACCTGCACTGGTCGAAATGGCCGTCGTACACGACCTGGCTGTCGGGCTTCTCGCTGTTCTTCGTGCTGTACCTGCTCGCACCGAACACGTACCTGATCGACAAGAGCGTGCTCGACATGGGCCCGGTGGTCGCCGTCGCGTCCGCACTCGGCTTCCTCGCGGCCGGCTGGATCGTCTACGACTCGCTGTGCCGCATCCTCGGCACCAACGACCGCGTGCTCGGCATCTGCGTCGGCATCTACGTGGTCGCCGCCGCGTACCTCGCGTGCCACATCTTCGCGGGTCGTGCCGCCTACCTGATCGTCGGCGCGATGCTCGCGACGATCATGTCGGCGAACGTGTTCTTCGTGATCATCCCCGGCCAGCGCAAGATGGTCGACAAGATGCTCAAGGGCGAAGAGCCGAACCCGATCTACGGCAAGCGCGGCAAGCAGCGCTCGGTGCACAACACGTACTTCACGCTGCCGGTCGTGTTCGCGATGCTGTCGAACCACTATGCGATGACGTACACGAACAAGTTCAACTGGGTCGTGCTCGTGCTGATCATGCTGGCCGGCGCGCTGATTCGCCAGTTCTTCGTGATGCGCCACCGCGGCAAGCAGCTGTGGTACCTGCCGATCGGCGGCGTCGCGCTGCTGGCCGGCGCACTGGTCTGGACGACGCCGAAGCCGGTCGCGCCGGAAGCGCAGGCCGCGAACGCGCCGAAGGTCGTGATCAACGACATCATGCCGATCCTGCAGCAGCGCTGCGTCGAGTGCCACTCGGCAAAGCCGACGCTGATGGGCAGCGCGCCCGCGGGCGTGATGTTCGACACGCCGGACGAAGTGTCGAAGAACGCGCAGCGTATCTATGAACAGGCCGTGCGCCTGAAGGCGATGCCGATCGGCAACGTCACGCACATGACCGACGACGAGCGCACGAAGCTCGCCGCGTGGTTCGAGGGTGGCGCGAACAAGTAAGCCGCCGTGCGCCGGGGTCGTGTTCCGGCGCAATCCTTTCCGTTCGCGGGCCCGTTACGGGCCCGTTTTTTTTGCGTGTTGCAGCGGCGTTGCTAGCGCTCACCGCGCATCGCGTCGCGCTGGAGCGCGACGAGCGCGTCGAGTGCGCGCGGGCCATCGTCGAACGGCACGAAGATGTGATCGTGGCAGGCAGCCGCCATCACGTTGCAACTGATGCCGGCCGCGCCGAGCGCGCGTGCGAACGCCGCCGTGAGGCCGACAGCGGCAAGGTCGGAATGCACGGTCAGCGTGATCCAGGCCGAGCGGAACAGCACGGGCCAGCCGTGACGCGCCGCCGTCTCCTCTTCGACCACGACCGTCAGCCCCTCCGCTTCGCGGAACGTTGCAATGACTTCGGATAACGATACGTCTGCGTCGGTCGGCAGCGATACGAAGGCGAACGCGCCAGGATGCAATTCGGGCTGCATCGTGCTCAGCAGGATCGCCAGGTCGTTTTCAGGTTGGCTCATCGGAGGAACATGCCCGGAATCGGGCGTCGCGCGGTGGAGATGCGGGCACGATAGCACGCGCCACCGTCACCGCTACGCGCGCTTCGTCGCGACTTCATCCGCGAGCCAGTCGCGCAATGCGACGATGCGCGGATCGTCCTGCGTGTGCTCCGGATACACGACGTGATAGGCGAGCCCCGGCGCCACGTCGACGTTCACGTCGAACAGTTGCACGACGCGCCCTTCCGCGAGATCGCGCGCGATCATGTGCGGCTCCGCCAGCCCGACCGCCGTGCCATCCGTCACGGCCTGCACGACGTGGCTCGAATCCGGAAACGCGACGCACCGGCTGTCGTCGAAACCGTCGATGCCGGCAGCGGCCATCCATGCGGACCAGCGCGGCCAGGTCACGCCATCGACTTCGCAGTCCACGTGGCACAGCGTGTGGCGCAGCAGATCGCGCGGCTTGCGCAATGGCGGGCCGGCCGACAACAGCGCCGGGCTGCAGATCGCAACGACCGACGTATCGAACAGGCGCTGCGCGTACGCATCGCGATAACGCCCGGTGCCGAAGCGGATCGCGGCATCGACGTCGTCGTCATCGAAATCGCGCAACCGGTCGGTGATATCGAACGACAGCTCGAACGCAGGATGTTCGGCCCTGAAACGCGGCAGGCGCGGCAGCAGCCAGTGCGTCGCGAAGCGCGCGCCGACCGATACGCGCAACTCCGTCTGCTCGCGTGCGACGCGCCGTGCCCGGGCAGTCGCGCGCTGCAGGCCCGCCAGCGCATCAGCGGCCGCGGCAGCCAGCACGACACCGGCCGGCGTCAGCCGGATGCTGCGGCTCGTGCGGACGAACAGCACCATGTCGAGCTGCGCCTCGATTTCCTTGATCTGGTGACTGACGGCCGCCGGCGTCAGCCCGACCTCGTCGGCCGCTCGCGAGAAATTCAGGTGCCGCGCCGCTGCATCGAACGTCCTCAGCGCGCGCGTACCGGGCCACATGCGTTCCATCGATCTTCAAACCGGATTTGATGACCGTTCCAAAACTACTCGTTTTTCAAGACGGCATCAATCGGCAAACAATAGGCTTTCTTGAAGATATCGCGCGCCGCCCCGTGCCCGCGACCAACCTGGAGAGTCGCCGATGACCGCTGCATCATTCCCGTCCGTCGCCCAGATCAACGGCGTCGCCGCCACGCCCGACGCGCTCGCTGCGCTGGCTTTCGCGGGCCACGCGCATTTCACCGCCATGCAGGTACGCGACGGCCACGTGCGCGGCCTCGACCTGCATCTCGCGCGGCTGCGCGATGCGTCGAACACGCTGTTCGGCCAGGCCCTGCCCGACGACCGGATTCGCACGCTCCTGCGCGCCGCGCTCGAGCGCGCGCCGTCGGCGCTGTCGCTGACGGCGACCGTGCATGCGACGACGGGCGAATTCGTCGCGCCGCGCGACGACGAAACGCTCGACGTGCTCGTCCGCACCGCCGCGCCGTCGTCGGGGCCCATGGGCCCGCTCGATCTCGCGCTGTTCGAGTACGAGCGCGTGCTGCCGGACATCAAGCACGTCGGCGAAGTCGCGAAGACGCACTTCCTGCGCCGCGCGATCGCGCAGGGTTTCGACGATGCGGCGTTCGTCGATCGCCATGGGCGCATCAGTGAAGGCTCGATCTGGAATCTCGCGTTCTGGACCGGCGACGCGGTCGTGTGGCCGGTGGCCGGCATGCTCGGCGGCGTCACGATGCGCATCGTGCGTCGGCAACTGGCGCGTCTGGGGGTCGCGCAGCACGATCGCGAACTGACGCCGGCCGACCTGCCGTCGATGGCCGGCGCCGTCGTGATGAATTCGTGGACGCCCGGGATCGCCGTGCGCCGGTTGGGCGCGACGACACTGTCCGACGCATCGTCGTTCGTCGCGCTGCTGCATCGCGCATACGAACAGGAGCCGCCCGTCGCGCCGTGACGCGCGCCGCCACACGCCGCGCGCGCCCTGCTCACCCGTCGACCGTCTCCGGCAGCCGCGCGATCGCCTTGATCTCGAACTGGAACCCATACAGCCAGGTCACGCCGACCGCGGTCAGCGTCGGATGCGGCGCGTCGCCCCAGTATTCAGGAACGATCTCCCAGATCCGCTCGAACGTCGCTTCGGGATCGACGAGGAACACCGTCACGTCGACGACGTCGTCGAACGTGCAACCGGCCGCGCGCAGCACCGCGTTCAGGTTGTCGAACGCGCGGCGGACCTGCGCACCCAGCTCCGGCTCCGGCGAACCGTCCTCGCGACTGCCAACCTGCCCGGACACGAACAGGAAGCCATTCGAGCGCACCGCCGGCGAATAGCGGTTGCGGTCGTACAGTGCCCGGCGACCGGGCGGGAAAACCACGCTACGCTTTACCATCCCCTACCTCCTTCGGTTGGTGGGGCGAAGCCGCCCCGGCATCAACGATGAAGGCACTTTAAGGATCGTTGCGCGGCGAATAAACCGGCAACCCTGTCCAACACTGTTTGCACGCACCAAACAATTCCGACCGACGCGGAGCCCTGACCCGATGGATCGATTCGACGCAATGCAGGCGTTCGCCCGCGTGGTGGAAGCCGGCAGTTTCACGAAGGCGGCCGAGACGCTGCACATGAGCCGCACCACCGTCACGCAACTCGTGCAGCAGCTCGAAGCGCGGCTGCGCGTGAAGCTGTTCAATCGCACGACGCGCAAGGTCGTCGTCACCGCGGACGGCGCCGCGTACTACGACCGCGTCGTGCGCTTGCTGGCCGACATGGACGATGCCGAAACGAGCCTGTCCGCCGCTTCCGCGGCGCCCCGCGGGCGGCTGCGCGTGGACGTGCCGAGCCCGTTCGCGCGCCTGATCCTGATCCCCGCACTGCCCGCGTTCCATGCGCGCTATCCGGACATCCAGCTCGACATGGGCGTGAGCGACCGCGTGGTGGACGTGATCGGCGAGAACGTCGACTGCGTCGTGCGCGGCGGCGAACCGACCGACCGCTCGCTGGTCGCGCGGCGCGTCGGCGACCTGCGGCTGGGCGTGTATGCGTCGCCGGCTTACCTCGCACGCGCCGGCACGCCGACGCATCCGGACGAGTTGGAGGATACGCATCACCGGATCGTCGGTTTTCTGTGGGCGCGCACCGGCAAGGCGCTGCCGTTCGCGATGGCATGCGACGGCGAGCAGGTCACCGTGCGCGGACGCTACGTGCTCGCGGTCGACGACGGCAATGCGTACCTCGAGGCCGGCCTCGCCGGGTTGGGCATTCTGTGGCTGCCCGACTACATGGCCGGCGCGCATCGCGCCCGCGGCGAACTGGTGCCGCTGTTCGAGCAATGGCAACTCGAACCGATGCCGATGTACGTCGCGTTCCCGCCGAACCGGCACGTCAGCGCGAAGCTGCGCGTATTCATCGAATGGGTCGCCGAGCTGATGGCGCAGCATGCACCGATTGCGAACCGGCGTCGCGGCGCCGGCAGCTCGCGCGACACGCGCACAAACGCGGCGACCTGAATCTCGCCGAACTGGCCGCACATAAAAAAACCCGCGCATGATGCGCGGGTTTCGTCGGACGCCAGCAAAAACGCCGGCGACTCAGGCCGTCAGCACGTGCAGCGCCTCGTCGGTGAGCCACAGCGATTCCTGCAGGTCCTGCTCGTTCAGGTTCAGGCCATCACCACCGCGATCGACGACGATGAAGTCGCTGACGCCGCCGAGCGCGATCAGCGGGTGATGCCACACGCCCTTCGCATAGTTGACGCCCTGCCAGCCGCTCGTCACGAACGCGCGGATCTTCGCCGGATCGAGATCGCCCGCGGGCGCGACGACGACGAGATACGGCTGGTCGTTCAGCGGCACGAACGCCTGGCTGCCGAGCGGGTGCCGCTCGAGCATCTTCACTTCGAACGGCAGCGTGCGCGGCTGGCCGCGGAACAGGTTGACGAGCGTGCGGCCGTCTTCATCGGTCACGTCGACTTTCGCGAGATCGTGAAAGCGGATCGTGGTGCCGAGGTTGATCGGGATCTGCTTCGCCCCTTCCGTTTCGATCACGTCGCCGAACGGCGCGAATGCTTCCTTGGTCAGCGGTTCGATGGCAAGCGTCTTCATTTGTCGAGCGTCCCCCACAGACGCAGGCGCGACACGCCGCCGTCCGGAATGATGTTCAGTCGCACGTGCGTGACGGGGCCGAGCGACGCGATGTCCTGTTCGAAGTAGTGCTGCTTGTCCATCTGCAGCTTCTGTTCGCCGAGCAGCACGGGCCAGAACATCGACTGCGTGATCAGCGAGCTGTCCGTGCCGCCCGACACGTACGCGGCCTGGATCGAGCAACGATCCGGGTAGTTGCCCTTGAAGAACGCGGTATCGACTTCGATCTTGCGGATCACGCCCGGCTGCGCGAGCGCGATGATCGCCCAGTCGTTGCCGGGTTCGCGGCGGCGGCGGGTTTCCCAGCCGTCGCCCATGTTCACGCCGCGGCCCGGCAGCAGCAGGTTCGACGCGACGCCGAAGTGCTGGTTGTTCGCGGCCACCACGTAACCGCCGTTTTCCATCGCCGCGAGATCGAACTGCTCGGTCGCGCTCGCGCCGGCCCAGTCGAGCTGCGGCTGGCCGTACACGCGCAGGCGTGCAATGCCGCCATCCGGATAGATGTTCACGCGCAGGTGCGTGAAGGCGCGCGCATCGCTCGCTTCGACATAGTGATGGCTGTTGCCCTGCAGCGTCGTCGACGGCACGATCTCGACCCACTCGGTCGCATGCGTCGGCGCGCCGCCGGCCACGAACGCGGCCTCGATCGACGCAGCCGGCGGGAAGTTGCCGGTGAAGTGGCTCGTGTCGATGTCGAAGCCCTTGATCACGCCCGGGCGCGCGAGCTTGACGATGCACCAGTCGTAGCCCGTCGTGCGCTTGCGGCGCGTTTCCCAGCCGTCCATCCACTTGCCGTGGTCGTCGTACTTGCCGGGGATGAACACGGCCGGCTCGGGGTTCAGCATCCGGTCCTTCGGCGCGAAGAAATCGTCGCTGGCTTCGAGCGCCTGCGCACCGAGACGCGGGTCGGCCAGGTTCACGTAGCGCCGCGTGAAGTCGGGTGCGTTGGGATCGAGAAGCGGAACAGCCATGATGTTTCCTTGTTTCAGTGAGGCGATCAGGCCGCTGCGACGCAGCAGGCCGTATTGCGATGTCAGGCGTCGATCAGGTCGTCGAGGCGGAAGCGCGCGATCCGGTAGATCTGGTCGAGGCTCGCCCGCAGTTCCTCGGTGCGCGAGTGATTCACGCGCGACTCGAAGTTCGCGATGATGCCGTGCCGGTCATAGCCGCGCACCGCCAGGATGAACGGGAAGCCGAACTTCTCGCGATACGTGCGGTTCAGCGTCAGCAGCTTGTCGAACTCCTCCTGCGTGCACTGGTCGAGGCCCGCGCCGCTCTGCTCGCGCGTCGACTCGGCGGTCAGCTCGCCACGCACGGCAGCCTTGCCGGCCAGCTCCGGGTGAGCATTGATCAGCGCGAGCTGGCGCGCTTCGCCGCTCGTTTCCACCGCACCCGACATCGTCTTGTGCAGCGCGTCGATGCTCGCGAACGGCCGCTGGCCCGCAGCGACTTCGGCCACCCACGGCGAATGTTCGAAGATCCCCGACAGTGCCGCGACGAATGCGCTCGGCGCCATCGTATTCAGTTGTTCCAACGTGTAGCGCATCGCCTTCATGCTTTCCCTTCGTTTCGATGATTGGGCTGATACGGATGATGTTCACGCCAGTGACGTGCGATATCGACACGGCGCGTCACCCATACGCGATCGTGCTTCTCGATGTGATCGAGGAAACGCTGCAGCCCGCGGAACCGGCCCGGCCGGCCGAGCAACCGGCAGTGCATGCCGATCGACAGCATCTTCGGCGCTTCGTCGCCTTCCGCGTACAGCACGTCGAATGCATCGCGCAGGTAGTCGAAGAAGTGATCGCCGGTGTTGAAGCCCTGCGGCGTCGCGAAGCGCATGTCGTTTGTGTCGAGCGTGTACGGCACGATCAGTTGCGGCGTTTTCTTGCCGCCCGACACTTCGACGTCCATCCAGAACGGCAGGTCGTCGCCGTAGTTGTCGGAGTCGTACAGGAAGCCGCCGTATTCCGCGACCAGGCGGTGCGTATTGGGGCTGTCGCGGCCGGTGTACCAGCCGAGCGGGCGCTCGCCCGTCACGCGCTCGATCGCTTCCATCCCAAGGCGCATGTGTTCGGCCTCGAGTTCCGGCGTCATGCTCTGGTAGTGGATCCAGCGCCAGCCGTGGCACGCGATTTCATGGCCCAGCTCGACG
Organism: Burkholderia sp. AU15512; assembly: GCF_002223325.1. Classification (NCBI taxonomy): domain Bacteria; kingdom Pseudomonadati; phylum Pseudomonadota; class Betaproteobacteria; order Burkholderiales; family Burkholderiaceae; genus Burkholderia; species Burkholderia sp. AU15512. Next base: position 1,830,943 of record NZ_NKEX01000003.1, read on the forward strand.
AACGCGCGCGCGAGCTCCGGATGGCGTTCGATCGCCATGCCGACGCCGAATACCGTCAGCGGCAACCCGCGCTTCTCGAATTCGCGCAGGATGCGCCACACGCCGGCCCGCGAACCGTATTCGTAGATCGACTCCATGCTCATGTGGCGGTCGGGATACGCGGCCGCGCCGACGATTTCCGACAGGAACTGCTCGGAGCCCGGATCGCCGTGCAGCACGCAGTTCTCACCGCCCTCCTCATAATTCAGCACGAATTGCACGGCGACGCGGGCGCGTCCCGGCCAGTTCGCCTGAACGGGATGGCGGCCGTAGCCGATCAGGTCGCGAGGATAGTTGGGATCGAGTGACATGGTTCGAAGTGCGGCGAAAGCTCGCTGAAATAATGGGTTCGCATCGACTGCACGGGGGCCGGAGGCCGGCTGCGCAAGCCGATGCGATGACGGCCCAGTGTAGCGAAAACGCCCATACGCGCCCATACAGCGGCGCAGATAGTGCGTGTCAGACGGTGTGTATGTGCGGTTGCGGCAAATCCGGCACCGGTTCCGCCTGCGCCCCGTCCGGCGGGCTGAAGCGGGCGAACGCGCCGTCGTAGCGCTTCGGCAGCGGCCGCGCGTAGTCGCCGCGCTTCGCGGTCGCGAGGCGCAGCGCGACGAGCGCCTCGGCCCACTTGACGGCCGCCGTCACGCCCTCGACCACCGGCGCGCCGATCTGCTGCTCGATCTCGTGCGCGAACTCGGCCATCCCCGCGCAACCGAGCACGATCGCGTCGGCGCCGTCCTCGTCGAGCGCGCGCCGGCATTCGTCGACGATGATCCGGCGGGCAGCCGAGCCCGGCCGGTCGAGCTCGAGCACCGCGACGTCGGTCGCGCGCACGTTGCGGCAGAACCGTTTCATCCCGTAGCGCTCGGCGAGATGCCATGCCATCCCGCAGGTGCGCGCGAGCGTCGTGACGACCGAGAAGCCCGGGGCGAGCACGCTCGCCGCATGCATCGCGGCCTCGGCGATGCCAACCACCGGCCCGCGTGCGAGCTCGCGCGCCGCATACAGGCCCGGATCGCCGAAGCACGCGATCACGTACGCATCGCAGCCGTCGCGCTCGCCCTGCACGATCTCGGCGAGCAGCCCCGGCGTCGCCAGCGCCTCGTCGTAATACCCTTCGATCGACGGCGGCCCCATCGGCGGACTCACCGCGACGATCTCCGTGCCGGCAGCGGCAACCTCGCGCGCGCAGCGGCCCATCGCGTCGGTCATCCGCTGGGTCGTGTTCGGATTGATCAGTCGGATCTTCATCGCATGCTCCTCAGGCCTTCGCGCTCACGAGCAGCCGGTAGAACACGAAGCCGAGCCCCGCGCCGATGAACCACGAGAAGTTCGCGACGCCCTGCCAGCCCGGCACCATCACGCAGACGATCGCGATCACCGCGGCCGGCAACAGCGCGGCCAGCGCGCGGCGGTTCACGCCGCCCGTGTACCAGTACGTGCCGCTTTCCGACATCGTGTACAGGTCGTCGCGCACGAGCCGGCCGCGCTTGACGAGGTAGAAGTCGGCGATCAGCACGCCGTACAGCGGGCCGATGAACGCGCCGAGCACGTCGAGCGTGTAGTGGATCACGGCCGGGTTGTTGAACAGGTTCCACGGCGTGATGAAGATCGACGCGACGGCCGCGAGCATCCCGCCCGCGCGCCAGCTGATCAGGCGCGGCGCGACGTTCGAGAAGTCGAACGCGGGCGACACGAAGTTCGCGACGATGTTGATGCCGATCGTCGCGATCGTGAAGGTCAGCGCACCGAGGATCACCGCGGTCGGATGGTCGATGCGACCGACCGTCTCGACGGGGTCGGTGATGAGTTCGCCGAACACCGGCAGCGTCGCGGCCGTCGTGATCACCGTGACGAGCGAGAACGCGAGGAAGTTGACCGGCAGCCCCCAGAAATTGCCGCGCTTCACTTCGCCGAACGAGCGGCAGTAGCGCGAGAAATCGCCGAAGTTCAGCATCGGCCCGGAGAAGTATGACACGACGAGCGACACGGCCGTGATCATCACCGGAATCACTTCCGCGCCGTGGTACTTCACGCCGCCGAGGTTGAGGCCGATGTTGCGCCAGCCCGCGCGCCACACCATGTAGCCGGCGAGGATGAACATCACGACGTAGACGGCCGGCCCTGCGAAGTCGATGAACTTCTTGATCGTCTCCATCCCGTTCCAGAACACCAACGCCTGGAGCACCCACAGCAGCATGAAGCCGGCCCAGCCGACCGCCGACAGCCCGAGGAAGCCGTGGCGATGCACGTCCGCGTAAGGCAGCCATTGCGGGAAGAATTTCAGCACGACGATCACCAGCGCGCTAGACGCGAGATAGGTCTGGATCCCGTACCACGCGATCGCGATCAGCCCGCGGATCACGGCCGGCACGTTCGCGCCGAGCACGCCGAACGTCGCGCGGCACGCGACCGGATACGGCACGCCGATCTGCTGGCTCGGCCGCGCGATCAGGTTGCACAGCAGGTTCACGAAGCCGATCCCGACGATCAGCGCGATCAGCACCTGCCAGCTCGTCAGCCCGAGCGCGAACAGGCTGCCCGCGAACACGTAGCCGCCGACGCTGTGCACGTCCGACATCCAGAACGCAAAGATGTTGTACGAACCCCATGTCTGATTTTTCAGGGGTGCCAAATCTTCGTTGTACAGACGTTCGCTGTAACCATTCGGCAGTGTCGGGTCGCCGCCCTCGCCGCCTTCGTCCGCCGGATAGGCGCTGTCGTGCGCCACACTGAACTGAGCCATGACTTCTCCTTGACGCGGCCGCAAGGCCGCTCCACCGTCATCGATATCGCTCCGGATCGACGCCCGGAGTCGGACCAGCGGCCCGCGGCACACGCCGCGGGCCTGCATTTCGCTCGTTCTTGTGGCGCGCGGCCGGGTTCGCGTCGCCGCTCAGGCGCCGCCGAACACTTCGCGCAAATCGACCTGCCCTTGTGCGGGCCGGTCCAGCATCTTCAGTTCGACATGCTGCAGGTGGTGCGCCATCAGCGTCACCGCCCGCTTCGGATCGCCGGCCTCCAGCGCACCGAGGATCTCGTCGTGGTCGTCGCACGAGCACGGGCTGCGCCCGTGCGACTCGTACAGCGCCGACATCAGCGTCGAGCGTGCGACGAGCCCTTCGAGGCACGCGCTGAGCGTCGCATTGCCCATCAGCGTCGCGAGCGCCGTATGGAATTCGCCCGACAGGCGGATCCAGGCCGCGAAGTCCTGCCGCTGGAACGCCTTGCGTTCCTTCTCGATCAGCGAGGCGACGCCCTTCAGCCGCTTCGCACCGGGCCCGGTCGCGAGCCGCTCGACCACGGCGAGCTCGATGATCCGGCGCATCTCGAACACCTCGTGCACGTCCTGCAGCGTCGGGCTCGCGACGAACGCGCCGCGGTTCGGCTCGAGATCGACCAGCTTGTCGGTCGCGAGCTGCGCGAGCGCCTGGCGGATCGCCCCGCGCTTCACGTTGAACACGTCGCAGAGCTGCGCCTCCGTCAGCTTCGCGCCCGGCGCGAGCCGATGCTCGAGGATCGCCGTGCGGATCCGCTCGGCGATCGCTTCGGGACTGGCTGCACCGGACGGGTGGGATTCGGGCTCGTTCATGATCGGCATCGTGTGATGATCCTCATCCTAGGGTGGACATAAAGATTGTCAACAATTCTTTTCAAGCATTGCGCACAATCGGCGTGCATCGCCGCGACCTCGTTCGGTGCACGATGCGTCAAATCCATGCATGGCAAGGCCAAGACGTATGACAGACGTGCTTTTCGTCGTATACCCTCCCCGTCATTTTGTTGACAAAACTGGTGCAGGATCCGGCGGCGAGCTTGCAGATGCCGACGAAAATACTTGACCGTTAGTTGCGCGCTTACATAAAGAAAAAGGCGGGGAATGAGCTGCCCCCGCCTTTCGACCGGCTGCACCGCCTCAACCGAGGTGCGGATAGTCCGACAAAGTGAGCCGGAAACCGTGCGCATTCGCGACCAGTTGCGCCTGTGCGCCGAACGGCAGCGTCAGCAGGTCGGGCACGTGACCGAACTGAAGCCCCGTCACGACCGGAATCCCGATCACCGCGCGCACCTGGTCGATCATCGCCTGCATGTCGTAGCCGTTGTCGTACTCGAACGGCCGCGCACCGGTGAACTGGCCGAGCACGAGCGCCTGCTGGCGCGCGAGCAGCCCCGACAGGTGCAGTTGATAGATCATCCGCTCGATCCGGAACGGCTGCTCGTTGACGTCCTCGATGTACAGGATGCCGCCCTCGATGTCGGGCATGTACGGCGTGCCGACGAGCGACGTGAGGATCGCGAGGTTGCCGCCCCACAGCGTGCCCGTCACGTTCACGCTCTGCACCTGCGGCGCTTCGGCGATGATCGTCGTGCTCGGCTGCGTCAGCGTCTGCCAGAAGTGCTGCATCGTGAAGTCGCTCGGCGTTTCCGCGCCGAAGTCGGCGGACAGCATCGGGCCGCCGAACGTCTTGATGCGCGCCTTCGCGTACAGCGCGAGCTGGAGCGCCGTGAAATCGCTATGGCCGACGAGTGCGACCGGCTGGTCGCGCAGCCTGCGCTCGAGCCCGCGATAGTCGAGCCCGTGCAGGATGCGCGCCGCGCCATAGCCGCCGCGCACCGCGAGCGCGATGTCCGGCAGCGGCCGCTCGGGATCGGCAAGACGGTTCAGGTCGCCTGCCCGCTCGCCGTCGGTGCCGCCGAACCGCTGGAAGCGCCGCTGCGTCGCCTCGATGTTCTCGATGCGATGCTGCGCGGTGCCGAGGCGTTCGAGCGCGCGATTGATCGCGTCCGGATCGTGCGGATAGCCGGACGGCGCAAGCAGGCGGATGGTGTAGGACGCGGCAGGCTGGAAGGACATGGCGAAGAAAGGTGTCGGGTCGTCAAACCCCTTAGAGGGACCGAACCGTCTCCGGTTCACGGAACCGTGCACGCCCGGCTCGCGTCGAGCGATGGGCGCGGCGGGCGCCTATGACGCGCCGGAGTCGGCGTCGCGGGCGAGCCGTGCTTCGCGCAGTGCGCGACGGCGCTCGGCGAAGAACGACTTCAGCGCGGCGCCGCACTCGTCGGCGAGCACGCCGCCGGTCACTTCGGTATGGTGGTTCAGTTGCGGATTCGCGAATGCGTCGATCACGCTGCCGCACGCGCCCGTCTTCGGATCGGCGGCACCGTAGACGACCCGCGCGATGCGCGCATGCATGATCGCGCCCGCGCACATCAGGCACGGCTCGAGCGTCACGTACAGCTCGCAGCCGGGCATCCGGTAATTCTGCAGATGCTGTGCGGCCATGCGCAGCGCGGCCATTTCCGCATGGGCGGACGGGTCGTGCCCGCCGATCGGATGGTTGAAGCCGCGTGCGATCACTTCGTCGCCACGCACGAGCACCGCGCCAACCGGCACTTCGCCGGCCGCGCGCGCCTCTTCGGCGGCGGCCTGGGCGAGACGCATGAAATGCAGGTCGCGCGCCGATACGGGCGCGGCTTCGGGAACGGGAGATTCGGCGGCGGGTTCGGCCGCCGGGGCGACTGCCGACCGGGCTGCGTCGTGCAGCGCGTCGGACGTCACATCGGCCCCGCTTCGGCGGACGCTTCGTCGAGCCCGCGCTCGCACAAGCGCTCCGCGATGCGCCGGCAGTAATCGCGCGGCATCACCATCGGGCCGCCGCGCAGCGATTCGAGCGCCATGTCGAGCGCGAGGATCTTCGCCTGCAGCCGGCACCGCGCGGCGCGGTCGCTGACCGCCTGCACTTCGTCATGCAGGTTGCGCAGCGCGCGCAATTGCTCGACGGCCGGCGGCACGAAGCCCGCATTCTTCAGGATACGGTTGGCCACCCGCACCTCCTCGGGCACGAGCAGGTCGTCATCCAGCGCCTGTGGCGCGCCGGTACCCGGCAAATCGTCGAACTCGCCCCGCGCGGCGGCGGCGGCAATACGTTGTTCGACCAGGGCGTCAAGCAATCTCATCAGTCAATCGGAACAATGCGGCAGGCCGAATTCTAGCAGGGTGACGCGGGTATGACAGGCCCTTCGAATATATGCTCGATATTGTGTTTTTTAGGGGCCGAATCGCGGGGCATGCACGCCGATCGGTCTCATTTGCCGCTCTGCTGCGCCGCAGCGGGCTGCGGGCCGTTCGTACACCCTCCAACGCGTACGGTGCCGGGCCCTATTTTTCTGCGGCAACGCGGACCACGCCGCGCCGATCCGGTGAAACGGAAGCAGTCCCCGCTTCGGTCGCAAGGTCACGCAGCCGCCGCTTCCCGCCGCGCGTTCGCGAACGGACGGAACATCATCGCGATCAGGAACGCGCCGACACCGATCGCAAACGAGCCGAGATACAGCCAGCCGTAGCTGCCGAACGTATCGACGATCAGACCGCCGGCGACGGGCCCCGCGGCCATCCCGAGGCTGCCGGCCATCGCGCAGCCGCCGATCACGGTGCCCATCATCCGCAGCGGGAAGTTCTCGCGCGCCAGCACCGCATACAGCGGCATCACGCCCGCGTAGATGAAGCCGAACACGACCGCGACCGCGTAGAACCCGTCGAGCGTGCGCACGAAGTAGTACCCGAGCGCACCCAGCGCCTGCGCAAGCAGCCCGGCCACCAGCATGCGCTTCGCGCCGAGGCGGTCGCCCAGGATCCCGAACGCGATCCGGCCGCCCATGCCGGCGAGCCCTTCGACGCTGTAGATCGACACCGCGGCGATCAGCGGGATCCCGCACGTCACCGCGTAGCTGACCGTATGGAAGATCGGGCCCGAATGCGTCGCGCAGCAGAAGAAGTTGGTCAGCAGCAGCACGATGAACTGCGGGGAACGCAGCGCGGCCGCGACCGACATCGCCGCCGGCTCGCCAGCGCCAGGCTTGCCGACAGCAGGACGGCGCCCGTCATGACGACCGGGCGCGTGCCGATGCGGTCCGACAGGCTGCCCCACCCCATGCTCGCGAAAGCCATCGCGATGAAGCCGAGCGTCATCGCGCCGGAAATGCCGGTCATCGACCAGCCCGTGTCGCGCGCGATCGCGCGCAGGAACACCGGCAGCGAAAACATCGCGCCGATCGCGATGCAGCCCATCAGGCCGCCCGCGGCGACGATGACCCAGCGGTATCGGGAATCCGGCATGGGGTGCCTCCTTGTCGTGACGGCGATCCTCGGGAACCGGGCGCCACCTGCTTCGCGCAAGGCCCGGTCGACATGGATACGACGGGCGACGCACCGCGAAATCGACATGCGCGGCACACGCGTCGCCGAATTTTTCATTGTCCGCCGATCCGCTCGGCCCGCAACGGGCGGAGCGAGCCGACGCTACATGCCGGGTGGTCCGTTCGGTCTGCCCCCTGTCGCCGCGCTTTTCCGGAATCGGAAAGTCGAAATCAGAAATAGTTGGTTGGGCCGCGCGACCCGGCTGACTACACTCGATCGATCTTGTCATAACAAGTTGACCGATGACCTCCCCCAACGTCGTGCCGCTGTCGGCGGCCCCGCTCTACGTGCAGATCAAGGACACGCTGCGCGCGCGCATTCTCGACGGCACCTATGCGCCGCACAGCCGGATGCCGTCCGAGCACGAACTCTGCGCGATGTTCGACGTCAGCCGCATCACGGTGCGCCAGGCGCTCGGCGATCTGCAAAAGGAAGGACTGCTGTTCAAGCTGCACGGCAAGGGCACCTTCGTGTCGAAGCCGAAGGCGTTCCAGAACGTGACGTCGCTGCAGGGCTTCGCCGAGGCGATGTCGTCGATGGGCTACGAGATCGTCAACCAGGTGCGCAGCTTCCGCACCGTCAAGGCCGACCGCCATCTCGCGACAAAGCTGAACGTGCCCGAAGGCGCGCCGCTCGTCGAGATCCATCGTGTGCGGCTGCTCAATCGCGAGCCCGTGTCGCTCGAGCAGACGTGGGTGCCCGAAGCCCTCGGCAAGCGCCTCGCGGGCGCCGACCTCGCGACGCGCGACATTTTCCTGGTCCTGGAAAACGACTGCGGCATCCCGCTCGGCCATGCCGACGTGTCGATCGACGCGATCCTCGCCGACGACGAGATCGTCGATGCGCTGCACGTCGAGGAAAGCAGCCCCGTGCTGCGCATCGAACGCCTCACGCATGACGCATCGGGCGCACCGATCGACTTCGAATACCTCTACTTCCGCGGCGACGCCTTCCAGTACCGGCTGCGCATCGATCGGCAGAAACCGCGCCAACCTGCAAGGAAACAGCAATGACTACCCATGTGCTCGAATACGACATCGTCGTGGTGGGCGGCGGCACGGCCGGCCCGATGGCGGCGATCAAGGCGAAGGAGCGCGACCCGTCCATGCGCGTGCTGTTGCTCGAAAAGGCCAACGTGAAGCGCAGCGGCGCGATCTCGATGGGGATGGACGGCCTGAACAACGCGGTGATCCCCGGGCATGCGACGCCCGAGCAGTACACGCGCGAGATCACGATCGCCAACGACGGCATCGTCGACCAGGAGGCCGTGTATGCGTATGCGACGCACAGCTTCGAAACGATCGAGCAGCTCGACCGCTGGGGCGTGAAGTTCGAGAAGGACGGCACCGGCGACTACGCAGTGAAGAAGGTCCATCACATGGGCTCGTACGTGCTGCCGATGCCGGAAGGACACGACATCAAGAAGGTGCTGTACCGGCAACTGAAGCGCGCGCGCATCGCGATCACGAACCGGATCGTGGCGACGCGCGTGCTGACCGACGCGCAGGGCCGCGCAAGCGGCGTGCTCGGCTTCGACTGCCGCACCGCCGAATTCCACGTGATCCGCGCGAAGGCCGTGATTCTCTGCTGCGGCGCGGCCGGTCGCCTCGGCCTGCCGGCCTCGGGCTACCTGATGGGCACCTACGAGAATCCGACCAATGCGGGCGACGGCTACGCGATGGCGTATCACGCCGGTGCCGCGCTCGCGAATCTCGAATGCTTCCAGATCAATCCGCTGATCAAGGACTACAACGGCCCCGCGTGCGCGTACGTGACGGGCCCGCTCGGCGGCTTCACCGCGAACGGCAAGGGCGAACGCTTCATCGAATGCGATTACTGGAGCGGCCAGATGATGTGGGAGTTCTACCAGGAACTGCAAAGCGGCAACGGCCCCGTGTTCCTGAAGCTCGACCATCTCGCGGAAGAAACGATCCAGACCATCGAGCAGATCCTGCACACGAACGAGCGGCCGAGCCGCGGCCGCTTTCATGCCGGGCGCGGCACCGATTACCGCAGCCAGATGGTCGAGATGCACATCTCCGAGATCGGTTTCTGCAGCGGCCACAGCGCGTCCGGCGTGTACGTGAACGCCCGCGCGGAGACGACCGTGCCGGGGCTCTACGCGGCCGGCGACATGGCGGCCGTCCCGCACAACTACATGCTCGGCGCATTCACGTACGGTTGGTTTGCCGGGCAGAACGCGGCCGACTACGTGGCCGGCCGCGCGCATGCGCCGGTGGACGACGAACAGGTCGCCGCCGAACGCACCCGTGTGCTTGCGCCGTTGCTGCGCGAGCGCGGCCTCGCACCGGCGCAGGTCGAATACAAGCTGCGCCGCATGGTGAACGACTATCTGCAACCGCCGAAGGTGACGCGCAAGATGGAAATCGGGTTGCAACGCTTTGACGCCATTACTGAGGATATCGAAGCGATAAAAGCGAACCATCCGCACGAGCTGATGCGCGCCGCCGAAGTGCGTGCGATCCGCGACTGCGCGGAAATGGCCGCGCGCGCGTCGCTGTTCCGCACCGAGAGCCGCTGGGGGCTGTACCACCACCGCGTCGACTTTCCGCATCGCAACGACGCCGAATGGTTCTGCCACACCTGGCTACGCAAGGACGCCGCGGGCGCGATGCGCAGCGAGAAGCGTCCGGTCGAACCGTACGTCGTGCCGCTTGCCGACGACGAACGCGGCGCCTACACGAATTTGCGCATCCGCGAACCGGCCGCGCTCGCGGCCGCCCTTTGAGGAACCTGCCATGTCCCATACGCCGCACGACATCTTCCAGCGCAGCAGCGCACCCGTGACGATCGACGAGAACCTCTGCATCGCCGACAAGGGCTGCACCGTCTGCGTCGACGTGTGCCCGCTCGACCTGCTCGCGATCGACGTGACCAAGGGCAAGGCCTACATGCAGTTCGACGAATGCTGGTACTGCATGCCGTGCGAACGCGACTGCCCGACCGGCGCGGTCAAGGTCGACATCCCTTACCTGCTGCGCTGATCGCGTCCCTCAACGCTCTCTCCCGTCGCCCATGACCGACTCCTCCTTCGCTGCCGCGTTGCCCCGCGCACATGCCTCCGACGAAACCGCACTCGTCGCCCGCCTCGCCGCGCCCGATTCCGCCGTGCGCCGCGTCGCCCTGTTCGAACTCGCCGACCTCGAGGACGCGGGGTTCGTGCCCGCGTTCGTCGCCGCGCTGCGCGACGATCCGTCGGCCGACGTGCGCGGCGAAGCCGCCCGTGTGCTCGGCGCATGGGAGCAACCCGACGTCGTCGACGCGCTGTGCGGCGCATTGCTCGATCCGGACGACGACGTGCGCGCCGCCGCCGCGCAGAGCCTGTCCGAACTGAAGGACGCGGCATCGGGCAACGTGCTGTGCCGATGGGCCGACCGGCCCGAGCCGTTCGTGCGCCGTGCCGTGCTGCGCGGATTGCGAGAGCTGCGCGACCCCGGCGCGTTCGCGCCCGCGCTGCACGCGCTCGATGCCGAACACGCCGAGGTGCGCGCCGAAGCCGTGGCGGTGCTCGGCTGGCTCAAGGATCCGCGTGCGCTGCCACCGCTTGCAGGCATCGCGACACGCGATGCCGCAGCGGACGTGCGACGCATCGCGGTCGGCGCGATCGGGTTCGCGACGCCCGACGAGGCGCTCGTCATCCACGCGCTGTTCGCCGCGCTGCGCGACCGCGAATGGCAGGTGCGCGAGGAAGCGGCCACGACGCTCGGCAAGCTGCGCATTGCGACCGCGCGCGAACCGCTCGTCGCCGCGCTCGACGACGACTACTGGCAGGTGCGCCTGCGTGCCGCGCGTGCGCTCGGGCAACTGCGCGACGCGGCCGCGGCGCCGGCCGTCGTCGCGCTGCTCTCGCACGCGATCAGCAACCTGCGCAAGGAAGCCGCGCTTGCGCTCGGCGAATTGCGGGACCGCGCGACGTTGCCCGCACTGACCCGCGCACGGGAGGATCACGATCCGGAAGTCCGCAAGGCCGTGCGGATCGCGATCCGGCAGATCGACGAGGCGTCGCGATGATCTCCCCGACCGAAATCGTGCTCGATCATCCGGCGCGCACGCTGACCCTCCGCTGGCCGGACGGTCATACGCAACGCGTCGGCTATGCGCGGTTGCGCGGCGATTGCCCGTGTGCCGAATGCCGGAGGATCCGGCACGACGGCGGTCGTGTCGATGCGCGGCCCGACCTGATGCTGGACAGCATTGAAGCAGCCGGCTACGGCATCCGCGTGGTGTTCGGCGACGGTCATGCGCGTGGCATCTATCCGTGGCCGTATCTGGCGGGCATGACGGCGCGGCCGTGACGTCGCTCCCGCGGCTGCGCGGACGACATGGCAGGCGTGCGGAAACGCTGCGATACTGACGCCCACGATCGTCTCCACCCATCGTGGGAGCCAGAACATGCAAACCGCAGTCGGATTCATCGGCCTCGGCGTAATGGGCACGCCGATGGCGCTCAATCTTGCGCGGGCCGGCACGCCGCTCGTCGTATGGAGCCGGTCGCACGGCAACGACGATGCACTGCGCGACGCCGGCGCGCGCGTGGCCGAGCACATCGACGACGTGTTCACGGCCTGCCGCACCGTGATCCTGATGCTCGCGAACGACGCGGCGATCGACGGCGCCCTCGCGCGCGGCACGCCCGGTTTCGCCGCCCGTGTCGGCGGCCACGTCATCGTGAACATGGGCACGAACGCACCCGAGTATTCGCGCGCACTGGCCGATGACATCGCCTCCGCGTCGGGCCGTTATGTCGAAGCGCCCGTGTCGGGGTCGCGCAAGCCGGCCGAAGCCGGTCAACTCGTCGTGATGCTCGCCGGCGCACAGGACGACGTCGACGCCGTCCGCGCGCTCGTGAAGCCGCTCTGCCGCGACAGCTTCGTGTGCGGCGACGTGCCGTCGGCGCTGACGATGAAGCTCGCCGTGAACCTGTTCCTGATCACGATGGTCACCGGCCTGACCGAAGCCACGCATTTTGCGCAACGCCACGGCATCGATCTCGCCCGCTTCGCCGACGTGCTGAACGCGGGCCCGATGGCGAGCGATGTGTCGCGCGTGAAGCTCGGCAAACTCGTCGCGGCCGATTTCTCGGTGCAGGCCGCGATCACCGACGTGCTGAAGAATGCGCGCCTCGTCGCCGAATCCGCGCGCGGCATCGGCGTCGCGTCGCCACTGCTCGACATCTGCCATGCGCTGTACGGCGAGACCGAGCGGGCCGGACATGGCGCGGACGACATGGTCGCCGTGATCCGCGCGATCGAGCAGCGCACCGACGGCGCGCAATGAATCGTCGCCGGCCGCCCCAACCACTCGAACGCACCCGCACGTAGCGTCCCATGTCCGACTCACCCCGCTCCCCGACCATCGTCCCCGCTTCCGTCCGCCCGGTTCCCGCCGTGATCGGCATCGTCCTGCGAGAGCGCGACGTGCTGCTGGTACGTCGCGCCAATCCGCCCGATGCGGGCTGCTGGGGCTTTCCCGGCGGCAAGATCGAAGCGGGAGAATCGATTGCGAACGCGGTCGTGCGCGAGATTGCCGAAGAGGCGACTGTCGACGTCGAGGCGCTCGACACCTTTACCGCACTGGATGCGTTCGACTACGATGCCGGCGGCGACGTGCGTCAGCATTTCGTGATGGTCGCGGTGCTGTGCCGATGGTTGCGCGGCGCGCCTGCTGCCGGCGACGATGCACTCGACGCGCGCTGGTTCGATCTCGCCGAACTCGATCGCGATGACTTGCCGATGAGCGTGGGGGTTCGTGATGTCGCGCGACGCGCGATCGAGCGTGCGGCGGCACTTGGTCATGCGCAGCGTCCGGCCAATACTTGAATGCGTGAAGCAACGCTGTCTTTCTCGCAGCGCTTGCGCGCGGCCCGATCGGAACCATAACGGTGCCGGCTACGCGCCGACGAACCGCCAATTACAAATCAAAGATGGGCCAACCCATGATCCGAATTCGCAAGTCCACTCCGGCCGACGGCGCACGCGTGCTGGATATCTGGCGCAACGCGGTCGACGCCACGCACCACTTCCTCAGCAACGACGACCGCCGCGCGATCGAATCCGAAGTCGTCGCGTTCCTGCCCGGTGCACCGCTCGATCTCGCCGTCGACGAAGCCGACCGCGCAATCGGCTTCATGTTGCTCGACGGTAGTCACATGGAAGCACTGTTCGTCGATCCGGCTCACCACGGCGCGGGTGTCGGGCGCCTGCTCGTGGGAGAGGCGCTCAAGCGTCATCCCGACCTGTCGACCGACGTCAACGAACAGAACGAAGCGGCGGCAGGATTCTATGAACGGCTCGGCTTCGAGCGCACCGGGCGATCGGCGCTCGATGGGCAGGGGCGCGCCTATCCGTTGATTCACCTGCGCTATCGAGCGGCACCCCTGTCCTCGCCGCAGCACGCATAACGGTGGCCGGCGCGGGATAGCGCGCCGCCCTCCACGTCATGCGCTCCGGGCACGCGAACGCGGCGACCTGATACCAGGTCCGCTCCACGCATGCCGCATGCGGCCACGTGACGCGTCATGCACGACGCACCGGCACCACGCGCTCGACCCTTGCACGGATGATCGTTTCCCGGACGGAACGAGCCTGTCGAGGGCCGGGAGATGCTAACCTCTCGGCCACTCTAACGACACCGCGTGAAGCCACAGGATTCGACCATGCAAACCGTTGCGGTACTGGACTTCGAAACAACCGGACTTTCGCCGAACATGGGCGACCGTGCGACCGAAATTGCCGTCATCCTGCTCCGGGACGGTGAAATCGTCGACCGTTTCCAGAGCCTGATGAATGCAGGCAGACGCATACCGTCCGATGTCGTCGCGCTGACCGGCATCACGAACGAGATGATCGCAGCCGCGCCGCCTGCATCGAAGGTCATGAAGGAAGCCGCGGCGTTCGTCGGCAAGCATGCGGTCGTCGCCCACAACGCCGGGTTCGACAAACGGTTCTGGCAGTCGGAACTCGGGCTGCTTGGCGTGTCGGCCGAGCATGCCTTTGCGTGCACGATGCTCGTTGCAAGACGTATCTATCCGGATGCCCGGAGTCACCGCCTGTCGAGCCTGGTGGATATGCTGCGGCTGCCGAAATCGGGCCGTGCGCACCGGGCGATGGTCGATGCCGAGATGGCCGGACACCTGTGGTGCCGGCTGCAGCACGACATTGCGCGGACGTACGGACTGAATCGCATCGATCACGCGCTCATGGCCCGTGTGCAGGCAACGGCCAAGGCGAAAGTGCCGACGTACTTGCGTTCGCTCGTGGGCGCACACGCGTGAGCATCCGGGTCGCGATGCTTCCGATTCGCGCAATCCATTGATGAAAAACGGCTTGGCAACCTGCCAGGCCGTTTTCTTGTCGCAGCAGTCTTCCGGTTGATTCCAAATATAAGGCAACGGCAGGACGGCCATTTTGTGGCCGCCCACGACGCTGACTGACTGAGCTGCGATGTGTTCGTGTCATGCAAGGCCTCTTCTTGCACATGATGATGCAGATGGACAGGCTCTCGTCGTCCTGACGCGCCTGCGCGCGCTTGCAGCGCGACATGATGAGCAGGGTGTGCGCCCAACCGATTTCTCCAACCCGTGCGCGGAGCTTGGGCTCGGCACTGTATTGCAAAAAAATTGACGCAGCACCACAGGTTCTGCGCCGAACATGGCAAACCCCTGTCCTTACGACACTCTCGGCTGCATGGCTTGTTTGGCGGCCGCTGGCACCAGTTCGCTCAACCGGGACAGGAAGAGCTTGAGGATTGGAGAGGTGTTGGAACGGCTGTGACCGACAACGAGGTCGATTGTCGGCGCGTCTCCCGCCAACGGGCGGCTTACCACGGACCACGGCAGCAGGTTCTCGACGTAGTCGGGAATCAACGTCAGCCCGCGCGTCGACGCCACGAGCGACATCACCATCGCTGGATTGTCCACGCCCTGGGTGGGCGTAAGCGTCACACCTTCGCGCTGCAGGTACGTGTCCACCACGGAACGCAGCACGCGCGCCTTGTTGGCCATGGCCACGAAGGGCTGTCCCACGAGTTGTTGCGGTCGGATGCGCTCTTGCGAGGCCAAGGTGTGATCGCTCGGCATCAGCACGACCAGCGGCTCTTGCCCAACCGTCGTGTAGTCCAGATCGAAGCCCGGCTCGGCGCGCAGGAAGGCCAGGTCCAGCCTGCCACGCGCCAATGCATCCGCCAGGTCCGGTGAGTAATCGCTGGAGACCGTCACGTCGATGTTCGGCAACTCGTCGCGTAGCAAGTTCAGCGCCTTCGGCAACCAGGTCATCTCCTGTCCGGTCAGGAAGCCCAGTGCAAAACGCTGCTTGCTCGGCTGCGCCGCCCGGCGCGCGGCCTCGATCGCCGCATCGACCTGACTCAGGGCCAATCGCGCGTGATCGATGAACGCTTTCCCCGCCGGCGTCAGTTCGACGCCGCGCGTGCTGCGGCTCAGCAGATCCACGCCGACCTGATCCTCCAGGTCGCGGATCTGCCGGCTCAGCGAAGGCTGGGAGGTATGCAGCCGCCGCTCGGCGGCCACCGTCAGACTGCCCGTTTCCGCCACAGCGATGAAGTAGCGCAGATGTCTCAGCTCCATGCTTGCCCCCATGCTTTTTAGGCATCCCCACCCGCTTACAAAGTCTTTTTGTTTCTGAGGGGGAGCCCCTAAATTCTCACCCATGGCGGCGGGGAAAGCAGATTCGGAACGACAGCAACCCATCGCCCGTACGTCAACCGTCATACCTCAAGGAGCATATCATGAGCCACCACCCCGTCATTCTCATCACCGGCGCGCTGACCGGCATCGGTCGCGCCACCGCCTTGGCGTTCGCGGACAGCGGCGCCCGTCTCGTCATCTCCGGCCGCCGGCCGGCGGAAGGCCAGGCACTCGAGTCCGAACTCCGTCAGCTGGGCGCCGAGGCCCACTTCATCCAGGCCGATGTCCGGCATGACCAGGAGGTTCAGGATCTGGTGGACCAGACCGTGGCTCACTTCGGCCGCCTGGACGTGGCCGTCAACAACGCCGGCACCGAAGGCCAGCCCGGCCTGATCGTGAACCAGACCGCCGACAGCTACGCCGCCACCTTCGACACCAACGTGCTCGGCACGCTGCTGAGCATGAAGCACGAACTGCGCGTGATGACTGCCCAGGGCAGCGGCAGCATCATCAACATCTCTTCGACTTACGGCCATGAAGGCGCGGCCTACGCGTCGGTGTACGCCGGCAGCAAGCATGCCGTCGAGGGCATGACCAAGTCCGCAGCGCTGGAAGTGGCGGCCGCAGGCGTTCGCGTCAACGCCGTGGCTCCAGGTCCGACCGACACCGGCATGCTGGACCGCTTCACCGCCACGCCGGAGAACAAGGCTGCGCTCGCTTCACGCGTGCCGCTGGGCCGCGTCGGCAAGCCGGCCGAGATTGCAGCGGCCGTGCGCTTCCTGGCTTCGGGCGCCGCAGCGTTCGTGACCGGCCAGATCGTCACCGTCGATGGCGGCAAGACAGCCGGCTGATCCGGGCCGCGCCGAGCCGGCGCGGCCCTGCCCGTCACCCAGGCAACGCCCGGCTTTTCACCGAGGCGGGGCAGCACCTTGCCCGCTCAAGGATCCGTCAGCCTCATAGGGAATACGACCATGCACACCTTCACTCATCACACCGCCCCGACCCAGTACATCGAGGCCAATGGCATCCGCTTCGCCTATCGCCGGTTCGGTAAGTCAAGCGGCGTGCCAATCGTTTTCAACCAGCACTACACCGGAACGATGGACTATTGGGATCCGGCCGTGACCGACGGCCTCGCAGAGACGCGCGAGGTGATCCTGTTCAACAACGCCGGCGTGTCCAGCTCGTCCGGCGAGACACCGGCAAGCTTCCCCGAAATGGGCGCCAACGCCATTGCCTTCATCCGCGCGCTCGGCCTCCCCCAGGTCGATGTGCTGGGCATCTCGATTGGCGGTTTTGTCGCGCAAGAGATCGCACTTCAAGGCGGGGATCTCGTGCGCAAGCTCATCCTCGTCGGCACCGGCCATCGCGGCAACGACATGACGGCCAGCCGCTCGGCGGAGATCTTTGCGGGCCGCTACGAGCCGCCTGAACATCTCTGGCTGTCGGTGCACTTCGCTCCGTCCGAGGCCAGCCAGAAAGCCGGCATCGCCTTCCTTCAACGCAAGTGGCGCCGCCAGGATCGCGACCCGGAAGTGAGCGCGCAAACCGTCGCCGCCCAAGGCGCCGCCATCGGCAAATGGATCGCGCCGGACGAGAATGCGCTGGCCTACCTGGAGTCGATCCGGCAGCCCACGCTGATCGTCCAGGGCAGCCACGACGCGATCATCCCGACTGCGCACTCCGTCACGCTGCAGCAGCACCTGCCGAACGCCCAGCTGGTGCTCTATCCGGACGACGGCCACGGCTCGATTTATCAGTACCCGGAGCGCTTCGTCGCACACGCCGTTCAGTTCCTGAACGAAGGCCCGGCCGGCATGGCCAGCGCTTGAGCGACCTCGCAACCTCTTTGGAGACGGACGTCATGAACTCACTCACGGGCAAGACCGCGCTCGTCACCGGTGCTTCGCGCGGCATCGGCCGCGCCACCGCCTTGACGCTGGCCGCGGCCGGAGCGCAGGTCCTGGTTCACTACGGCAGCGGCGAGACGGAGGCGACCGCCGTGGTCGACGAAATCCGCCGGGCCGGCGGCAAAGCCGAGACGATCGCCACCGACCTGCGTTCGCCGGACGGTCCGCACCAGCTCGCCGAACGCGTTCGCACCATCATCGGCGGACGGCTGGATGTTCTGGTGGCCAATGCGGGCATCGCCAAGGCCGCGTCGATCGAGGAGACGACGGTCGAGGACTTCGACGCGCTCTTCGCCGTCAACGTGCGCGCACCATTTTTCCTCGTGCAGCAACTACTGCCTGCACTGTGCAAAGGAAGCAGCATCGTCCTGCTGTCCTCGCTGGCGGCACACGCCTCGGTCGGCACGCTCTCTGCCTACTCGGCCACCAAGGGTGCGATCGATACGCTGGTGAAGCACTGGGCCGCGGCTCTCGGCTCGCGTGGCATCCGCGTCAACGCAGTGGCACCGGGCGTGGTGGAAACCGAGATGTCGAATTTCACCAAGACGGACGCCGGCCGCGAGGCAACCCTCGGCATGCAGGCCTTGCAACGGCTGGCCCAACCCGAAGACATCGCCAGCGTCGTCGCGTTCCTGGCCTCGGACCAGGCGCGCTGGATCACCGGTGACACGTTGCGCGTGGATGGCGGCTCCAAGCTTTGAGGCACCCCCACCCATTCAATCTCTCAAGGAAATTCAAATGAAGCTCTATCACTCCACGTCGTCGCCCAATTCCCGTCGCGTGCGTATCCTGCTCGCCGAGAAGGGCCTCACTCCCACCCTGGTGCCGGTCGACCTGGGCACGGGCGAACAACACGGCGACGCCTACCGCGCCATCAATCCGCGCCGCGTCGTGCCCACGCTGGTGCTGGATGATGGGACGGCCCTCGGCGAAGTGCCCGTCATCAGCCGCTACCTCGATGATGTGTACCCGACGCCGTCGCTCTTCGGCACGACGCCCACGGAGCAGGCCGTGGTCTCGATGTGGGATCGCCGCATCGAGCAGGAAGGATTCGCGTCAGTGATGGAAGCGATTCGGAACAAGGCGCCCGGCCTGAAGGGCCGGGCGATCGCGGGACCGCACGACTACGAGCAGATCCCTGCACTGGTCGAGCGCAGCACGCGGCGCGTGAAGAATCTGTTCGCGGACATGAACGCGCGGCTGGTCGAGTCGCCCTTCGCCGCTGGCGAGAACTTCTCGGTAGCGGACATCACGCTGCTCGCCACTGTGGATTTCGCCGCCAAGGCGATCGACTTGTCGATTCCGGAAGAATTCCGTGCGCTGCGACGCTGGTACGACACCGTCTCGCTTCGCGACAGCGCAACCGCTTGAACGCAGTCCGTTTCGCATATTGCGAAGCGTTCACCGCGTCCAATTTTTTGACGGCGTTACCGTCGGTTTTACCGTCAGGGATCGGGAGAACTGTGGATGCCCGGAAAGCCGCGTAAAACTAGCTTCCCCGGGAAGACTTTTACCGTCAAGGACGGTAAAAGTCTGAATAGTGAACGGGTATGTCTTGATGCGGCCTCGATTTTTACCGCCAACTCTGCCGCCAACTTGTTTTGCAGGCCGGCGGTAGCCACCGATAGACTCCGCGACGTATTGATTTGAAAGTCAAAACGTTACGGCAGTTTTTCGATGGCTGGCGATAATCGTCGAAGGACGTCAATTCATTCCCACTCGATCGTCGCCGGCGGCTTGCCCGAGATGTCGTACACGACCCGGTTGATCCCGCGCACCTCGTTGATGATCCGGTTCGACGCGCGGCCGAGCAGCGCGTACGGCAGGTGCGCCCAGTGCGCGGTCATGAAGTCGGTCGTCTGCACCGCGCGCAGCGACGTCACGTAGTCGTACGTGCGGCCATCGCCCATCACGCCCACCGACTTCACCGGCAGGAACACCGCGAACGCCTGGCTCGTCAGGTCGTACCAGCTCTTGCCGACATCGGCTTCGCCGCACAGGCCGGCGGCCGCATCCTGCGCGGTCGCGGTCGTGTTACGCAGTTCCTCGATGAAGATCGCGTCCGCGCGGCGCAGCAGGTCCGCGAACTCGCGCTTCACTTCGCCGAGAATCCGCACGCCGAGGCCCGGGCCCGGGAACGGATGGCGGTACACCATTTCCGGCGGCAGGCCGAGCGCAACGCCCAGTTCGCGCACTTCGTCCTTGAACAGGTCGCGCAGCGGCTCGAGCAGCTTCAGGCCGAGCGTTTCCGGCAGGCCGCCGACGTTGTGGTGGCTCTTGATCGTCGTCGCCTTCTTCGTCTTCGTGCCGCCCGATTCGACCACGTCCGGGTAGATCGTGCCCTGCGCGAGCCACTTCGCCTTCGACAGCTTCTGCGCCTCGGCCTGGAACACCTCGACGAACTCGCGGCCGATGATCTTGCGCTTCGCTTCCGGATCGGTCACGCCGGCCAGGTGGCCGAGGAACTGTTCGGACGCGTCGACGTGCACGACCTTCGCATGCAGGCGGCCCTCGAACATGTCGAGCACCATCTTGCCTTCGTTCAGGCGCAGCAGGCCGTGGTCGACGAACACGCAGGTGAGCTGGTCGCCGATCGCGCGATGGATCAGCGCGGCCGCGACGCTCGAATCGACACCGCCCGACAGGCCGAGAATCACTTCCTCGTCACCGACCTGCTCGCGGATCTTCGCGACGGCTTCCTCGATGTGGTTGCTCATGATCCAGTCGGGCTTCGCACCGGCGATCTGCAGCACGAAGCGTTCGATGATCTGGCGGCCCTTCACCGTGTGCGTGACTTCCGGATGGAACTGCACCGCGTAGTAGCCGCGCGCCTCGTCGGCCATGCCGGCGATCGGGCAGCTCGGCGTCGACGCCATCAGCGCGAAGCCCGGCGGCAGCTCGGCAACCTTGTCGCCGTGGCTCATCCAGACCTTCAGCATCCCGTGGCCTTCGTCCGTCTTGAAGTCCTCGATGCCGTCGAGCAGGCGCGTGTGGCCGTGTGCGCGCATTTCCGCGTAACCGAATTCGCGGTGATCGCTCCACTCGACCTTGCCGCCGAGCTGCACGGCCATCGTCTGCATGCCGTAGCAAATGCCGAGCACCGGCACGCCGAGATCCCACACGGCCTGCGGCGCGCGCAGCTGATGGTCTTCGTACGTGCTCGCGTGGCTGCCCGACAGGATCACCGCCTTCGGCGCGAACTCGCGGACGAAGTCGTCGGACACATCGTTCGGATGGATTTCGCAGTAGACGTGCGCTTCGCGCACGCGTCGCGCAATCAGTTGGGTGACTTGCGAACCGAAGTCGAGAATCAGGATTTTGTCGTGCATGGCTGCGGACGGGATGAAGAGAATAAGAAAAGCAGCGCATCATTTTCATCATGCGCTGCGTCAATAGCATGGACAGCGGCGTCGGGCGGAAGGCAGCACGCGCGACGCATGGCCGGTCAATCCTGCATCGGCGGGCGCTCGTCGAGTGCGACGGTGCCGGACGACGATGGGCCGGATGCGGCCGGTGACGACGATGCAGCGGACGCTGCGGGACGGCTGACGACGGGTTCGACACGCTGCGGTGCAGGCGACGACGCGGGTGCCGTCGCCGGCTCGGCCGGACGCTGCGCAGGCGCGCGCGCCTCGAGCGCCTGCTCCCGCGCCTGCTCTTTTTCGCGCCGGCGCACAGCCGACGCGAGCCGCACGCCGCCGAGGCCGAGCACGATCAGCGCGACGCCGGCCACGGCCGACAGCACGCGGCCGGCGGCCGCGAGCGCGGGACCGCTGCCGGTGCCGATCGACCAGACGATCGTCAGCGCGCCGGTCAGCCAATACACATGGCCGACCGAACGCGCGACCGGCGCCGTGAGATCCCCGTTGAACGCTGCATGAAACGCGAGCCACGCGAGCCCGAGCAACGCGATGCCGAGCGCCTGGCCGAGCATCGCCGGCTGGACGTTCGCAAGCTGCAGCGCGTTGAAGAGCGACCGCCAGGGCGTCAGCACGAACAGCACGCCGAACGCCAGCAGCAGGACGGCATCGATGATCAGCACGGCTCGCAGCAGCGGTTTCATCGGCAATCAGTCCACGTGGTAGTTCGGCGCTTCCTTCGTGATCTGCACGTCGTGCACGTGCGACTCGCGCATGCCCGCCGCGGTGATCTGGACGAATTCGGCCTTGTCGTGCAGCTCGTCGATCGTCTTGCAGCCGCAGTAGCCCATGCTCGCGCGCACGCCGCCGACCAGCTGGAACAGGATCGCGTTGACCGAGCCCTTGTACGCGACACGGCCTTCGATGCCTTCCGGCACGAGCTTGTCGATGTTCGCCGAGTTGTCCTGGAAGTAGCGGTCTGCCGCGCCGTCCTTCATCGCACCGACCGAACCCATGCCGCGATACGACTTGTACTGGCGCCCCTGGTACAGGAACACGTCGCCCGGCGCCTCTTCGGTGCCCGCGAACATGCTGCCCATCATCACCGCGTTCGCGCCGGCCGCGAGGGCCTTCGACACGTCGCCCGAGAAGCGCACGCCGCCGTCGGCGATGCACGGCACGCCCGTGCCCTTCAGCGCTTCCGCGACGTTCGCGATCGCGCTGATCTGCGGCACGCCGACACCGGCGACGATCCGCGTCGTGCAGATCGAGCCCGGGCCGATACCGACCTTGACCGCATCCGCGCCGTATTCGACGAGCGCCTTCGCGGCGGCGGCCGTCGCGATGTTGCCGCCGATCACTTCGACGTGCGGGAAGTTCTGCTTGACCCAGCGAACGCGCTCGAGCACGCCCTTGCTGTGGCCGTGCGCGGTATCGACGACGATCACGTCGACGCCGGCCTGCACCAGCAGCTCGACACGCTCTTCGTTGTCGGGACCGACGCCGACCGCCGCGCCTGCGCGCAGCTTGCCGTGTTCGTCCTTGCACGCGTCCGGGTGCTCGGTCTGCTTCGTGATGTCCTTGACGGTCATCAGGCCGCGCAGTTCGAACGCGTCGTTGACGACCAGCACGCGCTCGAGGCGGTGGCTGTGCATCAGCGCCTTCGCTTCGGCGAGCGGCGTGCCTTCCTTGACCGTGACGAGGCGCTCGCGCGGCGTCATGATCGACTTGACCGGCTCGTCGAGGCGGGTTTCGAAACGCAGGTCGCGGTTCGTGACGATGCCGACGAGCTGCGGGCCTTCGACGACCGGGAAGCCCGAGATGCCATGCTGGCGCGACAGCGCGATCACGTCGCGCACCTTCATTTGCGGCGGCACCGTGATCGGATCGCGGACGACGCCCGATTCGAAACGCTTGACCTTCGCGACCTCGCGGGCTTGTTCGGCCGGCGTGAGGTTCTTGTGGACGATACCGACGCCACCCTGCTGGGCCATCGCGATCGCAAGGCGACCTTCGGTGACCGTGTCCATCGCGGCGGACACGAGCGGCATGTTCAGGGAGATGTTGCGGGTCAGCTTGGTCTTGAGGCTGGTGTCGCGCGGGAGAACGTCGGAGAAGGCGGGAACGAGGAGCACGTCATCGAAAGTGAGTGCTTTTTGGATCAGACGCATGGCAAATCCTATGGGCGCAAAAGCGAATTATACGCGAAGCGCTGCGAATTTTCACAACACGAACAACGGCTTAGCCGGTTTCGGCCGTTCGGGGGCCGAATCGTTCGGATCGCCGTTCGGTTCGTTTTCGATCGCCTTTCGTTTCACCGCCGCATCGAGCCATTCGCGCAGCCGGCCGCGAAACGGCCTATCCGCCTGTTGCGGACGGGCCACGCGGCGGCGGCGGCGACGATGAAGCCCGGCCCGGCAATGGGCCGGACGGGCCTGCCGTCCGGCCTCATAGCAGCCCGGCCGCGCGGACGATCATCACCATGCCACCGCCGACCACGACGCAGCCGACGATCCGCGCAACCCGCCCGCCGGCCGGCGCCAGGCGCTCGGCGGCGATCGCAACCGTCACGCCCCCCATCACGCGCAGATCCATCATGCCGGCCGCCAGCGCGACCGCCATCAGGTTCCCGCAACACGCCCCGCATCGGATGGCGGCTTGCACCCCGTGCCGCCATGCCGCACCGGCCTCTGCGTGCGGTGGATGCACGCCGGTCGCCGCGTGCCGGCAGCACGTCAGCCGGCGCGTCTTCCATCCGGAGAATTGCAGGACGCCCGCGGCCAATACGACCGTGCCGGCCACGAACGGCATGGCGCGAGCGAGCGCCGGCAGCCGTGCAGCGGCGCTCGTCAGCGCGGCGCCAGCCGGAAACACGAGCACGCCGACTGCCATCCACACGGCGAAATACCCGGCGCCCACCACGGCGACGAGCCAGGTCGAACGCGCCGCCGCCAGCGGCCCGGCGCCCTGCCGGTATCGCCACAGCACCGGCGCGAGCACGGGCAGCATCATCGTCGCCGTCATCGCGCCCCACATGCCGGCGAACGCCTCGAACGCGCGGCCGGCGCCCCATCCGCACGGCCGCTGCCATGCCGCCGGCGTCATCCAGCCGCCGGACATTGGTGCGCCGCCTATCGCGGCCATCGACGCGTGCTGCATCACGGTCGCAACAACGGCAACGGCGAACACGGCCGCGAGCGCCACCGCGAAGGCCCGCGGATCGGGGCCCGCGACGCCTGCGGCAGGCCGAGTCATCGCCCGCCTCCGCCCGTCGCCGGCGCGCTCAGCCGCGTGCGTACTCGTCATGACGGCGCCACCACGGGCCGGTCTCGTTGCGCCCGTGCGGCGCGCGATCGAGCCACTGGTACATCCCCCACAGCCCGTCGAGGCCGCGCGCATAGGTCGAATACGTGTGATAAACCGCACCGTCCTCGCGCACGAACGCGCTCATCCCCGGCCGGTCGAGCGAATACGTGAGCGCGTCGGTACCGCAGGTCGCCGCGAATGCCACGACGGGTGCCGGCGGCGGATCCATGTCCATCGCGTGGCCGGCCCGCGCGTAGTTGTACTCGACGTCGCCCGCGCGCTGCTGCGTTTCGGTAAACGACACGTTGAAGTCGAAGTTGAAATCGCTGCCGACCGACGACGCCCACGGGAAGTGCCACCCCATCCGCTGGCGGTACGCGAGCAGCTTCGCGAGCGGCGCGCGCGACACGGCGGCGAGCGTCACGTCGTGGTTCGCCAGGTGCACGGCGAAGCCGTCGAAACCGTCGGCGACCGACGAACACGACGGGCAGCCGGCCTGGTAGTCGGGGCCGAACATGAAGTGATAGACGAGCAGTTGCGAACGGCCGCGAAACAGGTCGTCGAGCGTTGCCCGCCCGTCTTCGGTGTCGAACCGGTAGGTCTTGTCGACGCGCACCCAGGGCAGTGCCTGGCGCCGCCGCGCGAGTTCGTCGCTTTGCCGCGTCAGCGCCTTTTCCGCGTCGAGCAGCGCGCGGCGTTCGGCCAGCCATTCGTCGCGGGTTCCGGTGAGATGAGTCGTCATGGCGGGTTCCTCCTTCCGATGGGTATCCGGGCACGGCGTCCGGTGCCGTGTGCGTGGTGCTAGATTAGGGGCGGGCATCGGACCGGAGGGAGTGACAAGTGTGTCGGGATTCGGATGGATTCGCTGATCACCGCGGCCGCGCGCGCGCTCGCGGCCGGTGACGCGCTCGGCGCGCTGAACCGCGTCGCGCTGCGCGACGATGCGCCGGCGCTCGCGCTGCGCGGGATCGCGATGGCGCAGCTCGGCGATTTCGAACGGGCTCGCGCACTCGTGCGCGGCGCCGCGCGTGCGTTCGGCGCCAGGGAGGCCGTGGCGCGTGCGCGCTGCGTCGTCGCGGAAGCGGAGATCGCGCTCGCGTCGCGCGACCTGCGCTGGCCGACGCGCGCGCTCGATGCCGCATGCGCGACGCTCGACGCGCACGGCGACCGCGCGAACGCCGCGCATGCGCACTATCTCGGCGTGCGCCGGCTGCTGCTGATCGGCCAGCTCGACGATGCCGAGCGGATGCTCGCGAATCTCGATCCCGCGCCGCTGCCGGCTACATCGCGCGCCGCCCATGAGCTGATCGCGGCCGGCATTGCGATGCGCCGCATCCGCACGCACGCAGCCCGCGCAGCGCTTGCCCGTGCGCGCGCAGCCGCCCGCGACGCGGGCATCGCCGCGCTGACGGCCGAGGTCGAGGCCGCGGCACGCGTGCTCGACGCCCCGGCCGCGCGCCTCATCGCGCGCGGTACATCGCGGCTCGTGCAACTCGACGAAGTCGAAACACTGTTCGCGTCGAACGCGCTCGTCGTCGATGCGTGCCGCCACACGGTGCGCGACGCGCGCACGACCGTGTCGCTTGCGCGGCGGCCCGTGCTGTTCGTGCTTGCCCGCGCGCTCGGCGAGGCCTGGCCGGCCGACGTGTCGCGCAACGCGCTCGTTGCCGTCGCATTCCGCGCGAAACACGCTGACGAATCGCATCGCGCACGCCTGCGTGTCGAGATCGGCCGGCTGCGCGCGGTGCTGCGGCCGCTCGCGAACGTCGTCGCCACCCCGCGCGGCTTCGCGCTCGAACCGCTCGGCATACGCGAGACCGTCGTGCTGGCGCGCCCGGTCGACGATCGCCACGCGGCCGTGCTCGCGCTCCTCGCCGATGGCGAAGCGTGGTCGAGCTCCGCGCTGGCGCTGGCCCTCGGCGCAAGCCAGCGCACCGTGCAGCGCGCGCTCGACGCACTCGCCGAAGCCGACAAGGTCCAGGCGCTCGGCCGCGGCCGCGCGCGCCGCTGGATGACGCCGCCATTGCCCGGTTTCGCGACGACCTTGTTACTCCCTGCCCCGCTGCCGGCCGATTAGGATGACCGCATCGAACGACGAGGTAACGAACATGAAACGCTCCCGAGCAGACATCCTTCGCGAATACGGCCCGTTTCCGGGCGTCGACGGCGTACACGGCGTCACGTACGACGGGCAGTACGTGTGGTACGCGTCCGGCGACAAGCTGAATGCGCTCGACCCGGAACGCGGCACGACCGTCCGCTCGCTCGACGTTGCCGCGCATGCGGGCACGGCGTTCGACGGCCGCCACCTGTACCAGATCGTCGAAGATCGCATCGAGAAGATCGATCCCGAATCGGGCCGCGTGCTCGCGACGATCCCCGCTCCCGGCAAAGGCGGCGATTCCGGGCTGGCCTGGGCCGAAGGCGCGCTGTGGGTCGGCCAGTACCGCGAACGCAAGATTCATCAGGTGGACCCGCAAACGGGCGCCGTGCTGCGCACGATCGAATCGAACCGCTTCGTCACCGGCGTGACGTGGGTCGACGGCGAGCTGTGGCACGGCACCTGGGAAGCCGACCAGGCCGACCTGCGGCATATCGATCCGCGCACCGGCCAGGTACTCGAGCAGATCGACATGCCGACGGGCGTCGGCGTATCGGGGCTCGAATCCGACGGCCACGACCGCTTCTACTGCGGCGGCGGCAACAGCGGAACGCTGCGCGCCGTACGTCGGCCCGCGCGGGCCGGGGCGTCGGGCCACAACGCGGGCGCACCGCCCGATTCGGCTGACGAATGATCCGCAGCCCGTCGTGATCGCTCCCGGGCGCAGCACGCCTGCGCGCCGCCCTGTGCCGAGTGCAGGAATGAACAAGACGACGTGGCAGCCGCGTCGCTACGATGCGCGCTCGTCAGTCATGTGTTCGGAGCGGTCGATGCAGCGCGGTGTGGTCTATGGTGTGTTGGCAGGTGCCCTGTGGGGCATGGTGTTTCTCGTTCCTCGGCTGCTGACCGACTTCTCGCCGCTGCTGCTGAGCGCCGGCCGCTACGCGATGTACGGCCTCGTGTCGCTGGCGGCCGCGCTGCCGGCGGCCCGCTCGCTGCTCGCGCGACTGACCCGCGAGGATCTCGTCGCGCTGGTCAGGCTCGCCGTCGTCGGCAACGTCGCGTACTACATGCTGCTGTCCGGCGCCGTGCATCTGATCGGCATCGCGCCCAGTTCGCTGATCGTCGGCGTGCTGCCCGTCACGGTCACGCTCGCGGGCCTCGGCGACCACGGCGCCGTGCCGCTGCGGCGGCTCGCGGCCCCGCTCGCGCTGGTGATCGCGGGCATCGTCTGCATCAACGTCGACCTGTTCACCTCCGAGGCCGCGCATGCGACGACCCTCGGCCAGAAGCTCGCGGGCATGACCTGCGCGGCCGGCGCGCTCGCGAGCTGGACCTGGTATGCGGTCGCGAACGCACGCTATCTGCAGCGCCATCATCATTTCGGCGGCAACGAGTGGTCGGTGCTGTGGGGTGTCGTGACGGGCCTGATCGGCGGGCTCGTCTGGATCGCGATCCTCGCGCTCCCGGCCGGCACCGTACAAGCAGCGGTCCCGGCGTCGCGCTGGCAACTGTTCTGGCTGCTGAACCTGGTGCTCGCGATCGGCGCGTCGTGGCTCGGCAACGGGCTGTGGAACGCCGCGTCGAAGCGGCTGCCGCTCACGCTGTCGGGCCAGCTGATCGTGTTCGAAACCGTGTTCGCGATGCTTTACGCGTTCGTGTACGACCAGCGGATGCCGCATGCACTCGAGATCGCCGCGCTGGTGCTGCTGCTCGCGGGCGTCTACGGATCGGTGCGGCAGCACGGCGACACGCCCGCCGGCGGCGATACGTCGGAAAGCGCGCCGGCAAACGCAAACGCCGCGGCCCACTGAGCGCCACGGCGTTTGATCAGACGAATCGGGACGAAAGGCGTGGAACGGCCGGCGTCAGCGCGAATCCTTGTGCATCCACTTGCGGCCCTCGATGGAGCCGGCGCGGCGCGACTTGTCGACGCGGCGCTGGCGCGCGAGCTTCGGATCGACGATCAACGGGCGGTAGATCTCGACGCGGTCGTGGTCGGCAAGCGGTGCGTCGAGCGGCGCAAGCCTGCCGTACACGCCCGTCTTCGCGTTCGCGAGATCGATTTCCGGGTGCATCGCGAGCACGCCGCTCGCATCGATCGCCGAACGAACGGTCGCCCCTTCGGGCAGCGACAGCGGAATCAGCGTCTGGCGATCCGGCAGCGCGTAGCAGACTTCGATCGACAGCATCGCGTCACCCCTTCCCGTAGCGCTGGTCGGCGCGCTTCACGAACGAATCGACGAACGTGTTCGCGATATGGCTGAACACGGGCCCGATGATCTTCTCGAGCAGGATGCTCGAGAACTCGTAGTGCAGCGCGAATTCGATCTTGCAGGCATCGGCACGCAGTGCCGTGAAGCGCCACGCGCCCGTGAACTTCTTGAACGGGCCGTCCGTGAACTCCATGTCGATCCGCGTCGGGCGCTGCTGCGTGTTGCGCGTCGCGAAATGCTGCTTGATGCCCTTGAAGTTGATGTCGATGCGCGCTTCCATCCCGCTCTCGTCCTGACGGCGAATCTCGACACCGCCGCACCAGGGCAGGAAATTGGGGTAGTCGGCCACGTCGGTGACGAGGTCGAACATCTGTTCCGCCGAGTGACGGATCAATACGGTTTTCTGGACATCTGCCATAAATCGCGCGGCATCGCTCAAGGTGAGAACGCAAGCCGGGCGATTCCCGCCCCGCTTTGCTAAAATCGTGATTTTAAACGAGTTGGCCCGATCCTTTCATGAGCATCATCGACAACAGGAAAGCGCACTTCGATTACCACATCGAGGAACGCTACGAGGCGGGGCTCGTGCTCGAGGGCTGGGAAGTCAAGGCGCTGCGCGCCGGGCGCGGCCAGATCCGGGAAGGTTACGTCGTGATCAAGCACGCCGAGATCTTCCTGATCGGTACCCATATCAGCCCGCTGCCCGAGGCTTCGACCCACATCACGCCCGACCCGGTTCGCACGCGCAAGCTGCTGCTGCACCGCGAGGAAATCAAGAAACTGATCGGCAAGGTCGAGCAGCGCGGCTACACGCTCGTGCCGCTGAACTTCCACTACAAGGGCGGTCGCGTGAAGTGCGACATCGCGCTCGCGAAGGGCAAGAAGCTGCACGACAAGCGCGAAACCGAGAAGAAGCGCGACTGGGAACGCGAAAAGGCCCGCATCATGCGCGCCGGCACCTGACCTGCGCGACAACACGCATCACACACGACACGGCCCGCTCGAAGCGGGCCGTGTTGCTTGGGTGCCAGGTAAATCGGGCGCGCCGCCCACGCAAGCGACACTCGGCACGCCACGCCGCCGGTTTCGGCTGTACAAAGGCACCGACGACGGCACCGCATGGGCATCATCCGCCTCCGGCTGCGCGACGATTCGCCGCACGTCGATCACACGCGGCGGCCACCGGCGCCCCGCGCCAATCCGGACTCAGGCCTTCCCGCCCGACGCGCCCCCCGCGCTCTTGACGATCGTCAGCGCCGACGAGATCGCCGAGCCGAGATCCGACAGGTTCGATGGCACGATCAGCGTGTTGCCCTGCTTCGCGAGATTCGAGAATGCGCTGACATACTGCTCGGCCACCTTCAGGTTCACCGCGTCCATCCCGCCCTGCGATTGCATCGCGTTCGCGATCTTCTGGATCGCCTGCGCGTTCGCCTCGGCCACCGCCAGAATCGCGGCGGCCTCGCCCTGCGCCTGGTTGATCGCGGCCTGCCGCTCGCCTTCGGATTTCTGGATCGCCGCTTCGCGCGCGCCCGACGCGAGGTTGATCTGCTCCTGCTTGCGGCCTTCGGATGCGGCGATCAGCGCACGCTTTTCACGCTCCGCGGTGATCTGCGCCTGCATCGCGTGCAGGATTTCCTTCGGCGGCGTCAAATCCTTGATCTCGTAGCGCAGGACCTTCACCCCCCAGTTCGCCGCGGCCTGATCGAGCGCCGACACGATGTTGTGGTTGATGAAGTCGCGCTCCTCGAACGTCTTGTCGAGTTCGAGCTTGCCGACCACCGAGCGCAACGTCGTTTGCGCGAGCTGCGTGATCGCGAGCACGAAGTTGCTCGACCCGTACGACGCCTTCATCGGATCGGTCACCTGGAAGTACAGCACGCCGTCGACCTGCAGCTGCGTGTTGTCGCGCGTGATACAGACTTGGCTCGGCACGTCGAGCGGGATTTCCTTCAGCACGTGCCGGTATGCGATGCGATCGACGAACGGCAGCACGATATTCAGGCCGGGCGACAGCGTCGCGTGATAGCGCCCGAAGCGTTCGAGCACCCACGCATGCTGCTGCGGCACGATCTTCACCGTCTTCGACACGATCACGATCGCGATGACGAGCAGGACAACCCAGATGATCAGCGAATCCATGAAATATTCCCTCCTTGTTGTATCGGCGGACGATCAGCCCGCGGGTTTCGCCACGACCACGAGACAATTGCCGCGCACGGCACTCACCTGGTACACGTGCGCGTCGTCGCGCTCGCCGTTCTCGAGCTCGACGTCCCAGTCGGCGCCGCGATACTGCACGCGCGCGCGGCCGTCACGCCACGCGTCGACCGTGACGGTCGCGCCGATATCGAGATTGACGTCGGGATTCGTCGACGTGTCGCGCTTCTGCTTGCGGCCGAGCCCCGAACGCCGCAACACGACCATCGCGACGATCGCGACCACGGCCGCCGCACCGAACTGCACGTGCGGCGCGAAACCGGCCAGCTGCAGCAGCCCGCCCGCGAGAAAACCGAGCGCGATCATCAGCAGGTAGAACGTACCTGTCAGCAACTCGGCCACGACCAGCACGCCCACCGCGACCCACCAGAACAGATGCCCCGACATCATTGTGGTCTCCAGAAAAACATCTCCCGCGCTTACTTGCGTGGCATGGAACCAGAATACGCGCTGAAGCGCTGTTCCGGATCGATTTGTTCGTGACTCCCGGGCGGGCGTTCGGCAGGCCTGGGGCAGCCCGCTTCGTACCGACAAACAAAAACACCCCGGTATCTACCGGGGTGTTTATAGCATGAACCTTGCAATTTGCCTTCAGTGAAGGAGCAGCAGCGCCGCTCCTTCGTCGATGGCACGTTACCGACCGTTACTTCCGGTTGGCGAGCGCCTGCCACGTATCGATGATCGTGTCGGGGTTCAGCGAGATCGACACGATGCCTTCGTCCGTCAGCCATTGCGCGAAGTCCGGGTGATCGGACGGGCCCTGGCCGCAGATGCCGACGTACTTGCCCATCTTGCGGCAGGTATCGATCGCGCGCTTCAGCAGGAACTTGACGGCCGGGTCGCGTTCGTCGAAGTCGACAGCCAGCAGTTCCATGCCCGAGTCGCGGTCGAGGCCGAGCGTGAGCTGCGTGAGGTCGTTCGAGCCGATCGAGAAGCCGTCGAAGAACTGCAGGAAGTCTTCGGCGAGGATCGCGTTGGTCGGGACTTCGCACATCATCACGAGGCGCAGGCCGTTTTCGCCGCGCTTCAGGCCGAACTTCTCGAGCAGGCCGACGACGCGCTCCGCCTGCTTCACGGTACGCACGAACGGCACCATGATCTCGACGTTGGTCAGGCCCATCTCGTCGCGCACGCGCTTCAGTGCACGGCACTCCATCTCGAACGCCTGCGCGAAGTCTTCAGCGATGTAACGCGACGCACCGCGGAAGCCCAGCATCGGGTTTTCCTCGTCCGGCTCGTAACGCGAACCGCCGATCAGCTTCTTGTACTCGTTCGACTTGAAGTCGGACAGACGCACGATCACGGGCTTCGGATAGAACGCCGCCGCGATCGTCGCGACACCTTCCGTCAGCTTGTCGACGTAGAACTGACGCGGCGATGCGTGACCGCGCGCGACGCTCTCGACGGCCTTCTTCAGGTCCTGGTCGATGTTCGGGTACTCGAGGATCGCCTTCGGGTGAACGCCGATGTTGTTGTTGATGATGAACTCGAGACGCGCGAGACCCACGCCGCCGTTCGGCAGCTGCGAGAAGTCGAACGCGAGCTGCGGGTTGCCGACGTTCATCATGATCTTGACCGGGATTTCCGGCAGTTCGCCGCGCTGCACTTCCGTGACTTCCGTCTCGAGCAGGCCGTCGTAGATCTTGCCTTCGTCGCCTTCCGCGCACGACACGGTGACGAGCGCGCCGTCCTTCAGGATGTCGGTCGCGTCGCCGCAGCCGACGACTGCCGGCACGCCGAGTTCACGCGCGATGATCGCCGCGTGGCAGGTCCGGCCGCCACGGTTCGTGACGATCGCGGCTGCACGCTTCATCACCGGCTCCCAGTTCGGGTCGGTCATGTCGGCCACCAGCACGTCGCCCGGCTGCACGCGTTCCATTTCCGACGGATCCTGGATCACGCGCACGGGGCCCGCACCGATCTTCTGGCCGATCGCACGGCCCGTCGCCAGCACCTGCGACTGGCCCTTCAGCTTGAAGCGCTGCTCGGCCTTGCCGGTCGCCTGGCTCTTCACGGTTTCCGGACGTGCCTGCAGGATGAAAATCTTGCCGTCGCGGCCGTCCTTGCCCCACTCGATGTCCATCGGACGCTGGTAGTGCTTCTCGATGATGACCGCGTACTTCGCCAGCTCGATCACGTCTTCGTCGGTGATCGAGTAGCGGTTGCGCTGCTCGTGCGGCACGTCGACCGTCTTCACGCGACCCGGCTCGCCCGGCTGCGTGAATTCCATCTTGATCAGCTTCGAGCCGATCGAGCGGCGGATGATCGGGTACTTGTCCTGTGCGAGCGTCGTCTTGAACACATAGAACTCGTCCGGGTTCACCGCGCCCTGCACGACGGTTTCGCCCAGGCCGTAGCTCGACGTGATGAACACGGCGTCCTTGAAGCCCGATTCGGTGTCGATCGTGAACATCACGCCGGCCGCGCCGACGTCCGAGCGGACCATGCGCTGCACGCCGGCCGACAGGGCGACTTCCGCGTGCGTGAAGCCCTTGTGCACGCGGTACGAGATCGCGCGGTCGTTGTACAGCGACGCGAACACGTGCTTCATGCGGTCGAGCACGTCGTCGATGCCGACGACGTTCAGGTACGACTCCTGCTGGCCGGCGAACGATGCGTCGGGCAGGTCTTCCGCGGTCGCGGACGAACGCACGGCGAACGACAGCTCGCCCGGCGAGCTGTTCTTCAGGGTTTCGAACTGCTCACGGATTTCCTGCTCGAGACGTGCCTGCATCGGCGCATCGACGATCCACTTGCGGATTTCGGCACCGGCTTCGGCGAGCGCCTTCACGTCGTCGATGTCGAGCGACTCGAGACGCTTGGCGATGCGGTCGGTAAGGTCGTTGTGCTTGAGGAAATCGCGGAACGCGAGCGCGGTCGTGGCGAAACCGGTGGGTACGCGAACGCCTGCTTCGGAAAGCTGGCTGATCATTTCGCCCAGCGACGCATTCTTGCCGCCGACGATCTCCACATCGGTCATCCGCAACTGCTCGAACGGAATTACATACGCCTGGTCCTTTGCGACGTTTGCTGCGTTAGTCATACAAGCCCCTAAGTGTGAAAAAAATGCTCGATTGCGCAAGTGGGCTTGGACGCGGGCGCTTGCAAAAAGGCGCGGCGCGTCTTGCGCAACCTGTTGGAGAAACAATCGCAGCGGCGGATGATCTTCCGACCCGATTTGCAAAAATCCCGGCAGAAGAGCGATATTTTCAGACAAATCGCCAAACTTGCCGGGAATTTTGGAATCGAGCGGCGAAGCCTGGGGCGCCGTTCGCGCCCTGCCCCCGCAATTGCTTATCCAACAGGTTGCCGCTATTCTACCGTGCCGGCTGCCGGATGTGGCGCGACCTTGTCACTGCGTCTGGAGGCGAACCTCCAGCCGCCCGCGCAACCGCCCTTCACGTTCGACGCCCAGATTCATGCTGCCTACCGTATTCATCGTCTCCGACGGCACCGGGATCACTGCCGAAACCTTCGCGCATTCGATCCTCTCCCAGTTCGACCAGAAATTCCGTCTCGTGCGCGTGCCGTTCGTCGATTCGCTCGACAAGGCCTATGCGACCGTCGAGAAGATCAACGAGGCCGCCGTGCACGACGGCCGCCGCGCGATCGTGTTCACGACGCTCGTCGACAGCGAGTCGAACGACATCGTCAAGCGCTCGAACGCACTCGTGCTCGACATGTTCCAGCGCTTCGTCGAACCGCTCGAGCAGGAACTGGAGCTCAAGTCGAGCCACGCGATGGGCCGCGGCCACCAGAACGCGGACACCGAGGAATACAAGACCCGGATCGAGGCGATCAACTTCTCGCTCGCGCACGACGACGGCCAGTCGAACCGCAACCTGTCGGAAGCCGACGTGATCCTCGTCGGCGTGTCGCGCAGCGGCAAGACGCCGACGAGCCTGTATCTCGCGATGCAGTACGGCGTGAAGGCGGCCAACTATCCGCTGATTCCCGAAGATTTCGAGCGCGGCAAGCTGCCGTCGGCGCTCGCCGCGTACAGCGAGAAGCTGTTCGGGCTGTCGATCGACCCGCAGCGCCTGTCCGAGATCCGCAACGAGCGCCGGCCGGGCAGCAAATACGCGGCGCCCGAGAACTGCCGCTACGAGATCAACGAAGCCGAAGCGATGATGCGCCGCGAGGGAATCAAGTGGCTGTCGTCGACGCACAAGTCGATCGAGGAAATCGCGACAACGATCCTGCAGGAAATCCGTCTCGACCGGCAGTCGTACTAAGCCGGAGCGCTGGCGGCCGCCTGGTCGCCACTGGAAACGAAAAGGCCGCGTCGAACGCGGCCTTTTTCATGGTGCGGAGCGAGCACGCGTGTGGCGTCACGCACGCCGCTGCTGACGCACCTGCTCGAACAGGCAGACCGCGGCCGCGGCCGCGACGTTCAGCGACTCCATCCCGCCCGGTTGCGGGATCGTCACGCGATGCGTGGCCGCGTCGCGCCAGAACGCCGACACACCCGCCCCCTCATTGCCGAACACCCAGGCAACCGGCCCCGACAGGTCGCAGTCATAAACTGCCTGCGCGCCATGCGAGTCGGTCAGCGCGACCGGCACAGCGAGGCGCTCGGCGAGCGCGCCGGCGTCGACGTCCTCGTGGATCGACAGCAGGAAATGCGCGCCCATGCCCGAGCGCAGCACCTTCGACGACCACGCATACGCGGTGCCCGGCGCACAGAACACGTGACGCACGCCTGCGGCCGCCGCGCTGCGCAGGATCGAGCCGACGTTGCCGGCGTCCTGCACGCCGTCGAGCACGACCGACGACTGCGTCACGCGCGCCGGCAGCGGCTGCGCCGGCCGGTCGACGAGCAGCAGGAAGCCGACGCCGTTGACGACGTTCGACAACTGCCCGAACAGCGCGTCGGGCAGCGTGACGATCCGCTGCGCATCGATGCGCGCGACGATCGCCTGCGCTTCGGCATGCCCGAGTGCGCCTTCGGTCGTGACGCACAGCTCGGGCGTCGCGCCCGTATCGAGGTATGCGCTCGCGAGATGGAATCCTTCGAGCAGCGCCTGACCGCCGCGGCGCTGATGGGACGTCGAACCCGCGAGCGCCTTCAGGCGCTTGTACAGCGGGTTGTCACGGGAAGTAATGCTTTTCATCGAATCAGGTCGAGTGCCGCACGAACCGGCGCGAACGAACGCCGATGGGCTTCGCACGGGCCGTGCTCGCGCAGCGCCGCAAGGTGTTTCACGGTGCCGTAGCCCGCATGCACGTTGAAGCCGTACACCGGGAAGCGTTCGTGCAGGTCGACGAGCATGCGGTCACGGGTGACCTTCGCGAGGATCGACGCGGCCGAGATGCTCGGCACGAGCGCGTCGCCGCTGACGATCGCCTCGGCGCGCACGGTCAGCGTCGGACAGCGGTTACCGTCGATCTGCGCGAGCGTCGGCAGGACCGACAGCCCTTCGACCGCCCGCTTCATCGCGAGCATCGTCGCGTGCAGGATGTTCAGCGTGTCGATCTCGTCGACACTCGCCGACGCGACGCAATACGACAGCGAGCGCGCGACGATCAGCTCGTACAGCGCGTCGCGCTTCTTCGCGGACAACGCCTTCGAATCGTCGAGCCCGTCGATCGGCTGCGCCGGATCGAGGATCACCGCGGCGGCCACCACCGGCCCCGCGAGCGGGCCGCGGCCCGCTTCGTCGACGCCGCAGACGATCTCGTCGGGACGGCTGAAATCGAAACCGCCCTGCACGTCGCTCGACGCGCGGCGGCGTGGTGCACGGACTGCGGTCATGCGCGCCCCTTGCGTTGTTCAAGCACGCGCACGACCGCTTCGGCCGCCTTCACGGCCGTGTTCTGCCGCAGCGAAAGATGCATTTCGGTAAAGACTTCGGTCAGCGTGCGGCGGTTCGCATCGTCACGCAGCTGCGTGAGCGTCGCATCGGCGAGCGCCTCGGGCGTCGCGAAATGCTGCAGCAGCTCGGGCACGACGAAACGCCCCGCCAGGATGTTCGGCAAGCCGACGTACGGCAGGTAACCCTGCCGGCGCATGATCTGCCCGGTCAGCCAGGGCACCTTGTACGAGATCACCATCGGCTTCTTCAGCAGCGCGGCTTCCAGCGTGACCGTGCCGCTCTTCACGAGGATCGCGTCGGCAGCCGTCATCGCGACCTGCGAGCGGCCGTCGGTGATCGTCAGCGCGAGCTGCGGATGCGCGTCGACGAGCGGCTGCAGCAGCGCACGCAGCGTGGGCGTGGCCGCCGGCATCACGAACCGTACGCCGGGTTCGCGCTGCTGCATCAGCGCCATCGCCGCGAAGAAGGTCGGGCCGATCAGTGCGATTTCCGAGCGCCGGCTGCCCGGCAACACGGCGATCACCGGGCCGTCGGCCGGCAGTCCGAGCGCGATGCGCGCGCCGTGCGTGTCGGGCTCGAGCGGAATCTCGTCGGCGAGCGGATGGCCGACGTAGGTCGAGGCAACGCCTGCCTTGTCGAGAATCGCCGGTTCGAACGGGAACAGGCACAACATGTGATCGACGGACTTCGCGATCTTCTTGATCCGGCCGCCGCGCCATGCCCAGATCGACGGGCACACGAAGTGGATCGACGGGATGCCCGCATCGCGCGCCGCCTGTTCGACGTTGAAGTTGAAGTCGGGCGCATCGACGCCGATGAACGCGTCCGGCCGCTCGGCGAGCAACTGGCGCTTCAGCTCGCCGCGAATCCGCAGGATCTCGGGAATCTGGCCCAGCGCCTCGACATAGCCGCGCACGGTCAGCTTGTCCATCTGCCAGTGCGAATCGAAGCCCTGCGCGATCATGCGCGGCCCGCCGATCCCGTAGTACTGGGCCGATTCGGGCAGCCGCTCGCGCAGCCCGCCGAGCAGCGACGCGCCGAGCAGGTCGCCCGACGGTTCGCCGGCCACCATCGCGAGCCGGAGCTGAGAGGTCGGAAGCGGCATCGCTTAGCGGATGATGCCGCGTTGCGACGCGTCGATGAACTCGACGAGCGCCTTCACGGGTGCGTCGCCCTCGCCGCCCGCCGCCGCCAGTTCGCGCAACTGTACTTTCGCCTCCTCGAGCGACAGGCCGTTCTTGTACAGCAGGCGGTATGCGCTGCGCAGCGCGGAGATCGCGTCGGGCGAGAAACCGCGCCGGCGCAGCCCTTCGACGTTGATCCCGTGCGGTTCGGCCTTGTTGCCGGCCGCGATCACGAACGGCGGAATGTCCTGCACGAGCGCCGATGCGCCGCCCAGCATCGAGTGCGCGCCGATGCGCACGAACTGGTGAACGCCCGACATCCCGCCGACGATCGCCCAGTCGCCGATCTCGACGTGGCCGGCCATCTGGGCGTTGCTCGACAGGATCACGTGGTTGCCGACGGTGCAGTCGTGACCGATGTGCACATAGGCCATGATCCAGTTGTCGTCACCGAGCGTCGTCACGCCGACGTCCTGCACGGTGCCCGTGTGGATCGTCGTGAACTCGCGGATCGTGTTGCGGCTGCCGATCACGAGCTTCGTCGGCTCGTCCTTGTACTTCATGTCCTGCGGACGACCGCCGACCGACGCGTAATGGCCGATGCGGTTGTCCTCGCCGAGCGTCGTATGGCCTTCGATCACGCTGTGCGAGCCGATCGTCGTACGCGCGCCGATCGTGACGTGCGGACCAATGATCGCGTACGGGCCGATCTCGACCGATTCGTCGATCTGCGCGCCCGGTTCGACAATCGCGGTGGGATGAATCCTGGTCATGCGCCGTTGCCTCTCGATGTGATGTGTCGCGTTGCGTTGCCTGTCCGTGCCGCGTCGCTCAGGGCGCCACGTCGGTCGTCTTGACCGTGCACATCAGTTCGGCTTCCGCCGCCACCTTGCCGTCTACTTCCGCCACCGCCTTGAACTTCCAGATGCCGCGGATGTAGCGTTCGAACGTCACGTTCAGAATCAGTTGGTCGCCCGGCTCGACCGGACGCTTGAAGCGTGCGCCGTCGATCCCGACGAAGTAGTACAGCGTGTTCTCCGGATCCTTCGGCTGCTCTTCCGAGAAGGTCAGCAGCGCCGCGGCCTGCGCGAGCGCTTCGAGGATCAGCACGCCCGGCATCACCGGCCGCTTCGGGAAATGCCCCTGGAAGTACGGCTCGTTGATCGACACGTTCTTCAGCGCTTTGATGCCCTTGTGCGGTTCGAGTTCGAGCACGCGATCGACGAGCAGAATCGGGTAGCGATGCGGCAGCAGCGTGAGGATCTTGTGGATGTCGAGATTGATTTTTTCAGTGCTCATGATGGTTCGTCTCACGCAGAGGCTGCGCGGTGGTGATGCAAAGGCTGAAGTGGGCCGGCGTGCGGCCCAGTCTGGCAAACCGGGCCGGTTGCGCTGGCCGTACCCGGTTCGAGGTCTCGCATGATGCGCTCAGGCGTCCGTGCCGCCCTGGGCGGCGAGCGCGGCTTCGAGCGCCTTGATGCGCTCGCGCAGCTTGTCGAGATTGCGCACGAGCGCGGCGCTCTTGTTCCATTCGCCATGGTCGACGGCCGGGAACGCGCTGGTATAGATGCCGGCCTTCGGCAGCGACTTCGATACGCCCGACTTCGCGGTGATGATGACATAGTCGCCGAGCGTCACGTGGCCGGCGATCCCGGCCGCGCCGCCGATCATGCAGTGGCGGCCGATCGTCGTGCTGCCCGCGATCCCGGCGCTGCCGGCGATCACCGTATAGGCGCCAATCCGGCAGTTGTGGCCGATCTGCACCTGGTTGTCGATCTTCACGCATTCCTCGATGACGGTATCCGCCATCGCGCCGCGATCGATCGTCGTGTTCGCGCCGATCTCGACGTCCGGGCCGATCGTGACGCCGCCGACCTGCGGGATCTTGACCCAGCTGCCGGTGCGCGCATCGCCGTCGCCGACGAAATCCGGCGCGAAGCCGAAGCCGTCGGAGCCGATCACCGCGCCCGCATGGATGATCGCGCGCGGGCCGACCTTGCAGCCGTGGTACACCGACGCGTTCGGATACAGGTGCGAGCCCGCGCCGATCGTCGTGCCGCGGCCGATGAAGACGTTCGCGTCGAGCTGCACGCCGTCCTCGATCACCGCACCGGCCTCGACCGTCACGTGCGGGCCGATCACGGCACTCGCGGCGACCTGCGCGGCCGGATCGATCGTCGCGCTCGGATGCACGCCGGCGGCGCGCTGCGGCGTGGCCAGGTCGATGAACATCTGCGCGACGCGCGCGAAGTACGCGTACGGATTCGGCGTGACGATGAAGTTGCGACCGCTTGCGGCCGCGCCCAGCTTTTCCAGATCCTTCGGCGCGATCAGCACCGCGCCGGCGCGGGTCGACTCGACCTGCGACAGGTACTTCGGATTCGCGAGGAACGCGAGTTGCTGCGGGCCTGCCTGGTCGAGCGGTGCGAGCCCGCCCACCTTGCACTGTGCGTCGCCGGCGATCTCGCCGCCGAACCGCTTTACGAGTTCCTCAAGCGTCAATGCCATTCGTCGTCTGCTCCGTTCAGTTCGTCGAGCCGGACGCGAGCGCCTTGAGCACCTTGTCGGTGATGTCGATGCGCGGGCTGACGTACACGGCCTCCTGCACGATCAGGTCGTAATTCTGCTGCTCGGCGATCTGCTTGATGACCTTGTTCGCCCGCTCGAGCACAGCCGCCAGCTCCTCGTTGCGGCGCTGGTTCAGGTCTTCGCGGAACTCGCGCTGCTTGCGCTGAAAGTCGGTGTCGAGCTGGGCGAGGTCACGCTGCTTCTGCGCGCGGTCGGCCGCCGACAGCGACGCGCCGTTCTTGTCCAGCGAATCGGACATCGACTTCAGGCGCGCCGCCAGATCCTGCAGATCCTTGTCGCGCTTCGCGAACTCGGCTTCGAGCTTCGTCTGCGCCGCCTTCGCGGGCACCGACTCGCGCAGGATCCGATCCGAATTGACCGCCGCGATGCGGGCGACGTCCTGTGCGTGCACCGTTGCCGCGCCCAAGGCCAGCGCAACGGTCAGCGCGCACATCACTCGTTTCGAAAACTTACCGGTTAGCAAAATTACCCTCTCGTTGCTGTTGTCATGCGTTCGATCAGAACGCCGTCCCGATCTGGAACTGGAATTTCTGGTACTGGTCGCCTTCGTGCTTCTGCAGCGGGAACCCGAGGCTCAGCTTCAGCGGGCCGATCGGCGAGATCCACGCGAGACCCACACCGTAGCCGTAACGCAGGCCGTTGGCGCCCGTACTCGTGCCGCCCGGTGCGTTGCCCCACACGTTACCGCCGTCGAGGAACGTGAACACGCGCAGCGTGCGGTCGTAGCCCGTGCCCGGCAGCGGGAACGTCAGCTCGATGTTGCCGACGACCATCTTCGAACCGCCGATCGGGTCGTTCGTCTTCGTGTCGCGCGGGCCCAGCGAGCTCGGCTCGTAGCCACGCACGGAGCCGATACCGCCCGCGTAGTAGTTCTTGAAGATCGGGTACGGGTTGCCGATACCGTTACCGTAGCCGCCTTGCAGGTTCAGGCCCAGGATGAAGCCGCGCGAGAACGAATAGTAGTACTGGGCCTGCAGGTCGGCCTTGTAGTACTGGATCTTGCCGACCGGCACGCCGTACTCCATGTTCGCCTGCGTGAAGTAGCCGCGGCTCGGAATCAGCGCGCTGTCACGCGCGTCGCGCGACCACGCGACCGTCAGCGGCACCGTGTTCGACACGCGGCCGAACTGGTTCACGTAATCCTGGTAGCTCTGCGGCGTGTTCGAATCGACGTCGAGACGGTTCTGCTCGAAGCCCGCGCCGAAGTAGACGGTGTCGACTTCCGAGAACGGGATGCCGAACTTCAGGTTGCCGCCCGCGCTGATGATCCGGAAGCTCGAGCTCGTCGAATAGTAGAGCGGCTGGTACGTGCGGTAGTAGACGTCCGTGATCCGCTTGATGCCGTCGACCGTGAAGTACGGGTCGACCTGCGTGACGGTCAGCGTACGGTAGCTCTTCGCGGTGTTGACGTTCACCGACAGGCTGGTACCCGAACCGAACACGTTGTCCTGCGACACCCCCGCCGACAGCACGACCTTGTCCGTCGACGAGAAGCCGGCGCCCAGCGTGATCGCGCCGGTCGGCTTTTCGTCGACCTTCACGTTCACGTCGACCTGGTCGTTCGTGCCTTCGACCGGCAGCGTCGTCACGTCGACGTTGGTGAAGTAGCCGAGACGGTTCACGCGATCCTTCGACAGCGCGAGGCGGTTCGAATCGAACCACGAGCTTTCGAGCTGGCGCATTTCGCGGCGCACCACTTCGTCGCGCGTGCGCGTGTTGCCGACGACGTTGATGCGGCGCACGTACACGCGGCGGCTCGGATCGACGACGAGGTTCAGGTTCACCTTGTGGTTCGCCTGGTCGATGTCCGGCTGCGCGTTGACGGTCGCGAATGCGTAGCCGTACTCACCGAGCTTGTCGACGATCGACTTGGTGGTCTGTTGCAGCTTTTCGGCCGAGAAGCGATCGCCCGGCTTGATCTTGATCAGCTTGTTGAGTTCGGCTTCGCGATCGAGCAGGTTGCCCGACAGCTTGATGCCCGACACCGTGTACGGCTCGCCTTCGTGCAGCGTGACCGTCAGGTACATGTCCTTCTTGTCGGGCGAGATCGACACCTGGGTCGAATCGATGTTGAACTCGAGATAGCCGCGGTTCAGGTAGTACGAACGCACCGCCTCGAGGTCGCCGGTGAGCTTTTCCTTCGAGTACAGGTCGTTCTTCGTGTACCAGGAGAACCAGTTCGGCGTCGACAGCTGCATTTCGTCGCGCAGCGTGCTGGTGCTGAAGGCCTTGTTGCCGATGAAGTTGATCTGGCGGATCTTCGCGCTCGGGCCTTCGGCCACCGCGAACAGGATCGACACGCGGTTTGCGTC
The DNA here is from genome assembly GCF_002223325.1 of Burkholderia sp. AU15512. Classification (NCBI taxonomy): domain Bacteria; kingdom Pseudomonadati; phylum Pseudomonadota; class Betaproteobacteria; order Burkholderiales; family Burkholderiaceae; genus Burkholderia; species Burkholderia sp. AU15512. Next base: position 1,873,795 of record NZ_NKEX01000003.1, read on the forward strand.
GACCGGCGTGACCGTCGTCTTGACCTCGGCCGCGTAGAAGCCGCGCGTGAGGTACTGGCGCTTGAGTTCCTGCTCCGCCTTGTCGACGAGCGCCTTGTCGTAGTAGCGGCCGTCGGCGAGGCCGACTGCGCGCAGCGCCTTCGTCAGGTTGTCCTTGTCGAACTCCTTCGTGCCGGTGAAGTCGATCGACGCGATGGCCGGACGCTCCTGCACCTGCACGATCACGACGTTGCCCTGCGTGGCGATGCGTACGTCGTTGAAGAAGCCCGTCGCGTACAGCGCGCGGATTGCTTCGGATGCCTTGTCGTCCGTGAAGGTATCGCCCTGCTTGATCGGCAGGTAGGCGAACACCGAACCCGCTTCGACGCGCTGCAGCCCCTCGATCTTGATGTCTTGCACCACGAACGGTGCCGCTGCATGGGCCGCGAGGCCGTGCGCGGCGAGCGCGGCCGCTGCAACTGTCTTAGGTACAAAGCGATGAGGTTTGAACAACATGCATCCCCAATATTTAGCTGCATCAAATCAGGCGGCTGCCCAGCGGCCGCCGCCTGACGCTTCAGAAATGGATTAACCGAGCCAGATCGTTGAACAGCGCGATCGCCGACAATGCGACGATGCAGATCAACCCGGCTCTTTGCAGAATCAGCTGCCAGCGCTCCGAGACGGCTTTCCCGGTCGCGGCTTCAACCGCATAATATAACAGATGCCCCCCGTCCAAAACGGGAATCGGCAACAAGTTCAGGACGCCAAGGCTAATGCTGACAAGGGCGAGGAACGACAGGAACGCCGACGGACCGAGCCGCGCACTCTTGCCCGCGTAGTCCGCGATCGTCACCGGGCCGGACAGGTTCTTCAGCGATGCGTTGCCCGTGATCATGCGCCCGAACATCTTCAGCGAATACACGGAGATGTCCCACGTACGGTGTGCGCCGAGCTGCAGGCTTTCGATCGGCCCATATCGCACGTCGACGGACGGCGCATGCATCGACAGCGCCGCGCCGATGCGGCCGACCTGCTGCCCCGATTCGTCGTCGCGCTGCATCTGCGGCACGATCGACACCGTCTGCGCGGCGCCGTCGCGCTCGATCTGCAGGTCGAGCGGCTTGCCCGCATGGTGTTTCACGAAATCGATGAAGCGTGACGCGCCGCCGATCGGCTTGCCGTCGAGCGCGACCAGCTTGTCGCCGGTCTTCAGGCCCGCCTGCTCCGCCGCGCTGCCGGGCTGCACCGACGCGACCGACAGCGTGCCGCCGCCGGTCTCGAAGCCCAGATGGGCCATGAAATCGTCGTCGAGCTGACTTTCGGGAACATGGCGGAGGTCGACGCGGAAGTCGAACGTCGTGTTGCCATCGCGTGCGCCGAGCACGATCTCGCGGTGATCGAATGCAGCGGCCAGCAGCTTCCAGCGCAGGTCCGACCACGACCGCACCGGCTCGGCCTCGCCGCCCTGCGCGTTGCGGATCGACACGATCTGCTCGCTGCCGTCGAAGCCCGCGCGCGCCGCCACCGTGCCGGTGGCCGGCGGTGCGACGATCGCGGCCGGCTCGGTTACACCGGTGGCGAATACGACGGAAAACAGCGCGATTGCCAACAGGAAGTTGGCAATCGGCCCGGCTGCAACGATCGCGATGCGCTTGTAGACGGACTGCCGGTTGAACGCCTGGCCGAGCTCCTCGGGCGCGATGCCGGGGCCGGGATCGCGTTCGTCGAGCATCTTCACATAGCCGCCGAGCGGCAGCGCCGACAGCGTCCACTCGGTGCCCGTCCTGCGGCTGACCCAGCGCGCGACGGGCTGGCCGAAGCCGATCGAGAAACGCAGCACCTTCACGCCGCACCAGCGCGCGACGCGATAGTGTCCGTACTCATGCACGACGACCAGCACCCCGATCGCCACCGCAAACGCGATCAGTTCGACCAGCACGTTCATGAGCACTCCATTCAGACAGTGCGCTCCACGCGTGGCGCAGGCGCTTTCGCAATGATCTCGGCGGCGAGGCGGCGTGCCTCGGCATCCGCCGCCAGGACATCCTCGAGCCCGTCGGGCGTACGGTTCGGCAGCGCGTTGAGCACGGCGTCGACCGTCGCCGCAATCGCCATGAAGCCGATGCGGCGCTCGAGAAACGCTTCGACCGCGACTTCGTTCGCCGCGTTCAATGCGGCGCTCGCGATGCCGCCTTCCTCGAGCGCCTTCAGCGCAAGCGCGAGACACGGGAAGCGCGCGTAATCGGGCTTCTCGAACGACAGCTGGGCAATTTGCGCGAGATCGAGTTGTTCGACGCCCGCATCGACACGCTCGGGGAACGCGAGCGCGTGCGCGATCGGCGTGCGCATGTCGGGGTTGCCGAGCTGCGCGAGCACCGAGCCGTCGCGATACGACACGAGCGAATGAATCACGCTCTGCGGGTGGATCAGCACGTCGATGCGCTCGCCCGGCAGCCCGAAGATCCAGTGCGCCTCGATCACCTCGAGGCCCTTGTTCATCATCGTCGCGGAATCGACCGAGATCTTGCGGCCCATCACCCAGTTCGGGTGCTTGCACGCCTCGTCCGGCGTCACATCGACGAGCGTGGCCGGTTCGCGCGTGCGGAACGGGCCGCCCGACGCGGTCAGGATGATCTTCGAGATCCCGCCATGCTCGGCCGCGTCGCGCGGCATGCACTGGAAGATCGCGTTGTGTTCGCTGTCGACCGGCAGCAGGATCGCGCCATGGTCGCGCACGGCGTCCATGAAGATCGCGCCCGACATCACCAGCGCCTCCTTGTTCGCGAGCAGGATGCGCTTGCCGGCGCGCGCGGCCGCGAGGCTCGGCGCCATGCCGGCCGCCCCGACGATCGCCGCGACCACCGTGTCGCAGCCATCGCTCTTCGACACGTCGACGAGCGCCTGCGGCCCGTGCAGCACGGTCGTCTTGCTGCCCGCCGCGCGCAGTTTCGCGTCGACCTGCGCGGCCGTCTCGGCATCGCCCACCACCGCCACCTCGGGCGTGAAGCGCAGGCATTGCTCGACCAGCTTGTCGCCGTTGCGGTGTGCGGTCAGCGCATAGACCGAGAAGCGCTCGGGATGGCGCGCGACGACGTCGAGCGTGCTGTCTCCGATGGAGCCCGTGGAACCGAGCAATGTCAGGCGTTTTTGCATAACAGAATGAGTGGTTTAACCAAGCAGCAGCATCGCGAGCGGCAGCACCGGCAGCAGCGCGTCGACACGGTCGAGCACGCCGCCATGGCCTGGCAGCAGTCCGCTCGAATCCTTCACGCCCGCCTGCCGCTTCAGCAACGACTCGAACAGGTCGCCGATCACGCTGTATGCGACCAGCAGCGTCAGTGCGGCCCATGCGCCGGGCATCCCGTAGCGCACGGCGAACGCGGAAAACAGGGTCGGCTCGAACGCATGCACGGTCATCGCGACACCGGCGAGGACCATCACGGCGAGCCAACCACCGATCGCGCCTTCCCAGCTCTTGCCGGGGCTGATCGTGATGGCCAGTTTACGCTTTCCGAAGGCCTTGCCCGCGAAGTATGCGCCGATATCGGCGAGCCAGACGACCAGAAGCAGCGACAGCACGAACGGTACGCCCTGCGCACGCGCCGCGACGAGCGCATGCCAGCAGGCCGCGAAGACCACGAGGCCGGCCGCGAGCAGGAACGGCCGCCATACGCCGCCCGCGAGCGCCGGCTTGCGCCGCAGCGTGAACGGGCCGACTAGCAGCCAGAACACGCCGGCTGCCATGAAAAGGGGACGGGACGATGCCGCATCGACGCCGAGCGGCGCCGTTGCCGCGAGCGCCAGCGCCGCGACTACTGCATAGACGACCGGGCCGGCGCCGCCGAGCTTGAGCAGGCGCGCCCATTCCCACGCGGCAAACACGAGCACGACGCCGATCAGCGCGCCGAACGCGGCGAGCGGCGCGAACAGCGTCACCGGCAGCAGGACCGCCAGCATCACGATCGCCGTGATCACACGGGTTTTCAGCATGAAAGGGAGTCGGCGTTCTGCGATTGCGGTTCGAGCTGTGCGCTCGTGCGGCCGAAACGGCGCTCGCGCTCCGTATACGACGCCATGGCGTCGGCCAGCGCCGCGCCGTCGAAATCCGGCCAGTATTTGTCGGTGAAATAGAATTCGGCGTACGCGAGTTGCCACAGCAGGAAGTTGCTGACGCGCTGCTCGCCACCGGTACGGATGAAGAGATCGGGCTCCGGCGCATAGGCCATCGCCAGGTGCGGCGCGAATGCGTCCTCGGTCACTTCGACCTCGCGACCCTCGCGCACGGCTTGCTCGACGAGCTTCTTCGTCGCCTGCAGGATGTCCCACCGGCCACCGTAGTTGGCCGCGATGGTGAGCGTAAGACGGGTATTGCGCGCCGTCTTGGTTTCGGCGCGGCGAATCAGCTCGCGGATGCGCGGCTCGAAGCGGTCGAGATCGCCGACGACACGCAGGCGGATCCCGTTCGCGTGAAGCTTGCCGACCTCGCGCTCGAGCGCGGTGATGAACAGGCGCATCAGGAACGACACTTCGTCGTTCGGACGGCGCCAGTTCTCCGAACTGAACGCGAACAGCGTCAGGTACTCGACGCCGGCGCGCGCGCAGCCTTCGACCACCGCCCGCACGGCATCGACGCCGCGGGTGTGCCCCGCGACGCGCGGCAAGCGGCGTTCGGTCGCCCAACGGCCGTTGCCGTCCATGATGATCGCGATGTGACGCGGCACGACGCCGACGTCAGGCACGCGAACGGTAGAGCTGGTATAGGTCATGGCCGTTGAGACAGTAATGCGGGAAGAAGGCGGCGCGCGAGGACGGTCGTCAGACCGTCATGATCTCGGCTTCCTTGCTCTGCACGAGCTTGTCGATTTCGGCAACGTGCTTGTCGGTCAGCTTCTGCACGTCGTCGCTCGCGCGGCGCTCGTCGTCTTCCGAGATTTCCTTGTCCTTCACGAGCTTCTTGAGCGCTTCGTTCGCGTCGCGGCGCAGGTTGCGGATCGCGACCTTGGCCGTTTCGCCTTCGCTCTTGACGACCTTGGTCAGCTCGCGGCGGCGCTCTTCCGTCAGCGCGGGCATCGGCACGCGGATCAGGTCGCCGGCGGTGGCCGGGTTCAGGCCCAGGTCGGCTTCGCGAATGGCCTTCTCGACCTTCGCGACCATGTTCTTTTCCCACGGCTGCACGCCGATCGTGCGCGCATCGACGAGCGTCAGGTTGGCGACCTGCGAGATCGGCACCATCGAGCCGTAGTAGTCGACCTGCACGTGATCGAGCAGACCGGTGTGTGCACGGCCCGTACGGATCTTTGCCAGATCGTTCTTGAACGCTTCGATCGAGCGCTGCATCTTTTGCTCGACGCCCTTCTTGGTATCAGCGACACTCATTTCAACCTCCGAACCTTCTAACCTTCAAAGAACACGGGCCCTGCCCGGCGCATCGGGTGCGCCGCGGCCGATGGCCCGCATCCGCGGGAGTTTACACGTGGACGAGCGTACCTTCGTCCTCGCCCAGCACGATGCGCTTGAGCGCGCCCGGCTTGTTGATCGAAAACACGCGAATCGGCAGCTTCTGGTCGCGGCACAGCGCAAAGGCCGTCGCGTCCATCACCTGCAGGTTGCGGCTGATCGCCTCGTCGAAAGTGATCGTCGTGTAACGCGTGGCCGACGGATCCTTCTTCGGATCGGCAGAATATACGCCATCGACCTTGGTCGCCTTCAATACGACCTCGGCGCCCACCTCCGACCCGCGCAGCGCGGCGGCCGTGTCCGTCGTGAAGAACGGGTTGCCCGTACCGGCCGCGAAGATCACGACGCGGCCTTCCTCGAGCTGGCGGATCGCGCGGGGCCGGATGTACGGCTCGACGACCTGGTCCATCCGCAGCGCGGACTGCACGCGCGCCTCGATGCCGGCGTGGCGCATCGCGTCCTGCAGCGCCAGCGCGTTCATCATCGTCGCGAGCATCCCCATGTAGTCTGCCGTCGCGCGGTCCATGCCGGCCGCGCCACCCGCGACACCGCGGAAAATATTACCGCCACCGATCACGACCGCGAGCTGCGTACCGAGACGCACGACTTCGGCGATATCGGCCACCATCCGTTCGATCGTCGCGCGATTGATGCCGAAGGCATCGTCGCCCATCAGCGCTTCGCCGGAGAGTTTGAGGAGGACGCGTTTATAGGCATTGGACATAGGGGCTTCCGAGCGACGAGAGGATGACAACCACGAACTGTAGGGGCGAAATACTGATTCGGGCAAGCGCCGACGGTCGGACCGGGTTTCCCGGCCGGCCGGCGGCGGCGCCGACCGCGGCGGAGCGGACGCCCGCCGCGGATACTGCCTGACTGCTTACGGCTTACTGCTGCTTTGCTGCTGCGACTTGCGCGGCCACTTCGGCGGCGAAGTCGTCCTGGCGCTTCTCGATGCCTTCGCCGACGACGAACAGTGCGAACTTCTGCACTGCGGCATCCGCTGCCTTCAGCATCTGCTCGATCGTCTGCTTGTCGTTCTTCACGAACGTCTGGTTCAGCAGCGACACTTCCTTCAGGTACTTCTGGACGCTGCCGTCGACCATCTTCGCGACGATTTCAGCCGGCTTGCCCGATTCCGCAGCCTTCTGCTCGGCCACGCGGCGCTCCGTCTCGATCAGTTCCGCCGGCACGTCGGCCGACGACAGCGCGACCGGCTTCATTGCCGCGATGTGCATCGCGACGTCCTTGCCGACCTGCTCTTCCGCGCCCGTGTACTCGACGATCACGCCGATACGCGCGCCGTGCAGGTACGTTGCGATCTTGTTCGCGGTTTCGAAACGGACGAAACGGCGGATCGAGACGTTCTCGCCGATCTTGCCGACCAGCGCCAGACGCACTGCGTCGACCGTCGAGCCTTCGAGCGGCAGCGCCGACAGCGCAGCCACGTCGGCCGGGTTTTGCGTCGCGACGAGTTCTGCAACCGTCTTCGAGAATGCGAGGAAGTCGTCGTTCTTCGCGACGAAGTCGGTTTCGCAGTTCAGTTCGACCAGCGAGCCTGCGTTGCCGCCGACGAACGATGCGACGACGCCTTCTGCCGTCACGCGCGATGCCGCCTTGCTCGCCTTGTTGCCGAGCTTGACGCGCAGCAGCTCTTCAGCCTTGGCCAGATCGCCGTCGGCTTCCGTCAGCGCCTTCTTGCACTCCATCATCGGTGCGTCGGTCTTTGCGCGCAGTTCTGCCACCATGCTTGCGGTAATTGCCGCCATCATTCGCTCCTTGAGTCTGTATTCACAACGCCGCCCGCTTGGACGCGAACGGCCGAGATTCGTTTCCGGACCCGCGCCGATTCGGCGCGATCAGGTCCGGCGCACAAGCTTAAAAAAAGGGGGCCTGTTGAGAGCCCCCTTTTTGCGCCGGCTCGGGGCCAGTTACGCGTTTTCCTCGACGTACTCGTCGTCGCCGCGTGCGGCCTGGACCACTTCGTTGACCGCGTTCGCACGGCCTTCGAGGATCGCATCGGCCACGCCTTCGGCGTACAGCGCGACTGCCTTGCTCGAGTCGTCGTTACCCGGGATCACGTAATCCACACCTTCCGGCGAGTGGTTCGTATCGACCACGGCGATGACCGGCACGCCCAGCTTGTTCGCTTCGGTGACAGCAATCTTGTGGTAGCCGACGTCGACGACGAAGATCGCGTCCGGAATGCCGCCCATGTCCTTCACGCCGCCGATCGACTTTTGCAGCTTGGCGATTTCGCGTTCGAACAGCAGCGCTTCCTTCTTGCTCATCTTTTCGAGCTCGCCTGCCTCGACTGCCGCTTCCATGTCCTTCAGGCGCTTGATCGATACCTTCAGCGTCTTGAAGTTGGTCATCATGCCGCCGAGCCAGCGTGCGTTGACGAACGGCATACCTGCGCGCTGCGCTTCCTGGGCGATCGTGTCACGCGATTGACGCTTCGTGCCGACGAACAGGATCGTGCCGCGGTTCGCTGCCAGCTGGCGCACGTACTTCTGTGCGTCCGTGAACATCGGCAGCGTCTTTTCGAGGTTGATGATGTGAATCTTGTTGCGGTGACCGAAAATGAACGGAGCCATCTTCGGGTTCCAGAAGCGCGTCTGGTGACCGAAGTGGACACCCGCTTCCAGCATTTGGCGCATCGTAACTGCCATGTAAATTCTCCACGAGGGTTGGGTCTTAAGCCGGCCGCCGTACCGCCGCGCGATCCCACCCCGAAGGGCGCGAATGCCGCGCGGCCGGCACCCTGGTTGCGCCGGCTTGCGATTCGGCACGTGCAAACGCCCGTGCCGCAAGCCTTCCATCCGTCATGCCGCCCCAACATGGGGCAAGCTCGGCAATTGGATATCGACTTAGCCAAAGAGTATAGCACGCCGATTTGTCCGCTCTCAAGTCGCTCACCTCTTTCGCTTGCCGCGCGGCAGCCGGCCGGACAATCCGCGAAAACCCGCATCCGCACCGCCGGCAGGGGCTGCGAGGCCTGCCAGAAGGTGCGATAATCCGTCAATTCACCGCATTCCAGGCATACCTCGATGGCTATTACGCTCAAAAACGAACACGATATCGCCGAGATGCGCGTCGCCTGCCGTCTCGCGAGCGAAGTGCTCGACTTCATCACGCCGCACGTCGTCGCGGGCGTCACGACCGCCGAACTCGACCGCCTCTGCCACGAGTTCATGCTCAACGAACAGGGCACGATCCCGGCGCCGCTGAACTACCAGCCGCCCGGCTACCCGCCGTACCCGAAGGCCACCTGCATTTCGGTCAACGACGTGATCTGCCACGGCATTCCCGGCGAGAAGGTGATCAAGAACGGCGATGCGCTGAACATCGACATCACCGTGATCAAGAACGGCTACTTCGGCGACACGAGCCGCATGTTCATCGTCGGCGAGGGTTCGATCCTCGCGAAGCGCCTCGTGCAGACCACCTACGAATGCATGTGGCTCGGCATCGACCAGGTCAAGCCCGGCGCGCACCTCGGCGACATCGGCTACGCGATCCAGAAGCACGCGGAAGCGCAGGGCTACAGCGTCGTGCGCGAATACTGCGGCCACGGCATCGGCACGGTGTTTCACGAAGATCCGCAGGTCGTCCATTACGGCCGCCCGGGCACCGGCATCGAACTGAAGGCCGGGATGATCTTCACGATCGAGCCGATGATCAACGCCGGCAAGCGCGACATCCGCACGATGCCCGACCAGTGGACGGTCAAGACGCGCGACCGCAGCCTGTCGGCGCAGTGGGAGCACACGGTGCTCGTCACCGAAACCGGCTACGAGGTGCTGACCGTGTCGGCCGGCACGCCGGCGCGCCCGGTGTTCGCGCAACCGGCCGCCGCCGTCTGAGCGCCGTCGCGCCAGCCCGCCCCACCCGCACCTGAACGGCCGCCCATGAGCGCTCACGCAGCCCCCTCGCCCGAAGCGCTGTCGCGGCGCGCCGAATTCAAGGCCGCCAAAGCGGAGATGCTCGAGCGCTTTCGCCGCGCGGCGAACGTCGCGTCGCTGATGCACGCGCTGTCGAAACTCACCGACGAAGCGCTGAAGCGCGTGTGGGACGACTGCGGGCTGCCCGCCACGCTCGCGCTCGTCGCCGTCGGTGGCTACGGGCGCGGCGAACTCGCGCCCTATTCCGACGTCGACATCCTCGTGCTGCTGCCCGATGCGCACGATCCGGCCCTCGACGCGCGCATCGAGCGCTTCATCGGCATGGCGTGGGATCTCGGCCTCGAGATCGGCAGCAGCGTGCGCACGGTCGCGCAGTGCATCGAGGAGGCGTCGCAGGACGTCACGGTGCAGACCTCGCTGCTGGAAGCGCGCCGCATCGTCGGCAGCACCGCGCTGTTCGAACGCTTCACGGTGCGCTACCACGAGGCGCTCGACGCCCGCGCGTTCTTCACCGCGAAGGTGCTCGAGATGCGCCAGCGCCACGCGAAGTTCCAGGACACGCCTTACAGCCTCGAACCGAACGTGAAGGAAAGCCCCGGCGGGTTGCGCGACCTGCAGACGATCCTGTGGATCGCGCGCGCGGCCGGTTTCGGCAGCAGCTGGCGCGAGCTCGACACGCGTGGTCTCATCACCGATCGCGAGGCGCGCGAGCTGCGCCGCAACGAAGGTTTCCTGAAAACGCTGCGCGCGCGGCTGCACGTGATCGCCGGCCGCCGCCAGGACATGCTCGTGTTCGACCTGCAGACGCAGGCCGCCGAGAGCTTCGGCTATCAGGCGACGCAGGCCAAGCGCGCGAGCGAACAGCTGATGCGCCGCTATTACTGGGCCGCGAAAGCCGTCACGCAGCTCGCGACGATCCTGATCCAGAACATCGAGGCGCAGCTGTTCCCCGCGACGAGCGGCATCACGCGCGTGCTGTCGCCCGACCGCTTCGTCGAAAAGCAGGGCATGCTCGAGATCGTCGACGACGGCGTGTTCGAACGCCACCCCGACGCGATCCTCGAAGCGTTCCTGTTGTACGAGACGACCCGCGGCGTGAAGGGCCTGTCCGCCCGCACGCTGCGCGCGCTGTACAACTCGCGCGAGATCATGAACAACACGTGGCGCCGCGATCCGCAGAACCGCGACACGTTCATGCGGATCCTTCAGCAACCCGAAGGAATCACGCACGCGTTCCGGTTGATGAACCAGACGAGTGTGCTCGGCCGCTACCTGCTGAACTTCCGCCGCATCGTCGGCCAGATGCAGCACGACCTGTACCACGTGTACACGGTCGACCAGCACATCTTGATGGTGTTGCGCAATATCCGCCGCTTCGCGGTGGCCGAGCACGCGCACGAATATCCGTTCTGCAGCCAGTTGATCGGCAACTTCGAGCGCCCGTGGGTGCTGTATGTCGCGGCACTGTTCCACGACATCGCGAAGGGCCGCGGCGGCGATCACTCGACGCTCGGGATGGCCGATGCGCGGCGCTTCTGCCGCGAGCACGGCATTGCCGGCGACGATGCAGCGCTGATCGTGTGGCTCGTCCAGCATCACCTGACGATGAGCCAGGTCGCGCAGAAGCAGGACACGAGCGACCCGGAAGTCATCAAGCGCTTCGCCGAAGTCGTCGGCAACGAGCGGTACCTCACCGCGCTGTACCTGCTGACCGTCGCCGATATCCGCGGCACGAGCCCGAAGGTGTGGAACACGTGGAAGGGCAAGCTGCTCGAGGATCTGTACCGCATCACGCTCGCGGTGCTCGGCGGGGCCAACCCCGACGCGCATTCGGAGCTGAAGTCGCGGCAGGAGCAGGCGCTTGCGCTGCTGCGTCTCGAGACCGTGCCCGACGATGCGCATTGCGCGCTGTGGGATCAGCTCGATGTCGGCTTCTTCCTGCGTCACGACGCGGCCGACATCGCGTGGCAGACACGTGTGCTGTACCGGCACGTGAATGCCGAAACCGCGATCGTCCGCGCGCGGCCGTCGCCGATCGGCGACGCGCTGCAGGTGCTCGTATACGTGAAGGATCGCCCCGACCTGTTCGCGGGCATCTGCGCGTATTTCGACCGCAACGGGCTGTCGGTGCTCGACGCACGCGTCAGCACGACGCGGCACGGCTATGCGCTCGACAACTTCATCGTCACGCAGACCGAACGTGACGTGCGGTATCGCGACATCGCGAATCTCGTCGAGCAGCAACTCGCGTCGCGACTCACCGAAACCGCACCGCTGCCGGAGCCGTCCAAGGGCCGCCTGTCGAGGCTGTCCCGGACGTTTCCGATCACGCCGCGCGTCGACCTGCGGGCCGACGAACGCGGCCAGTACTACATCCTGTCCGTGTCGGCCAACGACCGGCCAGGCCTTCTCTATTCGATCGCGCGCGTACTCGCCGAGCATCGGATCGGCGTCCACGCGGCGCGGATCAATACGCTCGGCGAACGCGTCGAGGACATCTTCCTGCTCGCGGGTGCCGGCCTGTCCGACAACCGCCTGCAGATCCAGCTCGAAACCGAATTGCTGCGTGCGATCGCAGTCTGAATGAATCCCAGCGTTTATGCGCACCAAATTAACCGTCAAGAATCCGAAGCCGGCGTCGCCGACCCGCGCCCCTGTCCGCTCCGGCAGCCTCGTCGCCCGCAAGGCGGTGCGTCCCGCTACGCCTCCCGCCGGGGACAAGCCGGCCCGCCCGAAGAAAGCGTCCCCGGCCGGCGCCGGCGAACGCACGTTCAAGCCGCGCGCTGCCGCGGGCGCCGAGCGCCCGGGCGCGGATCGCGCACCGGCCAAGCGTGCACCGCGTGACGGCGGTGCGGAACGCGGCACGCGCGCCCCTTATCGCGACAACGCGGCCGGGGAAGGCGCGAAGCGCAGCTTCGGCGACCGCCGCACGTCGTCCGATCGTCCGCCGCGCCGCGATGACGACGCGCGGCCGCGTCGTGCAGGTGGCGAAGGCGGTGCACGCGCGCCGTATCGCGACAGCGCAGGCGGTGAAGGTGCAAAACGCAGCTTCGGCGACCGTCGTACGTCGTCGGATCGTCCGCCGCGCCGCGATGACGACGCGCGGCCGCGTCGTGCAGGTGGCGAAGGCGGTGCACGCGCGCCGTATCGTGACAACGCAGGCAGTGAAGGCGCGAAGCGCAGCTTCGGCGATCGTCGCCCGTCGTCGGATCGCCCGCCCCGCCGCGATGACGATGCACGTCCGCGCCGCGCAGGTTTCAGTGAAGGCAACGCACGCGCGCCATACCGCGACAACGCAGCCGGCGAAGGCGCGAAGCGCAGCTTCGGCGACCGCCGCACGTCGTCCGATCGTCCGCCGCGCCGCGATGACGATGCACGGCCGCGTCGTGCAGGTGCAGGCGAAGGCGGCACACGCGCGCCGTATCGCGACAACGCAGCCGGCGAAGGCGCGAAGCGCAGCTTCGGCGACCGCCGCACGTCGTCCGATCGCCCGCCGCGCCGTGATGACGATGCCCGTCCGCGCCGCGCAGGTTCCAGTGAAGGCAACGCACGCGCACCGTATCGCGACAAGGCAGCCAGCGAAGGCGCGAAGCGCAGCTTCGGCGACCGCCGCACGTCGTCCGATCGCCCGCCGCGCCGTGATGACGATGCCCGCCCGCGCCGCTCAGGCGCCGACGACGGCAAGCGCCCGTCGTATCGCGACAAGCCTGCCGGCGAAGGTGCGAAGCGCAGCTTCGGCGACCGTCCGGCCCGCCCCGCACGCGACGGCGAGCGCCGCTCGTTCGGTGCGGTCAAGACCGCGCAACCGGTCAAGCGCGCCGCCGCCGACTACGGTGACGAATCGGGCCTGATGCGCCTGTCGAAACGGATGTCCGAGCTCGGCATGTGCTCGCGCCGCGAAGCCGACGAATGGATCGAAAAGGGCTGGGTGCTCGTCGACGGCGAACGCATCGACACGCTCGGCACCAAGGTCCGCGCCGACCAGAAGATCGAGATCGACGAACGCGCGAGCGCCGCGCAGGCCGCGCAGGTGACGATCCTGCTGCACAAGCCGGTCGGCTACGTGTCGGGCCAGGCGGAAGACGGCTACGAGCCCGCTGCCGTGCTGATCACGCGCGCGAACCGCTGGAGCGGCGACCATTCGCCGGTACGCTTCTCGCCGCAGCACTTGCATGCCCTCGCACCGGCCGGCCGCCTGGATATCGATTCGACCGGCCTGCTCGTGCTGACGCAGAACGGCGTGATCGCGAAGCAGTTGATCGGCGAGCAGTCGGATATCGACAAGGAATACCTGGTACGCGTGCGCTTCGGCGAGCGGCTCATCGACATCGACCAGCACTTCCCCGCGGAATCGCTCGCGAAGCTGCGCCACGGCCTCGAGCTCGACGGCGTCGCGCTGAAGCCCGCGATGGTGAGCTGGCAGAACGGCGAGCAGTTGCGCTTCGTGCTGCGCGAAGGCAAGAAGCGCCAGATCCGTCGCATGTGCGAGCTGGTGGGCCTCGACGTGATCGGCCTGAAGCGCGTCCGGATGGGCCGCGTGATGCTCGGCGCACTGCCGCAGGGTCAATGGCGCTATCTGTCGGCCGACGAGACGTTCTGATCGCCGGCGCCTACACGTGCACCATGCAATGAGAAAGCCCGCGCAAGCGGGCTTTTTTCTTGTCTGCGAGACGCCGGCGAAGCCGGCCGATCAATCGTCGGAAGTCGGATCGAGCCCCGGGAACAGCACTTCCGTGAAGCCGAAACGCGTGAAGTCGGTGATCCGCATCGGATACAGCTTGCCGATCAGGTGATCGTATTCGTGCTGGACGACGCGTGCGTGAAAACCGTCGGCCACGCGGTCGATCTTCTCGCCGTACTGGTCGAAGCCGCTGTAGCGCACCTTCGCGTAGCGGCTGACGACGCCGCGCATGCCCGGCACCGACAGGCAGCCTTCCCAGCCCTCTTCCATGTCCGGCGGCAGGTACTCGATCTTCGGGTTGATCAGCACGGTCTCGGGCACCGGCGGCGCGTCCGGGTAGCGGTTGTTGTTGCCGAAGCCGAAGATGATGATCTGCAGCCCGATGCCGATCTGCGGTGCAGCCAGGCCAGCGCCGTTCGCGTGGTGCATCGTCTCGAACATGTCCGCGACGATCTCGTGCAGTTCGGGTGTATCGAACCGCTCGACCGGCTTGGCGACTTCGAGCAGGCGCGGATCGCCCATCTTCAGGATCTCGCGAATCATGGCGTATTACCCTCCAGGAGTTGGTGCAGGCCGTCTTCGTCCAGCACGGGGATGCCGAGTTCCTCGGCCTTCGCGAGCTTGCTGCCGGCTTCGGCGCCCGCGACCACGTAATCCGTCTTCTTCGACACCGAACCGGCCACTTTCGCGCCCGCCGCTTCGAGCATTTCCTTCGCGGCATCGCGCGTGAGCGTCGGCAGCGTGCCCGTCAGCACGACCGTCTTGCCGGCCAGCACGCCCTGCGGCGCCTTCGGCGCGGGCGGCCCTTCCGGCCACGTCACCTTGCCCGGCGCGCGCAACTGCTCGATCACGGTCCGGTTGTGCTCTTCCGCGAAGAACTGGTGCAGCGACTCGGCGACGATCGGCCCGACGTCGTTGACTTCGAGCAGTTCTTCGATCGACGCGTCCATGATCGGCGTCAGCGAGCCGAAATGCTTGGCGAGATCCTTCGCGGTCGATTCGCCCACGTGACGGATGCCGAGCCCGTAGATGAAGCGCGCGAGCGTCGTATGCTTCGCCTTCTCGAGCGAGTCGAGCAGGTTCTGTGCCGACTTCTCGGCGAACCGGTCGAGCTCGGCGAGCGTCGCAAAGCCGAGATTGAACAGGTCGGCCGGCGTGCGCACGAGATTCAGCTCGACGAGCTGGTCGATGATCTTCTCGCCGAGCCCGTCGATGTCGAGCGCGCGGCGCTGCGCGAAATGCCACAGCGCCTGCTTGCGCTGCGCCGGGCAGAACAGGCCGCCCGTGCAACGCGCGATCGCTTCGTCCGGCAAGCGCTCGATCTTCGAGCCGCACACCGGGCATTCGGTCGGCATCACGAATTCGGCCGCATCGGCCGGGCGCCGGTCGAGCAGCGCGCCGACCACCTCGGGGATCACGTCGCCCGCGCGGCGCACGATCACGGTATCGCCGATCCGGATGTCCTTGCGGCGCACCTCGTCCTCGTTGTGCAGCGTCGCGTTCGTCACGGTCGCGCCGCCGACGAATACGGGCTCGAGGCGCGCGACCGGCGTGATCGCGCCGGTGCGGCCGACCTGCACGTCGATCGCGACGAGCCTGGTCAGCGCCTCCTGTGCGGGGAACTTGTGCGCGAGCGCGAAGCGCGGCGCGCGCGACACGAAGCCGAGACGCTCCTGTTCGTCGCGCCGGTTGACCTTGTAGACGACGCCGTCGATGTCGTACGGCAGCGACTCGCGCTTCTCGCCGACCTTGCGGAAGAAGTCGAGCAAGCCCTCGGCGCCGTGCACGACCGCGCGCTCGCGGTTCACGGGCAGGCCGAGCGACTCGTACCAGTCGAGCAGCGCGCTGTGCGTATCGGGCATCGGCATCCCGTCGAGCACGCCGATCCCGTACGCGAAGAACGACAGCGGACGCTGCGCGGTGATCTTCGAGTCGAGCTGGCGCAGGCTGCCGGCCGCCGCGTTGCGCGGGTTCGCGAATTCGCGCTGCTCGGCTGCGCGCTGGCGTTCGTTCAGGCGTGCGAAATCGCGCTTGAACATCAGCACCTCGCCGCGCACGTCGAGTACAGCCGGCACGTTCTTGCCCTTCAGCTTCAGCGGAATCGAACGGATCGTGCGCACGTTCTCGGTCACGTCCTCGCCCGTGGTCCCGTCGCCGCGCGTCGATGCCTGGACGAATACGCCCTGCTCGTAGCGCAGCGAGATCGCGAGACCGTCGAACTTCAGCTCGCATGCGTATTCGACGGGCTCCGTCACCGAGCCGGCGAGATCGGTCGTCTTGTCGAGCGCGTCGGCGACACGCTTGTCGAATGCGACGATGTCCTCGTCCGCGAAACCGTTGTTCAGCGACAGCATCGGCGCGTCATGGACGACCGGCGTGAAGCCGCCGGCCGCCTCGCCGCCGACACGCTGCGTCGGCGAATCGGGCGTCACGAGTTCCGGATGGTCGGCTTCGAGCTGCTGCAGTTCGCGGAACAGCCGGTCGTATTCGGCGTCGGGCAGATCCGGCTGGTCGAGCACGTAGTAGGCGTAGTTCGCCCGCTCGAGTTGATCGCGCAGCCACGCGGCACGCGCGTCGGGCTGGCTGGCTGGCGGTTCGGCTTGGGTTCGGGCCATGCTGGCGGCAGAGTCGTTCTGAAAAATCGGAATTCCGATTATCTCAGTTTGACGCCGCAGCGGGGGCACGCGATGCGAGCCGCGCGGGCCCGCTGCAGTGCACACAAGCACGGTGCATTGCAGCGACGGGCGACGGCACCGAAAGCCGCCGCCCGCCGGGCGCGCGTTACTGGCTAAAGAGGCGGCGCGTGACCGGCGAACCGGCCGGGATGCCGGCTTCCTCGAGCTTCGCGTACAGCTTCATCAGTTGCTGATCGATCGCGACCAGCGTCGATTCCGGCAGCGGCCGCCGCGAATCGTCGACGACCCGCGCGCCGATCCGCTCGGACAGCGACTTCGCGTAGTCGCACATCAGCCGGAACGGCAGGATGTCCTCTTCGGCGACCGGCACGTCGAGCACCAGCGTGATCATGTTGCCGCCCTTGTACGTGAGGTCGTCGCGCAGGAAGTTCGTGTCGCCGAACTGCAGCATGAACACGGGGTTCTGCTTCGCGTCGAGCTTCACGAAACGCGTGCCGTCGCGCGACAGCAGCAGCCCGTCCTGCGACGCGACCGCCTGCACGTAGTTCGCCGACCACGGCGCGCCGTCCGACATCACGTTGATCGACAGCTGCGCGTCGCACTGCGCGGCGAACGCGTCGAGCTCGCGCGCCATCGCGACCGTTTCCATCATGTCCGGGAATTCCGGCGCGCCGTCGATCGCGTCGGCGAACTGCTGGACGCCCGTCACGAATTCGGAGAACTCGAGCTCGTTCAGCGCACCGCTGCGGTTCGCGAGCTGCGCGGCCGCGCGCAGCTCCTCGTAGCGCACGCCGTTCTGCAGCAACTCCCACTGGCCGCCTTCCGGCTTGCCTTCGATGTGCACGGGCTTGCTGCCCGCGCGGCGCAGCCGCTGCGCGGCCGGCAGGATCTTGTCGCCCGGCAGCGACCCGCCGAGGCGGATCGGCACGATGCAGTCGATCCGGCGGTCGACGATCGCCGGCGGAGCCGACGAGATCGTCGTGGCGGCCGGCAGCACGGGTTCGGCCGGCTCTGCCGGTTCAGCGTGCGTGTCGTGCGCGGAAGCCGGTGCGGCTGCCTCGCCGGCAACCGGCTCGACCGACTCGGCCGGTGCATCGATACCGGTCGCCTCGGCCTGCAGATCGGCCGGCGTATCGGCAGGTGCCGCTCCACCGAACGTCGGCTCGACGCGCGCGACTTCGGCCGGCGTGCCGCCCGTGGCGGCCGCCGGGGCCGGTGCTGCGGGCTCACGCCGCACCGGCTGGCGCACCGGCTCGATGAACGGCAATTCTTCCTCGCGCTCGGGGCGGTTCATCGCCTCGGCCGCTTCCTCCGGCATCGGGCGCGGCATCCTGCGCCGCACCTTCGCGCCCTGCCATGCGTTGTAGACCACGACGCCGCCCACCACGACGGCGCCCGCGCCGATCAAACCGAGTGTCAACTCGTCCATGCACGCTCCATCAGCAATTCTTGTTCGTCGGAACCGCGAACGGGCGCCCATGCGCCGCGCGAACGCGGTCCGGTTTCGTCAAACGTCAATTCTGGGCAAAACCCGCGGCGGTTTCCATGTCCACCGCAACGATCCGCGACACGCCCTGCTCCTGCATCGTCACGCCGATCAGCTGCTGCGCCATTTCCATCGCGATCTTGTTGTGCGAGATGAACAGGAACTGCGTCTTGTCGGACATCGCGCGCACGAGATTCGCGAAACGCTCGGTGTTCGCGTCGTCGAGCGGCGCGTCGACCTCGTCGAGCAGACAGAACGGCGCCGGGTTCAGCTGGAACATCGCGAACACCAGTGCGGTGGCCGTCAGCGCCTTCTCGCCGCCCGACAGCAGGTGGATCGTCGCGTTCTTCTTGCCCGGCGGCTGCGCCATCACCTGCACGCCGGCATCGAGGATTTCATCGCCCGTCATGATCAGCTTCGCCTGGCCGCCGCCGAACAGGCGCGGGAACAGGTCGCTGAAGTGACGGTTGACCTCGTCGAAGGTGCCCTGCAGCAGCGTGCGGGTTTCCTGGTCGATCTTGTGGATCGCGTCCTCGAGCGTCGTGATCGCGTCGATCAGGTCGGCCGACTGCGCGTCGAGGAACACCTTGCGCTCACTCGCGGCCTTCAGCTCGTCGAGCGCGGCCATGTTCACCGGGCCGAGCGCGTTGATCGCGTTGTTCAGGCGCGTGACCTCGCCCTGCAGGTACGACGGCTTCAGATCCGGCGTGAGCTTCGCGGACAGCGCCACCTCGTCGACCTCGGCCGTCACGAGCTGCTCGGCGAACTGCTCGACCGACAGGCGCGCGGCCTGCTCCTTCAACTGCAATTCGGTGATGCGGTCGCGCAACGGCTGCAGCGAGCGCTCGGCGACGAGGCGCTGCTCGTCCGACGCACGCAGCTTCGCGGTCAGGTCGTCGAGTTCGATCCGCGCGGCCTGCAGCGCCTCTTCCTTCACCGCGCGAATCTCGAGCGCGTCCTGCAGGCCCGTGTGCGCGGTCTGCTCGTTGATCGTCTCGAGCTCGGCGCGTGCGTCTTCCAGCGACGCGGCGACGCGCTCGCTCTGCTCGTGCGCGACCTGGATGCTGCGCTTGAGCTCGTCGATCCGCGTCACGGCATTGCGTGCGGCGAAGCGCGCGTCGTTCGCGCCGCGCTCCAGGTCACGCGCTTCCTGACGCGCCTGCGTCAGCGATTCGTCGAGTGCCTCGAATGCGAGCTGATTGTCCTCGAAGCGCGCCTGCAGTTCGGCCAGTTCGCCGTCGAAACGCTCGAAATTCGCTTCCGACTCCGCGCGCATCGCGCGCTGCTCTTCGATCTGCGCGCCGATTTCCTCGAGTTCCTCGCGGATCTGCGTGCTGCGCTGCGTGTAACGTTCGTGCGCCTGCGCAAGCTTCAGCACGTCCATCTGCAGCGCATGCACGCGCTGCGTCGCACGCTCGGCCTGCGCGCGCACGTCGCCGAGCGCCTGCGTGGCCTGCGTGTGAGCGGCCTCCGCGCGGATAGCGGCCGTGCGCGCCTCGTCGGCGAGCAGCGCCTGCGCGCGCACCTGGCGCGTCAGGTTTTCGATTTCCTGCTGGCGGGCCAGCATCCCGGCCTGCTCCGAATCGGCCGCATACAGCTGCACGCCGACGCGCGTGACGATATGGCCGGCCTTGACGACGAACGCGCCGCCTGCCGGCAGCTGCGTGCGTGTCGCGAGCGCCTGCGCGACGTCGTCGGCGACGTACACGTTGCCGAGCCAGTCGTTCAGCACCGCGCGGATACCCGCATCGTCGATGCGCACGAGCGACAGCACCGGACGCAGACCGGCCACGGCCGCCGGCGGTTCACCGGCCGCGGGCGGCGCATAGAACGCGAGCTTCGCGGGCGGTGCGTCGGTGGCAAAAGCCTTCACCCAGTCGAGATTCGACACTTCGAGCGCGGCCAGGCGCTCGCGCAGCACGGCCTCGAGCGCGGCTTCCCAGCCGGCTTCGACATGCAGCTTCTTCCACAGACGCGGCAGTGCGCCGAGCTCGTGCTTGTCGAGCCACGGCTGCACCTTGCCTTCGGTCTGAACATTTTCCTGCAGCTGCTTCAGCGCGGCGAGACGCGCCTCGAGCTGGTGGATCTGCGCGGCTTCGGCCTGCACGCGCTCCTGCGCGGCACGGCGTTCGCCATCGAGGCGCGGCACCGTTTCCTGCGCGTCGGCGAGGCGCGCCTGCGCTTCGGCCAGGATCTCTTCCTGCTCGGCGAGCTGCATGCGCAGCTCTTCGAGCTGAGCCTCGTCCGGCGCGTCGAGCCCACCCGCTTCGCTCTTCAGGCGCTCATGGCGCTGCTGCAGCTGCTGGAGCTGCTGGTCGGCGTTGCGCTGGTGCGCGGCTTCGAGCTTCAGCGACTGTTCGGTCTGCGCGATCCGCGCGCGCTCGTCGTTGAGCTGCGCCTGCGCATCGCGGAATTTCGCTTCGAGCGCCGGCAGCGCATCGTGCTTCGCGGCGGCGTTGTCTTCGGCGAGCGCGGCCTTCTCGTCGGCCATTGCGCGCGCTTCTTCGGCTTCCTCGAGCTCGTCCTGCGCCTTCTCGGCCTGCGCGCGCCATTGCTCGCGCTGCGCATTCAGTGCGGCGATCTGCGCCTGCACGCGATTGCGCGATTCGACGATGAACTTGATCTCGGCTTCGAGGCGGCTCACCTCGGCGTTCGCTTCGTAGAGCGAACCCTGCGCGCCCTGCATCGCGTCGCTTGCCGAATAATGGGCGACGCGCAGCGTCTCGAGCTGCGCCTCGACCTCGCGCAGCTTCGCCGTTTGCGCCTCGAGGTCGATCTGCGCCTGTTCGATCGCACGCTGCTGCTTCTGCTGCTCGCCGGCGGCCTCGTTCTTGCGCAGCAGCCACAACAGGCGCTGCTTCTCCTCCCCGTCGGCGACGAGTTCCTTGTATTTGGTGGCGACGACGGCCTGCGCCTCGAGCTTCTCGAGGTTCGCGCCGAGCTCGCGGACGATGTCCTCGACGCGGGTCAGGTTCTCGCGCGTGTCATGCAGGCGGTTCTCGGTCTCGCGGCGGCGTTCCTTGTACTTCGACACGCCCGCGGCTTCCTCGAGGAACACGCGCAGCTCTTCCGGCTTCGCCTCGATGATCCGGGCGATCATGCCCTGCCCGATGATCGCGTACGCACGCGGCCCGAGGCCGGTGCCGAGGAAGATGTCCTGGATGTCGCGGCGGCGCGCCGGCAGGTTGTTGATGTAGTAACTTGACGTGCCATCGCGCGTCAGCACGCGCTTCACGGCGATCTCGCCGTACTGGCCCCACTGGCCGGCCGCGCGGCCGTCGGAGTTGTCGAAGATCAGTTCGACACTGGCCCGGCTGCCGGGCTTGCGGGCGGTCGAGCCGTTGAAGATCACGTCCTGCATCGATTCGCCACGCAGCTCGGAAGCGCGCGACTCGCCGAGCACCCAGCGCACGGCATCGATGATGTTGGACTTGCCGCACCCGTTTGGGCCCACCACGCCGACAAGCTGGCCCGGAACCTGGAAATGCGTGGGATCGACAAAGGATTTGAAGCCAGCGAGTTTGATCGAGCTCAGACGCACGGCGGTATCGGATGTGAAGAAGGTGTGAAACGGACGGAGCCGCACTGCGCGAGGCCGGACAGCCCATGCGCGCGATGCGCTCCGGAATTCAAAAGCGGGGCCGCGCGCATACAGCGTTGGGCCCCGCAAACGGCTTCCATCATACCATCGCGCGTGCGGCGTCCCGACCGTCGCCGGGTTTGTCCGGTGCCGGCGCGGCACGATGGACCCGGCTCGACAGCAGCGTCGCCAGCACGATGCACGCGCCGCCCGCCCACTCGCGCGCGCTCGGCAGCTCGTTCGCGAACACCCAGGCCGACAGCGCGGTGATCACGATCTCGAACAGCATGATGATCGACGCACGGTTGGCCGGCACGCGCGCCAGCCCGTACTGCACGAGCAGGTTGTTCGACGCCATCGTCACGCCGATCGCGACGATGATCAGCACGGCCGTGCCGAGGTGGCCGCCCGCCGGCGCAGCCGGGATCCCCTCGAACAGCGACGCGATCGCGCCGAACACCGCCGCGCCGCCGAACAGCGTCGCGGTACGCATCTCGGCGCGCATCTCCGGCAACTCGCGGCTCGCCTTGATCACGAGCACGTTGCTCATCGCGAAGCTCAACCCGGCCGCGAGCCCGGCCCATTCGGCCGGGGTGGCCGGCAGCGGCAGGCCGAGCGTCGGCGACCACAGCATCAGCATCGCGCCGCCGATCGACAGCGCCGCGAGCCCCGCGCCGGCCCAGGTCAGCCGCTCGCGCAGCAGGAAGTGCGCGTAGATCGCGGTCCATGCGGGGGTCAGGTAGAACAGCAGCATCACGCGCAGCACCTCGCCATGGATCGTCCCCCACACGAACCCGAGGTTCGTCACGCCGGCCGTCACCGCGATGCCGGGCAGCACCCAGTGCCAGCGCAGCGTCGCGATCGTGCGGTGGCGCGCGACGATCACGAACAGGAAGGCGACGAGGCTCGTCAGCGCGCTCGCCAGCGTGCCCGTCACGCCGAGCGACGCCAGGATCCGCAGCGGATACCAGATCAGGCCCCATACCGATGCGCCGACCAGGATGGCCAGCGTCGGCAGGCTGCCGCGTACCGCGTTATTCATTTGGTTCAATACCCTTTATTCGACCGGCCCGGCCGCCGTTCCGGCAGGCCGTGACCGCATTCCGTCACGCTATAATCGTCCGTTGCGACCCGCGCGCCGTCGGCGCCCGTTCGCAGCCGCGCGGCGCGCCCGCCGCTTCTTTCGCTCCAACCGGCCGCGATGGCCGCTTCGCCCGTGAACCCTCGACTCGACTCACTCCAGCCCTATCCCTTCGAAAAGCTGCGCGCCCTGTTCAAGGACGTGACGCCCTCCGGCGCCCTCAAACCGATCAGCTTCGGCATCGGCGAGCCCAAACATGCGACCCCGGCGCTGATCCGCGACGCCGTGGTGGCCGCGCTCGACGGTCTCGCGTCGTACCCGGCCACCGCCGGCTCGGACGCGCTGCGCACATCGATCGCGCACTGGCTCGAGCGCCGCTACGGGCTGCCGGCCATCGATCCGGCCACGCAGGTGCTGCCCGTGTCGGGGTCGCGCGAGGCGCTGTTCTCGCTCGCGCAGACGGTGATCGACGCACGCCCGGCCGAACAGGGCGAGAAGGCGATCGTACTCTGTCCGAATCCTTTCTATCAAATTTACGAGGGCGCGGCGCTGCTGGCCGGTGCCGAACCCTATTTCGCGAACAGCGACCCGGCCCGCAACTTCGCGTGCGACTACGCGTCCGTGCCCGACGCAGTCTGGGCGCGCACGCAGCTGCTGTACGTCTGCTCGCCGGGCAACCCGACGGGCGCCGTGCTGACGCTCGACGACTGGCGCGAGCTGTTCGCGCTGTCCGACCTCCACGGTTTCGTGATCGCGTCCGACGAGTGCTATTCGGAAATCTATTTCGACGAAGCGGCGCCGCCGCTCGGCGGCCTCGAGGCCGCGCACCGCCTCGGCCGCGGCTTCGAGCGGCTCGTGATGCTGTCGAGCCTGTCGAAGCGCTCGAACGTGCCGGGCATGCGCTCGGGCTTCGTCGCCGGCGACGCGGCGCTGCTGAAGAAATTCCTGCTGTACCGCACGTACCACGGCGCGGCGCTGTCGCCGGTCTGGCAGCACGCGAGCATCGCCGCGTGGAACGACGAGGCGCACGTGCGCGAGAACCGCGCGCTGTACCTGCAGAAGTTCAATACCGTCACGCCGATGCTGGCCGACGTGATCGACGTGAAGCTGCCCGACGCGGCGTTCTACCTGTGGGCCAACGTGTCGCGCACCGGGCTGTCGGACACCGAGTTCGCCCGCCGCCTGTACGCCGACTATAATGTGACGGTTCTGCCCGGCTCGTACCTGGCGCGTGATGCGCACGGCACGAATCCGGGCCGCGATTTCATCCGGATCGCGCTCGTCGCGGGCACCCCCGAATGCGTCGAGGGCGCGCAACGCATCGTCGATTTCTGCCGCTCTCTCGCGCGGTAATCGTCCATCCGATCAATTCCATCCATCTCCTGCGAAAACGAACATGTCGCAACAACTTCAGCAAATCATCGATACCGCCTGGGACAACCGCGCCGAGCTGTCGCCGAAGGCCGCACCGGCCGACGTCCGCGAAGCCGTCGCGCACGCGATCGAGCAGCTCGACAAAGGCGCGCTGCGCGTGGCCGAGAAGATCGACGGCAACTGGACCGTGCACCAGTGGCTGAAGAAGGCCGTGCTGCTGTCGTTCCGCCTGGAGGACAACGCGCCGATGCCCGCCGGCGGCTACTCGCAGTTCTACGACAAGGTGCCGTCGAAGTTCGCGAACTACACCGCCGAAGATTTCGCCGCGGGCGGCTTCCGCGTCGTCCCGCCGGCCATCGCGCGCCGCGGCTCGTTCATCGCGAAGAACGTCGTGCTGATGCCGTCGTACACCAACATCGGCGCGTACGTCGACGAAGGCACGATGGTCGACACGTGGGCCACGGTCGGTTCGTGCGCGCAGATCGGCAAGAACGTGCACCTGTCGGGCGGCGTCGGCATCGGCGGCGTGCTCGAGCCGCTGCAGGCAAACCCGGTCATCATCGAAGACAACTGCTTCATCGGCGCGCGCTCGGAAGTCGTCGAAGGCGTGATCGTCGAGGAAAACTCGGTGATCTCGATGGGCGTGTACCTCGGCCAAAGCACGAAGATCTACGACCGCGAGACGGGCGAAGTCAGCTACGGCCGCATCCCGGCCGGCTCGGTCGTCGTCGCCGGCAACCTGCCGTCGAAGGACGGCTCGCACAGCCTGTACTGCGCGGTGATCGTCAAGAAGGTCGATGCGAAGACCCGCGCGAAGGTCGGCCTGAACGAGCTGCTGCGAGGCGACTGATGGCAAAGCCGCACACCGTGGTCGTCTACGGCATTCCGAACTGCGACACCGTGAAGAAGGCCCGCGTGTGGCTCGACGATCACGGCGTCGAATTCGAGTTTCACGACTTCAAGAAGCTCGGTGTCAGCGCACCGCTCGTCGAGGACTGGCTGAAGGACGTGTCGCTCGACGCGCTCGTCAACAAGCGCGGCACGACGTGGCGCGGCCTGGACGACGCGATGAAGGCGGCCGCCGAAACGAAGGCCGGCGCGGTCGCGCTGATGATCCACAAGCCGTCGGTCATCAAGCGCCCCGTGCTGGTGGTCAACGGCCGCGTGAAGTCGCTCGGCTTCGTGGCCGATCAATACGCGGCGCTGTTTGCCGCATAGGGCTGCCCGCGCTGCGCCTGTCGGCGCAGCCCGACGTCTTGTCGCTGCCGGCCACCGCGCCGGCATTTTTTATCGAAAGTGGTCCGAACCATGTCCGCCACCCTAGCCCTTACCGAACAGCTGATCGCCCGCGCATCCGTGACGCCCGACGACCAGCATTGCCAGCAGATCATGACCGAGCGCCTCGCCGCGCTCGGCTTCGAATGCGAGACCATCGCGTCGCACGGCGTGACCAACCTGTGGGCCGTCAAGCGCGGCACCGACGGCCGCGACGGCAAGCTGCTCGCGTTCGCGGGCCACACCGACGTCGTGCCGACCGGCCCGCTCGAGCAATGGAGCTCGCCGCCGTTCATCCCCGCCCATCGTGACGGCAAGCTGTACGGCCGCGGCGCGGCCGACATGAAGACGTCGCTCGCGGCGTTCGTCGTCGCGTCCGAGGAATTCGTCGCGGCCCATCCCGGCCACCGCGGCACGATCGCGTTCCTGATCACGAGCGACGAGGAAGGCCCCGCCACCGACGGCACCGTGAAGGTCGTCGAGCTGCTCGAAGCACGCGGCGAGCGCATGGACTACTGCATCGTCGGCGAGCCGACGTCGACCGCCGAGCTCGGCGATGTCGTGAAGAACGGCCGCCGCGGCTCGATGTCGGGCGAACTCGTCGTCAAGGGCGTGCAGGGCCACATCGCGTATCCGCACCTCGCGAAGAACCCGATCCACCTGCTCGCGCCGGCGCTCGCCGAGCTCGCCGCCGAGCAGTGGGACGAAGGCAACGAATACTTCCCGCCGACCACCTGGCAGGTGTCGAACCTGCATGCCGGCACCGGCGCGACCAACGTGATTCCCGGCCACGCCGACCTGCTGTTCAACTTCCGCTTCTCGACCGCCAGCACCGTCGAAGGCCTGCAGGCACGCGTGCACGCGATCCTCGACAAGCATGGCCTCGAATACACGCTGAAGTGGTCGGTGAGCGGCCTGCCGTTCCTCACGCCGCGCGGCGAGCTGTCGGGCGCGCTGGAAAACGCGATCCGCACCGAGACCGGCATCACGACCGAGCTGTCGACCACGGGCGGCACGTCGGACGGCCGTTTCATCGCGCGCATCTGCCCGCAGGTGATCGAGTTCGGCCCGCCGAACGGCAGCATCCACAAGATCGACGAGCACATCGAAGTGCGCTTCGTCGACCCGCTGAAGAACGTGTACCGCCGCGTGCTCGAACAACTGATCGCCTGATGGAGCCTCGCATGACGACACCTTTTGCCACTGTTCGCGACCTGCTGCGCTACGCGGTCACGCGCCTCTCGAAAGCGAAGCTCGCGTTCGGCCACGGCTCCGACAACGCATACGACGAAGCGGCCTACCTCGTGCTGCGCACGCTCGACCTGCCGCTCGACACGCTCGAGCCGTTCCTCGACGCGCGGCTGCTGCCCGACGAAATCGCGGCCGTGCTCGCGGTGATCGAACGGCGCGCGGCCGACCGCGTACCGGCCGCGTACCTCACGCATGAAGCGTGGATGCACGGCCACCGCTTCTACGTCGACGAACGCGTGATCGTGCCGCGCTCGTTCATCGGCGAACTGCTCGACGACGGGCTGCAGCCGTACGTCGCCGATCCCGAGCAGGTCGGCGCGGTGCTCGAACTGTGCACGGGCTCCGGCTGCCTCGCGATCCTCGCGGCGAGCGCGTTCCCGAACGCCGAGATCGACGCGGTCGACCTATCCGACAAGGCGCTCGAAGTCGCCGAGATCAACGTACGCGACTACGGCCTCGAAGACCGTGTCGCGCTGCACCGCGGCGACCTCTACGCACCGCTGCCCACGTTCCGCACCGATCCGGGCTCGCGCTACGACGTGATCCTGACGAACCCGCCGTACGTGAACGCGGCGTCGATGGCCGCGCTGCCGCCCGAGTACCGGCACGAGCCGGAGATGGCGCTCGCGGGCGGCGACGACGGGATGGACATCGTGCGACGCATCGTCGCCGAGGCCCATCGCTGGCTGCACGACGACGGCGTGCTCGTCGTCGAGATCGGCAACGAGCGCGAACACGTTGAAGCCGCGTTCGGCGGCCTCGAGCTCACGTGGCTGCCCACCAGCGCGGGCGACGACGCCGTGTTCCTGATCCAGGCGTCGGACCTGCCCCGCAAGGCCTGAGCCTTCCCGGCTCGCCCACCGTGCGGTGCACCGTTGCGCCGCACGGTTGGGTAAGATGCGCGTAGGCGGCCGCCCGGCCGCGCGACCTCAGGAGTCCGACACGCGCCCATGACCCTCGACTGGCTACATCTCGGCACCCTGATCCTGACCATCCATGTGCTCGGGATCATCGCGGCGTTCCACGCGATCATGAACACGCGCACGTCGCAAGGCGCGATCGCGTGGGCCGTCTCGCTCGCGGCCATGCCGTACCTGACGCTCATTCCGTACCTGTTCCTCGGCCGCAGCAAGTTTTCCGGCTATGTCGACGCCCGGCGCCACGAGCTGGAAATGTTGCGCATGCACACACCGCGCTCGCCCTGGCTCACCACCGACGCGACCGACGGGCCGGCCGCCGACGCGATCGGCCAGGCCGCGGTGCTCGCGCTCACGCGGCTCGGCGGCATGCCGTTCCTCGGCGGCAATTCGGTGCGCACGCTCGTGAACGGCGACGCGACGTTCTCGGCGATCCTGGCGGCCATCGACGCCGCGCGCGACTACGTGGTGGTGCAGTTCTTCATCGTGCGCGACGATGCGCTCGGCCGGATGCTGCGCGACTCGCTGCTCGCGCGCGCGGCGGCCGGCGTGCGCTGCTGCCTGCTGTACGACAGCATCGGCAGCTTCGACCTCCCGCACAGCTACGTCGACACGTTGCGCCGGGGTGGCGTCGAGGTTCATCCGTTCGCGACCAACCGGAAGTTCGTCAACCGCTTCCAGCTCAACTTCCGCAACCACCGCAAGATCGTCGTCGTCGACGGCAATTGCGCGTTCGTGGGCGGCCACAACGTCGGCGTCGAGTATCTCGGCGCAAAGCCGCGCCTGTCGCCGTGGCGCGACACGCACATCGAGATTCGCGGCCCGGTGGTCGCGAGCATCCAGTACGTGTTCGCCGAAGACTGGCACTGGGCAACGCAGAAGCTGCCGCCGCTCGCGTTGCCCCCGCCCGCGCAGCCCGGCGACAACATGCATTGCCTCGCGGTGCCGATGGGGCCGGCCGACAAGCAGGAGACGGGCTCGCTGTTCTTCGTCGAGGCGATCAATGCCGCGCGCGAGCGGGTCTGGATCACCACGCCGTACCTCGTCCCCGACGAAGCCGTGATCGCCGCGCTGAAGCTCGCCGTGATGCGCGGCGTCGACGTGCGCATCCTGATCCCGAGCCGGCGCGATCATTACGTGGTATTCGAGGCGTCGAAGCTGTACGCGCGCGACCTGGTCGATGCGGGCGTCAAGGTGTTCCGCTACCGGCCCGGCTTCCTGCACCAGAAGGTCGTGCTGATCGACCGCATCGCGGCAGCGATCGGCAGCGCGAACCTCGACAACCGCTCGTTCCGCCTCAATTTCGAGATCATGGTGCTGACCGTCGATCGCACGTTCGCCGACGAAGTCGAGACGATGCTCGATGCCGATTTCGCGCAGGCGTACGAGGTCGATGCGAGCGAATACCGCCAATCGCCCGCCTGGCGGCGCATCGCGATGCACGTCGCCCGGCTGTTCGCCCCGATCCTCTAGCGGCCGGGACGGCGGCGGCGCCCGTGCGATCCGCACCGGCGCCGCGAACGCCGCCGGCAGCCGTCACAGCAGCTTGTCGATATCCGCGGCGATTTCGTCCGGCTTGGTTGACGGCGCGTAGCGCTTGACGATGCGCCCTTCGCGATCGACCAGGAACTTCGTGAAATTCCATTTGATCGCCTTGAGACCGAGAATGCCGGGCGCCTCGTCGGTCAGGTAGCGGTACAGCGGATGCGCATGGTCGCCCTTCACGTCGATCTTCGCGAACATCGGGAACGTGACGCCGTAATTGCGCGCGCAGAACGCACCGATCTGCGTGGCGTCGCCGGGCTCCTGCTTGCCGAACTGGTTGCACGGGAAGCCGAGCACATAGAAGCCGCGCGCCGCGTACTGGTCGTACAGCTTCTGCAGGCCCGCATACTGCGGCGTGAAACCGCACTCGCTCGCGGTGTTGACGATCAGCAGCACCTTGCCGCGATACGCGTCGAGCGAGGCCGGTGCGCCGGCAAGCGTCTCTGCGCTGAACGAATACAGGGTGGACATCGGGCACTCCTTTTATGAAACCGGATCGACGTGGAGTCTAGGCGAAATTGCCCCGTTGCGGCATCCGCCGAACGGCCAATGCCCGGCGCGAACGGCGCGCAGTCTAGAATAGCGGTTTTGGCCAGTCATTTCCGCCGTGATCCGTTTCAATCAGTTCAGCCTTGCGCGCGGCACCAAGCCGCTGTTCGAGTCGACCTCCTTCGTGCTCAATCCCGGCGAGAAAGCCGGCCTGATCGGCGCGAACGGCGCCGGCAAGTCGACCCTGTTCTCGGTCCTGCGCGGCGAGCTGCACTCGGACGGCGGCGATTTCTCGATGCCGCCGTCGTGGCGAATCGCCCATGTGTCGCAGGAAACGCCCGCCGTCGACCGCTCGGCGCTCGACTACACGCTCGACGGCGACGCCGCGCTGCGCGAGATCGAGGCCCGCATCGCCGCCGCGTCCGCCGCGCATGACGGCGCCGCCGAAGCCGACGCGCACGCGGCGTTCGCCGACGCCGACGGCTACACCGCGCCCGCCCGCGCCGAGGCGCTGCTGCTCGGCCTCGGCTTCACGCTCGCGCAGACGCGCGAATCCGTCGCCAGCTTCTCCGGCGGCTGGCGCATGCGCCTGAACCTCGCGCAGGCGCTGATGTGCCGTTCCGACCTGCTGTTGCTCGACGAACCGACGAACCACCTCGACCTCGACGCGATCGTCTGGCTCGAAGACTGGCTGCACCGCTACCCCGGCACGCTCGTCGTGATTTCGCACGACCGCGAATTCCTCGATTCGATCTGCAATGTCACGCTGCATCTGGAAAACCGCCAGGTGAAGCGCTACGGCGGCAACTACTCGCAGTTCGAAGTGCTGCGCGCGCAGCAACTGGCGCTGCAGCAAAGCGCGTACGAAAAGCAGCAGAAGACGATCGAGCACCTGCAGAGCTTCGTCGACCGCTTCAAGGCCAAGGCGACCAAGGCCAAGCAGGCACAGAGCCGGATGAAGGCGCTCGAGAAGATGGAGCTGATCGCGCCCGCGCACATCGCGTCGCCGTTCACGTTCGAATTCCGCACGCCCGATGCCGCGCCGAACCCGATGATGGTGATGGAAGACGTCCGCTGCGGCTACCACGCCGACGGCGGAGCGGAAATCCCGATCGTCGAACGCGTCGCGCTGTCGATCCAGAACGGCCAGCGCATCGGCCTGCTCGGCGCGAACGGCCAGGGCAAGTCGACGCTGATCAAGACGCTGGCCGGCACGCTCGCGCCGCTGTCGGGGCACGTCCGCGACGGCAAGGGGCTGACGATCGGCTATTTCGCGCAGCACCAGCTCGAAACGCTGCGCGAGGACGATTCGCCGCTCGCGCATCTGGCACGGCTCGCGCCCGACACGCGCGAGCAGGAACTGCGCGACTTCCTCGGCGGCTTCAACTTCTCGGGCGATATGGCGACCACGCCGGTCGGGCCGTTTTCGGGCGGTGAAAAGGCACGCCTCGCGCTCGCGCTGATCATCTGGCAGAAGCCGAACCTGCTGCTGCTCGACGAACCGACCAACCACCTCGACCTCGAAACGCGTCATGCGCTGACGATGGCGCTCGCGCAGTTCGAAGGCACGCTGATCCTCGTCTCGCATGACCGTCACCTGCTGCGCGCGACGACCGACCAGTTCATGCTGGTCGCGAAGCACCGGCTGCAGCCGTTCGATGGCGACCTCGACGACTACCGCGACTGGCTGCTGCAGCACGCGGCCGAGCAGCGCGCGGCCGCGAAGGCCGACAGCGCGGCCTCTTCGGGTGCGAGTGCCGCAGCCAACCGCAAGGACCAGAAGCGTCAAGCGGCCGAGGAGCGGCAGCGCCTGTCGGTGCTGAAGAAACCGCTGCAGACGCGCATCACGAAGCTCGAAAAGGAAATGGAGACACTGCACGCGGAGAAGGCGCGTCTCGACGCATTCGTCGCCGACCCGGCGAGCTACGAAGCCGAGCGCAAGACGGAACTGACCGACGCGATCCGCAAGCTCGGGGACGTCAACACGCGTCTCGAAACGGTCGAGTCCGACTGGCTCGCCGCGCAGGAAGAGCTCGAGCAGATCGGCTGACCGCCGTCGCGGCACGGTCGGCCACTATGCCGATACGCCGGCCCTGCGCGCCGGCTGCCTCTGCGCCCGGCACCCTGGCATCGCGGCGCGGCGAAAGACCATCCGGCCCTCGGGAGGCCCAGATGCGACAAGGCCGGGCGCTCGGACCCGGCCTGATCATTCACTACCGTCGTCGCACCCTTCTCCGGCTGCTCGCCGCGCTTGCCGGCTCAGCGTCGCGGCAACGTGTCGCGCGGCAGCTGCTCGTCGTCGCCCATCAGGTGCCGGCGCCCCTCGGTCGGCCGCCGGATCGCTGCGGCGACTTCCGCTTCCGTCACGTCCTCAGACACGACCTTGCGCGCCAGGCGCCCCTCGTCGTCGATCCATTCGACGATCCGGCATCCGCCGCCCCAGGGCTGGCGAATCGGCTCCGACACGCGGCAGCCACGCAGGTTGTAAAGGCGTCCGCTCGGCGCTTCCCCGTACGATTTCAACATAGGTTCCCTTCGCATTGCGCGGTTCGACAATCCGGCAAAGGATAGGGAAAAGCGATGTCCGTCGGGTTACATAACCCTACATCTTCTTTACAGCGAATTACGTGACAGATCGCCCGCACGCATGGCCCGGGCGCCTGACGGACGGTCACTCGAGATCGCGCACACGGTCGATCGCCTGTTCGAGCCGATCGACGGCCATCACGTTCAGCCCTTCGATCGGCTGCTTCGGTGCGTTCGCCTTCGGAATCAGCGCGGACGTGAAACCGAGCTTCGCCGCCTCGCGCAGCCGTTCCTGCCCGCGCGGGGACGGCCGGATCTCGCCCGCCAGCCCGACTTCACCGAACACGATCAGCCCCTTCGGCAGCGCCTTGTTGCGCATCGACGAATGGATCGCCAGCAGCACCGCCAGGTCGGCGGCCGGCTCGGTGATCTTCACGCCGCCCACGGCATTGAGGAACACGTCCTGGTCGAAGGCCGCGATGCCCGCGTGCCGGTGCAGCACCGCGAGCAGCATCGCGAGCCGGTTCTGCTCGAGGCCGACCGCGAGCCGGCGCGGGTTCGGCACGTGCGCTGTATCGACGAGCGCCTGGATTTCGACGAGCAGCGGGCGCGTGCCCTCCTGCGTGACGAGCACGCACGAGCCGGGCACGACCTGCTCGTGCTGCGACAGAAACAGTGCGGACGGATTGGCCACGCCGCGCAGCCCGCGCTCGGTCATTGCGAACACCCCGAGCTCGTTAACCGCGCCGAAGCGGTTCTTGAACGCGCGCACGAGCCGGAACGACGAATGCGTATCGCCTTCGAAGTACAGCACCGTGTCGACGATGTGCTCGAGCACGCGCGGGCCGGCCAGGTTGCCTTCCTTGGTCACGTGCCCGACCATGATGATCGCGGTGCCCGACTGCTTCGCGATACGCGTGAGCTGCGCCGCGCACTCGCGCACCTGCGCGACCGAGCCCGGCGCCGACGTGAGCGCTTCCGAATAGACGGTCTGGATCGAGTCGATCACGGCCACGTCCGGCCGTTCCGTGTCGATCGCGGCCTGGATCTTCTCGAGCTGGATCTCGGCGAGCAGCTTCAGCTCATCCGCCGGAGCACCGCCGTCGAGCAGCGCAAGCCGTTGCGCGCGCAACGCGATCTGCGCGGCCGATTCCTCGCCGCTGATATAAAGCGCGCGCCGCTCGCTCGCGATGTCCGCGAGCGACTGCAGCAGCAGCGTCGACTTGCCGATGCCCGGATCGCCGCCGATCAGCACGACGCCGCCCGGAACCAGCCCGCCGCCGAGCACGCGATCGAATTCGCCGATGCCGGTCGAGAAGCGCGGCACGTCGGCCGCTTCGATGTCGACGAGACGCTGGACGGGCGCCCGCTTCGCGAGCGACTGGAATCGGTGTGCCGACGGCGATTCGGCGGCCGATTCAACCAGCGTGTTCCAGGCCTGGCACGACGGGCATTGCCCCTGCCACTTGGGGGTCTGTCCGCCGCACTCGCTGCAGACGTATACGGTTTTCTGTTTGGCCACGCGCAACGCCCTTATTCCGCGCGCACGGGCACGCGGCCGGCGACCGCGCACATCAGCTCGTAGCCGATCGTGCCGCAATGGCGGGCGACGTCGTCGATCGGCAGTGCGTTGCCCCACAGCTCGACGCGCGCGCCGACACCGGCCTGCGGGCACGGGGTCAGGTCGACGGTGATCATGTCCATCGATACGCGACCGACGATCCGCGTGCGGATGCCGTCGACGATCACCGGCGTGCCTTCGGGCGCGACCCGCGGATAGCCGTCCGCGTAACCGCACGCGACCACGCCGATCCGCATCGGCGCCTGCGCGGAGAACGTCGAGCCATAGCCGATGGCCTGGCCCTTCCCGATCGTCTGCACCGCGATCAGCTCGGATGCGAGCGTCATCGCGGGCTTCAGCCCGGTATCGGCGATGTCGGACGACAGCCCGGACGGCGACGCGCCGTACAACACGATCCCCGGGCGCACCCAGTCGAAGTGGGTATCCGGATGCCACAGCACGGCAGCGGAGTTCGCGAGGCTGCGCGCGCCGGCAATGCTTTCCGCGCCGCGCTCGAACGTCGCGAGCTGCTCGGCGACGCCGCGCTCGTTGTCCGCATCCGAAAAATGGGTCATCAACGTGATCTGGCCGATGCCGGGGCACGCGCGGGCGCGCTCCCATGCGGCACGGTATTTTTCCGGCAGGTAGCCGAGCCGGTTCATCCCGCTGTTCATCTTGAGCTGCACGTTGACGGGCTTCGACAGCCGCGCCGTTTCCAGCATCCGCATCTGCTCGTCGTTGTGGACAGTCGTCGTCAGGCTGTAGCGGTCGATCACGTCGATGTCGGTCGAGCGGAAGAACCCTTCGAGCAGCAGGATCGGGCCGGCCCAGCCGAGCTCGCGCAGCTTGACGGCCTCGTCGAGGTCGAGCAGCCCGAAGCCGTCGGTGCCGCGCAGGCCGGGAAACACACGCGCGAGACCGTGACCGTACGCGTTGGCCTTGACGACCGCCCAGACCTTGGACGGGCCGGCAAAGCGGCGGACGACGGAGAGATTGTTCGCGAGAGCGGCGGTATGGATGGTGGCGGAGATCGGGCGCGGCATGGGAAATTTACGTAAAGACGCTTGCGAATCATCAGCTTACCGCGCCTTTTGAGCACTGAAGCCGACAATTTGCGGAACGATCGGGGAATCTTGCTAGTCCGAATTGGCGTATTTTCATGTTATAAAGCCGTGCGCACAACCCATTTCGAACGGAATAAGCCGATCGCACACCAGGCGGCCTACGCGGCCCTGCCGCAGCGACGAAAGCATCGCATCAGATGAAAAAAGGTTTTTACACCATCATGGCCGCGCAGTTTTTCTCGTCGCTGGCCGACAATGCGCTCCTCATCGCCGCCATCGCCCTGCTGAAAGACCTCCACGCCCCCAACTGGATGACACCGCTGTTGAAGCTGTTCTTCGTGTTGTCCTATGTGGTGCTGGCGGCCTATGTCGGCGCCTTCGCGGATTCGCGCCCGAAGGGCCGCGTGATGTTCATCACCAACTCGATCAAGGTCGTCGGCTGCATGATCATGCTGTTCGGCGCCCATCCGTTGATCGCGTACGGGATCGTCGGGTTCGGCGCGGCGGCCTACTCGCCCGCGAAATACGGCATCCTCACCGAGCTGCTGCCGGCCGACCGGCTGGTCGCCGCAAACGGCTGGATCGAAGGCACGACCGTCAGCTCGATCATCCTCGGCACCGTGCTGGGCGGTGCGCTGATCAGCCCGCACATCGCGTCGCACGTGATCGCGCACACGCCCGCCTGGATCGGCACGCCCGCCGAGGCGGCGATGGCGATCATCATGGCGATCTACGTGATCGCCGCGCTGTTCAACCTCCGCATCCCCGATACGGGCGCCCGCTACCCGAAGCAGGAACGCGGCCCGGTCAAGCTCCTCACGGATTTCGCCGACTGCTTCATGGTGCTGTGGCGCGACAAGCTCGGCCAGATCTCGCTGGCGGTCACGACGCTGTTCTGGGGCGCGGGCGCGACGCTGCAGTTCATCGTGCTGAAGTGGGCTGAAGTGTCGCTCGGCATGTCGCTGTCGGAAGGCGCGATCCTGCAGGCCGTGGTCGCCGTCGGCGTCGCGGCCGGCGCCATCGCCGCCGCCGCCCGAATTCCGTTGAAGAAGTCGCTGACCGTGCTGCCCGTCGGCATCATCATGGGCATCGCGGTGATGCTGATGGCGTTCTACACGCGCGACCTGTTCCCGTCGCACTGGGCCGTGCACTTCGGCCACCTGCGCATGCCCGTGTACCTGATCATCGCGTACATCTTCCTGATGTGCGTCGGCGCGTTGTCCGGCTACTTCGTCGTTCCGATGAACGCGCTGCTGCAGCATCGCGGCCACGTGCTGCTGTCGGCCGGCCACTCGATCGCGGTGCAGAACTTCAACGAGAACCTGTCGGTGCTCGTGATGCTGTGCCTGTACGCGGTGCTCGTGTGGCTCGACGTGCCGGTCGGCGTCGTGATCGTGCTGTTCGGCACGTTCGTCTGCCTGACGATGTGGCTCGTGATGCGTCGTCACCAGGCAAACCAGCGCCAGTTCGACTCGGTCGCGCTGATCGGCGAATCGCGGCACTGACGCTACACTTCCCGTTTCCGTCCGCCAGCGCCGGTCCTCGAACCGGCGCGTTGCCCTCATGACGCACCCGATACCCAACATCCTGACGATCGCCGGCTCCGATTCGGGCGGCGGTGCAGGCATCCAGGCCGACCTGAAGACCTTTTCCGCGCTCGGCGCGTATGGCGCGAGCGTGATCACCGCGCTGACCGCGCAGAACACGCGCGGCGTGACGGGTGTGCATGCGCCGGACGCGGCGTTCGTGACCGCGCAACTCGACGCGGTGTTCGGCGACATCCGCATCGACGCGGTCAAGATCGGGATGCTCGCGAACGCGGCGATCGTGCACGCGGTGGCCGACGCGCTGCGCCGTTACGCGCCGCGCTTCGTCGTGCTCGACACGGTGATGATCTCGAAGAGCTCGCACGCGCTGCTCGCACCCGATGCCGTCGACGCGTTGCGCGATGCGCTGCTGCCGCTCGCGACGGTCGTGACGCCGAACCTGCCCGAAGCGGCCGCGCTGCTGAACGATGTGCCCGCCACCACCGAAGACGACATGGTCCGGCAAGGTCAGGCACTGTTACAGACGGGGGCGCGCGCCGTGCTGATGAAAGGCGGCCACCTGCCGGACGCGTCCGCGAGCCCCGACTGGCTCGTCGAAGCGACCCGCACCGTGCGGCTCGACGGCGCACGCGTGCCGGTCAGCAACACGCACGGTACCGGCTGCACGCTGTCGTCGGCGATCGCCGCGCTGCTGCCGCAGCAGCCCGACCTCGAAAGCGCGGTGCGCGAAGCCAAGACCTACCTGACCGGCGCGATCGCCGCGAGCGGCCACCTCGACGTCGGCCACGGCGTCGGCCCCGTCCATCACTTCCACCGCTGGTGGTGAACGCCGGCTGACGCGGCGTCAGTGCTCCTGCGCCGCGAACGCCTGGGCGCGCACCGGCCAGTCGTCCGGCACGACGAAGCCGCGCGCCGTTTCGCGCCACGTGCCGTCACTGCCCTTTTCATGGATGCCGATCAGCGCGGGCGCCTCGCGCGTCATCAATACCGGCGGCAGTTCCAGCGTGGCCGCCAGCGTGTCGGGTTCGAATCCGCTATCGGCGGCAGCCCGTCGCGGCGCTAACCACGCAAGCCGCGGCAACACGCTCCAGGCAACGCCGGCACCCTGCGCGGCCGCCCAGGCCGGCCACTGCGCGTGAGTCAGCCAGAAACCGTGCGGGTGATCCGGCGCGATTTCCGCGGACACCGGCGGCAACGGTGCGCCGTGCGGATAGAACAACCAGCCCTTGATGAACATCTGCGCATCGGACGGCGCACCGTAGCCGAGCCGCGCAAACCCGTCGCGATCGCCGAGCCGCAGCTGATGCTCGAGTA
Organism: Burkholderia sp. AU15512; assembly: GCF_002223325.1. Classification (NCBI taxonomy): domain Bacteria; kingdom Pseudomonadati; phylum Pseudomonadota; class Betaproteobacteria; order Burkholderiales; family Burkholderiaceae; genus Burkholderia; species Burkholderia sp. AU15512. The sequence continues at coordinate 1,911,466 of NZ_NKEX01000003.1, forward strand.
ACCGAGTGCGCTTGCGGTCGAACCGGTCGACGAGGTTGGGGCCGACGAAATCGGCAAGCGATGCGCCGGCTTGCACCGGCGCGCACAGGTAGCACTTCACCGCGAGTTCCCAGTGCAGGCGCTGCCCGTCCGGTGCATCGACGAGAAAATCGACTTCGCCGAGCGTCTTGCCGTTGCTGCGCAGCGGCAGATTGGCCGCGACGAGCCGCAGCGACGGCCCGTGCGTCAGGAAATACTCGAGCAGGCATTCGGCGTAGCGGCCGAGCCGGGTGGGCCGGAAACCGTCGAGCGCGCGATGCAGCGGCTCGGGCTGCGCATCGAGCGCGGCGAGCCATGCTTCGACGGCCGACTGTCCCGCTGCATCCGGCCACGGGCGCGCCAGCGGCGCGTCCGGCACCGCGGTCAGCAGGCTCGGGCTGGCCAGCAGCCAGCCCAGATCCCGAACCGCGACGTCGTGCAGCGTATCGACGAATGCGTACGCCGCGCCGGTCGTCATTGCCCGGCCGGCCCGTTCGCGTCGCCGCCCTCTGCACGCCGGAACGTGTCGCGCGCGAGGCACAGGTCGGCCCACGCCTTCGACTTGTCCTGCAGGCTACGCAACAGGTACGCCGGATGGTAGGTCACGATCACCGGCACACCTTCGTACGCATGCGCGCGGCCGCGCAGCGACGCAATGCTCGCGTCCGTCTTCAGCAGCGTCTGCGCGGCGAAGCGGCCGAGCGCGACGATCAGCTTCGGCTTCACGAGCGCGACCTGGCGCTGCAGATATGGCTCGCAGCTCGCGACCTCGTCCGGCTCCGGATTGCGGTTGCCGGGCGGCCGGCACTTGATCACGTTCGCGATGTACACGTTGTCGCCGCGCTTGAGCGACAGCGAATGCAGCATGTTGTCGAGCAGCTTGCCGGCCTGGCCGACGAACGGCTCGCCCTGCTTGTCCTCGTTCTCGCCCGGCGCTTCGCCGATCAGCATCCAGTCCGCTTCGCGGTCGCCGACGCCGAACACGGTGTTGGTCCGCTTCTCGCACAGACCGCACAGCGTGCAGTCGGCCACGCGCGCGGCCAGCGCATCCCAGTCGAGCGCGGCAACCGGCGTACCGACGGGACGCGCTTCGGCCATCGGCACGGGATCGCCCGGCGGCGCCGCATCGAACCACGCGAAATCGTCGGGTCCGGCAGGCGGCATGTCGTCCATCGGCGGCATCGTGTCGATCGACGCGACCGGTGTAACCGGTGCAGGCGCGCGATCGCCGTCGTCGACGCGGCGCGACGGGGCGTCGGCCGGCTCGCGAGCGGGCGAAGCATCGACGCTCCGCGCCGCTGCGGGCGGTGCGTCGTCCTGCACCGGCGTACGCACGGTGCGCGCAGGCCGCTCGGTCGCGACGGCCGGTGCGGCGTCCACCGCACCGGGTTGCGCGGCGGCGTGCGCTTCGGCTGCCGCGCCCTCGTTCGTGCCTGCATCCGCGCCTTGCCCGCGCCGCACCCAGATCTGCGCGAGGCCCATTTCCTCGAGCGCCGCTTCAGCCCATGCCATGCGCGTCCCCTTCGTCCTTGTTCAGCGTCAGACGCATCACGATCGCGTCCTCCCGGCTGCGATGCTTCGCCGGGTAATAATTCTTGCGCCGGCCGATCGTCAAGAAGCCGAAACGCTCGTACAGATGGATCGCGCGCGGATTGGACGGCCGCACCTCGAGCAGCACGCCATCGAGCCCTTCCGCGCGCGTAATGCGCACGGCCTCGCGCAGCAGCGCCAGGCCCGCGCCCGCGCACTGCGCGGCCGGCGCGACGCACAGGTTCAGCAGGTGCATCTCGTCGACCACGGGCATCAGCACGCAATAGCCGATCAACGAACCCGTCACGTGCCGCAGGCACACGCCCAGATAGCCGTTGCGCAACGAATCCTCGAAGTTGCCGCGGCTCCACGGGAATTCGTACGCGACGTGCTCGATCGCGACGACCTCGTCGAGATCGGCATCCGTCATCGGCGCCAGATAGCGGTCGCTCAGCAGTACGCCCGTCATCCCTTCGCTCCGCCCGTCTGCGCGGCACGTGCCGCGACGCGCTCGGCAGTGGTCTGCGCGACCTTGTCGCGCACGTACTCCGGCGCGGCCTGATCGGCGGGCACCGCACGGCCGGCGCGGAACGCACGCAGGGCGGCATGGGCGACCGCCAGCGCGTGCGGCATCGCGTCGCCGTCGATCACGGCCGCGCGCGCCGCAGCCGGCAACTGCGCGCCGAACGCGGCGGCCGCATTGCCCGCAAGCGTGAACGGCACATCGGGCACGCCGACGGCGCCCGGCGCGTCGAGCGAAGCCGGATGCAGTGTGCGCCAGTCGCCGGTGCTGTCGTCCCACGCGAAATCCGCCCAGTAGGCTTCATCCATCCGTGCGTCCAGCGCGGCCAGCACGCGGGTCGTGCCAGGCGCGCGCAGCCGCGCGTGCTCGGCGCACGCGAGCAGCGTGCCGATCGGCACGACCGGCAGCCCGCGCCCGAACGCGAGACCCTGGGTGATGCCCGTCGCGGTACGCAGGCCCGTGAATGAGCCGGGGCCTGCGCCGAACGCGATCGCGTCGCAATCGGCGAGTGTCAGTCCCGATTCGGCGAAAAGGTCCTGGATGGCCGGCAGCACGCGCGTGCTCGACACGGCGCCCGTCAGCTCGTGGCGAACCCAGGTTTGCGGGGTGAAAACGGCGTCATCGGCATGGGCCGAGCGCAGCAGCGCGACCGAGCAGTATTCGGTCGACGTATCGATGGCGAGGAGCACTGTTTGCGTCATGGGCGACATTGTAATGCGGCGCCCCGCTCCCACGGGCGATCGGGCCCGATCCGTGCGTGTGCGCCGCACCGGGGGGCGGTTTGGAAGGATCGCTCGACCCCGCGCGGCGGTCCGCTTGTTAAGATCGCCCGACCTGAAACCCTTACGGAGACACCCGATGAGCGAACTCACCGCCCAATTCGACCAGGCCCAGATCGATGTCAAGCAACTGACGGAACGTCCGGGCAACCTGACCCTGCTGCGCCTGTACGCACTCTTCAAGCAGGCGACCGACGGCGATGCCCATGGCGACAAGCCGGGCTTCACCGACATCGTCGGCAAATACAAGTACGACGCCTGGGATGCGCTGAAGGGCACGTCGCAGGATGCGGCGAAGCAGCAGTACATCGAACTCGTCGAATCGCTGAAGAACGGCACGGCTTCCTGACCGAATCGCCCCCTGCCGCAATAGGCAATCAAATCAGTGGCGCAGCGCAGCAAATCTCTTTATAATGCTGCCTGCGTCATCTTCCGCGCTCGGCTCGCAAGCCGTTCCGGCCTGACGCCTCGTAGCGTTAAGCTCCAATCCGGTTTAGAACCTGTCCCCTCCTGCTTCGACCCTTGCGGTCGTCAACTAGGCTGGCGGCCTCGCTCCAGAAGCGCGCCGCACCCAAAACAGCTTCTAATGCCTCATCCGCCGACGGTTCGGCGGATTGCACCCGTTTCCCGATTTGCTCGCTGAATCCGACGACTTGGGTATGCGCGATTGGCGCCGACGTTTCACCCACTGTGTTTCAAGGATTGTTATGACTTCGAGCATCAACTCCAGCCCGCTCAACGCGATCGCCGACCAGGCGCTCGGTCTCGACGACGCCGCCGCACCGGCCGCGGTCGAACCGGCGTCGGACGAGCCGAACTTCGCGTCGCTCGGGTTGTCGCCGGAGATCGTCTCCGCGCTGCAGGCCGCCGGCTATGTGAAGCCGACGCCGGTCCAGCAGCGCGCGATTCCGGCCGGCATCGCCGGCCGTGACCTGCTGGTCTCGAGCCCGACCGGTTCGGGCAAGACCGCCGCATTCATGCTGCCCGCGATCGAACGTTTCGCGCAGCTCCAGAAGGCGCAGGCGCAGCAACCGCGCGCGCCGCGCGAACCGAACCAGGGCGACCGCCGCGCGCGCCGCCCGCAACCCGTCGCGCGCCCGGGCCTGCTCGTGCTGACGCCGACCCGTGAACTCGCGATGCAGGTCACCACGGCCGCAACGACCTACGGCAAGCACCTGAAGCGCCTGCGCACGGTCAGCATCCTCGGCGGCGTCGCCTACGGCCAGCAGCTGATGCTGCTCGCGAAGAACCCGGAAATCCTGGTTGCCACGCCGGGCCGTCTGCTCGACCACCTCGAGCGCGGCCGCATCGACCTGTCCGAGCTGAAGATGCTCGTGCTGGACGAAGCCGACCGCATGCTCGACATGGGCTTCATCGACGACATCGAAACGATCGTCGCCGCCACGCCCGAGTCGCGCCAGACGATGCTGTTCTCGGCCACGCTCGACGGCAAGATCGGTTCGCTGACGAGCCGCCTGCTGAAGGATCCGGAACGCATCGAGATCCAGCAGCGCCTCGAGTCGCGCGCGAACATCGCGCAGACCGTGCACTACGTCGACGACCGCGACCACAAGGATCGCCTGCTCGATCACCTGCTGCGCGACGACGCGCTCGACCAGGCGATCATCTTCACGGCGACCAAGATCGACGCCGACCAGCTCGCCGGCCGTCTCGCCGACGCAGGCTTCGAATCGGCCGCGCTGCACGGCGACCTGCCGCAGGGCGCGCGTAACCGCACGATCCGTGCGCTGCGCGAGCGCCGTGTGCGCGTGCTGGTGGCCACCGACGTCGCGGCACGCGGCATCGACATCCCGGGCATCACGCACGTGTTCAACTACGACCTGCCGAAGTTCGCGGAAGACTACGTGCACCGTATCGGCCGTACGGGCCGTGCAGGCCGTTCGGGCACGGCCGTGAGCCTCGTGCACCACGCCGAGCAAGGCGCGCTCAAGCGCATCGAGCGTTTCGTGCGCGCGCCGCTGCCGGTCAACGTGATCGAAGGCTTCGAGCCGCGCAAGGCGCCCCCGCGCAACGGCGGCACCGGTGGCCGCGGCCGTCCGGGCGGCGGTAACGGCGGTCGTCGTTTCGGCGGCAAGCCGGGCGGCGGTTATGGCGGCAACGGTAACGGCAACGGCCGCAGCTACGGCGGCGGCAATGGCGGCGGCTGGAGCGGCAAGCCGGGCGGCAGCCGTGACGGCGGCCCGCGTCGCGACGGCCAGCGCAGCGGCGGCCCGCGTCGCAGCAACTCCGCGTCGTAAGGACGCACGGGCGGCCATCTGCCGCCCTCCGGAGGGCAGGCCCGCGGATAACCGCCCTGCCCATCCAGCCAACCGGCGCATCCGCGCCGGTTTTTTTTCGCCCCGCCCCACATTTCACGATGCGGAAAATTTTTTTGTGTCGTAAAAAATCATGCTGCGCGGCACAACCCGGGCGATTGCGGGATGGGAAAAAGCATTTCTTATCTCGAAATTATGGTTTCAAGATATTGATTTAAAACAACTAAAATTTTACCCCACTCATCAGCCGGCCCCCTGTCCTGCTCCAGTCGATTTGCCTAGACTCTTATACAAGACCTCACGAACCGGAACACACCGCTCCCGGCTTCGAGAACAGCCTCAACACCGTCAGAGTCAACCCATCAGGCATCGCACCGCATCAAGGAGCTCATCATGTCGCGACAGCAACAGGCACAGGAACTGCAACAGCAATGGGAAACCGATCCGCGCTGGAAGGGCATCAAGCGCAGCTACTCGGCTGAAGACGTCGTCCGCCTGCGTGGTTCGATCCCGATCGAGCACACGCTCGCCAAGCGCGGTGCGGAAAAACTGTGGAGCCTCGTCAACAACGAGCCGTTCGTCAACGCACTCGGCGCACTGACCGGCAACCAGGCGATGCAGCAGGTGAAGGCCGGCCTGAAGGCGATCTACCTGTCCGGCTGGCAAGTGGCCGGCGACGCGAACGTCGCGGGCGAAATGTACCCGGACCAGTCGCTGTACCCGGCAAACTCGGTGCCGCTCGTCGTGAAGCGCATCAACAACACGCTGACGCGCGCCGACCAGATCCAGTGGTCGGAAGGCAAGAACCCGGGCGACGAAGGCTATGTCGACTTCTTCGCACCGATCGTCGCCGACGCGGAAGCCGGTTTCGGCGGCGTGCTGAACGCGTTCGAACTGATGAAGGCGATGATCGAAGCCGGCGCGTCGGGCGTGCACTTCGAGGACCAGCTCGCTTCGGTGAAGAAGTGCGGCCACATGGGCGGCAAGGTGCTCGTGCCGACGCGCGAGGCCGTCGCGAAGCTGTCGGCTGCGCGTCTCGCGGCCGACGTGATGGGCACGTCGACCGTGCTGGTCGCCCGCACCGACGCGGAAGCAGCCGACCTGATCACGTCCGACGTCGACGACAACGACAAGCCGTTCCTGACGGGCGAGCGCACGGTGGAAGGCTTCTTCCGCACGAAGCCGGGCATCGAGCAGGCGATCTCGCGCGGTCTCGCGTACGCGCCGTACGCCGACCTGGTCTGGTGCGAAACGGGCAAGCCGGATCTCGAGTACGCGAAGAAGTTCGCGGAAGCGATCCACAAGCAGTTCCCGGGCAAGCTGCTGTCGTACAACTGCTCGCCGTCGTTCAACTGGAAGAAGAACCTCGACGACGCGACGATCGCGAAGTTCCAGAAGGAGCTCGGCGCGATGGGCTACAAGTTCCAGTTCATCACGCTGGCCGGCTTCCATGCGCTGAACTACTCGATGTTCAACCTCGCGCACGGCTATGCCCGCACGCAGATGAGCGCGTTCGTCGAACTGCAGCAGGCCGAGTTCGCGGCAGCGGACAAGGGCTTCACGGCGGTCAAGCACCAGCGCGAAGTCGGCACCGGCTACTTCGACGCCGTGACGCAGACGGTCGAGCGCGAAGCATCGACCACCGCGCTGCACGGCTCGACCGAAGACGAGCAGTTCTTCGACGGCAAGAAGGTCGCGTAAGCCGCAAAGCACGACGCGCCACGCGTCATGCCGATGCCCGCCCCGTCTCGCGACGGCGCGGCATCGGCCACCGAACAACAATCAGGGAGGAGACGGCAGGCGCGCGATACCGATCGCGCGACCGGCCGCGCGGCCTGCGGGCCGCCAGCAACGACGCGCGCCGGCTCCGTCCGGCGCGCCCTTTTTCCAGGGCGCCGCCCTACCGATACACGATCACCGGAATTTTCGTATGGGTCAGCACGCGCTGCGTCTCGCTGCCGATCAGCAAGCTGCCGAGCCCGCGGCGTCCGTGGGACGCCATGAAGATCACGTCGCAGCCGCCGCGTTCGGCCGCCTCGATGATGCCGAGATACGGCGACGGATGCACGCTCGTCCAGGTGTCGCAATCGACGCCGGCCGCCTTCGCGGCCGATTCGACCTCGTCGAGGTGCGCACGCGCCTCGCGCTCGCTGCGCGCCCGGAAATCGGCGGGCGGCTCGATGATCACTTCGGAAAACGGCGAGTACGGATACTGCGGCAGGCACGCGTAGGCCGTGACCCGCGCACCGACCGCGCGCGCCAGGTCGATCGCGCCGTCGATCGCCTTCTGCGACAGTTCGGAACCGTCGGTTGGAACGAGGATGTGCCGGAACATCGCGCCCTCCTTCGTCAATCGCACTCCGCGCGCCGCACGTCCGGGCGGTCCGGCTGCGTCGCGTGGGGCATGCCTGTTTCGATTGTAGGACGTGAAAACACGCGGCCGGGCCGCGCAGCGGGTTCGCCCTCATATCGGAAACGCGCGGCTGGCCGCCGCCTACTCGCCCCAATAACCGGGCCGCTCGTACGTGTGCTTCAGGTAATCGAGAAACAGCCGCACGCGCAGCGGCAGATGCCGACGTTGCGGAAACACCGCGTGGATGCCGATCGGCGGGGCGGCGAATGCGTCGAGCACGCTGACGAGCCGGCCGGCCGCGATGTCCTCGCCGACCTCCCACCACGAGCGCCACGCCAGGCCGTGGCCTTCGAGGCACCACTCGTGCAGCACCGCACCGTCCGAGCACTCCATCGTGCCGTTCACGCGGATCGACACGACCTTGTCGTCCTCCTGGAACACCCAGCCGCGTTGCTGGTTCGCGTTTGCCGCGAGCGCGAGGCAGTTGTGCCGCGCCAGCTCGGCAAGCGTGACCGGCGTGCCGCGTCGAGCCAAATACGCGGGCGAAGCGACGCACACGCGACGGTTCTCGCCGAGCTTCAGCGACACGAGCGACGAGTCGGGCAGCTCGCCGAGCCGCACCGCGCAATCGAACCCCTCGTTGACGAGGTCGACCATCCGGTCGGACAGGTCGAGCGTGACCGAGACATCCGGATGCCCGACGCTGAATTCGGGCACGAGCGGCGCGACGTGCCGCCGGCCGAAGCCGGCCGGCGCCGAGATGCGCAGGTGGCCGCTCGCCTTGACGCCGCCGGCGGACACGCTCGCCTCCGCGTTCTGCATGTCGTTGATGACACGCTGGCAATCCTCGAGGAACGCCGAGCCCTCGAACGTCAGCGTGAGCTTGCGCGTCGTGCGCACCAGCAGCTTCACGCCAAGCCGCTCCTCGAGCGCGTCGAGCCGGCGGCCGATGATCGCCGGCGCGACCCCTTCCGCGTGCGCGGCCGCCGACAGGCTGCCCTTTGCCGCGACCGCGGCGAACGTTTCGATCTGCTTGAATCGGTCCATGACTCGCGGGGGCGGCTCCGCTGCCCTTCAAATAGCTTAAACCGCTCAAGATTAGGTAGATGAAAGTAAAAGATCAAGTGATGTTTAGCGTCTTTTTTAGCACATACGATCACGAATAGAATTCACCTGACCTCTGAAACTGGAGCGCAAGGCTATGTCGGCCACAACGACACTCTCCTCTCCCGACGCAATCCTCTTCGACGCATTCGGCACGTTGTTCGACGTGCGTGCGGTCCTGGCCGCGGCGGAGCAGATGTTTCCCGGTCACGGGGAACGGTTGTCGCAGTTGTGGCGACGCAAGCAAATCGAATACTCGCAACTGCGCACGCTCGCCGATCCGGCCGGCGCCCGCTATCGCCCGTTCCGGGACATCACGCTCGACGCGCTGCGCTTCGCCGCGCGTCGGCTCGGGCTCGCGCTGAACAGCGCGGCCGAGAAGCGGCTGATGGACGAATACGCGTGCCTGTCCACCTATCCCGATACGGTGCCGGCGCTGCGCAAGCTGCGCGCGCTCGATCCGCGCCCGCCACTCGGGATCCTGTCGAACGGCACGCCGCAGATGCTCGACATCGCGATCAAGAGCGCCGGCATGTCCGGGCTGTTCGATCGCGTGCTGTCCGCCGACACCGTACGCGCGTACAAGCCGAGCCCCGCCGCCTACGCGCTCGGCACCGACGCGTTCGGACCGAACCGGCGCGGCATCGTGTTCGTGTCGTCGAACGCGTGGGACGTCGCCGGCGCCGTCTGGTTCGGCTACACGACGTTCTGGCTCAACCGCACGGGCGCGCCCGCCGAGGAACTCGGCGCGCCGCCCGACGGCACCGGCACCGGCATGGCCGACCTGCTCGCATTCCTCGCCACCCCGGCTCCGTCCGGCAGACCCGCAAACCGCACGCGCCCCAGCCCGGGTGCATGACGTTCGCAGCGCTGCCGCCTTCCCCCTTCACCGAAACCGCAACTGACCGACCAAGGAGATGAGACTCATGAGCACCCCGATCACGCTGCCGCAAGGCATGGCGATCACCGGCGAAATCAAGCCGGGTTACGAAGCAATCCTGACGCCCGAAGCGCTCGCACTCGTTGCCGCGCTGCACCGCACGTTCGAGCCGCGCCGCCAGGCGCTGCTGCAGGCGCGCGTCGAGCGCACGAAACGCCTCGACGCGGGCGAGCGCCCCGACTTCCTGGCCGAGACGAAGGCGATCCGCGAAGGCGACTGGAAGGTCGCGCCGCTGCCGGCCGACCTGCAATGCCGCCGTGTCGAGATCACGGGCCCCGTCGAGCGCAAGATGATCATCAACGCGCTGAACTCGGGCGCCGATTCGTACATGACGGACTTCGAGGATTCGAACGCGCCGAGCTGGACGAACCAGATCGACGGCCAGATCAACCTGAAGGACGCGGTGCGCCGCACGATCTCGCTCGAGCAGAACGGCAAGTCGTACCGGCTGAACGACAAGGTCGCGACGCTGATCGTGCGTCCGCGCGGCTGGCACCTCGACGAGAAGCACGTGACGGTCGACGGCCAGCGCGTGTCCGGCGGCATCTTCGATTTCGCGCTGTTCCTGTTCCACAACGCGAAGGAACTGCTCGCGCGCGGCTCGGGCCCGTACTTCTACCTGCCGAAGATGGAAAGCCATCTCGAAGCGCGCCTGTGGAACGACATCTTCGTCGCCGCGCAGGAAGGCGTCGGCGTGCCGCGCGGCACGATCCGCGCGACGGTGCTGATCGAGACGATCCTCGCCGCGTTCGAGATGGACGAAATCCTGTACGAACTGCGCGAACACAGCTCGGGCCTGAACGCCGGCCGCTGGGACTACATCTTCTCGGCCATCAAGAAGTTCAAGAACGACCGCGACTTCTGCCTCGCCGAGCGTTCGAAGATCACGATGACGGTGCCGTTCATGCGCGCGTACGCGCTGCTGCTGCTGAAGACCTGCCACAAGCGCAATGCGCCGGCGATCGGCGGGATGAGCGCGCTGATCCCGATCAAGAACGATCCGGAAGCGAACGACAAGGCGATGGGCGGCGTGCGCTCGGACAAGCAGCGCGACGCGACCGACGGCTACGACGGCGGCTGGGTGGCCCACCCGGGCCTCGTGCCGATCGCGATGGAAGAGTTCGTCAAGGTGCTCGGCGACAAGCCGAACCAGATCGCGAAGCAGCGCGACGACGTGCAGGTCGAAGGCAAGAACCTGCTCGACTTCCAGCCGGAAGCGCCGATCACCGAAGCCGGCCTGCGCAACAACATCAACGTCGGCATCCACTACCTCGGCGCATGGCTCGACGGCAACGGGTGCGTGCCGATCCACAACCTGATGGAAGACGCGGCTACGGCCGAAATCTCCCGTTCGCAGGTGTGGCAATGGATCCGCTCGCCGAAGGGCGCGCTCGACGACGGTCGCAAGGTCACCGCCGAACTCGTGCGTGAACTTTCGAAGGCCGAACTCGACAACGTGAAGCGCTCGGTCGGCGGCAACACGCAGCCGTACGAGCGCGCCGCGGCGATCTTCGAGCAGATGTCGACGTCGGAAGGCTTCACCGAATTCCTGACGCTGCCGCTGTACGAGGAAATCTGACGTAGTTGCGCGCCTCGACCGGGGCCGACCCTGCGTCGGCGTCGGTCGCGTGCGATGACGGCATCAAAAAAGCGCCCCGAGGGGCGCTTCTTCTTTTGCGACAGGATCCGCTACCGCGGCTGCCGCACAACCCGTCACACCGCTTCCCGCTCGCGCCGGTGCTGAACCCAGTCGCCTGACGCGATGCGCGGACGCCCGGCAATCGCGTGCGCGGCGACCGGATAGTAAAGGCAGGCGTACTGCCGGCCGCCGAGCTCGACGGTCACGTCTTCCGGCTTGAACAGCGAGTCGACGCCCGGATACACGCGCTCGATCTCGTCGAGCACGGGAACGAGCCGGTCGTCGACCTCGTAGACGTCGCCCCATACCAGCGACTTGCCGGCCGACCCGGCAATCATTCCCGGATACGTACCGAAATCGTACAGTTCGCCCGGCAGCGCGGCGGCGCCGAGCAGCGTCGGCGCGGCAATCCCGTGCCGGGCGGCCGCGTGGTCGATGTCGTTGGCCTCCCCGTTTCTCAAGGTGCCGTAGACGAATACGTAGCGCATCGTGGTTCTCCTCTTTGATTCGTATGTTGTCGTGTTCGCACGCGATTCGTGGCGAAACCGCCCGCGCATCGATAGACCACGATACCGGCCGAATGGTTCGAACCCGCCAGCGCGCGCGGCCCCGGGGCAGTCCGGAAATCGCCGGAGCCCCACACAAAGTTCATTTGAACGCGGCATGATCGCCCGACAAACCGCCGCGTGCACTTTCGCGGCGCCTTCTACAATAACGACATCGCCGCCGCGCTGCCCGAATCGTCCATGAACCCGCCGTTCCAAGCCGACGTACCGAACCCGTACGTCATCGACATTCCGCCCGAATTCGCGCCGACCGCCGTCCATCCGATGCGCGTGCGCGCGCGGCAGGTCGATACCGGGCACCGCATCCCGCTGCATACGCACGCGTGGGCGCAGCTCGCGTACGCGTCGCGCGGCGTGCTGCGCGTCGCGACGACCGGCACGACCTGGATGGTGCCGCCATCCCGCGCGATCTGGGTGCCGCCGCGCGTGACGCACGAGGTCGTGATCGTCGAAGAGGCGTATCTGCGCACGCTGTATATCGACGAGTCGATCGTGCCGGACGGGCTCGACGCGTGCCGCGTCGTCGAAGTGACGGGACTCCTGCGCGAACTGATCGTCGCACTCGACGCGCGCGACCTGAGCACCACGCGCGAGCGCCTGCTGTGCGGGCTCGTGCTCGACGAGCTGAGTCACGCCGAGCCGCTGCCGCTCGCGGTGCCGATGCCCGACGAAAAAAGGCTGCGCATGCTGTGCGAATCGGTCCTCGCGCATCCGGCCCACGCGGAGTCGCTCGAGCATTGGGCCGGCGAGGTCGGCGCCAGCACGCGCACGATTTCGCGGCTCTTCAAGCAGGAACTGGGGGTGAGCTTTTCGCAGTGGCGCCAGCAGGCGCTGCTGGCGCGGGCCATTCCGCTGCTGAACCAGGGGCGCCCGCTGTCGCATATCGCGCGCGAACTCGGCTACCAGAGCCAGAGCGCGTTTTCGGCGATGTTCAGGCGTGCATTCGGCGAAAGCCCGCGCGCATTCATGCTGCGCGGCTACGAGCACCGCGGCCCGGAAGGCAGCCGCGCGGACGACGAAATGCCGGACGATGACGCGATCGACGCTGCCCGCTGAACGCGTCGCTTCAGGTCGTCAGGACTTCAGACAGGTCGCACCATGTGGCGGATCGAGCCCAGTTGCGCGAGCCGCGACCCAGCAACCTGATAGCCCATGCGCAGGTAGAGACGCGCGGCCGGATTGTCGACGAACACGCGCAGTTGCAGTTCGTGCAGCCCGCGCGCACGCGCCCAGCGGTGCGACATGTCGAGCATGTAGGTGCCGGCGCCCTGCCCGCGATGACCGGCCGCGATCTGCACGTCGCGGATGTGCAGCGAGTCGCCCTCCTCGGTCACGCGCAGCACGCCGATGCGCTCGCCGTCGGCCTCGAGGATGAAGTTCTCGGATTCGCGCCAGCTCGCGTAGAACAGGTCGCTGCGCCACACGAGCCCATGGCGCTTGTAGTAACCGCCCATGTTGCCGTGCGTCAGCGCTTCGGCAAACGGAAAATCGCCAGCCTCCGCGGGCCGGAGCTGATACAGGAGTCGCAGGTCGGTCGGATCGAGCATCGCGCAGGGGTCAAGAACGCATCCCGCCACGATAGCGCAGTCGCGTGCGGATGCAATCGCGGATTTCTCGTAGCGGCTCGACACCGGATGACCGGAGGTTACGCGGCCAGCGGGCGCAACCGGAAACGCAAATGAAAAAGCCCGCACAAGGCGGGCTTCTTCATTTTTTTGGCGGAGCGGACGGGACTCGCCTACATCCTGCAGGCCGCGGCTGCGCTTGCAAGCGCAGCCCTTCGAGTCCCGCCGGAAGCTGCGCAGGCAGCTTCCTCCACTCCGCAGTCATGCGCCCGCAAGCGGGCACAGCCGGAAACGCAAATGAAAAAGCCCGCACAAGGCGGGCTTCTTCATTTTTTTGGCGGAGCGGACGGGACTCGAACCCGCGACCCCCGGCGTGACAGGCCGGTATTCTAACCGACTGAACTACCGCTCCAGTCTTGCTACTTGCCTGGCAGGCGTCGGTTGCTTCCTGCCGGCGCATCGTTTGTTCGAACGACGCCGAAATCTGGCGTCCCCTAGGGGATTCGAACCCCTGTACTCACCGTGAAAGGGTGATGTCCTAGGCCTCTAGACGAAGGGGACAACGTACTGCTTACATCTTTAATGCAAAAGCCCGTTCAAAAATCGTTCTTTGAACGGGCTTCGTTCTGGCGGAGCGGACGGGGCTCGAACCCGCGACCCCCGGCGTGACAGGCCGGTATTCTAACCAACTGAACTACCGCTCCAGCTTTCTTGCTCGCACCTGCAGGACATCGTCACGTTCCTGCAGGTGTTGCGACACTTCGATGAAACGCCGCTGAATCTGGCGTCCCCTAGGGGATTCGAACCCCTGTACTCACCGTGAAAGGGTGATGTCCTAGGCCTCTAGACGAAGGGGACAACGTACTGCTTACATCCTTAATACAAAAGCCCGCTCAAAAACGTCTTGAACGGGCTTCGTTCTGGCGGAGCGGACGGGACTCGAACCCGCGACCCCCGGCGTGACAGGCCGGTATTCTAACCGACTGAACTACCGCTCCAGCTTTCTTACCCTCACCCGCAGGACGTCGGTTACGTTCCTGCAAGCGTTGCGACATTTCTACGAAACGCCGCTGAATCTGGCGTCCCCTAGGGGATTCGAACCCCTGTACTCACCGTGAAAGGGTGATGTCCTAGGCCTCTAGACGAAGGGGACAAAATCTTTTCAGATCTGTCTGACTTTCGCTATTCACTTTTCAATCAACAGCGAAGGCCGAAATTCTAACTGCTTTAAATCATTTTGTGAAGCATTTATTACTACCCGTGCTTCGCAAATCAACTCAGCTTGTTCTGATGGTGGAGGTAAGCGGGATCGAACCGCTGACCTCTTGCATGCCATGCAAGCGCTCTCCCAGCTGAGCTATACCCCCTTGCAGAACAGAAATGAGATTATATGGAGCTACTTCGAACTTGTAAATACCCTTTTTGCGATTCGAACGGAATTTTTTGCGAAGCTGCCGCGATGTCACGCACGGGCAGCTTCGCTCGCCCCCGAACCTCAGGCCAGCGCCGCCTCGATGCGCGACACCACGACATCGCGGCCGAACAGCACGAGCACCGCATCGATCGACGGCGTATGCGTCGTACCCGCCACCAGCAGACGCACCGGCATCGCCAGTTGCGGCATCTTCAGCTTGTGCGTGCCGAGCGTCGACTTCAACGCGGCGGACACGGCCTCCTTCGTCCAGTCGGCCGCCTTCAGCGCCGCGACGAGATCGGCCAGCGCCGGACGCACCGCATCGGTCACGTGCTGCGCGAGCGCGTCGGCTTCCGGTGCCGGCACACGATAGAACATCGCGGCGCCTTCCGCGATCTCCTTGACCGTCGTCGCACGATCCTTCATCAGCCCGACCACCGCTTCGAGCGCAGGGCCCGTCGCGATCGCCGCATCGTCGATGCCGAGGGCGGAGAGGAACGGCTTCGCCAGCTCGGCGAGGCGCGCGTTGTCGGCTTCCTTGATGTAATGCGCGTTCAGCCAGCTCAGCTTGCTGTGGTCGTACTGCGCGGGCGACTTGCCGAGATGCTCGAGATCGAACCATTCGACGAACTGCTCGCGCGAGAAGATCTCGGCGTCGCCGTGCGACCAGCCGAGGCGCGCGAGATAGTTGACGACGGCTTCAGGCAGGAAGCCCGCGTCGCGATACGCCATCACGCTCATCGCGCCATGCCGCTTGCTCATCTTCTCGCCCTGCTCGTTCAGCACGGTCGGCAGGTGCGCATAGACGGGCGGCTCGCCGCCGAGCGCATTCAGGATGTTGATCTGGCGCGGCGTGTTGTTCACGTGGTCGTCGCCACGGATCACGTGCGTGATGCCCATGTCCATGTCGTCCACCACCACGCAGAAGTTGTAGATCGGCGTGCCGTCCGGGCGCGCGATCACGAGGTCGTCGAGCTCCTCGTTCGAGATCTCGACACGCCCCTTCACCGCGTCGTCCCACACGACCGTGCCGGTCAACGGATTGCGGAAACGCAGCACCGGCTTCACGCCGGCCGGCGGCTCCGGCAGCACCTTGCCGGGCTCCGGACGCCACGTGCCGTCGTAGCGCGGCTTCAGGCCGGCCTCGCGCTGGCGTTCGCGCAGCGCGTCGAGCTCCTCGGCCGACATGTAGCACGAGTACGCGAGGCCCTTCTCGAGCATCTGCGCAAGCACCTCGCGATAGCGGTCCATCCGCTGCATCTGGTAGATCGGGCCTTCGTCGAAATCCAGGCCGAGCCATTGCATCCCTTCGAGGATCGCGTCGACCGCTTCCTGCGACGAACGCTCGACGTCGGTATCCTCGATGCGCAGCACGAACGTGCCCTTCATCTTGCGGGCGAACGCCCACGGATAGAGCGCGGAGCGGATGTTGCCGAGGTGGATGAAGCCGGTGGGGCTCGGCGCGAAGCGGGTACGGACAGGACGGGTCATAAACGGTAACTCGAACGCCTGGGGCGCATGAATGATTCGACGCGGGATCGACGGCGGCAGCCCGGACAGCAACGGGGCCGGCGACGCCCGGAACGGGAAAGAAGCCGGAATTATACTCGCGCCGGACATCGCGCCAAGCGCGCCGCTTGCTTTATGATGTGCGCGCCGCGGCCGCCAGCCGGCGCGGCGCCGGCCGCACGGAACCGCTGCGCGGCCGCTCGGAACCTATCGCCGCCGCGGGCCGTGACACCCGCCGCCAAGCCGCCGGAGAACCATTCGATGTCGTCCCCTCGCCTGTCGCGCCGCCACTTCACGATCGCCGCCGCGTCCGCCAGCCTCGCCGCCTGCACGTCGTTCGGCGACAAATCCCGCCCCGGCGCCACACTGCCACAGGAAAAGCCGGTGAAGATCGGCATCGCCCTCGGCGGCGGCGCCGCGCGCGGCTTCTCGCACATCGGCGTGCTGAAGGCGCTCGAGGCGCGCGGCATCCCGATCGAGATCGTCGCGGGCACGAGCGCGGGCTCGGTGGTCGGCGCACTCTATGCATCGGGCATGAGCGCCCTTCAGATCAACAAGATCGCGCTCGACATGGACCAGGCGGCGATCAGCGACTGGGCGCTGCCATTCCGCTCGCGCGGGTTGCTGCAAGGCGTGGCGCTGCAGAACTTCCTGAACAAGACACTCAACAACCGGCCGATCGAGAAGATGGCGAAGCCGCTCGGCATCGTCGCGACCGATCTGCAAAACGGCCAGCCGATCCTGTTCCAGCAAGGCAATACGGGGCTCGCGGTGCGTGCATCGTGCAGCGTGCCGTCGGTGTTCGAGCCGGTGAAGATCGGCAACCGCGAGTATGTGGATGGCGGCCTCGTGAGCCCGGTGCCGGCGTCGTATGCGCGCAAGATGGGCGCGAGCTTCGTGATCGCGGTCGACATCTCGTCCCGGCCGGACGGCGCGGCAACCAACAACCCGATCGAGATGCTGCTGCAGACCTTCACGATCATGGGCCAGACGATCAAGACCTACGAGCTCGACAAGTACGCGGACGTCGTGATTCGCCCGAACCTCAACGCGATGGGCGGCAGCGACTTCAACCAGCGCAACGCGGCGATTCTCGCGGGCGAGGAAGCCGTCGCGCGCATCATGCCGGAACTGCAGCGCAAGCTCGCGGCAGCACGCGGCGTGGCGGCCGCGTAACGCACGCGATGCACAGGCCGGCGCGCGCCGGCCCGCCGACGGCGCGACGGTTTTCAGCCCGCCGTTCGCACCGCCCCAAAACAAAAAACCCTGCCGCCTTTCGGTGACAGGGTTTTTTTCGATCCGGCCGGACCGGCCGTCGAACGTCAGTTGTTGCCGTTCGCGGAATCGTCGCCGATCGTCGCGCGCACGCGCTGACGCAGGTCTTCCGGCTTCATCGGGAACTCCGATTCGAGCCGGCGCGCGCCGGTGAAACGCTTTTCCCAGTAGCCGCTGTCGAGATCGTCGACGCGGATGGTGCTGCCCGTCGACGGCGAGTGCACGAACTTGTTGTCGCCGATGTAGATGCCGACGTGCGAGAACGTACGGCGCATCGTGTTGAAGAACACGAGATCGCCCGGCTTGAGGTTGCTCATGCTCACCTTCTCGCCGACGCGGCTCATCTCTTCCGCACGACGCGGCAGCGACATGCCGAGGGTGTCCTGGAACACGTAGCGCACGAAGCCGCTGCAGTCGAGGCCCGAATCCGGCGAGTTACCGCCCCAGCGATAACGCACGCCGATCATGTTCAGCGCACCGACGACCACATCGCCTGCCTTGCCGGCCATGCCCGCGAGGAACGACTTCGCGCCGCCGCTCGACGGCTGCGCGCTGGTCTGCTGGAGGGAGGCATTCGACGCGCTCTGCGTCGAATTCGTGACATTCTGGTTAAAACTGCTGACTTCGTCGGCGAACGCGCCGGGTGCTGCTGCGAACAGGGCGCCGATGAACAGCCCGGCGATGGTGCGCGCGCATGCCTGGGTCAGGGATCGATGCTGCATTGGTCGATGGAATGTGCTTAAAAATCAGCTGATTGGCGGAAAATTTCGGTCGATACTAGCCAGCGCGTAATCGTTTGTCAAAACAAATTAATAAATACAATCGAGATAGTCAGACCATTGGCCGCCTATCACGCTTTCCAGACCGCTTTCAACAGCTTTTGTGTGTAAGGATGTGACGGCCTGGCGAAGATGTCGGCCACTTCTCCCGACTCGACGACAGCCCCGTCCTGCATCACCGCGACGCGGTGCGCCATCGCCCCGATCACCTCGAGGTCATGGCTGATGAAGACATAGCCGAGGTTGTATTTCTGTTGCAAATTCGCGAGCAGTTTCAGCACCTGCTGCTGGATCGACACGTCGAGCGCGGACGTCGGCTCGTCGAGGATCAGGATGCGCGGCTCCAGCACCAGCGCCCGCGCGATCGCGATCCGCTGGCGCTGCCCGCCCGAGAATTCGTGCGGATAACGGTGCAGCACCGTGCGGTCGAGGCCGACTTCGCGCAGCACCGCGAGCGACTTCTCACGCCGCGCGTCGGGCGTCATGTCCGGGCGATGCAGCTCGAGCCCCTCGCCGACGATCCGCTCGATCGTGTGACGCGGCGAAAGCGAACTGAACGGATCCTGAAAGACGACCTGCATGTTCGAGCGCAGCGCGGTCTGTTCGCGGCCGCGATAGGTCGACAGCGCGCGCCCCTGGAATTCGATCGTGCCGCCGGCCGTCTTCTGCAGGCCGAGCAGCGCCATCGCGAGCGTCGACTTTCCCGACCCCGATTCGCCGACGATGCCGAGCGTCTCGCCCTGCCGCACCGACACCGACACGTCGGCTACGGCCGTCACCGGCACCGAGCCGAACCAGCCCGCGATGCCCGGCCGCTTGCGTGCGAACTGCACGCTCACGTGCTGCGCGTCGAGCACGACGGGCGCGATCGGCATCACCGGCGTGACCGCGCGTTGCGGCCGGCTGTTCAAGAGCCGCTGCGTGTACGGATGCTCGGGTTCCGCGAAGATCCGTTCGACGGGCCCGCTCTCGACGAGCCGGCCGTGCTCCATCACCGCGACACGATCCGCGAAGTGCCGCACGAGATTCAGGTCGTGCGTGATCAGCAGGATCGCCATGCCGCGCTTTTCCGCCTCCTCGCGCTGCAATTCCAGCAGCAGGTCGACGATCTGCGCGCGGATCGTCACGTCGAGCGCGGTGGTCGGCTCGTCGGCCAGCAGCAGCCGCGGCCGGCAGGCGAGCGCCATCGCGATCATCGCGCGCTGGCGCTGGCCGCCCGACAACTGGTGCGGATAGCTGTCGACGCGCTTCTCCGGCTCCGCGATGCCCGTGCGCGCAAGCAACGCGATCGCGCGCTTGCGCGCCTCGACCGCCGAGACGCCGTCGTGCAGCACGATCGTCTCGCCGATCTGCACGCCGATCGTATACAGCGGGTTGAGCGCGGTCATCGGCTCCTGGAAGATCATCGCGATGTCCGAGCCGCGCAACCCGCGCATCTCGCGCTCGCTCTTGGCCGTCAGGTCCTGCCCGGCAAAGCGGATCGTGCCGCTCACGTCCGCGTCGCGCAACAGCCGCAGGATCGACAGCGCGGTCACGCTCTTGCCCGACCCCGACTCGCCGACCAGCGCGACGCGCTCGCCGCGGCCGATCGCGAGCGTCACGTCGTCCACCGCGACCGTGTCGCCGAAGCGCACGTGCAGATGCTCGAGCGCCAGCAGCGGCTCGCGCTGCGTCGATACGACCGGTTCGCTCATCGCTGGCCTCCCGCCGCGCGCACCGAATCGGCAATCCGCGTGTCGAGTGCGTTGCGCAGCGCATCGCCCATGAAGGTCAGCAGCAGCAGCGTCGCGACCAGCACGCCGAAGGTCGACAGCGAGATCCACCACGCGTCGAGGTTGCCCTTGCCCTGCGCGAGCAGCTCGCCGAGGCTCGGGGTCGGCGGCGGCACGCCGAGCCCGAGGAAATCGAGGCTCGTGAGCGCGAGGATCGAGCCGCTCATCCGGAACGGCAGGAACGTGATCACCGGCGTGAGACTGTTCGGCAGCACGTGGCGCCAGATGATCTGCCAGTTCGTGAGGCCCATCGCGCGCGCCGCGCGCACGTAGTCCTGCGTGCGGTTGCGCAGGAATTCCGCGCGCACGTAGTCGGCGAGCCCGATCCAGCCGAACAGCGACAGCAGCACGATCAGCAGCAGGAAGCTCGGCTCGAAGATCGACGCGAAGATGATCAGCAGGTACAGCTCGGGCAGCGAACTCCAGATCTCGATCAGCCGCTGCCCGACGATGTCGATGCGCCCGCCGAAGAAGCCCTGCACGGCGCCCGCGGCGATCCCGAGCAGCGTGCCGATCACGGTCAGGATCAGCCCGAACTCGACCGACACGCGGAACCCGTACACGAGCCGCGCGAGCAGGTCGCGCCCCTGCGCGTCGGTGCCGAGCCAGTTCGCACGCGACGGCGGCGCGGGGTTCGGCACGTTCGAGAAATAGTTCAGCGTGTCGTAGTAGTAGCGGTTCGGCGGGTAGACGACGAAGTTGCCGGGCGCCTCGAGCCGCTTGCGCACGTATGGATCGAGATAGTCGGCCGGCGTCGGGAAGTCGCCGCCGAAGGTCGTCTCCGGA
This sequence comes from Burkholderia sp. AU15512, assembly GCF_002223325.1. NCBI lineage: Bacteria > Pseudomonadati > Pseudomonadota > Betaproteobacteria > Burkholderiales > Burkholderiaceae > Burkholderia > Burkholderia sp. AU15512. Next base: position 1,932,294 of record NZ_NKEX01000003.1, read on the forward strand.
TACGCGTGGAACAGCGGGAAATAGGTCTGGCCGTCGTAACGCACGACGAGCGGCTTGTCGTTCGACCACAGCGGCGCCGCCACGCTCACGGCGAACGCCACGAAAAAGATCACGAAGCTCCAGTAGCCGAGGCGTTGCTGCCGGAAGCGCTGCCATACGCGGCGCGCGGGCGACGGCGACACGCGGGCGCGCGCCGCGTCGATGCGGGAGGACACGACGGCCCGGTTCATCGCGCACCTCGCCCGGTGACGCCGGGCATGCAGACGGACGGTTTCATGTCAGCGCTCCAGGGTGTCGAATTGAATGCGCGGATCGACCCACACATAGCAGAGATCGGAGATCAGCTTGGTCGCGAGCCCGATCAGCGTGAACAGATAGAGCGTGCCGAGCACGACCGGATAGTCGCGCCGCACGACCGACTCGTACGACAGCAGCCCGAGGCCGTCGAGCGAGAACAGCGTCTCGATCAGCAGGCTGCCGGTGAAGAACGCGCCGATGAACGCAGCCGGAAAGCCGACGATCAGCGGCAGCATCGCATTGCGAAACACGTGCTTCCACAGCACGTTGCGCTCGGAAAGCCCCTTCGCACGCGCGGTCAGCACGTATTGCCGGCGGATCTGGTCGAGGAACGCATTCTTCGTCAGCATCGTGACGACCGCGAAGCTGCCGACGACCGACGCCGTGATCGGCAGCGCGATGTGCCACAGATAGTCGAGCACCTTGCCGACGAGCGACAGCTGCGCGAAGTTGTCCGACGTGAGCCCGCGCAGCGGGAACAGCTGCCAGAACGAGCCGCCGCCGAACAGCACGAGCAGCAGCACGCCGAGCACGAAGCCCGGAATCGCATAGCCGACGAGCACGACGAGGCTCGTCGCGACATCGAACGGCGAGCCGTTGCGCACGGCCTTCGCGATGCCGAGCGGCACCGATATCAGGTACGTGAGGAAGAACGTCCACAGCCCGATGCTGATCGACACGGGCAGCTTCTGCACGACCAGCGACCACACGCTCTGGTGGCGGAAGTAGCTTTCGCCGAGATCGAAGCGCGCGAAGCGCTTGAGCATCAGCCAGTAGCGCTCCAGCGGCGGTTTGTCGAAGCCGTAGAGCGCCTTGAGCTGCGCGAGCTGCTGCGCGTCGACGCCGGTGTGCGCACGCATCCCGAACGGCACCGCGCCCTGCTCCGTCGCGCCCTTGCGCAATTCCTGTACGGCTTGTTCGACGGGGCCGCCCGGCACGAACTGGATCACCGCGAACGTGAGGGTCAGCACGCCGATGAGCGTCGGGATCATCAGCAGCAGGCGTTTGAGGATGTAGCTCCACATAGGGCGTCGACTCGCGATCGGTAGGCGGGATGGGACGTCAGGGCGGCGCGGTTCAGTGATCGGGCTTCGCCCACCACGTCGACACGACCCAGCCCTCGGCCGAATAGTACAGCGGCAGCGTCTGCGGATAGGCAAGCGTGCGCTTGTACGCGACCCGGTGCGTCGTGCTGTACCACTGCGGGACCGCGTAGTAGCCGTGCATCAGCACACGGTCGAGCGCGTGCGTTGCGTCGAGCAGGTCTTCGCGCGTCTGCGCGGTACCGAGCGCGTGCAGCAGCGCGTCGACGGCCGGCGACTTCAACCCGATGAAGTTGTCGGAGCCCGGCTCGTCGGCGAACTTGCTCGCGTAACGCGAGTATTGCTCGGCACCCGGCACCTGCACGCCCGGCAGGCGGATCGTCGTCATGTCGTAGTCGAACGCGTCGAGACGCTTTTGCAGCAGCGCGAAATCGGCCGTGCGAAAACGTGCGTCGATGCCGAGCTTCGCCAGATTGCGCTGATACGCCGCCACGATCCCTTCCATTGCCGCGCCGGAATCGTCGAGGATCTCGAACGTGAACGGCTCGCCCTTCGCGTTGCGCAACGCGCCGTCCCGATAGGTCCAGCCGGCCTGCGCGAGCAGTGCGCGCGCCTTCAGCAGGTTCGCGCGCAGCGAGCCCGGCGGATTCGTGTTCGGCTGCGTGACCACCGGACCGAACACGGCCGGGTCGAGCTGCGCGCGCAGCGGCTCCAGCAGCTTCAGCTCGCCGGGGCCCGGCGTGCCGGTCGCCTGCAGGTCGGTATCGGCGAAGTAGCTGTTCATACGCGTGTAGGCGCTGTAAAACAGCTGGCGGTTCAGCCATTCGAAGTCGAACGCGAGGTCGAGCGCCTGGCGCACGCGCACGTCGCGAAACAGCGGCCGGCGCAGGTTCATGAAAAAGCCCTGCATGCCCGCGCCGTTATGCTGGCGGAATTCACGCTTGACCAGCTCGCCGTTGTCGAAGCGCTTGCCGACGTCGCGGCGCGTCCAGTTGCGCGCGATGTACTCGACGAGCACGTCGTATTCGCCGGCCTTGAACGCCTCGAGCCGCGCGACGCCGTCGCCGTACAGCTTGTAGACGATCCGCTCGAAGTTGTTGGTGCCCACCCGCACCGGCAGGTCGGCGCCCCAGTACGCCGGGTTGCGCCGGTAAGTGATCGTCCGGCCGTTGTCGTAATGGTCGATCACGTACGGGCCGCTGCCGATCGGCTGCTCGAACGCGAGCTGGTCGAACGGGATGCGCGAGCCGTCCGCGCGCAATCCCCACTTGCGGGAAAACACCGGCACGCCGCCTGCGATCAGCGGCAATTCGCGGTTCGCGCTGCGGAACTCGAAGCGCACGGTGGCCGGATCGACGACCACGGCCTTCGCGATCTCCGCGAAATAGGCGCCGAACTGCGGCGCAGCCTGCTTGCTCTTCAGCGTGTCGAACGAGAACTTGACGTCGTCGGCGGTGACGCGCTCGCCGTTCGAGAAGCGCGCGCGCGGATTCAGGTGAAACGTGACCGACCGGCGGTCCGGCGCGATGTCGATGTCGTCGGCGAGCAGCCCGTACGCGGAGGCCGGCTCGTCCGAGCTGCCGGTCGCGAGGCTCTCGAACAGCATGTCGATGCCCGGCGCGGGGTTGCCGCGCATCGTGAACGGGTTGAACTTGTCGAACGACGTCAGCCGGTTCGGGTTCGCCAGCACGAGCGTGCCGCCCTTCGGCGCGTCGGGGTTGACGTAGTCGAAATGCTTGAAGCCCGGCGGATACTTCGGCTCGCCGTACTGCGCAATGGCGTAGGCCGCGTGCGCAGCGGTCGCGGCCAGCACCGTTTGCAGCACGAACACCGCGGCCGCGCGGCCGGCAGTTCGTGCCGCACGGCGGACGCGCGCGGCGGCGGCCCGGGGCGAACCCTTCGTCATAGAGGCCCTGTCGGTCGAATGAGGGGAGTAACGAGGGACGATTCTACCCATTCAAGCCAGCGAGCCAAAAGAAAACCGCCACGCGGGCGGTTTCTTCACGAGCGGATCGGAGGCGCGCATCAGGGGCGCGCCCTGCCGATCAGCGCCAGCCGTTGTGGCGGCCGTTGTCCCAGTGGCCACGATCGCCACGATCGCCCCAGCCACGGCCGTGATGGCGATACCACTCGTCACGGCCCCAGTAGCGGCGGCCGTCCCAGTAGCGGTCGCCGTGCCAGCCGATCACGATGGCCGGTCCCGGTGCATACACAGGGGCCGGCGCGTAGACCGGCGCAGGCTGATAGACGACCGGCGGCGGAGGCGGCGGCGCATACACGGGTGCGGGCGCGACGTAGACCGGCGCCGGAACGCCGAGATTGATCCCGACATTGACTCCCGCCATTGCTGCGCCCGACACGAGCAAGGCCGTCATACCGGTCAAGAGCGAGGCAACACGCAAGGTCTTCATGGATTCCTCTTCTGGTTGTTTCATGTGTGATTCGACTATAACGGCAAGCGCCGTCCCCGCATATTTCCACTTTGTAAGAACTGATGCGCCGCATCGCAACGGTAAGCCCGCGCTAACGTCTTGTAACAATCGTCGCCCGCCCCGCCCCCTCACGCCCCATTCCTAAAACATCTTTCATCCTGCCCCGCGTCCCGCGTTAAGCGGCGCCACGCACACTGCGCGAGCCGAACCGGGCGCCCGCCGCGCTTCGGCACTTCGCTGACAGGCCGGCGCCCCGCGCCGGCGGAGACCTTGCCGATGCTGAATCTCGTCCGACTCGCGCTTGCGCGCCCCTACACGTTCATCGTCCTCGCGCTGCTGATCCTGATCGCGGGGCCGCTCGCGGCGCTGCGCACGCCGACCGACATCTTCCCCGACATCCGGATTCCGGTCATCAGCGTGGTGTGGAACTACGCGGGCCTGCAGCCGGCCGACATGGCCGGACGCATCGTCACCTACTACGAGCGCACGCTCGGCACGACGGTCAACGACGTTGCGCACATCGAGTCGCAGTCGTTCCGCAGCTTCGGGATCGTCAAGATCTTCTTCCAGCCGAGCGTCGACATCCGCACCGCGACCGCGCAGGTCACGTCGATTTCGCAGACGGTACTCAAGCAGATGCCGCCGGGCACCACGCCGCCGCAGATCCTCAACTACAACGCATCGACCGTGCCCGTGCTGCAGCTGGCGCTGACGAGCGACACGCTGAACGAACAGCAGCTCGGCGACTACGCGACCAACGTGATCCGGCCGCAGTTGCTGTCCGTCGCGGGGGTCGCGATTCCGTCGCCGTACGGCGGCAAGGTGCGCCAGGTGCAGATCGATCTCGATCCGCAGGCGCTGCAGGCCAAGGGGCTGTCCGCACAGGACGTCGCGACCGCGCTGGCGCAGCAGAACCAGATCATCCCGGCCGGCACGCAGAAGATCGGCGGCTTCGAGTACAACATCAGGCTCAACGACAGCCCGCTGACCATCGACCAGCTCAATGCACTGCCGATCCGGAGCGTGAACGGCGCGGTGATCTTCATGCGTGACGTCGCGCACGTGCGCGACGGTTATCCGCCGCAGGGCAACATCGTGCGCGTCGACGGCCGGCGCGCGGTGCTGATGAGCGTGCTGAAAAGCGGTTCGGCGTCGACGCTCGACATCATCTCGGGCGTCAAGGCGCAGTTGCCGCGCATCGAGGCGACCCTGCCGCCGTCGCTCAGGCTCGTCGTGATGGGCGATCAGTCCGTGTTCGTCAAGGGCGCCGTCAGCGGCGTGGCCCGCGAAGGCCTGATCGCCGCCGCGCTCACGTCCGCGATGATCCTGCTGTTCCTCGGCAGCTGGCGCTCGACGCTGATCATCGCCGCGTCCATTCCGCTCGCCGTGCTGGCCGCGATCGCGGCGCTCGCGGCCGCGGGCGAGACGCTCAACGTGATGACGCTCGGCGGACTCGCGCTCGCGGTCGGCATTCTCGTCGACGATGCCACCGTCACGATCGAGAACGTGAACTGGCACCTCGAACAGGGCAAGGCGGTGCGCGATGCGATCCTCGACGGTGCGTCGCAGATCGTCGCACCGGCCTTCGTGTCGCTACTGTGCATCTGCATCGTGTTCGTGCCGATGCTGCTGCTCGACGGCGTGGCCCGCTTCCTGTTCGTGCCGATGGCCGAAGCCGTGATCTTCGCGATGATCGCGTCGTTCGTGCTGTCGCGCACGTTCGTGCCGATGATGGCCCGCTACCTGTTGAAACCGCATGCCGCGCATCCGGCGGCCGCGCTCGCGCCGCATGGTGCGCCGTTCCCGCCGCCACGCGCACGCAATCCGCTCGTCGCGTTCCAGCAAGGGTTCGAGCGCCGCTTCGCGGCACTGCGCGCCGGCTACCGCGTCGTGCTCGGTCTCGCACTCGTCCACCGTGCGCGTTTCGTCGCGCTGTTCCTCGCGGCGGTCGCGGTGTCGTTCGTGCTGGTGCCGTGGCTCGGCCGCAACTTCTTCCCGTCGGTCGACGCAGGCGAAATCGCGATTCACGTGCGCGCACCGATCGGCACACGCATCGAGGAGACGGCCGCGCTGTTCGACCACGTCGAGCAGACGGTGCGCGGCGTCGTGCCGCCGCACGCGATCGCGAGCATCGTCGACAACATGGGGCTGCCGAACAGCGGGATCAACCTCACGTACAGCAACAGCGGCACGATCGGCCCGCAGGACGGCGACATCCTCGTGTCGCTCTCGGGCGACCACGCGCCGACCGCCGACTACGTCAAGCAGTTGCGTACGCGGCTGCCGCGCGCGTTTCCCGGCGTGACGTTCTCGTTCCTGCCCGCCGACATCGTGAGCCAGATCCTCAACTTCGGTGCGCCCGCACCGATCGACGTGCAGGTGACGGGCCCCGATCGCGCCGCCAACCACACCTATGCGACCGAGCTGTTGCGACGCATCCGCAGCGTGCCGGGAGTGGCCGACGCGCGCGTGCAGCAGGCGTCGACCTATCCGCAGTTCACCGTATCGGTCGACCGCACGCGGGCCGCGCAACTCGGCATCACCGAGCAGGATGTCACCAATGCCGTGGTCGCGAGCCTGTCCGGCACGAGCCAGGTGTCGCCCACCTACTGGCTCGATCCGCACAACGGCGTGTCGTATCCGATCGTCGCGCAGACGCCCCAGTACCGGATGACATCGCTGGCGGACCTGCGCGCGCTGCCGGTAACGGGCCGCTCGGGCGCGCCGCAACTGCTCGGCGGGCTCGCGACGATCGTGCGCGGACAGACCGACGCGGTCGTGTCGCACTACGACATCGCCCCGCTGTACGACATCTTCGCGACGACGCAGGACCGCGATCTCGGTGCGGTCAGCGCCGACATCGAACGCGTACTGCACACGAGCGCGGCCGGCTTGCCCAAGGGATCGCGCGTGACCGTGCGCGGCCAGGTACAGACGATGAACGGCGCATTCGGCGGGCTGCTCGCGGGCCTCGCCGGCGCGATCCTGCTGATCTACCTGCTGATCGTCGTCAACTTCCATTCGTGGCGCGACGCATTCGTGATCGTGAGCGGCCTGCCCGCGGCGCTGGCCGGCATCGTCTGGATGCTGTTCGTCACGCGCACGCCGCTGTCGGTGCCGGCCTTGACCGGCGCGATCCTGTGCATGGGCGTCGCGACCGCGAACAGCATCCTCGTGGTGACGTTCGCGCGCGAACGGCTCGCGCACACCGCCGATGCGGCCGTCGCCGCGCTCGAAGCCGGCTTCACGCGCTTTCGGCCCGTGATGATGACCGCACTCGCGATGATCATCGGCATGGCGCCGATGGCCCTCGGTCTCGGCGACGGCGGCGAGCAGAACGCGCCGCTCGGCCGCGCGGTCATCGGCGGCCTGCTGTGCGCGACCGTCGCGACGCTCGTGTTCGTGCCCGTCGTGTTCAGCCTCGTCCACCGGCGCGATCGCGCGCCTCGTTCCGAATCCCTGCCCCTCACTCCGGGAGAACAGCATGTCCACTGAATTCGAAGTCCGCCCTCCTGGCACGCCGCGCTACCTGAAACCGCTCGCGATCGCGGGCGCCATCGCCGCGCTCGCCGTCGCGGCGGCCGGCGTCGTCGCCCGCGTGAACGATGCGCACGCGGTCGCCGCCTGGACCGTGCAACAGGCGATCCCGACCGTCGCGACGGTTGCGCCGCAGCCGGCCGCGGCCGACGCGCTGGTGCTGCCCGGCCGGCTCGACGCGTACGTCGACGCGCCGATCTACGCGCGCGTGCCCGGCTACCTGCACGCGTGGTATGCCGACATCGGCGCGCATGTGAAAGCCGGCCAGTTGCTCGCGTCGATCGACACGCCCGATCTCGACCAGCAATTGCAGCAGGCACGCGCGGACCTGCAGAGCGCGAACGCGAACGAACGGCTTGCGGCCGTCACGGCCGCTCGCTGGGCCGAGATGCTCGCGCAGGATTCCGTCTCGCAGCAGGAGGCCGACGAGAAACGCAGCGACCTCGACGCGAAACGCGCGGCCGTCGCGGCAAGCACCGCCAACGTGCGACGGCTCGAAGCGCTCGAATCGTTCAAGCGGCTCACCGCGCCGTTCGACGGCATCGTGACGGCCCGCAAGACCGATGTCGGCGCGCTGATCGACGCGGGCAGCGGCAACGGCGCCGAACTCTTCACCGTCTCGGACGCGCGGCGGCTGCGGCTGTACGTCCACGTTCCGCAAGACGACGCGGCCGCGATCCGCGCAGGCATGCGTGTCGCGCTGACCGTGCCCGAGCGCCCCGGCATGACGTTCGACGCCACGCTCGCGGATTCCGCCCAATCGATCGATCCGGCTTCCGGCACGCTGCTCGCGCAGTTCTCGATCGCCAATCCAGCAGGCACGCTGTTCCCGGGCGAGTACGCGCAGGTGCGGATCGCGATGCCCGGCGCCGCGCATGCGCTGTCGATTCCGGCAAGCACGCTGATCTTCCGCCACGACGGGTTGCAAGTCGCCGTGCTCGATGCGACCGGGCATGCGCGGCTGCGCACCGTATCGATCGCGACCGATCTCGGCACGCGTGTCGAGATCGCATCGGGGCTCGCGGCCACCGACCGCGTGATCGACAATCCGCCCGATTCGCTCGCGGACGGCGACCCCGTGCGTATCGCCGGCACCACGGCGACGGAGCGTGCGCATGGCTGACCGTCTGCTCGCTGTGTGGCTGGGCAGCGTCGCGCTGCTCGCCGGCTGCTCGTTGGCGCCGGCCTATCGCGCGCCAGCAGTTCCGGTGCCGACCGCGTTTCGCGAAACGGGCGCGTGGGTCGATGCCGTACCAGCCGATCGCCTGACGCGTGACGGCTGGTGGCGCGTGTACGGCGACGCGACACTCGACCGGCTCGAACCGCTCGTCGCACGCGCGAATCCCGACCTCGCCGCCGCCGTCGCAAGGCACGACGAAGCCGCCGCGCTGTTCGACGAGGCGCATGCGGCGTTGCTGCCGGCCGTGGGCATCGATGCCGAGACCGATCGCGACCGTCAGTCCGCGCGCCGGCCGCTGCGCGGCAGCGGCCAGCCCGACACCTATGAGTCGAACACGCTCGAAGCGGGATTCGGTTACGACGTCGATCTCTGGGGCAAGGTCCGCAACGCGGTCGCGGCCGGCCGCGACGACGCGCAGGCGGCCGACGACGACCTCGCGTCGGTCCGGCTCAGCCTGCAGGCCGCCGTCGCCAGCACCTACTTCGACCTCGCGGGGCTCGACCGTGAAGCGGACACGCTCGCGCAAACGATCGACACGTACCGTCGTGCATGGCAACTGACGGTCAGTCGCCATCGCGGCGGCCTCGCATCGGGGCTCGACGTTTCGCGTGCGCAAACGCAACTCGCGCTCGCCCAGGCGCGTGCGTCCGACATCGCCGCTCGTCGCGCGCTCGACGAGCATGCGATCGCGGCACTCGTCGGGGAATCCGCGTCGACGTTCTCGCTGCCGCCCGTTGCGGCGCTGCCGGGCGTGCCGTCGATTCCGACCGGACTCGCGTCGACGCTGCTCGAACGCAGGCCCGACGTCGCCGCCGCCGAACGCCGCGTCGCGGCCGCGAACGCGCGAATCGGCGTCGCACGCGCCGCGTACTTTCCCGACCTGTCGCTCGGCCTCGACGCCGGATTCCAGAGCGATACGTTTTCGCCGTGGCTCGCCGCGCCCAACGAGATCTGGTCGATCGGGCCGCGTCTCGCGATGACGCTGTTCGACGGGGGCCGGCGTGCCGCCGGCGTACGCCATGCGCGCGCGCAGTTCGACGAACAGGGCGCGCGCTACCGCGCGGTCGTGCTGCAGGCATTCCGCGACGTCGAGGACGATCTCGCGCAGTTGCATCGCCTCGGCGACGAATCGGACCAGGACGACGCGGCGCTCGTCGCGGCGCGGCACTCGCTTGCGCTGGCGATGTCGCGCTATCGAGACGGCGCGGTCAGCTATCTCGACGTGGTCACCGCGCAGACGACCGAACTCGATACGCAGATCGCGGCGCTCGACGTCGACGCCCGACGCCTGCAGGCATCCGTCGGGCTCGTGCGCGCGCTCGGCGGCGGCTGGCACGCCGCACGTTCATGAACGTTTCTTCATCGGCGCGCCCGGTGCCCGCACGGGCGCATCCGATAACGTCGACCCTGCCGGCATCGCCATCGCAGCACCGGCCACTGTCACTTGAAAAGGATCACGCCATGAAGACATTGATGTTCGCCACCCTGCTCTCCGCCCTGTGCGTCGCGCTGCCCGGCCGGGCCAGCGCAACGCAGCCCGACACCGCGACTGCGCCGCAGACGTACGCCGCGACCGCTTCCGCATCGTTGTCGTCTCAACCGGCATGGAACGCGCGACCGGCGACGCCGCTGACACGTGCACAGGTTTATCGTGAACTCGTCCACGCCGAACGCGATGGCCAGCTCGCGCAACTCAACCGCGAACTCTATTCGCACTGAACGTGCGCAACCGAACCTGCCGCGCGACGCGCGGCATCGCGCTGTGCCATCTGCCAGGCACAGCGCGATGCCGCTCCGTCATCCGCCTGCGTCGAACCTGAACCCGAATCGCGCAACCGTTTCGATGCGCGCGGAAAACGCGTGTGCGGCCAGCTTGCGCCGCAACCGCACGACCAGCGCATTGACCGTCTCGGGTTCGACGTCGGCATCACCCCACGCATAACGCAGCACGGCATCGCGCCCGACCGGTCGCCCCGCTTCGCGCAGCAGGCATTCGACGAGACGAAATTCCCGCATGCTGAGCGCCAGCCTCCGGCCCCGCTCCTCGAGTGCACGCGCGGCCACGTCGAGCCGGACCGACTCGCGCATCGCGATGACACCGTTGCGGCGCCACAGCGCACGCAACCGCTCGTGCAGCTCCACGAACGAACAGGGATGGGCAAGACACACATCGCAGCCGGCCAGCAACATCCGCGCGCGCTGCGCAGGTGTCGTCCCGCCCACGATCGCGGCAATCGTTGCGCCGCCCGCCGATGCGGCGAGTCGCGGCAATGCCTCGAGCATCGTGGGGTCGGCAGCGGTATCGGGCGCAATGATCACGATGGCATCGAACCGGTCCTGGGTCGCCACGAAGCAGCCGTCGCGCCATCCGTCGACGCGCTCGACGCCGTGCGTGCTCTCGCGAAAGGCCTTGTCGAGCCGCGCCGCCTCCGGGTTCGGCGAAGAAATCAGCAGGATGCGCATCGCTCGTTCCCCGACGCCGTCACGCGAGCGAGCGCGGCCAGCATTCGACCGTGATCGCCGCGCCGGCCAGCGGTGCATCGCCGATCCGCAGCGCAAAGCCGTGCACGCGCATCACCGCCGAGACGATGCTCAGCCCCAACCCCGAGCCGCTCACATGGCGCGTGCGCTCGCCGCGATAGAAACGCTCGAGCACCGCGTCGCGTTCGCCGGGCGGGATGCCGGGCCCGGTGTCCTCGATCCGCACGAGCGGCCCGCTCGGCGTTGACTGGAGCGCGACGCGCACGCGGCCGCCCGGCGGCGTGAACTTGATCGCGTTGTCCGCGAGATTGCTGAATGCCTCGAACAGCAACGCACGATCGCCATGAATGCGGTCGACCGATGCTGAAGCGAGTTCGAACGACACGTCGACGGCTTCGGCCAGCGGCTCATAGAGCTCGCAAACGTCGCGCAGCAAGGCCGCGACGTCGACCGCGGCAAAGCCGCCACGCCGGCTCAGCGTGCCGATCTCGGAGATGCGCAGCATCGCGCGAAAGCGCTCGAGCAAGCGGTCGGTCTCGTCGCGCGCCGACGCGAGCAATGCCGACGACGCCGGGTCGTCCACGCAAAACGGCTGCTCCGCGAGCCGGGCCAGCATCGTGTGCACGCGTGCGAGCGGCGTGCGCAGATCGTGCGCGATGCCGTCGCAGGTATGACGCACCTCGCCCATCAGCCGCTCGACTTCGTCGAGCATGTGGTTCACGAGATGCGCGAGCAGGTCGAGTTCGTCGTAGCGTCCGACCGGCAGCCGCTTGCCGAGATCGCCCTCGGCGATCTGCCGCGTGACGCGCCGGATCGCGGCGACGCGGCGCATCTGCCGCATGCCGAGCATGCTGCCGCCCGCGATGCCCGCGATCAGGATCATCACGCCGCCGATCACGAGCCCGCGGATCGCGACATCGCGGATCTGGATGAAATGGGACAGGTCGCGTGCGACGACCAGCGTCATCCCGTTGTCGCGGCGTACCGCCATCGCGCGCGTGATCGGCGCGGGCTGGCCGTCGAGCGGCGCAAGCGTGCGGTTCAGCGTGCGTCCGTGGCGATCCGTGCGCAGCGCGGGCGGCGTAGCGATGTCCCCGGCCACGCGGCGCCCGTTCGCGTCGAACAGCCCGTAGAAACTGGTATGCATGTGCTCGTGCTCGAGCCGCCGGTGGATCGCGAGCGGCAGCTCGGCATCGGGAATCGAATCGAAATAGATCAGTTGCCATGCGAGCACCTCGTCGGTGTCGCGCGCCATCGTGTGCGTCGCGGCCACGCTGATCACGCCCGCGAGCACGAGCAGCGAAACCGAGAAGATCGCCGCATACGCGCACAGCCACCGAAACGTCGTCGTGTGCCAGCGGCGCGTGAAGTTCGCCGCGCGAGCCGCATCCATCCGAGCCTCCGTCATGCGAGCATGTAGCCCGAGCCGCGCACCGTCTGGATCATCGGGGTCACGCCGGGCGGATCGATCTTCTTGCGCAACCGGCCCATGTGGACGTCGATCAGGTTGGTGCCGGGATCGAAGTGATAACCCCATACCGTCTCGAACAGCATCGTGCGCGTGATCGTCTGCCCCGCATTGCGCATCATGAATTCGAGCACGCGGAACTCGGTCGGTAGCAGCGGAATCTCGTCGGCCCCGCGACGCGCGCAGCGCGAAATGAGATCGAGCTCGAGCGCCCCGACCTTCAACAGCGTCTGCTGCGGCACGCCCGACGCCTGCCGGCGACGCAGCAGCACCTCGATGCGGGCGCTCAGCTCGCCGGAATCGAACGGCTTCGTCAGGTAATCGTCGCCGCCCGCGCGCAGCCCGCGGATGCGCTCGTCGACATCTCCGAGCGCGCTCAGCATCAGCACCGGCGTATCGATGCCGACCGTGCGCATCGCGGTCAGGATCGCGAGGCCATCCGCGCCCGGCAGCATCCGGTCGAGCGTGATCGCGTCGTATGATGCGCTCATCGCGCGCAGCATGCCTTCGCGGCCGTTGTCGATCCAGTCGACCTCGAACCCGCGCGCGGTCAATTCGCCGACGATTTCGTTCGCGGTCACCGCATCATCCTCGACCGTCAGTACTCGCATGGTTGCCCTCGCAATGAACGTCATGACGGGCGCACGCGATGCGCCCGCGACTATCGTAGCCGCCTCGATCGCCGTCCGGCGTTACATGAAAAATGCTTCATCCGGCGCCGTGGCGCACGGGTGAAACATGTTTCATCCGGGCGTCGCCCACCCCCTCGTGCACGCCGCCTACGCTGACGTCATGCGGCATCGGGCCGCGCAACCAGGAGCTTCCGGATGAAACTGTCGACTACCGTCGCCTGCATGCTGCTCGCATGCGCCAGCACCGCCGCGTTCGCGGCACCGCACCTGACGCCGCAGGAATGCAACGCGTATCCGTTCGTCCACACCGGCCACGACGTCACGCATGCGGACCTCGTGCGCGAACTGACCGAACTCGAACAGGTCGGCTACGAACCAGCGCATGCAAGCCCGTATTACCCCGACGATCTCGACGGTGCGAAAGATCGGCTCGCCGCCGAGTACCGCGCCGACTGCACGCACGCGCTGACGGCGGATGCGGGCGCACGGCACTGAGTCCGCTGCCCGGCGCGACACGGCCGAAAAAAAGCAAAAGGCGGCACGCGCGTGCCGCCTTTTGTTCATGAACGCGCATGGATATCGACCGCTGCGCCTGGCTGCCGCTCAGCGCGACATCATGTTCATGCTGACGTTGTGCATCACCCACAGCGTGCCGACGATCAGGATCGCCGCGGTCAGCACCGTGTAGCTGAACGCCATCACGTTCCAGCGCTGGCCCGACGAGCCGTTCATGTGCAGGAAGTACACGAGGTGCACGACGATCTGCACGAACGCGAGCACGGCCAGCGCGACCAGCGACGCGTGCGGCGACAGCACGCCGCCCATCACGAGGCCGAACGACGCGGCCGTGAGCAGCACCGACAGGATGAAGCCGGCGACGTAGCCGCCGACACTGCCGTGCCCTTCTTCGAGTTGAGACGAATGCGAATGGGCCATTTAGATCACGCTCGCGAGATAGACAAAGGAAAACACGCAGATCCACACGATGTCGAGGAAGTGCCAGAAGAGGCTCAGGCACGTCAGGCGTCGCAGGTCGCGATCGGTCAGATCGCCGCCGCGCAACACGATCTGCCCGGCGAGCACGATCATCCACAGCAGGCCGGCCGTCACGTGCAGCCCGTGCGTGCCGACCAGCGTGAAGAACGCCGACAGGAACGCGCTGCGCTGCGGGCCTGCGCCCTCCGCGATCAGGTGCGAGAACTCGCGCAGTTCCATCACGAGAAACGCCGCGCCGAGCACGAACGTCACGCCAAGCCACGCGAGCAGCGCGCCGCGCCGCTGCTTGTACGCAGCGAGCATCGCGAAGCCGTACGTGATGCTCGACAGCAGCAGCGCGCCCGTTTCCACCGCGACGCCCGGGATATCGAACAGGTCTTTCGCGGTCGGCCCGCCCGCATACTGCTGGCCGAGCACCGCGAACGTCGCGAACAGCGCCGCGAAGATCACGCAGTCGGTCATCAGGTACAGCCAGAACCCGAACACCGAATGCGACGGCGGATGGTCGTCGTGCTCGAGCAGGGTTGCGCTCAAGGTTTTCTGCAACATCAGTTGGCCTCCAGTTCCACGTCGTCGACGCGCGCAGCCACGCGCTTCGTCGGCTGCTTGTCTTCGATCTTCCGCACCGTCGACGCGGGGATGTAATAGCCGTCATTGTCGCGCGAGCTGTAGATCACGAGCGTCGCGACGATCCCGACGAGCCCGCCGATCGCCATCCACCAGATGTGCCACACCAGCGCGAAGCCGAGCACCAGGCTGAAGATCGCGACCACGAGGCCCGCGCAGGTATTCGACGGCATGTGGATATCGCGAATCGCCGCCGGGTTCGGCCGGCCTTCGCCGTGTGCCTTCATGTCCGCATACGCGTCGAGCGTGCGCACTTGCGGGATCACCGCGAAGTTGTAGTCGGCCGGCGGCGACGAGGTCGCCCACTCCAGCGTGCGGCCGCCCCACGGATCGCCCGTCGTGTCGCGGTACTCGGGCAGGTTGCGGTTGCGGATGCTGACCACCAGTTGCAGCAGCTGGCATGCAATGCCGATCGCGATCAGCACGGCGCCGAATGCGGCGACCAGCAGCCACGGATGCCAGGCCGGGTTGTCGTAATGGTTGATCCGGCGCGTCATGCCCATGAAGCCGAGCACGTAGAGCGGCACGAACGCCACGTAGAAACCGATCTGCCAGAACCAGAACGCCGCCTTGCCGAGCTTCTCGTTCAGCTTGAAGCCGAACGCCTTCGGGAACCAGTAGTTGAAGCCCGCGAGATAGCCGAACAGCACGCCGCCGATGATCACGTTGTGGAAGTGCGCGATCAGGAACAGGCTGTTGTGCAGCACGAAGTCCGCGCCGGGAATCGCCATCATCACGCCGGTCATGCCGCCGAGCGTGAACGTGACCATGAAGCCGATCGTCCACAGCACCGGCGTCGTGAATTCGATCCGGCCGCGGTACATCGTAAACAGCCAGTTGAACACCTTCACGCCGGTCGGGATCGCGATGATCATCGTCATGATGCCGAAGAACGCGTTCACGTTCGCACCCGAGCCCATCGTGAAGAAGTGGTGCAGCCACACGAGGAACGACAGCACCATGATCGCGCAGGTCGCGTACACCATCGTCTTGTAGCCGAACAGCGGCTTCTTCGCGAACGTCGAGATGACTTCCGAGAAAATGCCGAACGCCGGCAGGATCAGGATGTACACCTCGGGGTGACCCCATGCCCAGATCAGGTTCAGGTACAGCATCGCGTTGCCGCCGGCTTCGTTCGTGAAGAAGTGCATGCCGAGGTAACGGTCGAGGCCGAGCAGTGCGAGCGTCGCGGTCAGGATCGGGAACGACGCCATGATCAGCACGTTCGTGCAGAGCGCGGTCCACGTGAACACCGGCATCTTCATCAGCGTCATGCCCGGCGCGCGCATCTTGATGATCGTCACGAAGAAGTTCACGCCGGTCAATAGCGTGCCGACGCCCGAGATCTGCAGCGCCCACAGGTAGTAGTCGACCCCTACCCCCGGACTGAACTGCAGCTCCGACAGCGGCGGATACGCGAGCCAGCCCGTCTGGGCGAATTCGCCGATCACGAGCGACACGTTGATCAGGATCGCGCTGACGGCCGTCATCCAGAACGACAGCGAGTTGATGAACGGGAATGCGACGTCGCGCGCGCCGATCTGCAGCGGCACGATCAGGTTCATCAGGCCCACCATGAACACCATCGCCATGAAGAAGATCATGATCACGCCGTGTGCCGTGAAGACCTGGTCATAGTGGTGCGGCGGCAGGTAGCCGGGCCCGTTGTACGAGAGCGCGAGCTGCATGCGCATCATGATCGCGTCCGCGAAGCCGCGCAGCAGCATGATCAGCGCGACGATGATGTACATCACGCCGAGCTTCTTGTGATCGACCGTGGTCAGCCATTGCGTCCACAGCCATTTCCATCGGCCGGTGATCGTCAGCGCGGCGAGGATGCCCAGCACGACCAGCCCCATGAAGGCGCCTGCCCCCATGATGATGGGCTGATCGAACGGGATCGCCGAGAGTGTGAGTTTGCCGAACATGCGTTACCCCTTCGTGCCGCAGGCGGCGTCCTTCAGGTCGAGGACGTGGCCATCGTTGTATTTCGCGATGATGTTGTGGAAGAGCCGCGGATCGACCGACGAGAAGTAGCGCACGGGCGCCTTCTCGCTCGGCTGCGCGACGGTGCCGTACACGGTCGCGTCGAGCCGGTCCGGCGACGCCTTCACCTTTTGCACCCATGCATCGAACTGTTCGCGCGGCTCGGCGAGCGTGCGGAACTTCATGTCGGAGAAGCCGCGGCCGCTGAAGTTGGCGGACGTGCCCGCATAGTTGCCGGGCTCGTCGGCGATCAGGTGCAGGCGCGTCTGCATGCCGGCCATCGCGTAAACCTGGCCGCCGAGCTGCGGGATGAAGAACGAGTTCATCACCGAATCCGACGTGATGCGGAAGTTCACCGGCGTGCCGACCGGAATCGCGAGCTGGTTCACCGACGCGATGCCGAGTTCCGGATAGATGAACAGCCACTTCCAGTCGAGCGCGACGACCTCGACGTCGATCGGCTTCACCGACGACTCGAGCGGCTTGTACGGGTCGAGCTCGTGCGTGGTCTTCCACGTGAGCACGCCGAGGAACAGGATGATCAGCGTCGGCACCGTCCAGATCACGACCTCGATCGCGGTCGAGTGCGACCAGTTCGGCGCGTAGGTGGCCGTGCGGTTCGACGCGCGGTAACGCCACGCGAACCACAGCGTGAGCAGGATCACCGGCACGACGACGATCAGCATCGCCCAGGTGGACGTCGCGATCAGCGCCTTTTCGGCAGCGCCCACGCTTCCTTTCGGATTTAGTACATCTAAATTACAGCCTGACAGGCTCAAAGCCGCGCCGATCGACATCAGCGCCACTCCGCCTTTTGAAGCTTTTCTTTTCATCACACAGCCCGAGGGTCATTGAATCCGTTTGCGTATGCCCGATGCGCATTCGATCCACGAAAGTGGCCGAATCATACGTCGCGCGAGTGCGATGAAAAACCAGCTAATGCGGAAAATCATCATTGCAGAAACTGCCGTGAGACAGATTGTCGCGGGGCAATTTCACGCAGCCGGAAGCCGGCCGGCGCGGCGTGCGCCGGATCGCGACGGAATCGATGCGCGCGCAACGACCGCACCGCCGTGCGGTGCACCCCACTCCGTGCGACGTGCCGCGATCAGCCGCGCGTCGATGCCATGTACGACGGCTGCGGCTGCGCAGGGCCGTCCCCTGTCGGCAGCTTCGAATGACTCGCGTCTTCGATCAGGCGTCCGACGGTCGGATCGATCGCGTCGGTGAACGGCTTCGGATCGATGCCGACCGCCAGCACCACGAGTGCGAGCGACGCGAACATCACGATCTCGCGACGGTTCAGGTCGGCGAGCTTCGCGATCCGCTGGCTCGCGACCTTGCCGAACACGACGCGCTTGAGCATCCACAGCGTGTACGACGCGCTGAGGATCAGCGTCAGCGCCGCGATTGCGCCGATCCAGAAGTTGAAGCGGATCGCGCCCATGATGACCATGAACTCGCCGACGAAGCCCGACGTGCCCGGCAGGCCGACGTTGGCCATCGCGAACAGCACCGTGAAGGTCGCGAAGCGCGGCATCACGCCCGCGACGCCGCCGTAAGCGGCAATCTCGCGCTGCTTCGTGCGATCGACGAGCACGTTCACGCACAACAGCATCGCGCCCGCGACGAAGCCGTACGACACGAGCTGGACGATCGCGCCTTCGACGCCGATCCGGTTGAACAGGAACAGCCCGAGCGTGACGATCCCCATGTGCGCGACCGTCGAATACGCGAGGAGCTTGCCGAGATCGGTCTGCGCGAGCGCGATCAGGCTCGCGTAGACGATCGCGAACAGCGACAGCGCGATCACGGCCGGCGCGAAGAAGTGGCTCGCATCGGGCGTGACCGGCAGCGCGAAGCGCAGGAACCCATACCCGCCGAGCTTGAGCATCGCGAGCATCAGCGCGGCGCCGGTCGGGCCGTCGGTGTAGACGTCGCTCAGCCACGTGTGGACCGGCCACATCGGCACCTTGACCGCGAAGGCGGCGAAGAAGCCGAGGAACACCAGCAACTGCGGCGCGAAGCCGAGCTGCAGCGTGCGCCATACGGCCATGTCGAACGTATGCGACTGCGCGTACAGGTACAGCATCGCCATCAGCAGCAGCAGCGAGCCGGCGAACGAGATGAAGAAGAACTTCACGGCCGCGTACACGCGACGCTCGCGCCCCCACGTGCCGATCAGCAGGTAAAGCGGGATCAGCGTCGCCTCGAAGAAGATGAAGAACAGCAGCCCGTCCTGTGCGACGAACACGCCGACCATCAGCCCCGACAGGATCAGGAACGACGCGTAGTACTGCGCGACGCGTACCGTGACCGACTCCCACGACGCCACCACCACCACGAGCGTCGTGAACGCGGTCAGCACGACGAGCCACAGCGACGCGCCGTCGATGCCGACCCGCCATCCGGAATTGAATGCCGCCAGCCAGTTGCGGCTTTCGACGAACTGCATCGCGGCCGAGTGCGCGTCGAAACCGGCAACCAGCGGCACGACCGCCGCAAGCCCCACCAGCGCGCCGACGAGCGCGATCAGCCGCGTACGGCGCGGATGATGGTCGGAACCGGCGCGCAGCAGGCACGCGCCGAACAGGATCGGAGCCCAGATAGCCAGGCTCAGGAAGGGGAAATCATGCATGTCAACAAGGCCTTGATGAAGTCGCGCACTGCATCGGGGACAGGCGAGACGAAAGGAACGAAATCAAATCGACAGGTAGATTTCGTGAATCGCCAGCGTTGGCAAAATGTAAAGCGGCATCACCGGAAAACTTGACGCCGCTCAAATGCGATCGGGTTAACCAGCATAAGGCGATTGATTATTTTCTGCAGCGCAGCAGAGCATTGATTTTCATCTCAGATCTATGCCCTTGATTTTTATGTGTAATTTTTTGTATTTCCCGATCAGATCGATCGCGAAAATCGACGCAGTGCCGCATTTTTGACTCAGGCGGCCTATTTCAAAGGGTCCGAGCGCGATAATTGGCGGTCGCCAAGGCAGCGCGTGTACAGCTCTCAATTCTTACAAATATGCTTTCATTTTAATTTCATTCAGCCTTGCTCGACGCAAGTCGAGGGAATGGTTGCCCTCACCTCGCCTTCATGTTCCCGAGCGCGATCGCTGATGACTCAGGCGGCCCGCATGCGCATCTTCATCGCGTGATGACGGCCGTGTTGCGGAGGAAATTGGAGGAAGCGGCTTCCACGCGCGGCATCGGCTAGCCTCGATCATGCCGCTCGCGGCGGGCTGCGCCGACTTCGATGCGGGCGTTGTGACCGCGCATCTAGGGTATGCGCGACATCCTGCGGCGCGGCGTGCGTGTCAAACGCAAGGAACGGATCGAGCGCGAGCGGCAACGTTGCCCTGCTCCATCGCGACACGCTGCGCGATGATCGTCGGGTACCTGCGCGTGATCTGCTGACGCTTGCCGTACACATACATGCTGTCGACTCGCGTATGCCGCTAGCTGTGTTGGCCGTGCGTAACGGCGCGTGGTTGCCGACAAATCCGTCGACGAGCGATGAACGAGGATGGTCAGAACGGGATGCGGGCTTGCTGAAAGCGACACCTTGAATCGCGTCAAACGACAAGCGACATGTCGTGCCGCTCAAGCCAAGCCAAACACGCATCGGACACTGCCGGCCCCGCCCGAATCCACCGGCGAAGAATCCCAGCCACATCCCGCACCAGGCGCTCCGCGGCGCCCGAAAAAGAAAAAGCCCCGCAAGTCCGAGAACTTGCGGGGCTTTGTCACCGCTTTTGGCGGAGACGGAGGGATTCGAACCCTCGATCCAGGTTTTGGCCCAGATGCTCCCTTAGCAGGGGAGTGCCTTCGACCTCTCGGCCACGTCTCCCAAACTTTCGCTCGCACCAGGGAGGCAGTGCGACGAGAACGAAATAATATAGGGTTTCGAACCGCGCGTCAATTTCCGTGATGCATTTTCTTCAATGCATCACGAAAAATTCACGATGCCTGGTCGAGTTCGAATGCCTTGTGCAGCGCGCGGACGGCCAGCTCCATGTATTTCTCGTCGATCAGCACCGAAATCTTGATTTCGGACGTCGAGATCATCTGGATGTTGATGCCCTCTTCCGACAGCGTGCGGAACATCTTGCTCGCGACGCCCACGTGCGAACGCATGCCGACGCCGACGACCGACACCTTCGACACCTTCGGGTCGCCCTGCACGTGCTCGGCGCTCACGTGGCCCTTCACCTGATTGGTGAGGATGTCCATCGCCTTCTGGTAGTCGCCGCGGCCGACCGTGAACGTGAAGTCGGTCTTACCCTGGACGCTCTGGTTCTGGATGATCATGTCGACGTCGACGTTCGCATCTGCGACCGGGCCGAGGATCTGATACGCGATGCCCGGCTTGTCGGGCACGCCCATCACAGCAATGCGTGCTTCGTCGCGCTGGAACGCGATGCCGGAAATGACTGCCTTTTCCATGGTCTCGTCTTCTTCAAAAGTAATCAGGGTGCCCGAGCGCATTTCTTCGTCGAGCGCAATCAGCGGATCGGTCAGGCTCGACAGCACACGCGTCTTCACCTGGTATTTGCCGGCGAATTCGACCGAGCGGATCTGCAGGACCTTCGAGCCGAGGCTGGCCATTTCCAGCATTTCCTCGAACGTCACGCGATCGAGGCGTCGCGCCTCTTCGACGACGCGCGGATCGGTCGTGTAGACGCCATCGACGTCCGTATAAATCAGGCACTCTTCGGCACCCAGCGCAGCCGCGACCGCCACCGCCGACGTATCCGAGCCGCCACGGCCCAGCGTCGTGATGTGGCCGTCCGGATCGACGCCCTGGAAGCCCGTGATGATCACGACCTTGCCTGCATTCAGATCGGCCTTCACGCGTTCGTCGTCGATCGAGTGAATGCGCGCTTTCGTGAACGCGCTGTCCGTCTTGATCGGCACTTGCCAGCCGGCGTAGCTCACGGCCTCGACGCCGATTTCCTGCAGCGCGATCGACAGCAGGCCGACGCTGACCTGCTCGCCGGTCGACGCGATCATGTCGAGCTCGCGCGGGCTCGGCTGGCTCGAAATCTCTTTCGCAAGACCGAGCAGACGGTTGGTTTCGCCGGACATCGCCGACGGCACGACCACCATCTGGTGCCCGGCCTGATGCCATTTTGCGACGCGTTTCGCGACGTTCTTGATGCGCTCGACCGAGCCCATCGAAGTGCCGCCGTATTTGTGTACGATGAGTGCCATTGTCGTTCTGAACTGGAGGAGAAACCGCACGGGCGCGCTGGGCAGGCCGCGTAGCCGTTCGGTCACGCGGCTTGTGGCTGTGGACGGACGACGAGGGGGACGGCTGGGACGCAACACGCAAGCGTGACGGATTTTGCCCGGAAGGCCGATCAGGCCGCGCAAACCGGGTACGTCACGCGGAAAACCTGCACAAATCGCTCAAAAATCGAGCCGAGCAAACGACCGAGCGTACCCGATAGAGGCCCGCTTGACAAGCCGCGCGCGGCGTCCGGGGCCGTTCCGGCGCTGTTTACCAAATGGTGAAAATGCGCGTGCCATCGCGCCGTCAGGCGGGCCGCCGCCGCTATGCGATCAGCAAGTCGGGACGCCACTCGATCCGGCGCCACGCGCCGCCACCGGGCGCCCCGCCGCCGGACAAGCCGGCATCGCGATTCACGCCGAGGCGCGGCACGAAGATCAGCAAATCGCCAGCGAACAGCAGCGGCACGTCGCGCTGCCAGGCCGGCACGCCACGCTCCTGGAACAGGTTCTTCAGCGTACGGCCCGGGCCGCCCGGCGACGTGCGCATCCGCTCACCGCCCGCGCGGGCACGCGCCGCCAGCCGCGCGCCGCGCAGCAGCGCCTCCGGCACCGCGTCGGCGCTTCCCGCATCGGCCGGCGCGAACACGAACGTGCCGCGCCACCCCGGCAGGTGCCAGACGTCCTGCCCGTCCCACGCGAGCATCACTTCCGGATGCAGGCTCCCGGTGCCATCATCGGCCGGTTCGCTGCTGTCGCCCGCTTCCCAGTAGACGACATCGCGATACAGGCGCAGGCATTGCCCCGCGTGATCGACGCGCAGCGCATGGGCGACATGCGTGGCACGCAACTGCCGCATCATGTTGGCGAGCCGGGCAGCCGACGCACCCGGCAAACCGAGCCGGCGCATCCAGAAGCGCAGCAGGTTCGCGCCGCGCGTGTCGTCGAACGCGACCAATGCGTCGCGCGACAGTGCCTGCCCGTCATCGCGCGCGGCAACGGCGAAGTCGAGTTCGGCCAGATCGTCGAGCAGTCGCTGCGCAGCCGCCGCATGCTGGGCCGCACGGCCGAGCGCGTCGCGAAAGCCCGGGAAATGCACGGCCAGCGCCGGCAGCACGTCGATGCGCAGCGCATTGCGCGCGTATCGCGTGTCGTTGTTCGATTCGTCGTCGATCCATGCCAGGTCGCGCTGCGTCGCATAGCGCTCGAGTTGCGCACGCAACAGTCGCAGCAGCGGGCGCACCCGCTCGACGCTCACGCCGTCAGGGCGGTAACGCGGCGCCATGGCGGCAAGCCCCGCGATCCCCGCGCCGCGCAACAACTGCAGCAACACCGTCTCGGCCTGGTCGTCCGCATGCTGCGCGAGCCACAGCGCGGCCGCGCCGTGGCGCTCGCACATCTCGTCGAGCGCCGCATAGCGCCGCTCGCGCGCCGTTGCCTCGACACCGAGGCCGCTGTCGCGCGGCACGTCGACGCGCATCGATTCGAACGCGACACCGAGCCCTGCGGCGCTTGCCTCGGCATGCGCCACCCACGCGTCGGCATTCGCACTCAGCCCGTGATGCACGTGCAGCGCGACGCAGCGCGACGCGCCCGCGACGCGCACGGCCGCATCGAGCAGCACCGTCGAGTCGAGGCCGCCGCTGTACGCGATCGCGATGCGTGCATCGGGCGGCATGCCGGAAAGCGCAACGCCGACCGCGTCGAGAACGACGCGATCGGCGGAGAATTCGGTGGGCGGAATCACGACGGGAACGCGCGCGCAGCGGCGCGCGATTGCAGGACGCAGCCGGTCATGCGCCCGGCGTGGTTTCCTTGAACTTGCCGTAGGCCATCAGGCGCTCGAAGCGACGCTCGCGCAGCGCATCGATGCTCATCCCCTGGAACTGGCGCAGCGAATCGGCCAGTGCACGGCGCAGCAGCGCAGCCATGCCCTTCGGATCGCGATGCGCGCCGCCGAGCGGCTCGTTGATGATCTTGTCGATCAGGCCGAGCGCCTTCAGGCGGTGCGCGGTCAGGCCCAGCGCTTCGGCTGCTTCCGGCGCCTTCGCGGCGCTCTTCCACAGGATCGACGCGCAGCCTTCCGGCGAGATCACCGAGTAGGTCGAGAATTGCAGCATCATCACCGTGTCGGCCACCGCGATCGCGAGCGCGCCGCCCGAACCGCCCTCGCCGATCACCGTCGTGATGATCGGCGTCTTCAGCTCGGCCATCACGTAAAGGTTGCGGCCGATCGCCTCCGACTGGCCGCGCTCTTCCGCGCCGATGCCCGGGTATGCGCCCGGCGTGTCGACGAACGTGAAGATCGGCAGACCGAACTTCTCGGCGAGACGCATCAGGCGTTCGGCCTTGCGATAGCCTTCCGGACGCGGCATCCCGAAGTTGCGCGCGGCGCGCTCCTTCGTGTCACGGCCCTTCTGGTGACCGATCACCATGCACGGATGGCCGCCGAAGCGCGCGAGCCCGCCGACGATCGACACGTCGTCCGCGAATGCGCGGTCGCCGTGCAGCTCGTGAAAATCGGTAAACAGTTCCGCAACGTAATCGAGCGTGTACGGACGCTGCGGATGCCGCGCGATCTGCGAGACCTGCCACGGCGACAGGTTCGCGTAGAGGTCTTTCGTCAGTTGCTGGCTTTTCTTCGACAACCGCTCGATTTCTTCCGAAATGTCGACAGCCGAGTCGTCCTGCACGAATCGCAGCTCTTCGATCTTGGCCTCGAGTTCGGCGATCGGCTGTTCGAAATCCAGAAACGTGGTCTTCATGTGTTCGAATCCTTGGGTCTTGCGGCAGCGCGTATTCTACCCGCGCGGGCGACGCTCAAAACCGGCTCTCAACTATTGATGTTTAAAACCCGATAGCCGCCACTCAGGCGTCGGCGTCGGGCGCATCGAGGCTGCGCCACATATACCAGGTCGCGACGGTGCGCCACGGTTCCCAGTTGGCGGCAACCTCGCGCGCCTCGCTGCGCGTGACGGGTTCCCCGCTGAAGTAATTGACGCTGATCGCGCGGATCAGGCCCGGGTCGTCGAGCGGCAGGACGTCCGGCCGCGACAGGTTGAAGATCAGGAACATCTCGGCCGTCCAGCGGCTGATGCCGCGGATCTGCGTGAGTTCCGCGATCACGTCCTCGTCGTCCATCGACGTCCATTTGTCGACATGCAGCGCGCCCGACACGAAATGCTGCGCGAGATCGAGGATGTATTCCGTCTTGCGCTTCGACAGCCCGCACGCGATCAGCTTGTCCGCGCCGAGCCGGATCACCGGCTGCGGCGCGAGTTTCGGACAGGCATCCCCGATGCGCGCCCACAGCGACTGCGCGGACGGCACCGAAATCTGCTGGCCGACGACCGAGCGCGCGAGCGTGACGAACGGGTCGCCGCGCTTCACGAGGTGTGCGGGACCGAACTTCGGAATCAGTTTCTTCAGGATCCGGTCGCGCTTGACGAGGTCGGCGCATGCCTTGTCCCAGTAAGCAGGACGCACGACCACCTCCTCGCCGTCCGCTTCGGACGCACGGGCCTTGCGGGCCGCGTCGGCGGCCGGCGGTACCGCCGCCGGCTGCGCGTGACCGTTGAGCGCGCCGTTCGGCACGGCGCGCGTCGCGTCCGTCTTCGCCGGCGGCACGCGCTTGGCTGCCGGACGCGCGGCGACCGGGGTCGCGCGCCTGACCGGCGCTTTTCTGGCCGTTGCCATCTTGCCTCCTACCTGACGGATCGGTCAGTGGAACGCACCGCGCTCATACGCGACGCCATTCGGTCGATCCGCCCGGTTTGTCTTCAAGTGCGATACCGGTCTCGAGCAGTTCCGCCCGGATCCGGTCCGCTTCGGCATAGTCCTTCGCTTGCTTCGCCGCGACACGCGCGGCGATCTTCGCTTCGATCTCGTCGGCGGCGAGCCCGCCCGCCTGCGCGGCGCCGGACGCCTGCTGCAGGAACGCGCGCGGTTCGCGGCCCAGCAGGCCGAGCAGGCCCGCCAGCTGTTTCAGTTGCCGCGCGAGCGATGCGTCGCCCGTGCGATTCACCTCGCCCGCCAGCTCGAACAGCGTCGCCACCGCGACCGGCGTGTTGAAGTCGTCGTTCATCGCGGCGGCGAATCGCTGCGCGTGCGGCTCGTTCCAGTCGAGCGCGTGCGTGTCGGCTTCAACATCTTTCAGCGCGGTATAGAGACGCGTGAGCGACGCGCGCGCATCGTCGAGATGCACGTCGCTGTAATTGAGCGGCGAACGGTAGTGCGTGCGCACGATGAAGAAGCGCATGACTTCCGCATCGTAGCGTTCGAGCACTTCGCGGATCGTGAAGAAGTTGCCGAGCGATTTCGACATCTTCTCGTTGTCGACCTGCACGAAGCCGTTGTGCATCCAGTAATTGACGAACGTCTGGCCGGTCGCGCCTTCGCTCTGCGCGATCTCGTTCTCGTGGTGCGGGAATTGCAGATCCTGCCCGCCACCGTGGATGTCGAAATGCTCGCCGAGCAGCGTGCAGCCCATCGCCGAGCACTCGATGTGCCAGCCCGGGCGCCCCATCCCGTACTTCGACGCCCACGACGTGCCTTCCGGATCTTCCGGCTTCGCGCGTTTCCACAGCACGAAATCGAGCGGATCCTCCTTCGCGTCGTTCGCGGCGACGCGCTCGCCCGCGCGCAGGTCGTCGAGCGACTTGCCCGACAGCTTCCCGTAGTTCGCGAACTTGCGCACCGAGTAATTGACGTCGCCGTCGGTCGCCTGGTACGCGTAGCCGTTCGTCTCGAGCGTCTCGATCATGCCGAGCATCTGCGGGATGAACTCGGTCGCGCGCGGCTCGATGTCGGGCCGCTGGATACCGAGCGCGCTTTCATCGTCGTGCATCGCGCCGATGAACCGGTCGGTCAGCGACTTGATCGTCTCGCCGTTCTCGACCGCGCGGCGGATGATCTTGTCGTCGATGTCGGTAATGTTGCGCACATACGTGACCCGGTAACCGATCGCACGCAACCAGCGCTGGACGAGGTCGAACACGACCAGCATGCGCGCGTGGCCCACGTGACAATAGTCGTATACGGTGATTCCGCATACGTACATCCGCACTTCGCCAGCCTGGCGCGGCACGAAGACTTGCTTGTCACGCGCGAGCGTGTTGTAGATGCGCAGTGATTCCATAGAGATGAACCGTGAGCCGAAGGAAACCGCCCTGGCGAAGCTCGCCCAGCATGCGAAACGGACGGACCATCTGCTGCGGCACCAGGCCGAGCGTCCTCGATATCACATGGGGCGGTCAGGCTGCAAGCACAGCGGTGACGGCCACGAGAGGCAAAGAAAGACTGTCTGACGCTCGCCGGAACGCGCAGACGTTTTGTTAGAATGGCTCGGAGTATAACATTCCGATTTACGCCTATGAAACCTCATCGCGGCCGCGCGCAGAGCGCTGCGACCCTCGTTGCGACCACCGTCATGGGCGTCGCGCTGACGCTTTTCGCGGCTCCCGCGGCGCATGCGCAGAAGGCCCCGGCCACCGCCGACGGCACGCCCGAAATCGACGCGTCGATCGCCGGCAAGCAGTGGAAGCAGGCGCTCGCGCAGCTCGACGCGCGCATCGCATCGAATCCGCACGACGTGCAGGCGCAGTTCAAGCGCGGCACCGTGCTGGCCCGCCTGAACCGCGATGACGACGCGATCCAGCAGTTCGTCGCGATCACGCAGGCGTACCCCGAACTGCCCGAGCCGTACAACAACCTTGCGGCGCTTTACGCGAAGCATGGCCGCTACGACGAAGCGCGCACCGCGCTCGTCACGGCGACGCAATCGAACCCGGGCTACTCGCTCGCGTACGAGAACCTCGGCGATCTCTACCTGCGCCTCGCGGCCGAGTCGTACAAGCGCGCGCAATCGCTCGGCCGCACGAGCGGCGCGACCGCGCAGCGCCTTGCCGATCTCCAGAAGATCGTGTCGCCGCCGAAGGCCGCGCCGAATGCCCGCGCAGCCGCACCGGCCACGCGCGACTACTCCGACCGCGCTGCCGCGAACGTGAGCACCACCACGCTGCCGATGTCGCCGACGTTCCAGTTCAGCGGTCCGTCAGGCGCACTGGCGGCGCCGTACGTCGCGCCGTCGAAATAAGCGGCGCGGCCTTCTTTCCCTCCCAACCTGAGGATCGCAATGAAACGTCTGTTGCTGGCGCTTGGCGGCGCCGCCCTTCTCGCGACCGCGACCGCACCTGCGTTCGCGCAATCGGCTACCGCGCACCCCGTCGTGCAGCTGAAGACCTCGCAGGGCGACATCCGCGTCGAGCTCTACCCGGAGAAGGCGCCGAAGTCCGTCGCCAACTTCCTCGATTACGTGAAGGCCGGCCAGTACAACGGCACGATCTTCCATCGCGTGATCAAGGGCTTCATGATCCAGGGCGGCGGCTACAAGACCAACTTCGAGGAGAAGCCGACCCGCGCGCCGATCCCGCTGGAGAGCCGCAATGGTCTGAAGAACCTGACGGGCACGATCGCGATGGCACGCACGAGCGATCCGAACTCGGCCACCGCGCAGTTCTTCATCAACACGGTCGACAACAGCGGCCTCGACTACCCGAACCCGGACGGCAACGGCTATGCGGTGTTCGGCAAGGTCGTGTCGGGTCTCGACGTCGTGAAGAAGATCGAAGGCGTCGCGACGACCTCGCGCGGCCCGATGCAGGACGTGCCCGCGCAACCGATCGTGATCGAATCGGCCAGCATCGTCTCGAAGTAAGAACCTGCCGGCACGTCCGGCGCCTCACGCGGCCGCGTCGCACGACCGGCCGCGTGCCATTTAAACCGCCTCACCGAAGGAATTCATCATGGTTGAACTGCATACGAACCACGGCGTGATCAAGCTCGAGCTCGACGCCGCGAAGGCACCGAAGACGGTCGAGAACTTCCTGAACTACGTGAAGAAGGGCCACTACGACGGCACCGTGTTCCATCGCGTGATCAACGGCTTCATGATCCAGGGCGGCGGCTTCGAGCCGGGCCTGAAGCAGAAGCCGACCGACGCGCCGATCGACAACGAGGCGAACAACGGCCTGAAGAACGACAACTACACGGTCGCGATGGCGCGCACCAACGATCCGCACTCGGCGACCGCCCAGTTCTTCATCAACGTGAACGACAACGACTTCCTGAACCACTCGTCGCCGACGCCGCAAGGCTGGGGCTACGCGGTGTTCGGCAAGGTCGTCGAAGGCCAGGACGTGGTCGACAAGATCAAGGGCGTCAAGACGGGCAACGCTGGTTTCCACCAGGACGTGCCGACTGACGACGTCGTGATCGAGAAGGCCGTCGTGGTCTGACGCGCAGTTACGGAGGCACTTCGATGTTGCAGGAGAGTCCGCCGCGAAGCGTCTCCGCGGGCGTGCCGGGCGAGCGCGAATACGCGCAAGCCGCACGCCCGTTCCTGTTTCTCTCCGATCTGCACCTGAGCGAAGCGATTCCGAAGACGGTCGCCGCGTTCGAGCATTTCGTGAAATACACCGCCGACAGCGCCGACTCGGTGTTCATCCTCGGCGACCTGTTCGAGTACTGGATCGGCGACGACATCCTCGACGACGATCCGTTCGCAGCCCGCATGGCCGCGCTGATGCACACGTTCTCGGAGCGCGGCATTGCGCTCTACGTGATGCACGGCAACCGCGATTTCCTGCTCGGCCGGCGCTTCATGAAGGCAGCCGGCGCGATGCTGCTGCCCGATCCTTCGCTGATCATGGCGTTCGGCCAGCGCATCGTGCTCGCACATGGCGACGCGCAATGCACGGCCGACCGCAGCTACCAGGTATTCCGTCGCTTAGCCCGCAACCGCGCTGCGCAATGGCTGTTTCTCGCCTGGCCGTTCCGTTGGCGCCGTGCGCTCGCGCAGCGCATGCGCTCGAACAGCGAAGCGGGCCGGATGCGCCCTGCTTCGGCGATCTACGATGTCACGCGTGAAGGCGTGGCCGCGCTGTTCCGGAAAAGCCGCGCAAGCGTGATCATTCACGGCCATACGCACCGCCCCGCCCGGCACATGGAACCGGCTGGCATCCGCTGGGTGTTGCCCGACTGGGATCTCGACCACGGCAAGCCGCGCGGCGGCTACCTGCGCGTCGACGCGGAAGGCATCCACGCGATGCCGCTCGACTGACACCGCTGCTGCCGTCGCACCCACCGGCAGCAGCGGGCATCCATTGAATTACGCCTGACGCTCGACCGACTTCCCTTCCAGCACGGCCGACAGCCGGCGCAGATCGAGGCGCGCCGCGTCGGCGCCCTGCAGTGTTTCCAGATGCGTGCCGAGCCGCTCGAGCGCCGCGACGATCTCGTCGACGCGGCGGCTTTCCTTCGCCGCGTGATCGATCAGCCCGTGAATCGCGAGTGACATCGGATCGTCGGCATTCGGCGTGATCCCGTATGCGCAGAACGCCGCGCGCTCGGGCTGCGGCTTCGGCTGCGCCGGCATCACGACGCGCGCCGGATTGCCGACCGCCGTGCCGCCAGCCGGCACCGGCTTCACGACGACCGCGTTCGAACCGATCTTCGCCCCCGCGCCGACCGTGAAGCCGCCGAGCACCTTCGCGCCCGCGCCGACGATCACGCCGGCCTCGAGCGTCGGGTGGCGCTTGGCGCCGCGCGTGAGCGACGTGCCGCCCAGCGTCACGCCCTGGTAGATCGTGCAGTCGTCGCCGACGATCGCCGTCTCGCCGATCACGACGCCCATCCCGTGATCGATGAACACGCGCCGGCCAATCGTCGCGCCGGGGTGAATCTCGATCCCCGTCAGGAACCGGCCGGCCTGCGACGCGAAACGCGCGAGCCAGTAGCGCTTCGCGCGCCAGCATGCGTGTGCGAAACGATGCAGCACGAGCGCATGCAACCCCGGATAACAGGTCAGCACTTCCCATGCACTGCGAGCGGCGGGATCCCGCTCGCGAATCGTTGCAACGTCTTCGCGCAGTCTCGTGAACATGATGTGGTCTGGGAAAAGGCCGGCGCGCATCGCCGGCAACGACCGGCCGTTATCGCGCCCGGTAATTTACTTATGACGTTCGGCGATTGTAGGGCGAGTCACGAACGGCCGCACGCGCTCGCCAGTTCACCCCGCCGCCGGCGCGGGTATTCGGGCGGAACGCCTGCCGTTACTGGGTTGGCGGGGTGATCGACCAAGTGAAGTGATCGGCCCCGGCGCTTTCGGCAACCGACCCGGCACCTGCCGACGGGTGGTTGCCCCGCGCGCCGAGACATCCGCCCCCCCCCGTGCGCCGACCGCTTACGCGTCGCCGTCGGGCTTGCCCGATTTCAGCAGGATGTGCTTCGCGACGCCGCGCAGGATGTTGACCTCCTCACGCTCGAGGCCCGTGCGCGCGAACAGGCGCCGCAGCCGCGGCATCAGCTTCTTCGGGTTGCGCGGATCGAGGAAATCGAGCGCGATCAGCGCGTTCTCGAGGTGCACGTACATCCGCTCGATCTCGTCGCTCTGCGCAAGCGTGCCGGCTTCGGCCGACGGTTGCGCCGACGGCTCGCTCGCCTGCTCGAGAAACGCGACACGCAGCTCGTACGCAAGCACCTGCACGGCCTGTGCAAGATTCAGCGAACTGTAGGCCGGGTTCGCCGGGATGTGCGCCAGCGCGCTGCACTGCTCGACATGCTCGTTCGCGAGGCCCGTGCGCTCGTTGCCGAACACGAGCGCGATGTCGCCCGTGCCGACCTGCGCGCACGCCTGCGCGGCGGCGGCACGCGGCGCCAGGCGCGGCGGCCCGTATTCGCGCGTGCGCGCAGTCAGCGCGATCGACCAGTGAACACCGGACAGCGCGTCGCCGAGCGTCGGCACGACATGCGCGGACGCGAGGACGTCGTCCGCGCCGCTGGCCATCGCGATCGCCTCGGGATCGCTCTGCACGTGCGGCACGCGGGGCGCGACCAGCACGAGACGCGAGAAGCCCATCGTCTTCAGCGCGCGGGCGGCCGCCCCGACATTGCCGGGATGGCTCGGCTCGACGAGCACGAAACGGGTGGACGTGAAGCCGCCGGACGGCGGCTGGGACGAGGCCGCGCCCGGTTCGGACGGCGCGGCGGTGATCTGCGGGGTTTCCACTACGATACGACTCGGTTCATCAGAATGGCCGTATGGTATCGCCATCGCCACGGCAAACCCACTCGTCCGGACGGATAGTGGGGGTTTCCCCGTACGCCGGTCGCCTGAAACCGCCAAAAATCGGGTAAAATCATGCCTTTACGCGCCGCACTCCGTGCGACGCGGGTCGTACCCCGTTCTTTGTCAATTCGCGTCTCATCTCGCCTGCCACGCTTGCGCCGTGCCGGGCGGTTGTTCCACTTCGTGGCGGCCCGTGCCGCCAGCTACAGGATCCAGGCTCATGCATCCCATGCTCAACATTGCTGTCAAGGCTGCGCGCCGCGCCGGACAGATCATCAATCGCGCGTCCCTCGATCTCGACCTGATCGAGATCCGCAAGAAGCAGCAGAACGACTTCGTCACCGAAGTGGACAAGGCCGCCGAAGACGCGATCATCGAGACGCTGAAGACCGCCTACCCCGATCACGCGATCCTCGCGGAAGAATCGGGCGAGTCGGAGAACGAATCCGAATTCAAGTGGATCATCGATCCGCTCGACGGCACGACCAACTTCATCCACGGTTTCCCGTACTACTGCGTATCGATCGCGCTCGAGCACAAGGGCGTCGTCACGCAGGCTGTCGTCTACGACCCGAACAAGAATGACCTGTTCACGGCCACCCGCGGCCGCGGCGCGTACCTGAACGACCGCCGCATCCGCGTCGGCCGCCGCGACCGCCTGTCGGACGCGCTGGTCGGCACGGGCTTCCCGTTCCGCGAAAAGGACGGCCTCGATGCCTACGCGCGCCTCTTCACCGAAATGACGCAGGCCTGCACGGGCCTGCGCCGTCCGGGCGCGGCCGCACTCGATCTCGCGAACGTCGCGGCCGGCCGCCTCGACGCGTTCTTCGAACAGGGCATCAACGTGTGGGACATGGCAGCGGGCAGCCTGCTGATCACCGAGGCCGGCGGCCTCGTCGGCAACTACACGGGCGATGCCGACTTCCTGCATCGCCATGAAATCGTCGCCGCGAACCCGAAGATCTACGCGCAGATGATCCCGATCCTGAAGGGTTACACCCGCGTGCATCCGGCAGCGGAGTAAGCCCCGGCCGCGCCTGCATGGCGCGGCTTGCGCGCACGCCGCTCGCGGGCGTCGTCATGACGGCGCACCGTTCGCCTCCCGGTTGCCGGGAGGCGGGACAATCTTCCCGCACAAGGGTCGCTTCGTGCGCCTATCCTGAAGTTGCCTGAGTTGTACGGGCCGTTCAGCGTACTGCCGCTTGCACGGCCCTTCCCGCAATGACAATGATGGGTTTGCGTCCGGCATGCCCGCACGGCGGACAACACCGCCGGCCTGCCGGCCCCGACCGTATCAACACCGCCACGACGCCGTGGCAATCGCATCCGAGTCCCCATGTTACGGCTAAGCGAAATTAAACTCCCCCTCGACCACCCCGAAAG
The DNA here is from genome assembly GCF_002223325.1 of Burkholderia sp. AU15512. Classification (NCBI taxonomy): domain Bacteria; kingdom Pseudomonadati; phylum Pseudomonadota; class Betaproteobacteria; order Burkholderiales; family Burkholderiaceae; genus Burkholderia; species Burkholderia sp. AU15512. The sequence continues at coordinate 1,965,716 of NZ_NKEX01000003.1, forward strand.
CGCGCTCGAGGTCGCGATTCGCGCGCGCCTCGCGGAGCTTGGCGTGGCCGCGGACGGGCTCCTCCGTTACACCGTGTTCCGCCGTGCGCACGATGCGCGCAAGCGCGCCGACATCAAGCTCACGTATATCGTCGATGTCGAAGTCACGGACGAAGCGGCCGCGATCAAGCGCCTCGCCGACAAGCCGCATTGCGGCGTGACGCCCGACATGGCGTACCACTTCGTCACGAAGGCGCCCGAGCACGGCAATTTCCTGCGCCCGGTCGTGATCGGCATGGGGCCGTGCGGCCTGTTCGCGGGGCTGATCCTCGCGCAGATGGGTTTCCGCCCGATCATCCTCGAACGCGGCAAGGCCGTGCGCGAGCGCACCAAGGACACCTTCGGCCTGTGGCGCAAGAGCGTGCTCAACCCCGAATCCAACGTGCAGTTCGGCGAAGGCGGGGCCGGGACGTTCTCCGACGGCAAGCTGTACAGCCAGATCAAGGATCCGAACCACTATGGCCGCAAGGTGCTGGACGAATTCGTCAAGGCCGGCGCGCCGGACGACATCCTGTATCTGAGCCGGCCGCACATCGGCACGTTCCGCCTCGTCAGCATGGTGGAAAAGATGCGCGCGTCCATCCACGAACTGGGTGGTGAAGTGCGTTTCGAAACGCGAGTCGACGATATCGAGATCGATCAGGGCAAGGTGCGCTCGCTGAAGCTCTCGAACGGCGAAACGCTGCGGTGCGATCACGTGGTGCTGGCCGTGGGCCACAGCGCGCGCGACACCTTCCAGATGCTGCACGATCGCGGCGTCTATATCGAAGCCAAGCCGTTCTCGCTCGGCTTCCGTATCGAACATCCGCAGGGGCTGATCGATCGCAGCCGCTTCGGCAAGTTCGCGGGCCACAAGCAGCTCGGCGCGGCCGACTACAAGGTGGTCCACCACTGCAGCAATGGCCGCGCGGTCTACAGCTTCTGCATGTGCCCGGGCGGCACGGTGGTCGCGGCGACCTCCGAGCCGGGCCGCGTGGTCACCAACGGCATGAGCCAGTATTCGCGGGCCGAGCGCAACGCGAACGCGGGCATCGTCGTCGGCATCACGCCGGACGACTATCCCGGCGGCCCGCTGGCGGGTATCGCGTTCCAGCGCAAATGGGAAGAGCGCGCGTTCGAACTCGGCGGCGGCGATTACCGTGCGCCGGGGCAGCTAGTCGGCGATTTCATCGCCGGCCGGCCGTCGACGTCGCTCGGCTCCGTGGAGCCGTCGTACAAGCCGGGCGTGAACCCGACCGATCTCAGCACCGCGCTGCCGGACTACGTGATCGAAGCGATCCGCGAAGCGCTCCCCGAGATCGACAAGAAGATCGCCGGCTTCGCGATGCACGATGCGGTGCTCACCGGTGTCGAGACGCGTACTTCGTCGCCGATTCGGATTCGACGCAAGGACGATTACCAGAGCATGAACGTCGAAGGGCTGTATCCGGCGGGTGAAGGTGCCGGGTATGCCGGTGGCATCTATTCGGCCGCCATCGACGGGATCGAAGTCGCGCAGGCGGTGGCGCTCAGCATGACGTCGGGGCAAACGGCCTGATGTACGAAGCGAGTCGGCACGCGAGGGTTCTCGATCTGAGCGACGCCGACTTTCGCATGGCCGGCCGGAAGCGCGGCCGGACAGCGGCGTGAGAACGACCGCCGCCGGTCGCGCAATCTCCGGCAACCTGGCCGAATGGCGAACTTCGCGCGTGCCTGCCGAAGCCACTGGTAAACTCAGGCAACCCAAGCAATAACTTCACGCCTGACTTATGACCCCGCTGTCGCCCGGCGCCTTCGCCGGTCATACTCCAATGATGCAGCAGTACGTGCGGCTTGTCTGACGTGTGGGACATGTTTGCATCAGATCGCCACCCCAATCCCGATCCGATTTAGTGCGGTGGCGATATGCGTTCAAAACGCTTCCACACCTTACTTAGCCTCCGATGATCGGCGGCAACGCGTGAAGCCAGATAACCTCTGACGAAAGCCGCGCCACGATCGGCTTCGGTCGACTTCCGCGACACGATGCGCAGGAGTTTATCCGCGACAACCGCATCGTTGCGCCACCCAAGATCGTCCTGAAGGTCCGTCAGTGCATCGACGTAGTGACGCACGGCCCTTTTGGACACCAACGACTGAAAGAACTCCGTCGCGTAGCGAACCTTCTTCGCCGCGATACGGGCGCGGTGCCGACGGTGGTCGTCCAGATCGGCAAGCTTCTTGCCACGCTTGATCAGCTTCTGGTGCCGACTGTGCAGCACTTCAATGGCGAACTTCCTCGCGGAACCTTCGATCGCCGCGCGCTGTTCGTCGGTCATCGCGTCGCGCCATCCTTTGACTTCCAGCCATAGCGTGAACTCCAGTATCAGCCGCGTGTAGCGAACCGAATCGACCGCGGTCGCCGCTCGTTTGCGGTTGGCCACTGCCATCTGCGTGCAAGCCCGCCGAATCGGCCCCAGCTCCTCTTCATTGCTATCAGCTCCGGCATGATCGAGCGTGGCCCCGGCCAGGACTTCCCAATCGCGCGCCGCACCGAGTTCTGCCGCAATCCAGCGCAGTTCGTCGTCGAGTCCGGAGTATGCGGAAATTACCTTGGCGAACAAGTCCAACGCCGAACGCAAACGCCGGAGTCCCACCCGCATCTGATGCACGCATGACGGATCGTGACCGGAAACGACGCCGCGCGCGTTGGCGTGAACCTGATCCAGGCAGTTACGCAGGATCGCGCAGAACGCATCTTCAATTGAAGCACGCTTGCCGAGGCGGACGGGCTTTGCTCTTACGGCTTCCGCATGCTCCGCGACAAGCAATTCGTAACCGACATCGGCCTTGCTGCGATGGTCGATTCGCATCGGTGCGGCCTTCAGGAGTTCGAGTGCCGTCGCATGGAGGGCTTGCCGGTTGCCCTGCTTGAGTTCGAGTTCGACTGCTGCAAGGGACACGGCCCCCGTTTGCGCCTCAATGGTTCCCTCATCCACGGCTACTTCGATTTCATCTTCCGACGCAACATGTATCGGGATCGCGGTTCGATTCATGCGCGTGACGAAAACGGGAGCGAGGCGCGCGGCAACAGCCTGATCACGAATCAGCTTCCCGCACTCCGTGTCGGCGGGTATCGCCTCATGCAGCAGCGTGAGGTCGGGCGCGTCGCCATTGATCGGCACTTCGAACTCACTCCTGTCGAAAACCCCCGCATCGATAACGCCCCCGAGCTTCAATGTCTGGATCCGCCGCCGGCCGTCGGCCCGCACACGCAGCGACGCGCCGCACCCGTGTAGAGCCAGATCAGGCGTGTCGAAATAGGTGCTGGTCAGGAGTTTCGATGGATTAGCCTCCGTGCGACCATGCACAAGCAGAGGCGCGCGACGAAGCTTGCCAAGGTGCTTGGGGGGGATTCGTAACTTCAACTCCTGTTCCATGGCTGCCTCCGTTCGGGATGTCACCCGTGCTCTGGGTCTAGCAAGTTTCAGTCCGAACTTCGGGCGAGGAACCACGTCTTGGCACCGTACGTGTTGAGCATGGGCGATTGTCGACAGCCACTTTCTTTTAGTCCTCCAGGGGCGGTAAATCCTGCTCCACCGCATCGGACGCTCGGTGGTTTGTCGTCTTTGGTCTCGGCCCAGACGCAAGGCTCGTATATCCATCGGATCGGGATCGAGCAGCGCTGACCGGCTCGCCACGCGTTGCCGTAAAGTCGGGACTCACCGACCGTTTCTGAACGGGCATTGACCGTGTCGAGCTTTCTCCGCTTCTTCCCGTTGTCGTCGACGCGCTCAGGCTGCATGAACTTCGGCCAGAACCCGAACACTGCCTTGACGACGCCAAGGCCGTCCCCATCCGCCCATGCGATCGGCACTGCATAGTCCGGGTACACATTCGGCTCCCACGGGTCGCGGCGGTATAGATCGCCGATGCCGATCTTCAGCTCGTTGATGTCCGGATCTTCGTCTAGCGTTCAGATGCGTGGACGTCACGGATACGCAGAATGCGACCGTTGGCACAGGCGGTGTCACATTTGCGATGCCATCGATACCTTTGCCCTGCTGCGAGCGGCGCGAAGGTATGTACTGACGGTCCGTCTCCGATTTGTGATTCCATATTCGTCGTCTGTTGTAGCGAGGGTTGGGAGACGCTTCGCCTCCACACGCCATCACCCGTCACCGGCCAAACGGCCAACTTCGCGCCCGCACATGAAGCCACCGGTAAACTCGGGCAACCAAAGCAACAACTTCACGCCTGACTTATGACCACGCTGTCGCCCGACGCCTTCGCCGGCCATACCCCGATGATGCAGCAGTACCTGCGCCTTATCTGACAAGCCTCAGCACACAAAGCTACGCCAAGACCTACGCCGGAGCTTTTTGGAGACTTGCCGTTACCGACCGAGGCCGAGTGAAACTCGAAGCTGGCAGGTTTTCGCGTGTCACTTTCCATCCCTCCCGAACCGCTTCAAGGCACGTCCACGGCGTTCTGATGAGCCGAGTTCGTCGGCTGGCGCGTTCGGCGTGAGTTTTCAAATAGCCTCGACCGGTTGCAGTCGTTTGATTTGCAGCTGGCAAGGGCTACTTTGCAGCAGCTGCTGCCGATGACGGCCAGTTGGTAAAATCACGCTACCTGTCAGTGAGCAGTCCTTGGCCTGCTATACGTCTCGGGAGAAAGCGGGGGCGTGATCCAACTGCATGCGCAGATTGCTTCTGATCAGCACCACCGACAAATTTGCTCGATTGCTTCGTCATCTTGCGTGCTTCGTCATCTTGCCGCCAACCTCATCCGATTCATCCCCGAACGAAATCGTCCTCGACCTCCGCAAGCCGAGCCGCACAATCCTTTCGCCGCCAACATCGTTACGTAGGCATCCTTAATTCGAAAGGATTGATTTCGCTGACCCTGAATTTGGCCATCGTGTAATCACGTGTAATTGATCTCGTAATGTGCACGCCCTAATGTTGTGTCCGGGCAATCGCTTTGTACAGGGTCCGCCAAGAATTGCCGCGGAGGTCGAGAGGAGCGTTGTCCATGCAAGTATGGAGTTGTTTTTGTCTGAGTGTGTGGCACTAATCGTATTTTTACCCCTCCGGCCGCTGCGTGCTGGAAGAGGTAATAGTACGTCTTTTAAATCATTCAAATGGTGAAGAAAATGACACAAGTCGCCTCCGAAAGGCTCGATACCGTTTCTTCGGTTGTGGTCGCTTCAGTTCAGGTGCCCGCCCCGAAATTGTCAGATACCAAAAACATCCTTGTTAAATTCAAGACGACGGGTGGCTCGGATGTTCCCGATTCATTCATTATCGAAAGTTCTATTTTGGAGAGATTTGAGAATATCAGGAATGTCATCCTCTCCGCTGCCGCCAACAGTAATCCTCCGACGTTGAATCTCACGACTTCTGGAAGCTATACCAATCAAGGTTACGCGCAGATTGTTGGCGTTGCGTTCCAGTCAGTTTAATCTGGATTGTATTTTGTCGCGCGCCTCATTTTCGCGGACGAAATTGAGGCGCCAACTGAACTTGTGTGATTTACTTAGCGGTGTGCGAGGCTGTCCAAACCAAGAATTAGCCTAGTTAATGGGCTCTCGCAAACATTTCGTGAAGACGGTCCATAAGATGTTTGGTCGATTTATCGAGCAGAGCCCTCTCTTGCAGCGGCTGACATGACGCCAATACCTCGGCTCCCCGGTGGAATTTGATGCCGCGAGGCAGGCAATCGGTCTCGGGGAGTGAGTACGTCAATGTCTGTTTACCGGCCGGTAGCCGCCGGCCGTGGCCGCCGGCTACCGGCCGGACGGCATCCTTCGCGCTCCCGCATCATGGCCGCTGGTAAACTCGGACGGCCAAAGCAACTTTTTCCGGTCACGTGAGCACCCATTCCACCGCGGCAGCCGCCCCCGCCACTCTAATGATGCAGCAGTACCTGCGCCTTATCAGATACGGCTCGGCACACAAACCTACGCTAATTCCTACGCTTGCCCTTTCGCCAGCCGTTGCTGTCCCATTGCGGACATTCCAGCTACGTGATGTTTCGCCCTGCCGCCACCATAGCCTTTAGCCGCTCGATAACGTTGAGAAGCTCCTTGCCTAATGGGTCGCCAGTAAATGCTCGCAGACAAAGATGTCGGTTGGGCTGCCGTTGAAGCTTCTCGGGACTATCGTCAATCATGATGATCTCGTCGACTGAGTATCCGTACTTCATCACTTTTCGGAGATCTTTTACATAGACGTACCCGTTACTTCTAGCGTCAATTTTCTGAACGCACCTAGACATTGACCACGAGAATTTGACTGGAGATGGTGTACCGAGCAGTTCTGCGGTGACTGCCTCCACATACGGATCACTCGACGAGGACCAAACTGCCACATCAGACAAGACGGCACTTATACTGATCAGTTCCGGTGCAAACGGACGGACGTAGACGAAGTACGGACCAACCTGAAAGCTATGTGACCAAGACAAAGGCACCTCGGTGGCATGCACCAAGGTTTCGTCTAAGTCAAAAATAATCAGCCTCACCCTCTTCGTATCCATACCTTTTCCATCGGTACGATAACCCCTCATAGTCAGCCATCTGCGGACATATTGAGCAGGGGGTTGATTATCTGCAGGACATCAGCAATGCCTACCGATCTAGAACCCTCAGCTACTTCAACGCGTCGATCGATCCAAAATGAGTGTGGATATGCCTCGGGGGACAAAAGCCAAACTTCCGCCTTACATTTGCGCCCCGTGCAGACGCCAGTTGCGCCAACGAATTCATGATGTGCAGACGACCAGTAGTCGGCACACACCTTGTAGATCGGACGATAGCCTGAGATGACCTCTTTCAATGAGCCATCTATCTGCGTGCCGTCAGAGTGAAGCTTACGATCAGATCCGGTCGACGGGGCGGACGGGTCATATTGTTACGGATGGATAGCAGGATGCCTTGGAATCTCGATTGTCTACGACTTCGCTCGTCGCGTCGAACGTCCGCTCCCGGCCGGCAGTCGCGGGTCATGCCCCCCGGCAACTGGCCGAACGGCGAACTTCGAGCGGTCCCGTTCAGGCCACTGGTAAACTCGGGCAACCAAAGCAACAACTTCACGCCTGACTTATGACCACGCTGTCGCCCGACGCCTTCGCCGGCCATACCCCGATGATGCAGCAGTACCTGCGCATCAAGGCCGACCATCCCGACACGCTTGTCTTCTACCGGATGGGCGACTTCTACGAGCTGTTCTTCGAAGACGCGGAGAAAGCCGCACGCCTGCTCGACCTGACCCTCACCCAACGCGGTGCTTCCGCCGGCACGCCGATCAAGATGGCCGGCGTACCGCATCACGCGGTCGAGCAGTATCTTGCGAAGCTCGTGAAAATGGGCGAATCGGTCGCGATCTGCGAGCAGATCGGCGATCCCGCCACATCGAAGGGCCCCGTCGAGCGCAAGGTCGTGCGTGTCGTCACGCCCGGCACGCTGACCGATGCCGCGCTGCTGTCCGACAAGAACGACGTTTACCTCCTCGCGATGTGCACGGGCCACAACAAGCGCGGCGTCGCGGTGAACATCGGCCTTGCATGGCTGAACCTCGCCAGCGGCGCGCTGCGGCTCGCCGAAATCGAACCCGACCAGCTCGCGGCCGCGCTCGAGCGCATCCGGCCGGCCGAGATCCTGACACCGGACGGCGCGACCGACGCCGTGCCGGCCGGCGCGGGCGCAAGCAGGCGCGTGCCCGCATGGCACTTCGACATCGCATCGGGCACGCAGCGCCTGTGCGACCAGCTCGATGTCGCGAGCCTCGACGGTTTCGGTGCGCATTCACTCACGAGCGCGTGCGGCGCGGCCGGCGCGCTGCTGCTCTATGCGGCCGCCACGCAGGGCCAGCAACTGCGGCACGTGCGCAGCCTGAAGGTCGAGAACGAAACGGAGTACATCGGTCTCGATCCGGCCACGCGCCGCAACCTCGAACTGACCGAGACGTTGCGCGGCACCGAGTCGCCGACACTGTATTCGCTGCTTGACACCTGCTGCACGACGATGGGCAGCCGCCTGCTGCGTCACTGGCTGCATCACCCGCCGCGCGCGTCGGTCGCTGCGCAGTCGCGGCAGCAGGCAATCGGTGCACTGCTCGATGCACCGGCCAACGCCAGCCTCGATGCGCTGCGCAGCGCGCTGCGCCAGATCGCCGACGTCGAACGGATCACCGGGCGTCTCGCGCTGCTGTCCGCGCGCCCGCGCGACCTGTCGAGCCTGCGCGACACGTTCGCCGCCCTGCCGGCACTGCGCGAGCGCATCAGCGCGATCGTCGCGAACGCGGACGCACTCACCCGCGTCGACGCAGCACTCGCACCGCCCGCCGAATGTCTCGACCTGCTGACCAGTGCGATTGCGCCCGAGCCAGCCGCGATGGTGCGCGACGGCGGTGTCATCGCGCGCGGCTACGATGCCGAACTCGACGAACTGCGCGACATTTCCGAGAACTGCGGGCAGTTCCTGATCGATCTGGAAGCGCGCGAGCGTACGCGCACCGGCATCGCGAACCTGCGCGTCGAATACAACAAGGTGCACGGCTTCTACATCGAGGTCACGCGCGGCCAGACCGACAAGGTGCCCGACGATTACCGCCGGCGCCAGACGCTGAAGAACGCCGAGCGCTACATCACGCCCGAACTGAAGACTTTCGAGGACAAGGCGCTGTCCGCGCAGGAACGCGCACTGGCCCGCGAGCGCGCGCTGTACGACGCGGTGCTGCAGGCCCTGCTGCCGTTCATCCCGGAGTGCCAGCGCGTCGCATCGGCGCTCGCCGAGCTCGACCTGCTCGCCGCATTCGCCGAACGCGCCCGTGCGCTCGACTGGGTCGCACCGACCTTCACCGACGAAATCGGCATCGAAATCGAACAGGGCCGCCACCCGGTCGTCGAAGCGCAGGTCGAACAGTTCATCGCGAACGACTGCCGCTTCGGCACCGAGCGCAAGTTGCTGCTGATCACCGGCCCGAACATGGGCGGTAAATCGACGTTCATGCGGCAGACCGCGTTGATCGCGCTGATGGCTTACGTCGGCAGCTACGTACCGGCCAAGTCGGCATGCTTCGGCCCCATCGACCGGATCTTCACGCGGATCGGCGCGGCGGACGATCTCGCGGGCGGCCGCTCGACGTTCATGGTCGAGATGACCGAAGCCGCGGCGATCCTCAACGACGCGACGCCGCAAAGCCTGGTGCTGATGGACGAGATCGGCCGCGGCACGTCGACGTTCGACGGCCTCGCGCTCGCGTGGGCCATCGCGCGCCACCTGCTGGCGCACAACGCGTGCTACACGCTGTTCGCGACGCACTACTTCGAGCTGACGCAACTGCCGGCCGAATTCCCGCAAGCGGCCAACGTCCACCTGTCGGCCGTCGAGCACGGCCACGGCATCGTGTTCCTGCACGCGGTCAACGAAGGCCCGGCCAACCAGAGCTACGGCCTGCAGGTCGCGCAGCTCGCAGGCGTTCCGGCGCCCGTGATCCGCGCCGCGCGCAAGCACCTCGCGTATCTCGAACAGCAGTCGGCGTCGCAACACACGCCGCAGCTCGACCTGTTCAGCGCGCCGCCGGTGGCCGCCGACGATCTCGAATGCGCGGACGCGCCGGCGCTGCCCGGCACACCGCATCCGGCACTCGAAAAACTGCGCGACATCGATCCCGACGATCTCAAGCCGCGCGAGGCGCTCGACCTGCTGTACGAACTGCGCACGCTGGTCCGGTCGCACGATGTCGACGGACACGCGTAAGCGCATCCCGCGCGGCCTGCCGGCTCGCACGGCCGCCATGCTCGTCGCGGCGGCGCTCGCGCTCGCGCAGGCCACCGCGCTGGCCGCGCCGCCGAAACGCAGCACGACGCCCTACTCGTTCGCGGTCGTGTCGGGTGTGATCAACGTCCCTGGCGACGAACCGGCCGCCCAGCGGCTGCTCGATGCGATCGCGCGCGAGCGCAACCTCGCGTTCGTCGTCTACGCGGGTGATCTCAAGGGTTCCAAGGAAGCGTGCCGCGATGCCCTGTATTCGCAGCGGGGGGCGATCCTGGATGCGGCACGCGTGCCGCTCGTGTTCATTCCCGGCCACGACGACTGGGCAACGTGCAACACCGCGGCCGGCGGCGGCTACGATCCGGTCGAGCGGCTCGACTTCCTGCGGCAGACGCTGCTCGCCGATTCCGCACTGCCCGACCCCGGCGCGCTGCAGATCACGCGGGAAAGCGAAGTCGCACGGTTCCGGCCGTATCGGGAAAACGCCCGCTGGATGCGCGACGACATCGTCTACGTCGCGCTCAACGCGCCGGCGCCCAATAACCATTACCTGACGGCCGGCGGCCGCAACGGCGAATTCGAGGACCGCATCATCGCGAACGGTTTCTGGATCGACCACGCGGCCGAATACGCGAAGCGGCGTGAAGCACGCGCGATGGTGGTGTTGTTCGAAGGCGATCCGCAGTTCGAACGCTATGAACGCGCGGAACGCTTCGCATGGCTGCGTTTCAATCGGCCGCGCGTGCGCGACGGCTTCCGTGAGCTGAAACGAACGCTGGTGAAGGCGGCGGCGACGTTCCGCGGCCCGATACTCGTGATGCACGCGAGCGGTGAGCCGCTTGCGAACGGTTTTCTGATCGACCGCCCGCTGCGTGCAGACGACGGTGAACTGGTGGGTAATGTGACGCGCGTCGCGATCGGACCGCGCCATCCGACGAATCAGTGGGTCAAGGTGAGCGTGTCGCCGGCACGGCAGACGATCTTCAACGTGAGCCTGCAGGAGGTGCCGAAGAACCTGCCCGTGCCGCCCGCGCTGCCGCTCGTGCCGCGTGACGACGTGCCGCTGCCGCAGATGCCGGAAATCCCTGCGTTGCCGGCGCTGCCCGACTCGTCGTCGGTCGCGCCGCAATTGCAGGGTGACGGCGCCGCACCGGGCGGCGCGTCGTGGCCGGCGCCCGCCCCTGCGTCGGGGCCGGCACCCGGCTTGCCTGCGAGCTCAGTGCAGGGTACGCCCTGACGGCGCTTCGCCGTCTTCGTCGTCGTCCTCGTCGACGATCTCGAGCCCTTCCGCACCATGTGCGTGCTCATGCTCGATTTCGTCTTCGGTGGCTTCGCGAACGTCCTTCACGGTGAGCGCGAAACGCAGCGCCATGCCTGCCAGCGGGTGATTGCCGTCGAGCACGACCTTGTCTTCGGCGACGTCGGTGACCGTGTAGATCAGCGAATCGACTTCCTCGTCGCCGTCTTCCGGCGTGCCTTCGAACTGCATGCCCACTTCGAGCGGCTCGGGAAAACGATCGCGCGGCTCGATCTTCACGAGTTCGGGATCGTAGTCGCCGAACGCGTCCTGCGGCTCGAGCTGAACCTGCGCCTCGTAGCCCGGCTCATGGCCGTCGAGCTGTTCCTCGATCTTGGGGAACGTGCCATCATAGCCGCCGTGCAGATAGACCATCGGCTCGTCGCTTTCCTCGATCAGATTGCCCTGTGCATCGGACAGCTTGTAAGTGACCGACACGACGGTGTTTTTTGCGATTTTCATCCAATTCTCCCAAATACAAATCTCATTATACGATGCGCAACCGGTCTCAAGCCGAACCGCGGGATGCCGCTGCCGCCCCGTTCGGCGCGCCACCTTCCGATCTTCCCACACCGCTGCTCGGCGGTCTTACGCCGGCGCAATTCATGCGCGGCTACTGGCAGAAGAAGCCGCTCCTGATCCGCCAGGCAATCCCCGGCGTCGCGTCGCCGGTCTCGCGCGACGCACTGTTCGAGCTCGCCGCGGACTATGACGCGGAATCGCGACTGATCACCCATTTTCGTAACAAGTGGCAACTTGAGCAGGGCCCGTTCGAGCCCGGCTCGCTGCCGGCCGTGACGCGCAAGGCCTGGACCCTGCTCGTGCAGGGGCTCGACCTGCACGTCGATGCGGCGCGCGCACTGCTCGACCGCTTCCGCTTCATCCCCGACGCGCGTCTGGACGACCTGATGATCTCCTATGCGACGGACGGCGGCGGTGTCGGTCCGCATTTCGATTCGTATGACGTATTCCTGCTGCAGGTCGAAGGCCGGCGCCGCTGGCGCGTCGGTGCGCAGAAGGACCTGTCGCTGCAACCGGACGTGCCGCTGAAGATCCTCGAAAATTTCGAGCCGAGCGATGAATGGGTGCTGGAACCCGGCGACATGCTCTACCTGCCGCCGCACATCGCGCACGACGGCGTCGCCGAAGGCGAATGCATGACCTGCTCGATCGGCTTCCGGGCCCCGTCCGCCGGCGAGCTGGGCGCCCAGTTCCTGTACTATCTCGCGGAGCGTGGCGGCCTGCGCGACGGTTGCGGCGACGATCTTTACCGCGATCCGAAGCAGCCGGCCGTCGACACGCCCGCCCAGTTGCCTCCGGCGATGGTCGAGCGCGTGGCCGAGATCGTGGACGCGATCCGCTGGCGCAAGCGGGACGTCGCCGAATTCCTCGGCTGCTACCTGAGCGAGCCCAAGCCGAACGTCGTTTTCGACCCGCCCGCGCGCCCGCTGTCCGAGGCCGCGTTCGTCACGCAAGCGTCACGCCGTGGCGTGTGTCTCGACAGAAGGGCCGCATTGATGTATAACGCGCGCTCGTACTTCATTAATGGTGAAGAAGGACCGCTCGAGCAGGCCAGCGAATGGCTGCCCGAACTGGCCAATCAACGCCAGATGGAGGCGAAACGGTTTGTAACACTATCCCGGGTTCCCTCGATGACAGCCTTGTTGCACGAGTGGTATCGTGCGGGCTGGATACGGGTCGGAAACCGGATTTAGTGTGAGTCGCCCCGTATGCCCGTACGGATCAAATTCTGTATGGGAAAGACAACGTATTGACCCCGCATTTGTCGACGGTCGATAGGAAAGTGCATATAATTTCCGCCCAAGCCGTAGGGAAGATTCACGCTCTAAGAAGTGCATCTCCACCAGCGGCCCAGGTCGGTGTTGGAGCACATTACCGGTATTGTTTCGCGCTGTTGCTTACCTTTAACCATAAAAGGACGTGATCATGAAGAAATCCCTCCTCGTAGCTTCCCTGTTGGCTGCTGTTGCACTGGCTGCTTGCAACAAGAGCGCTGATCAAGCTGCTTCGTCGGCTGCAAGCGACGCGGCTGCTGCTGCTTCGTCGGCTGCTTCGGCAGTTGCTGGTGCTGCGAGCGACGCTTCGGCTGCTGCTTCGTCGGCAACGGCTGCTGCGAGCGACGCTGCTGCTGCAGTGGCGTCGGCTGCTTCGGCAGCGACGGCTGCTCCGGCTTCGGGCGCAAGCCAGTAAGCCTCAGCGTCAGCTGAAAAAAAACCGGCCCGAGGGCCGGTTTTTTTACGTCTGTCGTTTCCGCGCCTATCGCACGGCAGTCGCACCGGGCCGCCGCGGCGGCCCTGCCCCGCTCATCCGAGCGCCAGCCAGTCGAAGCCCGCATCCTGCGTGGCCACGACCACGTCGTCCCCGCTCGTCCCCAGTACACCGCCAAACGCCTGGCGGACCAGTTCCGGCAGGTTGTTCTGCTGGCTCAGGTGCGCGGCGACCAGGTGCTTGAGGCGGCTGCGCTCCAGCGACGCGAGGATGTCCGCTGCGGCGTGATTGCTCAGGTGGCCGTGGTTGCCGCCGATACGCGCCTTCAGCGACTGCGGATAGCGGCTCGAGGCCAGCATCGCGGTATCGTGGTTGGATTCGAGCACCAGCGCGTCACAGCCGCTCAGGACAGCCGTGATGTGCGGCGTGGCCATCCCGACGTCCGTCAGCACGCCGAGCCGGCTGGCGCCGTCCATAAAGACGAACTGGAGCGGCTCACGCGCGTCATGAGGGACGGTATAGGGCATCACGGCCAGATCGCGGATCGCGGCCGTCTCGTCGCCCCACAGCACATTTAGATCGACATCGGCCTCGTCCGCGCCAACCGCGCGCGCGGTGCCCCAGCTCATGTAGAGCGGCAGCGATCCGCGGCGGGCGAGCGTCAACGCGCTGCCGACGTGGTCGCTGTGTTCGTGGGTGATGAGGATCGCATCGAGATCGCCGATGCAGAGATTCAGTCGGCCGAGCCGGCGCTCTACCTCCTTGGCGGAAAAGCCGCAGTCGAGCAGCACGCGGGTGGTCGTCGTGCCGCTCGAGGCCTCGACGACCAGCGCGTTGCCTTCGCTGCCGCTTCCGAGGCTGGAGAATCGCACGCGCTTAGTTCAGCTGCGCGTGGAGCAGCGAAATGATCCGCTGCGCGTCCGACGAGTTGTCGACCTGGCCGTTCGCGCCGACCACCGCAACCTGCGTACTGCCGTTGCCCTGTGCGCGCACGTTGACGAGGTACTCCTTGCCCGGCTTCGCGGCCGACGGACCGCCATAGAACAGCTTGCCGAACAGGCCGTCGCGCTTGAGCTCTTCCATCGTGTTCGCATAGCGCACGGTGTACACGCCCTTCTCGCGATCACGATTGTCGACCGCGAAGTTGGTGCGGTCGAGCGCCAGGCCCACGCGCAGCCATGCGCGGTCGAACGACTCGGCCAGTTGCAGCGTCGCCCCGCCGCTGCTCGTGTCGCTGACCTGCGCCGGCGCCGTCGCGGGACGGGCATCGGTCAGCAGCTGCTTCGCCTGCGCATCGGTCAGGCCGAACTTCTGCATCAGCTTCGACAGGAATACGGCTTCGAGCACCGGATTGCGCGGACGCTCTTCCCAGCGCGACGACGTGCCGCCCTGCGGGCCGACCATCATTTCCTCCATCGCGCTGTGCGTGATCGAGATATCGGTGTTGCCGTCCGACGTGCGGTTCACGAGCGTACGGAAGCGGTCGCGCGTGCCGGACGAGTACGCGAAATCGATGACTTTGCCGATCGTACGGCGGAACCAGTCGTCGGGGATGTTCGCGCGGTTTTCAGCCCAGTCGGTGGCCATGATGCCCGTCGACGGCGCATCGGTCTTCAGCGAGAAGCCGTTCTCCTGCCAGAACTCCTTCAGGATCGGCCACAGCTGCTCGGGCGTGCGGCCATCGACGACGAGCCAGCGGCGGTCGCCGTCGCGCTCGATGTGCATGCCGAGCGGATCCTGCGCGCTCGGGATGCCGTCGGTCGCGTTGCCCGCCTGCGTCGTGACCCGCGGCGGCAGCGTGCCGAGGCCGGCGTTGCTCGGCGGCGCGACGAACTGCTGCGTCGTCGGCACCGGCTTCAGGTCGCTCGGCACCGCGAGCGGCGGCGCCGAACCGGTGTTCTTGTAGTTGACCCGGTCAGGGGCCAGGTAGTCGTTCAGCGTATCGCAGCCGGCGAGCGCGCCCAGCGCCAGCGCCACCACCGACATCTGGATGGCGCGAGAGGAAAAGGCGAAACGTTTCATGAAATCCTTCGTCTTGCTAGAACGCTCGTCAGGAGCGGCGCCGGACGGAGCCGGCCGGTGCGGGTTGATCAGGGTTCGAGCCGGCGGCCGCAGGACGCGGCCGCCTCGGCATCAGGCGAGGACGCCGGCCTCGACGAGGGCCGAACGCACGGCTTCGTGGCAGCGCTCGTCGAGCGCCGTGAGCGGCAGCCGGATGCCGCCCTGCATCTTGCCCATCGCCTGCAGCGCCCACTTCACCGGAATCGGGTTCGCTTCGATGAACAGGTTCTTGTGCAGCGACAGCAGCTTCATGTGCAGCGCGCGAGCCGTCTGTACGTCACCGGCCAGCGCCGCGCGGCACAGGTCGCTCATCGCGCGCGGTGCGACGTTCGCCGTGACCGAGATATTGCCGTGGCCGCCGAGCAGCATCAGTGCGATCGCGGTCGGATCGTCGCCGCTGTAGATCGCGAAATGCTTCGGGGCGGCCTTGATCAGGTGCGCGGCGCGATCGATGTTGCCAGTCGCTTCCTTCACGCCGATGATGCCCGGGACTTCCGCGAGGCGCAGCGTCGTCTCGTTCGCCATGTCGGCCACCGTGCGACCCGGCACGTTGTACAGGATCACCGGCAGGTCGACCGCTTCGGCGATCGTCTTGAAGTGACGGTACATGCCTTCCTGCGTCGGCTTGTTGTAGTACGGCACGACCTGCAGCGTCGCGTCCGCGCCGACAGCCTTCGCGTGCTTCGTCAGCTCGATCGCCTCGGCGGTCGAGTTGCCGCCCGCGCCCGCGATGATCGGGATGCGTTTCGCCGCATGCTCGACCGCCGTGCGGATCATCAGGATGTGCTCTTCGACGTTGAGCGTTGCCGACTCGCCGCTCGTACCGACCACGACCAGCGCATCGGTGCCTTCCGCGATGTGCCAGTCGATCAGTTTGCGAAACGCCGGCAGGTCGAGACTGCCGTCTTCGAGCATCGGGGTGACGATCGCGGGGATGCTGCCGCGGATTTGAATGCCGTCTTGGGTGCCGTTAGCCATGAAACGCGAATGAGATTATGTACCGGTAAACATTGAGATTGTAGCGGATTAGCCGGGCAGTTCGTAACGTGGAATTCCCGCCCCCGCCTTCGGGGTCGCGCCCTCGCGCACTGCGCAGAGACGCTGGACGAACGCCTCGCGCGGCGCGGCGACGAACCCGTCCTCGTACGCAACCACCCGCAGGCGGCCGTGCACGGCGTCCAGCAGCTCGCCCGGGGCGAGCAGGAACGCGGGGTTGGACGGTTTCCCGACCGTTTCGTTTCCTTGCGCGAAGGTTTCGTAGATCAGCACGCCGCCCGGCGCCACCGCATCGAGCAGATGGGGCCAGAGCGGACGGTGCAGATAATTCGTGACCACCACCGCCGCAAACTGCTCGCCGGCCGGCAACGGCCACGGCGCGCCTTCGAGATCGGCGTCACGGGCATCGACGCCCGGAATCGAACGCAACGCGGCCAGCGCGGCCGGGTCGCGGTCGAGTGCGACGACCGGATGGCCATGCGACGCGAACCCGCGCGCATGGCGGCCGCCGCCCGCGGCGACATCGAGCACCGCGCCGCCCGGCGACACGAGCCGCGACCATTGCGCGACCCAGCGCGACGGCTCGGCCTGGGCGACGTGGCCGCCCGCGGCGGCAATGACGGATGCGCTCATGCGGTCGATCAGTTGTACGACAGGCCCATCGCGTCACGCACGTCGCGCATCGTTTCCGTCGCGTACTTGCGCGCCTTGTCGCAACCGTCCGCGACGATCGCGCGCAGCAGCGACGGGTCGTCCATGTACTTCTGCGCGCGCTCGAGCATCGGCTGCTGTTCGCGCAGGATGCCTTCGACGACCGGCTGCTTGCAGTCGAGGCAGCCGATGCCCGCCGAACGGCAGCCTTTCTGCACCCAGTCGTGCGTCGCCTCGTCGGTATAGACCTGGTGCAGTTGCCACACCGGGCACTTGTCGGGATCGCCCGGATCGGTGCGGCGCACGCGCGCGGGATCGGTCGGCATCGTGCGGACCTTCTTCGTGATCGTCTCGGCGTCTTCGCGCAGGCCGATCGTGTTGCCGTACGACTTGGACATCTTCTGCCCGTCGAGGCCCGGCATCCGCGATGCTTCGGTAAGCAGCGCCTGCGGCTCGACGAGAATGATCTTGCGCGCGCCTTCGAGATAGCCGAACAGGCGCTCGCGGTCGCTCATCGACAGGCTCTGCGATTCCTGCAGCATCGCGCGCGCCTGTTCGAGCGCCTCGTCGTCGCCCTCCTGCTGATACGCGTTGCGCAGCTCGTGATAGAGCTTCGCGCGCTTGCCGCCGAGCTTCTTCGCGGCATCGAGCGCCTTCTCCTCGAAGCCCGGCTCGCGGCCGTACAGGTAGTTGAAGCGGCGCGCGATCTCGCGCGTCATCTCGACGTGCGGCACCTGGTCTTCACCGACCGGCACGAGCGAGCCGCGATACAGCAGGATGTCGGCCGCCATCAGCACCGGATAACCGAGGAAGCCGTAGGTCGACAGATCCTTGTCCTTCAGCTTCTCCATCTGCTCCTTGTAGGTCGGCACGCGTTCGAGCCAGCCGAGCGGCGTGCTCATGCCGAGCAGCAGCGCGAGTTCGGCGTGCTCCGGCACCTTGCTCTGGATGAACAGCGTGGCCTGCGCCGGATCGATGCCGGATGCGAGCCAGTCGATCAGCACGTCCCACACGTTCTTCTCGATGACCTCGGGAGTCTCGTAGTGCGTCGTCAGCGCATGCCAGTCGACGACGCAGAAGAAGCACGGGTACTCGGACTGCAGCTTCACCCAGTTTTTCAGCACGCCGTGGTAGTGACCGAGGTGCAGCGACCCGGTGGGTCGCATGCCGGAGAAAATACGTTCAGGGAACATGATTGTCGTTAGAGAAGCGAGGCGAATGGGGACAGGATGGCGCTCAGGACGGCGTAGCCGACGTTGACGAGCGGGCGCAGCCAGAAATTCGTCAGCACACCCGTCGCGACCAGCGCGAGGACGATGATGAAACCGTACGGCTCGATGCGCGACAGCGCGATCGATTGCTTCGTCGGCAGCAGCGCCGCCAGGATGCGGCCGCCGTCGAGCGGCGGCAGCGGAAACAGGTTCAGCACGCCGAGCACGAGGTTCGCGCTGACGCCGGCAAACGCCATCCGCGTGAAGAACGGCTCGTCGATGCCGACGGCCGGCAGCACGAGGGTCAGCACGCCCCAGATCAGCGCTTGCACGAAGTTGCAGGCCGGGCCTGCGAGCGATACCCACAGGCTGCCCCAGCGCGGATCGCGCAGGTTGCCGAACGACACCGGCACCGGCTTCGCATAGCCGAACAGGAACGCGCCGCCCGTCAGGAAATACATCACGAGCGGAATCGCGATCGTGCCGAGCGGATCGATGTGACGCATCGGGTTGAACGACACGCGCCCCATCATGTAGGCGGTGTTGTCGCCGAGCAGGCGGGCGGCGTAGCCATGCGCGGCCTCGTGCAGCGTGATCGCGAAGATCACGGGCAGCGCGTAGACGGCGATGGTCTGTATCAGGGAAGCATCCATATCGCGTTATTGTAACAAGCGCACTCGCGCAAAAAATGGAACGGCGCGCTTACGCGGCCGAGAGTCCGAACGGTTCGAGCGCGCCGCGGCCCGCGCGCACGAGCTCGGGCTCGTCGCCGGTCAGGTCGATCACCGTCGACGGCTCGCGCGGGCACGCGCCTCCGTCGATCACAAGGTCGACCTGCTTCTCGAGCCGCTCGCGGATTTCGTCGGGATCGTTCAGGGGCTCGTCGTCCGGCGGCAGGATCAGCGTCGTGCCGAGCAGCGGCTGGCCGAGCGATTCGAGCAACGCGAGCGTGATCGCGTGATCGGGCACGCGCAGCCCGATCGTCTTGCGCGACGGGTGCGACAGCCGGCGCGGCACTTCCTTCGTCGCCTGCAGGATGAAGACGTACGGGCCCGGCGTCACCGACTTGATCTGCCGGTACTGGCGGTTGTCGACCATCGCGAAGTTGGCGAGCTCCGACAGGTCGCGCACGAGCAGCGACAAGTGCTGCTTCTCATCGAGGCCGCGAATCCGGCGCACGCGCTCGACCGCGTCCTTGTCGTCGAGATGGCACGCGAGCGCATAGCTCGAATCGGTCGGCATCGCGATCACGCCGCCCTTGCTGACGATTTCCACGGCCTGCTTGATCAGGCGCGGCTGCGGATTATCCGGGTGAATCCTGAAGAACTGGGACATGGGGGGCGTAAAGGGGGGAGAAATCGGATGCGCGCGGCCGGCAGCAACGCAGGTGGCAGGCCGCCGCCCGGTGTCAGAGCCAGCGTTCCCAGACCGGAGTCAGGTCGGGCGGCAACGGCGGCAGGCTGCCGAGCTCGACACGGCCCTCGCCTGGCGCATGGAAATCCGAGCCGCGCGACGCTTCGAAGCCGAAGCGGCGTGCGACGTCCGCGTATTCGCGGTACTGGTCGGGGGTGTGGCTGCCCGTGACGACCTCGATCGCGCGGCCGCCCAGATCGATGAACTCGCCGAAGAACGCGTCGAATTCGACGGGCGTATAGCGATAGCGGCCCGGATGCGCGACGATGGCTTCGCCACCCGCCGCCCGAATCCACGCGACGGCGTCGGGCAGCGTCGCCCAGCGGTGCGGGACGAACCCGGGCTTGCCGTCGCCGAGCAGCCGATCGAACACATCGGATGTCGACGTCGCGTGGCCGTTTTCAACGAGGAAGCGGGCGAAGTGCGTGCGCGAGATCAGGTCGGGATTCGACACGTACTTCAACGCACCTTCGTACGCACCGGGAATGCCGAGCGTGGCGAGCTGCTCGCCGATGGCCACCGCGCGCGCCGCGCGGCCGTGGCGCGTGCGGTACAGGCCGTCGACCAGCACCGGATTCGCGGGATCGACATTCAGGCCGACGATGTGCACGGTGCGCGATGCCCACGTGACCGAAATCTCGACGCCGCTCAGGTAGCGCATGCCGAGCGCTTCCGCTTCGCTGCGCGCCGCTGCCTGGCCGCCGATCTCGTCGTGGTCGGTCAGCGCCCACAGGGTCACGCCGCCGGCATGAGCGCGGCGCGCGACGTCGGCAGGCGGCAGCAACCCGTCGGAAACATTCGAATGGCAGTGGAGATCGGCGTTCATTGTCGGCATGGCAGGTAAGGCTTCATTCTACTGCAACGCGGCAATGCGCCGCCCGCGTGCCCCGCCGCCGCCGCCGCGCGCTTACGCGCAGAACGCCTCGATCAGCGCCGCGATCTGCTCGGGCTGGTCGTGATGCACCATGTGGCCGGCGTCCTCGACGAGCTTCTCGCGCCAGTCGGGGAACGCGTTGAAGCGCGCCTTGAATTCCGGCAGCGGGATGTCGCCCGCGATGTGGGCCAGCGTCGGCGAATTGACGGCTTCGACGTGCAGCACCTTCGCGCGCACCTGCGCCCAGGTGGCCATCACTTCGTCGAGCCGGTACAGCTGCGGCCCCGGCATCTTGTGCGCGGGGTCGGCCAGCAGGTGGTACTGGCCGTCGTCGCCACGCTTCGACCAGTGCGCGGCGAGGAACGCCGCACGGCGCGGGTCGAGCCGCGGATTGGTCTTGATCAGGCGCGCCGCCACGTCGTCGAGGGACGCGTAAGGGCGCAGCACGGGCGGTTCGCGCAACTCGTCCAGCCAGCCGCGCAACCGGCGCGGCGCCTGCTCGGCCCGCGCGGGCGCCAGCCCGAAACCCTCGAGATCGACCACGCGCCGCACGCGCTCCGGCCGCGCGCCGGCATACAGGCACACGACGTTCGCGCCCATGCTGTGCCCGACCAGGTTGACTTCGCCGGCCGGCGCATAGTGGTCGACGAGTGCATCGAGGTCGCCCAGGTACTCGTGGAACCAGTAATGCCCGCCGCCCTGCCGCGCGACCGGCCAGTCGGACAGCCCGAAACCGCGCGCATCGGGCGCGATCACCTGCCAGTCGCCCGCGAGCGCATCGACAACGAACTGGAACGATGCCGAGACGTCCATCCAGCCATGCAGCATGAACAGCGTGGGCGCATCGGGCCGGCCCCAGCGCCGGACATGCAGCTGGACGCCGCGCACCGTGACGAAATCGGAAACAGAACTCGATGCACTCATTGCAGCCGCCAGAAAAAAGAATGATCGTTCGATTATAGCGGCGACGCCCTCTTTCCGGCGTCCGGCAATCGAGGCGCCGCTCTAGCGGTGCGCGTACGCCAGGGGCCGGGAGAAGCGCCATGTCCCGGGCACCCGGGACGGCGGGCGGCACGTCGAAGCGCGGCCGAACGCGAGCCGGCTAGCGTGGCGCGTTGCCGTCCGCCATGTCTTGCGCGGCCAGTTCGTCGAGTTCGGCCTGCTCGAATCCGGCATCGCGGCGCGCATCGAAATTGAACGGGCCGCGCAGCCGCGGCGCATGGTATTGCTCGGCGAGCTGCCGGTAGGTCGGCACGGGATCGCGGCCGGCTTCGTCGCATAGATGCCGGAACCAGCGGTTGCCGATCGCGACATGGCCGATTTCGTCGCGCAGGATCACATCGAGGATCGCAGCCGACGCATCGTCGCCCGCCTGCAGGAGCCGCGCGCGGATCGGCGGCGATGCGTCGAGCCCGCGGGCCTCTAGCGTGCGCGGCACGAGCGCCATGCGCGCCAGCACGTCGCCCTTGGTCCGCTCGCACATCTCCCACAGGCCGTTGTGCGCGGGAAAATCGCCGTACGCATGCCCGAACGCCGCCAGGCGTTCGGACAGCAGCGTGAAGTGATAGGCCTCCTCGGCCGCCACCTTCAGCCAGTCCGCATAGAACGGGGCCGGCAGGCCCGCGAAGCGCCAGACCGCATCGAGCGCCAGGTTGATCGCATTGAACTCGATATGGGCAAGCGCGTGCAGCAGCACGGCGCGCCCTTCGGGCGAACGCATGCTGCGTCGCTCGAGCTGGCGCGGCTCGACGAGCGGCGGGCGCGCCGGCCGGCCGGGCAGATCGGCCGGCTCGGGCAATTCGAGCGACGGCGCGATCGCCGCCTGCCCGGCCCGCAACGCATCGTGGAGCGCGCGCACCTGGGCGGCCTTGGCTGCGGGTTCGGCGTCACGCAGCGCGGCAAGCGCGGTGCGGCGCACGCAGGTGGACGCATTGCCGAAGGAAGAAGACTCCATGCTCATAAATGGGGACACCCTGCGTGCGCATCGCGGGAGCGCACGCACGCGACGGTTTACAATAGGCGATTGTTCCGCGGCGCAATGCGCATGCGCCGGGCAAACCAGACGCGCCATTCTACCGGCGCCAATCATCGAAGAGACAAGGAGACTCCGTGACGATCTACAAGCTGGGCGATACGGCCCCGACGATCCACGAAAGCGTATTCGTCGCCGATACGGCGGCCATCATCGGCAAGGTCGTGCTCGAGGAGAACGCGAGCGTCTGGTTCGGCGCGACGATTCGCGGCGACAACGAGACGATCACCGTCGGTGCGGGCAGCAACGTCCAGGAAGGCGCGGTCCTGCACACGGACCCCGGCTTTCCGCTGACGATTGCCGAAAACGTGACGATCGGGCATCAGGCCATGCTGCACGGCTGCACGATCGGCGAGGGTTCGCTGGTCGGTATCCAGGCGGTGGTCTTGAATGGAGCGGTAATCGGCCGCAACTGTCTGGTTGGTGCCGGCGCGGTCGTGACGGAAGGCAAGACGTTCCCGGACAACTCGCTGATTCTCGGCGCACCGGCGAAAGTCGTGCGCGAGCTGTCGGCGGAAGACATTGCGCGGCTGCGCACGAACGCGAAGACGTACGTCGAGCGGCGTGCGCATTTCAAGGAGCAACTCGTGCGGATCGGGTGATTCGCACGGATTTCAAGGAAGAAGAGTGAGCGACCAGTTACAGAAATTCATGTTCAATGCGGCGCCCGTGCGCGGCGAGATCGTTTCGCTGCGCAATACGTGGCAGGAAGTGCTCGCCCGCCGCGACTACCCTGCCCCGGTGCGCACGATCCTCGGCGAGATGATGGCCGCGTGCGCGCTGCTGTCCGCGAACCTGAAATTCAACGGCACCCTGATCATGCAGATCTTCGGCGACGGGCCGGTCCAGATGCTGGTCGTCCAGTGCGGTTCGGATCTGTCGATGCGGGCCACCGCGAAGTTCGCCGGCGACTCCGCCCAGACGATCGGCGACGACACGCGCTTCGCGTCGCTCGTCAACGCGAGCGGCCACGGCCGCTGCGTGATCACGCTCGACCCGGCCGACAAGCTGCCGGGCCAGCAGCCGTACCAGGGCATCGTGCCGCTGAACGGCGTCGACGGCCCGCTTGAATCCGTCTCGCAGGTGCTCGAGCATTACATGCATCACTCGGAGCAGCTCGACACGCGGATGTGGCTCGCGGCCGATCGCGACCGCGCGGTCGGCATGCTGCTGCAGAAGCTGCCGGGCGACGGCGGCATCGTGCCGCGTAACGCCGAAACCGATACCGATACGTGGGAGCGCGTCTGCACGCTCGGCGGCACGCTGTCCGCGCAGGAACTGCTCGAGGTCGAACCGGAAGTCGTGTTCCGCCGGCTGTTCTGGCAGGAAAACGTGCAGCACTTCGAACCGGCCGGCACGCGCTTCCAGTGCTCGTGCTCGCGCGAGAAGGTCGGCGCGATGCTGCGCATGCTCGGCCGTGAAGAAGTCGACAGCGTGATCGTCGAGCGCGGCCATGTCGAGATTCATTGCGAGTTCTGCAACCAGCGCTATGAATTCGATCCGGTCGATGTCGCGCAGCTGTTCGCGGCACCCGGCGTCGAGACGGGCATTGCGCCCGCGACCGAGCAGCGTCACTGATCAGTGGCCCGATGCCCCCCATCCGGGCACGGGCGCATAATGACGCACGAGCGTCGCACGCAAGGCTCCGGCGCCGAAGTCACGCACTTCGGCGCAAGCCGCTTCCCGTCGTCGGCGCGCTGCAGGAGAAACACATGAGCCCGCTTCATCGTCCGTTCCGCACCATCGTCCTGACGAGCGTTGCCGCCGGCACGCTCGCGCTGGCCGGCTGCGCGATGCCGCCGCCGACTTCCACGATCCTGAGCCGCCTGCCCGAACCCGGTGCATCGGGCGGCCAGCCGCCCGCGCTGTCGAGCGCCGAACGCAAGCGCTATGACGAGATCGACCAGCAGGTGCTGCGCGAACAGAACAGCGCGATGGCAGCCGAGGCCGCCGCGCGCGCATGGGCCTATTACTCGCCGCCGCCGGTGACGGTCTACGGCGGGTATTACGGCGGATGGGGCAATCGCTGGGGCTCGGGCATCAGCTACGGCTACCCGGGATGGTGGTGGTGAGCGTGCATCGCCCAGCCGATTGACTACCGGCAGGAAATAAAAAAGCGCGGCATTTCCCGCGCCTTTTCAATGGGTTCGAGCAATCGTGCATCAGTGATGCGCGGCCTTGCCCTTGTCGCCGCCATGATGCCGCGACGGCTTCGCGATCGACTGCGGATTCGGCACGACACGCACCGGTGCCGCGGAGACGGCGCCGCGCGTCGATGTATTCGACGGCGTGTTGTTCAGCGGAACGGCAGGCGCATTCGGCGACACGAACTGCACGAATACCTCGCCGTCCTTCACCATGCCCATCTCGTAGCGCGCGCGCTCCTCGATGGCTGCGGTGCCGCCCTGCAGATCCTGTACTTCGCCTGCGGTGCGCTCGTTGCGCAGCTTCTCGTCCGCGTTCTTCTGGAGCTGGTCGTCGAGCTGCTGACGCAATTCATGCACCCGCAGCCAGCCGCCGTGTCCCCACCATAGGGGGTACTGAATGAGCGCCAGCAAGGCAATCAGGACGACAGTGACAAGCCGCATGTAAGAACCGCAGATATAAGAAGCGCCGCTCCGCGCACATGCACAGAGCGGCGTCGATATGACGAACCCGATAGTAGCGCGTTAGCGCAGGTTATAGAAAGCCGATTTACCCGGGTAGCTTGCGATGTCGCCGAGATCTTCCTCGATGCGCAGCAGCTGGTTGTACTTCGAGATGCGGTCGCTGCGCGACAGCGAACCCGTCTTGATCTGACCGGCGTTCAGGCCGACCGCGATGTCCGCGATCGTCGAATCTTCCGTTTCGCCCGAGCGGTGCGAGATCACGGCCGTGTAGCCCGCGCGCTTCGCCATTTCGATTGCCGCGAACGTTTCGGTCAGCGTACCGATCTGGTTGATCTTGATGAGGATCGAGTTCGCGATGCCCTTCTCGATGCCTTCCTTCAGGATGCGCGTGTTCGTGACGAACAGATCGTCGCCGACCAGCTGCACCTTCTTGCCGAGGCGATCGGTCAGCAGCTTCCAGCCTTCCCAGTCGCTTTCGTGCATGCCGTCCTCGATCGATACGATCGGGAACTTGTCGGCGAGCGTCGCGAGGTAGTCGGTGAATTCGGCCGACGACAGTTGCAGGCCTTCGCCCGCGAGCTGGTACTTGCCGTCGTGGTAGAACTCGGATGCCGCGCAGTCGAGTGCGAGCAGCACGTCTTCACCGGCACGGTAGCCGGCCTTCTCGATCGCCTGCAGGATCGTCGACAGGCATTCGTCGTTGCTGCCGAAGTTCGGCGCGAAGCCGCCTTCGTCGCCGACTGCCGTGCTCATGCCACGGTCGCTCAGGATCTTCTTCAGTGCGTGGAACACTTCCGCGCCGCAACGCAGGGCTTCACGGAACGTCGGCTGGCTCACCGGGACGATCATGAATTCCTGGATGTCGAGGCTGTTGTTCGCGTGCGCGCCGCCGTTGACGATGTTCATCATCGGCACCGGCAGTTGCATCGCACCCGAACCGCCGAAATAGCGGTACAGCGGCAGGCCGGCCTCTTCGGCGGCTGCCTTCGCGACGGCCATCGACACGGCCAGCATCGCGTTCGCGCCGAGACGCGACTTGTTGTCGGTGCCGTCCAGCTCGAGCAGCGTCTTGTCGAGGAACGCCTGTTCCGACGCGTCGAGGCCCATGATGGCTTCGGAGATTTCGGTGTTGATATGCTCGACTGCCTTCAGCACGCCCTTGCCGTTGTAGCGGCCGGCTTCGCCGTCGCGCAGTTCGATCGCTTCACGCGAGCCGGTGGACGCGCCCGACGGCACCGCCGCGCGGCCCATCGTGCCCGATTCGAGCAGCACGTCGCATTCGACGGTGGGGTTGCCGCGCGAATCCAGAATCTCGCGGCCGATGATATCTACGATTGCACTCATGGGTTTCCTCTGAGAATGACGATGGATTCTTCAAACTGCGACGGCGCGCGCGCCCGAACCGCTTTCGCTACAGACGCGCGAAGCCGTCGCAAGGTTCATTCGATCTTTAATTGAAATCGTTTTCCAGGAACGGATTGCGCTTCACCGCCTGGTCGAGCGTGACGAGGGTCTCCAGCAGCGCACT
Organism: Burkholderia sp. AU15512; assembly: GCF_002223325.1. Classification (NCBI taxonomy): domain Bacteria; kingdom Pseudomonadati; phylum Pseudomonadota; class Betaproteobacteria; order Burkholderiales; family Burkholderiaceae; genus Burkholderia; species Burkholderia sp. AU15512. The sequence continues at coordinate 1,992,395 of NZ_NKEX01000003.1, forward strand.
CATCCGGTTCAGCGGCACCGCGTTCGGGCCGTCCGACTTGGCTTCGGCCGGATTCGGGTGCGTCTCCATGAACAGGCCCGCGACGCCCGTCGCGACCGCCGCACGCGCGAGCACCGGCACGAATTCGCGCTGGCCGCCCGAGCTCGTGCCCTGCCCGCCCGGCAACTGCACCGAGTGGGTCGCATCGAACACGACCGGGGCGCTCGTCTCGCGCATGATCGCGAGCGAACGCATGTCCGACACCAGATTGTTGTAGCCGAACGAGACACCGCGCTCGCACGCCATGAAGCGGTCTTCCGACAGCCCCGCTTCACGGGCCGCTTCGCGCGCCTTGTCGATCACGTTCTTCATGTCGTGCGGCGCGAGGAACTGGCCCTTCTTGATGTTGACGGGCTTGCCCGAGCGCGCGCACGCATGGATGAAATCGGTCTGGCGGCACAGGAACGCCGGCGTCTGCAGCACGTCGACGACCGACGCGACCTGCTCGATCTCTTCGATCGAATGCACGTCGGTCAGCACCGGCAGGCCGAGCTGGCGCTTCACCTCGGACAGGATCCGCAGGCCCTCGTCCATTCCGAGGCCACGGAACGACTTGCCCGAGCTGCGGTTCGCCTTGTCGTAGGACGACTTGTAGATGAACGGAATGTTCAGCTTCGCGCAGATCTCCTTCAGGCGGCCGGCCGTGTCGATCGTCATTTGCTCCGATTCGACGACGCAGGTACCCGCGATCAGGAAGAAAGGCTTGTCGAGACCGACCTCGAAATCGCACAGCTTCATGCTTACACTCCGCGCGCTTGTTTGTTGACAAGCGCAGCTTCGACGAACGACTTGAAGAGAGGATGACCGTCACGCGGCGTGGACGTGAATTCCGGGTGGAACTGGACGCCGACGAACCACGGGTGCATCGAACGCGGCAGCTCCATCATTTCCGGCAGATCCTCGCTCGGGGTACGGGCGCTGATGATAAGGCCGCCGGCTTCGAGCTGGGGCACGAAGCGGTTATTGACTTCATAACGGTGGCGATGGCGCTCGTTCACGTCCTTGCCATAGATCTCTTCCGCCATCGTGCCCGGCTTGATCGGGCAGCGCTGCGAACCCAGGCGCATCGTGCCGCCGAGATCGGATTCCTCGGTACGCGTCTCGACCTTGCCGTCGCGGTCGTACCACTCGGTGATCAGCGCGACCACGCGTTCCGGCGTGTCCGGCTCGAATTCCGTGCTGTTCGCCTGCTTCAGGCCGACGACGTCGCGCGCGAACTCGATCACCGCGAGCTGCATGCCGAGGCAGATGCCGAGATACGGCACCTTGGCTTCCCGCGCATAGCGGATCGCCGCGATCTTGCCTTCCGTGCCGCGACGGCCGAAACCGCCCGGCACCAGCACGGCGTCGAGATGCTTCAGGCTGTCGACACCGTTCGTCTCGATCTCTTCCGAGTCGATGTATTCGATGTTGACCTTGGTCGACGTGTGCAGCGATGCGTGGCGCAGCGCCTCGATCAGCGACTTGTACGACTCGGTCAGGTCGACGTACTTGCCGACCATGCCGATCGTCACTTCGTGCTTCGGGTTCTCGAGCTTCTCGACCAGCTCCGACCACATGGTCAGGTCCGCGTCCTTCGGCGACAGCTTCAGTTCCTCGCAGATGATGCGGTCGAGGCCCTGGTCGTGCAGCATCTGCGGAATCTTGTAGATGCTATCGGCGTCCCACACCGAGATCACGGCGTCTTCCGGCACGTTCGAGAACATCGAGATCTTCTTCGATTCGTCGTCCGGAATGCGGCGGTCCGCACGGCACAGCAGCACGTGCGGCAGGATGCCGATCTCGCGCAGCTTCTGCACGCTGTGCTGGGTCGGCTTCGTCTTCAGTTCGCCGGCGGTCGCGACGTACGGCACCAGCGTCAGGTGCACGAAGCACGCGCTGTTGCGGCCGAGGCGCAGGCTCATCTGGCGCGCGGCTTCGAGGAACGGCAGCGATTCGATGTCGCCGACCGTGCCGCCGATCTCGACGATCGCGACGTCCGGCTCACCGCAGGTGGCCGACGCGGCCCCGCGCTCGATGAACGCCTGGATTTCGTTCGTGATGTGCGGAATGACCTGCACGGTCTTGCCGAGATAGTCGCCGCGGCGTTCCTTGCGGATCACCGATTCGTAGATCTGGCCGGTCGTGAAGTTGTTGGCCTTGCGCATCTTCGTGCTGATGAAGCGCTCGTAGTGGCCGAGGTCGAGGTCGGTCTCCGCTCCGTCTTCCGTCACGAACACTTCGCCGTGCTGGAACGGGCTCATCGTGCCGGGGTCGACGTTGATGTACGGATCGAGTTTGAGGAGGGTGACTTTCAGACCGCGCGATTCAAGGATCGCGGCGAGGGAAGCGGCGGCAATACCCTTGCCAAGGGAAGAAACTACGCCGCCGGTGACGAAAACATATTTGGTCATCGCTGGATGCTCGCGGGAAAAACGGATTATACCGTAAAGCCCGCCCTTCTCTCAGCAATTGACTCGATGATCGCGCCCTTTCGCGCCGCCTCGCACCAGCCGTGCGCGCCGGGACGCAGCCGCCCGCCGGCCGGTGCAACCGCGCGTGCCGGAGGCGGCGCCCCGGCCGCCAAACCCTGCGTCAGGCGCGCTTCGCGAGCGGGGTGACTGCGTGTGACACATCGCCCTCGGCCGCCCTCAGCGAATTCAGCATCCGCTGCAATGCGCGCGCGGTCTCGAGCGGCCGCTCCATCGGAAACAGGTGGCTGCCTTCCAGCCATTCGACGCGGCCGCGCGCCGCGCGGCGTGTCGCATCGAGCCCGACCTGGCGCACCTCGCGCGAACGCGTGCCGGCGAGAAAGCCGAGCGGCACCGGCGCGCCGTGCGCGAGCCGCGGGCCGAGCGTATGCGGCAGCGTCCGGTAGATCAGGTATTCGACCTGCCGGTCGAACGCGAGCGAGCGCTCGCCGTCGGCGCCGACCTGCGGGATCCCGTAGTCGATGTAGTCGGCCAGCATCCGTTCGTCCCAGCGGGCGAACGCCGGTTTCTCGCGGAAGTGCCGCCAGACTTCGTCACGGCTGACCCAGTGCGTACGCCGGTTGCGCGTCGCGGCGGCGGGCGACAGCCGCTCGTCGAGCCCCGCCCACTGGCTCGCGCGCAATGCGCCGGCGCGCCAGCCCGCGATGATCGGCGAATCGATCATCACGACGCCGCGCACCCATTGCGGCTTCTTCAGCGCGGCCATCAGCGACAGGTAGCCGCCGAGCGAATGGCCGACGAGCCAGACGGGACGCTCGTAGCGGCTGCCGATGTCGTCGAGCAGTTGCTCGACGAGATGCGGCCAGTCGCGCGTCACCGGGTAGCGGCGGTCGTGGCCGATCCGTTCGATGTAGCGCAGCTCGTAGTCGTCGGCCAGTTCGGCGAAGATCGTGCGGTACGTCGATGCCGGAAAGCCGTTCGCATGCGAGAAGTGGAGGATGTCCTTCAAACGCCGATGTCTCCTTTGTCGACCCGAGTAGGCGCTTCAGCGCCTACTCCGGCCCCATGCTTGGCGGTCGACCGGAGTCAACTTCTCCAGTCTCATGCTTCGCGTTCTGCCGGGGCCCACGCTTCGGCATTGAGCGCGGATCCCGGGCCATCTTTATTGATACGCCGGCTTTCGCCGCGCTCACCGATCCATCCAGTACCGTCGCCAGACGTCGCGATGACGCTCGAAGGCAAACCCGCCGTCGGCCGGCGCGACGTCGAATCGCACGGCGCCGTCGCGATCGGTGCGCGGCAGCGGGATCCCGCGCGCCGCGTAACGGGCGAGCACCGTCCGGTGCGGATGCCCGAAACGATTGCGATAGCCTACAGGAAATACCGCGACGCGCGGCCCGACCGAATCGAGGAAAGGCTCGACCGACGACGTACGGCTGCCGTGGTGCGGAACGACCAGGATCCGTGCGGCCAACGCGTCGGGCGCAGCGTCCACGAGCCGGCGTTCGCCGCTCGCATCCACATCACCCGTCAGCAGCGCGGACGTCTCGCCCGCGTCGATGCGCAGCACACACGACCGCCCGTTCGACGAGCCCGCGCCCGGGCCGCCTTGCGGCCACAGCATCGTGAACGCGACGCCGTCCCAGGTCCAGCGCTGCCCGGCCGCGCACGGCAGCCGGTCGGCGACGCCGGCGGCTGCCGCATCGCGCCACAACCGGCTGTTCGGCACGATGCCGGCCAGCAGCTGGCGCACGTCGGCTGCCGCATAGACGGCCGTTGCACCGCCCGCGTGATCGGCATCCGCGTGACTGAGCACGAGCGAATCGATCGCCGCGATGCCGCGTGCACGCAACGCCGGCGCGACGATCCGCGCGCCGGCGTGGGTCGACTCCGCGCCCGGCCCCGCATCGAACAGCAAGGTGCGCCGCGCGGTCTCCACCAGCACCGACGCGCCCTGCCCGACATCGAGCACGGTCAGTCGGAAGCCGCCCGGCGGCGGCGCATCAGATGCCGGCGCGACGAGCGGCAGCCACGTGATCGGGGCCGCCCAGCGCAACGGCCAGCCGCGCGGCATCAGCGCCCATGCGACGCCCACGCAGGCCAGCACCAGCACCGGCCAGTCGGGCATGCGCAGCCAGAACACGCCGGCCGGCCAGCCGGCGAGGTATCCGAGCAGCGTCATCATCGGTTCGAGCGCCGCGTGCGCAAGCCGGAACGCGTACGCATCGAGCGGCGCGGGTAGCGCGATTCCCGCCAACACGACCGGCGTCACGACCGAACTGACCCACGGAATCGCGAACGCATTGCCAAGCGGACCCGACAGGGATATCTGCGCGAACCAGGCAGCCGTGAGCGGTGCGAGACCGATCGTCACCGCGTACTGCACGCGCGTGGCCTCGGCGATCCGGCGCCCGGCGCGGGCACCCCACGCGCGCAACCGGCTCGACAAGCCGGCCGTGCCGTCGCCCTCCTCGTTTTCCGTATCAACCTCACGCACGCCACGCCAGCCGGCGACGGCCAGCAGGATCACGGCGACCGCCCCGAACGACAGCCAGAATCCGGCCGACAGCACGGCCCACGGGTCGGCAAGCAGCACGCCGCCGAGCGCCGCGCACAGCACAGCGGAAGTCGGCACGCTGCGCCCGGCCAGGTACGCAATGCCGCCGGCCGCGATCATCCACCATGCGCGCTGCGCCGGCACGTTGAAGCCCGCGAGCGCCGCATAGCCGGCCGCAGCTGCCAGCGCGGCGAGCGCGGCCGCGTACGGCGCCGGAAACACGAGCGTTGCGGCCCGTGTGCGCCAGCGCAGGCGGCGCCAGACCATCGACACGAGCCCGCCCGCGATCGCGCCGACGAGCCCGACATGCAGGCCGGAAATCGCAACGAGGTGGCTCGTCCCCGTGCTGCGCAGCACGTGCCAGTCATCGTCGCCGATGCCCGACTGGTCGCCGATCGCGAGCGCGGTGACGATGCCGCGATGGCCCGCGTCGCTGCCGAGCGACTCGTCGATACGCGTGCGCAGCGCGTCGCGCAGCCGATCGATCGACGCACGCCATCCCGCGGCGCGCGCATCGAGCAATTCCGCCCGCCGGGGCGCGCTCACATACCCGATCGCGCGAATGCCTGCGGCCAGCCACGCCGCCTCGCTGTCGCGCACACCGGGATTGGCCTCGGCATGCGGGCGCTTCAGGCGCACGACGAAACGCCAGCGCTGTGCGGCGCGCAGGTCGGGAAGTGGATCGCGTGTCGCCGATGCGCCATATGCGCGCCACGACAGCCGGATCAACGGCGGAAAACGGGCCAGCCCCGCATCGTTCGACTCGACCGCGAACAACAGCCGCGCACCTGTCTCGTCGACCACGGGCAGCCCGCGGATCACGCCGGTGACGACGATGTCGCGCCCTTCCCACTCGACGGGCAGGCTGTCGCGCAGTCGCCATTCGGCCCGCGCGGCCGCGTAGCCGAACCCTGCATCGCAGGCCGCGAGCGCACACAGCATCCATCCGAACATGGCGGTCGTGCGCGTACGCTGACGACGCATGCACCACACGCTCAGCACCGCGCAGCCCGCGAGTACGGCCCCTCCAATCGTCCATGCGAGCGCACCCGGCAACGCCGCCTGCCGCTGCAGTACGGCCACGCCGAGCGCGAACGCGATCCACCACACGCGCATCGCCCCTCCTCGTCGACCCGGCGCCACCATCGAGAATGCGGCGCCTCAGGGCAACGATTATGCGGACGAAAGTGCGAGTCGCGGCAGCGCGGCGAGCGCGTTAGCCGAAGTGCATAGGGACACCGCGCCGGCGTCGATCCCGCGCAGTTCGGCGAGCACGTCGCCGATGCGCGGCACCTGGTCGGGCGTGTTGCGGGATTTGTACGCCCATTCGGGCGCGATGTCGGGGGCGTCCGTCTCGACGACGATCGCCTCGAGCGGCAACTGCGCCGCGAGCCGGCGGATCTGCAGCGCGCGCGTAAAGGTCACGTTGCCGCCGAAACCGAGGTGCAGCCCGTGCGCGAGATACGCCTCGGCCTGCTGGAAACTGCCGTTGAACGCATGCGCGATACCGCGCCGCACGCCGAAACGGCGCAGCCCGGCGAGCACGCGATCCTGCGACTTGCGCACGTGGCACAGCACGGGCAGGTCGAATTCGCGCGCGAGCTTGAGTTGCCCCTGGTAGAAGAACTGCTGCCGGTCCTCGTCGAGCCCCGGCACGAAATAGTCGAGCCCGATCTCGCCGATCGCGACGAAGCGCGGATCGTCGAGGCTCGCCTCGATCTCCATGCGCAGCCGGTCGAGATCCTCGTCGCGTGCGCGTGGCGTATACATCGGATGGATGCCGAGCGCGTAGACCGCGCCCGGCGTGCGTTGCGCGAGTTCGCGCACCGTCGTGAAATTGTCGCGCCCGACGCTCGGGATCACGATGCGCGACACGCCGGCCGCGCGCGCCGCGTGCGCGACCGCGTCGCGGTCGGCGTCGAACTCGGCGGCATCGAGATGGCAGTGCGTGTCGATCCACATGGCGGCAGTCCTGCGCGCCGGCGCCGCACCGGGACCACCCCGGCAGCAGGCCAAGCGCGTTCGCTTCTTACACCGGCAGTGCCGGCTCCTCGTGCAACACGCCGTCGCGCAGCCGCATGATGCGGTCGCAGCGCGCGGCGAGATCGGGATCGTGCGTGACGATCACGAAGCTCGTCTCGAGCGTTTCGGACAGCTCGAGCATCAGGTTGAACACCGTATCGGCCGTCGTGCCGTCGAGGTTGCCGGTCGGCTCGTCGGCGAGCACGCACGCGGGCTTCGTGACCAGCGCGCGCGCGATCGCGACGCGCTGCCGCTCGCCGCCCGACAGCTCGCCCGGCCGGTGCTTCGCGCGCGGGCCGAGACCGACACGTTCGAGCATCGCCTGTGCCTGCTCGCGCGCGTCCTCGGTCGTCATCCGGCGAATGCGCAGCGGCATCGCGACGTTGTCGAGCGCGGTGAACTCGGGCAGCAGATGATGGAACTGGTAGACGAAGCCGAGCGCACGGTTGCGCAGTTCGTTGCGCTCGCGCTCGGCGAGTTGCGTGAACGGCTTGCCGAGCAGCGACACCTCGCCCGCGCTCGGCTCGTCGAGCCCGCCCAGCACGTGCAGCAGCGTGCTCTTGCCGGAACCCGACGCGCCGACGACCGCGAGCTTCTCGCCGCGCCGCACCGTCAGCTCGGTATTGTTGAGCACCTGCACGTTGAAGCCGCCCTGCACGAATGCCTTCGTGATCCCGCGCGCCTGAAGCACGTATTCCTGCATACCGGCCGAATCCTGTCTGTTGTGTTGTTTTGCATCCGCGAATGCGGTCGCGCGATCATTCATAGCGGAGCGCCTCCGCCGGCTTCACCTTCGCCCCGCGCCAGCTCGGATAGAGCGTCGCGACCGCCGACAGCGCGAACGCGATCAGCCCGATCCGGATCACGTCGCTCGCGACGAGTTCGGACGGCAGCTCGCTGATGAAGTACACGGACGGCGGCAGGAACTGCACGCCGAACAGGTGCTCGATCATCGGGATCAGCCACGGGATGCTCCACGCGATCAGGCAGCCGAGCGCGACGCCCGACGCCGTGCCGACGAAGCCGATCGTCACGCCCTGGACGACGAAGATCTTCATGATCGACCCCGGCTGCGCGCCGAGCGTGCGCAGGATCGCGATGTCGGCCTGCTTGTTGGTCACCGTCATCACGAGCGACGACACGAGGTTGAACGCGGCCACGGCGATGATCAGCGTGAGGATGATGAACATCATCCGCTTTTCGATCTGCACGGCCGAGAACCACGTCTTGTTCTGCTGGGTCCAGTCGCGGATGTACAGGCTGCCCGACAGCGTATGCGACAGCTCGACCGCCACGTCCGGTGCCTTCTGCATGTCCTTCAGCCGCAGCCGCACGCCGGTCGGTGCGGCCATCCGGAACAGCGCCTCGGCGTCGCGGATGTTGATCATCGCGAGCGTGCTGTCGTATTCGTAGTGCCCGGACTCGAACACGCCGACGACCGTGAACTGCTTGAGCCGCGGCATCATGCCGGCCGGCGTGATCGACCCTTCCGGCGCGACCAGCGTGACCTTGTCGCCGACCGTCACGCCGAGGTTGCCCGCGAGCGCATCGCCGAGCACGATGCCGAACTGGCCCGGCACCAGCGCGCCGAGCTGGCCCGCCTTCATGTCCTTGCCGATGTCCGACACCTGCGGCTCGAGCGTCGGCTCGACGCCGCGCAGCATCACGCCGCTCACCGCGTCCTGGCGGGTGAGCAGCGCCTGCGCGTCGACGTACGGCGCCGCGCCGATCACCGACGGATTGCGGCGCGCTTCCTGTGCGGTCAGTTGCCAGTCGGGCATCGAGCCCGTCGGCGAGAACACCTCGACGTGCGCGAGCACCGACAGCATGCGGTCGCGCACTTCCTTCTGGAAGCCGTTCATCACCGACAGCACGACGATCAGCGCCGCGACGCCGAGCGCGATCCCGAGCATCGACACGAGCGCGATGAAGGAAATGAAGCCGTTACCGGTCGTGCGTTTGCCGGCGCGCGTGTAGCGCCAGCCGATCTGCCATTCGTACGGAAGTTTCAAGCGAATCCTTTCTACTGGTTACGGCGGGGAGGCGCCCCGCGGCCGGACCGCCGCCCGGTGGCGGCCACCGGCCCGGGCACGGTCGAAAAACGGCCGCCGGACGCGAACGGGCCGTCAGCCGGCCCGATCACGCGCGCAGTTTGCCATACAATGCGCACCATCATGCACGACCGACGCCTCCATTTTCTCGTTCCGTTCGCGCTGCCGTCGGCGGCCGATGCGGCCTCGTCCCTGCACACGCTGGACAGCCCCGCGCTCGAAAAGTTGCTCGCCCGCGCCAGCCTCGTCGAGCGCGTGGCCGGCGAGGACTTCCAGCGCACGCTGCCGCACGAACGCTGGCTGGCCCGCCAGTTCGGCGCCACCCAGGGCAACGCCGCGGACGAGGCGCCGCTCGCGCCCTACATGCTGCTGGCGGACGGCGGCGACCCCGGCGCGCAAGCGTGGGCCTGCGTCGAGCCCGTTCACGTCGAAATCGCGCACGATCACCTGGTGCTCGTCGATCCGGCGGCCCTCGCGCTCGACGAAGGCGACGCCGCCGCGCTGCTCGCAGTCGCGCGGCCGCTGATCGAGGAGCTCGGCGTCCGGCTCGAGGCGCCGAACCCGTCACGCTGGTACCTGTCGAGCGAGCAGCTCGCCCGCCTCGCCGGCGCCGCGCCGCTGCGCGCGAGCGGCCGCAACATCGAGATCTGGCTGCCGCACGAGGCCCATACGGGCGAACGCTCGCGGATGTGGATGAAGCTGCAGAACGAGGTGCAGATGGCCTGGTTCCAGCATCCGGTCAACGAGGCCCGCGAGGCGCGCGGCCTGCCGGCCGTCAATTCGATCTGGTTCCATGCGCAGGGCACGCTGAAGCCGGTCGGCAAGCCGTTCGCGCGCGTGCTGTCCGCGTCGCCCGCGGCGCTCGGCCTCGCGCGCGCCGCGCACGCCGACGCCGGCGCGCCGCCGGCCGCGTTCGGCACGCTGCCCGCCGCCGATGGCGCGACGCTCGTCGAACTGCCCGCGCTGACCACCCCGTTCATCGAGCAGGACTGGGCGCGCTGGCACGACGGACTCGCCGCGCTCGAGCGCGACTGGTTCGCGCCGGCCCTTGCCGCGCTACAGAACGGCGAGCTCGCGAGCGTCGATTTCACGCTGTGCGGCGACACGAGTTCCGTGACGCTGCACGCGACGCGCGGCGACCTGCGCAAGTTCTGGCGCCGCCGCGCGCTGGCCTCCCTGTTCGAATAACAAAGCAGACCCGTATGACCCGGATCGTTACCCGTCCCGTCGCGCCCGCCGACGCCGAAGTGCTCGCGCGCCATGGCCTGCATCCCGTCCTTGCACGCCTGTACGCGTCGCGCGGCGTGCAGTCCCCCGCCGACATCGAGACCGCGCTGGCGCGACTCGTTCCGCCCACCGAGCTGAAAGGCTGCGCCGACGCTGCATCGCTGCTCGCCGACGCGATCGCCGACAAGCGGCGCCTGCTCGTCGTCGCCGACTACGACTGCGACGGTGCAACCGCATGCGCGGTCGCGGTGCGCGGCCTGCGGATGTTCGGCGCGCAGATCGACTACCTGGTGCCGAACCGATTCGAATACGGCTACGGCCTCACGCCCGAGATCGTCGAACTCGCCGCCGCGCGCAAGCCCGACCTGCTGATCACCGTCGACAACGGCATCGCGAGCGTCACGGGCGTCGAAGCCGCGAACGCGCGCGGCATCGACGTGCTCGTGACCGACCACCACCTGCCCGGCGACGCGCTGCCCGCCGCGCGCGCGATCGTCAACCCGAACCAGCCCGGCTGCGCGTTCCCGAGCAAGCACCTCGCCGGCGTCGGCGTGATGTTCTACGTGCTGCTCGCGCTGCGCGCCGAGCTGCGCCGCCGCGGCGCGTTCGCGAGCAAGGAAGCCGAGCCGCGCCTCGACGGCCTGCTCGACCTCGTCGCGCTCGGCACCGTCGCCGACGTCGTGCGGCTCGACGGCAACAATCGCGTGCTGGTCGCACAGGGGCTGCAACGCATCCGCAACGGCCGCATGCAGCCGGGCGTCGCCGCGCTGTTCCGCGCGGCCGCGCGCGAAGCGCGTACGGCCTCGGGCTTCGACCTCGGCTTCGGCCTCGGCCCGCGCCTGAACGCCGCCGGACGGCTGTCCGACATGTCGCTCGGCATCGAATGCCTGATCACCGACGACATCGGCCGCGCGTGGGATCTCGCGCAGCAGCTCGACGTGATGAACCGCGAACGCCGCGAGATCGAGGCCGGCATGCAGCAGCAGGCGCTCGCCGATCTCGCCGACGTCGATCCGGCCGACGCGTGCACGATCACCCTCTTCAACCCCGAGTGGCACCAGGGCGTGATCGGCATCGTCGCCGGCCGGCTCAAGGAAAAATTCCACCGCCCGTCGTTCACGTTTGCGCACGCGGACGACGAAGGCAAGCGGGTCAAGGGCTCGGGCCGCTCGATTCCCGGCTTCCACCTGCGCGACGCGCTCGACCTCGTGTCGAAACGCGAACCGGACCTGATCGTCGCGTTCGGCGGCCACGCAATGGCGGCCGGCCTCACGCTCGACACCGGGAACGTGCCGCGCTTCGCGGCCGCGTTCGAGGCCGTCGCGCGCGAATGGCTGTCCGACGACGCGCTGGCCCGCGTGATCGAAACCGACGGCGAACTCGAGGATGCGTACTTCACGCCGCAGTTCATCGGGCTGCTCGACGAGGCCGTTTGGGGGCAAGGCTTTCCGGCCCCGCTTTTCTCCGGCGAATTCGACGTCGTGTCGCAGTCGCTCGTGAAGGAAAAGCACCTGAAGCTGCAACTGGCGCGCGGCCGCCAGCGCTTCAACGCGATCTGGTTCAATCACACGGAGCCGCTGCCGGAGCGCGCGCTGGTCGCCTACCGCCTCGTCGCCGACACGTGGAACGGCGTCACGCGCGTCCAGCTGATCGTCGAACACGCGGCCGGCTAGGCGCGGGCCGCCCGGCCTGTATTGCCCGCCGATGCATGCACGCCGCGCCGGACGGGGCCGCGGCGCGCGTGCGAGCACCGTTTGCGTCACCGGGCAACCCCGCCGATCGGCTATAATTCCGCTTTTTTACGAAGCAAGAATAGCGAACGATCATGGAAGCGGAACGTCTCAACGCGATCGAAAGCTCCCTGCTCGACCTGCGCAACCGCGCGGGCGAGCTCCGGGGGTATCTTTGACTACGACGCCAAAGCTGCGCGTCTGACCGAAGTCAACAAGGAACTCGAAGACCCGAACGTCTGGAACGATTCGAAGAACGCCCAGGCGCTCGGTCGCGAGAAGAAGCTGCTCGAGGGCGTCGTCACGACGCTCACCGCGCTCGATGGCGACCTGCGCGACGCGCTCGACCTGTTCGAGCTGGCCCGCGAGGAAGGTGACGAGGACACGCTCGTCGCGTCGGAAGAAGACGCCGCGAAGCTCGAGGCACGCGTGGGCGACATCGAGTTCCGCCGGATGTTCTCGAACCCGGCCGACCCGAACAACTGCTTCATCGACATCCAGGCCGGCGCCGGCGGCACCGAGGCGTGCGACTGGGCGTCGATGCTGCTGCGCCAGTACCTGCGCTACTGCGAACGCAAGGGCTTCAAGGCCGAAGTGCTCGAAGAGTCCGACGGTGACGTCGCCGGCATCAAGAACGCGACGGTCAAGGTCTCGGGCGAATACGCGTACGGCTTCCTGCGCACCGAAACGGGCATCCACCGCCTCGTGCGCAAGTCGCCGTTCGACTCGTCGGGCGGCCGCCACACGTCGTTCTCGTCGGTGTTCGTGTACCCGGAAATCGACGATTCGATCGAAGTCGAGATCAACCCGGCCGACCTGCGCATCGACACGTACCGCGCATCGGGCGCGGGCGGTCAGCACATCAACAAGACCGACTCCGCGGTGCGGATCACGCACATGCCGACCGGTATCGTCGTGCAGTGCCAGAACGACCGCTCGCAGCACCGCAACCGCGCCGAAGCGATGGCGATGCTGAAATCGCGCCTGTACGAAGTCGAAATGCGCAAGCGCCAGGCCGAACAGGACAAGCTCGAATCGAGCAAGACCGATGTGGGCTGGGGCCACCAGATCCGTTCGTACGTGCTTGACCAGAGCCGCGTGAAGGACCTGCGCACGAACGTCGAAATGAGCAACACGCGCGCCGTCCTCGACGGCGACCTCGACGACTTCATCAGCGCGAGCCTCAAACAGGGCGTGTAAGCGCCGCGGCGCGACCCTGCCGGGTCGCGCCCCCTTGCCCTTCCCGTTTGCGTTGCCGCACCCACTCCGAATTCCGACCATCATGACCGAACCGACCCAAACGCAGCCCGCCGTCGTCGCGGACGAAAACCAGATCATCGCCGAGCGCCGCGAGAAGCTGCGCGCCCTGCGCGAGCAAGGCGTCGCCTACCCGAACGATTTCCGCCCGGAACATCACGCAGCCGATCTGCAGACGAAATTCGCCGACTCGGACAAGGCCGCGCTCGAAGCGAACCCGGTCGAGGTGTCGGTCGCCGGCCGCATGATGCTCAAGCGCGTGATGGGCAAGGCAAGCTTCGCGACGGTGCAGGACGGTTCGGGCCAGATCCAGTTCTTCGTGACGCCGAACGACGTCGGCGCGGAAACCTACGACGCATTCAAGAAGTGGGACCTCGGCGACATCGTCGCCGCGCGCGGCGTGCTGTTCCGCACCAACAAGGGCGAGCTGTCGGTCCAGTGCAAGGAACTGCGCCTGCTGTCGAAGGCGCTGCGCCCGCTGCCGGACAAGTTCCACGGCCTGTCGGACCAGGAAATGCGCTACCGCCAGCGCTACGTCGACCTGATCGTCACGCCGGAAACGCGCGACACGTTCCGCGCCCGCACCAAGACGATCGCGTCGATCCGCAAGTTCATGGACAACGCCGAGTTCATGGAAGTCGAGACGCCGATGCTGCACCCGATCCCGGGCGGCGCGGCCGCGAAGCCGTTCGTCACGCATCACAACGCGCTCGACATGCAGATGTTCCTGCGCATCGCGCCGGAGCTGTACCTGAAGCGCCTGATCGTCGGCGGCTTCGAACGCGTGTTCGAAATCAACCGTAACTTCCGGAACGAAGGCGTGTCGCCGCGTCACAACCCGGAATTCACGATGATGGAGTTCTACGCCGCGTACACCGACTACCGCTGGCTGATGGACTTCACCGAGCAGCTGATCCGCCAGGCGGCGATCGATGCGCTCGGCACCGCGACGATCCAGTACCAGGGCCGCGAGCTCGACCTGGCGAAGCCGTTCCACCGCCTGACGATCACGCAGGCGATCCAGAAGTACGCACCGGACTACACCGACGGCCAGCTGTCGGACGACGCGTTCCTGCGCACCGAACTGAAGCGCTTCGGCGTCGACGTGTCGCAGCCGGCGTTCCTGAACGCAGGCATCGGCGCGCTGCAGCTCGCGCTGTTCGAGGAAACGGCCGAAGCGCAGCTGTGGGAGCCGACCTTCATCATCGACTACCCGGTCGAGGTGTCGCCGCTCGCACGCGCATCGGATACGGTGCCGGGCATCACCGAGCGTTTCGAGCTGTTCATGACCGGCCGCGAAATCGCGAACGGCTTCTCGGAGCTGAACGATCCGGAAGACCAGGCCGCGCGCTTCAAGAAGCAGGTCGAACAGAAGGACGCAGGCGACGAGGAAGCGATGTTCTTCGACGCCGACTACATCCGCGCGCTCGAATACGGGATGCCTCCGACCGGCGGCTGCGGAATCGGCATCGACCGTCTCGTGATGCTGCTGACCGACAGCCCGACGATCCGCGACGTGCTGCTGTTCCCGCACCTGCGCCGCGAAGACTGAACGCTGCGCCCGCGTGTGCGCCGCGCCCTGCGGTGCGCACGCGTCAGCTTTGTAACGACGCGTAAATCCCGCCAGCCGGCGTCCGCCGGCTTTCGATCCTCCCCCGTTTTATCCCCTCGTCGCGACGGCCTTTTCCGGGTTTTCCCTGTCATGGCTGCCGATGCTCCGCTGCAATTCGTTACACCTTGATACGGCGCGCCGCTGGGCCGTGGACGACACTCCTGTTGCGTCACCACGCATGACCACGGGACCAGAACGAGGCGCCGGAACGCCGAGTCTGCTCGCTCCCGAGCGTGGGATCCTGCTCCGGCGCAGCGCGCCGATCCGGATCGACATTGGAGAACAAAATGGACAACCAGAATCAGACCACGCCGCAAAAGCAACGCCTCCACCCGCTGATCGCCACCGCGGCCGGCGCCGTCATCGTCGCCAGCCTCGCGGCGACGGCAGCGATCACGGGCGTCTTCCCGAAGGCCAACAGCAACAATGCGCAGAACGGTCAGACCCAGGCCGCGCTGATCGCATCGCAGCCGGCCGTCGATACGGCCGCGGCCGCCAGCGCCGCGCTGGCCGCGCAAGCCCAGCAGCAGGCGGCCGAACAGGCCGCCGCGCAGCAGAAGGCTGCCGAGCAGAAGGCCGCCGTCGCGCAGGCTGAACCGAAGCCCGCGCCGCGCCCGGCCGCGCCGCATCGCCGTCATACGACGGCACCGCAGCCGCCGCAATACGCGCAGCAGCCGTCGGCCCCGGCCCAGAGCTACTGCCAGAGCTGCGGCACGGTCGTCGCGATCTCGCAGACGCGCACGCCGGGCCAGAGCTCGGGGATCGGCGCCGTGGGCGGCGCTGCAGCCGGCGGCCTGCTCGGCAACCAGTTCGGTCACGGCAACGGCCGCACCGCGATGACGATCATCGGCGCGCTGGGTGGCGGCCTCGCCGGCAACCAGGTCGAAAAGCAGGTGCGCGCGGAAACCGACTATCAGGTGCAAGTGCAGATGGAGAACGGCGCGACGCGCACGTTCACGTACCACAACCCGCCGCCGTTCGGCCAGGGCCAGCGCGTACGGATCGAGAACGGCACGCTGGTCGGCGCGTAATCGCCAGATCGCGTCGGCTCCCCCTGCCCGCATGTCGTGCGCGTGCAGGCGGCCTGAAAACGAAAACGGCTCGTGAGCAATCTCACGAGCCGTTTTTTCATTGCGCCCTGCGCGCCCATGCGGCGCACACGGTGCCCATCGGTCAGTCTTCGTCGTCGAAGTCCGATTCGTCGATCCAGTGGGCCTGGATCGCTTCGAGGATCTTCTCGCCGGAGTGCGCCGGATCGTCGTTGAAGCCGTCGAGCTCGAGCACCCATTGGCGCAAGTCGACGAAGTTGATCCGCTGCGGGTCGATGTCCGGGTGCTTGTCCGCCAGCGCAATGGCTATTTCACGCGAATCGGTCCATTTCATCGCCTGCCTCCGGTTCCTGTCAGTGGTTTTCCTTCGCGTGGTTGATCGAGTACTTCGGAATCTCGACCACCAGGTCCGAATCTTCCTTCACGATCGCCTGGCACGACAGGCGCGACGTCGGCTCGAGGCCCCACGCCTTGTCCAGCAGATCGTCCTCGTCCTCCTCGGACGGCGTCAGATCGTTGAAGCCTTCGCGGATCACCACGTGGCACGTCGTGCACGCGCACGACTTCTCGCATGCATGCTCGATCTCGATCCCGTGTTCGAGCAGGTTGTCGCAGATACTCTTGCCGGGCGTCGCGTCGATCACCGCGCCATCCGGGCACAGTTCGACGTGAGGCAGCACTACCAGTTGAGGCATGTCCGTTCCGTCAGTCAGGGTGCGGCGCCAGGCGCCGCACGGTTCATTGTCGCGCGGGCCGTTGCCGGCCGATGCGCAGTTCGTGAGTTCAGATCTCGTCGAGCCGGCGGCCCGACAGCGCACGCTTGATGCTCTTGTCCATCCGGCGCGCCGCGAATTCATCGGTGCCGTCGGCCAGCGCCTTGGTCGCCGCTTCGATCGCGTTCGTATCGTCGCCTTGCGCGACCGCGCGCAGCGCGGCGGCCAGCGTGTCGACTTGCGTGCGCTCGCTCGCGTCGAGCAGTTCGCCGTCGGCCGCCAGTGCGGCCTGCGTCGCCTCGAGCATCCGCTCGGCCTCGACTTGCGCTTCGCGCAGCGCGCGGGCGCGCATGTCGATCTCGGCGGTCTTGAAGCTGTCCTCGAGCATCTTCGCGATGTCGTCGTCGGCAAGACCGTACGACGGCTTCACGACGACCGACGCCTCGACGCCCGACAGCTGCTCGCGGGCGAACACCGACAGCAGGCCATCCGCGTCGACCTGGTAGGTCACGCGAATGCGCGCGGCGCCAGCCGTCATCGGCGGAATGCCGCGCAGCTCGAAACGCGCGAGCGACCGGCAATCGGCGACGAGTTCACGCTCGCCCTGCACGACGTGGATCGCCATCGCGGTCTGGCCGTCCTTGAAGGTCGTGAATTCCTGCGCGCGCGCGATCGGAATCGTCGAGTTGCGCGGAATGATCTTCTCGACGAGGCCGCCCATCGTCTCGACACCGAGCGACAGCGGAATCACGTCGAGCAGCAGCCAGTCGTCGCCGGTGCCGCGATTGCCTGCGAGCAGGTCGGCCTGGATCGCCGCGCCGAGCGCAACGACCTGATCCGGATCGAGGTTCACGAGCGGCGGCTGGCCGAAGTACTTCGCAACTGCGTCGCGAATCACCGGCATGCGCGTCGCGCCGCCGACGAGCACGACACCCTTGATGTCGGCCGGCGCAACCTGTGCATCGCGCAGCGCCTTGCGGGTCGGCGTGAGCGTGCGCTGCACGAGCGGCTCGACGAGCGACGCGAACGTGTCGTGCGAGATCGTCTGCACGAGGTGCGCGCCACCCGACAGCGTGACGTCGAGCGACGCCTCCGGTGCGGACGACAGCGCTTCCTTCAGCACGCGCACACGGTCGAGCAGCAGGCGCACGTCCTCGGGTGCGAGCGTCTTCGCGTCGATGCCGGCCTGCGCGAGCACGTGATCGAACAGCGCATGGTCGAAATCGTCGCCGCCGAGCGCGGAATCGCCGCCCGCGGCCAGCACTTCGAACACGCCCTTCGTCAGCTTCAGGATCGACAGGTCGAACGTGCCGCCGCCGAGGTCATACACCGCATAGAGGCCTTCGGCCCCGTTGTCGAGCCCATAGGCAATCGCCGCGGCGGTCGGTTCGTTCAGCAGGCGCAGCACGTTGAGGCCCGCGAGGCGCGCCGCATCCTTGGTCGCCTGGCGTTGCGCTTCATCGAAATACGCGGGCACCGTGATCACCGCGCCAACCAGGTCGTCGCCGAGCGAATCTTCCGCGCGATAACGCAGCGTCGCGAGAATCTCGGCCGACACCTCGACCGGGCTCTTCACGCCGTCGATGGTACGGATCTGCACCATGCCCGGCGCATCGACGAATTCGTACGGCGCGTTCGCCGCGCCTTCGACCTCGGCCTTGCCGCGGCCCATGAAGCGCTTGACCGACACGATCGTGTTGCGCGGATCGGTGGCGGCCTGCTCTTTCGCCTCGTGGCCGATGCGGCGGCCGCCCTTCTCGAGGTAGCGGACCACCGACGGCAGCAGCACGCGGCCCGTTTCGTCCGGCAGGACTTCAGGCACGCTGTTGCGCACGGCCGCGACGAGCGAATTCGTCGTGCCGAGATCGATCCCGACGGCGAGTCGCCGCTGATGCGGCGCCGGCGCCATGCCCGGTTCGGAAATTTGCAGTAAAGCCATCTTGGTTCGTTCGGGCGCTCGGCCCGTTTGCTGCGCGTGCCGCAAGGCACGCGGTTAAGTTTCGAGGCGCTCGATCTGCGCGCCCACTTCCGACGCGACCCGTTCGATGAACATCAGCTGGCGGACGGCCTCGGCGGCCGCCTGATCGGCGCCGCTGTCGAGCAGCGTGCCGAGGCGCTCCACCCGCACGCGCCGCTCTTCGCGCAACTCGGCGAGCAGCACGTCGAGCGCGTCGACGTTGCGGGCGGCCGCGGCATCCTCGATGCCCTCGCGCCACTCCATCTGCTGCATCAGAAACGCAGGCTCCATCGCGGTGTTGTTTTCCGCGCCGATGTCGACACCGCGCAGCGACAACAGATACGACGCGCGCTTCAGCGGATCGCGCAGCGTGCGATACGCTTCGTTCGCGCGGGTGGCCCATTGCATCGCGATGCGCTTCTGCGCGTCGCCGGCCGCCGCGAAGCGGTCCGGGTGCACCTGCGTCTGCACCGTCCGATACGCGGCGTCGAGCGCCGTCTCGTCGAGCGCGAATTGCGCCGGCAGGTGAAACAGGTCGAAATGGCTGTCTTTCAGCGAGACCATCGTCGCGTTCAATTCCGTTTCGTCGCGCGGCAAACGCCGCACATTAAAAAGGCGGCCCGTGCCGCCTCTTGCCCGCATCGCGCGGAGACCCGCGTGATCACACGCGGAACGATTCACCGCAGCCGCACTCGTCCTTCACGTTCGGGTTGTTGAACTTGAACCCTTCGTTCAGGCCTTCGCGTGCGAAGTCGAGCTCGGTGCCGTCGATGTAGGCCAGGCTCTTCGGATCGACGATCACCTTCACGCCATGGCTCTCGAACACCTGATCCTCGGGAGCGAGCTCGTCGACATACTCGAGCTTGTACGCGAGCCCCGAGCACCCGGTCGTGCGAACGCCAAGCCGCAGACCCATACCCTTGCCGCGACGGACGAGGTATTTCTGGACGTGCTGTGCTGCTTTTTCGGTCAGTGTAATTGCCATGATGTCCTTGCCGCGGCGCGCCACCGGGGCCCGCCGCGTTCCTTCTGAAGCCGCTCGATGCCGCTCAGGCTGCTGCCTGATCGCCTGCCGTGGTGTCGTGACGCTTCTTGTAGTCGGCCACGGCTGCCTTGATCGCGTCTTCCGCGAGGATCGAGCAGTGAATCTTCACCGGCGGCAGCGCGAGTTCTTCCGCGATCTGCGTGTTCTTGATCGACAGTGCTTCGTCGAGCGTCTTGCCCTTCACCCATTCGGTGACGAGCGAGCTCGATGCGATCGCCGAACCGCAACCGTAGGTCTTGAACTTCGCGTCTTCGATCACGCCGTCCGCGCCGACGCGGATCTGCAGCTTCATCACGTCGCCGCAGGCCGGCGCGCCGACCATGCCCGTGCCGACCGTGTCGTCGTCCTTCGCGAACGAACCGACGTTGCGCGGGTTTTCGTAGTGATCCAGAACCTTGTTGCTGTAAGACATGACTCAGACTCCTTGACTCGTTACGTCTGCGTGCGCGAATCCGCCCGCGGGTATGTTCAATCCGGCGCTCAGTGTGCGGCCCATTCGATCGTCGACAGATCGATGCCTTCCTGGTGCATTTCCCAGAGCGGCGAGAGTTCGCGCAGCTTCGCGATCTTGCTGTTCAGCAGGTTGATCACGAAGTCGACTTCCTGCTCCGTCGTGAAGCGGCCGACCGTGAAGCGGATCGAGCTGTGGGCCAGTTCGTCGTTGCGGCCGAGCGCACGCAGCACGTACGACGGCTCCAGCGACGCCGACGTGCATGCGGAGCCCGACGACACCGCGACGTCCTTGATCGCCATGATCAGCGACTCGCCTTCGACGAAGTTGAAACTGATGTTGAGGTTGTGCGGGACACGGCGCTCCATGTCGCCGTTCACGTACGTTTCCTCGATTTGCGACAGGCCGCGCAGCAGCTTGTCGCGCAGCATGCGGATGCGCTCGTTTTCCGTCGCCATTTCTTCGCGTGCGATACGGAACGCTTCGCCCATGCCTACGATCTGGTGCGTCGCCAGCGTGCCCGAACGCATGCCGCGCTCGTGGCCGCCGCCGTGCATCTGCGCTTCGATGCGCACGCGCGGCTTGCGACGCACGTACAGCGCACCGATGCCCTTCGGGCCGTAGGTCTTGTGCGCCGAGAACGACATCAGGTCGACCTTCAGCTTCGCGAGGTCGATCGCGACCTTGCCGGTCGACTGTGCGGCGTCGACGTGGAACACGATGCCCTTCTCGCGGCAGATCTCACCGATCGTCTCGATGTCCTGGATCACGCCGATCTCGTTGTTCACGTGCATCACCGACACGAGGATCGTGTCCGGGCGCAGTGCGGCCTTGAACACGTCGAGGTCGATCAGGCCGTCATCCTTCACGTCGAGGTAGGTGACTTCGAACCCGTCGCGCTCGAGCTCGCGGCAGGTGTCGAGCACGGCCTTGTGCTCGGTCTTCACCGTGATGATGTGCTTGCCCTTGCCCTTGTAGAAGTTCGCGGCACCCTTGATCGCGAGGTTGTCCGATTCCGTTGCGCCGGACGTCCAGATGATCTCGCGCGGATCCGCGTTCACGAGCGCGGCCACGTTCTCGCGCGCCTCCTCGACCGCACGCTCCGCGTCCCAGCCATACGCGTGGCTGCGCGACGCCGGGTTGCCGAACTGCTCGCGCAGATACGGCACCATCTTGTCGACCACGCGCGGGTCGACCGGCGTCGTCGCGCTGTAATCCATGTAGATGGGCAGGTGGAGAGTGTCTTGGGTCATCTGTCGCTCCGGGAATTCTGTGCAGGGACTATGTGCGTTATGGGGTATGGCGGCGCCTTCGCGCTCACGAACTCGCGATGTTGAACACCGAATTGGGGCCGAGCGGCATCGTGCGAACCGGCTCGGCCGGTGCCGCAACGGGCTCCGGCGTCCGCCGGTCGCGCAGCACCGCTGGTGCGCCCTCGCGAGCGCGCTGCTGATCGACGAGATCCTGCAGCGACACCGAATCGAGGTATTCGACCATCTTCTGGTTCAGCGTCGACCACAGCTCGTGCGTCATGCAATGGCCGTCTGGCTGTTTCGAGCCGTCGCACGTGCCTTTGCCGCCGCACTGCGTGGCGTCGAGCGGTTCATCGACCGCGATGATGATGTCGGCAACGGTGACGTCCTGCGCGCGACGCGCGAGGTTGTAGCCGCCGCCCGGGCCGCGCACGGATTCGACGATTTCATGCCTGCGCAGCTTGCCGAACAGCTGTTCGAGATACGAGAGCGAAATCCGCTGGCGCTGGCTGATGCCTGCAAGCGTCACCGGGCCCTGCTCCTGGCGCAGTGCCAAGTCAATCATCGCCGTGACGGCGAAACGGCCTTTGGTGGTGAGTCTCATGGTGTCTAGGGGACTGCAATCTTGACGATTTTGGTCAAGTATAAATATTTGACGTTTTTAGTCAAGTATCCATGTCTTTGAAAGGGTATTCGCAGATCGCTGAAAACCGCGCGATCAGCGCTCCGTACGGGCCCTGAGCGCCTCCAGCAGGCCCGCGCACGCGCGCTCGACCTGATCGAGCACCTGCTCGAAGCCCTGCGTACCGCCGAAATAGGGGTCGGCTACCTCGGTCTCGGCCGAATCCGGCGCGAATTCCATCAGCAGGCGCACCTTGTCGCGATGCTGCGGCGGGCAGCGGCGGCGCAGCTCCGCGAGATTCGCCTCGTCCATCGCGAGCAACAGGTCGAAGCGCTCGAAATCCGCCGCGCTCACCTGTCGTGCACGCAGCGCCGACAGGTCGTAGCCGCGGCCGCGAGCGGCCGCCTGGGCACGCGTATCGGGCGGCTCGCCGACATGCCAGTCGCCGGTGCCGGCCGAATCGATCTCGATCCGGTCCGCCAGCGCGGCCGCGTCGACCTGATGACGCATCACGCCTTCCGCGGTGGGCGAACGGCAGATGTTGCCGAGACAGACGAAACAGATCGAAACGCGGGTCATCACACTATCGGA
Organism: Burkholderia sp. AU15512; assembly: GCF_002223325.1. NCBI lineage: Bacteria > Pseudomonadati > Pseudomonadota > Betaproteobacteria > Burkholderiales > Burkholderiaceae > Burkholderia > Burkholderia sp. AU15512. Next base: position 2,014,982 of record NZ_NKEX01000003.1, read on the forward strand.
AAGCCGCGGCGGGCCGCGTGGGAGAACAGCCCGCCATTATACAAAGGCGGCCGAAATCGCGCCGCCGCGCAAAGCGACGGCGCCATGCCTTACAGCGCCTTCGGCACGGCGAGCACGACGTCGCCGGACGCCGCCGGCAGCGGCTTCGCCGTATCGTCGACTAGCCCGAACGACACCGCACGCGCCAGCTCGGCGGATGCCTGGTGAACGGCAAGCGGGCCACGCGACGGCGCCTCTGCCATCGCATGCAGATAGGCAGCCGCGGCCAGCGGAACGACGATTGCCAGCGGCCAGTACATCGATATTGTCTTTTTCATGATGCGGACCTCCTTGACCTCGCACCCCGAAACCCAATTCCGGGGACTACAGACAGAATTCTATAGACCGCATCTATCGAGATAAATATGCAAATAGCGAACGCACTGTTGTCGCCGAATGAACAGTCGTCAGCCGAGGTGGCTTTGCGACGCCGCGTACAGCTCGCGAAACGTGCGTCCGGTCGGCGTCGGCATGTCGCGCGTATCCATCCAGCCGCCCATCATCGGCAGGCGCCGCAGCGTGCCGCCGCTGCCGCCCAGCCGCTCGAGGATGCGCACGGCGAGCTTGGTCGTGAGCGCGTACAGCATCGGCCGGCGCGCGAAGAAACCCCATGCGGCGAGCGCCGCCCGCTCGCGCCACGGCCGCAGGTGTCGCTCGACCTGCTTCTCGCGCAGCGTGCGCAACAGGTGCGACAACGGAATCCCGGCCGGGCACACGCTGTCGCATTCCCCGCAAAGTGTTGCGGCCTGCGGCAGATCGAGTGAGCGGTCGAGCCCGACGTAGCTCGGCGTCAGTACGGACCCCATCGGCCCCGGGTACACCCAGCCGTACGCGTGGCCGCCGACCTTCTGGTACACCGGGCAATGGTTCATGCATGCGCCGCAACGGATGCAGCGCAGCATCTCCTGGAATTCGCCGCCGATCAGCCCCGTGCGGCCGCCGTCGACCAGCACCACGTAGTTGTGCTCGGGGCCGTCCTCGTCGCCCGGCCCGCGCGGCCCGGTCAGCAGCGAGAAATAGTTCGACGTCTTCTGCCCGGTCGCGGAGCGCGGCAGCAGGCGCATCGCGGTCCCGAGATCCTCGAGCGTCGGCAGCACCTTTTCGATGCCCGTCACCGCCACATGCACGCGCGGCATCACGGTGCACATCCCCTCGTTCCCTTCGTTCGTCACGATCGCGACCGAACCGGTCTCGGCGATCACGAAGTTGCCGCCCGTCACGCCCATGTCGGCCGACATGAAATGCGGGCGCAGCACCTCGCGCGCCTCGCGCGTCATGTCCGGAATCTCGGTGAGCCGCTCGCGATGATGTGTGCGCGCAAACAGGTCGGCGATCTCGTCCTTGTCCTTGTGCACGACGGGCGCAATGATGTGGCTCGGCGGCTCGTTGTCGTTGATCTGCAGGATGTACTCACCGAGATCCGTCTCGATCGACTGCACGCCCATTTCCGCGAGCACCGCGTTCAGGCGCATTTCCTCCGACACCATCGACTTGGTCTTGATGACCTTCTTCACGTCGTGACGGCGCGCGATGTCGGCCACGAGCCGCGCGGCATCCTCGGTCGTTTCGGCGAACAGCACCGTCGTGCCGCGCCGCGTCGCCTCGCGCTCGAACGCCTCGAGCCACACGTCGAGGTTCTCCAGCGCGCGGTTGCGGCGGGCTTTCAGCGCGGCGCGCGTGGCCGGGAAGTCGATCGCGGTCATCGCATCGGCGCGCGCGGACACGAACTTCGTCGACAGCTTCTTCAGGTTCTGCTGCAGGCGCTGGTCGGCCAGCTTCTGGCCGGCGCGCGCCTTGAAATGCATCGATTGGACTTGCATCGCGGTATCGGGGAAAAGTGAGCGGAACCGGGCGTCAGACGTCGCCCGCCAGCACCTGCGCGACGTGCAGCACGCGCGTGTCGCGGTCGCCGGTGCGGCGCAACCGCCCTTCGATGTTCAGCATGCAGCCGAGATCGCCAAGCACGACGGCGCCCGTGCCGGACGCGCGCACGTTCGCGCATTTCTCGTCCGCGATGGCGGCCGAAATGTCGCCGTACTTGACCGCGAACGTGCCGCCGAAGCCGCAGCAGTGCTCGCAGTCCTTCATTTCGGTGACGGCGATGCCGCGCTGCGCGAGCAGCGCGCGCGGCTGCGCCTTCACGCCCAGCTCGCGCAGGCCCGAGCACGAATCGTGGTAGGTGACGGGCCCCGTGAATTCGCCCGGCGCGAGCGACACCTTCGCGACGTTCGCCAGGAAATCGGTCAGTTCGTAGACTTTCTGCTGGAACCGCGTGTAGCGCCCCATCAGTTCGGGGTCGTCGCGAAACAGGTCGCCGTAGTGCGCGCGAATCATCCCGCCGCACGAACCTGACGGCGCGACGACGTAATCGAACTGCTCGAACTCGCGCAGCGTCTTTTCCGCGAGATCGCGCGCGAGCGCACGGTCGCCCGAGTTGTAGGCCGGCTGGCCGCAGCAAGTCTGCGCGGGCGGCACGATCACCTCGTAGCCGGCGTCGCGAATCAGCTTGAGCGCCGAAAAACCGATTTCGGGGCGCATCAGATCGACCAGGCAGGTCACGAACAAACCGACTCGCATACGTGCTCCTTCGAGAAAACGGCTCTCATTATCCGCCGTTTGGCCAGCAAGACCAACGCCGGCGCTCATGCAAGCCCGCACGGCGCGAAACGAGGACTTCCTCGAACGGCGTTCGCTTTTTTCACAATACGAGATACAATCGTCCCAACACCGCTTGACGCGTCAACCGATTCCCCCCCGACATGAGCCAACCCACCCCGGATTCAAAAACGTCGATCCAGGTGATCGAACGCATGATGCGGTTGCTGGACGCGCTCGCCGCGCACAGTGACCCTGTCAGCCTGAAGGAGCTTGCGCAGCGGACGGAGCTGCACCCGTCGACCGCGCACCGCATCCTCAACGACATGGTGACCTGCCGTCTCGTCGACCGCTCCGATCCCGGCACGTACCGCCTCGGCATGCGGCTGCTGGAGCTCGGCAACCTCGTGAAGGCGCGCCTGTCGGTGCGCGACGCGGCGCTGATGCCGATGCGCGAACTGCACCGCCTCACCGGGCAGACCGTGAACCTGTCGGTACGCCAGGGCGACGAGATCGTCTACATCGAGCGTGCGTATTCGGAGCGCTCGGGGATGCAGGTCGTTCGTGCGATCGGTGGCCGCGCGCCGCTGCACCTCACGTCGGTCGGCAAGCTGTTCCTCGCGGCCGACGAAACGTCACGCGTGCGCGCCTATGCGACGCGTACGGGGCTGTCCGGCCATACGCAGAACAGCATCACCGACATCGCGAAGCTCGAGCGCGAGCTGACGATCGTGCGCCAGCAATCGTGCGCGCGCGACAACGAGGAACTGGAGCTCGGCGTGCGCTGTATCGCGGCCGGCATCTACGACGATTCGGGCAAGCTCGTCGCGGGCCTGTCGCTGTCGGCGCCGGCCGATCGCCTCCAGGATGCGTGGCTCGGCCAGTTGAGCCGCACGGCCCTCACCATTTCGGAATCGCTCGGCTACCGGCCGGCGCCCGCGAAGGATGCGGACGGGCTGCAGCGGCAGGCATAAGCCGCTCCCGCTCGCCCAATGAAAAAGCCCCGCGATTGCGGGGCTTTTTTTCAGCCATCGGCGCGGCGGCGAACCGCCACGCCATCGTGCGATCAGGTCCCGCCGCTCGGCGTGTTGGCCGCCGTCAGGCGCTCGCCGCCGCCCGCATCGAGCCAGTTGCGCAGGCGCGCCGCATCGGCAAAGCGCGAATATTTGCCGAACGAATCGAGCAACACCATCACCATCGGCTTGCCGTGGATCGTCGCCTGCATCACGAGGCACTCGCCCGCTTCGTTGATGAAACCCGTCTTCTGCAGACCGATGTCCCACGAGCCATTGCCGCGGATCAGCGCGTTCGTGCTGTTGTAGACCAGGTTGCGCTTGCCCGTGTACACCTCGTAGGTGCGATCGGTCGAGAACTGACGAATCATCGGGTACTGGTACGCCGCATTGACCATCTTCACGAGGTCGCGTGCGCTCGACACGTTCGAGCTCGACAGACCCGTCGAATTCTCGAAGTGCGTGTCAGTCATGCCAAGCGACTTCGCCTTCGCGTTCATCGCGGCGATGAACGCCGGACGACCACCCGGGTAGTAACGCGACAGCGCGGCGGCCGCGCGGTTTTCCGACGCCATCAGCGCGATGTGCAGCATGTCTTCACGCGACAGCACCGAACCGACCGACAGGCGCGAGCCCGTGCCCTTCTCGTAGTCGCGGTCTTCGTCGGTGACTTCGAGCTGGTCGGTCATCGGCGTCTTCGAATCGAGCACGACCATCGCCGTCATCAGCTTCGAGATCGACGCGATCGGCACGACGGCGTGCGAATTCTTGTCGAACAGCGGCTCGCCCGAATTCTGGTCGACGACGTACGCGACGCTCGAACGCAGCGCGAGCGCGTCCGGCGTGTCGTGCAGGCCGAACGCCTGGCCGACGGTCGGCCGGCGCGGCTGGAACGCGACCTTGCGGACTGCGCCGTGATGGCCGCCATGCACGTTCGACGCGAGCGTCACGCGCTTGCGCGACGCCTTCGCGCGCGGCGCGTCGGCGGCCGCGACCTTCGCGGATTTGTCGGAACTGGCCTTGGCCGACTTCTTCTTCGCGGACGAAGCAGGAGCGACAGCCTTTTTCTTGGCGGCTTGTTGGGTCTTCGCAGTGGCGGCAAAGGCGTCAGCCGGCGCGACGGACGCAGTGGTCGCCAGCAAGGCGACTGCGACCGACACAGCCGTGCCGAGCGTCATGCTCTGCAACAATCTGCGCGGTGAAAACGATTCGGCTTTCATTGGGGTCTGGACAAAGCGGGCGGGAGGTTTCCGCAAGTGTAGTTAAAGCTGAAAAAAAGAGCAATATTAGGCACTTACCGATCGTCGTTAAACCGGAATGTAAGGGTCGGCCAACCTCTGACCAATGAACCCTCCCGCTCCCATCGAAAAAATCGATGGGGTGCGCTGCCCGACAGTACCCGTCTCCCGATTACACACGGTTAATTGAGATAACGTCACTTCAGAGGCAATTTAAAGCGGGGAAACTACGTATCCGGCGCTCGGGGTGCCAGGGGCGCCGGTCTCGGCCGTGGCGGCGGCACGTCGCCACGGGACACGTATCGAAACGGCGCGTTTTCGACAGGAACAGAAGGATAACGTTCCACAGGCCTGTCAGGTTTACCTGTGCATGATCATGGTGCGCCGCGCCTGCCCCTCAGCCGTGCGCACCATCTGGGATCGCGGCATGAAACCGATTCCGAACAGGCACGATAACTCGTTGTTTTATCGATAATTTGTCGCGATTGTGCAACGCACAAAAAATACTTGACATTGGTTTTCTCTGCCCTAAAATAAGCCTCATTGCTGCGTTGCACAAAGCACGCGCATCCGAGGTTCCCCAGCGTAGTGCCCTTTACCCTGCGATCGACGCGATCGCTTTTCAGGAGCTTGACATGTCCTTGCTGACCCCCGAGCAAATCGCCGCCGCCCAGAAAGCCAACCTCGAAAGCCTGTTCGGTCTGACGACCAAGGCGTTCGAAGGCGTCGAAAAGCTGATCGAACTCAACCTGCAGGTCGTGAAGTCGACGCTGGCCGAAGGCCAGGAAAACGCACAGCGTCTGCTGTCGGTGAAGGACGCACAGGAACTGATCGCGCTGCAAGCCAGCCTGTCGCAGCCGGTCGCGGAAAAGGTGCTGTCGTACGGCCGTCACCTGTATGAAATCGCATCGTCGACGCAAGCCGAGTTCGCGAAGGTTGCCGAAGCGCAATTCGAAGAGCAGAACAAGAAGGTCCAGGCACTCGTCGACAACGTCGCGAAGAACGCCCCGGCCGGTTCGGAAACGGCTGTCGCTGCACTGAAGTCGGCACTGAACGCTGCGAACACCACGTACGAAACGGTTCAGAAGGCCACGAAGCAAGCCGTCGAAATCGCTGAAACGAACTTCAACGCTGCTGCTGCCGTCGCAACGAAGGCTGCTACCGCCGCTGCTGCACGTCGTACGAGCAAGCCGGCCGCGTAAGCGTCCCCTGCTCCTGAAAGAGCCGCGCCCAGCGCGGCTTTTTCGTTTCTGGCGCCGGAACATGCTGGAACCGGCGCGTTGCCGACCATGCTCGAACGGTCGTTTGAGCATCGGCCGCCAACAAAAGAAAACGCCGCCGCCCGGATCACCCGGGAGGCGGCGTTTTTTCACGGCCGGCACACTGCCGGCCGAGCCGGCCGCGTTACTTCTTGCGTTGCGGCGGCAGGTCGGTACAGACGCCTTCGTACAGCTCGGCGGCCATGCCGACCGATTCGCCGAGCGTCGGGTGCGGATGGATCGTCTTGCCGATGTCTTCCGCGTCCGCGCCCATCTCGACGGCGAGGCACACTTCGCTGATCAGGTCGCCCGCGTTCAGGCCGACGATGGCACCTCCGATCACGCGATGGGTTTCCTCGTCGAAGATCAGCTTCGTGAAGCCTTCGTCACGGCCGTTCGCGATCGCGCGGCCCGATGCGGCCCACGGGAACACGGCCTTGCCGTACTTGATGCCTTCGGCCTTGCACTGGTCTTCCGTCTTGCCGGCCCACGCCACTTCCGGATCGGTGTACGCCACCGACGGGATCTGCAGTGCGTCGAAGTACGCCTTTTCGCCGTGCGCGGCTTCCGCTGCGACGTGGCCTTCATGCACGGCCTTGTGCGCGAGCATCGGCTGGCCGACGATGTCGCCGATCGCGAAGATGTGAGGGACGTTCGTGCGCATCTGCTTGTCGACGTCGATGAAGCCGCGATCCGTGACCGCGACACCCGCCTTGTCGGCGCCGATCTTCTTGCCGTTCGGGCTGCGGCCCACCGCGACGAGCACGAGGTCGTAGCGCTGCGCTTCCGCCGGGGCCTTCTCGCCCTCGAACTTCACGTAGATGCCGTCTTCCTTCGCTTCCGCGCCGACCGTCTTGGTCTTCAGCATCACGTTGCCGAAGCGCTTCGCGTTGTACTTTTCCCAGACCTTCACCAGATCTCGGTCCGCGCCCATCATCAGGCCGTCCATCATTTCGACGACGTCGATCTCGGCGCCGAGCGTCGAGTACACCGTAGCCATTTCGAGGCCGATGATGCCGCCGCCGATCACGAGCATGCGCTTCGGCAGCTGGCGCAGTTCGAGTGCGCCGGTCGAATCGACGACGCGCGGGTCTTCCGGCATGAACGGCAGCTTCACGGCCTGCGAGCCCGCGGCGATGATGGCCTGCTTGAACTTGACGACCTTCTTGCCGTTTTCGCCCTGCACTTCCATGTGGAACGGATCGACGAAAGCGCCGACGCCCGTGACCACTTCGACCTTGCGTGCCTTCGCCATGCCGGCGAGGCCCGTCGTCAGCTTCTTGACGACGCCGCCCTTGAAGTCGCGCAGCTTGTCGAGATCGACTTCCGGCTTGCCGAACGTGATGCCGTGCGACGCGAGCGCCGCGGCCTCCTCGACGACCAGCGACGTATGCAGCAGCGCCTTCGACGGGATGCAGCCCACGTTCAGGCACACGCCGCCGAGCGTCGAGTAGCGTTCGACGAGCACCGTCTTCATGCCGAGGTCGGCGGCGCGGAACGCGGCCGAGTAGCCGCCGGGGCCGGCGCCGAGCACGAGCATGTCGCATTCGATGTCGGCGGCACCCGCGTAGCTGCCGGCTTGCGGCGCGGGTGCCGGCGCGGCTGCGGCCGGTGCGGGTGCAGCCGCTGCGGGCTTCGCCGGTTCCGGTGCTTTCGCGGGTGCGACTGCGCCTGCCGAGGCTTCGACGATGGCGATGACGGTGCCTTGCGAGACTTTCTCGCCGGCCTTGACCTTGATTTCCTTGACGGTGCCGGCGACGTCGCTGGGCACTTCCATGGAGGCTTTATCGGATTCGAGCGTGATGAGCGTCTGCTCTTTTTCGATCACGTCGCCGGGTTTGACATTGACTTCGATGACATCGACGCCGCTGAAATCGCCGATATCCGGAACCTTGACTTCGATGAGACTCATTACTGTCCCCTTCTTGATTAGCTGCAGACAGAGGGGGGAGAAACCCGCAAAAGAACCCGAGACTACGGCCGGACAAGAAAACGCGAACCTGGGCAAGACCACCTTTGCCGTCCGCCCAAGGACGCGCCTTTCTTTTGGTTACTTTTCTTTGGAAGACAAAGAAAAGTGACCGCCGCCCCGCGCAGGGGCGACGCTAATAGACCGTTAGCAAAACAGGTTCAACGACAGAGCGTGGATAACCAACAAAAAACCCACGCCCCCGCGAGCCCCCCCGCTCATCAAAGAATGATGCGACGGAAATCGGCGAGCAACGCGCCGAGATACGCATTGAACCGCGCGGCTTCGGCGCCATCGATCACGCGATGGTCATACGACAGCGACAGCGGCAGCGTGAGCCGCGGCACGAACTGCTTGCCGTCCCACACCGGCTTCATCTGCCCGCGCGACAACCCGAGGATCGCCACTTCCGGCGCGTTGATGATCGGCGTGAAGTTCGTGCCGCCGATCCCGCCGAGCGACGAGATCGAGAAGCAACCGCCCTGCATCTGGTCCGGCTTCAGCTTGCCGTCGCGTGCGGCCTTCGACAGCTCGGCCATTTCCTTCGCGATGTCGACGAGCCCCTTCTTGTCCGCATCGCGGATCACCGGCACGACGAGACCGTTCGGCGTGTCCGCGGCGAAACCGATGTGGTAGTACTGCTTGAACACCAGGTTGTCGCCGTCGAGGCTCGCGTTGAACGTCGGGAATTTCTTCAGCGCGGCGACGACCGCCTTGATCACGAACGCGAGCATCGTGAACTTCACGCCCGCCTTCTCGTGCTCCTTGTTCAGCTGCACGCGCAGTGCTTCGAGCTCGGTGATGTCCGCTTCGTCGTTGTTCGTGACGTGCGGGATCATCACCCAGTTGCGATGCAGGTTCGCGCCCGAGATCTTCTTGATGCGCGACAGCGGCTTCGCTTCGAACGGGCCGAACTTCGAGAAGTCGACCTTCGGCCACGGCAGCAGGTTCAGCTCGCCGCCGCCTGCCGGCGCGGCTGCCGCGGCCGGTGCTGCGCGCTGGCCGGTCATCACGCCCTTCACGAAGCCCGTGACGTCTTCCTTCGTAATGCGGCCCTTCGGACCCGAACCCTGCACGCGTGCGACTTCGACGCCGAGCTCACGTGCGAACTTGCGCACCGACGGCGATGCGTGGCTGGCGCGGTATTCGCCCGACGGTGCAGCAGCCGGCGCCGGAGCGGCAGCAGCCGGGGCCGGGGCGGCCTTCGCGGGTGCGGCGGCAGATGCCGGCGCCGGAGCGGCAGCGGCCGGAGCCGGTGCGCTCGCCTGCGGTGCGGCAGCAGCGGCACCTGCGGCTTCGAGCAGCACGATCAGCGTGCCTTCCGACACCGAATCGCCCACCTTCACCTTGATCTCTTTCACGACGCCGGCGGCCGGGCTCGGCACGTCCATCGTCGCCTTGTCCGACTCGAGCGTGACGAGCGACTGCTCCTTCTCGACCGTGTCGCCGACCTTCACGCCGATCTCGATCACCGGCACATCCTTGTAGTCGCCGATGTCGGGGACCTTCACTTCGAGCGTGCCGCCGGCTGCTGCCGGTGCGGCCGCCGGTGCTGCAGCAGCCGGTGCCGGTGCTGCCGCCGGAGCCGGAGCAGCAGCGGGCGCGGCCGCGCCGTTCGCCTGCGCCGCGGCGGCGCCTTCGAGCAGGATGATCAGCGAGCCTTCCGACACGGAATCGCCCACCTTGACCTTGATTTCCTTCACGACACCGCCGACCGGGCTCGGCACGTCCATCGTCGCCTTGTCCGACTCGAGCGTGACGAGCGACTGCTCCGGCTCGACGGTATCGCCGACCTTCACGCCGATCTCGATCACCGGCACGTCCTTGTAATCGCCGATATCCGGCACCTTCACTTCGATCGCTTGACTCATCTGTTTCTGTCTCCATGGCCGCGCGCGCCCCTCGCGGGAGCGGCGCGCGGCATCACACGGCGTGTGCGTTAAACGGTCATCGGGTTGGGCTTCGACGGATCGAGGTTGTACTTGGCGATCGCATCCGCGACCACCTTGCGTTCGATCGTGCCCTCGTCGGCCAGCGCGTTGAGCGCGGCGACGGTGACCCAGTGACGGTCGACTTCGAAGAAGTGACGCAGCTTCTCGCGGGTATCCGAGCGGCCGAAGCCGTCCGTGCCCAGCACGACGAAACGCCGATCGATCTGGCCGCGGATCTGGTCGACCAGCGCACGGACGTAGTCGGTCGATGCGATGACCGGGCCCTGCGTGTCCTTCAGGCACTTCTGCACGTGCGACAGACGACGCTCTTCGGTCGGATGGAGCAGGTTCCAGCGTTCGACCTGATGGCCTTCACGCGCGAGCTCGGTGAAGCTCGGCACGCTCCACAGATCGGCGGCGACGCCCCAGTCGTTCTTCAGCAGGTCGGCGGCAGCGATCACTTCGTTGAAGATCGTGCCCGCGCCGAGCAGCTGGACGCGCGGCGCCTTCGCGTCGGCGTCGGCCTTCTTGAACGCGTACATGCCCTTGATGATGTCGGCCGCCACGTGCTCGCCCTGCGGAATCGCCGGGTGCTCGTAGTTCTCGTTCATCACCGTGATGTAGTAGTACACGTCTTCCTGGTCCGCCACCATGCGGCGCAGGCCGTCCTGGACGATCACGGCGAGCTCATAGCCGAAGGTCGGGTCGTAGCTCACGCAGTTCGGCACCGATGCCGCCCACAGGAGCGAGTGGCCGTCTTCGTGCTGCAGGCCTTCGCCGTTCAGCGTCGTGCGGCCCGCGGTGCCGCCCAGCAGGAAGCCGCGCGAACGCATGTCGCCCGCGGCCCATGCCAGGTCGCCGATCCGCTGGAAGCCGAACATCGAGTAGAAGATGTAGAACGGCACCATGATCTCGCCGTGCGTCGAGTACGACGTCGCCGCCGCGATCCAGTCGCACATGCCGCCCGCTTCGTTGATGCCTTCCTGCAGGATCTGGCCGGTTTCCGATTCCTTGTAGAACATCAGCTGGTCGGAATCTTCCGGCACGTACTTCTGGCCCTGCTGGTTCCAGATGCCGATCTGGCGGAACAGGCCTTCCATGCCGAACGTACGCGATTCGTCCGGGACGATCGGCACGACGCGCTTGCCGAGCGCCTTGTCCTTCAGCAGGATGTTCAGGATCCGCACGAACGCCATCGTCGTCGAGATCTCGCGGCCTTCGCCCGTGCCCTTCAGCAGCGGCTCGAACGCGTCGAGCGCCGGCACCGGCAGCGACGTCGCCTTCTCGCGGCGATGCGGCAGGTAGCCGCCGAGGTCCATGCGCTGCTTGCGCATGTATTCGAGTTCCTTCGAGCCTTCCTCGAACTTCAGGTACGGCACGTCGGCGATCTGCTCGTCGGTGATCGGCAGGCGGAACTGGTCACGGAACTTCTTCAGTTGCTCGACCGGCAGCTTCTTCTGCTGGTGCGTGATGTTCATTGCCTGGCCCGACTCGCCCATCCCGTAGCCCTTGATGGTCTTCGCGAGGATGACGGTCGGCGCGCCCTTCGTGTGCGTGGCTTCGTGGAAAGCCGCGTAGATCTTGTGCGGATCGTGGCCGCCGCGGTTCAGCGCCCAGATGTCGTCGTCCGACCAGTCGGCGACGAGCGCCTTCAGTTCAGGCGTGTTGAAGAAGTGCTCGCGCACGAACGCGCCGGATTCCGACTTGTACGTCTGGTACTCGCCGTCGACGACTTCCATCATGCGGCGCATCAGCGCGCCGGACTTGTCGCGTGCGAACAGCGCATCCCAGCGGCTGCCCCAGATGACCTTGATCACGTTCCAGCCGGCACCGCGGAATTCCGATTCGAGTTCCTGGATGATCTTGCCGTTGCCGCGCACCGGGCCGTCGAGACGCTGCAGGTTGCAGTTGATCACGAACACGAGGTTGTCGAGCTTCTCGCGGCTCGCCATCCCGATCGCGCCGAGCGATTCCGGTTCGTCCGTCTCGCCGTCGCCGAGGAATGCCCACACCTTGCGGCCTTCCGTCTTCGTGATGCCGCGCGCTTCCAGGTACTTCATGAAGCGGGCCTGGTAGATCGCCATGATCGGGCCGAGGCCCATCGACACGGTCGGGAACTGCCAGAAGTCCGGCATCAGCCACGGGTGCGGGTACGACGAAATGCCGTTGCCGTCGACTTCCTGGCGGAAGTTGTCGAGCTGCTCCTCCTTCAGGCGGCCGAGCAGGAACGCGCGCGAGTAGACGCCCGGCGACGAGTGGCCCTGCACGAACACGAGATCGCCGCCGTGCTGCTCGGACGCTGCGTGCCAGAAGTGGTTGTAGCCGACGTCATAGAGCGTCGCGGCCGATGCGAACGATGCGATGTGGCCGCCGACGTTCGTGTCCTTGCCTGCGCGCAGCACCATCGCCAGCGCGTTCCAGCGCGTGTACGAACGGATGCGGTGCTCGATGTCCTGGTCACCCGGGATCTTCGCCTGGGCGGCGACCGGGATCGTGTTGATGTACGGGGTATTCGCGGAAAACGGCAGGTGTTCGCCGTGCATGCGGGCGAATTCGATCTGCTTTTCGATCAGGTAGTGCGCGCGGCCAGTGCCCACGGAGGAGATTACGCCGTCGAGCGACTCGAGCCATTCGACGGTTTCCTGCGGGTCGTCGTCATGTTCGGCGGCGACATATTTCATCACTTCGTTCGGTACAGCGGACATTCTCGTCTCCTGGGTCCTGGAATGTGAGGATCGCTCTCATGCAGACGACGCGACGCGACCGGCTGCGGGCAAGCTCCGACGGATTGTAATGAGCGTGCGCGGGCCTGCGCAACAAAATTTTCGAATTGTGAGATCTTTTCTCGTAATGCGAAATATTGCTGCGCTGCACCCATATTTCGGGGCTCTCGGGCGCGCCGCGGCTGAACAAATCCGTTTCCGTTCAACATATCCGGTATAGGTTTTCCATGTATTGCGCTGCGCTACAATCCTGCCATGTTGACCGATCGGCTTTTCGCACGCTCGGCGCGACCGTCGGGCCCGCCGGCGGAGTCGCAGCCGTCCCGTTGGCACCACGGACCGTGGTGGTCCAATTCCTATTTGCTGACGCCCCTGCTGTCGATCCTGGTGTTCCTGGTGGTGATGAGCCTCATCCTCTGGAGCCTCAACCGCCGCGAACAGCAGCAGCAGGAAGACACCCTCTTCCGTAACGTCGCGTGGGCGCAGCAGCAGATCCGCCTGTCGATGACGGGCGCGCAGGAACAACTCCAGGCACTGTCGCGCGATCTCGCCTCCGGCCGCCTCGACCAGAACGCGTTCCAGATGGCGGTCGCGGACGTGATGCAAACGCATCCGGAAATCCTCTATCTGAACTGGTACACGTCGCCCGGCGTGCAGCGCTGGCCGACCGTGCATCCGCCGCTGCTCGGCCAGCGGCTCGCGAAGCCCGGCGACGCGCAGATGCAGGACGCCGTGCGCGGCGCGTACGACGAGGCGCGCAGCACGCGCCGCCAGGCCTATTCGCCGCTGATCTACGACGACTTCGGCAACGGCTTCATCACGCTGCAGACCCCCGTGATGCGCGGCGACCGCGAGTACCTCGGCTCGATCGCCGCGGTGTTCTCGGTCGAAGGCATCCTGAAGCACGACATCCCGCAGGAGTTGTCGTCGAAGTACAAGATCTCGATCACCGACGCGAACAACCGCGAGCTGTCGTCCACGTCGACGCGCCCGCGCCTGCCGCGCGACTCGCACTACGACCTGCCGCTCGATCCGCCCGGCCAGGGGCTGACCGTGCGCGTGTACGCATTCCCGCAGCTCACGAACCTGACCAACAACACGCTCGTGTGGCTCGTCGCAGGCCTGTCGTGCTTCGTGCTGTGGAGCCTCTGGAGCCTGTGGAAGCACACGCGCCAGCGCTTCGAGGCGCAGCAGGCGCTGTACGCGGAAGCGTTCTTCCGCCGCGCGATGGAAAACTCGGTGCTGATCGGCATGCGCGTGCTCGACATGCACGGCCGCATCACGCACGTGAACCCCGCGTTCTGCCGGATGACCGGCTGGGACGAAACCGACCTCGTCGGCAAGGTCGCGCCGTTCCCGTACTGGCCGCGCGACGCGTACCCGGAAATGCAGCGCCAGCTCGACATGACGCTGCGCGGCAAGGCACCGAGCTCGGGCTTCGAGCTGCGCGTGCGGCGCAAGAACGGCACGCTGTTCCACGCGCGCCTGTACGTGTCGCCGCTGATCGACAGCTCGGGCCGCCAGACCGGCTGGATGTCGTCGATGACCGACATCACCGAGCCGAAGCGTGCGCGCGAGGAACTCGCGGCCGCGCACGAGCGGTTCACGACGGTGCTCGAAAGCCTCGACGCCGCGGTGTCGGTGCTGGCCGCCGACGAGGCCGAGCTGCTGTTCGCGAACCGCTACTACCGCCACCTGTTCGGCATTCGCCCGGACGGCCATCTCGAGCTGTCGGGCGGCGGCTTCGACCGCGCGCAGGCCTCATCCGACTCGATCGACATGGTCGACGCGTTCGCGGGCCTGCCGGCCGCCGCGCTGACGAGCAGCACGGCGGACGCGCAGGAGGTGTACGTCGAGAGCATCCAGAAGTGGTTCGAGGTGCGCCGCCAGTACATCCAGTGGGTGGACGGCCACCTCGCGCAGATGCAGATCGCGACCGACATCACGACCCGCAAGAAAGCGCAGGAACTCGCGCACCAGCAGGAAGAGAAGCTGCAGTTCACGAGCCGATTGATGACGATGGGTGAAATGGCGTCGTCGATTGCTCACGAATTGAACCAGCCGCTCGCCGCGATCAACAACTACTGCTCGGGCACGCTCGCGCTCGTGAAGAGCGGCCGCGGCACGCCGGAGACGCTGCAGCCCGCGCTGGAAAAGACCGCGCAGCAGGCACTGCGCGCGGGGATGATCGTCAAGCGGATCCGCGAATTCGTGAAGCGCAGCGAGCCGAAGCGCCAGCCGGCGCGGGTCGCGGACATCGTCGCCGACGCGGTCGGGCTCGCCGAAATCGAGGCCAGGAAGCGCAGGATCCGGATCGTCACGGAAATCCTCGCAAGAATGCCTATTATTTATGTCGACCCCGTGCTGATCGAGCAGGTGCTCGTGAACCTGATGAAGAACGCGGCCGAAGCCATGGCCGACGTGAAGCCGGCGTCGGTGGACGGCGTGATCCGCGTCGTCGCCGACATCGAGGCGGGCTTCGTCGACATCCGCGTGATCGACCAGGGCCCGGGCGTCGACGAAGCGACCGCCGAGCGCCTGTTCGAACCGTTTTACAGCACCAAGTCCGATGGCATGGGCATGGGGCTGAATATCTGCCGTTCGATCATCGAATCGCATCGGGGGCGTCTGTGGGTGGTCAACAACGTCGAGCCGGATGGCCGCATTTCCGGCGCAACGTTCCACTGCAGCCTGCCCATTGGGGAACCCGCTGATCTCGGCCAAGGGGGGCGCGAGGCATCGGCATCACATACCGTTACGGGAGAACTATGAATAGCCCTGTCACCACCACTCAGGAAACCGTCTTTGTCGTTGACGACGACGAGGCCGTACGGGACTCGCTGCGCTGGCTGCTGGAGGCGAACGGCTATCGCGTGCAATGCTTCTCGAGCGCCGAGCAGTTCCTCGATGCCTACCAGCCTGCGCAGCAGGCCGGCCAGATCGCGTGCCTGATCCTCGACGTCCGGATGTCGGGCATGAGCGGCCTCGAACTGCAGGAGCGCCTGATTGCCGACAATGCCGCGCTGCCGATCATCTTCGTCACGGGTCACGGCGACGTGCCGATGGCCGTCTCGACGATGAAAAAGGGTGCGATGGACTTTATCGAGAAACCGTTCGACGAAGCCGAGCTGCGCAAGCTCGTCGAGCGGATGCTCGACAAGGCCCGAAGCGAAAGCAAGAGCGTCCAGGAACAGCGTGCCGCGAGCGAACGCCTGTCGAAGCTGACCGCGCGCGAGCAGCAGGTGCTCGAGCGGATCATCGCGGGCCGCCTGAACAAGCAGATCGCCGACGATCTCGGCATCAGCATCAAGACGGTCGAGGCGCACCGCGCGAACATCATGGAAAAGCTCAACGTCAACACGGTGGCCGACCTGCTGCGCCTCGCGCTGTCGAAGAAGCAGGCCTGAGCGCGCGCCGGCCGCGGCGGCGCTGCCCGCCCGGCCCGCAGCCAGCCCTGGCCGCCCCGCGCGATGCGGCCCACTCGCGCGGCGGCGGCCTTTCTCCCGGCGCGCGAGCGCCGCGGCCATGACGCTTCCTGCTTATTCGCTGTCGGACGGCGGCAGGCGGTTGGTATAATCGCGTGCTTTGCTGCGACGCTTCGGGCGCCGCACGATCGCATTCCAACTTCCCGGCAGGACCACCACCATGACAGCCCTCCTCATCGACGGCAACGCCCTTTCGAAGACCCTGCGCGCACAGGCCGCCGAACGCGCCGCCGCCCTGACCGCACGCGGCCACCAGCCCGGTCTCGCGGTGATCCTCGTCGGCGCCAACCCGGCAAGCGAAGTCTACGTGCGCAACAAGATCAAGGCGTGCGAGGACAACGGTTTCTTCTCGCTGAAGGACGCGTACCCGGACACGCTGTCGGAAGCCGACCTGCTCGCGCACATCGACGCGCTGAACCGCGATCCGAAGATCCACGGCATCCTCGTCCAGTTGCCGCTGCCCAAGCACATCGACAGCCACAAGGTGATCGAGGCGATCGCACCGGAAAAGGACGTCGACGGCTTCCACGTCGCGAACGCCGGCGCGCTGATGACCGGCAAGCCGCTGTTCCGCCCGTGCACACCGTACGGCGTGATGAAGATGTTCGAGGCGCATGACATCCCGCTGCAGGGCGCGAACGCGGTCGTGATCGGCCGCTCGAACATCGTCGGCAAGCCGATGGCGATGATGCTGCTCGACGCCGGCGCGACCGTGACGATCTGCCACAGCAAGACGCGCGACCTCGCCGCGCACACGCGGCAGGCCGACATCGTGGTCGCCGCGGTCGGCAAGCGCAACATCCTGACCGCCGACATGGTGAAGCCCGGCGCGACGGTGATCGACGTCGGCATGAACCGCGACGACGCGGGCAAGCTGTGCGGCGACGTCGACTTCGCGGGCGTGAAGGAAGTGGCCGGCCACATCACGCCGGTGCCGGGCGGTGTCGGCCCGATGACCATCACGATGCTGCTGATCAACACGATCGAAGCCGCCGAGCGCGCCGCCGACGCGGCCGCCTGAGCGCCCGCCCCATTCAGCCGGCGTGCGGTTCCGCACGCCGGCGCCTCGCCGGCCGCACCGCACCCACCGCGTCGGCCGCGCCATCAAACGCCTCCACCCCGCATCCGACCCCGCGTCAATCGCGTCGTTAGAAACTAACGATTGGAAAGCGCGCGATGCGCCCCAATAATGTCGATATCGGGCGCCGCGTTGCCTTGCGCGCCTACCCTTTTCACTCCGGTTCATCCGGCAACAGACAGGGAGTCTTATGTCCGCCAGCGCCAACACCAACCCGCTGCTCGATTTCTCGGGCCTGCCCCGCTTCGGCGAGATCCGCCCGGAACACGTGACGCCCGCGCTCGACACGCTGCTCGATGACGCCAACCGCGCGGTCGAGACGGCCAGCGCGGCCGCGACGCCGGCAACCTGGGCAGCCGTCGTCGAGACGGTCGAGCGCGCGACGGAGCCGCTCGGTCGCGCGTGGGGTATCGTCGGCCACCTGAACGCGGTTGCCGATACGCCCGAACTGCGGGCCGCCTATGGCGAGAATCTGCCGCGCGTGACCGAATTCTGGTCGAGCGTCGGCCAGAACCTCGCGCTGTACGAGAAGTACAAGGCGATCGCCGCAAGCGCCGAATACGCGACGCTGTCCACCGAACGCAAGAAGATTCTCGACAACGCGCTGCGCGATTTCCGCCTGTCGGGCGCCGAGCTGCCCGAGGACCAGAAGCCGCGCTTCGCCGAACTGCAGGAACAGCAGGCCGCGCTGTCGAAGGCCTTCTCCGATCACGTGCTCGACGCGACCAACGCGTACGCGTATTTCGTGCAGGATGAGGCCGACCTGGCCGGCCTGCCCGGCGACGCGATCGAGGCCGCCCGCGAAGCCGCGCAAAAGGATGCGAAGGAAGGCTGGAAATTCACGCTGCACTTCCCGTCGTACTTCCCGGTGCTGCAATACGCGGACAACCGCGCACTGCGCGAGACGCTCTACCGCGCCTATGCGACGCGCGCGTCGGAACTCGGGCCGCAGTACGGTGACGGCAAGGCCGAATGGGACAATACGACGATCGTCGCCGATGCGCTGAAGCTGCGCCGCGAAGAGGCGCTGATGCTCGGCTTCCGCAACTTCGCCGAAGTGTCGCTCGCGCCGAAGATGGCCGAATCGCCGCAGCAGGTGATCGCATTCCTCGAGGATCTCGCCACGCGCGCGCGCCCGCACGCGGACAAGGACTGGGACGAGCTGCGCACGTTCGCCGCCAAGGAACTCGGCCTCGCCGAACTCGCGCCGTGGGACGTCGCATTCGCGGCCGAAAAGCTGCGCCAGCAGCGCTATGCGTTCTCGGAAAACGAGGTCAAGCAGTACTTCCCGGAGCCGGCCGCGCTGAAGGGCCTGTTCACCGTCACCGAGACGCTGTTCGGCGTGCAGATCAAGCCGGACGACGCGCCGGTGTGGCACAAGGACGTACGTTTCTTCCGCGTCGAGAATCGCGACGGCTCGCTCGTCGCGCAGTTCTATCTCGACCTGTACGCGCGCGAAGGCAAGCGCGGCGGCGCATGGATGGACGACGCGCGTTCGCGCGCGAAGCGCGGCAGCAGCGTGCAGACGCCGGTCGCCTATCTCACCTGCAACTTCTCGGCGCCGGTCGGCGGCAAGCCCGCCTGCTTCACGCACGACGAAGTCATCACGCTGTTCCATGAGTTCGGCCATGGGCTGCACCACATGCTCACGCGCGTCGACGAACTCGGCGTGTCGGGCATCAACGGCGTCGAATGGGATGCCGTCGAGCTGCCGTCGCAGTTCATGGAAAACTTCTGCTGGGAATGGGACGTGCTGTCGTCGATGTCGTCGCACGTCGACACGGGCGCCGCGCTGCCGCGCGAGCTGTTCGACAAGATGATCGCGGCGAAGAACTTCCAGAGCGGGCTCGGCACGCTGCGTCAGATCGTGTTCTCGATGTTCGACATGCTGCTGCACGTCGACTTCGACCCGGCGGGCGCCACCGGCGTGACCGCGTTCGCGCGCGAGATCAACGAGCGCTATCACGTGATCCCGCAAGCCGCGTTCTCGCGCTGGCCGAACACGTTCAGCCATATCTTCGCGGGCGGCTACGCGGCCGGTTATTACAGCTACAAGTGGGCCGAGGTGCTGTCGGCCGATGCGTACGCGGCGTTCGAGGAAGCGGCCGCCGCAAGCGGCAGCGTGCTCGACGCGGCGACCGGCACGCGCTATCGCCGCGAAATCCTCGAGGTCGGCGGCAGCCGCCCAGCGATGGATTCGTTCAAGGCGTTCCGCGGCCGCGAGCCGCAGATCGATGCGCTGCTGCGCCATAACGGGATGGCGGCGCCCACGCACTGAGCGGGCCGCCAGCGCGTTCGGTTGCATGTGAGCAAAGGCACCGCTTCGGCGGTGCCTTTTTTCATGGCGCGGGGGACTCGTCGTCGAACAACGAGAACTGTCCGTGGCGCTCGGCGGTATCTTCGTCGATGCGTACGCCGACGCCGAGCAGCCGCACCGCCTGCGCACGCCGTTGCAGCCCCTTCGCGAGCAGCGTGACGGCCGTGTCCGCATTCGTCGCATCGGCCACGCACTCGACCGTCGTGCGCTGGAAATCGGCGAAGCGGATCTTCACGTACAGCTTGCGGATCGAGCGCGCGGCGCCCGCCCGTTCGATCCGCGCGTCGAGTTGCACGACGAGGCGGCGGATTTCCTCCGCGCACTGCTCGAGCGTCGTCAGGTCGGTCACGTAGGTCGTCTCGACGCTGACCGACTTGCGCTCCTGGTCGGCCTGCACGCGCCGCTCGTCGATCCCGCGCGACAGTTCGTACAACCGCCGCCCGAACGCGCCGAATTCACGGTGCAGGTCGATCAGCGGCCAGTCGCGCAACTGCGCGCAGGTCTGGATGCCGAGCCGGTCGAGCCGCGTGGCCGTCACCTTGCCGACGCCGTGCAGCTTGCGCACCGGCAGCGCCGCGACGAACGCGTCGATCTCGTGCGGCCGCACGACGAACAGCCCGTCGGGCTTGTTCCAGTCGGACGCGATCTTCGCGATGAACTTGTTCGGCGCAACGCCGGCCGACACGGTCACGCCGACCGCGTCGAACACGCGCTGGCGGATCTCCCGCGCAATCAGCGTGGCGCTCCCCTGGCAGCGCTCCGACCCGCTGACGTCGAGGTACGCCTCGTCGAGCGACAGCGGCTCGACGTCGGGCGTGTAGTCGCGATAGATCGCCATGATCTGCCGCGACGCCGCGCGGTACTTGTCCATCGCGGTCGGCAGGATCAGCAGGTCCGGGCACTTGCGCATCGCCAGCGCCGACGACATCGCCGAATGCACGCCGTAGCGCCGCGCCTCGTAATTGCAGGTCGCGATCACGCCACGCTGATCAGGCCGGCCGCCGACCGCGAGCGGCCGGTTGCGCAGCGACGGGTCATCGCGCATCTCGACCGACGCGTAGAAGCAGTCGCAGTCGCAGTGAATGATCTTGCGCATGCGCGGCTGCGCGTCGCCCGGCGGCGGCAGGTGCGGATCGGCAGGCGGAATGATGGTCGGGTTCACGGTGCCGATACTGTACAAAAACACAGTGCCGGTTTCAACTGTCGCGTGCGGCCGTGGCCGGCCGCCCGTGGCCGGCCACTCATAACTGGCTGCGCCGTACCGGCCCGGTTTGTGCGGATCGTACCGGCCGGGCACAGACAGCGGCGCCTATACTCGTCTACCGCGAGACACGAAACGCAAAGGTGACGGTTGACGTCCTCGTCCGCCTAAAGGCGGAGGATTCCCACATCTGGCGATGCACGTCCGCATCGGAGAATGTTCAGCGCAGCGTTGATATCACGATCATGCTCGACACCACAGTCACTGCAGGTCCACTCTCTTATTCGCAGTCCCGCGATACCTTTCGGCCGCGTCGTGCTGTCTTTCGATCCGCACGCCGAACAGGACTGGGTCGAACCGCTTTCGTCGACTTCCTCGAACGTGGCTCCGTGCGCGATCGCCTTGTAGCGGAGCTTGTCTCGGAAGGACGACCAGGACGCGTCGTAGACGCTCTTCGCCATCCTGGTTCTGGCGAGTTTCGCGGCCGACACGTTGCCGACCGCGATGTAATCGAACCGCCGCACCAGATCGAGTGCGAGCTTGTGCTGGAAATCGGCACGGGCATTCGCAATCTTGGCGTGCAGCTTCGCGATATGCCGTTTGTGCTTTCGTGCCCGTTGCGCTTTCGCCAGCTTTTCCGCCGCTTGTCGACCGAACCGATCGTTAGGCAGTTTCTCGCCGGTCGAAAGTGTGGCGAAGTCTTTCAGGCCGAGATCGATGCCGACACCGGAACGGATCGGGCGAGCTTGAACATCGGGCACCTCGATCACGATGTTCAAGAACCAATTGCCACGCGCATCCTGCGCGAAGTTGGTCCCGTCCTTGATCTTGCCTTCGGGAAGCGTGCGGCTGTTGAACACGCGAAACGTGTTGCCGGCAAAGCGGAACGCTTCGCCTTCGCGCTTCAGGTCACGCCCCTTCAACGGCACCCAGCCCAGCGATTTCCTGCCGCGATAGCGCAGGTAGGGCCGACGGTGCTGACTGCGCGACTTCGCATATTGCTCGCACGTCGCGTTGATCGTGCCGGAGTGGATGCCGAGCGCCTTGCTGCTCCCCGTCGTCAGCACGTTCAGATCGAATCCCGTCGGCCACTTCCTGCTCCACTGGAGCGCGTGCTTCTGCGTGTCATTGCAGAAGTTCCAGACGAAGTTCACCGCACGGCTCTGCTTGTTAAGCAGTCCGTTGAGCGACTTCACGCGGTAGCGGTAGACAAGAATCATGCAGGTGATCCTAACCCGTGGAAGAAGCTACCTGTCAACAGCACGCCTTTCCTTCCCGCCATCCGCCCCGAAGGAAGTCCCCTTGGGGGAAATGGCGGGTTTCTCGGAGCAAATTCTGATGAAGACAATCGGACTGATCGGCGGGATGAGCTGGGAATCGTCGGCCGAGTACTACCGGATGATCAATCGCCATTCGAAGGCGTTGCACGGTGGACACCACAACGCGAAGAGCGTGCTGGTCACGGTCGATTTCGCGGAGATCGAAGCGCTGCAGCGCACGCACGACTGGGCCGCGCTCGGCGAACGGATGGCCGGCGCGGCACGACAGCTCGAAGCGGCCGGCGCCGATCTGGTCGTGCTGACCACCAATACGATGCATCGCGTCTGCGATGCGATCGAAGCCGCGGTCAAGTTGCCGTTCCTGCACATCGCCGATCCGACCGGCACCGCGCTGCGCGATGCCGGCGTCGAGCGCGTCGCGCTGCTCGGCACGCGCTACACGATGGAGCTGCCGTTCTACGCGGAGCGGCTGCGCGGGAAGTTCGGGATGGAGGTGCTCGTGCCGGACGAACGCGGGCGTGACGACGTGCACCGGATCATCTACGACGAGCTGTGCCACGGCATCGTCTCGCCGGAATCGCGCGCGACGTACGTGACGATCATCGAGGAACTGGCCCGGCGCGGTGCGCAGGCCGTGATCCTCGGCTGCACGGAAATCACGCTGCTGATCGGCGCGGACGACTCGCCGCTGCCGGTGTTCGATACGACCGCGCTGCATGCGAAGGCGGCGGTCGAGTGGGCGGCGCGCTGATCGCTGCCACGCGGAAAACAAAAAACCCGGCACGGGGCCGGGTTCCTGTCGACGAAGCGCGCATCGGTCAATTGCGCTGCACACCGTCTGGTGTGCTTGGTTGCGGGGGTAGGATTTGAACCTACGACCTTCGGGTTATGAGCCCGACGAGCTGCCAGACTGCTCCACCCCGCGTCAGAGAAATAAATTATAGGGTGAGGGAGTACTCACGTCAATACTTTTGTCACAATTTCTTCCCGGTTCATCGAAACGGCTGCGCGCGGCGCCTCCCCCGCCCCGCACGAAGCGCGCGTTCGCGCCCCGTGCTCGCGGTAAGATGGCGGCCTTCGTATTCACCCCGCACGCACACTCCCGTTCATGAAAATCGCCACCTGGAACGTCAACTCGCTCAACGTCCGCAAGCAGCACGTGCTCGACTGGCTCGCGCAAAGCGGAACCGACGTGCTGTGCCTGCAGGAATTGAAGCTGCCGGACGAGAAATTCCCGCGCGCCGATCTCGAGGCGGTCGGCTACCGCAGCTGGTTCACCGGCCAGAAGACCTACAACGGCGTCGCGATCCTCGCGCGCGACACGCTGTCCGTCGACGAATCGGACGTCGTGCGCAACATCCCCGGTTTCGACGACCCGCAGCAGCGCGTGGTCGCCGCGACGGTCGACGGCGTGCGCATCGTGTCCGCCTATTTCCCGAACGGCCAGGCGCCCGACTCCGACAAGTTCGTCTACAAGATGCAATGGCTCGACGCGCTGCAGGCATGGCTGCGCACCGAGCTGCAGCGCTACCCGAAGCTCGCGCTGCTCGGCGACTACAACATCGCGCCGGAAGACCGCGACGTGCACGACCCGGCGAAATGGGAAGGCCAGAACCTCGTGTCGCCGCAGGAGCGCGCCCACTTCGCGCAGCTGATCGAGCTCGGCTTCGTCGACGCGTTCCGCCGCTTCGAACAGCCGGAGAAGACCTTCACGTGGTGGGACTACCGGATGATGGCGTTCCGCCGCAACGCGGGGCTGCGCATCGACCACGTGCTGCTGTCGCCGGCGCTCGCGGAAACCTGCACGTCGTGCGAAGTCGATCGCACGCCGCGCACGTGGGAACAGCCGTCCGACCACACGCCCGTCGTCGCGGTCGTCGGCTGATCTTCCGGGCAGCCCGCGCGCGTTCAGCGCCGCGCGGGCGCCGGCCCGAGATGAGCCCACAGGAACCCGAATTCGGCCGCATCGGCCTCCGCGCGTTCCAGATCGTCGGCGCTGCCGTGGCCGCCGTCGGTGTTCTCCCAGTACCACACCCGTTCATGACCGAGCGCGTGCATGCGCGCGGCCATCTTGCGTGCGTGCGCCGGATGCACGCGGTCGTCGCGCGTCGACGTCGTCAGCAGCAGCGGCGGATACGCGACGCCTTCGCGCACACGGTGATACGGCGAGTACGCGGCTAGCGCCGCACCTTCGTGCGGATCGTCCGGGTCACCGTATTCGTCGAGCCATGCGGCGCCCGCGTGCAGCTTCGGATAACGCTGCATGTCGAGCAGCGGCACGCGGCAGAGCACCGCGCCGAACAACTCCGGCCGCTGCACCATGCACGCGGCGACCAGCAGCCCGCCGTTGCTGCCGCCTTCGATGCCGAGCTGCGCGGCGGTCGTCACGCCGGTCGCGGCCAGATCCTCGGCCACCGCGATGAAATCGTCGAACGAACGCTGGCGGTGTTCGCGCTGCGCATCGACGTGCCAGCGCGGCCCGAACTCGCCGCCGCCGCGGATGTGCGCGAATGCCATCACGCCGCCGCGTTCGAGCCACCCGATACCGAACGCATCGCTGTAGCCCGGCAGGTTCGGAATCGCGAAGCCGCCATAGCCCGACAGCAGGCACGGCCGCGCGACACGCGCGGCGCCGTCGGCCACGTCGAGTGCATCGCGCGGCCCGATCAGCGTGTACGGCACGATCGTGCCGTCTTGCGAGCGTGCGCTCGCGCGGCGCACGACGAGCCCGGCCGCGTCGAACTGCACCGGCGGCCGGTCGAGCAGCACGCGGCGCGACGGCGCATCGTCCGCGCGATCCGCAAGGTCGGCCAGCCAGCATTCGGGCGGATCGAGACAGGTGTCGACGTCCACGTAAATCTCGTCGTTCAGCGTCGACTCGACAGGCTCGACGTCGATCTGCGCATCGCCCGGCCCCGGCCACTCGAACGGCCGCGCATCCCACGTCCACGTACCGTCGTCGGCCTGGCTCGGCTGCCACAGCATCGTGCGGTTGTGCACGTCGTCGAGCCAGCTCGCGATCAGCGTCGTGCGCGTGTGCGTCCACGTGCACGCGGACGTCGACGGTTGCGGCGCGAACAGCGTCGTGAGTTCGCGCGACCCGGCGAGGAACGCCTGCTCGCGGATCGCGAGCAGCGAGCCGCCCGCATGGCGCACGCCGTCGCAATCCCAGTCGAGGCGCGGCTCCAGCATGAGCCAGCCTTCCCAGAACCCGACCTCGACATGGGTCGGCACGTCGTAGCGCACCCACTCGCCCGCTTCCGTCAAGCGGTACGCATGGGCGTCGAAGAAATCGACGCTGCGCCACGCGACGTGACGGTTGTCGATCGGATCGAACCCCGCCCCCGCGCTGATGTCGTCTGGTTCGCCGCGGAAGACGACGGGCGCATCGGCCAGCGCGGTGCCACGCACCCAGCGCCGCGCTTCATACGGATAGCCGGCCGCGGTCGCATGCGCTTCGCCGCGATCCCAGCTCACGTAGACGGTATCGCGATCGATCCAGCCCACCGTGTGATGTCCCGGCTCGTCGATCGTGAAACCGCCGTCGACGAAACGGCGTTCGACGAGATCGAATTCGCGCACGACGACCGCGTCGGCGCCGCCCGGCGACAGCGACAGCAGCGCGCGATCGCCGTCCGGGTACAGGATCGCGTCCTGCTCGAACACCCACGACTCGCCCTCCTCCGCACCGAGCGCGTCGACGTCGAGCAGCGTTTCCCACGCCGGTTTTCCCGCGCGCCAGTCGTCCCAGCGCGTGCGGCGCCACAGCCCCTTCGGATGGAGATCGTCCTGCCACAGGTCGTAGGCCCAGTCGCGCCAGCGCGTCGGAATCACCGGGCGCTCGCGCGGCAGGTACGCTTTGGCGAGGCGCGCCGTCAGCGCGCGATACGCGTCGTCGTCACGCAGCGCGGCGCGCGTGCGCGCATTCTGCTCGTCGACCCATGTGCGGGCGCGCTTGCTGTCGAGCGCTTCGAGGAAACGGAACGGGTCGGCCCCGGCGGGCCAGCGGAAGGAATCGGACATTGAGGATCGGCGGAATGGCAAACGGCGTGCAAACCGCGATTATGTCCGATCGCGGCATGCGCGACGCCCGCGCATGCCGCAAATCGTGCTCAGGGCTCCAGATGGAGTTCCTGGATCTTGCGCGTAATGGTGTTGCGGCCGATGCCGAGCCGCTCCGCGGCCTCGACCTTGCGGCCGCGCGTGAAGTCGAGCGCCTCGCGGATCACGGCTGCCTCGAAGCGGCGTGCGAGTTCGTCCATCACGTCGGCCGAGTTCTCGCGCAACAGCCGTGCGACCTCGGTACGCAAGCCATGCTCCCAGACCGGATAGCCAGCCGGCGCGCCGCCGTTCGGCGCGGCCGCGACGGGCGCGGACACCGCCGGCAGCGCACCGATCGCCGGTTGCGCGAGCGCCGTCTCGCCACCGCCGCCGTGCGCATCCGCACCGTCGCCCGTCGCCGCGACCGGCGCACCGGCCGGCACGAGGTCGGGCGGCAGGTCCTTGATCTCGACCGTCTGCGCGGGCGCCATCACGGTCAGCCAGTTCGCGAGGTTCTCGAGCTGGCGCACGTTGCCGGGAAACGCCAGCGACGTGAGGTAAGCCAGCGCTTCGTCGGACACGCGCTTCGGCTCGACGCCGAGATCGCGCGCGCTCTTCTGCAGGAAGTGGCGCGTCAGCAGCGCGATGTCCTCGCTGCGCTCGCGCAGCGGCGGCAGGCGCAGCCGGATCACGTTGAGGCGGTGGTAAAGGTCCTCGCGGAACAGCCCCTGGCGCACGCGCGATTCGAGATTCTGGTGCGTCGCGGCGATCACGCGCACGTTCGCGCGCAGCGGGTTGTGGCCACCGACCCGATAGAACTGCCCGTCCGACAGCACGCGCAACAGGCGCGTCTGCAGGTCGAACGGCATGTCGCCGATTTCGTCGAGGAACAGCGTGCCGTTCTCGGCCTGCTCGAAGCGGCCCTGCCGCGTCGTCTGCGCGCCGGTGAACGCGCCGCGCTCATGGCCGAACAGCTCGGATTCGAGCAGGTCCTTCGGAATCGCCGCGGTGTTCAGCGCGATGAACGGCCCGTTCGCACGCGGACTGTGACGATGCAGCGCACGCGCGACGAGCTCCTTGCCGGTGCCCGATTCGCCGGTGATCAGCACGGTCGCGGCCGAGTGCGACAGGCGGCCGATCGCGCGGAACATGTCCTGCATTGCGGGCGCCTGGCCAAGCATCTCGGGCGCCTCGGCCACGCGCTCGTCCTGCGGCGCACCGCCGCGCAGGCTTTCTTCCACCGCGCGGCGGATCAGCTCGACCGCCTTGTCGACGTCGAACGGCTTCGCGAGATATTCGAACGCGCCGCCCTGGAACGCCGCGACGGCGCTGTCGAGATCGGAGAACGCCGTCATGATGATGACGGGCAGGCCCGGCAGGCGCTCGTGCATCGCCTGCAGCAACTCGAGGCCCGAGCCGCCCGGCATCCGGATGTCGGATACGAGCACCTGCGGGGTCTCGTGGTCGAGCGCGGCCAGCGCGTCACGCACGTTCGCGAAGCTCTTCGTCGCGAAGCTGTCCCGGGCGAGCGCCTTTTCGAGCACCCAGCGGATCGATTGGTCGTCGTCTACTATCCAGATCGGCTTCATAGGTCGGTCAGATATGGGTAAATCCGGTGAATCGCCATGCCGCCGCTCAATGGTCGAGCGGCAGCAGGATCTGAAATTCGGTACGTCCGGGCCGGCTTTCGACCTCGATCGTCCCGTCATGCTGCTGCACGAACGTCTGCGCGAGCGTCAAGCCGAGGCCGCTGCCGTCGTCGCGCCCGGACACGAGCGGGTAGAAGATCCGGTCGCGGATTTCCTCCGGAATGCCGGGCCCGTTGTCGATCACGTGCAAGTCCAGTGCCAGCCGGTACAGGCGCTTCGCGATCGTCACCTTGCGCGCGATGCGCGTGCGCAGCTCGATCTTCGCGTCGCCCTGCGCGATCCGTTCGCGCAGCGCCTGCGCGGCGTTGCGCACGATGTTGAGCAGCGCCTGGATCAGTTGCTCCTTGTCGCCGCGCAGGTCCGGCACGCTCACGTCGTAGTCGCGCTCGATCGTGAGCCCGCGCGGGAATTCCGCGAGCATCACCGCGCGCACGCGTTCGCATACTTCATGAATGTTCACGTCGCCGACGATGTGCGGGTGCCGGTGCGGCTCCAGCAACCGGTCGACGAGCGTCTGCAGGCGGTCGGACTCCTTGATGATCACCTGCGTGTATTCGCGCAACTCGCCGCGCTCGCGCTCGCCGAGCTCGAATTCGAGCAGCTGGGCTGCGCCGCGAATGCCGCCGAGCGGGTTCTTGATCTCGTGCGCGAGGTTGCGGATCAGTTGCTTGTTGACCGCGGTCAGGTCGTGGATGCGTTCCTCGCGATCGGTGCGCGACTGCCGCTCGTTCTCGAACAGCTCGACGAGCACGAAATCCGGCGCGGTCTCGAGAAAGCCGACGATCGCATGCACATGCAGCGGTTCGCGGCCGGGCCGGTCGAGCACGGTATCGAGGTGCGTCGCGTGAAAGCGTTCCTCGCCGATCGCGGTGATCGTCGATGCCAGCTCGTTCGCATTCGGAAAAATCTCGCCCCATGGCCGCTGCGCGAGCTGCCGGCGCGAGATGTCGAGCATCGCCTCCGCGGACGGGTTCGCGAACGCGATCCGCAGCGTCTTGCGGTCGAGCACGATCACGACCGTCGGCAGCGCTTCCAGCCCCGCCAGCAGGCCCGAGCGTGCGAGCCGCTCGTCGTCCGTCAGTCGCTCGGGCTGCCCCGTTCTCGCCTTGATCAGATTCTTCAGAACCATCTGCGTGCTTGTCGCGCCTCAACGGGCCAGAAAAGGAAAAATCACCGGAACAAAAAAGGGACGGCTCGACGCCGCCCCTTTCAGACTCCGCCGTTCCCGCCGCAGGCCGCGCGACGGGAACGAACCGGCATGACGGCGCTGAATCGAAGCGCCATCGCCGATTAGAGCGAGTAGTACATCTCGAACTCGATCGGGTGCGTCGTCATGCGGAACTTCGCCAGCTCCTGCTCCTTCAGCGCGAGGTACGCGTCGAGCATGCCGTCCGTGAATACGCCGCCGCGGGTCAGGAACTCGCGATCCTTGTCGAGCGCTTCGATTGCCTGGTCGAGGCCCGCGCAGACGGTCGGGATCTTTGCATCCTCTTCCGGCGGCAGGTCGTACAGGTTCTTGTCCGCGGCTTCGCCCGGATGGATCTTGTTCTGGATCCCGTCGAGGCCGGCCATCATCAGTGCCGAGAACAACAGGTACGGGTTCGCCATCGGATCCGGGAAGCGCGTTTCGATACGGCGGCCCTTCGGGTTCGACACGTGCGGAATGCGGATCGATGCCGAACGGTTGCGTGCCGAGTAGGCGAGCTTGACCGGTGCTTCGAAGTGCGGGACCAGACGCTTGTACGAGTTCGTCGTCGGGTTCGTGATCGCGTTCAGTGCACGGGCGTGCTTGATGATGCCGCCGATGTAGAACAACGCCAGTTCCGACAGGCCTGCGTAGCCGTTGCCCGCGAACAGGTTCTGGCCGTCCTTCCAGATCGACTGGTGAACGTGCATGCCCGAACCGTTGTCGCCGACGACCGGCTTCGGCATGAAGGTTGCCGTCTTGCCGTACGAGTGCGCGACGTTATGGATGATGTACTTCGACCATTGCGTCCAGTCGGCGCGCTGGACCAGCGTCGAGAACTTCGTGCCGATTTCGTTCTGGCCCTGGCCCGCCACTTCGTGGTGGTGCACTTCGACCGGGATGCCGAGCTGTTCGAGCAGCAGGCACATTTCCGAACGCATGTCCTGGAACGTGTCGACCGGCGCGACCGGGAAGTAGCCGCCCTTCGTGCCCGGACGGTGGCCCGTGTTGCCGCCTTCGAATTCCTTGCCGGCCGACCACGGTGCTTCTTCCGAGTTGATCTTCACGAAGCAGCCCGACATGTCCGTGTTCCACTGGACCGAGTCGAAAATGAAGAATTCCGGTTCCGGACCGAAGTAGGCCGTGTCGCCGATGCCCGTGCTCTTCAGGTACGCTTCCGCGCGCTTCGCGAGCGAACGCGGGTCGCGCTCGTAGCCCTTGCCGTCGGCCGGCTCGACCACGTCGCAGGTCAGCACCAGGGTCGACTCTTCGTAGAACGGGTCGATGAAGGCAGCGGTCGGGTCCGGCATGAGCAGCATGTCCGACGCCTCGATGCCCTTCCAGCCCGCGATCGACGAGCCGTCGAATGCATGGCCGCTTTCGAACTTGTCTTCGTCAAACGCCGAAACCGGCACCGACACGTGCTGTTCCTTGCCGCGCGTATCCGTGAAGCGGAAATCGACAAACTTGACGTCCTCGTCCTTCACGAGCTGCATGACGTCGGCGACGGTTTTACTCATAACCTCTTCTCCTGATTGAACAATTCCGGCGGACTGGGAACCGCCTCGTTTATCGAGCTGACCGGGGTCTTGCTTTGGCGCAGCGCGCCCCGATTCGACCGAATCCTATAAAGCAGCTTCCGTGCCACCTATGCGCGAGAGGGGCGCGAATCGCGCCGGCGCTCGTCGCGACGGGGCTGTGCTGCGCAATTCCGGGGCTCGGCTGCCCGCCGCCTGCCAACTGAAAGCACCTCGATGGTGCAATCGTCGCGACGCGCCCCATCCCAGGAATCATCTTGGTGCATGCGCGCCATTCTGCACTCTTTTGGTGAGCGCGTGTGGGAGCGCGCACCGTCCCCCACGCGGACATCCGTGCCGCGACGCCGCGCTAGAATGTTCGTTTGACCGATAGGAGACTCCCTGCCATGAGTACGCTCGACCAGCTTTACGCGAAGGCCGACGAACGCCGCGCACAAGCCGCGCTCAACTACGCCGGGGCGCTGCTGCCGGCCGAGGCCTTCGAACTGCTGCAGCTCGATCCGTCGGCGCGCCTCGTCGACGTGCGCACCCGCGCCGAACTCGACTGGATCGGCCGCCCGCTCGTCGGCGACGGCCAGTACCTGCACCTCGAATGGACGCGCTACCCGGGCGGCGTGCCGAACGCCGAATTCGTCAACGAACTGAAGGCGGCCCTCCCGGCCGATACGCCTATCCTGTTCCTGTGCCGCAGCGCCGCGCGCTCGAAGCTCGCCGCGATCGCCTCCACCCAGGCCGGCTTCACGAAGGCCTTCGACCTGCTCGAAGGCTTCGAGGGCGCGAAGGACGCCGAAGGCCACCGCAAGACGGTCGAAGGCTGGTGCTTCCGGAAACTGCCGTGGATCGGCGCCTGACGGCACGCCGCTCCCACCGGTCGCGACAACCCCATCGTCGAGCCGGGCGATGACATGCCGATGACGGGCCGCGTTGCGCGGCCCGTGGTTTTTGTACGGCTGATCGAGGGGCCGCTCAGGCGCGCGGCGTATCGGGTTCGACGACGTCGCCGCCGAGCAGGTGCACGCCTTCACGCAGCTTCACGTATGCGGCTGCGACAGCCTCCGGCTCACCCTTCACGCCGAGGTCGATGTGGCGGCGCGCATAGATCCCGCCGCGCTCCGCATCGCCGACGCTCGGCAGACTGAACACGCGCACGCCCGGGAAATCGCGCTCGATGCGCTCCATCAGCGGCGTGAGCGTCGATTCCGGCAGCTCGAACACGTACAGCGAGCGCTCCGCGTGCGGCGTCGCGTGATGCAGGTGCGCGTACTTCGTGTCGAGCACCCATTCGATCATCGGCCACGCCATCACCGGGAAGCCCGGCACGAAGTGCAGGTCGCCGACCGAGAAGCCGGGAATCCGGTTGTAGCCGTTCGGGATGATCGTCGCGCCCACCGGGAACACGCCCATGTTGAAGCGGTGCTGGTTCTCCGGCGACTCGAAATCGACCGGCGTGGCCGGATCGGTATGCGTTTCGCGGATCCGCTCCGAAATCAGCACCTTCGCTTCCGGATGCAGCTCGAGCGGCACGCCGAGCGCGGCGGCCGCGCACTGGCGCGTGTGGTCATCCGGCGTCGCGCCGATGCCGCCCGTCGAGAACACGATGTCGCCCGACGCGATCGCGCGTGCGAGGGTCGCCGTGATGCGCGCCGGATCGTCGCCGACGTATTCGGCCCAGTCGAGCGTGAGGCCGCGCGCGCCGAGCAGCTCGATGACCTTCGCCAGATGCTTGTCCTGCCGGCGGCCCGAAAGGATTTCGTCGCCGATGATGATGATGCCGATGCTCATGCCTGCCCCATGTCGATTGCGGTGGCGCGCGAACTCGCACGCAGGTCCTCCAGCGCGCGCAGGCAATAGTGCCCGAACCACAGCGCCGAGAAGACGAGGATGAAAGCGTAAACCCAGATCATGGCCGCCGCGACGAACGGAAACAGCACCATCATCCAGACCGACGATACCCACACGAAGGTCGGCACGGTACCGAGCAGCCCGGTCGCGACGCCGATGCCGATCAGCGGCCAGCGGTGCCGCCGCACGAGCGCCCGGCGCTCGTCGCGGCTCGCGTGCAGCGCGAGCGCGTCGTAGGTCATCACGCGGTAGGTGAGCCAGCCCCAGATCACCGGCGGCAGCAGCGCGAAGAACGGCGGAATCAGCCACAGCGGGATCGTGACGACCAGCACGACGACGCCGGCCAGCGCCGCCCCCAGCGAATTGAACACGCTGCCGAAGAAGGTGCCGCCCCGCTTCGCCTCGAGCGCCGCGAACTGCCGGTTCGCGAGGTGCTTGATCACGACCGGCATCGAAATCGTCGCGATCAGCAGCAGCACGGTCAGCACGATCAGCGGAATCGCGAGCGACACGACCACGAACGGCGCGACGACGGCATGCAGCTGCGACATGCCGATCGCGTCGAACGCGCGGTACAGCATGGCCGTCAGCAAGAAGCCGTCGAGCGCGCCGCGTGCGAGGTCCAGCAGCGACTGCCACGAAAACCACAGCACGACGCCCCACAGGACGGCCGAGACGAGAAACGGCATCAGGGTGAGCCACAGCATGCGCGGATGCAGTGCGCTCGCCAATGCGCGGACGAAGGAACGCAGCAAGTCGTTCATGCGAGCCTGTATCGACGGAGAAAAACGGGGAAAGGATAAACCACGCGGCCCGCATGCGCCAAAGCACATGCGGGCCGCGTGGGAGAGCCGCTCAACGTGGGAACGGCCGGATCAGGCCGATGCCGCGCCGCGCTTGGCGGGGAACAGGCGCCGGAAGATCCGCACGAACGCGAGGCCGTGCTGCGCCCAGAAGCCTTCGCCGTAGGACACGCCCTCGACCTGGTCGCGGATGCCGGTCGGCTCGACCGTGCGGTTCCACGACGCGGTGCCGAACATCATGTCCCACCACGGAAACAGCACGCCGAAGTTGCAGCCGTACTTCGTGCCTTCGTGGCCGTAGCCGACCGCGTGGTGGCGGCGATGGAAGATCGGGCTCACGAGCAGGCGCTCGCCGAGCCAGCCGAACGGCAGCCGCGCATTCGTGTGCTGAATGCTCTGCATGAAGTTCGTGAACGCGGTCAGCACGACGAACTGCGACGGCGTCACGCCGATCACGAGCGCGATCGCCGCGAAGAAGCACGACTGGATCACGTCGTCGAGCACGTGGTTGCGGTCATCGCACCACAACGACATCTGGCGCTGGCTGTGATGCACGGCGTGGAGCTCCCACCAGATGCCGAACTTGTGCTGCCAGCGGTGATACCAGTAGCCGGCGAAATCGAGCACGACGAGATAGATCGCGAACGTGACGATCGGCTTCGAGGTCACGCCCGGCCACAGGTAGTCGAGGTTCAGGTTCGCGACGCCGTGCAGGCGCAGCCACGCCTGGAAGTTGTCGAACAGCGGCTGCAGCGCGAAGAAGAAGAACAGCGAGTAGATGCCGAGCTTCGCGATCGCCGTGTAGATCACGTCGACCCGCACGGCCCGGCGGTTCGTCCAGCGCTCGACGGGCAGCAGCGCCTCGAGCGGGCGCAGCAGCACGAACATCAGCACCATCTGCAGCGCCCCGACGATCACCCAGTACAGCGCGTCGTAGGTGTCCTCGTCATAGTCCATCAGGTTGAACTTGAAGAGGAGCGGCTGCACGACGTCGACGTACAGCCAGGTCTGGATGTCCGAGACGAATGCATCGATCAGGTGCAGCATCGTTCTCCCCTGCCCGTCACGCGCCGTTCGCGGCGCGCCACGGCGCGCGGTCGTAGAAATAGATGCCGTGCGGCGAGCGGCCGACGGCGATCGTCTGCACCAGCTTGCGCGACGCCAGGTCGATGATCCCGACCTTCTTCGCGAAGCGGAACGTCACCCACAGCGTCTTCTTGTCGGCGGACAGCTCCATGTCGTCCGGGCCCGGCAGCAGGCCGGTGATGTCGCCGACGTTGGTGAGCGTGTTCTCGTCGATGATGCTGATCGTGTTCGCGACCCGGTTCGTGACCGCGACGTGCGTGCCGTCGGCGAGCGAGCGGAAGTTGTGCGCGCCCTTGCCGGTGTAGATCTGCTTGACGACCTTCTGGTTGCGCCAGTCGACCACCGCGACGTAATCCGCGCCGGTCATCCCGACGAGCAGGTACTTGTCGTCCGGCGTGAGCCACAGGCCGGCCGGCACCTTGCCGACCTTCATCTTCCACTTGACCGTCTGCGTCGGCAGGTCGATCGCCGCGACCTCACCGGAGACCTGCAGCGACACGAGCAGCGTCTTGCTGTCCTTCGTGAACGCGAGGTGGCTCGGCATCACCGCGAGCGGCACGCGCTTCACGAGCTTCAGGTCGCGGCCGTCGTAGCCGTAGATGTCGACGCGGTCGAGCCGCAGGCCGGCCGCCGCGAACCATTTGCGGTCGGGCGAGAAGCCGAGCTGGTACGGATCGTCGATCCCTTCGACGGTGCGCTGCAGCTTGCCCGTCTTCGGATCGAGGAACATCAGGCTGTTCGAGACCGAATTTGCAACGATCAGCGACGAATTGTCGGGCGTCGCCATCAGGTGATGTGGTTCCTTGCCGGTCGGCATCGTGCTGACGACTTCGCGGGTCTGCTGGTCGATCAGGGACAGCGTCGCTTCGGCCGAATTGAGGATGATCACGTTATTCGCGTGTGCGGCGGGCGCCAGCACGGCGGCGGCCAGCGCGAGCGTGCGGCCGAGGGAAAGGAAAGTGCGCATGAAGACTCACGTCGAGGAACAACCGTCATTGTAAAACGTTCAACCGGGCCGGCCGGTTGACCGAAGCCGGCATTGCGCCACTTCGACGCACGCCGCGGCGGCCCGGTCGGCCGGCGCGGCAGGCGCCGCGCGGCCGGCCGGGGCCGGCCGCCGGTGCCGGCCCGGGAAACCGATGTTGCGCTAGCGCTGCATCGACTCCCAGACCTTGTGCAGACGCTTGACAGAGACAGGCATCGGCGTGCGCAGTTCCTGCGCGAACAGCGAAATCCGCAGTTCCTCGAGCAGCCAGCGGAATTCCGCGAGCCGCGCATCGGCGACGCCGCCGCGCTGCGACACCGCGCGCTGGTACTGCTGGGCAAGCGGCAACAGGTCGGCCGACTGCTTCGCGTCGCGCGCCGGGTCGGCTTTCAGCTTGTCGATCCGCAGCGCGATGCCCTTCAGGTAGCGCGGGAAGTGCGCGAGTTGCGCGTACGGCGTATCGATCACGAAGCGTTTGCCGATCAACGCGCCGAGCTGCTGCTGCAGGTCCGCATGCGCCTGCGCGAACGGCTTCGCCTGCGCGAGCTTCTTCACGAGCCCCGCGTATTCGGCCAGGATCTGCCCGACCAGCCGCGCGATTTCCTGCGCGAGCAGGTTCAGGCGGCTCCGGCCCTCGTCGCGGCGCGCGTGGAAGCTCGCGTCGTCGTCGGGCAGCGGATCCTGCAGGCACGCGCGGTCGAGCGCCGTGTCGATCAGCTGGTCGCGCAGCTCGTCCTGCGTGCCGAGCGACATGTACTGCATCGCCATCTCGCGCAGGCCCGGCAGGTTCTTCTCGAGGAACTTGATCGGCTCCTTCAGCTGCAGCGCGAACAGCCGCCGCAGGCCGGCCCGGTGGATGCGCGCGGCCTCCTCCGGCGAATCGAACACCTCGACGTCGCAATGCGTGCCGCGATCGACGAGCGCCGGGTAGCCGTACAGCGTCTGGCCGCGCCGGCGGATCTCCAGCAGCTCGGGCAGCTTGCCGAAATTCCACGTCGTCAGGTTCTCGTACAGCGCGGTCGCACCGGCTTCCGCCGGCGCGGCCGTCTGCGGCGCCGCGCCCTTGCCGGCCTTCGCGCCACGACCGGCGGTGCCAGTCGTCGCGACCGTGGCAGGCGCCTGGCCGATCGGCTCGCCAGCGTCGCCATCGCCGCCGGCCGCGATCGTCGACGCCGCCGCGATCTTCTGGAACTGCTGCTGCGCCTGCGCGCCCAGCTCCTGACGAAGCTGCGCGAGATTACGCCCCATCGCGAGCTGGCGACCGTGCTCGTCGATCACCTTGAAGTTCATGAACAGGTGCGCGGGGAGCGTTTCCAGCTTGAAGTCGGCCGTTTTCATCGCGATTTGCGTTTCACCCCGCACGTCGGCGATCAGCGCCTCGACGAGCCCGCCCGCGCCGAAGCGCTCGCGGCCCATCCGCTCGACGAAGCCGGCCGCGTACTCGGGCAGCGGCACGCAATGCCGGCGCAGCTTCTGCGGCAGCGACTTCAGCAGCAGTTGCACCTTTTCCTTCAGCATCCCGGGCACGAGCCACTCGCAGCGGCGCGCGTCGACCTGGTTCAGCGCATACAGCGGCACCGCGAGCGTCACGCCGTCGCGTGGCGTGCCGGGCTCGAAGTGATACGTGAGCGCCATCTCGACGCCGGCCATCGTCGCCCGCTTCGGGAACAGCTCGGTCGTCACGCCGGCCGCCTCGTGGCGCATCAGGTCGTCGCGCGACAGGTACAGCAGCCGCAGCTTGTCCTCGGGCTGGCCGCCCTTCTTCACCTCGTCGCGATACCAGCGCTCGAACGCGGCGCCCGTGTGAATCCCTTCCGGAATCGCCTGGTCGTAGTACGCGTAGATCAGCTCGTCGTCGACCAGCACGTCCTGCCGGCGCGACTTGTGCTCGAGCTGCTCGATGTCGGCGAGCAGCTTGCGGTTGTGCGCGAAGAACGCGAGCTTCGTGTCGAACTCGCCCTCGACCAGCGCGCCGCGGATGAACAGCTCGCGCGCCCTCGACGGATCCTGCTTGCCGAACGCGACGCGCCGGCGGTGGTAGATCGGCAGCCCGTACAGCGTCGCGCGCTCGTACGCGCTGACCTGCGCCGGGCGCTTTTCCCAGTGCGGCTCCGACAGCGATTTCTTCAGCAAATGCGCGCCGATCTTCTCGACCCATTCGGGCTCGATCTTCGCGAGGCAGCGCGCGTACAGCCGGCTCGTCTCGACGAGTTCGGCCGCCATCACCCAGCGGCCGGCCTTCTTCGCGAGCACGGAGCCCGGCCACAGGTAGAACTTGATCCCGCGCGCGCCGAGATAATGCGGATCGTCGTCGGCCTTCAGGCCGAGGTTGCCGAGCAGGCCCGTCAACAGGGCCAGATGGACCTGTTCGTAGGTCGCCTCGACTTCGTTCAGCCGCCAGCCGTGCTCGCGCACGACGGTCAGCAACTGCGAATGGACGTCGCGCCACTCGCGCAGCCGCAGGTGCGACAGGAAGTTCTGCCGGCACGCGTCGATCAGCTGGCGGTTCGACTTCTTGTGCGCGACCGCCTCTTCGAACCACGCCCAGATCTTCAGCCACTGCAGGAACTCGGAACGCTCGTCGGCGAACCGGCGGTGCGCCTGGTCGGCCTGCTCCTGCGCTTCGATCGGACGGTCGCGCGGATCCTGCACGGACAGCGCGCTCGCAATGATCAGCACTTCGCGCAGCGACTGCTGGTCGCGCGCGGCAAGAATCATCCGGCCGACGCGCGGGTCGAGCGGCAGCCGCGCGAGTTCGCGGCCGAGCGGCGTCAGCGCGTTGTCGTCGTCGACCGCGCCGAGTTCGTTGAGCAGTTGGTAGCCGTCCGCGATCGCGCGGCCGGGCGGCGGCTCCAGGAACGGGAACGATTCGATCGCGGTGAGATGCAGCGACTTCATCCGCAGGATCACCGACGCGAGCGACGAGCGCAGGATTTCCGGATCGGTGAAGCGCGCACGCGCCTGGTAGTCGCTTTCCTCGTACAAGCGGATGCAGACACCGTCGGCCACGCGGCCGCAACGGCCTGCGCGCTGGTTCGCGGCCGCCTGCGAGATCGACTCGACCTGCAGCTGCTCGACCTTGTTCCGGTACGAATAGCGCTTCACGCGCGCAAGGCCCGTATCGACCACGTAACGGATGCCCGGCACCGTCAGCGAGGTTTCGGCCACGTTGGTCGCGAGCACGATCCGGCGCGCGTTCGACGCCTTGAACACCTTGTCCTGGTCGGCCGCCGAGAGCCGCGCGAACAGCGGCAGGATCTCGGTGTGCGGCGGATGGTGCTTGCGCAGCGCCTCGGCCGCTTCGCGGATCTCGCGCTCGCCGGGCAGGAACACCAGCACGTCGCCGGGGCCTTCGCGGCACAGCTCGTCGACCGCGTCGACGATCGCGTCCATCAGGTCGCGCTCGGCTTCGCGCGCGGTCTTCACGCGGTCGCGGCCGCCCGTGCCTTCGGCGTGCTTGACGGCCGGGCGATCCTCGGCCACCGGCCGGTAGCGCATCTCGACCGGATACAGCCGCCCGCTCACCTCGATCACGGGCGCGGGATGCGCGTCGGTGCCGAAATGGCGCGCGAAGCGATCGGCGTCGATCGTCGCGGACGTGACGATCAGCTTCAGGTCCGGCCGCCTCGGCAGGATTTCCTTCAGGTAGCCGAGCAGGAAGTCGATGTTCAGGCTGCGCTCGTGTGCCTCGTCGATGATCAGCGTGTCGTACGCCTTCAGCAACGGGTCGGTCTGCGTCTCGGCGAGCAGGATCCCGTCCGTCATCAGCTTCACGGACGCGCCCGGCGCGAGATTGTCGGTAAAGCGCACCTTGTAACCGACCACTTCGCCGAACGGCGTGCCGAGTTCCTCGGCGATCCGGCGGCCGGTGGACGACGCGGCGAGGCGGCGCGGCTGCGTATGGCCGATCAGGCCCGTGCCGCCGGCGCCGAGGCCGCGGCCGAGATCGAGACAGATCTTCGGCAACTGCGTGGTCTTGCCGGAGCCGGTTTCGCCGCAGACGATGACGACCTGATGACCGGCGATCGCGCGCGCGATTTCGTCGCGCTTGCCCGACACGGGCAGGCTTTCGGGATACGTGATCGGCGGGACCGGGTTCGGCGCGACGACCGCGCGCGGCGGACGCTCGCGGCGCGGCGCGCGCTCGCCCGTCGCAGCGGACGCATCCTTCGCGGCCGGCTGGCGCGCGTCGCGCGATGCGTCGCCACGCGGCCCGCGCGGCCCGTGTGCCGGTTTGCCCGCCTGCTGTTCCTGCGGCCGGCGCGGCGGCTGGCCCTGCTGCTGGCGTGCATCGGCCGCACCATTTGGGTGCCGGGCCGACGGCGCTTTGGCCCGCGTCGGCGCGGGACTTTTAGGTACATTCGACATGGGGGCGCATTATAATCCCGCCCATGAATTCCCAAACCGACCTCCCTCCCGCCCAGACCGGCGCCACGACGCCGCCGGTTGCCGACGACTCGGCCGCCAGTCACGCGCAGTTCGTCGACTGGATGCGCTCCGTCGCGCCCTATATCCACAAGTTCCGCAACAGCACGTTCGTCGTGGGGTTTGGCGGCGAGGTGGTGCAGCAGGGGCTGCTGAATGCGCTCGTGTCCGACATCGCGCTGCTGCAGGCGATGGGTATCCAGATCGTGCTGGTGCACGGCTCGCGGCCGCAGGTCGAGGAGCAGCTGAGCCTGCACGGTGTCGAATCCGAGTTTTCGCACGGGCTGCGCATCACCGATGCGCGCGCGCTCGAATCCGCGAAGGAAGCGGCCGGTGAAGTGCGTCTCGACATCGAGGCCGCGATCAGCCAGGGTCTGCCGAACTCGCCGATGGCGCACGCACACATCAGCGTCGTGTCGGGCAACTTCGTGACCGCGCGGCCGGTGGGGATTCTCGACGGGGTCGATTTCGCGCATACGGGCATCGTGCGCAAGATCGACGCCGAATCGATCCGTCATTCGCTCGCGAGCCGCAAGCTCGTGCTGCTGTCGCCGCTCGGCTTCTCGCCGACCGGCGAAGCGTTCAACCTGTCGATGGAAGATGTCGCGTCGGCCGCCGCGATCGCGCTGCGCGCCGACAAGATCATCTTCCTGACCGAAGCGCCCGGCATCGTCGACGACGAAGGCGAGCTGGTGCGTGAAATGTCGCTCGACGCGGCCGCCGAGCTGCTCGATTCCGGCAACGTCCAGGGCGACGACGCATTCTTCCTGAAGCATTCGATCCGCGCGTGCCGCGGCGGCGTGACCCGGGCGCACCTGATCCCGCAATCGCTCGACGGCAGCATGCTGCTCGAACTGTTCCTGCACGACGGCGTCGGCACGATGATCTCGTACGAGAACCTCGAGAGCCTGCGCGAAGCGACGCCGGACGACGTCGGCGGCATCCTGTCGCTGATCGAGCCGCTCGAGTCGGACGGCACGCTGGTGCGGCGCGGCCGCCACCAGATCGAACGCGACATCGACCACTTCTCGGTGATCGAGCACGATGGCGTGCTGTTCGGCTGCGCGGCGCTGTATCCGTACCAGCAGGAGAAGATCGGCGAGATGGCGTGCCTGACGGTCGCGCCGGAAGCGCAGGGCTCGGGCGACGGCGAACGCCTGCTCAAGCGCATCGAGCAGCGTGCCCGCGCGCGCGGCCTCACGCATATCTTCGTGCTCACGACGCGCACCGAGCACTGGTTCCTCAAGCGCGGCTTCGTCAAGGTCAGCGTCGACGACCTGCCGGAAGACCGCCGCAAACTCTATAACTGGCAGCGCAAGTCGCTCGTGCTGATGAAACAGCTCTGAGCGCAGGCACGACTGCCCTCCCCCAGTCCGATTACAGGAGAAGTACACGATGGCTCGAATGATCCAATGCGCGAAGCTCGGCAAGGAAGCCGAAGGCCTCGATTTCCCGCCGCTGCCGGGCGAACTCGGCAAGCGCATTTACGAGAGCGTCTCGAAGGAAGCGTGGCAAGGCTGGCTGAAGCAGCAGACGATGCTGATCAACGAAAACCGCCTGAACATGGCCGACCCGCGCGCGCGCCAGTACCTGATGAAGCAGACCGAGAAGTACTTCTTCGGCGACGGCGCGGATCAGGCGTCCGGCTACGTGCCGCCGACGGAAGGCTGACCGGCATCATTCGCGACGGCCGGCCGCGCTGGTCGCCTCGCGGGAAACGACAAACGGCACCGTGTCATCGCACGGTGCCGTTTGCTTTTGGCGCACCCGAACCGATGCGACACGGCCGGTGCTTGCGATACCGCCGGGCCGCTGGGTCACACCGACCGCCCGATTCAACCCACCGGCTTCAGCGTGCCGCGATCGTCCGGCGGCGGGACCGCACCGGCCGGGGTGTCGGCGGCGGCGCCTTCCATACCCCATTCGGCCGCGTCGCTGCGTTCGGCCGTCGACAGTTCGTCCGCGCGATACCCGGTGCGATTCAGCAGCGCCAGCATGCACACGAGCGACACGAGCGCGTAAAGCCCCGATGCGACCGCGACGCCGACGATGCTGCCGGTCGAATTGAGGATCGCCTGCGCGAGCACCGGCGTGCCGCCGCCGACGACGAGCGCGCTCAACTGGTACGCAAGCGACAGGCCCGTGTAGCGGATGTTGGCCGGAAACACGCGCGCGAGCACGCCGCCGACCGCGCCATAGAACATCGCCGACGGAATCGTCGAGATGCACATGCCCGCGACGGCCACCCAGTACGACCGCGTCGCGAG
Source organism: Burkholderia sp. AU15512 (assembly GCF_002223325.1). NCBI lineage: Bacteria > Pseudomonadati > Pseudomonadota > Betaproteobacteria > Burkholderiales > Burkholderiaceae > Burkholderia > Burkholderia sp. AU15512. Next base: position 2,056,932 of record NZ_NKEX01000003.1, read on the forward strand.
CGCATGGAACATCACGGGCATCAGCACGATTTCCGGAATCAGGATCCAGCACATCGCGCGGCGCATGTCGACCTTCGACACGAACCATGCGCCGACCGGCTGCATCAGGAACTGCACGACGAGCGAGATCGACAGGATGCCGAGGAACGTGCCCTGCGCGTAACCGAGTTCCTTGGTCGCCCACGACAGCGCGAACGTGCTGCGGAAGTACGTGACGTTGATCACCGGCAGCGTGCCGGCCGCGAGCAGCACGACGACCCAGTGATCGCGCACGACGTCGCGCAGCGGCAGCTTCACGGTGCGCTTGCGCGCGAGCACGCGCTGCATGTCGGCCGACTCTTCGAGCTTCAGCCGGATCACCATGCCGATGATCACGAGCACGGCCGACAGCAGGAACGGAATGCGCCAGCCCCACATCAGGAACGACGGGGTGGGCAGCGCGCTCAGCGCGAAGAACGCGGCCGTGGCCAGCAGGTTGCCGGTGGGCGAGCCCTGCTGCGCGAACGCCGCATACAGGATGCTGCGATGCTTCGGCGCGTTCTCGCTCGCGATCAGCACCGCGCCGCCCCACTCGCCGCCGACCGCGATGCCCTGCAGCACGCGCAGCACGACGAGGCCGGCCGGCGCCCAGACGCCGATCTGCGCATAGCCGGGCAACAGGCCGATGCCGGTCGTCGCCAGCCCCATCATCACCAGCGTGATCACGAGCGCGGTCTTGCGGCCGACGCGATCGCCGAGATGTCCGAACACGATGCCGCCGAGCGGCCGCGCGGCGAAGCCGGCCCAGAACGTGACGAACGCCAGCAGCGTCGCGACGCCGGGATCCATCGTGCTCGCAAAGAACACCTTGCCGAACACGAGCGCAGCGGCCGTGCCGTAGATGTAGAAGTCGTACCACTCGATCGTGGTGCCGACGAACGCCGCGAAGGCGGTGCGGCCGGGCCGCAGTTGCGGCGCGGCGGTCGGGGATTGCTGGCGGCTCATCGATGTCTCCATGTTGGTGTGTCGGGGGCGCGACTGTCGCGCGCCTTTCCCGGGTGGCCGGCATCGCGCCGCCGGCCGGCGGCGTTGCTTGACGTTGCGTAGCTTGACGTTGCGTTGCTTGACGTTCCGTTGCTTGACGTTCCGTTTCGTCGGCCGGCCATGCTCACCGGCGCGCACGTCGGTCGGTTACGTCTGGTCGGGTGCGATCTTCAGCACGCCGGCGTCGAGCAGTTGCTGCTGGAGCGCGGGATCGACGCCAAGGCGCTCGAGCACCGCGCGCGTGTCGCCGCCGAGTGCGGGCGGCGGCGAACGATAGGTGGCCGGCGTGCGCGACAGCTTCACCGGCGACGCCGTGCCGCGATACGCACCGATCTCGACGAACAGGTTCCGGTGCAGCGCATGCGGATCGTGCGCGACGTCGGCCACCGTGCGCACCGGCCCGCACGGCACGCCGGCCGCCATCAGGTCGCGTGCGAGCGGCTCGCAGGCGTGCTCGGCGAGCCGTGCTTCCAGTTCGGCCTTCAGCTCGGGACGGTGTGCGCAGCGGCTGCGGTTGTCGACGAAACGCGGATCGCCGGCGAGCGCCGGCACGCCGAGATGCGCGACGAGCCGCGCGAATTGCCGGTCGTTGCCGATCGCGAGGAAGATCGGCGCGGTCGCCGTACGGTAGCTGTCATACGGCGCGATGTTCGGGTGCGCGTTGCCGCTGCGCGCCGGCACGCGCCCCGAGCCGAAGAAGTTCGGCAGGTGCGGATGCAGCAGCGACACGCCGCAGTCGTACAGCGCGATGTCGATCGACTGCCCGCGCCCGCTCTTCTCGCGCTCGGCGAGCGCCAGCAGGATGCCGGCCAGCGCGTTGAGGCCCGTGACCATGTCGACGATCGGCAGACCGATGCGCGTGGCGTCGCCGTCGCGCTCGCCGTTGACGCTCATCAACCCCGCCATCGCCTGGATCACCGCGTCGTAGCCGGGCAGCCCGCCGAGCGGGCCGCCTTCGCCGAAGCCCGTCACCGCGCAGTGGATCAGGCGCGGGAAGCGCGGCTGCAGGTCGCGCGCGTAATCCATCCCCCAGCGCGCGAGTGTGCCGGGCTTGAAGTTCTCGACGAGCACGTCGGCCTCTTCAAGCAGGCGCCACAGGATCGCGCGCCCCTCGTCGCGCGACAGGTCGAGCGCGAGCCCTTCCTTGTTGCGGTTCACGCCCATGAAATACCACGCGGTATCGCCGAGGAACGGCGGCCCCCAGCCGCGCGTCTCGTCGCCGTCCGGCGGCTCGATCTTGACCACCGTCGCCCCGTGGTCGGCGAGCGCCTGCGTGCAGTACGGGCCGCCGAGCACGCGGCTCAGGTCGACGACCTTCAGGCCGTCCAGTGCACCACGCGTCGTGCTCATCGTTCGACCTCCGGCAGCAGGTCGAGCGCGGTATCGAGCGGGATCGGCGTACCGCGCAGCAGTGCGTCGTACGCGGCCGATTCGTCGTCGCGCGATGCCGGCGCGAGCGGATCGACCGGCAGCAGCTTGTGGCGCACGACCAGATGCGCGAGCGCGAGCCGCCGGAAATCCGGCGCGAGCCGCACGCCCTCGCACGCCATCAGCACGGCCGCGCTCGCGTAGTACAGCGCGGACGCGGCCTGCCGCACGCGCGCGTCGTCACCTTCGTCAGCGACCCGCGCGAGCGCGTCGCAGGCGCGCGCGAGGATGCGCCGCAGCGCCGCGCGGCTCGCATCGGGCAGCGGCGCCGCGCCGAGGCGGTCGCCGAGGAACGCGCGCAGCGCATCGAGCGCGTGCTCGCGCTGCGCGGCCCGCGCGACGTCGAGCGCGACGATGTTGCTCGTGCCCTCCCAGATCGAGCCGAGATGCGCATCGCGCACGATGCGCGCGTCGCTCCACTCCTCGATGTAGCCGGTGCCGCCGCGCACTTCCATCGCGTCACCCGTCACGCGCCGCGCATCGCGGCACGCGCGGAACTTGATCAGCGGCGTCAGGATCCGCACGCAGCGCGCGGTCTGCTCGTCGCCCGCATCGGCCTGCGGCAGCAGCAGCGCGATCTGCATGAACATCGCGCGCGCGGCCTCGGCCGGCAGCAGCATCTTCAGCAACTGGCGCTGCATCAGCGGCATCTCGATCAGCTTGCGGCCGAAGGCCTCGCGGTGCGCGGCGACGTGCAGCGCCTCGTTCAGCGCGCGCCGCATCAGCCCCGCCGCGCGCACGCCGTTCGACAGCCGCGACATGTTGATCATGTCGGCCATCTGGTGAAAGCCGCGGCCGATCTCGCCGATCAGGTACGCCTGCGCGCCTTCGAGCGCGATCTCGCCGCTCGCCATCGAACGGCTGCCGAGCTTGTCCTTCAGGCGCACGATCCGGTAGCGGTTGCGCGTGCCGTCCGGCAGCGTCTTCGGCAGCAGGAACAGCGCCAGGCCCTTGATGCCATCCGGCGCGCCGTCGGGCCGCGCGAGCACCATCGCGAGTTCGGCATCCGCGTTCGAGCAGAACCATTTGTCGCCGGTCAGGCGCCAGACGGTCTCGCCGTGCGCGCCGGTCTCGGGCGTCGCCCGCGTCGCGATCCGGCCGACGTCGGAGCCCGCCGCCTGTTCGGTCATGAACATCGCGCCCTGGTACAGCGTGTCGAAATCGCGTGACGCGAGCATCGGCAGGTAACGCGCGACGAGCGCCGGATCGCCGAAACGGCGCAGCGTGCGCGTCAGCGAATCGGTCATGCTGACCGGGCAGCACAGCCCGAATTCCGCCTGCACGAACAGGAACGTCAGCGCGTACTTGACGAGCGGCGGCACCGATTCGGCCCCGTGGCTCAGCGACGCAAGCCCGAGCTCGGCATACGCGACGCGTTCGAGCGCGACATACGCGGGATCCTTGTCGATCCGCTGCACGGCCTCGCCGCGCCGGTTGCGATGCTCGAGCACGGGCGGGTGCTTGTCCGCGCGCGACGCCCATTCGTCGAGTTCGCCCGACACGCGTGCGCCGAGCGCGCGCAGTTGCGGCTCGAGCTCGGCATAGCGGGCCTCGCCGAGATGCAGCTTCAGCAACGCGCCGAGATCGGGATCGATGGTGAAGAAATTGATGCCCCGGCTGTCGGGGATATTGGATGCGCCGGTGTCCGGCGTGCGAGCGGTGTCGTGCATGCGTGCGTCTCCTGGGTTGCCTGCACGTCGGCTGGGCCGGGCGCCGCGGCGCCCGGCCAGTCCCGTGCAAAGCCTTCCGCGGAGCGTAGGCGTGCGATCGATAAGCGTCCAATACAGGATTTATCCGGTACGATAGATATCGCTTATCGATGCCGACGCCGCGAGGAGACACCATGGAACTGAGGCAGTTGCGCTACTTCGTGGCGGTCGCCGAGGAGCTGCATTTCGGGCGCGCGGCGAAGCGCCTGTTCATCTCGCAGCCGGCGCTGAGTTTCGACATCCGCAAGTTCGAGGATGCGCTCGGCGTGCAGTTGTTCTCGCGCACCAACAAGACCGTCGCGCTGACCAACGCGGGCGAGGTGCTGCTCGGCGAAGCGCGCCGGCTGCTGCTGCAGGCGGCCGAGGCCGAACGCCTGACGGTGCGCTCCGCGTCGGGGCTCGCGGGCCGGCTGCGGATCGGCTTCGTTCATTCGATGCTGTATCGCGGGCTGCCCGATGCCGTGCGACGCTTCGAGGCCGACTATCCCGGCGTCGAAGTCGTGCTGAGCGAAATGAACACGCAGGCGCAGGTGCAGGCGATCCAGCGCGGCCAGATCGATCTCGGCTACGCGCACTGGGGCCACTTCCCGCCCGAGGTCGAATCGACGCCCGTTTATGCGGAACCGTTCGTGTGCTGCCTGCCGGCCGCGCATCCGCTCGCAAAGCGCAAGCAGGTCGCGCTCGCCGCGCTGGCCGCGGAACCGTTCATCCTGTTCCCGCGCGAAGCGGCGCCGCACTACCACGACCTGATCATCGCGCAGTGCGTGAATGCCGGCTTCAGTCCACTGATCCGCCACGAGGCACGGCTGTGGCAGACGATCCTGTCGATGATCGAGTTCGGGATGGGTATCGCGCTCGTGCCGCGCGTGCTGCAGCAGGTAAAGAGCGAGCGGCTCGCGTTCCGGCCGCTGAAGGATGCGTCGCTCGAATCGCGCACGCTCGCGCTGAAGCGCAGCGGCACCATCGAGCCGGTTGCGCTGCGCTTCGCGGATTACGTGCGCGCGTCGATCGACGCGCTGCCCGCGCTCGCGGGCTGAGCGCACGGCCGGTTGGCAGGTATGCGTGGGTATCTGAAAAATATTTGCAGAAAGTGCTTTACAGACCCTCAAAGCCCTGACATAATTTCAGCTTCTTTGGGCGGTTAGCTCAGCGGTAGAGCACTGCCTTCACACGGCAGGGGTCACTGGTTCGATCCCAGTACCGCCCACCAAAGAATTCAAGGCCCTGCGTCTCACGACGCAGGGCCTTTTCGTTTTGGCTTTCGTTTTGGCGTCGCGCTTGCTCCTCGGCGCAGCACGCGATGCTGCGCCGGCTTACTTACCCCGCGCGCGCCACCCGCTCCGCCGTTGCATCGAACGCGCGCTTTGCCTTGTCGACGATCTCGTCGACCTCCGCTTCGCGAATCACGAGCGGCGGCGACAGCAGCATCCGGTCGCCGGTCGCACGCATGATCAGGTTGCCGTTGAAGCAGAAGTCACGGCAGATCGTGCCGATATCGACGTTCGCACCGAACCGCTCACGCCGCTCCCGGTCGCGCGCAAGCTGAACGCCCGCGACCAGCCCTGCTCCCGCAATCTCCCCGACGATCGGATGGTCGCCCAGCGCATCGCGCAGCCGGCGCTGGAAATACGGCCCGATATCGTTCTTCACGCGCTCGACGATCCCTTCGTCGCGCAGCAGCTTCAGGTTCGCGACCGCGACGGCCGCCGCCACCGGATGGCCCGAGTACGTGAGGCCGTGGTTGAATTCGCCGTTGTCGATGATCGGTCGCGCCACGCGTTCGTGAATGCCGACGGCCCCCATCGGCACGTAGCCCGACGTGAGGCCCTTGGCCATCGTGATGAGGTCGGGTTCGAAACCGAAGTGTTGGTGTGCGAACCATTCGCCGGTGCGGCCGAAGCCGCCGATCACTTCGTCGGCCACCAGCAGGATGTCGTACTTGCGGCAGATCCGCTGGATTTCCGGCCAGTACGTCGACGGCGGGAAGATCACGCCGCCCGCGCCCTGGAACGGCTCGCCGATGAACGCCGCGACGTTCTCCGCGCCGAGTTCGAGGATCTTCGCTTCGAGCTGCTGCGCGCGCGCCAGGCCGAATGCTTCCGGCGTTTCGCCGGCCGCTGCTTCGCCGAAGAAATACGGCTGGTCGATGTGCACGATGTGCTCGACCTTCGACGGCATCTGCTCGTGCATGTAGCCCATCCCGCCGAGCGTGCCGCCGGCGATCGTCGAGCCGTGATAGCCGTTCTTACGCGAGATCACATACTTCTTCTGCGGCTGACCCTGCACGCGCCAGTACTGGTGCACGAGGCGCAGCACGGTGTCGTTGCCTTCCGAACCGCTGTTGCAATAGAAGAAGTGGTTGAAGCCGGCCGGCGTGACTTCCGCGAGCATCGCGGAGAGCTCGATCACCGGCGGATGCGTGGTCTTGAAGAACGTGTTGTAGAACGGCAGTTCCTGGATCTGGCGATACGCGGCGTCGGCGAGTTCCTTGCGGCCGTAGCCGACGTTCACGCACCAGAGGCCGGCCATCCCGTCGATCACCTTGTTGCCGTCCGAGTCCCACAGGTAGACGCCGTCGGCCTTCACGATCACGCGGCTGCCCGCGCGGTTCAGCGCACCCATGTCGGAGAACGGGTGGATGTGGTGCGCGGCGTCGAGCGCACGATAATCCGCGGTCGATTGCGGCGATACAGCGTCATTTCTATCGGTCATGTTTCCTCCGGAAAACCGTGCCGCACGCTCAGACGTGCAGCAGCAAATGCCTGCGCTCCCACGAGCTGATCACGCGGAAGAACGCTTCGTATTCGGTGTCCTTCAGCGCCAGGTACGCTTTCACGAACTTGTCGCCGAGAATGCCGGCCAGCGGCGTGCAGGCCGCCATCAGCGAGATGCCCTCCTCGAGATTGCGCGGCAGCTGGTACGGCAGGTTGTAGCCGTCCGACGCGATCGGCTCGGTCGGCGCGAGTTGCTGGGTCAAGCCGAGATAGCCGGCCGCGAGCGTCGCGGCGAACGCGAGGTACGGATTGCAGTCGACGCCGGGGATCCGGTTCTCGATGCGGCGCGCCGACGCGCCTGACTGCGGAATGCGGAAACCGACCGTGCGGTTGTCGTAGCCCCACTGCACGTTGATCGGCGCGGCCATGAAGCGCGACAGGCGGCGATACGAGTTGATGTACGGCGCGAAGATCGGCATCAGTGCGGGCGTGTACTTCTGCAGCCCCGCGAGATAGCTGTGGAACATCGGCGACACCGTACCGTCCTCGTTGGAGAACAGGTTGCGCCCCGTGCGCGCGTCGGCCAGGCTCTGGTGGATGTGCATCGCCGAGCCCGGCTCGTCCTGCATCGGCTTGGCCATGAAGGTCGCGTACATGTTGTGGCGCAGCGCCGCCTCGCGCACGGTGCGCTTGAACAGGAACACCTGGTCGGCAAGCGACAGCGCATCGCCATGCACGAAGTTGATTTCCATCTGCGCGGCACCGACCTCGTGAATCAGCGTCTCGATATCGAGCCCCTGCATCTCGCAGTATTCGTAGATGTCCTCGAACAGCGAATCGAACTCGTTCACGGCCTCGATCGAATACGACTGCCGGCCGGTCTCCGCACGCCCGGTGCGGCCGACGGGCGGACGCAGCGGCAAGTCGGGATCGGCGTTCATGTCGACGAGATAGAACTCGAGCTCGGGTGCAACGACCGGCTGCCAGCCCTTCGCCTTGTACAGGTCGAGCACGCGTCGCAGCACATAGCGCGGCGAGATCTCGACCGGCGAGCCGTCGAAGTGCACGCAGTCGTGGATCACTTGCGCGGTCGGGTCGACGGCCCACGGAATCAGGCAGATCGTCGACGGATCGGGCACGCACACCATGTCGGGGTCGGTCACGCCGGTGAGCGTGCCGTCCTCCGGATAGTCGCCGGTGACGGTCTGCACCATCACGGCCTGCGGCAGGCGCATCGATTCGCCGGATTCGAACTTGTTGCGCGGAATGATCTTGCCGCGCGCAATGCCGGCCATGTCGGGAATGATCGCCTCGACCTCGGTGATGCGGTGCTGTCGCAGGAATTCGCTCAGTTCGGGTTGCATGATCGGCCTCTATCAGTCGACGTCGGATGCGGCCGGCGACGGCATCGCGCCGCCGGCCGCATGAATGCGATGCGTCATGCGCGCGCGGCACGCCGCGCCGAATGCCGCGAAGATGTCGCGCGACAGCGGCTGCTCCGCGTAGCGCCATTCGGGATGCCACTGCACGCCGAGCGCGAACGCGCGCGCGCCGCGCACGCTGACGGCCTCGATCAGTCCGTCGGGCGCACTGGCTTCGACGACGAGCCCCGCGCCGAGTTGCGCGATGCCCTGGTCGTGCAGCGAATTGACCGTCGCTTCGTGCGCGCCGCGCGCGACCCGCTGCAGCAGGCCGCCCGGCGCGAACCGCACGACGTGCGCCGGGCCGTACTGCCGTTCGAGCGGATCGGCGGGCCGCTCGCGGTGATCGTCGAAGCCGGTCGTCGCGTGCAGCCGCTGATGCAACGTGCCGCCGTAAGCGACGTTCAGCTCCTGCATGCCGCGACAGATCGCCAGCACGGGCACGCCCGCGTCGATCGCCGCACGGATCAGCGGCAGCGCGGTCGCATCGCGCGCGGGGTCATGCAGCGTGTCGGGCGCGCTCGCGGCGCCGCCGTAATGATGCGGCTCGACGTTCGAATAGCTGCCGGTGAACAGCAACCCGTCGACTGCCGCGACGATCGCGTCGGCCGGCTGGCGCGCGCCGAGCGCGGGCAGCACGAACGCAAGCGCACCGGCGCCGTCGACGAGCGCGGCCAGGTACTTCTCCCCCGCCGTATGGTTCGGATGCACACCGCGCAGGATGCGGTCGGCGGTGACGGCTACGATCGGGCGCGCATGCATGGGCGGCTCTCCGGTAATCGCGCGCGACTCGTTCGCACGCGGGACGTTGAAGGTTCGCGCCGGCGCCGCACGCGCGCACCATGACGCGGCGCATGTCCATGCGCGATCCTGCCGCGCGGACGATGCGGCAACAGGCGGTGCGACCCGGAACGGAAACGGAAAACGACGCTAGGGCAACAACGATGCGCTGCCGTCGCACTGCACCGCGCTGAACACATGCGCGGACACGAGATTGAAGCGGCGCAGGCCGCGATGGGAAAGGGCGAAGAAACGAGGCTCGCGTAAAAAGGCGGCACACGTGCCGCGATCAGCATGCCGGGACGGCCCGGCCTGAGGCGGCGCGCCCGCCGACGGACTTCGCGTCCGGCGTATCGAAGGGCTGGCGGCTTTCACGATCGTACTCGACTGACGGATGAAGGCAGGACACGTGTCGCGATCAAGCGCATGCGGCAATGCCGCGCGGCGACACGTCGGCAAGGTGTCTCGCCGCGCATTCCGGCGCGGTGCGGCCACGATCGATGGCCCCGCCGCCGGTGCGCGCGTGACGACTTCCTGACATTCAGCTTATATCACCTAAAAATTGCGTCAAATTTTCAGGTGCCGATGACGACATCGAACAGACGAAAGCCCTACGAAAAAAACGGCATCGATCCCGTGGATCGATGCCGTGTTGTGCACTGCATCGGTGCGGCATGCTGTGCGCCGGCGGGCCGTGACGCACCTGTTCCGCCGCGCTGCCGCATCCGTGCGGCCCGCGTTCAACGATGCGCGAGCGCGGTTTCGACGAGCGTCTGCAATAGCGGCACGATCCGCGCCGCACGTGCTTCGTCATACGCGTAAGGACGCGTCTCTTCCATGTAGGTGATCTGCGAGAGCTCGAGCTGCACGGCCTCGACGCCGGTAGCGGGCACGCCGTAGTGACGCGTGATGTAGCCGCCCTTGAAGCGCCCGTTCGCGACCGCCGTATAGCCGCCCTGTTCGAGCACGCGCGCGGCCAGCGCCTCGGCCAGGCCCGGCGCGGCACTCGCGCCGCTCGACGTGCCGAAGTTGAAGTCGGGCAGGCGGCCGTCGAAGAAGCGCGGCACGTGCGAGCGGATCGAATGCGCTTCCCACACGAGCACGCGGCCGTGCTCGCGCTTCAGTCGCGCGACCTCGCCTTGCAGCGCCTCGTGATACGGCAGCCAGTAGCGATCGCGGCGACGCATGATCTCGTCGTTGTCGGGCAGCGCGTTCGCCGGATACAGCGGCGCCTTGTCGAACGTATCGACCGGCACGAGCCCCGTCGTGTCCTGCCCCGGGTACAGGTTCTCGTTGTCGGGCGGACGGTTCAGGTCGACGACGTAACGCGCATGCGACGGTACGAGGATCGATGCGCCGAGGCCGGCCGCGAACCCGTACAGGCGCTCGAGATGCCAGTCGCAATCGTCGACGAAGCGCGCGTCGGCCGTCATCGTCGCGGCGATGTCGTCGGGAACGTACGTGCCTGCGTGCGGAATCGAGATCAGCAGCGGCAGCGTGCCCTGCTTCAGCGTGAATACAGCCGGTTGTTCAGTCATGTCGCATCACCGTTGGAGGTCTGCCGGCGCACGCTTGCGGCGTGCGCCGGTTGCGCGCGTCAGCGCAGCAGTTGCGCCAGCGCGGCGCGGTAGTCGGCATACGCGACGGCTTCGTCGCGATGACGGCGGCCGCTCACGACGCGCTCGCCGCCCGTGTAGACGTCGAGCACCGGCGTGTCGCCGTGCTCCGCGAACACGATACCCGACAACCACGACGTGCTGTCGTGTTCGGCGATCGCCGGATGATCGGGATCGAGCACGAGCCAGTCGGCGCGGCACCCTTCACGCAGCGCACCGACGCGCCGCCCGCTGGCCTGCGCGCCACCGGCGAGCGACGCATCGAACAGGCGATCGGCGACATGCGCCTGCGACTCGCTCGCCAGCACGTTGCGCGCGCGGTGCACGAGCCGTTGGCCGTATTCGAGCAGGCGCAGCTCGGAGCGCCAGTCGACCGATGCGTGGCTGTCGGAGCCGACGCCGATCACGCCGCCCTGCGCGAGATAGTCGACAGCGGGGAACACGCCGTCGCCGAGGTTCGCTTCGGTCGTCAGGCACAGGCCGGCGACCGCGCGACGCTTCGCGAGCGCCGCCGTTTCGGCCGCGTCGACGTGCGTCGCGTGCACGAGACACCAGCGCGCATCGACGTCGAAGCGATCGAGCAGCCATTGCACGGGGCGCGCGCCGTACGCACGCACGCAGTCGTCGACTTCGGCCGTCTGCTCGGCGATATGGATATGCACGGGGGCATCGTCGGGCAGCCCTGCGAGCAATACGCGCAAGCCGTTTTCGGATACCGCCCGCAGCGAGTGCGGTGCAACGCCGTAGCGCAGCCCGCCGTGCTCCGGCGCCACGCGGCGCATCGCGTCGAGCAGTTCGAGCAGGCCGTCAGGCGTATTGATGAAGCGGCGCTGGTCGTCACGCGGCGGCTTGTCGCCGAAACCCGCGAACTGGTACGACACCGGCAGCATCGTGATGCCGATGCCGGCCGCGCGCGCGGCGTCGATCACGCGCGTGCCGAGCTCGGCGATCTGCGGATAGCGCGAGCCGTCCTGCGTGTGATGCACGTAGTGGAATTCGCACACCGACGTGTAGCCGCACTTGAGCATCTCGACATACAGCCAGCGCGCGATCGCGGCGAGCGCGTCGGGCGTGATCTTCAGCGCGAAGCGGTACATCAGGTCGCGCCAGCTCCAGAAGCTGTCGGACGGATTCGCGCGATATTCGGTGAGCCCCGCCATCGCGCGCTGGAACGCGTGCGAGTGCAGGTTCGGCATGCCGGGCAGCACCGGCCCGGCCGCGCGAGCGACGCCCGCGGGTGCGTCGGTGTCGGGCGTCACGCCGGTCAGCGTGCCGGCCGCGTCCCAGCGCAGCAGGACGTTACGGCGCCAGCCATCGGGCAGGTACGCATGGTCTGCGAACAACGTGGTGTCGGTCATGAGGCTATCCATTCATCCGGCGAAACACGGTCGTGCCGCCGCGTACGACCTGCTCGCACAGCGGCCGGCCGATCCAGTAGGCGAGCTCCGCCAGCGAGCCGACCGACCACGCGGCGAAGTCGGCCTGGCGACCGACCTCGAGCGCGCCGTGGCGATCCGCGCGGCCGAGCGCCGCGGCCGCATGGCGCGTGACGCCCTGCAGCACTTCGGGCACCGTCATGCGGAACAGCGTGCAGCCCATGTTCAACGTCAGCAGCAGCGATTCGAGCGGCGACGTGCCGGGGTTGTGATCGGTCGCGAGCGCGATCGGCACGCCGTGCTTGCGCAGCAGCTCGATCGGCGGCAGTTGCGTCTCGCGGATGAAGTAGTACGCGCCGGGCAGCAGCACGGCAACCGTGCCGGCTGCCTTCATCGCCTCGATGCCGGCTTCGTCGAGAAATTCGAGGTGATCGGCGGACAGCGCGCGATAACGCGCGGCCAGCGCCGTGCCGCCCGCATTCGACAGCTGCTCCGCATGCAGCTTCACGGGCAGCCCGCGCCGCGTCGCGGCCTCGAACACGCGCTCGGTCTGCGCGAGCGAAAAGCCGATGCGTTCGCAGAACACGTCGACCGCGTCGACGAGCCCTTCGTCGGCCAGCGCCGGCAGCATCCGGTCGCACACTTCGTCGATGTACGCATCCGCACGGCCCGCATATTCGGGCGGCAGCGCGTGCGCGCCGAGGAAGGTCGTGTAGACGCTGACCGGAAAGCGTTCGCCGAGCTGGCGAGCAACGCGCAGCATCTTGCGTTCGCTCGCGAGGTCGAGCCCGTAGCCCGACTTGATCTCGATCGCGGTCACGCCTTCGGCGAGCAGCGGCTGCAGGCGTGCTGCAGCCTGCACGAACAGCGCCGTCTCGTCGGCCGCGCGCGTCGCGCGCACCGTCGACACGATCCCGCCGCCCTGCCGCGCGATTTCCTCGTAGCTCACGCCCGCGAGGCGCTGCGCGAATTCGTCGGCACGCGTGCCGCCGTACACGAGGTGCGTATGGCAGTCGACGAGGCCCGGCGTCACCCACGCGCCGTGCAGATCCTCGCGCTGCCAGTGGGCGTAACCGTGCGGCAGCGCGGACATCGCGCCGAGCCAGACGATCGTGCCGGTTTCGTCGACGGCGATCGCCGCGTCGTCGATCGTCTCGTCAGGATGGCCGTGCGGACACAGCCTCAGGTGATGCCAGACAGTCGGTTTCATGCGTTCAGTCTCGTTCGCCGATGGCGAGCGACACGGCGAGCAACGCGCCGCTACCGCTCACGACGACGTCAAACGCACGCCGCGGCCCGTCGAGCCGCAGCGTGTCCATTTCTTCCAGGGTGTAGCGTGTGCCGTCGATTTCGACCGCGGCTGCGCCGGCCGCGCAATACAGCAGCACGGTATCGGCATGCTCGATGCGGTGCGCGCCCGCGCGCCATACGTCGAGCGCGCCGCGCGCGGCCGAACGGCGCGTCATCAGGTTGAAGTCGCGCGTCGCGCCGTCGTGCAGCGTGGCGTCGATCGCCGCTTCCCCCGCGAAATCCGCGCGGGCCAGCGGTGCGTCGAGCGCGTGGCGGGCGCCGCCGGCCTCCGCGAGCGTCATGCCCGCGCCGGACAGCAGCACCAGCGTGCGGTCGATCCCGTCGAAACGCGAGAACGGCCCGGCCGTGCCGACGTCGGCGACGCTCACGCGCCACGCGAACGCGTCGAGCGCGGCGCCCGGCGGAAACGCGCCGATCTCGCGCGTCACGCCGCCGCCGTTCTTCCAGGGCGACGCGACGAGATCCGCTGCGCGGATCATCGTCGCAATCGCCGGCGCCGGGTGGAGCGCCGTCATGCTCAGCGGCCGAGCATCGGCAGCTTCAGGCCGGCTTCGCGGGCCGTCTGCTGCGCGAGTTCGTAGCCGGCATCCGCATGGCGCATCACACCCGTCGCCGGGTCGTTCAGCAGCACGCGGCCGAGGCGCTCGTGCGCTTCGGCGGTACCGTCGGCGACGATCACGACGCCCGAGTGCTGCGAGAAGCCCATGCCCACGCCGCCGCCATGGTGCAGCGACACCCACGATGCGCCGCCTGCGGTGTTCAGCAGTGCGTTCAGCAGCGGCCAGTCGCTCACGGCGTCCGAACCGTCCTTCATCGATTCCGTCTCGCGGTTCGGGCTGGCGACCGAGCCGGTGTCGAGGTGGTCGCGGCCGATCACGATCGGGGCCTTCAGTTCGCCGTTCCTGACCATCTCGTTGAACGCCTGGCCGAGGCGATAGCGATCCTTCACGCCGACCCAGCAGATCCGTGCCGGCAGGCCCTGGAACGCAATGCGCTCACGCGCCATGTCGAGCCAGTTGTGCAGGTGCGGATCGTCGGGGATCAGCTCCTTCACCTTCTGGTCGGTCTTGTAGATGTCTTCCGGATCGCCCGACAGCGCGACCCAGCGGAACGGGCCCTTGCCTTCGCAGAACAGCGGGCGGATGTAGGCCGGCACGAAGCCCGGGAAGTCGAATGCGTTCTCGACACCCATTTCCAGCGCCATCTGGCGGATGTTGTTGCCGTAGTCGAGCGTCGCCGCGCCGCGTTCCTGCAGCGCCAGCATCGCGCGCACCTGGACGGCCATCGACTGCTTCGCGACCTTCACGATGCTCTGCGGATCGACCTTCTGCGCTTCGCGCCATTGCGCGACGGTCCAGCCTTGCGGCAGGTAGCCGTTGATCGGGTCGTGCGCGCTCGTCTGGTCGGTCACGCAGTCCGGCGTGATGCCGCGCGTGACGAGTTCGGCGAACACGTCGGCCGCGTTGCCGAGCAGGCCGATCGACACCGGCTTGCCGGTGCGCTTCGCTTCCTCGATCATGCCGAGCGCCTCGTCGAGCGTCGTCGCCTTCTTGTCGACGTAGCGCGTCTTCAGGCGGAAGTCGATGCGGGTCTCGTCGCATTCGACCGCGATCATCGAGAAGCCGGCCATCGTCGCGGCCAGCGGCTGCGCGCCGCCCATGCCGCCCAGGCCGCCCGTCAGGATCCAGCGGCCCGACGGATCGCCGTTGAAGTGCTGGTTCGCGACCGAGAAGAACGTTTCATAGGTACCCTGAACGATGCCCTGGCTGCCGATGTAGATCCAGCTGCCGGCCGTCATCTGGCCGTACATCATCAGGCCCTTGCGATCGAGCTCGTGGAAGTGATCCCAGTTCGCCCAGTGCGGCACGAGGTTCGAGTTCGCGAGCAGCACGCGCGGCGCATCCTTGTGCGTGCGGAACACACCGACCGGCTTGCCCGACTGGATCAGCAGCGTCTCGTTCTCTTCGAGATCCTTCAGCGATGCGAGGATCTGGTCGTAGCATTCCCAGTTGCGTGCCGCGCGGCCGATGCCGCCGTACACCACGAGCGCATGCGGATGCTCGGCGACTTCCGGGTCGAGGTTGTTCTGGATCATCCGGTAGGCCGCTTCGGCCAGCCAGGTCTTGCAGACTTTCTCGCTGCCGCGCGGCGCGCGGATCGTGCGCGTCGGATCGAGACGGGGATCGATGTGTTTCGGATGGTTCATGACGACTGCTCCCGAAGGAAAATGACTATCAAATAGGAATCAGAAATGCCCGGTGAAGCGATAACGGCTGCCGGGATGCCACAGATTCGCCACCGAGGCGACGACGCCCTGCGACCAGGTGCGTCGATGTAAAACCAGACACGGCTCGACGTCGTCCATCCGCAGCTGCTCGCGCCGCTCCGGCGCCGGGGCCGCCGCTTCGATCCGGTACTCGACGCGCTGCAGCGGAGCCGCGCGCATCAGGTACAGGTTCGGCGTCGTGTTCGTGAAATCCTGCTCGGCGTAATCCGGCGCGACCGCCGGATTCACCCATCGTTCTTCGAGCTGCACGGGCTCGTCGTTCTCGAAGTGCAGCACCTGCGAATGAAACAGCTTCGTGCGCACGGCGACCTGCATCTCGTCGGCGAGCGCGTCGTCGGCGCGGATCGTGTCGAGGCCGAGCACGCTGGCGTGATACGCATGCCCGCGTGCGCCGACTTCCTCCGAGATGCTGCGGATCGCCACCAGCGTCGACTCGTACTTCGGCCGCGCGACGTAGGTGCCCGCCCCCTTCATGCGCGTGAGCACCTGCTCGGCCGTCAACTCGCGCAGCGCGCGGTTGACGGTCATGCGCGCCACCTTGAATTCGCGCGCCAGCTCGTTCTCGGACGGCACCTGATCGCCCTCCTCCCACTCGCCTGCGTGGATGCGGGCCAGGATGAAATCCTTGATCTCCTGGTAGACCGGCGCGCTCATGGGCTTACTGTTCCGACGCGAACGAGAACGGCGCGACCTTCGCGAACGCGCGCTCGCCGACCAGCTTCGCGATCACGGCGATGTCCGGTGCGAAGTAGTGATCGAGCTCGTAGTGCGCGACCTTGCTGCGGATCGTTTCCATCACCGGCGCCAGCTTCGGGCTCGTGTGGTACGGCGCGCGCAGGTCGACGCCTTGCGCGGCGGCCAGCAGCTCGATCGCGAGGATGTGCTTCGTGTTGTCCGCGATGTCGGCGAGCTTGCGCGCGGCGAACGTCGCCATCGACACGTGGTCTTCCTGGTTCGCCGAGGTCGGCAGCGAGTCGACCGACGCCGGATGCGCGAGCGTCTTGTTTTCCGACGCGAGGGCGGCCGCCGTCACGTGCGCGATCATGAAGCCCGAGTTCACGCCGCCGTCCCGCACGAGGAACGGGGGCAGGCCCGACAGCGTCGCGTCGATCAGCAGCGCGATGCGGCGTTCGGCCAGTGCGCCGATTTCCGACGCGGCGAGCGCGAGGTTGTCGGCCGCGAATGCGACGGGTTCCGCGTGGAAGTTGCCGCCCGACAGCACTTCGCCGGTATCCGGGAAGATCAGCGGGTTGTCCGACACGGCGTTCGCTTCGACCAGCAGCACGTCGGCTGCATGGCGCATCTGGTCCAGGCACGCGCCCATCACCTGCGGCTGGCAGCGCAGGCTGTACGGATCCTGTACCTTGTCGCAGTCGCGGTGCGACTGGTTGATCGGCGAGCCTTCGAGCAGGTCGCGATACGACGCGGCCGCATCGATCTGGCCTTGATGGCCGCGCAGCTCATGAATGCGTGCGTCGAACGGCTTCACCGAGCCGGCCGCCGCGTCGACCGACAGCGCGCCGGCGACGAGCGCGGTGCGGTACAGGTCTTCGATCGCGAACATGTTGTCGAGCGCCAGCGCGGTCGATGCCTGCGTGCCGTTCAGCAGCGCCAGGCCTTCCTTCGCCTGCAGCGTCAGCGGCGCGAGGCCCGCGACGCGCAGACCGTCGAGTGCGCTTGCACGCTCGCCGCGGATGAACACTTCGCCGACACCCAGCAGCACGGCCGACATGTGCGCGAGCGGCGCGAGGTCGCCCGATGCGCCGACCGAGCCCTTCACCGGGATCAGCGGCAGCACGTCCGCGTTGAACAGCTTGATCAGCGCGTCCATCACTTCGCGACGGATGCCCGAGTGGCCGCGGCCGAGGCTCGACAGCTTCAGTGCCATCAGCAGGCGCACCGACGAGCGTGCCATCGGCTCGCCCACGCCGACCGCGTGCGACAGCACGAGGTTCTTCTGCAGCAGTTCGAGCTGGTCGTGCGGGATGTGCGTGCTGGCCAGGCGGCCGAAGCCCGTGTTGATGCCGTAGGCCGGCTCGCCCTTCGCGGCGATGTCGGCGACGGCCTTCGCGCCGGCGTCGATCTTCGCGAAGCTGGCCGGGTCGAGCGCGAGCTGCACGGATTCGCGGGCAATCTGGCGCAGTTGCGGGAGGGTCAGATGGCCGGGGGTCAACGTAATCATGTGAGCAATCCTGTCTAGACAAGTTCGGAATGGATTGAAGTGTAGCCACGCCAACTTGTCTAGACAACCCGTTTTTCACCGATTTCGACTCGGGAGTTTCCCTGATGCCCGGTGCGGCCCGCCGCACCGGCCCGTGTGATCCTGCGCTTAACAGTTGTTGCAATTATTTTGTCTTTGGCAACATACGGTTCATCATTCGCCACGGAGACCGCCATGCCCTTCCCGTCACGACTCGCCGCCCGGTTCGGCCGCCCCCTGCTGTTCGCCGCGTGCGCACTCGCGTGCGGCGCGTCGCTCGCCGCGGAGCCGCTGTCAGGCACGCTCGAGAAGATCCGGCAGAGCAACCTGATCTCGATCGGCCACCGCGAAACGTCGGTGCCGTTCTCCTATGTCGACGCGAACGGCAAGGTCATCGGCTTCTCGCAGGACCTGTGCGACCGCGTGATCGCCGCGGTGAAGGCGCGCACCGGCAAGCCCGACCTGCAGGTGCGCTTCATCCCCGTCACGTCGCAGAACCGCATCCCGCTCGTGCAGAACGGCACCGTCGATCTCGAATGCGGCGTCACCACGAACCTCGCCGCGCGTCACGCGCAGGTCGCGTTCTCGACCACCTTCTTCGTCGCGACGACGCGCCTGCTCACGCGCACGACGTCGGGCATCCGCGACTTCCCCGACCTCGCCGGCAAGACGGTCGTGACGAACCAGGGCACGACGTCCGAGCGCCTGCTGCGCAAGATGAACGAGGAAAAGAAGATGAACATGCAGATCATCAGCGCGAAGGATTACGGCGAAGGACGCCTCACGCTCGAATCGGGCCGCGCGGCCGCGTACATGATGGACGACGTGTTGCTCGCGGGCGTGCGCCAGCTCGCCGCGAAACCGGCCGACTGGCAGATCGTCGGCACGCCGCAATCGTCGGAAGCCTACGGGTTCATGCTGCGCAAGGACGATCCGCCGTTCAAGGCGCTCGTCGACGGTGTGCTCGTGCAGTTGATGAAGCGCGGCGAGATCGATGCGCTGTACGACAAGTGGTTCATGAAGCCGGTGCCGCCGAAGGGGCTGTCGTTCGACTTCGCGATGAGCGACGTGATCAAGGCGCGCTATGCGGCGCCGAACGACGCGCCGCTCGAATGAGCGCCGCGCGCTGAGCGCGGCTCACGCACGCGTCCACGCGACGCATGCCGCATAGCCGGGCGCCGCGTCGAGCCACGCCGCATCGAACGCCGCGACGCCGGCGGCGGGCGCGGCCGGCTCGACGATCGTCGTCGCGGGGGTCGCGCCATCGCGCGGTGGCATGACCGCGAACGCGCTCAGCCCGCCGACGATGCCCGTGCCGAGCGCCTTGAGCAGCGCCTCCTTCGCACTCCAGACGCGCATGAATGCGCCGGCGCGTTCGGCCGGCGGCAGGCTGTCGAGATAGGCGGCCTCGGCGGGCGCGCAGACTTCGCGCGTCAGCGCACGCCAGTCGGTCGCGCGGTTGCAGCACTCGATATCGACGCCGACGCGCCCCGCGGGGGCCCACGCAATCAACGCATGGGCGCCCGCATGCGACACGTTGAAGTCGAGCGATGCGCGATGCGCGCCGTCCAGCGACGGCCGACCCGATGCGTCGACGACGATCGCCACCGCGTGCGGCGCGATGCCGAGGGCCGTGCCGAGCACGTCGCGCAGCGCGGCACGCGTCGCGGCGCTGCGCACCGCATCCTCATGCCGCATGAAGCGTGCGGCCCGCGCGCGCTCGCCGTCGCTCAGTGCCGCATACGCGGGCGACGCAAGCGGCACGCGCCAGTCGAAATCGACGCGCGCGATCCGCACGCCGGCGCGGGCCGCGGCGGGCGGCGCGTCGAGCCGCTGCATGCGCCAGGCGCTGGGGCTTTCAGACGGGGAAACGGAATCGGGCGGGACGAGCATCGACGTGCGGCGGCCTGTGGAAGGAAACGTCCGATGTTAATCGATCAGGCGATATGGCGAACCGTTGCGGCCGGCCGGCGTCGATGCTGAGCGCCGGCGCTTGTCCTCTCGGCATGCGTCAAGCATGACGAGGCCGCCCTATCACCCGTTCGCGGCAACGCCCGGCACGCCGCTGCCGGGTCCACGCCCGCGCGATGCCGGGTGAATCGCATGCACGTTGCCCGGCGCATCGGCCGGCAGCGCGCCGTGCTGCAGCCAGTAGAGCGCGAGCGGCCACAGTGTTTCGGTGAAGCGGCTGTGGAAAAACGCGAAATGGCCGATCGCGTCGACGCCGATGTCGGCCGGCGCGATCCGCAGATGCGTGACGTCGCTGCCCGTGTAGTAGCCGACCAGCCGCTCGATCGCCTCGACCGTGCCGAACCCGTCGTCGTCGAGGCCAATCGCGAGCATCGGCGCCGACAGCCCCGCGAAGCGGGCGGGCAACGCGGCGCGGCTCGCGGCGGGTTCGGCGAGCGGGCCGCTCGTATAGCCCTCCTCGAAGCGCGCCTGCGCGCGCACCCACGACAACGCGACGCCGCGCGGCGTGTCCTCCATCCAGCCGAGCCGCTTCGCGGGCACGTAGCCGAACACGGCCGCGAGCACCGGCATCGCGACGTGCCACTTCCACCACATGCGCCGCCGTTCGGCCGGCAGGTAATCGCGCCAGTACGCATACTGCGCGCCGACCGTCACCGCATGCCGCACGTGGACGTTCGATGCGGCGAGCCCGAGCGCGAACCCGCCGATGCTGTGCGCGACGACGTCGATCGGCTGGCCCGGAAACGCGTCGCGTGCGTAGTGCAGCGCGGCTTCGCAATCGAGCCGCCCCCAGTCGAGCCAGTTCGCGCGCAGCTTCGCCAGTTGCGCCGGGCGCGACCCGCCGATGCCGCGATAGTCGTAGACGAGCACGTCGCGCCCCTGGGCGAACAGCCAGGCCGCGAAACGGAAGTAGTAGTCGCAACGCACCGACGTCGCGCAATTGATGACCGTCACCGGCCGCACGACACTGCCGCCGCGATGGCGCCATACATGGCCGCGCAATGTATAGCCGTCGGCCGCGCGCAGCGTCACCGGCTCGGGCGGCAATGCGTCCGCCGCGCGGGAGCCCTGCGTCATTTCGCGGCCTTCATTCGAAATCGTCATCGTGTCTCCGGTCCCATGCTTCGCGGTCCGTCCGGGTGAGCGCGTCAGTGCCTGCCCACGTCCATGCTTCGCAGCCGGCCGGGGCGTCGCCCGCCCCATCCTTCACCGCCCGCACCAGCCTCCATTGAACTTGACGCGCCCCGCGTTCTCAACCAATCTTGCTGCTCCGTTCGCATGAGTCACGCGCATGTCAACGCCGCTCGTCCGCCTCCCGTCGCTCGACCTCGTCCGCGGTTTCGTCGCCGTCGGCCGCCGCATGAGCATCACGCTCGCCGCGCAGGACCTGTGCGTCACGCAATCGGCGGTCAGCCGCCAGGTACACGCACTCGAAGCGCATCTCGGCGTCGCATTGCTGCAGCGCGGCTACCGGAAGATCGCGTTCACGCCGGAAGGCGAGCGGCTGTTTCGCGTCGCGGATGCGGCACTGCACGGGCTGCAGGACACCGTCGCCTCGCTCGCGGCCACGCGCGAGCGCCAGCCCGTCACGATCACCGCCAGCATCGGCGTCACCGCGCTGTGGCTGCTGCCGCGGCTCGGGCGGCTGCAGGCGCGCCTGCCGGAGATCGACCTGCGCGTGGCCGCGAACGACAAGGTACTCGATTTGCGCGCCGAAGGCATCGACCTCGGGATCCGCTACTGTCCGCGCGAGCGCGCGCCGGCCGGCGCGCTGCGCCTGTTCGACGAGATCGTCGTGCCGGTCGCGCATCCGGCGCTCGCCGCGCGGCCCGTCACGAACGCGGCCGCGATCGCCGACCACGTGCTGCTCGAATTCGACGGGCCGCCGCAGCCGCAATTGCAGTGGCGCGCGCACCTGCACGCGGCCGGGCTCGGCGACGCGCGCCCGAAAGGCGTGCTGCGCTTCAACCAGTACGACCAGGTGATCCAGGCGGCGATCGCGGGCCAGGGCGTCGCGCTCGGCCGGCTCGCGCTCGTTGCGCCGATGCTCGCGGACGGGCGGCTCGCGGTGCTCGGGCCGCACACGCAGGCGCTGTCGGATGCGTACGGCTACTGGCTGTTCCAGCACGATCCGGCCCCACGCCGCGAAGTCGCCGACGTGCGCGACTGGATGCTCGCCGAAGCGGCCGATTGCGATACCGCGATGCGTGCGCACGGCACGGCGTCGGTGTAAGCCGACGCGGCCTTTGCGTATCGACCCGACCGCTGCCGGGCACGCCCGCTCCTCCCCCGCGTGCTCCGCATCGCATTCCTGCCAAGCATGCCAACCTGACCGAATGATCGCTTGAGCGACGACGGGCCCGATCGTCTAATCGGATCGAGCGCGGCCGTCTTGCCGCGCGCCTTCATCCGGAGACACGCATGACCCCGATCGAGCAGGAAGTCCGCCGCCGCTGGCTGCCCGTCCTGGCCGGCGGCCTGATCATGGGCGCCGCGCTCGGCATCCGCCATGTGCAGGGCCTGTTCCTCGCGCCGGTGTCGCTCGACCACGGCTGGTCGCGCGAAGCATTCGGGCTCGCCCTCGCGCTGCAGAACCTGATCTGGGGCGTCGCGCAGCCGTTCACGGGGATGGTCGCCGATCGCTTCGGCTCGCTGCGCGTGATCGTCGCCGGGATGCTGCTGTATGCGGCCGGGCTCGTCACGATGGCGCACGCGGCGACGACCGGCATGTTCACGGTCGGCGCCGGGCTCGTGATCGGCATCGCGCTGTCGGGCTCGGCGTTCGCGTCGATCTATGGCGCGCTGAGCCGCCTGTTTCCGCCGGACCGGCGCGGCTGGGCGCTCGGCGTTGCGGGCGCGATCGGCGGGCTCGGCCAGTTCTGCATGGTGCCCGTCGCGCAGACGCTGATCGGCGGCATCGGCTGGCGGCACGCGTTCGTCGCGCTGGCGCTCGTCGCGGCGCTGCTTGCCCCGCTCGCCCTGCTGCTACGCGACCGCCCCGCGCAGGCTGCCGCCGCCGGCCCCGACCAGTCGATCGGCGAAGCCGTGCGCGAAGCGTTCGCGCATCGCGGCTTCTGGCTGCTGAACGCGGGTTTCTTCGCATGCGGCTTCCAGCTCGCGTTCATCGCGACGCATCTTCCCGCGTACCTGCTCGACCACGGGCTGCCGGCACGCCACGCGAGCGTCGCGCTTGCGCTGATCGCGCTCACCAACGTGGCCGGCACCTATGCGTGCGGCCATCTCGGCGGGCTGCTGCGGCGCAAGTACGTGCTGTCGGTGCTGTACCTCGTGCGTGCGCTCACGATGGCCGCGTTCGTCGCGGCACCCCTGTCGCCCGCGAGCGTCTACGTGTTCGCGGCCGTGATGGGGTTCACGTGGCTCGGCACCGTGCCGCTGACGAACGGCGTGATCTCGCAGGTGTTCGGCGTGCGCTACATCGCGACGCTGTTCGGCTTCGTGTTCTTCGGACACCAGCTCGGCAGCTTCTTCGGCGTCTGGCTCGGCGCGGTGGTGTACGACGCGACGCACTCATACATGCCGCTGTGGATCGGCTCGATCGCGCTCGGCGTGCTCGCGGCGTTGCTGCATCTGCCGATCAACGACGCGCGCGTCGCGCGCCCGGCATCGGGCAACGCGGCATGGGCATGATCCGCGCGGCGCTGGCCGCCGGCGCGCTCGCCTTCGTCGCGTGGTGCGGCGCGGCTTATTTCAGCTCGGGCGTCGCGTACGCGCTGCTCGAACACGTCGCGTTCTGCAATTGATGCGGCCATCCGGAGCGTGCGGTCAGCGGCGCTTCGGCAATGCCGCCAGCGCATCGAGCGCGCGGGCGCGCGCGGCCGCATGCTCGACGAGCGGCGCTGGATAATCGACACCGAGCCGCACGCCGGCCGCGGCAAGTTCCAGCGGCGACGCCTCCCACGGCGCGTGGATCGAGGCGTTGTCGAGACCGGCAAGCTCGGGCACCCAGCGCCGCACGTACGCGCCGTCCGGATCGAACTTCTGCCCCTGCGCGACCGGATTGAAGATGCGGAAATACGGCGCGGCGTCGGCACCGCACCCGGCCACCCACTGCCAGCTCGCCGCGTTGTTCGCGGGATCGGCGTCAACCAGCGTGTCCCAGAACCATGCTTCGCCCGCGCGCCAGTCGATCAGCAGATGCTTGATCAGGAACGACGCGACGACCATTCGCACGCGGTTGTGCATCCAGCCGGTCGTCCACAGTTCGCGCAGGCCCGCATCGACGAGCGGATAGCCGGTCAGCCCGCGCTGCCATGCGCGCAGCGCGGCGGGATCGTCACGCCACGGCATCGCGTCGAACTGCGCACGGAAGTTGTCGGTCGCGAGCGCCGGGAAGTGATACAGCAGCGTGTAGCTGAACTCGCGCCAGCCGAGTTCGCTGAGGAATTTGTCGGCGTCCGCGGCAAGCGCCGCGCCGCCTGCGCTCGCGGCGCCCTGCACCGCGTGCCACACCTGTCGCGGCGACACGTTGCCAAAGCGCAGGAACGGCGACAGCCGGCTCGTCGCGGGACGGTCGGGCAGATCGCGCGCGTCCGCATAGCCGGCGAGCGATGTCGTCAGGAACGCGTCGAGCTGCGCGTGCGCGCCGGCTTCGTCGGGCATGGGCCACGCATCGCGCAGGCCGCCGGCCCAATCGGGTGAATGCGGCCGCAACGCAAGCGCGTCGAGCGCCAGCGCGCGGTCACGCACGGCTTTCGGCCACGGATGAAACGCGATCCGCTCGGGTTCCGGCAGCGGCGCGGCGACCGTGCGATCCCGTCGCGCCGCCCGCCAGTACGCAGTGAATACCTGATACGGGGTGCCGCCGCCCGTCAGCACCTCCCAGGGCTCGTTCAGCAGGCTGCCGTTGCTGCTCTCGACCGTGACGCCGCACGCCTTGAGCGACGCCTTCAGCGCCGCATCGGCGTCGCGCTGCGGTTGCGCGTAGCGACGGTTCCAGTACACGGCTTGCGCCCCCGTGTCGTGCACGATGCGCTCGATCTCGCGCGGCGCGTCGCCGCGCAACAGCAGCAGGCGCCCGCCATGACGCGCGAGCGCCGCATCGAGCCCGGCCAGCGACCCGTGCAGCCACCAGCGCGCTGCACCACCGAGCGCGCGCCCGGCGCCGTCGCCCGTGTCGTCGACGAATACGCAAATGAGCGGCCGGCCCGATTCCACCGCGCGCGTCAGCGCGGGCTGGTCGGTCACGCGTAGATCGTCGCGGAACCAGACGATCGCGGGAGCAACGGACGACTTGGCGGACACAGGCACCTCGATGACGAAAGCGGAAAGAGACCCGTATTGTCGCGGCTGCGCTGCGTGGTGTCGACGTTCTGCGTGCATGATGCGCCGGCGCGCCCATGCCGCCGACCATCGCGGCGATCGCACCACCCTGCCGCCCCGGTGAAACGCCTTAGTCCATTCCGACGATTCTTCGCCGCGTGTGCCGACCTACGCTCGATGTCGGGTGCGCTGCGCGGCACGTGCCGGCGAAAACGCCCCGCACGTCCCGAGCCACACCCGTCACGCGCGCCGACCGATGCCGGCGCGGCTCCTTCCGACCGCCGCGACGCGTCCCGCCACCCGGGTCGGCGCGGTTTCATCCGATCCGATACATCGCCATGACCAAACCCTCGAATCTCGTCACCTCGATCACCGTCGACATCGACGCACCGGCTTCCGTCGTCTGGGAAGTGCTGACCGACTTCCCGCGCTACGGCGAATGGAACACGTTCTGCGTCGGCTTCGAAACGACCGGCAGGCTCGGCGATTTCGTGCACATGCAGGTGCGCATCCCGGGCACGGAGACCGTGATTCCCGTCAACGAGATCCTCGTCGCGTACGAACCCGAACGCCTGCTGTCGTGGGAGCAGCGCCCGACCGACGACAACAAGGACGCCGCGCGCCGCGACCAGTACATCGACGCGATCGGCGCGGAGCGCTGCCGCTATTTCACGACCGACCAGTTCGTCGGCGTCAACGCGGACACGATCATGCAGAACCACGGAGGGTGGGTAAAACAGGGTTTTGACCAGTGCGCGCGCGACGTGAAGCAGCGTGCCGAAGCGCTCCACGCGGCACGCCGGCGCAACGGCGCGTGACCGGGAGCCGCCGATGCCCGATCTGCAAACGCTGTCCGACCATCACGACATCCGCGAGCTGATCGTCGCGTATTCGAGCGCGATCGATACGCGCGACTTCGACGCGCTCGACGCGGTGTTCACCCCTGATGCTGCAATCGACTATCGCGCGATGGGCGGCATCGCCGGCCGCTATCCGGAGGTGAAGGCCTGGCTGCGCACCGTGTTGCCGCAGTTTCCGCAGTACCAGCACATGGTCGGCAACCTGTCGATCCGGCTCGAC
Source organism: Burkholderia sp. AU15512 (assembly GCF_002223325.1). Classification (NCBI taxonomy): domain Bacteria; kingdom Pseudomonadati; phylum Pseudomonadota; class Betaproteobacteria; order Burkholderiales; family Burkholderiaceae; genus Burkholderia; species Burkholderia sp. AU15512. The sequence goes on from NZ_NKEX01000003.1 coordinate 2,083,128, forward strand.
GGCGATACCGCACGCGGCCGCACGATCTGCTTCAATCCGATGGAAGTCGCGCTGGCGGACGGCGGCACGCAGGTGATGTTTCTCGGGCTCTGGTACGTCGACCGTTTCGCGCGCACTGTGCAAGGTTGGCGCATCGCCGAACGCGTCGAGGAACGCTGCTACGGTCACAACGTGCCGACCGTGCTCGCGGGCGCGACCGGTTGATCCATTCGCGATGCGCGCGTCGTGCGCAGGTGCACGGCGCACGCACCGTCGCAGCCCGCTGCGTCAATCGAGCCTGAACGCGGCCTCGAATCGCTCGGCGAATGCGTCGAACTCGGTTTCCGGCAGATGGTTGATCCCGCCCGCGCGCTTGCGCCCGCCGCCGGTCGGAAAGCCGCGACAGAACTCGTCGGCGCCGAGCGGTCGGCCATCGGGCACGCGCACGCTGACGACGAGCCCGCCGTCCGCACGTGGCGACAGCACCGCGAGCGCCGCATGCGGCGCACTGCGCATCCGCTCGTTCGCGAGCATGCCGGTCGCTCGCCGCGCCCACGGATGATCAGGCATCCGGACCAGCGTCGCACCGGGCACCTCGCGCAGCGGCGCGAGCGCGCACGCACGCGCCATGTCGTCGCGGTAGCCGTCGCGCAGCGCGGCGAACACGGTTGTCTCGCGCACGAAATCGAGCGGGTCGACGCACGGCAGCATCGCATCGGCGAGCGCGGCCGGGTCGAAATGCAGATCGCCGACACACTCGCCGTACGCGTTGTAGTTCAGGTAGAGCCCAAGTTCGGCGAGCGTGTCGCGTTGCGCCTCGTCGATCCCGTACTCACTCGCCAGCGCGTGGCCGAGCGCCGGCAACTCGTCGCCGAACGCCGCGACGATCGCCCAGCGCACGTGCCGGCCGTCGAGATAGCGGTTCACGATCGCGCTCGTGCAGACGTCGGCCGCCGTGTCGATATGCGCGTCGAAGCGCGGATCGTCGGGCAGTTCGCCCGCGAAGTGATGGTCGAAATAGCGGATCGTCGCGCCGTCGCGCAGCAGTCGCGCGCACGCGTCGCGATTCTGGTCGTGCGACACGTCGAGCACGGTGACGATGTCGCCCGCCCGCGCGCCGATCCGCTCGAGCAGCTTGATGTCGCGTTTCACGCCGGTCACGAGCGTGCCGTGCTCGCTCTCCGCGAGCCGAAGTTGCTGAAGCGCGCACAGCCCGTCCGCGTCGCCGTTGAATGCAAAGAAGTGTCGTGTGTCGTGGTTGTCCTGCATGATCCTTTGCTCCATCGTCAGGGCATGAAATCGCCGCCATTCGCGTCGAGCGTCGCACCCGTCACCGCATTCGCATAGTCCGACGCGAGGAACAGCGCCGCGCGTGCACAGTCGTCGTCGGTCGGCAACTTCGCGAGCGCGAGATTCGACGCGATCGGCGCGATGACCTGCTCTTCCGTCATGCCGTACTCGGCAGCCGCCTGCCGGAAATACGTCTGGGTCGGCACGCCCCACATCCACCCCATGTGGATGCTGTTCGCGCGAATGCCGTGCACGCCGAGTTCGCGCGCCAGGTATTTTGCCGCAACCGCGAGCGCCCCCTTCGATACAGCGTAGCCGCCTTCCCCTGCAAACGGCTTGCGGGTCGCCTGCGTGTTGATCATCACGATCGCGCCGCGCTTGTGCCGCTTCATGTGCGGCACGACTGCCTGCGTGAGCGCCATCGTGCCGAACACGTTGGTGTCGAACACCGCGCGCCAGCCGTCGAGGTCGGCTTCCTCCACCGGTTCCGGAAACGTGCCGTGCACGAATGCGCTGTTCACGAGCGCGTCGATCCGGCCGAAGCGCTCGACGGCCTGCGTCGCGAGCTGGCGACATTGTGCACGGTCGGTGATGTCGGTCCGCACCTTCAGCACGTCGCAGTCGACGCCGAGTGCGTGGATTCGCGCTTCGGCATCGTCGAGCTTTTCGAGGGTGCGCGCCGCGACGACCACGCCGCGCGCACCCTCGCGCGCGGCCTCGACGGCGAGCTTCACACCAAGCCCCGGCCCGATCCCGGAAATCACGATGATCTTGTCCTTCAGCAACATGGTTGTCTCCTGGTTGTCGTGGATCTCGCGAGCAATGTCCGTCAGCCGGATGCCCGCAGGTGCCGCGCGCGATACGCGGCGAAGTCGCGCGCGAGCTGTGCATCGGTGAAGCCGAAGCGCGCGATCGAATAGTCGTGTGCGGCACGCTTGTCGCGGCCGTTGCGCGCCATCCAGTCCGTCATCGCCGCGCGCTGCCGCGCATCGAGCGGCATCCCGGCAAACGCGTACACGGCCTCGGCGACGCCGAGCGGATTCGACACCGTGTCCTCGAAGCGCACGTCGAGGAAGCGGTCGACCGGCAGCGCATCGCGCGCGGCCATCGCCGCACCGATCGCGCGCGCCATCCCCGCGTTCCACTGCGCGCCGACGGCAAGCGGATCCGGATCGTCCGCATACATCTGCCACAACGTGTGCGCCATGCTCGCCATCGACGGAATCGTCTGCGCCGGATCGCGGTGCGTGAGCACGACCTGCGCACGCGGAAACACGCGGCACAGCACGTCGAGCGCATGCAGGTGCTGCGGCGTCTTCAGCAGCCAGCGCGCGGCCGGCGCGACGCCACGCTGCGCCTTCTGCCATTGCAGGAACTGCAGCATCCGCTTCAGGTATGTATAGACCGGTGTGAGATCCTGCCGCGCGAGCCATGCCGTATAGCGGGGCACGTTCGCATACGAATCCATCGCGCACACGAACGCATGCTCCATCAGCATGAACTCCTCGTCCCCGAGCATCGCATCGAGCGGATGGATCGTCAGGATCTGCGGAATGCAGTCGATCATCGTCGCGACCTCGGCCTGCGCACGCGCAATGCGCACCGTCGGCTCGGCGAGCGTCTCGCCTGCAAGCGGCGCCGGGTAGCGGGTTTCCCACCACGCCGCAGTATGGAAGCGCAGGTCGACGGCCAGCAGGCGCTGCAGCAGCGTCGTACCCGTGCGCGGCAGGCCGACGATCACGAGCGGATCGTCGATCGCGATCTCCGCGATTTCCGGATGACGCCCGAAGTAGTCCTCGATGACGAGCCGGTTCACGAGCTGGCCGACGAGCTTCTCGCGCATCATCTCCGCGCCGCGCGCGGACAGCTTCGCTTCGTCGATCAGCGACGCACACATCACGTCGAGCGCCTCGCGATACGGCCCGTCACCGAACGCGGTCAGTCCGCCCGTGCGCGACACGGCTTCGGCGATCAACCCGTCGGCCGAGAGCAGCGTGCGGATCCGGTCAAGCGGCGCGTTCATGCGGCCTCCTTCAGCGTTGCAAGCTTGACGACCCGCGTGCGCGGATGCACCGGCTGCGCGGCGCCGACCCAGCGCCAGCAGATCGTGCCGGTGCGATGCCCGGCGGTATCGAGCCAGTTCGCATGGCCGGGCCGCACGGCCGCGACGACCACCGTCACGCCGCCGTCCGCATTCAGCCGCGCGCTGTGCTTGTTCACGCAGATATCGAAGTGCCGGTAATCGAGCGATTCCATCCAGTAGTTGTTGAGCTGCACGTTCCAGAAGTCGCAGTCGGGCACCGTGTCGACGTCGATCACGAGTGCTTCGTCATCGGCCAGCGACCAGCACGAGTGGTAGTAGTAGATGTTCGGATCGCCGCCGACCGACTGGCACAGCGCCTGGTCGGCGGGCGGCAGCGCATTCACGTGCGACCGGTAGCTCGCGGCCCAGTCCGCGAACAGCTTCGACGTCTGCTCGACGAACTGCGCCGCGCGCGTGAGGCCGCCCTGCAGCACGAGCGGGTCGAGCGGCGCCGGGCGATCGTCGGCGCCGATGCGCTCGATCTTCAGTTGTGCCGGCGTTTCCGCGCGCCGGTCGAGGAAGGTCTGGCGCACCAGCAACGCGTTGGTGCCCGGCTCCATGCGTACCCAGTTACCCGCGCGCGGCGTTTCGCTCAGCACGATCTCGACGCTGCCGTCCGGCGCGATCTCGAGCTGCTTTGCGTCGAGAAAGCCCGTCTGCAGCATCTTGCCGTCGGTCTCGTAGCCGCCCTTCTGCGTGCCGAAGCTCAGGTAGGCCACCGTGCCGCGCCGCCCCGTCACGCGATATTCGCAGCGGCCGTCGAGACGCGCGTACTGGTACAGGTTGTCGGGATTGTCGGCGCCGATCTTCGCGGTCTCGTGCGACGGCGAGAAAAAGCCGGGCCATGCACCGTCCGCGAACTCGACGTGCATCTCGAGCGCGATACGCATCAGCCGGCTCAGGTAGCGGAATCCTTCCGCGCGCGTCAGCGGATCGTCCGGCGCCTCGGCGCGCAGGATCTGTTCTCCGCTGCGTTTCAGGGTGTCGCAGAAGTCGGCCCAGGTCTGGCCCGAAAGCAATTGCGTGGCACGTGTGTCGTCCGTCATGTGTCGTCTCCGCCGATGGTCGAGCGCTCACCTTAAGCGTCGCCGTCGCGCGCCACTTCGTCCGGGTGGACTAAGGAAAGATCCGCTCCACCGCCGTGCCGCGATTTAGTCCACCCGGACGAAGAGCGGCATGCCGCTCGCCCGATACCGTCGGTGTCATGCACGAAACGCCGCACATGTCGCGCGGCGCCGGCATGAAACAAGGAGACGAACGATGTTGACCCACTTGGAGCGGCTGGAGGCCGAAAGCATCCACATCATGCGCGAGGTGGTCGCCGAGAGCGAGAACCCGGTGATGCTGTATTCGATCGGCAAGGACAGCTCGGTCATGCTGCATCTCGCGATGAAGGCGTTCTACCCGGCGAAGCCGCCCTTTCCGTTGCTGCACGTCGATACGACCTGGAAATTCCGCGAGATGATCGCGTTTCGCGACGAGACGGCCGCGCGCCTCGGCCTCGACCTGCGCGTGCACATCAACCCTGAAGGCATCGCGAACGGCATCGATCCGTTCACGCACGGCTCGGCCGTGCACACCGACGTGTGGAAGACGCAGGGGCTCAAGCAGGCGCTCAATCATTACGGCTTCGACGCCGCGTTCGGCGGCGCGCGCCGCGACGAGGAGAAGTCGCGCGCAAAGGAGCGCATCGTGTCGCTGCGCTCGGAACAGCATCGCTGGGACCCGAAGCGCCAGCGCCCCGAGCTCTGGTCGCTGTACAACGCGCGCAAGCGCAAGGGCGAAAGCCTGCGCGTGTTCCCGATCTCGAACTGGACCGAGCTCGACATCTGGCAGTACATCCAGCTTCGCGACATCCCGATCGTGCCGCTCTACTTCGCGAAGGAACGGCCCGTGGTCGAACGCGACGGCGCGCTGATCATGGTCGACGACGAACGCCTGCCGCTGCGCGACGGCGAAGTGCCGCGGATGCGCAAGGTGCGCTTTCGCACGCTCGGCTGCTATCCGTTGACGGGCGCGATCGACAGCGACGCGACGTCGCTCGACGACATCCTGCGGGAGATGCGCGAGACGCGCACGTCGGAACGGCAAGGACGACTGATCGACAGCGATTCGGCCGGTTCGATGGAAAAGAAGAAACAGGAGGGATATTTCTGATGGCACACGTTCTCACCGCGCCCGACACGCTCGCGCGCCACGCACCCGATTCACGCGCTTCCGGCGAAGCGCATGCGCCCACCCAGGACCTGCTGCGCTTCATCACGTGCGGCAGCGTCGACGACGGCAAGAGCACGCTGATCGGCCGCCTGCTCTACGAATCGAACATGCTGTTCGACGACCAGCTCACGCAGCTCGAGGCCGATTCGAGGACGGTCGGCACGCAGGGCGGCGAACTCGATTTCGCACTGCTCGTCGACGGCCTGTCGGCCGAGCGCGAGCAAGGGATCACGATCGACGTCGCGTACCGCTTCTTCGCGACCGCGCGACGCAAGTTCATCGTCGCCGACACGCCCGGCCACGAGCAGTACACGCGCAACATGATCACCGGCGCGTCGACCGCCGATCTCGCCGTGATCCTGATCGATGCGCGCAAGGGGATGCTCACGCAGACGCGCCGCCACAGTCATCTCGTCGCACTGATCGGCATCAGGCGCGTGGTGCTCGCGATCAACAAGATGGATCTCGTCGACTACGACCGCGCCGTGTTCGAGCGCATCGACGCCGACTATCGCGCGTTCGCGGCCGAGCTCGGGCTGGCGGAGATCGTCAGCATCCCGATGTCGGCGCTGCGCGGCGACAACGTGATCGCACCGAGCGCGCGGATGCCGTGGTACGCGGGCCCGACGCTGATGCAGCATCTCGACACGCTGCCGCTCGCCGCGCGCGTGACCAGCGACGAGCCGTTCCGGCTGCCGGTGCAGTGGGTCAACCGCCCGCACCTGAACTTCCGCGGTTACGCGGGCAGCATCGCATCGGGCGAGATCCGCGTCGGCGAGCGCGTGCGCGTGCTGCCGTCCGGCAAGGAGAGCCGCGTCGCGTCGGTGATCACGCAACGCGGCGAAAGCGACCTCGCGCGCGCCGGCGACGCGGTGACGCTCACGCTCGCCGACGAGATCGACATCAGCCGCGGCGACATGATCGCGCGCGCGGACGCGCCGCCTGAAGTGGCCGACCAGTTCGAGGCGACGCTCGTGTGGATGCACGACGCGCCGCTGCTGCCCGGCCGCCCGTATCTCGTGAAGCTCGGCACGCAGACGGCCGGCGCGACCTGCGCGAAGCCGAAGTACAAGATCGACGTGAACACGCGCGAGCATCTCGCGGCGCGCACGCTCGCGCTCAACGAGATCGGCGTGTGCAACCTGAGCCTCGACCGGCCGGTCGCGTTCGACCCATACGACCGCAACCGCCACACGGGCGGCTTCATCGTGATCGACCGCGTCACCAACGACACGGTCGGCGCCGGGATGCTGCACTTCGCGCTGCGCCGCGCGCACAACGTGCACTGGCAGGCCGTCGACGTCGACCGCGCCGCGCGTGCCGCGCAAAAGGCGCAGACGCCGCGCATCGTGTGGCTGACGGGCCTGTCGGGCGCCGGCAAGTCGACGATCGCGAATCTCGTCGAGAAGCGGTTGCACGCGCTCGGCAAGCACACGTACCTGCTCGACGGCGACAACGTGCGGCACGGGCTCAATCGCGATCTCGGCTTCACCGAGGCCGATCGCGTGGAGAACATCCGGCGCGTCGCCGAAGTCGCGCGGCTGATGCTCGACGCGGGGCTCATCACGCTCGTGTCGTTCATCTCGCCGTTCCGCGCGGAGCGCGACATGGCGCGCGCGATGGCCGGCCCCGACGAGTTCGTCGAAGTATTCGTCGACACGCCGCTCGCGGTGGCCGAGGAGCGCGATCCGAAGGGCCTGTACAAGAAGGCGCGGCGCGGCGAGCTGAAGCACTTCACGGGCATCGATTCGCCATACGAACCACCCGCCCAGCCCGAACTGCGCGTCGACACGATCACCGAGTCGCCGGAAGAAGCGGCCGACCGCATCGTCGCGTACCTGCTGCGCGAGCGCGCGGCGTAAGTGCCTCGGGCGGGCGGCCCGACGCCCGCCCGCTTGCCCGCTTGCCCGCGGCGTCTACTCCGTTCGGGTGACGCGGGCCGCCAGCCGGCCGGTATGCTGGTCCGGGAACCCTTCATCCCGACCAAGGAGAACACGAGCATGCCCATCGCGCTGGCGCCCGGCGACCCGGCCGCGCACGACGGCTTCGACGACGCGGCGTGGACGGCGCGCGAACTCAGCGCGTGGCTCGGGCTCGTCTATCAGGGCCCGTCGGAGCCCACCCCGTGGGCCGGCTTCCTCGAAGCGGTCCGCGCGCGGCTCGACGCGCGCTTCACGACGCTGGTGCTGCGCAACCCCGGCGGAGCACGGCACGGGCTCATCATCAACGCGTCGGCGCATGGCCCGCTGCTGCCCGGCGAGCCGTCGTACAGCGAGCAGTTCTACGCGCTGTGCCCGTTTCTCGACCAGCCGCCCGGCCAGGTCTTCACGGCCGACCGGCTGTTCGGCGAAACCGCGTGGCGCGCGCACGATTTCTACCGGCAGTACCTGCAGCCGCTCGACCTGCGCTACATCCTCGGCGCGAACCTGCGCGGCGAACGTGGTGTCGAGTGTGCGTTCTTCGTGAGCCGCGCGCACGGCAGCCGCGATTTCGACGCCACCGAGCGCGCGCAGGTCGCGACGCTGCTGCCGCACCTGCAGCGGGCGGTCGAGCTGCACGCGGCGTTCGACGTGCTCGATGCCGAACGCGCGCTGTATGCGGGCACCGTCGACCGGCTCGATGTCGGCACCGCGATCGTCGACGAGGACGGCCGCGTGATCAAGCGCAACCGCATCGCCGAGCTGCTGATCGAGCAGCAGGACGGGCTGTGCGTGCGCCAGGAACGGCTCCACGCATCGTGCCCGCTCGACGAACGCCGGCTGCAGAAGGCGCTGCAGGCCGCGCTCGAGCATTTCCGCGCGGGCGCACTCGCGCGCATCGAAGCCACCACGCTGTCGCGCCCCGGCGGTGCGATGCCGTTGAGCGTGCTGCTGCGCCCGCTCGCGCCCTACCGCGGCGCCGAGGACCGCCAGCACCGGCCAGCCGTCGCCGTGTTCGTCCGCGATCCCGCGTCGTCGCCGCAGACGTCGCGCGACATGCTGCACCGGCTGTTCCGGCTCACGCCGATGGAAACCGAAATCGCACTGCTGCTCGTCGACGGGCTGACGCTCGACGAAGCGGCCGCCGCGACCGGCATCACGAAGAACACCGCGCGTGCGCACCTGCGCGGCATCTTCGCGAAGACGGGCGCGACGCGGCAGGCCGTGCTCGTGAAGACGCTGCTCAACAGCGTCGTGTCGATGGCGTAGTCGCGGCGCCGGCAGCTCCCGGACGGGCTGCCCGGCCGATGCCCCCGCGCGCGCAGTGCGGCCCGCGACGGAAGACGCAGCAATCGGCACCTGCCCGTCTCATGTCATACGTCATCAGACATGAACAACCAACCAACACACCTCACGAAATTCCCCAATATCTGAGTAATTTTCGGGTAAACCCGCGACGTCTTCATCGACACTCAGGCGTACCATGTCATACGACGACATACTACACAGACCGCCACCCGGATGCCGACGCGGGCCACCGCCCCGTCCGCCGCCGCCCGACCGGAGACACGCTTGAACCCGCCCTCGCCCGCCCTGCCCGGACGCGACCCGCTCGCGTCCGCCGTCTCGAAAGTGAAGTGGCACGTGCTGCCGCTCGTGCTGATCATGTTCATCGCGAACTACATCGACCGCGTGAACGTCGGCTTCGTCGATCGCCACCTCGAGGCGTCGATCGGCATCGGCGCGGCCGCGTACGGCCTCGGCGCCGGGCTGTTCTTCGTCGGCTACGCGCTGTTCGAGGTGCCGTCGAACCTGCTGATGCAGCGCTACGGCGCACGCATCTGGCTGGCACGGATCATGGCGACGTGGGGCATCGTCGCGGCCGCGATGGCGTTCGTGTGGAACGACACGTCGTTCTACGCGCTGCGCTTCCTGCTCGGCGCGGCCGAGGCCGGCTTCTTCCCCGGCGTCGTGCTGTACCTGTCGCAATGGCTGCCGCCGCAGGAGCGCGGCAAGGCGATGGCGATCTTCCTCGGCGGCTCCGCGTTCGCGTCGGTGCTGTCCGGGCCCGTTACCGGCGCGCTGCTGTCGATCCGCGGTTTCGGCCTCGCAGGCTGGCAATGGATGTTCCTGATCGAAGGGCTGTTCTCGGTCGCGCTGTGCGGCGCGAGCTGGCTGCTGCTGAAATCGCACATCCGCGACGCGACGTGGCTCACGGTCGAAGAACGCACGGCGCTGCAGAACGCGCTCGACGACGAGCGCGCGACGCGCGACGTCCGCTCGAACGTGCCGGTACGCGCCACCGCGCTGCTGCGCGACCCGCAGATCATGCTGTTCTGCTTCCTGTATTTCTCGATCCAGCTGACGATCTACGCGGCCACGTTCTGGCTGCCGACGATCATCCGCAAGATGGGCGGGCTCACCGATTTCCAGGTCGGCCTGTACAACACGATTCCGTGGATGATCGCGATCGGCGCGATGTACGGCTTCGCGGTGCTGTCGTCGAAATGGAAGCATCCGCAGCGCTGGCTCGCGGTCGCGCTGGTGCTCGCCGCATGCGGGCTGTTCGCGTCGACGTCGCACGACCCGGTATGGTCGTTCGCGTCGATCTGCTTCGCCGCGCTCGGCTTCAAGGCCGCCTCGTCGCTGTTCTGGCCGATCCCGCAGGGCTATCTCGACACGCGCGTGGCCGCGGCCGTGATCGCGCTGATCAACTCGGTCGGCAACCTCGGCGGCTTCGTCGCACCGACGGCGTTCGGCTATCTGAAGCAACATACGGGTTCGATCACGGGCGGGCTGTATGCGCTCGCGATCGCTTCGCTCGTCGCCGCGGTCGCCGCGCTGTTCGCGCGCACGCACCGGCGCAGCGATCCGCCGCGCGGCCTGCCGGCCGACGCGTCCTTCACGAACGCCTCGATGCTCCGCCATGCCGAACACTGACCGCCTGACCGTCGTCGTCTCGAATGCCGCCGACGGCGACCTCGCCACCCTCTCGCTCGCGGCCGACGGCACGCTTGTGCCGCTCACCCGTTATCCCGCGGCCGACGTCGCGATGCCGATCGCCGTGCCGGCCGACCGTGCGCGGCTCTACGTCGCGACGCGCGGCGAACAGCCGACGATCGTCGCGTTCCGCGTCGTGCCAGCCACCGGCGCGCTCGTGCGCATCGGCACCACCGCGATCGACGCGAGCCATGCGTACCTGTCGCTCGACTGCAGCGGCCGCTGGCTGCTCGGCGCGTCGTACGGCGGGAATTCGCTGAGCCTCTACGACGCCGCGCGCGTGCGCGACGGCGACGGCACGCCGCTGCAGGTCACGGGCGGCATCGCGAACGCGCACGCGGTGATCGTGTCGCCGGACAACCGCTTCGCGTACGTCAGCTCGCTCGGCTCGGATCGCGTGTTCAGCTTCGCGCTCGTCGAGGACGCGGCCGGCCTGCGCGCGCTCGAACATGGCGAAACGCGCGTGCCGGCCGGGTTCGGCCCGCGTCACCTGCAATTCGCGGATGACGGCCGCACGCTCGTCGTCGTCAGCGAATTCCAGGCCAGGCTTGCGACGTTCGCGCGCGACCCCGACACCGGCCGGCTCGGCGATGCGCGGGTGAGCGCGCGCCATCCGGCCGTCGCCGAACTCGCGCAAGGCCATGCGCGGCCGCCCGCGCCCACCGAACCGTCCGTCTGGGCCGCCGACCTGCACCTGACGCCCGACGAGCGTTTCGCCTACGTGAGCGAACGCACGTCGAGCCGCCTGCTCTGCTATCGCCGTAACGACGACGGCACGTTCGAACCCGCGCACGCGACCGCCACCGAAACGCAGCCGCGCGGGTTCGCGATCGACCCGTCGGGGTGCTGGCTCGTCGCCTGCGGTGAACAGTCTGAATTCGTGTCGGTGTATGCGATCGCGCCGGACGACGGCGCACTGTCGCCGCACGCACGCGTGCCGGGCGGACGCGGGGCGAACTGGGTCGCGATCGTCTGAAACAGTGATACGCGGCGCATGACGCGGCAGGCCTGCCACGCAGGCCGGTGCATAACCGCGTTCAGCGCCGCTCGCTCGGCGCGACGCCCGTCCAGCGCTTGAACGCGCGCGTGAAATTGGCGCGATCCGTATAGCCGACGCGCGCGGCGATCTCGTCGACCGGCAGCCGCGTGCCTTCGAGCAACCGCAGCGCGTCGCGCAACCGGATCTCGTCGAGCAGCGTCGAATAGGTCGCGCCGTACTCGGCGAGCTTGCGCTTGAGCGTGCGCGCCGACACATGCAGCTCGCGCGCGACGTCGTCGACCGACGGATAGCCGCCTTCGCCGCAGATCAGCAGGTTGCGCACGCGCTCGACGATGCTTTCCGCATAGCCGAGCCGCGCGAGCTCGGCCTCGCACTGCTGCACGATCATCTGCGCGGTGTGCGCGTTCGCGGTGCCGATCGGCTCGTCGAGCAACGCGGCATCGCAGCGGATGCGGTTCGCGCTCGCGTCGAAATGACAGCGCGGCAGCCGCACGCGATAACGCTCGAACCACGGCGGCTCCGGCCATTCGAAATGGAGTTCGGCACGCGACTGCAGCGTGCGCCCCGGCACCGGATGCAGCAGCGAGTTGAACAGGATCGCCGTCTCGACCAGGAAGTTCTCGACCGCGAACTGCCGCAGCCGGCCGAGCGGAAACGCCTCGAGCACGTCGATGTCGACGATTCCGTCGAGTTGCGCGAGCCGCACCGAAAAGAACGGCACGCGCGTCGGCAGGTAGCGGATGCCGAGCGCGATCGCCTCGCCGAGCGTCGCGCAGCTCATCAGCCCGAAGCCGATCAGTCCCGCTTTCGTCAGGCTGCTGCGCAGCCCGATCTCGATCGCGATCGACGGGTCGTCCGTCGCGTCGAGCAGGTTGAACACGATCGCCGCCTGCTGCAGCGGCGTGATGCGCGCATCGGGCTGCGCGAGCCGGTCGCGCTCGACGCCCGAGCCGGCCAGCAGGCGGCCGCCGTCGATGCCGCGCTCCTCGGCCAGCATCAGCATGAACAGCGCATACGCGGACGACACCGTCGCCTTGTTCAGCTGGCGCGCGGCATCCGGGACGGACAGGACCATGCGGCGGACTCCGGAGCGGTTTCGGCGGATTGTAGCGTCGCTGGCCCGCAATGACACCGGGGCGTGACTCTAGCCGCGCCGGCCGGCCAACGTGGCCCGAAATGACACCACCATTGGCACCGGCGGCCCTCGCGTGCGGTCCGGTGCGCGCCTATGCTTGTCACATCGGCATTGCGCCCCACCCTTTCCGCAGGAATCCCGGTCGATGAGCCAACCCGCACGAACCGCCTTTCGCCACGACGCGGACAAGGTCGCGTACGTCCGCCGCGAGGTCAACGCCGCGAGCGACGCGATCCGCGTGCGCTTTCCGCTGCTCGACAACCAGAACCTCGTCGGCGCGACCGTGATGGCCGTCTCCGTGAGCACGATGCTCGCGATCGCATGGCTGTACGCGCGCGGCGCGATCGCGTGGTACGTCGCGCTGCCGCTCGCCGCATTCGTCACGTCGCTGATCCACGAGCTCGAGCACGACCTGATCCACCTGATGTACTTCAAGAAGACACCGTGGGCCTATCACCTGATGATGGCGCTGTGCTGGCTCACGCGGCCCGGCACGATCAACCCGTGGACGCGGCGGCGCATGCACCTGCATCACCACAAGGTGTCGGGCGGCGAATCGGATCTCGAAGAATACGGCATCACGAACGGCGAGCGCTGGGGCGTGAAGCGCCTGCTGATGATCGCGGACGGCATGCTCGCCGTCGTGCTGCGGCCCACCGCGATGCGCCGCAAGGTGAAGCAGTACGTGGCCGCGCAGCCGGTGCAGGATCCGTCCGAGCGCCTGCAGTTGCGCGTCGAGCAGGTGTCGTCGTACATGCCGGTCGGTCACGTGTATTACGTGCTGTGGCACGCGTTCATCGTCTATCACGTCGGCCTGTTCGCGCTGCACGCGTTCGGCTACGCGGTGAAGGTGCCGGCCGTCGTCGAGCGCACGATGAGCGTCGTCGATTTCCTGGCCGTGGTGTGGCTCGGGCCGAACTTCGTGCGCAGCTTCTGCATCAACTTCGTCAGCTCGAACATGCATTACTTCGGCGATATCGACTCGCGCAACGTGATCCAGCAGACGCAGGTGCTCAACCCGTGGTGGATGCTGCCGTTCCAGCTGTTCTGCTTCAACTTCGGCAGCACGCACGCGATCCATCACTTCGTGGTGCGCGACCCGTTCTACATCCGTCAGCTGACCGCACGCACCGCGCATGCGGCGCTGCGTGAAGTCGGCGTGCGCTTCAACGACGTCGGCACGTTCGCGCGGGCGAATCGCTGGGGCGGCTATCGTCCGGCGCGCGCTGCGCGCCAGGCTCAGGCCGACGCGTAACGCACCGCCTCAACCGCCGATCGGCGGCATCGGCCCTTGCCCGCGGATCCACGACCAGTTCGCGAGTTCGGCCATTTCCTTGTCGCCGCGGCTGTCGCCATACGCGAACAATTGTTTCGGCGGCCGGTCGCCCCACCACCCGCGCAGCCGCACGACCTTCTGCGGCCCCCAGCAGTTCTCGCCGTCGAGCCGACCGGCGAAGGCGCCGCGCTCGAACGCCAGCCGCGTCGCGAGCACCGCATCGAAGCCGGCCGTCTTCGCCCACTTCTCCAGATACAGCGACGGCGACGCGCTCACCAGCACGACTTCGTGCCCGCGTGCCCGATGCTCGCGGATGCGTTCGAGCATTTCTGGGCGCACGAGGTTCGGCAGATAGGTGTCGACGAACGTGCGCGCCTGTGCATCGAGCGTATCCTCGCGCACCGGCCCGAACGCGAACGACGCGAATTTCGCTTTCGCATCGCCACGCGACAGCAGCCCGGCCTTCATCGCAATGATCCACGGCAGCGCGCGCAGTCCGGCCCACGCGAAGCGCGGCGTGCCGACCGCATAGCGGACGAAATGGCGAAAGCTGTCGGTCGTCGTGATGGTGCCGTCGAAATCGAATGCGGCAACGATGCGGTCAGTCATGGAGAATCGGCGGGAAAGCGATGAGATGCCCGGGAAGATAGCAGACTCGGGCCAGCGCACGTGAAATGGCGTGACGCGACGTGGCCTGCGCAGCGAACACGCGCGCCGCAGCGCACGCGTTCGTGCCCGTCGCGCCGTGTGCTCTCAGCGCTGCGGCCGCGCCGCCAACGCCGCCGGCAGCACGACGTTCATCAGGTGATCGGCGCGCGACAGCAGATCGGTCACGCGCTCGTCGAGCCCGCGCAATTGCGCGGGTTGCATGCGGATCTGCTGCACCGCCTGCCCGACGATGTTACGGCGGTCGAACAGCGTGCGCTCGACACCCGCGTCGTCCGGCGCACGCACGACGTCCGACACCGCGCTCAGCGCCGCGAGCACGACCACGAGGTTTTCTTCCGCATGGCGGACCTTCGCAGCCAGGTCCTCGGTGCGCCGCGGGAAGAAGCCGAGCGACTGCTTCAGCGCCCCGATCGCCGCGCGATAGTCGACATGGCCTGTCGCCGCGCCGAACCAGCGTTCGAACATGCCGGCCTTGCGTGTCGCCTGCGCGAGCATGCCGGCCATCATGTCGGCCGCGCCGAGTTCGTTGAATTCGCGCGTCGTGGCCGCCACGGCTTCGACGAGGTTGCCCGCCGCCTCCAGCGCGCCGTCACCGATCGTCGCGATCGTCGCGAGCTTGAGCGGCACCAGTTGCCGGATGTGCCGCTCGATGCGCGGCGCGTAGTCGGGATAGAGATTCGGGAAGCTGGCCTGCGCGGCGCGGAAGCACGCTTCGAGCTGCGGATGGTTCGATTCGCCGAACACCGCACGGCCGACCGCCTCGGCCGGCGCCGTTCGCACGGTCTTGCCGGACGCGGGCGCCGGCCCGAAGTCGAGCGCCTGCGGCGCAGGCCGCTCGGGCCCGCGCGCAACCGGCGCCGCGGCCGCGGGCGGCGCGTCGAACGCAAGACGCCCGGGCGTGCGCTCGGGCGTCGTATCGAACTCGAGCCGCTTCGGCTCGTCGGACGGATTCGTCATCGCTGCTTCCTGCCCGGCGCGGCGGTATCCCGCCGGCCGGGCTGCCGCCAGTCAGACCGCGCCGCCGTACGCGCGCACGAAGTCGCCCAGGCCACGGTTGTAGCCGGCGCCGACCGCCTTGAACATGAAGTGGCCATCGCGGCGATAGAAGCTGCCGACCTGCACCGACGTCTCCATCGAGAAGTCTTCCTCGAGCGCGTACTTCGCGATCACCGCGCCCGACACTTCGTCGGCGATCTGGATGTAGCTGTTGCGCACCTGGCCGAAATTCTGGCGGCGCGCTTCAGCCTGGTCGATCGTCACGACCACCGAGATTTCCTCGATGTCCGCGGCCAACTTCGTCATGTCGATGAAGATCACCTCGTCGTCGCCGTCGCCGCTGCCCGTGCGATTGTCGCCGCTATGCACGACACCCAGGCACTTCGACGCAGGCATCCCGCGCTTCGGGAAATCGTCGCCCGGCTGGATGAAGGTGTCCTTGCGCTCCATCGTGCGCACTTCGCTGTTGTAGAACACGAAGTGCTGATCCGAGATCAGCTTCGGATTGCTCTGCGCGTCGTACTTGCACAGGAACACCGACACGTCGAGATCGAAGTCCGTACCCGTGTCCGTCGCGTTCGCATCCCAACCGAGACCGATGCGGAACTTCTGCGTGCCGGGCGCTTCCTTCGACAGGTTGACGCGACCGCCTTTCGACAAATTGATCATCTGAACCTCTTCTGCTGGAACCGCCGTTGTGCCGGCGGCAATGCCGGGCCGCCCTGCGCGGCCCCTCGTTGATGGTGTTCGACCCGCACGCGACGCGGGGTCACTCGCCCGCTACAGCCGTGCGGTCTTCCTTGCGTTGCACGACGATCGACGACCACACGGCCGCCGCGATCATCGCCGCACCGACCAGGCCCGTGATGACCTCGGGCACCTCGAACTTCACGCCGAGGAACATGATCGTTGCGAGCGCACCGATTGCCCAGAACGCGCCGTGTTCGAGATAACGGTATTGCGCGAGCGTGCCCTTCTTCAGCAGCACGAGCGTCATCTCCCGGATATAGGCCGCGCCGACGCCGAGGCCGAGCGCGATCAGGAAGATGTTGTTCGACAGCGCGAATGCACCGATCACGCCGTCGAAGCTGAACGACGAATCGAGCACTTCGAGATACAGGAAACCCGCGACGCCTTCGCGCACCACGCGCGTACCCGTCTCTTCGCCGCCGATCAGGTCGCCGATGCCGTGCGCGATCACGAAGCTGATCACGCCGAACGCCCCCGCGAGCAGGAAGGCCACCTGCTCGGCTGCCGGCACGTAGAGCGACGCGACGATGATGATGGCGAGCGTCAGTGCCACTTCCAGCGCCGTGATGCGGCCGAGGTGGCTCATCGGGCCTTCCAGGAAGCCGATCCAGTGTTCGTCCTTCTCGGTGTCGAGCATGAATTTGAAGAACACCATCAGCAGGAACGCGCCGCCGAATGCCGAGACCTGGTGATGCGCGGACGTGAGGATCGACGCGTACTGCGCCGGCGACTCGATCGCGAGCTTCAGCGCGTCCCACATGCCGATGTGGCCGATCACCGCGACGATCAGCAGCGGGAACACGAGCCGCATGCCGAACACGGCGACCGGCAGGCCGAACACCATGAAGCGGTTGCGCCACTTCTCCGACCAGTTCTTGAGCACCGACGCGTTGACGACCGCGTTGTCGAGCGACAACGAGATTTCGAGCACCGACAGGACCGCGACGATCAGCATGTCCTTCACGCCGCCGAGGAGATAGGCCGCGATCAGCGCGAGCACCGTAAGCGACAACGGGATCTTGAAGTCTTTCAACATGATGGGGGTAATCGAGTTCGGGATAAAAGGCGTGCGGGCTGCGCTTACTTCGCGCGCACCCAGTTGCAGAATTCCTGCGTGATCAACTGGTCGTAGATCTGTTCGTCGCTGACGTCGAGCGATTCGAGATGCAGGAAGCCGACGTTCGGCATCTCGTCCGCGACTTCCGCGAGGAAGCCGAATTCGCTCGGATCGCCGACGCCGACAAGCGACCAGTACAGCGGGTAGTGCTGCGACTCGGCGAGCAGCTGGCGCACGCGCTTGCGGTCGTTCTTCGGGTTCTGGCCGTCGGTGACGAACAGCACCCATGCGGGCAGATGGCCGTTCACCGGCGCGGCGGCGGCCGGCGCGGGCGCCTCGTCCGCTCCGCCGAACAGCCGGCTCAGGAAGCCGCGCTTCTCTTCGCGCTTCGGCGACGGCTCCGGCGCACGGAAGAAGAAGTCGACGATGTCGTTCATCACCGGCGCGTACTGCGTGCCGCCCCACTTGTCGATCCGCGCGTTGAGCACGTGGTCGGAAATATACGAGCCGTAGTTGTCCGGCGTCGCGGTCGGCAGGCGGTCGTAGCCTTCGGTGAAGGTCCACGTATCGACTTCGCCGTTGTCGTCGAACTTCAGTGCGATGCCGAGAATCCGGTCGTGCGTGTCCTGGATCACGCCCGACTGGTACAGCGGCTTCGCGGAGCCGGAGATGTCGAGCGCCGCGCCGACGCGCACGACGGGCGGCTTCAGGATCTGGCGTTTTTCGAGGACGATCGCGACCTTCGCCGCGCGTTTCTCAAGCGTAATCATGCGGTGTTCTCTCGGTTCTATCAGTTGTGCTTCGGAGCGAATCGGGTGATCAGGTCCTGTTCGAGCTGGCGCAGGCGCGGTGCGTCCTGCTCACGCTGGCGGCGGCCGTCGGCGATGATCTGCGTGATGTCGTCGAATGCGCCGAACAGCTGCTGCTGCGCGTATTCGAACGTGTCGGTCGAGATCACCGGGCGCTGGCCCAGCTTCGCGACTTCCTGCGCGTTCTGGCGGTTCAGGTCGGCCTGCGCGCGGATCGCCTCGTCGGCCGCGTCGTACGTCGCATTGGCGAGCGCCGCCGCGCGCTTCGTGCTGAGCTGCTCGAGGTAGAGCGCGAACGCGTTGGTCCACGCGGGGATCAGCACGGTCTTGATCGTCATGAACTTCGACGTCAGCGTGCGTTTCTGGTCCTGCTCCATCCGGATCTGCGGCGCGAGCTGCTTCGACATCAGCATCGCGCGGTCGAGGTCGTCGAGCTTGCTTTCGAGCGCGTCGACCGTGCGCTTCACGTCGAGCAGGCGCTGTGCGGCGAACGCGTCGTCCACCGGCTGCTGGCCGGCCGCGAGATGCGCCCGCAGCGCCGCGAGCGCCGCTTCGCCGTGTGCCTTCGACTGCGCGAGCGCCTGGTGCAGCGCGTAGTTGTCGTTGTACATCCGCTCGAGCTCGTCGATGCCGGCCTTCTGGCGCTGCGCATGGTTCTCGAGCTCGACGACGAGCGTGTCCATCCGCTTGCTCACCGACTCGTATTGCGACAGCAGCTTCTCCTTGGTCGAGCGGAACAGCCGCGTGACCTGCGTGAGCAGCCCGCCCTTGTCGGCGCCGCGCGGGTCGAGCCCCTTCGCGGTCGCGATCAGTTCGTTGAGCTTGTCGCCGAACTGGTCGGCATCGGACGCGCGGACGCTGGCGAGAATCTGCTGGGAGAAGGCCGCGATCCGCGTGCCCTGCGTCGCGCCGAGCTGGTCGATCTCGTCGACGGTGATCAGGCGGACGTTCTCCGCCGGGCGTGCAGCCGGCACGGCAACGGCGGCGGCGGGCACGGCGACGGGTGACGAAGACGGGGTGGAAGGACGATCGCTGACCGCATCGGAGTTCTTGTCGTCGAAGAGCGGCTTCATGTGGCTACCACGTTTCCTTTTCTGCTTTCTGCTGCGTGTTGTCATGCGCGCAAGGCGCGCATCCGCGATTGCCGTCGTGCTCTCTCACGTGCGGCAGACGGACAATAAAGGGCGACGACGCGGTGCGTCAAGAGATGCGAAACTTTCAATATCCATACGCTTCGTAATGTATGCGATGGAAGTCTCGATACGGCTCCCGGTGACGTGAGGACAAATGCCTTGATGGTGCGAGGACCTGCAATTCTCGGGAAACGTAGGTAGCGAACAACAGAAAGTATTTTGAAAGAATTGACCTCTGGCCATTCCACTGATTGTTACAGATTGCTTAATGCGCGAGAACCATTGTCGCGACGCATCAAGCGGCGGCGAGTCCGCCGAAGCCCGTCATGCAGACGCGCGATACATTGAGGCAATCGTCCTGTGGCGGGCTTTACTCCGAATAGCCCTGCGACGCCGGACGTGCATCATGACGACGGCCCCACCACGGCAAATACGCGTTGTTTTCACCGCGTGCACGGAACCAGTTCTTGCTGGTGTCGATCGGCGTCAGCTTCGACGGTGCGACCACCACCACTGCCGTCGGATGCTCGGTGTCGGTCGTTCCCGCCACGAGTACGTTTCCGCCGAGGTGCTTCGCTCGGCCGATCGCCAACGCGACATCGGTCAAGGCCGCGCCGGCACCCATGTCACCGAGCAATGCCGACGTATTGAAGGTCTGCGTGTGAAGGTCGTATCCCGGCCGCACCTCGGTCAGTGATCGCGACAACACGGCGGCCCTTGTCGATGCGGCATCGCTGCCCTTGCCTGCGTCGTGAATGACGTAATTCAGTGACGAGACCGTGACGCCTGCGTTGCTCGCCGCCGCGTCGATCGTCGATGCCCATGCCTGCACCACGCGGCTCGTGCGTTGCTTCGTCTCGAAATCGTCGATGTTGCTTCGTGCGGCCTTGCCGATCCAGGCCAGTGGTTCGCGCTCGGTCTTCAGATTCGGGCCGGCGAGGAACAGCAGCACCATGTTCTCGTTGATCTGTTCATCCTGCGGCGGAAAGCTCGGCGCGTCCCAGTTCATCACCCAGACGCTTTTGTCGGGGTGAGCGGCCAGATAATCCAGTGCGGCGTTCAGCGACGTGAAGCCGGCGTTGCCTTGACCTGACGTCACGTGGACATCGGGTGGCGTATCGCGGCTCCACAGATCTTTTGCGGACGGGTTGCCGATTTCGAACATGCTTGCAATCTCGCCGCGCAAATATGACGCTGCCCGCTTGGGGTTCAGTCGATCGCCGGGAATGGCCAGCTCGACGTGTATGCCAGCCAGCTCTCTCCAATTCCATCGCCAGCGCGAGCTGACGGTATAGAAGTAGTCGCTGTTCACGAAATAGCGAATGCGAAAAAGCACCAGGAGTTCGTTGACATACTTTTCATAGAACCCGGAAAACGACTCACGGCCCCGGCTACCATCCGCGACGATGGATATCGGTTGCAAGGTCGTGTATTTCGCGGGCTTGGTCCGCACCATATCGTCGTTGCTATTTGGCTTGACCAGCCCGAGCGTCCACAGCAGTTGCCACTCGGTGGGATAGTCGCGCCGTTGCAGCGGATTGAGCCATGCAAGTCCGACGACCTGGGCCACGCACGGGACTGCGGATGCACCCTCGACGGCTTGCGTCGATGCGGCGTTCATCTCCGCACGCACCGGCAAGACCAACAGGATTGTCGCTGCCGCGATCACAACGGATTCGACGTGTCTGACAAGAGTGAGACGGGACATGAATATTCCTAATCAAGCTGGTCAGCAATACGTTGGCTGTCGACCAGCAGGCACCGGAGCCCGGCCGGAACCGGAACCCGCGTCTTCACTCCCAATGGCGAGTACGTCGTGACAATCGTCCCAACGACTCAATCCCGCCCGGACGACGCCAGACTCGAAATCAGCGTCGCGCCACACGAAGTCTTGTGACCATCGAACGCCGCGGGTTTTCCGTCGACGATCACCTGCGGATCGCCTTCGGCGATAAAGCAGGCCTGATGCCCCGAGATCGGGCAGACGCACGTGTCGCCGAGCCGGGCGACCGGCCGCCCCATCACTTCACTGACCGCGCTGCCGGTCACGACCTGGCCGCCATGGCTCGTCGCGTCACCGACCCGAATGATGCCGCGCATGCGGGCTCCTTATTCCGAATAGCCTTGCGATGCCTGACGCGCATCGTGACGGCGGCCCCACCATGGCAAATACGCATTGTTTTCACCGCGTGCACGGAACCAGTTCTTGCCTGCATCGATCGGCGTCAGTTTCGAAGGCGCGACCACCACTACCGCAGTCGGGTGCTCCGCGTCGGTCGTCCCTGCGACGAGCACGTTTCCGCCGAGGTGATTCGCCCGGCCGATGGCGAGCGCCACGTCGGTCAGCGCCGCGCCGGCACCCATGTCACCGAGCAGCGCCGCCGTATTGAAGGTCTGCGTACGGAAATCATATTCCGGCAGCACTTCCGTCAGCGTTTGCGACAGCGAGGCGATCCGTGTCGATGCTGCGTCGCTGCCCTTGCCTGCGTCGTGCACGATGTAATTCAATGACGAGACCGACACGCCCGCATTGCTCGCCGCCGTATCGATCGTCGACTTCCATGCCTGTACCGCACGGCTCGCGCCTTGCTTCGCCTCGAAATCCTTGACGTTGCCTCGTGCAGCCTTGCCGATCCAGGCAAGCGGTTCACGCTCGGTCTTCAGGTCAGGGCCCGCAAGGAACAGCACCACCATGTTCTCGTTGATCTGTCCATCACTCGGCGGGAAACTGGGTGCGTCCCAGTTCATCACCCAGACGCTTTTGTCGGGGTGTGCAGCCAGATAATCCAGCGCAGCATTCAATGACGTGAAGCCGGCATTGCCGTGTCCCGATGTCACGTGTATATCGGGCGGCGTATCGCGGCTCCAAAGATCTTTTGCGGAGGGATTCCCGATCTCGTAAGCATTGACCATTTCATCGCGCAAAAACGTTCCAGCAAGCGCCGGATCCAGACGAGCATTAGGAATGGCAAGCTCGACGCGAATACCAGCCAACTCTCGCCATTCATTTTTATTATCAGATTTAACCGTATAAAAATAATCCGAGCTTGTCACGTAACGCGTACGAAACAACACAAGCAGCTTACGAATATACTTCTTATAAAACCCCGCAAACGACTCACTGCCCCGCTGTCCGTCCGCCACAATGGAAATTGCTTGCAACGACGAATATTTTTGGGGGTTCGTTCGAACCATATCGTCGTTGCTGTTCGGCTTGACCAACCCGAGCGTCCACAACAGTTGCCACTCTGTCGGATAGTCTCTTCGATGCAGTGGATTCATCCACTCGAGACCGACCACTTGCGCCACAAAGGGTCGTGAAGACTCCGCCCCCGTGCCGACCGCCTTGTTGGCAGCCGGCGCAGCTATCGCTTTGGGCACTGCAAGAACTGTTGTCAACGCCAACACCACAATCGCCAGAAGCCCCGGCAGCAGCACCAATCGCTTCATCAACTCCCCCCAATTTGTTAACCCGCCTGTCGAATCACCGATTGAAATCAAAAGCACCAGTGAAACGATTGAGGACACGACCATCGCAACGCCGGCGATCCCTGCACGACGAGGCCATGTCGCAATCATAGCCCTCATAAGATGCCCCCGATCTTGAGGAACAATCCTCCATCGCGTTCGTCATGTATTTTCGACGGCATCATCGCATCCTTATCGACCTTCACCCAATCTTGAAGGAATAATTTCTGATATTTTCCATAAGAAAAATATTCATAGAATTTTTGGCTCGGATTACTGTCACCCAGATCCTCGACAAACCTCCAGTCCGCCTCGATACGAAGCTTGTAGAAGTCATTCTCCGTCAAATAACAAACCCCAATCGCCACATCATAGGCCAATGCATTTTCAGCATGGTCCTTGTTGGTCATGATGGTCGAATGATTGGTGGGGTTATTCTTGTCCCCGCCGTTCAGAATCTCGAAGATCTCCTTGTTCCGCCATTCGGTATAGTCAGCGCTCGCTGCGTCCGGATCGTCCTCTCCGATCACCTTTCCGTCCTTGTCGACCCAGCGGCGATTCCCCGATCTCCGCGCCTCCATCCGGAGAATGGAATGATCCTCGTATCGCTGCGCAGCCTCGGATGCTGCGTCGCCCTGCGCTTTCAGCGCGTCGCCCTCGGGCGTCGCGAATTTTTCTGACTTTTTGTCGAAGTTGTCGTATGGATCGTCATCCCGTCTGTTCTCCTTGTTGGCATCGAGCCCGGCCGACGGCGGATCATAGCCCTCGTTGAACGCTCCTTCTTCGAGCCGTTTCCCGTCCGCATCGCACGCGCCCGATGGCTTGCCATAGCGCAACGCCTTTGGAAAGAAGCGCGTTTCCTTGTCGAGCATCGGTGCGGTAATCGGGATTTCCCATTTTTCCGGCGGTAAGGCGTTGACCTCCATGTCCGACAAGTTGAACAGGTAGAGAGCCGGGCTCGTTACAAGCGTGAAAAACTTCGCGATCCACCCTTCATTGGAATGCATGCCTCGCGCAAACCCATACCGCGCGGGCGGTGATGGCGGATACCAAAAACCCTCCGTTTTGTTCTTGCTGCTACGCCAGTCATCCTCCCAATACCGGTATAGCTTGTTGTCACCGCCGACTTCGAAATTCGACGCGAACACGCGTTGCGAGAAAACACCCCACGCGTTCGTCGCACTGATCTCTTCGATACTCATCCCGCGCCAGCCGATCCCTTGAACGGTCAGGGCAGAGATGACCTGATCATGCGGGCAGCAGTACAGCGTCACTCTTCCGTAGGTGTTTGTCCCGTACAACCCATGCGCCTCCCGGTCCTTGGCTGCGCTATACGGCTTCCCCCCACACTTCGACGGTCTTGCGTTTTCCATCGCGCGATCGAGATCCTCCGCTGGCATCTCCAGGTCGGCCCGAGCGCGCAGGATATCGAAGTACTCCCTCAGCGTTTCCTTGCGTGCGACATAGGTCTCGCGCCCCACATGCCCGTTCTTGTCGCGTACCCCGCGCTGTGCCCAGGTATCGGTGAAGTTGCTCTCCACGAGGCTGTACGGCGGATTGGCGAGAACATAAGTGTCTGCGACGCAGCGTCCTGTCTTGCCCCACTGATCCGTCACCTCGGGCAACCGGTCGCCAAGGAATGCAGCGGCGAGCCCGATCATGTTTCCCTGGCTGTGGCACACGATCGTGATCGGCACGTCGGCCTGCCGCTTGCGGATCGATTCGACCAGGCGCGCAAGCCGCAGTGCACCCAGCACGCCGTAGGTACGCGGCGGCGTCGAATAGATCTTGCGATTGCCGATCGAATTCATGTGCTGGACGGTCAGCCACAGAAAAAGTCGGTCGTGCAACCCATCGTTCCACAAATCCGGCAAACTCGAACAGCCGCCCGCGAACGGCCCGCCACCCCAGTAGTTCTTCTCGTTGAGCATGATCTTGTCGCCATACTCTTTCAGCTCCTTCAAATTCGCGGAGTAGCCCCACCGAAAGTGAATGACAGGCGAAAAGGACGGGTCGGGCTTGATGTACGTCTGCGAGGACATTTCCGGATTCAAAAATCCGTCAGGCGTCAGGCTGTCGATATAAGTGACTGGCTTCATCTGCCCGGCCGACGGCCCACACTGGAACAACTGATCGTCATACCTCCCCAAGCGCCGGTTCAATCCATCGCACAGCCCTTTTTCGGCCGCAGTAAACCACTCGCCCTCCGAATTCACCCCATGAACGAAAATGACGACGCCCGGCAGCGGCATCTGCATCACGCATTGGAGGTCGTTCCGATTGAACAGCGTCGTCCCCGCTCCACCACCCACCGCCATCTTCGACGGGTCGTCCGGGTTCTGCGAAAAGTTGTAGTTGAACATGTTGTTTTTCTTGAAGACTCAGCTCAGGTTCTCGACTTGAAGAAGCGCACCGCCAATTGTTCGAACTGATCGCTGCTGACCGGCGCCAGCTTGCCTTGCGCATCGGTCTTCCCCTTGATCAACTCGCCCGATGCCTTGCGCACCTCGGCTTCCATCCCTTCGACCGGCTGCCCGTCGGTCGCCCGAACCAGCTTCGGCACCCGCCCCAGCGAACCCTGGTCGAACTTCGGGAAATCGGTGCTCATGCTCGCCGGCCCGGCCCACGTATGCGACGCGGACTTGACGGTGAAACTCCCCGGACACCCGAGCTCGATATCTCCGCCCTGCAGCTTCAGATACGCGCCGCCCGACGTCACGAACACGACCTGCTCGCTGGCCATGCCCGCGAGCTTTCCGCCCCCCGCCGTCATCTGGATGTTTTTCGCGGAATCGATCTGCGTATCGTCGTTCTGGCTCTGCAGCGCCACCTTCCCCTGGTTGGCGATCGCCGAGACCCCTTCGCTGTGTGCAAACATCGCCACGCCATGCCCGGCCTGCAGGTTGATCCGCTGTCCGCTCGTGTACTGCAGGTGGTTCTGCGCGACGATATCGACGTTGCCGCCCGCATGGGTCGTGACGGTCTTCGGCGTCGCGATGCTGATCCCGGCCGGCGCGGTGATGCCGATCGCCGCCATCGCCGCGCCCGACGATTCGCCGCCACCGGCGGCTTCCCCGTTCGGCCAGCCTTTCACCGTGGTCATCAGTGCGTCGTGCGGCTGCGTATCGGGCGCCACGCCCTGATGCTGGCCCGCATAGTCGCCGAGACTCTTGAACAGTTCGACGCATTCCTGCATCAGTTGCAGATACTCGTCCCGCGCCAGGTGGCCGTCGCTCGCGCGCAGCCGTTCCCAGGCCGAGATCAGCATCGCCTTGCCGCTGCGAATCGCCACGTGCGCATCGCTGCGCAACTCGGCGCCCTCGCCGCGCGCGGTACCCTGGCCGTTGTCGCGCGGCTGCGTCAGATAGCCGAGGTTCAGCTGGCTATGCGCATGCTCGCTCGCCAGCTGGCTGCTGATCTGCCCCGGCGTATCGTCGAAGCGGATCTGGTTATACCGCTGCCCCTTGATTTCCTTCGTCTTCGTGCCGGACAGATAACGGTTGCCCGGCAGCGCGCCGGTGTGGCTGAAGGTCGCCGGCATGTTGGGCCCGTTGGCCAGCACGCCCATCACGACGAGCCGGTCCGGATCGCCACCGATATGGCCGATCAGCACCTCCATGCCGACGCGCGGCAAGGTATTCGCGCCGAAGCTCGGCCCGGCGAGCGCGCAGGCGACACGCACCGGCGCGCTGTCGCTCGGCGTGCCGCTCGTGCCGGCGCCCTGCGCATGCGCGTGATCGTCCGCGTTCAGCCCCTGGATCTGCACCCGGATGCGGCCCATTTCATCGCAGAACACTTCTTCCCCGTCGGGTCCGACGACGACGGCCGTCATCGGATGCACGGCCGGCAGGTCGACATGGGGATCGTAGGCCGGGGTCAGCGGCACGCCGCGTCGCACGCACGAGAACGTGTTCTCGTAGCGCCTGTCGTTTTCATCGCCCGGCGTGCTGCTCACGTCGGTCGGCACCGCGTTGAACAGCACGCGGCTTGCCGCGAACAGCGACTGTGCGCGCTCGTTCAGTTCCTTCGGGAGGTTGTTCCGTACACGGTGATGAAGCGACGTGACGACGAACTGCCGCTGCTCGGCCGGCAATGTGTCGAGCTGCGGATGCTCGGCAAGTGCAAACCAGTGGCCGACGGCCAGATCGCGCACATTGCTCACGCCGTCGACGGATTCCGCGCGCAGTTCGTGCGCAAGCATGCGGTCCTTGCCGATCCGGTCGAGATCGGCCGACGAATTTCCCGCGTGCGGAATATCGATGACGCTGTCGGCCAGCAGATGCCCGAGATCGTTGCCGCCGTCGCCCTGGTCGACGATCGTCGCCTGTTCGGTTTGCGACATCCGGCCGGTCTTGTAATCCCATGTCGGCCGGACGATCTTGCCGGGGATCAGGCTGCGGCTCGTCGCCCACAGCGTGATCGAGTCGCGCTCTTCGGTGGCGGCGTCGCGGTGATAGCGAACGGTGCCGGCAATCGTCTCGGGCAACTTCATCGAATCGTCGGCAAAGACCAGCGTATGAACCGGCGTGTCGTTCGCGTTGCCGTTCGCCCGCTCGCCGGCCTTGCCTGCCTTGACGAAGACGGTCGCACCATCGCGCCGCAGCAGCCGCCGGATGAAGTGCGCGTCCGACTCGTTGACCTGCCGCGTGAGTTCACGCGCCGGGTAGCGTTCGCCTTGCAGGCCGGACAGGTCGAATTCGAATGCGCCCGCCAGCGCCGAGCTGCGCTGGCGCCATTCCTGGAGCAGCACGCCGAGGATGTCGGGCAGGTTCTTGGTGCGGAACAGTCGCGAATTGGTCCGCCGCTCCATCACCGACAGCACGTCGCGAATCGTCAACTGGTAGCAGGTGAGCGAACCGTCCGACTGTCCGGTGCGAACGTCGGTGACGATGCCGTTGATGGTATGGAGACGCCCGCGATCGGTCGTCATCTCGACGGAAACCGGTAGCCCGATGAAGCTGCGGATCGGGAGATCGGCCCGCGCGGACACGCAGGTCAGATGCCCCTCGATGCCCGTCATCAACCCTTCCCGGATATCGGCATACTGGAGCGCAAGCACCTGCTCGAGCGTCTTCTGGGCAGGCCCCCAGTTCATGCGAACCGGCCGATTGTTCTGATCGACCACCCCGGACGCAAATGTGCGTAGCAATTCGGCTGTATTCACAGCGTGACTCTCAGGATTTTGTTTTACTTCGTTGTTCACCGGGCAATCACGCCCGCTGGTCCGTCCTGGGAGTGCCGCCCGCCTGTTTTTTCGCGAGCATATCAAATTTGTCAGGCGAGTGACGAAATTTTGAAAGGTTTTAGAGCGCTTTGTGTAATGCTTCCAGCCGGATTTAAAATTTCACACTCTTTCGAATTGATCACACCTCGTCCGGCGACACCCGATCGTCGTCATGGTGCCGCGCCGACAGGCACTTGCCGCATACCTAGCCGTGGCAGCACGATCGGCACCGATCGGTCACGAATCGTGAAATCCCACCGTCCTTCGATGTCCACGAACGTCGCGCTGAAATGCCGGTCGTCGGCCCACGTCATGTCGTCCAGATGGCACGACGCGTACATCGCGCCGACCGTGCGGCGCGCGAGTTCCTTCAACGGATCCTTCGACACGAGCGCGAACGTGACGGCCTCCTCGAACAGGCAGTCGTAGTCGGTGACGAGCAGATAGGCGTCCGGCGTCTCGAACTGGCGAAGCAGCACATAGCCGGAAACGGTGAGGCCGCAACGTTCGCCGTTCGCGAGCACGTGCGTGCGCGACGGCCACGTTTCATACGAACCGTCGTGCGTTTCGAGCGTGAAGCGCTCGATCGGCTTCATCGCCGGGCCAGTTGGCGAGAGGTATGTTCCAGATGCATCGCCGCGTCAGTTCGCGGCCTTGCGATACAGCGCGACGTAGCCCGCGAGCATCAGCAGCAGCGACCCGCTGACACGGTTCAGCCACTTCTCTCCCGCGGCCTTCCACACGCGCACCGAATGCACGCCGAGCAGTGCATAGCCGGTCATCCCGATAACGTCGATCGCGACGATCGTCGCCGCGAGGATCGCGTACTGCGGTGCGATTGCATGCGACCGGTCGACGAACTGCGGCAGCAGCGCAGACATGAACAGGTAGTATTTCGGGTTGCTCATCGCGACGAAAAAGCTCTTCAGGAACGCGGTCCGGCGATCGGGCGTCGCGTGATCGAGCGCCTGCGCAGCGGCGGTGGAGCCGCCGGACGACAGCAGCATCCGCACGCCGACGTAGGCGAGCCACGCCGCACCGGCCAGCTTCAGCGTGACGAAGGCCGTTTCCGACGCGTCGAGCAGCATCCCGAGACCGCACCCGACCAGCGCAACGAGCACGACATCGGCCGTGACAGCGCCCAGCATGCCGACCATCGCGTGACGCAATCCGTATCGCGAGCCGTTGCTCATCGCGAGCAACACCGTCGGACCGGGCGTCGCGACGCCGACGGACAGGATCAGGGCAAAAGCGAGCAAGGCGGACAGCGACATGGCGGGGCGTTCCTGTTGAACGAAGGGCTGGAACATGCAGGCGGACGGAGCATGATCGCATGATGGCGCGACCGCCCACTCGACGATTGTCTGGCGGGCCACCGACCTCGCGCCCCGTCCGATTTGCATGGATCGTCGGACGGAGTGGCGGACTGCCCCCAGAGTTTGCTATACTCTCGGTCTTCCGGAGAGATGGATGAGTGGTTTAAGTCGCACGCCTGGAAAGCGTGTATAGGTTAATCGCCTATCGGGGGTTCGAATCCCCCTCTCTCCGCCAGTATTCAAAAATGCCCGCGCCAGCGGGCATTTTCGTTTCCGGAAAGAAGCCAGCCGACAGGCCGGCTGGCGCGGGGGATTCGAAGGGATTCGCCTGCAAGCGAATCCGCGGCCCGCGCTCGTGTGGGCGAATCCCCGGACATCCGCAAAAACGGGCCGCTCGGCCCGTTTTTCATTTCTGCACGCTGAAGCGTCCGCGGATCGTCGGTGTGGCGACCGTTGGCCGCGCCTCCGATGCGCGCTTGCATCGTCGATTTCCCCTTGCTCCCCCGATGCGCGCTACGCAGACACGCTCGCCATCATGCACTGCGCATTGATGTCCGTCGTCAGGCATCAAGCGCGAGCGACGGCCATGCAATTCAACGCGCTTCTTCTTATCGCTCCATTATCTTTCTCGGCCCGGCGACGCCCGTTCAGCCCGTCAGTCGAAATTGAATAACGATCGGAAATCCGCATCATGGATTCGGCTTCACAAATTTTCCGGAATACGACCGATAAACTGACTTCCGAAAAGCTCTCGAAACCGGCGACCCTGCACAGCCAGCCGCTTCCTCGTTAGAGCCGAGCATGCAGCACACCGCAACTCCCGAACACCCCACGCTAAAGAAGCGTATTCTCCTGACGATATCCAGGGTTTCATCACCGCGAGTCAGCTCCATGCGATTGAGTCCACGGTTCGCCACGATGGCTATTGCTGCGACGATGCTGTCCGCTTGCGCGACGGCATTTTCGCCCGCGTCGATCAGCACCACCATCGCGGTGACCGCTCCCCCACCGCTCGAGAAATCGCTGCGAGACGGCGGCTCGTCGACCGACCTGTCGGTCATCGGTCAGCCCGCCTCCCCATTTCGCACGCTTCTTTCCGTTCGCGAATGCGCCGCCGGCAAATGCGCAGCGGGAATTGCCAAGCCGACGCTCGCGGTCACGGTCCAGCGCGTGTCCGAGGGACAGGCAGCGATACGCTTCTCGGTCAACGGAGAGATCGGCAGCAGCCAGACGCTGACATCGCAAGCCGGGAACGCCACGTCGGAAGTCACCATGTCGATCCCGTCCGGCGTGACACCGATCAACGATCGATTTGCCGTCGATCGGGTCGCGACGATCAAGGTTGGCGAGTTCCGCCACGTGGCCTTGCCGCACGGCATCCGTGCCTATGTCTGCGTCGCCATCCCGAACGCGAAAGGCGTGACGGATGGAAGCTGTGATTTCAGCCGGGTGCAGACGACCAAGGGAGCCGAGCTCGGCATTTCAGCGCTCTGACCCACCCGTCATGGCGCCAACACGAACGGGTCCCGGCACTTGAGCAATGCCGAACGACACTTGCGTCACGGATGCCGGATGTAATCCACCAGCGCCCGCGTATATTCATCCGGCTTTCGATCGCACAAACTCACCACGATCGCCACGGCAAAACCCGCCGGCACCCCGAACACTCCCGAGCTGATCGGCTCGATCCCGAACCACGTGCTCCCCGCGAACCCCGTCAGCTGCGTGAAGTACGGATAGGTCGACACGATGTAGTACACGCACACCGCAAGCCCGGTCACCATCCCCGCGATCGCGCCACGCGTCGTCGTGCGCTTCCAGAACACGCCGAGCACGAGCACCGGAAAGAAGCTCGACGCCGCCAGCGAAAACGCGGCGCCGACGAGAAACAGGATCTTCCCGGTATTGAGCGACGCGACATACGACGCGAACAGAGCGACCCCGAGCAGCAGCACCTTCGAGATCGTCACGCGCCGCTGGCTCGACGCATCGGGCGCGACCATGCAGTAATAGACGTCGTGCGACAGCGCGTTCGCGATCGTCAGCAGCAGCCCGTCCGCGGTCGACAGCGCCGCGGCAAGCGCACCGGCCGCGATCAGCCCCGACACGACATACGGCAGCCCGGCGATCTCCGGCGCGGCCAGCACAACCATGTCCGGCTGCATCTGGATTTCCGACCAGTGCACGATGCCGTCGCGAATCACCTCGACGACGCTGATCAGGTCGGGTTCGAAGTGATGCCATTGCGTGACCCACGCCGGCAATTCGGCGAACGGCCGCCCGACGAGGTTCGCGAGAATCTCGTACTTGATCAGCACCGCGAGCACCGGCACGCTCAGGTAGAACAGCGCGATGAAGAACAGGGTCCACCCGACCGAGCGCCGCGCCGACGCGACCGACGTGGTCGTGTTGTAGCGCGTCAGGATGTGCGGCAGGCTCGCGGTGCCGAGCGACAGGCACAGCAGCAGCGCAAGGAAATTCCGCTCGCGCGGCTTGCGTTCGTCTTCGCTCGCGGCGGGAAACGGCTCATGCATCGGCACGGGCGGCTCGGCACGCGCCAGCAGATCGTCGCGCGCCTGCGTCCACGCGACACGCGCCGCCGCCGGATCGCGCGGGAAGTCGGCCAGCTCGCGCTCGCGCTGGCTGATCTCGCGCAGCGGCCCGTTGTGGCGCCGCAGGTCGGCCAGCTGGTCGGCGAGATGCCGGCGGGCGTCCGCATGGGATGCCGGCAGCCGGTCGAGCCGCGTCTGGATATCCGCGGCCTGCCGGCGATACGCGTCGCGCACCTGCTGCTCGTCGAACGCATCGCGCACCTGCGCCTCGCGCGCCGCGACGCGCTCCATCAGCTTGCCGTAATTGAACTGCGGCACAGGGCCGAGCCCGTTCTTCATCGCGATCAGCGACACCGGAATCAGGATCGCGCTGATCAGGATGATGTACTGCGCGACCTGCGTCCACGTGACCGCGCGCATCCCGCCGAGAAACGAACACACGAGAATGCCCGCGAGCCCGCAGAAAATCCCGATCGCGAAATCGACGCCGATGAAGCGCGTCGCGATCAGGCCGATCCCCTGGATCTGCGCGACCAGGTACACGAATGAACACAGGATCGCCGCACCGGCCGCCAGCGCGCGCACGGCCGTACTCGAAAAGCGCGTGCCGAGGAAATCGGGAATCGTGTAGCGCGCAAGCTTGCGCACATACGGCGCGAGCAGGAACGCGACGAGGCAGAACCCGCCCGTCCAGCCCATCACGTACGCGAGCGCATCGTAGCCGGTCGCGTAGAGCGATCCGGCCAGGCCGATGAACGATGCGGCCGACAGCCAGTCGGCCGCGGTCGCCATCCCGTTGAAGGCAGACGGCACGCGCCGCCCGGCCACGTAGTATTCGACGAGATCGGACGTGCGCGACAGCAGCCCGATCACCGCATACACGGCGATCGGCACGAACAGGAACACGTAGCCGATCCAGACGCCGGAGCCGGTGGCACGCTCGATCCGCCACATCAGCAGCACGAACCCGAGAAACCCCAGCGTGTAGAGCGCGTAGGCGCGGATCAGTCGGCGCGTCAGCATGGATCAGCGCCCACCGTTCGCGTGGCCGGCGCGTGCCGCATGATCGTCGTACGCACGGCGCAGCGTGCGGTCCGCGCGTTGCATCAGCCCGATGTAGACGACGATCAGCACGAGGTACACGAGAATCGCGCCCTGTGCGCCGACGTAGAACGGCAGGCTGAACCCGGCGAAACGGATCCCGGCGAGCGCGGGCCCGAAGAACGGCACGATGAACGATACCGAAAAGCCGATCACCATCAGCACCGCGATCAGCGCGACGTTGAAGCGCCAGTAGCGTGCGTGGGCACGCGCGAGCGGCTCGGGAACGGGAGGGGGCGCGGCAGGCGCGGGACGGGTCGGAACGGTCATGCCGTTATGTAACAAAAAGCCCCTGCGCGGGCAATCGGGATTGCCGCGCAGGGGCTCGTGCGCGTGATGCGCAACCGGTACGATCAGCGCACTTCGGCGAGCTGCTCGAGGATGGCCGGGTTCTCGAGCGTGGACGTATCCTGCGTGATCGCCTCGCCCTTCGCGAGCGAACGCAGCAGGCGCCGCATGATCTTGCCCGAGCGCGTCTTCGGCAGGTTGTCGCCGAAGCGGATGTCCTTCGGCTTCGCGATCGGCCCGATCTGCTTGCCGACCCAGTCGCGCAGCGTCTTCGCCAGCGCCGCCGCTTCCTCGCCTTCCGGACGCGAACGCTTCAGCACCACGAACGCAACCACCGCCTCGCCCGTCGTATCGTCCGGACGGCCGACCACGGCCGCCTCGGCCACGAGCTCGTGCGAGACCAGCGCCGATTCGATTTCCATCGTGCCGAGTCGGTGGCCCGACACGTTCAGCACGTCGTCGATCCGGCCCATGATCGTGAAATAGCCGGTGTCCTTGTCGCGCACGGTGCCGTCGCCGGCCAGATACAGGCGCCCGCCGAGTTCCTCGGGGTAGTAGCTCTTCTTGAAGCGCTCCGGGTCGCCCCAGATCGTGCGGATCATCGCGGGCCACGGGCGCTTGACGACGAGGATGCCGCCCTGCCCGTTCGGCACGTCCTGACCGGTTTCGTCGACCACCGCTGCCATGATGCCCGGCAGCGGCAGCGTGCACGAACCGGGCACGGTCGGCGTCGCGCCCGGCAGCGGCGTGATCATGTGGCCGCCCGTCTCGGTCTGCCACCACGTGTCGACGATCGGGCAGCGCTCCTGGCCGACGTGCTTGTGATACCACATCCATGCTTCCGGATTGATCGGCTCGCCGACGGTGCCGATGATGCGCAGGCTCGACAGGTCGTAGCTCTTCGGATGCACCTTGTCGTCGGCCTCGGCCGCCTTGATCAGCGAACGGATCGCGGTCGGCGCGGTGTAGAACACGGTGACCTTGTGGTCGCCGATCATCTTCCAGAAACGCCCGGCGTCCGGGTAGGTCGGCACGCCTTCGAACACGACCTGCGTGCCGCCGCAGGCGAGCGGGCCGTACGTGATGTACGTGTGGCCGGTGACCCAGCCGATGTCGGCCGTGCACCAGAACACGTCGGAGGGCTTCCAGTCGAAGGTCCACTTCATCGTCTGCGCGGCCCACAGCAGGTAGCCGCCCGTGCTGTGCTGCACGCCCTTCGGCTTGCCGGTCGAGCCCGACGTATACAGGATGAACAGCGGATGCTCGGCGCCGACCCATTCCGGCTCGCACTGGTCGGATTCGCCGGCCGTCAGTTCGTGCATCCACAGGTCGCGCTCGGCGTGCCAGTCGATCTTGCCGCCGGTGCGGCGATAGACGATCACGCTCTTCACGGCCTCGCAGCCGCCCAGCGCGATCGCTTCGTCCGCGATGCTCTTCAGCGGCAGCGTCTTGCCGCCGCGCGCCTGCTCGTCGGCCGTGACGAGCGCGGTCGCGCCGACGTCGACGAGCCGCTCGTTCAACGACTTCGCGGAGAAGCCGCCGAACACGACCGAGTGCGTCGCGCCGATGCGCGCGCAGGCCTGCATCGCGACGATGCCTTCGATCGACATCGGGATATAGATGACGACGCGGTCGCCCTTGCCGATCCCGCGCTTCTTGAGCGCATTCGCGAACCGCGATACGCGTGCGAGGAGATCCGCATAGGTGACGCGCGTCACGGTGCCGTCGTCGGCTTCGAAGATCACCGCGACGCGCTCGCCGTTACCGGCTTCGACGTGACGGTCGAGGCAGTTGTACGACGCGTTCAGCTCGCCGTCGTCGAACCACTTGTAGAACGGCGCGTTGGACTCGTCGAGCACTTTCGTGAACGGCTTGTGCCACGCCAGACCCTCGCGCGCGAGACGCGCCCAGAATCCTTCGTAATCGTTCTCGGCTTCGGCGGCGAGCGCACGATAGGCCGGCATGCCGGAAATGGTCGCCGCCTGTTCGAGCGCCGCGGGCGGCGCAAACTGACGGGTTTCGTGAAGAACCGATTCAATCGCAGACATCGACTACCCCTTGGTGAACATGAATCCTCTGCATGGCGGCGCGATCGTGCGCGCCGCGCGTCTTGGCCGGCGCAAGCGCGCCGCTGTCTCCTACCCACCACCCGCGCACGGCCCGAAGGCCGCTGCGCGATGCTGCGCCGCACCACGTCACACGATGGCGACCGGGCGACCCGACAGTTTCCACGATAAGCGCTCGAACTTACCCGTCACTTACGCGGCACGGCCGTTTCGCCCTTCGGGCGGCGCCCGCGTGCAGCTTTACGCTGTAACGAGCGCGACCCTACAATCCTAACTGAACTCGCCTTCCGGATTCCAGCTTGAATCGCTACGCTTTCTTTCTCGTGCTGTCGATGCTGTTCGTCGGCAGCAATGTCGGTATCGGTAAATCGATCGTCGTCTTCGTTCCCGTCGCCATCCTCGCCACGCTGCGCTTCGTAATCGCGATCGCCGTGCTGTGGCCGCTGTTCAGTCCGGTGAAAATGCGCACGGTCAAGCGCGGCGAATGGCTGAACCTGTTCCTGCAGGCGTTCTTCGGCACCTTCATGTTCACGCTGCTGATGCTGAACGGCGTGCAGCGCACGAGCGCGGTCGCGGCCGGCGTGATCACCAGCACGATCCCGGCGATCGTCGCGCTGTTCGCGTGGCTGATCCTGCGTGAAAAACCGAACGGCCGTGCGCTCGTGTCGATCGCACTCGCGATCGCCGGCGTCGTGACGATCAACCTCGCGAACGGCAGCGCGGCCGGGCACGGCACGTCGTCGCTGACCGGCAACCTGCTGATCCTCGGCGCGGTGTGCTGCGAATCGATCTACGTGATCCTGTCGCGCCGCCTCACGCAGACGCTCGCGCCGATCGACATCTGCGCGTACACGCACCTGTTCGGCCTGTGCCTGATGCTGCCGCTCGGCGCGACGGCCATGTGGCATTTCGATTACGCGAGCGTGCCGGCCGGCACCTGGGCGCTCGTCGTCTGGTATGGCCTGTCGGCCAGCATCTTCTCGTTCTGGCTGTGGATGAAAGGCATCCGGCACGTGCCGGGCAGCCTTGCCGGCGTGTTCAGCGCGGTGCTGCCGGTCGCGGCCGCCGCGTATGGCATCGCGTTCCTCGGCGAGCGCCCGACGCTCGCCCACGGCATCGCGCTCGCGTGCGTCGTCACCGGCATCGTGCTGGCCAGCCTGCGCGTGAAACGCGTGCCGGCCGCCGCCTCCTGATCCGTCCCCGGCAGCGCCGGCGCGTCACTGCAATCGCGCCGGCCGACGCGTTACAATAGCGCGCCTTTTCAAGATTACCCCCGATACCTGCGCACCGCGCCCGACTGTCCACCATGTCTGCCCCGCATTCGCCCGGCCGCCCCGCGCGTCGCCCGCTTCGCCCCCTTCCCGCGCTGATTTTCATGAGCCGCTGGCTCCAGGTTCCGCTTTACCTCGGCCTGATCGTTGCGCAAGCCGTCTACGTGTTCCTGTTCCTGAAGGAAGTCTGGCACCTGCTGTCGCATGCGACGAGCCTCGACGAAATCAGCGTGATGCTCGCGGTGCTCGGCCTGATCGACGTGGTGATGATCTCGAACCTGCTGATCATGGTGATCGTCGGCGGTTATGAGACGTTCGTGTCGCGCCTCGGCATCGAGGGGCACCCCGACGAGCCCGAATGGCTCGACCACGTGAACGCGGGCGTGCTGAAGGTCAAGCTGTCGATGGCGCTGATCAGCATTTCGTCGATCCACCTGCTGAAGACGTTCATCAACCCCGACCAGCACACGATGCACGCGATCATGTGGCAGGTGATCATCCACGTGTCGTTCCTGGTGTCGGCGCTCGTGATGGCGTGGGTCGACCGCCTGACGACGCACACGCACCCGGCCCATTTCCACGAGCCGCACGCCCACGGCGCGCACGCGCCCGCGGCGAACGAGCCCCGCAAGCCGGCCGACGCAGCCGTCAACGCATAAACGCATTCCCCACAGTCCCCACAGAGTCTCAGCCATGACCGTCATCAAACAGGAAGACCTGATCCAGAGCATCGCGGATTCGCTGCAGTACATCAGCTACTACCATCCGCTCGACTACATCCAGGCCCTCGGCCGCGCGTACGAACTGGAAGAGAGCCCGGCCGCGAAGGATGCGATCGCGCAGATCCTCACGAACAGCCGCATGTGCGCGGAAGGCCGCCGCCCGATCTGCCAGGACACCGGCATCGTCACGATCTTCGTGAAGGTCGGCATGGACGTGCGCTGGGACGGCGCGACGATGGGCCTCACCGACATGATCAACGAAGGCGTGCGTCGCGGTTACACGCACCCGGACAACGTGCTGCGCGCGTCGATCGTCAATCCGCCGGAAGGCGCCCGCAAGAACACGAAGGACAACACGCCGGCCGTGATCCACTACGAGATCGTGCCGGGCGACAAGGTCGACGTGCAGGTCGCGGCGAAGGGCGGCGGCTCGGAGAACAAGTCGAAGTTCGTGATGCTGAACCCGTCCGACTCGATCGTCGACTGGGTGCTGAAGACGGTCCCGACGATGGGTGCGGGCTGGTGCCCGCCTGGCATGCTGGGGATCGGCATCGGCGGCACCGCCGAAAAGGCGATGCTGATGGCGAAGGAATCGCTGATGGAGCCGATCGACATCCAGGAAATCATCGCGCGCGGCCCGAAGGACTGGGTCGAGGAACTGCGCGTCGAGCTGCACGAGAAGGTCAACGCGCTCGGCATCGGCGCGCAGGGCCTCGGCGGCCTGGCAACCGTGCTCGACGTGAAGATCATGGCGGCACCGACGCACGCGGCATCGAAGCCGGTCGCGCTGATCCCGAACTGCGCGGCGACGCGCCACGCGCACTTCGTGCTCGACGGCTCGGGCCCGGCCAAGCTTGAAGCGCCGTCGCTCGACGCGTGGCCGAAGGTCAACTGGGAACCGAACACGGAAACCAGCAAGCGCGTCGACCTGAACACGCTGACGCCGGAAGAAGTCGCGAGCTGGACGCCGGGCCAGACGCTGCTGCTGTCGGGCAAGATGCTCACCGGCCGCGACGCGGCGCACAAGCGCATCGCCGACATGCTCGCGAAGGGCGAGAAGCTGCCGGTCGACTTCACGAACCGCGTGATCTACTACGTCGGCCCGGTCGATCCGGTCCGCGACGAAGTGGTCGGCCCGGCAGGCCCGACGACGGCCACGCGCATGGACAAGTTCACCGAGACGATGCTCGCGCAAACCGGGCTGATCTCGATGGTCGGCAAGGCCGAGCGCGGCCCGGTCGCGATCGACGCGATCAAGAAGCACAAGGCGGCCTACCTGATGGCCGTCGGCGGCGCGGCTTACCTCGTGTCGAAGGCGATCCGCGGTGCGAAGGTGCTCGCGTTCGAAGACCTCGGCATGGAAGCGATCTACGAGTTCGACGTGCAGGACATGCCGGTGACGGTCGCCGTCGATTCGTCGGGCACGTCGGTGCACCAGACCGGTCCGAAGGAGTGGCAAGCGAAGATCGGCAAGATCCCGGTCGCAGCCGCTTAAGCGCGATCGAACGAAAGGCCGGACGCGAGTCCGGCCTTTTTACTTCTCATTCTCATTATGGTGCGTGGCCGGATATTCGAGGCTGATTCTCATTACACGCAAAAGGCAGGCCCGGCAAGGCTTCGAGGCTTGGCTTTTCTCGTTCGAGCGATTATCGTTCGGTTTCTGAAGCCCCACTGAACAAGGAACAAGCCATGCAAGGCGACAAGAAAGTCATCGAATATCTGAACGCCCAGTTGAAGAATGAACTCACGGCGATCAACCAGTACTTCCTGCATGCGCGCATGTACAAGCACTGGGGCCTCGAGAAGCTCGGCAAGCACGAGTACGACGAGTCGATCGGCGAAATGAAGCACGCCGACTGGCTGATCGAGCGCGTCTTCATGCTCGACGGCTTGCCGAACCTGCAGGATCTGCACAAGCTGCTCGTCGGCGAGGAAACCGAAGAGATCCTGAAGTGCGACCTGAAGCTCGAACAGATCTCGCAGTCCACCTGCAAGGAAGCGATCGCCTACTGCGAATCGGTGCGTGACTACGTGTCGCGCGAGATCTTCGAAAAGATCCTCGACGACACCGAAGAGCACATCGACTGGCTGGAAACGCAGATCGACCTGATCGGCAAGGTCGGCCTGCAGAACTACCAGCAAACGATGATGGGGTCGCCGGAGTAAACTCGCTCCACGCTTCCCGTTACCGCCCCCGGCCCGTTCATGTCGACACCTTCCGCTATTCCTGCGACGGCCACGACCGTCGCGCCCATCGGCATCTTCGATTCAGGGCTGGGCGGCCTGTCGGTGCTGCGCGCCGTGCGCGCGAAACTGCCCGACGAATCGTTCATCTACGTCGCCGATTCGCACCATGCGCCGTATGGTCCGCGCGACGAGGCGTTCATTACGGAACGCACGCTGGCAATCGGCGAGTGGCTGGCCCGCGAAGGGGCGAAAGCGCTCGTCATCGCGTGCAACACGGCGACCGCACGTGCGATCGCCACGGTCCGCGAACATCTGTCGATGCCGCTCGTCGGCGTCGAGCCGGGCATCAAGCCGGCCGCCGCCGTGTCCGCGAGCGGCGTCGCGGGCGTCCTGGCCACGCAGTCGACGCTGAACAGCCCGCGCTTCCAGGCGCTGCTCGACCGCTACGGCGCCGGCCGCCGCTTCATCTGCCAGCCCGGCCACGGGCTCGTCGAAGCCATCGAGCGCGGCGATACGAATTCGCCCGCGTTGCGCGCATTGCTCGACAGCTACCTGCAACCGATGCTCGACGACGGCGCCGATACGCTGGTACTCGGCTGCACGCATTACCCGTTCTTCACCGAAACGATTCGTGACCTTGTGGGCGACCGCCTGACGCTCGTCGACACCAGCGACGCGATCGCGCGCCAGCTCGTGCGGGTGCTCGACGAACGCCACCTGCGCGCACCGGCCGGCACGCGCGCGGCACCGCCCCGCTTCTGCTCGACCAGCGACGGCCGCCAGTTGCAGGTGCTCGCCTCGACGCTGCTCGGCCTCGCTGCGCCGGTCGAATCCGTCACCATTTCCTCGCCGAACGCGCGCGCCTGCGCGACCGCCTGATACCGGCCGGTACGCCCTCTTCCGCGTGCCGCTCCACCCTCCCGACGTTTCAAGGGTCCGATACCCTTAAAAAAAGCC
This sequence comes from Burkholderia sp. AU15512, assembly GCF_002223325.1. Lineage (NCBI taxonomy): Bacteria > Pseudomonadati > Pseudomonadota > Betaproteobacteria > Burkholderiales > Burkholderiaceae > Burkholderia > Burkholderia sp. AU15512. The sequence goes on from NZ_NKEX01000003.1 coordinate 2,123,593, forward strand.
TGCCCCAGGCTTGTCAACGTCCGCAAATTTAATGATAATAATTCGCATTACCGTTAGCTATCGCAACTCATCATGATCGTCTGCGTGTGCAAGTCTGTTTCCGATCGCAAGATTCGCGCGTCCCTCGCAGAGGGCGTGAACTCTTTCGATGAACTCCAGTTCGAGCTTGGCGTGGCCACGTGCTGCGGCAAGTGCGAGGAGTCCGTACGCGACCTCATGGCCGAACAGGGCGTCTGCGCGAGCCGGTGCGGTGTCGAGCATCACGCTCACCCGATCCCGGTCACGTTCTACGAACGCAAGGCCGCCTGACCGGCGCCGAGTGTGCGCATGCGGCCCAGGCCGCATTTTTTGTTTTGACCGTCAGCAAGCCACCGTCTGCGCGAGCCAGCGGCTTACCTGCCAAGGAGCCTGTCATGGAATTGCTGATCGGATTTGTGACCACCGTTTGCATCTCGCTGCTGATCTTCCGCAAGTGATGCCGATTCACCCGCCGCGCCCCGGGTGCGACATCGTTCTTTCAAGCTAACATGCAGGCTTCGCATCTCGCTCCTGCCGGCGCCGTGCCGGCTGCACCACGTATGAATCCCCGAGTGATCGTCGTCGCGGTCGGTGTGCTTGCCGCACATGCGATCATGCTGACGGCCGCCTGGCTCCATCGCAACGCGCCGCCGCCGCCGAAGGAGATCGAGGTTCAGTCGATCACCGCGCAGCTCATTCCGCCTGCCCCTCCTGCCCAGCCGGTCGCGGTCCAGTCGGCCGCGCAGCAGCCTACGCCGCCCAAGCCCACGCCGCGCGTGAAGCCGAAGGTCGAGCCGAAGCCGGTGCAGAAGGCGGTCCCGACGCCTCAGCCCGTCTCGCAGGCACCGTCGCCGACGCCCGCGCCGGCAGTGGCCGATCCGACACCGGCTCCCGCCGCGCCGGCGCCTGCTGCCCCGGCTGCAGCACCCGGCCCCGCGCGCGAGACGATGCAGGTCAGCGCGCCGAAGAACGTGTCGGCGCTCACCTGCAATTTCGTCAAGCCGACCTATCCGTCGATGTCGCGCCGTCGCGGCGAAACGGGCACGGCCTATGTTCACTTCATCATCGGCGTGACGGGCAAGATCGAAAGCGTCCAGCTGCAGAAGAGCAGCGGCTACCCGCGTCTCGACGAAGCCGCGCTCGAGGCGACGCGCGCGAGCACCTGCCCGCCGTATATCGAGAACGGCCAGGCGATCCGCGCCGCCCATACGCTGCCCTTCAACTTCACGCTTGACGACTAACCCGTCATATTCGGTAGATTCAAAGGAAACAAGAAAATGCAAAGCTACGGTATCGCGCACGTCTGGGCGCAAGGTGATTTCGTCACGCGCGCCATCGCGATCACGCTGCTCGTGATGTCGGTCCTGTCGTGGATCGTGATCGTCATCAAGGGCTGGAACGTGATTCGCCTGAACCGCCTGACGAAGAACGCCGAACAGGCATTCTGGCATTCGGACAACTTCGACGACGGCATCAAGAAGCTCGGCCTCGCCGCATCGACGCCGAACGACAACCCGTTCCTCGCGCTCGCGCTGTCGGGCAAGGAAGCCGCCGATCACCACCACCAGACGCAACCGCACCTGCACGATCGCATGGACGTGTCGGACTGGGTCACGCGCTGCCTGAAGGACACGATGGACGAAGGCATCTCGCGCATGCAGAGCGGTCTCGCGATCCTCGCGTCGATCGGCAGCACCGCGCCGTTCGTCGGCCTGTTCGGTACGGTCTGGGGGATCTACCACGCCCTGCTCGCAATCGGCGCATCCGGCCAGACGTCGATCGACCAGGTCGCGGGCCCGGTCGGCGAATCGCTGATCATGACCGCCTTCGGCCTGTTCGTCGCGATCCCGGCGGTGCTCGGCTACAACGCACTCACCCGCGCGAACAAGGGCGTCGTCAGCAAGCTGCGCCGCTTCGCGCACGGTCTACATGCGTATTTCGTGACGGGCGCGAGCCTGGCCTCGTCGTCGACGCGCGACGGCCTGCGTCTCGCGACGCGCGCCAGCTGAGGCGGGGTGAACCATGGCAATGAACACCGGTTTCAGCGACGATGACGACGATGCAGTGATGAGCGAGATCAACATGACGCCGCTCGTCGACGTCATGCTCGTACTCCTGATCATTTTCCTCGTGACGATCCCGGCGATGCAGCATGCGGTGAAGATCGACCTGCCGCACGCCAGCAGCCAGCCCGTCGACGAAAAGCCGCAGACGGTCGACGTCGCGATCCAGGGTGACGGCACGATCCTGTGGGACGACCACACGGTCACGCGCGCACAATTGCAGGAACGCATCGCGGAAGCGGCAAAGCGCACGCCCCAGCCGGAGTTGCACCTTCGCGCGGATCGCAAGGTCGCGTACGAACACGTCGCGGAAGTGATGTCGGATGCGCAGGCAGGCGGCCTGACGAAGCTCGGCTTCGTGACGGAGCCGGGCGCGAAAGCGAAGTAACGCGCGCACGTCTTGCGGTAGCGCATCGCCGGCCGCACCTAGCCGGCCGCGCACAAAGTAAAAGGCCTTCATCGCCAGATGAAGGCCTTTTTTCATGCGCACGCGGGCGCCTTCGGGCGGCGGGCTCTTTGGCGGTATCGGTTGCGCCTCGAGCAACGCAAATGCGACTCTGCCGTGGTCTGCACGGACTGCGCGTTCTGCCCTATCTGGCTCGCAATATATGCGGCCACCTGATTTCGCTCAGAACTTCCTTCACGAAATGGGATTTCAATATAGGCCCGCGCGCACACGCATTCAAGGTTCCGGCGATTGAAACTTGCGATTGCAGGCGACGCTTCAATGACAAAACAAATTTGCGTCGCCGTGCGCGTCGTGTTCAGGTCGCCGAAACATCGGCCGCCGCTTCCTTCTTCGCGCGTTCCGGGCACCCCGGATCCTGGTAGGCGCCATGATCGAGCTTCTCGACCAGATAGTCGACGAACGCACGCACCGCCGGCGGCATCCCCTGCCGCGACACGAACACCGCATACAGTTGCGGCACCGGCAACGTCCAGCCCGGCATCACCGGCGACAGTTGCCCCGCCCTCAGCGCGTTGCCGTACATCATCTCCGGCAATGCCGCGATGCCGAGGCCATCGAGCACGGCTTCACGGATCGTCATCAGGTCAGCCGTCACGAGCCGCGGGTCGTGCTCGTGCACGTGACGCGTTCCGTCCGGCGCGATCAGGTTGAACAGGTGCCGCCCGTCGACGCTCGGCGTATCGAGTGTCTCGAAGCCGCTCAGGTCGTCCGGTACCAGCGGCGGCGCATTCTGGCTCAGCAGGCTCGGCGCGCCGACCAGCATCTGCTCGGTGCGCCACAGCGGCCGCACGACGATGTTCGCGTTCTGCGGCGGCTCCGAGCGCACGCGCAGCGCGACGTCGATCGAATCCTCGAACAGGTCGATCACGCGATTCGTCACGCGAACGTGCACCTTCACCTCGGGATAGCGACGCAGGAATTCGGGCAGGATGCGCGACAGCATCGTCTGCGACAGCGTCACGGGCACGCTGACGCGCACCGATCCGCGCGGCGATGAGCGCAACTGCTGCACCGCGTTCATCGCCGCCTGCGCTTCGGCCAGCATCGCCTGGCAATGCTGGTAGAACAGCTCCCCCGCCTCGGTCAGCGCGAGCTTGCGGGTGGAACGCTGCAGCAGGCGCACGCCGAGCGCCGCCTCGAGTTCGGTCAGGCGCCGCGACAGGCGCGATTTCGAGATGCCCAGCACGCGCTCCGCGGCCGAGAAACCGCCATGTTCGACGACCTGCGAAAAGTACATGAGGTCGTTCAGGTTATGTGCATCGATATTCATGTCATCGTTCCAATTTCAGAACAATCCATTGCGAACCTTCGCGAATTGAACGGTAAAACGCCCAATATAATAGCGCTATGTTTCAAAAATAACGCTATTCCGTTGATTTCGAGGGTATCCGCATGACGACCGCTCGCTCGCTTGACCGCACCTACCCCGCGCTTCGCACGACCGAAGGCGGCGGCTTCGTGGTTCATCGCCCGTTCCCGACCCGGCTGCTGATGGATTTCGATCCGTTCCTGCTGCTCGACGAAATGGGCCCCGTCGACTACGCGCCCGGCGAAGCCAAGGGCGCCCCCGACCATCCGCATCGCGGCTTCGAGACCGTGACCTACGCCCTCGACGGGCGCTTCCGCCATCGCGACTCGTCCGGCCATGCCGGCACGCTCGGCCCGGGCGACGTGCAATGGATGACGGCGGGCGCCGGCGTCGTGCACAGCGAGATGCCGGATCCGGAATTCGCGCAAGCAGGCGGCCGCTCGCACGGTTTCCAGCTGTGGGTCAACCTGCCGCGCCGCGACAAGCTGATCGCGCCGCGCTACCAGGAGATCCCCGCGGATCGCATCCCGACCGCCACCTCACCTGACGGCCGCGCACGGGTGCGCGTGATCGCCGGCGAAGCGTTCGGCGTCCGCGCCGCGATCGAGACACGCACACCGATCCTCTACCAGCATTTCACGCTGCAACCAGGCGCAACGGTCACGCAGACCGTCCCGGCAGGCTATCGTGTGTTCGCCTATCCGATCGACGGAACAGGACTCTACGGGCCCGCCAGGCAGGCGGTCGACGCACGAAACATGGTCGTGTACTGCGATGACGGCGACACGGTCACGTTCGCCGCCGGCGGCACGTCGCTCGACCTGCTGCTGATCGGCGGCGTGCCACTCAACGAGCCGATCGTCCGCTACGGCCCGTTCGTGATGAACACCGAGGAAGAGATCCGGCAGGCGGTCGTCGACTACCAGACCGGTCGCATGGGGCGCATCGAAGCATGACGCACCGACGGGCGCCCAGGTGCCGCGAAACCGCGCGTTTTGCGTCACAATAACTTCTTGAACCACGTGGCCGCCCGCCACCAGAAGGAACCCGTCCCCTTGAACTTCGAACATCTGATCCAGATCAATTCCGACGATCCGGCCGTGCCGACCCTCACCCGCGACCAGCTCTGGGAAGGTCTCGTGTTGCGCGCCGAACAGCCGCAACTGTTCGTGCTCGGTCTCGACAGCTGCGTCGTCCACGAACGGACGGACACGACGCTCGAACGTGAACTGCACTACGGTCACGCGACCGTGCGCGACCACGTCACGTTCACGCCGAACCAGCAGGTTCGCTACGACATCCTCGCCGCCGATGGCGAGATCGGCGGCTCGCTGACGATGACGATCGAGGAACGCGACGACCACGAGCTGTTCCTGCGTTTCGAATACCGCACGACGCTGGTCGTCACGGACGACAGCGAAGACGCGCGTCAGACGCACGGGATCGTCAAGGAAGCGTACCGCACGTCGGATATCGACACGGTCCGCCTGATCCGCGAGTACGCGCAGGGCCGCAAGGATCCCGATCCGCTGCACTGAACTCGACGGCGGCCTGTGGGCCGCCCCTTTGACTCAAGCTATCGGGCTCACCATTTCGATCGATAAAGAGTTTTTGTAAATGGGAATAGTTATCATTTAGAATTCATTCCATCGTATCGACAGTCACCGATCAAGCGAATGACCGACACCCTGCGCCAGACCCCGACCACGCTGACCTTGCGCCGCACGACCGGCACCGCAGGCAGCAGCCGTCAGAAGACGGCAGCGGTCACCACGCCGGCGAAACCCGCCGGCAACCGCGAAGCAGGCACGCGGGTCGTCAGCAGCGATGCGCTGCTGCAAGGCCAAAGCCACGTCAGCATCGCGCATAACGGAGAGACCTATCAGTTGCGCGCCACACGGTTGGGCAAACTGATCCTGACGAAGTAAGACAGAGTATTGTGGGGACCACCTCCCTGAGAGGTGTTGGGCAGTAGCCAGCGTAACGGCTTGCACGCGAGATCTAGACCCCTTCGTGCAAACACACTCAAGCAGCCGTTGCAGCAAGCCAAGCCACTTTTTTTGGTTCTCGCACAAGGAAGAAAAAAAGCGACACGTCCTTCGACGTGTCGCTTTTTTGTTTGGGTGCCCGACGCGTGAAGCATGCCGCCCGGGTTCGTTACCGCGTCGCTGCGCGACCGCCGAAGCGGCACGCGATCCGCTTCAGAAACCCCAGAACATCAACCACCATGCGCTGTCGATGACGGCAAGCGCGACGGCGAACCACGCGAATGCCGCAAGCCGGCGCGGCCAGCCCGCATAGCGGCCCGTCACTTTCCACGCGAGCCACGCACTCCATGCGTTGGCGCCGACCAGGATCGCGATGCGCACATCGGTCGCCCAGCCGAGCGGTACTTGCTCGGCACGCAGCAACGACAGTGTCGTGGCCGACAGGCCAAGAAATACGCCCGCACCCGCGATCGGGATCAACGCCTGGGCAAGATGATGCAGCCGCACGCGATCGAAGCGGCCGAGCATCAGCGTCGCGCCGGCCAGCAGCACCAGCAGTGCCGTGCCGTACACGAGCCCCGTGCCGACGATGTAGCTGATGACCAGCCCGCCGTCGAGCCACGAAAACACGTCGTTGCGATCCGGATAGTGCGTGAGCAGGAACCACGGCGCATTGGTCTCGAGCGGCCACGTGATGTCATGGTCGATCAGCCAGCCCGCGAGCCATTGCTTGATCTGCACGAACCACGGGCTGACGGTCCAGTGGAACGCACCGATCGCGACGCCAAGCAGGCCGTACAGGATCAGCGCGGTGTCCCACGGGTTCGCCTGCTGCGCGCCGAGGTTCACGACCTCGTCGGACGGCGAGCGCAACGACAGCGAGATCGCATCCCGGTGCCCGCTGCAGCGGCCGCACATGTGGCAGTCCGCCGCGCCCTTCATGTTGCGCAACGGCACGAGCGGCGCGCAGTTGATCGGAATCACGCGATGGCCATGCTCGCCGTTCTTGTACGACCGGCGCCATGCATCCTCGTCGACCTTGTAGCGCATCGGTGCGAGCCGCGCGAGCAGCCCGAACACGCCGTTCACCGGGCACAGGTACTTGCACCACACGCGCTTTTCGCGGCCGTACAGCAAGCCGATCACGATCGCGCCGACGGTCGAGCCGCCGAGTACGAACAGCACCGCGAGCGGGTACTGGTACACGCTCACCATCTGCCCGTAGATCGTCGTGAGCCCGAACGCGACGAACGGCCAGCCGCCCCACCGCATCCAGCGCGGAATCGGGCCGCCGCGGCCGAACTTGCTCGCGAATTCGGTGAGCGCACCTTCCGGACACAGCACGCCGCACCAGACACGGCCGAGCATCACCATCGACAGCAGCACGAACGGCCACCAGATGCCCCAGAACGTGAATTGCGCGATCAGCGTGAGGTTATTCCACAGATGTGCGGAGTCGTCCGGCAGCGGCAACACCGCCGGCACGATGATCAGGAACGCATAGACGGCGACGACGGCCCACTGGATGCCGCGGATCAACGCACCGTGGCGCTGCATCCATTGGCCGGCCTGCGCGAGCCAGCCCTGCTTGGCTGCGGCGACAACGCTCATGCCGCGCGACCTGCCGCGACCGCCGGACGACGGCTCGCGCGCTTCATCAGCAGCCAGACCACCGCCCAGTACACCGCATACGCGACCAGGTTGGTCAGCGCGGGATGAGCACGATAGCCGGTCAGCGTGGCGACGAGCGAGCCGAACGTACCCGAATCATCGAGGATCGCGGACGTGTCCCACACCTGCGAAATGCCGAGCGGCAGGATTTCCTTGTCGATCAGCTTGTCGACGCCGGTCTGGAACAGGCCTGCGCCGAGGAACAGCAGCATCACTTCCGTGACGCGGAAGAAATGCCGCCACGAGAAGTACTTGCCGCCGAGTTGCAGCAGATAGAACGTGAGGAACGCGAGGCCGAGGCCGATCACGACCGCGAGCATCTGGCTGCCGTCGACGTGACCCGACTGGCCGAAACCGAGACCGTACAGGAAGATCACCGTCTCGCTGCCTTCGCGCGCGATCGCGAGCGCGACCAGCACCGCGACACCCCACCAGTTCGAATCGCGCGTGCTCTGCTGCAGCGATTGCTCCATGTCGCGCTTCAGCGTGCGGCCGTGCCGGCGCATCCACAGCACCATCTGCACGATCAGCACGCATGCGATCAGCACCATGGCGGTCTGGAAGTAGTCCTGCGCGTCGCCGGACAGCACTTCGGTGAAACCGACCAGTGCGGCACCAAGGCCGACGGCCATCAGCAGGCCGACGCCGACGCCGGCCCAGAGAAAAGGCAGGCCGCGGCGCGCGTCGTCGTCGCCGTTTTTCAGCCATGCATAGAGAATGCCGACGACGAGCAGCGCTTCGACGCTCTCCCGCCAGACGATGAACAAGATCTGACCCATCGATACCTCCTGACGCGCGGTACACCGGGCAGGTGCGCCCGCGCGCAGATAAAACGCATTACTTCGCGACGATCACGCCCTGCGCCTGCTGGTGGAAATCGTCGAAAAACTTGTATTCACCCGGTGACAACGGTGCGACGACAACGAATGAATCGGCGCCCGGCGCGAGCACCTTCTCCTTGCGCAGTTGCACGCTCTCGAATTCGGCGGCGCCCTTGCCGGTGTTCTTGATCTCGATCTTGAAACGCTGGCCGGCCGGCACTTCGATGCGGGCGGGATTCAGCTTGCCGTCCGTCATCTCGAGCTTGAACGTCGGCAGATCGGCAGCGTACGCTGCGCCGGCAAGCCACAACGCAGCGGCTGCGGCAACGATTTTCTGGGGAATTTTCATTCTGGGTTCTCTACGCCGACGGCGCGCCGAAGCGCGCCGTTCGTGATGCCGCCGATCAGTAACCGCCCTTCTTGCCGATACCGGCGAACGGGAAGTCGTACTCGAGGGTAATGGGCTTGAACCATGCGCCCACGCCCGTTTCCTTGTCGATGTGACGGCCGAACGCCATGTGGCCCGTCTGCATCGGCGGCTTGACGACCATCGTCAGGTGGTACTTGCCCGGGCCGTTCAGCTTCACGTTGTCGCCGTAGTGCGGACCGTCGCTCGCGACCATGCCCATCAGGTCGCCTTCAGCCTTCCACTTCGTGTCGCCCTGCTTCGTCAGCTTGTACGTGACCTGCAGGTACGGCATCCAGTCGCCTTCCGCGAAACCCGTCGGGTTGTTCTTGACCGCATGGATGTCGGCCTCGAGGTGGATGTCGGAATCCGACGCCTTGCGCATCATCCCTTCCGGGTCCATCGTGATCGGCTGCAGGTACACCGCGCCGATTTCCATGCCGCCCTGGATCTGCTGCTTGCCGATCGGATATTCGGCAGCCGAGGCCGACATCGCGGCAAGCGCCGCCGCTACCGCAACCGTCGTGCGGATGAACGAAGAACCCAACATGGACACTCCTTGTTATTTGATCTGGAACCATGCGGACCGACTAACGGCCGGCCCACTGAAAACACTAACGCGACGAAGAACGTTAATGCGAACAATTCTCAATAATCACGAAGTTTAGCACCGAACCTGTTTCGGAACAAACAAAGAGCCGTGTAAACCCCTGATCCGACAAGGCTTACAGGTTCGTTACCGCAGGGTTTCGGTGACGCTTGGAAAGATTTACCGGCCGCCGTTGACGTGATCGCCGACGTTCGCGCCGAACACGCGCTCACGCAGCAGCGCAAGTTGGTCGCGGGTCGCGGCGGCCTTCTCGAACTCGAGGTTCTTCGCGTAGTCGGCCATCTGCTTCTCGAGGCGCTTGATTTCCTTGGCGAGCTGCTTTTCCGACATGTCCTCGAATTTCGCGCGCTGCTGCGCTTCCTTCAGCTCCGCGCGTGCCTCGTCCGCGTTGTAGACGCCGTCGATGATGTCCTTGATGCGCTTCACGACACCGCGCGGCGTGATGCCCATCTTTTCGTTGTGCGCGATCTGCTTCGCACGGCGCCGCTCGGTCTCGCCGATCGCGCGCTTCATCGACTCGGTCATGTTGTCCGCGTAGAGGATCGCCTTGCCGTTCACGTTCCGCGCCGCGCGGCCGATCGTCTGGATCAGCGAGCGCTCCGCGCGCAGGAAGCCTTCCTTGTCCGCGTCGAGGATCGCGACGAGCGACACCTCGGGAATGTCGAGCCCTTCCCGCAGCAGGTTGATCCCGACCAGCACGTCGAACGTGCCGAGCCGCAGGTCGCGGATGATCTCGACGCGCTCGACCGTGTCGATGTCGCTGTGCAGGTAACGCACCTTGACCCCATGATCGGCCAGAAACTCGGTGAGCTGCTCGGCCATGCGCTTCGTCAGCACGGTAATCAGCACGCGCTCCTCGGCCTTCACGCGCGCGTTGATCTCGGCCAGCACGTCGTCGACCTGCGAGCTCGCCGGCCGCACTTCGATTTCCGGATCGACCAGGCCCGTCGGCCGCACGACCTGTTCGGCGATCTGCCCGGTCACGCGCTTCTCGTAGTCGGCCGGCGTGGCCGACACGAACACGACCTGGCGCATCTTGCGTTCGAACTCCGGGAACTTGAGCGGCCGGTTGTCCAGCGCCGACGGCAACCGGAACCCGTAGTTGACGAGGTTTTCCTTGCGCGCGCGGTCGCCGTTGTACATGCCGTTCAACTGGCCGATCAGCACGTGCGATTCGTCGAGCAGCATCAGCGCATCGGGCGGCAGGTAGTCGACGAGGGTCGGCGGCGGGTCGCCGGGCGCCGCGCCCGAGAAATGCCGAGAGTAGTTCTCGATGCCCTTGCAGAAGCCGAGCTCCTGCAGCATCTCGAGATCGAAACGCGTGCGCTGCTCGAGGCGCTGCGCCTCGACGAGCTTGCCGTCGCGGTGAAAGAACTCGAGCCGCTCGCGCAATTCGTCCTTGATCGTCTCGACCGCGCGCATCACGGTGTCGCGCGGCGTCACGTAGTGCGACGACGGATACACGGTGAAGCGCGGGATCTTCTGCCGTACGCGCCCGGTCAGCGGGTCGAACAGCTGCAGCGTCTCCACCTCGTCGTCGAACAGTTCGACGCGCACGGCCAGCTCCGCATGCTCGGCCGGGAAGATGTCGATCGTGTCGCCGCGCACGCGGAACGTGCCGCGCTGGAAGTCCTGCTCGTTGCGTGTGTATTGCATCGCGATCAGCCGCGCGATCACGTCGCGCTGGCCGAGCTTGTCGCCGGCGCGCAGCGTCAGGATCATCTGGTGGTATTCGGACGGGTTGCCGATACCGTAGATCGCCGACACCGTCGCGACGATCACGACATCGCGGCGCTCCATCAGGCTCTTCGTCGCGGACAGCCGCATCTGCTCGATGTGCTCGTTGATCGACGAGTCCTTCTCGATGAACAGGTCGCGCTGCGGCACGTACGCTTCTGGCTGGTAATAGTCGTAGTACGAGACGAAGTACTCGACCGCGTTGCGCGGGAAGAACTCACGAAATTCCGAGTAGAGCTGCGCGGCGAGCGTCTTGTTCGGCGCGAACACGATCGCCGGGCGGCCGAGCCGCGCGATCGTGTTCGCCATCGTGAAGGTCTTGCCCGAGCCCGTCACGCCGAGCAGCGTCTGGAATGAGAGACCGTCCTCGACCCCTTCGACGAGCGTCTCGATCGCGGTCGGCTGGTCGCCTGCGGGCGGATAGGGTTGATACAGCTGGAACGGCGACCCTTCGAAGGTCACGAATTTCGATTCGTCGAGCGCGTCGCCGGTTTCGGCTTTATGTTCGGACATGGAATGCGGCCGGAGCGAGGGCAAAGAAAGCATTCTAGCGCTTCGCGGCCTCGCGAACTGCTGCCGGCTCCTGACGCGCGACAGCCGCCCGAAATCGCGATTCCCGGCCGAATTTCGCCGCCGAAACGCCGCCCCCGCCTGCGTGAATTCGCTACAATGTCAGGCTGCTGCGCTTTCCGGCGTCGTGCCTGCCTGCGCGCGGTCCATCCACCGCGCCCGCCCCGCCCGTTGAAAGCCTGACCCTCTTTTCACTACTGCCGAATCATCATGTCGCTCTTCTCCGCTGTCCAGCTTGCTCCCCGCGACCCGATCCTGGGCCTGAACGAAGCCTTCAACGCCGATGCGCGTCCGACCAAGGTCAACCTCGGCGTCGGTGTGTACACGAACGAAGAAGGCAAGATTCCGCTGCTGCGCGCGGTTCGCGATGCGGAGAAGGCACGTGTCGAGGCCGGCCTGCCGCGTGGCTACCTGCCGATCGACGGTATCGCCGCCTACGATGCGGCCGTGCAGAAGCTGCTGCTCGGCAATGACTCGCCGCTGATCGCAGCCGGCCGCGTGGTCACGGCCCAGGCACTGGGCGGCACGGGTGCACTGAAGATCGGCGCGGATTTCCTGCGCACCCTGAACCCGAACGCGAAGGTCGCGATCAGCGATCCGAGCTGGGAAAACCACCGCGCGCTGTTCGAAGCAGCCGGCTTCGAAGTCGTCGCATACCCGTACTACGACGCCGCCACCAACGGCGTGAACTTCGAAGGCATGCTGTCGGCACTGAACAGCTACGCGGCAGGTACGGTCGTCGTGCTGCACGCGTGCTGCCACAACCCGACCGGCGTGGACCTGACCGAAGCGCAATGGCAACAGGTCGTCGACGTCGTGAAGGCACGCGACCTGGTGCCGTTCCTCGACATGGCCTACCAGGGTTTCGGCGAAAACATCGAGGCCGATGCCGCTGCCGTGCGCCTGTTTGCCGCGGCTGACCTGAACGCATTCGTGTCGTCGTCGTTCTCGAAGTCGTTCTCGCTGTACGGCGAGCGCGTCGGCGCACTGTCGATCATCACGTCGAGCAAGGAAGAAGCGTCGCGCGTGCTGTCGCAACTGAAGCGCGTGATCCGCACGAACTACTCGAACCCGCCGACCCATGGCGGCGCCGTGGTCGCAGCGGTGCTCGCATCGCCGGAACTGCACGCTTCGTGGGTGCAGGAACTCGGTGAAATGCGCGATCGCATCCGCGCAATGCGCAATGGTCTCGTCGAGCGCCTGAAGGCAAGCGGCGTCGATCGCGACTTCAGCTTCATCAACGCGCAGCGCGGGATGTTCTCGTATTCGGGCCTGACCTCGGCACAAGTCGATCGCCTGCGCGATGAGTTCGGCATTTATGCAGTCGGCACGGGCCGGATCTGCGTCGCAGCACTGAACACGCGCAATCTCGACGTGGTCGCCAATGCTGTCGCAGCCGTCCTGAAGTAATGCGGCAAGAGCAGGCGGCAGCCGTCATCGGCCCCGCCCTGCCAAAATGAAAAACGCGCTCCGAGGAGCGCGTTTTTTTATGCCATTGACCGGCGAGCAGCGACCCCGCCCGCCCCCCCGCATCACTGCATGAACCAGCCGTGGCTGACGATGAACGACTGGCCCGTGAGCGCGGCGCTCGGGAAGGCCGACAGGAACAACACCGTCTGCGCGACGTCCTGAACGGTCGTGAACACCCCGTCGACCGTATTGC